>CAVPFO010000006.1:0-6405 GCA_963703805.1 uncultured Acidobacteriota bacterium | reverse complement strand
ATGCGGATCGCGTGTACAACGTGATCGACGCGCGGCAGAGTTACTTGCAGAACGTGGTGGTTGCCGGACTTCGCGCCCTGGGTTTTGACGAGCAAGCTTCCCTTTCCACACACTTCAGCTATGAGATCGTAGCTCTGACGCCCCGCTGCGCCTCCGAAATGGGCTACCTGCTTTCGCCGGAAGATGCCGCGCGGAGCCACGTCGAGGTGAGCGGACGACGTGGGCTAGGAGTCAAAGCCGACGACCTGCTCGATAAGCTCGAAACCGCCACGCGCGCGGAAGTAGACCAGCGGCACGCCGCGCTCCCAGAAAGCGAGCGCGTGGAAATAGCGCACCGCATTGCCATCGGTGCGCTGCGCTACTTCATGCTGCGTTTCGCGCGCAACACTATCATCGCTTTCGATTTCAAGGATGCGCTGAGCTTCGAGGGAGAAACCGGGCCCTACTGCCAGTACGCCGTCGTCCGGATCAGAAGCATCTTTCAAAAAGTGGCCGAGCGGGGAGAAACGCCGGCGGCCGCAAATGCCGGCGATGATCCGCAGCGCTATGCAGCGCTGCTCGCCGCGCCTCAAGGCGACGACTTGTGGGAACTGATTCTGCTGGCCGGTTCTCCGGGGCCCGCGTCGAGGCCGCGATCAAATCGCAAGAGCCTTCATTCGTGGCGAAATACTGCTTCGAGCTAGGCCAGGCCTTCAGCAATTTCTATCACAAGCACCATATTCTCTCCGAAGAGGATTTGGAGAGAAAGTCCCTGCTGCTGGCGCTCTGCGGCTTGGTGGAAAAGCAGCTCGTAGCAGGTCTCGAGCTGCTCAGGTATCGAAGCCCCCGACAAAATGTAGTTCCCCCGGGGTTCCGGAGAGCAGGCGCTAGGACATGCGGCTGGTCTGAGCCGTCGAGCAACATTTCCGGTTCGTCACTACTTCTTCGAATCGAAATTCATCGCCAGTTCGACCAGGGTGCGGACCGGCGTCCCTGTGCCGCCCTTAGCCATCCAGGGCTTCGCGTCATCGAGCCACGCGGTTCCCGCTATATCGAGATGCACCCACGGCGTATCCTCGGCAAATTCGCGGATAAACATTGCCCCTGTGATCGCTCCTGCATATCTGCCGCCGCTAATATTTTGTAAGTCGGAGATAGTCCCCTTCATCATCTCGCGGTATTCGTCGTCCATCGGCATAGGCCACATTTTTTCACCCGCTGCTTTGGCGCTGGCCAGCACGCGATCCGTAAACGCCTGATCGGTGCCAAACACGCCGGCATTTACCGCTCCGAGCGCCACAACGATCGCGCCGGTCAGCGTGGCCGCATCCACGAGGTGCGTGGCGCCCAGCTTGCGCGCATAGGTCACTCCATCGGCCAGAATCAGCCGGCCCTCTGCGTCCGTGTTCAACACCTCGATCGTCTTTCCAGACATGGAAGTCTGCACATCGCCGGGCTTTTGTGCCCGGCCACCCGGCATGTTCTCCGTGCTGGGCACCACCGCGATTACCTTGATCGCCGGCTTCAGTTTCGAAAGCGCCTGCATAGTCGCGATCATGGCCGCGCCGCCGGACATGTCGAATTTCATTTTGTCCATATCGGCCGCGGGCTTGATGGAGATGCCGCCCGTGTCAAACGTCACGGCCTTACCCACGAGCCCCAGCACCGGGCCGCCCGGCGCGGCGTTTGGTGGGTTGTACGTAATCACGATCATGCGCGGCGGCTCGGGACCGCCGAGCGAGACGGACAGCAGCGCGCCCATCTTCAATTCGGCTATGCGTTTCTCATCAAGTACGTCACATTCCAGACCATTCTCTCGCGCCATCTCCGCGGCGCGCTCCCCTAAAATTTTGGGCGTAAGAAGGTTGGCAGGCTCATTCGCCAGCGACCGCGCAAAATTCTGCGCCTCCGCGATAATGCGGCCCTTTTCGACAGCCTTCCCCGCTCCGCCACTCGCATCCCATCCGGCCAGAGCGGCCGATTCGAAGGGTGCGCTATTTTTCTTATCGCCGGTCTTGTACTTATCGCCTTCGAAATCGCCAAGTATCAGTCCCTCGGTGATCGCCTGCGCGGCTTGGGGCGTCGCGCCATCGGCATGCGCTAGAAATACGAGTCGCTTCACGCCCCGCGATTTCAGGTAGCGCAACGCGGTTTGCGCGAGCTTCCGCAGTTGAGCGCTATCAAACTTCGCCTTCTTCCCCGCCCCCACGACAAGCAAGCGCTCCGCCTTTAGGCCCTGCGGCGCGTGCAGGTACGTCATCTCCAGCGCCTTGCCGGTAAGCTCGGAGTTCTGGGCCAGCCGCCGCAGCACCTCGCTTGCCGGCCCGAGTTCGCCGGCACGGCCGCTGACGGGCTCCTCGTCAAACACATACGTGACCAGCGCCTGCGTCTCGATCGCGGCGGGGCTACGGGATTCCAGAGTGATATTCATGAACTTTTAACGCCTCCGGGAACGGTAAATGGCATCCTTCACTTCGCGGCGTGCTTCCTTGGTGCGCGCGTCCTGACGCCGGTCCCAATCCTTTTTGCCCTGCGCCAGCGCGATTTCGCACTTGGCCAGGCCATTTCGAAAATAAATTCGAATGGGAATCAGGGTGGTGCCCTTGGGTTCTATTTTATTTACAAGCTTCCGTATCTCTTCTTTGTGCATCAAAAGCTTCCGAGTGCCAAGCGGAGCATGGTTCCAAGGGCCCCCAGCCCGATATTCGGAGATGTGGCAATTTTCCAGCCAAAGTTCGCCGCCCCGAATATGCGCGTAGGCCTCGCGGATATTGGCTTTGCCCTCGCGCAGCGCCTTCACTTCGGTGCCGCGGAGGGCCATACCCGCTTCGTAGCGCTCCAGCAGATGGTAATTGTAGGAAGCGGAGCGATTTTGCGCGACGAGTAATTCGCCTCCGCGTTCTCCGTCCTTTGTCTTGCGGGGTTTCTGGGGCACGCGCGTAATCTTAGCTGCCGCTGTTAACTAGAAGCAAGCAGGCTGGTTGTCGCAGTTTTCTACGGGTGCTAGACTGAGACACTTCTGGCACTACAGGGAGTCTTAATGCCGAATCGTTGTCTGCTGTTTTTAGCTCTCGGTTGCACCGGCGCCGTCCTCGCCGGCTGCCCGAAGAATGGCGGCAGCCAGGAAGCAAAACTCGGGGAGCAAGCCGAACTTTTGCAGGATTACGACTCTGCGCTCATCCATTTTGACCGCGCGCTCAAGGATGACCCATCCAATACGCTCTATCGTTTGAAGTCCGTCCGGCTGCGCGCTCTCGATGGCCAATATCACGTCGAGCAGGGCCAGAAATACCTCAAACAAGGCGATTTGCAAATGGCGCTTTCGGAATTTCAGAAGGCCGCCTCGATCGACCCTTCCAATGAAATGGCCAGCCAGGAAGGCCGCCGCACCATGGAAATGATGGCGGATAAATCCGCCGCGACGGCGGCCATGCATGCTCCGCCCGCTTCGACTGAACCGGAACTGTTGCCCGGTCCTCCAGAATTGGAGCCGCTCTCGACCGCGCCCATCAATTTCAAAGCCACCAATGACGTAAAGTTTGTCTTTCAAACCATTGGCAAGATTGCGGGCATCACGGTGGTATTTGACCCGACACTTCCGGCCAAGCGAATTTCGGTGGATCTGCCGAATGTGACGCTCCAGCAGGCGCTGGACGTGGTGGCCCTACAGAGCGGCACCTTTTGGAAAGCCGTCACCAGCAATATCATTTTAGTGGCGGAAGATAATACGCAAAAGCGCACCGCCTACGAAGACGAGGTCGTACAGACCTTTTACGTGGCCAATAGCGATACCGGCGAGGAATTGAACGACATTCAAACCGCGCTGCGAACTTTGCTGAACCTTCGTCACATGACCATGGTGAAGGCGTCAAACGCCATCGTGGTGCGCGCCACCCCCGATCAAATGATGCTGGTTCGACGCGTGATCGAAACGATCGATAAAGCCAAGCCCGAGGTGGACATCAAGATCGAAATTCTGCAGGCCAATCGCGACCGCGCACGCGACCTGGGGATCAGCCCTACGCAAAGCGCCTCTCTCACCTTTACCGGTCCGAACGGGACCGCCACGACAAGCAGTACCAGCACAAACAATGGCACGAACTCGACGACAACACCCACAAGTACGACGCCAACCACCACCACAGGGTCTATCAGCCTGCAACAACTGAAGCATCTCAATGCCTCGGATTTCACCGTGACTCTGCCCAGCGCTACCGTGAACGCGTTGCTAACCGACGCCGATACGCGGGTGCTGCAGGACCCTGAGGTTCGTTCGGTGGACGGCCAGCGCGCGCAGCTCAAGATCGGCGAGCGCGTTCCTATCGCCACCGGCAGCTTCCAGGCCGGCGTCGGCGTGGGCGCCACCAGCAGCTCTTCGCTGGTCAACCCCTTGGTGAACACGCAATTTCAGTATCAGGACGTCGGCGTGAATATTGACCTGACGCCGCGCATCAATGCCAATGACGAAATCAGCCTGAAGCTGCGCGTGGAAGTTTCATCCATCGCGAATTACGTAAACATTGGCGGGATCAATCAGCCGGAGATCGCACAGAACGTGATCGACCATGACGTCAGCATCAAGGACGGCCAGATGACCGTGATCGGTGGAATCATCGAACGCACCGACACGAAAAACATTTCCGGTTGGCCCGGTTTCGCGGACATTCCGCTCTTGCACTATCTCTTTTCGAGCGAAAGCGTCGAGCATGTGGATCAGGAAGTGCTGATGGTGCTGATCCCGCACGTGGTTCGCCGCACCACCATTACCAGAGAGGACCTAGCCAGCATCGCATCCGGCCAGGAGAATAACGTTCAGGTTCGCGCCATGCATCCCGCCCCTCAGGCGCCAGCGCCGAATCCGCCCGCGCAGCCACAGCCGCAAGCCCCGGTTACCCCGCAGATGACGGCCCCGCCGCCGGCGCCAGGACAACCCACTTTGCAATTCGATCCCAGCAACATCACGCTTGCCGCCGGGCAAACCGCGGTGATCGGCGTGCGCGTGCAGAACGTGAACGACCTCTTTTCGATTCCCATGTTGCTGCAATACAACCCCGCTGTAATTTCGGTGGAAGAGGTCCGCCGCGGCGGTTTTCTGGACGACGGCACGCAAAATGAACCCATCGTGAATCGCGTGGATCAAGCCCACGGCCAGGCGGTGATATCAACAAGCCGTATGCCTAATTCGCCTGGAGTGAACGGCACCGGTACGCTCGTAGGAATCGTTGTGAAAGGTCTGGCGCCCGGCGATTCCAAACTTTCCATCGTGGAAGTGAATGCACGCAACGCACAGCAACAGCCCATCCAGCTCGTCACCAGCGAAGGTATGGTACACGTCCACCAGTGACGTGTCGTTTTTAAACGTAGTCGCGGACAATCGAAATGATCCAGCAACGAAAACGTCTTCCTTCGAACGCAGGCTTTACGCTGCTCGAATTGATTATCGCCACCGCCATTCTGGTGACCTTGGCTACGGCGGCGATGCCCATGGCGCGCGTGGTGATCGTCCGCGGCCGGGAAAATCAATTGCGCTATGACCTGCGGCAAATGCGCGACGCCGTCGATCGTTACAAGGATGCTGCGGACAAGGGCCAGATTCGCGTCGAGCAGGATACCGAAGGCTACCCACCCGATCTCGATACGCTGGTAAAAGGCGTGCAGCTCGCGAGCGCCGGCGATAAACGCGTGCGTTTCTTGCGCAAGGTGCCGGTGGACCCCATGACTGGGCGCGCCGAGTGGGGCTTGCGCGCCGTGCAGGATGACCCCGCCTCAAATTCCTGGGGCGGCAAGAACGTATTCGATGTTTACAGCATGTCTCAAGGGACGGCGCTGGACGGGACGAAATATGCCGACTGGTAGAAATTGCGATAACGTTTTATCGCGGTTGCGGGCACGGCGCGCTTCTGCGAACGGCGCCGCGCGCATCGCGCAATTGGGCTTCACCATGCTTGAGATGATGATCGTGATCGCGATCATGGTGATCCTGCTGGGCATGGCCGCCGGAAATTACATTCACTCGTTGCAAAAAGCGAAGGAAGCCACGTTGCACCAGGATTTGCGTGTGATGCGCGACGCCATCCAGCAGTACACCTTGGATAAAGAGGCCGCCCCGCAGTCGCTCGATGATCTCGTGACGGCCGGCTACATGCGCGAGATTCCCACCGACCCCATCACGCAGCACAAGGATTGGCAGACGCAAACCGACGATTTGCTGCTTAGCCCGGACCAAACCACCACTGGCGTCACGGACGTGCACAGTAGTGCCAACGCGGTCTCGCCTTTCGAAAACACGCCTTACAGTTCCTGGTGAAGCCACTTGAAGCGCTGGTTGGCTCACACTGCGTCCACTTGCCTTGTGCTGAAAATGCAGGAATTTGACCGTTTCTGACGATTCCGCTATCATGCGTTCGCGGGGTGGAGCAGTCTGGT
>CAVPFO010000005.1:0-3041396 GCA_963703805.1 uncultured Acidobacteriota bacterium | reverse complement strand
TACGCGGACCGGCAATGGAGCCAACTCGTGATGCTATGCGACATCGCAGAATTAGTCATCAACTCGCCGAGTCTCGATTGGATCGAAGTCCTCAACCAGGCTGTTGCGGCAGATGCCAGGCGCGCCCTCCTGGTAGGGCTGCGCTTAGCACACCGTTTGTTAGGCGTAGACGTTTCGTCTCAAATGTCCAGCCTTTCGCCAACCGATCGTATCGTTCCACTCTGGCCGGTGACGCTCACAATCGTCTCCTGAATCGCGGCCCAATCCAGAACCAAGCGTATTCATCCTGTTTTCTTCTACGTGAGGTCCAGGGAAAAATTGACATCGAAGCTTGAATACCTTTATCGAAAAGCACAGAGCCCGAACGTGGATGATCTGAACTACTTATCATTACCGCGCCGGCTGGTCTTTCTCTACCCAGGAGTCCGCATCGTTCGTCTGATCGCTTCTCGCGGACGCCAGTGGCTCGGGACCGCCCCCGAAAATCTAGCCATTTTCGAGGCAACGCCGGAAGAGGTCATCATGCAAATGCTAATCCTGGCTCAGGCAGGAGATGAGGACGTCGTTTACGACATCGGCTGCGGTGATGGCCGGGCTGTCATTTTAGCAGCGAAGTCTTTTGGCGCCCACGCTGTGGGGATCGACATAGATTCGCGGAATATCGAAGTAGCGAAGAAAAATGCCCGTCTCGCAGGCGTGGAGACGAGAACAAGATTCTTATGCGCGGATGCCCGTTCGGTCGACGTTAGCCAAGCTACCGTAGTCATCCTCTGGCTTACGGGCGCGGGTAATCTGGCGCTTCGCCCTTATCTTTGTGAACAGCTTCGGGTCGGAGCGCGGATTGTTAGCCGGGGTCATGACATGGCCGAATGGATACCCGATAAAACAGAAGTGGTGAGAGATCGACAGGGTGTGCTAAGCAGTCTTTATCTATGGCGCATAAGCGAAACTACGCGCTTATGAAGTTTGGCAGGACCAGAGCGCGCATAAACATCAGTCAAGGGATCGGACTGCCCTCGGCGCATGCCAAAATTCACTGCTGGCAAGTCATCGTCTGTAAGTCATTCGTGGTCGAACTTACATTCAAATTGTAGTTCACGGTCGTACAGCCTGGCATGCTAACGCTTACGACGTGCGGATTGTGCTGATCGACAGCATTCCCCGAGCTTGCTGTATTGTACCGGCGAAACTGAGTGAGAACGGTTGCGATCTGGCCGCTCGAGTTCGTCGTGCCGCTGAAGTCGGTACCACCCAGGGCGTTTTTGATCAAAACTGTCGCTCCGGCCAGCGGGGAACTACCGTTCGTCAGCGTAAGTACGTATGTCCAGGTGACCTTGTACTCCGTTGCTTGCTGCCAGCCCGAGTAGTTTATGGGTTGCATCGTGTTCGTGTTAGGGTCCACACCTTGACCGAAAATCGAGTCTCGAAACTCCAACGTGTTCAAACCGTTGCAAACCGGATCCGTGGACCCTGGCTCGTCGTAAATGAACGTAAAGGAAGATGCCGCGTTGGCCCCCCGGTTGAATGTATCGCCCTGAAATAAGACGTTGCAGACGCCCGGCCAATCGACAGCGACGGGGTAGGAATCCGCCGTAAAAGTGTCCCCGGTTATCGTTACGTTCTGTGCGCCGTACAGGGAAACCCCTGCTGCGCGAAACGCCGTGTTTCCCCTCCGAACGGCAGTCCAACTGTTTCCGGACAATGAAGACGGGGACGGCGACGAAGGATCGGTGACCCGAAGAGCATTGCCATCGCATACATCGGCGTAGGCAGTGACGTTGTTCGAGGTCGCCGTGTTATTGGAACCTGCTTCCAATTGCCACCCAAAAGCGCCGCTGAGCTCGCAGCCGCCGTTTGAGGTGCTGTATTCTACGTTCTGATTGCTATCCCGAACATAGATCGAATTATTGTGGATATTTCCGCCGGAGTTGTTTTCACTATGAATCCCGCGACATGTGTTGGTCGCGTTTGCGGAACTGGGTCCCCCGCAAGTAATTTGGTTGCCATACAGTTCTTGATTGTTTCCGTAATTCCAGACACCAAAGCCATTCGTATAGATTGTGTTCATCGAGACAACGTTGTTATACAGTTTGCTTCCCTGACAATCCGTGATGATTCCGCCTTGAGGCCCGCCGTTAACGACATTGTCATGGATAAGATTGGGGGCCGTACATGTAGCTTCGTTAATGATTTTGACAGAGTTTGCTTGTAGCGCCATACGGTTTTGGACAACCGTAACTTGGTTATTAAAAATGTTTCCGTAAACTGACGCGCCGCCATTCGTAGTGGTAACGAGAATCCCATCGGTCGAACTTGATCCCCAGGTGAGATTCAAGCTCGTCACCGTCAAGCCGGTTCCCCCGCCTTGGCCAAAACGGAGGGGATAAGAAAAGGCGGCTGCGCTTTGTCCCTGCACGATGGTTCCATTTTTCACGGTTGCCTGATCAAAGGTGCCGCCACAGGGCTGGCCTGACTCGATCCCACTGTTGAGGACATCTGGATCCCAACACGCAATCCCGTAAACAGCGTGCGTCGCCATACCGCTCGGTGGCTGAGTAGCAAAAGTGACAGTATGCCCGCCCAAATCGAGAGTGATGCCGCTAGCTTGGATGTTAAAGCAACTCCCGTTGGCAGTAACGTCATTTTGCAGAACGTATGTGGCACCGGCTTGATTCAAAACTTGGCAGGCCGTCAGTTTTGTCGACCCACTCGATGGTGGTTCAACAACCACGTTCACATTCCCGACCGCAGTAGCTGAATTGGAGTCGATTACCTGAACCCCCAATGTGGATGACCCAGGTTGAGTCGGTGTTCCAGAAACTTGACCGGTGGAAGCGGCGAGGGTGAGGCCAGCGGGTAAAGATCCTGATGGCATGCTCCACTGGTACGGCGGTGTTCCCCCGGTGGCAGCAAGTAAAGCGACAAATAGCGCACCGGCTGTGGCATTCGGCAAGCTCGTCGTTGAGATCTGCAAAGGTGCTGGCCCCACAGTGAAGGTCATAGCCATTGTAGCGGTTTGCGGCGAGGGTGACGAGGAATCTGTCACTTGGAGGGTCAACTTAGTTTGCACCGCGGCTTGAGGCGTTCCGCTCACCACACCGCTCGCGGCCAGACTCAGCCCCGCCGGCAATTGTCCAGCGGCCAGCGACCACGTATAGGTTGGCTTCCCTCCGGAGGCTTGCAGGGTCGCCGAATAAGCTTGCCCGGCCGTACCCGACGGCAATGCTCCCTGGGTGATCGTCAAAGGCTGCGTCGCTGCGGTGACTCCTGTCCCGGACATCGTGACCGAAGGAGATGCCGAAGCATTGGTCGCAAGCGACACGTTGCCTGCATCCGTCCCTGCGCTCGAAGGCGTAAAGCTCACCGTCAGCGCTGTAGAACCACCCGCCGCAACCGTCGCTGGCATGTTCATTCCGGATACGGTGTATCCCGTTCCACTCACGTTCGCAGAGGTGAGCACCAAATTGGCGCCGCCCGTATTTTGAATCGTTACGGATTGCGTGCCGGTGCTACCGACATTGACGTTCCCGAACGACAGGTTTGCGGGCGTGACGGACACCGCCGGCACAGCTGGGGCCACGACGGTGGCACTTAGAGCAGCCACATTCGGCGAAGTGGTCGCGTTGCTGGCGATGGTCAGGTTCCCTGGGGCATTGCCTGTAACAGTAGGCATGAAATTGATAGTCACGGTTGAGGACGCGTTGGGAGCCACCGTAATATTGGAGGTTGATCCGCTGGCGCTATAGCCGGTGCCACTGACTGACGCCAGGTTCACTACCAGATTTGCCGTGCCGCTGTTCGAAATGGTGATGGATCGCGATACCGGCGTTCCCACTGTTACCGTGCCGAAAGAAAGAGGGTTGGGGCTCAGGGAAATCGAAGGCGTCGATACGGAAATTCCGGTGCCCGACAGGGTCACCGATAGTGCAGGATTATTCGGATCGTTGCTGGTAAACGAAATCTTGCCTGACGAGGCACCGATTGCCGCAGGTGAGAACGAGACTGTCACCGGGCTGGAACCTCCCGCTGGCACCGAGAAGGAGCTCGCGCCAGACATAGAGAAGCCCGTGCCAGAGACTGCCTGCGAGACGGTAAGGCTGGCGTTGCCGGTATTTGAGATGGCCACCGATTGCGTCGCCGTCGCATTAACTGTAACTGATCCAAAAGAAAGGGTTTGCTGGTTTAGGCTTGCGCTTGGTTCGGGCGTGGTTTGCTGCGGGGAGGAGCCGGAATTCGAGCCTGAGTTCGACGTCTGGTTAAACCCGGCACTTCCGCCGATCGCACATCCGGCGCCGCAAATCGATAAAGACAGTACACTTAGCCACAACCCCAGTGTTCGCATAAGCCCGCAGACCGTCCTGTTCTTAAGTTGCAGGCTTAGGCTACGACTTGGGTTATGGCGGCGACGACTGGTGAGAGGTCCAGAAAAGGTACAGGAAGTTTGAGGTGCCCATACCTGTACCGCCAACCAGTTTTAAGGGGTTTCTTGTATGAAGCTAGCGGGTCGGCCTTGGTGGGCCGCAGCAATGACAGGCCGTTGGCGTGTCAAAGACCCCAAAGAGAGAAGCAGGAGCGAGAACTCAGATCTACTAAGGTTTGTCGATCCACGCATCAAATAGAGGCATCGAGCTGTGATTGTTACTTTCTTTCCTTCAACTTCTTAACCTTAGCCCACCTTGCAAGCGCTGCCTTTCGAGCACCTGCAGTGCGTTCCTCGGGCGTAAGCCTGGCAGCCCTGGTCTTGCCTCCCTTGGAACCACCCATTTTCCCGAGGGCTATCGCGTGAGGATTCTTTTCTCTGATTGCCATGACAGCGTTATGCATACGCAGAAATAGAAAATCAAGAAGAAAACACTTGACGCATGCGTACCCGCCTACGCATAATCTATGCATGCGTAGGCGGGTACGCATAGCATGGAGGTCGACCGTGCCAAGAAACCAAGCATTAAGCCTGAACCTTACTAACGCGAGGGCGGCGTGGGGCCTATTGCCGAAAATTGCCCGCCAGGGACTTGAGGAATTAACCGCTAGACATTCCGTGTCCGTGGCTCTAGGTGATATTCAATACCTTAGCGGCCGATGGTACGTTACCCATGCTGGTCTCTTGCGTGTCGCTAGTCGAAATCGCTGCGGCGGAATACAAGTTCTCCGCATGCGAGAGTTGTGCGATCCGGCTTCTAATCGCTGGGTTTTCAAAGCAATCGTATACAAATCCTCCGCGTCTCGGGGCTTCGTGGGCTATGGCGACGCCGACCCTTCTAACGTTTCCCCCTTAGTCCGAGGCGCCGAGATGCGCGTCGCTGAAACTCGCGCCGTCAACCGAGCGCTCCGCAAGGCATACGGCATCGGACTTTGTTCGGTTGAAGAACTAGGCTGGACGCCACGTCCCAGCGGATCCGGAACAACCGAGCCTCACGCTAACTCCACAAACGGAATTAACGGCGCCCATAACGGACATTCTCGCCTCCGCGACCGCCTGTGCCTGCTAATCCGTCAATACCGCCTAGATGCCGGCCTCGTGAAAGCTTATGCCGCCAATTACTGCGGCACCGCCGAACTGCGAGACGCTAGCCGAGATCAGGTCGAAGCCTTTATTAACGACTCTCGCCGCATCAGCCGCCAAGGATCGCGACGCACTGCATCTGCCACCTCAACAGTTATGCGCCGCAACAGGAGACAAGATCATGAAGCGGCACATCCCTGGACTGCATGGTGAAGCTCGTGGCTGCAAAGAAATCTCAGACGGCGTGTTCCTGGTCCGCGTCGATCGAGTGTTCTTCCGCTGGCATCCGCAGCGGCCCTTCTACGTTTTGAGACTCACCATCCTGGAACCATTAGAGCAGCGGAACCGTTCGTTTACCGGCCGTCTGTACTGCACTCCCAAAGCGCTTTGGAAACTTCGCTGGTTTCTGCGGGATTTTGGGTATGACCCCGATCTCATGGGCCGCGACGAAATCGATGAAAAGGCACTCATCGGCCTGCAAGGAATCGTGCGCATTTCACACACGACTCTCGACGGCCGCTCGTTTCTCAATCTCGGTGGCTTCGCGCCGGCCAGCGAGTGGGAAGAATCGAGATTGCCATCGACGTGCACATGTGAGGTGGCAAGTGACCTTTAGCTACACGCAAATCTCGCAATATCTGCGCTGCCCCAGGAGCTACCGCTTTCGGTATTTGGACGGCTGGAAGGAAACCGAATCCAAGGCTTCGCTTTGCTTCGGACGCTGTTTTGAGAAAGCACTAGCCGCACTCTTTGAGCGTGAAGATCCTGGAGCCGTGCTGTTCAAGGAATGGGGAGCCTACCGCGATATCCCGTTGGAGTATCCACACGGAGATGACTGGGAACGGTTGCTTCGCCAAGGAATCGGCCTGCTCGAGCAGTTCGTACGAGATAACCGGATCCGCATTCGCCAACCGAAACAAAACCTGCAGAAAAAGCTGGTCCGTCCGCTCCCGAACGGTCATGAATTTGTAGCCTATGTCGATGCGATCGGCCACCTAGATGGCAAACGGCGTCTGCTCGAATGGAAAACCACCGGTGCTCGTTATCCTGACCGGCCCGAGGGTTTAACGTCGCTCGACCTGCAGTTGGTTTGCTACTCCTGGATCACTGGAATCTCCGACGTAGCGATCGTGGCTTTTGTGAGGAAACGCGTCCCGGAGATTCAATACCTGCTGGCAACGATCACCGAAGAGCAGCGCCGTGAGTTTGGGCAATTGGTGGAGGCCACGGTCGCGCAAATCGAAACGGCGCAGTTCCCTCCTCGGCCGGGAATTCGTTTTCCACAAAATGGATGCGTCAGCTGCGCGCACCTTGGCTTGTGTCTTGGAAATGAACCATTGATTGGGAACAAACTCATCCGCCAGCCGGGAGCAAGCGACCTTGATTGGCTTAACGTTCTTGACGACTAATGGCGGGGCGCTGATGACTCCCAAGCTCGATCGCCGGCGCGCCATGTTCGTGCTCGCGAAGATCGATGAGATCTTGGCGTGGGAGAAGGCTGTTGATCGCGAACGCGACTCGAAGTTCGTCGAATTGGGCCGCTATCTTTGCGAGGTTCGTGCGGGATTGTATTGGAGGGTCGATAACGTACGCTCCTTCGACGAGTTCCTGGAGAAGAAGTTCCCCGAGTCGCGGCGCAAGGCCTACTACTTGATGGCCATTCACGAGCACTTGTCCCCCATCCGGAAGCGTCAGCTGGAACAAATCGGATGGACCAAGGCTCGGGAACTCGCCAAGGTCGCGCGCCGGGACCGGCAGGAGTTCGATTGTGCACCCTGGGTGCAGAAAGCCAGCACCATGCCCAGGGAGGAGTTCAAGCGCGCCGTCGATCATTACTTAACGGGCAAAGAAACGGAGGCCTGGGAGATCCTCTATTTCAAGGCCTACAAGAGCCAGTTGCCGGTCATCGAGAAGGCGCTCGAAGCCGCGGCTCTGATGCTCGGGAGCGATAAATCACGCGGCTACTGCCTCGAGATGATCTGCGCGGATTTTCTCGCTGGCGTGAGTTTGGAGACCGGCAATGAGGATGCTCTTCGGTCGGCCATCACCCGCCTGGTATTCAGCCTTCCGATGCCGCAGCGGGAGCAACTCGTCGAGAGCATGCGGGTAGTCCCTTGAGTCATATTCGATCCAAATGCCCGCGCTTGCGGCTTGATCCTGACGCCTATCGCCGACTCTGCCGCGAAGTCCTTGCGCGGGACGGCTGGCGTTGCCAATCGTGCGGCTCGATCGAGGGTCTTCAAGTCCATCACATTCAGGCGCGGAGCCGATTGGGTGATGACACGGCCGAGAATCTGGTGGCTCTTTGTGTCCAGTGCCACCAAGAGACCCATCGAAAAGGGCACAGGCTCTCTTGCGGCTTCGCAGGTATCTGAAAATAGCAGCGATAGTGGATTTCAACCAGGCTCGCGGATGATTTCTGTCCGATTCCTCAATCGGCGACCCGGGCAGCCACGATTTCACCTAGAAGAGTTCGAAAATCGTCTCCTTGGGCGCGCCACAACCATTTTCGTCTTAAACCAGGCATCCCTGGCGCCGATCATAGGGACGATTCGTTCCGTTAAGACTTCTGTGAATTGAGCCAGGCGCAAGACGTCGTGGCAATGGCCGCGACAAAAAGCAAGATACTGGCATGGAAGAACGACCAGTACCCGACGGGATTCGCCCGGGTAGCGGTCAATGTCATCCACCACCCAAAGGCGGTCGCTGCCCTCCAGATCACGGCGATGACCAAGCAAACTATTCCGAGCCAGTAGCTCCAACGGGCGATCAGCTTTTCCATAACAGTCTCCTATTGATGAATTATGGATTGGGCCTCCACCGGGGGGAAAACTCACCGCGCAGACTGTACTCCCGGGCGAGGAAGCCCGTCAAATAGTGTCGGGATGGTTTTTGGATTCTCGCTGCCACACAGGTTGATTAGCCCTCTTGATAAACGCGGTGTACAGACCCTTTCGGAGCTACCTGGCAAAACAAACGAGTATCCGCGACGACAATGATTTGAGCGACCCAATCCTCGGTGGGTTATCGAAGCCCGCTTCGGGAACACTTACGCGAATTCGAAAAGAACACAGCGGACGCCATTGGGTGGTATTCTCTCAGGAGATTCGTGGTGCCAGTACAGATTGAGCCCGTGTGAGTCGGGTCGAGACGGTGGACGGCGGCAGGCTCGCAGCCACCGTTTTTTTGTTGTGCGGGGTCTGGGACATGAGTAAGGGAATTTGGAACCTCCGCGTCTTCGTCGGACCGCCCGACGCATCGGGCGACTTCCGCGTCCTCGATGATGGCACAATAGTGGACCTCATCTACGATCCGAAAGACCCTTCCAAACTGAACCTTCTTCTGTGGAAGAATGGAAATGCGACGATTGTTCACGAGTTAAAGGACCGCGGCAGAGCAATTGGCACGATGATGGTGGCGCCAGAGATTTCGTCGCGTAAAAGCGAAGCGCTCACTCTTCCGACGGGAGCAGAGTCAGGCAGCCTTGCCAAGGATCTCATCGAAGACATCGCGATGACAATTTCACGTTATGTAGATATTGACGAACGTCGACTCTATCTCATCAGTTATTATGTCCTGTATACGTGGATGCAGGACCTCCTCCCGAGCGCGACTTACCTCTGGCTTGTGGGACCTCTCGGGAGCGGAAAAACCGTACTGCTGCAGGTGTTGAGTTGCCTTTGCCGCCGTGCGTTTCTGGTTGGGAATATCGCTCTGGCATCGCTCTGTTTGTTGACAGACCAACTGCAGCCAACCATTATTTTGGATGAGTGTCATTTCGGCAAGTCAGATGGGGCGCTGCTGCGGTTCCTGCGCGCCAGCAGTTCGCATCGCGTCCCGGCCGTTAGCAGCAAGGGAGAACTGTACCGGACATTTGGCGCGAAGGTGCTAGCATCCAGGCAACTGCCGATGGACGCGGCGCTCCGCAGCCGAGCTATTTTCATTTCGATGAGTCCGACGATCAGGGATGTCCTTCCATTCGGTTCCGCAGAGGCTGCGAGCGTCAAGGCCCGATTTCAGAATCGTCTTTTGGGTTTCCGTCTCGAGGCTTACGGGAAGTTGCCCGTACCGGAGCTTCCGAAAACGCTCGACTTTGCGCCTCGCATGCGGAGCATCGCGAGATCTCTCGCGCTTCCCGTTCAGGCTGATGCTGGCCTCGTCGCGAACCTCCTCGATATCTTGCGCGAGGAAGACGATGCGGCCAAACTCGAACGATCCGTGGAACCTGAGTGGATCGCGGTCGAAGCGCTGTTCGGTTTGTGCCACGATCGGCAGCGACCTCTTCAGAATCTGAGCGCCAACATCATCCTCGTCGGTGGTGTGACGAAGCGGATCAACGAGATATTGGAAAGGTGGGAAGCGGGCATCACTTATACGCCGAAAGCGATTGGCGTGGTCCTGCGTTCGATTGGCATCCAGCCCCAAAGATTTGGGAGCCAGGGATATGGCGTGAAGTTGAGTGCCGTTTTTCGGCGAAAGGTCCACGAGCTTGCCAGGCAGTACTGTATCACGCGTCGCGATGTTACGGCATACAGCGCGATCGAGCACGGTGACGCGGGTCGGGCTTGTCCTCTGTGCGACAAATTTGGCCTTACGGGCGGGCTGCGGTGCATCGAGCCGCCCAAGAGGAAGGCTGACTCTGGGCCCGTTCGTCGTTCCCGGCCCCGCTCGCGTGGACCTTTGTTTGCCCACCAGGATCCAGCTGAGGTAAATGCGCCATCCGCTGAATCTGCAACCTCCCATGCGCCTAGCCCCGAAACCTGAACTGTGGCGGAGTAGGAAACTCGGACCAGTAACCTATTGTCTGTAAAGGCGATGTGCGACATCGCGACGAGACGAGCGTGAACTTTGTGAACGTTGTGAATGTTCTGAGAACGAATGCAACAATGCAGTCCCAGTAGAACTCCGGCGCTTGCTTGTACTCACACCAGAATGTTCCTTGGGACGGTTGAATTGCCGATCGTGCGGCTCAATCAAGGGCCTGCAAGTCCATCACATTCAACCGCGGGGAAGATGGGTGATGATAGTCTTGCAGGGCAGGTCGATTGAGTCCCACATGAAACAAGCGGCTATCGGCTTTCGGGTGCATTCTGGCTGGGCTGCGTTAGTTACAGCTTCACATGACTCCGGCAAAGTCGAAATCCTCGAACGACGCCGGGTTTCCGTAGCTCACCTGAAGACGTCTGGACCAAGTCAGCCATATCACTGTGCGGAAAATATGAAGCTCATTCAAGCGGAGCGCTTTATCGCGAACTTTTTTATAGAGTCAGAATGTCTCGCGGTGCAGAGTATCCGGAAACTTCTTGACGAGTTGCGTGCTCGCCAAATTTCTGTCGTGGGGTCCGCCATACTTCTGGCTTCAGGTCGTATGCTGCCACCCCTTCCCAAAATTCTCGCTTCACACGTACTCATCCATGCGGCAGAGGGTGAGTTTTTTCGCAACGTTTTTACCACCGCTTGTAATAGTCTCGACCTTCCTGTAACCGGGATCAAAGAGGGCGATCTGGACAAACGAGTTGAGATGGCATTTGGAGTTACTGCATTTCGGATTAAGCGACAAATTTCGGGCCTAAGTCGTACTCTTGGACCCCCCTGGACAAAGGACCAGAAAACAGCGGCGTTGGCCGCGTTGATAGTCTGGCAAATCAATGGAATTGATAGCCATTCCCTGCCTGGCAAAGCCAAGAGCAAAGAGCGTCCGGCTTGCTACGAAAGGGTGAGATGACCAGAGAATCGCGTTGCGGTAGTTGCGCAAATATCTTTCAAGAATGGAACGGCGCGCTCAGACCTTTGCTTCTGCACATGGCGCGGAAGATGGCGCGGCGTTGAACCGACAGCTTGCGCCCACAGACTGTTAGAATAGAAATTGGAATACACTCAACCCGAAGCACTCCCGCGGGAAGGTTATGCCAGTCACCCTCACGGTAGATCACCTACGCCAGATAGTAAATACCGTAGCCGTTGGGCGCATCAGCTATTACGACGTGGAGAATCATCTTCTGACGGAGAGGTTCTACGGCGGTCTCGGATATAAGGAATTGGTTGATGCCCGCAGTGCGGAATTGGAGTTTCGTCCAGAGGAGACCCGTCCGTCGCCGCAATCTAGGACGCTAACGTGGTGACGCGCGCGCAAGTAAAACGTCTGGACCGGAATCCCGATTCAACCTTATCTTTGCGCAGGACCATATACCACACGCAATGCCGTAACCATGTCGCCTGAGTCAATAAAATCAGGTGCTTATGTCAGCGCGTCTCGTACTCTATATAGCCGGCATCGAACGTCAGTAGCGGAAACCGTTAGGATCGCGTGCCGACGCCACGCATGGTGACTCTTCATCGCGCAGCTGGCTACTTCCCTACTTCCTTGGCCTTCAGGCTGGTGCACATTTCGATGGTGCTATTGCGATCGACGGCGCTGCCGCCTTCGAACCTGCCGCTGATACCGCGGACGGTGAACATAGTGAACGTCGTCACGCGACGATAAGCTGCCCACTTCCAGGACGGTGCATGCGCTATGGGGATCCACGGCGCTGGCACCTTCGACGATGTGCCGGATCTTGCCTTCCTTATCCACTGCGGCTCGATCGAGGGGCTGCAAGTCCATTACACCCAGCGCGAAGTAAGCCGGTCGCGCGTGGTGCCGCGGATCGGCTCTGCGATCTTTATCCGAAAGCGCTCGATGACGATGCGAATCGACACGGCTTAGCAAACTCCCCTGCAAACACCGCCGCATCGCACTAGGCACTGTGGCGCCGTCCGGAATGTGATACCTTCCGAACCATGCAACTCGTCCTGCAATCCCAAGGTATGGGAAACGTCATGGTGATCCGGTGCCAGGGACGCATCGTCACCGGAGACGAAGTCCAATCTCTCCAACGCGAAATCGAGAAACATGCGCTAGGAACGAAGAAGTTCGTCTTACAAATGGCGGAGGTCAAGTACGTCGACAGCGGCGGGTTGGGAGCCATGGTTCGTCTTGCGGGCGTACTGCGGTCTGGCCTCGGCGATTTGAAGCTGTGCCAGATGTCTCCTTTTGTTCTCGAGGTCCTTGAGGCCACCGCCCTGCTCAAAGTGTTCCGTACCTACGCATCCGAAAAAGAAGCCGTTGACGCATTCCTCGAGGGCCCGCAATCTCACGGCGCGGCTTCATTGGGATGCGGTGGGAAGGTCATCTGCTGCATTGACACCTCTCTCGATCTCCTGGCCTACTTGAATGCGCTGCTAAAGCGCTCAGGCTATGAAGTTCTCACCACGCACAGTCTCTCCCACGCTAAGACGCTCCTGAAGGCGATCAAGCCCCATGTGGTGGTGTGCGGGCCTGGACTGTTGGCCAACGAATTCGCTATCGAAAGTCTTCGCGAGTCCGCCCCCAACACGCAGTTTCTGATGCTCTCATCCGATTTTTCGACTACGGATGCGAGCCATGCGGGCTTGGACCTGGTGGATCGTCTCGGCACGCTCCTCAATCCTCAACAATCGTAGGTCGCGCTCGCGCCCGCTTGCGACGCCCCCCCACGTGCAAGAATCGTCTGTTGACCGGCGCGATTGCGGTGATGGGCCACAATTCCCTCGCGGGTAATTCCTTTGGACTCTCCATGGCGCGGCCTCATGCCGAGTTCCAAACCTTCCCCGGGAACCAACACGGTCGCAGGACTTGCTGATTTGGGCACCTCGGTTCTTCGGCCTTTGCCGCAAACCAACAAGGTGGTATTCACAATCCAGACCCAATTCTGAATCCGCCTGAGGGGGAACCCATGAAAGTCTTCGTCGCGGCGGCACTCCTGAGCTTTGCGTTGGCTTCCACCGCCACACAGTTTTCTGAGGCACCGACCGGCTTCGACAACAAGAGTAATGGCGTGGTGGATGATCTGACCCACCAAGCCGATCAAGTAAACTTCGAGGAAGTGGAGGGATTGACCGACGGGCTCGGGCCGCTCTATAACGCCCAATCCTGTCGCGAATGCCACCAGAGTCCCGTATCGGGTGCCGCTTCCCAAGTCACGGAATTACGCGTTGGCCATCAGGGCCCCGACGGCCACTTCCGCAATCCCGAAATCCTCATCGCTGATGGGACGGAAATCATCACCGGCCGATCTCTGGTGAATGATCGCGCTATCTGCCCCAACGCGGCTTTTCCTAGCAGCGAAATTCAGGAGCGAGTTCCGGAGACAGAATCCATCCGGACGTTCCGGCTTTCTTTGAATCTATTGGGTGATGGCTTCGTCGAGGCCGTTGCCGATCAAACCTTCGTTGATCTCGCACAGCAACAATGCAAATCTTCGCACCGGAAAATCTGCGGCCAGATCCTCCAAGTCCCTATCGTGGAAGCGCCAGGACAGATGAGCGTAGGCCGGTTCGGTTGGAAAGATCAGCACGCGAGTCTGTTATCGTTCGCCGGCGACGCTTACCTGAATGAGATGGGCATCACAAACCGCCTTCAACCGGATGAGGTAACCAATCTTTGCAATACCGCTTCGGAGCCGAATGACAAGCCAGGACCAGACGGCCTATCCGACATTGATCACTTCGCCCGGTTTATTCGTGCTACGAAAGCGCCGGCACGTGACTTGCAGCTCGCAAATAGTGCGGTTGCAAAGAAGGGCTCCGGCCTTTTTGACAAGATCGGCTGTGCGACCTGTCATGTCGAAACATTGACCACCGCTCCCGCGGGGACAAAGATCGACGGCGGAACGTTTACGATTCCAGCGGCCCTCGGGTCAATCACATTTCATCCGTATGGAGATTTCCTGATGCATAACGTCGGTACGGGCGACGGAATCCTGCAAGCGACCCGGGAGCATTATGGCAACAAAGTCTTTCAAATGATGTCGGCATATCTTTCGAGAGGAGACTTCGAGAGCAGCCGGAACAAGATACGCACCGCACCTTTGTGGGGGGTTCGTTTGCGTCCACGATTGATGCATGACGGCGCCTCTCTCACATTTCGCGAAGCGATCATGCGGCACAGCGACGAAGCGGCTGAAGTCATTGAGCATTTCAAAAAACTGCACAAGGCCGATCAGGAAGCCATCATCGAATTCTTGAAGTCGTTGTGAGCTTTTGTCGGCACCCATGAATGGCGGACGTGTTCCCTGCCGGTTGGGCGTCGTAGACGCGTGCTTCTGCGGCCCTTAATTTCGCTCCTCAATGACAGAGAGGATCCATGAATGACCGAAGAAACGCCGATGAACACGTTCAGCCGTTTGCTTGTGCTCGCGAGGTTCGCGTGCTTAGGATTGGTCGTCCAAGCACAACCACCGCAGACGACACTTCCCGCGCCGCCACCGTCGACCAAGGAGTCTGTTGGAAAATGGGATGCTGAACTTGTCGAACGCGCCGCGAAGGTCCTCGCAACGCCCGCGCAGTGGAACCGAGCCGATAACGGCAAATGTCCTGCCGACGCAAAGACCTTAGCCATCGCGTGTGCATTGCAGAAAGCCGTGGAAGAGTCCGCCGGGGTGCGGAGGGATCCCGCAGGAATCAGTCAATCGACTGCGCACTCCGATTGCCGGTTCCATTTGGACGCCGACACCCAGCAAGGTTCGTGCGGCCCGCTGTTTGACGAGCTGCCGGTCTTAACGCTCTCACGCGCCAAGTCCATCACGAGCGGAAAATGGCGCGCGGACGTTGAGCCCAGTGAAGTGTGGGCCGGTGCGATGAGCGACGCCGAATATCCTGTTATGGAAGAGGCCACAAAAACCGTTGCCCTCCTGACTACCAAAAAATATGCCACGCCGCTCAGCGACTACAACAACGATCCCGCGACCACATTCGAGGACGTCCACGAATTTTTCCGTGCGCTCCAGGAACAGGTCGTCAAGCACGGAACGTCAGACCTGGACGAAGCCGTCGATGCAGTGGAGATCGAAATCTACGCCGGCGGAACGGGTGTGATCAGAACGTATGCCGGTTGGTTCCCAGTCTCTGGATTTTCCAAGCGGGACTCAGCCCTCCAATTCCAAATTGATACGGCGCAAGAAGTCCCTCCCAACGATCTCGACCGCGAGATTTTGCAGCACGCCGCGGCCATTGTCGCCTCCGACGCTGTGTGGAATCGCGCCGACAATCGGAAGTGCCCCCCGACGGCCACAACCTGGAGCATCTACTGCGCAGAGGAGCGCGCCTCAATGGAAGTGACCGGCGGTTTTCATCATCGGAGACCGGCGCTTGAGCTAGTGCGGCAGATCGTGGACGAACGAACGCAGACGAAAACGTATCCGCACCGCCTGATGGGCTACAACAACGATCCGTCGACTCGACTGGAAGATGTCCGAAGTCTGTTTGCGGAAGCGATCGCGCGAATAAAATAGGGGTAGCCGGATAAGAATCACCACCTACGTCTAAAGAGAAATTATAAAACATTACGTTTTGGCTTGGTTCACAAAGCCAGCACGATGCCCAGGGAGGAATTCAAACGTGCGGTCGATTATCACCTGACCGGCAAGGAAACGGAGCCCTGGGAGATCCTTTTTTTAAGGCCTACAAGAGCCAGCTGCCGGTCATCGAGAAGGCGCTCGAAGCCGCGGCTCTGATGCTCGGAAGCGATAAATCACGCGGCTACTGCCGCGAGATGATCTGCGCGGATTTTCTCGCTGGCGTGAGAGGCGCGCAATGACCTCACTTCGCTTGATCGTCTTCGCGTTCCTGGTAGCTGTAAACATCCCGGCCTTCGCCCAACAGCCGAGCAAAGCGGCCGCGCAGGCGATTCGCCCGATGCCTTCAGCAGTTGCGGCACAACACGCCCGGATCCAGCGCCTTTTGCCGTTGGCAACAAAACACAAAATCGAACTTCTGGTCCCCGCATTTCGCGAGGAGGCGATGAGTCTCCCTTCCCAGACTGACTTGGAAAAACTCGCTGCTTCCGACGTTCACAAGAACTTTCCCCACGTCTCCGCGCAACAAGCGGACGTGCTCGTCTTCGCCCTCTTAGAGCAGACTGCCGACAGCATGTCGGACACGAGTGAAGTGTCCCAGCTCCAGCTGCAAATGACCATGGACCGCCGGTCCAAACTCATCGAGACCCTATCCAACATCATGAAGACGATTGCGGAGACCAGCGATTCTATCGTTCAAAACCTCAAGTAACCTGCTTCATGTCGAAAGGCTCTCGGGCAAAACAACTGTCCTCGAACACAACCGATGGTACGGAAGCGCAGACAGTACGAAGGCACGGATTCGCTCTTACGCCCACCCCGTTAGGTTGGCTGGCCAAAAGCAAACGCACGCATCGCCAACGCTTCATAAGACCTTCCGCAATGCTAAAGCTCCACTTCGACGTTTTGGGGAACACGGCACACCTAAGTGGGAAAACAGAAGCTTGGCCTCGTAATGATGAGAACGCGGTGCTGAAAGATTCAAGCCGTAGCGTGAACCTTAGCTTTCATACCATATAGTGCAATGTCTGCCGCAAGCAGAAGGCTTTCGATCGCTTCACCGTCTGTGGGATAGACGGCAACACCGACGCTAGCTGATAACCTCGGTGTCTTGCCGTCATTTGCAAGCCTACCGCACAGGCGTTGCGCAACTAACTTGGCCGACTCTAACGTCGTTTCAGGCAACACGACGGCAAACTCATCGCCCCCGAAACGCGCCGCGGTATCAATACTTCGGCAACCGGTGGTCAAGACGTCGCTGAACCGGCATAACGCCTCGCTTCCTGTCAGATGGCCGTACCGATCGTTGATTTGCTTCAACCGGTCCAAGTCAAACATTAGAAGCGCGAACCCTCGTCCGTTCCGGTCGAATCGCTTTATTTCATTGTCGAGCACCGCTATCAGGCGCCGATAGTTCGCCAAACCCGTCAATGGGTCAGTGGTTGCTTGACGTTGTAAACATTCCTCGAATTCTCGCTGCTTGGTTACGTCTTCAACAATAATCCCATAGCCGTCCGGCTTCCCTTCGGCCGCGTTCACTTCCCGTCCGCTCAGACGGACCTTGAGGTTTGTGCCATCCTTCCGGTTCCAGCCAACTTCGAGAGGAACGACTCGACCGTTGTCGCCTACTTCCCCCAGCAATTGCGCCCGTTGGTAAGGATCATGAAGAATGCCAGCCGTAAGGTTCACGTTCAACAGTTCCTCTGGCGATGCGTAACCAAGCATTGTTACGAGCGCCTGATTGACATCAAGAAACTTGCCTTGCACGTCGCAGCGGCAAATTCCGAATGCGAGATTCCCCAGCAAAGCGAGATAACGTGCGTCCGAATGGCGTAACTGTTCGCCCGCCCGCTTACGCGTAGTACAACCGCCGTATGAGACTTTCGTGCTCCGACTGCCGATTACGGCATCAACGGCTCTTAGGAGACTTTCTCCATCCTCACCCTTCGTCACATATCCGCTCACTCCAATCTCACGCGCTATGTCTGCGAGTGCATCGGTTTTCTCGAACGTCAAAATCACGATCGAAGTCTCGGGCGCAGCTTTTCGGATTTCCCTTGCGGCCGTGAAGCCGTCGAGTAAAGGCATTGAAATGTCTAGAATAACTAGATCCGGTTTTAAACCTACCGCTTTTTCGACAGCTTCCCTCCCATCCCTGGCCTCCCACACTTCGACATCGTCGCGGGATTCGAGCAACGATCGAATCCCTCTCCTAACCGTCTCATGGTCATCCGCGATCAGGATTCGGACAGCCATCTGCGAACCAACCTTTCACTACAACCAGTTTTTACTAGCTATTTTGAGATGCCCATCAGTAGAAAGCTGTACGGACCACTATGGGTAAATATTCTGTCAGCAGGAACGGCTGTTATGATAATTGTTTAGTTCCAGATTTATTGGGCACTAAAGTGAGCGTATTCACGCCACGGCTCCGAGCGCAAGAATCTGCTGGCGAGCTTGGGCGGCCGCACGCGTACCGGACAGCGGTCTCAACGACACCAGAATTGCTTAGTTCCCGCCGGTAGGCCACGGATTAACAATCAGGTAGATCAGCTGCATTTCCATTAACCCGCTAACTAGAACTAGTAGCGGCCACACCCTTGGTACGAGAAGCGCATCTAACACTTCAAGGCCTATGCAGAATTTCACGCGACGAGAGCTATTGAAACTAGGAGCTGCAACGGCTTTTGCAGAGCTGGCGTCGTTGGGTTTGCAAGGTTGCGGCGGAGGTTCGATCGCTCCTCCGTCGATTCCTTCCGCTCCGTCCGCTTGCGCCAAGTTAACTGACATCGAGCACGTGGTGATCCTGATTCAGGAAAACCGCTCTTTCGATCACTACTTTGGAAGTTACCGCGGCGTCCGTGGATTTGCCGATCGGAACATTGCATTCCAGCAGCCTGATCCAGCAAACACCACGAGCTCACCAGTCGGCTCACTTTTGCCATTCCATTTAGACACCTCGACAATGAATGCTGCCTGCACGCACGACATTACCCATGATTGGGTGCCGCAGCATCAGAGCTGGAACAACGGGGCAATGGACGGGTTTGTGACTTCGCGCCTTCCGATTGATTCCAACGACGCCGTGTTAAGTATGGGCTACTACAATCGTGCGGATCTTCCCTACTATTATGCCCTCGCCGATGCCTTCACGATCTGCGACAACTATTTTTGCCCGGTCCTAGGCCCGACCGATCCGAATCGGCTCTACACGATGGCCGCCTCCCTCGATCCGGATGGAAAGAACGGTGGGCCGATTTTGCAGACCATCGTCACAAACCGCGCAGCCATGAACGGCCGACTGACATATACGACGATGCCCGAGCAGCTTCAGAACCAGGGGATCTCCTGGAAGGTTTACTCGTCACCTGACGAGGCTATTCTCGGCGGGATTCTTTCGGATAATGTTCTCTCGTACTTCAAGAACTTCCAGGATCCCGCATCAACACTGCACCAGAATGCATTCGGGCCACAGTTTCCCGTCGACTTCTTGGCCGATGTGTTATCTGGAAATTTGCCGCAAGTCTCCTGGATCGTGGGGTCTATACTAACTTCGGATCATCCGCCGTCACCTTCACTCTTTGGCGAGAATATTCTTTCCCTCATCGTCAGCGCATTAGCAGCGAACCCAACGCTCTGGGCGAAGACCGTGTTGTTTGTTACCTTCGATGAGAATGGCGGATTTTTCGATCACATTGCGCCGGTGACAGCCCCTCCCGGCACCCCCGGCGAATATGTCACCGCACCGGCCGTACCGGACCCCACCGTAGTCGGCAGCCCAGCGATTGCGGGTCCGATTGGACTGGGTTTTCGCGTCCCCACGCTGATCATCTCGCCGTTCAGCCGAGGCGGTTTCGTGTCGTCGGATCTGTTCGATCACACGTCGGTGTTGAGGTTTCTAGAGACTCGGTTTGGTGCCGAAGTGCCCAATTTGAGCGCCTGGCGGCGCGCGACGGTCGGAGACCTTACCAGCGCATTTAATTTCAAAGCACCGGACACATCAATTCCAAATCTACCGTCAACGCTTTCAGCACTTCCGCAGACAATTGAGCAATGTGCCGCGAACTTGGCAGGGACAATTCCCGATACGATACCGAACCCACAGACAACTCCAACTCAGGAAGCCGGAACCGCTGCTCGTCCCAGCGGCGCTTGCTAGTCCAGTACAAAAACTAGACGAAGGTGTGGATGGGCCGTTCTTATGGGTCGCGAGCATGCCACGGGTGCGGCGGCGGGTTCAACCTTGTGTCTCACGGTCTTCCGAACTAAACGCTCGCTTTGTCGTTTTCTTGCAGAGGACAACAACGATTATCTCTTGTCGCGGCGCGAAAACAGAACGAGGTCACTCGAAACGGCACCGCGTGATATTGCAAGCTTGCTACCATCTGGTGCCCAAGCAAAGGAGAAGATGCGTCCAGTGGAGAAATGTGTGATTTGCCGTTGCTGCTCACCATCAAGGGACCAGGTCCAAATATTAGGTGCGCCGGAACGCGCGTCTACGTAGCTCAGCGTGAGCTCGCCCGGGATCCAACGCCCGTCCCGAATAGCTGCAAAAGACGGCGCGGGCTCGGGATATATGATCGGTGCGGTTGGATTTCGATCTAGTGTCAAAATGCCCGCACGCCGTTTCTCTCCCAGCTTGGCGTCGATAAACGAAAAGAGAACGTGGGTTCCATCGGGTGTGAGACGTGCTGCAATCGCGGGATGCGATGTCAACGGAGTCGAAGGGCCGCCATCAAGAGAAATTCGACACAAGTTGCCCGCTCCGCAGTTGTCTTCGCTAAGATACATTACCCACCGGCCATCACGCGGGCATTGCGGCGAAACCTCGCCGAGCCCATTGGTCAATTGAGAGGCCTTCCTCGTTTCGAGATCCATCTTCCAAATGTGAGAAACACCCCCGGTGGTCGAAACGAAGACTGCAGTACGCCCCGAATCACACACCTCGGGCGTGCTGTGGTACCGGCCGGAGACCACATCGGGGTCCCCTCCCAGAGTGCTCAGGAGGGAGAGGTCCCAGTTTCCGGATTCGTTCGAAGTGTAAAGGAGCTTGTCCGACGAGACAAAAGCAACCCCGTGTAGTCCATCGCTGCGCCCCTGTGTTAGCTGTTTTTGAGTGTCCGGATCGCCCTTCGAAGAAATCCAAATATTGGCAGCGGTCTCGGTCTGGAGTGCAAGGAGAGTTTTTGAATCGGACGAAACGCTGACTTCCGAGTAGTCTTCGAGGTCGTTCGTTACACGCTGAGACACGCCAGTGGGATCGGGGACATACCAGATCTGCACTGGCGCGCCGGACTGATCTTGCCCGGCGACGAGCAGCCCTCGTCCATCTGGAGTCCAAGCCATGTTCCGGATCATCTTCCAGTGTTGGGGAAGCGGGGCAGTATCTCGATTCTGAAGATTGAAGAGTTCAATGCGTACTCGTAGGCCTGAGGGATCCGGGTTTTCCATGAAGTCTTGGTATGCGATTGCCTTACCGTTGGGCGACCACGCCGGAGAAAAATGAGGGCTGTTCCATGTCGCGATTGCCGTTTCGCCCGTTCCGTCAGCGTTTGCGAGAATCAGGTTGTCACTACCCGTCGAGCTATTGAATCGTAAGAAGGCCATCTGTGTGCCATCGTGCGAATACGTATAGCCGCCATACACCTGATCGGTGAGCGCACGCACTGCACCGCCAAGGAGAGGAATAGAGCAAAGTTGTTGCCCGGCCCTCGACTTTGACTCGCGGGTGAAATAGACAAAATTGCCGTCATTTGAAAATGAGAGATATCTGAGTGACAACTGGGGTTCCGGTGGCACGAGTTGTGCGACGCTCGCGGCGGCAACCTGGCGTATCCATAAGCTATCCGACCCACCTTCCTCAAGAACATAGGCAGCGTAGCGTCCGTCGTGGGAAAGAGTTCCGGCAACCACGTTGCCACTCGTGGTAAGTCGCGCGATCCGCGCATTGGCTACGAGCGGCAGATTGCTGAGGCTCGATGACCGGAATAGGACGCTCCAGACTAGCAACGCGGCAACGGCGAGTAGTAGTGCAGTACCTGCCGCGATTGTGAACCTCTTTCGGAATGTTTTTGGCGCTTCGAGTGATGCGGCGAACGAGCCGCTCGCAGCACGGTCCGAACTACTATCCCGGCGGAGACGCTTCAAGTCGGCAAGCAACTCGCCTGCCGATTGATACCGAAGGCTGCGATCTTTCTCGATCGCCTTCGATATGATGCGCTCAAGCTCCGTCGGAACATCGGGATTGATACGCACAGGCGCCGGGGGCGCTTGGTGAAGGATGGAATCGGAAATAGCCGCCGCAGAATCGCCGCGAAAAGGCAAAACTCCTGTGGACACCTCGTAAAGGACCACTCCCACGGAAAACAAATCAGTCCTCGCGTCGAGCGGCTTCGCGAGTACCTGCTCCGGAGACATGTAAGCCACAGTACCGAGCGTAGTTCCCGGGCTTGTCAGATGTTCCTCGGAGACAGTCATCGTCTCGGCAGTGGTTTCCGAAGATCCGCTGCCGCCATGCGTGGCCTTAGCCAAACCAAAATCAAGAATCTTTATCACATCGCGCGATGTGACAAACAGGTTGCCTGGCTTTATATCGCGATGAATGATTCCCTTCGAATGCGCGGCCTCTAGCGCATCGGCTGTGCCGATCGCAAAATCGACGAGACGCGCGATCTCGAGCGGGTGGCCGCCGATCTCTTGTTTCAGTGTCCGGCCTTCGAGAAGCTCCATCGCCAGAAAAGGCGTGCCGTCTTCTTCTCCAATCTCGTAGATCGTACAAATGTTCGGGTGATTTAGGGCGGAGGCGGTACGCGCTTCCCGCTGAAATCGTTCCAATGCCACGGGATTCCGGGAAAGCCGTTCGGAAAGAAACTTCAACGCCACGTGGCGGCCGAGCAAGGCATCTTCTGCTTCGTAAACGACGCCCATCCCGCCGCCGCCAATGCTTCGGAGAACGCGGTAATGCGAGACCGTAGAACCGACAATAGACGATCGTTCAGGCAATCTTGGTCACTTTGTCCGGGCCCGACACCTCGGAGCTGTTGCCAGAAAGCCTAAGGCCACGGTCAAGACAAAGTCAACCCAGCCGATTTCGAATGAGCCGCGACCGAGCCGTGACTGGCATCGGGCGAGCATTCTACGTCGCCGCGGAACTGTAGGTGAACGTGGTGAACATAGTGAACGTAGTTACGCGACTACAAACTGCCCACTTCCAGACCGGTGCATGCGCTATGGGATCCGCGGCGCTGGCACCTTCGACGAGGTCCTTGATCTTGCCTTCCCTATCCACTGCGGCTCGATCAAGGGGCTCGAAGTCCAGAACAGTCAGCCGCGAAGCAAGCTGGGTGATGACACGGCCAGAATCTGGTAGCCCTTTGCGCTCGTTGCCACCAAGCGATCCATGGACAAATCTACGCGCTTTCGAAACGCACAGGGTGATCAGAGACAGTGGCGATCATAGATTTCAACCTGCCGGCATCAATCACGTTATAAAGTCAATAGAGCCAGGATTGCTCTAATTTGGCTTTTGCGGTGCAACCCGCGTCATACACTCGGGCAATGTTCGGATGATCCATCAGCGCCAGTGCCCGCCGTTCGGACTCGAACGGCGCTACCACGACTTTCGTGTCCATGCCCGCCTGATCCAGTTTCAGCGCCACCGTGCGGTAAATGGGTTTTTTCCGCTCCGCCAACCACACCTCGCCGATGCCGCCTTCGCCGAGCAATTGCAGCAGGCGGTACGGGCCAATCTGGCAGGCGTCCGCGATACCAGAAGCTCCGCTGGTTAGCGTGCGCTCGGAAGTCTCACGAGGTGATGGATGGTCGAGATGATTTAGCGAATCGTTCGTTCCCATCGCCATTGGCCTCCCAAACGAAAACTTTCACGCTGGCAGGCTACCCCACATTGGTGAAAGTACCTCTGCACATGAATACGCATTTTGTTCAGCCGATGCTTTATTTGAGCCGAGCCAACTCATTTCGATCCGACAGAGAGAACTGCCATATACGTCGGTCGCTCGACATCCTGATAAGGAAGGTAAATGCGCGGCTGTTGCAGGTTACGTTTCTCCAGAGGGATTTTGTCCTCTCCGTCCACCACTGATACGCCGCGTGCTTTTTTTTGCGCATCCTGCATCAGCTGCAGCTGAAGTTGCGGTACTCGCCGCCCCGCGTAGGCAAGCCAATCTCGCACAGTCAAGATCCCCGTCCCTGCAGAAGCATTCGTGTCGGTGGGCGAGAGCGCCTCATTCAGCGCGTAACTCAACAATCCATGTTCATAGCGGCTGGACTCTAACGCTGCCTGTGATCCCTGCGCGGCGGCCAGCAGATACATTCCCTTCTCAAACGCCAGTTGAGCGAGTCCCGGCGCGTTCAGCAGCCCGATGCGCCCGTCGGCGGATTGCAATGCCTGGCCCGAGTTGCATGCATCAATAATAAGTACAGTTGATCCAGCCTGCAGGGGCGCCAGCGCTTCGTAAAGCTGGTCGGCCGAAAGGCTGCTGTCCACAAGCGCGGACGCCGGGTCACTCGCACCGACACTGCTTCCTTCATAATGCACGTCGTGCGGCACAAGGTAGAACTTATTGCCGAATGAGAAGCCGTGCCCCGCAAAGAAAATGAAAACGTCGTCGCCGGGCTCGGCCGGACTGTCGAAGCTCGCGATTTGCGGCGGTGCACCCGGCGGAATCGGTGCGGCTGTGCCTGCGGCCAGGCGCGCAAGCGTCAACAAAATGTTCGCGCGTGTGGCCTCTGCGTTCGTCAAGACCACAGTCTTCTCCGCATACGCTCGAACCGTTCCTTGCCCGGTAATACTTATCGTTTGGCTGGGGCCGTATCCGATGGGCAGAAGTTCGCGATGTTTCTGAATCGAATCGGCGATGAGTTTCGCGTCACTGGCCGCGTATCGTAAATGCAATTCGGGGTCGGTGTACTCATCTATTCCGATTGCGAGCACGAACTGGCGTTTCGTCCGCGTCAGTGTTTGGTCGCCCACGACTTGCAGCGACGCGTCGTCAGATTTAACGTTTTCCGAATTGAAACAGAATGCCGTGAAGATGTTTGGGCCACGCTCCACAACTGCATCGGCGACAATCACTGCGCGACCCTTTGTATCCAACTGCATTTTGCCCGGCCAGTGGTTTATCAGGACTCCGTTTCGCATAAGCCGCAGATCGCGAGCAGTTGTGCGGTGATCACTAGCAGGCGTTGTCACGACCAATCGCAATTGCACGTTCGTTTGTTGGATTGGAGCGTCGCGTTTTTGTGGCTCAACCAATTCCAAAGTAACCAGAGGAGTCGTACGGTCCACGGTCGCGATGTCGCGCGTGCTGGAATAAGGTTTGCCCGCTAACGCGCCGGCAAGAACGCCCGGCTGGTAAAAATCACTGAAATAGCGGTCTATCGGTTCCAGGTCCGCCAGCTTGTCATCGAAGCGCAGCAAAAGACGCCGCCACGCAGGCGGTGTTCCCTCGAACAAGCCGTTCGGTTGGGTTGCAATCCAGTCGCTGCCGCGTCCAAATGACGCCCAGGCTGCGAGCATTTGTCGGCTGGAAAAATCCCAAAGTTCAAATAGGCCTTCCGTTGATGTAATTAACGCTCTAGCGCCGCCGTCACGAAATACAATTGATTCCACGGGAGAACCGCCCTCGCGCAGCGCGGGATCTTCTTTCCCCGTCGCTAGATTCCATACCCGAACCGAACCATCGGGCATCGCGGCCAGCAGCCGCTCGTTGTCAGGATGAAACGCGAGCGCTCGCACACCACCAGGAAAGTTCCCGACAGTTTTGCCGGTTTCAATCTCGTGGACTTCGACCGCGGACGGAAATCCCAGAGTGTCAAATGCCATCAAGCGGCTGTTGCCGCTGATTGCGAGCTGGGGTTGCAGTGCCGTCGCATCGAATGACTGCGCCTGCTTCCACGTCTCAATTTTGTAGACGCGATATCCGGTCCCCAATGATGCGGCCAGCCATCCGGAGTCGGGGCTGAACTCCAGGGTGGCGCGCATGCCGGCTGCGAGATTGTCTTCGTATCGCATTTCAAATGAGTGGCCGTCCCACACACGCAGTACACCATCGCTGGACAAACTTGCCAGCCATTTCCGGTCCGGCGAAAAGTTGATCGCAACGACAGATGTTTTGTGCCCAGCCCACGATTTAATGAACCGGCGCGAATTCACATCCCAGATACCCAGGGTGCCGTTCATCGAACTGCCGAACGCCGCCACGTCGCCTGCCGGCGCCAGCGCTGCGGACTGAATCATTGCCGGAAAGAGTGAATTGCTCGCATCGCCCGATGGCATGCTACCGATTACCTCGGAAAGGTCACCTTTGCGGAGATCCCAAATTTCGCAGCTTTGCATTGGGCTGATCGCGAGTAGAGCACGGCCGTCGCTCGAAACGGAAAGGCTCGCGAACGAATCCGCGCGATCCACGAGAGCTACGGGTTTGCAGCTTTCAGTGCTGCAGCGCATTAATGACTGGTTGATTCCACCCCACCAGATGTTTCTGCCGTCAGGCGACACGCTTACCGCGGTCACTCGCGACGCGGAGCCCGCCTTATAAATGATCCGCTTGTTCCCGCTTCGCCAATCCCAGAAGAACAGTTCACTACGCGAATTCGCAATCAACATCTCCGTACTGTTTGGCCGGAAAGCAGCGGCCAGGACGCTTTCGTCAGGTAAGCTGGCGGCTTGTCGCTGACGTGCTAAGTCCCAAACAATCAATCCCGAGCCTGAATTTGCTACAGAGGCCGCCGTACCGCCGTCGGGGCTGATTTGCAGATCGCTCATGCCGAGGGTCCCCAACTTCAGAAGCTCTTGCGAATTAGCGGTGCGATAAAAGAGTTCGCTCGTACCGAAAAGGAGGCTCTTGCCGTCCGGCGCCACGGCCGCCCATTGCACCCCGTTTGTGCGCTTCGCGATGTCGTTATGGATGCCGCTTGTGATCTCGATACGCTCGATTCGGCCGTCGCTACACGCGAGCAACAATCCGTTTGCATCGGACGAGATCGCGACGCCTGCCAAAATTGCAGTCGAGTCAGAACAAGCCCCGTCAGTCTTAAACACGCGCTTGCCGGTTTGAACATCAAAGACCGCTGCTGAACGCGCCGATCTCGCGCCGACGGCGACATATTTGCCATTCTTGTCCCAACTCAGGAGCGACGGATCGGCCTCGAAGTTGAAGGTACGCAGCAACCGGCCACTGCTTGCGTCCCAGATACGCACGGCTTGGTCCTGAGCGCCGGAAGAGGCTAGCAGGTTGCCATCGCCGCTATATATCAGCGCCGCTGTAAAATCCTCGCCGGACTGCAGCACGATCCTAGGTGCAGAAGAATCGCTCCGAGCGGCAAGATTCTGAGCCAGGAAAGTTAGGAGGAAGAACCAGAGGCTCATAGCGTCAGGGATGAGGTCGGATACGATTGGCGCAACTTGACTCAACAAAAGCCAGTCCGGGCAGTGGTTTTAGCACCAGCCGACCAACTATTCAACTCGGTGCCCCAACAGTTCCGTCCAAGGGAAAGCCGATTCGCGCAAATTTAGGACGTCGCTCAGCTTCTCAAGCACATGCTGGCCTCAGCGACTCAACGGTTCCACCCGGAAACGTATGACATGTGTGGCTTCTTGTTTCTCACGCCGAAATAGCATTCCGGCTATTGTTCCAACAGGATCGTGCGGATTTTCTGGCGCTTACGGTTCGATCCCGAAGCCTACCGCCGACTCTGCCGCGAGGTTCTTGAACGGGATGGCTGGCACTGCCAATCGTGCGGCTCAATCGAAGGGCTGCAAGTCCGCCACATCCAGCCGCAAAGTAAGCTGGGAGATGATACCGCCGAGAATCTGGTTGCCCTCTGTGCACGTTGCCACCGAGCGATCCATGGACGAAGGTACGTGCTTCCAAACAGCGGCCAGTGGCGGTAGTCCCGCATACGAACCAATCAGTACACCAGCGGCAATTGCCGCAACGCCTGGGAACAACTGGCGGATTCCGTCAAATCCTGAATTTCGCCAACTAAACATCTCCAAACTTCCAAACCCCTGTATGGGCAAACGTTCTTAGGGCGGTTAGATACCTGTTTTCCTTCTTTTTCCACCTGGCCGCCCCACATGATTTTGCTCAACGGAAAAAGAGGGATGTGTTGCCCAACAAAAAGAAAAAGAAGAGGAAATTCCCTTCAGAAAAGCGATGTGGATTATGTCCGATAAACCAAGACCGTGGAAGCGGAATCCAAGAACCCGGCCTATGGGGCGGCGTCGGGCCAAAACGCGACGCGCAAACGACGGTTGCATCCAGGAAGGCCGCCGCGAAGCGCGATGCAAATTAGCGCAACATAGGAAAGAGTTTTGGCGAGGTACAGAAATTCTCCAATCAGGAATCGGTGGAAGTCTTTGCGTAGCACAGGAGAAATACTGCAAGCAAAATTATTCCCAGCGCAGGGCTACCAGCGGGTCGACGGTGCAGGCGCGGCGAACGGGGAACCAGCAGGCCAGCAGCGCCGCGAAAAGAAGAGCGACGGCAGCGGCGGAGAAGGCAGCGGCGTCGAGTGGGCGGACTCCGAAGAGGAGCGAGGCGATGAGGCGGGAGGACGCTGCGGCGGTAAGCGCACCGATGGCGATGCCGATTGAGACCATGACGAGGGCTTGGCGGAGGACGAGAGAGGTGACGTCGCGTCGTTGCGCTCCGAGCGCGACGCGGATGCCGATTTCTCGAGTGCGTTGCGAGACGGATTGGGCGATGACGGCGTAAATGCCGAGCGAAGCGAGCAGGAGCGCGAGCGCGGCAAAGGCTCCGATGAGGCCGAAGCTAAAGCGGCGCTCGGTAAATTGATCGGCGGCGATTTCGTCCATGGTGGAAATGTTGGCGATCGTCTGCTCGGGGTCCACGGACCAGATGGCGCTGCGGACGGCAGGCATGATGGCGGACGCGGGAGAGTTTGTTTTGATGACGAGCGAATTGAACGAGCCGGCGAATTGCTGATTCGGCCAGTAGATGGCGGGGCGGGCGGCAAGTTCGAGGCCATCGAGTTTGACGTCGCCGACGATGCCGACGATGGTGCCGGTGAGATCGGGTCCCCACTCCTTCATGGTGACTTGACGGCCGAGGGGATCTTCGCCGGGAAAATACTGGCGCGCGAAGGATTGACTGACGAGCATGACGCGCGGGGCGAAGGCGGCGTCTTGCGATGAGAATTCCCTGCCTGCAACGACTGGAATGCCCATCAAACGGAAATAGCCGGCGCTGACCATGTGGATATCGGCTTCGGGTTCAGCACCGGGGGTGAACGCAGAATGGCCCGCGATGGAGAAATCGGTGGAAGCGCCGCCTTCGAGCGGAAGCGAATCCACGAACGCGGCTTCGGCGATCCCGGGGACGGCGCGTAGACGACGCAAGACTTCCTCAAAGTACAAACCGGCGCGCGGACTGCCTTCGCGATAGCGCGAAGGCGAAAGAAAGAGCTTCATGGAAAGGACGCCGCGGGGCTCAAAGCCTAGCGGCACGCGAAGAAGCGCGGTGAAGCTTTCGATGAGGAGTCCTGCGCCGACGAGAAGAATGAGAGCCAGCGCGACTTGAGAAACGACGAATGAATCGCGCAGGCGGCGATGATGGGTGCCGGCGGAGCCCCGCGAGGTTTCGTTGAGCGCTTGCTGAACATCGCGGCGGAAGGTTTGAAGCGCGGGAGCGAGTCCGCAGACGATAGCGGTGAAGACCGAGACGCCGACGGCGAATGTGAGGACGCCGGCGTCGAGCGTGACGGGCGCGAATCCGGAGACGGAGGAAAGCAAGATGCGCTCAAGGACGGGAAGCGATGCGCGCGCGACGAGGATTCCGAAGGTGGCTCCACAGAAAGAGAGCAACGCGCTTTCCGCGACCAACTGAAGCACGAGACGTGCGCGTCCGGCGCCGAGCGCAGCGCGAATGGCGAGTTCGCGGCTGCGCTGCAGTCCGCGACCGAGGAAAAGATTGGCGAGATTTGCGCAGGCGATAAGAAGAACACATACGACGGCGGCCATGAGGACGATGAGGAGAGAGCGGATGGGGGCGGCAGCGCGTTGCTGAAAACCCGAGACCGAGAGATGCATGCCGGGATCTGCATTGGGATCAGAAGCGGCGATGCGTTGCGCGATGACCGCGGCTTCGGAATTGGCTTGAGCGAGACCAGCAGAAGGGGACAGGCGGCCGATCACGGTGAGTAGATGTGAGCGGCGATTTTGGGCGAGGGAGCCTGAAGCGACGAGGGGCGACCAAATTTCGGATTTGAATGGCTCGCGAAAGCCGACGGGCATGACGCCGATGATGGTGGAGGGAGTGCCATTGATTTTGACTTGGCGGCCGATCACATAGGGATCGGCGGAGTAGCGGCGTTGCCAGAGCGAGTTGCCGAGGATGACGACGTGGGAATTGTCGGGGGTGTCTTCGGCGGCGGTGAAGAAACGGCCAAGTGCCGGCTGTAATTTGAGCGCAGAGAAATATTCGGCGCTGACGAGGGCGCCCTGGACGCTTTCGGGCTGGGCGTCGCCGGTGAGATTGAACGTCCACCAGCGATAGGCGGCGAGATCGGTGAGCGCGCGGGAGGAATGCTGCAGATCGAGAAAGGTGGCGGTGGTAAGACTGGACGCGTGGTCAGCAGAGTGGACTTCCTCCACGCGGACCAAGCGGCGCGAATCGGGATACGGGAGCGGCTTGAGAAGGACGGCGTTCATGACGCTGAACATAGCGGTGTTGGCGCCGACGACGAGGATGAGTGTAAGGATGACGACGCACGAGAACCCGGGATTTTTTCGAAGGGCGCGGAAGGCGTAGCGAACGTCTTGCTTGATGGTTTCCAAGATGGCTCCCGAGAAGGCGCTAGTCTAGATGGGGATTAGACGGCGGGGGTGCGCAGCGGTTAGTGCACGAGACGCACGAAACGAAGCCCGTCTGATACCAGGTCGGTGACCAAGTTGAGGAATGAGCCCAATAGACGTGCAGTGTTGGGAAGGCATCGTGACATAGGGCGTCAGGATGGCACGACAGGTTCCGGTTGAGAAGGATTTTTCTGCGAACGAGGCCCGCTTTTGCGGAGTTGTCCCTTAATAGGTCACCATGAATGCGAGGTGCTCCCCATCGTGGGTTGGCGCTGTTCATCCTATGAATCAGCTCTCGGATTTCGGTAGAAATGGCGGGTCTGCCTTCGCAATGGCGACAATACCAGGTCCAATAGAGACGGAATCCTCTCCGATGCCAGGCAATCACTGTCTCTGGTTTCACTATGAGCAGCGCGGATCGCCAATTAGCCCGTAACCGTAAGAGCCAAACCCAGAGGATTCGGTCCCAATCCCGTACTTGTAATCGATGGCCACTACTCCGGCGCTGCAATACCAAGAGCTGATGACGCAGAGCAACGATCTCTGCCTGCAACGCAGCACCCGAGTCCGAAACGAACGCCTGAGAGCGAAAACGATAGAGCGCATGAGAGTGTACACGGTCCGGGTAGCCTACTCGTCATAGCAACTTAACTTCAACGGTTTCAATAAGAACGGACTTTTTGGTAAGGACAAGTTAGTTGGCCGGCGGACGTCAGCAGAGCCACAAAAAGAATTTGCGCAATAAGTTGAATGGTCTTCAATTTTCGCCCTCCGAATCCACAAGGTGTCGCAGCGCCGCACGTCGGCTGGCCGGAAATCCATTTCGTCTCGCCTCCATTTCACCCTGCCAGCGGCCGCCTTGCCCCAAAAGCCTTGTATTCTTGTCACCGAGCATGTCAGACATATTAGAAACGTCAACGGTGTTCTAGACCCAACTGTGTTTCTACGACCAAATAAATAGAGTGCTCTACGCAAGAACCGCGTCGGAATCTGACGAGTGATGATCCAACCCAGGCTATAAGTCGCAAACTACGATAAGGAAACTCTGCGATCGGAGCGTTGATTCGTATGCGCGATTGACATAACACCGATCATGGATCGCAAGGCACTAGGAAATAGGAGGGAACTCTTCAATGAAGCAGACGATCACCTCACTGCGTGTGAGGATCACTGTATTAGCTTTTTGTGTCTCTTCGCTGACTTGCATCGTAGAGGCACAGGATATGCGTTCGCGAACCGGCATAATGGTTGACCTCGGCGGCCACAGGCTCCACGTAAACTGTACGGGGCAAGGACAACCGACAGTTGTGGTGGAAAACGGACTGGGTGACTTCTCTTTCGACTGGATCCTTGTACAAACTCGGGTATCGAAGTTTACTCGGATTTGCACGTATGACCGCGCCGGATACGCATGGAGCGATCCCGGACCGATGCCCCGCACTTATGCACAATTGAATCTGGAATTGCACGACGCCCTCGCGAAACTTGGGGAGCACGGGCCGTTCATTCTCGTCGGCCATTCCTTCGGCGGTCCCGTGATTAGAAATTACGCACTGACCTACCCACGTGAAGTCGCCGGCTTGGTTTTCGTAGACGCAGCAGGCGAAGACTCCCGATATACGTTTCGTGGTAAAGCCATTCTCATGCGCTCCGGAGCGAAGGGAGCTACAATTCCACTGCCGCGCGAGAATATGTTGGACTCCGACAAAACCTCGATGAATCATCAAACTTCTCAGCAGTCCACGCAGCCGCTCGACTCGCTTTACGATCCTCTTCCGCCTATCGAGAAGAGACTCCAGCTATGGGCACAATCACTACCTGGCATCGACGTCGCCGAGAACAGCCAGCGCGAGTGGTCTCCTGAATACCTGCAGAAGTGGCACGACGCACCGCAAGCCGGAATCCTTGGAGCGATCCCCGTGATAGTGCTCACACGCGCTCACGGTGGCTATGGCAATGACTTGGATATACCTGCCGCCCAACTGGAAAGGGAGCGCCTGGAGAGCCAAATCAAACTCACGCTCCTTTCCACGAACAGCAAACAGGTCATCGTCAACAGTGGCCACAACATGGAATTGGAGGCCCCAGACGCAGTAACTGCAGCGATTCGCCAAGCGACAGAGGCAGTGCGCTCCAATCGCAAGCTTGAGGCTCAACCAAACGAATTACGCGGTGACAGCTGGAACGGACAAAGCATAGATTCACAATACTTGGCCAAGCGGGCCAGTCAGGTTCTGGCGAAAATTGCGGCTCAACGTCAATTCGGTGCCGTCTGTGAGCGTGATGACGTAATCGCCATGAAACATCGGTTTCAGTTCGCGAATACGGTTCACATTGACCACCGTGGACCTATGAATACGCACGAATTGAGCGGGATCGAGCCGACTCTCGAGCTTCTGCAGAGTGTCGCGAATCAAATGTGATTCGCGCCCGATGCGGATGCGGACGTAATTGTCGGCGGCTTCGAGCCAGTCAATTTCGTTTGATAGTCTGGCAAATCAGCAGGATTGATAGCCAGTCAACCGCGGGGCGAAGCATTGGCTGATGTAGACTATGCAGGCCTATCGACGTGGGCCTGCAGCTCGCTGGGGTAGAGCAACAATTTGCTACCCTGGCTTCGACAACGCCTTTGCGCAGGATGCGCCGGTGGAATCGGAATGGGCCCGTTGAGAGCTCAATCGTCGCAATACAGCCAGGCGTCATAACAGAGTAGCCTTACATATGATCACCGAACAAGATGCCGTTCGGAAAAGGAAGCGAGACGAAGTCGTGTGCACCCGCTCTTGGTGGACTCTTCCGCACCTTGTCGTCGCGATTTCCTTCTTGAGTTTGCTACTCCTGGTCACCAGCTCGCCTGCCGCGGCCCAGAAAGAGCGTTGGGATGAGCTGAATTCCCGTGAGAAGCAACTTTTGGAACAAGGAAAATACGATGACGCGATTGTTGCAGGCAAAGAAGCCTTGCAGGTCGCTGAGGTTACGTTTGGGCCCGAGCATTATAACGTCTCGACGAGTTTGAACGAGCTCGCGTTGCTCTTTAGATATCAAGGCCGATACGCCGAGGCCGAGCCACTTTTCAAGCACAGCCTGGCGATCATGGAGAGGGTCCTGGGCCCCGACGATCGGGATGTCGCCACGATCGTAGGCAACTTGGCGGGCCTCTACCAGCAGGAGGGCCGATATCCCGAGGCCGAACCACTCTACAAACGCAGTCTAGCGATTAACGAGAAGGCCCTCGGTCCCGACGACCCTGAGGTCGCCACGAGCCTAAACAACCTAGGGGGATTGTATGAAGAGGAGGGACGCTATCCAGAAGCCGAGCCGCTCTATAAGCGTAGTCTGGCGATCCTGGAAAAGACCTTGGGACCCGAGCATCCGACTGTCGCGTTAAGCTTGACGAATCTGGCATTGCTGTATGAGGCGCAAGGACATTACACCGACGCGGAGCCGCTCTTCAAGCGCAGTCTGGCCATTTTGGAGAAGACCGAGGGTCTCGATCATCCAAACACGGCTGCGGTTGCGACGTACCTTGCCGAAATTTATTATCGTCAGGGCCGATACGATGAGGCCGAACCGCTCCTCAAGCAAGGTCTCGCCACGCGCGAGAAAGTCTTGGGTTCTGACCATCCCGATGTCGCTTCTAGCCTCAACGACTTGGCGCTTCTATATCAATCGCAGGGCCGTTATGCGGAGGCCGAACCCCTGTATAAGAGGAGCCTTTCAATCCGGGAGAAGGCCTTCGGCCCTGAACACTCGGTCGTTGCTCTAAGTCTGAGTAATCTCGCGGCATTTTATCAAACGCAGGGCCGTTATGCGGAGGCCGAGCTGCTCTTCAAGCGCAGTCTGGCCATTGACGAAAAGGCCTTTGGTCCTGATCATCCGGATGTTGCGTCGAGCTTGACCGATCTCGCGTTGGTTTATCGGCTGGAAGGCCGGTTTGCCGAGGCGGAGCCACTGTACAATCGTGCTCTAGCCATTCGAGAAAAGATCTTAGGTCCCGACCACCCGGAAGTCGCTACCACCTTGCAGAACGTCGCGGAATTGTACGACGTGCAGGGCCGCTATGCCGAAGCCGAATCAGTGCAGAAGCGCAGTTTGGCGATCTTCGAGAAAAACTTCGGTCCTGATCATACTAGTGTTGCCGGAGCCCTGAACGATCTGGGAGAGATCTACCACAATCAAGGACGCTACGCTGAAGCCGAGTCTCTCCTCAGGCGCAGCTTGGCCATCGATCTGAAAGTATTCGGCCCCGACCATCCGACTGTGGCTTTGGACCTGGAAAACCTCGCGGCGCTAAGCCAGATTCAGGGCCGCTCAGCCGAGGCGGAAGAATTCTTTGAACGCGCTCTGCAAAATATTTCGCGCCAATTTCAGAAAAGCTTCCAATACATGAGTGAAATGGAGCGGCTTGAATTCTTGAGCCAGACGGAGGGGGTCTTCCCCGAGTACTTCAGCTTCTGCCTTACAGAGGATGACGAGCAGCCCGCTCTGGCCGGTCGCATGTATGATCTCCTGCTCTGGGAAAAAGCAATGGTTGCACTGAGCGTCGGGACTCTGCAGGCGCAAATCCGGAACGATAGCGATGAGAGCGTTCAGAAGATGTACATCCAGCTCGTTGCCGCGAAGGCGCAGTATGCACGGCTTGCAGGCCTGCCTGGAAAGGATCTCAGCGCCTGGAAGAAAGAGCTTGATGACCTCAGTAAGCAATCGAACGAGCTCGAAGAGCAGCTTGCCAGAAGAGTGCCAACGTTGGGCGAAGAGGGCCACTTAGCGAACGCCTCATGGCGCGGAGTACAAGACATACTCAAGAATGGCGAAGCCGCCGTGGAATTCGTTCGATTCCGCTACTTCGACGGTAAGACGTGGACGAGCAAAGCCTTCTATGTGGCTTTGGTAGTAAAGCCAGGTGATGCAAGTCCCGCGCTCGTAAACCTGGGAGAAGCAAAAGATCTCGAAGGAACTCAACTGCAAGACTACCGTGCAGCCGTGATGACACGAGGCGTGCAGATAGAAACCAGAACTCAGGCCTCTGGAGTCGAGACCTACCGCGGCTTCTGGAAGCCGCTTGAGCGATACCTTGCGGGCGTCAAACGCGTGTACGTTTCACCCGACGGCGTCTTGAACGAGATTCCGCTTGGGATCCTGCCCGATGAGTCGGGCCGCCTCCTCGAAGAGAAATATGAGGTGCGTCTTGTCTCCAGCACTCGCGATCTGCTGCAAGACCCGCGCGAGCGAGCGAATAGCAGCGAGAAGACCGCGGTGCTTATCGGCAATCCGGAGTTTGATCTTACGGTCGCCGCGCAGCGTGAAGCGGTCGCACAGCTTGGCAAGTCAGCCCAGCAACCTTTCGTTCTCACAGTGTTGCCTGCGGCACGAGCCACACGCTCGCGCGACCTCTCGAGCGCGAAACTTCCCCCGCTGCCGGGCACCGAGGCTGAGATCGAAGCTGTGCAGCAGGAATTGAAGATGGCGGGTTGGCCGGCGCAAGTCTATGTGAGATCGCGCGCGATCAAAGAGGCGTTGACGCGCGTGCGGTCGCCGCGTCTGTTGCATATCGCGACCCACGGATTTTTCGAGACCGACCAGGAACTTCGCACACCAAGTGCACCGCCGGCAATCTCTGTGACGATCGACGATCCCATGCTGCGTTCGGGACTTTACTTCGCGGGAGCCGACCGCACTCTTGCCGGTCAATCATCTCCGGAAGGTCTCGACGATGGCGTGCTCACCGCCTACGAGGCTTCAACTCTCGACCTGCACGGCACGGAACTGGTAATACTGAGCGCCTGCGCGACCGGACTTGGAGAGGTTACCAACGGGGAGGGCGTCTTCGGCTTACGGAGGGCGTTCCAGATTGCCGGGGCGCGTTACGTCGTCATGAGCCTGTGGGAGGTTCCGGACCGCGAGACCCAGGAGCTTATGAAGGATTTCCTCGGGAGCTGGCTTGCCGGGCGCGAAATCCACGCCGCCTTCGCGGAGGCCCAGGAGCATGAGCGCGCGATGGTGCGCTCCCGGTACCACGCCGATGTTCCTTTTTACTGGGGCGCTTTTATCCTGGTCGGCAACTAGCAGTCCGCCGCGGCATTTCGAGCGTTCACCGGCAGCGATTAAACTTGCAAGTATTACTCTCCCATCGGAAAATTCGTCGCCACAACGTCTCGCGAACTTGGTCAACACCCTGGAAGCAGATCACCGTTTCCTGCGAATATGACGGCCATAAAGCATCCATCTGCCCAGAATGTCAAAAAGTTCAAAGAATCGGGGTTTCTGAAAAGATCCCTCGCGATCTTGGGTCCCGGATTGATCACCGGGGCAGCCGACGATGATCCGTCGGGAATCTCAACTTATTCCGTTGCCGGGGCGGCCTACGGATATGCCACGCTGTGGATCGCGCTGCTCACGTTTCCACTTATGGTCGCTATCCAGCTCATGTGCGCGCGGCTGGGCATGGTTACCGGACGCGGGTTAGCAGCCGCCGTGCGCGTTTACTATCCACGCTGGGTCCTCTGGGGATCCTGTTCAATTCTCGTCGTCGCCAACGTCATTAACGTCGGCGCTGATCTCGGTGGTATGGCGGAGGCGACTCAGCTCATCACAGGGATTCGATCGTTGCTCTGGATTCCAGTCTTTGCGCTCTTCATCCTGGGAATGTTGTTCTGGGCTTCCTATAAGCATGTCGCGCGGATTTTCAAGTGGTTGACCCTCGTGTTGTTCGCTTATGTGTTCGCTTCGTTTTATGCTCACGTCGATTGGAGGCATGCGCTGGCGGTGACATTCGTCCCCCACCTGGAGTTGTCGCGAGGATTCGCGGCGGTGCTTGTGGCAATTCTGGGGACTACGATCTCTCCATACCTCTTTTTTTGGCAGGCCGCGGAAGAGGTCGAAGAAGAGCAGGCGAAGCGCCCGTCCCTCGGGAAGCGCAAGGGCGCAACCTCGAAGGAATTAAGAAGTGCGCGCGCCGACACGATGGTGGGCATGCTGTTCTCGAACCTCATTATGTATTTCATCATTCTGACCACTGCCGCCACTTTGCACGCACATGGGCAGACCGATATCACAACTGCACGGGAAGCCGCCGAGGCATTGCGCCCGCTTGCTGGCAAAGGGGCCTACCTGCTCTTCACCTTGGGCCTGATCGGCACTGGAATGTTGGGTGCGCCGGTCCTGGTTGGATCGTGCGCCTATGCCGTGGCGGAAGGAGCAATGTGGCCTGGCTCAATGTCCGACAAACCAAAAAGCGCGCGCAAGTTCTACTCAGTAATGGTTGTTGCGATGGCGTTGGGCCTTGCGCTGAATTACTTCGGCTTCAACGCGGTGAAAATGCTGTTCTGGTCGGCGATCATCAATGGTCTCCTGGCGCCTCCTCTGATCCTGCTCGTTATCCTCTTAACCGGCAGTCATAAAGTAATGGGTAAGTGCGTGAACACGCCGCTACTCAGATATCTAGGCTGGGTTACTTTCGCTGTTATGACTGCGGCGGCCGTAGGAATGCTCATTACGTCTTGAGCGTTAGTGCGGGTGGATGTAAATATTGGGAAGAGCCGTATCGGTATTCAGGCTGCTATCAGAAGAAAACACAATGGCGCACGCGTTCTTACGATGACGCATGGTTAGGTCGGCACCTCAAAGCGTTTCCATATCTAGATAGGGCGTATTGCTTTGGTCCGCGACATCGGAAGGACCATCAATACCAGTGCTTGATAAGAATATCAGTGTCGGCGTTGCATCGGCCTGGTAACTAGCCTAACTGGACATCCGCCGAAGCGCTGTTCTCCGTTTGATTTCCGGTTAGCGCATAATCGTCCAAGTGGTAGACTCACCCGTCCGCGCGACTGGTGACTCCTTGGAGGCGCGCAATGGCCTCACTTCGCTTGATCGTCTTCGCGTTCCTGGTAGCTGTAAACATCCCGGCCTTCGCCCAACAGCCGAGCAAAGCGGCCGCGCAGGCGATTCGCCCGATGCCTTCAGCAGTTGCGGCACAACACGCCCGGATCCAGCGCCTTTTGCCGTTGGCAACAAAACACAAAATCGAACTTCTGGTCCCCGCATTTCGCGAGGAGGCGATGAGTCTCCCTTCCCAGACTGACTTGGAAAAACTCGCTGCTTCCGACGTTCACAAGAACTTTCCCCACGTCTCCGCGCAACAAGCGGACGTGCTCGTCTTCGCCCTCTTAGAGCAGACTGCCGACAGCATGTCGGACACGAGTGAAGTGTCCCAGCTCCAGCTGCAAATGACCATGGACCGCCGGTCCAAACTCATCGAGACCCTATCCAACATCATGAAGACGATTGCGGAGACCAGCGATTCTATCGTTCAAAACCTCAAGTAATCTGCCATTACTTGAAGCCGACGAACACCCCATCCTGTTTCCATGCGTACCGCGCCCAAGAGCTTACTCGTTGATTATAAAGAAGGTACGGCCGGTGGCATAAGGTCAGAGTGAACTTCGTGAACGTTGTGAACGTTGATTTGGAGAAACGCCTTCTCTGCCAATAAGCCGTTGTTGCCAGCAAAGCCCCTTGCCCCTGATGGCGCCCGAGCAGCCGATATGGCCAAACGCGCTGCCTTTGATTGACTCTGCAACTCCTCTATGCCAGCAAGGCGGACCCCGCTCAATTTTTCTGCAAAGGCTGCCCTGTGCGCTGTATTATGGCGCGTTCTGAACGTGAGGTTTGCATTGCAACCGCGCGTTAGAAAGAGGAACCTCTAAAATGAAAGCTCGCCTAAAACTGGCCTCGAACAGCCGTGTCTCCTGGGTAGTGCTCAGCCTCACCGCTCTGGCATCTAGCGCGATGGTCACCGGCCTGATAGCGCAGAGCGCCTCACCGTCCGCAAAGGCGGAAGAGCGCACGAGGGAATCGAGCGCGTCGCGCGCAAGGCCAAACTACGATCTAGCGTCGCGCTTCTTTCCAGACAAAATGGCGAAGCTCGTCTTCGATACTTCGGTCACGGCGCACTGGTTCGAGCTTTCAGACCGCTTTTGGTACAGCTATGAGACGCCTGAGGGCACACGCTATTGGCTCGCGGATCTCGCGAAGAAGTCGAAGACGCCGCTGTGGGACAATGCCAAAGTTGCTGAGTCGCTTTCGGCGCTGACCAATTTCCCCTACGATCCCCAGCACCTGCCCATCAAAAGCCCGAAGCTTGTGAAAAAAGACACCGCCATCCGCTTCGAAGTAGAAGTGCTGAAAGACGCGGTGATTCCCAACGAAGTAAAGAAGGAGGCGAGCGAGGAAGAGCAGGAGGAAAGCAATCAGGAAGGCAATAAAGGCCAGATGCAGCGCGGAGGACGCGACCAGGCGGGCGAGGCGGCGGAACCTCCCTCGAACACGCGCACGATCTATTTCGAATACGATCTCGCCAGCGGCAAGATTACGCGCCTGGATGGATTTGAAGACCTGAAGAGACCCACCTGGGCTTACCCTTCTCCGGACGAGAAGACCGTCGTTTTCGCCCGCGGGCACAACCTCTACATGATGGATGCCGGCAACTACAAGAAAGCGCAGAAGAAGCCGGACGATCCCACCATTGTCGAGACGCAGATCACAACGGATGGAGTCGAGAAATATAGCTATGCGCGCCAACTGCTGCCGGAAGACGTGGATAAGCTGAAAAAGGAAGACAAAGGTGACTCGAAAAATAAAGCGGGCATGCGCACTCCGCCCATCCCCATCCATTGGTCGAATGATTCGACGAAATTCGCCTTGATCCGGGAAGACGACCGCAAGGTGGCTGAGCTATGGGAAGTACATACCTTGGCGAGTTCCCGGCCGATACTCGAGACGCACAGCTACGCAATGCCGGGGGACGAAAATGTGCCCATCGGCGAGATTCACATCTTCGACGTTGCGTCCAAACACGACGTCGAGTTCCAGCCGAAGAAGTTCGTGGACGAAATGATCGCCCTATCGGACGGGCCGCTCAACAATCACGAGCGCGAAGAGGGCCTTCTCGGCATGGGGGTGAACCCTCCCGCCGTGACGCCGCCGCTGAGCCGGCGCTGGCTTTCGCAGACTTCGGACAAGCTTTATTTCACCAGCATGAGCCGCGACTACAAACATGTTGCCGTCTGCGTGGCCGACACTTCCACCGGGAATGTAAAGACTCTGCTGCAGGAGGACGCCAATCTCTGGCTCGACGTCCGTCCGCTGCGGATCGTCAACAACGGACAGGAGATCATCTGGTGGTCTGAGCGCGATGGCTGGGGCCAGTATTATCTCTACGACGGCGACGGCAAGCTGAAGAATCGCATCAACTCCGGCGAATACATGGCCGACGAGATGATCTATCTGGATGAAAAGGCGCGCGTCATGTATTTCACCGCCACCGGTCACGAACCCGATGAAGATCCTCTCTATTTGCATCTATACCGGATCAATCTTGACGGAACAGGTCTGAAACTTCTTTCGCCCGGCGATGCTTCGCACGCGATTCTCGTCTCGGATTCGGGAAAGTATTTCCTGGATAATTTTTCGCGCGTAGATACCGCGCCGCGATCCATCGTGGACGACGACATGGGGAATCAAGTCGTCGATCTGGAAACAACCGACGTGAAGCGACTACTCGAGGCTGGCTACAAATTCCCGGAAACCTTCAAAGTGAAGGCAGACGACGGAATCACGGATGTTTACGGCGTGATGTACAAGCCCTTTGATTTCGATCCTTCGAGGAAGTATCCGCTGATCGAATACGTCTATCCGGGTCCGCAGACCGAAGGCGTCACCATTACTTTCAATAAGGCGAATCAAAGCGTGGCTCTGGCGCAAGCAGGCTTCATCGTGATCGAAGTGGGCGCCCGCGGAGGGGCGCCGCAGCGAGACAAGTGGTACGACAGCTTTGGCTACGGCAATTTCCGGGACTACGGTCTCGCTGACAAGAAAGACGCCGCCGAGGAATTGGCCGCCATTCACCCGTATATTGACGTCAACCGCGTTGGCATCTGGGGACACTCCGGCGGCGGTTTCATGAGCGCCGCGGCTCTGCTGCAGTATCCGGATTTCTTCAAGGCCGCTTGGTCGGAATCTGGCAACCATGACAACAACGTCTACAACAAGGGTTGGAGTGAGAAATACAACGGTGTGAAGGAAGAGCAGGAAAAAGATGGCACCACCAAGTTCATCTATCAGGTGGAAAAGAACTCGGACGTCGCGAAGAACCTAAAAGGCCATTTGATGCTGACGTCGGGCGATATGGACGACAACGTGAATATCGCGAATACCATGCATCTTGCCGACGCGCTGATCAAGGCAGACAAGCGCTTCGAAATGCTCATCTTCCCTGGCATACGCCATCCGTACACGCCAATTACGGATTACGTGCTGCAGCGGCGCATCGACTTCTTCGCGCACTGGCTACTCGGTTCCTACGACACCGATCCGAACATGATCGAGCTGCAACGCGATAAACAAGCGACTCCGAGCACCGGTCACAACCTGGGTGAAGTCGGAAGCGGTGGCGGGCAAGGTGGGCGCCGCGGCAACTAGGCCGCACCGCCTCTCGCAGCAGTAATGCCGGGAGTTTCCGGATTCGTTAGCCCACTACCTTTTGAAGCTCGGCAACGAATTCCGCGGGGTTTTCGACTTCAATCACGAGTTCGTTATACGATTCGTCAGCAAGGGAAAGCACGGCCGCTTGCGCCGGGTGATGAATGTCCCAGAACACGCGCTTGCCGTCCTGATAGAAGGTCCCGGAGGTGATGACGCCCGGAATGGAAGTGCCCGGCATTCGAAGCCCGTGGTACCACTTCTTGACCACATCTTCGTCCAGCCGAACGCCGGTAATGTGCTTCAAAGGAATGGTGAGCTGGCTTTTGAGCGCCCAGACCTTATCCATGCCCTCCATGTGAAGGATCAGACTTTCGCCGGCAATTTCAGGCTTGACCACAATTTCACTCTAACATAAATGGCTTTTGAAGCCGATCCTCGCATCACCTCGTGTGATCCCGGGCCCGTGAATCGTTCTTCGACAATTCGCGCGAAAATTCCGGTAGACTCACGCATCGATGTCCGCAAAAAGGCTTCTGCCGCTCTGCATGCTCTTTCTGCTTGTTCCGGCCGCCGCGCGTTCGCAGATGCTCGATCCCTCAATCGATCGAGCGAATGAACCGTTTTCTTATTTCTCTAAGCCGACCGATGTGCTGGGCGTTATGGATGGCCGCTGGGGAACTCTCGTCTCGCCGGAAGGTTTTCTTTATACGGGCTACGGCGAGCTTATGTTCTTCGCGGGAAATCCTCCACACCCAATCGAGCAGCGCGTAAAAACCTTACTAGGCGGCCATTTTCCGGTGATCCAGTACACCTATGTGGAGGGCGGTGTCCGGTACTCCTTCACGATGTTTGCCGCGACCCTCGACGGAAATCCAGAAAGCCCGCTCGTCAACTTCGTTCGGGTCACCATACACAACGCCGGCTCCCTTCGTCGCACTGCCTACCTTTCCGTGGCCGCGCGTTATCAGCCCGAGTCAAATCTTCCCGGCGGCACCGGCGACAATCGCTTCCGCCGCCCCGCAAAAGCTTCGCGTCCAGGCGGCTATGAACAGGCCGGCGTCGAGTTCAACCCCGAGTGGACTTACGGCTTCGAAAACGATGCATTTGTGCGTGGCTCGAAAGTGTTTTATCTCTATCCTGCCTCGCCCGAGCCGTTGCGCCTCGCGACGCTCAAAGCCGATGAAGCCACGAAGCCTGGCTCTCCGCCACGCAAGCTACACATCCTTCCCACCACACCCGCCGGAGTTGCGCAATACACGCTTCCTCTCGCTCCTGATGACGAGACCACTCTAACTTTCAAAATGCCGTATGCTCCTCTCGATGCCGGCGACCCATATCTTGCGCAGTTGCGGACCGCGAGGTTTGACGATTATCTGCAGCGGACCACGGACTTTTGGAACGCAATCTTCGCGCGCGGCATTGACGTCTCCTTGCCTGAGAACAAGGTCACCGAGTCGTTCCAAACGAATCTGGTCTATGACCTGATCGCGCGCGACAAGGTCGGCAAAGACTACATCCAGACCGTGAACAAGTTTCACTATCACGCGTTTTGGCTACGCGACTCCGCCTGCATTCTTCGCATGTACGACTTGAGCGGCTATCACGATATCGCCGGTCAGGTTCTCGACTTTTTTGCTCGCTGGCAGCAACCCGACGGCAATTTCGTCTCCCAAGGCGGCCAAATTGACGGCTGGGGCCAAACGATGTGGGCGTATGGCGAACACTATCGCATCACGCACGACGCTGCATTCGCCGAGCAAGTCTATCCGGCGGTGCAACGAGCGGTCCGTTGGCTCATTGCCGCGCGACGCGACGATCCGCTCAACCTGATTCCTGCCACCACGCCCGGCGACAATGAGGATATCTCCGGCCACGTTACCGGACACAACTTCTGGGCGCTTGCCGGATTGAAGAATGCCATCGCCATCGCGGATGGTCTAGGGCGCACGGCTGACGCCGCCGCTTGGCGCCATGAATACGGCGATTTTCTAAATACTCTGACGAAGCACCTCGACAAGATCACTGTTGCGACCGCCGGATACATCCCTCCCGGTCTTGACGCTTCCGGCGGCCAGGATTGGGGCAATATGCTGAGCGTTTATCCAGAGAACATCCTTGATCCGTACGATCTAAAGGTTACCGCCACGCTCCGCGCCACCAGAGCAAAATATCAGGAAGGCCTCATGACGTATGGCGACGGCCGCTGGCTCCATCACTACTTGACCATGAAAAATACGGAGACGGAAGTAATCCGCGGCGACCAGCAAACCGCGCTCGAAGAGCTTTACTCCATTCTATTGCACACAAGTTCCACGCACGCTGGATTTGAATATGACGTAATTCCGTGGGGTACGCGTGATTTCGGACAGAATCTCGCGCCGCATGGCTGGTTCGCGGCGGAATATCGCACGCTGCTGCGCAACATGATGGTTCGCGAACAGGGCGACGCTTTACATCTGCTCTCGGTAATTTCGCCCGCGTGGGTTGCACCCGGAAAGCAAATCTCAGTACGCCGTGCGCCAACGGATTTTGGAGAGGTGAACTTCGTCATGCAATTTGTGTCAGCAACTCATGCTACGCTGACATTAGAAAATCATTTCAGTAAGAACCCGGCGAAGCTTCTGCTCCACTTGCCCTGGTTCATGGACGTCACTGACGTCACTGCGGACGGAACGCCGATTGTGTTTACTGGCGGCCAAGCGGAGCTACCGGTCATGACACACCAGGTCAAAATCATCTGGAACAAGAAGCCAAACATCCCTCCGTTTAGCTTCGGCCATTCTGTCGCTGCTTACAAAGCAGAATACCGCCGCCGTTACGATCTCTTCCTGCGTAATGGCAGCAATGTCTCGCACTGAATCCAGAGGCGAAGAGTCCTCCTTGCTTCGTTCATTCTTCACACCACCTACTGGTACATCCGCTCCGTCCAAACCAGAAATCATCGGCAGAAATCACAGTCCAATAAACCGCAGCCGGCATGAACGGACGTTAGTCTCTGGAACCGCCATCCGCCGCCGGGTTGAATTGTGCCCGGCGACGAACTAGCATGGCAGAAATGCCGGATTCTAACTCGCAGGCCTTGAATATTCTCAGCGTGGACGTGGAAGATTACTTTCACGTCGAGGCGTTTTCCGACCGCATTACTCCGGACATGTGGCCCAGCTTCTCGCGCAGGGTGGCGGATAATACCAAGCGTCTGTTGGACTTATTCGCCGCGCACGATGCCAAGGCCACCTTCTTCGTTTTAGGATGGGTGGCCAAATGCGAGCCGCAAATCGTCAGGGAGATTTTGGCGGCTGGGCACGAGGTTGCCTGCCATAGCTATCTCCATCGCTCCATTTGGCGGCTCACTCCCGACGAGTTCCGCGCGGATACGCGGCAAGCGCTCGACACAATCGAAGATGCCGGCGGAACCCGGGCTCTGGGATACCGGGCGCCCACATTTTCCATCTTCGGCAAGTCCCTTTGGGCGCTCAACATTCTGGCCGAGCAGGGGTTTGTGTACGATTCGAGTGTCTTTCCCGTTCGTCACGATAATTACGGGATGCCCGATGCCCCACGGTTCGCTTATCGCTGGGATCTCGGCGGCGGGAAATCGATCTTGGAAATACCTCCTCTCACGGTACGGTTTGCTGGGTACAATCTTCCTGCCGCTGGAGGCGGATATCTACGGATTCTTCCGATGTGGTATACGCGATGGGCGGTGGACCGCGTTCGAACATCCGACTCGCAGCCGGTCGCGCTTTACTTACACCCTTGGGAAGTCGACCCGGAGCAGCCGAGAATGCGGGGACGGTGGAAATCCAAGCTGCGCCACTATTTGAACCTTTCAAAGATGGAATCGCGACTCTCGGAATTGTTGGAACGGCAGCGCTTTGTATCATTTTCGGATTATGTGGAAGAAATCCGTGCGCGAAAATTGAAAACCTATAAGCCGGAAACAGCCTTCCAAGCCAGCCTGTGATATTTCTCAACTAGCTCCGGCCCTCATGGCTTCCCAGTTTCGTCATGTTGAGCGGTCTTCGTGAAGGCAACGTCGCGTCGCTGGTCAGTTCGGCACATCTGTCTCGAAAGGCACAGAGCATCTTTGGTCAGGACGTCTCCCGACGCGGCCGGATCTGAATTGGGGCGCTTCGTCGTTCCGAACTCTTCGTAGCGCCAGGATTCCCTATGGCTACTCTCGCGGATCTGGCCATCTGCGGTTCCGCCATTTCCTTCGTTACACTGGCAAGCGTCGCACTGTCGCGTTTCGCTTGGGCTCTCGTGGGCAGCATGTATCTATTCTGACCTCAAGATGAACGTAATGCAGTCCTGTTTCGCACAGTTAACACCGCTTTGGTTCGTCTTGGGTGGATAACTCATAAGAAATACGTCCCGAACGGTACAGTACCTAACCGGTTCTCCAGATAGGCTAGCGGGGTTAGGGAAATCTAATAGACCATCATTAGCGGTCACCCATGAATGCATTTGTTCAAACAAAAGTCGAACGGGATAGGTTGCATTGTTCTGCCAGGCAAACCGAGCCACTCAGATCTCCCCTTTTACGTACCATCTTTATTCACAGCGAGATCGAAGATGTCGAACGATCCCTTCAAACGCTAAAACATGCCCGGTTCCGGATCAAAGCAGATATTATTCTAAACTCCAAACAATTCACAAAAAAGCTGGGTGCCAAACGGTACGACCTGATTCTAGCTGAATATCCCGCCGCCAAAATTTGGGTCGTTCAGGTGGTGAATCTCCTCGTGAAGGAGAGGCATACACCCGTCATCTTCCTAGCCCACAAGATACAACGGGAAGCCGCGGCGTCCCTGATTAGTAAAGGCGCCGCGGACTGCATCCAAATGGAGGACGTCGATCATCTTCCTGTCGTCGTTCGCCGCGTGCTGGCTGAAGAGCGGCTGCGCGCGCAACGCGACCGAGCGGAGAAGCGGTTGCGACATTCGGAAGCACGCTACCGCGCTTTAGTCGGGAACCTTACATACGGGATATGCCGATGCAACCTCGAAGGTAAACTCCTGGACGTCAATCAGGCGCTCGTAACGATGCTTGGCTGGACAACAAAAGAGGAGCTGCTCCCCTCCGACCTCACCAAAGAAATCATCTGTGATGTGCTCAAGCGGCAACAACTACTGGGAAACTCGGCACAACCGGATCGACATGATGCGCTGGAAATTGCTTGGAAACGGAAAGATGGCACGCCACTGAAAGTACGGGTCAGCGGACGGCAGGTCATAAGAGCAAACGGAAGCGCCGCAGGTTACGAGATTATTGCCGAGGATGTGACGAAACAGCGCGAACTCGAGGATCATTTGCGTCAAGAGGCCGCAAGAGACTCGCTAACCGGTTTAGCGAATTATCGGAGCCTTGTGGATACGCTCGATAGCGAGATCAAACGAGCAAAGCGGACGGGCCGGGAGTTCGCGCTATTGTTATTCGACCTGGACGATCTAAAGAAGATCAACGACCACTACGGTCATCCGGTGGGCAGCCAGGCACTTTGCCGGCTTGCTGACACGCTCTCTCTGAGTTGCCGGGACATCGATACGGCTGCACGTTTCGGCGGAGACGAATTCGCGCTGGTGCTGCCGGAGACGAGTCTAGAATCGGCTCTTCTCGTCTCACAACGCATTCGCAACAACTTTGCAGATGACGGACGAGACCCAAAGTTATCCGTAAGCGTCGGTGTGGCCAGCTATCCTAAAGATGGCGAAGCGATCGAACCTCTCTTGGCTGCCGCTGACGTAGCATTGTACGCGATGAAAGCGAGAGCGCACCGCCACGAAAGTGGACGTCAGGTGCTCGCCCAGACAGCCCGCGCCGTCTGAAGAAGAGCCCTCAGCTGCGCAACCATGTCTTCACCTGCTCTTCCTCCATCAACGGCGGGCCACAAGCATTTGCGAGGTCACAGGTCAAAAACGCACAATCTGCTCTATTGCTCCTCGTAGATGCAATGGCTCAGCATGTTCTGCATCTCTCGAATGAAAGGCCGTATGGAGACGGACCATTAATGGTCACTTCCACGTCCTAGGGCTGATGAAAGTTCTCGAACGCCCTGAACTCAGTCGCGGAGTGATCGTCCATCAAGATACCGGCAAATTGTTACGGCGGCTCGGAGCCATGCTCAAATCGCTTTGGCCCAGGGACAGCGTGGCCTTGTGGGACGAACTGAGCCAAGAGGAAGGGTACCCATGAACAACTCTTTGCCCAAGCCGCCGGAATAATGGCGCTCTTCTTGAAACCCTTTGCAACCGGGCACACTGCGGTGGGCAGTTCGGGTGTGGTTCTCGCACCTAGGAATATGCAACATTTCAGGCCAGGTGCAAAGAGACTGCACCCTGGCCTGAAACGAAACAACTTTGACGTCCGTCTTGCGGATTTAGGATCTAGCTCTGGCTTCCTGCGTATACCCGCCAATTTCGTGCAGCAGTCCTCGGGCCGAGGCAGGAACGGCAATCTTCCCACTGAGAATGTCGTGGCGGTCCACGTCATGGCCATACATAGCCTTGTCGCCGCTCTTGTCAGCTTGCACCACCGCGCCGTCAAGACTCACGCCCGCGAAAATGCCTTTAGTACGGGAATATGACAGAATTTCCGCCTGAAGCTTGAGGTCGGTGCCAGCCGTAGCATTCCTGCCAACCGGACCCGCCGCCACGGATGCGTCTCCGCCCAGCTTGAATTTGTCTCCGAGGAGGCTTTGGAGGGCGTGGTCATTCATAAAGAGCATCACTAGATCGGTCGAGGAGCCTCCGATTTGGTATCCAACGCTGCCGCCGTCGATCGCCACGAACATCGGTGCACTCCAACCATGTCCCGTGCGACAGGTTGCGACGCCCCTGCCATAGTTGCCGCCGAAAATAAAAGCGAACTTGACCTCGCCCGGAATGATGGCGATGCACTTTGTCGATGCCAGTAGATCTAGCGGAATACCTTGATCGGGAGCGTTCATGATCTCCTGAAACACCTCGGCAGCTTTATGGGTTCGATTTACGTCATCCTCGCGATCGGATGCCAACGCCGGTAAAGCTATAAGCAGACCTAAAGTTGTCACAATCAGAACACGCTTCAACATTTCATTCATCTCCTTCTGAATTAGAATTCACTTAATGCAACCATACTCGACGCTTGATGCCCGGTCCGGCTTAGACCTTCGGTTCTCAAGCTTCGAAACCTTGGATCAGGATGTTTTGCCCTTGCACACGGAGTGTGCGCACGTGCAATCAATATCAGGTGTCTTTTCCATGGCCTCACACTGGGTGCTGCAGTATTTTCCTGAGGTCGTCAGGCACGAACAAACGGGGTGTGCGCACTTTTCGGCTTTCGCAATGGACATTATCTTTCTCCTATCTTAGGGATCCGCGTAAAAGTCATCCAAGAAACCATTTTAGACTTCGGAGAGAAACACTACTGTCCGTTAAAGGACACCTTTCAATCTTGGATAAGAGGACGGCAATCGCAGAAGTTAGTGGAGGTTCTGGTGTATTTCAGGAAAGGTTGCGGCGCGACCGGAGATACGCTATGGCTCGCATGAGGGTGCCGAGCTACAACTTCGTGCTGTCGAAAAACTCAGGCACCTCACGAAGAATTAGCTACTGGTGTTGGCGCAACTGGCCGTGCCCCTGTGGCATTTCAATGGACTGCTCTTTTGCTTCGTTTGTGCGCGCAACAACTTCCGCAGTTGAGATACACATTGCAAACACTTCGTTCTTGGTTACGCGACCGAGCTTCTGCACCACCTCGCTCGCAGCTGCTGCCCCTCTGACAGAGCATTGCCATAAGTCGCCGCCATCCGAGAGTTTCTGGAAAATGTCGTAATCACGCTCTGGCTCTGGCATCGTTATTTACCTCATTTACCTCGGAGCGATATTTTTATAACGAGTACCGAAGGCGAATCTGTCTCGAACGGCACACTTTCAATACCTTTGATATTCGCGTTCGAGAACCTCTGGCGCCGCGGCTCAAAATCAGTAGTTCAACGTGAAATCCCATCTTAGTCGTGCACGGGCCAATGGATTCTCGCTGATTGCTTTTAATCCTTTGCGGGCCGTTGTTAGACTCAGTCAATGCTGCCCAGCAGATGACCAACAAGCGTCCCGAAAAGCCGTGACTCTTGCGCCCGTAGCTATCAAGCGCGACCCCCGTGCGAGTTGGAAGATCCTCCGCTATTTCTTGACTGACGCTCTTGCTGGTCCCGGCGCGGCGGGCGCCGTGAAGGTGCACGGCGGAGCGGTTAGCGCGCTCGGAGATACCTGGAGCAGACTCAGATTGTTTTTGCTGAGCAGCGCGTTGAAGGCCGCCAGGTCCTGCGACAGCATTTTTTTCCACGCCGTCACGGAGGTGTTGTAGTCCTTGCAGTCGGCGACCCACGTATCAATTTCCGCCTGCGTGGGCGCTTCATCGAGGCCCACCTGCGACGTGCTGACGATCGCATCAAAGCTGCCGTTGAGCGTGTTGAACGGCTTGATCGCGTCGGGAGCTTCGCCGCGCCCACCGCGGCCTCCTCCGAAGCCGCCGCCTCCGCCACGGCCACCGCGGGCCACCTCGATGCCGCCAAACGTTGCGAGCTTCGTGCCAAGGTCCTTTGTCGCCTTGGCCACATCGCTCGGAAGCTGGTTGTGGCCCATTGCGTCCACTTGCTGGCGGACGGCCAGCACTTCGGAGTTGCCGGCGTTCGCATCCTTCGCGCCCTGAAACGCCAACAATATGAGCCTGTTTTTGGAGCGCAGATCGGCCATGACCTTGGGGCCCTCGCCGACGCGCGGATCGTTGCGCACCGTGACGGTCTGCGTGTACGTCTGTCCGTCAACGATCAGCTTCAGCGTGTAGACGCCGGGGATCACCTGCGGACCGTGCGGACCGGGGGTGACAAATCCGCCGGGCGCCACATTCATCTGATTTTCGAGGTCAAAGTTGAACGCCGGCGGATCGTCGTAACGTAAATCCCAATTGGCGGAGTTAGTGCCCACTTTGGTCGGTAAGGCAAGATCGGAGCCCTTCGCTACCCAGTATTCGGGATAGGGCCAGCGCTCGGGAAGCACCGGCGGAGTACTAGACATGGTTCTGACGAGCTTGCCCTCGGCGTCAAACACCTGCAATTTTATTTCGCCAGCGGGCGGGCGGCTGAGCCGGTAGTAGAAGATGGCGCCGTAGGGCGGGTTGGAGGCGTGCGGCAACTCGGGGTTGAGGGGCTGATCCCAGTTATCGCTTACGCGCGAGCGAATGGCATCGCCGGGCTTGAAGAAATAGACCGGAGCTGCCGCGACCGTCTGCGACTTGGCCGCAATCTCGCGCAACGGGGTCGTATCATCCAGAACATAGAAGCCGCGGCCGTAGGTGCCGATCACCAGATCGCTCATGTGATTGTCGGTGTGGAACACCATGTCGCGGATCGAGGTGCTGGGCAGGTTCTGGCGCAGCGACTGCCAATGCTCGCCGTCATCAAACGACACATAGACGGTGGTCTCGGTGCCGGCAAAGAGCAAGCCCTTCTGCTTTGGATCCTCGCGGATCACGTTCACCCAACTTCCCGTCGGCTGGTCGCTCGGCAATCCGTTGGCGATCCCGGTCCACGTTTTGCCGCCATCGTGCGTGCGCCAGATCAACGGCACGTTCAGATCGGCGGTGTTGAGCGTGCTGACGGTGCCGCTCTTCAGCGTGGAAGGCCGCGCGGAAAGATATGCGGTGTTCACATCACCGTGCCCCGCTTCAATCGTGTTGAAGGTCACGTCGGTCGCATCGGGCACGCTGCTCACGTTGTTCCAGTGCGCGCCGCCATCCATCGAGTTATAGACCTGCCCATTATTGCTCGCCGTCCAGAACACGCCTTTGCGAACGGTGGAGATGGCAAAGTCCGTGAGATAGGGCGGAGGCGGCACCGTAGGACGTGCTCCGGGTGCAGGTATCTCCGCAGCAGGCACGGGCGTGCCGCAAGGAATCGGCGGCTTGCCCTTCTCCACCGTCAAATCCGGGCTGAACGACTTCCACGAATGAGCCTGATCGCGCGAGACGAGCAAGCACTGCATGTCGGTATAAATCGCGTGCGGATCGAAGGGATCGACTCGCCTCCAGGCGTCCCGGCTGGATCGGTACTTCGTGGCATCGGCGCCAAAATTCGGCGCAGCATTTTCCCATTGACCGGTGGTCAGATTGATTTTCACCAAACCGCTGCCGCCCCCCGCCGCGCCATAGCCCACGCCATAGATGATGTTGGGATCGAGCGGATCGGCCGTCAGCGTGCCGAACTCGGACGAAGGAATCGGCATCCAATCCACTTCGGAAATCTGGCCCACGTCGCCGCGCGTGCGGGTAGCCACCGCGCCGGTATCCTGCTGCGAGGCCATCACCCAATACGGATACCGGTTGTCCGTCGAGATGTGATAGACCTGCGCGATTGGCATCGCATAATAGCTGCTCCACGTGATGCCGCCGTCAAACGTCACCGCCGCGCCCTGGTCCACGCCAAACAACATCCGCTTGTTGTCGGTGGGATCGATCCAGATGTCGTGCATGTCTTCGCCGCCCGGAGCGCCTTTGAAAGCAAAGAAGGTCACACCACCGTCGGTGGATTTATACGCGGCCGTGCTCAGCGAATAGACCACGTCTGGATTCTTCGTATCCACCCAGACGCCGCAAATGTAGTCCCGGCCGCCAATGCGCGTGTCGTCGCCTGCCATGTGCTTCCACGTGGCGCCTTGATCGTCGGAGCGGTAAAGACCGGAGGCGTTCTGCGTCGGTGCGCCAACGAGATAAATTCGCTGGCCATTGGTGTGCATGGCCACCGCCACGCCTATGCGCCCGGTGGTCAATGGATTCGAGGTAACTTCCGTCCAGGTCTTGCCCGCATCGAGCGATTTGTAAAGCTTGGTGCGGGTGGGACCTGTGGGCGCCGGCCCGCCGCGGCCCGCCGGGATCAGCGTCGGCTCTGCTTCGGTGGTCGCAAAGATCACATTGGGGTCGTCAAAAGGCGAAGAGAGATCGCGGCCGCCGGTGTCATTATCCGGGTGCAGCACGTTGGTCCAACTCTGGCCGCCGTCGTCCGTGCGGAAAATACCGCGCTGCGTGCCGGTGATGCCGCCCATCGCAACCGCGATCACGATATTCGGATCTTTTGGATCGACCACGATCTTGGGGATTCGCGTGGTACCTTCGAGGCCGATGTGCGTCCAGGTCTTGCCGGCGTCGGTGGACTTGTACATCCCGTTGCCATTGGTGCCGGTGCCAAGGCCGGAAACAATGTCGCCGCTCCCCGCATAAATGATATTCGGATCGGAGGGAGCAACCTGGATCGCGCCAATGCTATCCACCTCCGTCACCTGGTCAAACACTGGGTACCAGGTCATACCGCCGCTGGTCGTTTTCCAAATTCCGCCTTGCGGCAGGCCGACGTAAAAAGTGCCGGGCTCGCCGATGACGCCGGAGACGGCCGCGATGCGTCCGCCGTGGTACGGGCCGACGTTGCGCCATCGCAAGCCGGAAAACAGATCAGGGCTAACCTGGGCTGCTGCTCCGAGCGTGAAACAGAGCACAACAGCCAAAGACATCCAAACGCCAATCGAGCGGCGGGTGCTTCGAAACATTGCAAGTCCTCCCAAGTATGAGAACGTTTTTTGGATCAAGCAGAGCGCGCCAACTATACACCGAGCAGCCGCTTGCATGTAGTAAGGAGACTTAAAATGGAGGCTTCCGGCGGCGCCCTTTGCCCGTCAGCCCATCAAATCGCCCTTTACCGGCGGTTGCGTGATACTGACTTTCAGAGGCAATCGAGGATATCGCTACTCCCAACGAAAAACCTTCGCCGAGAGCGCCGTGCAAACCACAAACATCACGGCCAATGCCGCAACATCGCCCATGTGGGCCGACCACCCGTCGCCGTTCCAGATTCCCTGGAGTAGAGGGACCGCATAGGTTAGAGGCAGCACTCGCGTCACCGCGCGAAGCACCGGCGGCAACGATTCAACGGACAGGAAGAGTCCCGAGACGGCGATCATAGGATACAGAATGATGGCGCCGATCGGCTGCGCAAAACGCGCCGTGGGAACGATGCTGGCGATCAGAAACCCGATCGACAGGATGCTCCAAGTGCTAATCAACAACGCAATCGTGAACGAGAACAATGGAGCATGCACGCCGACCGGGTAATAGCGTTTGCCCGCGAGGACCATCAAGGCCAGCGTGGCCGCGGTGAAGATCAGCTTGACGATTACGTGGGCGCTAAGGATCGTCTGCGGGCGCAGCGGTGTGGCGCGGAGCCGCTTGAGGATGCCGCCCTCGCGGTAGATCGAGATAATCGTGATCAGCGAAAGCACCGCGTTAACGGCGATCAGAACCGACGCGAGAACCGGCAGACCCACGCGCATAAAATTGCTCGCGGCGAGCGAGGCAGGCGCGAACCTGCGGCCCACAAGTCGGCCCGCCACGAGAAACACCAGAACGGGAACACCGATCGTGCCGAACGCGCCAAGCGGCTCGCGCAGGAAGATCTTGATCTCGATCCAAGTTAGTTTCCAGAGTCCACGCAGCATCATGATCGAACCCACCCGGTCGAACCTACTCGCGAATCGAATGACCGGTCAATTTTAGAAAGACGTCCTCAAGGTTGGGGAGAATCGCGCGGAAGTCCGTGACCCGAATCCGATTCTCCGAAAGGCAATGAATCACTTCGGTCACCAGGTCGTCGCCCCGGCCGCGGATCGTGAATCGCATGTCGGTGTGGATCACCGCCTCAACTCCCGGAATCGCCCGAAAGCGCTCCTCCGCGATCGGGTCTTCCGTGGCGAGAACCACAGTTCGCTCCGCGCAGTGGCGGCCGACAAGCCTCTCCGGCTTGTCGATGTCAATGATCCGCCCGTGCTCGATGATGGCCACGCGGTCGCACAACCGTTCGGCCTCCTCCATCAGATGGGTGGTCAAAAAAACGGTCTTGCCGCGCTCGCGAATGCCGCGCACCAGATCCCAGATCGCCCGTCGCGACTGCGGGTCAAGACCGGTGGTCAGCTCGTCAAGAAACACCACCTCCGGATCGTTGATCAGCGCAAGAGCAATGAACAACCGCTGCTTTTGGCCTCCAGAGAGGTTCATAAACCAGGCGTCCCGCTTATCGGCAAGGCCGAGCTGTTCGAGCAAGCGTTCGGCGTCTATCGCTTTCTTCCGGTAAAGAGAAGCCCAAAGGTCGACCGCCTCCCACACTTTGATCCGCTTCTGTAGTTGCGCCTGCTGGAGTTGCACCCCGATGCGTTCCTGCAGCTTGTAGACTTGACGAAAAGGGTCAAGACCCAGAACCGAAATGGTGCCCCGATCAGGTGTGCGCAGCCCTTCGATGCATTCCATCGTGGTGGTCTTTCCCGCGCCGTTAGGCCCGATTAGACCAAAAATCTCGCCGTCGTTTACTTCGAACGACACCTCGTCGACGGCCACCGTTCGGCCGTAGGTCTTGCGGACTCCGAAAACTTGAATGACTCCATGCATGATGGTTTGCAGAATTGCAGATCCACGGAACTGGGCGAACTTTATATCACGGACTCAGAGTTGAGTGCTGATTTGCCCAGTAAGAAGAATCGTCTTCGGGATTCCCGAACAGACTTCACTAAAGCCCCCGTACGACTCGTTCGTATTGCTCGAAGCTGACCAAAGTTGCGGCGCCCCGTTCGTCGGCTCCGTTTCATGCCCTATGCATAAACTGGCTCCTGCTCGGTAAAGCAAGCAATTCCCTGCCCGGCGAGTTGAATCGGCCACGAGATTCCATATGCTCGCTGCGGTTTCGATCAAGGAACCCCCAGGAGGAGCTATGTCACTCAAGAAGCTTGTTTGCGCGATTTCGCTGTTGGCATTGATTTCCGGCCTTTCAATCAGTGGTTCTCATCTATTGCACCATGGTCAGAGCGTCCAAAGAGCTGACGGCGGAGGCCCGCAACCACCCCCGCCACCTTGGCCGGGAAATCAAGCCTAAGATACGGCACACAGGGTCCCCGGGGGAGCAAGAATCAACCTCCCTCGGGTCCTGTGTTAGCATCCGCAGGTGCTCGATCAATTTGTAACGCAAGCGGCGTGGTGGTCGGAGAACGCACTGGAGGCCTTGCTATTGTACCGGGCTGTCCAGGGCAGGTTTTTTGTCAAATATCCCGTTTTCTACTCCTATCTGACTTACGTCCTGCTTAGCTCACTAAGCGGATTTGCAATTTACATGTTGAAACCGGCTTTTTATCCGACATTCTATTGGTCCCTGCAGCTTGTTAGCGTAACGATCGGCTACTGCGTGATTTGGGAAATCTTTCGCCAGGTGTTCCATCCATACCCGGGAGCTGCGCGATTGGCTGGAAAAGCGCTCGCAGCCATCCTCGTGTTTGTGTTATGCAAGGTTTTTCTGAACGCCTCTCTTCATGGTCGCTGGGTTGCGCCCGCCAGGAACCCGGCGGATTTGGAGAAGTATTTGCGAATCGTCCAGGCAGCCCTATTGCTTACGATCGCCTGGCTTGTTACTTATTATGTAATTCCGTTAGGTCGCAATATAAAAGGTATGATTCTGGGTTATGGTTTGTTCATCGGGCTGTCGGTAATCCAGCTAGCACTCGGAGCATTCTTGGGAAACTCGTTTCAGAAGGTATGGAGCCACCTTGCATCGGTATCTTATTCAGCAGCGCTGGTCGCGTGGTGCGCGACGCTTTGGACCTACCAACCGAGCGAGTCGCTGCAGGGTGAGACGTCATTCGGTCATGATTATGAGCGGCTCTCCGCTCGCACTGCCACAATGCTCACCCAACTTCGTGGCAATTTGTTGAGGACTCCTCGACCATGAGCCATTTGCTCATTTATCTTGAGATCGGCGGCGGCATCGCTTTTGCGCTGATTTGGTGGTTTGCGAAGGGCCAGGCACCGCGCGCGAACAATCCGTACGCTGCTCACACGTCGCTAGCCGACGCCCTGGAACACCGGCCTTACATCCTCACCGGAAGGATCTTTGCTGACGATGATTGGCAGGTCGCGCGTGCTTCCTTGAATCGCAAGGACCAAAAACAATTCTTTCGCGACCGCAAAGTTGTGGCGCTGATGCTGTTAGACGAGATTCGCTTCCGTGCGGGACAAATCATGTATCTCCACCGGACGACGGCGCGCGAGGCTGTTGAATTGAAATCAAGCGCGGAGATGAAATTGGCAGCGACCTATGCGTCACTTCTTGTATGTTGCGCCGCTTTGCAAATTTTCGTCCGCTTGCGCGGGCCTTTCGCGGCCAGCCAGATTGCGGCGCGCCTGAGTCGAGCGGCAGATAATCTTTGGCTAGGATCCGAGGCATTTCGGGCCCGACTGAATTCCATGGTAGCCGCGGGCGCTGATACTACAAACAGGTAAGGAAATCGCGGAGCATGGCTAACCACGCAAAACGCCCGCTGGTCGATGAGGCAGTGCAAGATATCTTCCATCGTACGTTACAGGGAATCTCTGATGATTTCGGGAGGCTGATTTGTATTGCTTCCATGCGTGATTACAACACGGGCCGTTATCATCATGAAGGGTTAGCTCTTAGCTTTGCGTCGGATATTGCCGAAGCAGCCTTGGAGCAATGCCATGCCGAGATATTCCAGAGGTTGACCGACAGGCCGTTGCGGGAATTCGTCCAGCAACTGGAGCGATACGTAAGATCAACAGGGGAGGCACCGCTGGAGGTGATCAACACCTGGCGGCAGCTGGAACCTTATCGCGTGGCTGTTCCCGTTGCATGTCCACCATTTATTGCCGAGTTTTTCTTTTCGAACACTAGAGCCGCTCTGACAATCCTGCACTCTTCCCATGTCCGCTCTCTGCCGGATCAACAATTCTCATAGCGACCGCCGTAACGCGGCCGACAATTTCAGCCTCGCGCCCAAAAACAAACTGGCGGAGTCTGCATGGCGAGAGCGGGTGGGGTATCAGTGTAAGTTGATTTCCCTGCAATTCGCACCACCCACAAGCGTAGCTCCCTCGAAGTTCCACAAAATAAATCGGACGTTCGTACTCCGTGCGCCACGGGAAAGCCTGGACCTTATTCACGCGTTGGTCGATCTGAACGAATGACCCCGGACGAAGCATCGGATGAAGCGTGAAGTCCTTTAGCCCAATATAGCCATATTGGCTTTCCCGAATATTAAGGTGCTGGATTAAAGCAATTGGCATTTCTCCCCAAACTTCCACCATGCGCGACAGCAGGTTAGTCGTATCAACACTGAACCCTCGGTCAAACCGCACTGGAAAGGTCACACGCCGGTTTTCGTCAGACACATCCAGCATCGTCAAATGCGTCGTTTCCAGCGTACTATCCATCTGGTATTTGGCAATCTTGTCGAGGTCGATACCGAAGAGTGTAAGAAGCTCGGTAAATTTCATTCGAAAAATGGTCGCTAAGCTATACAGCTTGTAAATGCTGGGGATCGAATCTTTGTTCTCAATCTGCGTTAGCCATGCATTGGAGAGAATGTAGTCCTCATTTGCCTCATGTTCGGCGATCTTCCTGCTTTGCTCCTCGACCTCACGCGTAGTAATCCCTAATCGGACACGGATCGCTTTCAGTTGCTCGCCAGGGCGCACCTAATGATCTCCCGCATAGAGACAATTTCATTTTAACGGTTTGCTTACAAAAGAAAGCAAGAAAATTAATTAAATGGGCCTGCGCGTTCGAATAAGAAGATGTGCGTGGCTGGTACGGCTCGGCTCCGAGAGGTCGTCAAAGGCGGGAAACAAGGGCTCCGCTGCAATCTTGGGCAGGCCAATTTGACCGTAAGGCAGTCGTTCGTTCTCTATCACGCGGGTACTCAAATTAGCGCCTGCCGATTTCTCGTATCTGTTTGGGCTTACTTTGACTAACCTTCGGTTGTTGGTCGCTGACGACCATGAAATTGTGCGCAAAGGTCTTTGTGAGATCTTGCGCTCGCATTCTGGCTGGCAAATCGTGGCTGAAGCCAGCGACGGTTTAGAGGCCGCCCAGAGCGCGGCACGCTTGAAATCTGACGTCGCCGTCCTCGACGTCGTCATGCCGGGTCTGAACGGATTTGAAGCCGCGCGTCAAATTACTAGGGATTCACCACAAACTGCCATTTTACTTGTTACGACGCACCAACTCCGTGACTTGATGCGCATGTCTTTGCGAGCTGGCGCGCTCGGCTGCATTCTGAAATCAGATGCTGTGGCGGATCTGGTCGCCGGTGTAACCGCTGTCAGCCAGGGGAAACAGTTCTTCAGCGAAAAGGTTCAGCGTCTCTTTTTCAACGAAATACCGCAGGAATCGTTGCCGCAGGATCACGCTGACATACAAATTCGGCCTCTTTCCGACCGGCAGAAGGAAATCATCCAACTTGTTGCCGAGGGGAAAACCACGAGCCAAGTGGCCAAATTGCTTCACTTGAGCCCCGGAACGGTGGTCAAACATCGCTCGGACATCATGCGCAGGCTCAACTGCCATTCCATGTCGGACGTGGTCAAATATGCGGTTCAAAACAAGATCGTCAAGTCTTCCTAAGAGATGATTCGGGAGCGCACCACAGTCTCGCGCTATCGACCTGCAATTCTTCGAAGATTTAGAACGAATTCGGTGGGATTTTCGACCTCGATTATCAACTCATCGTACGTTTCGTCAGCAAGAGAGAGCACAACGGCCTGCGCCGGGTGGTGGACGTCCCAAAACACGCGCTTGCCTTCTTGATAACAGTCCCTGCGGTGATAACGCCCGGAATCGAGGTACCCGGCAGACGAACTCCGTGGTACCACTGCTTGACCATCTCCTCATCCAGCCGTATTCCGGTGATGTGCTTCAAGGGAATGATAAGTTGGCTTTTTAGAGTCCAAACTCCCTCCATTCCCTCCACTTGAGGATCAGATTCTCACCTGTAATCTCAGGTTTAACCACAAACTCACCCTAACATGCCATTCGGTTACTTCTCTCAGTTTACTTTGCTTCTCCATTCCAGTTGAGCATACCCGCTTCGCTTGATAAAACTGGATGCCCTTGACGAGTTGGGATCGAAAATCATCAGATACGGTGGGCGGAGCATAAACAATCCGCGTCCATCGCGCTGAAGTATGCGGGCGAAGCCGCTCGTTTAGCTCTGATTTATGATTGGCGACGCGTTTCTGCTATACCATCCATGAAAGCGATCGGCCCATGAGAGAATCGGCGTACATTCATCTCGCTGGGGTCGTCAGGAGCCACAATGAAGGGTGTCGTACTCGCTGGTGGGACCGGCAGCCGGCTCAATCCGCTCACGAAGGTCACGAACAAGCATCTCTTGCCGGTGTATGACAAGCCGATGGTGTATTACCCGATCCAGACGCTAGTGAATGCGGGCATTCATGAGATTCTGCTGGTGACCGGAGGAAAGAATGCCGGCGACTTTTTGCGCCTGCTGGGAAACGGCCACGATTTCGGCCTCAAGCACTTAAACTACACCTATCAGGAAGGCGAGGGCGGCATCGCCGCGGCGCTCGGGTTGGCCGAACATTTCGCGGATGACGGCCCAATCTGCGTGATCCTCGGAGATAACATCATCGAGCACAACGTCTGCGAGGCAGCAAGAAAGTTCCGGTATCAAGGAGCGGGGGCCAAAATCATTTTGAAACAGGTTACCGACGCCGAGCGCTTCGGTGTTGCCGAAGTCTCTGACCACCGTGTGATTCGCATCGAAGAAAAGCCGAAATCTCCGAAGTCGGATAAGGCCGTCATCGGCATCTATTTCTACGACAACACGGTTTTCGAGAAAATTCGGCGCCTGAAGCCTTCCGGCCGGGGCGAACTCGAAATCACGGACGTCAATAATTTCTATATCGAAGAATCCATGCTCACGTATGAGGTACTTGAGGGCTGGTGGACCGACGCTGGTACCTTCGAATCCTTGTTGCGCGCCAATAGTTTGGTCGCGCAAACGGGGGCCAACAAGATGGGCGCACTCCATCAAGATTCAAGTGTGTCCCAGGAAATCGTTCGATGAAGATTCTTGTTACCGGCGGTGCGGGATTTATCGGGTCAAACTTCATACGTCTGGCTCTCTCGCTTGGCCACGGCTTGCAGGTCGTAAACTTCGATAAGCTCACCTATGCGGGTAATCTGGCGAACCTGCAAGACCTCTCGTCAGACTCGAATTACAGCTTCATTAAAGGCGATATCTGCGACGGCGTTGCGGTTGCGCGCGCGATGGCCGGCTGTGACGCTGTGGTTCATTTCGCCGCCGAGTCTCACGTGGATCGCAGCATCTACGAACCGGCCCAAGCGATTGAAACAAATATCACGGGCACCTTCATTCTTCTGCAAGTTGCGCGTGAATTGAAGATTCGAAAGTTCGTGCACATTTCCACCGACGAGGTCTACGGCGACCTCGCGCAGGGCGTTGCCTCCGACGAGACCTTCCCCCTGCGCCCCAGCAGTCCCTACTCCGCCTCGAAAGCGAGCTCGGACCTGTTGGTCGGCTCCTTTGTGCGCACGTTCAACTTTCCGGGAGTCATCACCCGCGCCTCGAATAACTACGGTCCATACCAGTTCCCGGAGAAGTTTGTCCCACTGATGATCATGAACGCGCTCGACGATAAGCCTTTGCCCGTCTACGGCGACGGTCTACAGCAGCGCGATTGGCTCCACGTGGAGGATCATTGCCGTGGAATCTTGGCTGTGCTTGAGAAAGGTCGCGTGGGCGAGGTCTACAATATCGGCGGGACGGATATCGTGGATAATCTCACGATGGTTCGCCGGATCCTCAAACTGCTCGGCAAGCCCGAATCCTTGATTCAATATGTCGCAGATCGGCCCGGACATGACCGCCGCTATGCTCTCGACTCGAGCAAACTCGAAAAGGAACTAGGTTGGAAGCCGCAACACGCGCTCGAAGCTGGATTGCGTGAAACGATCGGCTGGTACCGCGCCAACACCCAATGGATTGCGGGCGTGCGAGACGGCGCATATCGCCAGTATTACAAAAAATACTATGAGAATCGCACGACCACATTGCAGGAACTCGCCTCCACCGAGAAACGTTCTCCGGTCTAGCAAAATGAATGGAACGATCTCGGCCTTCCCGAAAAACCGGGGCAACCTTTGAAACGCGTGGAAACCTCCTTGCCTGATGTCTGGGTCATCGAACCTCGCGTGTTGAGCGACGCGAGAGGCTTTTTTATCGAGACGTATCACCGTCACAAATATGCCGCCCTCGGAATCACGGATGCTTTCGTGCAAGACAATCATTCCCGCTCCTCACGTGGAGTTCTACGGGGCCTTCACTATCAATTGCAGCATCCGCAGGCAAAGCTTTGCCGTGTAATAGAAGGTGAAGTTCTGGACGTCGCCGTAGACATTCGCAGTGGCTCACCTACGTTTGGAAAATGCGCCGCAGTCGTGCTTTCCGCTGCCAGGCACAATCAGATCTACATTCCCGCTGGATTCGCCCACGGTTTCGCGGTACTTTCCGAGTCCGCGCAATTCCTATATAAGTGCAGCGATTTTTACGATCCAGACGACGAGCGTGGCATCGCCTGGAACGATCCAGGCCTGAGGATTGCCTGGAATATTTCCTCACCTTTACTTTCCGAAAAAGACCGGCAAAACCCGCGGCTCTCTGAGGTTCCGAAGGAATTCCTGCCGGAATATCGCGCGAGATGACGGCGAAGATTTTGCTATTCGGCAAGAACGGTCAAGTTGGTCATGCACTGTGCCAATGGCTCCCCGTCTGTGGCGAGTTAGTCGCCACCGATCGCAGCCACGTAGATCTCACCCAGCCAGGCTCAATCCGCGCCGCGATACGAGAAGCTCGGCCGAATTGGATCGTCAATGCCGCGGCCTATACCGCGGTCGATCGCGCCGAAAGCGAACCAGAGTTGGCGCAGGCGATCAATGGCGACGCGCTTCGAATCATGGGGGAAGAGGCGGCCAAGATCACGGCGGCCGTCGTCCACTATTCGACGGACTACGTGTTTGATGGAACCAAAAAAGCGCCCTACGTCGAAAGCGACGCCACGCGTCCGATCAATGTATATGGAAAGACCAAACTGGCGGGCGAGCAAGCTCTTCAAGCGTCGGGCGTGCCCTTCCTGATTTTCCGCACAAGCTGGGTGTACGGGACTCAAGGTAAGAACTTCCTGCTCACGGTTTTGAAACTCGCCTCCGCGAAGGAAGAATTGCGAATCGTCAACGATCAGGTAGGCGCCCCTACTTGGAGCAGAGTAATTGCCCAGGCCACTGCGCGCATCCTGCGCCAAATCAATGCGTCACATTCCGCCGAGCTATCTGCGGATTTTCCCTCCGGAATCTATCACCTCACCGCCGCGGGCGAGACAACTTGGCATGGTTTCGCGCAAGCAATTCTCGCGGAATGTGCTAATTCCCCAAACTTGGGTAGCTGGTATACCGAAGCCACCCAGGGCGCAGCTCTTCTGGCCAAGCGGCTCGTACCCATCGCATCGGTCGAGTTCCCAACGCCAGCTCGTCGGCCAGCCAATTCCTTGCTCTCCAATTCCAAGGTACAGAACTCCTTTGGAATAGATCTGCCAGACTGGCGCACTCAATTGCGAGCTGCGATTCAAGAGCGATCGCTCGGCTACCCCCCGAACGGTGTACCACAGGTCTAAAGTCTCACGGCGGGAACGCGACGGCCGTGCACACCCTTGCTGCCATACTGCAGCCGAAGGGTGAAAAACTTTGCGCATTCGTCGTTAGTCTGTTTGCTCCATTTGTGCAAACTTTCCGGCCAACTGGCGCGCCAAGTCTTCCTAAGTGTCTTGTTTTCAATGCAAACAACCTAGCAAACAACGGAATCCGCCGTGCTTCTATAAGCCCATCAGGAAACTCAGCCGGAGAGGCGGCGCTGCTTTGGTAGCGCGTACCCAGGGGGAAATAACTGTGAGATTCAAGGTCGGAGTGTTTATCGTGGGGCTGTTTCTGCTAGCTTCACCGGTCGTGAAGGCGGACACCTTTACATTCAATTTCAATTCACTGGCCAGCGGTGCCAGCGCGTCCGCCATTGCCACGTATATGGACGGCGTGATGAGCTGCTCCAACTGCGTCACCGTAACCGGCGCGGTTGCCGACCAGACCTATAACGGCGATGGTCACGTCACGGGGCCCGGTAACGGCAGCAAGTCCCTCACTTTGGGCACTTCGAATGGTGCCACCGCGAGCAACTCGAATTCGACCGTAAACTCGAGCTACGACACGTTCATCGCCAACACCAGCGACAGCCGCCAGCAAATCGCCAGCGCGATCACCATCAAATTCACCGGCGCAACGATTTCGAACGTCTCTTTTGACTACGAAATCTTCCCGGATGGAACCTGCCCGCAACTCACTCACAGTTCTTGTGGCGGCTATGCGGTTGGAGGCATATACCCCAACCAGCCGGACTTGGAATTTGCGACGGGAACGTCCGACTCAGCAGTCACTGCCTTCGGCGCAAATGGCACTCAATACGGCGTTGCGCCGGGTACCACAAACGGCAGCGCTCTGCATTCACCCAATAGTGGCTCCGGAAATACCGAACTCGCTCCGCAGTACATCGGCACCTTTTCCGGATCGTTGAACAACGTCTCCCAGCTCGATTTCATCGACTGGCCGGCCACCATCGGCATAGATAATCTCGTGATCACCACCACGACGCCCGAGCCCGGCAGCTTGCTTCTTTTTGGCAGCGGCCTGATCGGCGTGGCGGGAATCATTCGGCGCAAACTGCAAAAGAATCTGTAGATCGCGAGCTCCACAGAAACGTCAAAAGGGGACCCAACATCGGTCCCCTTTTGTTTTGAGCGTCGCGCTGCTCTGAAACCTCACCCCCCTCAACCTAAAACCGTCAGCGTTGCCGTGTGGTTTCGAAGAGGAACCAGATGCGTCGCTCGGTTTCGTCGATCCAATTCTCCAAAAGACTCGTCGTCGCCACGTCCTTTTCCTCATCGCAAAGGTCGTGGGCTTCTCTCATGCTGGCCAGCAATGTCTGATTGTCATCGCGCAATTCCGCCAGCATATCTTGCGGGTCCACATAATCCGCGTCATTGTCTTTCAACCGTTGCAATCGGGCGATGTGCCCGATTGAACGAATCGTCGTCCCGCCGATTTTCCGCACCCGCTCCGCTAGATCATCGCTCATCGCGAAGATCTGATCGGCGTGCTCGTCCAATAGCAAATGATAGTCTCGGAAATGGGGTCCGCTCATGTGCCAGTGAAAATTCTTGGTCTTGACGTACAGCGCCAGAACGTCGGCTAGCAGCGCGTTCACCGCACCGCTGATATCCCGGGTCGCCTCGGCACCCAGGTCCGTCGGGGTAGCCAAAGGCGCAGCCCTGCGTTTCACCGCAGCATTGTTATGATTCGGCATCACAACTCCTTTCGGATTTCGTATGTCCATTACGTTGAAGTCGAGTTCTTAGTCGCTCGATTCGCGGAATGGGACGTTCATGGCGAATAATATACGCCCCACCGAACTCTTCCGCCCAAGAAAGGGAGATGTCCCGAATGGCCGATTCCGCTGCTGCCGCCGGTAAGACGATCGCGATCGCTGACCATCGGTGTGAGGTAACAACACGAGCAGCCGGGGCACGCCTCAATAATCGGTACGGAAGAGGCTGCGATGGTATCGATTGCGCAGTTAGCGCTGCGGAAACACCAGCGATTCGAGCAGGTCGGCGCGTCCCTTGTGATCGGACGCAATCACTTGCAAGAGGTCCCTCACTGAAATCATCCCGCGAAAACCTTTGGCGCTATCCACCACGATCAGATGGTAGATGCTGTTCTTTTCCATTAGCACTAGACAATCTTCAATCGAAACCTCGGGGGATATCGTCACCAGGTTACGCGTCATGATCTCGCTCACTCGCATCCATGCGGGACACTTGTTCTCTGCCGCCACGCGATCGGAGATATCGCTTTGCGAAACCACTCCCACAAGTTTTCCTTTGGGGTCGAGCACGCCCGCAGAGCGCACTTTCCGGTCCCGTAGATAGCGCGCGGCCTCGTGCACCGTCGTATCCTCTACAAGAGAAAAAACTTCATTGCGGTCTCTGATCAGGTCTGCGACGTTCATCGCACACCTCCTCGGATGGTTTGGGGCTATCCTATCTCGCTCCCCATTCGATGCAACAACAATCGGCTTCGGGGCAATTGGCAAACGATCGTCGGGCTCAATGCTGGCGGAACAAGCACATTCCTAAGGTTGCGGATTCGTGCCACAATTTTAGCGGCCATGTCAGAGCGATTTCGATTCGGCCTCTTTGCATTTGATGCTGAAACTTCCGAGCTCACCCGCCCGTGGCCCGCATCCGCTATGTCGCAGAAGATACAACTATCGTGATGACCGTCAACGATCCCGGTGTGGTGTTGGTGGCGCCGGTATGCCGAGCCTGGAAGGCCGATTGTCGAGCTCATAACCGGGTTCGTAGACTCCTTTTCGCGTAACTGAACCCATCGTACCACTTCGCGTTCCTGCTCAGTCGGAGGGATGTAGCTCGCATTGCCGGACGATTCGAAATAGGCGGCAAGAAAACTTTCGCTCGTCATCCCTTCCCAAATACGCGGGGGCTTCGCAACGTTCAATCGATCGCTCCAGAATCGCTCATAAGGGAGAAGGCTCCTCTTCGCGGTCCTTTTTTGTTTCTCCGAGATGCCTTTCCAATGTTTCGCGTGCGATTTCCCTGCCACCGAGACCGAACGCAATCGCCAGCGCCAACATCAACGCACCAAACACAATCGAAAAAGCCGCGATCACTGTTTGCCGCGCAAGGCCGATCTGTTCGAGGGCCATGGAAATCGCCAGAATCCAGATTACAAATCGGGTAGCGCCACTCCAGACTTGCGGCGACTTGTAACCCGCGTTCACCGTGGCCAGTAGCACCGCGCGCGAAAAGAAATTTGCCGCCAGCAACCCTACGAAGAGAATCAGGATAGCCACGAGGATTTGCGGCAGTAGTTGGAAAAGGTGTGAAATCTGCTCCTGCAAGCTGCCAATTTGCAAAACGCTGATCCCGACCAGAATGAAGCCGAGCCACGTCAGCCAGAAAAGTGACCGGCTAAGCAATTCGCTGACCGAGGGCAGCGCCGCCTTCTTGAGCACTCGCGTGGCGCCGGCCTCTTCCGAAAGACGATCCAGCCGCGTAAGGTGAAGGATCGCTCGGAGCAGGTATTCGAAGAGAAAAACGACCACCAGCCCGATCAAGACGATGATCAGCATCACCACAAACCGGGGCAGGAACTCCGCAATCATGTGCACGGAGTTGTCGTAAGCCTGTTCTAGTCCTCGGACGATCACGTCTCTCATGGCGCTCACCCCTTCTGATTCCATCTTTCCAATAAATATGGCTTCTGGCGTTCGAATTCGAGGCAAAGCGCCTCGGTGTCTTCTTCAATCTCCTGTGGCGACGACTCATGGTGATCGAGCAGAAAGGAATAGATTCTGCCGCGGTAGAACGGCACCAGCGCCTGAATCAGGTGATCGCGATTGATCACCGCGCGGTGATAGGACGCTGCGAATTCGAAAAGTATCCGCGCCCAGAGTTCCCCGCCCAGCCGAAACTTGCGCTCGTCGAGCGCCGCTATGCCCTGAATTTCCGCGTGCGTCTCCGGCGAGAGCACGGACTTCAAAATCGCTTCAAGCTCCGAAGCACCCGTCCGAAACAATTCGAAAATTCGTTTTCGATTGATCCGTACCGCCTGGATGGTCAATTCGTGGTCGGGACCATTAGTGGGCACTGCCTCCGATCCAGTCCGAGCGGTCCAGATTTCCTGCTGCGACTCCATACACCAAAAAAGCGCGCCAACAGCGTCGCGAACGGCCGAGACGATATCGCTGCCGGAAGTCGTGGCCGCATGCATTTTCTGCCCAAGAAACGCCTGGCAAATTCGGAAATCGGGACGTGTGCCGGTGATGGCCATCCAGGTTTCGGCGGAGGCTCCAATCGCTTCCTCGTGCCACACGTCCTGGTTCAGGCAATAGCTTCCAAATTGTCCGGAAAAGGCAAAATCGCTCGGGTGAAGTTCTCGAACCCGCCGGCCGAAAACCGCGCGCGTCATGGGGTAGAGCAGGTTTCTGCCGAGCAGCCCGTCAAATTTATGCCGGCTGTATAGCGGCGCCACGAAATCAAACTTTTCCCGGTAGACCGGTTTTAATAGCTTTTCAATCCAAGCAGGCGCTACATTGGAACTGGCCGGTGAAATCACCGCGCAAGCTTTCGCGCGCAGAAGATCGGCGGCCGCGAGCAGCGTGCGGTACAGTTGGCCGGTCGATACGGTCTGCGGGTACCGCATACCCACGCGGTGTTCGGTGCGCAGCGAGGTCAGCCCGCGCCCATTTTCGTGCTGGGAAATCGCCGCGTTGAGCACGGCCTCCGGTGTGTCGTCTTTCGAGCCGCCATCTACATTGACGATCACTACGCGGTCTCGATAAAAATTCTGCCTGAAGCATTCCTCGATGGCATCCACGGTGGCGGCGACGGTGGTGGCGTTGTTGTGCGAGGGAATACCCACGAGCAGGTCCACTTCGCCGACGCTCATAAGCTGGCGGAGAAAATCGTCGTCAAGGAAGGTATCTTCAGCCAAAAAACTCTCCGTGCATGCTGGGCGTAGGAAGTGGGCTTTCTAAATCACGGGCAAAAGCCGGTACGGCTAGAAGCGCCGCAAGCGAAACGCATAGGAATTGTACGGGCCGAGCGTCAGCAAATAGGGCAGGTCCCCGATCCGCGGAAAGAGGTTTCTGCCGGCCATCTCGATCGGAACGTGACCTTTGTAACGCTTCAAATCCAGCTCGACCGCCTGCGCGGAGGCCGCCAGGTTATTCACCACGAGGATCTTTCCCTCGTCCAACTGTCGCACGTAAGCGAGCACCCTATGATTGGATGGCCGGAGAAACTCAATCGCTCCCCGGCTGAACACTCGCGACGACTTCCGCACCGCAATCACCGCTTTCATCCACGAAAGCAGCGAGTGCGGCAGACGATGTTGCGCCTCTACGTTGATCGCCTGGTAGCCGTAAACAGGATTTGAAATCAAAGGGGAATACAATCGCTCGGGATCGGCTCCCGAAAAGCCGCCATTCCAGCCGCCATTCCATTGCATCGGCGTCCGCACGCCGTTGCGATCGCCCAGATAGATATTGTCCCCCATTCCGATTTCGTCCCCGTAGTAAATGATGGGGGTGCCGGGCATGGTCATGAGCAAGATGTTGAGAAGCTGAATGCGCCGCCGATCGTTATCCATCATCGGCGCAAGACGCCGGCGAATGCCCAGATTGATCCGCATCGCCTTATCTTTTGCATATTCGTCATACATGTAATCCCGCTCGATGTCCGCGACCATCTCGAGCGTCAGCTCGTCGTGGTTGCGCAGAAAGATGCACCACTGGCAGCTATCGGGAATCTGCGGGGTTTGCTCGAGGATCTCCACGATGGGCTTGCGGTCCTCGAGCTGCACGGCCATAAACATGCGCGGCATCAGCGGGAAATGAAAAGCCATGTGAAATTCGTCGCCGTCCGCAAAATAGGCTCGAACGTCCGCAGGCCATTGGTTGGCCTCCGCAAGCAGCATGGCGTTCGGATATTCCGCGTCCAGCCGGCGCCGCAGTTCGCGCACGATCGCATGCGTCTCCGGTAGATTCTCGCAGGAGGTGCCCTCACGTTCGGCGAGATAAGGCACGGCATCCAGCCGGAAGCCATCCACGCCGATATCCAGCCAGAATTTCATCACCTGCCACATCATTTCGAAGACCGCGGGATTATCGAAATTCAGGTCAGGCTGATGGCTGAAAAACCGGTGCCAGTAGTAGGATTTCGAAATCGGATCCCACGCCCAATTGGACATCTCCGTATCGAGAAAAATGATCCGCGCTTCTTTGTACTTGTCGTCTGTATCGCTCCAAACATACCAATCGCGTTTGGGATTCTCGCGCGAGCTGCGCGCCTCTTGAAACCAGGGATGCTGGTCGGAGGTATGGTTCAGGACCAACTCGATGATGACGCGGATTCCTCGATTATGCGCCTCCACGAGAAAGCGTTTGAAATCGTCGAGTGTGCCGTAATTTGGATGAACGTTGACGTAATCCGCCGTGTCATAGCCGTCATCGCGCAGCGGGGACGGGAAAAACGGCATGAGCCATAACGCATTGATTCCGAGTTCTTGCAGGTAATCGAGCTTTTGAATCAGCCCGGTAAAATCGCCAATACCGTCATTGTTGCTGTCGCAAAAGGTGCGAACGTGCAACTGATAGATGATTGCGTCTTTGTACCAAAGCTTGTCGTCTGAATCCGCCACCGCTGCCCGCCCCTTTTTGCGAACCTCGCCACCGATCGTTCGTAGGGCCGCCGAAAATAGAAAATTAGACTCGAATCCTGAAAATACGCGCCGGCATCTTCCAGGGATCCAGTTCCACGTAGTTGCGGCCGCGCCGCCACGTATATTTCGCGTCGGTCAGCAAGTCGTGGACTTCAAACGGCCGTCGCGTGTCGAGGCCGAGTTGCTCCGGCAGAATCTCGGCCCAACCGGGCTGCGTGTAACGTGCCTCGAGGTTCACTACCGTAAGAATGACGTTTGACGCTCTCAACAAGCTTCTTTTCGATTTCGCGCCAATCATCGCTCTCCCCGATGGCGCGCTTGATCGGGAACCGGCCGCCATTTACTTCCAGGCTCGACGTTCTCAATGACAACGCGGCGCAGGCGAGAGATTGATTTTTCGGATTGGGGCGTCGGCACGGCCAATGATTAAACTCCACGTAAAAAGTGGACCGCACCGGCAGAAAGTACGGCTTGGGGGGCAAGTCCGCCCGCAGGCGGATCGCGCTACCCGACTATTGGATTATACACAGCGGTTTTGGTGGTCAGCCGTGGGGTGTTCTCCAGGACAACCGCAACACTCACTCCCTGTTCCGTCTTACCGGCAGCACGTTGTGCAACTTGTTCATTTCAACGCACCACGCAATTTGACACTCCCGGCCACAATCGGCAAACTGACAGTTCCCACGGTCGCATGATTCATCGTGCGAAGCCACATTGGGGTTCCAGAAAAATGCGCTTTCTGATCACCGGCATCACCGGATTTGTCGGTCCGCACTTGGCCAACCTCCTCGTCGAGCAAGGCCATCAGGTCTGCGGATTCGTCCGCGCTTCGAATGGCCGCGAAGACGACATCCGAGACGTTGTCTCCGACAGGAACTTCGAACGGCTGCAATTCGTCTATGGCGATCTGGTGGACTTCGACTCCGTGGCACACGTTTTCACCGAGTCGAAATTTGACGGCGTGTTTCACCTGGCGGCACAGAGTCACCCCCCCACCAGCTTTCTCGACCCGCGCGGCACCTTTCTGGCGAACGCCGTGGGCAGCGTCAATTTGGCAGAAGCAATTCGCACCCGGCAGCCGGAATGCCACCTGATGAATTGCTCGACCTCGGAAGTATATGGCGCGCCGACCGAAGAGCAGGGACCCATCCATGAAGGTTTTCCGTTGCAGCCGGTGAACCCGTACGGTGTAAGCAAAGCTGCGGCAGAGCTCTATGTTCGCGAGCGCGCTGTTTCCTTGAAGCTGCCGTTCTTTGTGACGCGCGCGTTCTCACACACGGGCCCGCGGCGAGGGCGGCGCTTTTCAATTGCCTCGGATGCTTATCAGATCGTTCGGATTCTGAAAGGCTATCAGGATCCGGTGATTCGCGTGGGCACGCTCAGCAGCAAGCGCGTGGTGATGGATGTGCGCGATTGTTGCACGGCTTACGCGCTGCTGATGGGCAAAGCGGTATCCGGCGAAGCTTACAATGTTGGCGGCGATACACTTTTCACCATTGGCGAGCTGCTCGACCTGATGCTGGAGATTTCGGGATTGAAGGGCAAGGTCGAATTGAAGCTCGATCCCAATCTCGTGCGCCCGATCGACATTCCCGTGCAAATCTGCGACACGCGGAAATGCCGCGAACTGACCGGCTGGAAGCCGCAAATTCCGATACGCCAAACGCTGCAAGACCTGCTCGACTACTACTCGAGAAAGATCACCTAGACGTTCGCGAACCGCGCCCACTGGCCGGAAGAGACCTCCACGCGATAAAGTATTCGTGTGAACCTATGAGCAGTCACGAGAGTAATCCGGAAGTTCCGCCGAACCCAGAGCAGCCGATGATCTCCGTTCCCGAATGGGCCGTGCCGCGCAACGAATCGGCTGCGCCGGAGATATCCCCGACCAATATTGATCCGGCCGCTTCCCCTGGGGTGAACGCCATCGCGGCCCCGACGTCATCGCAACCGGTTGATCCTGATTTGCTGGTGATATGGGGTTGGGTGGACGTGCTTCTGTTTGGAATGTTTTACGTCGGAAGTACGATTGTAATGGCGATTGCAATGATGATTGCCCTCGCGGCCACATCGCACCGTGGCGTAATGTCTTTGGCTAACGACGATCTCGTCAAAGCAAACGTGGCCATCATTGCTCAAGCGCTCGCTTCCGGTCTGGCACTGCTTTACTTTTGGGTGATGGTGCGGCTGCGAAACGGCGGCCCGTTCTGGTCCGCGATGGGCTGGCGGCCACTGGGAACTACCCCTTCCGAGAAACGCATCTTGATTGCCATTCATCTCGGATATGGGTTGGCTATCGCTATCGTAGTTTCATTGCTTTCGAAGTTCGTCTCCCAAAAAGAAGCGCTGCCAATTGAGCAGCTCTTTCAATCGCGCGAGACGATCTTGCTCTTAATGATCTTTGGAATCTTGGTCGCCCCTCTGATCGAGGAAACCATCTTTCGCGGTTTTCTTTATCCTGTGGTTGCGCGCAGTTTCGGGGTCATGACCGGTATCCTGGTGACCGGCATACTCTTTGGGCTGACGCACGCCGGACAATTATGGGGCGGCTGGGGCCAGATCGCATTGTTAATCGGAGTGGGCCTGATTATGACCTGGGTGCGGGTCGCGCGCCGGACGGTCTTAGCGAGCTATCTGTTGCATGTGGCGTATAACACGACTCTCTTCACCGGCTTCTTTATCGCCACCGGAGGCCTACGCCATTTGCCGACGGGAAGCTGACATACTCTCGCACCGGAAATAAGAGTCACAAACATCATGAAAGCAGCCCAACCCATCGAATGGACGGACGCCGGAGTTGTCATGCTCGATCAGCGGCGCCTTCCCGCGGAAGTGATCCATTACAGCTATACGGATTACCGAGATGTCGCCAATGCGATCCAAACCATGATCATTCGTGGCGCGCCCGCGTTGGGTGTGGCCTCGGCCATGGGCGTTGCGCTTGGCGTATTGCATTCGAAAGCCACGACGCTCGCGCAGCTTCAGGAAGAATTCCCGGTCATCTGCCAGACACTGGCGCGCACGCGGCCCACGGCGGTGGATTTGTTCTGGGCCATCGAGCGCATGAAGCGCTGCTTTACCGAGTCGGCCAAATCCGGCGATCTCAACTCCATCAAGAAGAAAATGGTCGCCGAAGCGCGACGCATCCATGAAGACCGGCGCTCGCTCGACGAAGCGATGGGCAGGTTTGGCGCGGCATTGATGCCTGCGGAAGGCCTGGTGATGACGCAATGCAACGCGGGGGCGTTGGCTACCGCAGGAATCGGCAGCGCGCTGGGCGTGATCCGCACTGCCGTCGAGCAAGGCCACAAACTGCGCGTGCTCGTCCCGGAGACTCGTCCCTACTTGCAAGGTTCGCGATTGACCGCGTGGGAACTCCATGAAGCGGGCGTACCCCTCACGCTGATCACCGACAATATGGTCGGCCATTTTATGAAACTGGGCGGCGTGGGAGCGGTGGTTACCGGAGCGGACCGCATCGCTGCGAATGGCGACACCGCAAATAAAATCGGCACCTACCAGATCGCGGTGCTGGCGCACGAACACGATGTGCCGTTTTACGTTGCGGCGCCGATTTCGACCTTCGATCTTTCGATTGCTTCGGGCGAGCAGATTCCGATCGAGGAACGCTCCGCGGAAGAGGTCACCCACATTCAGGGCATACAGATCGCGCCGCCCGTCGACGTTGCGCACCCCGCGTTTGACGTAACTCCCGCGCGCCTGATCGCCGGAATTATCACCGAGCGCGGCGTGGCCCGCGCACCCTACACCGAATCGCTCCGCCGGCTCGCCACGATCGTCTAGCGGCGTACTAAGGCGGAAACTTTCCGCCGCGATTCTAGTGATCCTGCGAAGCCGCTTTAATCTTAATGGTTACGCCGAACCGCTTGTAATTCGAATAGCGCACGGACATGCGAATGTGCACGGGACCGCTGGTAAAGTGCAGCACGTCATCCGCGCGCGTGTAGGTCGGAAACCAGTAATCGCCTTCAATGTTTTCGCGGAACGTTTCGAACATCGGGAAGACGTTTTCGTTGCCCCCCTTCTTGATATCGGGCACCGCTTTGCCGTAGGTTTTCACGATCTCCAGGTCTTTTTGATCGACCCAAACGCGGCCTTGAAAGTAACGCTGCCCCTTTTCGATCTTCTTTGGACCCACATCAAAGATGTAGGCGTCGATTTCATCCACGCGCTGCTGGCCCACATATTTGATGTCGTATTTAGGGAGCTCCTCCGTGGTGAGCACGAAGGGCTGGATATTCTGGAGGTCCTGCATATCCTCGGGCGATAGCATGATGCGTTCGAGCGTGGGCGGCGGGGCAAAGGTCACGTGTTCGTAACGGCGCCCCTCTGGTGTGAAGACGATTTCGCTGGTTAGCCGGTACTCGCCATCGGGCTGATCGGATTCGTCCAGAGTTTCGATCAGAAAATTCTGGGTGTAGGTATAGTTGTCTCGCTCTTTCTTGAATTCGGCTTCTCGCGCTGCAAATTTCGGGATGATTTGCTCCACCGGGATCGCAGGCGGCGTGGTGGTGATCGGAGAAGAATTGCCATGCTCCGCTGGAGTCGCAGGCATAGCATCGGAAGTCTTCGTTTTCAACTGCGGCGCCTGCTGGGAACCGCTATTCTGGACGCCTGGAGGCGTAGCGGGCGCTGGGGGCGCAGTGGAGGGAGGCGGCTTGATCGGACCGGCTTGTTGCGCGCCCACTGAGAGCGAAAGAAGCCCGGCCAAGACGAATGTTGCCGCCGGGTTTAGCCACCTTGCCAAGTCTCGCGTTCGCGGACGAGGATCCTCTAACATGCGCATCCGTTCTTCCTCCACGTTCCCATCTGTGAGAGCTCTAAGAGCTTGCCTGGGTTGCTTAACGCCGAGGAAAGCCAGCGCGGATCGAAACCGCAGATCCAGTATTCCGCGATTTCGGCAGGTGCGCAACCCCATCGACGGTCCGACTCCCGACGTTGTGAGAACCCTGCTTTGCGCGGCACTCCACTTTATCCACAATATCCACAGCAAATAGGACAGCAATCGGCCGGCTTCGCCTTGACTTCCCTGGCCAGTTTGGTATGATCTGACCCTGCCGTTGACCTTCCTGCCGGACAGGGGGGATTGCTCTTTGACAATCGGATAAGATATGCCAGAACCCGTTTGGTTCAACCCTCTGCATTGCTATGCAATGAAGGGGGCATTTGAGTGAATCGAGCGATTTAAAAAGTTCGTTTTGAGGTCTGGTCCCGGCTCACGCCGGGATTTTGATTTTCAAAACAACCAGTTTCAAACGAGAGTTTGATCCTGGCTCAGAGCGAACGCTGGCGGCGTGCTTAACACATGCAAGTCGAGTGCGCAGTTCCGTAGCAATACGGAACCGGCGCACGGCGCACGGGTGCGTAACACGTGGGCAACCTGCCCTTGGATGGGGAATAACTCGCCGAAAGGCGAGCTAATACCGCATAACATCCCGGAAACTCTTGTTTCTGGATTCAAAGCCCGCAAGGGCGTCCAAGGTGGGGCCCGCGCCCGATTAGCTTGTTGGCGAGGTAACGGCTCACCAAGGCTTTGATCGGTAGCCGGTCTGAGAGGATGGCCGGCCACACTGGAACTGAGACACGGTCCAGACTCCTACGGGAGGCAGCAGTGGGGAATCTTGCGCAATGGGCGAAAGCCTGACGCAGCGACGCCGCGTGGGGGATGAAGCTTTTCGGAGTGTAAACCCCTTTCGATCGGGACGAAACGCCCGCAAGGGTTTGACGGTACCGGTAGAAGAAGCCCCGGCTAACTACGTGCCAGCAGCCGCGGTAATACGTAGGGGGCCAGCGTTGCTCGGAATAACTGGGCGTAAAGGGTCCGTAGGCGGTGCGGCAAGTTGGGAGTGAAATCTCTGGGCTTAACCCAGAGACTGCTTTCAAAACTGCCGTGCTAGAGTGCGAGAGAGGCGAGTGGAATTGCAGGTGTAGCGGTGAAATGCGTAGATATCTGCAGGAACACCCGTGGCGAAGGCGGCTCGCTGGATCGCAACTGACGCTGAGGGACGAAAGCTAGGGGAGCAAACAGGATTAGATACCCTGGTAGTCCTAGCCCTAAACCATCAGGACTTGGGGTGCATCCCGTTGGGGGTGCGTCCCGTAGCTAACGCGTTAAGTCCTGCGCCTGGGGAGTACGGTCGCAAGACTGAAACTCAAAGGAATTGACGGGGGCCCGCACAAGCGGTGGAACATGTGGTTCAATTCGACGCAACGCGAAGAACCTTACCTGGGCTTGAACTGCACCGGACAAGGGTGGAAACACCCTCTCCCGAAAGGGCTGGTGTAGAGGTGCTGCATGGCTGTCGTCAGCTCGTGCCGTGAGGTGTTGGGTTAAGTCCCGCAACGAGCGCAACCCTTACCCTTAGTTGCTACCCGCAAGGGAGAACTCTAAGGGGACTGCTCCGGATAACGGAGAGGAAGGCGGGGATGAGGTCAAGTCAGCATGGCCTTTATGTCCAGGGCTACACACGTGTTACAATGCATGGTACAGACTGTCGCGATCCCGCGAGGGGGAGCTAACCGGAAAAAACCATGCTCAGTTCGGATTGCAGTCTGCAACTCGACTGCATGAAGCCGGAATCGCTAGTAATGGCGTATCAGAACGACGCCGTGAATACGTTCCCGGGCCTTGTACACACCGCCCGTCACATCACGAAAGTGAGTTGTACTAGAAGTCGCCAAGCCAACCGCAAGGAGGCAGGCGCCCAAGGTATGACCCATGATTGGGGTGAAGTCGTAACAAGGTAGCCGTAGGAGAACCTGCGGCTGGATCACCTCCTTTCTAAATAAAAGAAGCAGATAGGCTTGTTCTTCTGTGCAAGCCAAAGCTGCTCAACTGGTTCTCACGGACCAGGTCACTCGGTTTCTCAAGTTCCTCTCGGGTTCTGGCAAATCTTATCCGTAGTCAAAGAGCAAAATTGGCCGATGCCGCATTCTCACGAGTGCGGCATTTTTATTCGCGGGCAGTTGGTCCGCTGGTTCAGAGGAGCGAGCTCTCTCACACCACTCCCATTTCCCCATTTCCCTCATCCAATAGGTGCCGTCCAATTAGGCCTTCGCAGTGGGCTTGAGAACGTACTCGTTCGAGTTGCGCAAGGAGCCTTCACATGAAAGCCATCGCCGGAGTCTTTAAGTCCAAGGAAGACGCGGGCCGCGCCGTAGCGGAGCTTCGCACCCTGGGCCTTACCAATGAACGAATCAGCCTGCTGACGCCAGGTTCGACGCAGCAGGAGCTCAATGCGGTCCCCACGCTGACGGCCGAGAAGCCGGGAATCGCCACGGCCCTGGGAGCCGTGGTGGGAGGCACCGTCGGAGCCGCGGGCGGATGGGAAATTGGCACGGTATTGGCCGGCGCGCTGATTCCGGGCGTTGGACCGGTCGTCGTGGCAGGAATCATCGGCGGCGCCATTATCGCGGCGCTGGGCGCCGTTGGCGGCGGCGCGGTCGCAGGCGCGGTCGACTCCAGAATCTCGGCCGGTCTGCCGGAGGATGAGCTCTTCGTTTACGAAGACGCCTTGCGCCAGGGGCGTAGCGTGGTGATCGCGCTTCCCGACCCCGCGCAAGCCGATGCCGCTCGTGGAGCGCTCGAACGCAATGGCGCGGAAAGCATCGACAAAGCCCGCGAAATGATGTGGGTGGGTGCGCGTGACGTGGAAAAAGAACACTACATTGAATCCGGCGGCGATTTCGAGCACGAAGAGCCGGAATACCGCGCTGGCTTCGAGGCCGCCCTCAAACCCGCGAACCGCGACAGATCCTATGAGGATTGCCTAGCGCAGCTTCGTGTCAGCCATCCCGAGTATCACGACAAAGCCGCCTTCAAACACGGTTTCCAGCGCGGCCAGCACTATCGTAAGGAGCGTTTGAAGGCCGTCGAAGCCGCCGCGCACAAAACCGCCTAAGCCGAAGGCGACGAGCCTGCGGCGGCTGCGAACCTGGCGCCGCCGCAGCCGGGAACAAACCGGCTACCTCGACCAGCAAAATGGACACGGTGTTTCGTTAGTCCTCGATCGACCTGCAAAGATTCCTCGGATTTCGCGATTCTATAAATTGACACCAGACGAAAACGCATTAGGATAGGTGCAGCGGCTCAGCCACTGCGATGGAACCTATGCCTGAACTCGAATCGGAAAACCTGGAATACGGAAACGGTCATGAAGAAGGTTTTGTCTCGGGGAAGGAATTCTTCCGCATCGGCGAAGTAAGCCGTTTGACCTCCACGAAGCAATTCGTCTTGCGCTACTGGGAAACTGAGTTTCCCATGCTGCAGCCCGTGAAGAGCCCCAAAGGTCATCGCCTGTATCGCCGCGAAGACGTCCAGACCGTTCTGGAGATACGCCGTCTGCTTTACGACGAGGGTTTCACCATCGCCGGGGCGCGGCGCCACCTCCGCGAACACGATGGCGGCGCAGATTCACAGCACGCGCCGGTTGGCGGGTACCCCGGCGCAGCGATGGAGCGATCCGGCGAAAAACAGCCGGACGGAGCAACGGATTTCGCCGCAGCGCCTACGCGGAGCGCACCGCTCAGCGTGGGTGGCGGCACCGGCGTGGCTCCCGCACGCATATCCGTCGCAGCCCAGCCGGCCGCTGCGCAGCCCGCGATCGGCCGCCAGGTGTTGCTCGATCTGCGTGACTCGCTCCGCGCATTGTTGACGCTTCTGGAAAGCGAGTGATACGCTGAGTCTCGCTTGATTCGCGGTATTTTCACGGATGAAGCGGGGAGTTATTTGCCGGTCGGGACGTAGCGCAGCCTGGTAGCGCGCACGCTTGGGGTGCGTGAGGTCGCTGGTTCAAATCCAGTCGTCCCGACCATTCTTCTCGCGTGGCTCTTCCGCAGCCTCTGCTTGCCGGGAACCTCCCGAAACACGGCGAGAAATTCGCTCTTTTGCTCGATGGCTCACATACTGATCTGCAATGACGACGGCATCTTTGCTCCAGGGCTGCGCGCCCTGGTGGATGGTCTCCAGAACTACGCCCGCATCAGCGTGGTTGCGCCCAGCCACGAACGCAGCGCTTCCGCCCAGGCGCTAACCCTTCGCCAGCCGATTTTCTTCGACAAAGTCGCCGAAAACGAATGGTCGGTGGATGGCACCCCGGCCGACGCCATGATCCTGGCCCTGCACAAGATTCTGCCCGAGCCCCCGGACCTCGTGATTTCCGGCATCAATCGTGGCGCAAATCTGGGCGAAAATATTTTTTACTCCGGCACCGTGGGAGCCGCCGCGGAAGCTGCGATCAACCGCATTCCCGCCTTTGCGATCTCCGTGATCTATCGCGATAAGAATGCGCGCTTCGACCAAGCCGCCAGCTTTGCCCGCGATTTGGCGGACGTGATCCTGCGAGACAAATTGCCCACCGGCGTCTTCCTCAACGTGAATGTGCCGCTCGAATGGAATGGCGGCGTGCGTTTTACGCGGCAATCCGAAAAAGTCACTCGGAATGCGCTGCAGGAAGGAAAGGACCCGCGCGGCCGCACGTTCTATTGGCTGCACGAACAGCAGGTGATTCAGGAACCCGACCAGGACACGGATTACGCTGCAGTTTTCTCCAACGAAATTTCAATTACGCCGCTGCACCTCGAGCGCACGCACATGCAGTCGCTCAATCACCTCTCGCACTGGGCAAAAAAACTGTCTCGCCCGCCGGAATCCCGCTGAAAAACGAAAAAGGAGCCTGGCGGCGAACCTCGCCAAGCCCCCTTTCGCACTTCTTGGCGTTTGATTCAGTTCTAGAAGCCACGTCCCGGGCCCGGAACCTTCGGCAGCGGCTTTCGCGGAAACATCTTCTCGCGGTTCGCCGCTTCATACACAAATGTGGAGACAATCGTGGCCATCTGCTTCAAATCGTCCGCTTGGACGCGATCGTACAGATCGTTGTTGCTGTGGTGCGTGAGCGTTTCGTACTCGAGCGGATCCTGAATAAACTGAAACCCCGGTAACCCGACCGCGTCATAGGAAAGGTGGTCGGTGCCGCCGGTGTTGCGAATCGTCAGCGTGTCCATGCCCATGCTCGCAAACGGCTTCATCCATTCATTGAAAATCGGCGCGGCGGCGTCATTGCCTTGCAAATATACGCCGCGCAATTTGCCGCTGCCGTTGTCGATATTGAAATACACGTCGAAGTTCTGGTGTTCCGGCTGCTTGAGCTGCATCGTGGCCGGATCGCCGAAATGGGCCTTTACGTAGGCGCGTGATCCGAGCAGCCCTTCTTCTTCGCCCGTCCACAGACCGATGCGTACGGTGCGCTTCATCTTCAACCCCGAACTCTTCAGCACGCGCATCACTTCCATCATCACCGCGGAGCCGACGCCGTTGTCCGTGGCGCCCGTGCCGGAATGCCATGAATCGAAGTGCCCGCCGATCATCACGATTTGATTGGCCAGTGCCGGATCGGAGCCCGGAATTTCGCCGACAATGTTGAACGAGTCGAGCGTGTCGTCCATAAACTTGTTTTGAATGTTGAGCTCGACCTTCACCGGCACCCCATCCTGCAGCGTGCGGTAAATGCGATTGTAATGCTCGGCCATCAGCATCACTTGGTTCAGCGTCGCAGGCACGCCTTTATCGTAGATGTGCGCGCCCGGAGGCAGTTGGTCGACCGGTTGCGCCTGCTGCACGAAGAGGTTGCCGTCGGTTCCGCGGCCCTCTTGGAAGATGGCGACGATCCCCTCGTCTTGCAGGAATTTGTAGAGAATCGGGCGGAAACGCGTGGCTTCCTGCTGCGCGCGCTGCATCATCTCGCGCTGCGCCGGCGTCAATCCCGCGGGTCCAAAGAAACCGCGCCCGCCCCGTCCGGCCGGGTAATCTTGCTCCGCCATCGTGGCCAGTTCCGCATCGGTGTAGCGGTGCGTGAGCGGTTCCGTGCTCATCGTCAAATCGATCGGCGTGGTCAGCAGAACGATTTTGCCGCTAAGCTTTCCTTTGTATTGATCGAAGTCTTTCTCGCTCGCGATATTTACAATCATCGCTTCGGCGTCCACCGGCCCCTTTGTGCCCGGCGTCCACGCCAGAGGGTAGGCCAGCAGTGGGTAGGTCACCGGCGAGGTGACGTTGGCCCAAAAGCGTTCATTCACCCAGCCGCGGCCGAATTGCCACGTCTCAAAATGGACATTGGAGAGTCCCCAATCCTTCATCTGCTGCAGCGCCCAATCGCCCGCGAGTTTCACGTTAGGCGAACCGGTAAGGCGCCCGCCGTAGACGTCGCTCAGAAAACTTAGCGTCTTCATTACTTGCGAATCGCGGATCGCTTCGTCCTTAATCTTGTACACCGCGTCCAAGTCGACCGAATCCTGCTGCGTTTGCTGTGCAACCGCCGGGATCACCAGCAAAAGCGCAATGCTCCACATCGCGAACTTCCGCACCGCACACCTCCACCGAAGTGAGATCGTCTTGCCTATCAACGCTCGCGGTTGCGAGTGCCTGCTGCGAACTACTCGACAACACCATGACCCAATGATGCAGAGCTTTCGCCGGCCGTTCCGGGATATAGCAATACAGGTAGCGCCGTCGAATGGCGTCCATTAAACTGCGTTAGCGCTTTTTGCGCAACAGCCATCGCTTTCGGAGATCCGCACGCCGATCCGACAAGGCATCCCGTTAAGATCGAGCACTTATGGCGACTACCAAACCCTACGATGTTGCGGTGATCGGCGCGGGCGTCTTCGGCGCGTGGACGGCGTATTTATTACGCCGTGCCGGGCTTCGCGTTGCTTTGCTGGAGGCCTACGGCCCCGCACACGCTCGAGCGAGCTCTGGTGGCGAGTCACGGCTAATCCGCATGGGTTATGGACCTGACGAGCTGTTTACGCGATGGTCGGTCCGCTCGCTGGAAATGTGGATCGAATTTTTCGAAAGCGCTCGCCAGCCGCTCTTCTTCCCGACCGGAATTTTGTGGATCAATAACGAAGGCGATGCTTACGCGAACGCCACAAAAGAGACGCTCTCTCGCGTCGGCGTGCCACATGAGATTCTTACGCGCGTCGAGCTTGAGTACCGCTGGCCGCAAATCGCGTTTGGCCGCGCATCGTGGGGATTATTTGAACCGAATAGCGGCGTATTGCTCGCGCGCCGCGCCGTGGCTACCGTCGTGCAAGCCGCATTGCAAGAGGGCGTCGATTATTTCGCCGAGGAGGTGCTCTCGCCCGAAGGTGCACGAAAAATGGATAACGTACGCAGCACCACGGGCGAGGTCATCCGCGCCGGCGAGTTTGTCTTCTGCTGCGGGCCGTGGCTCGGCAAAGTTTTCCCAATCCTGCTTGGCACCCGCATGTTCGTTACGCGCCAGGAAGTTTTCTTCTTCGGCGTGCCCGCGGCGAACCGGCAATTCGCGCCGCCCGCCATGCCTGGCTGGCTCTACGTAGCCGACCTGTTCTACGGCATGCCCGATCTCGAAAGCCGCGGCTTCAAAATCGCGCACGATCGGCACGGCGAGCGTTTTGATCCGGACGCCGGTTCGCGCGTGCCAACTCCTCAAGGCCTCGACGCCGCGCGCTCCTATCTGGCCGAACACTTCCCCGCGCTTGCCGATGCGCCCATGGTGGAAGCGCGCGTCTGCCAGTACGAGAACACCTCAAACGGCGACTTTCTGGTAGATCGCCATCCGGATTTTGACAATGTCTGGATCGCCGGTGGCGGCTCCGGCCACGGTTTCAAGCACGGTCCCGCGATGGGCGAACACGTCGTGGGAAGGCTTGCGGGTAACGTCGCGCCCGAACCGCGTTTTGCGCTCGATTCGAAAGCTTCAGCGCAAAAACGTACCATCTTTTAGCGCGCAAGGGGCGTGGCTGAGACACGCCCCTACACGATTCCATTGGCTGAGGAGTTTCCGTCATGTTGAATTCTTCTTTTTCCGATTTGGCTGCCAAGGCGGACCGCTTTCGCGTGCTGCACGCCGGCCCGCAACTGCTTGTGCTGACGAACGTCTGGGACGCGATAAGCGCGCGTCTCGTCGAGGAAGCAGGCTTCCCCGCCATCGCCACTTCAAGTGCCAGCGTAGCGCAAGCGTTAGGCTACGCCGATGGCCAATTTGTGCCGCGCCAGGAAATGTTGGCCGCGGTGGCGCGTATCGCGCGAGCGGTTCGTATACCGGTAAGCGCTGACCTCGAAGGCGGCTACGGCGTAGGTCCGGAGAACGCCGCGCGCCTGACTGGGGAATTGATTTCCGCAGGCGCCATCGGACTCAACCTGGAAGACGGGCTGGATGAAGCTTCCGCAAAATTCAAGGACCTATCGCAACAAGTCGAGGAGATTCACGCGATCCATGAAGTAGGCGCCGGGGCCGGGATTCCGATCGTGATCAACGCTCGCACCGATACGTTTTGGCAGGGTAAGGGAGAACCGGGTGAGCGATTCGCTGAAGCCGTGCGGCGTTGCCAAGCCTACCGCCACGCTGGCGCGGATTGTCTTTTCGTCCCAGGGCTAACCGACGCGGAAACCATCAGCGCGTTCGTACGGGAAATCGGCGCGCCGCTCAACGTCCTCGCGGGTGCGGGCGTCCCTAATCAGGGTGAGCTCACCCGGCTGGGCGTGCGGCGTCTCAGCTTTGGCTCCTCGCTCGGGAGGGCCACCTATGGCCATTTCCGCGCTCTATTGGGACGGGTCGCAAACAACGAGCCTACCGAGAGCATTCTTGCCGGTTCCATACCCTACGCCGAGCTCAACGCTCTCTTCCTACCGCGGCCCGCCCAGAAGGCGCAGCGCAAGTCCTGAGCAACTTGAGTCGCGCACCCATCCAATTTCGCCCCGGAAACGTATTACAATATGTAAAACGATTCGATATTGAGCGGCCTCCCGAGAAGCCTCTCGGAGAAATCTTATGCTCATAGGCAAACCTGCTGATATTCCCTCTTCGGAGATCACTCCAAAAACCGCGTATCTGAATCGCCGCAAATTCATCACGGGCGCGGCAGCCCTCGGCGCGGCTGCGCTCGGGTCGAAATTTCTGGGAAACATGGCATTTCCGGAGCGAACGGCCGAAGCGGGCGAAAAGCTCACCACCGTAAAGAGCCAGCTCTCCACTACCGGCGAAACGCTTACCAGCTTCAACGACATCACGCACTACAACAATTATTACGAGTTCGGCGTAGATAAAGGCGATCCGGCAAAAAATGCAGGCCGCCTGCAGACTCGCCCCTGGACCATTCAAGTGGAAGGCCTCGTCAAGCAGAAGAAGACCTTCGACATCGACACGCTGCTCAAGCTACGCCCCCTCGAGGAACGCATTTATCGCCATCGTTGCGTCGAGGCCTGGAGCATGGTGATGCCCTGGGTCGGATATTCCCTCTCCGAATTCATCAAGGAGTGCGAGCCGCTTTCGAGCGCCAAGTACATTCAGTACTTTACGCTCTACGACACCAAGCAAATGCCGTGGACTCGCGAGGCCGGCCTCGATTGGCCTTACTCCGAGGGGCTCCGGATGGATGAAGCCATGCACCCGCTCACGCTACTGTGCTTCGGCCTCTACGGTGAAACGCTTCCCAACCAGGATGGCGCGCCCGTGCGTGTGATCATTCCTTGGAAATACGGCTTCAAGTCCTGCAAGTCCATCGTGAAGGTGCGCTTTGTGGATAAGCAGCCGCCGACCGCTTGGAACGAAGCCAACGCCCATGAATACGGCTTCTATTCCAACGTGAATCCCAACGTGGATCATCCGCGCTGGAGCCAGAAGACGGAGCGCCGGATCGGCGAGCCGTTCTACAAGCAGACGCGCCAGACGCTGATGTTCAATGGTTACGGCGATCAGGTCGCTAGCCTGTACGCAGGGATGGACCTGCGGAAATACTACTAATTGTCGAATTGAATTCTACCGAGGGCGCGAAAGGTTGCGCGTGAAGTCTGCGGTGCGCTTGCCGCTAACCAACCAGCGCTTCCGCTTTTAGGAGCACATGCCAAAAGCCGCCATCATTTCCCTGAAGGTCGCGGCCTTCTTCGCGGCGCTCATACCCTTCGCGTTGCTGGTTTACGGAGGGTTCACCAACAACCTCGGACCCGACCCCATCGCGACCCTCACGCACACCACCGGCGATTGGACGATTCGGTTCCTGCTGATCACTTTGGCCATCACGCCGGTCCGGCGTTTGAGCGCGCACCTGAATTGGCTCGTGCGTTTCCGCCGTATGATGGGTCTTTACGCCTTCTTTTACGGCACGATGCATCTGCTCACGTACGTGTGGCTCTATTCGCAATTTGACGTGCATCGCATGATTGCGGACATTCTGAAACGCAGGTTCATCACCGTAGGCATGCTCGGTTGGCTCCTGATGCTTCCGTTGGCGCTCACGTCCACCGTCTGGGCCATCCGCAAAATGGGCGGAAGGAAATGGCAGATGTTGCACCGCCTCGTATATTTCGCCGCAATTGCGGGCGTCATTCACTATTGGTGGCTGGTAAAAAATGGCGTCTATACGCCCCTCACATACACCGTGATTCTCGCGGCGCTGTTGTTGGCCCGAATTGTTTGGAGTTTTGCAAAAGCACGCAAACAGCCGGCGCAAGTCATACGCGCAACTTCGTAGCCGATTCTTACTGAATCTGGTGCGCGCCTTCGGAAGGCTCGCACACCATCACCTCGGGCGGAATTCCAGTCGCTGCCTTATAACGCTTCGCGAGATCTTTGGCGAACGATTCCGCCTGTTTCGTCCACACCAGATTCACCGTGCAGCCGCCAAAGCCCGCGCCCGTCATCCTCGCGCCGATGCACCCGGGCAATTCATTGGCAAGCTCCACCATGGTGTTGAGCTCGTCACAGCTCACCTGAAAGTCCTCATCGAGGCTTTCGTGCGAAGCCGCCATCAGCTTCCCCACTTCTTCATAACGTCCCGCCTGCAGAGCAGACGCGGCGGCTTGCACACGCGCAATTTCCGTAGTCACATGCCGCGCCCGGCGCCGGATGGCGTCCGGCCAATCCGTGGACTCCTTCTCAATATCGGCCCAAGTCACATCGCGCAAGGTCCTCACGGTCGTTCGCCGCGCTCGAATCCTTCGCACCGCTTCGTCGCATTCCGCGCGGCGCCGATTGTATTCGGAAGCTACCAGCGCATGCTTCGCCATCGTATTCGCCACCACCACGCGTACCTTCGTGCCATCGAGCGGCACCGATGTCGTTTCGAGCGTGCGGCAATCGATCAAAAGCGCGTGATCCTTCTTGCCAAAGCAGGCCACCAGTTGATCCATGATTCCGCACCGCATGCCCACGAACTCATTTTCTGCGCGCTGGCACAATCGTGCGATTGTGGTCAGGTCTTTGCGCCGGCCGCTCGTGCTCAGCAGCGCCAAAGCGCACGCCACCTCGAGCGCCGCCGAAGAGCTGAGACCCGCGCCGAGCGGAACTTCGCTCGAAACGAGCAAGTCCGCGCCAGGAAGCCGGTCGCCCAATTGTTCGATCGCCCAGGCGACGCCGCGTACGTACGTGCCCCATTCCTTTTGGTTCCGGTTCGCATCGTTCAGCGCGTATTCGACGGTCTGATTGAATTGCACGGAATGAATTCTCAGCCGGCGATCGCGGCGCGGTTGCACCAACGCGTAGCACACGCGATCGATCGCCAGTGGCAACACCCACCCTTCGCTGTAGTCCACGTGCTCGCCGATCAGGTTCACGCGGCCCGGAGCGCAATAAACCTGCGGCTCGCCGGCAAATTGCGTCCGAAATTGTTTGCGAAGCGTTTCGAGAGGAGGCATTCCGTGCGCGGATCAGCCGGCCCTGAGCGGAGAAATCATTTCCTGCGCAAGTTTAGCACAAGCAAGGAAACACTCTATTTCCGGAGACCTTCGCCGCAAGTGCGCAATCGCGAGAAACTTTTCCCGCACGCGAGGGTTTCATAAATGGGCAGAGTGAATCACGCGAGTGGCACTCTGGCGGGGCTGGATTCTTCTGGGAATTCGAGGTGTCCGATGAAACGCACTTGGTTGAAGTGGAATATCGTACCATTGGTGATTCTGGTTGGCGGCGTTCTGGTGGGAGCGCGCGCGACCATGGCGCAATCGCAGAGCACCACTTCCACGACGCAAAGCTCTAGTTCAGACCCGGCTACGATTGGCCAACGCAAAGAAAATCAGCAAGACCGCATCGCACAGGGCGTAAAAAGCGGCCAGCTCACTCCTGGTGAAACCACCAGCCTCGAAGACAAGGAAGCCGGGCTCAATCACGAAATCTCCGCCGATCGCGCGGCCGATGGCGGAAAGCTGACGCCGGCGGAAAAGACTCAGATCAACGGTCAGCAGAACAAGCTCTCCAATCAGATCTACTCTGATAAACACAACGCGAGCTCCGATCACTTCGGCAATAGCGAAGTCGGCCAGCGCCAGGAAAATCAGCAGGATCGCATCGCCCAGGGAATTAAGAGCGGTCAGCTAACCCCCGGCGAAGCAGGGCGGGTGGAAGGAAAAGAGACCGCGCTCAATCAGCAGGTCCGCGCGGATCGCCAGGAAAATGGCGGAAAGCTGACGCAGGGCGAAAAGAAGCAAGTGAACCAGGAACAGAATCATCTCTCCAAGAACATCTATCGCGCGAAACACAACGGCCGTCGCGGCAACTAAGCGAGCACCGGCTCGTCAAATCCGTATCGAGAAGCTTCCCATGTGGGAAGCTTCTCTTTTTTGCGCACACGCCCCACTCCGATATTAGAATGCACTCGCTACGCCGTCGGTGATTTCACTGGACGGATCGAATCGGAGGAATTCATGCGCAGGAGTTTGCTCGCGGCACTATTCTTGACCCTGGTTGCACTGCCATTGGCGGCGCAGGAAACGGAAACCGAAAAACAGGCCGCCACCACCGTAGTGAGGCAGGTGCACGACCTTGAGCAATCGCTCAACGTCGATCAAATGGTGGCGAAGCTAATCGCGCCGGATCCAGGCCGGGAAGAAGTGCTCGCGCGCGTCAAGCAACTCATGCAAACGGAATTGCTACCCATGGCCGACTCCATCACTCGCGATCCTGAGATCGGCTTTCAGGAAACGCATGCCGTCGCCAAGCTTACCGCGTACTTACAGGCGCATGACTTCGAAGTCACCTCCGGGGTCGCCGGGCTAAAAACTGCCTTCGTCGCCAAATATAAACGCGGCACCGCGGGGCCAAACCTCGGCGTGATCGTGGAATATGACGCACTACGCGGCACGAAGGGCGCCTTTCACGGCGATCAGCACAGCGCGCAGGGACCAGTGGGTCTCGCGGCGGCAGTAGCCATGGCCGAATATCTCACGCGCTCCAAAACCCCCGGCACGGTCACCGTTTACGGCACGCCTGGCGAAGAGATGATGCCTCCCGAAGCAAAGGTAGTGATGTCGGACGCCGGCGTTTTCAAAGGCGCCGATATCATCGTGCGCAGCCACTCGCTCGTTTCCACCACGCGCGCGGGAGCGGGCTTTGGCACCTGCTGCATGAATATCGATGGCATAAAATATACGTTCTATGGCGCGCCCGCCCATCAATTGACAGCCTGGAATGGACGGAACGCGCTCGAGGCCGTCATCAAGCTCTTCAATAACGTGGACAGCGTTCGCAGCAACATGCGTCCGGAGGCGCGCATTCAGGGAATCATTACCGAGGGTGGCGCGGCGCCCAATGTTGTGCCGGACAAAGCCGTAGCGGATTTCTACATTCGCTACCCCGACGCCGTCTACCTCGAACAACTCACCTCCTGGGTCGACGATGCCGCCAAAGCCGCCGCCCTCGCTACGGGCACCAAAGTGGAAATTGACCACTATGGCCACGATCGCGACGGCATTTCGCTCGGTACACTCGAGGAACTTGGCTTCGCCTATATGAAGCAGTTCGGAGCCACGAATGTGATCCCGGAGCCCGGCAAGCCCGAGGGCTACGACGAAACCGGAAGTGTCTCGAGCCAGATTCCAGGCGCCGAAATCACCGCGCAATCTTCCACCTTCACCAATCACACCTACGGGATGGAAACGGATGCCACCAAGGAAATCGGCCACAAGGGTTTTACGATTGACTCGGAAGCGATGGCGGCAATTCTCTATGACTTTGCCACCCACTCCGAACTTCGCGAAGCCGTGAAGAAAGAATTCAGCGGGATGCAATCGCTTTACAAGGAATACCAGGACGCGTTACAGAAGGCCTATCCCAAGCCGGTGGTTTCGGAAGTAAAGCAGTAGTTCGAGAGGCGAAGCTCGGCCGCTAGTCCGGCACTATCTACGCCGGGTTCTGGGGTGGGTCTTCAGCGCGGGCGCGACCGATAACTCCCAAAATGAGTAAAGCGCAGAACGTTAGTTCGATGAACCTTAGCTTCTGAGTGCCGCGCATGTGATCTCTATCTCCGCTCACAGGAAATAAGGAAATGGGGTTACCGATCTATTGCTGGGAACCTCGCCCTCAGACCATTCCTCACCACTCCACTGCCCCCCCATCGGTACTACGGCCTGTGGCAGCCGTCTAAAGTATAGAGAAATGCTGGATGTCGCAAATTCCTGCGGGAGAGCCTTGAAACGTTGCTGCAAGTGACCCTAAACTGCGGATTCGCAATCCGCTAACATTAGCGGCATCAATTTGATAACCCATACAGATTCACTGTATATTCCCCGGCAGTTCCACTGTAGGACAGGGCTTTCGTGTTCGTTTCCTCGCGTGTAAAATCCCTGCCTTGCAAGGAATGGCCCGCAGTAGCAAGATGCTGGCGCTAGGGGGAAATATGATTCGGCGCGCGAAGATGCTATTGAGCGCGGTCGTTCCGATCTTTCTTTTTGCGCTTCCAAGCGCCTCCGCGCAAGCCAAGCATGCCCTGCTCATCGGCATCGACACCTACGAGCCTCACGGACGCCCGATCACAAAAGTAGATGTGCCTGACACCGCTGGCCCTAGCCGCTTTGACATTCTGCAGTGGCCCGACCTCGACGGCGCCGTCAATGACGTCAAGTCCATGCAAGCGCTCCTCGCCAGTCCAAAGTTTGGCTTCCCCAGCGATCCTGCACACATGCATGTCCTCGTGCAAAACCAGGCCACGCATGACGCCATCCTTGCCGCAATGCAGAAATATCTTGTGGACGAACCTGCGGCCGGCGACACCGTGGTTTTCTACTACGCCGGGCACGGCTCGCTTCGCTACAACTCCAAATCGGAGAAGCGCGCAAATCATCTTGATAACACCATAGTGCCGTCCGACGCTTACACCGGCAGGTTCGATGTACGCGACCGCGAAATCGCGCGTATCTTCAACGCCGCCCTCGATAAGGGCGTCAAGCTCACCGCTATTTTCGATAGCTGCCACAGCGGTACCATCGCCCGCGGTATTCCGCTCGGCACGCAAGGCAAGAAGCGCTTTCTTGCCTACGATCCTCGCGATATCAACGAAGGCCCGGATCTCAAAAGCGGCAAGGAAGTGACGGCACCGGAAGATCGCCCGAACGGCGCCTTGGTTTTCTCTGCAACGCAGCCCGATCAACTTGCCGAGGAATGGCCCTCCGGCAATGAAGCTCACGGCGCCTTCACCATGGCGCTGATCGAATCGCTCAAGGCGCTTCCCGCGGACGCTTCCGCGAACGATGTCTACAAGCGCGTTAAGGTCGTTATGGAGGGCATGGGGCTCAGCGACCAACAGCCGATGCTCGATGGACCGGCCGCGCGCCGCAGGCAGGCGCTTTTCACCAACGGCAAAGCCAACGAAAAATTGCGCGTCGCGGTCGCAAGCGTCACCGATTCCGGTGGCATCGTTCTTGACGCAGGAATGGCGAGCGAACTCGGCCCCGGCAGCGAACTCGTGCAGGTCACTCCCACCGGCGAACTGGGCGCGATGCGCATTCGCATCCAGCAAATCACCGGACTCACCCGCTCGACCGCCGAAGTCATCAGCGGGACCGGTCCCAAAATCGCCATGGGCGACCTCTTCGAAGTCGCCAAATGGGTGCCCGTCCAGAGCAATCTGCTCGATCTTTGGACCGCCCCGCCCACGCTTTCCCAACAAGAAATCGCCGCCACCGTGCGCGAACTCGCGGCCTTCCGCGCCAATTCAAATGTAACGCTTGTGGACGACCCGGCCCGCCAGGCTCCTACGGACATGGTCTCGTGGGATGGCACGCAGTGGAAGCTCTCGCACGCAGGCTCCGCGGACGGCGCCGCTCTCGGTCCAAAATTCAGCGCTGCCGCGGTTACCGGCGCCGTAAAGGGCGCGCAGGTTCGCCTCCTGGTGAATTTGCCGCCGTCGAAGGAACTCGCCCAGCAATTGCAAGCCGAAGAAAGCGTGGCGGCCGTGCAATGGGTCAAAGATCCGCGCGAAGCGCTCTATGTGCTGGTGGGCGCGCCTCAGTCCGGCCAGATTCGCTATTCCTGGTTTCGCAAGGCCTCGCTCGAGGACGCCGCTACACGCTCAGGCCAAGCGAGTGTTTCCGGAGTCTGCTCCGAAGATTCGCCCTACCCCATGCGTTCGGATTGGGTCAGCGTGGCGGCGAGTCAAGACACGCAAGCCACCGCCGATGGCTTGGCGACGCTCGCTTCGCGCCTCGCCAAAGTGCACGCCTGGCTCTCACTTCCCGCACCTGAAGGCGGTAGCGCCGGTTTTCCCTATCACTTGGCGCTGAAGCGCGTCTCCGACGGCGCGGTGGTCACTGATGCGCCCACCCATGAAGCCGATCAGTACGATCTCGTACTGAAAGCTGACCAAGCCGTTGCGCCCTCCACCAGCCCGCGCTGGGTTTATGTGCTCAACATTGATTGCAGCGGACAAGGCACCCTGCTTTTTCCGAATGCGGGTGGCGAGAACAAGTTCCCCATCGAAGGTGGCGCCACCCCGGAAATCACGCTGCCACGCGTGCGCATCGGCATCGGCGCTCCGTTTGGCCTGGACACTTACATCCTACTGACCACCGATCAGCAGCTTTCCGATCCGGGCGCTCTGAATTTCGAAGGTGCGGCCACGCGCGGAGCTCGCGCGGCGGGCTCGCCTCTGCAGAACTTGCTGGGCGGCGCAAGCCACGGCACGCGCGGCGTCACCGTCAGCGTCGCGGTGCCTACCGATTGGAGCGTGCAGTATCTCCACCTGCACAGTCTTCCAAAAGGCGCAGGATCGGGCACGCAGTGATCTGTACGAAAGTAAGGTAAATGGATCGCCGGGACAAAACTTTCTTCTCCCCTTGTCCCTTGGATTTGATAGCATCCTCGCGAGCTTCGGGCGGGGCCTCCACCATGGCAGACTTAAACAGTAAACGATCGGTTTGTATTCGCCTTTTTCGAGCGCGGCCGTACTCGCAGATCCGCACCGTCCGCGCTGTGCCCTCGCTCGCGCTTCCTCTTGCCCTGGCACTAAGTTTCTCTTGCGGACTCATACCGAGCGCGTCGCACGCGCAAGGCTTCGGCTCGATGCGCAAGAAAACCATCAAGCTCCAGCGCAAACTCCCGGCCGCCGTGCACCTGCCGGGAAATGCGCTTGATGTGCGCGTCACTTCGCACGATCCCGCCAATGCGAATTCGGCGGATATGTTTTCCGATCTGGTTACCACCGATCTGCAGAAATTCGACAAAGACTTGCGCGTTACAAAAACGGGTGCGGATGTAATCATCACCTGCACCATTGTGGAATTTCAGACGCCGCCTCCTACGCGCTTCACACGCACCGATGTGGCCATCCAGAAAAAGAAAGGCGTCCCCGAGCAGCAGAACCAATATTACAAAGTCACCGGCGAGGTGACGATCAGCTATTCGGCCAAGGACGCGCACGGGCGCGCCGTGGATAGCGACAACATTGTCGAGAATTACTCGCAGGACTTCGAGTCGGGCACCAATGCCGCCGACGGCGAGTCCGCGGCCTCCAAGGCCGCTGATCCCTTTAGGCGGCTCGCGGGCAAGAAAACCACTGAATCGTACGGTCCGCCTACCCCGGTCCAGTTGCGCCAGATCCTGCTCACGCGCGCGGCCAACGATATCTCCGCTCGCCTGGTGACCACCGACGAAACGATCGAAGTGCCTCTCGCTCGCGGCAAGCTGGATGCCGGCGATAAATTCGCCGATGACGGCCAATGGAGCCGCTACACCGAAACTCTCGAGACCATGACGCCGCTCCCGAATCCCCAGGACGACGCCTACCGGCAGTACAACATCGGCGTCGGCTACGAAGCGCTCGGTTATCAAACGCAGGATCCCGCCGGCGCCAAAAAGCTCTTCCAACAGGCCGCCATCGCCTATGGAATCGCTCTGGATGCAAAACCGGACGAGAAGCCCTTTGTAGACGCGCAGACGAGGATCGAAACCGCCGTCGCCCATTTCAAAAAGCTTTCCAGCACCGCCGCGGCTCCCCCGGCTGCCAAAGCTCCCGAGGAAGCTGCCGAATCCAAACCGGAAACATCTTCTCGTGCCACAAGCACGACTGCTGCTGCAACTCCTGCTTCGAAGCCGGCTACCGGTTCTTCCGGCACAGCCTCCCGTTCCACGAGCCGCGGTACGGCTGCGAGCAAGCCCGCTCCCGCGGAAAGTTCCGCTTCGTCCGCGACTGCCTCCAAATCGCCCGCGCTAACGAACAACGATGTCATCCGCATGGCCAAGAGCGGCGTGGACGAGGACAGCATCGTCAGCGCCATCCATGATGCCGCCAACGTGAATTTTGACCTCACCCCGGACGGCCTGATCAATCTCGCGAACAATGGCGTGAAGGGCAAGATTGTCGGCGCGATGCGCGACCGCAGTCACGCGCATCGCTCTGGAAACGGCCATTAGCTATGCGGGTGTCTCCAAGTTCAATCGCAACGCCGCGCATTGCGCGGCTGAGACGCCGCGCGCTTCCTTTCTTTCCGGTCGTAGCGCTCATCCTTGGACTCGGGCTTTGCTCTGCCCCGGCGCACGCTCAGGACAACTGCGGCGAGGCGCGTGACTTCGTCGTCCAGGCCCTCGAGCAGATCAAGACGGGCACGCCCAACGAAGTGGAAAACGGCCTTCAGCTCCTCAAGCACGCCAATTCCGTTTGCGTTTCCTCCGGCGACGCCTGGTATTACCGCTCTCTCTTTGAAGGCAAACTCGGCCGCGCCTCGAACGCCACCTACGCGCTTGGAAAAGCGAAACTCTTTGGCTCGGAAGCCATGTCCAGCGGAGCAAATCCCTTCGTGCTCGCTGCCCCGCCCCAGCCTGAGCTGAAAACGCTGCCGCCGGTACACAACAAATGGGCTCTGGTCGTGGGCATCTCGCAGTTTCACGACCCCAGCCTGAATCTGAAGTTTACCGGCAAGGATGCGAAAGACTTCGCCTCGGTCCTGGCCGATCCGAAATTTGGGCGCTTCCCGGCGGCCAACGTCCACACGCTCACCGCCGACGTCACCACGCGCCAATTGAAGGAAGAGCTGAATTGGCTCGCGCGTAACGCCGAGCCCGACGATCTGGTGCTGATCTTTCTCGCTTCTCACGGCACCTCGCGCTCACAAGACACCGCCGACGTCAACTATGTCGTGACCTCTGACACTGACTTGAAAGACCAGGACAGCCTCTTCGCCACCTCGATCGCCATGGTGGACATTTCCGACATCGTTCGTACTCGCATCCGCGCGCGCCGCACCGTGATCCTGCTCGACACCTGCCACAGCGGCGGTGCCGGCATCGCCAACCGCGAGCGCGCATTGCAGGTCAGCGAGTCCGCCCCTTCCGCGTCCGTGCTCGAACGCATCAGCCAGGGCATCGGCCGCGCCATTCTCAGTTCGAGTCAGGAAGATCAATCTTCCTATGAGGGCGCGCCTTTCCAGAATGGTTACTTCACCCATTTTCTGATCGAAGCGATGCGCCGCGACAATGGCATGGACACCATCGACCAGATGTATCCGTACCTAAAAGATCAGGTCTCGAAAGCCGCGGCCACCAAGAGCACCACGCGTGGCGCCTACGTTGCCGGTGCAGCGCCGGCCGCAAAATCACCCGCCAACCTCGGTCAGACGCCCGTCCTCACCGCCAGCGATATCGGCGGCGGGATCGTCCTCGGCGCGCCTCCTTCCGGAAAACCTTCCTCCGAATAGCCGGGGCCACCCTACTCGCCCGTGATGCGTGGGGCGCTTTTCTGTTGACAACTTGCGTGCCGGGGCATTACATCGCGCAGTCACCTATGAAGAAATTCCTTGCGGCGTGCTGTCCCATAGCCCTGTTTCTGCTCTGCTCCGCGGCGCTTTTCGCGGACGGCTCCCAGGTCGAATGGCCCTTCTATGGCGGCGATCCGGGCGGCATGAAATATTCGCCGCTGGCCGATGTGAACGCGAACAACGTCACGCACCTGCGCGTAGCCTGGACCTGGAAAACCGGCGAAGTCCCGTTGCCGCAATTCAACACGCGGCCGGGCATGTTCGAAAACACTCCGCTGATGATCGACGGGGTCCTTTACCTCAGCACCCCGTACAACAAAGTCGTCGCGCTCGACGCCGAAACCGGCCGCCAGCTCTGGAGCTACGACCCCAAAACCTACGAGGATGGTCAGCCACCGAACGGAACCGGATACGTCCATCGCGGAGTTGCTGCCTGGCACGATGCCGGTAAGCTGCGCATTTTTCTGAACACGCGCTACCGCCTGATTTGCCTCGACGCGAAATCCGGCCAGCTCGTGCCCTCGTTTGGCAAACAGGGCGTCGTGGATTTGAGCCAAGGCCTGATCTGGCCCATCAATAAGCTGCACTACACGGAAACCTCGCCGCCCGTCGTTTACAAAGACCTCGTTATCGTCGGTAATGGCGTCGGCGATCGTCTCGTCTACCGCAACGATCCCCCCGGTGACGTGCGTGCCTTTGACGCCCATACCGGCAAGCAGATCTGGAGCTTCCACACGATCCCGCAAGCCGGTGAGTTCGGAAATGACACTTGGGACGAAGATTCTTGGAAATTTACCGGACACACCAACGTCTGGGCACCTATGTCGCTCGATGAACGCCGGGGCTTGCTCTATCTTCCCGTCAGCACGCCGAGCAATGATTTCTATGGCGGCCATCGCCCCGGCAATAATTTATTCGCCGATTCGCTCGTTTGCCTGGACGCTGCTACCGGTACGCGCAAATGGCATTACCAGCTCGTGCATCACGGCCTGTGGGACTACGACATGCCCGCGCCGCCCAGCTTGGTGACCCTCACCGTGGATGGCCGCAAGATTGACGCCGTCGTCCAGCTCACCAAACAAGGCTTCGCATTTGTGTTCGATCGCGTCACCGGCATTCCGGTCTGGCCGATCGAAGAGCGCCCCGTGCCCGCCAGCGATATCGCGGGCGAACACGCTTCGCCCACGCAGCCGTTTCCCACCAAGCCGCCGGCCATCAGTCCACAGGGCGTAACGCTCGACGACGCCTTTGATCTGACACCCGAGCTAAAGACCGCCGCGCAAGACCAATTGAAAAAATATCGCCTCGGCCCGGTCTTCACCCCGCCCTCCTACCAGGGCACGGTGATGCGTCCCGGCGTGATCGGCGGAGCGAATTGGGGCGGCGGCGCGTTCGACCCGGCTACAGGTTTCTTGATCGTAAAGACTTCGAATCTCGCTCACATCGCTCGCGTCGCGCGTCCGGATCGCTCCACCGCAAATCCGCGGGCCTCCGAAGTGGACGCCGATTGGACCGGTGACCTTGCCGGCACGAACGCCACTTTCCAAAACGATTTGCCGCTCACGAAACCTCCCTACGGCCAGCTCACCGCCATCGATCTGAATCGCGGTGCAATCGCCTGGAGCGAAACGTTCGGCGATTGGCCGGAACTCCGCCACAATCCCGCGTTGGCTGGGGTCAAGTTACCCGAGCAGCTCGGCGTCGCCGGGCCTCCGGGCGTCATCGTCACCAAAGGCGGGCTGATTTTCGCCGGCGGCGAAGATCTGTTCCTTCACGCTGTGGACGAAATCACCGGCAAGGATTTGTGGCAGGGACCGCTGCCCGCGCGCGCCTACGGCACGCCTATGACGTACCGTACGCGTGCCGGACATCAGTTCATCGTGATCGCCACCGGCCAGGGTGCGAATGCGGCTCTCGTGGCGTTTTCAACGGATACCGGTCAGCAGTAAAATCGCGGCCTCTCCCTGAGGAACCTTCATGCAAAGACGCAGCTTCTTCAAATGGATGTTCTCAACCGCGATCCCCTTCCTCGTCCCTGAATGGGCGCGCGCCCGATTCAAATCATTCTCGCTGGATGAAATCCCGCCGGATGAAGCCACCGCCCTCCGCGAACTCGCTGCCGTCGTTCTTCCCGCATCGCTCGACCGCGCCGGCACTGACGCGGCCGCGGATGATTTTGCAAAGTGGATACGCGATTACCAGCCCGGCGCGGACACGGACCACGGCTATGGGCGCACGCGCATCCAGGGCCTGCCACCCAACCCTTCCACGCACTACGCCGGGCAGTTGCGCCAGCTCGATGCCGCTGCCCTGGCAAAAGGTCAGCCCTTCGCCAAGCTCGATCGCGGTGCCCAGCGCTCCATCGTGGAATCCGCGCTGCAAGAAGCCAAGGTAGACCGCATTCCGCCCCGCCCCAATGGACAGCACGTCGCCTCGGACCTGATGAGCCATTTTTTTCACAGTAGCCATGGCGACGATCTCTTATACGCGGCGACGATCCAAAGTGACGATTGCCGCGGCCTCCCCAGTTCCGGCGCGCGCCCTGCGCCGTGGAAAGCGTGAGCGTGATGCCCGTCCACGAAAGCGACGTTTGCATCATCGGCGCGGGAATCTCCGCCGCCATGCTCGCGCAAAAGCTCTCCGAATTGCGCCCCGGAGTCTCCATCACCATCGTGGAGGCCGGCCGCTCGATTTTCGACTTCGAAAACCGCTTCACCTATCGCGACCGCATGATCAAGTACGGCGAAAACCCCTGGCCCGGCGATTTCATCGAGGATCAGTCCGCGCAAGGAATTATTTCGCGAACCATGGCCGTTGGCGGTCAGGCGCTGCACTGGGGCGGCACCTGCAATCGCTTTTCGGAGGAAGATCTTCGGCTCAAATCAAAATACGGTCTTTATGTGGATTGGCCCATCGAGTGGCCGGAACTCGAGAAATTCTATGGCGAGGCCGAACGCCGCCTCGGCGTTTCCGGCGAGCCCAGCCCGTTTCCGGAGGACCGGCGATCCGCGCCCTATCCGATGGCGCCGATGCCGCTCACCTGGAATCTCGATCGCTTAAAATCCTGGGCGGATAAGAGTGGCATCCCCTTTCAATCCACGCCTCAGGCGAAAAACACCATTCCCTATGATGGCCGCGAACAATGCCAACGCTGCGGCACCTGCACGATCTGTCCCACGGGTGCGCGCTATTCGCCGGACTTCACCTTCCAGCGCCTGATCGCACAAAAGAAAATCGCTCTCCACGACCAGACGCTGATCCGCAAACTCACGCTGCAAAATGGAAAGAACGATATTGCCGTCGCGCAGGGAGTTCATCGCGAACATCCCCAAGATGCCATTGAGTATCGGGCGCGTACCTTCGTGATTGCCTCGGGTTATACCTGGAGCTCGCACTTGCTGCTGCTGTCCGCGGACTCGCGCTTTCCCAGTGGCCTTGCCAATAGCTCCGGCCTCGTCGGCAAATATATGGCCGGCCACGCCTTCATTTCGTCGCTCATCGAATTGAACGCCGATATCTATCCGGGCATGAATCCCGAATATGGATTGATCTCGCGGCAATACTTCCGCTGTGCGCCGGACGCGCAGCCCTACGTGCGCCACGACCTGCGCATTTGGGAGAACCCTTCGCGCACGGCTCCGCGCTTGAAAGACGAGTCAGGACGCGTCCTGCTCGGCGATGAAGTTGTAAGCGACTGGCGCGGCCGCTCGAAACGCGGCACGGCGCGTGTGCGTGCCTATTATGACGTCCACCCGGCGCGAGATAGCGAACTCACGCTCGATCCCGCGACTAAGAACAAATGGGGCGACCCACTACCGAAAATCGATCATCGCTTCGATGACGATACGCAAGCGCGTCTCCCCGCCACGAAGCAACACATCACGGAAGTTTTCGCGCGGTTATCGCGCGCCGATGAGGGGAAAGTCGTCGCCACCAGCGAAGGCGGCTACCTCGATCATCCCGCGGGCGGCTGCCGCATGGGCACGGACCCCGCCGCCAGCGTCTCTGACAGCTTCGGCCGCACCCACGATCACGAAAATTTGTTTGTAGTGGGAGCGCCAACGTTGCCCAATGCGGGCTGCACCAATGGCACGCTGACCTTCGTAGCGCTCACCCTTCGTTCCGCGGAAGAAATCGCCCGCGGCATCAAGGCATAACTCCGGCGGCACAAAGATAGCAAAGTCATCCCGAGCCGGCCCCAGCCTTCAGCCCCGACCAGCGCCGCTCAATAACATACGCCCACCACCAACCACCCTCATCAGTCATCCCGAGGAGCGAGCAGCGACATTTCCGCGCCCAACTTTCCGCACCGCGCGGAAATGTCGCGCATTGGCGAACGACGAGGGATCTCGGCGCCGGCACGGCGGCCACCTCCGCTCGCAGTTCGAGTTCCGGAAAACTACTGTGCCAGCGCCACCGTCAACAGCAGCGCCCGCTGCGTCCCTATCCAAGAGTCTCTTGGCTCAAACGATTCCTCCGGCGAATGCGCTCCTTGATCGTAACCGCCCCCGCCAATCGTAATCGCCGGAATGCTCAGATGCATCGGCACGTTGGAGTCCGAAGAACTCGCATCGAGCGTCGGCTCGGGCAATCCCAGCGCTTTGTTCACCGCAAATGCCGTTCGGACAATTGCCGACGACGGATCGGTGCGTCCCGCCGGGCGATAGCCCACCTGTTCGAGCGATAACGTAAGCTTTCCGCGATCGTGCCAGCGATTGTTTTCTTCCTCCAACGCGCTATTCACTGCCTGCTTGAATTTCGCATTGAGCGCCTCGAGTGGCGCGCTTTCTTCCGATCGCAGATCGACTTCCGCCCACGCTTCGAACGCGATCGAATTCACCGAAGTGCCGCCGCCAATCCGCCCTACATTGAACGTGGTCTTCGGGCTCGTAGGGACTTCGAAATCGCTGATCTTCGCAATCGCACGTCCCAGCGCGTGAATCGGATTCGCAATGCCAAACGCCCCATAGCTGTGCCCGCCCGGCCCCTTGAACGTAATCCGGTAGCGGTAGCTACCCACGCCGCCGGTCGTGATGCGCCCGGGATCGCCCGGTTCGATTGACACGAACTCGTCAATTTGCCCTTTCATCGTCTTGTTGAAGAGCTCTTTCATCCCGCGCAAATCGCCGAGGCCCTCTTCGCCCACGTCGGCAACGAATGTCACGGTGCCGTTGGTTTCCACTTTGGCCTGGTTTAACGCATGAATCACGCTCAGCATCACCGCCAGGCCGCGGCAATCGTCGCCGATCCCCGGCCCCTTCAGGACCGCGCCTTCGCGCTTCACCGTAACGTCCGTGCCCTGCGGAAACACCGTGTCCAGATGCGCCGCTACCACCAGATGCGGATGGGCCGATTTTCCCGAACGGTCCCCCAGCACATTCCCCCCCGCATCGGTCCGCACATTCTGCAAACCTTCCTCCCGAAACAGCCGCGCCAGTTCCTCGCCCCGCTTCGTTTCCATAAACGAAGGCGCTGGAATCTCGCACACATGAATTTGCGTCTCTATCGTCTGCGGTTCAGCCGCTTTGGCCGCTTCAAGCGCCGCACGCACCGCAGGCACGTGCATTAATTGCGCCGCATCCTGGGCCCGCGCCGCCGTAACCGCCAACAGCGTCATCGCCAACCCCGCCACCCATTTCGCAACGCTCATCCAACTCCTCCGGTTGTGAAGCCCACCCCGTTGTGCTTGCCCTGAGGAACGAAGGGTCGGAGCGGCGCTTTTCGCTTTTCGCTTTTCGCTTTTCGCTTTTCGCTTTTCGCTTTTCGCTTTTCGCTTTTCGCTTTTCGCTTTTCGCTTTTCTGCTTTTCTGCTTCACCCTGCATCACTTCGCTAAATCGCGTACACTCGGATACCGCGGAATCCCCTCCGCATGCAGTACCGCGCGCACGATCGCCCGCGCCAACACATCCGCCGCGAGCGCTCCAATCGCTCCCGTTTCGATCCGCGCGTCGATCGCGCCCGTCCCTACCGCAAACACCGTGTCGCCATCCGCCGGCGTGTGAGTAGGATTGATCGCTCGCGCCAAGCCGTCGTGCGCCATCTGCGCGATCTTCGTCGCTTGATCCTTCGTGAGCTTCGCATTGGTCGCCACCACGCCCAGCGTCGTGTTCATCGGCGAGCGCAACGGCGAAACATCGTACCCGTTCCGGATTTGCGCCATCGTATCGCGAAAGCCAGTTCCATCTTCCGTGCGTGCACCCGCGATGATCTTTGCCGTCTGCGGTTCGTACACATCACCCGCGGCATTCACCGCCGCCATGGCCGCCACCACAATCCCGCTGCTGCCCGCCCGGATGCTCGCGGTGCCCAACCCGCTCTTCATCGCAAACTTGTTGCCAAAAAACTTTCCCACCGTCGCCCCGGCGCCCGCCCCCACGTTTCCCTCCGCCACCCGGCCAGCGCTCGCCGCCAGGCACGCCTGGTAACCGGATTCCGCATTCGGCCGAATCCTCCAATCCCCGATCGAAAGATCGATCAGAATCGCCGCCGGCACAATCGGCACGATGATCGTTTCGCCCGCCGGAATCGTGCTCGGCCCCACTCGATAGCCGATTTTCTTCTCATCCAAGTACCGCATCACGCCCGTCGCCGTGTCCAGCCCAAACGCGCTGCCGCCGCTCAACACCAGCCCAAAAATCTGCTGCACCGTATTGACGGGATTCAGCAGATCCGTCTCGCGCGTTCCCGGCGCGCCCCCGCGCACGTCCACGCCGGCCGTCGCTCCCTTTTCAAAGAGAACGACAGTGCATCCCGTCGGACGCTCTTTGGCGGTCCAATGACCCACCTTCAGCCCCACCACGTCCGTCAAACCACCCGCATCGCCCGCATTCAAGCTCTGTTCCGGCGCACGCTTGCCACCAGGCCCCGCGCCAAAAGACGCCTCCGCAGAAAAACCCGAAAACATGAGTCCCCCCGTTGCAGCCGCCAGCACGCGCCCAAACTCACGCCGTTTCATCGCCATCTCCTATCCAATGCCATCGCCATCCGCGCCTCAACTGTAGCTCAGGGTGAACCGGCCCGCATGATTCTGCGGGACGGTTACCCTGAGGCTTTTCAAAATGCCTCACCCAGCCTAGACCTCCGCCTTCGCCGTCCGCCCCGGCGCCGCCAAACTCACCGCCACCGCAACTACCAGCCCCACAAAAATCCCCACAGCCGGCGCGGACAGTAGCCCCACAGACTGCCCCACAGCCCCATATTGCATCGCTAAATCTCCCGCAATCGCAGCAAAAATACTCGCCAGCGCCGCGCGAGCGTTCATCCGCTTCCAATACAGCCCCAGCAGAAACGGCACAAACAGCGCCACCGCCAGCAATCCGTAGAAAATAGTCACCGCCGTAATCACGGAAGGCAGCGCGATCGCCAGCGCCACTCCCGCCACTCCCGCCAGAAGCGTAGTCCCGCGCCCCACGGCCAGCAATTTCTTTTCGCCCACTTTCGGGTTGACGAACGCCTTATAAAGATCGACGGCCAGCGATGTCGACAGCATAAACAGAATCGCATCGGTCGCGCTCAACTCCGCCGAAAAAATCGCCGCGAGGGCCCACACGCCCAGCCACGGCGGCACCACTTTCACAAAAAGTGAAGGCAGCGCCAGTTCCGGATTGCTCAAATGGGCGAACCGCGCCAGCGCCACCATGCCCAGCAGCGCGGGCACAAACGCAAAGCACAATTGCCCAATCGAGTTGAGCCCCACTCCAACGCGAACCGATTTCTCGTCGCGTGCTCCATAGAGTTTCTGCGCCAGCCCCGGAGAACATATGAACGACGGCACCAGGATCGCGAGGTAAGCGAGGATTTGCTTTGCGCCCGCCCCCGTGAAGCTCGTCAACGCCGCCGCGCGGTCCCCTGTTTGCGCGGCGAGCGTAGCCGTCAACCCGCCCCACCCACCTGCCGCGTGCATCGAGTACACCGCGCAGAGCGCCAAGCCTGTCATCGTCACGCTCAGCTCCACGATATTCACGATCGCCGCCGACGCCAGCCCGCCCGCCGTGCAATACGTGATCGCTACCGCGCCGCCGGCCACGCACCCCGCCCATTTCGGCAGCCCCGCCACCACATTCAGAATCCATGCAATCGCGATCAATTGCGCCGCGAGAATCGCCAGCGTCCCAAACCACAAAATCACGGCAATCGTTCCGCGGACGCTCTTGCTGTAACGCAGTTCGAGATAGTCCCCCATCGTGTGCAGACCGTTGGCCTGCGCGATACGCCACAGCCGCGGCCCCACAAAGAGCGACAGAATCAGCGTCCCGATCCCCGCCGATCCCACCCACCACCACGCCGAAAGCCCCAACCGGTATCCGATCCCGCTAGCGCCCACGGTCGATCCCGCGCCGATATTCGCCGCCAGAAACGTCGCGAAGATCACACCGGCGCCAAATCGCCGTCCGCCCACCAGATAATCCGAGGCGTTGCGCACTTTTCGCGCTACAAGAAATCCAATTGTGATCAGGAGGGCGGAGTAGACGATCAGCGCTAAGAGGTAGACGTTCATCTCAACGAACGTTCGTCATGGGCTTTTTGAATTTGCCTGTGTAGCCCGCCCCATTGCGCTTGCCCTGAGGAACGAAGGGTAGGGGCGGGGTCTTTGGCCGCCAACCATCTCTGCTTCACCAACAGAAGACTCTGCGATTCTTGTTTTCTTATCGCTCTTTTCGCTTTTCGGTTCTCAATTGTTCAAACCGCACGTGTGCAGCCGTCCGCCTATTCCCCGTACGGCACCCAAATATTCTTCACCTGCGTGGCGTGCCGCAGGAACCAGCGCCCTTCACCCTGCTTCACGTCAAACCAGTCGATCGCGCGCCCCTCGTTGGTGAACACTTGCTTCAAATTGCCGATCGAGAGCGCTTTCACCGTCGCGGCGCTCGCCGCGTCGCCAAAGCTCCAGATCGCATCCACGCCGTCGTGTTCCGCCAGCACTTTCGTGAGCTCCGCCGTGCGCCCGGTCACGATGTTCACCACGCCCCCCGGCAGATCGCTTGTTTCGAACACCTGGTACAAGTCGCCGACGATCAGCGGATATGCTTCCGAGGGCACCGCCACCACCGTGTTTCCCATGGCAATGGCCGGCATCACCAGCGACACAAACCCCAGCAGCGGCATTTCGTGCGGGCACACAATTCCCACGGTTCCAATCGCCTCGTTCATCGCCAGCGCCACATTTCGAAACGGCGGGTTGTGCACCGCCCCATCAAACTTGTCCGCCCACGCGGCATACGAAAAAATGCGCTCGATTCCCCGCTGCACCTCCACGGCAGCTTGTTCCCCTCCCACAACGCGGGCGAGCCGGTCGCCGATTTCCTGCGCGCGCTGCGAAAGATTCTCCGCAATGTAATAGAGCACCTGCGCCCGATTATGCGCGGTGCCCTTCGCCCAGCCTTCTGCCTTTCGCGCGGCTTCCACCGCATTTCGAATGTCTTTGCGGTTCCCCAGTGGCGCTTCGCCCAGGAGCGCGCCGTCCGCGCCCCGCACCTCGATGCTGTAGCCGGAATCCGGGCGCGCCTGCTTTCCGCCGATATAGAGCTTCACCGTGCGGTCAATCATCGGCGCCGCAATTTCCGGCTCTGGCTCTCCGCTTGGCGTCCGCGAATCTCCCGTGCTCCCCTCGCGCAGCAACGGCGCGCTCCGGAACCACACCGGCTCGAGATATTCCAGCAATCCTTCCCGTCCGCCCTCGCGCCCGTAGCCGCTTTCGCGGTAACCGCCGAATCCGCAGGACGCGTCAAAAAGGTTCGTGCTGTTCACCCACACCACCCCGGCCTTCAATTGCGCCGCCACGTGCAGCGCCACGTTCACGCTCTCGCTCCACACGCTCGCCGCGAGGCCGTATGCCGTGTTGTTGCCCAATTCCACCGCTTCGCTCGGCGTTCGAAACGTCATCGCCGCCAGCACCGGGCCAAAAATTTCCTGCTGCGCTACCACCGACGCCGGATGCACGTTGCTCAGCAACGTCGGAGGGTAAAAGTATCCTTTCACCGGCAAATCCATCTTCGGCTGCCAGCACATCGCGCCTTCGGCCACTCCCTGCTCCACCAATTTCTGAATTCTTTCCAGTTGCACCCGCGCCACAATCGCCCCGATATCCACCGCTTTATCCAGGGGCGCTCCCACGCGCAACGTCCCCATGCGGTCGCGTACTTTCGCCGTCAATTTTTCCGCGATGCTTTCCTGCATCAGCAAGCGCGATCCCGCGCAACACACTTGGCCCTGATTGAACCAGATGCCGTCCACCAATCCTTCGACCGCGCTATCCAGGTCCGCGTCTTCAAAAATAATGAAAGGCGATTTGCCACCCAATTCCAGCGAAAGCCGTTTGTGGCTCCGCGCCGTCGCTTTTCGAATCGCGCGGCCCACTTCCGTTGAGCCCGTGAACGCGATCTTGTCCACGTCCGGGTGCTTCACGAGCGCCTCGCCCGTTGCGCCGTCGCCCGTCACGATGTTCACCACGCCCGCCGGCAGCCCAATCTCCTGGCAAATTTCCGCAAACGCCAGCGCGGTCAGCGGCGTGTATTCCGCAGGCTTCAACACCACGGTATTTCCCGCCGCCAGCGCCGGCGCGATTTTCCACGCCAGCATCAACAGCGGAAAATTCCACGGAATGATTTGCCCCACCACCCCGCACGCCGCATAGCCGGGAAATTCCTGTTCGAGCAATTGCGCCCAGCCCGCGTGATGGTAGAAGTGCCGCGCCACCAGAGGAATATCGATATCCCGGCTTTCGCGGATCGTCTTGCCGTTGTCGAGCGTCTCCAGCACCGCCAGCCGCCGCGAGTGTTTCTGCACCTGCCGCGCAATCGCGTAGAGATACCGCGCCCGTGCATGCGGCGTCAGCGCTTGCCACCGGTCCAGCGACCCACGCGCCGCTTTCACCGCCAGGTTCACATCTTCCGCCGAACCCTGCGCTACACTCGCCAGCACATCTCCTGTCGAGGGATCGGCGGTATCGAAGTATTGCCCCGCGCTCGGCGCCAGCCATCCGCCGCCCACAAAATGTCCGAAACGCCGCGCATGCCCGTCCAGCCACACCATCACCTCGCGCGGATCTTCCGGCGCGGGCCCGTAGGCCATGCTCTCGAATTTTTCAACGATGCTCATTCCATTCCTTCCGCACCGCCAAACCGTGAATCGTTCGCCCTAAGCGAGCGCTGTCATCTCCTGCCTTAGGCTGTCATCCCAAGCCTGAGCGTCGTCATCCTAAGCGCAGCCGTCGCCATCCCAAGCGTCAGCGTTGTCATCCCGAGCGTGAGCGCCGTCATCCCGCCCGTTAGTGGTGTCATCCCGAGCGCAGCGAGGGATCTGCTTTTCTCCTACTCGCCGCCTGCGCCTCGCGCGCAATCCGCGACCTCACGCCATCGGATGCCGGTAATCCGCCGAGTATCTCCCCGTCGCAAAATATTCCAGCTGCCGCTCGATATCCGCCAGCATGCCGCTCGCGCCAAACCGGAAAAGTTCCGGCCGCATCCACGCATTGCCCAGCTCCTCTTTCATGAGCGTGAGCCAATCGAGCGATTGCTTCGCCGTCCGAATCCCGCCCGCTGGCTTGAACCCCACTGCCATCCCGGTCTCTTCCCGGTACTCGCGGATGCATCTCACCATCACCAGGCTTACCGGCAGCGTTGCGTTCACCGCCTCTTTTCCCGTGGACGTCTTGATAAAATCCGCGCCGGCCGCCATCGCCACCATGCTCGCGCGCGCCACATTCCGCAGCGTCATCAAGTCGCCCGTGCCCAAAATCGCCTTCATATGTGCGCCGCCGCATGCGTCCTTAAACGTCGCCACTTCGTCGTAAAGCTCGCGCCACTTGCTCCCCAGCACGTGCGCGCGCGTAATCACCACGTCGATTTCGTTCGCGCCGGCCTCCACCGAGCGGCGAATTTCCCCCACGCGCTCCTCGAAACTGGAAAGCCCCGCCGGAAATCCCGTTGAGACCGCCGCCACGAGAATTCCCGAGCCTTCGAGTGCCCGCAACGCCGTCTCCACAAACGAGTGGTAAACGCACACCGCCGCCACCTTCAGCTTCAGCTCTTCGATCCCCAGTTTCCGTACGATCTCCTCCTGAATCGGCTGCCGCGCCTTCGCGCACAACCGCCGCACCCGTTCGTCCGTGTCGTCACCGGAAAGCGTGGTCAAATCCATGCAGGAAATCGCGCGCAGCAACCAAGCCGCTTGCCATTCCTTCTTCACGGTGCGCCGCGTCACCAAAGTTTGCGCGCGCCGCTCCACCGCGCTCGTATTCACGCGAACTTCTTCCACGCGGTCCAGATTGAGGGGCGTCCCGCGGTTCGGCTTCAAGCCATGCGCCGAGCTGGGCCCCAAATCCGCGCGGGCCCCTTCTCCACGTTCCGTTCCTCGGATTTTCAGGTCGCTCATTTCACTCTGTTTCGATTCCGCGGAGATTGCCATCCTCGCCGGCGCCGCCCGGCCAAACATTGCTCAAACTCGCGGAAAGGCGGCCAAAACGGTCGAATCTCTTCTGCCTAGGTTTTCATTAGAAGCGTATGCCGTTCATCCGCAAATGACAAGCATGCCGCCCGCGCCTCACCTGCCCGGCACAATCGGTTCCGGCATATAAAGTCCGGCATCGCTCGGCAGCCCCGCACGCTCGAGTTGCACGGTGGTATGGCTGATATGAAAGTCGTCCGCCAGCCTGCGCCGGATTTCCGCGAGGATGCGCTCGCTCTCCTCCATATGCATATCGGGAATGCGCACGTGGCACGAAAGCGCGTTCATGTCCGTTCCCAACGTCCACACGTGAATGTCATGCACCTCTTGCACGCCCGGCACCGCCAGCACCACCCGTGCCACTTTCGGCAGTTCGACATCGCGCGGCGAACCTTCCAGCAAAATGTGCGAAGCCTCGCGTAACACTCCGATGCTTGACCACAGCACCATCGCGCCGATCCCCGCGCCCAGCAGTGGATCGATCCAGTGTGCGCCGGTCGCGCGCATCGCTACCGCGCCCACCAGAATCGCCACATTCGAAAGCGCGTCGCCCAGATTGTGGATAAACACGGTTCGCAGGTTCAGATCGTGCCGCCCGCGCATCACCGAAAGCGTGATCCCCGCATTGATCGCCAGCGCCGCGAGCGAAATCCAGATCATCACCGTTTCGTTTACGCTCGCCGGATGCGCCATGCGCTCCCAAGCCTCGTAAAACAAGAAACCCGCTACGATCACCAGCAAAATCGAATTCGTAAACGCCGCCAAAATTCCCGCGCGCTGGTAACCGTACGTCCGCTTCGTATCCGCCGGACGCGACGCCCACCGCAATCCCAGCCATGAAATCGCCAGTGACGGCACATCGCTCAAATTGTGAATCGCATCGCTGATCAGCGCGATCGAGCCCGAAAACACTCCCCCCGCCAGCTCGATCGCCACCAGCAGCAGCGTCACGCCCATGGACCCGGCCAGCGCCGCCGTCCCCGGCATCTCGTGAGCGTGTCCGTGCGCGTGCCCGTGCGAATGCGCATGCATGTGCATACACCGCCATCTTACTCGCGCTCGCGCGTAAGCGTCACGCCCTAACCATCGGCGTTTTCGCCTCAAACACCTTTCTCGCGCCGCGAGTCATCTCTCGCACCGCGAAGCGGGGTCTCAACACCGCCATTCGCCGGTATCCACCCGCCATTCGCCGAATATCGCAAGACGCAGCCTGTTCGCCGCCCTATTCTCCACACATGAACGGCGCCACACGGCAATCGGAGGTCCCCGCCATGCCCAGCTCCATTCGTCCATTCCTTGGCAATGGACAACAAAAAACATCGGCTGCCACCGGGGGTGCAGAACTCTTGATACTTCTCGGGTGCATCCTGCAATTGGGCGCCTTTGGTTTCGGCCCTTTCACCACGGCGCATCTGTGGATTCTGCGCGTCGTTCTTGGCCACGTCTGGGACATTTTCGCCGCCAGCACCCTCTCCCCCGACTTAGCCTCCCAAACGCAGTATTGGCCGCTTCTTCTTGTGGGCCTTGGCGTGGCGATTTTGTTCGACCGCCGCCGGCGCCGCCCTCGTAGGATCGCGTCAGGTTCGGCTGTCCACAGTGGAGTCCTCCATGTCCAATGAACGCGGACGCGTTTCGCCAAGCATCGTCTGGAGCCTCATCATCATCGCCGTGGGCGTCATTTTTCTCATGGACTCGCTCGGCTACGTCTCCGCAGGCTACATCTTTCATTATTTCTGGCCCGCGGTTTTCATCTTGTTTGGCCTCGAAGGACTTTGCCTCCGAAGCGGTCCCGGCCAGTTCTGGGGACTCTTTCTCGTTGTCGCTGGTATTTTCTTTTTGCTGGATCGCCTCCACTATCTCCACGTGAGTTTCGCGATTCTTTGGCCACTGGCCCTCGTTTTCTGGGGTGTTTGGCTCCTGCAACAACACGTCAGGCAAAACGCCGTGGCGGTGGGCGAGATCGGCACCAGCCCGCGCACCGAACGCATCATCGCCGCTCTTCGCGATAGCGACAAAGAGGAAGGACGTCAGACTTTTCGTTCGGATCGCGGCGTCAGCATGAAATTCGCATCCTCCGAATCGCGCCTCGAATACGCCGCCGTCTTCAGCTACTTCGAGCGCCGCATCGTTTCGCAACATTTCACCGGCGGCAAACTGGATTGCGTCTTTGGTGGTTTTAAAGTGGACCTCACCGGAGCCGAAATTTCCGGCGACCAGGCCATGCTCGAGGTAAACGCCGTCTTCGGCGGCGGCGAAATCATCGTGCCCGACACCTGGCTGATCTCCACTCCCCAATCCGCCGCCGTCTTTGGCGCCTTCACCAACGAAGTACGCGAACCGTTGCCCTCCGGCACGCCTCCGAAGCGCCTCGTGATCAAGGGCGCCGCTGTCTTCGGCGGCGTAGTCATAAAAAACTAATGCAAAGAACTAATGCGAAGAACTAATGCGCTCCATGATGATCTCCGCTCCGCCATCGTCTGCCACACCCATGCCACGCGCATCTCAATTTCCCTTCCAAGGACAATTTGTCATTCCGAGGAGCGAGCAGCGCCATTTCCGCGCCCAACTCCCCGCATCGCGCGGAAATCGCGCGCCGTGGCGAACGACGAGGAATCTCGGCGCCGGCACGGCGGCCACCTCGTTTCGATTTTCCCGCCACTCCGCGCCTTCAGCCGCCGCAAGAATTCCTCTATGATCCCCACAAGCCGTAAGGCGGCCTAGCGCCATGCACCCTATCCTCAGCAGCCTCCGCCGCTTCATCCTCTATCTCATCGCGTGGCTCCCCCTCGCGGCCCTCCTCGCCTATCTCATGGCCGCCACCGCGGCGCTCACCTGGCGGCAAGCCGTGGCTATGTCCTTCCCGCTTTGCCTGCTCTTCTCTTTCGTGTGCCTTTCGGCCTGGTATTCCTGCCGCGCCACGCCTTTCGATACCTCGAACATTGCGAAGCTGTCCGCGTCCACCTGCTCGGCGCACTCGTTGCCGGCTTTCTCTGGATTCTCGCCGCGGAATTGCTCGCCCGTGCTCTTTCCGAAACGCGCTCGTTTGCGCCGCTGGCTGCGCGCCTGCCGCGCGTCTTCCTTCTGTTGTTCGGCACCGGCGTGCTTTTCTATCTGCTTTCCGTCAACTTCTACTACGTCCTCCTCGCCGTCGAAGCCTCGAAGGAAGCGGAAGCGCGCGTAATGCAAGCCAGCGTCCTCGCCCGCGACGCCGAGCTGCGCGCGCTCAAGGCGCAGGTGAATCCGCATTTTCTTTTCAATAGCCTCAACTCCATCAGCGCGCTCACCAGTTCTGACCCGGCCCGCGCCCGCGAAATGTGCATTCTTCTCGGAGACTTTCTCCGCCGCACGCTCGGTCTCGGCCAAAAACTCTCCATCCCACTCGAAGAGGAAATGTCCTTGACGCACGCCTTCCTCGCCGTCGAAAAAATCCGCTTCGGCGCGCGCTTGCACATGGAAGAAAATGTGGATGCCGCGGCCCTGCCCTTTCATGTGCCTCCGCTCCTGCTCCAGCCGCTCGTCCAAAACGCCGTCGCGCACGGTGTCGCCAATCTGATCGAGGGCGGATGGATTCGTCTCGATGTGAGACTGGAGGGCAGCGCATTGCAGATTGCCGTGGAAAATCTCTTCGATCCCGAAGCCCCTGCGCGCCGGCGCAACGGCGTGGGGCTCGCCAACGTGCGCCAGCGTCTTGAAGCACGCTATCCCACGCGCAGTGTCTTCAGCGCCAAAGCCGAAGGCGATCGCTTCCGCGTAGCGCTCTCGCTCCCAGCGGAAAAGGAAGCACCCTCCGCATGAGCTCCGCCCCTCTGATCCGCGCCATCATCGTGGACGACGAAGACCTCGCGCGCCAGATTCTGCGCGAATTCCTCTCCGCGCATCCGGAAATCGAAGTCTTCGGCGAGTGCGCCAACGGCTTCGAAGCCGTCAAGATCGTCGCCGAGCGCCAACCCTCGCTCATCTTCCTCGACATTCAAATGCCCAAGCTCGATGGCTTCGAAGTTCTCGAACTGATCGGCAACACTGCCGCGGTCGTCTTCGTCACCGCGCACGACAACTACGCCATTCGCGCCTTCGAAGTCCACGCCGTGGACTATCTCCTCAAACCCATCTCCGTCGAGCGCTTTGAGGCCGCGCTCCACCGCGCCAAGCAACGTCTCGCCGGAAATCCTCCGCACCTGCCGTTGCAGCCCGCCGAACTCGCCGCGAGTGCGCGTCCTCCAGCGCAGTACCTCGACCGTATTCCCGTCCGCGATGGCGCCCGCGTCTTCATCATTCCCGTTGCCAAACTCGACTACGCCGAGGCGCAGGACGATTACCTCGCGCTCGTTTCCGAAGGCAAAAAGCATCTCAAGCAGCAGACCATCGCCAGCCTCGAGGCCGCGCTCGATCCGTCCCGCTTCCTGCGCATCCATCGCTCCTACATCGTCAATCTCGAACGCGTCGCCCGCGTCGAGCCCTACGCCAAGGATGGCCACGTCGCCATCCTCCACGATGGCGCGCGGCTCCCCGTCAGCCGCGCCGGTTACGCCCGCCTCCGCTCCCTCCTCGACCGCTAAACCGTGTACCGTCGTGCCGTACGGCCGTGAGCCTTTCACTCGCGTCCTGCCTGGCCGAACACCACCACCGCCGCTCGAAAACCACCATTTAGCAGCGTGGTAACCATGCCGTCGCCAGCCTGCCGTGTCCGTATCTGGTTGTAATTAATATAGTTAAAATGAGTACGGCCACGCGCCCTGTTTGGCACTCCCATTGCCTCATTCCCTGCGAGAGTGCCAAGCGAAGCAGACCAGCGAGCCTCGCGGAAGCGGCTTTTGTGGCTCTCAAAGGGAGTTCCAAATGCGATATCTACGAATTCTAGCAATCCTGAGCTTTTGCTTGGTGGGAGCCTCCTACGCGCACGCCCAGCGCTTTTCCATAGGCGTTGGCGTAGGCGGACCTGGCTTCGGAGCGTATGTGGGTGGGCCGGCTTACGTGGGGCCGCCTCCGGCCTGTGCGTACGGCTACTATGACTATGCTCCTTACGCCTGCGCGCCTTACGGCTACTACGGCCCAGAGTGGTTCAATGGTGGTCTCTTCATCGGCGTCGGCCCTTGGGGTCACGGTTACTACGGCCGCGGCGGTTACTACGGCCGTGGCTTCTACGGTCGTGGCGGATACTACGGCGGCGGACGGGCCTTCTACGGGCGCCCCGGCGGCGCAGTTCGCGGTCCAGCGTATGTAGGACGCGGCCCGGCAGCCGGTTCATTCCGCGGCGGCTATGCGCGCGGCGGTAGCGTCGCACGCGGCGGCGGTTTCTCGCACTTCGGTGGCGGCAGCAATGCACGAGGCGGCGGCAGCTTCTCGCACGGTGGCAGCGGGTCCTCCCACGGCGGCGGACACGGCGGACACCGGTAACTCGCATCCATAATCCATAAAGCCGCTTCTTCAGCTCAAACACAGACGGCCGGGAGCCCCCTCCCGGCCGTTGCTTTTATCCCGGCGGCCTCGCCCTCCGTCCGTCCCGCACCATCTAATGTTAGGTGGGCATATCCCAGGTGCTCGCTGGTGTTGCAGGCATCTCAAATCGGAGGACCACAACATGCATCGAGCACGCAACTACGTCGTTTCGCTTTTCCTGGCCGCCAGCCTTGCCGCGCCGGCCGTTATCATCGCCGCCCCGATTCCGCAGGACGCCAGCGTCCAGGTCCGCATCTACGACAAGCAGCACAAGGACTATCACGTTTGGGACGACAACGAGGATCGCGCCTGGCATCAGTTCCTCAACGAGAATCACCGCAAGGATCATGACTTCAAGAAGGCCAACAAGAAGGAACAGGAAGAATACTGGAACTGGCGCCACGCGCATCCCGACGGCCACCAGTAGAGTGATCGCCTAGGGTCGCGCACCAAACGAGCAGCAGCAGCGCCCCGTCTCAGCGCTAAATTTCACGTCCGGTCCGCAATCGCGGGCCGGACGATTTGTTTTCGTGGCACTTCCGTCACCCACATTCCTGTAACTCCCTCGCAACAGCTTTGTAACCCTACATTCACTCGCGCCGCTCCTCATTTTCGATATATCCTACGCGCGCACGGCTCTTCCACCGATGCACTTTACTCGCAACATCCCAAAGCTGGCCTTCTTGCTCTTCTTCTTTCTGGCCGCCCCCGCGCTAAAAGCGCAGGCCGGTCCTCCTTTCCAAACCGACGATCCCACTCCGGTGGACCTCCATCACTACGAGTTCTATATTTTCTCGGGGCTGAGCGGCACACCGGTCGAGATGGATCCCACCGGTCCCGCATTCGAATTCAATTGGGGCGCAATTCCCAATATCCAACTCCACGCCATCCTGCCATTCGGCGCAATCGTTCCGTCGAACAATCCGATTTATGCTCCCGGTGGCATCGGCCCCAGCGCGTTCGGCCTCACGGACATGGAACTCGGCGTGAAATGGGGCATGATCAAACAGACAAAACATCGTCCGCAGATCGGCCCCTTCGTCATGTTCGAAATCCCCACGGGCAATTACGACAAAGGCCTGAGCGCCGGACGCGTCTGGTATAAGCTGCCCATGTGGGCTGAGAAGGAATTCGGCCCCTGGAGCCTCGTCGGCGGCGTGGGCTATGTCGTCAACACGCAGGTTCAGTATCGCAACTACACGTATGGCGGTTTTCTCGTCAAACGCGAACTCGGCAAGCGCCTTGAACTTTCCGTCGAAGCTTTTTCCCATGGAGCCGAGGGTTTCGCGACGCCTCAAATCCGAGGGTCCACCTTGATTGATGCCGGGGGCTACTACCACTTCAAAACACCCGGACTCCAGTTACTTTTCGCCTATGGCCACTCCGTCGGAGGCTTCAGCGAGACGTATGCCTACTTGGGTCTTTACAAAACCTGGGGAAAAGGGAAGGAACCCGATCAGAACGATACGACTGGTGCTTCGCTCTTGACGCAAACCGGCAAGCGGTTTTAGCCGCTCTTCGGTCCTGACTTTTCGGGCCTGGCTGAATTGGCGCAGCCAAAATGCAAATCACGATCCGCGCTCTCTGGACGCTCATTCACGGCATGGGATTCGGCGCGCTCTATCTGCTGGCCTGTTCCGGCGCGCTTCTCGAACTCTATCGTTGCACCGCTCCTTCCGCCGCCACTTCCGAAGCCACACCCGCTAGCGAGCGTTTCCTGAAAATTTATCTGCTCACCATGGTCGTGCTCGCGTGGGCCGCCGTGCTCACCGGCGCCTACGTTATCTATCCGTGGTATCGCGCCGCTCCCCCGCCCGGCACGCTCGATCTCGCTATGTTTCCGCAACGCTTGCTGATGTCCAGCCCCGCCACCATCGGTTGGCATTCGCTCGGCATGGAATGGAAGGAGCACGTTGCTTGGTTCGCTCCCATCTCGATCACCATGGTCGCGTTTGTTTTCCTCAAATATGGCCGCGATCTCAAGCGCCATCGTCAACTTCGCGCCGCGATACTTTGCTTCGCGCTCGTTTCATTTCTTTCCGCGGGGATCGCCGGTTTCTTCGGCGCCATGATTAATAAGTACGCGCCCGTCCAGGGCGGCCACACGATTCAGCTCAGCCAGGGCGAAGAAAAATGAGCGCCTCCGATCATTTCGCCACATCCAGCGCCCCAGCTCTAACAAACGGTTCCGGCGCCGCCGCCATTCTTTCCGCGGGCATCGGCTCCTTTGCCCTCGCAATCCTGGCCATCGCCGCGGATAAACTGGCTTCGATCAAGAGCGCGCTCATTTTCTATAAGCCCACGGGCCCGCTGTCCGGCGTGACCACCGCCGCCATTCTGATCTGGCTCGTCACCTGGGCAATCCTGAATTGGCGCTGGCGAAAAAAGACGCTCGCTATCGGTCCCGTTGCGGCGTTAGCCATCGCCCTGCTGGTCCTCAGCCTCCTGCTAACATTCCCACCGATCGCCGACCTCTTCTGACGGCATTTGCAGGTGCCCCGGAGTCTCGCTCCCCCACCTAGCCTCGAGCTGTGGAATTTGACCGTGTAGCGCAGGGCTTTCAGCCTTGCGGCCTTTCGTCCTTCGCTGTCATCCTGGAGGAGCGCCTTGTGCGACGAAGGATCCATGTGGTGCCTACATCACTCCGCACCAGTCAACTACTCTTCCGCCGTCCCCGCCCGGCCTTCCGATACGCCTCCCCCAACACCGCCAACGCCGCTCCGATTCCTTCCGCGCCCGCAATCTCGAACAGCTTCCATTTCTTCCCTGCGCCCTTCGTCACGCCCTGCGTCACCTTGTAAGCAATCGCCTGCGGACTGCCCAGCGCGCGCTTCTCGGGCAGCATCGCAAACACCACCTTCACCCGATAAAACGCCCGCATCCCAAACATCGGCCGCACCGTCACCCCATCCCAGCGCAGCATCTCGTCTCCCAACAACGCACACACCCGCCGCATCTCCTCCGAAACCCGCGCCATCTTCGGTCGTTCCATCTCCCCGTCCTAAATCATCTCGTGCGCAGCAATGACAGAATCCGACTACTCAAAATCCGTTCATCGCCGCCCATCACGGCACGTCTTCAGCCTATGGGAATCTGCACACCCCGTTCTCTGGCCTTGGAATTGACCGTGTAGCGCAGGGCTTTCAGCCCTGCGGCCTTTCCTGGTCCCGGGATCAGCTTGGCGGCTGCCAAAAAATAACGAGAACGAACAGAGCTTGAGCCCCGTCATCCTACATCTTCCGCATTCTCTAGCTTGGCATTTGATCGTGTAGCGCAGGTCCTCGGACCTGCGGCCTCTCGCCTCTCGCCTCTCGCCTCTCGCTGTCATCCTGGAGGAGCGCCTCATGAGACGAAGGATCTAATGCCCGCACCACCCGCGCGCCAACGCCAACGGTTTGCCTGTGTAGCCCGCCCCGTCGCGCTTGCCCTGAGGAACGAAGGGTAGGGGCGGGGCCTCTGTCCGGAGTCTACCTCCGGGGCCCTTTCCGGAACTCTTCAACGTCCTTTCCCGAAATCCTCCCGGTCGCCCTCGTATCGCCTCTACATTTGCTCTCTCTTTGCGCTGTTGAACTTGACTGTGTAGCCCAGGGCGTCTCCATAGCCCTGCTTGCGCTGAGCGAACCGAAGTGGGGATTCTCTCAGCGCCGCGCATACCGCGCTACCATCCGTGACGTGAGGCGGCCAATCCCCGCGTTCGGCCCTGGGCTTTGACTTTCGCCCTGCCGCCACTTCCTCCGGCTGCCATTCTGAGGCTCGCTGTCGGCCGAAAAATCTGTGTGCCGCATCACCGTGCGCACGTCAATGCTAACGGCCCCGCCTGTGTAGCCCGCCCCGTCGCGTAGGGGCGGGGCCTTTTTCGGGGCTCTTCGATGGATCTCCTTCGGGTGCCCCACGTGTCGCCTGCACACTTGCTTTCTCTTTGCGCTGTCGAACCTGACCCCCCTGTAGCCCAGGGCGTCCCCATAGCCCTGGCGATGTTCTCAGCGCCACGCATCCCGCACCGCCACCTGTGACGTGAGGCAGGCAATCTCCGCATTCGGCCCTAGGCTTTGACTTTCACCTTGCGCCATTTTTTTTTGATTGTCATCTTGGAGGAGCGCCTTGTGCGACGAAGGATCTCACGAGATACATGGGCGCGGGCGAGGCAGGTGAGGTTGCAACAACAGGCCAAATTCCTAATACTAATGCTGAAGGGCGGCTAAAAGACATACATGTCACAACCGACAAGCCTATGGACAGCGCAAGTGCCGCGAGCAAACATACGAGCTTCCAGAGACTCCAACACATAGCGTAACGGTACCCACTAGCCGGGTTAACGGGCTTGAGCCGTCTCCAAACGGGCCGAAAACGAGCGGCGGTGGCTCTCAAATGATCACAAAGAATCCAATCCCCGCTTCGAAGAGTGAAATCAAACCGCCGAACCAATGAGCGATACCACATGCAACCAAAACAAGTGATCGACGTACAGCTCATCGACGGCAAGGGTAATAAGGTTGCGATTCCAAACATTATGATTGACGCTGAGTTTTTCGTCGGCGGCAAGCCGCGATTCACATTCACGGACGGCCGCACTGACACATCCGGAAAACTGAGAGTAACCTACGACGACCTCGAAGCTAGGCGAAAGGATATGGCGAGGTTTTATTTGATGGATTACAACACTAAGCTAGACGAGTGCGATCCAGGGATAGCATTTAAAGTTCCATCTGAGGAGGTTTTCTTGACTTGGCGTGATAGTGCCATCCGCGATCACGGCAAGCCACCTTCTTGGGCGCAAGATTGGCCAGCTAACAAACGAGTCTCGAGTGCCGGAAAAACAGTGACCCCTCAGGGTGATGTAACGCACACCGAAATTGTTTGTGAGTTAGTTTCTGTTGGTGCAGAAGGCGAGGAATAGCGGTTCATCGTCGATCGTCGGGATTGGCTGATGCGGGAGGTGCCGAGATTGGTCTCACGAAGCGCGGAGTGGCTGATGTTCAAAGACGCGGTCATACAAGTGAAAAATTCCTTGAAGTTGCCACCCGCGCCCGCTTCACCGATCGCACCGGCGCCGCCCAAGGACCAGCCGCCAAACATCTAAGTGGAGCGATGATTAGAGATGCTGCTCAATTCAATTCGTGATGAATGGTTGGTTTCACGGCAGGCGGTAAAGTTGTTCATTGCGGCTACACTTCTGGTTCTTGCGCTGACTGCGATGTTCGGCATCATGATCATGTGTGGCGTCGAAAACACCAATGGAATGCCATTCATGCTTAGGCTGCCGATCGGCATTTTGGCAATCGCGGGAACGATGGCTTTGTTTTTTGTTTGGTTAGGAATGTGGCGATTCTGGCTGCGTATTGATAGTTCCGGCAAGGCTGCGAAGCGCTTGTGGTTCGGGTTGCTCCTCCTTGGCTTCTGGTATGCCAGTTGTCTTTATGTTTATGCAGTGTATCTCCCCCAAGCTTCGCGCGCGCGCCGATTGGCGGGTTAATTATGTTACGGTGGATATTAGCTGTAGGTTGGAGCCTGTTTCTGGCGACCGTTCTTCTTATCGCTTTGTCGCCGAAGCGCGCTCCTCAAATACTGTCATTGGAACTATTCCGCCCCGCGTCAACTGCTCTGGTAATCGTAACGATTGCGTACATTCTGAGAAAACTCTATCTCAGAGGGATGGCGCGAAGGCGCGTTCCATAATCGTCTGCAACGGCCCAGAAGCATTGGGCGTTGAAAGCTCTCCTCTAGCGTATTCCCTTGCAGAGAAACAAACTGGGGTCGAGCTTCACTCTTTGAATAACGAAAGACAGTCAATGTCCCTCTTCATTGGACTGTAACCGTAAGTTGTACGCTGCGGGAGCCTCCGTCATCGGACCCAGATACGGTGAGAATGTAGGTTCCTGAAGGTGTGCCGGGATTGGAAGATACGGGAGTCGATGCCCGACTTCCGCCGCCGCAACTCACTACACCAAGCAAGCAGCAAAGCGCTCCAAACAAAATTGCCTGCCACTTAAGCGACCTCCTCATGCGGGCTTGCAGCGCAAGCAGGCATGCGAATCCAACGCAAAGTCCGGCTGCGAGCCCGCTAAGCAATCCAGGAGCCCGGGGCGTCCTCCAGATGCGCCGGAACGGCAACTCTGCACTCGCAGCTGTGGTTGATACCGTCACCTGGAAAGGCACAGGAGTATTGCTTACCGCGGCGACATCCGACGGCGCGAGAAAGCAGCTCATTAATACAGGCTGACCGGTGCAACTCAACCCAATGGCTCCCTGAATCTGGTTCGGGACCACTTGCAGAGAAAACGTGGCTGTTTGTCCGGCGCTGATCGTCGCCGAAGTCGAACTGCCGTTCGCGGGCGTGATGGAGAAATCCACAGCAGAAGCGGATAGTGGAACCGATTGCGGCGAACCCGAAGCGTTATCGGTTAACTGCAGATTCCCGGTCGCAGAGCCGACAACGGTGGCGCTAAACGTAACCGTGATCGTACAAGAGGCTTGTACTGCAACCGTCCCACCACAATTCGAGCTGGCGCTGAAACTACCCCCTGAACCAGCAGAAGTCGCGGCCACGTTAGCAATTGCGAGCGGCGCATTTCCGGTATTCGTAAGCTTGACGGTTTGTTGGTTGGTAGCGCCAACGAGCAATGGCGAATAGCTGATTTGCAGCATCCCGCAAGTCCCGTTGCCGTTACACCACCGGTCGAGGCCGCTGCAGAATTCCCGCCACGCGTGGACACGCTCTCTGCACCGCGCACGCCAAGCAAGCCGAACGCGATCTGCAGTTCAATTCCGCGGAGGTCGCCGAAATCCTCGGCGAAATGCAGGAGTTCACTTCCGTGGACGAAGTGAACTACGCCCTCGGCCAGCTTTTCTCTCTCGCCGCGCGCAAACAGATCCGCACGCGCGATGCCGCGATCCTCAGCTACATGTGCCAGTTGCTGCTGCAAACGCTGAAGCCGGAGCCGCGCCCCTCTTACTGGCGGCCGCCGGTGGCGAATTACCGCACCGCAGCGGAAGAGCGTCAGCGCCAGCAACAGGAGCAAGCAAAACGCGAAGAGCTAAAGCAGAAAGCCGCGCAACAGGCCCCGCAGCATCCCACGCAACAGGCGGCAGTTCCTCGGACGCAAACTCACACACCGCCACAGCCGGCGCCCACAAATCGCCCGGCGACAACACCCGTGCCCGCCCAGATGCAACCGCAACCCACGGAGCGCACTTCGCAGCCTCCGGCATGTGCCTCACAGCCTTGGTATAAAGCGCCGCCCGCGGCTGCCGCACAATCTTCACCACAGCCGCCCGCGCAATCTCCGCCAACGCAAGCTCCGCCAATGCCGCCACCACCGCCGCAAGAACCAGCGGACCAAACCGTCATTCCCAGGAATACTGCGGAATACCAGGGTCCGCGCCGCCAGGAACCCGGCAAAATCAATGACCTAGCCGATTGGCGCACATACCGCGGGATTCTTCGTTGACTTGCCCGGAACCCGCTTCTACCCTTTTTAGGTAGCCTTTCGTGCGATTCCGGCCATGGATCACGGCTCCAGCCGCCGTCCGATTGGGCTCAGATTCCAGGGCCAAACGCCCTATGCCTGATTCCCACGCCAAAATTCGCTTTTGGGGTGTGCGCGGCTCCACCCCCACCGCCGATCCGGCCACTTGGCGGTACGGCGGCAACACCGCTTGCCTCGAGCTCACCACGCCGCGCGGCGCGCGCTTCATCGTGGATTGCGGCACGGGGCTGCGCGTGCTCGGCAATCAGCCTCCTGCGCCGCATGCCGCGCAAAATGGCGGCGCGAAAGACGAATCGCAGCACGCGCACATTCTCGTCACGCACTATCACTGGGACCACATTCAGGGACTTCCCTTTTTTGCGCCGCTCTATTCGCCGCAAAATCGCTTTCACTTTTATAGTTTCCGCTCCGAATATTTGGGACGCGACAGCCTGAAGCAGGTGTTTGAGACGCAGATGGCCTATCCCTATTTTCCCGTGAATTTGAGCGCCATGTCCGCGGCGCGCGAGTTCACGGAAATTTCCGGAGGCGAAACTTTCCAGATTGACGACGCGCGCATCACCACGCGCTGGTTGAACCATCCGCAGGGCTGCCTCGGCTTCCGGTTTGAGACCTCCGCCGGCGTGATCGCTTACGCCACGGACAATGAACCCGCCGGCGCCGAATCCACAAACAAGCAGTACGAAAAGAATTTGCTCGAGCTGGCCGCGGGCGCGGATATTTTCATCAACGACGCGCAATACACGCCCGAGCAGTTAGCCGGCGAGCGCAAAGGTTGGGGACATTCGTCCTGGCTCGAAGGTACACGCATCGCGCGCGAAGCCGGCGTGCGCAACCTCGTGCTCTTCCACCACGATCCCGATTCCTCCGATCGCGCCGTGGATGGCCTGCTGCGCCAGGCTCGCCAGCATTTTGATAATGTATGGGCCGCCACCGAGGGTATGGCCATGGCGCTCGGCCAGGAACAAATGGAAGTGCTGCTGCCTACGGGACGCAGTGGCCAGCGCCGCGAAGGAAATTTACGCGCGATGGTGACGGGTTTCACCACCGACGGGCGCGCTTTCCAGGAAGAAACCGTGATTCGGGATTTAACGCTGCAGGGCGCCATGATTTATTTGCACAATAGCCCGCGCCTGCAATCGGAACTGCAAGTGGAAATGGACGATCCCGGCCGCGAAAATCCCGCTGCCCAATCCATGCGGCTGCGCGGCTACGTGGTAAAGCTCGAACCCGCCCCCAAAAACGGCGACACCGCCGTCGGCCTGGTCTTCACCGAATGATTCCTCGGTAGCACAGGCACTCCTGCCTGTGCGGGGTTTGAGCATAATCTCGATGAGCACACTTGATGTTTCATCGCGACGATAAGCAAAAGCACACAGGCAGGAGTGCCTGTGCTACCCACCCCGCCGGAGCAGCGAGCTTACTTTGCGAGCGCGGAAATTTCGCGCATGCGCGCGAAGGCGCGGCGCACGTGCGGAATCACGATCGAGCCGCCCACGATCAGCGACACGTTGAGCGCATCGATCACTTCGTCGCGCGTCCAGCCCTCCTCCGAACAGCGCACCAGGTGATACGTGATGCAGTCGTCGCAGCGCAGCACCATGGACGCGACGAGCCCCAGCAACTCCTTCGTCTTCGTCGTGAGCGCGCCCGGCTCGTAGGCCTGATGATCGAGCGCGAAGAAGCGTTTCATCCCCAGGTGGCCGCAACCCAGGATTTCCTCGTTCAGCTCCGCGCGAAACTTCTGAAAGTCTTCCAGCTTAGCCGCCATGCTTTTCCTCCCTGCGAATCCTGATATCTCCTAAGGCTCTGCTCCATACATCGCGATCGAAATTACGCTCATCGGCTTTGCGCGGTACATGATATTGACAACGTCCTGGCGAGTCGATAGCGTTGCGCCATCGCTTCCTCTCACGTTGGAGCCCATGCAGAAGAGCTTCTTTGCCGCGACAAAGTTCGAGTTCCGATTTCGCGTGGTGTTTATCACGCTCATCTTCTGCGCTGCCTATGCGTGCTACTCGTTCGATCCCATCAGCAGCGGGGCACGGATTGCGCGCGTGCTGGTCCGCGCCGATCCCGCGCTGAGCTTCGACACCTGGCTGCGGGTGATCTGCGGCATCGCCGCGGCAATCGTCTTCGTTGCGGCATTCTTCCGCGTATGGGGCACCGCGTATCTGCGCGCCGCGGTGATGAACGACATGAAACTACACACCGAGCGCCTAGTGGCCGACGGTCCGTTTCGCCACGTGCGCAATCCGCTTTATCTTGGGAATATCTTTATGAGCTTTGGATTGGGTTTTACGTGCAATCGCGCGGGGTTCTTTGTGTTGTTTCTGGGCATGACGCTTTTCGTGCTGCGGCTGCTGTTGCGCGAGGAAGCCGAGCTACGCGAAGCGCAGGGCGAAAGCTATCTGGCCTATTGCGCGGCGGTGCCGCGGCTGTGGCCCGCGCTGCGTGCCCGCGTACCGCCGGCGGGCAACACACCAAACTGGCTGGAAGGGTTCTTTTCCGAAGTGATTGTGTGGGGCGCCGGAGTGAGTGTGGTGGTCTTCGCGATCACACTGAGCGTTCAAGCCTTTTACGTCACGTTGTGGAGCACGTTGGCCTTGCAGATCCTCTCGCGCTTAGTGCAAAAGACGCGCGAAAGAAAAGTGGCGGCCACACCGCACGGATGAAAAACAATGTGGCCGCGAATCGCGATTTGCGGATAATGTACGAAAGGCGCACAGCCAGGAGTGGCTGTGCTACTTGGCTTCCCGAATCTGCTCATTAGGCTCATTCGGGTTATCTCCCGCTACCTCACGCTACTCTAGTGATCTAACCAGCGACAACTTTCCAGGCGCGGAGGATTTCGGCAACGCTCCAGGCTTGGGCGAAGCAGCCGCGCGGGGTGAAGGGCGCGTCACCGTCGAAGATTTCGCTGATGGTGCCGAGGCCTGCTTCCGTTAAGTGCGACGCGATCGAGCCGAGAATGCGGCGGATTGCGTTGTGATCCTGATAGACCTTCCAATGCGCTTGGATGAAGGGACCTAGCAGCCAAGCCCAGACTGTGCCTCGGTGGTAGGCGGCGTCGCGTTGCGCTTGAGGACCATCATAGTGGCCGCAATATTTGGGATCTTCGGGCGCGAGCGAGCGCAATCCACAGGGAGCGAGAAGGTGCGCGGCGCAGGTATCGACTACGGCGCGCTGTTGGGCGGCGGTTAGCGGGGAAACGGGCAGGGAGACGGCGAAGATTTGGTTGGGGCGTAACGACGCGTCGTTTCCGTTCGGGCCATCGATGACATCGAAGCAGCAGTTTGCGTTTGCGTTCCAGAAACGCGAGAAACCTTTGCGCGCTCGTTCGGCCTGGCGCTGGAACTCCGTCGCGGGCACACCGCAATGCGGCGCTAAATTCGCAGCGGTGGCGAGGGCGTTGAGCCACAGAGCGTTGATCTCCACCGGCTTGCCTACGCGAGGCGTGGCGGCAACACCGTTTACGCGCGCGTCCATCCAGGTGACTTGCGTGCCGGGCTCGCCGCAATGCACGAGGCCATCCGATTGATCCACGTGAATGGCGTAGCGGGTGCCCTGCGTGTAAGCGGCCAAGATATTTTGCACCCGAGGAAAAAGTTCGCGGGCGAGATCGAGGTCACCCGTGTGATCTACGTATTGGCGCAACGCTTCGATAAACCAAAGTGGAGCGTCCGCCGAATTGAATTCGGGCTGTTGGCCGCTATCGGGAAAGAAATTGGGCAGCATGCCGCGATCGATTTGCCGCGCGAAGGTGCGGAGAATCTGGCGCGCAAGTTCGGGACGGCCGGTCGAGAGCGTGAGGCCCGGCAAGGAGATCATCGCGTCGCGGCTCCAAACGCCGAACCAGGGATATCCGGCGATAATTTCGCACGGGCCGTCCGCAGCTTGATTCTTGCCGGAGGAAACGAGGAATTGATCGGCGGCGAGGACGAGCTGCTGAATCCAGGCTGGCGCGTTCGCTGCAGGCGGCGCGGCGGTTTGCGATTGCGCTCCGGCGAAGCGCGTGAGGAGATCTCGTTCGCGCGATTGCTCGGCGGCGAGTGAGGCAGTAGCGTCGAGGCCGGAGTTTGGGTCCGTGCTGAAGACGAGCGATGCGGTCGCGCCTGGATTGAGCGTGACGCGAAATGTGGCGGCACATAAGTGATCTTCGCAATCTTCCAGGCCGCGGTCGCGTTCCTCGGACAATTCGTAGTTGCGATACCAGAGGGCACCGGGCGGCGATCCTTCCACTTGTGCTAGCTCGGCTGATGCGGCGGCGCTGCGCAAATAAAAGGGCGTGGCGTGGTCGAAAGCCGTGACGCGCAGGCCGCTGGGGACGGCGTCAATCTGCATGCGCCAGCCGTTGGCGTGCGTGAGGTTATTGAAGTCGCGGTAGTTGACGAGGATCTTGCACTCGAGATCGAGCGGCGCGGCGCTCTGCACGAGGCGATATTCGACGTAGGTGGTGTTGGCGCCGTGCTGCATCCAGAGGCGCTTTTCGAGCTGGGCGTTTTGTAGCGCGTAGGTCCAGACCGAGACGGCGCCTTCGAGACGGAATTCGGTGAGGTAGCGGAAGCCTTGCGGGTTGATGGCGCCGTCCGACCAACGATTGGCGCCGAGGGGTGTGCTGGTGTTTCTGATGCGCACGATTTCGTCAATTTTTGTGACGAGAAGCGTGCGGGCGCGTGGTGGGGAGAGCGCGGCGATGAGGAGTCCGTGGTAACGGCGCGTGAGCGTGCCGGCGACGGTACCGCAGGCGAAGCCACCGAGACCATTGGTGACGAGCCATTCGCGCTGTTCGGCGGAGGCCAGATGGGTGCAGAGATCGTGCGAAAGTCGGACGGCGGAGATGGGCGGGGTCACGGAAGCATTTTCCCAGAAATTGCACGGCGGTGCAGGGCTGCGTTGCGCGGAGAGAGAAAACTACGGATCGAGGTGGCCGCCGTACCGGCGCCGAGATCCCTCGTCGGTCGCCACGGCGCGCCATTTCCTCGCGAGGCGGGGAGTTGGGCGCGGAAATCGCGCTGCTTCCTCCTCGGGATGACAAGCTGCCTTTTGGGGGCGCGCGTGACTACAGGGGTGGAGGGTTGCGTTGCGCGAACGAGTCGAGACGACGAGTCGAGGTGTCCGCCGTTCCGGCGCCGAGATCCCTCGTCGTTCGCTACGGCGCGCCATTTCCTCGCGAGGCGGGGAGTTGGGCGCGGAAATCGCGCTGCTTCCTCCTCCGAATGACAAGCCTTTGCGGGGCGCGTAATTGTCTGGGACGTTCGCTCGTGAACGAGGTTGTTTGACGAGCACATGGTCAGTTCTAACGGACGTGCCGACGCGGGACCTCAAGGGCTAAACAAGTGCCTTGACGAAACCGAAAAATGCTGGGCTGGAGGCCAGCGCTAGATGATGCCTCGGCCCGTGCGTGCGAATTGTGGCGCGGGCAGCGGGCATATAATCCCGGAGGAGGCGCCGCAGGCTGTGTGATAGCATCGCTTTTAAACTAGCGGCAGGGCGAGTCCTCTAGTTGGATGTGCCGCTTAACGGCCTCAAATCCATGCACATGCTTCAAAGGCTCCGTAACCTCGTCCCCAGCCTGTGGCGACACATCGGCAAAGTGTGGATCGGTTCTTCGAGATCTGAAACCAAGGCCTGGAACGAATTACTGGCGAAACTGAAGAACAAAGAGATTCCCACGGACCAGATTGGACATACGATCGTCAAGCTCGGGAAACCGTTCGCCCAGTGGAAGATTCAAAAGGCGAAAACCGTGGTCGCTTCATATGCCGACCATACGGATTCGCGCGTCAGGCAAGAAGTGCTGTGGTTCCTCACTTCCTGGGGCAAGCTCCGCGAGTACGAGCCGCTCTTAATTCGGGCTTTGCGCCATGATTCTGACGAAGACAATCGGAACTTCGCTGCGTTATTTCTGGCGCAGCTGCTTCGGCGCTCTGCGGACCGGGAGGCAATTCGGGCACTCCGGCAGTGCGTTGAGGATGCAAGTGAAGACAGGCCTGTGCGATTGCAAGCCTATGCTTCCTTATTGGAATTGGTGTGCGGCGAAATCGAACACAAATTCTCCTCGTACGAAAAAGAATTGGAAGATATTGATTGGAATTGGGTTCGTTCGTTGGGTGAATGAGGAAACGAAGGCGCGTGCGGAGAACCTGGCCGCGAACGGGTCTTGGCGGGATGGCCGCGAATCCGGGCGGAGATGGCCGCCGTACCGGCGCCGAGATCCCTCGTCGGTCGCCACGGCGCGCCATTTCCTCGCGAGGCGGGGAGTTGGGCGCGGAAATCGCGCTGCTTCCTCCTCGGGATGACAAGCTGCCTTTTGGGGGCGCGCGTGACTACAGGGGTGGAGGGTTGCGTTGCGCGAACGAGTCGAGACGACGAGTCGAGGTGTCCGCCGTTCCGGCGCCGAGATCCCTCGTCGGTCGCTACGGCGCGCCATTTCCGCGCTACGCGAGGAGTTGGGCGCGGAAATCGCGCTGCTTCCTTCTCGGGATGACACGCTGCCTTTGGGGGCGCGTGACGGCTGAGGTGGAGGGTTGCGTTGCGCGGAGGAGTCGAGACGACGAGTCGAGGTGGCCGCCGTTCCGGCGCCGAGATCCCTCGTCGTTCGCTACGGCGCGCCATTTCCGCGCTACGCGAGGAGTTGGGCGCGGAAATCGCGCTGCTTCCTTCTCGGGATGACACGCTGCCTTTTGGGGCGCGTGACGGCTGAGGTGGAGGGTTGCGTTGCGCGGAGGAGTCGAGACGACGAGTCGAGGTGGCCGCCCTATCGGCGCCGAGATCCCTCGTCGGGCGCTACGGCGCGCCATTTCCGCGCGACGCGAGGAGTTGGGCGCGGAAATCGCGCTGCTTCCTCCTCGGGATGACAAATTGTCTTTTGGGGGCGCGCGTGACTACAGGGGTGGAGGGTTGCGTTGCGCGAACGAGTCGAGACGACGAGCCGAGGTGGCCGCCGTACCGGCGCCGAGGTCCCTCGTCGGTCGCTACGGCGCGCAATTTCCGCGCGATGCGGGGAGTTGGGCGCGGAAATTACGCTGCTTCCTCCTCGGGATGACAAGCTGCCTTTTGGGGGCGCGTGACTGCGGAGATGGACGGTTGTGTTGCGCCACACGGGCTTAACGGTGAGCGGCTTTCTGGGGATGATGGTGTGGTTTTTGCGGATGCGGAGATCAACATGGGGAGGCGCGTTGGCTGGTAACGCAGCGGTTGCAAAAGTGCAAAAGGCCCCGCCCTGCCCTTCGTTCCTCAGGGCAAGCGAAACGGGGCGGGCTACACAGGCCGGGTAGCCGACAGTTGCGAAAGGCCGCAGGTCCGAGGACCTGCGCTACAAAGTCAAACGCAACGGCGAACACGGCCGATTCATGGCACACGTATAACACTGCTTGGTTAGAAGACGCGGCCGCCCAGGGGGGCTTCGCGTTCCGGGGCGAGCAGCACGACGTGGCCATTTGGGTCGGGGACGCCCATGACGAGGACCTCCGAGAGGAAACCGGCGATGTTGCGGGTGCCGAGATTTACCGCGGCGATGACGAGGCGGCCGACGAGTTCTTCGGCTTTGTAGAGATCGACGAGCTGGGCGCTGGAAGTTTTGGTGCCGAGGTCACCGAGATCGACCCAAAGCTTGTAGGAGGGCTTGCGAGCACGGTCGTTTGGTTCGGCGCGGGTGATGCGGCCGAGGCGCATGTCAACCTGGGTGAAGGCTTCGTAGGGGGTCATGTGAGTCTCCGGATTGGGATTGGGCGCGGAGATTTTAACCTGTACGTGCGGAGGGTGCAGCAGATTTGCGTGCGCTATTGCGGAGAGGGATAGAAAGTGGAAGAGGTGGCCGCCGTACCGGCGCCGAGATCCCTCGTCGGGCGCCACGGCGGGACATTTCCGCGCGGTGCGAGGAGTTGGGCGCGGGAATGGCGCTGCTTCCTCCTCGGGATGACAGTGTGGTTTTTGCGAGGCCCGCCCTTGGCAATACGCGCAGGCACCGTACGCTAGTCTTCACAGCTGGTGAGACAAAAGGCAACAAACAAAACCCAGGGCCGAACGCGGGAATCGCCCGCCTTATGTCACGGGTGGCGGCGCGAGGTGCACGGCTTTGAGAGAAGCCCCAGGGCTATGACACCGCCCTGGGCTACAGAAGCATGGCCGAAAGGCCCCGCCCCTACCCGACGGGGCGGGCTACACAGGCGTGCTGATGCTTTCATCGGGAGAGACGCTTTCACGCGGGGGAACCCGTTATTTCGCGGCGAAGAACCGCGGCAGCACCCGCACCGAGCAAAAAGGTGGTGCCATGCTACAAATGCTATTGCTCTGCGGATTTTAGGTGGGCTAGGGCGGCGGCGGTGAATTTGTTGTCTACGTCCATGGCGGAGATGGAGGCGAGGATGTCGGGCCATTCCTGCGACAACTTTTGATATTCGGCTAGCGCGGTTTCGGGCTGCAGGGATACGCGGTGGCCGGATTGGGCGGCATCGATCAGGATGTCGGGGGCCCAGCCACGGTCCCAGGAATTTTCGAGGATGTGCATGGCACCGTGGAGGCGTGCGATCCTGCCGGGAAGGCCATCGAGGAGAGCTTGCTGCGCGGCGGTGAGTTTGGGAAAAGTGATGCGCACGTCCACCTCTTGCGTGACGGAAGTTTTTGGCAAGGTGATGATCGTGGTGGTGGTTTCGCCGTCGTAGCGCCAGGTGGCGGACGATGCGGAAATGGTAGCGGCGGAATTTGGCGCGGCGTTCGCGGCCGATTCGGGCACGGTGACGGAGACCGGCGGCACGGCGACCGCGTTGGCGGCGGGCGGAGAGCTGACGGGCCAGCCTGGGTTTGGAGAGAGAGTGACAGGCTGACCATTCACGGTGACGGATTCCGGCGGCCAGGTGCCGTAGAGACGCAGCTCGTAGCCGCGTTCGGTGAGCATGCCAGGGAAACTGCCTTCTCGCGGCAGGATTTTTATTTCGAGCGAGCCATCGGGCTGCATTTGCTGGCGGAAATGCGTCCAGGTGAATTCGGATTTTTTGTAGCCGAGCGAATCGCCGGCGTCTTCGTAAAGGCTGCCCTGTCCTTCCTTGCCGGGCGCGATTTCCAAAATGAGAGGATCGAGCGGCTTTGCATTGGTACTGCTCATTTGCGGCGCCATGGGGATTATCGCGCCAGCGCGCAGGTAGACAGGGACTTCGTCGAGCGCAAACGAGCGCGTGATTTGGAGAGGGCCTTCGAAGTGCGCGCCAGTGGGCCATTCGATCCATTCGCCTTTGGGAAGCCAGAGAGAACGCGTGGCGAGGCGGACTTCCGGGTCCTGCGGCGTGACCACCGGCGCGGCGATGAGGTCATTGCCGAAAGCGTAGCCGCCGTCGTGCGAATAGGCTTCATCGGTCTCGGGCGAATCGTAATAGAGGGGATGTAAAAGCGAGACGCCGGAATCGTAAGTTTCGCGGGCGGCGGTATAGATGTAGGGGACAAGGGCGTAACGCTCGAGGAAAGCCTTGCGCATGGCCGCGGCGTAATCGTCGGGGAAAGCCCAGATGCGGCGCTCGGACTGCGGATTTTTCGTGGTGTGCGTGCGGAGGACGGGGCTGAAGGCGCCCCACTGGACCCAACGCGTGTAAAGTTCGGCGTCCACCGTGCCGGGAAGATGGCCGCCGATGTCGTGGCTCCAGTAGCCGTAGCCCACGTTGGCAGCGGCGGCGGTGAAGTAGGGCTCGAAGGCGAGCATGGGCCAGGTGGAAGTGGCGTCACCGGAAAAGCCGATTTCGTAGCGATGATTGCCGAGTCCGCCCCAGCGATGAAAGAGCAGCGGGCGCTTGCCTTCGCGCTCCATATCGGTGAAGTGCACGTAGTTAAGCCACCAAGTGGGGCTGAGATTTTCGATGGTGGTGGTGCGCTCCTGCTGCCAATCGAGCCAGAAGAAATCGACGCCCTGTTTTTCGAGCGGATGATGCAAGAGGTTCAGGTAGTTGGTGGCAAATTTTTTATCGGCGATATCAAACTTCACGTACTGCCTGGTGGCGGGATCGATGCCCATGGCGCGCGCCATTTCCGGATAGGCGGTCTCAAAAGGCTGGACGCCGGAAGCAGGGTGCATGTTGAGGGTGAGCTTGAGTCCCTGATCGTGCACCCAACCGATGAATCCCGCAGGATCGGGGAAATAGAGAGGATTCCAGGAATAGCCGGTCCAGCCGAGCGTGTGGCCGGAAGGATCCTGCTTATTTTCCCACCAGCGAACGCCGAAGGTGGGATGCCAATCCATATCCACGACGAGCACGTCGAGCGGCACTTCGTGCGAGTGAAACTGTTCGATGAGTTGTTGGAGTTCCTCGTCGGTGTAGGCCCAGTAACGCGACCACCAGGCCCCGAAAACGAAGCGCGGCGGGAGCGGAATGCGTCCGGCAACGCGCGTGAAATCGCGAAGCTCGCCGCGATAATCGTGGCCATAGGCAAAGAAATACCAATCCTGATGCGGAGCGGCGGGGCGCGGTAAAGCCCAGGGCCACTCGCTCGAATCGAAAAGCGGGCGCGAAGTGTCGTCAATCATGACCCAGCCGTCGCGTGAGAGCAGGCCGCTTTCGAGCGGCACGGAGCCGTTGGCGCCATCGAGCGTGCGCGTGGTGCCACCGAGGTTGCCGGTGTCCGGCACGCCGGAGTTCCAGGTGACGGTTTTTCCGTTGAGCGAGAAAGCGACGGAAAGATTCTGTGCGGTGAACGTGCCGGACTTCAGTTTGTAACGCAGGGTAAGCTTGCCGGTGTCAATGATCAGCCAGCCGCGCTTGGTTTGCTGCGTGAACTTGGGAACGGGGAGACGGCGATTGATGAAGACGAGCGAGGCGCGATCTTCGAATTGAGAATTAGCAGACCATTCCATGCGAATGAGCTGCGGGGTGAGCACGGTGAAGCGCGCCTGGCCCGAGATGACGGTGGCGGCCGGGTCGGCGATGGGACTATCGGGTTCGGCGGGGATGGGGACGAGAGTTTGCGCGAGGGCGCACGCCGGAAGGAGACAAGCTATGAGTGCGAGGGTGGCGATGAGGCTCTTCATTTGCACCACTTTCGGATTCGAACAGGAAGTCTAACGCGAGATGGGAGTTGTGCAAGAGCAGAGTTGCGGAGTGCGAGATGGCGGTATACTCCGGCGATGACGCGACGAATGATACGTTTTGGGATGATGGCGGTGTTGGCGGGCGCGTTTTGTTGCGCGGCGAGTTTTGCGCAGACGGTACCGGCGGCGAAGGCGGAGGCGGCTGGTTCGCCCGCGAAGCAGGCGGCCTCGGCGTTGGCGATTACGCACGGCACGCTGCGCGCGGTGGGCTTGCGCGAAAGCGTAGAGGTGTTGCGCGACCAGTGGGGCGTGCCGCACATCTACGCGAAGAATCAGCACGATTTATTCTTTGCCCAAGGATTTGTAACGGCGCAGGACCGGCTGTTTCAGATGGAGTTGTGGAAGCGCGCGGGGCAAGGGCGTCTGGCGGAAGTGGTAGGTGAGGCGGGCGTGGCGCGGGATATTGTGGCGCGACTGCTGCGCTATCGCGGCGCGATGGAAGCGGAGTACACGAGCTATGCGCCGGATGCGCGCGAGATTCTGACGGCGTTCACGGACGGCATCAACGCTTACATTCGCAGCCTGAATGAGCCGGGAGGGCCGGGGCTGCCGGTGGAATTCAAGATCGCGGGATTCGCGCCCGAAGCGTGGAAACCGGAGGATTGTTTATCAAGGATGCCGACGCTGGCGGTGACGGGGAATGCCAGCTCGGAACTGGCGCACGCAAAGCTGCTGGCGGAAGTAGGCGCCGACAAAGTCGCGTTGCTGACGGATTTTTTGCCGCCGGTGAAGCTCGAATCGGCGCCGGGACTCGATTTGGAGGCACTGGCTAAGGCGAAACTCGATGGATTCCAGGGCACGGATACGAGGATCGAATTCCCGTCACCACTTGAAGGAAGCAACAACTGGACAGTGTCCGGCAAATTGACGGCGACGGGCAAACCGCTGCTGGCGAACGATCCGCACCGGACGATCGCGATTCCTTCACTGCGCTACGTGGTGCACCTGGTGGCGCCGGGATGGGATGTGATCGGCGCGACTGAACCGGCACTGCCGGGAGTGAGCATCGGGCACAACGAAAATATCGCGTGGGGGCTGACGGTGTTTCCCGTGGATCAGGAGGATTTGTATCTGGAGGATGTGAATCCCGCTGATCCGTTGCAATACAAGACCGAGAACGGCTGGGCGCGGATGTCGGTGGAGGAGACGACGATTGCGATTCGCGGGGCGGCCGCGCGGGAGGTGCAGCTTAAGTTCACGCGGCATGGTGCGGTGCTGTGGGAAGACGCGAAACACGCGCTGGCGTTGCGGTGGATCGGGACGGAGCCGGGGACGGTGCCGTATCTGGCGGCGCTTTCGGTGGATCGCGCGAAGAACTGGAAAGAGTATTTGACCGCGATGCAGCGATGGAAGTCACCGCCGGAAAATCTGGTGTATGCGGACCGCGAGGGAAATATCGGGGAGCAATCGGCCGGGCTGACGCCGGTTCGCGAAGGATGGACGGGGCTTTTGCCGGTGCCGGGGGCGAGCGGGCTGGAGTGGGCTGGATTTATTCCGCTCGACCAATTGCCACGGCAGTTCAATCCGACGGCGGGATTTTACGCGACGGCGAATAACAAGACGACTCCGGAGAATTATCCGTATACGGTGGGATTTGAGTGGTCGCAAACGCGGGTGGCGAGAATTGATGAGGCGCTGAATCAGGCGCGCGAGAGCAGGAAGAAGCTTTCGGTGAAGGACATGGAGGATTTACAGAACGATGTGACTTCGCTGCCGGCGCGGGAGCTGATGCCGCTGCTGCGGGAGGCCATGGCCAAGCAACCGAACAAGGCCGCCGAAGCAGGCAGGCTGCTGCTGAGTTGGGATGGCAGGCTTGCCGAGAATTCGGCGGCGGCCGCAGTTTACGAAGTATGGTTCCACGGTTTGACATCCACGATGAGCCGGCGAATGACGGCGAGGGACCCTCACTACGAGCTGAATATTACGCCAGAGGCGATGTTGCGGCTGCTCCGGGAACCTGCGGCTATTTTCGCTAACACTACGGTCACGGGTGGAAGTGGATGCAACGTGCAAACGCTGACCGTTGACTCCGAGACGGCACGGGACAATTTCATTCTCGATAGTTTGAACAAAGCTTGGCTGCAATTGGAAAAACTTCAGGGTCCGGATGCTACGCAGTGGAGTTGGGGGAAGCTGCATCGGGTTTCGTGGCACCACGCGCTGGACAAAAATAAGGAGTGGGCGGAGATGCTCGATCCTGCGGGGGCGGCGCGGCCGGGTGATGGGAATACGGTGGACGCGACGGGCGGAACGGGTTACGCACAGACGCATGGCGCGAGCTATCGCGAGATTTTTGATTTAGCGGATTGGGACCGCAGCGTGGCGATTGATGTGCCGGGGGAAAGCGGGCAGCCGGGGAGTCCGCATTATGCGGATTTATTGCCGCTATGGGAGAAGGGCGAGTATTTTTCATTGGCGTTTACGCGGGCGGCGGTGGAGAGAAGCAAACCGGCACGGTTGGAGTTGCGGCCGTGAAGGGGTGTGGCAAAGATGCCAGGCCTAATCGCGGCCCAAAGCTCGGTGATAATTGGTGCGCGCGAGAGGGATGAGGGCGATGCGGGCGGTGTAAACGCAGATCGCGCAATTTGTGATGGTGGCGGCCAAAAGTCCCGCCCCTACCCTTCGTTCCTCAGGGCAAGCAAAACGGGGCGGCCTACACAGGCCCGACGCGGCAAGTGACTGCCTTGGGTTCGTTCTCTCGGCTCGGTGGCTTTCTGTTCCAGAAAAGCCCCAGGGCTATGACTGCGCCCTGGGCTACAAAAGTTGGGTGGCCATTATTTTGCTTCGACTTAGATTGGCGTGCGATGATCTTAGGGCGTGCCGATAATTCCTGAAACGACTCATGAAATCTTAAGGAGTGATGAAATGAAATCGTGGAGTACGCGCGTATTGAAGCAGGTGGGCATTGCGGTGCTGACGAGCGCGGCGCTGTTGCTGTGTGCGGGGGAAACCTGGGCGCAAATGGAGCCGGCCATTTCGCTGACCGTGGATGCTTCGCAAGTAGCACAGAAGATCGTGCGAACGCGCGAGGTCCTGGCCGTGAAGGAAGGGCCGCTGACGCTTTATTATCCGAAATGGATTCCGGGCGAGCACGAGCCGGATGGACCGATCGCGAATGTGACCGGGCTCAAGTTCACTGCGAACGGGAAGACGATTCCCTGGAAGCGCGACTTGCTGGATGTGTTCACCTTTCATGTGGACGTGCCAGCGGGAGTGAGCCGGCTGGAGATTGCGTTCGATTATCTGGAGCCGAGCGGGGGCGGCGGTATTTACACGGCGGGGGCATCTTCTACCGACAAGCTGGTGGTGGTGAGCTGGAACCAGAATCTGCTGTATCCCGCGGGAATCGTGGCGCAGGAAATGATGTTTGACGCGAAATTGGTGCTGCCTGCCGGATGGAAATATGGCACGGCACTCCCGGTGGAAGGCCGCTCGGGAGACGAAATTCGATTCAAGCCGGTGTCGCTTGACCGGCTGGTCGACGCTCCGGTGAGCGCGGGCCAATATTATCGCGTGATCGACTTGACGCCGCCGGGCGAACCGATCCATCACGAAATCGACCTGGCGGCGGACAGCGAAGAGGCGCTGGAGATGAGTCCCGCGCTGAAACAAGGATTGACGAACCTAGTGGCGGAAACGGGAAAGCTTTTTGGAGCGCGCCATTACCGCGATTACCATTTCTTGCTAACGCTGAGCGATCACGTGGCGCACTTCGGCCTGGAACACAATGAATCAGACGACAGCCGCCTCGGCGAGCGCGCGCTGATCTCTCCGGGCGGGGCGAACAGCGTGGCGGGTTTGCTGGCGCACGAATTCGTACACTCGTGGAACGGAAAATTCCGGCGGCCGAAGGATTTGTACTCGGCCTATTACGAAGCACCGATGGAGACGGATCTGCTTTGGGTGTACGAAGGACTGACGGATTATCTGGGAAACGTGCTCGCGACGCGCTGCGGCGTGTGGAACTATAACGACTATCACACCTATATTGCGGACGTGGCGGCAAGCCTGGGTCCTGGGCGTCCGGGGCGCACGTGGGACCCTCTGCTGGATACGGCCGTCTCGATTCCGGGAATGTTTGGCGGGGGAGGTTGGTTCAACTGGCGGCGTGGGTCCGATTATTACGAGGAAGGCGACCTGATCTGGCTGTGGGTGACGACGATCATTCACGATCAGAGCCATGGGCAAAAAACATTTGAGGATTTTCTGCGAGCATTTTACGGCGGGGCGAACAACGGTCCAGAAGTGAAGCCGTATACATTTGAGGAATTGGTGCAGGCGCTCAACCAAGTGCAGCCTTACGACTGGGCAGGTTTTTTGAACGAGCGGCTGAACTCGACCTCACCGGAAGCACCGACCGGCGGGCTGGAGGCGAGCGGCTGGAAAGTGGATTACACGGCACAGGGCGAGGGTGGCGGACGGCGCGGCGCGTCAAACACCACGTATTCAGTCGGCTTGAACCTGCAGGCCGACGGAACGGTGTCTGACACGATTTATGGCGGACCCGCGTACCAAGCTGGTGTGGCGCCGGGAATGAAGGTGCTGGGCGTGAATGGGCGGACGTACACGGCGGAGCGGTTGGCGGATGCGATTCAGGGGAGCCAGCGAAGTTCACAACCAATCGTGCTGTTGGTGGTGAACGACGATTACTTCAAGACCTGCACGATCAACTATCATGATGGCGAGAAATTCCCACATTTGGTGCCGGAACAGGGCAAACCGGATTACCTGGACGAGATTCTGAAACCACTCGCGGCGCACTCGGAGTGAGGCCAAACGCCTGTGGTGTAACGGAACGCAGATGAAGAAGCTTCAGTATGCAACGTTTGAAACGGGGATCGGCGTGTGCGGAATTGCGTGGAGCGAATCGCACGATGCCCGTGAAGCCTGCGCAGTGGCGCTCTTTCAGCTTCCGGAAGCGAGCGAGGCGCTGACGAAAGCACGAATCGCGCGGAAAAGCGGAGCGACCGCGGAAAGCAAGCCGCCAGCGGAAATCGCGGCATTGATCGAGCGAGTGCGCAAGCATTTGAGGGGCGAGATGCAGGATTTTCAGGATGTGCCGATCGAGTGGGGCGGTCTGGAGGCCTTCTCGCGGCAGGTGTATGAATTCATCCGGCGGATTCCGGCGGGAAGCACGATGACCTACGGCGAAATCGCAAAAGAGCTAGGCACGCCGGGTTCGGCGCGCGCGGTGGGCCAAGCGATGGGAAGCAATCCGGTGCCGCTGCTGATTCCCTGCCACCGTGTGCTGGCGGCAGGCGGGAAGAGCGGGGGATTTTCCGCGCACGGCGGACGGAACACAAAGCTCAGGATGCTGGCGATCGAGCGGGCAGTGCCGCTGCAGCTTGAGTTTTAGAATTATCTATGTTCGGCTAGTTGTCCAGGAATGGCCGATGACCGCTAGCCTTTCAACGTTTAGGATTTTGGCGACGATAACTTTGTTGGCTTTATCGGGGCGGCTCGTAGTTGGACGCTGGGCGCCCATAAGCCCCCAGAGTTTGTCTGGCGGCAACTCAGACACACGTGTAGGCTCGGTCGAGCTTCACGCAGCGAACCGACTTGATGCTCTCGTTCAAATCGGAGAAATAACCGGAATTCCATTGGCTATCGAGTATGTCGATGATTCGTTGCTCGACCGTTCTATCGACGTCTCGGTTCGAAACCAGACCGTTGCAAATGTATTAAAAAACATTCTCAGCGATGGAAGTGGCTATTCATGGAGTGATGAAGGCGGCGTGATATTCATCAGCAACAATCTTGAGCGAAGGCCCGCTCAGCGCAGGATTTTTGATCACCGCATACCTTCGTTTCAGGCTCGCGCGGCAACCGCCGAAGAATTGAGCAACCTGCTTTGGATGGACCTGCAGATCCAGTTGCAGCCTTCACCGCCGAGGGGATTCGCCGGAACTTTTCCCACCGGGGACCAAAGGAAACTGGGTCGGTTCGACCTTAGGGAGCGATCGGTAATCCAGATTCTGAACGAAATCGTAAGGAGATTTGGCAGAGCCGCTTGGATAGCAAAGCCCTTTGAGGGGTCGCCGGACAGTCCTTTGACCGAGGTCCCATGGGGAATCGTATTCTATGAAACTCCTCCCAAACATCTTTCCGAGCTTTGCTGCTTTGTCACGGCTGCCTTTCGCCAAAATCCCGTCGGGCACTAGAGTCGGGCAGCTGTGCCTCGCCAAAATTCCATCCGACGCTAGAATCGACTATCTTTCGGAGTGTAGGTGATTTTGTAGCTGCGAAAGTGCCCAACTTCCACCTTCAGGCCTGTGATATGCCACTCGTCACGGTCATCTTCCAGGTTAAGACCACTTCGAGGCAGGAATCCTTCCAGTTGATCGAAGGCATCGCTGTAGAACGCATAACCGATTTCGACGATCCGCGTTAGAGACCGTGACGCGCAGCAGGCGTGACGAAATCGCTAGAAGGGTGGGAAACTCAGCGATTTGTCGTGGGTTTCGATCCAGAGGCGGACTTCCTTCGTATAACGCGTCTTTTGGAAGTCACTATCTTCGGGAAACGGAGTATAAGGGCTGACTTCGGCGGTGACCACAACACCACTGCCGCCACGGGGCGGCGAGGTGGCGCCCTCCAGGCGAAAGCTCTTGATGGGACCGTATAAGCCAGTGGGTCCCCAATCATCCAGAAAATCTTTGTAGGAATAATGCCCGGCGTCTGCATGCCAGAGCCGATAAGCCTGCTGCGTATCCCCCGCCTCGAGGGAGTGGAAGAAATGCTCGGCGGCCTTTTCCTCGGGCACGTGAAGAAAGCTGAAATATGCCCAGAACCCGCCGCCGACCACGATGACCGCGAGCGCCACGAGCATGATGACGTAGCGCCGCATCTTGGCCTTGGGGTCTTCGTCGGTGCCGTCGAAAATTCGAGTGTGGATCGCGCCCATGCTGGCTACAGCTGCCGTTGGAAAAAGAAAATACTCAGACTAATGAATACTATCGCGAAGCCCGCCAGAACTCCAATATCGCCGTAAATCCCGCTTAGGCCCGTATTCTTCAGCAGAAGGTTCTTTAGGGCGTGCACCGCGTAGGTGAAAGGATCGACCACGGAAATCCATCGCAGCCACGCCGGGAAACCTTCGGTGGGATAAATCGCGCCCGAAGGGAAATAGAGCAGCGTATTGAGCACGCCGAAAATCGCGCGTGGCACGAGCGGATCGTCCACGCGCACCATCAGCAGGAACATGAAACTGATCATGGCGAGCGCGGTGACTGTGAGCACGATGATCAGGTAAACCAGGCGAACCGGATCCCAGAGACGTTCAATGCCGGCGATCAGGCCGCCGATGATGGTGATCGTGAGACCAGCCATCACACCTTTGATGGCGCCTGCAAACACCAATCCGAGAATCAAGTCCGCCTTGCTGACGGGCGTGACGAGGTAACCTTCGTGGAGGCCGCGGGCCTTATCGTCAATAAAAACGATACCGCCGCCGATCATAGCCACGACGAAGATGGAGATCGAGATCGAGCCGGCAAGCAAATACTTGATGTACTCGATGTAGGGATAGACTTCCACAGTCTGGATGCTGATTTGCGGCGGCAAACGCTGCGGGGCAAACATCCTCGAGGAGTTGGATCCGCCCGCTTCGCCGGCGATCATGGGCGCCATCGTCGGCCCGTTCAGATCGGCTTGTACCTGCTGCATGCGTTGGGCGATGCCGCTCATGGCCAGCGTGTCGGTGTTGTCCTCGATAAAAGCCATGCGCGGATTTTCATCGCGCATTACCTTGGACGAAAAATCCGGCGGTACGTAGACGATGGCCTTAATGAAGCCGGCCTTCAAATCCGTCATGGCGTCCGACAGACTGCCGTATTCCTCGATGCGAAACGTCTTGGGGCCTTGCGCGATGGCGTTTAATTTTTCGCGGACGAGCCGGGATTCCGCGCCGTGATCGTTATCGACGAGCGCGAGCCTCACATTCTTGATTTCGCCGCCGAAGGCGTAACCAAGGACGATGAGCTGGAGAAGCGGAAACACCATCGAGGTCATCATGAGGGAGGGGCTGCGGAGAAACTTCCGCATGTCCCGCTCGATGATGGCGAAAATTCGGCCGAAATTCATGCTTGCCGCTCCCACTCCCCCGCGCCAGTGCCTATGGCGGGGCTCATTTGTAAAGGTGGCTGATATCCAGCCGCTTGCCGCCGGCTGCTTCGTCACGCAGGGCGCGGCCGGTGTAATGCAGAAACACGTCATCAAGCGTGGTGCCCTGTACCGTCACTCGCCGCACGGTGACGCCCTTCGCCCGCGCGAGATCCATGAGGGCGGTGAGCGAGGCCGGGCCATTGTCGGTAGAAATGTGCAACAGGCCGTCCTGCTCCTTTACCTCGGCCACGTCGGGCAGCTTCCGGACCTGCTCGATCCAGTCCGGCGGCTCGTCCGAGCATTCCGCTTCCACGACGTCCGCGCCAGCGACGGAATCTTTCAGGTGCATGGGCGTATCGAGCGCGGCGAGTTTGCCGTGGTCGACAATGGCGATGCGATGGCACAGGCGGTCGGCCTCATCCATGTAATGCGTGGTAAGCAAAATCGTGAGGCTATTATTTTCCTGCAGGCGGCGGATCATCTCCCACACGTTCGTGCGCGAGACGGGATCGAGACCGGTAGTAGGCTCGTCGAGAAACAGGATGCGCGGCGAGTGCACGAGTCCGCGCGCGATTTCAAGACGCCGGCGCATACCACCGGAAAATGTGCGGACCATGGCGTCGGCGAATTTGGTCAGGTCCACGGAATCCAGGAGGCGAGCGATGAGCGGTCCACGTTCGGCTCGCGGCACCCTATAGAGCTTCGCATGGATCATCATGTTTTCGCGCGCGGTCATATCCGGATCGGAGGTAAGCGCCTGCGGGATTACCCCGATCGCGTTGCGAACGCCATCGGCATCCGTCTTGATATCGTGTCCGGCGACGCGCGCGGTGCCCTCCGTGGGCGGCGTGAGCGTGGTGAGCATGCGGATGAGCGTCGTCTTGCCGGCGCCGTTGGGACCGAGCAGGCCGAAGACTTCACCTTCCTGCACGGAGAAGCTGAGGTGATCGACGGCCACGAAATCGCCGAAGCGCTTCGTGAGCCCGTCCACTTCGATGGAGTTTGCCGGCATCGTGACGCTTTACCAGAAATGCCAGAACCGGCGTTCGTGCGGAGGCGGAGGCAGAAGCACGTAAGCCGTCATGCCCGCGAAGAGGCGGCGTTGCTCGTTCGGAACGGAAACTTTGATGGTGAAGCTTTTGATGTCGCGCTTGGTGCGGCTGACGTCGCGCTGCGTGGCGAAATCGCTTTCCACGCCCTTGAAGAAGACGGTGCCTTCGATGATGTCACCCGAGGGCAGCTTCACCGGGAGCTTCTGGCCGAACTGAATCTGATCGACATAACTTTCTTCGACATCCACTTGCACCCACAGGTGATTGATGTCGAGCACGGTAACGATGGGCGCGCCGGGCTGGACGACTTCGCCCTGGCGCGCAACGCGCACCGAAACGATTCCGTCAATCGGCGAATAGACTTCCGTGTAGCCGAGTTGCGTTTGCAACTGGTCTTTCTGCGCCACGGCCTGAGCGATTTGCGCATGGGTGGCGGCGATATCCTGCTGCTGGACGGCGACTTGCTTGGTGTTGGCCTGCGCGACGGCGAGCTGGCCTTCGGCCGCCTTGACCTGATCCTCGAGCGCCTTGACGTTGGCCTGCGAAGCGTCCCAGGTGGCCTTGGCGACGTCACGATCCTGCGCGGCAATTACGTGCTCCTGGAAAAGCGTTTCATCGCGCTTGTAAGTGATTTCGTTGAGCTGATTGGTGGCGCGCGCCTGATCGAGTTGGGCCTTCGCGGCGGTGACGGAAGCTTCCGCCTGCTGCACGGCCGCGCGCGTTTGCGCCGCGTCCATGGATTGAGTCACGGTCGATTGCTGGAGACGCGCCTGGAGGGTGCGAATGTTGTCGGCGGCGGCGTCCCGCTGAGCTTTAAATTCGGTGGGATCGATTTCGGCAATGAGCTGGCCGGCCTTTACTTCGGAACCTTCGTCCACGAGCAGCCGCGACAATCGCCCCTGGATCAACGGGCTTACGATTTCATCCGTGCCGGTGACGATGCCGGTGAGCTGGATATATTTCGTGCTGGGCGTGGAGACCGCATAGATCACCGCAGCGATCCCAAACAGGACCAGCAAGACCACAAAGAATTTCGAGACCTTCATCGTTTCCTCGCGGGTGCGACGAACAAACCGTGATCGAGAAAATCCAGAACGGCGCGGCGGCGGGCGGCCACCGCTTGCGGCTGTAGCGCGTCGTGCCCCAGAAGTTCGCCGAGCACGGGAGCGGCAGCGAAGTAAAAGACCGTCATGGCGATCAGGCTCAGGACGGTGTGCACCGGATCGACCGTGCGGAATTCCCCGGCCTCCATGCCGGCTTGAATCGCTTCCACCAGACGCCGCTGCGAAGGGCCCCAATAATCGCGCAGGATGCGCTGGAGTTGCGGGCCGCGCGACATCATCTCACGCTGCATGAGCCGGGGATAATTCGGATGCGCGATGACAAAATCAACGTAACCGTTTACATAGGCGACCAAGACGTCGCGATGCGCCCCGCCGACGGGCTGCGCCAGACGTTGGGCGGCCTGCTGCTGGGTCAAGAGTGAATCGAATACCGCGCCGTAGAGCTGCTTCTTGCTCTTGAAATAGTAGTAGAGCAGCGCCTTGTTCACGCGTGCGGCATGAGCAATCTGGTCCGTCCGCGAGCCGGCAAAACCCCGCTCGGCAAACGCGTTTTCGGCCGCCGCGAGAATGCGGGCGACGGTGGCAGAGCGCTGCGTTGCGCGACGGTGCTTAGCCGTCGGCGGGGCCGTGGGGGCGTGCCGGTGAGCTGGATGAGTGGCCATGAATAAAAACTGTAAGTGCTATATTTAACTAACCGGTTAGTCTAATCATAGAAAGCGTGGCGCGAGAAGTCAAGGCCGTGCCGGGATGCCAAACAAGAAAGCGACGGCGATGCGGACTTATTGCTGGGGCTTCTGGCGCTTTTCGCGATTACCTTGCAAATGCTCGCGGAGGCGGCGCACGACCTCCGCTTCCCCGCCCCCGGCCATTTCGCGATCGACTTCGTTGAGCGCGAAGTGCACCACGTCATGATGGTGGAGCTCTTCTGGGGAGACCTGGTCGCTAAAGCGCAGCCAATGCTGATGGATCAAATTCACCTCGTTGGCGGTTAGATGCGGGGCGTGCGGACCCAGTAAATAAAATTCGCGCTGGCCGCCTGGCAGGAAAATTTCCAAGTTGAAAGGTGGGCGAGGATCGGGGAGGCGCTCCCAGGCCAAGCCGATTTCGCGCGCCTGCTCCGGTACCGTGAGCTTGATCGAGCGGCCCAGCACGATCGGTGGAGGACTTCAGGCTGACGGCGGCGCGCATTACCGCGTCCCAAAGATCGTTGGAGGGCACTACCGCCAGCTTGATGGATTTGCCACGCTTTTCGGCCAGAGCCAGCGCTTGGGAGAAGAGATACTGTTCGATGCCTCCGAAAAGCTGGTTCGCTTCGAGGTCGCTCTCGCCAGAGCCCGAACGCCGCAGCAAGCGCACGTGCAGCACGACCACGTCACGCCGCGTGACCTTCACGCGATCGAGCACCGCGGCCAGGTGATAGAGCGCGTGATAATTGCTGACGGGCACGAGGACATTGCCCGGACGGGCGCCGAGAGATTCGGGTGTTAGCTCGCCTTCCTGCTCGAGATTGAACTGATCCATCTCGACGTGTTCGCCGTGCCGCCGGCGGTGCAGGACTTTTTCCGAAATGGTAAAGACGAGGAAGAGCCCAAACGAAAAACTGACACCGGCAATCGTGGCTTGCGGCTTGGTGAACAAGTTGACGATGGCGATGAAGAAGAGCACAAGAGTGATCAGCCCTAGACCAAGCGGAATTTCCACGCCGCCGATTTTGAAGTTCATGGGGACGCGGTATTCGCGGTGGCCCGGGTGCGTGTAGCGCAGCACCAGCACCGCGATGCCCTTCATCGTGAAGCTCCAGATCACGCCAAAGGCGTACAGGTTGGCGAGAAAATCCACTTGGCCGCGGCTGATGATGATGGTGAGGATCTGGAAAAACACCACGCCATTGATCAGGTGGTGCGTGGTGCCAAAGCGCTTGTGGGGCTGGCGGAACCAGTCCGGAAGCACGCCATCTTCGGAAACGCGGTTGAGGACGCCGTTCGAGCCAACGATGGCGGTGTTCACCGCCCCGGCCAGGATCACCGCGCCGACAATGACTACGAAGGCGTGAAACAACAGACGCAGGCCGTAGGGACCGGAGAGATTCATCGCGAGGCCGCCGATGAGATTCTCGTAATAATTGTGGCGCTGGCCGTCGGGAATGATCATTACCGCGAAAATGGAGACAAGCGAAGTAAAGACGAGGCTATAAATGAAAATGACGAGACCCGTTTTTTTCAGGTTCGGCAGCTTAGGGCTTTCGATTTCGCGGTAGACCTGCGCGAGAGATTCCTCGCCGCTCATGGCCAAAACGGAATGGCCTAGCCCCACAAAGACCATGATCATGCCGATACGGGAGAACCATGTTCCCCAAAGCCAGCCAAGCGCATCCTTGCCCAGCCGCAGATTGGCGGGACGCGGCATGGGCGGAACATGCGAACCGCGCACGACGACCGTATAAATGCACCAGCCGATCAGCAGGACCACCATCACGGTGGTGAGTTGCATGATCTTCAGGGCTTTGTCCGAGGATTCCGGAATGCCCTTGATGTTTTCCCACCAGAAGAAAAGGGTAACCAGCGCGGCGAACGCAGCGGCCGTGCCGTTTACGGGAAAATGGCCAGGAATGTGGAGGTAATCCACCACGTCGTTGAGCAGGCCCGCCACGTATTGGCCCGCCGAGACGCCGCTGATCGGTCCGGTGAGGATGTAATCGAACATCAGGGCGGAGACGGAAAATTTGGCGAGCGAGCCGCCCAGCGCCTCTTTCACCACGCGGTAGACGCCGCCGCGCACGAACATGCTGCAGCTTTCCACGTAGATGGCGCGGACGGCGTAGGAAAACAGCATGATGGCCAGAATAAACCAGGGCGCGGTCTTGCCGATGTAGCGCTCCGCCTCACCGCCGGCGTAGTAAGCCGATGAAGCCAAGTCATTTAGAACGATCGCAGCGGCTCGCCAGAAGGAGATAAACGTGAGCATGGCCGTAGTGGCCACGAGCACGCGCGGAAGCGAGCTCGAACGCGATACGTCAGTATTGAGAGTGAGCGGCGGCTTTTCCATTCTGGACGAAGTAGACCTGTAGCGGAGGGTTATGCTCGCATGAAGCTGAGGCTATGTCCAGAGAGCGGCTGACAATTTCAGATTAGGCTTCCGTGCGGAATTCGCGGGCGCATTCGGCGCAGGGGCACAGCGTTCGCAGCAGATCGTAGCTGAAAATTCCGGCGGAATGACCGTCATTGAATTCGAGTTGGATCGCATAGTGACCCACGGCTTCGGCGCGGCGCGCTTTGGGCTTGGGCTTGAACATCGGCAAAGCACCGGAAATTTTCGGGGGCGCGGCCTCTTTTGATTCGGCTTTTCGCGCGCGCTCATCCTTGCAGTTCGCGCAGGGGCAATGCTCACGCAAGTAAGCAAAGTCATAATGGCTGGCGTGGCTATCCAACCAGACGATATCCAGGCCTTCGCCCGTGCTGATATGGACCTTTACGCTGGCCGGTTTCTTCCGGGGATCAATGGCGGTTGGCATGCCCTATCATTCTAACAACTCCAAGCCGGAGAGGCATACGCTTGCGGGGTGAATCGTTCGAGGGACCTTCTACATCTTCGCGGATTGCACCGAGTCCAGTAATTCGCGGATCCTGAGTCCCAGCATTTTTGAATTAAAAGGCTTTTGCAGGAGGCAGGCATTTGTCGAAACCGATGAGGGAGGCAGGGGGCGTTGTTCCGAGTAACCGGAAATAAAGATGACTGGCAATCCAGGAGATATTTCGCTCATCTGTGAATAAGCCGCGTAGCCGTCTAGCTTGGGCATCAGAACGTCCAGTACCGTCAACGAAATTGCTTGCCGATGGAGGTTGAATTTCTCCACCGCTTGCTCCCCGTCTTCAGCGAGCAGCACGCGGTACCCGAGACTCTCAAGCGTCTCGCGCATCATCTGGCGCATGCCGTCGTTATCTTCCGCGACGAGAATGGTCTCCGTGCCGCCGCGGACGCGCGAATCGCCAACGCTTTCGCGAGAAGCCGGGATGCCGCTCGACGCCGGCAAGTACACGTGGAAAGCGGTCCCCTTGCCGAGTTCACTTTGTACCTCGATTGATCCCTCATGTTGTTTGACGATACCCAGGGCCGTGGCGAGACCAAGCCCCGTACCTTTGCCAACATCTTTTGTGGTAAAGAATGGCTCGAAAATGCGTTCGACAGTCGCTTCGTCCATCCCAATGCCCGTGTCCGAGATCGAAAGCTTCACATACTTGCCGGGCCGGACATAGCTGTAGAGCTTGCAGTATTCGTTGTCCAGCTCAGCCGGCTGCGTTTCAATGGTCAACTGGCCGCCGTTTGGCATTGCGTCGCGCGCATTCAGACACAAATTCATCAATACCTGCTCAATCTGAGAGGGGTCTGCGCAGACCACCTGCGACTCCGGCGGAAGTATCATGTTGACGTCTATGTGTTCACCGATCACGCGCCGTAAAAGCGCAACCGTCTCGATAATCAACTCGTTCAGTTCGATGTTCTTCGGCTGGAGGATTTGACGCCTGGCGAAGGCCAGAAGTTGGCGCGTCAGGCCCGCAGCGCGTTGAGACTGTTCACGAATCTTATGGAAATACCTAGCCGTGTGGCTATCGGCAGGCGCTTCAGTGATACCAAGCTCCGCCCAACCCAGCACCGCGCCTAGCACGTTGTTAAAATCGTGGGCGATTCCTCCGGCTAGCCTTCCAATCGCCTCAAACTTTTCGAGCTGGCGCATGCGCTGCTCGGCCGACTTATGTTGCCGACGCCGCGCGATGTCATCGAGCTCCCGCCGGATCGCGGGCAAGAGCCGCGCGGAGCTGCCCTTCATCACGTAGTCATTGGCGCCGAGCCTCATGGCCTCGACGGCGGTATCCTCGCCGATGGTGCCGGAGACAAAAATGAATGGAACGTCAAACCCGCGCTCGCGAACGATCCGAAGCGCCGCCGTGCCGCTGAAGCCCGGCATGGAGTGATCCGAAACAACGAGGTCCCAGTCGCCGGTGGTCAGGCAGCGGTTCAGCGACTCGGCCGAATCAACGCGCTCGTACTGAACCTCATATCCATCTTTTTCAAGAACGCGCACGAGGAGATCGCAATCAGCCTCCAAATCCTCGACGACGAGCACCCTAAGTGCGGTTGACATTTACGCCCGCCCCGGAGCGGGCGGCCGCTCATTGAGAAGTAGCCAATAGAGGCCCAAGTTCCGGACGGCCTCGGTAAACTGCCCGAAGTCCACGGGCTTGCGTACATAGCTGTTTGCACCCAAGTCATAGCCGCGGAGCAGGTCCTGCTCTTCAACAGAGGACGTGAGGATTACCACCGGCAGAAGTTTGGTGCGCTTATCGTTGCGAAGCCTGTTGAGAACTTCGAGGCCATCTACTTTGGGAAGCTTGAGGTCCAACAGCACAACCTGCGGCAGAACAGCGGTATCGCGACCGGTATAGGCGCCGGTGCCGAAGAGATAGTCAAGAGCTTCGGCGCCATCGCGCACGACAACGACTTCGTTGGTAATGTTATTTTTCTTCAACGCTCGAAGGGTAAGATCTTCGTCGTCGGCGTTATCTTCCACTAACAAGATGACACTATTGGGCATGAGGTTCCCATCTCCCGATATTGGTCTACAACTCGAAGAAAAACGTGGCTCCGAGATTTACATCGCCCTGGGCCCACACCTTCCCACCGTGGCGAAGAATAATGCGCTGCACCGTGGCCAAACCCACGCCAGTCCCGGGGAATTCCGATGCGGAATGAAGCCTTTGGAACGCGCCGAATAAACGGCTGGAATAATTGGGATCGAATCCCGCTCCATTGTCCTTCACGAAAAATGCCGAGTGCCCATTGTCGGCGGTACGCCCAAACTCGATGCGGGCGCCATTTCGTTTCGACGTGAACTTCCAGGCATTCCGTAGTAAGTTTTCCAGCACTACGCGCATCAAGCGCGGGTCGCCCTGAGCCTGAAGGCCCGGAGCAATGACGAACTCCGCCATACGGTTGGGTTCCGTGGTGCGCAGCTCATCGGCAATGGATCGCGCCACCTGGCTCAAGTCCATGGGTTCGCGGCGCATGTCGCCCCGAGTGATGCGAGACAAATTCAAAAGGTCATCAATCAGCGCGCCCATACGCTGTACGGCGGCCCGGACGCGTTGAAGATATTCTTTGCCTTTGTCGTCCAGTTGGCCCGCGTAGTCTTCCAGAAGCGCCTGGCTGAATCCATCAATGCCACGGAGCGGAGCGCGAAGGTCGTGCGAAACGGAATAACAAAATGCTTCCAATTCGCGATTCGCGGATTCGAGTTGGGCGTTCTGAACGGCCATTTCCTCTTCGATCACTTTGCTGTCGGTCATGTCGCGCGTCACTTTGCCGAAGCCGCGCAGCGCGCCGGTCTGGTCCCGCAACGCAGTCATCACCACATTGGCCCAGAATCGGGAACCGTCCTTGCGAACCCGCCAACCTTCGTCCTCAAGTCTTCCCTGCTCAGCCGCGATTGCGAGTTGCTGAGCGGGCTTGCCACGGTCAATGTCTTCCTGTGTATAGAACCGCGAGAAGTGCTGGCCAACGATCTCTTCGGCCGAATAGCCTTTGATTCTCTCGGCCCCCACGTTCCAAGTAGCCACGCGCCCTTCGGGGTCAAGCATCAAGAGGGCGTAATCCTTCACGTTCGAGACGAACAGGCGAAAAGGCTCTTCGCTTTGCTTGCGGACTTGCGCCAAGGCTTGTTCGAGCTGGCCAGTACGCTCATTCACACGCTCTTCAAGCCTGGAATTCGCCTGCGCAAGCTGATTTTCGGCACCCGCGCGGATTGAATTCTCCCGAAGGAACATTACGAACACGGCCAGCACCAAGGCGGTGGCGATAATGCCGCCGATCAATTGCAGCCGGACGGCCCGGCGCGCGGCGACGGCGGCTGCCGCGGAGCGCATCTCGAGAAGCCGATTTTCCTCGCCCGTCAGCGCACCGAGCGCATGGGTCAATGGCGGAGTTATCTTCTTTGCCTCCGCGTTAACCGGTTTCATGGCATCGGGGCCCGTCTTGCCCTGCCGGCGAAGATCGATCACCTCGCGGAAGAGGCCAAATGCCTGGTCTGTGAGTGGAACAAGAGCGTCTAGATTGCGTTCCTGGATCGCACTATCCTGTACGAGGCTGCGAACATGAGAAATGGCGCTGTGTGCCTTGGACTCGGCTTCCGTGAAAACCTGGACCTGCGTTTCGGAACCGTTGGTGTAGTAGTCGACGGCGGCGACTTGAGCACTCTTTATTGCGGCTGTGTAGTCATCCAAGGCTCTTAAAACGTCTCGCGTATGGATGGTCAGACCGTTCCATTCGACGAAGCGCGTATTGCTGCGGTAGGCGATCGAAAATAGGACGGCAAGAACGGCAGCGGCAAGGATAAATCCACCGGCAATCACCCGCTGTTGGAGCGATCGAAGCACGCAGCACTCCCCTGGCCACGAACTGGACTTGACATTCCATTTTGCGAGGAAATAACGTAGCGGTTGGAGACGGCGTTAGTACTATATAGTCCAAGTAGTTAACGGGGACAGCGCGCACTGGGTCAAACGCGGTTGTTTGATTAGAGCTTGCAAATGGGCTTGAGGAAGTTCGCCCAATCCAATCAGAAGAGCCGTCCGCTCGCTGCCGCCGTGATCTGAGACAGGCGGCCGTGAGCGAGCTCGATGCGCCGGTCCGTCATGCGGCCAATTCCGGGATCGTGGGTGACGATCGCGATGGTGTGGCCGGCGCCGTGCAGCGCCCGCAACAGGTCCAGGATAATTTGCTCGTTCGCTTCGTCAACGTTGCCGGTGGGCTCGTCGGCGAGGATCAGCTTGGGTTGATTTATCAGCGCACGGGCGATGGCCACGCGCTGCTGCTCGCCGCCGGAAAGCTGCGAGGGCAAGTGTCGCAGCCGATGGCCCATGCCGACCTGGCGCAGCGACTCCTCCGCGGCGGATTCATCCGTCATGCTATGAAAATACTGGGCGAGCATCACGTTTTCGAGCGCGGATAGATACGGCACAAGATGATATTGCTGAAAAATGAAGCCGATTTTTTCGGCGCGATAGCGCGTGAGTTGATCTTCGCGTAGAGCGCCGATTTCCTGGCCGGCCACCACAGCGGAGCCGGAGGTGGGACGGTCCAGGCCGCCGAGGATATTGATGAGGGTAGTCTTGCCGGAGCCGGAAGGTCCCATGATCGCGATCCACTCGCCCTCGGCGATTTCGAAGGTGACGCTATCAAGGGCGCGGACGCTGCCGAACACTTTCGTCAAACGCTCGACCTGGACCAGCGGTGGCATTCACTCTCCCCGCAGAATTTCCGCCGGGCGCACGCGGCCCAGCAAACGCAATGGCAAAGCTCCAGCGAGAGCGACACCGACCATCAGCGCCACCACGAGCGGAAGTACTTCGGGCCGCGCAGCGATCGGCACGTTGAAGGCGCGCCGCCCAATCCATTGCGAGAGCGCGATGCCCAAAACGTAGCCGGCAACACCGCCCACGAATCCGAGCGCACCGGCCTCGGCAAGGAAAATCCGCACAATGCGTGACATCGAACCGCCGATGGCCTTCATTAAGCCGACGTCGCGCCTTCGCTCCATCGCGAGGGCGGCCATGCTGGCGAGCACGCACAGCATCGTGAGCGTCAAAATCAACACAACCATGGCGAAGATCAGCCCGCGCATACGTCCGAGGAGGCGGCCTTCCGCTTCGGCGAGTTGGCGAACCGGCCGGACCTCGAGGTCCGGAAGCGCTGCCGTCAGGCGCGTGACGACGGCGGCGATTTCGCGCGGAGTGCCCGGCACATTTAGCTGCACGAGGCCGATGCGCCCTTCAAGACCGGCTAACTTTTGCACAGCGGCGAGGTTCGCAAAAATCTGGCTATCTTCCTCGGCGCCCGAATGGATTACACCGACGACGGTGAAGGTGGCGGATCGTCCGGCGTACTGCAGCGTGACATTCGAGCCTAGCGACAGGCCGAGTTGGCGCGTGACCGTATTGCCGATGAGGCAATGCGCCGAATCATCGCGGGAAACAATGGTTTCGCCGGTGATGTTCCACCAGGGGGCGAGACGCGCGGATTCGTTAAGCCAAGTGCCGGCAACAATCACATCCTGCTCTTTATGGCTTGCCTGCGGGACCTTGGCAACCACATAAAGATATGGCGCGGCGGCGACCGGACTTGCGGCGGAGGCTTGCGCCAGGCGCGCCATCACGTTTTCATTTTCGAGCGGCGATGCGAGCGGGTCGGCGGGCGCCGGCTGTCCGGTGGCGCCGCGGGGCAAAATGGTGACGTTGGCGCCGAGCGTTCGAAACTCCGCGCTCAGCTTGCTTTCCGCGTCCCACTGAAGATTCAGCAACGCGGTGGTAACGGCGGCGCCGCTCGCCACCGCGACCAGAGCGAGGATCAATCGTCCCCGGCTTGCGCCAAAGAGCCTTCGCAGCACGCGCCAGAACATTACTCGCCCCTCAAAATGGGCGCGGGATCAAAGCGTGCGGCGCGCCGCAGCGGAACGATGCTGCCCGTGAGTACCACTAGAATTGCCAGCGCCACCGCTACCGGCAAAAGGATCAGACGGGCCGGTGCGGCGATTCCAAATACTTCGAGCGAGAGCCAGCGAGCGAGGAAGATTCCGCCGGCGTAACCCAAACCTCCGCCGACGATGGCCAAGAGGACTTGCTCGCTCATAAAAAACGTGGCGACGAGACCGTTGCTGGCGCCGAGCGCTTTCATCAAACCGATTTCACGCTGGCGTTCGAGCACCGTGGTGGCCGCGGTGGCGGCAACGGCGAGCGCCGCTCCAATCAAGGCTGCGAGCGTGACGACCCAAAGCAGCGCGGAAATGCGGCTCAGGATCTGCCCTTCGCCCTCGGCCACGTGCCGGACGGGCCGCGCCTCGACGCCCGGCAAAGCTTGCTCGATCTGATAGGCGATCGAGGAAACGTAGGCGCTGCAAAACCAGCGGTCGAATTCGGCGCCCTTCATTGTGCGAGGATCGCGCTTCGCGAAAGCGTCTTCAGGCTTGGTGATTGCGCTCACCATCATGCGGCGGAATTGGCCCGGCTTGCCCGCAAGCCTTTGCGCGACGGTGAGCGGCGCTAGGATGGCGTCGTCCTCGGGACCGCCGGTATCCACGATACCGGTGACCCGCAGGAACGCGCTGTGTCCCGCTGCATCGACGCGAATGGTTTCCCCGGCGTGAAGATGCGCGCGTTGCGCAAAATTCGCACCCACGACGCACTCACTGGATTCTCCGCTGGATGACTGGTCGTTGAACCAACGGCCGCCGGCTTCCACCTGCCACCAGGGATTCGTGCTTACGACGCCGGTCTGAAATATTTCGCTCGAATCAATCGCGAGCGTGTGGCGCACCCAGGTGCCGATCAAAGTGACCGGAATCGCCGGGGACGAGGAACCCGCCGCGCCCAACTCGAGTTGGACGGGCACGTCCAAAAACGGCGCAAAACCGACGATGTTATTGCGCCAGAAGATCTTCTTCATCTCCGGGAGTTCGCTCTCGGGCAGATAAGCGCCTGCATCCACCGGGCGGTAATCCACGCCGCCGACCTGTAGGGGCAGAGTGTCGGCCTTGGGAGTCACGATCAGATTCGCGCCCAGGCTGCGAAATTCACGTTCGAGATTGTCGCCGACGTCAAGGGCCGCGGTGAGGGTTGCCGTCGCCACGGCCATACCCAAGGCCAGCGCCACCGCGGTTAGAACTTTGCGGCGTGGTGTGCGTGTGAAGGATTCCGTGACGATGCGCAGGTACATGGTCGTGGAGAAATCAGTGCGGGAGTTCCGATGTGGCTTCCTGCAGGGCGGTGAGGTGAATCACGAGCGTGCCGCCCTCCGCCGTCGCGGGGAACCCGACCGGATTGCAGCCGCCGGCTTGGCCGATGGTGGGGACGTAAATGGCGGAGCCACAGTTGCGGCAAATCACGTTTTGACCGTCCTGGCGATAGCCCGCGCGGCCACAGATGCGACAAGCGTCAAGCGCAGTGCCCCAGCCGTCGGGCTTTTTGATGACGATGAACCGGACGGGGACGCCATTGATGGTCACACTGAAGAAATGCAACTTGTTATCGTTGACCTCGGCGATGGGAATGAGGACGATACCGTTTTCCGCGGATACCAGTTGCGCCTCGGGCGGCGCGGCCGCAACACGGGCGTAGACGAAATCCGCGGTGAACACCAGGATCACCGCGATGCACAGCGAAGCCGCGCCGATCATCCAGCGGCGTTGCTTGCGGCGCTCCCATTCGGAGCGGCGGCGTTCGGCGTCATTTCCGGCAGAGGGTGGCGCCTTATGGCTAGCGAGGAGCCATTCGCGCAAAACGAGAATTGCCGCGGCGCCAAGGATCACGACAAAAAAGAAAACGTCATTTCTTACGATGGGCCCGACCGTGGCCATTTCGCCGCGGCTCGACGGAATCCACTGCGCTTCGCTCAATTCATGCACGCCGGTAAGCGCCAATTGGAACGCGACGATCATCAGGATGATGCTGGTGGCGGCAAAAAAACGGCCGAGCGGAATTCGCAGGGTGCCTTTGAAGAAGAAAAGTCCCACGCCGACGGCAATGGCCAAGCCGGCGAGGGTGCCGATCCACACGCTGACGCCTTCGGCGGAAAGCTCGACGGCGCGCAAGATCAGGGCCAGTTCCGCTCCTTCGCGGACCACCATCAGGAAAACAAAGAGGAAAAGCCCCCAGCCTGCCGCGGCTTCGGAGCGGGTGGCGAGCGCGTCCACGCGTTGCTCGATATCTTTCCGGAGGCGGCGTGCCGCGCGGTTCATCCAGACGATCATGGTTACAACGAAAACCGCCGCCACGAGCAGCAGGACACCCTCGAAGCCGTCTTCGCTGATCTGCCATCGCTCGAGCGCGACGGCAACGCCGCCACTGGCTAAAAGCGCCAAGGCCACGCCGGCCCAAACGTAGCGGGCAAGTTCGCGACGGTTGATGCGATTCAGGTAAACGAGGACGATACCCACAACCAGCGCGGCTTCAACACCTTCGCGGAGCGAAATGAGCAGGGCTGAGAGCAAAATGGGATTCGTAGCTGCGTTTCTAGTTGCAACTGGATTGCAACTGAGATTTTAGTTTATCCCTTTTGCTTCGCTACGTCAAGGAACCTAACCATTTGCTCTGTAATACCTTTACAATAGTCTCCGTTCACCGGATTTGCATCAAAACAGCTTGCCCTTCCCGAGGTATTTGAGGACCGTTTGCCGATTATCTCTCCAAAAGCCCGGACCTTGATCGTGGGCCTCACGTGCGCGGCAGCCGTTGCGCCCTTGTGGTTGCAAGCGCAGGCAAGCGCATCACGGTATGCCGGGGCCCAGGCAAACGCAGCGCAAGACTCGCGGCCGCAACCTAGCGCGGGAGCCCCGGCGGCGGCACCCGCTTCCCCAGCCGATATTTCTGCCAGCAAGAAAGCTATCGAGCGGGGTCTCTCAGCGGTGCAAACCGGCGACTTGCCGGCGGCGTACGACGCATTCGCGGAAGCCGTGACGCTCGATCCGCGAAGCGCCGAAGCCCGCGTGCACCGGGAAGAAACGGCGTTCCAATTGGCACGTCAACACGTGGATGCCGCGGAACGCTATGCCCTGGGCGATCACCTGGCCGCGGCCGAAATCGAGCTTCGCGCAGCATTACAACTGGATCCGAGCGACGCGGCAATTCGCGAGCGGCTGGGCGAAATCCAAAACATGGCGGCGCTTTCCCCTCAGGACCGGCGGAGTGTACCTCAACTTGCCGCATCGCAAGCGGTGCGTCCACGACCGGGAACGCGAAACTTCAGCTATCGTGGCGACATCCGCGGCGCGTATGAATTGGTGGCGCAACAATTCGGCGTCACCGCGCAATTCGATTCGGCATTAGCCGCCAAGACCATTCGCTTCGTGCTGCCCGACGCGGACTTTTCCGCGGCGATGACGGCGCTGAGCGTATCCTCCGGCACATTTTGGGTTTCGCTCAACGACGGGACTTTTTTCGTGGCGGAGGACACCGCCCAGAAGCGCACGCAATTCACCCCGCTAGTGACAAAAACCGCGGTGCTTACGGAAAGCGCGAGCAGCGGCGATATGGACGAGGTGGTGCGCGCGTTGCATGAAATCGCCGGGATTAACAAAGTGACGCTGAATCCCGGCACGCGGGAAATCACCATGCGCGACACCGCGGAGAAAATAGCGGTAGGCGAATCGCTGCTGAGAGATATCGAAATCGGGCCGGGGGAACTGGTGCTCGAAATCGAACTGCTCGACATCGACCGCAATACGGCAACCGAACTCGGCCTTTCTCTGCCACAGAGCTTGACCGCGAATTCCATCAACCAGCAGGACATTCGGGAGTTGCAGCGGGCAACCAGTTCCCAGCAATTGATCAGCGTGATACAAAGCATCTTCGGCACGGCGAGCGGAGGCGGCGCGCTGGGTGGGCTGTTACCGCCGCTCTTTGCGTTCGGCGGAGGCCTTACAACGTTTTACACGACGCTGCCGTCAGCCCAAGCGAATTTCTCAAAGACCGTGACCGCTCTGCGGCAAGCGGATCGAATGCTACTGCGCTCGCAGGATGGGCAACCGGCGAGCTTCTTTATCGGCCTACGCTATCCGGTGAGCCTGGCCTTGCTCTCCGCGAGCCTGGGAACGAGCACGCAGACCGCGAGCATCGGCGCAACCACGAGCAACACGCCGGTATCGCTGCCGCGCACGGACCTGACCGCGGGGACGACGCCGACCGCGGTGGTGACGACCGATCTGCGCAACAACAACACGCTCGATGTGATCGACGCGAATCAGGGCGATAACACAATTTCCGTGTTCCTGGGAAATGGCGACGGCACGTTTGCCGCCCAGACGACCGTACCCACCGGCAAAGGTCCGGTAGCAATGGTTGCCGAGGATTTTAATCGCGATGGAAACATGGACCTGGCGATCGTCAACCAAACCGATGCAACGGTGCTGATTCTTTTGGGCAAAGGCGACGGCACGTTCACCACGGGGCAAACGATTGCGGTGGGGAAAGGCGCAGTCTCGATCGCGGCCGCGGATTTCAATTCCGACGGGTTTCTCGACCTGGCGGTGGCCAATCAAACCGACAACACCGTGACGATCCTGCTGGGCAAGGGAGACGGCACGTTCGCTACGGGAACCACCTTCTCGACCTTCAGCGCACCCCATGCGCTCGCGGCCGCAGACTTCAACGCCGATGGACGCATCGACCTGGCCGTGGTGAACCAGGGAGCCAACAGCGTTTCGATTTTTCTCGGCAACGGCGATGGCACGTTTGGGACACGCAACGATTACGCCACTGGGACACTGCCCAGCGGAATCGCCGCCGCCGATTTCAACAACGATGGGCATCCGGACCTGGCGATTTCCAACCAGACCGACAACACAGTTTTGATCTTGTTGGGCAATGGAGACGGTACCTTCGGCGAGCAGGCGACATTCGCCACCGATACCGGTCCGACGGCCATTTTGACGGGAGATTTCAATGGCGACGGAATTCCCGACCTGATCACGGCAAACCAGACGGCGAATGACGTGTCCGTGCTGATCGGCTCGGGAAATGGCGCGTTTACAAACGTCTTAAACGCTCCTACGGGTAATACGCCAGTGGCGCTCGCGACGGGAGATTTTAACGGCGACACACTACTCGATCTCGCGGTTGCCGATCAATCGGGCAATACGGTGACCATCTTGCTCAACAGTGTGGCCGCGATCAATGCGCTGGCCGGGAATCTTTCGCAAACCCCCTATCCCTCGGCGCAATTTGAGGACATCGGGCTGAAGGTGAAGGTGACACCGCGCATCCATCCGGATAACGACGTGACGTTGCAGCTTTCGTTCGACATCAGCGCGCTTTCCGGCACCAGCGTGAACGGCATCCCGGTGATCGGCAATCGCCAGATCGAACAGACGGCGCGGCTGCGCTCCGAAGAAACTACCGTGCTTTCCGGGATGATCGATCGCGAGACCTCGCAGGCTATCTCCGGATTCCCGGGGATTGGGCAAATTACGCCGTTGAACGCGACCAGCAACTTCACGAACAGCTCCGTGGACACCGAGCTAATCATCGCCATCACACCGCATTTACTGCGGTTGCCACCGCGCAACGGCCATTCGATCGTCGCAGGACACGGCGAAACCCTGCACCCGTAACGCGCGTATTGGAAACGTACATCACCCCGAAGGAGCCGTCGTGGAATCAAACTCCGGCGAAAAGGACGGTTCACAGCATCGCCTGATCGAACTCGCGCAACGAACTGGCGTGCCGGTGGCGAAGCTGATCGGTTTCACCGTGGAAGATATTTCGGATGGACGGGCCGCGGGGATTATCGAGGTAGACGAGCGCCACGCCAATCCGATGGGAACGCTGCACGGCGGCATTCTTTGCGATGTGGCCGATGCCGCGATGGGGATGGCTTTTGTGAGCACCCTGGTGCCAGAAGAAACCTTTACGACGCTCGAGCTGCGCATCAATTTTTTTCGGCCTTTTTGGAAAGGCCTGCTGAAGGCAAAGGCCACGGTGGTGAACCGCGGCGCGACCGTTGGTTTCGTGGAGTGCGCGATCACCGATGAACGTGACCGCCTGATTGCGAAAGCCAGCTGCAGTTGCATGGCACTGCGCGGCGATCGAGCCAGCAACCGGTAACGCGATCCGCTACGGATCGGCAGCCAGCACTACGATCGGACGGTAGGTCCGCAGAACGACGGCCTCGGCAATGGCAATTAATTCCTGCTGCGGGCTGAAAACGCGCAACCGCGCCGGCTTCCATTCGCCCGAATCCAGTTCGGCAGGCGCGCCTTGCGCCACCTCCACGCGGCCCGGCTGAATCTGAGAAATGAGCACGTTGAACTTGGCGCCGTGGCGTACCGTCCGCTCGATAATGGGAAGCACGGTGATACGCGGCAATTCGGGCAGCAAGCGATCGAGTGGAACCAGCCACTGCGCAATTTTCCCCTCGCGGGCGGACGTGGCCACATCCTCGACCTTCGCGGCCTGGTCCAACGTGAATTCGCCTACGGCGGTACGCGTGATTTTCTCGAGGTGCGCGCCACATCCGAGCATTTGGCCCATTTCATGCGCCAACGAGCGGATGTAAGTGCCGGAGGAGCATTCTATGTCCACTTGCACGCGCGAACCATCCACGTCTTCGACGCGAAATTCGTACACTTCCACCTCGACGGCTTTTAGCTCGACGGGCTTATTCTTACGCGCCAATTCGTGCGCTGGCTGGCCGTGGATTTTCTTGGCGGAATAGGCGGGCGGCATCTGCAAAATGCGGCCGGTAAGCTTCGCAGCGAGGTCTTCGATTTGTGCGCGGTCGAGAGCAGGAGGGGTGTCGGGTCCTGCGGCGGCGCCATCCGCGTCATACGTGTCGGTAGCAAACCCGAAGCGGAATGTGGCTTGATAGCGCTTGCGGCGTCCGGCATAGAACCGAGCCAGCCGCGTGGCACGGCCGAGCAACACCACGAGGACGCCGGTAGCGAGCGGATCGAGCGTGCCGAGATGCCCGACTTGCCGAAACCCGACGATTCGCCGGATGGCATCCACGACGTCATGCGAAGTCTTACCGGCGGGCTTATCTATGACCAGAGCGCCATCGAACGCAGGCGGCTGCGGTTTCCGAGGCATCGCTAGATTTTTTCCGCAGCCTTCTTCGGCATGGCGAAAGACGGGCGCGCGGCGGCAGAATCCGCAGGGCGCACCTGCCGCAACAATTCGTCAATCCGGCGCGCGGTTTCGACGGTAGTATCCAAGTGGAATTGGATCTCCGGGCTGCGCCGCATCTGAATGCGTCCCACCAGCTCGTGGCGGATATATCCCGCAGCGGCGGTCAGGCCATCGAGTGTTACCGATTTTTCTTCCGGGGTGCCTTCAATCGTGACGAATACGCGGGCCTTTTTCAGCCCAGGCTCGACGCGCACTTCCGTGACGGTGACGTTCGCATTCACGCGAGGATCGCGCAGCTCGCCTACGAGCATGGCGCTCACTTCGTGAAGGATTTCTTCCGCGATGCGTTCGTGCCGGTGTCCCGTCAGGCTCATGGCCATCTCTCCACGATTTTTCAGTACAGCTCGATCTGGTGGTCAACCAGGCTACGCCCGAGCTGCAGCTCCGAATCTTCGAGCACGGCTTGCAGCGCGTGCTCCACAAATCCAGCCTGATCGGCCAGGGTGACGATGCCGATCACGGCGCGCTGCCACAAATCCTGATGCTCCAGCTCCGCCACGGCCACATTAAAGCGTTTGCGCAACCGATCCTTCAGGCTGCGCAGCACCTGCCTCTTATCTTTGAGCGAATGTGCCTCGGGAAGGAGAAGCTCGAGCGTTAGAAGGCCCACGGGCATCGCAAACTCCGGCGGCTGCCCCGGCGAGGCAGCGCCCAGCGCAGCTTACGCGGAGGCTTCGGCGGGCGCAACCTTCTGCATCGCGAAGCACTCCAGAATATCGCCAGCTTTCACATCGTTGAAATTCGATATGCCGATACCGCACTCATATCCGGAGCGGACTTCGGTGGCATCTTCCTTGAAACGGCGCAGCGAGTGGATGCGCCCGGTATAAGCCACCACGCCATCGCGGACGACGCGCACTTCGGCATCGCGCTTCACGATTCCATCGAGCACATAACTGCCGGCGATCATACCCACGCCCTTGATGCGGAACGTATCGCGTACTTCCGCGCGGCCCAGATGCGTTTCCTTAAAGACCGGCGCGAGCAAGCCAAGCATGGCCTTCTGAAGTTCGTCGCTGACTTCGTAAATGATCGAGTGCGTGCGAATATCCACGTGCTCCTGATTGGCGAGCTCGGCGGCTTTGCGCTCCGGCCGAACATTGAAGGCGATGATGATCGCGCCGGATGCGGAAGCCAACAGCACATCGGTTTCGCTGACCGCGCCGACGCTGGCGTGAATGATCTTGAGCTTCACCTGGTCGGTAGAAAGCTTCGGAAGCATTTCGGAAAGTACTTCGACGGTTCCCTGCACGTCCGCCTTGATGACGATCGGCAGCTCCTTCACCTCGCCGACACGAAGTTGCTCGTGCAACTGGTCGAGCGTGAGCCGTGCGCCCGCGGAGCGCGCCATGGCGGCTTCGCGGAGTTTGGCCTGGCGATATTCGACGAGGTGGCGCGCGCGTGCTTCGTCGGTGACCTGGAACTGATCGCCGGCCTCGGGTACCCCCTGCAAGCCGAGCACTTCCACCGGCGTGGCGGGTCCGGCGCTTTTCACCGTGTGGCCTTTGTCGTCAAAGAGCGCGCGGACTTTGCCAAATACCGCGCCGCAAATAAAAACATCCCCGGTATGCAGGGTACCGTTTTGCACCAGCATGGTTGCTACCGGGCCCCGGCCGCGATCCACGCGCGATTCGAGGACGGTGCCGCTCGCGGGCGCCTGCGGGTTGGCTTTCAGCTCGCGGAGGTCTGCAAGGAGCAAAATCATCTCCAGCAATTTCGGCAGGTTCGTTTTCTGCTTCGCGGAAACTTCCACCATTACCGTGTCTCCGCCCCATTCTTCGGCCATCAAGCCGCGATCGGCCAGTTGACGCTTTACGCGCTCCGGCTGCGCATCAGGTTTATCAATTTTGTTGACGGCGACGATGATCGGTACGTTCGCGGCCTTGGCGTGATCGATGGCTTCGAGCGTCTGCGGCATCACGCCGTCGTCCGCACCCACGACCAGAACAACGATGTCCGTAACTTTTGCGCCGCGCGAGCGCATGCGCGTGAAGGCTTCGTGACCCGGCGTGTCAACGAATACAACGCGACGGCCATCGACGTTGACCTGATACGCGCCGATGTGTTGCGTGATTCCGCCGGCTTCGCCGGCGGCCACTTCGGTTTCGCGGATGGCGTCAAGCAAGCTGGTCTTGCCGTGGTCCACGTGGCCCATCACGGTTACCACGGGAGCGCGCGGCGATAGATTCTCGCTCTTTTCCTCGCGCGCCACTTCCTGAACCGCCTCTTGCTCGAAGGAAACGAACTTCACGATGCCGTTGAACGCTTCGGCGAGACTCGTGGCCGTGGGAGTATCGAGCGCCTGGTTGATACTGGCAAAGATGCCGCGATCCAGAAGCACGCGCAGAAGTTCCTTGGCGCGCACATCGAGCTTTTCCGCCAAATCGCGGACGGTGACGCCTTCCGTAATTGTGACTTCGCGGGGCGCGCGCTCGACCGGAGCAGGAGCTTCCGCGCGAATCGAACGCCGTTCGCCGACACCGGGACGCGTGCGGACCGGATGAAGCTTGCGCTCGCCTTCCTCGAAGCGGCGATCCATTGTGGGACGCGCGCGGGCGGCGGGCTTGCGTTCATAAATCGGCTTGCCTGGTTCGGCTTTGCCTACCGGCGGCGCCATTCCGGGGCCACCCATAGGGCGCTGCCCAGGCCTGCCGGGCATCGGTGGACGTCCAGGAGCGCCTGGGCGCGCGGGGAATCGACTCGGAGCGGTGGCCTGCCCGGGACGTGGCGCTAGGCCGGGACGCGGCGGAATCACTTGGCCGGGGCGCGGCATCGGCGGACGGGGTACCGCCGGCTGACCGGCAGCAGCCGGCCGCGTACCAATGGGTGCGCCGGGACGCGGACCGCCGGGCCTCTGGCCTTGCGGGGGGACTCCCTGGGGACGCAAAGGCATGCCCCGCACGGGGCCCGCCGGCGTTGGCGCTCCCGCGGGTCTTGCCGGAGCACTGCCCTGCCGCGGTGCGGTTGCCACGCCAGGACCCTGCGCGGCAGGCCGCGCAGCAGCCGGCGCGCCGGGTGCAGCGGTTGGAGCGTGTCGTTCGGCAGGCGTAGTAATTGGCGTAGGCGAAGCTGGGCTGGCCGGCGTTGCGGGACGGACCGCTGGAGTTGCCGGTGATGGAACAGTTGCCGGCGCTGCCGCGGGACGAGGTGCCGCGGGCGTAACGCCCGCTGGTCCCGCTGGCGCAACCGGCCGGGCAGCCGGGGCTACGGCAGGCGAGGCCGCTTGTGCAAGCGGCGCGCTTGTCGCCGGCGCAGGCATCGGTGCGGCGGCGGGGCGCATGCGCGCGGCGCGTGCGGCGGCATCCTTTGCCGTCTTTACCGCAACTGCAGCAGCTTCGGCTGCCGCTTCTTCATCAGCAGCATCCTTAAAATGTTTCCGGACCTTTTCCGCGACAGCGAGATCAAGCGAACTCGAGTGGGTCTTCTTTTCTTCAAGGCCCAAGTCCGGCAAATAGTCGAGGATGGCTTTGGCCTTGACCTCGAGTTCGCGGGCCAGCTCGTTGATGCGGATCTGATTGGGGTCCGTCGTCATAGACTCCTAACTTTGTTCCTCTTCTGATTCCTTCGCCGGCTGCCCTTCGGCAACCTCCGGCGTTTCCGGTGCGGGTTCTGCCGCTGCCGGTTCTGCCGATCCGCCCGCAGCCGCAAGAGATTCCTCTTCAGGCTGCGCGGAACCCTCTTCCGCGGCGGCTACCTCGTCCGTGGTGAGCTGCGCCTCTTCGGCAACTTCACCGGCTTCGGCAAGCTCGCCTGTTTCCGCCGGAGCGTTCTGTTGGGCTTCGAGAGTCTCGAAATAGCTGCGTACGGATTGGTAAATCTTCTCCACCATTTTTTCGCCGATACCGGGAATTTCCATCAACTTTTCGGGCGTCATATCCGCGAGTTTTTCGATGGAGTTGATCCCGGCCGCCTGGATCTTCTCAATCGTTTTGGGGCCGACTCCGGCAAGTTGTTCGAGCGCGGTGCCCGGCGAAGTGAGCGCGGTCATTTGCGCTTCGAGCTCCTGGCGCTTCTCTTCCTCGCTCTTGATGTCGATGTTCCAGCCGATCAACTTGCTGGCCAAGCGAACGTTTTGACCCTTCTTGCCGATGGCCAAAGAAAGCTGCGTATCTTCGACGATAATTTCGAGGCTCTTCGTCTCGGGATCCACGATCTGGACGCGCGTGACCTTGGCAGGGCTGAGGGCCTTCTGCGCGAATGCGACGGTCTCTTCGGAATAGGGAATAATGTCAATTTTTTCACCGCGCAACTCGCGGATGATGGATTGCACGCGCATGCCCTTCATGCCGACGCAGGCGCCGACGGGATCGACGTCTTTGTCCCGGCTCTGCACGGCGATCTTGGTGCGCTCGCCGGCTTCGCGCGCGGTGGCGCGAATCTGCACGGTGCCGTCATAAATTTCGGGAACTTCCATTTCAAACAAACGCTGCACCAGCACCGGGTCGGCGCGCGAAACAATCACCTGCGGCCCCTTGGCCGCGCGATCTACCGCTCGGATCACCACGCGCAAACGCTCGCCGATGGTGTAGGTCTCGAGGCGCGATTGTTCCCGCTTGGGCATGCGCGCTTCGGTGCGGCCCATATCCACGATGATGTCCGGACCTTCGGTGCGCTTCACGATGCAATTCACGAGTTCGCCGGCGCGTCCCACATATTCGTTGTAGACGGTGTCGCGCTCGGCCTCGCGCACCTTTTGCATAATCACTTGCTTCGCGGTTTGCGCGGCTATGCGGCCCAGCACATCGGTCGGCCGCGTCATCACGATCTCGGCGCCAACCTGCGCGTTCGGATCTTGCCGCTTGGCTTCCGCCAGCGTCCATTCGCGATTGGGGTCGGTTACTTCCTCGACCACCGCCCGTACCGCAAAAACATCCACTTGGCCGGATTCCGGATTGAACTTGGCGCGCAGATCTTCTTCCGTTTTGTAATATTTGCGCGCCGCAACCACCATGGCATCCTCGATCGCGGAGACGATGATCTCCGGCTCGATATGCTTCTCGCGGCTGATCTGTTCAATTGTCTGGTACAGCAGACTGGCCATGAACCTTCACCCTCAGAATTCCACTACCAAATTCGCTTTGCGGATATTATCGAATGCCACTTCCATCGGGCCCTTGCTCAACTCGAGCCGCACGACCCCATCGGCATACCCGGCCAACCGGCCTTCGAGGTAGTTCACCGGCTTAGACCCCTCCCCCGGAATCACCGGGGCATGAGTCCAAATCTTCGCCAACCGACCGACAAACCGCTCGTAATCGGCCGCCTTCATGAGCTTGCGGTCCAGCCCAGGCGAGCTGACTTCCAGAGTGTATCGAGCCCCGGGGACCAGATCTTCCACATCCAAGATCACGCTTAACTGCTCGCTTACGGCCTGGCAGTCGCTATGGCTGATGCCTTCCGGCTTGTCAATGTAGATGCGGAGCAAACGCTGTTTGCCGACTTTCCATTCCACATCTACAACTTCCAGCCCTAAGGAGTGCGCCACGCGTCCGGCTGCTTCGCGAATCGGCTCAAGGTCCATTCTGATACTGCCCTGCAGGTCCGCTCGTGCTCTGGTGCCAACCGTTGCGACATCGCCTGCGACGCGGAGAACACGTCATGCTCCAACAAAAAAGTGGGCTCGCGCCCACTCGATCGTTCGACCAGCTCGAAACAAGGCTACGGGCAGTATAAGCCCGCCGCAGCCAGCGTGCAAGGCCGCAAAATCAGGGCGGAAAGCCCGTATGCCGCCGCTTGGCGGCATATAAGCTCGAGGCCGCGCGACAATGCCTTCGGCGTTCTGCGGCTACCCAGCGAAGCGTTCAGACACCTGAACCGAGGCCAGGCGACTCCGGATCCGAATGCGGCGTTATTGCTGCGCGCCCTGCTTCTTTGGCGCCGCGGGTGGAGTCTGCTTCGGGGCTGCGGGCGCCGCGGCCTTTACCGGATACGCCTGGTCGTAAAGCTTCACCACTTCGGCCGTGATATCGATTTGCGGCGACGTGTAAATTAGCGAAGAGCCCTGTTGGCCGCTATTGAGGACGGCCACGTACCCGTTTTCGCGGGCGTAGCGATCCGTCACATCAACCAGTTTTCGACCGAGTGCATCGGTAATGTCGGCGGTGGCGGCCTGCGCCTGCTCCTGAAACTCTTCCTGATGGCGTTGCGCGGTACGGGTCAAAAGCTCATGCTGGCGCTGGAGCTTGGCTTTTTCCTCGTCACTCAAGGTGCGTTCGCCCTGTTGGAGACGCTTCTCGATATCTTGAATTTGGCTGCTCAAACGGTCGAGCTCGGCCTGAGCGGGCGCGAACTGAGACTGCATTTGCGCGGACGCCGCTTTGCCTTCAGCCGTCATGGCCAGAGCCTGTTGGAAATTCAACACGGCCACTTTGCCCGAGGCGGATGCCGGGGACCCGGATGGAGGCGGAGCGGAAGCCTGGCCAAACGCGGCCGGAGCGGCCACGAGCGCCGCCAGGGCGAGCGTATAAGCAAGGCTGCTGATCTTAACTTTCAATCTCAATCTCCTTGGTGGGAACGTTTCGTGAAAAAGAAACCCGCATTATAGCTGCTGTTTTTCCAAACCGTCAACCGCAGCTTTCTCCGGGCCAGCCGGAAAAGCCGTTTTCAACGAAACACTTACCCCGTGTGTGTTGGACGCACGGAAGCTCGGAACGGTTGGCCCATATTTTCACCGCCAGCGGTTGGTTCGGGAACCCTTTCGAACGGTCACAATCAGAACTATTTCGGCAGCGGCACCAGTAAGAGCCGGTTATTGGCCTGATCGACGATCACGCCCAAATTACGCTCCTTGTGGATGGCCGCGGAAACCAGGAGGGAGCCCGGAACGCCGAGGTTGGCGCTGACGCGTTGCGTCTGCACGTCGAACACGGTGATCGTGCTGCTGGCTGTATTCGCCGAGATAAGTGTGCTGGTCTGCTCGTTGTACGCGATGGCCGCCGGGTTGATCCCCACTCGGGCAGAGGTGGCTTGGTACGTCGTTGGATTTACGAAAAATATGCTATTCGTATCCGCCGACGCCACGATAAATAGACCCGCAACTGGATCGTAAACAGCGCTGGTGGGCTGTTCCGGCCCGCTGACAGTGGTAAGCGCCGTAGGAGTAGACGGCGCGGAAATGTTGAGCAAAGTCATGTTATTCGACGTGGCATTGGTAACCAGCACAACCAAGTCATACGGATCGACGGCCACGCCATAGGGACCCGAGCCGACCGCCGCGGTGGCCGGCATCGCCGTGGAATTTGCCGTGAACTCGGTAACGGTGTTCGAATTCTGATTAAAGTTGGTTACGTAGGTGGAGTCGTCGTTCGGGCTGATCGCGACACCTGTAGGCTGTCCGCCCGTTGGGACGACGGTGGGAGTGGGCGAGGAGCTGTAGCCATTAAAAATACTGGCGGTGTTATCGCCGCTATTGGCCACCACGAGCGTATTGGTGAGCGGGTCAACCGCCAAACCTTGCGGATTACTACCGACGGCTAACGTTCCCGTGACCGCGCCCGTGCTCAGATTGACTTCCGCCACAGTGTTACACGCGCTCTCCGTGACGAGCGCCACGTTTTGCAGATCATCAATGGCTACGCTGGCGGGCACGGGATTCGTGCAACTCGTGCCCGTCAGATCCACGTATTGCATTGCGGATAGACCTTCCGCATTCGAAATGATGGCGCCACTCGCTACGTCAATCGCGAAACGGCGCGGAGAGCCAAGCAGCGAAGCGGGAACGGAAACGCTCATTTGGCGGTCGGTGACCGAAATCGGCGCAAGCGTAACGCCATCAATTCGCGCGACGGCGCCCGTGAATCCCTTGCCAATCAGCGTAATCGGCAGATCCGAGGAGGATGTGAGTGTGGAATCGGGGCTGACTTGACGGGAAGTGGGCAAGACGATTTCGCCAAGCTCAACAGGCTTGATGGGACTGGCCGGGTTGGACATGGCCACGACGGTCAGGTCGTTGCTTCCCTGGTTGACGACCAGCGCCTGGTTGGTGCCGGAATCGACGGCAACGGCAATGGGATTGGTACCGGGGAGCGCAATGGGCTTCAGCGCGCCCGTAGGAGACGTCAACAGGGTTGGCGTTACGGGATCAATGAACGTGAGCGTATTCTCAGCCGAGTTCAAAACCACACCTGTGTTCGTGAATTGATTCATGCCGGAGCTGACGTCGCCGAACTGCAGGTTCGTCACATCGATGATCGATTGATCGAGCACGCTCATGAGGAACGCCAGGGGCTCTGTTTTGTCGGTGAGCAATGCTGTACTGGTTTCGGGGTTAATACTGATACCGCTGACGTCAATGCCCACGGCCGCCACCGCGAGAGGTTCGGAATAATAAATGGTGCCGCCGCCGCTCGTGGAATTCGCGCCCGTTTGCGTGTAGGTGAAGGAATTTGAGGTCGGAACCGAGGTCACCGTGAAGACACCGTTCAAACTCGAATCGCCGACACCGGTGATCAGTACCGCATCACCCACAACCAAGGAGACGGCCGTGTTTGTCGTGATGGTCACGGTGCTGGTGGACGAAACGCGAACGGCGCCGCTGGATGACGAGATGACGTTATTTTTCTGCCGCGAAAGGTCGACAATCGAGAGAACGCCTTCGCCTCCAGGAGTGACAATGGCCCAGTTGAGACGGTCGTCCACGGCGATCTGCGGGCTCGCGCCGGTAGGCAAGGACACCGCGCCGACGACTACTGGTGGATTCTGCGTCACGTCAACGAGCGTGCCGATATTCGTGGTCTGGTAAGCCACCAGCGCCATGCCGGTCTCCGGATTGACTCCGACAGCGACTGGAGCCGTCAGGATATTCGTGCTGACGGTGGCGACGCTCTTGGTGGACAGATTCACGACGGAGAGAGTATTACCCCCGTTGTTGGTCACGAGCGCGATGTTCGACAGATCATCGATGGCCACGCTGGTGGGCTTGTTGCCGACAGCGATGGTTCCCCCCTGAACAAGGGCGGGCGGACTTTGCGTCATATCCACCAACGTGATGTTGTTTAACGCCTGATTGACGACGACCGCAATCCCAGTGACCGGATTGATCGCCACGGCCACCGGGCCGGCGCCAGCAGGCAAAGGAAGCGATGCTTCGGTGATGGCGGGCGGATTCAGCGTGAGGTTCGGTTGGACGGCAAAATTCGTGGCCGCTCGATTGGCAGGAGCAGATGGTGGGGTCGTAACACTCGGATTGACGACGGTAACCTGGTGCAATCCTGCTTGTGCGAGATTCTGCGAATTGAGCGTGACGGTCAACTGGCGCGGCGTGGGCGAAGAAGAGACCGTTTGACCGTCATATTGCGCGGTGACCGGCGCATTTGTCGCCGGACCAAAATAACCGCCATCCACGTGAAATTCCACCGAAGCCCCGACCGCGGCTCCTTGAGGCGCACCGTCCGGATAGGCGGAAACAATCGCCGGCCGCACCGGATCTATAGTCAATTGACAAGGCGCTGACGTGCATCCCGTGGCGGAGCCGGCCTGACGCTCCACCGTGAAGACCAGAGTACCGGGCAACGACAGGCCCGCAGCTGCCACACGCGCGCGCAGCACGGTACTGGAAAGATATGTGACGGGCAGCGCAACTCCATTGGCGAGCACCTGCGTCGTCGAGAGGAAGTCCGTACCGGTGAGGTACACATCAACAAAAAGCGCGCCCTCACCGACGTGTGTCGGATAAGAGGCCGTAACCGCCGGATTAAGCACAGTGGTTAAGGTGACCGTCGCCGATCCGGTTTGGTTGGGATCGGCGGTCGAAACCGCGGTAATGAGGATGGCGGCGCTCCCAGGAGCGGTGCTCGGCGCGGTATACAAGCCGTTCGCGTTGATAAAACCATTGGTGGAATTACCGCCATTGGCCGCGTCCACCTGCCAGGTAACGGAATTGTTTGAGGTTCCGGTTACGGTCGCGGTGAACCGCAGCGTTTCACCCGTGCCCATCGAGGCAACGGCGGGAGTGACGGTGACGCGAATTCCTGAATCGATCGTAACGGTGGCGGACGCAGACTTGGTGGTGTCTTGCACGGAAGTGGCCGTCACCGTGACGGTATTTGGGTTGGGTACTGTGGAAGGCGCGGTATAGTTGCCGTTCGTATCGATCGTGCCGACGGTGGCATTTCCGCCGGTGATGGTGTTCACCTGCCAGGTGACGGCAGTATTCGTAGCGTTGACAACCGAAGCCGCAAATTGCTCGGTGGCATTCACCGGGAGCGTGACGCTCGCCAGATTCAGCGTGACGGATACGGCCGCGCTCGGGCTGGTCGAACCGCTGCCTCCGCAGCCCGCCAGCCCCACGCTCAGCGTGGCGGCGCAGGCTAACCAAACTTTCCAACACGTTCTCACTCGTATCCCCCTACCCGGCTCTTGCGCCATCATGATCTTCTTCCTGTGCACCAAAGAGGTGCCATTCATTTTGCCAGTCCGCTAGAACGTCCGGCTCACGGTGAATCGCACCGTATGCAACGGGTCTACATAGTTAAACTGGGCTGGGTTGGCCGCAATATGATTGAGTTGCGGCAGGATTTGCGTGTCAAGCACACCCGGCGGCAACGAATTCTTCAACGAATCGCTCAAGTAATAATCGCCCTGCGGCGCCACAATCAGGTTCTGATAACGCTGGACGTTGTACGCGTAATAAATCCGGAACGGGGCATGCACGATCGGCAAATTGATCACAAATTCGATGCCCGTGGAAGTGCGCATCCCGAAATTCGAATGAGGCGCGAAAGAGAGGTTGCGCGTCAGCGTGCTGGTGGGAAAGGCCTGCTGGAGGGCCTCGAATCCGGTCTCGTTCAATTCCAATTGATTCCTGCGGAACACGCCGACCGTGCCGGTATCCAAGAAAAAGTCCATACTGAAATAGGACCCAACGATGGGAATGCGGTATTCAAAATTGGCGACGGCTTCCGTATCGCCGCCGGGGAAAGTGATCGTATAGCCGAGGGTCGGGACGTTGACGGTCAAGACGCGGGGATTCCCGGCACTGTCAAGCTGTCTCGGATCGGTATAGCTGACGCTCGTCGAACTGGCGATCGGGATAAAGGTGATGGGCGAAATCGTTTGGACATCAAAGCCGCGGATCGAGGTTTCGCCACCCGCATAAAAGCGCTCAAACGGAGGCGGCTCAATGCCGCCATAGCCGGTGACAAATGCTCCGAGGAAATGAATGCCGATGGTATTCCGCTTGTGATATGTGGGGATGAAACGTTTGAAATCGGCCGTAGTGGTGACGGCCCGCGTGTTGCCGCCCAATCCTTCCAAACCCGAACTAAATGAAATCTGAGTTCCGGAATGAGGGTCCTGCGGGTTGCCGATGGTGTTGTAAAGAATGCTCGGCGTGACCTTGCTCTGGCGGATCCCGGTGAGCGCCGACGGACCGTTCAAGCTTTGGAACTGCAACGCCTCGAACAAGGCTTGCGCCGCGTCGCTAAAGGCTTCGATGTTCGTGTCCGTGTAGCCGTACGTCAAACCGACGCGCGTAAAACGGGCGTGCTTGATCGGATAGCTGGCGAACACCGTGAAGCCTTTGCTGTTTTGATTGTAATTTTCCGCGATGGCCGGATTAATGGTGACGTTTTCGCCGAGGAGGATGGACGTTTGGCGCGCCTGATCGAAATTGTAGCGGCTCTCAAAAATCGTAAACCCCGTGGAAATGGGCCGGTCGAACAGATAAGGCTCGGTGAAGCCAAAGGTAAATCCTTGCTGGATGGTGCCGAACTGCGTCGAGAGGGTGAGCCTTTCGCCCAAGCCGAGGAAATTGTTGGTCTGGTAGGTCAATCCAACGAAGGTGCCGGAAATTCCGCTTACGCCACCGGTAAAGCTGATAGATTGCTTTCCCTTTTCGTGTACTTTTAAGTTCAAGTCTACGGTGCCGTTCTTCACGTTGCGGCTAACGGTGGCGGCCGTCTCGGGCTTGAGCGGGTCGAAGAAATCGAGTTGGTTCAACCGCAGGACGCTGACTTCCCATAACCGGTTATTGTAGAGATCACCCTCATCGAGCAGCAGTTCGCGGCGGATCACTTTGTCGCGGGTGGTCACGTTGCCGGAAATATTGATGCGATGGACGTAATATTGCTTCTGCTCGTCAAAGGAGAGCGTCAGGTTGATGATATGATTTTTATGGTCGATATCGAAATCGGGCTGCGCGGTGAAATCGATAAAACCGAACTGCCCGTAAATTTTTGTGTATTGCTCGATAGCCTTGCGGATCTTGTCCACATTGAAGATGTCCCCTTCTTTCAGGGGAAATGCCTGGATCAGGATGTCGCGCTTGAGCGTGAGGCCGCGCTCCGGGTCAGCGTTAATGATGTGAAGCTTGCCCATGCGGAAGCGGTCGCCTTCTTCCACGTGAATCACGATGTTGTTAGCCTTGCTATGCGAAGAACCAATTAGAGGGATGGGAGGCTTCACTAAACCCTTCTTATTGATCTCCACGGGCGTCGGAGCATCGCTGTCGACGTTGACTTCAAAATAGCCGTTGTCCTGATACAGCCCGCGGATACCGACTTCGAGATCTTCCTGCAGCATGTCCTTGTTATAGGTCTTGGACGCCACGTCAATCTCATAAATTTTCAACGGAATCGCGTAAGGCCGCGAATGCTTCATCGAGCGGATCAATCTTCGCGAGGAAAATGCGTGATTGCCAACGATGGTGATCTTTCCGACCTTTACTTTCGGCCCTTCGACGATGTTAAAGGTCAAAACCACGGCATTGCTCGCCGCGACCTTCTCATAGGTCGCCTTTACCGTGGCGTATTGGCGCCCGTGTTCGGCCAGCAGTTCCTTGATAACCACCTCGGCCTTCTTGATTTTGGTGGGATCGAATTGGCTTTCTACGCTGAGGCCAACCTTGCGGTCTTTGAAGCGGTCGAGGATGTCCGACTCGGAAACGGATTTGTTTCCTTTGTAATTGATGCGGCGAATCGTGGGACGTTCCTGGAGGTGGAACGTAACGATCTTCACTGTGGGATCGCGGGGATCGTCTTCCACGGTGAGCGTGATATTTTCGAAGTAACCCGTATTCCATAGCGCCTGGAAATCACGATTCAGCTCATCGGCGTTGTATGGATCGCCGTCCTTGGTGAAGATGCGCGCACGAAGCGTGTCGCTACGGATTCGGCGATTCCCCTCGAAACGAACTTCCACCGTCGGCTTGGCGGCGCTTTGACCTTGTGTTTGCGGTTGGGTGGCTTGCTGATTTGAATTAGAACCGGCGGGTTGCTGCGCGGCGAAACTTCCCGGAGACACAAGCGCCAGCACGCACACCGCGAGCACGTTCAGACAGAGCTCAAGGCATCGTCGAGGAATCCTGAGGCACAAATTCCCGCATGCGGCCGCCGCAAGGCTCAAGGCCGCGCTCCCCCAAACAATTCGGATTGCTCCCCCTGCCGGCCGCGCATTCGGGCCGGCATGTGCGCGTTGGATTCGCTAGTGAACGACCGGGGTTGCCTCAACAACGGGACGGAATCCGAGACCTTCGCTCGAAACAAACACCTCGAGAGTCGCGGGCCGTTGTAGCCCCCCCTGTATCAGTGCTTCGGAAAGTGGATCTTCGACATATTTCTGCAAAGCGCGGCGTAGCGGACGCGCGCCGTAACTGCGGTCCCCACACGTCTTTTCCAGGATCCATTGCCGCGCTTCAGGTGTGAGAACGATTTGCACCTGCCGGTGGATCAGCGTGTCGTTGATCTGTCCGGCAAGCAAATCGATAATGCGTAACAGTTCGTCGTCCCCGAGAGGGTTGAAGAGAATAATCTCGTCCAGACGGTTCAAAAATTCCGGATTGAATGCCCGCTTGACTTCCGCCGTGACCAGGTCTTCCAGCGATTTCTGGCCGGCTTCGTCGGTGCTCGACTGAAAGCCCATCGAGGCGCGCTTTTGCAGATGACGCGCTCCCAAGTTGGAAGTAAGAATAATGATGGTGTTGCGGAAATCGACGGTATTGCCAAGCCCGTCGGTCAACTGGCCATCTTCGAGCACCTGCAGCAGGATGTTGTACACATCCGGATGCGCCTTTTCGATTTCATCGAGCAAGATAACCGAATAAGGAGTACGGCGCACGCGTTCGGTGAGCTGGCCGCCCTCTTCATAGCCGACATAGCCCGGAGGCGCGCCGATCAGTTTGGAGACAAAGTGCTTCTCCATGTATTCGGACATGTCAAAGCGAATGAGCGACTTTTCGCTGCCAAAGAGAAATTCGGCGAGCCGCCGCGCGACTTCCGTCTTGCCCACACCCGTCGGGCCAAGAAAGAGGAAACAGCCCACCGGCCGGCTGGGACTCTTCAAGCCAGCGCGGCTGCGGCGAATGGCGCGTGCCAGGGCGGTAATCGCTTTGTCCTGGCTGATGACGCGCTTATGCAGTTCGGGTTCGATGCGCAGCAATTTTTGCTGCTCGTCCTCTTTGATAGAGGTTACGGCCACGCCGGTCCAGCGCGAGACCACTTCTTCGATATCGTCACGGGTGACGATACCGGTCGAGGAATCGTCAATCTTCAGGCGTTCGCGGAGTAGGCGCAGGTTTTCCTTTTCCTTGCGCTCTTCTTCGGAATAAAACCGCGCCTTTTCGAACTCGTGGTTCGCAATGGCAGTTTCCATCCGATGCGTGATGAATTTGACGCGCTTCTGCACTTCCGCGACTTCCTCGGGAAGCATCGCCTGGCGCAGTTTCACGCGCGCTCCGGCTTCATCCACAAGGTCAATCGCCTTGTCCGGAAGGAAACGATCGGGAATGTAACGGTTCGACAGATAAACGGAATACTGAATGGCTTCGTCGGTGTAGCTGACGGCGTGGAACTTTTCGTAGCGCTCGCGGATTCCCTGCAGGACGCGTACGGCTTCTTCTTCCGCCGGCGCGCAAACTTTCACGGCCTGGAAGCGGCGTTCGAGCGAGCGGTCTTTCTCGACGGACTTGCGATATTCGCCGGGCGTGGTCGCACCGATACACTGAATCTCGCCGCGGCTTAGGGCCGGTTTCAGGATGTTCGCGGCATCCAGAGAGCCTTCCGCGGAACCCGCGCCCACCAGGGTGTGCAATTCGTCGATAAAGATGATGGAATTCTGATTTTCCATCAGCTCTTTCATGATCGTCTTGAGCCGCTCTTCAAACTGACCGCGATACTTGGTGCCGGCGACGATCAAGGAAAGATCGAGCGACAAGATACGTTTATCTGCCAGGAAAGGAGGAACATCGCCATCCGCGATGCGCTGCGCCAAGCCTTCGACGATGGCGGTCTTGCCCACGCCAGGCTCGCCGATCAGCACGGGATTGTTTTTGGTGCGGCGGCACAGAATCTGGATCACGCGTTCGAGTTCACGGTCGCGCCCGACCAACGGGTCAAGCTGCGCTTCGGTGGCCGCTTGCGTCAAGTCTCGGCTGAACTCCGCCAAGAGGGAAGTTTCTTTGGGACGGTTCACAGGCACCTTCTCACTCGAACTCCGCGCCAATTCCTCGCGAAGCGTCGAAAGACGTAGGCCGCGTTCCCCCAAAAGCTCCGCGCCGAAACACTTTTCTTCACGCAGAATCCCGAGCAACAAGTGCTCGGTGCCCACGTGCTTGGTGCCTAGTTTATCCGCCTCATCGGCGGCATAGCTCAGGATGCGTTTTGATTCCGTGCTCAGCGGCACTTCAATCGACGTGGAAATGCGCTCGCGGATGGTGATGCGCGATTCGATTTCCTTGCGGATAGATTCGATTGAGCCATGGGCGCGCAAGTAGCGGTTCGCCAGGGTTTTATCTTCGCGAACGAGCCCCAGCAGCAGATGCTCGGTCTCGATGCAGGGACTGCCGTACTGACTGGCCTCATAGCGTGCGAAGAAAATCACGCGGCGGGCCTTTTCTGTGAAACGTTCCAGCACGGTTGCGCTCGCTTCTCCCCTAGTGGACGTTCTGAGCCACTGGACGGCTTTCCAGCAGCTTCAAAGCGCCATGCTCCAAACTCAAAATGCGGTCGCATCGCTGCGCCAGGGCGCGGTTATGCGTCGCAAGGATGGAGGTAAGCCGGTGGGTCCGGTGTAGACGTTGCATTAGGTCGAAAACCGCTTCGGAATTCTGCTCGTCGAGATCCCCGGTGGGTTCATCGGCCAACAAAAGCGCCGGACCATTCACCAGAGCTCGCGCGATGGCTACCCGCTGCTGCTCGCCGCCAGAGAGTTCCCCAGCCCTCTGTTGACCCTTGCCGGCTAGCCCAACCTCACCCAGCCAACCTGCTGCGGCCTCCGCAGCCTCCGAACTTCGTCCACCATGCAATAAAACCGGCATGGCGACATTTTCTTCGGCCGTAAAATCCGGCAAAAGATGATGGCGCTGCCAAACAAATCCCACAGACCGATTGCGATAATCGGCCAAGGGCTTTTCTTCAAGCGTTTGTAGCGCTTTCGATCGAAAGTATACTGCACCGCTTGTTGGCGTGTCCAGCGCGGCCAACAGGTGCAAAAAAGTGCTTTTTCCACTGCCGGAAGGCCCGACGACCGCGATCATCTCGCCTTCCTTCACCAGCAGATTCACATTATCTAAGACCGCGCGTTCGGCGGGACCGGAGCCATATACTTTGCGCAAATCACGGACTTCCAGCAGAGTTCCAGCAGGGGTTCCTCGCTCTGCTGAGATCTGTTCCGCGATAGGTGTCAAAATCTCCGCCATTTTCGCTCCGGGACGTACGCTTCCGTCCCCAATTCCACTCATGGTTCCACTACAATTTAGATGCTCGCAAAACCCGCGGCGAATCCCCTCGCCTGCCCTGGTGGGCCAATTCATTTCCCGTTGTCTGGAAACTCTTGGCCACACACCCCATATGCCATATTGACCCTACTGCCCAACCGACCGCAAGCCATTGATAAACAGGCAATTCTAGCACGCCCGCGCGAGCCCGAACCGGGAAGTTCTTTGCCGTTCGTTGTTTTCGATCGAACACGCCGAACAAGGTGCATTCGGCCCTCCAAACCAACCGGTTCTCTCGCTCCATTACTCATAGCGCAGAATCTCGACTGGCAAAATACGTGCCGCCGCGCGCGCCGGCACCAGCGTGGCAGCCGCGCAAATGGCGACCGCGGCAACGGCAATCCACACCGCATCCAGAACCGTAGGACTGAAGGGCACGTAAGGGATCGAATAGATCTCCGGATCGAGCGGGATCAGGCGATAGGTTCCCGCGATCCAGGAGATGGCATAGCCGGCAATCAATCCCACCAACGTGCCCACACCGCCGATAGCGATTCCCTGCAGAAAGAAAATGCTGCGAACTTGTTCGCGCCGCGAGCCCAGCGACATCAATACCGCAATGTCTCGCGCGCGATCCGTGACCGTCATCGACAACACGACCAGAATATTCAGTCCCGCGACAAACGTGATCAAGCCCACGAAAATCGCGGTGACGAGCTTCTCAAAGCGTAACGCCCGGAATAGGGGACGGTTTTGCTCCATCCACGTGACAGCTTTGAAATCGGGTCCTGCTTCCTGCGCGAGTTCGTGTGCGAATTCGGGCGCGCGATTCGCCTCCGCGATGCGGAATTCAATCACACTCACTTCGTCGCCGACGCCGGCCAGGTCCTGCGCGGCCTTTAGGGTCACAAATCCCCAGTTGGCGTCGGAGTCATAAAAGCCGGAATCGAAAATGCCGGACACGCGAAAACGGCGTACGTGCGGCACCAAACCATACGGCGTCAAACGCCCTTGCGGGCTTGTGAGCGTTACGTAGTCGCCGACCTGTAGCTTTAGATCGTCCGCCAACATCTTGCCGAACACAATGGCCTCGATGCCTTCAGAATCCGGGGAGAAATCGGCTTTGCCTTCGACGATGTGGCGCAGGGCTTCATCCGACCTAGCCGCAAGGTTTGGCTCGATTCCTTTTAGCTCGATGCCGCGCGCATAGTTCCCTGCCGCCAACAACACCGTCTGGTAGGTGGCGGGGACGGCGGAGCGCACGCCGGAGGTCTTTGCGAGGCGGTCCGCAAGCCCCTGGTAATCGCTGATACCGCTGCCATCGCGCGCGGTAAGGCTTACGTGCGCGGTGACGCCGATGAGGCGATCCTGCATAGTTTGGTTGAACCCGGTATCCATGGAAAGCGCGATTACGAGCGTGGCCACACCCGCGGCGACGCCCACCACGGAAAGTGCCGTCACCAATCGCAAAACGGCAGGACGGTGCGGCGATCGCAAGTACCGGCGCGCCACCATCCATTCAAATTTCATGGTTTTGCGCCGGGTTTGGTATCCGTGGATTTAGGAGGATCGGATGCTGCTTGCGTTTCCGTAGAAGCTGTCGTTTCGGGCCGCAACAGGGGAAAGAGAATCACGTCGCGGATCGAATGCGAATCCGTCAGAAGCATGGTGGTACGGTCAATGCCGATGCCCATACCGGCGGCAGGAGGCATAGCGTGACTAAGCGCGCGGATGTAGTCGAAATCCACTTCTTTGGCAACTTCGTCGCCACCCTGTTCGACCTGGCGGCGGAAGCGAAGCTCCTGCTCGATAGGATCGTTCAGTTCCGAGAAAGCGTTGCCCAGCTCGAAGCCGCCGGCAAAGACCTCGAAGCGTTCGGCGGTGGAGGGATCGTCGTCGCGGCACTTCGAGAGCGGCGAAATCTCCACGGGAAAATCGTAGAGGATGGTCGGCTGGATCAGGTGTGGCTCGGCAACCGCTTCAAACAAAGCTCCGATCAATTCGCCGTCGCTCATCTTGTCAGCATGAGCGATGGGCTCTGCATGGCCCTGGTGCGCCCAGCGGTTGAAGTGTTGGGCCGCCCCAGCCGCCGTGCCTGCGATTTTTAATGAAGCGGCGGAAGGCGGTGCACCGGCGGCATTGGGCCAGTAGCGTTCGATGGCTTCGCGCATCGTCAGGCGCTGCCAGTGTCCGAAGTCCAGTTCGTGATCGCCATACTTCACCACCGTGCCGCCGGTAACCGAGCGGGCCAGTTGCGCGAAGAGATCTTCGGTCAAGTCCATGAAGGCACGGTAGTCGCTATAGGCTTCGTAAAACTCGAGCATGGTAAATTCCGGGTTGTGATGCGTGGAGATACCTTCGTTGCGGAAATTGCGATTGATTTCGTAAACGCGATCGAGTCCGCCGACCACCAGGCGCTTCAGGTAAAGTTCGGGCGCGATGCGCAAATAGAGGTCCACATCAAGCGTGTTGTGATGCGTGATAAAAGGACGCGCCGTCGCCCCACCGAGGATCGGGTGCATCATCGGCGTTTCCACTTCGACGTAATCGCGCGCGTCGAAAAAGTGCCGGATTTCGCGGATGATCTGCGCGCGCTTCAGAAAAGTGTCGCGCGATTTCTCGGTGGCGATCAAATCGAGATAGCGCTGGCGGTAGCGGACCTCTACGTCCGACAAGCCGTGCCACTTTTCCGGGAGAGGCAGCAGCGCTTTGGTGAGGAGCTGAAGCTCGGTGACCCAGATCGTCAGCTCGTTGGTCTTCGTCCGAAAGAGATGGCCGGCGACGCCGATGACGTCACCTAAATCCAGCAATTGAAAAAGCTGGAAGCCGCGCTCGCCGATCACGTCCAGCTTGCAATAAATCTGCAACTTGCCGCCCTGTCCCTGGATGTGCGCGAAACCTGCCTTGCCGTGAAGCCGCAGCGTGATCAAGCGGCCCGCGATGCGAACTTCGACATGCTCGGCTTCGAGTTCGGCGGTGGTGCGACTGCCATAACGCTCGACGGCTTGCGCGGGCGTCAGGCTCCAATCAAATTTGTGCGGGTACGGGGCATGGCCCAGCGCAACAATCTGTTCGAGTTTCTTCTGGCGCTGGAGGTATTGGTCGAGTGGCTCAAACGGCAAGCGCAATCCTTATCCGCGGGTGGCGGGAGCTACGGCGCAAGTTCACCGCAAATCGAGCGGAAGTATAGCGAGCGCGGAACGGAAGCGTCAAGAAAACGCCGGGGACTGGCGAACGGAGGAAGGCCGCAGGTCCAAGGACCTGCGCTACACAAAGCTAAACCCTATCTTCGCGTTGCTGAGGATGAGAAGCCCCACATATGCGCGGTGAGAAACAATCAGAGAATTTCGCTCAGGCGACGGATACCTTCGCGGATTTGCTGCTCGCGGATGGAGGAATAGCCGAGCATGAGCGCGCTTCGCGAAGGGCGCGATCCATTTTCGCCGGAACGTGCGAGGTAATAGCGGGAAATGCCATAGACGCCAACGCCTCGCAGGGCAGCCTGTTCGGCCACGGCAGTTTCCGAGATGCGCTTGGCGGCGGGCCAAAGCACGACGTGAGCGCCGGCACCCGCGCCGGTGACCTCCACGCGGTCGCCCAAGTGTTTGTGCACAGCATCGAGTAATGCATCGCGGCGCGCGGTATTGCGGCGGCGCACGTGCCGCAAATGGCGCTCATACATACCTGTAGAGATGAATTCCGCCAGGGTCTCCTGCTCAAGCGTTGCGGTGTGCCGATCGCAGAGCCACTTGGCGGAGGTAAATGCAGGCACCAGCGATTTTGGGGCAATCAAGTAACCGATGCGCAGCGCCGAAAAAACCGTACGCGAAAACGTGCCGATGTAAACGACGCGGCCTTGGGCATCGAGCCCCTGCAGGGATTCGACCGGCTGACCTTCATAACGGAATTCGCCATCGTAATCGTCTTCGACCACGACCGCGCTCTTGCGCGTGGCCCAATCAAGCAGCGCCAGACGGCGACTCAGCGGCAGAATCGCGCCAGTAGGAAATTGGTGGGACGGCGTGACGAAGGCCACGCGAGCATCCTTGGGCAGCTTCGCGGGATTCAACCCCTCGCGATCGACGGGCACCGGTAGCAAGCGCGCCCCCGCCGTGCGGAAAATTTCGCGCGCGCCCTGATACTGCGGGTCCTCGATGGCCACGGGATCACCGCGTTCGACCAACACTCGCGCGATCAGATCCAAGGCTTGTTGCGAGCCATTGAGCACAATCACTTGCGAAGCATCGCAGACCACAGCCCGGGAACGGCGCACGTGAATGGAGATGGCTTCGCGCAGCGCGAGACTCCCGGCCGCCGCACCATAATCGAGTTCGCGAACGGGTGCCTTGCGCGCGTGCCGCAGGAGGATGCGCCGCCACATTTCGTAAGGAAAAGTCTCGACGTCGCCGCGGCCGCCGTAGGCAAAGTCGTAGCGGAGCGGAATCGCGCGGCGCCCTGGAAAATCCACGGCTGAGGCGACTTCTGCAGCGATGGAACCATAACGCGACAGCTTGAGTTTGGCGGAGCGCTCCGCCGTTTGTGGCCGGTTGCCAGCTAGCCCCTCGGACACATAAGTGCCCGACCCGCCGCGTCCGGCGGCGAAGCCTTCGGCAATCAACTGATCGTAGGCCAACAGCACGACGGTCCGCGAAATACGGAGTTCGCTTGCCAAGTCTCGCGTGGCTGGCAATTTACCGCCGGGGCGAAACGCGCCCGAAAGAATCGCCCGGCGTAATCCGCTGTAGACCTGCCTGAAGAGCGGTTCGCCGTGCCTCGAAAGTGGTATCACGAATTGCATGGAAAGTGGACCTTTTACAATATCACGGTGCAGGCCATGCTTGCATCTGCCGCAAGGGGTGCCGTTCACGGATGCGTGGTTGCGGCCGGTAAGGAGAATCACGTGATACGGAAACATATGGCCATGGCAGCACTGATCAGCGCGGGGCTATTTGGCGGCGCCGCGGGAGTCCAGGCGCAATCGGCAATGCTGAACCTGCCACGTGCGAGCCAGCACGCGCGCATCACGCAGCGCATCGGCATCACCGACATCACCATCGACTACAGCCGTCCGCTCGTAAGGGGCCGGAAAATTTTCGGAGGGCTGCAGGCGTATGGGCAAGTCTGGCGGGCAGGAGCAAACGAAAACACAACGCTCGACGTAACCGATCCGGTCGCTATCGAGGGGCAAACGCTGGCCAAGGGCACGTATGGACTGCATATGATCCCCGGCGAGACTGCCTGGGTGGTTATTTTGTCGAAAAATGCAACGTCCTGGGGAAGTTTCACCTACGACCAAACCGAAGATGCGCTGCGCATAAACGTAAAGCCGCAAAGCATTGAGAACCAAGAAGTGCTGAGCTATGGAATTGAAGATCCGAAGCCTGATTCCGCTCTTATCACGATGCGTTGGGAAAAGGTGGAGATTCCCCTGCACGTGCAGGTGAACACCGCGCAAATCGTGGCGGAGAACCTGCGGAAGCAGCTACGCGGCCGCGTGCAATTTGAATGGCAGCCGTGGATGGAGGCAGCCGACTACTTGCTGACGAACTTCAAAAACGATCCCGCGAGCGCCGAAGAAGCGGCCAAGTACGCGCAACACTCGATCGACAACGAAGATCGCTTCGAAAACGAGATAACCAAGTCGCGAGCGCTGGCCGCGCTGGGACGGCAGGACGAAGCTCGGGCCGCCCGGAACAAAGCCATCGCTATGGGCAACCAATTGCAAGTGCAGAGTTTCGCCCGAACCATACAAGGTGACGGACGTTACACGGAAGCCATCGAGCTTTTCCGCATAAACATTCAGAAGGATCCAAATACATGGATCGCGCACAACGAGAAGGCGCGGGTAGCGATATCCGAAGGCGATTTCGATACGGCGATCAAAGAAATGAAGCTGGCGATGGCCGGTTGCCCGGAGGCGCTAAAAGCGCCGCACGCCGACCTGTTGCGGCGGCTGGAAAATCACGAGGACATTAACAAGTAGCGCCGCCATGAACTTTGCCAAGACATCCTTTGGGAACACCTTCGTTCAAAGAGCGGCGAGCGGTGTGATTGCTATGTTGGCGCTCGCTGTTCCCATAGCGAATGCTCAGGACGCGGGAAGCTCGCCTCCCGTCTTGCGTGAGGCACTCACCGACGCTTGGTGGACCGGTCCAATGCTGGCGAATTCGGCCGGCACTTTACGGCGGGAACATTTCCTGATCGAACCTTACTTCTACGATGTGGCAGGTACAAATTCGAACAGCTACGGGTCACTCACTTACATGCTATACGGCGTGACGGACAAGTTCACTGCCGGGATCGTACCTACCGGCGGATTCAATACAGTGAGTGGTGAGCCGAGCAGCGCCGGCATGGGATTGGGCGACGTAAGCTTGCTGGGGCAGTACGGGCTGACGCAATTTCATCCGGGCAGTTGGGTGCCCTCGACGGCGATTGAAGTGGAAGAAACACTTCCGACCGGCCGATACGATCGGCTGGGAGACCGCCCGAGCGACGGCTTCGGTAGCGGCGCCTATAGCACCTTAGTGGCGCTCAATACGCAGACCTATTTCTGGATGCCGAATGGGCGCATCCTCCGTATGCGGTTTAACGCGTCGAGAACATTTTCGAGCGAAGCAACCGTGGAAGACACCAGTGTTTACGGCACCACCGGTGGTTTTCGCGGACACGCCAAACCTGGCGGCGCGTCTTTCGTCGATGCCGCCTGGGAATATAGCCTAACGAAAAAGTGGGTGCTGGCGCTCGATGCCACCTACAGGCATGCCGGCGATACTCGCGTAACCGGGTATGACCTTCTCGATCCGAATAATTTGGCGAATCCAACAAACGTCATGATTAACCTCGTGTCGAGCGATGCGTTCGGCCTGGCGCCTGCGGTCGAGTATAACTTTCGGCCCAGTCTGGGCGTGTTGCTCGGCGCACGCGTGATTGCGGGCGGCCATAACACGTCAATCACAGTGACTCCCGCTCTTGCGATCAATTACGTCCACTAATAAGACCTTAGCCAAACCAACGCGCGCGGGGACGTCAAATGATTATTGAGATGCGCACTTACAAGACCAAGTCCGGGATGCGTGCGCGGTTCGTAGAGATATTTCGGGCGAAATCCATACCCGCGCACAACGACATCGGGATGAAAATACTTGGACCGTTTCTTTCGGTGGAAGATCCTGATGTGTTCTTCTTCATGCGCGGCTTTCCGGATTTGGCTTCGCGCGAACCAATGAAAGCGAAATTCTACGAAGGCGAACTGTGGAAGCGCGAACTGGAAAATCTATTAATGCCGATGTTGGAAAAGTATGAAGCCGTAGTCGTCGAAGACGGGGATGGGCTGGTGCGCTGGTAGCACACCAGCTGCCGATCACGCGGCATATCTTCTCGTCCTTAAGCCTTTTTTTGCATTGCCCTCCGATTTCGCCTGCCCTGTACAACGGGCCAGTTAACCAACGCGCTTCTTTGCTGGGCACGCGGTCTTTTCGCATACGACCGCAGACTATGCTTTACGCACCGAGGACCACACCGTAGAACCCAGCCCCGATATTCGCAGGTCCCGGCTAACTCAATCCGTCGGACAGGAGATTCATGCGAATACGATTCGGTCTCGCTTTCGTTTCTACCGCGATTGCGATGTTGTTTTTTGGGCTGACACCTCCAACCTTCGCCCAAAATCAGGTAGGGAGCAATGCGCGTGCTGCGATCCTGCAAAAAATCGACGAAGGAACACGCACAACGCTTCGCGGCAACATCAGACCGGAAGCCACGCCCGCGAACGACCGCGGGGCGTTGGCAGACGATAGGCTTATGCCGCACCTGTTGCTGCAACTGCAGCGCTCTGGCGCGCAGGAGCAAGCGCTGCGGCAATATATTGACGATCTCCAAAATCAGAATTCACCCAATTATCACAAATGGCTTACGGCGCAGGAATTCGGCGAGCAGTTTGGCGTAGCGAAACAGGATCTCGATACCGTTACGGAATGGCTTGCCTCGCACGGGATGCAAGTGAACCTAATCTACCCAAGCGCCATGCTAATCGACTTTTCGGCCAGTGTGCGCCAAGTGCGTGAGGCGTTTCGCACGGAGATTCACGCGTTCGAAGTAAACGGCGTGAGGCATATGGCCAACGCGAGCGATCCGCAAATCCCCACGGCGCTGGCGCCTGTGGTGGCAGGGGTGATCTCGCTGCACGATTTCATGCCGCACGCAATGCACAAGATGCGGCCGGCATATACCCTGGGTGGGTCGCAATATCAGGCCGTCGTTCCCGGCGATTTGGCGACGATCTACAACATAAATCCCCTCTTCCAGGCGGGGACGGCCGGGCAAGGACAGACGGTTGTAGTACTCGAGGATACGGACGTCTATTCCACTCAGGATTGGACGACGTTTCGCTCGACGTTCGGGCTTTCCGCCTATAGCTCCGGATCATTCACGCAGGTCCATCCCGCCCCACCGTCAGGGCCAAACAATTGCAGCGATCCCGGGGTGAATGCGGACGATATCGAAGCGATCCTGGATGCGGAGTATGCGAGCGCAACCGCACCGGGCGCCACGATCGAGCTGGCGTCCTGCGCGGACACCGACAATTTTGGAGTATTCGTGGCGCTGCAAAATCTTCTGAATGAGAGCAGCAAGCCGCCTGCGGTTGTTAGCATTAGCTACGGCCAGTGTGAAGCGGTGAACGGCTCCGGGGCCAACGCGGCGTACAACTACTTGTTTCAGCAGGCGGCCGCCGAAGGAGTTTCCGTGTTTGTATCCTCTGGTGACGAAGGGGCGGCAAGCTGTGATGCAGGCGCAAACTCCGCGAGCCACGGTATCGGGGTGAGCGGCATTGCATCGACGCCCTACGACGTAGCTGTGGGCGGAACAGACTTCGGAGATAGTTACGCCGGGACAAACAGTTCCTATTGGAATTCCACCAATACCTCCACCTACGAATCGGCGAAATCCTATGTTCCGGAGATTCCGTGGAACGATTCATGCGCGGGCGTGTTGCTCGCCTCCGTGCTAGGGGACTCGACGACTTATGGTGCGAACGGCTTCTGCAACAGCTCGACGGCCCGCTCCGATGGGTTGCTCACAACCGCTGCGGGCAGCGGCGGACCCAGCGGGTGCGCGTCCGGAAACGCCACGACCGGCGGCGTGGTGAGCGGAAGCTGTGCCGGGTACCCGAAGCCTTCGTGGCAAGCAGTAGCGGGGAATCCCAATGATGGCGTGCGCGATATTCCGGACGTGTCTCTCTTTGCGGCGAATGGCGTTTGGGGACACTACTATGTGTTTTGCGATTCGAACACGGCCAACGGCGGCACTCCCTGCAAGGGGGCGCCGAGCGGCTGGTCGGGCGCAGGTGGAACTTCCTTCTCCGCCCCCATCATGGCTGGAATTCAGGCGTTGATAAACCAAAAGACCGGCTCAGCTCAGGGGAACCCGAATCCCGTCTATTACAGCTTGGCTGCCGCGGAGTTTGGCAGCAATGGGGACGGCTCTTGCAATTCGACCCTCGGCAACGCCGCGGTTAGCACGTGCGTGTTTTACGACGTGACGCAGGGCGATATAGACGTGAATTGCACGGGTACGCAAGATTGCTATGCGCCCTCGGGCACCAACGGCGTGCTTTCCACCTCGGAGGGGGCATACAAACCTGCTTACGGAACGACCACGGGTTGGGATTTCGCGACCGGAATCGGCTCGGTAAATGCCGCCAACCTAGTGAATGCGTGGCCTTCCTCCGGCGGCTCGCCCAGCTTCGGCCTTTCACCCTCACCCGGCAGCCTCACCATCACGCAAGGCTCGGGAGGGACCAGCACAATCACGATAACGCCTTCAAACGGGTTCTCGGGTAGCGTTACGCTTTCGGCATCCGGACTGCCGGCGGGCGTCACAGCATCCTTCGCCACCAACCCGGCGATCGGTTCGAGTGTGCTGACCTTGACCGCGAACGGCACCGCCGTTACCGGCACAGCAGCGGTTACGATCACCGGCGTTTCGGGAAGCCTGACCGAAGGAACCACAATCGCGTTGACCACTAATGCCTCAGCCCAGGCAAGTTTTGCCTTGTCGGCGTCGCCAACGGGCGTCACGGTCACTCAGGGTACCCTCGGCACGAGCACGATCACAATCGCGCCGTCGCACGGGTTTACCGGTGGCGTTACGCTTTCGGCGTCCGGATTGCCCTCGGGCGTGACAGCGTCCTTCGGCACAAATCCGGCGACGAATTCCAGCGTGCTGACCCTAACCGCGGCCGCTGGCGCGGCCTACGGGACAGCGAACATTACGATCACGGGAGTTTCCGGAAGTCTCACGAAACAAACCACGGTTTCGCTCACGGTAAAGCCTGCCGTCCCGCAAAACTTTGCGCTCACCGCGTCGCCGGTCAGTCTTACCGTTACCCATGGCACTCGCGGGACCAGCACGATCACGGTAATCCCGTCCAACGGGTTCGCGGGCAATGTGAGGTTTACCGCTTCCGGCATGCCTACGGGCGTTACGGCGGCGTTCCGGCCAAATCCCACTACCACCACGAGCACGCTGACTTTGACCGTGAGCCGATTTACGCGGACGGGCACTTATACGATTACCGTGACGGGGACTTCCGGCAATCTGACCCATACCCTTACGATCAGCCTCAAGGTTCAAAGCTGAATTTGAAGCTGACGATCTAGTTTGCTAGTGGACTTGTTACATTTATTCTAAGGCGACCACTGGGAGACCGCGAGTGGTCGCCGAACCTCTTTTGCAGCCCGAGTTGTTTGGCAGCAGTCTTTGCATTTTGCTCCCCGCAAGTTCCTACCGACGCAGGTTGGCAGTCTCAAACTTGGCGCAGCTCGAAGCCGCTCATTGCACAAAACGGAATGTTAACGGGGACGTTAAGAGCGTAGGCGCTTCCAGAGAAATGCTGTGCTGGACGAAATATGCCTTTTAGGATACACCTGCCTTTAGAGGTGTTGTGAGGTGAGTCACATTCGGGCACAGTGCAGTTCTCCCTCTCGGAGGTTATGGGTGCGTCTTTGGGCGAATCGCCGTCGGCGCAAGCAGCGTAGTGTTTTTCAGGATTGGTACGCGCGGCTCTGTCCCGAAAAGTACGACGTGTTTGAGGATTGCCTCTCACACATTGTAACCGCCCACAATGTCTTCGGCGTGGCGTTGAACGAGGCGTTAGAGCTCCGCAAGCATAGTCGCTCGAACGGGATACGCCGTCAGGTGGGAATTTCCGCCGATCTTTGCGAGCGTTTCGCTCCCCAACTGGCTGGACTTTTCCTCGCGCTGGAGCAGCACGCGCAACACTACGGTACGCTGCCTGCAGTGGAAGCCCTGTGCCCGGAGAACTTTCGAGGCGAGGCAGCGCGAAGCTTGGCGCGCAAGAATTTGAACCTATCGCTGGTTCTCTGGAGCCAGAACAACCGCTTTTTGCATAAGTTACGGTCTTTGCATGAAATTACCTGGAGCTGTGCCTCGATTTATCGCGGAGCGTCAACCCACATAGTCGAGGGGTCGTCTATCGGCCCGCGGCAGGATTGGGGCGCTTTGGATAATTGCCATTATGACGTCACCACCGCGCTCAGCGAGGCAAAAGTACTGCTGAAATCGTTCCTCTTGGCACTGCCCGATAAGGAACTTCAATACTTCCGCGAAAGGTTGGCATTGTGTACCACTGCCACACGCGTCGAAGCAGATAGACGAACGGCACTTTTCCGACGACAATAATAGTCTAAAGACCGAGCCAACGTCCTGCGCGCTGGGGCCAGCCGGACTTGTGTAACCCGTTCCAGAAACAGGCAACGGGTGGCGGCGCATAAAGACAACTCAGGGGGCGGGGTCAGCATCCCATCAGGCGGATGCGTCCCGAACGGGTATAGGGTGGCCCGAACGAGACTAACCGAAACCGGCGCGCTCACCGAATCGGAAGCGATTCGGCGCGCTCAACAGGGCGACCAGCTAGCGTTCGAGCATCTTTACCGGATGCACAGTCGCCGCGTGTACGCCCTGTGCTTGCGCATGGTTGGTAGGACGGCCGAGGCGGAGGATCTGACCCAAGAGGCCTTCCTCCAGCTCTTCCGGAAGATCGCAACGTTCCGCGGGGAGTCGGCGTTTTCCACCTGGCTGCATCGGCTGGCAGTAAATGTGGTGCTGATGCGGTTGCGCAAGAAAACGATTGCGGAAAGCTCGCTCGAGGAAACCACGGAACCGGACGAGGAGTCCGGCGGCCCCCGGCGGGATTTCGGTTCGGCGGATCCGTTGCTTTCCGGCTCAGTGGACCGGATCAATTTGCAACGGGCCATTCATAGGCTTCCGCCAGGGTATCGCGCCGTGTTTGAGTTACACGACATTCAAGGATACGAACACAACGAAATTGCCGGGATCATGGGGTGTTCCATCGGCAATTCGAAGTCTCAACTGCATAAGGCCAGGACGCGTCTCCGCGAATTGCTGCATGAAGCCGAACGGGATCGTGCGCGCGATGCGCGGCAAGCGGCGAAGACCGAAGTGGCGGGCGCCGAGGATTGAAGCAAGCGGTCAGTCTCGTTTCTAGGTCCGGAAGCAGGCGAAGCAGTAGGAGCAAGCGGGGGTAGGAAGAAGGTTCGCTATGTTGTGCCGTGAATTTGAATCCGTGTTTGAGCAGTCCGAGGGCGCTCAGCTTCCGGCCGCAGCCGCCACGCATTTGAAGGATTGCCAAGTGTGCCGGGCGATGGCTGCGGATTTCGAAACGATACGCGCGGCCGCGCTCGAACTGAACCAGGAGTTTACCGAGGAGCCGCCCGCATACGTCTGGCAGAATTTGCGCGCGCAACTCGCTGCGGAAGGAGTGATCCGGCAGCCCGAGACAGGTGGTACCGGCTGGCTGGCCGGGCTGCTGGGCTGGACGCATCGCCCAGCGCTGGTGGCTACTTACGCCATGTTGGGCGTTTTCTCTATCGCCGTGATCTGGCAAAATCCGCCGCGGCGCGCGTCCATGGAAGCCTACGTGCTACCGGCTGAAGCGCTCGCAACGCAAAAGGACCTTGGCAGCTTCGAAACGCAGGCGGTAAGCCAACTGCATCCGGCCACGTCAGAGGTAGACGCTTCGCTGCGCCGGAATCTCGATATCGTTGACAAGTTCATTGCACTGTGTGAAAAAAACGTCCGCGAAGAACCCCAGAATGAAGAAGCTCGGCAGTATCTTTACTCCGCTTATCAGCAAAAGGCGGAGCTTTTGACCACGGCGATGGAACGCGACTGGACAGGGGAATAACGACCATGCACTCGCAAATCACGCATTTGGCCGGCCGGGGCTGTTGGCGTCCGGTATTGACGGCCGCGGCGGTCGTGGCGATGTCCCTGCCTGCCGGAGCGCACAGCGTGGAGAAGCACTTTCCCGTCGAAGGGCGTCCGCTGGTGATCCTGCAGAATTCGAACGGCCACGTGGAGATCAAGTCTTGGAAGAAGGCCGAAGTGATGGTGATCGGCGACTACGGTAGCAACAAGAACGTGGACATCGAAACGGAACAGGCCGGATCGCGCATCGAGATCGGCACGCATATCTTGAACCCGGACTCGAAACCGGCGGAGCGGCAGACGGATTATCAGATCACCGTCCCGGAAGAATCGGAATTGCAGATCCGCACGGAATCCGGCGGCATCGTGGTGGAAAGCGTACACGGCGACCTGACCTTTGAGACGATCGCCGCCGATGTGAATCTGCAGGACGTGGGTGGCTACCTGGTAGTGAATACAACGGAAGGCGCCATCGTCTGCACGCGATGCGACGGCAGCATCAAGGCGGAAACGGTCAGCGGGAACGTGCAATTGTTCCAGCCGGTGATGAATTCGGTAACGTTGCACACCACGGCGGGCAATATTCTTTTTGACGGCGATTTCCTGCGGCGCGGCGTGTACATTCTGCGCAGCGATACGGGCAACACGGAAGTGCGCTTCGGTAAGGCTAGTTCGTTCGATCTGCGTGCCAATGCTTTGCATGGCACCGTCGTAAACAAGGCCGCGCTCGAACCGGATAAGCACGGATGGAAGTCGCATCTGCCGCATTTCGGAACGGCATTCGCCTCGGGACGCTCGGCATTCGGATCGGTTGGCGCAGGTGACGCCCGCGTCGACCTCTCTTCTTTCAGTGGTACAATCACGATCGCCGCGCGCGACTGACGCTTTTTTCTCTTTGCGGCGGATGCCACGCGATGCACCCGTCTGCCCCACGCCCGCGTTTGAGATTGATCTGCCTCGCCGGTTTTATGGGCTGCGGCAAGACCACCGTGGGGCGGCAACTTTCCCAACAACTTGGCTGGCGTTTCGTCGATTTGGACGAGCGGATCGAAGAACGCGCCGGCGCGCGCATTTCGCAAATCTTCGAGCGGCTCGGCGAGACCGCATTCCGCGATCTCGAACACGAATTGCTTGACCGGACGTTGCATGAGAGCGCCATCTCGCCGGTTCCGACGGTTATGGCCCTGGGCGGCGGCACCTTTGCGCAGCGGCGCAACCTGGAATTGTTGCATGCGGCGTGCATTCCAGAGGGCGCGCCGCGCGCGGGCTGGGTGCTGTGGCTGGATTGTCCAATCGAACAACTTCTCACGCGCTGCGTAACGATGGATAATCGTCCTTTGTTCAGAGACGAGGCGAGCTTTCGCAAGCTCTACGACGAGCGCGTCCCGTTTTACCGCTTGGCTGATTTTCGCGTGGAGAGCGGTGATTCTCCGCGCAGCGTTGCCGAACGCATCCTCGCACTAGGGCTGCTCGAAGGAAATATGCCCCTTTCGACGATGCGTCGTGAGGAACCCGAGGTAAGCGCATGAGAGGCCGTACCCGATTTCCGATTGTGGCGTTGCTGGGCGCCCTTTGCGCCTCTAGCATCGCGCCGGCGCGTTCGCAAACGCCCGTGCGTGCGGCGCTCGCGGACGACAAAGGCAAATTCGAAGTCAGCGTGGACGGCAAGGTAGTGGCCACCGAGGAATTTTCCGTGGCTCACGAGGGCGGTGGCTGGGTGGCGCGTGGCTCGACGGAATTCCACACAGCCAGCAACGGAACCGGGCATATCACCGGGGAGCTGCACCTGAATGCCGCCGGGGCGCCCGTGCGGTATCAATGGGTTCTCGCTGCCGAAAAGACAATTACTTCGACGACCACGTTCGATGGAAACCACGCGAAGATGTCGACGGACGTCGGCCAGACGACACCGCTCGACCAGGATTTCCTGTTTACCTCACAGGTGGTAATCCTGGATAACAACCTCTACGACCAGTACGGAATTCTGGCGCGCCTCTACAATTGGTCCGCGCGTGGCCCGCAGACCTTTGCCGTCTTGATTCCGCAAGAGCACCAGCCGGGATCCATTACCGTGGAAGCTACGGGCAACCAGCAATTGCGCGTGCACACCAGCGATATCGACGTGTTCGTGAACGTGGACTCATCGCACCGGGTGATGCGCATCAGCGTTCCCGCCTCCAAAGCGGAGATCGTGCGCAAATAGATTGGGACGGCCTGACGAGAACGCCGCGAGTCCAAGTGGGACGGCTTACTTAGGACTGGATGCAGGCGGAAGATCGCGCACGATCTGATAATCCTGCGGATTCAATTTTTTCCAATCGCCGTGAATAATGGCTTTGCGGATCTGCGCCGGCGTCTGCCCTTTCCGCGTTTGCTCGTACGCGAAAATTCCCTCCATCCGGCAAACATTGCACATGCTGGCGTGATCGCTGGTGTAGCAATCGAGCAGACTATGGTGGCCGTCTGTGCGATCGCAAAAGCAATAGCACGGCTGTTCGTAAAGCACGGCCTTGATCCTGGCCGCCATGGCGTAAGAGTTTTGGGTAAGTCCATCCGTAAATTTTGCGGGACTGAGTGTGTCCGGCAATGGTCCATCGGGCGGCGTTGCGTGATGCGCGGGAACGTCATTCGTGCCGGACGGCACGGCGGCGGGCGCCCTGCCCGCAATCGCCACAGCGGCCAAAAATAGCAGACTGCAGGCTCCGGTAATGGTCCAACTGCGACGGTTGCGGTTCGAGAGGAAATTGCATGCTGCCGCGATTCGCTTGTTCATGACTTCCCCTTAGCCGTGCGCTCAGGCATCCCTAAAAGGAGGAGGCCCGGCGCCATTCTACTTCGTCCCCGGCACCGGGCCAATAGGTACGTCCTGGATTAAATGCTTATAGAGCGATACCGCGCGCCCGAACGGCGGTGCGCGTTTGCGGTTTGTTCGGTTCAACCGTAAGCGTTTGTTCCGTTCCCCGGCGCAGCACAGTCACCTGCACGGTTTTGTCTTCGCGTTTATCACGAAGTTTTTCACGCATCTCGCCCAGATTCTTCACGCGATCGCCCGCGATCTTGACGATCACATCTCCGGCTTTGAAGCCCGCCTTCTCAGCGGGAGAATTGGACTCCACTTCACGAACCAGGATTCCCTCGCCATCGGGCGCGCCGAAGTATGTGCCGAGCTGTCCGTCCAGGTCCTCGGCGGAAATTCCCAGCGTGGGCGCGGACGGAAGGCGAAGGAAGTTGCCGCCCATGTCCGGCATCTGAAAGGAAAAGGCGCGAGGAGCTTCGGGGGTCTCTGGCGGTTCCGGAGCCATTGGCGCCACACGCGGCAGATTCCAGGTACGCATGGGACCCTCTGGTTGTCCGACGGTAATATTCAGAGTTTGCTCGTGGCCGTCTCGCCAAATGACGACGGGAATCGTGTGGCCCGGGGTGGTCTCAGAAACCAGGCGGCGCAGTTGGGCAGAGCCTTCCACGTGCTCGCCGTTGTATTCCACAATCACGTCGCCGGACTTTAATCCTGCCTTTTCGGCGGGGCTATCTTTTTCCACCTCGCTGATGTAAACGCCCCTGGGAGAGGAAAGCTTCAGGTCCTTTGCGCGATCGGGCGTAACGTCTTCCGGCGAAACACCGAGCCAGCCCGAGTCCATTCGCAAGGAAAAACCTTGTCCATCAATGATCACGCGCTGGCGCGGAGAATCGGCATCTTGCTCGGCAAACGCTTCGGCCAACTGCGCTTGCATTTTCGCGATCGCCGGTGCGGCATTTTGCGCATATTCCTCTTTCGCCGCAGCCGCCAGCCTCGCGGCATCCACTTTCATGGCGGCCATCTGCTCGCGCATGGCATCCATCGCGTCTTGGCGGACGGCCCATCCGTCGGAACAATTTTGCGGGGGCTTTTGATCCTGGTGGGCCTTTTGATCCTGTGCGGACGCGGATTGGCCGGATATGATTCCAAGCCCTATCGCGATCATAACGGCAGCACCCAGCGCCAGGAATGGCTTCGTGTTCATTGCGTTTCTCCCTGGTGAATTCGACGGCCCGGAGGCATTTCGGTGAGCGCGATAACGAGCGCAAAAGCGTTGCTTTTTCGAACGAAGCTAGATCGTGCCTTTAAGTGTATCGAGTTCAATCGCGCCGTTGACGGTGCGAATCTCGAGCAACGGTCCGCCTGCGCCCAGCTTGCCGCGAAAGGCGCCGGCGGTGAAAGCACTGGCCACGGTGACGGGCAGGCTGGAACGGACCTCGCCATTCATGCTTCGAGCGTCGAGCTCCGCGGAGGCATCCGGTGGCACAGCCAGGATTACCGAACCGTTGACCGTATCGAGTTCCATTTCACTCGAACCGATCTTCGATAGTTCTTCACGGAGATCGCCATTGGTGGTGTGCGCGCTGATGCTCCCCGCGCAATTGTAAGCTTCGATGTTGCCATTGACGGTGCGCAGTTCGCCGCGTGCTTCGACGCCGGCCATCTTGATGCTGCCGTTCACGGTGATAATGTGTTCCAGGATCACCCGCTCCGGAACGTGTACTTCGTAATCGACGCTGACATCCACGCCCTGGTCCTTCGGATAGTGCGTGAGGATCTCTACGCGGTTCGGCAGGGTACGGACTTCCACCGTCACGCGGTCCAGATCGCTCACATCGCGACGTGTTGTTTTGACGGCATGAATCTCGACGGCTTCCCGATCCCAACCGCGCAGGTCAATTGAACCGTTCACATTGTCCAAGTTGACCGTGCCGCCTTTCGCGAGCGGGAGTGTTTTCTCGTAGACCTGGTCCGCGGCTCGAACGGGCCGCACGCACAGCAACGCCGCTGCAAACGCCAGTGCCCCCAGACACTTTCGCACGCCTCACCTCCAGAAGTTTCGCTGAATTCGATGGCCCGAGTTGCAGCCATGCGTTATTGCGCGCCGCGCGTTTATTGCAAGCGAAATCCGATACTGACGGTAGTAACCACCGGTTGAGCCTGCCCGTCGAGCAGCATCGGTTTGTAGCGCCACTCTTTCACGGCGGCGATCGCCGCGCTCACGAGCAACAGTTGCCCGGAAAGCGGACGCACCTCCTGCACGTGGCCGTCCTTGCCAATCAGCAAACGCAGGGTCACATTGCCCTCGATACCGGCCTGCCGCGCTGTGTCCGGATAGGCCGGCTGGACATCGTGAATCAAGCGCTTCTGTTCGTCGCTATAGTCCACCGGGATGCCGCCCCACCACAATTCGCCGAGCCTCATCCACAAAACCTCCGGCATGCCCGGATCGGGCGGCGGGGAAGGCATGGAGGCAGCTGGCGGCGGGATGGCGGGCTGCCAATCGCCAGCGGGCGTCACGCCAGGGGTGTTTGGCGAACGAGGAGCCGGGCCGGCGCCGTTATCAGCGATCTTTGGAGACGCGCTCATATCCATTTGCATCTGCAATTGTTGTTCCTTCAGCGATTTTTGCAGAGCGAGTTGCACGGATTGGGAAAGTTCCTGAGAAAGCTCCTCGAGTTGGCGCTGGGCGAGATCCATCTGCAACAGCATTTGCTGCTGCAACATTTGCTGCCGCAGAAAGACGACGTTATCGGCAACACGCAATTGAATATTGCCGGAAGCGGCGCGCAGATGTAGCACCTCGCCGCCGCCATTCAACGCGCATTCGCCGTGCACTTGCTTGCCGCCAGATGCAGAAATGTAGGTGAGCTTCATGGGCAGCGATGGATCGTAGAGAATGCGATGGTCGCTCGGCGAATCGACGGTGGCGTCAATGGTCATCGCCAGATCTCTCGGCAAGTAGACGACGATATCGCCGTGTCCCGATTCCAACTGCGAAGGCGCGGCTAACTTCCCGCCCGGGGAAAACCACGCGGTGATCGACCCGGCCCCCGTGCTGGCATGCACTTCCTTTTCCACCTGCGTCAGCAGGATGCTTCCGCCATTGCTATCGAGCTGCATCGGTCCGGCCACACGGATCACGCGGATCCCGCCGCCCGCGGTGTGCGCCTGGATGGCCCCGCGCGCTTCACCGAAAATGATTTGGCCACCGGCGCTGGAAGCCGTAACGCGCGACCCGGCACGATCCACGGAAATATTCCCGCCACCGGTAGAAATCTGTGCCACGCCCGCAATCGTACCGGCATGAACATGTCCGCCGCCGGTGATGAGCGCGGCGTCACCGCCGATATTGGCCGCACTGATGTGGCCGCCGACGGTTTCCGCATGTAGATCACCGGTGATGTCGCCGACAATGATATGGCCGCCGCCGCTTAGCAGATGTGCGGAAGCCGCACGCCCGATGGTGATGTTCCCGCCGCGCGTATCGAGCACCACCGCGCCGGTCGTGTCGTCCACCTGGATGTTTCCCGCCGCGGTGTTCACATCAATCCGGAAATCGCGCGGCGCTGTGACGTCATAGCTGAGCCACAGGTGCGCGCGAGCGTTCGCGTCCGGAATGCGCCCCGTAATCAGAATGCCTCCCGATGTCCCTTGCGCTCGCAACCGGAATTGGTCGAGGAGATTGGGCGAAGCATCTGTTTCCACATGGACGCGATACCGCACCTGATCCGTGGCCCCGGTGTGAATCACCACGTTGCCCGTGTCGGTTTCGAGTCGAAGCTGTTGGGCATCTTTTCCCACAATGAAGAAGCCTGTTTTTTCGGTCACGGAGCGCGCAGACGGCGTTTGTGCCGCCGCGGACTGTGGAGCGAATGCAAAGCCATAAGGAAAGGCACCCGGCATCGCTGGCGGCGCAGGCGCGGCGGGAGCAAGAGCGGGCTGCGGCGTCCACTGCGCAGAAGCGGAAGCCGCGCTAAGGAGCACAACGCCACTCAACAAGAGGAAACCGGATTGGAAACGTAAGTTCACAAGAATTTTCCGCTGCGAGCGTATCCTTCGCACGTTAAGGAAGCGGCCCGCCATCTAGACGGCGTATGGCGGACGCGGCCTGGAGACGAATGTAGCTATTCGGATCGTGCGCGCTCAAGGAGTGCAGCTCGTCACGCACGCGGACATCGCCTGCGGCATGGCCCGAATCCACAATCGCGCGAACATGATTCATGGCTACGATACGAACGCCGGTGTTGTCGTCGTGGGCCAGTACATCCAGAAGAGCATCGCGCACACCGGGATCGCCGCCCGCGCCTTGCAGCGCGTCCAAAGCCCCCAGGCGCACCGCGGGATTCGCATCATGCAAAGCTGCCGTGCAAAGTACGTGCCGGACATCGGTATCGTCCACGCGGGAACGCAACACTTCCACCGAATCCAGCCGCACGCCAGAATCAAAGCGCTGCCCATTCGCGATCACATAGCTCAGAATCCGCTTTACGTCCGTATCGTCTACATGGCCCTGGATCGTCACGGGTTTCACGGAGCGCAGGTGCAGCTCGATGGTGGGCGATCCGGCGCCGCCATCCGGCACCACGGAAATTCCAGATACGGCCATATTCTGCAATTCGTCATTGGAAATACGCGGCGCTGCGGAAACCGTCATTCCGGGTACAAGGCCCGACTGTTGCGCACCAAACATCGGCGCCGTGGGCAATACCCGTCCGAGACCCAAGCCGAGGAGAACAAAAATCGTCGCTGCCAACGCCGGGTGCAACGCGAGCTCCATGCGGTACTTGGAAAACCAACGGGCAAATCCCACTTGCGGGCGAAACTCGCGCTTGGCATCTTGCACGTCATCCAAAGCTTCGGCCAGTTCGCTGCGGCACTGCGCGAGCAGCGCGCCCGCCTGATCGAGCACATCGGCAGGCTGTGCGAGCGTGGAAAGCACCTGTCGCAAACGCAATTCCGATGCGAGCGAGGCCGCGCATTGCGAACACGCGGCAATGTGTTGCTCGAGCGCGGCGCGTTCTTCCGGAGCAGCCTCATCGCACACGTAATACACCAGCAACGGCGCGGCATCCTCGCAACGAAGCGTGGCGGGGAGTTTGAACGTCATACCAATTCTCCCAACTGGCCCCGTAGCTTGCGAGTGGCGCGAAAGAGCGAATTCTTTACGGTTTCCTCGCTGGTGCCCAGCGCATCGCCGATCGCGCGAAGCTTCAATCCCTGATAATGCTTCATCTCGAAAACGACGCGCTCTCGCGGAGAGAGCCGTGACAGCGCGGACGCAATGCGCGAAGCGATTTCCTGCCCGAGCACGTGGCGCTCCGGATCGGCTGCGGGGTTTGGCTCGCGTTGACGGTCAAAAAAATCGCGCGGTGCGTCCTTCTCATCGGGCAGCTCGGGAGCCTGATCTTCCGGGCGGCTGCTTCTGCGGCGCAGGGTATCCAGGCAAACGTTCGTTACGATGCGATAAAGCCAGGTATAAAAACTGCATTCAAAACGGAAGCGATGAATATTCTTGTAGGCTTTGAGAAAGGCTTCCTGATAAACGTCCCGGGCATCTTCGGCGCGGCGCATCAAGTTGAGCGCCAGTCGCAGGACGTCACGATCATAACGGTGGACGAGCTCTTCAAAGGCGGCGCGATCGCCGGTTTGTGCGCGCTCGATCAACGCTCGTTCGGCCAAGCGCGAGGCATCGCGGGCGCGGTCGTCCGTCGCGTCAGACACACGCGGTCCCGGCAGAGCGATAGCAAAGCCAGTGAGAGGCATACCTACCAGTATAGACGCAGCGGCAAGCCGAATGTGAGCGAGGAAACCTGCGGACCCTAACGGCCGCGTATACCGACCAATTCCGAGGCAAATACAGTATTTACAAGGAGTTAGCCGCAAATCTCAGCCAAAAATCGCGCGAACCAGAATATAGGCCGCGAAGCACAGGACAAAATCCAAACCGAGTCCCGGATCTACCTGAAACAGCTTGTGTTGCCAGAGGTCCGGCAAATAGGGCATTAGCAGGTAATAGAGCACATTCCCCGCGAGGATCCCTAGCAGCGATTTTGCCCAAGGGAGCGTTCGCACGAAAGCGCGGGGTTCGTCGTGCGTCTGTTCCGGCCGGGCCGCCATCAGTTCCAGGGTTCCTTGCAACGTTTCGCTTCAACATCTGCCACAACGAGCGTTACCCATTATAACGAAAGGCCCGGCGCGATCCCTCCCACGCTGCGCCGGCGCCACTCTACAAGTGGCCACAGAAGCAAAATGCCCAAACTGCCAAGGACGACCACACCGTTGGTACGCAGATAGGAATTGGGCTGCGAAACAAGTTCGAAACCTGCACCCAACAGAATGAAGACCGCATAAAAGAGATAGTAGCCAAGTACATTGAAGCGCACGACGCGTGAAACGGCCCACCAGACGATGACGATTTCCGCCACAGCAAAAAGAAATTGCCGGAGCAGTTCGGCCGGGCTTCCTCCGCCGACCATGGCCAACGCGGCTGCCACTACCAATACGACGCGCAACCAGGTTGGTTTGATGAAGGCCGCGATAAACCCGGCGATCACCGCCACAACCGCCGCCGAGTACAAGCCCGAAAATACGGAGCGGGCAATGGCCTGTGCCGCCGGGGAAAGTGCGTCCAATCCCGAGGGCGCCGCAGCCGTCAAACTCGCTGCCCGGCCACGCCAAAGTGCGGCCGCCAAGTACTCCAACCGTTGCAATCCGAAATAGGCCAGCGGCCCGGCGGTGGCAACCAAGAAAGCATCGCGATAGTAGGCGGGCGGCATTCCGAACCAACGCGGCAAACGATGGTCGAATCCCGCATACGTCCAGAAGAAAGCGCCCAGACCAAACAAGAAAATCAGTGAGCCGAGAACGAGCGCCGTGGTAATCACCCAGGCGATTCCAATGGTCGCAGCGAATATCTGAAACGGTTTATCGGTTGGATAGCTGAATAAAACCGTTGGCAGGTTCGTGATCAGGATGATGGCGTAAGCGACGGCGCCAAAAGCGGTGAAGCGCGCCAGCCTATTCCAGGGCACGGCATCGGCGGCCGGGTGTTTGATATTTTTGAAAAACACGACCACAAACGCGACTGCCAATATGGTGAAAAAAGCGTAGCGCCAGATCACTTGGAGAGTGCCGGCAAGCGTTTCATGCTGCTGGTCTCGCACCCACTGCTCCGGCAATTTGACGTAAACGCGATAGTTCGAAGGCTCCGCGCCGAGCACGCTTACTTCCGTGCGCAGGAAGGCGGCGGTCGCCGGACCGGGGCCTCCGGCCAAGGGCGCATTGCGCTGCCAGGAAAAAGCGTGGTCGGTGCGCTGCGGTCTCTTCACCGAAGCGGAGTCAATCAAAGTCCATTGCGAGAAATCGAAAGCTTTGTTGTCACGCAGCCAAGCCTCGGCACGCGCAAGCGCCTCTTCCTTGGAGAGATTCGGGCCAGACGCGCGATCGTCAAGCGTATGGTGCACTGAGTGGAGTTGGCCGTCGCTGCGAAGAATTACGAGATATTCCTCTTGCTCGCCATCGCGGAAAAAGCGCACGCGCCAGAAGTCCACGGGCACGAGCTGCTCGTAGATTTTATTCGTCGCCTCAATGCCAATCTTTTCGCGCAGAAATTCGTTTGCGAGTGGATCCTCGTTTGGCAAGAAAATGGCGGCGTGGCGGTAACGGGAGACGTCCACCCGGCGGCTGCTCAATACCTGCTCGGCTCGATTCAGGGCCTGCGATGCGTCAATATGCACGTGAATAAAAGAACCGATAACCTTTGGACGAATCGCAAAGAGCAGCACGATTCCGGCCGCTCCACACGCCAGCACCTTCCAGATCATGATGCGCGGCAAAGGGTCGTAGATTACCGCGGACTCCGACGGCTCCGCAGACGCTTCGGTGATTGCGGCGGCTGTCTCTTCCGGAGATACGACGGTACTCGGCGGCTTCGTGGCCGCCTCGCGATTCAGCAAGTCTTCTCGCACTTCGAATCCGCCACGCACGAAGTACAACACTCCGGCAATGGCCAGCGGTATCAGCGCTAGGCCGCCGACAATCGCGCCCGAGATGCGTAAATAAGCGCTGGCGGAACGCAGCAGCAAGAGGCTGCCGAGCATCGCGTCCACCGTGTAGTGCCACACCAGCGTGGCCAGAATTCCCCACCGCAGCATCACCAGGCCCGCCACAATACCGATTAGGCCAATTTCAATTCCCCGAATGTACGGTGGCTCCTGTGGATAGTTCGCATGCAGAAATCCCCATGCGAACGCAGGCAGTATCACCGCCAGATATTTCGATTTTGTGAGGCGGTGCACAAACGGGATCGCAAACATACGGAACATGAATTCTTCGCTGCATGCCGCATAGATTCCGATCGTGAACGCTTCGAGCCAAGGCAACAACGTACTCACCGAATTCGTATAGTTGACGTCCTGCGGCGCCCACACGCCAAACCGCTGCCCTACCAGGTAGAACATCACTACGTAGCCGATGTGCACCGCAGCGAGCGAAACCCCGATTACGCAAGCACGAAAGAACTCTTTGGAGCGAAAGCCTGGGATCGAGAACAACGCCCCGAATCGAAGTTTGTCCGGCTGGCTGGCGCGATAGAGCGGCTCGCCGGGCGCGAGCGCGAGCGTGACGAGCAAGCCTTGCGCCAGGCTCAGGACCGCCGCCGCGGCAAATTGGCTGAAGACAAACGAAGAATAGGAGGAATTCGTATTGTATTCCGCGCGCGTACCCGGCCAATTGTTCACGGCCATCAAAAAGAAAAGCGCGGCCAGGAAAAGGCCGAGTTGAATAGGAGGTCCCCACCGTAAGAGTCCGCGGCGGCTAAATTCAAAGATCAGCCAGAAAGCTGATCCGTAGAGCAGGCAATACGGAATCAGCGCGATCGTTTCGATCAAGTCATTTGCAGACCGCATGCGATCGAAGCTGCGCGTCCACGCCTCCGGCACCTTCAAAAACTCCTCGGCGGCACCGGGAGCGTCGCCTTGCACGGTCACGCGCAATTGATACGGAGCGCCGGCAGGGCCGGAAGGCACGTGGAAATCACGGCGCTGCCAGGTGAAGCTCCAATCCCGCCGCGCTGGACGCTCCGCGGAATTCACTTCTTCGGGCAATAAGTCGTAGCCGGAAAGATCGGCGCGGTAATCCGTGCGGAGGAACTGCTCCGCGACCGTCTGCGCCTGGGCGCGATCCAAATGCGCACCGGCGCGCGCCTCTTCGATCACATGTTCGTAGCCCACGATGTGTCCATCGGGGCTGATGCGAACGCGGTACTCTTCCTTTTGCTGTGGACGGAAGAAGCGAATTTCCCAATACCACCCGCTAATTTGCGTGGAGATCAGGTGATTCGCCTGTTCGAGCCCCACTGTGCGCTCGAGATAGGTCTTGGTGCTCTCGTCCACCGAAAACACGATGCTTGATTGATAGCTGCGCAAATCGGCGTGTTGATTCGCGAGGAAGTTTCGGGCCAAATCTATCGCTTGGCCGCGCTGCACGGTGAAATGGACGGAAGCTTCAGGAAACGCTTTGAAGAAATAACGCGAGGCAGTGGCCGCGCCAATGATGCCGGCGAGCACCCAGAACAGCAGGACGCGCAAGTCACGCGCATTCAGCCGTTCAAGACGTATGCCTGGCACGCCAAGAACGTGCGATTCGGCCAATCCGGCCTCCTAAGGCGGCATCGAGGGAAGCCACCCGTGCGCCGTCCGCGCGGCAAGACGCGCGATCTCCCACTCTAGCGATCAAGTTAACGCGAATGCAAGTGCCGGTAGTGAGGCACAGAGCACAAAGCGCCGCAATGCACGAGCTGCGATGGATTGTCCTCGGCCCCCCGCCGGACCGGATCGGCCGCGGAAGCACTCGAAGATCGTTCATGGCGTGCGATGATATAAGGAACACAATGATTTCAATCAGCGGCGAAGTGAAATACCTGAAAGGAGTGGGGCCGCAACGCGCGGAAGCCTTGGCTAAGCGCGGAATCGTCAGCCTGGCGGATTTGATCGCCTATCTGCCGTTTCGCTATGAGGACCGCTCACATTTCGCGAATATCCGTGACCTCACGCCAGGACAGATCGCAACCTTGCGCGTGGAAGTGGTTGAGGGCCAATTGCTCCGTTACGCGCGCTCGCGCAACGCGATGTATCACCTGATCGTGCGCGACGGCACCGGACGGCTCTACTGCCGTTTTTTTCATGGCGGCTACCTCGAAAATCGCTTCAAGCCAGGCCAGCAACTAGTCGTGCATGGCAAGGCGGACTTCGACCCAAGCCGCCCCGCGCGCATGGAAATGGTAAATCCGCAGGTAGAAACGCTCGGAGCCGAACCGGGTGACTCCACCGAAGTAGGCCGTATCGTTCCGATCTACGAAGCGATCGGCAATGTAAGCTCGCGCATGCTGCGGCGGATCATTCGGCAGGCACTCGAGAGTCTGCCCGGTGACTTGCCGGATCTGTTGCCGGAGAGCTTGCGCGCGCGCTACCAATTTCCTTCGCGCCGCGAGGCTCTGACCTACGTGCATTTCCCCCCGCAGTCGGAAGATATCAATCAGCTCAACGAGTTTCGCTCGCCGGCGCACTCGCGGCTGATTTTTGAGGAGTTTTTCTTCTTCGAATTCAGCCTGGCCTTGCGGCAGCGCAGCTTACAGCGAGCGCCGGGTATCGCTTTTCGGGTGCGCGAACCAGCGATCCGTGCCGCCGTCAAGCGCATCCTGCCTTTCAAGCCGACCGAGGCACAGAAACGCGTACTCGCCGAGATTGCTTCCGATTTGGAGAAGCCTTCGCCGATGGCGCGTTTGCTCCAGGGAGATGTGGGCAGCGGCAAGACCATTGTGGCTTTCGAAGCGGCAACCATCGTTATCGAGAACGGCTATCAAGTCGCGCTGATGGCCCCGACGGAAATCCTTGCGGTGCAGCACTTTCTCGCCGCGCGGCGCGTCTTCGCCAAATCGGGCTACGCCGTCGAGTTACTCATTAGCGGCCTCCGCGCTTCCGAGAAGAGGTCCGCGCTCGAACGTATCCAAGACGGTACCGCCAAGCTGATCACGGGCACGCATGCAGTAATCGAAGAGGCGGTGCAATTTGCGAAGCTGGGTCTCGTAATCGTGGACGAACAGCATCGTTTCGGAGTACTCCAACGCAAGAAGCTGATGGAAAAGGGCGGCACGCCGGATGTGCTGGTGATGACGGCCACGCCGATTCCCCGCACGTTGGCATTGACGCTTTACGGCGATCTCGATACCTCGATCATTGACGAAATGCCGCCGGGCCGCACACCGATCACCACGCGCCTTACCTCGGAATCGCATCTGCCGGGGGTATGGGAGACGCTTCGCGGCGAAATTGCGCGAGGGAGGCAAGCGTATGTCGTCTACCCGGTGATCGAGGAATCGCGTGCGGAACTAAAAGCTGCCATCACGGAATACGAACGGCTTTCGCAAGAAGTCTTTCCGGCGCTGAAACTTGGTTTGCTGCATGGACGGCTATCAAGCGCCGAGAAAGAAGCGGCGATGGACCAATTCCGCGGCGGAAAGCTCGATGTGCTGGTGGCGACCACGGTGATCGAAGTGGGTGTGGACGTCCCCAACGCGACATTGATGGTAATCGAACACGCGGATCGGTTTGGCCTATCCCAATTGCACCAACTGCGCGGCCGCATCGGGCGCGGCTCCGAGAAATCACTTTGCATCCTGGTGGCGCCGAAAGATGCTGCCGGCGACGCACGCGAGCGGCTGGACACGATGGTGCGTACCACAAACGGCTTCGAGATAGCCGAGGCAGACCTGCAGTTGCGCGGCCCCGGCGAATTCTTTGGAACACGGCAGCACGGAGTCCTCGGATTTCACGTGGCGAACCCGTTGCGTGATCGTGAGCTTCTGGAATTGGCGCGTCGCGAAGCCTTCGCAGCGGCAGATGATCCGGAAAGCCGCGCGCAGATCGAAGGCGCGCTGGCACAACAGGGCGCGAACTGGCATCGGCGGTATCAGTTGGCTCAAGTCGGCTAAGCTCTAGCCGCCTGGTTACGCAAGCGTATCAAACACAAGATGCGTATCGTCGCGGGACAATTCGGTAGCAGACGCCTTCTTCCGGTGCGCGATCTCGATTTGCGCCCCACCAGCGACCGTTTGCGCGAAACGCTGTTCGATGTGTTGGGACAGCGCGTCGCAGGCTCGATCTTCCTAGACGCTTACGCGGGAACGGGGGCCGTGGGCATTGAAGCACTCAGCCGCGGCGCACGGCGAGCGATCTTTCTCGAGCGGCACGCGGCCACCGTGGAGCTGATCCGAAAAAACTTGAGCAATCTTGGCGTCGAAATCGAATCGCCTCGCGCGAGAGCCCATGATGAATCCAGCGAAGCTCAAATCGGAAAAGCAGAGATTCTAACCATGGACGCGATCAAGGCACTCAAACATTTGGCCGGAACCCACCGGCAAGCCGATTTCCTCTTCGCCGATCCACCTTACGCTGAACATCACCGCCTCGAATCCATCCTCACCTATGCCGGCGAATCCGCTGTGCTTGCGCCTACGGGCCTGGCGATCGCCGAGCACGCTGCGCGAGTGACTTTGCCGGCGCAGTTCAGCAACCTTCGGCGGATTCGCGTGCTTGAACAAGGAGATTCCACTCTCAGTTTTTTCAGCTTTTGATTGGCGACGCTTTCGAATACGTCAGGGCTTCTTGGGATCGAGCTGCGCGCGAAGCTTGCTATAGGTCGTGGCCAGTTCCTCGGGAATTAACCGCGTCTCGCCGACGGTGGTCATGAAATTGGCGTCGCCGGTCCAACGCGGCAGCAGGTGCAAGTGAATGTGCCCGGTGACGCCCGCACCCGCGCTGTGACCCAAATTCATTCCCAGGTTAAAGCCATCCGGGTGGTAGACGGCGGCCAGCGCGATTTGCGCGCGCTGCGCCAGCCGCATCATTTCCGCCAGAGTTTCGGGGTCGCATTCCTGCAAATCACCTATGTGCTGATAGGGGACGATCATCAGATGGCCCGTAGTGTAGGGAAAAGCGTTCAAGATGATGAAGTTCTTTTCGCCGCGAAAGAGGATGTGCGCTTCGGCGTCCTGCAACTTTTGCAGCGAACAGAAAATACAGCCCTCGGGCTTCGTGGCGTTGCCGATATAGTGATAGCGCCACGGCGTCCAGATTAATTCCATGGGGTTCGGTCAGGCTCGCGGAGGCGTTTCGGGAGCGGCGGCAGCAGGTTCAGGCGTTCTTAGTCCTGCGCCAGGGGTGTTCACGAAGTCTTTCAGTTCTTTGCTCGGTTTGAAGTAAGGAATCTTTTTTGGCGGAACGTCAACTTTTGCACCGGTCTTCGGGTTGCGGCCGATTCTGCCGCGGCGCTGGCGCGTGCGGAAACTGCCGAAGCCCCGTATCTCGATCTTGTCGCCGGTTTGCAATGCCTGGATGATGCTGTCGAAGACCGTCTCGACGATCTCTTCCGATTCTTTGCGTGGAAGGCGCGTACCCTTGATCACTTCTTCCACGAGGTCGGCCTTGGTCATGGTTGCGTCGGTCATCGCATCACACCCTGTTCGGTTGGTGGCTCTGCTGCGCGGCTGCCAGCAGGCTCCCTGAGCGCCGCTTGCGCGCTTGATTCCATATCACTAATTGGCCCCGGAAAGGAAGCACTTCTAAGAAATTCTCTGCACGCTTAGCAAACGACACCCTAGAGCGTTCTTCCTTTAGATAGAATGACATCGCCAATCGTCGCGGTGGAGGACGATTTGGAAGAACGGTATTCCTCCATTTCGCGCTTTTCGACCTGCTTCAAAGCCGCGCGATAGCTCAGCCCGATGCGGTGCTGATCGGGATCGAGCTTCACGATCTTAAAATCGTATTCCTTGCCGACTTCCAGAGTCGTACCGCTGCCGCCCGTCTTCTGGCCAGGCCGCGGCTGCCCTTCCTCATGCTTGCGGCGCTTTTCTTCCACTTCGGAAATGTGGCACAAGCCTTCAATTCCCTCGGCTAGCTCGACAAACGCGCCGAAAGTTGCCAGACGGGAGACCTTGCCACGCACGATGTCGTTCATCTTGTGCGCGGTGAACCAGTTGCCCCAAATATCATTCACCTGTTTCACGCCGAGCGATACGCGGCGATTGGCCTGATCGATTTTCAGGACCTTGGCGGTGATCGTTTCGCCCTTTTTCAGCACGTCTCCTGGATTTTTCACCCGGCCTGCCCAACTGATATCGCTTACGTGGATCAGGCCATCGAAGCCTTCTTCGATCTCGACAAACGCGCCGAATTCAGTGAGGTTTCTCACGCGGCCGGTGACGACCGTGCCGATCGGGTACTTTTCAGCCAGTTCTTGCCAGGGATCGGGCAGCGTCTGTTTCAGCCCCAGAGAAATCCGGCGTTGCTCGGGCTTGACGTCAAGCACCACAACTTCGACGGGGTCGCCTACGGCAACCACCTTCGACGGGTGCTTCATGCGCTTGGACCAGCTCATCTCCGAAATATGCACGAGCCCTTCGACGCCGGCATCGAGCTCCACAAATGCGCCGTAATCCGTCACACCCGCGACCTTTCCCTGTACTCGCGTACCAACGGGGAAACGCTCCGTGGCGGAAACCCAAGGATCCTTGAGCAATTGCTTGCGCCCCAGCGAGACGCGGCCCTTTTCCTTATCAAAACGTAGCACCTGCACTTCGATTTCCTGACCTGCGGTCACGGCTTCCGATGGATGCTTGAGCCTTCCCCAGGAGAGATCGGTGATGTGCAGAAGACCATCCACTCCGCCCAAATCCACGAAAACGCCGTAGTCGGTGATATTTTTTACGCGGCCGGTGAGCACCTGGCCTTCGGTGAGCGCGCCCAATACCTGCTGCTTTTTCGATTCGTTTTCTTCTTCCAGCAACGCGCGCCGGCTCACCACCACATTGCCGCGCTTGCGGTTCATTTTGATCACGCGGCATTGAATCTTTTGGCCCTTCCACGCTTCCAAGTTGGGCTGTGGCCGCAGATCGATTTGGGAGGCGGGCACGAATGCGCGGATACCTATGTCCGCCACAAGTCCACCCTTGATTAAGTCTACGATGGTGGCCTCAATGGTGGCCTTCGAGCGGTAGGACTCCTCAATCTTCTTCCAGATCGCGCGCCGGCGGGGCCGCTGGTAGGAAAGCAGCGTGTAGCCATCTTTTTCTTCCGCCAGACGCTCTACTTCCACGGTTTCGCCGATGGCCGGGAGTGGTGCTGCGCCGTCGTCTGCAAATTCTTGCGCGGCAATCAAACCTTCGCGCTTGGTTCCAATATCCACCACCACGCCCAGCTCGGAAATCGCCACCACGCGCCCCGTCATTTGTTGCGGGGCTTCGCTGGCGGGGGCCTCTTCTTGCGGGCTTGGGTACTGCTCGATAAGCACACCCATCGCTTCGAGAGACAGGTCATCAGACTCCCCGGACTCGTGCTCTGCTTGAGCGGAATGAGCAGCCGCCGGTGCCGCTTCGGCAGATGCGGGAACTCGGCTCGTTGCCGACTCCTGGGGTTTAGCTGCGCCTGCGGCCTCGCTTTCCTGCTGTTTTGTGCCGGCAGGAGACGAAGGTAGGTCGTTGATTGTGTTTTCCAACTCGGCCGACATCTTAAGGGGCCTCCGCGGGGAGACTTGACCCTCTGCCTGCCGAGACACTCCGGGATTCCCAAAACGCGGCTAAGCAAGGGAGGAGATGCGGCGCCTCTCGAGCGCCATATCCTCTGGGATGATACCCGTGGCTGATATGGGCTGTCAACGAAAGGAGTTACGGCAAAACAGGCTAATGCTCGAAGCCGGTGGCGTTGCGTCCCTCCTGGCGAAAATCGAGGGCAATGATTTCTACGGTGCGGCACATCTCGTAGAGGCGCGACCGGATACGTACGCCAATGCGTTCCGCGAGGGTATCGTCGCGCATGGGCGGAATCGTTCCTCCCGAAGGCAACCGCGCACCGCGCCGCCGTAGGTCGAGTTCCGGCACAGGCTGTGCCGCCTCCTGCGTATCAAGGTAATTCGTGGTCGCCAGCGTGATGCGCTTTTCGTTATACCGCGTTGTTAGGATGTGGCCCACCATCTCAAGCGCCCAGGCGGAAGGTTTGCTCGCTCCCAAGTCGTCGAGGATGAGCACCTCGGTCCGCAATACCGGCTCAAGCACCGATCCCTCGGAGGACTGACTTTCGGAGTTATAGCTCGCCTGGATTTCTTTGAGTAGTTCACGGTAGTCGTAGAAGAGACCCTCGTGCCCACGCGAAATCAATTCCTTCAGCGCCGCGACAGCCAAGTGTGTCTTGCCAACGCCGCAAGGGCCCATCAACAGGAGTCCCGCGTCATTGGTAAGCGGATAATCGCGAGCGAATCCCTGCACGATGAGCTTCGCTTGGGCAAGATTGCGATTCAAGTCGGCCAACTGGTGATATTCCGTTTCAAAGTTCTCGAAATCGCAATGCTCGTAACGCGCCGGAATGCGCGCGCGCCCAACGGATCGCGTCGCGCGTTCCAGTTCAACGCAATCGCAAAGCACGGCCACGCGTGGCGATCCGGAAGCCCCGCCGGTTTGCTTGGCGATTGCAAATGCCCGGGCACCGTTGGCGTCCGCCTGCCGCGCGGCATGGTGGGGCACACGCGCGACCGCAGGCGAAAGCTCTTTCTCGCCTTCCAAAATTTTGTACCCGGTACCGCCGCACTTCGGGCAATCCGCGCGCGCCATAACGCGAGCATAGGCGCGGATGACTCACCATTGCAAGCCTCCGCAAGTGTGGAAACTTCCAGGCCTGTGGAAGCATTCGAAACCGGGGCTTACTGTTCTGGGACGAAGAAGTGAAACGGGATGTGGATGACGGCTTCGACGGGGACCGGGCTGCCCGCGCGTTCCGCCGGGCGGAACTTCCAGTGCGCGAGCGCCTGCATCGCGTTCTGATCGAGCACCGGATCGAGCTTATGCACGAGCTGGATGCTGTCTACGGAACCATCCTTTCGAATGATGGCGTACAGCACCACCTCGCCCTGAATTTTCATCTCGGCGAGCGCCGGTGGGTAACGCGGGTCAACCTTGCGTAGCGCTTGCGGCGCGGTGAGTTCGCCCGTGTGGATGCTGGGCGGTGCGTAAGGATCGTCCTGATTCATCTCCGCGAAGTTGAGCACCCAGCTTCCCGACGCGCTCGAAAGGTTCGGCATGTTCACATGCAGCGTGTAAACGCGCCCCGTGAGTAAGATCTCCGCCGGAGCGCCCGGCTTCAGCCTCGCAGCGACCGGGACATCGGGCTCGCGTACGGTCGCCGAAGGGCGCACATCCGCAGGTGCCGCCATCCCCGGCGAGACGTGCAGATTTCGCGACACTGCACCGGGATCGCCACCTAAACCGGAGGTTCCCGCCGGCTTCTTAGGCGCGCCCTCGCTGATGCTGATCTCCGCCGGCCCACTTGCCTTGCCGCCACCGTCTTTTCCGGGGGCCACGCCGGCCGAAGTCTCATTTGATTTGTTCGGCGAGATCACCACACGGGCGGCAAGGTTGCCGTTGGGGACCGGAGCTTCAGGTGCTACGGGCGCAGGAGTGGCGGAAATCGCAATCAGGCGCTCGCCGTTTTTCCCACTACTGCTCTCAGGCGGAGGCGCTGCGACTGAGTCAGCTCGCTGCGTCGCGTTTTTGGGCGCAGCAACCATGGCGGCGCCGGGCTCGATTGGCAACATGGGTTTCGGAGGCGGCGGCGCTGCGGCGAAATTCAGATCGGCTACCCGCTCTTCTTCGTTGGGAATCTCCGGAACCGCTGCACCGGCCTGGCGCCGCTCCTGCGGCTCCTTCGGCTTCATGTGCGCCAACTGCTCTGCTGTGATTTGCAGCCGCGGCCGCTCGGGCGTCTGATCCCAGATCACTATGTTGGGCATGGCCGGCAAAATCTTCGGTGCCTCCTGCAGCGCGTCTGGGAGAATCAACGTTTGCCTCGGATGCGTAACCAATTGGGGCGCGGAGACAATTGTCTGCGTCGGATGAAATGCGTCGGCCTTCGGCGGAGGCGCGGGTTTATTGGCCGGCTTGGGTGACACCGGCTTCTTCACCGGCATGGCGCCTGCTAATAGCGGCAGGTCCTCGATCGGACCCGACCAGGTGAGCTGAAAACGATCAAAGGCATGCGTTTGCGGAACCGTTAGCACGTAGCGGCCAAACTGAAGGAGCAAAAGCAACGCGACGATATGCCAGCACGTGGACCAAACCAGCGAACGCGACGGTACGTGCCCGCCTACATATGCGTCACGGAAGGCGCTTTCCTTGCCTGATTCCGGCCGCGGACCGGACAGAAGGGCGAGTAAGTTTTCCCGCCAGCCGCTCTTTGACCGCACGAGGGCGGCTGCGAGCCTTGGCTCCGAGTTTCCCGCTGACAGATCGCGAAGGCGCCGCTGCGGAGACACAAGTGTAGTGAAGGCACGTACGGACATGGCGCGTAATTATACCTCGTGCGTGAGCCTCGCTAGGTAGGAAAGCGTACTCCGAAAATAAAAATTGGGGTGCCATGATGGCCGTGAACACTTGCGAGTTCCGAACTGCGGCATGTCTCGCCCGGTATTCTCCAATTGCGGCTTGTTTCGGGAGCCACATTTTGTCAACATAAGGTTCGCGTTTCGTATGGGCGCTTGCCTTTGCGCTTTCTGCCCTTCGCGCATTCATTTCATGGCGTCGACCAAAGGTCACTTCTCCTTTCACAAACACCGCTGGGTCTGGATTAGCGCGGGAGTTATCGTCCTCTTCCTGGTGATTGGATTGGCCGCTCCTCTTTTCATCGATGCGGATGCGCACCGCCAGGAAATCATAGACGCGATTCAATCGGCCACCGGACGCCAGGCTGAGATCGGCCACATCCATGTGCGGTTACTGCCCAGCGCCGCGGCGGTGGTGGATGGCTTTCAATTGAGCAATCCGGCAGGCTTTGGGCCGGGTAACGTCCTGAGCGTGGACTCTGTGCGTGGGGGACTTGAACTTGGCCCGCTGCTACATGGGAAGATTCACCTGACGTCGCTCGAATTGATTCACCCGAAGCTCATCCTCGAGCAGGGAGAACGCGATCAAAACAATTACACCTTCTCTTCCCAGTCCCCCGCCACGACCGCCAGCGCCGAGCCAGAGGAAAGTACGAGCGGCTTTGCCGTTAGCGAAATCGACAAAGTCACGCTGACCAAAGCGGACATCGCCTTGCAGAGAATCGCGAATCCAGGGGCGCCGCCTTTCAATCTCTTTGAAGTGCAGAACCTGGGAGCGACGCTGAGCGACGTCACCCCGGACCTGAGTGCCATTGGCCAATGGCAAGCTAGTGCAAATCTGGCCGGCTTAAATGTGCAAATGGGTGCGTTCTCGGGCCCGATCGTTTTTCTGAGCGGCAACGTGAAACTCGACAAGGGTGCAATCGATTCTACGTTTCAGGTGCAGGTTGGCAGTGTTGCGGACCTCAAAGGCACGCTGCACATAGACAATTTGAATCAGCCGGTGACCACTTTCGAAATTTCCACCTCCGATTTTGCGGCGGATGCGTTGCTCGCGTCGCTGCGCAAAACACCTCCTTCTCCCGCGGTCAAAACAGCGCCTACCGCTCTGAGCAGTAGCCTATTGGCCCAGGGCAAAGTTTCGGCTGACCGCGTGGAGTGGACGCCGTACGTGGGCGGGAATGCCAGCGCTGAAATCCGCATTTACGGCGACCACGTAGAAGTGTGGCCGGCGTCGGTAACTCTTTACGGGGGTACGCTGCAATTCACGGCGCGGACCGATGCTCGGCAAACGCCCGAGCGTTTTTCGTCAAACATTAAATTGCAGAATCTCGATATCGGCCACATGCTCGCCGCAGGCCCTCCGGATTTGCGTGGAAAAATGACGGGGCATGCCGATTTCAACCTGGAACTGATCGGCTCGACGGGCGGTTCATGGCAGTCAACTCTTACGGGTAGTGGAAATTTCGCCGTACATGATGGGACGCTGCCCGGTGTGAATCTGGCCGGGTCGCTGGGTGTGCTCGCCAAGGCGGCGGGGCTCGATGAAACAAGGTTCAGCACCCTCACCGGCGATCTTTCTATCAAAGATGGGCACGTGAATTCCAAGCTTATCAGGATGGATGCGTCATCCGGCACGGTGCAATTGACCGGAGGCTTCGGCCTGGTGGATAAATCCTTGGATTTTAACGGCAAGGCCACGGTGAATGCTTCTGCGATGGGTGGCGCGCCTGCAGAAGCAATCGCGAGCCTGCTCGGTGCGGCGCTCAAACGAAAAGTCTCGGATATCAGTGTGCCCTTCACGCTTTCGGGTACGATCGCACACCCGGTATTCTTACCGGGCAAGGGTGCGCCGGAAAAAGCGATAGGCGCCGCGCCGGCCACCGCCGAAAGCCAATTGAAGAAGCTCTTTGGTAAGCACTAGCGGCAAAGCGCTTCGTATAACGATAGTGATGGAGGCGGCATTCGCCGCCGAGGGAGTCTTGTGAACCTGGGTTTAAGCGAAGAGCAAGTACTGCTACAGCGGACCGTCCGCGATTTCGCCGCCGCGGAAGTAAGGCCGTTGGCACGCGAATTAGATGAAACGGGCCACTTCCCGCGTGAAACGTTCCGCAAAGCTGCGGAACTTGGCCTGACCGGTATCGCGTTTCCCGAAGAATATGGCGGCGCGGGCTTCGATCACATCAGCTACAGCATCGTGATTGAGGAAATCTCGCGCGCCTGCGCCTCCACTGGCGTGATTCTCTCGGTGCAAAACTCGCTCTACTGCGATCCGATCTTCCGCTTCGGCACCGAAGAGCAGAAACAGAAATTCCTTGTGCCGTTTGCGCGCGGCGAAAAAATCGGGTGTTATGCGCTCACCGAACCGCAAGCAGGTTCGAACGCGGCCGCGTTGCAGACCAAAGCCGTCCGCAAAGGCGATCAATATGTGATCAACGGCACCAAGGCTTGGATCACCAACGGCGGCGCGGCCGATGCGGCTATCGTGTATGTGAATACCGACCCCGCCAAAGGCGAGAAAGGCATCACCGCGTTGGTGGTCGAGCGCGGCACGCCGGGTTTCAGCGTCGGCAAAGAAGAGAAGAAAATGGGCATTCACGCCACTGCCTGTACCGAGCTTTCCTTTGTGGATTGCGCGGTGCCGGCCACGAACCGCATCGGCAACGAAGGTGAGGGTTACCGGGTGGCGCTTTCTACGCTCGATGGCGGCCGCATCGGAATTGCGTCGCAAGCCTGCGGAATCGCGCAGGGCGCCCTCGACGAAGCTTTGCGTTACGCGCAGGAGCGCATGGCGTTTGGCCAGCCGATTTCGAATTTTCAAGCGATTCAATTCATGCTCGCGGATATGGCTACGGAAATTGATGCAGCCCGCATGTTGATTCGCCGCGCCGCATGGAAGCAGGATTCGGGTGCGCGATTTACGATGGACGCCGCCATGGCCAAACTTTTCGCCAGCGAAATGTCCACGCGAGTGACGCACAAGGCGATGCAAATCCACGGCGGCTATGGATACAGCCAGGAATATCCAGTCGAGCGGATGTACCGCGATGCGCGCATCACGGAAATCTACGAGGGCACCAGCGAAATTCAGCGGCTGGTGATCGCCGCGTGGGTGCTGAAGTTATACTGAACGGCTTGTCGAGCGCCAACGCAACACTGCCCTTCTCTTTCGACGCCTCCACTCGAATCCCCGGTGTATCCTTCCCGTGATGATGGAGCTTGATAGTGCCGCCGGTTTTGATCCCGTGCGCGCCGCTGAATTTTTCTCTGCGTTGCCGCACGCCCCGGCGGTAGTGCGCATCGAGCCGCGCGCCGAATTCGCGAATATGCGGCCTTATTTGATCCGCACGGCCGATCTGCGGCGGCGTATGGAGCGACTGCTGGGCGGCCGCGATCCTGCCGACCTTGCCGCGGCGCGGCGTCTCGATTTGCGCGCTTACGCCAGCGGGGTGCGCTATCGCACCGCCGGTTCGGTATTCGAACTGGCCTACGTGCACTGGCAGCAGGCGCGATCGCTCGATCCCGCCGGCTATCGTGAACGGCTGCACATGCGCCCGCCCGCGCTGTTGAAATTGAACACTTCGAATGCCTACCCGCGGTGTTACGTCACGCGTCATATCCGGGCCAATGACGCTGGCCGCCCGTCCGCAGGATTTTATTTCGGTCCCTTCCCTTCGCGGCGCGCTGCCGATGCCTTTGCTTCGAAATTTCTCGACCTTTTCAAAATTCGCCGCTGCCAAATCAAGATTCGCCGCAATCCAGCTTTCCCGGGCTGCATTTACTCCGAAATGAAGATGTGTCTGGCGCCGTGCTTTGCGGGATGCAGCGCCGAGGAATATGCGGCCGAAGTGGCGCGCGTCGAGGCCTTCCTCGTAAGCGGCGGCAATTCCCTGCAAATGGAACTCGAAAGCGAACGCGAAGCCGCGAGCGTCGGCCTCGATTTCGAGCGCGCGGCGGCGGTGCACCGGCGTTTCGAAAAGGTCGCGGAAGTCCTCAAGGGCGCACCCGAACTAGTTCGTCCCATTGAGAACCTCGACGCCGTAATCATGCAACGCGCAGCGCAACCCGAGGTGGTGGCCGTCTTCATCGTGCGTGGCGGCTGGATTGCTGAGCCCTTCCTGCTGCGATTCGGGCAGACCGCCGAGCCCCTTTCGGCGGAAGAAGTCTTGCGGACCCGCCTGGGCCGTTCGCTTGAGAACGAGCCCACCGCGATCGCCCACGCGGGTGAGCCTTTGGCGGATCATTTGGCTCTGTTGGCCCGCTGGTTTTACTCTAAGCCGCGAACCGGCGAGATTTTCTTCCGCGAAAAGGATTGGCCTTACCGCCGGCTGATTCGCGCCTGCGCAAGGCTGCTGGCCGCCGCAGGTTAAGCAGCAGCGGTATCGCCTGCTATACTGGCGCACTCCAAATGAAACCTTACGCGACGCCTGAAGGTACGCATGCCTACGCGCAACGCTTTGCCGGACAAACGGCCGCCGGACATTTTCGCGCGGTTGCAGGCGTGGGCCAGCAAAATGCCGAATCCAGCACGATGTTTTCCACACTGGGTATCGGCACATATCTCGGCGAGCCAGATGCGGATACCGATCGCGCCTATACCGATGCGGTGATTGCCGCGGTCGAATCCGGCTTCAACGTGGTGGACACCGCGATCAACTACCGTTTGCAGCGCAGCGAACGCAGCGTCGGCGCCGCGTTGGCCGAACTGGCCCGCCGCGGCTACCCGCGCGAACAGATCGTGCTTTGCACCAAGGCCGGTTACCTGACCCCGGACGGTTCCATGCCGTCCAATCCCGGTGAATATTTTCGTACGGAGTTCATCGATCGCGGAATCCTGAAGCCAAACGAAATTGCCGCTGGCTGCCATTCCATGGCGCCACGGTACCTCGCCGATCAGCTCGAACGCAGCCTGCGGAATCTCGGCGTCTCCTGCGTGGACCTCTTTTATTTACACAATCCGGAAACGCAGCTCGCTGAGGTGTCGCGAGAGGAATTTCTGGGACGCCTCGGCGCAGCCTTCGTCTGGCTGGAGTCGGCCGTAGCCTCGGACAAAATTCGCGCTTATGGTTTGGCAACCTGGAATGGTTTTCGCGTAGGGCTCGACTCACACGAACACTTGTCGCTCGCCGCGGTAGAGGCCGTCGCGCGCGAAGTTGCCGGTGACGCGCACCATTTCCGCTTCGTGCAGCTTCCGGTGAATCTGGCGATGACGGACGCTCTCACGCGCCGCAATCAGGCGGTCGGTAACGGCTCCGGCGAACCGTTGACCATGATCGAGGCTGCGGACAAACTTGGCATCCACCTGATTGCCAGCGCCTCCCTGCTACAAGGGCGCGTGGCGCGCAAGCTTCCGCCGTTTATAGTGAACGCCATCGGACTGAATGACGATGTCGAGCGCGCGCTGCAATTCGTGAGGTCCCTGCCGGGGATCACCACTGCGCTGGTGGGCATGAGCCGCACCGAGCACGTTCGTGCGAACGCGCGGCTTTTTCGCGAGGCGCTTCTGGGTGAAGAAAACTTCTCCAAGCTTTTCGCGCGCGGGAATACTGCCTGACACTGCTTCGCTTTAGCGGGTGGCAAGCTCGGGGTGCCGCGCGTCCAGCCATTCTGTGATCGCCACATCCACGCGGTCCAGTAGTCCCGCAAAAAAATGATCGGCGCCGGGCACGATCACAACCTGCGTCCTCTCGCGCACCTTCACCGGAAATGACTCGACGAGCTGATTGAGCTTTTTGGGCGAACCGTACTGATCGTTCTCGCCTTGCACCAGCAAGCGCGGTTTCTCGCAGCTCGCCAAGTAATCGAGATAAGAATTGTTCACGGGAGCGCCCAGCCCAATCAGCTCCGTCACGCGCTCGTCTTCGCAACCCACGCGCAAGCCAACCCAGCAGCCGAAGCTGAAGCCTGCCACCAAAAGCGGAGTGCCCGTCAATTCGGCAGCGAGGCGATCGAGTGCAGCGCGAACATCGTCTTGTTCGCCGCGTCCGCGATCGTGGTTGCCGCCGCTCCTCCCCACACCACGGAAATTAAAGCGGAGGGTCGGCACTCCCAAGCGATCTAACGTGCGTGCCACTTGATAGACAACCTTGTTATGCATAGTGCCGCCGAAGAGAGGATGAGGGTGGCAAACCACGGCGGCGATGGGCGGATTCGGCCGCGCAGGCATCCACAGCAACCCCTCAAGCTGCCCTGCCGGCCCAGGAAAAGTGATGCTGCGATGTAAGGCCTCGGTCATTTGTGAGCTTCGAAGTCTAGCGGAGAGGATGCGAGGCCGCAAAATGCCAGTGGCAAGAGGTTATCGCGTAAATCGCGCGGCGACCTGTTGCAGGACTTCGCCGGGTTCGAGCTCGCTCATACGCACGATGCGTGCCGAGCGTGGGCTGGCAGCGGCGCCCGCAGCGATCGGCAACGCAAGTGCGACGACGCTATCCCTCTCGTAGACCTGCAAGGTGGTGAACAGAACGCCCCCGGGGGCCAGATTGACGCTCATTACCTCGTCCGGCCAGGGACGATTCCGCCGGCGTACCGTCACCGGCACAGCCAGATTCTTTCTCGCGCCATCGCGGCGATTTGCACTTCGCGTTTCGAAACTTCCCAAGCGGCGCCAGCGCGCGCCCGCTTCGAATTCCTCCAGCGCTGTGATCGCTTTAGGCTTTTTCGAAGGCTCGAAGGCAATGCCCAACAAGTGCTCGCCTTCCGGCGTTACGCGATTGTGGACTACTTTGGCGGGAAGTTCGGACACAGTCTGGGGAGACTCAGGCTCGTACGGTAGCGTGACCCAAACCTGAGATCCCGTCCTAAGCGGTGATCCCACGCGCGTCAGCACTCCTCCTCCGCTGGTATCCAGCGTTTGCGCCGTGGCAGACACCAACCCCAGTGCGCCAAACCAGCGCAGCCGGATCGTCAAACCCAGCGGCGCGCGAGGATGCCCGCGCAAATCGCCCGCGCGCTCCAAACGCAGAATTCGGAAAGGCAAGGTGAAATCTGAGGCATTGTACGCCAGGAAAGCGCTTGCGGCGAAGAAAGTGCTAGAACTGCAATGCCAGGAGGATTCTACTTTGCAGCAGGCCCGGTTCGATGTTACGTTCATGCCGATCTAGGATGCGCTTTTGCCCGGGAGGCGCACTTGGAACCTTCAGCCGCCGAACGCAGAACTTCGCGACGTTTCGTCATGGCCTTGCCGCTGTCTGTGCGTTCTTCCTCGCATCCCGAACCGGCCCAGGTATCCGCGCAGACACGCGACGTGAGCTTCCGCGGACTCTATTTCCTAGCGGAACATGGCTTCGAAGTGGGCGCACGCATCGAGTTCGTTCTGACGCTTCCCAAGGAAATCACACTCGCAACGGACGTCCACATTCGTTGCCAGGGTCTCGTGGTGCGCGCGGAGGCTCGTGGCGGCCGGACGGGTATCGCCGCTAGCATCGACCGCTACGAATTTGTGCCCGAAGGATAGCCGGAGCGCCCGCTACTTTTTCTCAGGCAGGCCGTATTGGCTCAGCCAACAGGGCCCGTCCCGTTTTATTTGCGCTTCGCCGCCGCGTTACAATAGCCCTTCACCATGCCCAGGCTTACTTTCCTCATCGATGCGGACGACACGCTCTGGGAGAACAATATCTTCTTCGAGGAAACGATCGAGGAATTCATCGCGCTCGTCGAGCCTCTGGGTTATTCCCGCGATTACGCGCGTCGCATTTTGAACGAAACCGAGCGCCGTAATATCCGCCAGCACGGGTATGGCGTGAAATGTTTTGGCCGCTCGCTCGATGAGACGTATCGCAAGCTGGCTGGACAAATGGTGCAGGAGCATGCCGTTGCTCACGTGGCTGGGCTCTGCGTCAGGCTCGAACAAACCCCTCCCCGATTGATGGAAGGCGTGCCGGAAACGCTCGATTATCTCAATGCCCGGCACCGCCTGATCCTTTTCACGAAGGGGCACGCGGCGGAACAGGCCGCCAAGGTTGAGAAATCCGGCTTACAGAAGTTTTTTACCGCGATTGAAATCGTGCCGGAAAAGGATGCTCCTACCTATGCGGGCCTGGTGCGGCAGCATCGCATCGTCAAAGCGCATGGGTGGATGGTTGGAAATAGTCCGAAAAGCGACATCAATCCGGCGCTGCGAGCGGGATTGAGCGCGGTTTTTATCCCCCACCACAACACTTGGGAACTCGAGCACGAACCTTTGCAAAGCGGCGCGGGTCGATTGCTAGTGATTTCGCAGTTCGCTCAACTTCGCGAACACTTCTAAACGGAACGAGCCGGCTTATCGCGCATCGTACCTGGGAGGACGTAGCAGATGACTACGCAAACGCAGTCGGTAGTAGATTGGCGCACGGAGTGGTTCGAACTCGACGACGTTGCCTATCTGAACATCGCTGGACAATCACCCTTGCCGCGCGCCGCGATCCGCGCTGCGCAGGCCGCGATCGAATGGAAGAAATATCCGCACAAGATGCCGGAGGACGTGTACTTTGCACTTCCCAGCCGCGTGCGCGAGAAGATTGCCGGGCTGATCGGCGCGGCCCCGGAGGAAATCGCGCTCACTACCGGAGCGAGCGCGGGACTCGCCGCGGTTGCCAATGGCTATGACTGGCAGCCGGAGGACGAAGTTCTGATCGCAGCCGGCGAATTTCCCGCGCATTTCGCCACCTGGTTGCCAATACAGGAAGCTGGCCGGCTACGCGTGCGAGTGGTGCAACCGCGCGGACGCTTCATCACCACCGACGACCTCATCCAGGCGATCACACCCAGCACACGGCTGATTTCCACGGCGCTCGTTCGTTTCGATAATGGCGTCCGGTGCGACGCGAAGCGCTTGGCAGCGGCCGCACACGCCGCGGGAGCGATGCTGCTGCTCGACGCCGCGCAATGTGCGGGCGCGCTCCCGTTTAGCGTAGCGGACCTCGGCGCGGACTTTATCGCTTCCTCGGGCTACAAATGGCTGCTCGGCCCCTACGGCACGGGCTTTTTCTGGGCCAGTGGCTCACGTATCGCGGAAATGCGTCCCTCGCCTGCGTACTGGATGGCGATCGAGAACGCTTCTGAATTTCACAAGCTTTCGCAGGGCACCATGAAGCTCGAAAGAACAGCGCGCCGCTGGGACACGCCGGAGACCGCGAGCTTCTTCAACCTGGCACCGTGGGAGGCTTCGCTTGATTTTCTGGCGCGCGCGGGCGTGCAAACCGTGTGGGAACACAATCAACGGCTGATGGCGCAATTGATCGAGCGTCTGCCTCTCGATCGGTGCGTGTTGGCTAGCCCGGCAGAGGAGCAGGATCGCGGGCAATTTGTGTGCGTCGCGGCGCGCAAGCCCGAGCGAACACCCGAGCTTTACGAAAAGCTTCGTGCCGCGGGCGTAATCGTCAGCTTGCGCGAAGGTTCGCTGCGCATCTCGCCCTATCTCTACAACACGGAACGCGACATCGACCGCCTGCTGCGCATCCTGACGATCTAGTGCGCGCAGCCGGAACACAATTTCTTGAGGAGCAAACATGGCATCCGCAGACGTTTCTGCAAGCGCAAAGCCCTACAAGCAAATCGCAGTGATGGGCACGGGCGCGGTCGGAGGATACTTTGGCGGGATGCTTGCGCGCGCGGGCGTCCGCGTCACGTTTATCGGGCGTCCCGCCGTAGTCGAAGTGATCGAGGGCCACGGGCTCTTTATTGACAGCATCAACTTCCAGGAAAACATTCGCGCCGCCGCTTCTTCGGACGCAGCGGCGGTCCGCGGCGCCGATCTTGTCCTTTTTTGCGTGAAAACCTTGGACACCGCCGCGACCGCCAAAGCGATAGCGCCGCATCTGGCCTTCGGCGCTGTGGTTCTGAGCCTGCAGAATGGCGTGGAAAACATCGAAACGATCCATGATTCCGCCGGCATCGAAGCGCTCGCGTCCGTTGTTTTTGTAGCAGCTTCCATGCCCGAGCCGGCGCGCATCAAGCACGTGGGTCGCGGCGAGTTGCTGATCGGGAGCACCATGAACGCGTCCCGTCGCGACGATCTGGAGCGGATCATCGCCACGTTTACTTTGGCCGGCGTGCCGTGCAAGCTCTCCGCCAATATCCAGGCCGATCTCTGGTCCAAGCTCGTCATGAACTGTGCCTACAACGCACTCTCCGCGATCGCTCAGTGCACCTACGGTGCTGCCACCAAGAACCCCGCGAGCCGTGATGTGATTGCCGAGACAGCCCGCGAGGCGATTGCTGTGGCTCATGCCTCCGGAGTCACCGGGCTGCCCGCGGATCTTTTGGAGCGTTGCGTAAAGCTGGGCGATACCATGCCTCAAGCCATTTCCTCCACCTCACAGGATGTGGCGCGCCACAAGCACACCGAAATTGATGCGCTCAACGGCGTGATCATCCGCCGTGGACGCCAATTCGGAGTTCCCACGCCCGTCAACCACACGCTGGCGGCAATTGTGAAGCTAATCGAAGAGAAGTTTTGAGGGAAGAATCGCAGCTACCCGCGCGCGATTAGGAAGAATGCGGCTGCTTGTGCACGCGAATCACGCGGGGGCTGCCCACGTACACGATCGCTTCATGCGGCGCGCGCGGGTCGGTCGAACGCAATGCCGGGGCCAGTTCGTGCCGGATAAACTGCATGAATTGTTCCATCTGACGCTGCATCTGCGACATTTTGTCGCGCATATTCAGAATGATTTCGATACCGGCCAGATTTACGCCCAATTCCCGGGAGAGATTCAGGATCACTTCGAGGCGCTCGAGGTCATGATCCGTATAGAGGCGAGTGTTCCCGTGAGACCGCGAAGGCTGCAGCAGGCCGGCGCGTTCGTAAAGACGCAGCGTCTGCGGGTGGATTTTGTAAAGCGTGGCCACGGCGCTGATCATGTATCCAGCACGCGCCTTTTTCTTTGCTCGCATAGCCATTTCTCCTCCTCAGGCCGGGCTCGCCTTGCATTCTTAAACGCCTGCGCGGGCGAACAAATCGCCGCGCGGGTCTTCAGGCGCAAGCTTGCTGAGCTCTTTGAGCAGGTTTCGCACTTTTTCGTCCACGGCTTCGGGCACCACCACCTGCAACTCCACGTAGAGATCACCGCGATGTCCGGGCTTACGCGCGAGCGCCACGCCCTTTTCGCGCAATCGTAAGAGTCTACCGCTTGAAGATCCTGGGGGAATGCGCAGCATCGCGCGGCCGTCAATGGTTGGGACTTCGATCTTCGCGCCCAGCGCCGCTTCGCTCACCGTGATCGGCACACGCGTATAAATATCGTCTCCGCGCCGCTCGAAATACGTATGGGGCTGCACGTCAAACACGATGTAAAGATCGCCCGGGGGCGCGCCGTCCGTGCCCGCATTTCCATGCCCCGCGACCCGTACGCGCGATCCGGTGTTCACGCCCGGCGGGATCCGCACGTCCAGCGTTTCCGTTCGGCGAACGCGCCCTTCGCCGCCACAACCCGGGCAAGCGGTACGCAAACGCCCCGTGCCGCCGCAGCGCGGGCATGCCATATTGAAGCGCATGTTGCCGCTGGCGCGTGTGGTATGGCCGCTGCCGCCGCATTGCGGGCACACCTGTTCGGATGAGCCCACAGCGCCCGTGCCGTGGCACTGATTACAAGTGTCCAGGCGGGTGATGGTAATTTTCTTGACGGCGCCGCGCACGGCATCCCAGAAGCCGATTTCCACGCGATACTCGAGGTCGCTTCCCGGCTCCTGTTCCATTCGCGCTGCTTGGCCGGCGCCTCCGCCGAAAAATTGGCTGAACAAATCACGAAAGCTTGCCCCGCCAGAAGCTCCGCCACCGCCGAAATCGAAGCCCCCGAAATCCACATTGACGCCGGATTCCGGTCCCGCTCCTGGTGGTGGGTTTGGACCGCTCTCGGAATAGAAACCGTGCAAGTCGTACATCTGGCGCTTTTTCGAATCGGAAAGAACGTCGTACGCTTCCTGTACCTGCTTGAATTTTTCCTCGGAGGATTTGTCGCCGGGATTCAGGTCGGGATGATACTTACGCGCCAGCTTACGGTAGGCCTGACGGATTTCCTTGAGAGGCGCCTTGCGCGGCACGCCTAGCAGTTCGTAGTAATCCTGTTTGGTGGTAGTGACCATGTCGTTCGTCAGAGCCCCATTCGCCCGATCGTGCGAGAGGAGCGCTCATTGTTTCCGCTTACAGGTTCGTCCAGCGGGCGTTTAGCTCCGCAAGCTCCTGGTGTTCTTTTGCCAGTTCCTCACGGCGGCGCTTGCGCTCTTCTTCCAGGCGCCCGCCGCGGCTCGCTTCCTTTTGGTTCGCCCGCTCGATCCACTTGTCGATCCAGGCCATGCGCGACGCGACTTCCTCGCCGCCGGAGCGAAATCGCAGCGCCGCTCCCATCATTTCCACGGATCGCGGCGGAAACTCCGCGGAAACGCCCTGCTGCGTGTCGTAGAACAAGCGCTTCCAATCCGCACTGGGCGATTCGCTGAGAGGAACCTGCACCATGTAGAAGTTGTCGCGAAGCTTCTGCAGCGCCACGGGCGGACCCGTCCGCTTTACTCCTTCAACGGTAGTCGTCAACGCGGCTCCTCATCATCATGCATAAAGCGGACGGCGTCCCGTGAAGAAGCTCCGTCCGCCTAATGGTTCGATTAGTTCGGCTTCTTTGACTCGTCCACGTCCACGTATTCAGCGTCGATCACATCGCCTTGCTTCGGACCCTCGTTGGGCTTGGTTCCGTCGGATGTGCTTCCGCCGCCCTGCTGCGGACCACCGGAGGCGCTGCCGCCCTGCGCGGCCGCGTTCGCCTTGTACATCGCTTCGGCAATTTGGTGCGTGGCCCGCTCGATTTGCTCGCCAGCCGACCGCATCGCTTCCACGTCGCCGTCGTTCATGGCCTTGCGGCCCGTTTCGACCGCTGCTTCCACCGCCTTGGCGTCCGCCTCCGCGATCTTTTCGCGATTCTCACGAAGCAGCTTTTCCGCCTGGTAGATGCGGTTGTCGCACTGATTGCGCGCCTCGATTTCCGCCAAACGCTTCTTGTCTTCGTCGGCGTGCGACTCGGCGTCATGCCGCATGCGCTCCGCTTCGTCCTTGGAAAGACCCGTCGACGCGGTGATCGTGATCTTCTGTTCTTTGTTCGTCGCATGGTCCTTCGCGGAAACGTTCAGGATGCCATTGGCATCGATATCGAACGTCACCTCGACTTGCGGAATCCCGCGCGGCGCGGGCGGAATGCCCACGAGGTGGAACTTGCCGAGCGTGCGGTTGTCGCGCGCTAGCGGCCGCTCCCCTTGCAACACGTGGATCTCCACGGAGGTTTGGTTATCCGCCGCCGTTGAAAAGATTTCCGACTTACGCGTCGGAATCGTCGTGTTGCGCGGGATCAGCGTGGTCATCACTCCGCCGTAGGTCTCGACACCCAGCGATAGCGGCGTCACGTCCAGCAGCAAAATGTCCTTCACTTCGCCGCCCAACACTCCACCCTGAATCGCCGCGCCCACCGCGACCACCTCGTCGGGGTTCACGCCCTTGTGCGGTTCTTTCCCTCCAAACAGACCCTTCACGATATCGATCACGCGTGGGATACGCGTCGAACCGCCCACCAGAACCACTTCGTCAATCTTATCCGGCGTGAGGTTGGCGTCCTTGAGCGCTTGCTTCACCGGCCCGGTCGTGCGCTGGAGAATGTCCTCCATCAATTGCTCGAGCTTCGACCGCGTGAGCTTTTTGAGCAAATGCTTCGGTCCCGTCGCGTCCGCCGTGATAAATGGCAGATTGATCTCGGTCTCGGCAACCTGTGAAAGCTCGACCTTCGCCTTCTCCGCCGCTTCCTTCAACCGTTGCAGCGCCATGCGGTCCTTGCCCAGATCGATGCCGTTTTCCTTCTTGAATTCGTCGATGATCCAGTCCGCGACGCGCTGGTCGATATCGTCGCCGCCCAGATGCGTGTCGCCTGCCGTGGATTTCACTTCGACCACGCCTTCGCCCACTTCCAGGATCGAAATATCAAACGTTCCGCCGCCCAGGTCGTAAACGGCGATCGTTTCGTCTTTCTTCTTATCCAAGCCGTAGGCCAGCGCGGCTGCCGTCGGCTCATTGATGATGCGCACGACCTCCAGGCCGGCTACCTCACCCGCTTGCTTCGTCGCTTGCCGTTGCGCGTCATTGAAATAGGCCGGCACGGTAATTACGGCCTTGTCTACTTTTTCCCCGAGAAAATCTTCCGCGGCCGTCTTCAGCTTCTGCAAAATCATCGCGGAGAGCTCAGGCGGGCTGTACACGCGCCCATGAATCTCCACGCGCGCATCGTCATGCGGTCCTTTGACGATCTTGTAGGGAACGAGCTTCGCTTCGTCGCTTACCTCGTCGAAGCGGCGTCCCATGAAACGCTTGATCGAATACACCGTATTCTCTGGGTTCGTGACCGCTTGGCGCTTCGCCACTTGCCCGACCAGCCGCTCGCCTGACTTCGTGATGCCTACCACAGAAGGAGTGGTGCGGCCGCCTTCCTGGTTCGGGATCACCACCGGTTCGCCGCCCTGCATTACAGAGACGACCGAGTTCGTGGTCCCGAGGTCTATTCCTATAATCTTGCTCATTTCCGAACTCCTCCTGGGCCGATAGCGGGGATATATCCAACGGGTGCTACGGCGCGTTCGAGCATCAGTCGAGCACCAATATAGAGCTTGAGTGTTTCATTGTCAAGTACAATGATAAGCGATCATATAGTGCTTATTATAAATCACTTACATTAAGGCACCGACACTGCGTTCGACCACTATACCCGCCAGCAACTCAACCTCGATTGCCCTCTCACCCGAAGGCCCTACTCGCGTCCAATCCATCGTGGCCATCATTTTCCGCCGCTTCCGAATCCATGCTATTTGGGAAGCGAAGCGCCATAGAGGCGCTTGTCCGCCTAAAATTCAAGTAGAATGGCTGACGCATTCTTTCTGAGTCCAGTCGTCGTGAGGGAGGCTGTGTGAGAAGTAGCGCTTTTTTGAGGATTTCTTTGGCCATTGTTTTGGCGCTGGCAAGTGCCGGCACGATGGCTTCGTCGCCCGCACTCCCACAAATGAAGATTTCGGTCGACGAAATCGCCGCCGGAAAGGCGATGGGATCGAAGAGCGCACCATTACGCCTTGAGGATTTCACCGATTTTGAATGCCCGGCGTGCAAATATCTTTTCGAGCATACGACGAAGATGGTGATCGAGGACTATGTGAACACGGGAAAAGTCTACTTGATCCATCACGACTTCCCTCTCACCATGCACCAATACTCGAAACAGGCGGCATATTGGGCGAATGCCGCCGCCGCGATCGGAAAATTTGAGCCGGTCGCAAGCGCCCTCTACGCGCAACAGGAAACCTGGGAAGTATCCGGAAATATCGAGGCCACCGTCGCGACGGTCTTGACGCCCGCCGAATTGAAAAGAGTAAAAGCTTTGATCAATACGCAGGATGTGCAGGACGCGGTACAACGCGACATGACCCTAGGCAATCAGCGCGGCGTGAACCAGACGCCGAGCCTTTTTGTCACGCAAAATGGCAAAGTGATCGCTTTGCCCCCGGGGCCAACGCCCTTTCCGCTGTTGAAGCAATATCTCGACTATTTGCTCAAACAATAAAATGGCGGCCGCCTTCCCATCTTCAGGAACACCCAAAAACTGGGTGCTCTGGCTTTTGCTCCTCGGCCGCATCGCCCTAGGCTGTATTTTCGGTTATGCGGCTTGGTCGAAATTGCGGCAACCCTGGATGTTATTCGCCATGTCGGTCGATTCCTATCAACTTCTTCCCGTGTGGGGCGTTACGTTGGTCGCACGTACGTTGCCATGGCTCGAAATGGCGCTTGCCCTGCTTCTACTTTTGGGGTGGCAGCTACGTTGGACGGCTACCGCCGTCACCGCGCTGCTCGCGGGCTTCTTCGGCGTGATGGTTCATGCGTATTTGAAGGGCTTGACGATCGATTGTGGTTGTTTTGGCCCGGGTGAAAAGTTAGGGCCGCTGACGCTGCTGCGCGATGGATCATTGCTCGCCGGCGCGCTGGCCATCACGATCGGGGCCTTCCTAACGGCTCGCCGCGCCGGGCGCAATACCGGCGAAATCGGCCCTGTAACGCAAGGTTTTTCCGCAGTAAAATAGGCCGCGTATGAAAACATTGATCCTGGCTCTGTTCGCCACCACGCTGCTGGCCCCTGCCGTGCGCCCACAGAAAGATACGCACCAGACGAATTCGTCGAAAGACGACGATGTGCGCGAGGCCGTTTTCCGCTACGAATTCAAGGCGGTGAACCGCCAGGCCGATTTTTATTTCATTGGCGTGGACAATAAGAACCCCAGCGAAGAGTTCCTCGCTCGTTTTCGTGACGATGTTCCTCTCGTGCGGCCCATCTCCGATGCGCGGCACGAAAAAAAGCCCGTGCCCACTATCGTTGACAAGAAAACTGATAAGGACGGCATTATCTTCCGTGTGGGCGCGGTGAAGTGGACGTCGGACACGCATGCGGACGTCGAAGGCGGCTATGAATGCGGCGACCTGTGCGACGCCACTGAAGGTTCGTATAGTTTGACGCTGCAAGGCGGTCACTGGGTCGTGGACTCCTTCACTCCTGCAACGGGCGCCGCGAAACCGTAGGCCGCGTCTGCCGCCGCACAACCGGTTGCATTCCCGGCGTTTCGACTTTGTAACCTCTCGCGCAAATTGATCGCGCTCCCGCCCGGCAAAACCATCATTTGCGCTACAATAAAGGTCCGCAGTATGGACCCGCTTCCCCCTATCACTCTGCGGCTACGCGGACGAAAGATCATCGGCCGTCTAGCCTTCACGCTCTTGCTGATCTGCGCCATTTTGTTCGGCGTGGGCGCCGGGCTTCTCTTCGTCTACTCGAGCGATCTGCCCGAGGTTCGCGCGCTCGAGGATTATCAGCCCAATGTGGTCACTGAGATTTATGCGGATGATGGCGCCTCGATTGGCAGTTTTGCCCTGCAACGGCGCATTCTGCTGACCTACGAACAGATTCCGCCAGTGCTCCGCGATGCCGTCACGTCCGCGGAAGATCAGCATTTCTTCGAGCATTGGGGTGTGGACCTGCCGCGCGCGGTGCAAGCCGCTTGGCGGAACGTCATCCGCGGCCACATCAGCGAGGGCGCCAGCACGCTGACCATGCAACTTGCCGGCACGCTCTTTCTCGACCGCTCGAATCGCAGCTTCCGGCGCAAGATTCAAGAAGTGCTGCTCGCGATCCAGATCGAACGCCATTACACCAAGCAGCAAATCCTCGCGATGTATTGCAATCAGATTTATCTGAGCCACGGCGAATATGGCATGGAGGCGGCTTCGGAGTTTTATTTCGGCAAGCCGGTGGGCAGACTCACGCTGCCGGAGGCTGCCACACTCGCAGGAATTATCCGCGGCCCGAGCTATTCTCCGGTGCTTCACGCGCAGCGCGCGCTGGCCCGCCGCAACACCGTGATCGGTCTGATGGCGCGCGAGGGCAAGATCAACGATGAACAGGCGCGCGACGCCATTCGGGAGCCGTTAGGACTGCACCTGCAATATCCGCGCAATGACCTGGCGCCGTACTTCTTTGAGGAAATTCGCAAGTATCTCGAAAGCACTTACGGAACCGAAGCCGTGCACGAACGCGGGCTACGCGTTTACACCACGCTCAACATCAAAATGCAGGAAGCCGCCAATCAAGCCGTGCGCGATGGCTTACATGCCTACGATCGGCGTCACGGGTGGCGGGACCATCTGCACAATATTTTCCGCGATCACCTGGGAACCCTGCAGACTTATGACGATGATGATTGGCACCATGCCATCGGCAAAGGCGATTACGTTGCTGGTCTCGTGATGTCTGTGGATAGCGCCGCGGCCGTGGTGCGGATCGGCCCTTACCGCGCGGTCGTGAGTGGGCCGGATTTTGTCTGGACCGGGCGCAAATCCGCCACGCAGCTTTTTCAGGTGGGCGACGTCGGTATATTTCACATCCGTGAAGTCTCGGGCAGCACCATCAAGGTAGACGTTGAGCAATATCCCGCTGCGCAAGCCGCTCTGCTGGCCATCGACAATGCCAGCGGTGAGGTGAAGGCCATGGTCGGCGGCTACAGTTTTGACGACTCAAAATTCAACCGCGCCACGCAGGCCTACCGCCAGGTGGGAAGCTCCTTCAAGGTCTACGTTTATTCCGCGGCACTGCAAAGCGGCATGAACCCATTCGATACGGTACTGGACGCGCCGTTCACGACCGTCAGCGGCGGCCAGGATTATTCGCCGCACAATTATGACGATAAATTCGAGGGCGTGATCACGCTGCGGCGCGCCCTCGATGGCTCGCGGAACATTCCTGCCGTAAAGCTCGCCGACAAGATCGGCATTCAGAACGTGGTGCAATTGGCAAGACGCTTTGGAATTACGTCCCCCTTGCCTCCTTATTTGCCCCTTGCTTTGGGTGCCGCGGATATGCGGCTGATCGAGCACGTTTCCGCGTTCACCGTATTTCCGAACGATGGCATCCACATCCAGCCGCACTTGATTCGAAAGGTCACGTCCTATGATGGCGCCCTGCTCGAGGAGGCGCGTCCCGTTGTACATGACGTGATTTCTCCCGCTGTGGCCCGTACCATGGTGGCCATGCTCGAAGACGCCGTCGAACATGGCACCGGCATTCGAGCGCGCGTCCTGGGCCGTCCTGTGGCAGGCAAGACGGGCACCACCAACGATTTCACCGATGCATGGTTTATCGGCTTTACGCCTTCACTGACGGCCGGTGTGTGGGTGGGCAATGACGACAAGCAAATTTCTTTGGGCAAGAAAGAAACTGGAGCTATGGCCGCGCTGCCGGTCTGGATCGAATTCATGCAAGGCGCCACGGCAGGCACGCCCGTGCAGGATTTCGCCAACGTGCTGACCCTCGACAAGCAAGCCGCCTCGCATGTCGTCACCGTGGACACTCCGGACACCGCTCCTACCGAGCCCTCCGAACAAGGCCTCCCTTCCGCTGCCGGCGACACTTCCGCAAAGCCGAAAACGCCGCCCAAGCCGGTGATCCCTCACCAAAACGTCACCCGAACCGGCCGCAATTGATTCCTTCCGTCGCGCAATGCATCACTCACGTGGGAAATTTCCAGTGACCCAGGTTCGAAACGCTTCGGAGCCGCCACCGCTCGCAACCGAATCGCTTTCGAATGCTCATCCCTCGAAATTTCTTTTTGGTGCCGCCGTGTTTCTCAGTGCTTTTTTGCTTTTCGAAATCCAGCCGATGATCGCTAAAATGATTCTGCCTTGGTTTGGCGGGTCGGCCGCGGTCTGGTCTGTTTGCCTGCTCTTCTTCCAAGTAGTGCTGCTGCTTGGCTATCTTTACGCCCACGTTCTCGTTCGCTTCTCGGGCTCGCCGGTGTGCCGCTGGGTTCACGTGACGCTATTGGCCGCAGCTATTGCCGCCTTGCCCGTCCTGCCACAAAACTCCTGGAGGCCATTGGGAAGTGAAGATCCGGCCTTGCGCATCCTGCTGCTCCTGCTCGTCACGATCGGCCTGCCGTATTTTCTGCTCAGCGCGACCAGCCCGCTGCTACAGGCTTGGTATGCCCGCACGCGTCAGGGTGGCGCCCCGTATCGCTTTTACGCTCTTTCGAATGGCGGATCGTTACTCGCGCTTCTGAGTTATCCGGTTCTGATTGAGCCATTCCTTTCCCGGTCGCACCAGGCTTGGGGATGGTCTGCTGCTTTTGTATTCTTTGCACTCTTGTGCGGAGCTCTCGCGCTTATTTTTCTTGCTTCATCCCGTGAGGATGCCCAGTCGCAACCCGTGGCGTCGCCGCGCCCGCCCTGGACCACTCAACTCCTCTGGGTAGCACTTTCAGCGTGCGGCTCAATCCTGTTGCTGGCGGTGACGAATCACATCTCGCAAAACATCGCCGCCGTGCCTTTTCTTTGGATTCTGCCGCTCAGCCTTTACCTGCTCAGCCTGATTCTGTGCTTCGAGGGACACGGCTGGTATCACCGCGGATTCTTTCTGCGCCTCCTGGGTGTGGCGCTGGGGGGCATGGCTTACGCGGTCTCGCCGCTCTTTGCCAACATGCCTTTCGTGCCGCTGATCGCGCTTTTTTGTGGCGGCTTATTTGTTTGCTGCATGTTCTGTCACGGCGAATTGGCGCGCCTGAAACCACCGGCCGCGCACCTCACGCTTTTCTATTTTCTGTTTTCGCTGGGCGGTGCGCTGGGCGCACTCTTTGTGGCTTTGCTTGCGCCGCGAATCTTCTCCGGGTTTTACGAACTGCACGTCGGGCTCGTGCTCTGTGCGGCGCTGGTGCTGGTGGTGCTGCGCTCTGACCCTGGTGGCGCTCTTTACAAAGCGCGCTGGCAGCCGGATTGGCTGATTGTTGTGGGCTTGGCTTGCGCGCTGACTGCTAGCCTGATTTTTACCGCGCACGAATCCGCCTCAAATGCGCGATTCAGGGCGCGAAATTTTTACGGAGCGTTGCGGGTCGTGGACACCAGTGTCGCGGCGGAGGCAGGTGGAAATCCGGCGTCATCCGGCCCCGAGGCGCGAGTTCGCGAGCTTTTTAACGGCACCATCAAGCACGGCGTGCAATTTCTCGATCCCGCGCGACGCCGCGAGCCAACTTCTTATTACGCCCCGGATTCCGGCGTGGGGCTGGCTCTTCGTACGCTGGGCGCGAAGGGTCCCCTGCGCGTCGGCGTGATTGGTTTGGGTGCGGGCACGCTCGCGGCCTATGGCCGCGCGGGCGACCATTACACCTTCTACGAGATCAATCCTCTGGTCGTGCAAATCGCGAACCAACAATTCACATTCTTGCGGGATTCTCCGGCGCAGATCAATATCGAATTGGGCGACGCGCGACTCTCTCTCGAGCGCGAACTGCCACAGAATTTTGACGTGCTTGCGGTGGATGCGTTCTCCGGGGATTCCATCCCGGTGCATTTGCTTACGCGCGAAGCATTCGCCCTCTACTTTCGCAACCTCAAGCCGGATGGCGTCTTGTGCGTGCATATCTCGAATCGATATCTAAACCTGCAGCCCGTCGTGGAGGCGGCCGCCGCATCGTTCGCCAAGCGATCCGTTCTGGTCTTCAACGATAAGGATGACGCCGCCGGTGTATCCATCGCGTCCTGGATGAATGTGGGCGGCCCCATAGATTCGGTAGGGGCAAACTCTGCAACATCAGGAAAAGCTCCGGCCAAGTCCCTTGCGCGATATTTGTGGACCGACGATTACAGCAGCCTGTTTCGAATTCTGAAATAAAAAGCGTCACGCTTTTCGAAAGGGATCCCAGCCTTGCGGCTTGAGTCTTTCCCGACGGCCATTTTCTTGCACAATTTCGATTCCCGCTCCCCGCGTGACTTCTCCGATATGCGTGATGCGCACGCCCTGATACTGAGGCGGAATCTGATGCACCATTCTCCGGCGCACCGTGAACAACAACTGATAATCCTCACCGCCGTGAAGCGCAAGGTGGAGCGGATCGAGCCGCAGTTTTTTGAGTTCTGGGGGAATACGTACCAGTGGCAGCCGGCCGGCCCAGATTCGCGCGCCAACGCCACTCGATTCACAGAGGTGCTCGAGATCTGTCGAGAGGCCGTCGGAGGTATCAATCGCGGCAGAAGCGATCTTCGGCCCGCTGGGCTTATCGCCGGAAAGCCATCGCCCGAAATCCAGCCCAATGGCTGGACGAAGGTGTGCTGCGAGCAAGCTGTTCCAGCGCTTCCCCTGTCTTGGCGATCTGGCGAATCTCCGCTGAATCAATCCGAAGCCAAGCTGCGCAGCGCCCAATGTGCCCCTTACGAAGAGCAGGTCGCCGGGCCGCGCTCCGGATCTGGTTAAAGCATGTCCGGCCGGCACGTCGCCACCCACCATTATATTGATAGCGACATGCGGTAACCGCGAGGTATCGCCGCCCACCAGCGAAATCTCGAGTTTGCGCGACGCCTCTCGAAGACCTAGTAGGAATCGGTCAAGCCAAGCGCCCGTGCGAGACCCGGGCAACACCAAGTTCAGAAGAAAAAAGCGGGGCCGAGCACCCATAGCCGCCAGATCGCTCGTGGCGCGAGCCAGCGCCTTGTAGCCCACGTCTCGCGGGCCGTGTACATCGGGACGAAAGTGCACGCCTTCGAGAAATGCGTCGCAGCTCAGGACCCATTCGCGGCCGCCGCTTGGCTTGTTCCGTTTCGACGTGCCCTCTTGCGGGCACGGCCGCAGAATCGCTGCATCGTCGCCCAAACCGAGACGCAACCATGGAGTCGATGGGTGGGGATTGCAACCCAGTGCGCTACGAATCTTCTGAATGATCTCCGCTTCGACCGCCAAATGTTTTCTCCGCCCGACCTGTCCCCGAGGCCCAGCCCCTGACATAGACCAAGGTACAGCTTCACCGCAGCGGCCATTATAGGTATCCTTGGCGAGCCCGGGGAAAGACCTTCTTCCACAGGTTACGTCAGATTGGGGTTGACGAGCTGTAAGGCCAGACAATAGACTGAATGTGGTTGCGGACCAGAACTCTCGGTCCAGACTCGAAACGGGACTGCCGTAAATAGGGGAAGCGGTACCCGGCCTGATTCGTTTGTAATGCGTTGAGTCCGTCGGCCGAAATAATTCTACTGAGGGCGTTTTCGTCACTTGGGACGAATGCGAACAAAATCCTACGTATTCTTTATTGCCTCAAGCGACCAGAGCCGCGTGCTCAAGCTCCAGGTACCTTTCTACCTACTGCAGTTTCTTGCGGCATTGGCACTCGTCGGCGGAATCACGGTAATTGCGGCGACCGCTTCCTACTCTCGCATGTTGTGGAAGGCCGACCGCTATAATAGCGTGAGGCATGAGCGAGACACCCTCAAACAGCAGTTCAGCCAGCTCCAGACCACCGTAAAGGCCACGAATCAGCGCTTGGATTCGCTGCAATCCCTGGCTACCGAAGTCGCGATGACTTACGGCTTTATGCGTTTCCGCGACACGCCCTTCGGCCTTCCAGATGATTCGTCGGCTGCCACCCAAGAAGACTTCGGACGGACGGTGCAGGAATTCAACTTCCTGAAGCTGAAGGCGAATTCGATTTCGATGGCCAACGTAGGTCTTCACCTCCTACCACCTCAACCCGGCTTGGGGGATGCCACCTACATGCCGTCTCTCTGGCCTGTGGATGGGCATATCACCGCCAGCTTTGGCGAGCGTCTCGATCCGTTCAGCGGTGAGGGTGAGTTCCATACGGGAGTGGATATCTCTGCTGCCTATGGGGAGCCGGTTCATGCTACGGCGGACGGCGTGGTTACGACTGCTGATATGCACCCCGGTTACGGCCGCTTAGTCGTTATAGATCATGGGTTTGGCGTCACAAGCTGGTACGGCCACCTCTCGACCTTCAATACCCAGCCGGGCCAGCAGGTCCATCGGGGCGACGTGATCGGCTACGTCGGCGTGAGCGGGCGCTCGACCGGTCCTCACGTCCACTACGAAGTGCGTTTGAATGGCGCCCCAATCAATCCTTGGCGCTACCTCCGCTACAGCACTTTCGGCGACTGATCCGGGCTGTTCCCGCCTGATTCGACCTCGACGTCCTCCTCCGAGATTTCCTCTGGTCCCGGCCTAGAATTCCGCTTGCCAAGTGGTGTATACTGTTTTTTGGGCTTCAGGGCGTGCAAGAACTGCGCTGACCCACACGGCGATAGTGTCGTTTTCGTCTATTGCAATCCGAATTCCCGTTTGTTATTCTTCTTTGGTTTGCGCCATGCTGGCGTAGCTCAGTTGGTAGAGCATCTGATTTGTAATCAGAGGGTCGGGGGTTCAAATCCCTCCGCCAGCTGAGATTCGTGTTCCATCGCAGGGGGAAAAAGAAAAATCCCCGAGTGCTTTCGAGGCCAAGCTGCTGCGTTCGAATTTGATCGGACGAGTGTCTTCCTAAACAGAAATTCAGACGCGAGTCGTTTTGTGTTTCGGCGAGTTTTCCCGTTCGGGACGGGTGGGTGAGTGGCTAAAACCAGCAGACTGTAAATCTGCCGCTCCTTGCGGGCTACGGAGGTTCGAATCCTCCCCCGTCCACCAGTTTCACCGGCGCTGCTGGTCCGAACGAAAAATAACCGGACGCGATCCAAATCGCAATCAGCGCGTGCACAGCGGGCCAAGCGAGCGTTCAGGCCATGCGAAGAGTTTGAGCCTGGGTAGCTCAGTTGGTAGAGCGCGTCCTTGGTAAGGACGAGGTCACCGGTTCAATCCCGGTCCCAGGCTCCAGAATTTTGCAAGGGATTCCAGGCGACTGGAATCGAGCCGTGGGCGGGGGTAACTCAGCGGAAGAGTCTCGGCCTTCCAAGCCGATGGTCGCGGGTTCGAATCCCGTCCCCCGCTCCAGAGACTCTGCATGAGGGAAGAAAATGTCGAAGGAAAAATTTGAGCGGACAAAGCCGCACGTAAATATCGGGACGATCGGACACATCGATCACGGCAAGACGACGTTGACGGCGGCGATCACGAAGGTATTGTCGAAGCACAACCCGAAAGTATCGTTTCGGGCGTTTGATTCGATCGACAACGCGCCGGAAGAGCGCGAGCGCGGGATCACGATCGCGGTGGCGCACGTGGAGTACGAGACGGCGAACCGGCACTACGCGCACATCGATTGCCCGGGGCATGCGGACTACGTAAAGAACATGATCACCGGAGCGGCGCAGATGGATGGCGCGATTCTGGTGGTGGCGGCGACCGATGGGCCGATGCCGCAGACGCGGGAGCACATTTTGCTGGCGCGGCAGGTAGGTGTGCCGTACATCGTGGTGTTTTTGAACAAGTGCGACGCGGTGGAAGACCCGGAACTGCTCGAGCTGGTGGAGCTGGAAGTACGCGAGCTGCTGAAGAGCTACAAGTTTCCAGGCGATGAGATACCGGTGGTGCGCGGGTCGGCTTTGGGAGCGCTCAACGGCGAGGAGAAGTGGGAGAAGACGATCCTCGAATTGATGGCCAAGGTGGATGAATACATTCCTTTGCCGACGCGCGATATCGACAAGCCGTTTGCCATGCCGATCGAGGATATTTTCTCGATTTCCGGACGGGGCACGGTGGTGACGGGGCGGGTCGAGCGCGGCAAGGTGAAGGTGGGCGAAGAAGTCGAGATTGTGGGATTTCGTCCGACGATGAAGCGGGTGGTGACGGGGATCGAGATGTTCCGCAAGCTGCTGGATGAGGGGCTGGCGGGAGACAACATCGGGTTGCTGCTGCGCGGGACGGAAAAAGAAGAGGTCGAGCGCGGGCAGGTGATTGCGAAGATCGGGTCGATCACGCCGCACACGAAGTTCAAGGCGGAAGCGTACATTTTGAAGAAGGAAGAAGGTGGGCGGCACACGCCGTTCTTTACCGGTTACCGGCCACAGTTTTATTTTCGGACGACGGATGTGACCGGAGACATGAAGTTGCCGGCGGGAGTCGAGATGGTGATGCCGGGCGACAACGTGTCGGTGGAAGTGAGCCTGATCACGCCGGTGGCGCTGGAGAAGGGGCTGCGCTTTGCGATTCGCGAAGGCGGCCACACCGTTGGGGCCGGCGCGGTTGCCGAGATCATCGAGTAACGAGACGACATCATGCGCGAAATTATTACGCTGCAATGCGGCGAATGCAAAAACCGGAATTACACAACAACCAAGAATCGGAAGAAGCACACCGAACGTCTTGAGACCAGCAAGTTTTGCAAGTCGTGCCGCAAGCACACGCCGCACAAAGAAGTGAAGTAGTTTGGCCGCTCGCTGATCCAGATCGATTCTGGGTGAGACGGAGCTGGGATGGCGCAAGGAATTGAAGGTGATTGGTCCTGCTACATGCGATGCAAGGACGGCTCCCTTTACGTCGGCATCACGCAGGACGTGAGGGAGCGGATCAAGCGGCATAACTGGGGAGTCGGCCCAAGCTTTACCTCCAAGCGTCGCCCGGTTGAGTTGGTTTGGAGCGAGGGTTGTGGCGATTCCGAGGCCGCGCGGCGCAGGGAAAAAGAGATTAAAGGCTGGGGCCGCGAAAAGAAGCTGAAACTGATTGAGGAAGCAGCTTCTAGGCCTGATTCTGCCAAGCCGGCAAGCGAGCGGGAGTAAGTTCAACGGCAGACCGCCGGCTTGCCCTGACGCCGCGCGGCGGCGGAAGGGTCGAGCGGATTTAGACGACCAGGGAGAGAGAATGATGGGGTAAACCCCTCGCCTGCTTTGTCGGCTCGGGGTAAAGGGGAGTAGGTTCAACGGCAGACCGCCGGTCTCCAAAACCGGATGTGGGGGTTCGAATCCCTCCTCCCCTGCCAGTCCGGATGGTCCGCTGGACGCGACGGACGCCTCAGGCGTCGGGCGCGAAGGGGAAAAGCGGCAGCAGGGGGCACAGTTGAACGGCGGCGAGGCGGGACGGCAATTACGCAGGCGGCAAAATTGAACACGACGGCGGGATCATCGGGTAGCGGCGCTTCGCGCGAGCGAGAGCGGCCGGCATGGCTGGAACAGTGGCTCAATTATCCGAGGCAGCTGCGCCAGTTCCTGCACGAAACTCGCGTGGAGATGAAGCAGGTCACTTGGCCTTCGCAAAGCGAAGTGCTGAGCACGACGATTGTAGTGATTCTGACGACTGCGTTTTTCGCGGTGTTTCTCTGGCTGGTGGATATCGGCTGCCAGCGCCTGATTGCGCTCGTGCTGAAAACGTTCAGGCAGCACTAAATGGAAAAGGGCCTTATGGCGAAGCAGTGGTACATCATCCACACCTATTCGGGCTTCGAGCGGAAAGTAAAGGAAAGCCTCGAGAGCCGCGTGGCAGCGTTCGGCCTGCAGGACAAAATCGGCCAGGTGCTGATTCCCACCGAAGACGTGGTCGAGGTGCGTGGCGGCAAGAAAGTAACTTCGACGCGGATGTTTTACCCCGGCTACGTACTCGTCGAAATGGAAATGGACGATTACACCTGGCACGTGGTGCGTAACACGCTCCGCGTGACCGGTTTCGTGGGATCGGGCCAAACGCCGACGCCGCTTTCCGATGAGGAAGTGCAGAATATTTTGCACCGTGCGGCTAGCCCGACGGAGCGCCCCAAGCCAAAGCTCACGTTCGAGCGAAACGAGCAGGTGCGCATCGTGGATGGGCCATTTGCGAATTTCACGGGAGTGGTCGAGGACGTGAATGCCGACCGCAGCACGCTGAAGATTTCAGTAACGATCTTCGGCCGCTCGACACCGGTCGAACTGGATTTCATGCAGGTAGAAAAGACTTCCTAGTACTCGAGCAGGGGTAAGCCATTATGGCCAAGAAGGTTCAAGCGCAATTGAAGTTGCAGGTGCCCGCCGGCAAAGCGGCGCCATCGCAGCAGTTGGGTACGGCTCTCGGCCCGCAGGGCGTCAACATTATGGAGTTCTGCAAGCAGTTCAACGCGCGCACGAACAAGGATCCGGAGGGCATGGTCACGCCGGTGATCATCACGGTGTACAGCGACCGTACTTTCACATTTATTACCAAGACACCGCCGGCCGCCGAACTGATCAAGCGCGCCGCGGGGATCGTGAAGGGTTCCGCGGAGCCCAACCGCAACAAAGTCGGCAAAGTTACGAAGAAGCAGATCGAAGACATTGCCAAAATGAAATTGCAGGATCTGAACACCACGGCGCTCGATGCGGCGGTTCGCACGGTGCTGGGCACGGCGCGCAACATGGGCGTGGAAGTGGTGGAGGGCTGAACATGGGCGCGAGCAAATCAGGCAAGAAAATGGAGAACGCGCGCAAGCAAATCGAAGCGCGTCCTTACCATCTTTCGGAAGCCGCCGAGGCCATCAAGAAGGCGCACTTCGTAAAATTTGACGAAACGGTCGAGGTCGTCATCAACCTGGGTGTGGACCCGAAGCATTCGGATCAAATGGTTCGCGGCACGGTGGTGCTGCCGCATGGTTTGGGCAAGTCCAAGCGCGTGCTGGTGATCGCGAGCGGCGAAAAGGTTCGCGAAGCGGAGCAGGCCGGCGCGGATTTCGCAGGCGGCGAAGATATGGTCCAAAAAATTCAAGAAGGTTGGACGGATTTTGACGCGGTGATCGCTACTCCGGACATGATGCGCTCTGCGGGCCGTCTTGGCAAAGTGCTTGGTCCTCGCGGGTTGATGCCCAATCCGAAGACCGGTACGGTGACCTTTGACGTGGCGCAAGCGGTCAATGAAATCAAAGCCGGCAAAGTGGAATTCCGAGTGGACAAGGCCGGGATCGTGCACTCCCCCATCGGCAAGATCAGCTTTGATGCCACCAAGTTGGCGGACAACGCGCACGCTCTGATTGCCGCCGTAGTCAAAGCGAAACCCTCGGCGGCAAAAGGCAAATACGTGAAGAAGGTCACGCTGACCTCCACGATGGGACCCGGAATTTTGATCGATCACGCTGATATCGAGGCCGCTTCATCGGTGGCGGCATAAGGCTGAAACGTCTTTATGAAAAAGCGCAGCGATAAAGAAAAAGATCTCGAAAAGCTCAAAAGCGAGCTGGCCACGGTTTCGACCGTGATTCTGTCGACGTTCAAGGGCATCACCGTCGAAGACGATACGAAATTGCGGCGGACGATCCAGGCCGTCGGCGGCCACTACAAGGTCGTAAAGAACACGCTGGCGGAGCGCGCGGGAGCGGGTACGCCTTCCGAAGCATTCCTGAAGAACCTGGCGGGGCCAACCTCGATCGCATTTACCACCAGCGATCCGGTGGCTTTGGCGAAGGCCATCACCAAATTTGCGAAAGACGTGCCGGCATTTCAATTCAAAGCCGGCGTGGTCGAAGGCCGCGTGCTCTCGATCGCGGACATCCAGCAACTGGCGACGCTGCCGTCCAAGGAAGAGCTCATCAGCAAGATCATGTTCCTGGTGAATGCGCCGGCGCAGAGGTTGGCTTCGGCGATGGCGGGGGTTTCACGCAACTTGGCCGTGGTGGTTAGCGAGGCGGCCAAGCAAAACAAGTTTGCCTCGGACGGGGCGTCCGAGTAACCCAGTTTGTATTCTTGCGAGGAGGAAATGAAGTAGCCATGGCGAACAAAGTCGATGCAATTTTGGAAGAAATCAAGGGTCTAACCCTGCTCGAAGCAGCCGACCTGGTCAAGAAGATGGAAGAGGCCTTCGGCGTTTCCGCGGCAGCGGCGGCTCCGGTGGCAATGGCCGGGGGCGGCGCGGCGGCAGGAGCGGCTCCGGCGGAAGAGAAGACGGAATTCTCCGTTGTGCTCACCGACGTAGGCGCGAACAAGATCAACGTCATCAAAGCGGTCCGCGAAGTCACCAGCCTGGGATTGAAGGAAGCCAAGGATTTGGTGGATGGCGCGCCCAAACCGGTCAAAGAGGGCGTTAACAAAGAAGAGGCGGCCTCCATCAAGAAGAAATTCGAGGACGCCGGCGCAAAGGTCGAAATTAAGTAATCGCGCCACCGGTTGGGCAGTCTTCAGCGGCGCGCGGCGGCGTCGCAGCGGAAGGATTTGTATTACGCACGTTTTAGGCCGCGACACTCGAACCTTTTTCAGCGTCCTGCCGGGACGGCAGGCGGTCGTGTCTTCGGACACAGCGGACAGCCCTGCCCGCTACACCGCACTGCTTACCCGCATTACCCGCACGGGCATAGGGGAAGAAAATGCAGAATGGTAATCATCATAATCGCGAACGACAGCGTCTGGACTTTTCCAAGATTCAGAGCTCGATTCAGATTCCGAACCTGATCGAGGTCCAGCGCAATTCGTATCAGCGATTTTTGCAAATGGATTTGCTGCCGAGCGAGCGCGAAGATGGCGGCTTGCAATCGGTATTCAGTTCGGTGTTTCCGATCCAGGATTTCCGCGGACTCTCGCAGCTCGATTTCGTGGACTACGCGATCGGGAACTGGGAGTGCAAGTGCGGCAACCTGAAAGGTTTGCATCACCTGCGCGCCACGTGCCGGAATTGCGGCGCCTCAGTCGTCACCAACCCGTATCAGACGGGCGACGTGATCTGCACGAAGTGCGGCACGTTCAACAAGAACACGCCCACCTTCTGCAATAAGTGCGGCGATCCCGTCGGCATGCAGTTGAAGTATGACGTAAACGAATGCGAAGACCGCGGGATGACCTATTCCGCGCCGCTCAAGGTCACCATCCGCCTGACGATTTACGACAAGGACCCCGACACCGGCGCGAAGAACATTCGCGACATCAAGGAACAGGAAGTTTTCTTCGGCGATATTCCGTTGATGACGGAAAACGGCACGTTTGTGATCAATGGCACGGAGCGCGTGATCGTCAGCCAATTGCACCGCTCGCCCGGCGTGTTCTACGAAACGGCTAACAACCGCAGTTATTTCCTGGGGAAGATCATTCCCTATCGCGGATCGTGGGTGGAATTCGAATACGACACGAAGAACATCCTTTACGTTCGAATTGACCGCAAGCGCAAGTTCCTGGGCTCGATTTTCCTGCGCGCGCTGGGCATGAAGTCCAACGAAGAGATCCTGCGCACGTTCTATCAGGTGGAGCGTGTGGCGCTCCGCGAGGGCGAGCTCTATTGGAACGTTTCCGAAGGCATGATGGATCGCAAGCTGTCCCGCGAGATTGCGCATCCGAAGAACGGCGAAACCCTGGTGGGCGCGCACAAGCGCATCACCGAGGCGCTCTACAAGGAAATGGTGAAGGCGCGTGTTTCACAGGTAGGCGTCGCGGTGGCCGATCTCGAGGGCGCATACACCGTGGCCGACCTCGTGGACCGGCAGACCGGCGAAGTGCTCGTCGAGGCGAATAAGCCCATGACCGCCGAACTCTGGAACGCCGTGGGCATGGCGGGCATCACCGAAGTCGACGTGTTCTTCCCGGAGCGCGACGAGACCGGAGTGGTACTGAGCCGCACGCTCGATAAGGATTCGATCAAGTCTCCCCGCGAGGCGCTGATCGAGATTTACCGCAAGTTGCGTCCCGGCGATCCTCCGACGCTCGAAACCGCGACGGCGCTTTTCAACGGTATGTTTTTTGACCCGCGCAAGTACGATTTCAGCAAGGTTGGCCGGCTGAAGTTCAACATCAAGCTGGGCCTGGAAACGCCGCTCGAAACGCGCACGCTCGATTCCGCGGACTTCGTCGCGTCCATCCGTTACCTGCTGAAGCTGCGCAAGAATATCGGCACGGTGGACGATATCGATCACTTGGGCAATCGCCGCGTTCGCGCGGTGGGCGAACTGCTTGAGAACCAGTTCCGCATCGGCCTTGTGCGCATGGAGCGCGCGATCAAGGAAAAGATGTCGGTTTATCAGGAAATGTCCACGGCGATGCCGCACGATCTGGTGAACGCGAAGCCCGTGATGGCCGCGATTCGCGAGTTCTTCGGCAGTTCGCAGCTAAGCCAGTTCATGGACCAGACCAACCCGCTCTCCGAAATCACGCACAAGCGGCGTCTTTCGGCGCTTGGGCCCGGCGGTCTTTCGCGCGAACGCGCCGGATTCGAAGTGCGCGACGTCCATCCCACGCACTACGGCCGCATTTGCCCGATTGAAACGCCGGAAGGTCCGAACATCGGGTTGATCAGCTCGCTTTCCTGCTACGCGCGCATCAACGAATATGGCTTTATCGAATCGCCCTACCGCAAGGTAAAGGGCGGACGCGTGATCGACTACGCGCAAATCCTCAACGCCGGTGACAGCGAATTCAAGGCCGGCGACATCGCGGAACGCGATCGCGTAATTGAAGTAAATGACGAGCTGAAGCGTAAGCGCGTCACCTTCGATCCGTATTGCTTCTATCTTTCCGCGTGGGAAGAGGATCGCTACGTCGTCGCGCAGGCCAACGTGCCGCTCGATGACCGCGGCAAGATCATCAACGAGCTCGTGAACTGCCGCCAAGCGGGCAACTTCGTGCTGAAACATCGCGATGAAGTGGATTACATCGACGTTTCGCCGAAGCAGCTCGTCAGCGTGGCGGCGAGCCTGATTCCCTTCCTCGAAAACGACGACGCGAACCGCGCGCTCATGGGTTCCAACATGCAGCGCCAGGCCGTGCCGCTCATTCGCGGTGAATCGCCGCTGGTGGGCACGGGCATGGAGCGGGTCACGGCGCGCGATTCCGGCGCGGTGGTGCTGTGCCGCCGTGACGGAATCGTGGACCAGGTGGACTCCGAGCGCATCATTGTGCGCGTCGAGTCCGACCACTCCGGCGTGCTCAGCCGCGAAGTGGGCGCGGACATCTACCAGTTCACTAAGTTCAAGCGTTCGAACCAGAACACTTGCATCAACCAGAAACCGTTGGTGCGTGTGGGAGATCGCGTCAAGCAGGCGCAAGTCCTCGCGGACGGCCCATGTACCGATCGCGGCGAGCTGGCGCTCGGCAGAAACGTTCTCGTGGCGTTCGTGCCGTGGCGCGGATACAACTTCGAGGACGCCATCCTCGTGAGCGAAAAGCTCGTCAAGGACGATTACTACACTTCGATTCACATCGAGGAGTATGAAATCGAGGCGCGCGACACCAAGCTCGGTCCCGAAGAAATCACCCGGGATATCCCGAACATCAGCGAAACCTTCCTGCGCAATCTTGACGAAAGCGGCGTGATCCGCATCGGCGCGACCGTCCGGCCGGGCGACATCCTGGTCGGTAAGGTCACTCCGAAGGGCGAAACCACGCTGACGCCGGAAGAAAAGTTGCTGCGCGCGATCTTCGGCGAGAAGGCCGGCGACGTTCGCGACGCTTCTCTCTACTGCCCGCCGGGTATCGAGGGCACGGTGGTGGACGTAAAAGTCTTCTGCCGCAAGGGCGCGGAGAAGGACGAGCGTCACAAGGCCATCGAAGCGGCGCAGGTGTTCAAGCTCGAAAAGAACCTGGCCGACGAAATCCGCATCCTCACCGACGAGCGCCTGAAGCGCCTCTCCGACCTGCTGGGCGACCAGAAACTCGTGGCCGACCTGCACGACGAGAAAACGAACAAGCGCCTGCTCACCAAAGGCACCGATCTAACGCGCGACATCATCGAGAAAATCTCTACGCGCAACCTGAAGCGCCTGAAGCTGGCCGACAAGGATCCTCTGCTCATCGAGAAGATCGACGAGATCGAGGAGATGACCTCGCGCCAGATCGACGTGCTTCGCAAGATCACCGAGGAGCGCAAGGAAAAGCTCAAAAAGGGCGACGAATTGCCTCCGGGCGTGATCAAGCTCGTGAAGTGCTACATCGCGATGAAGCGCAAACTCTCGGTCGGAGACAAGATGGCCGGGCGCCACGGGAACAAGGGCGTGATCGCGCGCATCGTTCCCGAAGAAGATATGCCCTACATGCCGGACGGAACCCCGGTGGAGATCGTTCTGAATCCGCTGGGCGTGCCCTCCCGTATGAACGTGGGGCAAATTCTCGAAACGCATCTGGGCTGGGCCTCCAAGGAATTGGGCCGCGCGCTGGGCCGCTTGCTCGATCGCGACACCAAGGCGGAAACACTGCGCAAATGGCTCAAGGAAGTATTCGGCGAGACGCCGATCTGGGGCACCATCTCCGGCCTAAACGATGAGGAACTCATCGATCTGGCCGACGGCTTCCGCGAAGGCATTCCCTTCGCGACGCCGGTGTTTGACGGCGCGCGCGAGACGGAAATCCGCCACCTGATCGAAGAAGCGGGCCTGCCGGTGTCCGGCAAGATCACGCTCTTCGACGGCATGACGGGCGATGCTTTCGCGCAAAACGTCACCGTCGGCTACATCTACATGCTCAAGCTCTCTCACTTGGTTGACGACAAGATCCACGCGCGTTCGATCGGTCCCTATTCCTTGATCACGCAGCAGCCGCTTGGCGGTAAGGCGCAGTTCGGCGGGCAGCGTTTCGGGGAAATGGAAGTCTGGGCCCTCGAAGCTTACGGCGCTGCACACATCCTGCAGGAGCTGCTCACCTGCAAGTCGGACGACGTATACGGCCGCGCGAAGATCTATGAAGCCATCGTGAAGGGCGAGCCTGGCATCGAGCCGGGCGTGCCCGAATCGTTCAACGTACTCGTGCGCGAGTTGCAGTCGCTTTGTCTCGATGTCGAGTTGATGAAGCGGCAGCAGAAAACTCCGCCGGCGGCCGAAGCGGCGGATTAAGCCGCGGGGCCATAAAGAATTTTCTTGATCCGGGGCGCCGCAGGCAACGGTGGCGCTCCGGGTAGTGATGACTTGGCATTAATTCTCTCCGGGAAACCGGAGATGCCCGGCCAGCCGCGCGCTTGCCGGGAGGGAGGAATCTACCTTGTACCGTAGCAGCCCTTATGATCGCGCCAGCCTGATCGCGGATTTCGATTCGATTCGCATCAGCCTGGCAAGTCCCGAGCGAATCCGTTCCTGGTCGCACGGGGAAGTCACCAAGCCTGAAACCATTAACTACCGCACGTTCAAGCCGGAGCGGGATGGCCTGTTCTGCGCCAAGATTTTCGGTCCGGTCACGGATTGGGAATGTTTGTGCGGAAAATACAAGCGCATGAAGCACCGCGGGGTGATCTGCGATAAGTGCGGTGTGGAAGTCACGCTCAGCAAGGTTCGCCGCGAGCGGCTGGGCCACATCGAGCTCGCTTCACCGTGCTCGCACGTGTGGTTCTTTAAGGGCCTTCCTTCGCGCATCGGCAACCTGCTGGATATCACCATGCGCGACCTCGAGCGCATTCTTTATTTCGAAGGCTTCGTGGTGGTGGACGCGGGCGAAGTTCCGGGAATCAAGGAACGCGATCTGCTTCCCGAGGAAAAATACCGCGAGCTCGTGAAGGAATACCCCGGCCAGTTCCGCGCGGCCATGGGTGCGGAGGCGATCAAGGAACTTTTGAAGCGCGTCGAGGTCGAAAAGCTTAGCGAAGAGCTGCGCGAGAAGATGAAGGTCGACCCAAGCCTACAGAAGCGCATTAAATACGCGAAGCGCCTGAAAGTGCTCGAAGCGTTCCGCAAGAGCGGCAATAAGCCCGAGTGGATGATTCTGGACGTGATCCCTGTGCTGCCGCCGGAGCTGCGTCCGCTTGTGCCCTTGGACGGCGGCCGCTTCGCGACCTCCGACCTCAACGATCTCTACCGGCGCGTGATCAACCGTAACAACCGCTTGAAGAAACTGATGGAGCTGCGTGCGCCCGACGTGATCGTGCGCAACGAAAAGCGCATGTTGCAGGAAGCGGTGGACGCGCTGTTTGATAACGGCCGCCGCGGCCGCGTGCTACGCGGCACGAACAACCGTCCGCTGAAGTCGCTTTCGGACACGCTCAAGGGCAAGCAGGGCCGCTTCCGCCAGAACTTGCTCGGCAAGCGCGTGGACTATTCCGGCCGTTCGGTAATCGTTGTCGGCCCGGAACTGAAACTCCACCAGTGCGGTCTGCCGAAGAAGATGGCGCTCGAACTCTTCAAGCCCTTTATTTATCACCGCCTCGAAGCCACGGGCCACTGCACGACCATCAAGCAGGCCAAGGAAATGGTCGAGCAGCAGGATCCTATCGTGTGGGACATCCTCGAGGAAGTGATTCGCGAGCATCCGGTACTACTCAACCGCGCTCCCACGCTACACCGCCTCGGCATCCAGGCGTTCGAACCGGTGCTCGTGGAAGGCAAGGCCATTCGAATTCACCCGCTGGTCTGCACCGCGTTTAACGCGGACTTCGACGGCGACCAGATGGCTGTGCACATTCCGCTCTCCCCGGAAGCGCAGATCGAAGCGTCCGTGCTGATGCTCGCTTCGCGAAACATTCTTTCGCCGGCGCACGGCTTGCCTTTGGCCGTTCCGACGCAAGACATGATTCTGGGCATCTACTACCTCACCAAGGCCAAGCCTGGAGCCAAGGGCGAAGGCCGCGCGTTCAGTTCCGTCGAAGAGGCCACGCTGGCCCTCGAAGCCGGCGAAGTTGAGTTGCTCACGCCCATCCGCCTGCGTCACAGCGGTGAGGTGATCAACCTGACCGGCACCTTTGACGATCAGGACGTGGTACACACGGCGCCGATCACGCTCGATAAGCAATTTCTGAACACCACCGTCGGGCGCGCAATCTTCAACGACCATTTGCCAAAGGGTACGCCTTTCATCAACGGCTTGTTGAAAAAGAAGGGTGTGCAGCAGCTCGTGCACTTCTGCTACCTGCAATATGGCATCGAGCGCGTGGTACCGATGCTGGACGGCCTAAAAGAACTCGGCTTCCTCTACGCCACCAAGTCCGGCATCTCCATCGGGATCGACGACATGTTGATACCCGGCGATAAGGCTAAGCTCGTAGACGCCGCCGAACGCGAGGTCGTCAAAGTCCAGGAACAGTATCTGGACGGCGCGATCACCAACGGCGAACGCTACAACAAGGTCATCGACATCTGGGGCAAGGTCACCGAGCATGTTTCCGAAGAGTTGTTCAAAGCGCTCGAGGAACAAGATAAAGAAGGTGTCATCAACCCGGTCTACGTCATGGCCGATTCCGGCGCGCGCGGTTCGAAACAGCAGATCCGCCAGCTTTCCGGGATGCGCGGATTGATGGCCAAGCCCTCGGGCGAAGTGATCGAGCAGCCCATCACCTCAAACTTCCGAGAAGGATTGACGGTGTTGCAATACTTCATCTCCACGCACGGCGCCCGCAAGGGTCTGGCCGATACGGCGCTCAAGACCGCCGACTCGGGCTACCTCACGCGGCGTCTGGTGGACGTGGCGCAAGATGTGATCATCAGCGAGATCGATTGCGGCACGAGTGAAGGCATCTACGTCGAGCCCATCCTCGAGCAGGGCAAGAAAGAGGTCGAAGCGCTGCGCGACCGCATCGTGGGCCGCGTCTCGCTCGAAAAGCTCAAGGATTTCGAAGGCAACGTAATTGTGGAAGTGAACCAGGAAATCACCGAAGAGCTGGCCAATGCCGTCCAGGCCGCCGGGGTGATGCGCGTCAAGATCCGTTCGGTGCTCACCTGCGAGTCCCGCCGCGGGGTCTGCGCGCGCTGCTACGGCCGCAACCTGGCTTCGGGCCGCATGGTCGAGCTCGGAGAAGCGGTAGGTGTGATCGCCGCGCAGTCGATCGGCGAGCCGGGCACGCAGCTCACGATGCGCACGTTCCACATCGGTGGTACGGCCAGCCGCGTCGCCGAACAATCGGAACTCGTCACGCGCACTTCGGGCGTTGCCAAGTTCGTCGATCTGAAACACGTTCATGGGCGCGGCAATGCGCTCATCGTGATGGGCCGCAACGGCCACATCGCCGTCGTCGACGAAAAGGGCCGCGAAAAGGAACGGCACGAAGTTCCCTATGGCACGCGCTTGCTGGTTACCGAAGGCGACACCGTGCAGGCAAACCAGAAGATCGCCGAATGGGATCCGTACACCTTCTCGATCCTCACCGAAGTCGGCGGCAACATCCAGTTCAAGGATTTGCAGCCCGGGATCACGATTGAAGAGCAGGTGGACGAGGTCACCGGTCTTTCGCAGAGCGTGGTGATGTTGCCGCCCGATGACGAAAAGCGGCAACCCACTGTGCTCATTCGCGATGCCGCGGGCAAGGTCCGCAAGAAGTACCTGATGCCGTCGCGCGCCCACTTGATGGTCACCGACGGTTTCGAAGTAATGCCCGGCGACGTGCTCGCAAAGATTCCGCGCGAGACCATGAAGACCAAGGACATCACCGGCGGTTTGCCGCGCGTCGTCGAGCTTTTCGAAACGCGCAAGCCGAAGGATCCCGCCGTCATCAGCGAAATCGACGGTGTGGTGAAATACGGCGAAATCGCCAAGGGCATGCGCAAGATTTACGTCGAAAGCGAAGACGGCAAAACGCAGAAGGAATACTCCGTCCCGCGCGGCGTGCATATCCAGGTGCAGGAAGGCGAGCGTCTACTGGCCGGCGAGCCGTTGATTGACGGTCCGCTGAACCCGCATGACATCCTGGCCGTACTTGGTGAAAAGTTCACGCAAGCCTATCTCGTCAACGCGGTGCAGGAGGTTTACCGCCTGCAGGGCGTCAACATCAACGACAAGCACATCGAGACCATCGTCCGCCAGATGATGCGCTGGGTGAAGGTGGAAGACGTCGGAGACACGGCGTTCCTGCTCGAGGAACAGGTGGATAAGTTCCGCTTCCGCGAGGAAAACGACCGAATCCTGGAAAATGGCGGACGGCCTGCGACCGGGCGTCCTTTGCTGCTGGGCATCACGAAGGCCTCGCTCTCGACGGATTCGTTTATCTCCGCGGCAAGCTTCCAGGAGACGACGCGCGTCCTCACCGAAGCCGCGGTTGCGGGCAAGGTGGATTATCTGCGCGGCCTGAAGGAAAACGTGATCATGGGCCGCCTGATTCCCGCCGGCACGGGCCTCGAGTGGTATCGCAACATCCAGTTACTCACCGAGGTTCCCGAGCCGATGCCGCAACCCGAGATGGCTGCTCCCGATCTTTCGCCGGAAGAAGCCGCGGCGCTCGACTTCCTCCGCAAGGATGCAACCGGCGGAGCGGTAGCGGAAAGCTAGTTCGCATCAAACTGAATCAGAATCGGCCCGGTTGCCGAAAGGCAGCCGGGCCGATTTTCTTTTGTTCGCAGGCGGTACGGAGTCCTTGCGGCCACCGATGCAGAATCGGAGCCTTACCTGGGATTGGCAGGTTGCGGAGGGTGCAACGCCGGCGGGTTCTTCAGCGCGCGATCGATCGTAGCGGATATCTCTGTGTCGGTCTGCGGATCGTAGCCCGATTGGTGAAAGCAGATCACGCCGTCGCGATCGAGTACCACATAGGATGGATAAATATTCACATTGAAGTCCCGCAGCACCTTTCCGGAACGATCGAGGTATTGCGGCCAATCCATATGCTGCTTGGCGATGAAATTTTTCCAGGTTTCTTCGTTGCTGTCGGAGCTGACGCTGATGAAAGTCACTTCCTTGTCTCGGTATTTCTTCTGGAGTCCAACCAGGGAGGGCAAGGCTTCGCGGCACACCGAACACCAAGTTCCCCAAAAATCCAGCACCACGACTCGGCCATGCAACGATTCCGTGGAAAGGAGCGTGCCATCCAGCGGCGTAAGGGAAAAGTGCGGAGCAAAGGGTTCGCGCACTCGCACGGGATCGGCAATCGCGCGCCGTGCGTCCGAAATCATTCTCGGATCGGCTCCCGGCGCGGCGATAAAGGTGTTGAGCTCGGCGACGCCGGCGGCGTCGCGTGCCTCCTTGATCAGCACGATTCCCAGGTTGAAATGTGCTACGGCCATTGCAGGGTCGGCCGCCAAGGCCTCTCGGTTTTCCGCCTCGGATTCTTTGAACTTCTTGTCCGTGGGCTTCGTGGCCATTTCCGCCAGCAGAAATCCTCGCGCCAGGTGCGCCCGGGCGGCTACGCCTTTGTCCGGTCCCGCCACGGCAACGGCTCTGCGGGCGTCTTCCAGTGCAGCCGGCAAATCGCCGGCCTTGCGTTCCGCCGAGAACATTCTCATGTAGCAGACGGCTGACCTGTGATGGGCCAACGCGTCGGCGCTGCGGTAGGCCTCGAGGGCCCGGTCATAATCCTGACGAGCAAAGCACGCGTCGCCGGCCGCGATCGCCTGCGCCACGGCTGGATCGCTGCCGTCCGGGACCGCTCGGCAAACGGAGCTCGCACACAAGAGCAACAGAAAAGGACAAAACAGTCTTCGCACCGGACACGCTCCAGAAATCCAGCCTCACGGAATGGGGACACCCGGCCAGCCAAGCGATAGATGGGAGAACAATCTTAGAAAGACCTGCGGAGCGAAGTCAATGGTACAGGGCGTGTCCGCATCAAACGCGTCAGTGCGGCTTTAGACTTTTGGCCCCGCCCGGAGCGTCCACGCCGAAATCCCATACGTACATCTCGGTTTGTTCGTTGGGCAGCACCACCTCTATCACATATTCGCCGGGCGGCAGTGGTTCGCCCAAAGTGAAGCGGTACACGCCTTTCGCCACGATCCAGCGCTGGAAAGAGAGCGTCTTGCGCTGGATGTCCCGCTCTCCGGCGATGTTTGTCTTAATGGATTCGACCACGCGCTTTTCGCCCCTGATGTCGGCATGCACCAGCACCACTTCGGGTTCGTCGCCGTTATAGTCGATACGATAATAAAACTCCGGATCCTGCGCCGTGAGCCGAACCTTCGCGCGCTTGCCCGGAATTTCGAGCCGCTGTTTTGCCGAGAAGATAGGGCTCAGGATGCGCTTCGCGGCCTGTCCCTTGTCGGTAACGATCTGCGTCGCCACCTGCTCCATCGGGGTAATGGCCCGGCCTTCAACCGCAAACAATCCCTCATCCTGCGGTAGGATCAGGCCAGGCGCGACCTCGAGGCTCGCATCCACATCCAGGACTTCGCTGGCATTCTCTGCGGCCTCGCGCTTTGCGATCTTGGCCGTGACTTCGTCGGTGTGCTGCTTTTCTTCCTTTGCGACTTTCGCGGTCGCCTCCCAATCCACAAGCGCTTCGGGAATTTCCTCCCACTGCGAGCGCTCCACGCTGTAATAGCGGACGATGTTGCCTTTGCGCTCGTAGCTGCGAATCAGTTGGTAGCTGCCGTCCTTGAGCATCAGCCGCTGGCCCCGCGGGTCAAACGCAGTTTCCGGCGCGATGGGCGCGTCGGCTTTGGTGCCGGATTTTTGCGCCGCCGAATTGGTTTGTTGCGTGGCGCTTGAGGAACCCTGCTGTTGCGACTGCTCAGCAGCTTGTTGCTCCGCCTCGCCGGCACGAAGCGGCCTGGAACAAACCGTCACAAGAAACAGGCCCGCGGCGAACAACACCGGACCCGCACACCGGCTCCCCGCCACACAAATGGCTCTCAAGAAAGTGAGTTTGCGATAGGACATGGCTCCGATCTTCGATTTAGGATGCGGCCAATTCTGATTTGGCTGGCAGACCGCCCCGATTCGCCCAGCATAGCGCTATGAGTGGTGGTGAACAATAAGCCGCAATCCGCACCGAGGCCCTAGCCAAAGTTTGGGGGCGCAAAAAATGACTTGACATATTCCCATATAGGAATGTAATGTTCTATCCGTGCCGCGCGCCTCCACCACCTCCGATAGCTTTAACGCCGTAGCCGAGCCGCGTAGACGCGCGATCCTGAACTATCTGGCCCTCCAGGAGCGCCCGGTCGGCGACATCGTGGTGAGCCTGCAACTGGCGCAGCCTTCGGTTTCGAAACACTTGCGCGTGCTCCGCGATGTTGGTTTAGTGGCAGCACGGCGTGATGGACGGCAGATTCTCTATCGCACGAACGCCGAAGCGATCCGCCCGCTCTATGAGTGGACGAAGACGTTCGAACGCTTCTGGCAGCACCAATTGCTCCGCATCAAGCAGCGCGCCGAAGAAAAAAGCAACTCGCTGGAGATACCCGCGTCCGGCGAAGCACGCCGGGACGATGAACACCCGCAGGCCAAAAATCCGCACGACCAGAATGCGCATGACGAAAACAAGCCTGACAAAAACAATCACGACCAAAACGAGGAGGAGTGATGAGTTCCATCGCAGCCGCAGCAATCGACAACCTGACGTTGAGCATTACCCAGGAGATCCACGTCCGCGCTTCGCTCGAAACCACCTTCGCAGCCCTGCTCGAACAGCTCGGCCCGGCCGGCGATACACCCGATGGCAAGCCCATGAACATGAAAATCGAGCCGTGGCCCGGCGGCCGTTGGTTCCGCGATTTGGGTGATAGCAATGGCCATCTGTGGGGACACGTGCAGGCGATCAAGCGTCCCTCGCTGCTCGAAATCACCGGGCCGCTGTTTATGTCCTACGCCGTGGTTTCGAACGTGCAATACCGCCTCAGCGAAGAACCGGGCGGCACGCTGATCAAATTTCACCATTTCGCGCTGGGAATGATTCAAGACGATCACCGGCAAGGCGTCGGCACCGGCTGGACGCATATCAACAACAGCATTCGCGCGAAGGCCGAAGCCGGCGCGTCACGTTAAGGACCTCTGAAAACATCAGCGAAAATCCAAGCTAACTTAAAAAAGGAGACGACAAAATGGCACCAATCGGCGAAACTTTATCGAATGAATTCCGCGAAGAAGCCGCAATCACCAGGCGCATCCTCGACCGGGTTCCAGCGGACAAACTTTCCTGGCAACCGCATGCGAAATCCATGACGCTCGGCCAACTGGCCAATCACATCGCCATGATCCCCGGCAACTTATCGAGAATGACGCAGGCAGACAGCTTCGATGCCTCGCAGGCGAACTTCGCACCGCCCCAACCGAAGGACAAAGCGGAAATTCAAGCCACCTTCGAACAAAACGCGCGGTTCGCGGAGGAGTATCTAGGCGGCTTGACCGATCAAAAAGCCTCCGCGCCCTGGAGCCTGATGATGAAGGAGCGCACGATTTTCACGAAGCCGCGCGCCGGCGTGGTTCGCACCATCATGCTCAATCACTGGTACCACCACCGCGGACAGCTCTCCGTCTACCTGCGGCTGTTGGATGTGCCGGTTCCTGTGATCTACGGCCGCAGCGCGGACGAGAACCCGTTCGGCTAGCAATACGCAACGGCACGTCCGGGAAGGGCTTTGCCGGAAAAGAGCCGTGGGAAGGGAAACACGCTCGTTTGCTTGCTTTTTGCAAATGAGGTTGCTAGTTTTTGAACCCACCCACACCCAGCAGCGATAACAGACCGCGCTCTTGGCGCGTATATGGAAGAGGGAGATCGAGCATGAGCAAAGTGCGCGTACTCGTAGGCACACGTAAGGGAGCGTTTGTCCTCTCGTCGGACGCAAAGCGCGAAAAATGGGACGTTAGCGGCCCTCATTTCGCCGGCTGGGAGATTTATCACGTGAAAGGCTCACCGGTGGATCCCGATCGCCTCTACGCCTCGCAGAGCAGCGGCTGGTTCGGGCAATTGATCCAGCGTTCGAACGATGCGGGCAAGACTTGGGAACCGATGGACAATAAGTTTGTCTACGAAGGCGTTCCCGGCACGCACCAGTGGTATGACGGCACGGCGCATCCCTGGGCGTTCAAGCGCGTCTGGCACCTCGAGCCGTCGCTCAGCGATCCCGATACCGTCTATGCCGGCGTCGAAGATGCCGCCATCTTTCGCACCACCGATGGGGCAAAATCCTGGCAGGAATTGCCCGGCCTGCGCGAACATGGCTCCGGTCCTCGTTGGCAACCGGGCGCGGGCGGCATGTGCCTGCACACGATCATTCTCGATCCGAGCGATCCCAATCGCATCTTCATCGCCATTTCGGCGGCGGGCGCTTTCCGCACCGATGATGGCGGCAAAACCTGGAAACCGATCAATCAGGGTCTCTACTCAAAATACATTCCCGATCCCACTGCCGACGTCGGTCACTGCGTCCATCACGTGGCGATGCACCCGTCGCGTCCGGGCGTGCTCTTCATGCAGAAGCATTGGGACGTGATGCGCAGCGACAACGCCGGCGATTCCTGGCAAAAAATCAGCGGAAATTTGCCCACGGATTTCGGCTTCGTGATTGACGTGCACGCGCACGAACCGGAAACGATCTACATCGTCCCGATCAAGAGCGATTCCGAGCACTTCCCTCTCGATGGCAAGCTGCGCGTCTATCGCAGCCGCACGGGAGGCAACGAATGGGAACCGCTCACCAAGGGCCTGCCGCAGAGCGATTGCTACGTGAACGTGCTGCGTGACGCCATGGCGGTGGATACGCTCGATTCCTGCGGCGTCTATTTCGGCACCACGGGCGGACAAGTTTACGCATCGCGCGATGCCGGGGATAGCTGGTCGCCGATCGTGCGCGATCTTCCCGCCGTGCTTTCCGTCGAAGTGCAAACGTTGCAATGAAAGACGCGGAAACACCGCGCGATGCGGCAAAGCCGCCTGGCGGTAACGCATCGCCGGGAGGCGAGTCCTCGCCCGACGCCGCCAAAACCGCCGCCTCCGTCACGGCCGCCGGTAAGACCACCATCCGTGTGGCCCTGCCGCATCATTTGCGCACGCTGGCCAAATTAGGCAACGAAATCAGCCTGGTGATCGCGGGCCCACCCACGCTGCGTGCGGTGCTAGATGCTCTCGAACAGCGCTACCCAATGCTCTCCGGCACCATCCGCGACCATGTGACGCAGGAACGCCGCCCGTTCCTTCGTTTCTTCGCCTGCGAGCAGGATTTATCGCACGATTCGCCTGACTCGCCTTTGCCGGCGGAAGTCGTCTCCGGCAAAGAACCGCTCATCATCCTCGGCGCCATCGCGGGCGGATAGCTGCACCCGCTCTGATATTTTCTTCCGCGCGTTCGCATATCCACTCAGAGCCTCGCACTTTTGCTTTCGTTTTTGTAGTCCGCCGGTCGCGTCGCCCTGACGCAGGAGGGATAGGGGCGGGAGCCTTTCTCCGGAATCTTTTGGGTGCCCCAGGTGTCGCCCTCACACCTGGGTTCTCTTGCCCTTGCTTCCGTTTGTGTAGCCCGCCCCGTTGTGTAGGGGCGGGGCTTGTCCGCGGAACCCCCTCGGGTGCCCCACGGTCATCGGACATGACATAAACTGATTTCGCCTTTGGTTTTGATTGGTAGCACAGGCACTCCTGCCTGTGCATCGTGGCGGATGCAACACAAAATCCCCGCCCCTACACCACGGGGCGGGCTACACAGGCAAACCAAGTCAACGGCCTCGGGTAGAATTGTCAAAACGAGGAGCGCTCTACGAACACCACCCTAGCCGCACCTTCCGATCAACCCGCGCCGCGCCGCCGGGCTCCTCTGTGGATGAAAATCGTCCGGCCGTTCGTGCTGGCGTTGCTCGCTTACGGACTCTATGAAGCGTGGCGCCACCGCACCATCATTCTGCACAGCCGCGTCTTCCCTGCGTTCTTGCTCTGGCTCGCATTTCAGATTTACTGGGGCGCCAGCGCGCGCAACTCCGCGCCCACGAAGAAGGCCGAATCGCGCGCGTCCACCATGTTCCATCAAATCGTGTTGAACGTGGCATATCTTCTGCTCTTTTGGGCCGCGCCCGGACTCAAGGGCTGGTTCCTGCCGCCGCAGCTTCATTTTCTGGTGCCGCTGGGCACCGGCATCGAGGCGGCATTTATTCTGCTGGCCGTGTGGGCGCGCCGGCATCTGGGACGCAATTGGAGCGCGGAGGTCCGCATCGCCGAAGGCCACCAGCTCGTGCGCACCGGTCCCTACCGGCTGCTGCGCCACCCGATTTACACCGCGGTGCTCGGCATGTGCGTGGGCACCGCCATCGCCTCAAGCCAGTATCACGCGTTGCTTTCGGTGGTGATGGTGCTGCTGGCCTACATTCGCAAGAGCCGCTTGGAAGAAAAGATCCTGCGGCAGCAGTTTGGCGCGGAGTATGACGATTACCGCCGCCACACCTGGGCACTTGTGCCGCTGATATACTAACGTCTAAGCATTTTGCGATCATTAACCGACCCGGAAAAGTTCTGCTTGGAGGGTAAATCGGTGCCCGAGATAGATTTGGGGTATGTCCTGAGCTTGGCTCGAGAGAAGCTCGCGAACACGTCCGACTTCAACTATGAAACCTATACACAGATTCTTGCTACTGAGTTGGAACGTCGCCAGATGATCGAACTCGCCGTCGGCGGCTATGGGGCTGTACCTTCCCCTAAATTTGCGCATGCGGAGCGTCTATTAGTCGAAGCCTTCTGCCACATGCTCTATAACGGAATATTGATCCCCGAGCCGGACACCCCCCACCCACCACGGATGTCCAAATTTTATGTGACTGAGCGAGGCCGATGCTGGCTAAGAAGCGGTGAACCGATGCCGGAGGACGCGCTGGGGTTCATGCGCGCGATCAACGAACTCGCTCCCGCTATCGACGATGTCATTAGACAATATATAGAAGAAGCCCTGATCACATATAACAGGCAGGCATGGTTTGCGTCGGCCGTCATGCTTGGCGCCGCAGCGGAAAAGGCGGTGTACCTCCTTGCCGAAGCCCTCGAACGCTCTGTGCAGAACGTGAGAGTCAAGCACAAATTACAGACTACGATGAAAGAAAGAACGCTTCCAAACCTCTTCAAACTCATTTCTGAAACATTGGAGAATGTACGAAAGCAAATGCCATACGAGTTATATGAAGGCTTAGGACAGCATTTGCTTTCGTTTTTCGAGGCAATCAGAGTGCAGAGAAATGAAGCTGTTCATCCGGCGATTGCCAAAGTGTCGCCTGAGAGAGTTCGTATGACCATAGCGGCGTTTCCGCGCGCCCTGAGTGTCGCAATTCGCATAACCGACTGGCTCGCCACCAACGACATCCTATGAAGATTACTCGCAGTCTCGTTCGGGATGGAACATTGGGACCGAATGCGCTCAACTACCTTTCAATACTTCCCGAACAATGCGTTTTCTTTCGCCAGCAGCAATTGCGTCATCCAGCATCGCTGTATAGTCTATCGCTCCAGGGTGTGGCTACTGCATTCGAGAACGTTCTGAAAGAGTACGACGACGGCACAAATCGTTATAGAATCAGACCAGACACAGACCCCTTCGACCTCAAATCCCTCCTAGCTGCCCAAGATCGCCTGCTTCGCTGCCTCCAAGATCATCTGGCTGATTGTTTTCTCATCCTCAAAACGCTCGTGGACCCTGCGAATACAAGGGCTACAACCATTTTCGCGGAAGAGTACATGGTTCAATCAAAGCTTCCGGGCGTCAAGGCTTTTATCCAGTCGATTGCCGACTACAAGATCAGTCTCAGGATTGCAAATAAACTTAAGCACAGCCAAGGCAGGCTGCGTGGAGTTGGCATTTATGTTTGGGACGGCGTTAATCTCGGATATTTTCTTGAGGAACCAAACAGCGATGGGTCCATCGGCCCGTCATCGGATTTGCATCCATCGAGAGGAGCGTTTTCTTTCGCGCGTGATCTGAAATGGCGCTTCTTCCTCGTCTATTCACTTTCAAAGAATTTAGTCACGGCAATCGAACGTGCGTTCATTGGCCTTCACGGGGCCTCTCTCATCAAACGCAAAACTTCCCCGAGCGATTATTGGGATCGCCTTAGTTCAAGAATGTCAGAGATTCCATGGGCAATCTTCCCAAAGGAAGCGAACACCTCGGCCGCAACGATTCGCCTCAGCCAAGATCGGCAAGAACTAGTCATGAAATTCCCGGACCACATCCGCCTCGCTAGATGTTTTCCGCGGATAATTAATACAATAACGTCCACTGAGGCAGATGGCTTTAGTACGACCTTCAATGTGCCGTTTCCGTGACCTAGGAAATACGAACGGCACAATGATCCGAATGAATATGCGGGCTTCACATCGCTTGTGGCCAGACTAGGCCGAATCGATGCCGAACGCCGTGGAACCGATGCACATCCGTCGCTAAAGGAAGTGATGGCGTTTTACGATGAGGAATCGCACATTTTCACGGGCGAATCAGTCGTCCATAAATGACTGACCGATAGCGAGCAATAAGCCGCTGATCGCCGAATAAACTTCACGGGTTGTACTTCTCGAGCCAATCTGCCAATTCCTTGAAGACGTCGCGGCGCTGCTCCGAGAGCACTGGAAAATGCGGCGAGCCGGGATACGTCACCATGCGCACCGTTTTTCCGCGTTCGGCCAGCAACACGTAAAATTCGCGGCCCTGAAACGTGGGCACGCGCACGTCGGACTCGCCATGCAGGATCAGCAGCGGCGTGGTTACCCGGCCGGCAAACATCACCGCGGAGTATTGCAAAAAAGGCGTGGGATCTTTTTCCTGCATGCGCGCGTCGTAATCCACCTGGCCGATATCGCTTGTGGGAATGAAGCTGAGCCAGTCCGTGATCCCGGCGCCCTCGATCGCGGCCTTGTAGCGGTGCGTCTGCGTCACCGTCCACGAAGTCATGAAGCCGCCTGCGCTCCAGCCGAAAATCGCCAGGCGGTTCGGATCCGCCCAACCCTGCGCGATGGCGAAATCGGTGGCGCTATCCACATCGCGATAGGCGGTGTCGCCAAAATGCTGGTAGATCGCCGCGAGAAAATCCGAGCCGTAGCCCGTGGACCCGCGATATTCCGGCTGCAACACCACGTAGCCCATGCCCGCCACCATGCGCGAGAAAAGATCGAACACCAGCCGGTCATTTTCTTCCGGACCGCCGTGCGGCAACACCAGAAAGCGTCCCGCGCGCCCGGCTTGGTAATCGGCGGGAAACGTGGCGATGCCTTCGAGCTTCGTGCCGTCTTTCGCCGTCCAGTGCACCACGCGGACCTCGCCCAGGCTCACGTTCGCGAGCGTGTCGTCTCCTTCATGCGTGATTTTCTGGAGCTCTCCATCGCGTGCCATCGCTACATTGGTGGCGTGCGTGGGATCGCTCACGGCAAACGCCAGCATGGCCGCTGAATCCCCGCCGGCCGGAAACACCGGCAGCGAAACCGCGCCTTCCGGCCAGCGATAGGCCGTCTCGATCTTGCCATCGCGATACGCATCCACCTCCACCTGCACGCCCTTGTGCATCTCCACCCACACGTTTCCATGCGCATCGCCCGTCACGGAGGTGATCGAGCCGTCGAGTTGCGGCGTGCGGTCCACGGGCGCGCCGCCATTCACCGGCACGGTCCACAGATGATCGGGAGTCAGCACCGGCGTGGTAGTGCCGGCAAAGGCCAGGTCGCGGCCGCCATTCGCCCAGGCCAGGCCGCTCGCTGCATTCGCGATGTCCGCGACGCGGCGCGCGCCCGAGGCGCTGCAAATATCAATGTAGGAGTGCACATCGTGGTAGCCGATCTTCGGCGTCTGCGAAAGCACCGCGATCTGCGTGCTATCCGCGGACCAGGCGATCTGGCCGACATCATGAAGCGCGGGACACCACCAGCCACCCTCGCTAGCGGAATTCCCCTGGCCGCGGCCGATCACGTAGAGGCTGGTTTCGCCATCCTGCGCGACGGTGTGAATCCCGGCCAGCGGATCTTTCGGGCGCGGATCGGCCAGCACCGCGTAGCGCGCGCCATCCGGCGAAGGGACGGCCTCGCGAATGCCGGTGGGCAGCGCCACGATCTCCGCGGGCTTATCGGCGCCGAGCGGCACGATGGCCAGCTGCCCTTTGCCATCCAATTCGAAAATGCCGTAAAGCGCGGCGCCGTCTTTGGTGAACCCGGAGGGCTGAAACTTGTCGGGGAGTTCGAGCTTGCGGTCGCCGCCGCCGGCGGTGATGTCTAGCAGATGCCATTCGTGCTTTTCCGGACCCTTGTCTCCTTCGTAGCTGATTTCGTAAAGAATGGACTTGCCGTCTTGCGAAACGGCTACCGGCGCGGCACGGTGCAGCGCGGTGTAGTCGTCAAATTGGAAGGGGTGTTTATTCTGGGCGCTGCCCCCCGCAGGGACCATCGCCAGCGTAATCAATACGATAAAAGATCTCGCGCGCATAGCACCCCCCAAATTTCTGCTGAAGAAGTGCGTAGAACTTATCACAAAGATCCGGCGGCGAGCTTGCGAAAGGGATGGGGGCGGAAAAGCAAAATGGCGGCCCGGGAGACTGCCGGAACGCCAAATACGATCCTACGAGAATGCCGGGAAGTCTAGGAAGCTTTGGTCGACGCTTGCGGGTACAGGACGGCCAGGACCGTCAGGTCCGAGAGGCTGAACAGCATGCGCTGTGCCTGCTCGCCGGCTATTTCCGCGGCGCGGCCCAGGAATCCCAGGTGGCGAACGCGCGCCAGTTGGCGCAAATCCTCGAGGCCGATCCCCGTCAGGGAGGAGACTTCATCCTCGGTAAAGAATTTTTGGCTGGACTTGATCTTAACCACTGGATTGCTCCTGCGTGCGCCTAACTTCTATTACGAGAATACGAGCCCATAATGTTCCAAGCAATAGTGCTTCCGTTTCAAACGAATGGGACCGAAGTTTTTGCAGAAACTGTAACCACCCTGTGCAAAAGAGTTTAATCGCTCCACGCCGCTGCGAAGGAACCCACAGATTCTCAACAATTTCACCTCGCGGCAGCCGATCTACATAAAACGGGAAGCCAGCTTCTGAAACTTAGATGCTTGAGGACCAGTGCCGGATGTCATTTCGCAGTGTAACGCGCGAAGATTTCGGCAGAAAGCACGCGAAGTTAATTTTTTGAGGATGTTGCTTCGAATGCACGCGCCACCTGCAGCACGCGCGCCTCGCCAAAGTGCGGGCCAAACACCTGCAAGCCGATAGGGAGTCCCTTCGACGTGACGCCACAGGGGATGGAAATCGCGGGCACCCCGGCGAGCGAGGCCGTGACGGTGTAAATATCCGCCAAGTACATTTGCAAGGGGTCGGCCGTGCGCTCACCCAGCCGGAAGGCGGGAACGGGCGACGTGGGCGTCAAAATAGCGTCCACCTTCTCAAATGCCTCCTGGAAATCGCGCGCGATCAGCGCCCTTACTTGCTGGCCCTTGCGGTAATAGGCGTCATAGTAGCCGGCCGAAAGCACGTAGGTGCCGAGCATGATGCGCCGCTTCACTTCGGCGCCAAAACCCCGGCCGCGCGTCTGGCGGTACATCTCCATGAGCGTGGCGGCGGGCACGCGCAAGCCGTAGCGCACGCCGTCATACCGTGCCAGATTCGAGCTCGCCTCCGCCGTGGCGATGATGTAATAGGTGGCGATGGCGTAATCCGTGTGCGGCATGTGCAGCTCCACCAGCTTGCAACCCATTTCTTCGAAACGGTGGATGGCGGCTTCGACGCTGCGCCGCACCTCGGGATCCATGCCGGAACCGAAATACTCCTTGGGGATGCCCAGCCGCAGACCTTTCACGCCGCCCTGCATTTCACCCTGGTAAAATGGCACCGGCAAGGCGGAGGACGTGGAATCGTTCGAATCGCGACCGGCAATCACGCCGAGGACGGCTGCGGCATCGTCCACCGTATTGGCGAATGGCCCGATGCGGTCGAGCGAAGAAGCGAACGCGATCAACCCGTAGCGCGAGACGCGTCCGTAGGTCCCCATCATCGCCGGAATGCCGCAGAAAGCTCCCGGCTGGCGAATCGAGCCGCCGGTATCCGTTCCCAGCGACGCCACAGCAAGTCCGGCTGCCACCGCCGCCGCCGAACCGCCGCTCGACCCACCCGGCACGTGATCGGGAGCCACGGGATTTCGAACGGGCCCATAGGCGGAGTTTTCATTCGAACTGCCCATGGCGAATTCGTCGCAGTTCGTTTTTCCCAGGATGACGGCACCGGCGCGCTCGAGGCGTTCCACAGCGGTGGCATCATAGGGCGGAATGTAGTTTTCGAGAATTTTCGAGCCGCAGGTGGTGCGTATGCCCTGCGTGCTGATCACGTCCTTAATCGCGATGGGCACGCCCACCAACGAAGGCAAAGTGTCACCACGCGAAACCATGGCGTCCACTCGATCGGCTTGGGCGAAGGCGCGTTCGGGCGAAAGGGTGAGATAGACGTTCAACCGCGCATTTTCGCGTTCGATGCGGGCGAAGAATTCCTTGGCCAATTCGCGCGCGGAGATCTTTTTACCCGTGATGGCTTCGCGCACCGATGGGACCGTCCAGCGGCCGTCTGCGCTCGAAGGCGCGGAGGGCGATTGGTTTGGCGAATGGGGCATCTAGCGCTCGATCACTTTTGGCACGCGGAAGTACGGCGCCGCCGCATCCGGCGCGCGTTTCAATACCTCGGCGGCCACGTTGCACGGCGCGATCACGTCGTCGCGCAAAGTCAGGTTCGGCGAATCCGCGGTCTCGGCGGCGAGCACGTGCGCCATCGGCTCGACGTTTGACGTGTCCAGCTCGTTCAGTTTGCCGGCGTATTCGAGGATGGAATCGAGCTGCTCGCGGTATTTTTCCACCTCGGCATCGCTCAACTCGAGGTGCGCCAGTTCGGCGACCCGCAACACGTCTTCGCGCGTGATTTTCATTACGGCTCCGCAAAATCGCGAATACAGGAGAAAGAAAGAAAAAAAAAAAAGAAAGAAAGAAGAAAGAAGAATAGCATAGCGGGGAAATTCTGCCATTCGGCGGCTGAAGACCGCGGCGCGGCTCGCTCTTCGGAGCGGGGAGGCCTGCGCTTAGGATCGGACGGCTTCGGCGCGGCGCGCAAATTTTGTGGAGATGTAATCGTCCACCAGCTTCTGAAACGCGCGCGAAAGCTCGTCGTAGTTGCCCTGCAGCGTGGTGAAGTGGTGACCATCGATATAAATCGGGCAGCGCGGCTCTTCGCCGGTGCCGGGGAGGCTGATGCCGATGTTTGCGGCCTTGGATTCGCCGGGACCATTGACGATGCAGCCCATCACCGCGAGCTTCATCTCTTCCACGCCCTCATATTGCTTCTTCCATTCGGGCATTTGGTCGCGGATGTAGTTCTGAATGCTCTCGGCCAGTTCCTGAAAAGTGGTGCTAGTGGTGCGGCCACAGCCGGGGCACGCGGTCACGCTGGGCGCAAAACTGCGCAGGCCGAGCGCTTGCAGCAACTCGCACGCCGCATAGACTTCCTCGCGCCGATCGCCACCCGGGCGGGGAGTCAACGAGATTCGAATCGTGTCCCCGATGCCTTCGTTGAGCAGAATCCCCATCGCCGCGGAGCTCCACACCGAACCCTTCAATCCCATGCCCGCTTCGGTGAGCCCCAGGTGCAGCGGCTGTTCCGTCTTCGCGGAAAGATCGCGGTAGATGGTGATCAAGTCAAGCGGCCGGGAAGTCTTGCACGAAATAATGATCTGATCGGGACGCAATCCGGATTGAATCGCGAGTTCGGTGGATTCGAGCGCGGACATCACCATGCATTCGTTGATGATCTCTTCGGAGGTGAGGCCCAGGTCGCGATCGGTATTTTCCTGCATCTTGCGCATCACTAATTCTTGATTGAGCGAGCCGCCGTTCACGCCGATGCGGACGGGCTTGCCGTGATCGCGCGCTATGTGGCAGATGGTGGAAAATTGTTCGTCGCGGCGCTTGCCCGCGCCCACATTGCCGGGATTAATCCGGTATTTATCGAGCGCTTCGGCGCACTTCGGGTATTGCCGCAAGAGCACGTGGCCGTTGTAATGAAAATCGCCGATGATGGGAACGTTGCAACCGGCGTCGAGAAGACGTTGCTTAATTTCGGGAACGGCTGCGGCAGCCTGGGGCACATTCACCGTGACCCGCACCAGCTCCGAGCCAGCCTGCGCCAGCTCCAAACACTGCTGAAATGTGGTGCGGATATCGGCGGTATCCGTGTTCGTCATGGACTGCACGACCACGGGAGCGCCGCCGCCGACCATGATATGGCCAACCTTCACGCCGTGCGTTTTACGCCGGTTCGAAGGCTTGGCCTGCTGGGGCTCCTGGCCGTCTCTAATTTGCACCAACACCTGTTTCACGCTCCCGGAAGGTCTAATTATACCGCTTTTCACCAAAATGCCGAGCGCCGGTCATGTGAACAAAAAAGAGGGCCCGGCTTGGTCGCCGGGCCCAGCGGATTTCGATTCAAGTGAGTTTGAATCTCGCGCTAGACATCAATATCGAGTACGTCTACCACGCGCCAATTGCGGTCCACCAGAACGACATGGCCGCCAAGGACATAGTAGCGATAGTGCGGTGGCGGAGGCGGCAATTCGCCATACAGATCGGCTGGCACCGGATGAAGCCGCGGGCGCCATTCAGGACCGAATACAAAGCCGACGCGTATGTCGGGAGTCCACCAGTGGCGATCTTCCTCTCGGAAACCAATGGGGGGATGATCGTGGTGGGTGCCCCACCAGGTGCGGACCACTGCATGCTCGTGATCGTCAAAACGCGGATTGTGCGCGTCCCAATGATGCTCGTGATGCTCGTCCTCATGATGCTCTTGTGCAATCGCGGCGCCCGCCCCAACCGTAAATAGAGCCATGGCGAGACCGGCCAACCACAAACGTACCTTCATTCGTGCCTCCAGTTAGCGGCGAGCCGCGCGGGCCCGATGCAGCGGGGGAGCTTTCACGACCCAAGCTGATCCTAATGGAACAGTTCACCGGTTCTTGGTGTCGCTCGCGACGGACGCCGAAGTTACGCGCCGGCTTTGCGCTCGAGACCCAACTGCGGAGCGGCGGCACGCATACATTCGATGCAAAAAACGATGTGTTCGGTGAGGGGCAGGCCCAGCTCCTCGGCGCCTTGGCGGACGTCCTCGCGGTTCACGCCCCGGGCGAACGCTTTATCCTTTAACTTTCGAACGACCGATTCGGTTTCCACGTCGAAGATGGTCTTCGAGGGCTTGATTAGGGCGCAGGCCGTCAGAAAACCTGCCAGCTCGTCGCAGTCAAAGAGCGTGTGGTCCAAAGGAGATTCGCGGTTCACGCCGGTGTAATGGGCGTGCGAAAGGATGGCGTGAATCATTTCTTCCGGATATCCCAGGCTGCGGAGGATGCCGCAGCCTTCCGCCGGGTGTTCCTTCGTCGCGTGATGCTCGGCGTTGGGCCAGCGCTCGTAGTCGAAATCGTGCAATAGCGCCGTAATACCCCAGAGTTCCTCGTCGGCACCCGATTTTCGCGCATAGCCACGGACGCAAGCTTCCACCGCCAGGGCGTGCTTGCGCAGATTTTCGTTCTGCGTGTATTCACACAGCAATTTCCAAGCATCCTCACGATTCAAAGCCATCTCGCACTTCCCTCTCGAAAATACAAAAGATAGCAGCAAAGAAGATTGCGCGCACAGCGGAATGCGGCATCCGGGTCCACAGTTCCCGATATAGGGAAGCGCTCGCCCGGCCGAAACGGAACCGCCACTACCGAAAATGAAACAATAAGTAACGAGAATGCGCCAATTCATTGGAAATGAGGACGATATTCCGTGTCCACAAGCCTGGTGTCTTGGGCATGGAATAAAAACTCTACGATCTCGAAAAATCCCTTGACACGCATGGCTGCGGCGGCGACAATGCCGTCGCGCCAGTTTCTGCCTCCCTCTAGCATTTCAGTTCCTCCTCTCCGCAGCCGGAAAACTTAGTGAGGAAATACCGGTGTCGGAAAATACGAACGGCAACAAGGATCAAAACGAACTCGATCGCGAAGTAATCCGCTGCAAAGCCTGCGGATTGGTGCAATATCGCACCAAGAACGATATTTGCCGACGTTGCCTGCGAATGCTGCCTCCCAAGGTGGAGTTCCTGATTCCGCCACCGGTGCCGCAGGAGCTTCCAGGCGATGACCGGCAGCTTTTCGAAAAGTGGCCGAATCGCGAGACCGTGGAAAACATCGGCCAGCGAATCCGGCAGTTGCGCGAATCGCGTGGGATGACGCAAAGCCAGCTTCAAGCGCGCTCGCGTGTCTCTCGCTCGTACCTTTCGCGCATTGAGAGTGGCCAGATGACGCCGAGCCTCGGCACGTTGGAGAAAATCTCCGAGGCGTTAGGCGTGGGTCTGAACCGCTTCTTTGTGCCCGAATCGAACGGCGAGACGCTTCTCGAGGATCCCTTTATCCAGGGGCTGCGGCCTTTCCTGCGGCAATTGGACTGGGAGCAATGGCAATCGATCCTCAAAAGGCTCGCGGCCATCAGCGATCACGTGGGCACCGCTTCTTCCGGTCCGCTCAATGGGATCGGACGCGTGCGCACGATGTCGCCCTTGCAGCCGGCGCGCGTAATCGCGCCGTCGCTTCAGCGCCGCCCGTTTCAGGGACTAGCCGTCGGCCAGCGCTGAGCCGTCGAAAGCTTGGTTGATTCGGAGTTTAGAAAAGATAGCGGCGGCTCGCGATGCCCAGCCGGCGAGCCGCCGCTAATTTATTTATTGGACCTCTTGGCGTTTCCGTTATCGATGAAGTAAGGCCACGATCTTATTGGATCGCTTCCCGCGCATACTCACGCGGCAGACCGCTCTCTGAAATGGGATCATTGCGCCGGGTGCCGCAGTGCGGACAGAATTGAAATAGCGAGATCACGGACTGTCCGCAGGAATCGCAATTGATTCCAGATTCCATTTCCTTCGGCACGACGCGAAGAATCTCATCCAGAGTCGTGACACCCTGACGCACTTTGTCCAAACCATCTTCCCGCAGCGTTTTCATTCCACAAGAGCGCGCCAACATGCGCAGTTGATTCACTTGCGCGGTGGAGCGCACGGCTTCGCGAAGCGTTTCCTGCATGACGAATAGTTCGAAGAGCCCGACGCGGCCTTTGTAGCCGGTCTGATTGCATTCCGGGCAACCCACCGGCACGCGCATTTTCTTTGGCGGCTCGGCAATACCCGCTTTCATCATCCGCTGGGCCATCTCGGACGTCATGTTCCGCTTTATATGGCAGGAGCAAAGCGTGCGCACCAGCCTCTGCGCCAAAATGCCGGTGAGCGACGCGGCAATCAAATAACCCGGAACGCCCAGATCGAGTAAGCGAATCACGGATTCCGCGGCGCCATTCGTGTGCAAGGTAGACAAAACCAGGTGCCCCGTCTGCGTAGCCTTCATCGCGATCTCAGCCGTTTCGCAATCGCGGATCTCACCGACCATGATGATATTGGGATCCTGGCGCAGGATCGAACGCAACGCACCGGCAAAAGTCATGCCGGCTTTGGTGTGAATGCTCACCTGGTTGACGCCAGGAATTTCGTATTCCACCGGATCTTCGACGGTTACGATGTTTACAGAAGGCTTCTGCAGCGCGCAGATCGAGGCGCAAAGCGTCGAACTCTTGCCGGACCCGGTCGGCCCCGTAACCAAGATCATGCCCTGCGGCAACTCGAGCAATTCCGCGAATTCCGCGCGAATGTGGTCCGGGAAGCCGAGCAGGCCAAAATCCTTGTTGCCCGCGGAGCTATCCAAAAGCCGCATGACGATCTTCTCGCCAAACTGCGTGGGCAATGTGGAAACGCGCGCGTCCATTTGCCGCGTCGAGGTCTTCACCATGAAGCGGCCGTCCTGCGGCACGCGCCGCTCGGCAATATCCATATCGCAAAGGATCTTGATACGGGAGACCAACGCGACGTGAAGCTGGCGCGGCAGGCGGCGCGACTCCTGCAAGATCCCATCCAGCCGCATGCGCACCGAGGTTTCCCCAGCGAGCGGTTCAATGTGAATATCGCTGGCGCCTAGCTTGATCGCCTCTTCGACAATCGAGGAAACTTCCGTCACGGCGGGCGTGCTGCGGTTGAGCATCTCCGCCTGCAACTCGCGCATGGCTTCTATATTGCTTTGCCGTTTGCTGTTGGAAAAGAACTCGATCCCGCCGCCTGCGGACACCGCGCACGTGATCTTTTCCACCTCGACAGGAACTTCCGGCACGCCCGTCTTGTAATGCGCGCGGATGGCCTTGGAAATCTCGGCTTTGAATCCGAATCGCGGCGAGAGGTCGCACCCCGCGCTGAAGCGAATTTGGGCTAGCTTATCCAGATCCTGCGGCTCGGACATCACCACGACAAGCTTGCGCCCTTCGAAACGCAGCGGAAAAGCATCGTAGCGTTCGGCGATCTTTGCGGAGAGAAGCTGTAGGGCCGCGGGGTCGGGCTTGGCGTTCCCGCAATCCACGTAGGGAACGCTCATTAATTCACTGAGGGCCGTTACCAAGGCTTCCTTTTCCACTAGCGAATTTTCGTATAGCACTTCGCCCAAGCGCGTCAATTTCGACTTTTGCTCTTCGAGTGCCCCTAGCAGGTCACGGCCGGAAATATGTCCCGCGCCCTCGAGCAACTCTCCCAGTTTCCGCTTCGACATGAACGATCCCTCAGCTTTCTGACTCGGCCTGTGGTCCCTATCGTGAAGGCTACAAATCCGTGGTTCCCGTAGTGGAAGATGTGCTTCTGAAATTCCTACCGGAACGATTCTCCGGCGCTTACAGCTTGGCCAAAAGGTTTTGCATTTCTGTTTCGCTCAGGATGCCTTTGCGAACCAGCAAAGTGAAGAGCTCTTCGAAACATTTGCGCGGCTTTGAAGCAGCCAGTCCGGCTGCGGCGGCCGGCGTCGCGAACATGACCACGGAATGCTCTTCCTCCGGAGCCAACGCGGTTGGCAGTGTTTTGGAGGCTTCCATCGCGCCCATCCAGCGGCCGATGGTTTCCAGTTCGTTGGGTGTGAGTGTGGCAAATCCCACGCCCATGCCCAAGCCACTATGCGAGAAACGTACTGCGCCTTTCAGCTCTACCGATTGCGAGTTGCAGGAAATCCGCAGATGTAGGTTCGATCCCACGGGCAGCGGCGAAAGGCAGTCCATGTAACATCCGGAAAGGCTCAAATCCGCCACTCGGGCGGAAATGCGCATGCCGGAATTCAGGTCCAACACATCGGCGCTGGCTACCAAGACGAAGCGTTGTGACGCGCGGCGTTCGGCTTCCAATGCTGCCTTGGATGGCGCGGCCGGCGTCGAAGTGGATGGCCTCAATTTTGTTTCCGTCGAATTTGCCGGCGGCGCCATGGTCTTGGTGGCATTGCCGTGTGGCCTCGGCGCGGTGAAACGGTCGAAGCGTCCGGTATCGAAATTGTTTTGTCGCATCGTCTGCTCCCTCCCCTGCAGGGTTGGCACCGATCGAGGCTGCTTAATGATCGCTCGCATCGACAAGCACTTAGCGGATCATCGGATCACAAAGGCTTACAGATGGCACCGACACTGATGTCCGCTAGAGAGAGATTACGGGGCGCGGTTGTCGGGGAACATCACCCGACAGTACTTTTTTCTTGTCCGCAGCGTTATGGTACGGAGAGCTTGGGAAGTACTAGACCGGACCAAGTTATTTGACAAACAGTCACCAGGGCGGAGTAAGTTCCCTGTTTTCAGCAAGTAGCACGCAAGATGTTACTGTGCGCGGCCCCGGCCGATTCGTGCCAGCGCGATCTCGACGCGCCCGGCTCTTGGCTTCAAACCGACGATGCTGAGCGCGTTGTCACGGTCGGAAATATAGGCAAATTCCCCATCGTCAATCTGAACTTTCATACCGTGCATGTAAATCGTCTTTGGACCAGGGCCTTCGGATTGGAATGCAGAGCCAAGCTGTCCGGCATACCAGGCTTCCACCTGCTCCATGGAATCGGTTGTAGTGTAAGTGGCTCCGCCGACGCCGGCGCGCTGGTCATTCGCGCCAGTAAATTGCACGTCGCCTGCTTCACCTTGGGGCGTCGCACCCGGATAAATAGGAAGACCCAGATCGTCCGGCTTGCCGGAATTCACGGAAAGCGTGCCGCGCGGAGTGTCAATCACCACACTATTTCCGGATTGCGACACATTCAGGTGCGTGTGAACCAGTGCACGCACGATGAAAAGCACGGACAAAACGCCGAAGATCACCACTACGCCGACACCTGCCAGCACCCACATCAGCACATTGGATTTTTCTGCAGGAGGAGGTGTTGGGACCTGAGAATTTTGGGACCTTCCGGGGGCGTTCGGCGGAATCGGCGGTTGGGTGGACATGCGGCCTCCTTCAGTGCGGGCTGGACCAATCTTACGCCAGGCGAAGCGCTCGGGCACGCGATTCGGCACTGGCGAAAGGCTTCAGGCGGCGCACTATTGCCCGTAGTACACGGCTGGAATATGCTACGCCGTTCCTTATCAATCGCCCCGGGGGTTTTTCATGAAAACGATGCTGCGTATTTGCAAACCTGCTGCCCTTCCGCTGCTCTGCGCTATAGCACTGGCCTTCGCCGGTGGCGGAACATCTCGCGCGCAAACGCAGCAGACGGACGTCTCCGCAAATTTGAAGGACACGTTCAAGGCGATGAAGTGGCGGAATATCGGACCGAACCGCGGCGGGCGCTCGATCGCGTCAGCGGGTTCTCCTTCGCGTCCGCTGGAATATTATTTTGGAGCGGTCGGCGGCGGCCTCTGGAAAACGATCGATGGCGGCGCCACGTGGAACCCGGTCACGGACGGCCAGATTCACAGTTCGTCGGTGGGGGCGGTGGCGGTTTCCGAATCGAATCCGGATGTGATCTACATCGGCATGGGTGAGGCCTGCCTGCGCGGCAACATCATGCAGGGCGATGGCGTGTATAAATCCACGGACGCGGGCAAGACCTGGCAACACATGGGGCTGGAAAACACCCAAGTGATTTCGCGCATACGCGTCAACCCCACGAATCCGGATATCGTTTACGTTGCGGCGTTCGGCCATCCGGCGGCACCAAACGATGAGCGCGGCATTTTCAAATCGGCCGATGGTGGCAAGACCTGGAAGAAAACCCTTTTCCGCGACGACAAAACCGGCGCGATCGATCTCTCCATGGATCGCAATAATCCGAATGTGCTCTACGCCGCGCTGTGGCAGGCCTATCGCGTCTCCTGGCAGATGTCGAGCGGCGGTCCCGGCAGCGGGCTTTTCAAATCCACCGATGGAGGCGACACCTGGGCGGAAATCACACGCAATCCGGGCCTGCCTTCCGGTGTGATCGGGCGCATCGGCGTGAGCGTATCTGCCGCCGATTCGAATCGTGTGTACGCGCTCGTGGAAAATGCCAATGGAGGAGTTTTTCGCTCCGATGATGCGGGGCAAACTTGGACGAAGACAAACGAAGAGCACAAACTGCGCCAGCGCGCGTTCTACTACACGCATATCTTTGCCGACCCCAAGGAAAAAGACACCGTTTACGCGCTCAACACCGGGATGTATCGTTCGACCGATGGCGGAAAAACCTTTGCCACGAGCCTGCACCCGCCCCACGGCGACAATCACGATCTTTGGATCGATCCCACAAATCCGAAGCGCATGATTGAGAGCAACGATGGTGGCGGGAATATTTCCGTTACCGCTGGGCAAACGTGGACCCACGAAGACTTCCCCACGGCGCAGTTCTATCACGTGGCACTGACCAAGGATTTTCCATACCAGGTCTGCGGGGCGCAGCAGGACAACAGCACCGCTTGCGTACAAAGCACCGCCAATAGCCCTTTTGGCGGCGGCAACGGAGCGTGGCCCGATCTCTACGACGTGGCGGGCGGGGAGAGTGGCTACATCGCGCCAAGCCCTACGGACCCCAATATTTTTTACGCGGGTAGCCAGGGCGCGTTGCTTACGCGCTACGATCGCCGCACCGGCTACACGCGTGACGTCGAGGTTTCGCCCCGATTCTTTTCCGGTGAGGCTTCCGAAACGCTGCCGGATCGCTGGCAATGGACGTTCCCCATCGTCTTCTCACCTTTCGATGCGAACACCATTTTCACTTCTTCGCAGTTCCTTTACAAAACAACCAACGAAGGCCAGAGCTGGACGAAGATCAGCCCCGACCTCACCAAGCACGATCCCAAAACGCTGGGCGATTCCGGTGGTCCGATCACTCACGATATGAATGGCCCGGAAGTTTTCGCCACGATTTTCAGCATTGCGCCGTCGCGCAAAGAGCGAAATACGATCTGGACCGGCTCGGATGATGGGGTTGTGTACATCACGCGTGACGCCGGTAAGAATTGGACGAACATCACGCCGCCCGACATGCCAAGCCTCGCGCGCGTGAGCCTGATCGAAGCCTCACCGAATCGCGCGGGCACGGCTTACCTCGCGGTGAAGAATTATCTCCAGGATGATCGCGCGCCCTATATCTGGAAAACAGACGACTATGGCAAGACATGGAAGAAGATCGTGGACGGCATTCGCGGCGACGATTACGTGCACGCGGTTCGTGAGGACAGTAAACATCCTGGCCTGCTCTACGCCGGGACCGAGCACGGCATCTACATTTCCTTCGACGATGGCGGCCATTGGCAATCGCTTTCGCTCAACTTGCCGGATACGCAAGTGTCTGACATCGCCGTTGCCGATAACGATCTCGTGATCGCCACTCACGGCCGCGCATTCTACGTATTGGATGACATCGTTCCGCTACGGCAATTCTCGCCGTCTGGCGCACAAACGAGCGAGTTGATGCTGTATGCACCCGCAGGCGCCGTCCGACGCGAGCAGCCGCTCTCGATTGACTACGCGCTGAAAGCCAAAGCCGATAAGCTCACCATTGAGATTCTCGATTCGGGCGGTCACGTGATTCGCACGTTCACGGCACCGGAAGTCAAAAAGCCCACTGCAGGCGATGACGAAGGCTACGCACCTCCACGACCCGTGCTGGGATTGGACGCGGGGCTGAACCGTTTCACCTGGGATTTACGCTACGCGGGTTCCACGGATTTCCCCGGCATGATTTTGTGGAGCGCGGGAGTTGACGGTCCGCTCGCGCTGCCGGGTTCCTATTCGGTGCGGGTTACCGTAAATGGCGGCGAATCCAAAGCGCAACCGTTTCATATCACCGAAGACCCGCGCTCGACGGCGTCGCCAGCCGACCTGCAGGCGCAATTCGATCTGGCGATGCAAGTTCGCGACAAGCTGAGCGCCGCGAATCAGGCTGTGATTGATGTGCGTAAGATTCGCGATCAGGTGGACGATCGGCTCGGAAAGACCCAGGCGGCGGACTTACATTCCGCCGGCGATGCCCTGAACAAGAAACTAACGGGGGTCGAAGAAGCAATCTACCAAGTGAAGAACCGCAGCGGTCAGGACCCACTGAATTTCCCCATCAAGCTGAATAACCGCATCGGCTATCTGCTGGGCGTGATCGAGGGCTGGCAAGACGCGCGCCCCACCGATCAGACGTACACGATTTTCAAGCAACTATCCGCCGAGCTCGACGCACAACTGGCAATCCTCAAAGCCGCGGAGAGTGGCGACCTCGCAGCATTCAACAAGCTGCTCGCGGCAAATGATCTTCAGAGGGTGGCGCTCGAATAATTCTTTCTCTTGCGTAAGATTGGCGGCGAATTTGTAGCCCAGGGCGGGGTCATAGCCCTGGGGCCTTCTTCAAAGCCACGCGTAGGGCGCCAGGCCCCGTCACATGAGGCAGGCGCGTGCCGCTCACGGCCCTTGGTTCTTCTGTGGTTTTGGATTCAAATTTTCGCAGCACCTTGTATCGCCGAACACCTACGGCCGTATGCCACACGCACCCGCCCCACCAAGCGGTCATGCCGCCGGAGCGCGAGCGTTGAAGCAATCCCCAGGGCTATGACCCCGCCCTGGGCTACAAATGCGCGCGCCGAATTTCGCGGTTACTTTCTGCCCGGACTCTTAGACGAAGCGGACCTTCACGTCTGGCCGCTTGTCGAGGTGTACCGTATCAATGAAGCGCACCTGGCGCTGTTCGAGCGTGAGAATCAGCGAATGCGTGCGCGTGCCTTCGCCGAAGTAACGCACACCGCGGAGCAGGTTGCCGTCCGTCACGCCGGTAGCGGCAAAAATAATCCGGCGGCCGGGGGCCAGGTCCGCGGTGTCGTAAATCCGCTTCGCGTCTTTAATTCCCATTTTCGCGAGCCGCTCTTCGTGCTCAGGTTTTGACACCACCAATCGCGCCAGAATCTGCCCGTTCAAACAGCGCAGCGCCGCGGCGGTAAGCACGCCCTCTGGCGCTCCACCGATCCCCATCACCGCGTGAACGCCGGTGCCGCGAACCGCCGCGGAAATCCCCGCCGATAGATCGCCGTCACCGATCAATCGGATGCGCGCGCCGGCCGCGCGAATATCGTCCATCAGTTTCTTGTGACGGTCGCGATCGAGCACGATCACCACCAGGTCGTCGATGTCGCGATCCAAACGCTTGGCAATCGAGCGCAAATTGTCCGCCACCGGCGCGTCCAGGTCGACCGCGCCTTTGCACGACGGCCCCACGATAATTTTTTCCATGTACAGATCGGGCGCGTTGAGCAAGCCTCCTCGCTCGCTTGCGGCTAGCACGGTGATCGAACCCGGCTGCCCGGTGGCGCAGAGATTCGTGCCTTCGAGCGGGTCGACGGCGATATCGACCGACGGGTATGCGCGCAAAGTATCGTGCTCGGCCGCGCCCACTTTCTCGCCGATAAAAAGCATGGGCGCGTCGTCGCGCTCGCCTTCACCGATCACAATTGTGCCGTCCATGCCCACGGTATCCATCGTGCTGCGCATGGCTTTCACGGCCGCTTCGTCGGCCTTATGGCCATCGCCCAGACCCATCGTGTGCGCGGCGGAAATCGCGGCCTGTTCGACCACGCGGAGAAATTCCAGGCTCAATTGTGCTTCCATGGTTGGCTCCCTGTGGTGGCGCTTGCCGTTTTGATGCGTGCCTGGGCGGGATCGCGCGTCAAAAAGCCCGCACATGATAGCCCATCCGGGCCAGGCGGACCAAGGCGCGCGCAGCGATCAGCGAACGGGTTGCAGCGTCACATTTACGAGGTTCGGACTATCAAACTCGGTGCGTTCTCCAGCTTTTTTCCCCGCTACGGGCAATAGTCTCGCGGTGAGCGGCTTCTTCAGCTTGACGGCGAGCGTCGCCACGTCCCCAATGATGCGCGAAAGCTGTTCCTCGGTCACATCGCCCGGCAGCGGAATCGTGTCCAGCCCAGTGCCGCACACGGAAGAATATTGCAGAAGTTGATCCAGCGTGAGCCGGCCCTCGCTCCAGCGTTGCGCCAGCCGCGAATCTTCGAGCACCGGCATCATCAGACCCGCATAGCCCACCGGCGAAACCACCGGCTCGGTCTTCAGCACGCTCGTGACCAGCGCTGCAACCGTCAGCGTTCCCGCCGATCCAAACGGCGCATTCAATAGCGATTCAAAAGCCGCGCCGATCGAGACGTCCTTTAGCGGCGCGGGCGAATCGTCGATTCCGGTGAACTCCCATCCGCTCGAAGCCTGATGCGCCAATTCCTGGACCGCCGTGATCTGCACCCCCATCGCATTGAATAAAACTTTGTGCGCCGTTTCCAAATCTCCCTTTGCATTTGCAAACGACTCCGCAACAATGCTCGCCGCCTGCATGCCAATCGCGAATTGATGGCCTGCGCCAATGTGGTAAGACGCCGGATAGAACGGTCCGCCGGGCTCGACGCGCGCCGCGGCGGCAAACGTGAAATTTCCCTGGCTGAGGGGAGTGTGTTCGGAAAGGTCCTTCATCATGTGTGCGGCGGCGCGCACGTTCTTCCAGGCGATGCCGTCCTCATCCGCAACCATCAGGCACCCATCGAGATCCGGATGCTGCGCCAGGATTTGCGTGTAGAGCTCGAGCGTCTTCGCGTCCACATCGTCCGCCGCGCGCAGGTTTGGCGGACCAATCGCGGAAACGATCCCGGCCTTCTTCGCCATCGCCGCATAATCGGAATAGAACGACGCAATGGCCTCGCGGGACATTCCGCGCGTCAGCGCCGCAAATGCTTGCGGGGTGATGCGCAGCGTTTGCACCTGATAACCGGCACCCTCGAACACCGTCTTCGCGTGCTGCAGAAATTTCACGGCTTCGTCGAATTGCTGCGCGAGCTGCGTTCGATCGCGATCGAACCGTACAAAAGCCGTGATCGTTCGAATGGCCGGTTTTTCGGGGGATGCCGCGGGAGGAGCGGCTAAGGCTACGAATGGAAGGAGAAGCAGTACAGCCGCCAAACAAAAGATTCTGAGGCAAGGCCGTTGCCCTTCCATTCATCCTCCAAGAAACGCTTCAGAAATAGGCGGGAATACCGGTGATGCGCTCGCCGATGATCAGCTTGTGAATGTCGTGCGTGCCCTCGTAGGTATACACCGATTCCAGGTTGTTCATGTGGCGCATGATGCAGTAATCGTCCACGATGCCGTTGGCGCCCAAAATATCACGGGCTTTGCGCGCGGATTCGAGCGCCATCCACACGTTGTTCATCTTCAGCATCGAGACGTGCGTGAAATCCACACGCCCCGCGTCCTTCAGCTTGCCCACTTGCAGCGCCAGGAGCTGCGCCTTGGTGATCTCCGTGATCATGAACACGAGCTTATCCTGCACGAGCTGGTGTGACGCGATGGGCTTGTTCGCAAACTGCTTCCGCTGCTTGCTGTATTGCAGCGCCGTGTCGTAGCAAGCCATGGCCGCGCCGATCGCGCCCCAGCCGATGCCGTAGCGCGCCTGCGTCAAGCAGCTTAGCGGCCCGCGCAAACCGTCCACGCCCGGAAGCACATTCTCAAGCGGGATTTCGCAATCCGTCATGGCCAAGCCGGAGGTAACCGAGGCACGGAGAGAATATTTTCCGTGTACATCCCAGGCCTTGAATCCTTTCGTCCCCTTCTCGATCAGGAATCCGCGGATTCTGTCGTCTTCGCATTTCGCCCAGACCAGCGCCACATCGGCGATCGAGCCGCTGGTAATCCACATTTTTTCGCCATTGAGGACCCAGCGGTCGCCGCGTTTCACCGCGCGCGTCAACATGCCGCCGGGATTCGATCCGAATTGCGGCTCCGTCAGCCCAAAGCATCCCAGCGCTTCGCCGGTCTGCATCTTGGGCAGCCACGTGTCTTTTTGCGCTGGACTTCCATACGCGTGAATCGGGTACATTACCAGCGCGCTCTGCACGCTCACAAAACTGCGCAGCCCGGAGTCGCCGCGCTCCAGTTCCTGCATCACCAGTCCGTAGCCGACGTTGGACATTCCCGCGCATCCGTAACCGTGCAGGCTCGCGCCGAAAAACCCCAACTCGCCCAGTTGCGGCACAAGTTGCTTGGGGAAATGTCCCTCGCGATTGCATTTCTCGATAATCGGCAGGATCTGTTCGTCCACAAACTGGCGCGCGGTCTGCCGCACCAGCCGCTCTTCGTCATTGAGCAGCGCGTCAAACTCGATGAAATCCACTCCAGGAAACCCGGGCATTCCAATATCTCCTTGAACCGCTCGGCGGCAGGACGAAAACCTCGCGCTTATGAAAAGGATTTCGGAGCCACGCGAGAAGCGGAATCTTAACAGGCCCGCGACAATGCCAGCAAGGCGCGTCAGGCGCTTGCACAAGCTGCGTACGACTTACTCGGTCTTGCCGGGAATCATCACCGAGGCCACCGCAGAGCTTGCCACGGAAAGACCCGCGCAGATTAGCATCACGGTTCGAAATCCAAACACGAACGCGTGGTAAATCGAGTGCTGTACGAACGCCGTGAGGTGAGCATCCAGGTTGGGAGGCAAATCAAGGCCGGCGAGCTTGATCTCGTTCGATCGAATGTAATCGAGAATGCCGGGCGGAAGCGGCTGGCTCGTGAGACTCCTGCTCAAGCTAGCGCCGAACAGTTTCACCATCACGATTCCAAGCACAGCAATGGCCAGCACGCCCGCTACGCGCGCAACAGCATTATTGATTCCCGAGGCAGCGCCAGCGCGCTCCTGCCCTGCTGAACTCATGACGACCGTGGTAAGAGGGGCCACGCTGATCGCCAACCCCAACCCGATAACCACAAACGCGGGAAAAAACGCCCTCCAATAGCCGGCTCCGGTTCCAGGTACGGCAAAAAGAGCGAATCCCGTCGCTGCAATTATCGGTCCAATCATCAGCGGGAGACGAGGACCGTAACGCTGGACCAGCCCGCCAGACCATCGCGAAAGAAAAAACATCAGCAAAATCAGGGGAGCGCGGCGGCGCCGGTTGCGGTTGTCGAGTACCCTTGCACCTGGATCAAGTCCATCGGGAAGAGAAAAAAGAGGACTCCGATGGCGGCGTAAAGAAACAAAGTCAGCAGGTTTGCTCCGCTGAAACTCCGCGACGCAAACAATGTGAGCGGGACCATCGGCGAGCGAACTTTGGACTCCACGCAACGCGGAACCAATCAAACTCCCGTACCCAGAAGAGGCTTCCAAAAACAATGGGGTCGCGCCAACCGAGACTTGTGGACTCGATGAAGCCGTAGACCACGCCACCTAGGCCCACGGTCGCAACTAGCGCGCCCAGCCAATCCACATGTCTGGCACTGGCATTACGACTCTCGGCGATATGCAATAGCGAGATGACGATCACCGCGGCGGCGATTGGAACGTTAATGAAAAATACCCAACGCCAGGAGGCATGCTGAATCAGCCATCCGCCGAGAACCGGTCCCGCAGCCGTGGTGATGGCGGTGAAGCCGGACCACGTCCCGATCGCTTGACCGCGTTCATTTGCGGCAAAGGATGCGCTGATGATCGAGAGACTGCCCGGCACGAGAAAAGCAGCGCCCACGCCTTGGATACTTCGCGCGATCACAAGTTGCTGAATGTTCAGGGAGAAACCACAGGCGATGGACGCGGCTGCGAAAATTCCTACCCCAATCAGAAACATAAGCCGGCGGCCAAACAAGTCACCTAGCGAGCCCCCAGCGAGAATCAATGCGCCCAAAAACAGCCCGTAAGATTCCACCACCCATTGCACGCCGACGACGGTGGCATGGAGATTTGCTTGCAGTGCGGGCAACGCTACGTTGACGGCGGTGCTATCGATGAACGCCATGCTGGAACCGAGGATGGTTGCCGCGAGAATCCAGCGTGCGGCTTGCGGGGAGCACGGAACCTCCGCATTTGCCGACCGAATCCAAGCTTCATCGCATGGCGGTTTCATGAGATTTAGAAATGGAAGCTCGTCATTCCTTCATTTGCGATTCGGGTTTCAGAGGAACCTCATCAGCGCGTTGGTCGTCTCCTGCGGACTCTCCTCCATCACCCAATGTCCTGTGTTCGGCAGCACCACCACGGTCACCTGGGTCGCGACCAACTTGGCCTGCTCTCCAAGCGCTTCTCCGAGCGACTTGTCGCCGCCGATGGTCAGCACCGGCATGGTCAGCTTCGTCTGCGAGAGTTGCGCGAAATCCTTCGCCGCCTGCAGGAACGAAACGAAATACGCCCACCCGGCATGCATGCGTCCAGGCCGCGAATATGCGGCGATGTAAGCATCGCGATCGGCTTGCGGAAGCGAACGGTTCTTGTCGGCGGCGAGGTCGTTCCAGAAATACTCGAAGTAAGTCCGCTCGCGGCCGCGCACCAGCGCTTCCGGCGTCGGCCCATTAAAGCGGAAATGCCAGATGTGAGGATCGTTATAAATGGCTTCCCAGCCGGGCACGCCGGGGAGGAACGCATCCATCAAAACGAGTTTCGTTACTTCCGCGGGGAACTGCGCGGCGTAAGCATAGGCGACCATCAGCCCGATATCGTGTCCCACAACCTCAGCCCTCTGCACGCCGAGCGACTTCGCAAGATCGTGAATGCGAATGGCGGCGCTCTTCATATTCAGGCCGTCCGTAGGAATGCCCGAGTCGCCGATGCCGGGAAGATCGGGCGCAATTACGGTGAAACGCTTGGCGAGAACGGGCACAATCGGCCGCCACATCCGTGAGGTCTCCGCATAACCGTGCAGCAGGATGAGCGGTGTGCCGTGGCCGGCCGTGAGGTAGTGGAGCCTGACGCCGCCGATCTCCGCCGTACGCGACACGATTGCCTCTGCCGCGGCGGTTTGTGAGTGGGCCTGCGCGGAAGCTACGGTGAAAAGAGAGAGTGAACCGCATACGGCTATGCTCGCGAGAAACTGCAATGCGCGTTTCATAAGAATCTCCTGGCGAGAGGCGCGTCAGTATTTTCTCTGACGCAATGGGCGAGCGTAAGGGTATCCCAAACCGTTGGAAGAACCCAGGTAAGTCCCGCGCGGGTGAATTGCGCAGGACTTACTGGCGTTTGTGACGATTACCGGTGCTTGATGAAGCCGCCGGTATTCAGTTCGGCGATGGCCTGGCGCAACTGCTCCTGCGTGTTCATCACGATGGGGCCGTACCACGCGACCGGCTCTTCGATTGGCTTGCCGGATACCAACAAGAAGCGGATGCCTTCGTCGCCGGCCTGCACCGCGATTTCGTCGCCGCGGTCAAAAAGCACCAGCGAGTGATTGCTCGCGTCGTACACCGGTGCCGCAACCGGGTCTGCAGCCTGCTCGGTTAAGACGGCGCGGGGCGCAGAGGAATCGCGGAAGGTCCCGGAGCCCGCGAACACATACGCGAAGGCGTTTCGCGTGGTCTCGATTTTGATGCGCTTGCGCTGCCCAGGAGCCACCGAGATATCGAGATAGCTCGGATCGGCCGCCACACCCTCGACGGGTCCCTTTTTCCCCCAGAACTCGCCGCAGATCACGCGTACGTGCGTGCCGTCATCGTCGGTAACCTCCGGAATCGCGCTGGCAGGAATATCCTGATAGCGCGGATCGGTCATCTTCAGAGCGGCAGGCAGGTTGGCCCAGAGCTGAAATCCGTGCATGCGGCCGCGCTCGTCGCCCTTCGGCATTTCTTGATGCAGGATTCCACTCCCTGCCGTCATCCACTGCACGTCTCCGGCGGTCATTTTGCCTTTGTTGCCGAGGCTGTCCCCGTGCTCCACCGAACCGGCCAGCACGTACGTGATTGTTTCGATGCCGCGGTGCGGATGCCACGGAAAACCCGCCAGATAATCCTTCGGATTCTCGTTGCGAAAGTCATCCAGCAAAAGAAAGGGATCGAACTCCTTCGTCTTGCCGAACCCAAAGGCGCGCTGCAATTTCACGCCGGCGCCTTCGAGAGTCGGCGTTGTTTGTATGATCTGTCGAACCGGTCTGAGTGACATTGCGTTCTCTTTCTACGGCCGGCCGCATCGTCTTGACTCTGCGTGGCCGTCAGCATAATTCAAGCTTTTACGAACTGCACGTCGAGTGTAATGGTTACGTCATCGCCGACAAGAAACCCGCCAGTTTCGAGAGCCGCATTCCATGCCAGGCCAAAATCTTTGCGGCTGATCTTCGTGGTCGCTGACAAACCGAGCCGCATATTTCCCCAGGGATCCTTGGCCGGCGGAGTCGGCCCTTCGACTTCGAACACTACGTTGCGGGTGACGCCATGAATCGTGAGGTCGCCCGCCACAGAAAGTTCCGCGTCACCCTTGCGGGTGATGCGCGTGGATTTGAATGTGAGCTCCGGGAACTTCTCCGCGTCAAAGAAATCGGCGCTCTTCAGATGAGTATCGCGCTGCGGGTCACGCGTATTGATCGAAGCCGCTTCAATCGAAGCATCAATCTGGGACTTCGTCACATCGGTTTCGTCCAGACGCAGCACACCCTTGACGCTGGTGAACTGGCCCTTCACGTTGGAAATCATCATGTGCTTCACCTTAAATTCCGCGACCGAGTGAACCGGATCGATGCTCCAGGTCGATTGGGCCGTTTGCGGTATGGGTTGTGCGCTCATGTCAGTTTCCTTTCGAGTTTTGGATGCGACCATAGGCATTGGATGCGTTACACCGATAATCGTTGCAACAACTATATCAGACAAAAATTAGGCCGTATCCCTCCGCGACGCCCGCAAAAGCTCCGCAAGGTTATGCAGGCGCTCCCGACCTAAGTGCTGTAATTGCTTGCGATGAGCGGCTTGCACCGGCTCATCCAGCCGGGCGAGCGTATCCAGACCCTCTGGCGTGATGCGCACCATAACTGTCCGCCGATCACCGGTTTCGCGACATCGCGAGATCAAGCCGCGCTTTTCCAACCGATCTAGCAGACGCGTGACGTCCGGATCGCGCGTGATCATGCGGCTGGCGATTTCCCCGCAGGCCAGCCCTTCCGGCGTGCCGCGCAGGATCCGGAGCACGTTGTATTGGGTGCCTGACAAATTTTCTGTCTTTAGCACCAGGCTTGGCCCGCGCGACAGAATGTCCGTCGCGCGCAACAGCTCCAGGAACAGCGCTTCCTCGGGGCAGCCCACATGCGACGAGGTTTTTTCGGAATGCTTGGGCTGCTTCATTGAAGCCATAATAATCGTTATAACGACATTTGTCAAGAGGCTGGACTTGAACGACAACGCTCCCACGTTTGCCAGAAGACTCATCTTTCGAGCGACTTACGGTCCCAATGTCCGAGTCTGGCCGCGGCATCGTACGTACTCTCGCAAAAGTCCAGCAGGGCGGCGGTCGGCGCTTCGGAGGCTCGAGCGTCGTCATACATCAGGATGAATTCGCCCACTTGCGCGTCATAGTGCGCTGCTGCGGGCCGAACCTGAGCTTCCCGGAAGCCCTGCGGCTCGGGAGCGGCGTAGGAATAGAAGGCCGGGCCTGCGATAGGGCCGCTACCGGGCCAAAATCCCACGCTGCTTACCTCATGGGAATAGGCTTCGCGCGTGATGGAGTCGGATCCGGGCTTGGCTGGCGCCGTGCGGCCGGAAAATCGCGTTACGGCAAGGTCGAAGCTCCCCCAGAAGAAATGCACGGGACTTGATTTGCCCTCGAATCGCGACCGAAACTGGTTGAAGACCGTGTCCGCCGACAGCAAAATGCGCCAGAGTTTTTCCACCGATTTCCGATCGTAGGAAGCGTGCATTCGATCCCGATCGAAAGGAATCGGGTCCGGAATTTCGACCGGCATTTTCCAGATTTGTATTTCGATACCCGCCGACCGAAGCATCCCCATAAATTCCTGGTAGAAATCGGCCACGGAACGCGGCTCGAGCGGAAGCGTCTTCACCAGCCCATCACACGTATCGAGCACGAGCTGATGGCGGATGAAGTCAAACCACACTTCAAAGGCCCTTCCGCCGTACGGGATTCGCGATGTGGTGAGACCGCGAGCAGATACATATAAAGGAACGTTCCACCAATGATTGACCAGAGGCGTCAGCCGCAGTCGGACCTTACCGACGATCTGCGTCCACATGTGCAGCGTGGCGTACGTATCCTTCCACGAATCGAGCGCCAGAGCGGGCCAGAATTCCGGCCGGTCGGCGGCGGCTTGCGGCATGTGCGCCTTTCGCTGGGCGATTTACGCCGATGCGGTTCGCTGCGCGTTGAGAAACGCGAGCAATTCCGCGTTGATCTGATCCTTGAGCGTGGAGCACATGCCATGCGGCGCCCCGGGAATCACCTTTAATACGGCGCCTTTCACAAGTTTCGAGGAAAGCATGGCGGCAGCACCGATCGGCACGATTTGGTCGGCATCGCCGTGAAGGATCAGCGTCGGCACGTCGAACTTCTTAAGATCTTCCGTGAAGTCCGTTTCGGAAAACGCCTTGATGCAATCAAACACGGCTTTGTGTCCGGCGAGCATCCCTTGCAGCCAGAAGGAATCGCGCAAGCCTTGCGAGACCTTTGCGCCGGGGCGGTTCGCGCCATAAAACGGCGCACTGAGGTCCTTGAAGAATTGCGCACGGTCGTTCAACACGCCCGCGCGAATCTGGTCGAACGCGTCCATTGGCAAGCCAGCGGGGTTCGCGGGCGTCTTGAGCATCAGCGGAGGAACCGCGCTGATCAGCACGGCCTTCGCAACGCGCTTCGTGCCGTGGCGTCCGATATAGCGAGCGACCTCGCCTCCGGTCGAGTGACCCACGTGAACCGTATCCTTCAGATCGAGCTCCTCGACGAGCGCCGCGAGATCATCGGCATACGTGTCCATGTCGTTGCCGTTCCACGGTTGGCTCGAACGGCCATGGCCGCGGCGATCGTGCGCGATGCAGGCGAAATCCGCGCTGGCCCAAAAAGATCATTTGATCTTCGAATGCGTCCGCGCTCAGCGGCCAGCCATGGCTGAAAACGACCGGCTGTCCCTTGCCCCAGTTCTTGTAATAAATCTGCGTGCCGTCGTTGGTTGTGATCGTCGCCATAAAACGCCTCCGGAGTGCTGAAATGCATCGGTTGGGCGATTCTAAAACATCGTGCTAGGCAGGTTTGGTGAATATTTGGCGATTTCCCACAGGCATAGTTTGCTCGAGGGCGCCATTTATGCCGGAGCTTGATATAGCTATAATCCGTCTAAGCTATGCTGCTTCCCAGCCGCATGCACATTGGGCCGTTTTCTTTCGGCATTGAAGATGGATTCTTCCTAGCGGCTGTGATTTGCAGCGGCCTCTTTGGGGCGCTGTGCCGCGAAGAGGCCATGGAATTGAACCGCGTTCTGCCCCGCGACCAACAATTCTCTCAAACTTGGTTGAGCTTGAAGGAACTGAGGCGTCTGGCGGTCGAATACAAGCACGTCATCCCATCGGGCAGGACTGATGTTTGGCGCGTTGGATTCGAATGGGCTGCCATTGCTTTTTGGACCTTGGCCCTATTCGGTATCGGCGTCGAGTTCCTTCTCAGGTAGATACCCGCAATTGTAGAACGCTCGCTCCAAAGTTGACGGAAACTACCTGTCGGCATCAGGGACCATCCCGACCAACGGCACGTCTCTACGAGCTCTGGAGAGCGCCAAAACCTGACCATGCGAATAATGATGCGTCGGTTCACGCGGCTAACGAAGGCGTTCAGCAAGAAAGTGGAGAATCACGCTTGGGCTATCGCGCTACACTACATGCACTATAACTTCTGCCGGATTCAGACCCTGCGGGTTACACCTGCGATGGCGGCTGGCACTAGCCATGTTTGGGATATTGCGGAGATCTTGAAACTGCTGGAAGCTCGCGCAGCGGACAAGGCTGCATAGGAACGCGTCAGATGTTGAGTCTCAGGAGTCTTGCATTCATCCTATGTTCGGCCATACGGCGCACGCGCGCCCTCTCCTGCGCTGCTGTCGAGAACTCTCCCGACAGAATTAACGGAAGAAAACAGACGGCAATGGCTACAAATATAGCTACAAATATGGCCGCCCTCATGTGCACTATCATACGAACAGTTTACACCTTCTAAGCTCGAACGGGACCTCAAAATGCCTCACCACCAAACTGTTCCGAAAGTTGACGGAAACTACCCTGAATGCTATAAATCCTCGCCTTTGTCGGGGGCGCCGAATCAACCGTCGGGATGCACGTGTTAGTTGTGTGCCCGGCGAGCCGGCGGCAACAGGAGACTTAGCAAACCCAAACGATGGAAGTGCTTCGGCAACTCGGTGACTTGTTTGTACAGGCCATCCCCACGGCCATTATCGTCTTTCTTTTCTATCTCTTCCTGCAGTGGGCCTTCTTCAAGCCGATCGAGCGCGTGATGGCCGAGCGCCAAGCGCGCACCGAGGGCGCCCGCGCCGAAGCTGAGGCCGCCCAGAAGTGCCGCCCAGGAAAAAGTGCAGGAACATCAGGATGCGATTAAGCGCGCCCGCAATACCGTCTACGCCGAACAGGATAAGGCCCGGCTGGCCATCCTGGACGAGCGCGCGCGACTGGTGCGCCAAGCCAAAGAGCGCGCCGCCGAGCGCGTAGCAACCGCGAAAGATGAAATCGCCGTGGACGCCGGACTCGCGCGGGCCCAACTCGAGGCACAGACGGCTCGGCCATGGCGGAATAGATTGTGAAAGCCATTTTCGAACAACGGCCCGGCCCGCGAGCCGGCAAACGAGGCCCGATGAATCGTCGAGGCCCGATGCGCCGTCCGCGCCCATGGTTTTTGGCTCCCGCTGTGCTGCTCGTGCTCGGCGGAGCCTGCCTGACATTTTGCATTTTTACGCCGCCGCTCAGCGCCCAAGAGAAGGCACCTGAGCAATCCGAGCCGGCGCCGGAAAATTCGCCGGCCGGCCAACTTTTCCGCTGGCTGAACTTCCTACTGATTTTCGGCGCCGGCGGATACCTGATCGCCAAGAAAGCGCCGCCGTATTTCCGTTCACGCGCGGCCGAAATTTCGCGCGAGATCACGTCGGCCACCGAAGCAAAGGCCGAGGCGGAGCGGCAGCTTCGCGCCGCCGAGGTTGGGTTAGCGCGAATCGACCAGGAGTCCGCAAGCATCCGCGAGACGGCGACGAAGGAATTCGCCGCCGAAGCGGCCCGGCTCCGCGAAGGCACGCAGCGCGAAGTGGAAAAAGTGGAGCACACCGCCAATATCGAGATTGACGCCGCCTCGCGCGCGGCACTGATCGAACTGCGCGCGCATGCGGCCCGCCAGGCGGTAGAGCGCGCGGCCGTACTCGTTGCGCAACAAATGACTCCCGAGCGGCGCGAAGAAGCCTTCCAGAATTTCATCCGCAACTTCCCCAGGAGCGCCAATTGAAAGCGGTCGCGGGAAGATACGCGGCGGCGATGTTTGAGGCGGCTTTGGCGCACGGGGCCGCGGAGCAAGTCCGCGGGACGCTCGAATCGTTGGGCGCAATCATCCACGAATCGAACGATCTGCGCCTTTTTCTGGCGAACCCGGGTGTACCGATGACCGCGCGGATCGCCGTGATGGAAAAGCTCTTGGACCGGCTGGAGGCTGCCCCGGCAGCGCGTCCGCTGCTCCGCAATTTTCTGAAAGTGCTGGTGGACCACCGCCGCACCGCGCTGCTGCCGGAGATCGCGTCCGAATACGTGGCAAAACTAAATAAATATTTGGGTGTCTCGGAAGTCGAAGTCACGTCCGCGGTATCGTTGGAGCCGGAAAAGCGCACCCGGCTCGAGCAGGCCTTGGCGCAATCCACACAGCATAAGATTGCCGCGCAATATGACGTGGACCCGGCGCTGGTGGGCGGCGCCGTGGTGCGTATCGGGTCGACAATCTACGACGGCTCGGTGAGCGAACAACTCCGGCGGCTCGAACAAAGTCTGGTTTCCGAATAGGAGCATGGGATGGCAACGATTAAAGCGGACGAAATCACAAAGATTCTCCGCGAACAGATTGAAAATTACGAGCAGACTGTCGCGGTAGACGAAGTCGGCTCGGTGATTTCGGTGGGAGACGGCATTGCGCGCGTGCACGGGCTCGAGCGCTGCATGTCCGGCGAGATGATCACCTTCCCACACGACGTCTTCGGCATCGCTCTAAACCTGGAAGAAGATCAAGTGGGCGTGGTGCTGCTCGGCGACTACACGGAAATCAAGGAAGGCGACACCGTCAAGCGCACTAAAACCATCATGTCCGTGCCGGTGGGCGAGGCTTTGGTGGGACGCGTGGTGAATCCGCTGGGCCAGCCGCTCGACGGCAAAGGCCACATTGCCACCCAGCAGCGCAATAACCTCGAACGCCTAGCGCCGGGCGTGGTCGATCGCCAGCCGGTGCGCGAGCCCCTGCAAACCGGTATCAAAGCCATTGACTCGATGATCCCCGTAGGCCGCGGGCAGCGCGAGCTGATCATCGGCGACCGACAAACCGGCAAGACCGCCATCATTCTGGACACGATTATCAACCAGAAGGGCGGCGACATGATTTGCATCTACTGCGCGATCGGGCAAAAACGCTCGACGATCGCGCAGGTGATCAAGGTGCTTACCGACGCCGGCGCGATGGATTACACGATCGTGGTAGCTGCGTCGGCCACCGAAGCCGCGACGATGCAATACATCGCGCCCTACGCGGCATGCGCCATGGGCGAATTCTTCCGCGATTCGAAACGCCACGCGGTCTGCTTCTACGACGATCTTTCGAAACACGCGCAAGCCTACCGCGAAATCTCGCTGCTATTGCGCCGCCCGCCCGGCCGCGAAGCGTTCCCGGGCGACGTTTTCTACCTCCACTCCCGTTTGCTCGAGCGCGCGGCAAAACTTTCAAACGACCTTGGCGGCGGCTCGCTAACGGCTTTGCCGGTGATCGAAACGCAGGCCGGGGACGTCTCGGCCTACATTCCGACCAACGTGATTTCCATCACGGACGGCCAGATTTATCTCGAAGCCGACCTTTTCAATGCCGGCGTGCGCCCGGCGATCAACGCCGGCATTTCGGTAAGCCGCGTGGGCGGCAACGCACAGATCAAGGCCATGCGCCAGGTGGCCGGTTCGCTGCGTTTGGATATGGCGCAGTATCGCGAGCTGGCAGCGTTTGCGCAGTTCGGCTCGGAACTTGACAAGCACACGCAGGCACAACTTTCGCGCGGACAAAAGCTGGTGGAAATTCTGAAGCAAGACCAATATTCGCCGCTGCCCGTGGAAAAGCAAGTGCTGATCATTTTCGCGGCCACGAATCGCTTCCTGGATGACGTCGAAATTGCCGATTGCCGGCGTTTCGAAAGCGAGCTCTATACCTTCATGGATTCGAACTACAACGGCGTGCTGGCGCGGCTGGCGGAAAAGAAGCAGATCGACGATCAAATCCGCCAGGATATTACGGAAGCGCTCAAGGCTTTCAAGGAGCGCTTCGCCGCTTCGAAGAAAGAGAGTTAGCGAGCTGGATTTGTCATAGCGATGCCCACGTTACTCGATTATCGGCGCCGGATTCGCTCGGTAAAGAGCACGCAGCAGGTGACGCGTGCCATGAAGTTCGTCTCCGCGGCGCGGCTGCGGCGTGCGCAGGAAAAGGCTATCGAGGCGCGGCCTTACGCGGCGCAGATCACCGAAATGGTGCGTTCGGCGGCGGCCCGCATGGAAGCGCCGCAGCATCCGTTGCTGGCGCGGCGCCTCGAACAACGGGTGCTGCTGCTTCTGGCGACCGGCGACCGGGGCCTCGCGGGCGCCTTCAATGCGAACGCGGTAAGGCGCGCATCGGAATTTCTGCGCTCGCACCGGGATCTGCAGACCCAGATTATCCCGATCGGGCGGAAAGGGCGGGATGCGGCGCGGCGGCAGAGATGGAACGTCGCGGCGGAATATACGGGCTTTACCGCGAAAGCGGATTTCGCGCGGGCTAAGGAAATCGCCGCCAAGGTGATCGAGCTCTACGAGGGCGATCACACCGACGCGGTCTATTTGCTCTTCAACGAATTCAAAAGCGTGATGACGCAGAAAATGGTTTTCGAAAAGCTCCTGCCGATCGATCCGGCGGAGCTTTCTAAAAAGGGCGCTAGCTCGCAGGTGGATTACATTTACGAGCAACCTCCCGAGCAACTGCTGCAAGGCTTGCTGCCGCGCTACATCGCGGCGCGCATTTACCGGATGCTGGCGGATTCCTCGGCCGCCGAGCACGCGGCGCGCATGACGGCCATGGATTCCGCGACGAACAACGCAGGCGACTTGATCGAATCGCTGACGCTGCAGATGAACAAGATCCGCCAGGCCGCGATCACGAAGGAAATTATCGAAGTGGTGAGCGGCGCGTCCTGGAGCGCGTAGGAGACGCGAGCCGGACCAACATTGGGAAATCAAGGAGACGTCATGGATCAGAAGCATCCCGGAATCGGCCACGTCGTGCAGGTGATTGGGCCCGTGCTCGACGTGGAATTCAACCCGAAGGAACTTCCGCAGATTTTCAATGCGCTGCGTATCACCAGCGAGGGCTTCGAGACCGAGGACCCGGTAGACATTATCGCGGAGATCCAGCAGCACCTGGGCGAAGGACGCGTCCGCGCGGTCGCGCTGCAGCCGACCGATGGAATTGTGCGCGGGATGAAGGCCTACGATCAGGGCGGACCCGTCACCGTGCCCGTGGGACGCGCCACACTCGGCCGCGTGATGAACGTCCTCGGCCAGCCGGTGGATAAGCGGGGGCCGATTTCCTCCGAGAAGATGTACCCGATTCATCGTCCGGCTCCTTCGCTCGAAGATCAATCCACCACGCTCGAAATGTTCGAGACGGGCATCAAGGTTGTGGACCTGATGGAGCCCTACCTGAAAGGCGGCAAGATCGGCCTTTTCGGCGGCGCGGGCGTGGGCAAGACCGTCCTGATTCAGGAGCTGATTCACAACGTCGCGATGAAGCACGGCGGCGTTTCGGTGTTCGCGGGAGTGGGTGAACGGACCCGCGAAGGCAATGATTTGTTGCTGGAGATGACCGAGTCTGGCGTAATCGTGCCGGGCAATACCGAGAAATCGCGTTGTGCTTTGATTTACGGCCAGATGACGGAACCGCCCGGCGCGCGCCTGCGCGTGGGCCTCACCGGATTGACCGTGGCCGAGTATTTCCGCGATGAAGAGGGCCTGGACGTGTTGCTCTTCATCGACAATATTTTTCGCTTCGTGCAGGCCGGCTCGGAAGTTTCCGCGCTGCTGGGCCGCATGCCCTCCGCCGTGGGTTACCAGCCCAACCTCAACACGGAAATCGGCGAATTGCAGGAACGCATCACCTCCACGAAAAAAGGTTCGATCACCTCGGTGCAGGCGATCTATGTGCCTGCCGACGACTATACCGATCCCGCGCCGGCAGCGACGTTTGCGCATTTGGACGCGACGACGAACCTGAGCCGCGCCATCGTCGAGCGCGGCATTTATCCGGCCGTCGATCCGCTGGCCAGCTTCTCACGCATCCTCGATCCGCACATCGTCGGACAGGAGCATTACAACGTGGCGCGCCAGGTGAAATCCATTTTGCAGCGCTATAAGGATCTGCAGGACATCATCGCGATTCTGGGTATCGAAGAACTTCCCGATGAGGATAAGCAGACCGTGGCTCGTGCGCGAAAGATCGAGAAATTCCTTTCGCAGCCGATGTATGTGGCCGAACAGTTTACCGGGCAGGCCGGCAAGTATGTGAAGATCGAAGACACCGTGCGCGGCTTCAAGGAAATCGTGGACGGGAAACACGACGAAGTGCCGGAGCAAGCGTTTTATCTCGTGGGTACGATCGAGGAAGCGCTCGAAAAGGCAGAGAAAATGTCGGCGGCGGCGGCGTAAGCGCGCCGCGGCCCCGAAAGAAACATGGCGGAAGCGCTCAATCTCGAAGTGGTGACGCCCGAGCGGCGCGTGATCCAGGCGGAAGCTTCTGAAGTGCAGCTCCCCGGAAGCGATGGCTACCTGGGGATTTTGCCGGGGCACGCGCCCTTGCTCACCGAACTGGGCACGGCGGAATTGAGCTACACGGCCAACGGCACCGTTTCCTACGTGGCGGTTTTCGGCGGCTATGCGGAAGTGTTACCGGATCGCGTGATCGCGCTTGCCGAGGCCGTCGAGCGTCCCGAAGAAATTAACGTCGAGCGAGCGCGCGCGGCCAAACAGGAAGCGGAAAAGATTCTTGCCACGCAGGGCATTTCGCTCGAAGAGGCCACGGAAGCACGGGCGGAAGTGGTGCGCGCCGAACTTCGTATGCAGGTGGCCACGCGGGCCGGCCGCGGCGTTTCTGCTACCAGCGAGCGCTCACACACCTAGCGTTTTCAACGCCCTGAATCCTGACCCTCCTCCAAACATCCAATTCCAGGAGACAGATCGAGGCAGGCCATGGCACCCGTACGCATTTACAGCACGAGTTGGTGTTCGGATTGCCGGCGCGCTAAGCAATTCCTGAAGGAGCGCGGCGTGCAGTTCGAGGAAATTAACGTGGATGAATCGCCGGACGCGGAAGATCTGGTATTGCGCGTAAACAAAGGCCGGCGCACAGTTCCTACGTTCGAAATGAACGGCGAGTTCTTCTCCTGCAGCCCGTTTGATCCTTATTTTCTCTCCGAGAAATTCGGGGTGCCTCTGAATCCTTGATGCCTTCGCCGCTAAGCAAGTCCTACGCCGCGTGTAACGACCTTCACGATTTCCAGTTCCGCGTTTAGAAAAACCAAGTCGGCGTCCGCGCCGGGCGCGAGCGATCCTTTCGTTTTCTCGAGGCCCAATTCGCGCGCAGGATTGAAGGTCATCATCTGCACGGCGTCTTTCAAAGAAACACCCAGCGAAACAATCTTGCGCAGGGCGCGATCGAGCGTCAGCGTGCTGCCGGCCAGCTTCCCTTCTTTGTTGCGCACCACTCCGCCGGCCACAGCCACGTCGAAATCTCCCAAGCGGTAGCACCCGTCTGGCATGCCCGTGGCGGCGGTGCCATCGCTCACCAGCGTAACGCCTTCCGTGCCCTTGGCCTTAAGCAGTACCTGCATCGCCGCTCCATCCACATGGACGCCATCGGCGATTAGTTCGGCGCAAATTTCGGGCCGCGTAAGCACGGCGCCGATTACGCCGGAATCACGATGGCCGAAGGGCCGCATCGCGTTAAACACGTGCGCGGCGTGCCGTGCCCCGTGATGAATGGCAAGGATCGCTTGCTCGTAGCTGGCGTCCGTGTGGCCCAGTGAAACCACGATGCCCACGGAGCGCGCGGCGTCAATTAATTCGAGCGCACCGGGAAGCTCCGGCGCGAGCGTCAGTATGCGCGTCCGTCCGCGCGCGGCATCCAGCAGACGGCGCAGCAAATCAGGCGAAGGCGCGGCAATCCATTTCTCCGGATGCACGCCGCGGCGCACTTTGCTGATGAAGGGACCTTCCAAATGCACACCGAGAATTTCCGCTCGCGGATGGCTTACGACGCCGCTATTTGCCTGCGCGGCGATTGCATCGGCAATTCCCGAAACGCTTCGGCAGAGCACTTCCGGCGCCGCGGTCACAGTGGTCGCCAGGAAGGAAGTTGTGCCCCCGCGCGCCAGCGTGGCGGCCACCACTTCGAGCGCCTCTGGCGTCCCTCGCATCACGTCTTGGCCCCCCGCGCCGTGGACGTGCACATCCACAAAGCCGGGCGTCGCGGTAGCGTTGAGCATTTCCACCAAGCGCGCCCCGCGAGGTATGGAGACCGCTTCGCGCGTACCCACGGCCAGGATGCGACCCTCTTCGAGCAGAATTACGGCGCTGGGAACTTCTTCTGTAGGCGTGATCGCGCGATCTACGAGAATGGCAGTCAAGGGCATCGAAGATCACATCCTACCCGAAGCAAGGCGGAAGGCGCGAGGCGAGAAACTGCGTCTAGCAAGAAAAAGGGCAGGACCGAAGTCCTGCCCGGAGATCCCGCTAAAGGTGCCGGAACGAACTACATTCCAGCGGCGTCGATCGAGTCCACGGCGATCTTATCGCCATCCATCGAACCCTTCACCTTGACCTTCTGGCCGGCATACTTCGCCGCGTCATCCTGCTTGTCCAGCACGTAAACCTTCTTGGTCTTGGTGTCGATCAATGCGTACTGGCCCTTACCCTCGGTTACGCACTTGGTGACGCAAGCAGCGTCCGTCATCGTGGCGCCACAATGGGTTTCGCCAACCACCCCGGTCCACGTTCCCGACTTGCCGGCAGGAGCCGCGAAGGCAAAACCTGCGCTGACAAGGGTAATCGCTGCGCCCAACAAGAATCGGTTTTTCATGTTTCGAATCCCCCTCTTTCAAATCCGGCCCACGTCTATGGGTACGGAGCGTCGGCCCTTCGGGAGCCCGAACTACTTTCGCACAGGCCGCCTCTTCTGTCCAGAGGTTTGCCCGCGCAGCCCGCACAAAACAGGAGCGGGAGGACCTGGAAGGCCCTCCCGCTCACTGCGTCCTATTGTTAAAGAATGGCGGCCGGGCGAGGTGTCCTGGAACCGCGCCCAAGCGCATTCAATGGTCCGGTCAATTGCCCGGGGTTGAGGAGATAGCCTGTGCCGACTGTACCTTTGGAACGCTCAGGTAGCCGACGATCTTGTCTTTGCCAACCTGGTTGACGACCAACTCCATCGCCGCGCGGGTGCCGCGGGTATAGAAGAAGATGGGCTCGTTCACGGAGCGATTCTTCTTCTCGAGTTTCATATCGTCCACGTAGAGGTCGACAGTGTACTGGTTGTGCTTCAGATTGGTATTGCGAAGCTCGAGGGTAATGTCGCCGAGCTTCTGCTTGGCGCCCTTGTTGGCAACGGTGAATTCGAAATAGTCGCGCTGCCCCAGACGCCGCAATTGGTCCAGCTCATCATGGTTGTGCGCGATCTGGGTGCCGAGTTCATTGCGCGCATCGAGCAAGCCCTGCTTGGTACTATCCAGGTCGGTGCGCACGCCGTTGACGTCGGTCTTTACTCCATTCACGTCATCTGCGTTTGCTTTCGTCGCCAATTGGTTCTCGTCGCTTTTGACGGAATCTTGTACATCGGCCAATTGCTTCGAGTAGTCCTGGCTGATCTTCGTTGTTTGCCGGCGCGCTCTGTCGAGCTCGCCTTGCGTAAGTTTCAGACGGTCGGTGACGACGCTCAGATCCCCTTGGAGCTGTGCGTTGACACTTTCCGTCTGCGACAGCCGCTGGCCCAAGACATCCAGATTCTTCCGCAGAACTTGATTGTCATTGGTAGCCGCCTGTTGCGCCTCGCGGACGTGTGTTGACGCGCTCCAGCCAATGCCCAGTGCGATCAGGGATACCACTGCCAACGCCACAATGGCGACGCCGAGCCAACGTGGGCTCCCCTCGTTTACTTGGACGGTCTCTTGATGCTCAGTCATTCTTGTTCTCCTTGTCCTTCACCCCTTGCACCAGCACTAAATGCACGCGCGGAGCCAAACCGGCGGCGGACACAACAAACGGTATTATGGCTAATACAATGAATACCTTACAGGCAGGATGGGGAACTGAATGACCGTCGAGGCTTGGGTCCAGTACGTGGCAATCTTTACAGATTCGTGTGGTTTTGCCTGTTACTCTTTACGACAACTTGCGACTGAGGTCAGTGAGTTTAAGCGTCTTATTATCTGAAGGTTACAAGAATTTGAGGATGGCAAACCCAGGCAAAACTGACTAAACCCAGCTTGGGGGTTAGCGAGCGTGGTGAAAGCTAAGCGTGATGATGCGCGTGAGGGAACATCGAAGCATCCATGCCGAAAGACGCTTCCAGAGTATGCTCCGCAGCTTCGAGGACTTTCGAGCAGTTCGAACAGTGGCCGATGTGTTGAGCGACCTCGCTTTCCACAGACGGAGACAACCGTCCTTCGAGGTAATCGCAAATCAGACGGATGGTCGCACGGCAATTCATAGCACTTCTCCTGGCGGGGTCCACGTAAGTCCGAGCACTTGAGGGACCAGTTACCACAGCGCCGCGAGTTCTGCCTAAATCATTGAATATAAGTAGCATAGGCTCTTACGGGGAACGGTCGCGAGGCCGCACGTTAGAGCACCGCGCGCATTTCTACACGGCGACGTTCCTTTTTGCGTAGAAATCGAAAAGCGTCTAGTGCGGTACTACCGTCATTTGTTCCAACGCCGCGATGCGATCCGCCAAGGGCGGGTGCGTGCTGAAGAGTCCCGACATCATGGTGCGAGCACTCAGGGGCGTGACGATAAAGAGCGATGCTGTTGCCGGGGGCACATTCATGGGGATCCGCTGATTGTAGGCTCCGAGTTTTTTCAAGGCGGAGATCAGTCCATACGGGTGTCCGGCCAGGCGTACTCCGGCTGCGTCCGCGGCGTATTCCCGCTGGCGGGATAAGCCCAGTTGCAACATCAGTGCGGCGATGGGCGCCAGGATCATCATCAGGATCATGCTCAGCGCGTTTCCGCGATCCCGCCGGCCCCCTCCCCCGCCGTACCCGGCGAACATGAAACCCCATTGCGCCACGTGCGCGAGCAGAGTGATCGCGCCAGCCACCGTAGCGGCGATCGAAGTGATTAAGATGTCATAGTTGCGGACGTGCGAAAGCTCGTGCGCAATTACCCCTTCCAGCTCGTCATCGTTCATCAGTTCGAGCAGCCCTTGCGTAACGGCGACCGAAGCGTGTTTCGGATTGCGCCCCGTGGCAAAAGCATTTGGCGCCGCCTCTGGAATCACATAGAGTTTCGGCATCGGCAGATTGCTTTTGCCGCACAGGCGCTCCATCACGGCGTAAAGACGCGGCACTTGTTCCGGTGTGACGGGCTGCGCGTGGCTGGACTTGAGCGCGATCTTGTCCGAAAAAAAGTAGGCGATCATATTCGTACAGGCGGCCACGGCCAAACCAAGGATCATTCCGTTTTGTCCGCCGAGCGCTTCGCCGCCCAAGACTAAAAGGAGCGTCAAGGCCAGGAGCAAAAACCCCGTCTTCAATGCGCGCATGTTGTCCTCAATGGAAAAACATTCTATGAACCGGTGATTCCGGCGTCAACCGGCTCGTCTTTTCGCTATTTCCCCGCGGCAGCCGGCGCTTTCCGGTCTTGCTTAACCGTTGATGCAACCGGGCGGCGCTCGAATTTGAGTTGCCCAGCCGCCTTGTCGAAGTCCACCTTCACGTGATCGCCAGGCAGAACCTTGCCTTCGAGAATCTGCATCGCCAGCGGTTCTTGCACCAGGCGTTGCAGTGTGCGCCGCAACGGCCGTGCGCCGTAAGCCGGATCGTAACCTTCCGTCAGCACGAACTGCCGCGCCGCGGAGGTCAACTCGATCGTAATCTGACGCTCGCCGAGCATCTTGGCGATATCCGCCAGTTGCAGATCCACGATCTTTTCGAGTTGCTCCTTGCCCAACGGGTTGAAGATCACGATTTCGTCCACGCGATTCAGAAACTCCGGCCGAAACGCGGCGCGCAATGCTTCCATTGCTTCTTTTCGCGCCAGCTTCATATCTTGCGCAGCCAGTTCGGAAATTGCGGCGGAGCCCACGTTGCTCGTCATCACCATCACCGTATTGCGAAAATCCACGGTGCGGCCTTTGCCGTCCGTGAGCCGGCCATCCTCCAAAATTTGCAGCAGAATATTGAAGGCATCCGGATGCGCCTTCTCGATTTCGTCGAGGAGCACCACGGAATAAGGGTGCCGCCGCACTTGCTCGGTAAGCTGGCCGCCCTCTTCGTAGCCCACATACCCTGGAGGCGCCCCGATCATCCGCGCGACGGAATGCTTTTCCATGTATTCAGACATATCCAGGCGGATCATGGCTTTCTCGTCGTCAAATAGAAATTCCGCAAGAGCTCGAGCCAATTCCGTCTTGCCGACACCGGTGGGGCCGAGAAAAATAAAAGAACCGATGGGGCGCTTTGGATCGCTCAGCCCAGCCCGAGCGCGGCGAATGGCGCCCGCCACCCGAGCAAGCGCGTCATCTTGTCCGACCACGCGCTGCCGGAGCCGTTGCTCCATATCCACCAGCTTCTGTGCTTCCCCCTCGAGCAGACGGCCAACGGGGATGCCGGTCCATTTGCTGACCAGCGCCGCGATATCCTCTTCATCGACTTCTTCCTTCAGCATGTGCTGGCCTTTTTGCTTTTCGGCCATTTGCTCCTGGGCTTCGGCCAATTTGCGCTCCGCCGCGGCCAATTTCCCGTAGCGAATCTCGGCAACGCGCGCCAGATCGCCGGAACGCTCGTAGCGCTGCTCCTCAGACTTCAGTTGATCGATTTCCGCTTTGAGCTTGCGCACGCCGGCAATTGCGTCCTTCTCCAGTTGCCACTGGGCTTTGCGCGCCGAAGATTGTTCGCGGAGAGAGGCCAGTTGTTCCACAATTTGTTTGAGCCTCGCCTTGGAGTGCTCGTCCGATTCCTTTACGAGCGCTTGACGTTCAATCTCGAGCTGCATGATACGGCGCTCGATTTCGTCTATTTCCACGGGCAGCGAATCAATCTGCATGCGCAGGCTGGCTGCCGCTTCGTCGATCAGATCGATGGCCTTGTCGGGAAGGAAACGATCTGAGATGTAGCGGTGCGAAAGCGTGGCAGCCGCAATAATCGCCGAATCCTTGATGCGCACGCCGTGGTGTACTTCGTAGCGATCTTTCAAACCGCGCAGAATGGCGATCGTATCCTCGACGGTCGGTTCGCTCACTAGCACCGGCTGGAAGCGACGCTCCAAAGCCGGGTCTTTCTCAATATATTTGCGGTATTCATTGAGCGTGGTGGCGCCAATTGAGCGCAGCTCACCGCGCGCGAGAGCCGGCTTCAGCATGTTGGAAGCATCCATTGAGCCTTCCGCCGCGCCCGCGCCGACCACGGTATGCAGCTCGTCAATAAAGAGAATGATTTGGCCCTGTGCGTCCGTGACTTCCTTCAGCAAGGCTTTCAGCCGGTCTTCAAATTCACCGCGATATTTCGCGCCGGCAACCAGCGACGCCAAATCGAGAGCCATAATCTTTTTTGTTTTGAGAACATCAGGAACGTCGCCGGCAATAATTCGCTGCGCCAAGCCTTCCACAATGGCTGTCTTGCCCACGCCAGGTTCACCGATGAGCACGGGGTTATTTTTCGTGCGGCGCGCCAAGATCTGCATCACGCGGCGGATTTCGGAGTCGCGGCCAATCACCGGATCGAGTTTGCCGCGCCGCGCCAGTTCGGTGAGATCGCGCGCATATTGTTCGAGAGCGCGGTAGGTGGCTTCGGGATTCGGCGATGTTACGCGCTGGCTGCCGCGAATTCCGGCCAGCGCCTGCAGAATGGCATCATGGCCCGCGCCGTGGCGCCGCAACAACTCCGCGGCCGGATCGTGCCCGAGGTCCGCCATAGCCAGCAGCAAGTGCTCGCTCGAAACGTATTCGTCGTGAAATTTTCCCGCCTCAGCAAAAGCCTTGTCGAACACCTGATTGAGCGCGGGGCTCATGTGCTGCTGCCCAACGCCGGTAACCTTCGGAAAACGCTCGAGGCCTTGCTCAATTTCACGCGAAAGCGTCTCAGGCGGCGTACCCAAGCGCGCCAGCAGCGGGCGGACCACACCATCGCTCTGCCCCAACAGCGCTGCCAGAAGGTGGAGCGGCTCGACCTGCTGATGGTCATGGCGCGCCGCTACTTCCTGCGCTTCTTGCAGGGCCTCTTGCGCCTTGATGGTGAGTTTGTCTTGGCGAAGCATTTGTCACCCCATACATGCAATCACAATTCTAGAGCAAAATGCGGGGAGTTGCGCTCGCGCACGCTCCCCGCTTCGTTACCACCGCTCGGCGATGATTCTTAGCGTCCATTGCCGTTCGTTTGAATGTTGACCTTCACTTGCTTCGGCTTCGATTCCTCGCGCTTCGGCAACATCAGCGTGAGCACGCCGTTGACGTAATCAGCCTTAACGGCTTCGGTGTTCACCGTATTCGGCAGCGAAAAGCTCCGGCTGAACGAGCCGTAGACCCGCTCGACGCGCACGTACTTGTCTTCCTGCACCGTGCTGTCCATCTTGCGTTCGCCGCGAATGTTCAGCATGTTGTTCTCGACGCGGACGTCCAAGTCCTTCTCATTGACGCCCGGCAAATCGGCGGAAATGACCAGGGCATTTTCAGTCTCGTGTACGTCTACGCGCGGAGCCCAAGCGCTCAGCGTGGATTCGGTCCGGGCACCGCCAAAGGAATCTTCAAAGAGACGATTGACCTGCTCCTGCAGGGTGTTCAAACCGCGAAAGGGAGAAATAGCATTCATTTTGAGCGACCTCCATCGCTTAGATTGAGGCACATCATATTATCTTAGTGTATTGTTGTCAATTACAATTTAGAATGTCACAGAGTGTAAAGTAAATCTTTCTATTGCAATAGCATACAGTCTATTAAGAAGTGGCTTCGGGCGCTCTTGTGCTAGATGTTTGCGGCAATGATGGGTAGTTAATGCAAGTATTTCCGCAGCCGCCAAAATCCGGCTAAACTGGTGAGCCATGAAACTCGGGGATTTTGACTATCAGCTTCCGGAGGCTTCGATTGCCCAACGGCCGCTAACCGATCGCGAGGCATCACGGATGCTCATGGTTGAGCGCGGTGGCGCCGGCCTTTCCGACCATACGTTTCGCGCATTCCCCGATCTGCTCCGCGGTGATGAGTTGTTGGTGGTCAACAATGCCCACGTCGTCCCAGCCCGGCTCTTCGGACACCGCCGTGGCTTGAGGAGCGAGCCCCCGGGCGCCCGAAGCTCGCGCTCCCGCGAACACCTCTCTTCCGTGATCGAGGTGCTGCTCACGCGCAAGCTGGATGGCGGAATCTGGGAGGCTCTGGTGCGTCCTGGGCGCAAGATGCGCGTCGGTGAACGCATCTTCTTCGGCGAAGGCGAACTCGAAGGAGAAATCATCTCGCGGGGCGAATATGGCGAGCGGCAGATAAAATTTGTGTCCCCGGACGATCCAGAACCGTTGATCGAGCGGCTCGGCCACGTGCCGCTGCCGCCTTACATTCATCGGGAGGATGACGCGGCTGACCGCGAGAACTATCAGACCGTTTTCGCCAAACATAGCGGCGCCATCGCCGCGCCCACCGCGGGCCTGCACTTTACGAATGCAATCCTGGAGCGGCTGCAGCGGCGCGACATCGAGATTTGCGAGCTCACGCTCGATGTGGGTTTAGGAACGTTCCAGCCGATTCGCGAGGAAATCGTCGAACGCCACGCGATTCATACGGAAAGCTACGAGATTCCAGATGAGACTGCGGAACGAATCCGCAGGGCAAAGCAGCAAAACCGGCCAGTGATAGCGGTCGGCACGACGGTGGTGCGGGCTTTAGAGGACGCGGCGCAAAAGATGGCAACATCCACCGATCGCGTTGGCGCTTCCCTACTGGTGTCTGGCCACAACTCAGCGGACATTTACATTTATCCTGGTCACGAATTTCGGGTGGTGGACCAGTTGCTGACCAACTTTCATCTGCCGCAATCAACCTTGCTGGTCTTGGTCGCGGCCTTTGCCGGGCGAGAACATATATTGCACGCCTACGAGCACGCGGTGCGCGCCGGTTACCGCTTCTATAGCTATGGCGACTGTATGTTGATTCGCTAGACAGCACGGACCAACGTCTCAAAAACAAAGACGTCTCAAAACCAAAATTGCGGCGGAGAGGCTCCCCTTCCGGAGCCAGACCCGCCGCAATCTTGTGTCAACGCGAACGAACTACGATCCAGAACCGAAAACGAGCGCCTGGTTTTGGCCACCGAAATCGATTTCCTGGATTTCGCCGTTGGAGGTGAAAATCACCGCGGTCGTATCGAACTTGTGATCGCGCTGCTCCATACGCGCTTGCGTCTGTGCGACGGCTTTATGGCCCTTCTGAAACGTAACATTATTGCCGTCGACCATTACTTTGTAATCGCCGGCATCGAGCTGCGTGCTGCCGATCTTCACGGATTGCCCAAACGTTACGGTCTTCTCGAAAGCTTTGCCAAACGCCGGAACGACCAGCGCCGTAATCGCCAACAACGCCAGCGTACCGAGTAAAGATGTCCTCCGCATGAACGAGTCTCCTTAGGGTTTGTTCGAGAGGTTTGCTGCAAGCCGTGGCGGGCGAAAGAAAGGTTGACAGCGTGCCGAGCCGAAAGTAGGCTCGGACCGACACACTGACCTTTCTGAGCGCACAGCCGGTAAAGTCTCTCGTGTCAGGGCCTCGCGGTCGCCGCCGCGAGGCCCATTTTCTTTACCGGAGATGAGTCCGCACGACCTAGATTATTAGCCTCCCAGAGAGGTTGAAGCTCCCGGGAAGCTCATGAAGCCGCCCAATCGCGGCCCACGCAGGAAAGCAGGCAATCCAACGAAAATAGCCTGCCGTTCCCTTCTCGAAGTTAGACGACAGCGCCGTGCGGAATGTTACGCGCCACAGCGGATTTATTTTCCGCGTGCGCATCAAGCGTAAGGTGTTGCAGGTACAAATGCTTCGACTATAATCAGGCCGGCCCCTGAATGCGATTTCTCATCCTGAGTGATATCCATGCGAATGCGACTGCCCTTTCGGCAGCGTTGAGCGCGGTTGAAGGACGCTGGGACCGTGCCTTATGCCTCGGTGACGTGGTGGGATACGGTCCCGATCCAAACGACGTGATCGACACCGTCAAAAAGCTCACGAACGTGGTGATTCGCGGCAACCACGACAAAGCCTCCTGTGGGCAAACCGACGCCGAGGACTTCAATGCGATCGCCCGCACGGCCGCGGAATGGACGCGCGCGCAGCTCACGCCAGAAAATCTCGCGTATTTGCGCAACCTCCCCTCCGGACCGCTGCAAATTGACGGTTTGACGTTGGTGCACGGCGCGGTAGCCGACGAGGACGAATATGTGTTTGCTCCGGCGCAAGCACTGAACGGCCTACTCGAATCACCATCAACGGTCACGTTTTTCGGCCATACCCATTTTCAGGGCGGATTTTCTTATCGAGGGGACAAGCTCGAGGTGATGCAGATGAAGCCGCAGCCTGGTTCGAACTTTGCTGCGTTGCGCCTGGAGGAGGGCACGCGGTACTTGTTGAATCCAGGGTCGATCGGGCAGCCGCGTGACGGCGATCCTCGCGCGGGATTTGCGATCGCTGACTTAACGCACCATGTGGTCGAATTCTGGCGCGTGCCCTACGACATTGCCGCCGTGCAGCAGCGCATGCGCCAAGCCGGCTTGCCCGAACCTCTCGCAGCGCGCCTGGCCGTGGGGCGCTGATTCAACCATGAACGAATCTTCCGGCCGCACGCTGATTTCGCAACCGCAACCCGGACGCCAGTTTGGCTTGGCGCTGTTAGCGGGATTGATCGTTGTGCTCATGATCGGAGCGGGAGGCTACTGGTGGTCGCGCAGTTCGCACGGCGCGGCTCCGGGAACCCCAGCTCCTCTACCGATGGGGGCAGCGGAACAGGTCTATGCGCCGCAGATTCAGTTCAGCGATTTCGCGCTGAGCCGCGCCTCCAATATGCTGAAGCAGGAAATCACCTACATCGACGGCACGATTTCGAATACCGGGCCGCGCGCGGTGGCGGAGATCGAAGTGCGGTTGGAGTTTCACGACCTCTCGCAAAACGTCGTCTCGCGCGAAATACGCCGGCTGTACGGACCGGGCACGGCGGCGCTCGCTCCCGGCGAAAAGCGCGAGTTCCAATTGGCTTTTGAGGCTGTGCCGGACGGCTGGGATCAGCGGCCGCCCACCTTTATCATCACCGGACTCCGGCTGCAATAGCATCGACTGCAGCTCCGTGCTTTTACCTCTATTTTAATATAACATTATGATAATATTACTATGTGACACTCGCTGAAGCGATCGGTGCCATCACATCTGCCGGGCCCGTGGAAGTGCGCGAGAATGGACAAAGGCTGGCGGCGCTTGATTCTTTCGAGTACGAGGTACGCGAACAGGCCAGCCGCATCGTGCTGCACCTTTGGAGCGACCAGCGCACTTTGGCGCGGCGCGTGTTGCGCATCGTGGAGCTGGAACCGGGCCAGATCGCGCTCGAGGTGGAGCGTTTTGGCCGCGCCAAGCCCGATCGTCTGGAGATCGTCGCGGCCGGGCCACTTTCCGCCGCGAGGCTAACCCGCGAGAAATTTCGTGAGCGCTTTGCCGACCTGCTTGACGAACAATTTCCCGACGACGAAATCGAGTTTCTCTCCACCGCACCTGACCTCGAACATTCTCTTTCCGGTTCGTATACGCGAGGGGTCTTGCGCACGCGCGGCGGGCGCTGGGCGCTGCTTGCGGCGTCACCTTCGGAATCGAACTCCACCATAGACGCGATGCTGACCTTCGGTCTTCTTTGGTTGCGGCATACGCGGGAATGTTCGAATGGCGCAGCCATCATCGGTTTGCGGCTTTTTCTACCTCGCGGCGCAGCAAAACTCGTCGCACACCGCGTGCGCGCGTTACAGACCAGCACGCCCATCGAAATGTACGAAATCGATCCCACGTCAGGCCGCGCCCGGCGGGTTGCCCGCCAGGATTTCGGCAATGTATCCACTTCGTTTACGCCACGGCGCGAAGCCGAAGCCACTTTGCTGCTGGCGCGCGCGGGCCTCGAGCCGATCATCCAACTGGCACCCGGAGCGATTGCGGTGCACGTGGTACCCGGCACGTCCGATGTCGCCCTGCGTTTTCGCGGGGCACAATTTGCCGAATGGCGAGAGGGCACGATTTTCTTCGGCTTGAGCGAACAGCGGCGCGTGCTCACGCGGGAACGTCAGGACGAGCTGGAACGCCTGGTGCGCGAACTGGAAATCCGGCGGCACGCCGCGGCAAAAGACACTACCGACCCGTTGTATCGCATGCAGGCCGAGCGGTGGCTCGAGACTCGCGTGGCCGCCGGCCTGGCGCGCATCGACGCCAGACTCGACCCGCGCTTTCTCTATACGCAGGTGCCGGCATTCGCGGCGGGTGATCGGGGGGTGATTGACCTGCTCGGCGTCACGCGCGAAGGAAGGCTCGCCATCCTCGAGTTAAAAGCTGACGAGGACATACACCTTGTCTTGCAAGCGGCCGACTACTGGCTGCGTGTGCGCGCGCATCAATTGCACGATGACTTTCGCTCGTATGGCTATTTTCCCGGCGTCGACTTGCGACCCGACCCGCCTCTGCTCTTCCTGATTGCACCGGCGATCCGCTTTCACCCGGCCACGGGGGCTCTTCTCCAGAGCCTTTCGGCGGAAATCGAGGTGGCACGGGTAGGTTTGGCAGAAAACTGGCGAAGCGGGATACGCGTGGTTTTACGGCAATAGTTGAAAAATGCGGACAAAAAAAGAGAAGCAGCCTTGGTGTTGCCAAGCCTGCTTCCCGGGGTGTGTCCTAGAAGTGGTTTGTAGGGTTAGATGGCCCGGCTCAGAAACAGGTTGCTAAAAAGTGAAGGGTATAAGAGAAATCCGTAAACGACGTATCCACAGCCTTTTACGTGCACTCTAGGTCAGAAAAAGAGATACTTCCGCCACTTCTCGTCTTTGTGGCCGATCAGCCGCATCAATTGACGGGAGGTATGCAGGGTGAAGGGCCTGGGTCGCCGGGAAAGCTCCAGGCCTGCTTCTTCGGGGGTGCGGTCACCCTTGCGGTTATTACATCTGTAGCAGGAAGCCACCAGATTCTCCCAAGAGGAGCGTCCTCCGCGCGATCTAGGCAGCACGTGATCGAGCGTCAACTCGGAAGCGGGAAACGTAACGCCGCAAAACTGGCAGGTGTTGTGATCGCGCAGCAGAATGTTCTTGCGCGAAAGCGCACGAGTCTGCTGCGGGATATGCCGGTAAGCCAGCAGCCGGATCACGGACGGCACTTTGATGTGTTTGGAGGTAGAGTGCACCTCGGCCGTGTTCAATTCCTCGGCCTGCGCGACGCCTTTGAGCAGCAAGACCAACGCCCGGCGCACGGCCGTGACGTTAATAGGCTCGAAAGTAGCATTCAGCACGAGCACCGGCTCCTGCATCACTGCGGGACGGCGATGTTTGGGTAGCAAGGGCTTGTCGGACGCAGAAGAGGCATGCCGGGCTTGGGGCCAGGCACGAGGGCCGTCTTTGGCCTTAGTCGTCATCACTCCTGCGGCTGTGCGCCGCTGGCAGAAGCTGGAACCTGCCCCGAGTAGGCGGGCGTGCGGGCCACGGTCAGCGCCATCACACGGGCAGCACCAGCCCGGCGCAGCACGCGGCTACACGCGTCCAGCGTCGCGCCAGTGGTCATTACATCATCTACCAGTAGAATGCGGAGCTTGTCAACTTTTGCGCCACTCCGTGTCGCAAAAGCGCCCTGCACCGTGCTCCAGCGCTGAATACGGCTCAAGCGCAACGCCCCGGGGCGCGGGCGGGACCGGACGAGGACGTCCTTGCGCAGCGGCAGACCCAGTTCCCGAGCCAGTGGCCGCGCGATCAATTCAGCTTGGTTGTAGCCGCGTTCGCGGTACCGCGCGCGATGCAGAGGAACTGGAATTACTACGTCGGCTTCGAAATTTTCCGCCTCCCGGCGCACCACTTCCGCGACGCGCTGGGCGAACCACGCACCCAACGGAGGCACCGCGCCGTGCTTTAACAAGAGGATCGCCCGAATCATGGGCGTATCGTAATAGGCATAGTTTCGGGCCACATCGAAATCGTAAGTGTCTGCGAGACAAATCTGGCAGCGGGCTGTGTTTGATTCTTCAACACGGGGCGAAAGAATCGGCCGGCCACAACGGGCACAGATCGGCCGGGTAATCTCGGTAAAGGATCCCAGGCAAAGGGTACAAACCGGCAGGCGTGACGCCCGATCCAAAGTTTCACCGCAAACACGGCAGGGCGCCGGAAACACGATTGAACAAAAAGCGTCCGCCACGGTTCTCACAATGGAACCGGCCAAGGCCGATGCTTTGCCGAGAGACACGGTCAGCAGATACTAACGCCGCGCTATATGCTACGGAAGAGTTAATTAATAGATGGATAACTAGAGCTGCCCACGTTCCTGCTTTTCCTGGCAGTCAATGCAATAGCTCGTCCACGGCACGGCATCCAGGCGCTTCTGCTGGATCTCTTCTTCGCAGTTGGCGCAAAGGCCGTAGGTTCCGTCCTTGATCCGGTTGAGCGCCTGATCGATCAGGTTGAGCAGTGCGCGATCGCTAGCCGTCATGCCAAACAGGAATTCTTTGGTATAGGAATTTGCGGCCTTATCGGCAAGGTCTACGGTGGTGTCTTCGTCGGCCGCGCGGCCTTCTTCTTCGGTTCTAGCAATATTTTTCAGCAATTCCTCGCGCTTGGTCTGGAGCTTCTTTTTGTAAACTTCCAGGCGTTTCTTATCCATCATGAGCCCTCACAGGCTGGGTTAGCCGCTCGACAGCAAATCGGTGATTGTAGGCTCACCCCCGCGTAGTGTCAAGAAAACGAGTACTTTGAAGGGGCGCGATTTCTACCGGCCGTACACCAGGACCCGGTAGGAGCCGGCGACCGCAGTTGTCTGCGCACGACCTCCCGCGGAGGGAGCAGCGGCAGTGGCAAAATCGGACGTGTCCAGGAAGAGATTGTGCGTCTTCACGTCAAGGCCCATGGTCTTCGCCCCGAACTGCGTCTTGACGGTGTCAACCACGCTGTAGTGGTCCGGCGAATCTTCGTGGAAGATGTGTATGTTCCCCTCGCGCGTGGAGACGAAGATCAGATTCGTTTCAGGATCGTAGGCCGCAGCATCGGTTCCGGCGGTGATGGGAAATGATTGGATCACTTTTCCGTTATCCGCATCCAGCACCACCAACATCTGCGGATTGCGGCCGGCGCTGAAAAGCCGCCGATGCTCGCGGTCGATTGCCAAAGCGGTCGAGCCTCCTGAAGGCGCGGTAGGCCAGCGCGATTTCACGTCGAGGGTGCGTGCGTCGATCGCGGCTACTTCGTTCTTATCGGCGAGGTTCAGATAGATCATCCCTTTGCCGTCCGCCACGGCAAATTCCGGGGCTCCGCCAAGATCGATGGTCTTGATCTTGTCCCCACTCTTGGCATCGATCACGGTCGAGCTGTGGCTATCGCCATTCATCGTGAAAACACGCTTCGTGACGGAGTCATAGACGATGCCATCCGTATCGGGATCGGACTTGACGTCGCCCAACGTCTTCAAGGTCTTCATATCGAAAATGGTGACCTTCGCCAGCGTACCGTCCGTGATGAAGCCGCGGTTGAATTCGGGCGCGAGCGCTACGCCGTGCTGGCGCTTAAAGCCCTCGATATAACCAATCAGAGCGCCGGTATCAGCGTTCATCACCTCGACGGCAGTGCCGCGGGACAAATAGACTCGCCGGGCAGCGGCATCCACGGTGACGTAGTCAAAATATTCGGACGTGCTGCCGGGCGCGGCGCCGAACGGATAAGTCTTCAGGAGATGGTAGCCGCTATCGGGGCTCGCATACGCCAGGGCACCCGACAAGAGTAGTGCGGAAAATACACCGAGCTTCAACGAAGTTGGATATTTCATAAAGTTACTCCTCGGAGCTAGCGTCCTTCGGGAGCGAATTCTGTTCGGTGGCAGATTAAGGCGGCATTAAGATTGCGTCTAGCGCCTGTCGAACTCATATTCCCGCCAACACCAACGTTGCGAAAAGAAAATCGGCCGGAGCGTTGATCTGCGCTCCGGCCGCTCTCGTACCGTCTGTGGTCTAGAACTGGAACCGCGCCCCAAATTCAATCTGGCGCGGGCCGTTCGCCTGTCCGGTGATTACGCCAAACGACTGCGGAACCGCCAGGTTCAGCGTTGGATTGGACAACTGGTCATGGTTCAGGACATTGACGCCGGTGAACACAAGCTGCATGTGAAAGCGCTCGGTCAGGAAAATGTCCTTGGCGATGGACATATCTAGGTTCCAAGTCGGCATGCCGCGTAGCGGGCCGGCGCCGCCAGTGTTGTTATCAATCCCGAGAATCGGGAGGCGGAACGAATTATATACAGCGATGGGATTGGCAAACATGTTCAAGCCCGTGCCGTTGTGATTCGAAGGATTGCCGTTCACGGCCACGGACTGTGGGTTGGTCGCTGTTATGTTACCGATATTCTGCTCGGAATTTCCCGCTCCACGTGCCGTGGCGATTCCGGCCGCACTCGCGAAAACGGACTGTTCAGAACTGTAGAACGCGCTGCAGTCGGCTTCTCCATAGGCTTCGCAAGAACCGTTTCCGGTGGCACCGTATCCGGTTCCGTCGTAAACCGCCAGAGGTGAACCGCTTTGTGCCGTGAAGATCGGATCGAAGGACCAACCGCCCAACAGCCGGCCCATCGCTCCGTGCTGAGTCTTATAAAACGGCGGCTGATAGACCATGGACAGGTTGTACAGGAATGGTATGTCAAATCCCTGCGGTCCGTATTCGTTGCGGAGATTCCACGGATCGGCTGAGGTGAGCTCGCTGCTGGCCTGCACGACGCCCTGGGTGCCGAGTGCGCGGCTCCAGGTGAAGTTCGAGCGTGCCGTGATCCCATGCCATGCCGCCGTGCTGAACGAGACGAAAGCGCCGTTGTAGACGCCATATCCCAGTGAAGCGTTGTCGCCGATACCGGTCATCTGGTTGCACACCGGCACCGGAGTCGTTGGGTTAATGGACGGCACGAGCGTATTTGCGCAGGTCGGGCTGCTCGCCATGCTTCGGCCAAAAATGAAACCGTTGGGGTGCGATACGGAAGGCGTCAGATCTTGCCAAATGTCATAGACCTGATTGTTGCCGACCAGTTTTGACTTTTCATTGGTCGCGACCGCCGCCGTGCAGGACGTAAAGGCGCTGCAATAGGCGGATGACGCACCACCGAGGGCCGTCTCGAAGAACGGTTGAGGAGTAACAGCACTCGGAGCTGTGTTACCGGCGAGCTGCGTATAGAGATTGGCGTAGGCATTCTCGAACGTCTGGCCGCCCATATTCAACATGTACGGTACGGCGACGAGATCGAGCGGTTGGTATTCGTTTGAAATCTTCCGGTAGATGTACCCCACTTCCAGAATCGACTTGCCCGGCAGCTCACGCTGGATGGTCAGGTCGATCTCGTCCGATTTCGACGGCCGGAAATTCGGGTCGAGCACTTCACCGGCGCCTGCTGCAGCGTTGCCGTTGACGCCCGGATAGTACGGTTGGGCGAGCGTCGGCGTGACCGGCGGCAATGGTGCCGTGAGGCCGTCAGTACCGATGCGGAAGGCGGTGGTCGTGTTGACCGTGCCGGTGCCTGCGCATTGCGGGCCGCTGTTGCTTGCGCCGATACAAGAAACCGGCTGTCCAAGACCGGTGCCCAACAGCGGCACCAGAACCAGGTCCACGCCGTTCAGGCGGCCAAAGATCCGGCTGTAGCCTGCACGGATCACGGTCTTGTTGTGGCCGACGATGTGACCCAGAATCCCTTCATCGAAGCTGGGATTCCACGCCATCGAAAGACGGGGGCTGAATCCCTTGTAGAACGGATTGTAGGGATATTTGAGGCCTTTGCCGACGTTGGCGACGGTGGCAAACCCCAATACCGGGTTGTAAATCTTGCCCTGAACCGCTTGCTTGTACGTCTGGGACAGATAGTCTTGCGCGTTGACCAAGTTCCCGCTCTGGTCCACCAGCTCAACCTGTTTGCCGTTGAGTTCGTAGGGCGGCATCTCGATCTGGTAGCCCATGCCCACGGTCAGCGTGAAGGAAGGCTTCATGTGCCACGTATCGCTGAAATACTCGTTGTAAGTGGGAATGACGCTTTGATCGAACATTGGCGTTCCCGCGGGATTCAGCGCCAGGTTCGGGCCGCTGCGCGTATAAAGATCCTGCGGTTGCGACACGATGCCCAACACCTCGTCGTAGAGCTTTTCGTAGTTAGCGTTCTGGCTCGAAGGCACCGTAGCCGGAATCGAGCAATTAGTAGCTGGATTCGGGCAATAGTTGATTCCAGTGCCGCTGGAAATGATATACACCGGCTGGTTCAGGATACCACCGCCATTGTCATTCCGTTCGTGATAGTCAAAGTTGCGCTGGTACAAAACGCCAAATTGCAGCAGGTGATTGCCATGCAGAATGGAAATGTCGTCACGGACGGTGTGATCCTGGCCATCCCAGAAACGCTGGCGCGTGGACTGTGAATTGACGTTGAAAGGCACCAGCGGAGTGGCGCTCTCACCGCCGATCTCAAGCGCCCCACCTAATCCGGGGAGCTGCGGGATCGGTGTCTGATCCGTCCACTGCCAGAAGTTCCGCAGGAAATTGTAATGGAGGTCGTTCGTGGTGTTCGACGTAATGTTCGTGGTCAAGCCCGCGGAATAAAGCGAGGGAACCACGGGCCGCACGGACTTGGCCACCGGATTGCCAAGGGTATCGCCCGGCAATGCGCCGCCGATATCCACCTGACTCGTGGTGGTAGGCACGTTCTTGTAATAGTGATAGGTGGCGTTCAAGTGCCACTTCTCACCGAAGTCGTGGTCAATGCGCACCACGCCGAAGTTCGAACTCTGCGGCAAGTTCAAGGGTGCCCGGTATCCCAGCGTGTTAAGTTGATCGCAAACGCTCGAACTTACACCGGTACAGCTTGGGTCGTTCGATATCGGTTCATACTTGGACCAAAGCGTATTGACGGTCCCATTTAGACCGAGCCCGCGTGGATCGCAAGGTCCACCCGCGCATTGAGCGGGGGCAAGGCCGGCAGTCACAACAGGATTTAGGTTGTACTGCAGCGGAGGATTCGTGCCATTGGGAATCTGGACGATACCCTGCCGAAACAGCGCCGAAGGCACAAGTCCAGTGAATTCCACCGCCTGGGGGAAGCGGAAACCTTCGTAGTTGCCGAAGATATACCACTTGCCACCGAGGAACTTGAAAGGAACGATCGGTCCGCCGGCGCTGGCGCCAAAGCGGCTGTAGTGATCCGAGTTGATCGGCTCGCCAAGACGGTTATTGGACCAGGTGTTCGCGCCGCCGAAAGTGCTGCTGAGGTAATAGTCATAGAGCGAGCCATGAAACTGGTTTGTGCCGCGCTTGGTCACCATTGAGATTTGGCCGCCGGAGGAACCGTTGAAGTCGGCGGTCATATTGTTGGTGGCCACTTTGAACTGCTCGATGCTTTCCGCCGGGCTTGGCACGGTGCCATTGGGCGGTCCGCAACCAGCGTTATTGACGAAGCTCTGGTTGTAAACGGAACCTTGGCCGTCCATGTCGTTGCTGTTATTCGCGCCGTCCAACTGGTAGGTGTTCTGGTCGCTGATCGCGCCGGCGACGTTGCCGCCGCGCGTGGTGGCGGGCTGCAAGGTGGCCAAAGCCGTGGTTTCGCGGGTTACGTTCGGCAATTGCACGATGGCGTCGCCCGAGATCGTGTCGCCAACCGTCGCGTTCATGGATTGCAGTTCCGCGCCGGCCGATGCGGTTACTTCAATCGTGGTGGAAGCCGAGCCAACTTTCAGGCCAACGTTTACCGTGAGGGATTGGCCGACCTGGACCTGCTGGTCAGCTACTTTGGCTTGTGAAAAACCTTCCTTGGAAACTGTAATGTCGTAGCTGCCGAGGGGCACTTCGGTGAACACATAGCGCCCTGTCTCTGTAGTTGTCGTAGACCGCGACGCTCCCGTGGCTTTATCCGTGAGGGTGACCGTTGCGCCTGCAACGGTGGCGCCCGATGCGTCGAGCACCTGCCCTACTACGGTTCCCGTCGAAACACCCGATTGCCCCCAAACTGGTCCTGCAGTGAGACCCATTAGAGCCACCGCGCAGATCAAAGCTAGTCCGAAGAATGCAAAACGCACCCACAAACCCATAGACCGATACGTCTTCATACGAATCGCCTCCCAGGACGAAATGCAATAGGCAATCGGACTCGGGCCCGAGTTGCGCTTTGAATGTCAGTAAATTCGGATTGAAGCTGCCGGCTCCACCCCGGAGCCATTGCAATTACGTTTACGTAATCTCGGCGGAGATGTCAAGCAGATTCGCGAGCTTGTGCACATGCTTTGCCATTTTGAGCGTACTAGAACGAGCGCTTGGACGGTGCGTCACTGCTGAATCTTTTGTGCTCTTGCAACATCTGACGAAGTTGGCGGAGTTCGGCGCGACGTTGGTTGCGGCCCTTTGGAGCCGCTGTTAGAATCAACGTTCTTCGGCGCCGAATCATTTTCCCGGATTCGAACAATTTGCCGAAAATGGACACTTTCCGCGCAGGTTGGCGAAGAAACGCGGGGATGCGCGGCAGCGCAAAAGCTTGCTGACGGAGGCTCGTTTGGCTAATTACGACCTGGCAATCATCGGTAGCGGTCCTGGCGGATATGTAACTGCGATTCGCGCGGCACAGTGGGGAATGAAAACGGTGGTCGTCGAAAAAGACGGCTTCCTGGGAGGTACCTGCCTGCACGTGGGCTGTATTCCCACGAAAGTGCTGCTTTATCACGCCGAAATCTACGATCACATCAAGAACGCCAAGGAATATGGGATCGAGGTCAAAGACTTCAAACTCGATTGGAATGCGGTGCTGGCGCGCAAGACGAAGATCGTCAACAAGCATGCCAAGGGTATTGAGCTGTTGTTCCGAAAGAACAAGGTAGAGTCGGTAACTGGTTGGGGGCGTTACGCCGGTCCGGGACGGGTGAGCGTGGAAAAAGACGGCAAGACCACGGAGATCGCCGCGAAGAACGTGATGCTGGCCACCGGTTCCGAGGCTCGTTCGCTTCCCGGAGTGGCCATCGACGGCAAAAACATCCTGAGCAATCGCGAGATCCTCGAACTCCCCAAAGTGCCAAAGACCATGGTGGTGATTGGCGCGGGCGCCGTAGGTGTGGAGTTTGCCTCGATTTTCAATTCCTTTGGAACGGATGTGACCATTCTCGAGATGTTGCCGCGCATCGTGCCCTTGGAAGACGAGGAAATTTCCCCAGCGCTGGCGAAGGCGTTCACGAAGAAAGGCATCAAGATTCAGACGGGCGCGAAGGTACAAACCGTCGCGAGCGATGCCAAAGGCGTCACCGTCACGTATACGGATGCGGCCGGGAAGTCGCAAAAAATCGCGGCGGAAAAAGTATTGATCGCCATCGGTCGCTTGCCGAAAACCGAAAACCTCGGCCTCGAAAAGACCAAAGCCAAGGTCGAACGCGGCTTCATTCATACCGGCCCATACATGGAAACGGACGAGCCCGGGCTTTACGCGATCGGGGATATCGTCGCAGGCATGCCGCAACTCGCGCACGCTGCGAGCATGGAGGGAATCACCGCCGTCGCGAAGATGACGGGGAAGCAGGTTCCGCCGCTTGATCGCAACCACATTCCCAACGCGACCTATTGCGAGCCGCAGATCGGTTCTGTGGGGCTGACGGAAAAAGCCGCGCGCGATGCAGGCTATAAGGTGAAGATCGGGAAGTTCCCGTTCCTGGGCAACAGCAAGGCCTCGATCCTCGGCCAGCATGACGGCTTCATTAAAGTCGTTGCTGACGAAACCTTTGGCGAAGTGTTAGGCGTACATATCATCGGACCGTACGCGACCGAGATCATTGCGGAAGCCGTAACGGCCCTGCAGCTCGAGGCTACCGTCGACGACATGATGTACATGGTGCACGCACACCCGACGGTGTGGGAAGCGATGGGCGACGCGTTCAATTCCGTACGCGGCCTCACCATCAACATGTAGCACGGGCTGTCGACGCCATGGGGTTCAACTCTCTAATCCATAAATGACCGCATCGATGCGAACGGGTTGGGTTGTCCAGATCGGCCGGATCACGTATTCCGAGGGCTGTGATCTGCAAAACCGCATCGTTGCGGCCCGCAAGTTAAACCGTGTTCCGGACGTGCTGCTCCTCTGCGAGCATCCGCACGTGATCACACTCGGCCGCAACGGCAAGCGCGAGCATCTGCTCGCATCGGAACCCGTGTTGCGCCAGATGGGTGTGGAATTCCACGAGACGAATCGCGGCGGCGACATCACCTACCACGGTCCCGGCCAACTCGTGGCCTACCCGATCTTTGATTTGAACGAAATTCGCCGCGATCTGGCGTGGTACGTGCGCCAACTCGAAGAAGCCATGATCCGCGCCTCCGCGGAATATGGCGTGAAGGCTGAACGGCGCGCCGGGCACAGGGGCGTTTGGGTGAATGTGGCGAGCGGGGGCGAGGAAAAGTTGGGCGCCATTGGCGTACACGTAAGCCGCTGGGTTACTTCTCACGGCCTGGCTTATAACGTTGCCACCGACTTACGCTATTTTGACTTGATCGTGCCTTGCGGCATCCAGGACAAACGAGCCACGTCACTCGAGCGCCTGCGCGGGGAACGTATCGATTCGGAGCAGGTGGCTGCAGCGCTGGTGAAACACCTGGGCGATTGTTTCGATGTGGACTTGCGCCCAATGCAGGTAGAGGATCTGCGGCATGCTCTGGCCGGCGCCGAGGTACCGGAGCTTGCGGCGACGCGCTGAACGGGCAGCTTTGTTCGAGTTTCTGAGTTAAACTGAGCGATCGTAGGGACTGCCGGCGCGCGAGAAATTTTGTAGATGCCCGCATGGGCCGCCATTTCATCGGAGAGAAACCACTAGGGAGCGGCATGGAAGCTTCACTCACACGCGAACAACAGGTCGAGCTCTATTACTACATGAAGCTGAACCGCTCGCTCGAAGAGCGGCTGGTGAATCTCTTTCGCCAAAACAAACTTTTTGGCGGCGTGTATCTGAGCGTCGGCCAGGAAGCCATTTCCGTCGGCACGGCTTACGCGCTTGGCCCGGGCGATTGGATCGCCCCGATGATTCGCAACGTCGGCGCATTGTTGGTTCGCGGCTTTCTGCCGGTGGACATTTTTACGCAATACATGGCGCGCCAAACTTCGCCCACCCAGGGCAAAGATGGCACCAGCCATTTCGGTGATTTGAAGAAGCGCCACGTGATCTCGCCCATCTCCATGCTCGGCGATTTGATCCCGGTGATGACGGGCGTGGCCATGGCCGGCCGCTACCTCGGACAAAATATCGTGACCATGACCTGGATCGGCGACGGCGGCACCTCGACCGGCGCGTTCCACGAAGGCATGAATCTCGCCGCGCAACAGAAGGCTCCCTTCGTCTGCGTGATTGAAAACAACCAATGGGCCTACTCGACGCCGGTGAGCCGCCAGGTTCCGGTACGGGATCTCGCCGACCGCGCCCGCGCGTACGGAATCAAGAGTTTTATTGTGGATGGGAATGACGTTCTCGCCGTGTGGCGCACTTCCAAGCAAGCGGTCGATCTGTGCCGTGCCGGCGAAGGTCCGATCATTATCGAAGCGAAAACCATGCGCATGCGCGGGCACGCGCAACACGATCCCGCCGAATACGTGCCTAAGGAAATGTTCGAATACTGGAAGCAGCGCGACCCCCTCGAGCTTTACGAGAAATATCTCACCGAAAATAAGCTCTGGGATTCGAAAACGCGCAAGGCGCTCGAGGCTAAAATCGAACGCGAATTGCAGGCCGCGATGGAAACTGCCGAAAAAGCCTCTTTCCCGCCGGCCGAACTTGCGGAACAGGGCGTGTATTGCGACGGCTGCCACACGATCGCGGCGGATTGGAAACGCTCCAAGAAAGAAGTGATGCCGCCCCAATCGAGCGTCGAGGCGGTCTGGAAGGTACAAGGATTTGGCGGTGCGGAAGCGCCGGAGACACCCGACACGAAAAGGGCCGTCGAGGAAACTTTGGCGGTGGAAACTCCCGGCCGGCTGGTTAAGGGCGGGAACGGAATTCCGGCCCCCTTCGCCAAATCCTCGCCGAACGGCAAGAACGCCGCGAAGCCGGCCAAGCCTGCTGCAAAACAAAATGTGAAATCGAAGCCGGCGCTCGTGGCCGCGCGAAAGGGGCGCAGGTAACCATGGCGCAAGTTACCTATCTTGAAGCTATACGGCAGGCGCTCATCGAAGAAATGGACCGCGACCCCGCGGTGGTGATGATCGGCGAGGACATCGGCGTGTACGGCGGCGCGTTCAAGGTGACCGCGGGAATGCTCGAACGCTTTGGCTGGGAACGCGTCATTGATACGCCCATCAGTGAGACGGCCATCATCGGGGCAGCCGTGGGCATGAGCTACCAGGGGCTTCGGCCCATCGCCGAGCTGCAGTTCATTGATTTCATCGCCTGCTGCTTCAACCAAATCACCAATTTCGTCGCGAAGTCGCATTACCGCTGGGGCGCTCCGGTGCCGATGGTAATTCGCGGACCGGCCGGCGGCGGCGTGCATGGCGGTCCTTTCCATTCGCAAAACCCGGAAATGTATTTCGTGCACACACCGGGATTGAAGGTGGTCTACCCCTCGACCGCGTACGACGCCAAGGGCCTGATGAAATCCGCCGTGCGCGACAACAATCCGGTGCTCTTCCTCGAACACAAATTTCTCTATCGCCGCATCAAGGAGGATTTGCCCGAGGAGGAATACACGGTACCGATCGGCAAAGCTGCAGTGCGCCGCGAAGGCAGCGATTTGACGATCTTGAGTTATGCCGCGATGGCGCACACGTCGCTCGAAGCCGCGGAGTTGCTCGCAAAAGAAGGCATCGACGCCGAGGTAGTGGATCTGCGCACGTTATTGCCGCTCGATCGCGACACCATTTTCGCCTCTCTTAAAAAGACGAATAAGCTTCTCGTCGTGCACGAAGACACGCGCACCGGTGGCGTGGCCGGCGAAATCGCTGCTTTGGTTTGCGAGGGCGCCTTTGAAGAATTGGATGGGCCGATCCTGCGCGTGACGTCGCTCGATACGCCGGTCCCCTTTTCGCCGCCGCTCGAAGAGCGCTTTCTACCGAACGCCGAGAAAGTAGCCGCCGCCGCGCGAGAACTGGCAAAATATTAAAGAAACGCTGGCGCGGATGTTGAGGTCCGAGGGAACAGGAGAACTGCATGGCCGTCGACGTGGTAATGCCCCAGATGGGCGAGAGTATTTTCGAAGGCACCATCACCAAGTGGCTGAAGAAGCCCGGCGAGCGCGTCGAGCGCGATGAGCCGCTCTTCGAAATTTCCACCGACAAGGTGGACGCGGAAATCCCTGCGCCCAGCGCCGGCGTGCTGAAGGAAATCAAAGTCAATGAAGGCCAGACCGTGCCCGTGCAAACGGTCGTCGGCGTGATTGATGCCGCTGGAGCCGCGGCTGGCGCTCCCGCTGGGGCAAAAGCCGAAGCGCAGACACCCGCCAAGGCCGCGCCGGCGAAGTCCGGCAAAGAGCCTGGGCCAGCGCAGGCCAAACTGGAGGCCGCCGCGCAGCAACCCAAGCCCACGCCGGCCGCTCCGCAAGCCGATGGCTCCGGTGAACGCACCAAGCCTGGCGCACCCGCCACGGCGCAAACCAAGCAAGCAGCCGGAAAAGACGTGGAGGCCCGCGAGGGAGATTCCGCCGACGAAGCGAAGGACGAAACGGACGAAACCGAATCGGGAGAGGAATCGCCGGAAACGTCCGCCGGCGGCGATGGCCACAACGTGCGCAGCTCACCGCTCGTCCGCCGTATCGCCCGCGAGAATCATATCGATCTCTCGACGTTGACCGGAAGCGGCGCGGGCGGCCGTATCAGCAAGAAGGATATTCTCGCGGCGGTGGCCGCGGGTGGTTCCCGCCAGGCTTCGCAAGCGCCCCGGTCCTCGCAACCGGCGCCTGCTGCTGCTCCGGCGGCAAGACCGGCCGCGGCTCCCCTGCCAGCCACGGGTGGCGCGCCAGCGCACGTTGGTTTGGAAACCGCCGTACCGCGCGAGCGGATTTACTTCGGCAATTACGAAGTGCAGCCCATGTCGGTGATGCGACAGCGCATCGCCGAACACATGGTGGCCTCGAAGCGCGTGTCGCCCCACGTCTACTCGATCGACGAAGCGGATATGACCAAGATTGCGGGCGTCCGCGCAAAAGCCAAGGCCGAGTTCGAAAGCCGCTTCGAAACCAAACTCAGCTTTATGCCCTTCTTCCTGAGCGCGGCGGTCGAGGCCTTACGCGCTTTTCCTACGGTGAATTCCTCGGTGGATGGAAATAACGTTGTGTTCCACCGCGAGATCAACCTGGGTGTGGCCGTGGCGCTCGATAATGGCCTGATCGTGCCCGTGGTGAAAAATGCCGAAGAAAAAAACTTCCTGGGTTTGCAACGCGCGGTAAACGATTTGGCCGAACGCGCGCGCACCAAGAAGCTCAAGCCGGAGGACGTGCAGGAAAGCACCTTCGCGATCACCAATCCGGGCACATTTGGCGGATTGATGGGTTTGCCGATCATCAACCAGCCGAACGTGGCCATCCTCGGAGTAGGCGCGATTCAGAAGCGCGCGGTGGTGATTGACGATGCGATCGCCATCCGCTCCATGGTTTACCTGACGCTCTCCTACGACCATCGCGTGGTCGATGGCGCTACCGCCCACCAATTCATGGGCAAGGTGAAGGAAACGCTTGAGCACTGGGCCGAGCCGATTATCTAGGCGCGATGTGCGTTGAGGATAAGCGGCCAATGGGCAGCGCTTAACGATCCTCTACGTATTGCCTTTCATATCCCTGCGCGATACCGGCTTTAGTAGGTCACCCGAGAGCGACGACGGATCTGCGTTTTCGTTCGCAGCCTGACTTCACTGAATGAGCGGCCGCATCTGGTGGGCCCACACCGGTAACCGCGAAAGCGGCACCAGCGGAATTCCATTTTCCTCGAGTAGTCCGGCCATAAACCGGTGCCGCTCGTTTTCGCCCGGCCGCGGTTCCATCTCCGTCACGGCCACAAATTCCGTGGACGCCAATTTAGCCCGTATCGCATCGGCCGTGTAGGCCAGGACTTTGGCCTGCGAGGGATCGCGCGACAATGCCAGCGACTGAATAAAGCCTCGCGTCCCGTTCCGCCGGTACGCAAAATCCACGCGCAAGGGGTCCCCCGGATAGGTGAACTCGTCCACACGCACGGCGCGGCTGAGCTTGCCCCACAACCCCGCGCTGCGAAATACGTCATTGGCCCGCGCGCGAATGCCGCTCCTGCTCGTGGCGCTCTCTGCTGTGGCCGCCCGCTGGCGCGGCGGTTCCACGTGATCGTGGTACAGACGCTCGAGCTCGGCATCCAGATCGGCGCCCAGCAAACCTTTTTGCGGGCTGAATTGCACGGTGTTCGAAAGGGTCTGATCGAGCTTGGCGACCCAGGCGGCGAGTCCATCGGTATGTTCGGCGAGCGTGCCGTCGAGCAGCCCGCCCAAGCCGCGCACTAAGCTCTCGTCCGCCGCCGGATGCAGCCGGCGCAATCGCGCGAATTCGGCTTCTTCGTCGATCACGCGCACGCGATACCGGCTGGTGGCCGGATCGTGAATCACCACGCCGACGTTGATCCATTCATCGCGGATCAGGTTCGGCGTGTAGCGCACAATGTGATACGCGCAGGGATGCAATTCGAGCTCAGGCATGGTCACATCCAATTTACAAAGGGCTGCCGCGAGGATTTCCGGGCGGCTTCGATCTGTTCGCTCACTCCCGCCCTCCGGCGGTCCAGGCGTTCGAGCAGTGCGTAGAGCGCGTCCATCTCGAACCCATACCACTGCGGCGGAATTTGCTTCGCGGCTTGGTCGAGGACGTCCGGCGTGATGCGCCGCGCCAGCCGGTCGAGCCATGGCGCAAAGGAATCCACTCCCCGCGCGGAATCGTAAACGCGATGCCGTGCGTACAGGCCGCGCAGCGGCGCGTCCGGAAAATTCCATTCGCCGGCGTTAAAACAAAACCCCTGATCGATCATCACCGCTTGATACCGCGAGCCGCCGGGTGCCCGAAAATAGATGGCTTGGCGGCCGTTCGTGTTGCAGGTCCACTTGTCGAAAACCAGCATGCCCAGAAAATCGTCCAGGTTCTCGACCTCCTGCAATTGCGCGTCGGGCAAGTAGTCGAACACGGGAGTCATCGCCGGATCGCCAGGATACCGCGAACCAAATTGCAGCCCCGCTTGGCAGGGTGTGCGTGACACGCCAACTTGCATGGCCAATTCGTCCGTCAGGCGAATCAGTTCCAAACTGACATCCACCACCGCAAAACCGGGCACGGGTAGCCCCAACCTTCCGGCCAACACACTTCCCAGCAACTCGTTCGCCAGAACTCGCAAATGCTGTGGGTTGTTTTGAAACTTGACCACGTAATAAAAACCATCCGAACAACGCATCAGGTGGGATTGCGCACCGCCGCGCATGCGGCGAATGTGTTCCACGGCGCGTAACATTATTGCTTATGCTAATGGCGGCCCGCGGGCGCGGCAAGTGAAGAATCAAGCGGCAATTCCTTGTGCGGGAATTCGCGGACAAAAAAGAGAGAGCCCGGAACATATCCGGGCCCTCCTTACTTTCGGATTCCCATGTTCGAACAACAAGCGAACTAGCGCCGCCCGCGCTTCGCCTTTCGCGCCGGCTTCTTGGCTTTCTTCGCGGGCTTCTTAGCCGGCTTCTTCGCCTTCTTGGCCGGTTTCGCTTTCGCTTTTGATTTGGGCGCGGATTTCTTCGCCGGCTTCGCGCCGCCAGCTTTCGCGCCGCTGCGTGCGGGGGGCTTGGCCCCGCCGGAAGGCTTGGCTCCCGCCCCGCCTGACGGGTACTGCGGGCGCTCCTCTACAATCAACTCTTCTGATTCTTCCTCGATTACGTCATCGCCGCCGGCAACATCATCTTCTTCGTCTTCGAAGCCCGGCAGCTCGTTCTCTTCCGCGTCATCATCTATCCGAAAATTCATGACTTCCTCCCTGAAAATTGCGCCCCGTTTTTTCGAACAGTGCGAAGCGCGAAAGCACTCGCTCACGCGGGCTTATAAACGGAGTCTCACGTCTTGTCAAGGCCGCCGAAACCATGCGGGAATTTTTCCTTCGATGGTACGCCGCGGGGAACAACGGCCCCCATTTCCGCTGCAATGGGCGGGAAAACGCGCACGTACGGAAACACGGGCGCCGGCCGCCGCAGCCTGACGCGATGTTCTAATGGGCGGGCAAAATTGTCAACTGATCGCCGACGTGCAAAGGACGCGTGAACAAAAACTGATTGGCACCGCGCAAAGCCTCCGCCGTAGTGCGGTAGGCGCGCGCAATCGACCATAGAGTTTCCCCGGGCAGCACGCGGTGAGTGATGGGAGCGTCCGGGGTTCCGGCTGGCGCGCCGGCAAGCTCTTCCGGCCGAACCGAGGCCGTGACAACCGCCGGCTTCGATACGCCCTTCGCCAGCGCCGGTGGCGGCTGCAATCCACCCGGGTAGACCCGCAGGGTCATGCCGCGCGCGACCTTCTCGCTCCTCAGGTGGTTCCATTTCACCAACTCCGCGCGGCTGACGCTGAATTGATCCGCGATCGTTCCCAGCGTGTCACCCTTGCGCACGCGATAGCGGGTCAGTTTGCCTAGGTTCATTTCCGAACGTGCGGCCGCCGGAATGATCAGCTTCTGGCCCGGCTCGAGTTCCGCGCGGCTTTCCAAGCCGTTCGCCTCCGCGATCGCCGCCGGGGGGACGTGGTAGGAACGCGCGATCTCAAACAGCGTTTCTCCCTCTTCCACGCGATGCCGCCGCCAACTTACCCACTTCTCCGGCGGTATATCCGCGATCTCGGTGAGAAAACGATGCGCTGTGCCGGCCGGCAGCCGCAGCTCAAAATTCGGTTCCGCGGGTGTCACCATTCGCAGCAATTGCGGGTTCAGGCTGCGTAGCGTCTCCACGTCCGCATCAATGGTCTCCGCCACCAACCGCAAATCGATGGGATGCCCGGGCTTGATGCGATCTGGTTCCACATACGGGTCCGGGGTCACCTGCACGCCGTAGCGCTGTGGATCCTTCCCGATCAGCGTCAGAGCCAGAATGATCGGCACGTAGTTGCGCGTTTCCTGCGGCAACACGTTGCGTTTGTAGAGTTCCCAAAAGTCGGCATAACCGGTGCGCTCGATGGCCTTTTGCACGTTGCCCGGGCCGCTGTCATAAGCCGCCATGGCCAGATACCAGTCGTTGAACTCGCCGTAAAGATCTCGCAGATGCCGCGCCGCGGCGCGCGTGGCTTTCTCAGGATCTTGCCGCTCGTCCACCCACCAGGAGCGTTGCAGACCATATTGCTGCGCACGCCCGGCCACAAATTGCCAAAGCCCAACAGCCTGCTTGTGCGATACCGCCACCGGCTGAAACGCGCTTTCCGCCTGAGCGAGATAGATCAAGTCCTGTGGCAGACCCTCCTGCGCCAACACTCTTTGAATCATGGGGCGATAGCGGCCCGCGCGCCGAAGACCTGTCTCCACAATGGCACGGCCGCGCGGCGTCTGGAAGAAGTTCAGATAAGCCAGCACGTACTCGTTCACCGTCAGCGGCATATCATGGCTCACGGCGCTGAGCTCGCCTTCGGCGCTGGCGGTCAGCTTCGGATCGAGCGTTTCATTTTCGGCCACCGACTCGGGGATTTCATCAAGCGGCGCAACCTCGGCCTTCTGTTCGGTGAAGCCGTCGCCCTCGCGAAAGGCCGCAAACTCTTCACTGCTCACCGTGGCCACGATCCTCTGAAACAGCGGCGCCAAGCGCGGGTCCTTCTCCAGATCGAGCCCGCTTTCGAGCATGGCGTCCACGGCCTGATCAAAATCATGCCGCGCCTTGGTTAGGTGGCCGGCGCGATAATCTTGCTGCCCCGCCTCAAATTGGGATTGCGCATAGGCGATCAGCACATCTACCGCGCTGGGCGGAGGGGTGAGCAAGCCAGGCAAATTCGCCACACCTTGGCGGAACGGCAAAGGCTCGGATGGGGATTGCGGGGCGCTAGCGGCGACACTGGACGATGCTTGGATGGGCGACGGCCTTACGGCTACCGGATGGCGGCCCGCATCGTCGCAGCCCGCGACCGCCGCTCCCAAGCACACCACCGTAAGCAGGTAGACAACGGTGCGTGGATGGAATCGGCGAAATGTCATCCGGGAAAACCAGACGCACGGCAACTCGAGAATTTGTCTGCTCGCACCTAGTATGGGACGCTACTGAGCCCGTAAAGGTGAGCCGTAGGGCTATGCTAGGACGGAATGGACAAGCAGGTCAATCACTTACGGAAATTGGAGGTTACCGGGCGAGGACGCAAGGTACCAGGGCCTCTGTCGTCTCACTGTATTCCCTTGGGGCACCAGGCTGTGTCCCAAGTCACTAAGCGAGCGCCTGACGCAAATCCTCGATTAGGTCGGCGGGGTCCTCCAGGCCGATCGATACGCGGACTGTGCCCGGCTCAACACCTGCAGCCGCCAGCTCTTTCGGACTCATCCGGTAGTGTGATGTGTAAGCCGGGAGCGCTACCAGCGATTCCACGCCCCCCAGGCTGACTGCCAGCAAGAACACGCGAACGCGGTCGCAAACTCTTCGCGCCGCGGCAAGGCCGCCCTTCAGATCGAACGCCAACATTCCGCCGAACCCTCCGTGCATCTGGCGGCGGCACAGCCGGTGATCGGGGTGCGTCGCCAATCCAGGGTAATGGACCCGGGCGACCTTACGATGCTGAGCCAGAAATTTGGCTACGGCGAGGGCGCTCGAACACTGCCGCAACACGCGCAGCTCGAGTGACTTCATCCCCCGTATCAAAAGGTAGGCCCCCTCGGGATCCATCGAGCCTCCCAGATAGATCACCATCTGCCGCGCCTTTTCCACCAATTCCTTCTTACCGACCACCGCCCCGCCGATCAGATCGGAGTGGCCGCCTAGATATTTTGTGGTGCTGTGCAACGCGAGATCGAAACCAAGCTCGATAGGTTTCTGCAAGACGGGCGAGCCAAAAGTATTGTCCACGAGGGAAATGAGCTTATGCCGCCGCGCGATACCAACCGCCTTGCGCAGGTCCACCACACGCAACGTGGGGTTCGTTGGCGTTTCCACGTAGAGGGCTTTTGTGTGGCTCGTCACCAGCTCATCGGCGCCCGCCAGGTCCGTCTCGACATGCTTCACGCGTATCCCAAACCGCGGAAACACGTCACGCAATAGCCGATAGCTGCCACCATACACCTGGCGGGTCGCGATCAGCTCATCCCCCGCGCTCAAGATTCCAAGCAGCGCCGATGAGATCGCGGCCATCCCGGACGCCGCCACCACCGCAGCCTCCGCATGCTCGAGCTGCGCCAGCGTCGTTTCGGCCACCGTCAGTGTGGGATTACCGTAGCGCGTGTAGATATACGCCTTGCTTTTGCCCTCGGCCCAGCGCTTCATTTCGCCGGAACTGGAAAATGTAAATGTGGAGGACCGCACGATAGGCGTGACCACCGGCCCGCCAACCCCATGCTTCGACTCGCCGGCATGGATCGCCCGCGTCGCATCGCGCCAGTGACGCGGTATCTCGGTAGCCATGTGAAACACTCCTCGCGCGCCGCAGGTGGTCCCGGCGTCGCATTGCGCTGTCTTATTAGCCGGGCGCGCGCCAACCAGCAAGCTCCAATTTGGAGCCACACTCCACCGCATTCAAAACGCCTGCACCCTGAAACGATTCCCGATTCCACGCACAAATTTCGAAAAAAACGGATAGAATGCGGACCGTTTCGAACGCCCAGGAGGAATCGTGTCCCGAACGTATGCGTGCGTGCTTTCTCTTTGCCTGGTGGCGGCGTTACCCGCCGTCGCTCAGGCGCCCGGCGTAAGCGATGTCTGCGCCCAAATCAAGGCCGAAGAGACCAACGATTCGAAAATCATGTGGATCATCCACGAAGTCGCGGATGTGTACGGACCGCGCGTCACCGGCACACCTAACCTGAAGCGCGCCGACGATTGGGCCGTGAAGACCATGGCCTCCTGGGGTTTGGTAAACACACATCTCGAGCCGTGGACCTTCCAGCCGCCGAGTGCCGCGAACCCCGTGCCGGGTTGGACGAACGACGAGCTGGTGACCGATGCGATATCTCCGTTTACGGGGCAATTGATCGTGAAGCCGCTCGCGTGGACGCCGAGCACCAAGGGCGCGGTCACAGCCCAAGTGGTGCAATTGCTGCCGCCAGGATTGACTGCTCCCGGCGCGGGATTTGGGGGACGCGGCGGTACGCCGCCACCCGCTGGACCTAATTGGGCGGCGCCGCCGATGCCGGCCGCGCAGACGCCCGCTCCCGCGCAGCAGCCTACCGAAGCGGAACTCGACGCCTACCTGATCAGCATGCGCGACAAAGTTCGCGGACACATCGTGCTCGTCGGCAAGCACGTCGAAGTTGCCGAGAATTTCTTCCCCGCCCCCCTCCGCCGTACTGAGGACGAGTGGAAAGCGGCCTATGATCCGAACAATCCCAACGGAGGCCGTTTTGGTGGAGGTGGAGGCCGCGGCCCCACCCCCCTGCCTGAAGGACAACTGACGGCGCAACAAGTGAATCGCGTGGTCGATCAATTCCTGGTGGACAATGGCGCGCTCGTGCGCATCAATGACGCCGCGCGCGATCACGGCATCATCGTCGCCCAACAAAACAGCACTTACGATTGGACGCGCGCCGTGCCCACGCTGATCATGCGCAACGAGGACTACGGCCGCATCACACGCATCCTGGACGATGGCACGCCCGTAACGCTGCGCATCAACATCCAGAACAAGGAATACCCGGAGGGCGTCACCTCCTACGACGCAATCGGCGAAATCCCCGGCACCGACAAGAAAGACGAAGTCGTGATGCTCGGCGGGCACTACGACTCCTGGCACGGCGCCACCGGAGCCACCGATAACGGCATCGGCTCCTCGATGATGCTCGAAGCGATTCGCCTGCTCGCAGCTTTGCATGTAAAGCCGCGCCGCACGATTCGCGTGGCGCTATGGAGCGGCGAAGAAGAGGGCTTGCTCGGTTCGCTAGCCTACGTGAAGCAGCACTTCGGCACCGCGGAAGATCCCAAGCCGGAATTCGCCAAGCTCGATGCCTATTTCAACATCGACTCCGGCACGGGCAAGCCGCGCGGCGCCGGCGTCTTTGGGCCACCTGCCGCGGCAGACATGATTCGCCAAGTCTTCATGCCCTTTCAAGATTGGGGCTTCATGGGTGCGCGCGCATCGGAGAGCCGCCAGACCGGCGGCACCGACAGCACTTCCTTCAACAATGCCGGACTTCCTGGAATCGGGCTAAGCCAGGACGCGTTTGATTACGGCTCAGCGACACATCACACGAATCTGGACACCTACGAGCGGATTTACGAGGAGGACGTGCGTGAGGGTGCCGTCGAAATCGCGTCAGCCGTTTACGCCGTAGCCATGGCCGATGAAATGGTGCCGCGCTTCACCGCCGCCAATATGCCCAAGCCCGCTCCCGAACCGGGTCCGGGCTCCACCGCAACGCCGCCGGTGCACGTAGGCGCGCGCGGCGGAAAGCCCGGAAGCAAATAGGATTCTAGAGCGGAGCGGCGGAACGCCGCTCCGCTCGTCCTGAGGCAACGTCGTGTGTAGCCCGCCCCATTTCGTAGGGGCCATGCTTTTTCGTGGCGTTTGCCCCCATCGTCCAGTCTTATTCGAGGTCATTCTGAGGAGGCCGCTGGCTTTGGCGGCCGACGAAGAATCTTGTGAACGCGTCGCCGCGCGCTAGCTTCCTGCCGCCCCGCGCTCTGGCTCTCTAAACTTCCTCTTCCTCGGTTTCAATTCCCGCGCGGGCGGCCTTCGCGTGGGCGATGATCTTTTCCGCGATCTCGCCGGGCACGTAGTCGTAATGGTCAAACTCCATCGAGTAGCTCGCGCGGCCCTGCGTCATGGAGGTCAAGTCCGTGCCGTAGTGCAGCATCTCCGAAAAAGGCGCCAGCGCCTTGATGATCACGCTCGACCCGCGCAATTCGCTGCCGCTGATGCGCCCACGGCGTTTGGTCAGGTCGCCCATCAGGTCGCCCGAATATTGCTCGGGCGCGGCCACTTCCACGTTCATCACCGGCTCGAGCAGCACAGGTTTCGCCTGCTTCATCCCTTCTTTGAAGGCCAACGACCCCGCTATTTTGAAGGCCATATCTGAAGAATCCACGTCATGATATTTGCCGTCATACAGCACGGCGCGGAAATCCACCACCGGGAATCCGGCGAGAAAGCCCCGCTCCGACGAAGCGCGGATGCCTTTCTCCACCGAGGGAATAAAATTGCGCGGAATCGCGCCGCCGAAAACATCGTCCACAAACTCAAATCCCGTTCCTCGTGGCAGCGGCTCAAAACGCACGCGGCACACGCCAAACTGCCCGTGTCCGCCGGTTTGCTTCTTATGTTTGCCTTCGGCATCGGCCTTCGCGCGAATCGTTTCGCGGTAAGGCACCTTGGGCGGGTGCAGCGTCAGTTCCACGTGGTAGCGCTTGCGCAGTTTGGCGACGATCACCTCGATATGTTGCTGCCCCGAGCCGGCCAGCAGGAATTCCTTTGTCTGCGGATCGCGCGAAAAGCGCAGCGACAAATCCTCTTCCAGGATGCGATGGATCGCCGTGCCGATGCGGTCCTCATCGGCGCGCGTCTTCGGCTCGATCGCAAACGTGATGGAAGGCTCCGGAATCCGCGCCGTGGCGTAGAAAATCGGCGTGGACTTATCACCCAGCGTGTCTCCGGTGACGGTATCCTTCAATTTGGCAATCGCTCCAACATCGCCCGCATGCATTTCCGGCACGTCCGCGGCCGTCTTCCCCTGCATCACTTGCACGTGCTGAAAACGCTCGACGGTCCCGCGATTGTAATTCGTCACATTGGCGTCAGCCTTGAGCATGCCGGACATGACTTTGAAATAGTTGATCCTTCCTGCGAAGGGATCGGCGAGCGTCTTGAATACAAAGAGCGAAAGCGGCTCGGAATCCGCGATCTTGCGCTCGACTGTCTCGCCCTGGCGGCCGGGCAGCCTCCAGCCTTCATGCTTTCCGCGCGCGACGGGATCGGGAAAAATGTCCACGATGAAATCGAGTAGGGACTGGCTGCCCAGGTTGTGCAGCGCCGCCGTCGCCAGCACAGGATGAATCCGCCGCTGCACGAACGCCAGGCGTAATCCCTTGCGCAAATCCTCGACGGGCAGCGTGCCTTCGTCAAAAAATTCCTGCATCAAGGCGTCATCACCTTCGGCCACCATTTCCACCAGGGCCTCGTGCGCTTCCTTCGCCGCGTCCGCCAGATCGGCGGGAATTTCTTCAATTTTGGCTTTGCCGTCGCCATCTGGCGTGTAGAGGTGCGCCTTCATGGTGATCAGGTCCACCGCGCCCCGAAAGCTTTTCTCTTCGCCGATGGGAAGCTGCACGGCCACCGCGCCGCGCCCAAACACTCTTTGAATGGACTCGAGCGACCGCTCGAAGCTGGCCAGTTCGCGGTCCATCCAGTTCACCACGAACGCGCGCGGCTGCCCGTATTCCGCGCAAATGTCCCAGACTTTTTCAGTGACCACCTGTACGCCCGCATGCGCGTCAATCACGATCAGCGAGGCGTCGGCGGCGATCAGTACAGTGCGCGTTTCGTTCACAAACGTGCTGTAGCCGGGCGTATCGATGAAATTGATTTTTGTTTTGTCGCTTTGCCCTGGTGACGCCCATTCGGCGTAGCCGAGTCCCGCTTGAATGCTGATCTTGCGCGCGATCTCTTCTTCGTCCCAATCGGTGACCGTGGTGCCTTCCGCAACCTTCCCCAGCCGGTTGGTCATCCCGGCGGTGAAGAGTAACGACGACACCAGTTGCGTTTTTCCGGTGTCGCCGTGGCCGGCAATGCCCACGTTGCGTAGAAACTGCGTGTTGTAGGATTTCATCGCGCCCCCTGTGTGCGCAGAAGTGAGGAATTACGAAGTCGGGGACGAGTCCGTCGCACGGCGGGCACGGCCCGCGGCTCCGAAACCGCGCATGCTAGCACGCCAGAGCGCGCAGGAGCAATCGGGAGAAACTTGTGCCGGGTTGGGGGCGTAGCCTGCGAATCTTGGCGCGCTTATGCGGGCTGGCTCACTGCTCTATCGGGGAGTAGAAACACACGTCTCGCCAGATCGGACGCGAGCGTATCGTCGCGATAATATTTCTTGAGGACGTTATCCTTCCAGTTCAGCAGGTCGGCGTTCGCTGAGGCGAATGCGGTCCAATTCTGTGATTGCCCCGCTCGAGCCATGCGCTCGCGGATCAGCAGCAAGAATGCCCAAGTGATCGTCTCGTTGTAAAGCCCGGGCTTGCCTTTTGCGGCGGCAAATCGACCCAGCGAAGAGGAAAAGCGCAGGAGCGCTTCCAAGACCGAATAGCGCGACAAATAAAGGAACGCCATCTTCACGTGGTCGGCGTGATGAAAAGCCTCGTTGGCGAGGCTGGCGTCCTCAAAACACGCGATGAACTCGTCATCAGTCATACGAAACCTCCGCTCCTTGCTGATCCGGCGTCCACCTCAACGCGAAAATACCCCGGGTCCTGCGTTGCGGATTCATCGCGTGGTATTCGCCTTCTTTGGCGCACGTGCCGCACTGCCTTCGACCAGCCGGTGACTTGCGCTCGAATCTAGATTGAAGCCGTAGAACTTCTTCAGTTCCTTGATGCGCCGCAGGCTGGCATGTTGAAACGCGCACTTGCCATCAAACGCGTGCAGGACGATACCTTCCAGCAGGTCTCCCAACGTCAAATCGTGGTAGTCGGCCAGCGTCTTCAGGATTTTCAAGAGCCGCTTTTCCATGCGCACGCCCGTTTGGACGCGTTCGATCACGTGCTTCTGCCCGGCAGCCATATCCATATTGTACCACGGTACCTTGGTACGTTGACAAAAACTCCCAGGGCGATGCGCAATTACACTGCTGTCCCGCACTCACGGATGTTGCGCTTGGCGTTTCACTCGGAAGCAGAATCACACTCGCCTCGTTGCTATATACTTTCGGCGGTGGGGCTTAGATTTCGACCAGGAGCTAAACATGCACGCACGATCCATCTTCGGTCTAGTCGTTCTTTGCGGCTGCACCGCCGCTATCGCGCAGCAGCCCGGCACAAAGGCACCCGAGCACGCGGTGCCTGTCTCGCAGGAGCATCATCACCATCTGATCATCGAGAACCGCTACACGCGCGCCTACGAAGTCGAGGTTCCCGCGCATGAAGCGACGCTCATGCACGAACACGACCACGACTATGCCTACGTGGTGTTGGGCGATTCCGACGTAACGAACACCGTCGCCGGAAAAACCCCCGTGAAAATGCATTTGCCCGATGGCACCGTGAATTTCAGCAAGGGCCCGTTCGCGCACATCGCCGCAAACGACGCCGATACCCCCTTTCGCAATATCACGATTGTGCTGCTGCGTCCGCAGGGCCAGGGCCAGCTGAAAACGTTTCACCCCTCCGTGAGTGCCGCGCTTGAACACGGCGCCGGCGAAGTGCCCATCATGGAAACAAATGAAATGCTCATCTACGCGGTCGGCATCGCCCCCAACGGTTCCTGGTCGCCCAAGGAAAACGGCCATCACCGCTTGCTCGTGTTGTTGGATAAAATGCAGGACGACAGCGCGCCTCGTGAACCTAAGGCGCCCACGTTTCCCGCCGGCATGTTGCGCTGGATCGCCGCAGGCAGCGGCTTAACCTTGCGCAACACGGAGGCCGCCGAAATGAAGCTGCTCGTGGTTGAATTCAAGGATTCAGCACGACAATTAACTATGTAGGTCTTTGGGCCTGCGGCAATTCCGTTATTTTGGCAACATCGTCCCTTTAAATGATGCCTCAGACGGGCTTCAGCGGCGGTAACTCACACCGTAACAAAAAACGACCCATCCGGCTGCACAGAACCCCACGCCATGTTTGGCGTGTTGAACGCCGCCGCCGGAGTTCCCTCGCGATCTAGCAGGATCAGCCCGCCAGTGCCGCCGGTGCGTGACGCCAGCAAATCGACGCAAGCCCGCGCGGTCCGCTGCGGACTTTCACGGCGCAGCAGGTCCACTGCCGTCTTCGCCATCACGATCTTCATGATCGCTTCGCCCCAGCCCGTGCACGAGACGCCGCCCGCCTCCGCAGCGGCGTAGCAACCGCATCCAATCAGCGGCGAATCGCCCACGCGACCCGGCAGTTTGCAGCAAGTGCCTCCCGTGGAAGTGGCGGCGATCAGATGGCCAGCCGAATCGATCGCCACGGCGCCCACCGTGCCACCCTGGTGAACGTGGCGTGGTTCTGCGCGATCGCGATGCAGATGATGCGCGTCCGCATGATCCTCCTGGTGGCAGCGTTCCCAAGCATCGCGCTCACGCGGCACCACCAGCTCGGCTGGATCGCACAGCGGAATCCCGTGCTGTGCGGCAAATTGCTCCGCGCCGTCAGCCACCAGCATCATGTGCTCGGATGATTCCAGCACGCGCCGCGCAAGCCGGATCGGATTGCGAATGCGCTGGAGCGCGGCCACGGAGCCGGCCTTTAGCGTCGCCCCATCCATCACGATAGCGTCCAGCTCAACCCGTCCGGCTAAATTCAAATGCGCGCCGACGCCCGCGTCAAACACGGGATCGTCTTCCAGCACCACAATCGCTGCTTCCACCGCGTCCAGCGCCGATCCCCCCTTCGAAAGCAAGCGCCATCCCGCCTCCAGCGCGGCGTGGCAACCGGCACGGCAGGCGTCCGCCGCATCGGGCGGAATCGTCCAGGCGCCGCCGTGGACGATCAATGCCGGTCTCATATTTGGATAGGAGCGCCCGAAAGAAAGTGCGTGTCTAATTTCACAGGGCAGGTTCTACGACAGCAGGTCCAAAAACAGTATCGTTTGCCCCGCCAAAATCAGGCAGAGCGCGAACACAATTGCCAACGCACCGCGCGACGACTTTCTACCGGCTGCAAAGCTCGCTTCGCCGTTACTCTCGGCCCCAGCCTTGGCGCTGGCTCGCCGCGAAAGCTCATCGCGAAACGCTGCCACATACGCCGCCACCCAATTCGCGATTTCGGCACGGTATTGCCACAGCAGTTGCAAACCCGCCAGCATCGCGCACATTCCCGCGATGCCCGTCCAGCCCAGATTGCTGAGTCGCATGGAAACGCTCAATCCGCCGCGGCGGCGCTACTCTTCTTCATGAATGGTCTTCAGCCGCAGCAGTTCGAATTCCTTCAGGCCCGCCGGCGTCTGCACCTTCACTTCGTCACCCACCTGCCGGTTAAGCAAAGCCTTCCCGATGGGTGACGTCGTCGAAATCATCCCTTGGGACGCGTCGGCTTCCTCGGTGGTTACCAGCTTGTATTCCACCTCTACCGACTTCTTCACATCCATCAACCACACTCGCGAACCGTAACCCGCGCGATCGCGCGGCAGGTTCGAAAGGTTCAGCATGGAAACGTCACCCATGCGCTTCTTCAGGTGTTGGATGCGAGCGTTTACGAAGCCTTGGCGTTCCTTGGCGTACTTGTACTCAGAATTCTCAGAGAGATCGCCGTGCGCGCGCGCTTTCGCGATCTCCTTGGGTAAGTCCACGGTCAACTCGTGTTCGAGCGTCAGAATCTCTTCCTGGATTTTATGCTTGATCTTAGCGAGAGGATCGCTGGCTGTGTCGCTCATGGTCGGGTTCCTGTTGATGAGTGCCGGAGCTCATTCCCTTATAAATCGTCTTTCGACATCACGGCGGGGACAAATATATTTAGTGTCTATGCCAACTTATGAAGTGGTGCAACGACGAACCGCGGTGCCGCCGAACGTTTATTTATACCGCGATTTCCGCGAAAAGTGTAGCTTGCGCGCCCGCCAGCCTCGCGCGAAATTCGCGCCTACAAATGCCCCATGTGCAGTTTTCGGTGGATGTCCGGCCAAAATTCCTTGAATGCATTGGAGGCCAGCCGCCCGGCAAACCCCAGGCCCGTGCGTTCGATTGCGGCGGTATTCGTTGATTCGCTAGGCTCGCGCCACGTATTCGAAAGAAAATTGTTTCCGGGAATAGCGATGAATCGGGCGTAGGCGGGAGCCAAATGCCCGTCGGCACGATAGGCCAAAAACGTCATCTTCACCACATTTCGAATGCGGCTCCTGAAAGCCTCATCGGCCACGCGGAAATAACGCGGGTCTTCGCCCCAGATGGCCCCCAGGCCCGCTTCCATCGCGTTACCGGTGGAAATACCGGTCAAGCGCATTCCGTACCGGCTGCCAAATCCCGCCCATCCCGGCCCATATTCCTTTGGGTGATCGAGCGCCGTGCCAATTCCGGCGGAAAAAAGGCCGGCAGTGAGCCCCGTTGGGCCCACCGTGTTTCGAATGAACCAGCGTAGCCGCTGTTCGCGCGTGATGGGTATGTAGGACTGATTCTGCGCTCCATGCGCTGTTTGTCCGGGTTGGACGTGACTTGCATCGGTCTGCGCCGTCGCCGCAACGGCGCCGAGCACCAACAAATTTGCCGCAAACAAGATGCGGACCCACCCGGCCCTAGGGGTTCGCAAATTATGGCCTCTTCTTCCCATATTTGACGACAGTTCGCGCCTACGGCCTTGCGGCCCCTGTTTCCACCGTTTCAATTTTCGCTCCGACCGCGGCCGAGGTTTGCGTCCGCTGGATCCCTGAGAGGTGCTCGCTATTTCAATGCGAGGTGTCTACCTATGGCCCCACCCATTGGAACGCCGCGCACCGCAAAAGGTGACAAGTGGCACCCAATTTGCCGCTAAAACATTGAAACCGCGCTGCGCCCTGTCCGTCTCACGTCCTTGGGCCAGCCGTTCACGAAGCGTGGCCTTTCCCTTTGACAACTACGGTCCTTCGGGATAGAAAGCGGCCTTATGAACACAAACAAGCTGCGTAGCACTTCACGTTCGATCGCCATCTTCCTGTTTCTGGCGGCCAGCGCCGTCCCTCTCACCGCGCAAAAGGCGGCAAAAGACGCCGCGCCCAAAATCACCACACCCAAGGAATTTTTCGGCTTCAACGTTGGTGATGACTATCAGGAAGTGAACTACACCAAGGCCGAGGCGTATTGGCACAAGCTCGCCACCGAGTCCGATCGCATGAAGATCGTGGATATCGGTCTGACGGCCGAGGGACGCCACCAGTGGATGTGCATTATCACTTCGCCGGCGAACCTGAAGAACCTCGACCATTACAAGGAAATCTCCCAGAAACTTGCCCGCGCCGAAGGCCTTACCGACGATCAGGCGCACGCGCTGGCCCGTGACGGCAAAGCCGTGGTCTGGATCGATGGCGGCCTGCACGCTTCCGAGAGCGTGGGCTTCCAGCAACTTGTGGAAATGATCTACCAGATGGCCAGCCGCACCGATCCCGAAACGATGCGCTTCTTGAACGACGACATCATTCTCTTCGTCCCCGCGAATCCCGACGGCTCCGAATTCGTCGCCAATTGGTACATGCGCGAGTCCGATCCCTCGAAGCGCTCTTCGGCCGGTCTGCCCAAGGTCTACAACAAATACATCGGCCACGACGACAATCGCGATTCCTACATGTCCAACATGCCCGAGACCACCAACATGAACCGCCAGATGTTCATCGAGTGGTTTCCGCAGATCATGTACAACCATCACCAGACCGGCCCGACCGGCGCGGTGATTTTCATGCCGCCGTTTCGCGATCCGTTCAACTACAATTTCGATCCGCTGGTTCCGCTGGGTATCGAAGCCGTCGGCACCGCGATGCATACGCGGCTCGTCGAGCAAGGCAAGGGCGGCTCCGCGATGCGCAGCGGCTCGAACTATTCCACTTGGTGGAATGGCGGCCTGCGCACCACCGCGTATTTTCACAACATCATCGGCATTCTTACCGAAATCATCGGCGACCCCACGCCGATGCCAATCCAGCTCGCCCCCGATAAACAGCTACCCACCGGCGATTGGCCTCTGCCTATCGCTCCGCAGACCTGGCATTATCGCCAGTCCGTCGATTACGAGATCGAAAACAATCGCGCCATCCTCGATTACGCTTCGCGCAACCGCGAAACGCTGCTCTTCAACATTTACCAGATGGGCCGCAATTCCATTCAGCGCGGCAGCCAGGATAACTGGACCATCACGCCAAAGCGCATCGAAGCCTTGCGCGAAGCCGCAGAAAAGGAATCCGCCGCGACTCCAGGTGGAGGCGGAGGTGGACGTCGCGGCGGAGGCGGAGCAGCGGCTGGCACCAGTGGCGACGCCGTGATGCTTCCCGGCGGTATCGGTTTGCCGACCGTCCCCGCCGATCTCTACAACACAGTTCTGCACGATCCGAAGGCGCGCGACCCTCGCGGCTTTATCATTTCCGCGGACCAGCCAGATTTCGCCACCGCGACAAAATTCATCAATACGCTTGAAAAAAATGGCATCGAAGTCGAAAAAGCTTCCGCGCAATTTCAGGTGGCCGGGAAAACGTATCCCGCCGGCTCTTTCATCGTGAAGACTGCGCAGGCAGGCCGGCCCTTCGTGATGGACATGTTCCAGCCGCAGGATCACCCCAACGATTTCCGCTATCCGGGTGGTCCTCCGATTCCGCCCTACGACACCGCCGGCTGGACGCTGGCCTACCAAATGGGAGTGCAGTTCGATCGCGTCTATGATGGCTTCGATGGGCCCTTCGCGCGCGTGACCGGTCTTCAACCCATGCCGGTGGATTCCGTGGCGGGGCCAGCCAATCCCGCCGGCTATTTGATCAGCCATCAGGTGAATAACGCGGTGATCCTGACGAACCGGCTGCTCAAATCCAACGCCGAAGTTTACTGGCTCAAGTCCGCCGTCGAGGCCGATGGCCGGCAAATGGCCCCGGGAGCGATCTGGGTTCCCGCTTCTTCCACTTCCACGCCCATCGTGCAGCAGGCCGCGAAGGAACTTGGCATTCCCGCCATTGCCGTAGCCGCAAAACCCGCCGGCGATGCCTACAAGATCAAGCCCGTACGCATTGCTTTGTACGATCAGTACGGCGGCAATATGCCCTCGGGCTGGGACCGCTGGCTTTTCGAACAATTCGAATTCCCCGACGTCACCGTCGTCTACCCGAAAACGCTCGACGCCGGCGATTTGAAAAGTAAGTTCGACGTGATCGTCTTCACCGACGGCGCCTATCGCGCTCCCGCAAATCCGGCTTGCGGCGCCGGTGGAGGCCGCGGCGGCGGTGGATTCTTCGGCAATCAGATCAAGGACGACCAGATACCCGAGGAATGGCGCAGCCACGTCGGCCGGATCACCGCGGACGCAACCATCCCGCAACTGAAGAAATTTGTGGAAGCGGGAGGCACCGTCATGACCATCGGCAGCTCCACCGGTATGGCCCCGGAGCTTGGCGTGCCGGTGACCAACTATCTCACCGAGATGAACCGCACCGGCACGGAATGCCCGCTCCCCGGCGAAAAGTTCTACATTCCCGGATCGCTGATGCGCGTCACCTTTGACAACACGAACCCGCTGGCCTACGGCATGCCCTCCACGCAGGACGTGGATTTCGATAGCAGCCCGGTCTTCCGCGTGGTACCCGAGGAAAATGCCAAGGCTGTCACCGTCGGCTGGTTCGCCGGGCCGCAGACCCTCGATAGCGGCTGGGCTTGGGGACAGGCGTATCTTGACGGTGGCACCGCCGTCGCCGAATCTCACGTTGGCAGCGGCAAAGTGATCGTGCTTGGTCCGGAAGTTACATTCCGCGGCCAGCCCCACGCCACTTTCAAGCTGCTTTTCAACGGCATCTTTTACAGCAACGCGGAATCCACGTCGCCGCAATCGAGCGCGTCCGCCACTTCCGCAAAACCAAGGTCAGCGGAGGCAAAGGCGTCTCAGTAAACGTATTGCCGTATCCAATCGATCGCCAAGAGGGTGCTGCGAGACACAATCTCGCCGCACCCTCTTTTGTGTAATTCCCCCTGTACACCAGAGCAGTCACCGCACAGCCACGCTCACGCTCTGCGTCTTCGTCTGCCCGTTCGCATCGGTCGCCGTCAACGTATACGTTGTATCCTTCGCCGGTGTCACAATCACGCAATGGTTCAGCGAAGGCCACACCCCATCCGTTTGCGGCTCCAGCTTCACGGCCTTCGCATTCGACACTCCGTAACACAGATGCACCACGTCGCCATGCTGGATCGCGGCAGGCATGGCATAAAATTGTAGAATCTCGAACCGGTTGCCACCGAGCAAATCCGCCTCGTGCGCGTCCTGCTGCCGTTTCTTCTGCGCCGCTTGCTGTTCGATCTTGTGGTTTTCGTCCCAGCGCGAATAGAGGACCAACCCCACGACGAGCGCGACGGCCACCACCACAAACCACGTATATTTCACCGCCGCGCGCCACGGCGAAACCGCTGGCGCAGGCGGCCGATTGTCAGGAACGCCTAGCATGGAATCGCCCTCCCCAGTCGTTCACGCACCATTCGATGCGGCATGCGCACTCACGGTCCGGGCCCAAACCGAAGCGTCGTTTCGCATGCGTCCCCATCTTTGGAACCCGCTGCGGGATTGGTATCATTGCCGGTGTGATGCTTCTCGACGACGTCGAAGTTCGCGTGCTCGGCTCTCTCGTGGAAAAGGAAAGCACCACGCCCGAGTATTACCCGCTCTCTTTGAACGCGCTCGTCAACGCCTGTAACCAGAAATCCAACCGCGATCCGCTGATGAATCTCGACGAAGACTCCGTGCGCCGCGGCCTGCGCACGCTCGCCGAAAAAGGGCTCGCCGGACCCGCCGACACCGCCGATAGCCGCGTCACGAAATACGAGCACCATCTCGGTGAAACCTTCAATTTCGACCGCCGCGAAACCGCGATCCTGTGCGTGTTGCTGCTGCGTGGACCGCAAACGCCCGGCGAGCTTCGCGGGCGCGCTGAACGTCTGCACAAATTCGAAGACCTCAGCGAAGTCCAATCCACTTTACACAAGCTCATGAGCCGCGAGCAGCCGCTGGTGAAAGTGCTGCCGCGCCAACCGGGCACGAAAGAAGCGCGTTACATTCACCTGCTGTCTGGCGATGAGGAATCCGGCGAGCCGCCGGAGCAAGGCGACGCCCGCGCGACCTCGTCCGCCCCCGCTTCAGCTCCAACGCCGCAAAATACCGGCCGCGTCCAACAGCTCGAGGCAGAAGTCGCCGCGCTCCGCCGCGAGGTTGCCGACCTGCGGCAACAGCTTCACGACTTCCGAAAGCAATTCCAGTAGAGGCAGTAGCGGATGATTTAGCGCGAAAGAAACGCCACGACGAGACGCGAGAACCCGGCTGCGCCGCTCAGTAGATCAACGGCGCGCTTTGTGCGCGCGCGGCTTCTTAGCGATCGTTTTCTTCAAAACAGCGGTTTTCTTCTTGGACGACGCAGGCGTGAGCGCCTCCGTTTGCAGTCTCTTAGGGAGCTTCGCGAATACCAGTTCATAAGACGCCGAAAGCAGCCGCAACACCTCCGCTCTCGCCACCGCTTCCTCCCTCTCGATCGCGATCCAGGACGCCCTCGCCAGATAAGGCGCCGGAATTACTCCAGGCCGCTCTGTTAACTCCGCGAATTCTTCGGCCTCGCATTTGAGCGAAAGCCACACGCGTGCCGGTTCAAGGGGCGTTACCGCAAACATCTTGCCGCCCACTTTGAACACTAAATCGCACCCCCATTGCACCTGCTCGGTCGCCCCGGCCAGCGATAGGCAATGTTTGCGAATCCATTCGATGTCCATGATCGCAGCGTAGCGCCAACCGCGCCCTTCCGTCGAGCCTTCCAACCGCCCTGCCCCAGTGTGCCAAAATGACAATACCCCTGTCCCACCGGTCCATTGCCGTCGCGCAAAATTGCCCGTTAGCATCAATTACACCCGTGAGTGTGCCAATCCGGACCATATGAGCAGCGACAACAGGGTCACGTCGGCTCGCGCCTTTGTGCGCAGCCTCAACATTCTTCTGAAGTTCTCGCGCCTTTACGGCTTCGACCACCCGCGCACGGACGAGCAATTTCGCATTGCCTGGAATGAGCTACACGCGGCTTTGCCCGCTTCCGCCAATTCCGGCCTGCTGCTGGGCGCCGTGGGTGACAAACTTCTCGTCGACGGTATGCCCATCGGCAACTCCCAATCCGAGCGCAGCTTCAGCCAATTGCTCGGGTCGGCTGGTATTGCCAGTCTGCTTTTTACCAAAGACGTTACTCAAGACGATTTGCAGCGCCTCGCGCGCAGCTTCCCTTCCGGCAAAGCCAAGCCTGCCGAAATTGCCTCCCAAATCAAGGCCGCGCTCGAAGGCTCGGCCGGCATTCGCATGAACGAAGTTCGCTTCGTGGCGGAGGATTCCTCTCTCTCCGACGTCCGCACCGCCGCGCAACTCACCGCGCAAACTTTGGGCGCCGGTTCCGAAGAATTGAAAGCATGGCTCACCGATCCGCAAAAACTCTTGCAGCTTATCGCCGCGGCGCAAGGCACAGGACCCGGTAGCGATTCCGGCCACGGTAGCGGCTCAGGCAGTGGCTCAGGGGCAGGCAGCGGTTCGGGAGGGAGCAGCGGCACAGGCGGCTCTTCCGCAAATGATGGCTCCGGTGGCCCTGCGGCCTCAGGCGGCACTTCTCTCGCCGTTGGCTCGGGAAATTTCAGCGGAGGGCGCAGCTCTGGCCAAGCCGGGTATGGCGGCTCGAAAGCCATCTTCGGCGTCGGCGAAGAAGAACTCGTGGATGTGCTCAAAGCCCTCACGCGCATCGGCAGCCAGTTGCAAGGTGACGCTCCGGCCGGCGCCACGGTCGCTGTTCGCCAGGAACTTTCGCATCTCCCCGCGAATAATCGCGATCTCTTGCGCCAGGCGCTCGCCACATTAGCCGCGAAATCCGCCGAGCAACGCCCAAATCGCGCGATGTTGGCCGAGCTTGCGGAACATCTCGCGATCCGCTTCGCGCTCGATCGTTACGAACGCGGCGAAGTGAAGGTTAACGCCGTCCGCCAGATGCTCGAACGCATGAACAAGGAAATCGATGCCCTTCGCAATATTCTCAGCGAGCACGAAGAGAAAATGTCCGAGGCGGGGCTCCAGGTCGAATCGCACACTGAGTTGATGGACCGCCAGTTTTGGGCTTCCGTTCCCGAGACCGGCAAGCGCAACGTGCTGCTTAGCAGCGAATCCTGGTGCATTCCCGCGCGCAACATTCGCAGCTACCTGCAAGAGGTAATCGAGCGTGGCGACATCCTGCTCTCCGGCCAGATCCTTTCGCGCTACTGTGCGTGCATCAACAGTGAAGACCCCGAAGCGCGCCGCCGCGCCGCGATGGGTTTAGCTGAGCTCGCCGATCTATACGCTTCCGACCCGAGGATACTCGTCACCGCCATTCGCCAAACCGGCATGCAACTGACCTGCGAGCGCGATATCGAATTGCAAACATTGCTCAATGCCGCCTTCGTGCGCCTGAGCCAGGAAGCCTCTGCACGCCATTGCTACAGCGCGCTCCACCAGGTGCTCACGTCGCTCGAGGGCGTGGATAACCAGCGCCCGGCCACCGCGCAGGCCATACGTCCCCGCCTTGGTATCGAAGACCGTCTCCCGGAATTTCTCGACGAGGCCATTCGCGAAGATCAATTTCCCGAGGGCTTGCCGGAAGTTTTGCGCTTGATTCCCGATGTCGCCATCACGCAAATCGAAGCGCGCTTCCATCGCGCGGGGCATCGCGTGCAAAACGAGCGTCTCTGCGAACTCACCCGCGCCGTTGGCCCCGAAGTCACCGTGCGCCTGAACGAAACACTGCGCGTCGGGCCACCTGCGGTGGCCGTTGAAGCCGCCAAGCTGCTCAGCCGTCTCGATCCTGCCGCCGTCGAGCAATGGCTGCCTCCGCGCCTTCCCGAATGGCCGCTCGGTGCGCAAGATCGGCTACTGCGCGTGCTCGCCGCTGCCGGAGCTCCGCAGCGCGGCGCCATTTTCCTCGCGATCTACGGCACGCTCGATCCGCTGATTCGCTCTCTCGCCGTCGAAGAAATGGGGATGAGCGGCGACGAAACGGTCGTCCCGCGCCTTCTGCAGATTCTCGAAAGCGATTCCGGCGAACCGGGCGTGGATTTCCTGCGTTTGAAAGCCGCGGAAGCTCTTGGGCGCCTCCGTTCGCCATCCGCCGGTGCTGCACTTCGCCAGATCGTGGAAACCAAGCGCACTTGGCGCTGGGCTTACCCTGAGGAATTGCGCATTGCGGCGTTTCAATCGTTGCAAAAGATCGATCCGGCGTGGTCGCAGCAAAAGGAGTCGCACCTCGGCTTTGACAATTGGCAGATGATCCAGCCCGCCATGGATCCCACGACGGAAGTGCCGTGGTATCGCCAGCGCCGTTACCAGCGCGTGCGTTTGGACGAGCCGCTCTCCGCCGTCATTTCCAGCGACACCGAGGAATATCGCATCGAGATCAAAGGACTGAATCTTTCCGGAGGCACGGGACGCTGCGAGCATCACGTTCTTCCCGGCACGCATGTTTCGCTCAAGATCAGCCTGGGTCTGCGCGCCATTCGCATTGACGCCCTGATGCGCGACGTTCGCACTACCGGCGTTAGCTTTGAAATCCTTTCGATGAATCTCGATGACCGCAGCCGCCTTCGCAAACTCCTTTCCGGCCAAGCGCAAGCCGCCGTTTTAACCCCCGCCTGATTCTCATCCTGCTCGGCACACGCCAAAGTGCGCTTTGGGCTCGGGTAGCACATGCACTCCTGCCTGTGCGGTTTTTCGTTTACACAACGCAGCCGCTGGCGTTGGCTCTCTGACGGGACAGGAGTGGCGACCATGGCCGGGGCGAGGCGGCCTTGCATTTCCCTTCCCATACCGTTTAAGCTCGCCCCGCAACACCGCTTTTGCCTCTCGCTATATCTAATGGTGGTACCCGATCGGAGGCTGCATGAAGAGGACCGAAATCCCTGCGCTATCCGTATTACTTTCTTTAGTGCTGTTGTGTTCTCTGCCATCGCTTGCGCAGCAGCGCGGCGCGCAACGCGGCGGTGGCGCGCCACCACAACATGCTGCGGCTCCGCAACACGCCGCTCCGCAGCGCAACGTAAGTCCACCCGTCGGCGGTGGTCATATCCCTCCGCGCGGTCCGATGCCCGCGCGTGCGCCCCAAGCACAGCCGGCGCGCGGCGGCACATCCGCGCGGACATCACAGCAACCTCCCGCCCAGCCGCAACGTGGCGGCGCGCCTCCACAAGGCGCGCAAGATCGCGGCCGCCAGGGCGGCCAAGGCAACGCACGTACACCAGATCAGCCGGGCCACCCGACCGCTCCTCACGTGGACGCCCAGACCAATCGCTGGGTCGGCCACAACGGCGGTGCTCAGGCATATCACCTCGATAATCCTTGGGAGCATGGCCGCTTCCCCGGCGAGATCGGCGCAAGCCACGTATACCGCTTGGGCGGCGGAGCGCGAGACCGCTTCCTTTTTGACAACTTCTACTTCACGGTGGCCCCAGCCGATTTCGACGATTGCGCCGACTGGAACTGGAGTAGCGACGATATCGTCCTCTACCCCGATCCGGACGATCCAGGCTGGTACCTGGCCTACAATCCGCGTCTCGGCACCTACGTGCACGTCGAATATCTGGGTCCAAACTAGAACAAATCAAAGCTAACGATTCATTCAAACGCCCGCCGGGCACGTCGCCTGGTGGGCGTTTCTTTTCCCAGACTCTTTGCGGCTCTGACGCGCAGGAGCAACTCGCGGATTGATGTTTACCATAGCTTATAGATCACCGAATTGTTATAATTGAGCTGTCACGGACGTTGGGAATCCAAGCGTATTGCATGCGCATTTCGCTACATTCTGAATCCCTAAGCCGCCTATTTTCAGCGTCGACAGCACATTTTTGAGAAATATGCGTTTTGTAACCTATTTAAATGCAGTCGATTACGCACATCGGTTTCTGTAAGTTGAATCGCTGCCGCATTTACATGAAAATCGGGGGGGTAGGGGGCAAACCTTGCAGAATTTGGTTGTCAGGAGTATCTGACAACGGGGCGCCTAACTGCGGTGGGCGGACCGCTCGTAGTTCCACAACAAACAGAAAGTCGCGACGACGAGGATTACGGACTCGATCCAAAAAAGCGCTGGATTGCCCTTGAAGAAGTATGCCGAAGCGATCAATGCCAAGGCCCACAGCAGCGACCATAGGATCATCGCTATCCGGGGGTTCTTCGAGGCGGTCATTATGATGCATACGATAGCATAATGGATTGGTGCTCCCGCGCAATTGAATCTTCACCGCACGTTTGGACCGCGAGCGGAATTTCCATGAATTCGGTACAATAAAAGGCCCGTGCTTACCGTCAACAATATCACTATGCGCTTCGGCGGCCGGATCCTCTTTGAGGATGTGACCTGCTCGTTTTTTCCCGAGCGCCGCTATGGAATCACCGGTCCCAATGGTGCCGGCAAAACCACGATGATGAAGATCCTGGCCGGCGAACTCGAGCCGACCAAGGGTGACGTTACCCGCCCGAAAAAGATGGGCATTCTGCGGCAAGACCAGTTTGCCTTCGACCAATATCGCGTGATCGATACCGTGATCATGGGCAACACCGCGCTGTGGAAAGCTCTGCAGGAGCGCGACACGCTCTACGAAAAGCCGCACGATCAGCTCACCGATAAAGACGGCATGCGTCTGGGCGAGCTCGAGGGCGTCGTTGGCGAAGAGGGCGGCTATACCGCCGAAGCCGATGCCGCGATTTTGCTCGTCGGGCTGGGCGTGGAGGATTCGCTCCACGAACGCAAGATGAGCGAGCTACAGGGCGGACAAAAAGTCCGCGTGCTGCTGGCGCAGGCGCTGTTTGGCAACCCCGCCGCACTGCTACTGGACGAGCCCACCAACCACTTGGACCTCGATTCGGTGCACTGGCTGCAGGATTATCTCTGCGAATATCACGGTATCCTGATCGTGATTTCGCACGACCGGCACTTTCTGAACAGCGTTTGCACGCACACTGCGGACATCGACTATCAAACGGTGATCATGTATCCGGGCGGGTACGACGATATGGTCCTCGCTAAAATGCAGATCCGCTCGAGCATTGAAAAGGATAACGCGCAGCGCGAGAAGAAGATCGCGCAGCTCAATCTTTTCATCGCGCGGTTCGCCGCCGGAACCCGGTCTTCGCAGGTAACGTCCCGCAAGAAAGAAGTCGAGCGGCTGCAAACCTCCGATCTTGCCAGATCTAACATTCAACGCCCCTACATGCGCTTTGATATGGACCGCGCGTCGGGGCGCCACCCGGTCGAATTTAAGGCCTTGAGCAAGTCCTACGACGATCTGAAAGTGATCGCGAGCTTTGGCGCCAGCATCGAGCGCGGCGAGAAAATCGCGCTCATGGGACGCAACGGCGCGGGGAAAACCACGCTACTCAAATCATTGCTGCGCAATGCGCCCGGGCATATCGAAGACGCGGAAAAACAGTTCGCGATCGATCATGGCAAAGTGACTTGGGGGCACGAAGTGGCCGTCGGCTATTTTGCGCAGGACCACGCCGACAGTATCACGCACGCGAAAAAAGGCATGACGGTGATTGAGTGGCTGCACCAGTATGATCCGCGCGCGTCACAGGAAGAGCTGCGCGGTCTGCTGGGCCGCATGCTTTTCAGCGGCGAGGATGCCACCAAGCAAACTCGCGCCTTAAGCGGGGGCGAAACGGCGCGGCTGATTTTCTGCCGCCTGATGCTGCAGAAACCCAACGTGCTGGTGCTCGACGAACCCACCAACCACTTGGACCTGGAATCCATCAACGCGCTGAATATCGCGCTGCAGAAGTATGAAGGCACCGTCCTGCTGGTGACGCACGATCACGACGTGATTGACGAGGTCGCCACGCGCATCTGGCACTTCGAGGGCGGCGGCAAGATCGAAGACTTCAAAGGCCCTTACTCGGACTACACGATTTACGCCCAGCGCAAAGCCTCGTAGCCCGAGCCGCTTCTACCTCAGTTACGCTTCCCAGCCGTACAGAAGAATTCGTGTAGCGCAGGTCCAAGGACCTGCGGCCTTTCCGCGGCGTACCACGCGTGATGCGATGGCGGCAAATTGTGACAGCTCGGTGAACGATTCGGTTAACGCCGGCTGCCAAAAGCCGCAGGTCCAAGGACCTGCGCTACAAAACCGGCCTTGCTACTGCATCTTCAGAAATTGCGGCAGGCCATCCGCCGCTTTGCCCAGCGCGCGGGCAAGATCGAGTTTTGCGATGTTGTGCGCGAAGACGGCATCCACGTAATCCTGTTCGGCGCTCGCCAGCGATTCCTGCGACTGCACAACTTCGAGATTGTGGGTGACACCAGCCTCGAAGCGCAGCTTCGATTGATTGAGCGTGTCGCGCGAGAGGTCCACGTTTTTCTGCGAGAGTTCGACCTGGCTCGTGGCCGCTTGCAGATCTAGATACGCGTTGCGCACGTCCGCTTCGATCTGGCCCTTCAGGTCCTCAAGCTCGGCGCGGCGTTGTGCGAGTGCGGCTTCGGCTTGCTCGATATCGCCGGCGGTACGGCCTCCCTGCCAAATAGGAATCTTGAGCGTCGCCGCGGCCGTGTAGGTCGTACGCGCCTGCGACGGTGTGGTGCCGATCTCGCCGACATCGCCACTGACCGAGAGCGCGGGCAGACGCTCGGCGCGAGCAGCGGCCAGGGTGCGTTCGGCGGCGCGGATCTGCGCGTCGGCCGCTTTTAGGTCCGCGCGCCGATCGTACGCCTGCTTCAACGCGTCATCCACGGAGAACACGGGAGCGGGCGAATAGGGAACGTCGTCGGTGATGTCATATTGATCCGTTGCGGGCAGGCCGATGAGCCGCGCGAGAGCGATCTTTTTCTTCGCCACGTCGTTTTGCAACGTTACCAGACGCTGCTGTTGCGTGAGCGCTTGCACCTGGCTCTGGTTCGCGTCAATTGGCGGAACTTTGCCGCTCTGCAATTGGAGCTCGGTTTCGTTGTACAGGTGATTGGCGGTATCGAGCTGCGCCTGCGCGGAGACGACGCGCGCTTTGGCCGCGATCACTTGCAGATAGGCCGCGCCGGCGGCCAGGACCACCAGCTCGCGCGCGTCCTGCGCAGCGAATTGATTGGCGCGGAGCACTTCCTTCGCGGAGCGGTAGTTATTGAGCGCCGTGAAGTCGGCGACGTTTTGCGTCATGGAAGCGCGAAAGTCAATGTAGTTGAAAGGGCCTACGACCGATGGAATCGAGAAGCCCGGAATCGGCACACTCAAGCGGAAGCCAAACGTTTTCAAGTTGACCTGTTCAACGGTCTCGGCAATGTCGCCATTGATATTTGGCAGCAGCGCGCTGCGGGCCACGCGGGCCTGACCTTCCGCCTGGCGAGCCGCGAGAGACGAGCCGATGCCGCCCAGGTTGTAAGAAATGGCGCGCTGCACGGCCTCCTGGAAAGAAAGCTTGCCGGCGAAAGGCATTTTCGCGGTGCTGTTTGCGCTGCCCGCATAAGCGCCGGCTACCTGTACCGTGGGATTGAGCGTGTTGACGCTCGTGGTGGTGCCGGCCACGGGTGCTTGCGACGTGGTCACCGAGCCGCTCTGAGCGGAGCGGCCGGAAAGTGGCAGCGGTGCGGCCTGCGACGTTGGCTGTGCGCCGCCGGTGGGTGCGCCGCCTTGGGCAGATGCGACGCCACCGCAAATTCCGGCGGCGACGAAAAGAGCGGCCGCGATGCTCAAAGAAACGAATGATCTGTTGGGAATCCTCATTTTGCGAACCCGTGCCTTTCCAATTGCCTGAGCTGTTCTGAACTCATTCAAAACTAGAATTGCGCGATACGCCGGCTGCGAACGACAGGAGAGTTTATCAGGCGAAGGGCGATGGAGAGAATGATGGCCACACGGTGTTCTGGCAGTGTTGAGATTAAAGGCCGCAGAGCCGGAGGCCCTACGCTAGACAGAATCTACGCATGCATTGACGGCATCATTTCACTTTTAGCAGAACGACACCGTGGGTGGGAACTTGGGCGGTGAAGCTCGCCCTGTCAGAGGCTTCGTTCTCGTGCTTCCAAAGGTCGCGGATTTTTGCGGCGTGCGTGATGCCGATGCTTTTCAGGTCGAGCGTGATCGGGCTGGGCGATTCGCCACGATTGAAAAGGCCTACGGCGTGGCTGCCATCCGCCAGCGGGCGCACCCAGATTTCAAGCTGGCCTTGCTGGCTGATGCGATGGGCTTGCACACCTTTCTTATCCTGGTCGATGGCAATCACTTCTTTGTTTGTGAGGATGGACTTTGTGTCTTCGGTCATGCTGGCGATATCGTTGCCGGCGAGGAGCGGAGCGGCGAGCAGCGACCATAGGGACATGTGCGTGACGTATTCGTCGTGCGTCATGCCTCCGTTGCCGATTTCGAGCATGTCGGGATCGTTCCAGTCGCCGGGAGCGGCATATTTTTCGTTGCCTTCCTGACCGAACCCGATTTCAGACATGCTCGTCCAGTTATCGGAAATGTCGTCGGTGGTACGCCAAAGGTTGCCGCCCACAGCAGGTCCCCATTCCTCAACATGTTGCAAACCGTATTGGCACAAGCTGAAGACGATGGGCCGGCCGGTGGCGCGGAGCGCGAGCGCCATTTTTTGGTAGGCGGGCTTCATCTCGTCGCGCTGGTAGACGGCGGAGGCGCTGCACCAATCGTATTTCAGATAGTCAACGCCCCAAGAGGCCCAAGTGCGCGCGTCCTGCTCTTCGTGGCCATAGCTGCCCGCAAAGCCGGCGCAGGTGGTAGGGCCGGGCGAAGAATAGATGCCGAGCTTCAGACCTTTGGAGTGGACGTAATCCGCGAGCGCTTTCATGTCCGGGAATTTCTCGTTGGACTGGATGTTGCCGTCTTTGTCGCGGGAACCTTCCCAAGTGTCGTCGATGTTCACGTAGATATAGCCGGCGTCACGCATGCCGCTCGAGACCATGGCATCGGCGACGGCGCGAATCGTTTTATCGTCCACGCGGCCCGCGAATTTATTCCAACTGTTCCAGCCCATCGGCGGCGCGAGCGCGAGGCCGTTGGGCGCAATCGGCTTGAAAGGCGGAAACGGCTTGTGCACGGGGCCCAATTCGGGCGGCGGGACATAGGTGGTGTCCGAGGAAATCTTGTGAAGCAGAATCTCGGTATTCGGGCGATTCGCAGGCGGATTTGCGCGTGTTAGTTTGAGATCGTCACCACTCATTTCGCCTCGGTATTGCGTGGGCTTGCCGGACATGTCGAAATCGAATTGCACGTCAAAGGTGATCTGGTTGCCGTGCAACTGTCCGCGAACGATATGGCCGCGATCGTCAAGTGTGGCGAAGGTGCCGGTGAAAGTGCTCCCATGCGGTTCGAAGACGCAGGTGGTTACGCGCTTGTGGCCACTGGCGTTGGTCTGCTCGAACCGCCAGGTGCCGGAGAGGTTGACGGCGGTCTGGGGAGCGGCAGCCAGCAGGGCCAAGCATACTAAGAGCTTTCGCATGGATCACCTCGCAAAGCCGATTTCCGGCAACCTCGGTGAAACGCGCCGGCCCTGGTGGCTCGCCAGATCTTTGCCGGGTGCCACCCGCCGGCCCGCAACTTTATACACCCGCTGGGGTTTTTCATAGGGTAGAAATTTGGTGCGCAAAGCAGAAAGTCCTGATTCGCGGGCGATGCAACCATAATCCAAGGAACGTCGTCGGATGAGATAGGCAGTCATAGCATTCTATAAACCTGCGGGAGATACGTTTATGTTGAAAAGAGCTCTGCTGAGTGGTGCGGTGATCATGATGCTGCTGTCGCCAGTGGTGGGGACGGCGAAGGATGGTCCGCCGGCGGTACGGATCGTGATGTCGCCGGCGTCCACGGTGCCGAAAGCCGATCTGGTGAAGGACCTGATGTATAAGTGCCCGAACGTGACCATCACGCTCGACTCGAAGCAATCGGATTACATGCTCGAGGCCGCGCGCTGGCCAAATGGCTACAAGTTCACGCTATTTAAGAAGGGCGGAGATGCCGCCTTCAGCACCAGCACGGTGTTGCTGAGCAACGCGGTGAAAGATGTGTGCCACTTCGTGAATATGGCGCACTAGCCGTGGGCGCGGCGCTCATGTTGTCCACACTACAAACCTAGATCACTCAACCCAAGGTGATCGTCGGGGCGGCGGCCGAGCGGCCAATGATATTTGCGCTCGGCTTCCGCGATCGGCAAATCGTTGATGCTGGCATGGCGGACGCGCATCAGTCCCTCTTCATCAAACTCCCAATTTTCGTTGCCGTAGGAGCGAAACCAATTTCCCGAATCATCGTGCCATTCATAGGCAAAGCGCACGGCGATGCGATGGCCCTCGAAGGCCCACATCTCCTTGATCAAACGGTAGTCCAGTTCCCGGCCCCATTTGCGCTTTAAGAATGCGGCGATTTCCTCGCGGCCCTGGATAAATTCCGCGCGATTTCGCCAACGCGAATCGGCTGAGTACGCCAACGAGACCTTCTGCGGATCGCGCGAATTCCAGCCGTCTTCGGCGAGGCGGACTTTTTCTATCGCGGATTGGCGAGTGAAAGGTGGCAGCGGTGGGCGCGGCATGGTTTCTCCTGGAGCTTCGGCCGGCGAAGCGGTACGCAGCCATTTCTACATCACAGAACGCTTCGGACGCGAGTCATTCTTGCATCATGTGGCAATGACAATCCGAATGTGAAGATCATTTACGAGAAGCGCCGAAGTGCGTTCTGATGCGAGGGGAATGCCTCTAGCACACCCGAAACCGAACTCCGCCTTCAGAGATATTGGCCCGAATTGTCCACTTCGTCGCGTCCTGTCAATTCTCCAAGTTCCGTTTTCACTGGAGCAGGCGCGAAATGGGCCGTTTTCTGCGGCCCCTTAGCTGGATTGCTTCGGCAAGCTACTGCTTGCTATCGCTGGCGATGGAGGTCTTTGCGCGCGGCACTCGGATCTCCAGCCGCAGGCTTGCTGGCTGAGGCGGTACCGTCACGTGCTGAACGAGCTTCTGCCCATTCCAGTCCAATACAATCGTGAAATCTCCTGGTGGCAAATCCTGAAAGCTGAACTTTCCGCTTGCGCCTGTCTTAGTTTTTCTGGAAAGCTCGCGTAATTCAACCTGGGCCGCAACTGCTGGAACATATTCACCGACCGCAGGATTATATACGGTGACTTGGCCAACGATCGACCGGAGCGCCCGGACAGAGAAATCCACTCGCTGTGGATTCCCGTCTTCAAGCGCAACCTGCTGAGGTGCCAGCTCTTCTAGCGAATATCCGGCCGGGAAGCTATTGGCGTCGACGATCACTTGATACTCTCCGGCGCCAAGCGCAGGAACAGAAAATCTCCCTTGTGCGTCGGACTGTACTTCCACCCGCTGTCTTGCTCCGGTAATCAAGATGCGTGCGCCTTCGACTCCCATCCCTGCGTCACTTCTCAGATAGCCGAGTAATTCCGCAGACGCGAAGCGGATGCCGAGGTTGGTCTGCATATTCAGAGCGACGGCGGTCTTCGACGGCCCCGTGTACCAAAAGGGCTTTTCGGAATGAAAATTCACTTCGATGAAGTGCCGGCCTTCGGGGACATGGGTAAACGAATAGACGCCATTGCTATCCGTTACCGTGCGCTCGGAACCGTCAAGTACGATCTCCACGCCAGGCAAAGGTGGAAGGCCCTTTCGCAATCTGCCGCGACCTTCGTCATCTTGAAAAATGACGCCGGTCACGCTACCAAATTTTTGGCGGGTGAGAAACCCCGGCAATCCGCCAATCGTTCGCCGCAGGCTGATCTGAGCCATCGGATAGATTTTTGGCTGGCCGGTTTGCGTTACGTGGAGCAATGAAGCCGATAGCGAAAGATTGTAGTCACGGCCAAGCCGCCGAACGTAGGACCCGTTCAGGTTCCAGTTATTGGAGGCCGTTAGCACCGATTTATCACTCGTGTAGAGCATCCCTAAGTTCAGTTGTTGATTTCCACTGTGGGTAGAAGTCCAATTTAGGTTCCCACCCACTTCGTATCGCACGGGTACGAGAGCGAGACTCGCCCCGGACGAGAGACCGAGTGCCTGAAGAAAAGTGCTTTGCTGCAGCAAAGCCTGAAGCTGCTGGGGTGTGGAGGCCGCAAGGCCAAGCGCTTCTAATTCCGCCTGTAGCCCGGGAATATCCGCAAGGATCGCTTGGATCGTGGTGACTTGAGTCTGTTTCTCGACATAGGCTGACGCGGAAAAGCCGCCATTGCTAACCCGGAAACTGGGACGGAAATCCTGGCCGCTTGCAAACCCTTGCGAATTCCATGTGTATTGGTATTGAAAAGCCGCACCGAAGTGCCGCGAATCAAAATTGATACTCTGCGGCAGAGTAAACGAACCGATCGAAAAAGGCCCGGTGACGCCTGTTTGATTGAACGCGGAGTAGGTCGCCCCAGTTCCAGCAGACCAGTTTCTCGATAGCTTCACAAATAGATTTTCAGTCGAAGTGAAATTGCCTTGCTGGCCGCCGGGCAACAGAAACCGGTTTTCCGATATATTCACGCTATTGGAAAGACCGTGGCTTAGTTGCCGGTTCCACGCAAACGCCGACTGCAATCCTGGCACGTTATCGAAACTCAAAGAATGGAATTCGCGAGGTTTTTCAAGAAGGTCAAACAGCAAATTATCGTGCGCAGTTGAGTGATGAAAATGAACAGCGCTGCCTACACCATTGCCGACTCCAATCTCCGCCTGCAACTCCGGCCCGTGCAAAGGTTTGTACTCATAAAGCAGAGATCCAATTGCCCCGGAATTGCCGGTCGTTAACGAATTTGACGCCGCAAAGAGATAATAAAGGTTTGACGTCAATCGCGAATTCGTGGTCAGCGGAATCACGTAACTGATTCCTGCCGTCTCCTCGGCGCGGATCGGCAATATGAATCCCTGGAACGTTGCGAGCGACACGTAACCTGCGTGAACGATCCATCGCCGCGATTTGAAGTGCAACCCGCGGATAATAGGGCCATTCAACGTCAAGGGAGAGTTCACGACGGATTGATCGAGCAGCGTGAGGTCCCAATTCGCGTTGTAAGTGCGATAAGACCCGGATGACAGGAACATTCGCGACTCTCCGGGCTGTTCTGTGAGCAGCTCCGTTGCAGCCATATGAAATTCAGTGGTTCGATTCGAACCCTGAACGGTAAGGTCGAGTATATTCTGGAGTTGCTGCTGGTCTGAGTTGTAACGCGTTTCGTAAGCTCCCGTCACGGGACCAGTCGTTGTTACCTCGGGTGCGATGAACCCAGGGGGATAAATCGGCGCCGCCGCAGTGATATCTACCGGGATTGTCCTAAGGCTGCCGCCGGTGACAACGACAATTTGAGTATGTCCCCCGAATTTCCCCACAACTTGGACAACGCCCTCAGCAACGCTGACGTCCACATAAAGAGGATCAATTGCGTAGGCTGCAGTTGCCCCAGCAATGGATATTCTCAGGGTCTGGCCGGCGCCGAGCGAAATCCCGGGCGTGCCCGAGGATAACCACGTGTCTGACGAGGTTGCTGATTGTATGGGTAACGAATTATTTGCCTGACCAACTTGCGGCGTGCCTAACTCTTGGGCCGGTCTCGCCGATACGGCACCCGCGATGAGCGTCAATAAGGCTAAAGCAAGCAGCCTCATCGAATATCGAAATCGGAAGATGTCGTAAGCACGGTACCGTCGTGCTCGAGGGTCATCAGCGCCCGATACTTGCCTTGCTTCAACTGGGAGGGATACTCGCTCTTAAATTGGAGCCGCTCGCCAGGGAGCAGCCTCATCGCTTCGACCTTAGCCTTCCCGACGAGGTTGCCGCTGGCATTAAGAATGGCAACCACGCCGCCGGGCACCACAGGCTCGCTCCCGGTGTTCGTAACCCATTCCGATATGACTAAGTCGTTCCCCTCCGACGTGCCTTCGAATTGGAGCGGGGCGCTTTCAATCTGGAATTTTTTGGACAAGGTGAACGTCATTAATGCGCCGAGCGATGCTGTCATTGCCAGGCCGTCCTGGCCTTGGATTCTTGTGTTACTCCGAAAGACCGTAACGATCGCGCGAGTAGCTGGATTTTCAAGGAGAGTTACCGTGACGTGTACGGTGACTGAGTCCCCTGGGGCGACAACAAAGGAATTGGGCGAAAAAACGGCAGTGCGCGCGATGCTTCGCGGCATTTCCCCGGCAGGCACGAAGACTCGCTGGCCATCACGGACGGCAACGTCCATGGCTTCAAGGTCGAATCTGAAAGGCCTGGGAGTGAGATTCGACATCGTCACATCCTGCGTAGTGCTTTGCCCTGGCTGACCGGTCAGCATAATCACGCCGGGAGAAATCGTTAGCGAAGGCGGAGGCTCGGTTACGGGCGGCGGGGGTACGCCGGGCCGACCAGGGCCGGCAAGCACTGGTGATAACGTCGCGAGCGCTAGGCAAAGGACGCCGGCTGCACAAGACGCCAGAGCTTTTTGGCACTTGAGGATTCTCAAGACATATCGAGTGTGCTTCACGAAAGTTTTCCTTTTTGCGTGTCTAGTTGCTAGTCACAACAATGTCGAGGGTGTTGTTCACACTTCTCGCGGAGGCCGAAAAAGGTATGGTCAGGCTGAACGTATACGGAGTACTGCTGCCGTAGACTCCTGATGTTGTAACCGTGGCCGGCGAAGCGCTGGTAACCGTCGCCGAACCCAACTTCCACGTGAGTGTCGCGTCCGAAGTTTTCAATTGCGCCGTCATCGTGTAACTCGCGCTTGTCACGCCGGACTTGGTGACCTCTACGTTAATGGGGGTGCTTAACGTCCAGTTCGTTGTTCCGTTGATTGACTTGGTCACGCCCACGGGAACGCCGCCCCCATAAGCCCGCACGCTGCCGAACGCAATGCTCGCGCTAGAGGTTCCAGTGCCCCCCATCGAGATCCCGCTTGCATTGGAATAAAAGGTAAGCGTCAACGACCCAGCGGCGCTGCCCGATGGCGCGGACAGCAATGCGAGCGTGAGGGCAGCCGTAAACAAGCGGAGCGTATTGCGCATTTCGAAATATGAGAGGGAAGAACAGCTGCACGGCCAATGCGAAGAATTGGCGGCACAACGGTTCTTCCGGTTCGTCTAGTTTGCCGTCGCCACAAAGTTAATCGTGTTAGAGATCGCACCTGCCGCTTCGCTAAAGGGAATCGTCAAGTTCAGCGTGTAAACCGTCGTGCCATACGCACCCGTCGTGGTCAAAGACGCGGCACTCGCGCTCGTCACGGTCGTGGCGCCGATCTGCCACGTGTTTACGCCATCGGCGGTGTTTAGTTGCGCCGTGAGTGTGTAGTTCGAGCTCGTCTGATTCGCAACTTGAACGACCACATCGAAGGGCGTGCTCAACTTCCAGTTCGTCGTACCGTTCACCGACTTCGTTACGTTAACCGGAACAACCCCGCCGTAAGCTTGCACGCTGCCAAATGCGATCGTCGCCGCGGATGTACCTGTGCCGCCCAACGTGATCCCGCTGGGATCGGTCACAAACGTCAGGCTCACCGAACTGCCCACCGTCGCCGTCACTGCAACCGTTCCGGAAGCCGTGGTTGCGCCGGCTGGGAAACTGAACAGGGTCGCGCAGGCAAAAATCGCCAGAAACCCAAGCATTCGTAGCTTCATTCTCACCCTCTCTTGAATTAGCGCGAGCAAGCCAGGCAAGTGCGTTTGCTTCGCTTTCTGTTGTGTCAGTTTGGGATTCGGCGCAAGGGACAGCAATAGACCCGTAGTACTACATTGCTTGCAAACCTATAAGAATGTGTGCTTTATCCCGAATTAGCGACCTTGAGGAATGTGTCCAAAACAACAACGATCTTGCGAGTACAGGTGCGGATTTCCTGCGTACAACTTCCACCACGCACACATCCAGCGGGGGCGCGAGTCGGAGATTGCAATCGGATCCGTAAGGAAGTTGATTCGCGGCTTCGACAATGCGAAGCCCTTGAAACGACGATTGTCGCGTTTTTTAGGCCGCGTGCTCTAGATGCGCCCTTTGTCGTCTTTTGAAAGACGCGCAGAGGGTGTTAAGAGAAGTCTAGGTTGTTTCATCTGGTATGAAGGCGCAAGAAGTAGCCCCGAAGTCGGGCCGGTCACTTTTCAGAGCTGCGTGGCTGCTCGACGACTCGGTGCCCCTCGCATTCGCGCCGCCAAACTGTATATAGCTGGAACGAGATCGGTATAGAGGCTCATTTTATCAATCAGGGCATTTGCGCCAAGGGTATCTGCCAAAACCCTGGCCTCGTCGTCATTCGAAAGCGAGATGGCCAAAAGTCGAGAACTCCCGAAATCCAGGCGCAGCTTGTGATTCAACGAATCGCAGGTAGCCAAACCCAAATCCATAATTACGACCTGAGGGCTCAGCGTTTTCGCCATCTTTACCGTCTCGGGGAGATTACGAGCTTCGCCGACAATCTCAACTTCTGGATGATCTCTAAGAAAATTACGAATCGCTCGCCGCATGACATCGGAATCGTCGCCGATGAGAACTTTGATTGACATGTCGAGGGACCTATTGACGTGCGGGCGGCTATTGCTTCGAGGGGCTGTTACCGCCCGGCCTTGCGAGATATAACAAAGCCCAGAAACGGCGCGCTGTCCCGAAACACACACTTTGCGGGAAATTTAGGATTTTGACGGAAGGAGAAGTCGCTTACCGGCAGAAGGCATAACCAACATGTGCCACCTCGTACAGCAGGCGCTTGGTATCCAAATAGAGCGAATGCGCCCTGTTTTCGGCACCCGCCTGAAACATTAGCTTGAATCGTTCCGCCAGAGGCATGGGCTCGGCCGTGCATCGCTCCAACATTCCATGCGTTTTTCTGGCCTCCGCGATGTATGTCTGAAAGGCCGTAATGTAATCCGCGTGCAATTTGTCGAACTCGGCTTGGTCCACCGTGACTGCCTTTCCGTTTATTCCTTGAGTATGGGTTTCCCGTCCGGTAGTGTCTGTCTTCATTGGGACATCTCGTCGGTTACATCTACGCGCCGGTAATTAACTCGTTGCCGAATATACGGGGGGATCGAGCGGCACAACATACTTCATCCACCAAGATGATCTTGGCAGTACGCGCGCAGCCACGACCGTGGATCGTAGCACCTATGACTGGTTGGATTACTACCCGTTTGGTGAGCGGGCCGGACGTGGCACCCCAGCAACGGTGAAATTCACTAGGCACCAACCCGAATCGGTTGAATACGCCAGCGAAACTTTCTGCGCGGATTGGCGAGAAAAAGGTGGCAGCGGCGGGCAGCGGCATCGTTTGTCCTGACGTTTCTGTTGGCGAACGGTAAGCGGGCGTTTCTACATTAGAGAACGCCCCGGCGTTACAGAAAATGTTTCCGGTCCGGTTCGCGCGGTTTGCAGGGCTACTTGCCGTTGCGTGGATGATGGATGGCGTGGCGAATATCGGGCCCCGGGAAGACTCGCGATTCGAGTTCTCGAACGACAAGGGCATCTGGATAATATGGTCTTGATCATGTCCCAAGATTCGAGCTGGCGGAGGGGTCACCAGATTGACTCTCGGCCCACGATCTTCACAGCAGCTGAAGGATCGGTGGAGGTCCTCCCGCTTCCGAATGATCGATTCAAGGTCACATTGAAGCCAAATGATCGAAATACCTTCATCCCACGCGCCAGTTGCGAGACTTCGCTTCCACTCGATGTAATCGCGGCTTTTTTCAATGTATCCTTCGCCTGGCTCTGCGAGAGCCTGGCCCGGCACGACGATCCGGAGTATGTAAGAAGGGTTCTTGGAAAGCACCTTCTGGCCTATGTTGACGCTTCGGATTTTAGAGGCAAGCGCCTCTTGGACTTCGGCTGCGGCTCCGGTGCGTCCACGCTCTGCATGGGCGCAATGCTCCCCGATACGAAAGTTGTGGGTGTAGATCTGAAAGTAGGCAATATTGAACTCGCAAAGCGAGTGCTTGCCGCGCGGCAACTTTCCAATGTCCAATTTCTAGCCACTTCGGATCCGAATAGCCTGCCGCCTGGGATCGGCACCTTTGACTTCGTCATGCTCAGCGCAGTCTACGAGCATCTTCTTCCTGAGGAACGACGACGCGTGATGCCTTTGGTGTGGTCGAGCATGTCTGATGGTGGAGTGCTCTTCGTTAACCAAACGCCCTACCGATATTTCCCTTTTGAGCATCACTCGACGGGTTTGTGGTTCATAAATTATCTCCCAGACAGGTTCAGCCTCTTCCTTGCTCGGAATTTCAGTAAGATAAATCCGGAGGTAAATAAGTCGCCGGATTGGACAGCGCACCTGAGAGGTGGTATTCGCGGCGGAACCGAAGCAGAGATTCTCCGCAATCTGCACCTGTCAGCAACGTGCCGTGCCACCATCATCCAACCGAAAGGCCAGGACCGGGCAGCCTACTGGCTCTCCTGTACCAGCCCCGACCGGTACCGACTACTCAAGAAATCCATATCGGCGCTATTTAGGCTAACGGACAAGCTTTGGGGGACCGTTCCCAGCCCGCACCTGGAGGTTGCGATCCGCAAGGATCCAATGACTGATCCGAACGTGACTTCCTTGCGCTCGGGCCTCTTTCCTGTCTAAGGCATTCCTTTTCTTCCAATCACCACCGTCCGTCTTGTATCGCTGTATTAGGCTCACTTTTCGGATCGCATTTTAGATATTACTGAAGCGCAGCGAATCCCTCTGTCCCTATTTATCGAAGATGGGCACAGGGTGGGACATTTTGTGAGGATTTGCGTTTTTATTGGGTTTCCGTATTGGTGGCGGAGAGGGGGGGATTCGAACCCCCGTCACCCTTTTGGGGTGAAACTGCTTAGCAGGCAGCCCTGTTCGGCCACTCCAGCACCTCTCCGCGGAGGAATTCGAGTGAACCTGGACCGTTGTCGGCTCGGGCCTGCCGCGGCAAGTATAGCACTTCCGGGCGGTAGGCTCATTCGTCTTGCCCAACGCAATTGTGTCCTCGAAAGTTTTCTTAATTCGTGGTGGGATGGGAGCAAAGCCGGAAGCAATTGGGAACGTTGCGCGAAACTGGCGAACCTGCTGGGTCTGGCTCGAGGACGCCGCGAAACAACCGCAGGGCCAAAGGCCCTGCGCTACACAGACCTGAATCGTCGTAACACGATCGCGGCGCGTTATAAGGGAGGGTCGGTGGAGGTGGCGGCGCGATTTTCCTTGGTGGCGCGCAGCGTGCCGGTTTGGTCAAGATAGAAGCTGCGGAAACCGAAATTACCGGCGCGGGCCTGGAGCGAATAGCCGCGTACAACGCCGGCTTCGGGTGGCGCGGGCGTATAGCTCAACTGGTAGCCAACGCTTTGCGCGAGCTGCGCGGCTTCGCGGGCGCGGTCGCCGAGCGGCTCGAGCGAATCGGGAAACGAGCCGTCAGGCTGGCCGGTGGCGTAGGCGGCCAGAGCGGCGCGCAAATCGTTGAGCGAGGCGACGGCGGTTTGTTCGGCGCGTTGCGCGACGTCACCGTGCTGCGCGGGCAGCACGTACCACAAAAATCCCCAAAGAAAAGCGGCGACCACTCCGATCACAATGCCCCAACGAATCAGCACGGAGCGCAACGACGGTGGCGGCTTAGGTACCTCGCCCTCCTGCGGTTGCGTGAGATCGGTTTGGCAATGCGGGCACACTTCGGTGGACTGGTTGATGTCCTCGCCGCAATAGGGACAGAGATACATGGTCGTTGCGCGGGGCCTTAGGCTTCGGGCGCGGTGCCATTGACGACGAGCCCGATGCGTGCGGGAGCGGAGCCGAACGTCGCGGTGAAATTGACGATCCAGAATTCGTCGCTTGTGTCATGCGAAACGCCCGCGGGAGCGGAAGCATCGCCCTCACCCGGCATCAGGCACCACACGGAAGGGTGATTCGTAGTGGTAGATTTGCGGGAAAGCTCGATGGTTTGCGCCTCCGCAACCGTGGCTGGATCCTGATCCACGGCCGCGGGAATCGCCAAGAGAAAGTCGCGCTGCGGGGCGACGCCTTGGTGATTCCCATTCACGGGAGTGAGCGCGTAACGCAGCGTGTACACGCCGGCCTTGATTTCTTGCTTGCGATAATCCTTGAGCGTAGAGGCAAATTTCACGGCGGCGACGAGCGTGCCTTCGTCAAGCTGCGGATAAGCGACGCCCAAATCCTGGCCGGGCGCTTTGGCCGGAACGGTTTTGCGGAGCCAGATTTCGCAGATGAGGCCGCTGGGGCCGCTAACGCGCAGCTCCTGATCGCCGAGCACGGCGCGGACGGCAGAGGAGAGCTCCTGCGGGGCCGGGGCGGCGGCTTGCTCGACCTTGTAATTCTGGGCTGACGCACCGGGCGCGACGATGCCGGCGAGCGTAACTAGCAGGAGGACTGGAAAAAAGCGGATTACACGCCGAAGGGGTGGTTTCATTCGACCTTTGCCTCACAGAATCAGAAAAATCGCAGGGCCAAGAACCTACGCGACACAAACGCTCTCTGAGCGCAATGCTTCGCATGATAGTCGCTGCTGCGACTTCAGAATATTACAAGAAAGTTCGCGCTGGTGCGCTGAATACCAAAATAAAAAGGGAGCCTACCCGGTTGAGGGCAGGCTCCTGGTGGCACACATTCCGTTATCACACGCTGCGGCAAAACGAGACGCGAGCCAAACTTAGTCCGTGAACAAGCCGACAAAGACGCCGCGGCGATAGGACTCGCTCCAAGTGACTCCCAACTGGTTCCCGCTGTAGCTCGATTCGGTGGCCACGGCCGGCATCGAGTGTGTCAGATTGGCGGCGAGCGGTGGGTAGTAGACCTCTTCATTGTGGCAGAGCTCATCGTTGTCGTTAATGGCGCGGGAAGTGATGTGCACGAGGTTACCGGCGGTGAGCGTGGCTGCGCTGTGATTTCCGCCTATGCCGGTGGTGAATTGGATCGGAGCAGCCTGGATCGCCACCGCGTCGCCCAAAAGAGCGCCGCCCTGCGCCTGCGCGAAATTCACGAGCGCGGCGCGCTGCGATTCGGAAGCCTTCTGATCGACGATGAAGAGCGTCTTCGCCGGAAGCGGGTCCGTGTAGGGATCGCCGATGGTGGCGTTCGCGCGAACGACGGCGACGACGCTCAAGCCATCCAGCGAGACGTTCGCCCACGTGCCGCGCTCAATGTGCCAGGCCATGACGGCTTGCTTGCCTACGAGATTCGTTTCGGAGTTGGCGAAGCACGGGCCGGTATATACATCGGCGGTGCGCGCCTCAATATATTGACCGGTGATTCCAGTGGCTTGCGGGTTGGGCACGGCAAGCGAGGGGATAGCGCACAGCAATGCGGCTGCCGCAACACTTAGGATAGCGAATCGAGGCCGACGGTTCTTCATAACGATCCTCCTCTACAAAGACACTCTATTCTCGCATTACGAGGATTCAAATGAAAGTGCGTTAAAGCAGTGGGCCCTGGCGGCACATGGAGTGAAGCGCGCGCGCAGATTCTCCGGCCCACATGGCGGGGCCTCAGAATGACAAAGAAGGTATCGGCGGTGCTGAAAGTTTGATCGAGAGAACGCGTTACGCGGTTTCGCAGCAATCGCGCCCGCAGGTGGAATGGCAATGCGTGGCGGAGGCGATTCTCCCGTCGGGCCCTTGCAACGCCTGCGTTTGCGCGCACCAGAAGGGGCCTTTCGCTCCGGCTTCCTCGTAGAGAGCGGCGGCGTCCGGTTCGTCTTCGATCAAAGGCTGGTAAGCCAGGGTTTTGGCGCGGAGCGAGCGGCACACATGGCCATTTTCGATCAGTACTTGCAGGCTCGGCATAATCAGGCTCCTTCCGATGTAGCGCTCTGCTTGCGGACGGCAGCGAGCAAGGCGCGCTTCACAGCGACGCGCGCAAGCTGAACTTTGTAGGAATTCTGGCTGAGCGGCTTAGCTCCTTGCACGGCGGCGTCTCCGGCAGCGGCGGCGGTTTCCGTGGTGATGCTCTTGCCCACAAGGCTTTGGGACGCCGCATCCGCGAGCCAGGGCACGGGGGCTACGTGGCCCAGAACAATCTTCGCCGTGCGGACTTTATCGCCCTGCATTTGCAGGGCGACAGACGCCGTGGCTAGAGGCCAATCGAGCGCGTCTTTCTGGCGAACTTCATAGGTGCTGTTCGCCGTATTGTGCGCATCGGCTGGGACGAGGATTTCGGTGACGATCTCATTCGGCCGCAAAATATTTTCGCGCTCGCGGTCACTCTTGGGGATCACGAAAAATTCCGCGAGCTTCGCTTCACGCTCGCCCTGCGGCCCGGCAATCTTCATAGTGGCGCCAAGGGCGATCAGCGCGGGTGCCAGGCTCGAAGGATTCACAAAATAGGCCGGACCGGAATTGCCGAGGATGGCGTGATAGCGATTCTCGCCTTCGGGCACCAGCGCTTTGCCCGCCGGATCGCGTGCGAGCAAACCATAGCCGTTGCGGAAATACCAGCAGCGCGGACGCTGGCAAAGGTCGCCGCCGATGGTGCCCATGTTGCGGATCTGCGGGCTGGAAACGCCGGCGACGGCGATGGTCAAGGACGGCAAATGTTGTTTGAGCGTGGGGTGATCGAGCAAATCTTGAAATGTAGCGAGCGCGCCGATGCGCAAGTCCTGGGGCGTGGCGCTGATGCCGGTCCATTCCCGCACGCCACGAATGCTGACCACGCGCTTGGGAATTACGACGTGCTCCTTCATCAAAGAGATCAGGTCAGTGCCACCGGCGAGGACCGCGGCGGAATCCCAATCCGGGCTTAACATGCCGAGCGCTTGCTGCTTTGTGGTGGGATGGGCGTACGCGAAGGCTTCCATTTAGGCCATCTCTCCTTTGCTGAGCGCGGCGAGAACTTTGTCGGGAGTCAGGGGCAGGTTGGGAACGCGAACGCCAATCGCGTTCGCAACCGCATTAGCGATGGCCGCGCCGGGCGAAACGGTAGGCGGCTCGGAAAGCCCGATCACGCCGCGTTCGTCGTAGCCCGGACCCGTCATCATATGGACGACGAGTTCACCGATATCATTGATGCCCGCGAGTTTGTAAAATTCCATGTCGGCGTTGAGCATGCGGCCCGTCTGCTGGTCCATGATTTTCTCTTCATAGACGGCGTAGCAGACGCCCATGATCAGCGCGCCGTAGACCTGGCTTTCGGCGGTTTTCACGTCAAGCACCAGGCCGCAATCCTGCACGGCCACCATTTTTTCCACGCGTACGATTCCGGTTTCCACGTCCACACTCACTTCGGCCATCTGCGCGCCGCCCACCTGTTGCGACATCAGCGAACGGCCTTCGGCACTCTGATTGGAAGTGGTGATGCTGATGGGGGTAGTGCCGAGTTTCGCGCAAGCCTGTTTCCAGGTGATTGCCTTCGAAGGGTCAGCAGCAACGCGGATGTTGCCACCTACCGCTTCCAGATCATCAGGCTTCGCATCAAGTGATGGCGCTACCTTCGCGAGCAATTGGTTCAGAGCGTTGGTGCTGGCAAGACGCGTGGAGCTGCTAACACCGCCGCTGGTCGTGGAGCCTCCGGACGCGCCCGACTGCGGATATTTTGAGTCGCCGATATTTACGGTGACGCCGTTTAGAGGCAAGCCAAAAGTTTCCGCGGCCACGATGCCGATAATCGTGCGCGTGCCGACCCCCAAATCTTGCGAGGCCAGAGAAACTTCCACAGAGCCGTCCGGATGAATCGTGCAATTGCAATTACTCGCGTGTCCGCGGCCGGACCAGGTATGAATGGAAAGACCGACACCACGCTTGATTGGACCCGGCGTCTTATCGCCCCGCGGATGCCATTTTTTCTGCCAATCCATCAGTTCCGCAGCCTTGTTCAATTCTTCGGTGTAAACGCGGGCCAACGAAAATGCTGGCGCGCCCGCGGCGTCGGTTGCCGCGGTGGGAGCTCCGCCGGGAACCAGAGAAATATTTTTCAGGAAAAGCTGCAGGGGGTCCATGTTGAGCTTGGCCGCCAGATCATCCAGCGCTCCCATGGTGACCAGCGCATACTGAGGATGATTCGGGGCGCGCCAGGCGCGAGCTGGCCCCACATTGGTGAGAATGGGCGTATGCGTTCTCTTGCGATTCGGGATTTGAAAAACGTAAGGGATCGCCCCCTGGCTCGATTCCTGCGGACCGGCAGTGCCCCAGGATTCGGAGGACCACGCCGTGAGGGTGCCGTCCTTGGTGGCGCCGACTTTCACTTTGGCATACAGGGAAGGACGCATGCCCGCGACCATCAGCTCGTGATCGCGTTCGAGCATCATCTTCACCGGACGCCCGGATTTCTTTGAGAGCAGCGCGCAAGCGATACCCCAGCGGTCCGCCTGAAATTTGCTGCCGAAGCCGCCGCCCATCATGGGGGTCAGGATGCGCACGTTGGCCGCAGTCACCGGCACGCCCGCCTTCGTTAGCGCTGTTACGTATTCGCCGCCAATGCTGCTCACCGCCTGCGTGGAAGCCCACACGGTAAGCTGATCGCCCTGCCATTCGGTCACCTGGCCGTGCGATTCGAGGCAGCAATGCGTGACGATGGCGTTTCCGTATTCGCCTTCGTGAACCACTTCCGCTTTCTGGAATCCTGCGTCCGCGTCGCCTTCGCTGGCCACATCGGGCTTGTTGGCGCGGTCACCCGCTTTCGCTGGCGTGACGTTGTCATTTACCAGATGCGGGAGCACTTCATAGTCAATGCGCACGGCGCGAGCGGCGTCGCGCGATTGATCTTCGGTTTCGGCGGCGACGGCCACGAGTTCCTGGCCGGCCCACAGGACTTCGAAACCCGGCCCGATGGAGGGAAACACAACGACGGCTTTCACGCCGGGCATCGTTTCCGCGGCGGCCGTATTGATGCTTTTGATTTTCGCGTGGGCATGCGGCGAGAGCACCATGCGGCCAAACAGCATGCCCTCGCGATGCACGTCGTAGCTGTAAGTGGCTCGCCCGGAAGCTTTGGCGGGGCCGTCCACACGAGAAATCCGTTTACCGATCAGTTCGCGCTTATCCGCGGCAGGCCATTTGTAGTCGGCCATTATGCTTTCCCCCCGCTGATGCGTTCGCCCGCATCCACAACCGCGTGGCGTATGCCCATGTATGTGCCACAGCGGCAAAGATTGCCGCCGAGCGCGGCCTTCACGTCTTCATAAGCCGGTTGAGGATGTGCATCGAGATAGGCCTTCGCGGCCATCACGAAACCGGAAGTGCAAAAACCGCATTGCTGTGCGTCATTATCTACCCAGCAGGCGGAGACCGGATGCAGTTCGCCCTCGGGCGCTAGGCCTTCAATCGTGGTAATTTTCGCGGCAGGCGCGCCGGGGCGCTGGGCCACGTCAATCGCGAGCGTGGTGCAGGAATACATCGCTTTGCCGTCAATGATCACGGTGCATGCGCCACAAGTGCCGCGGTCGCAGACTTTCTTCGCGCCGGTTAGGTACAGCCGGTCACGCAGAGCATCCAGCAGAGTGAGTCGAGGCTCGGCCACCAGTGTTTGCGGAGCACCATTTATATCGAGCATCATGCGCACAGGGCCTGGACCCACGAGCGGCGAAGTGGCGGCATCGGCGGGCTGTTGCGGATCGAGAATGGCCCTTGGAGCGGCAGCCTGGAGCAATCCTTCGCCGGCCAGGACCGTGGAGACCGCGACGCCTGAGGTGCCGACGAGCTTAACGAATTCGCGTCTGCCTAAGCGCTGGGCATTATTTTCTTTTTCGCGAGAATCTTCACCGGTTCGATCGGACCCGGACCTTTTCGACATGAAATCCTCCAGAAACCGGCCTCAAGGGGAGGCAGGCGAAATCCGCCAGCACGTAAAATAGCGATCCGCGTCTAATATCCCGCGAGCGAAACGAAATCATACGTCCGGGACACAGCGAATGCAATGTTGCGCTTAGAACCTGCTGTGCAGTCCTGCGCACGAGCACGTTATGAAGCGGTCCGGCTTAAGGTGCGCAGGGTCGCACGAATGCCGTGTGGAATGCGTCTAATATACAGCACCTAAGCACACCCTGGCGGCGTGATCTCGTCCGTAGACACCGAGCCACGCAGGCCACAATGACGGGCACAACCGAAATGCCGTGCGAGCATGACCAAGGCGAACGAGCTATCTCGAGCCCCACTCCGGTGGAGCTGGCCGAGCGCTTGTGTGCCCGAGCCCGAATCGAGCGTTGGGGGCTGCCTGCGGCTACGTTTGCACGGGCGCTCGAACGCAGCGCCGCGCGACGATTCCCGGATCGCCGGCCGGAACCACAGGAACTCGAACGATATCTCGCCTCGCTTTATCTGGAAGATTTGGGGCTGGCTTGTGCTTGCGGCGAAAGCGTTGAGGCTGCCTGGCAGGAGTTCCTCAAACGCTATCGCGAACCACTCTATGCGGGCGCGCGCGCCATTGTGGGAGCGCGGGGCGAAGCGGCTGCGCGGGAATTGGCCGATTCCCTTTACGCCGAACTCTACGGTATCGGGCGTAACCCAAGCGCCAGCGCGCTGCCGGAAGCGAAGCGGCGGCCGCTCTTCGATTACTACCATGGCCGGAGCCAACTGGCGACTTGGCTACGGGCAATTCTGGCGCAAAGGTATGTGGATTATTGGCGCGCGAGCTCGCGATTGGCCCCGGAAAAAGAGGCAGAGGGCGCTACTCGAGCGCACCACGAAAATGGCTCCGGCGCGAGGCTGGAGGTAGCAGCCGAACGCGCACATTATGCGCAGTTGATCCAGGAGGCTTGCGAATCCGCTCTGGCATCGCTCGAGGCGCGAGACCGGCTCGCGCTCTGCCTCTACTACGTGAAAGACCTGACGATGGCGGCGATCGGGCGCCTTCTCGGCGAACACGAAGCTACCGTTTCGCGGCGGCTCGAGCGCACACGAGGTTATTTGCGAGTGAATACCGAGGACCGGCTGCGCGCCCAGGGTCTCGATGCCGCGCAAATCGAGTTGTGCTTTGACTGCGCGCAGCAAGACGGGCCGCTCGATCTTTCGCGAACACTTGGCGGCGAAGCGGACGCGCCGGCCAAGGCGGAAAGCGCGGCGAAGCGTCCAGCGCCCGAGACTGGGGCGACGCGGATTTTGGCGAATCCGCTGGACGAGAAATCGTGAGTGCGGCGCGGGACGCAAGAATTAGTGGTACGGATCGTTCTATCAGGAGAGGGAGAAAAGCGCGTTCATGAGTCCTGACGGCAAGAACCCGGAAGGCCCGGAAGACCGGCGAGACGTCGCGATTCGGAATCTCGTGACGCGGCGCGAGAAGGTGATTCTGGCGGAGCCGTGCCCGGACGCGGAGGTAATCGCGGCCTACGCGGATAGCACGCTCGAACCGAGTGAGCGGGCGCGATGCGATGGGCACTTTGCCGCGTGTGACAGATGCCAGGATACATTGACGGCGTTGGCGTCAAGCATGCCAGTGGATGATGCGAAGCTTCTGGCCGCGGCTCCGGAGCCTTTAGCGCTCGCCGCCGCGACGCCACAGCCTGGTTGCGCGGTGCTGGAGCCACGGAGGAAATCTCGCGATGAAAAGCGAAACGTTTGGACCTGGCTTGCGCCCGTGATGACGGCTGCGGCGATTGTCGTGATGTGGTTTGCATTCGGGCCACATGCATCGCCGGGTCCGGCAGAAACCCAGCAAGCCGGGCAAGTTGCCACCGAGGCGCCGCCAGCTTCGCCGCCGGTGATGACGGCCCCCGAGCCAGCGCCGTTGCCGGAGACCCGTGAGAGAGAAGCCAAGAAGGAAACATTGAAGGCGCCTCTCGATCGCGTGAATGGAGCGGAGCTAGCGGAGCAGCAAAGCGAGAAGGCGAAATCTGAGAATGGTGAGCAGGTGGTGGCGGGCGGCGCGTTGCCGCCCGTGGACGTGCCGCTTCCGGCGCCGCCCGCCTCTGCCGCGGCCCAGGCAAAAAGCGCGGCTACCGTGCCGATGTTGACGCGCGAAATCTCCGGATTTGGCGCACTCTCCGCCGCTAAACAGGATTCCGCCGCAGCGCAAAAAGCAGCGCCACCGGCGCAGCAATCGGCCACCGCTGCTGCCGCGGGCAACGATGCGCAAGGGCTTCCGCCGCAAGTAGCTCCCGGAAAACCTCCACAAGACAACGCTGCGCGACTAACGATGGTCTTCCCGGAGAATGGCAATGTGATCTGGCGCATCGGCCATGGCGGGAGAATCGAACGGTCCAGCGATTCCGAGCAAACCTGGCAGAAACAGGATAGCGGCGTGACGAACGATTTACTGGCGGGGTCCGCGCCCACAAACGACGTGTGCTGGATCGCGGGCACCCGGGGGACGATCTTGCGCACCGCCGATGGCGGCGCGCATTGGACGAAATTGACGAGCCCCAAGCTACTCGGAAACGTGATTCCGGACTGGAACTTCATCACCGCTGCTGACGCCAACAACGCCACCGTGAGCACCTTGGATGGACGCACGTTTTCCACCAGCGACGGTGGGATTAGCTGGAAAGTGATCCGGCAATAGCTTTCACAAACCTCTCAAAATAGTTCTGCAAATTGCCGCAAGAAACTTCTGCCTCGCCGTTCTAAGCACGGAAGCAAGAAATACCAGGAGGCGGCGATGATTTCGGGCGTGGCGATGTGGGTGTGGAGGCACTTGCAAGCAGCATCGATCGGAAGCCAAAGGCAAACCGGAACGGCGAAATCTTTGCGGGTACTTTCTCTGGCGGGCATCGGCGCCTTAGCGGCGATATCGCTGCCGCTGCTGTGGACGGCACGCGCCGCAGGACAGGCCGGCACGGTAACTTCCGCAAAGGCGGACGCCGGGTCGGAAGGTACGCACGAGACAACCATGAACGACCAGACCGACCTGGCAGTGACGGTCTATAACTCGAACGTGGCGCTGGTGCGAGATACGCGCGAGATCACGCTGCCCACAGGGGATTCGCGGCTGCGATTTATGGATATTGCGGCGTCGATCAATCCGGCCACCGTACACTTCCGTTCGCTGGGCGAACCGGACAAGGTGAGCGTGCTCGAACAGGACTACGAATACGATCTGCTCGATCCCGAAAAGCTTCTACAAAAATATGTGGGGCGAGAGGTAACGCTCCTGCACCGCGTGCAAAACAACGGCTCAACGGAGTGGCAAGAAGAAAAGGCCACTTTGCTGGCGGACAATGACGGGCCCGTGTGGAAGATCGGCGACCAGATCGTTACCGGTCTTGCGGCGGATGGTTATCGCTTTCCGGATCTGCCCGATAACCTCTACAGCCGGCCAACGCTGCTGTGGATGCTGGCAAACGCGGGCGCGCGCAAGCAGAAAGTAGAAGCGTCTTACTTGGCAAACAATGTTTCCTGGAGCGCGGACTACGTGCTGAATGTGGCGCGCGACGATGGTTCGGCGGACCTGGACGGGTGGGTGACGCTCGTGAACAATAGCGGCACCGCGTTTCGCAACGCACAGTTGCAGCTTGTGGCCGGCGAATTAAACCGCGTACGGGAGCCTATGGCCATGGCCGCGATGGCGCGAGAGTCCATGGCAAAAGCCATGCCCGCACCGCCGCCGATGGAGCAGGAATCATTCTCGGAGTATCACCTCTACACGCTTACGCGGCGGACGTCCGTCTTCGATAAAGAGACCAAACAATTGAGCCTGCTGCACGCATCGAGCTTCCCGGTGCAGAAGGTATACGTCGTGAATGGACAGAATTATTACTACCGGAGTGCGAGCACCCCCGGACTGGCTCAGCGCGATTCCGTGATGGTCTATTACAAATTCAAAAACGAGGAAAAGACCGGGTTAGGCATGCCTCTGCCGGCGGGCACGATACGCGTATACCAGACGGACTCACGCGGCGGGTCACTCTTTTCCGGTGAGGACAACATCACGCACACGCCGAAAGACGAATTCGTGAACATTCATATCGGAAACGCGTTTGACGTAGTGGCCGACCGCAAACAAACGGACTTCAAGAAGCTTGGCAGTTTTCTCCGGGATACTTACGAGATGGAATACGAAATTACGCTGCGAAACCACAAAGATACTCCGATTACCGTGGAAGTGAACGAGCCGATCGGCGGCGACTGGGAAATGCTGAACTCGACCTTCCCAGCGAAGAAGACCGCGGCGTTTGCGGCGCAGTTCGAAGTACCGGTAGCGAAAGATGGAACTGCGGTGCTGCGCTATCGGGTGCGCGTGCACTGGTAAGAAAAGCAGGGCCCGTGGCGTTACGGGGCTAGAATGGCCTCGGCTTCGATCTCGACCAGCATGTCTGAGGAAATGAGCGACTTGACCTCGATCATGCTGGTCGCCGGTCGGATGTTGCCGAAAAATTCGCCGTGGGCGCGGCCCACCTTTTCCCAGTCGGAGATGTTGGTGACGTAGATGCGGGTCCGGACAACGTCACGCAAGGTCGCGCCCGCCTGGGCCAGGGCGGCTTCGATGTTGCGTATCGTTTGCACGGCCTGAAAATAGGCGTCCTTCCCGCCGACAATTTTGCCGTCATCGCCGGTGGCGGTGGTTCCGGAAACGTGGATCGTCGAACCCACGCGCACTGCTCGAGAGTAGCCTACAATCGGCTCCCAGGGTGTGCCACTCGCGTAATTATGCCGCCGGTGCATCGGTTCTTCCTCCGCTCAAATGATCTTGATGACAAACGCAGCATACACGTATCCGCGCTCCATAGAGAAGCGTCGGACGCCATGCTAGACTTGATGAAGTCCCCAGGCTGGCCGGCGGCGCGCGAACGATAGACAAAACGAGAAGCCCACGATGAAGTGCAAAAACATCCTCGAAACGATTGGCCATACGCCGCTGGTGCGATTGAATCGGCTCGCGTCCGGACTTCCGGCCGAAGTCTACGTGAAAGTGGACTACATGAACCCGGGCGGCTCGGTGAAGGACCGCATCGGCGTGTGGATGATCGATGAGGCGGAGCGCAAAGGCCTGCTGAAACCCGGCGGCACTATCATCGAGGGTACCAGCGGCAATACCGGCATGGGCCTGGCGCTGGTGGCGGCGGTGCGCGGCTACAAGATGGTGTTTACGATCACGGACAAACAGTCGAAAGAGAAAATTGACCTGCTGAAAGCCTTGGGCGCCGAGGTGATCGTGTGCCCCACAGCCGTCGAACCGGACGACCCGCGAAGCTACTATTCCGTGGCGAAAAAACTGGCGCGCGAGATACCCAATTCGTTCTATCCCAACCAGTACGAAAACCCGATGAATCCGGAAGCGCACTACAACACTACCGGTCCGGAAATTTGGGAAGACACCGAAGGAAAGGTCACGCATTTTGTGTGCGGAATGGGTACCGGCGGCACCATCAGCGGTGTGGGACGTTATCTCAAGGAGAAAAATCCGAACATTAAAGTGATCGGCGTCGACCCTATCGGCTCGCTTTATTACGAATTTTTCAAGACCGGCAAAGTGGGAAGGGCCGCAACCTACGTCGTGGAGGGCATCGGCGAGGATATTTTTCCGTCAACCATGGATTTCAAGGTGCTCGACGACATCGAGCAGATCAACGACGAAGAATGCTTCGTGCTGGCGCGGCGCATGGTGAAGCAAGAAGGGCTCTTCACCGGCGGCTCCGGCGGCGGCTGCGTTTCGGCGGCGTTGCGCGTGGCCGGCCGCTGCAAGAAAGGCGATTTGGTGGTGGCGTTCTTGCCGGACACCGGGATGCGCTATTTGAGCAAGGTGTATAACGACGACTGGATGCGCATGCGCGGTTATGTGGATTCGGAAGTAGCGCTGAAGGTGGAGGACGTGGTCCGCGCCAAACATAAGGGCGGCAAGGAGCGCGAATTGATCGTGGCGCGCCCTTATCAGACGGTTTTCCACGCGCTGCACACCATGCAGACGCAGGATATTTCGCAGCTTCCCGTATTCGAAGAAAGCACGCCGATTGGCACAATTTTCGAAGACCAGATCTTGAACCTCGCGCTCCAGGGCAAGGATTTGCGCAAGCTGGTGATCCGCGAAGTGATGGGCAAGTCCCTGCCATCGGTGCCGAAGGACGCCGGCGTCGAGCGCGTGACGCATCTGCTGAGCCACGAATCTCCCGCGGTATTCGTCGAAATGGGCGGCTCGCGCTACGAAATCCTCACCAAATTTGACCTAATGAGCACGATCGCCGGCATGGCCGAGCACGTGCGTTAGCAGCCCTCGCAAGCTACACTAGGCCTTACCAAACATGAGAATTGACGATTTCAACGCGCGTTTGCGGAACTCTATCCTTATTGCGGATGGAGCGATGGGCTCGCAACTGCACGAAGCCGTGGGTCCGCAGCGCTGCTTCGAGGAATTGAACGCCACACAGCCCGAGGCCGTGTTTCGCGTGCACCAGGCGTACATCGAAGCCGGCGCGCACATCATTGAAACGAATACCTTCGGCGCCAATCGCCTTAAGCTGGCGGCCACCGGACTCGGCGAGGAAGTGCAACGGCTGAATCACCGCGGCGTGAAGGTGGCCCGCGAAGCTCGCGAAGGCGCCGCCCGAGAGATTTTGATCGCCGGTTCGATCGGTCCGCTGGGCGTGTTGCGGCAGTCGCGCGAAGTGCCCGAGGAGGAAATGAGCGACATCTTCCGCGAGCAGGCACAGGCTCTGGAAGAGCGCGGCGTGGACTTCTTTCTTCTCGAGACGTTTTCCGATATCGAGGAATTGCTGTCGGCCATTGACGCCATCCGCGGCTTTTCCAATCTACCGGTGGTGGCGCAGATGACGTTCGCCGAGGATGGCACTGCCTATGGCGGCACGCGTCCGGCGGATGCGGCGGCGAAGCTCGCACTGCGCAACGTCCAGGCGATCGGAACGAATTGCACGCTGGGACCGCAATTGCTGCTTCCGATCCTGCAGGAGCTGGCATCGGCGGGAGGCGGCCTGCCGGGCAGCGCCATGCCCAACGTAGGCTTTCCGCGGCGCATGGGTGACCGCACCGTCTATCCAAAATCGTCGCCGGAATACTTTGCGCATTTTGCCCAGGAAGCGGCGGCGCTTGGCGCGCGGATCCTCGGCGGTTGCTGTGGTACCACGCCGGATCACATCCGCGCCATGGCAGAGGCAGTGAAAAAGTGGCGGCCCGCGTCGCACGTCAGCGCCGCGCAGGTGGCGGAAGCGCCACGAGAAGCGCCCACACGGATCACAAAGCGCGAACCCGATAGCCGGCTGTGGCGCAAGATACAAGCTGGAGAGTTCGTCACTTCGGTGGAAATCGATCCGCCGAAGGGCACTTCGCTCGACCGGATTTTCGAGCAAGTGGACTTGATTCGGGCCGGCGCGAAAGTGGATGCGATTGACATCAATAGTGGCGCGCTCGCGCGCGTCGGCATGGACGCCCTCTCCGTGGCGGCAGCGCTTGAGGCGCGTGGCATCGAAACGATCCCGCACCTCACCACCCGCGACCTGAATATCATCGGGCTGCAAGCCTCCTTGCTGGGAGCGTGGACCGTCGGCTGCGTGCGCAACGTGCTGGCCGTCACTGGCGATCCGCCATCCGTAGGCGACTACCCGGAAATCAGCGGCGTTTTTGAAGTGGATTCGATCGGGCTGGTGAAAGTGCTCGCGCGGTTGAATCAAGGTATGGATTGGGCGGGAAAAACGCTGGGCGGGGCGACGAACTTTACCATTGGTGTGGCGGTGAATCCCTTAGCCGAGGACCTCGATTACGAAATCTCGCGCTTCCGCGCCAAAATCGAGGCAGGCGCGCATTTCGCGATGACGCAGCCGCTCTTCGATCCTGAGCACTGGTACGCGTTTGTAAAAAAACTGGGAGGCAAGTGCGCCATCCCGGTACTGCTCGGCATCTGGCCCTTGACGAGCTATAAACAAGCCTTGCGGCTGAACAACGAGGTGCCGGGCATCGTGATACCCGAGCCGGTGCTGAAGGGCCTCGAGAGCGCTGGCGCCTCCGCGCGGGAACGCGGCTTCGCTCTAGCGCGGAAAATGCTCGATTGGGCGCGCACGGAGGTCGCCGGCGCCTACCTGATTCCGCCATTCAAGCGCTATGAGGAAATTCTGGAGGTCTTGGCGTAGCGGCTTCGTGGCTTGCACCGCAGCAGGCGAGACAGTCAGAAAAAGAAGAAGCGTTTTCGTTTCCGTGTGCCTGCCGACTCCTCGGCGGGCGGTTCGGGACGATAAGGCAATGGGCGCCCTTCGAAAGCGGCCAAAGGATTTTCCTCGAACAGCGCCTTAGCGGCGTTTTCACCCTTTAGCTTCGTCACCGCATCATACGCCTCCCGCAATAGCGGCGGCCGGCCTTTCAGGTCATGCGCATCACTCGCAACAAAATGAACGCGATCGGCCTTGAGCCATTCTTCCGCGCAGCGCGCTGCCTCCCGTCCAAAACGCCCCAACAAAGACTGCGCCGTCAACTGCACGAAGCATCCCTGCCGCATCCACCTCCAGAGGCGCTCGGGCTGGTGGCGAATCAACGCGTTACGTTCGGGGTGCGTAACGATGAGGCTCAACCCGGCGAGTTGCAGCGTATGCAGCGAGTCGTCAATACCGGGCGGGATCGAGAAATCGGCGAATTCCACCAATAGGTAATTCTTCTGGTTGAGGGTGTATTTCGCCTGGTTCGTTGCGATGTCGTGCAAATTTTCAAAGCTCAGGTGAAAATCGCAGCCGCTGGCCAGCTGCAGCCGTGTTCCTAACTTCGCTTGCAGGGTGGCGACCCGCTCGCGAATCACGTCCGGACGAAACTCGTATTCAGCGTTGGCATGGGGCGTCGCGACGATGTGTGTGATGCCGTCGGCGATGGCCATTTCGGCCATTTGCACGGATTCTTCGAGCGTCTCGGAGCCGTCATCGAGGCCGTACAGAATGTGGCAGTGGATGTCCACCATTAACATGAAGATATAAGAAGGTTGGCGGCAGAGCAATGCACGGGCTCGGCAGATGGCGGCAATCCGATACAAGTATAGCTTTATGAACTGGATGCATTAATTACGCATTCGTTTATAATAGCGCTGATGGGGTGCGCGCAAATCGAGGCGTTCTGTACTCCCGGGCCAAAGTTGCTTAAACTATGTGTATTCGGTCCAAACTAGCAAGGCGTGGTGTGCCTTCAGGCTCGCCCAGTGTCCTGGGAGCGTTTCGCGCGACAACTTTCTGGCCTCGCCGTGTGTTTCATCTGCAGGCGCTTATCGCGGGTGGTAAGCTATGAGTAGCCGTAGTCTGCGTTGTTCGTCTGCATTTGTTTGAATCAAAGCGGAGGATGTTGTGAGTTCCCAGCAGGTCTCGGGCAAGGTCAACGTCTTTCTGGTAGCGGCGAATCGTCTGGTGCGCGAGGCGCTGGCACGAGTGTTGCGCACCAAGGGCGACGTACAGGTGGTCGAAGCATGCGCACCGGACGAAACGCTGCTTTCGAAGATCGTTTCTGTTTTGCCGGACGTGCTGCTGCTCGAAGGTGAATCCTTAACGCGGTCTGACTTGGCGCTGGTACGCGACCTGTTGTCCCGGCTTCCGAATCTTCGCGTGATCCTGATCGGGATGGCGGAGCAGGAACGCACCTTCCTCGAAGCCGTGCGCGCCGGAGTGGTGGGTTACGTTTTGCAGGAAGCCTCGGCCATGGACATTGTTTCTGCCGTGCGCGCGGCGAGCCAAGGCGAAGCAGTTTGCCCGCCGCGATTGTGCCTGGCCCTATTCCGCAACTTCGCGCGCGAAACCGGCAGAACGCCAACCGTACGGATGCGCATGGACCTGGGCCTCACCCGGCGCGAACAGCAGCTTTTGCCCTTGATCGCGCAGGGCATGACCAATAAAGAGATCGCTTCGCAGCTCAATCTTTCCGAGCAGACCATCAAGAACCACATCCATCGCATGCTGCAGCGCTTGGGGGCGAGTCACCGCCTGGAAGCCGTGGAGTTGGTTCGCGTGCAGGGCGTTTATATCGATTGAACTGTTCTTTCCGAATGGCGCTCACCGCACGGCGCCCCAGAGCACCAAGTTCCTCTGTCACACGCGGCGCGTAAACCACACCAGCAGGACCTGCCACAAACCCAATGCAAACAGAATACTCGCAAAAACGCGGCGCATATGTGCTGGCGCCATTTTTTGGGCGAGCCGGCTTCCGTAGATTCCGCCCAAGACCACTCCGGGCATGATTAGCAACCCGGCAACCCAGCGTACTTCTCCCGCGCCGGCATAATTGATAAAGGCGAGTAGTCCTGTTGGTGGCACGAGCGCAACCAGGCTCGTGCCTTGCGCGGTGTGCTGGTCGAAGCCAAGCAACAGCACCAACAGCGGCACCAGCAGAACGCCTCCGCCTACGCCAAACAACCCAGCGCACACTCCCACCACACAGGCCACTACCAAAATCATCGAAAGTTGCGCGGTTCGGTTATGCATCGATTTTGCCCGCGGCCGCGCGCGGCCGTGACTTACGCCACAGCAGCACTGCGGCGACCATAATGAAAATGCCAAAGGCACCGCGCAGGTCTCGGGAATCCATGCGGATGGCGATCTTGCTGCCGAAGAATCCGCCAAACAGAAAACCGAGGGCGCAGATGGCCCCGGCCGCCAGGTCCACTTGTTTCTTGCGCCAATACACCAGCAGCGCGGCCAGCCCGAGCGGCGGCAGTTGCAAGAAGAGCGAGGTTCCCTGCGCAACGTGCTGATCCATGTGCAGCAGATAAACCATGGCCGGCACGAGCACCACGCCCCCGCCGATGCCCATCAGCCCAACGAGCACGCCGACAACCAAGCCCAGCAAAATCACTTCCGCATACCACATGCGCGCTTCGCCTCGTTTCCGATGGAGCCGCGCCATCTTGCTTCAGTTTTCCGCTTCGAGCAATGGCGAACCGAATTCTCAGTGATGGAAGTGTTTTAAGAGGACGGCGTCGCTCGAAACGCGGCCGCGAGCCAGGGCGATTTTCTTGCCGTCGGGGGAAATCGCAAAGGACCAGATGCTCTGGCTTGTAAATTGGCTGATCTGCTTCGGTGGATCATGTTTCGCGGATTTCATGTTGACGCGCTGCGAGTAGAGGTTGCCGGCGCCATTCTGTTCCACCGCATAGAGAAGGTTGTGTCCGTCGGAAGTCCACACCGCGGCGGCTGGAATTTGTCTCCCATCCATCGTATAACCTTCATGTAAAACGTAATCCCCCGCCGCAGCTCCGCCATCCATTTGCAGGACAGAAAAATGAAAATCGTGGGACTTGCCGCTTTCATTCAGATAGACCACTGCGATCCAGCGGCCATCCGGTGATATGGCTGGTGCGCTGACCCAGAAGTTTTCATGGCCGGAAGCGACTTCCGGCACGGCCGTACCACCGGTCACCGGGATTTTCATGATATGCGGCACACCGTCTCGCGAAATCATGTAAAGCACCGAGCGTCCATCGGGCGTACATATCGGGAAATGATCATCTGGACCTTGGGTCAACTGGCGGGCATTGCCGCCGTCAAGGTTTGCCGACCAAACGCTGAGGCCCGTTGCTGTCTGCAGCGTAAACACGACGGTGTGGCCATCGCCGCAAACGGATGGCGCCGTGATGTATCCCTCGGTCGTCAGCGGAAAATCCTGCACTTGGCTGCCATCAGGGGAGGCCAACGCCAACTTCTGCTGCCCGCCGTTGTAAACCGTGTATAAAATCCTGCCGTCCGGAGCCCAGGCCAGCCCACCGAATCCTTGTGCTTCGCCATTGGTGACGGGTACCGGCTGCTCATCCTTTAGCGCGGAATCCCCGTGAACCGCCGCCTGCCACAAACTGGATTGGAACGCACGCTTGATCGCCAGCAGCGCCGAGCCATCGGACGTTACGCTGGGTTGCAGATAATCGTTCAAGTCGTTGGTGATGCGCATCGTCGTGCCACCGGCGGTCGGAATGAACCAGAGCTGCGAGTTCAATTCCGCAGCTTGCCCGGTCACGCGCGAGACAATCAGGTCCGGCTCATCCGGCATCCACGTCACGCGCCCCGCGGACAACGTGGCATCCGCATTGAGGGCCTTTTCCTGACCCGTGGCCACATCCACCGTTTCCAGCTCCGAACCAGCGTCACCTGCGGCGCGGCGCACCACCGTAGCGATCTGCTTTCCATCCGGCGACCATGCGATTGCCGTGAATGAGAATGCGTTCTGCATCGTGTGCGCCGCTAGCGGGGTCTCGCCCGTTCCGTCCGCATTGGCCACCAGCAGCGTGCTGGTGTTCTTCAAGTTGTTCTGCCGTATGTATGCCAGCCGCTTGCCGTCCGGCGACACGGCTACCGGGCTATCCACATCGAAAATTAATTCGCGCGGAGTGCCTCCGAGCGAGGGCACCTGAAACACCGCAGCGAAGTCCGGCCCGGTCGAACGCGTGAAATAAAGATAATTGCCGTCCGGAGCGAAGGTAATTCCCCGCACCGTGTCCGCGGATGGCGGAACCACCTGCACCACGCTCGACGTGGCGACTTGTCGAATCCAGATGCTTTCGCCTTGCCGCTCCTGGGCCGCATATGCGACCCACTTGCCGTCGGCGGAAATCACGGCCAGTGCGACATTGCCGCTCGTCGTGAAGGGCGAAATTGTCATGCTTCCCAATGTGGCGACCTCTCCTTCGCCACCGCGACTTTCATGGCCGGCTCCAGCGGCGCCGCCGCCCAGTCGGCTCTCGTGCCGCCACAACGCCACCGACGCGATCACCGCTACCAACACCGGCAACACTTTCCACCAGACGTTTCTCCGCCGTCGCAACGCCACACCTTGTATGGGCGAGAGCGCTTGCGCGGAATCCGTTTCGGCCGGCGCCGCCGCAATCATGGTCGTAGCATTCGGCGCGGCGGCGGATGACCTCGTGGACACATTCGGTGCGACGCTTTGCGAAATAGGCACGCCCGCGCGAGCGGATCCGCTCGACTCGGACCGCCCAGAGTCTCCGTCGCGCTTCAGACGCTTCAGATCGGCGCGCAACTCGGCGGCGCTCTGGCAGCGCAGATCGCGGTCTTTCTCGAGGGCCTTCGCTACGATCTCGTCGAATTTCTGGGACAAATTTGGATTCACTTGCGAGGGTGGCGCCGGGATGCGGTGAAAAATCGCGTCGAAAATCACCGGGTGCGTAGGCCCGGCAAAGGGTGGCTGGCCGGTGGCCATTTCGTAAAGAACCGAGCCGAAGCTGAAAAGATCGGTGCGTGCATCGAGCTCTTCGCCGCGCGCCTGCTCGGGGGACATGTAAGCGACCGTGCCCATCGTCGAGCCGGGCGTGGTGAGCGCGTCGCTGGTGAGTTGCGTGGACGCGCCGCCCACCGTGACGCCCGCAAATTCCGTACTGCGGCTCAGGCTCTGCTTGGCCAAACCAAAATCGAGGATTTTTGCCTGCCCGCGCAACGTGATAAAAATATTCGCCGGCTTGATATCGCGATGCACCACGCCCTGCGCGTGCGCAGCATTCAGCGCATCGGCGATCTGGATCGCATATTCCAGCATCGGATCGACGGGCATAGGACGTCCGCCGATTCGCTCCCGAAGCGTTTGCCCCTCCAGGAGCTCCATCACCATGAAGGGCCGCCGGTTCGCACCCTCGCCCGCTTCGCCAATGTCATAGAGCGTGCAAATGCCGGGATGATTGAGCATTGAGACGGCGCGGGCTTCGCGTTCGAAGCGCTCCCGCGCCAGGGGATCGCGCTCGAGCTCCGCCGAGAGGAATTTCAGCGCCACCATGCGCCCCAGCCGGATGTCTTCGGCCTTGAAAACCAGGCCCATCCCGCCTGCGCCCAGCGGCTCGACGATCCGGTAATGGGAGACGACGTCCCCAGGGTTCATGGAGCGCTCATCGTAAGGCAGCCTCAGGGGTTGCGCAAGAAAGACCTCGGCGCGGCATGGGCTTCCTCAGCTGGAGATTCGAAATAACACTCTCCTAGGCATTCGACAAGGGAACTTTTTCTCCTTGTCGAACGTCTAGGAGAGTAGGGGCACCGTTTATGAGTCCGCTGAACACCGAACTTCTGCAGGGCACGCTCGATCTGCTCATCCTCAAGACGCTTGCGCTGGCGCCCCAGCACGGCTACGGCATCTCTTTGCGCATCCAGCAAATTTCGAAGGACGCGCTGCAAGTGCGCCAGGGCTCCCTCTACCCCGCCCTGCACCGGGTCGAACACCGCGGCTGGATCGCGGCGGAATGGGGCGAATCGGAAAACAACCGCCGCGCAAAATTCTACAAGCTGACGGCCGCAGGCCGCCGGCAACTTGAAGTGGAGGAAACGAACTGGGAGCGGCTCGCGGCGGCCGTTCGAACGATTCTGGAAACCGCGTGAAGAGGTTCGAAACATGATTTCGAATGCAAAGGATTGGAAATCACAGATTCGGCTGCGCTTGCAGGAATTGTTTCACAAGAAACAATTGGAGCGCGATCTCGATTCCGAAATGCGCTTTCACATCGAGCAGCAAGTCGCAGCCAAACGCGCAGCTGGCATGAGCGAGCAACAGGCGCGCGAAGCGGTGCGCCGTGAATTCGGTAGCCTGGCGCTGGCCGAGGAAGAATGCCGCGACGCGCGCGGTGCGCGCTGGATCGAGAACGTATTTCAGGATTTGCGCTTTGGAATACGGACATTGCTCAAGAAGCCCGGTTTTACGGCGATTGCCATTACGACGCTGGCCTTAGGCATCGGCGCGAACACGGCCATCTTCAGCGTAGTGAATGCCGTATTGTTGCGCCCACTGCCCTTTCGCGATCCATCGAGCCTGGTGCTCGTAAACGAGGGCATACCCAAGATCGGATTTCCCAGTGTGGGCTTTTCGCCGCCAGACTTGATCCTGTATCAGAAGCTGCAGAAATCCTTCGTGGGCATGGCGGGATTTGAGCATCAGCATTATTCACTTTCCGGACACGGGCAACCGAAGCGTATCGAGGGCTCCCGGGTTTCCGCTAATTTGTTTTCGGTTCTGGGCAGCGAGCCCGTGATCGGCCGAGCGTTCCGGCCAGAAGAAGACTTTCCCGGGCCGCATGTGGTGATGCTGAGCTACGGTCTGTGGCAAAGCCAGTATGGAGGCTCGCAAAACATCCTCGGGCAAACGATTGATCTCGACAGCGCGCCGTATACGGTGGTTGGCGTGATGCCGCGTGGCTTCGCATTCCCCGTGCCGGGCACACCGGATGAGAGTGAAGCGGCCGAACTGTGGGTACCGCTGGCATTTACGCCAGCCGAGCAAACAGCTTATGGGAATTTCTTTAACACGGCGGTGGTTGCAAGGCTCAAACCCGGCGTTTCGATCGAAGAAGCGAAAGCTGAGGGCGTGGTGTTGTCGGCGCGGCTGCTCCAAGATTATCCCCAGGCGCTTTTGAAGCTTTTCCCCAACGTAAATTTGGTCTTCCCGATGGCGCCGTTCGGGCGAGCTGTGGTGGGCGAGGTCCGGCCGATGCTCCTGCTGTTGCAGGTCGCGGTAGGGCTGGTGCTGCTGATCGCCTGCGCCAATGTCGCGCTCTTGCTTCTGGCGCGCGCTTCGGGCCGCAGCCGCGAGATCGCGATTCGTACGGCGCTGGGAGCGAGCCGCGGGCGCTTGGTGCTGCAGTTGCTCACGGAGAGCTTCTTACTCGCAATCACCGGCGCGGCACTCGGGCTCGGACTCGCGTCGTGGGCCAAGGCGGGATTTCTGGCTTTTCTGCCTGCAAGCGTGCCGCTCCCCAAGACGATTCCCATGGATAGCGGGGTGTTGATCTTCACGCTTGCGGTGGCAACTGTGGCGTCGCTCGTGTTCGGCGTCGTGCCGGCGCTAAGCGCCACGCGCACCGATCTTCGCGGCTCGTTGCAAGAAGGCGGACGAGGCGCAACCGTGGGCCGCGCCAAGAATCACCTCCAAAATGTCTTCGTAGTGGCGGAGTTTGCGCTGGCGCTGGTTCTGCTTGCCGGAGCCGGATTGCTGTTGCGCAGTTTTCAGAAATTGCTGCGCACTGATCCTGGGTTCCGGCCCTCAAATTTATTGGCGATGCAGGCGCCGTTGCCGGGGCCGAGCTACCCCACGGCCGACGACGTTCGCGTTTTCTATCAGCGCGCGCTCAACCAGATCGCGCAAGTACCAGGTGTGATTTCGGCCGGTTTCTCCAACGACCTCCCGCTCAATGGCAACGAACTCGACGCCATTGCCATCGAAGGCCGCGAGACGGCGAGCATGCCGTCTGTGCGGCAAAGCTGGATCATCGGCGACTACTTACAAACGCTAGGCGTGCCGCTCATCAAAGGGCGCGAATTCAATTCCGACGATCGTGCAAGCAGCAAGCCCGTGGTCCTGATCAGCGAGGGCGCGGCACGCCGGCTCTGGCCTGGCGAGGATCCTATCGGCAAACGCATGCGGTTCACGGGATCCTGGAAGACAATCGTGGGTATCGTCGGCGACGTCCACGATGAAGAGCTTTCGCGAACGCCGACGCCCCACACCTATACGCCCTTCTTACAGGAAAGTGACAAGCTCACCGGCGACACGGTAAACGGCGGGTTGCGTGCCCTGCGGCTGGCGGTTCGCACGCAAGGCGATGCCGCGGCGATGACGCCCGCAATCGTGGGCGCGCTGCACAATTTGGACCCCTCGCTCGCCATTGCAGGAATCCACACGCTGCAGGCCGATATCGGCACTTCCACCGCTCCACAAAGATTTAACGCCGCGCTCATCGGCATTTACGCCGCCGCGGCTCTCTTGCTGGCGTTGGTCGGGATTTACGGCGTGCTCGCATATACCGTCACGCAGCAGATGCACGAATTCGGCATTCGCCTGGCGCTCGGCGCGCAGCGCGGCAATATCCTCGGCTTGGTGCTGCGCCGTGGCGTTAAGCTGGTGATCATCGGCGCGGCCATCGGCCTGGCGTGCGCGCTTCCTTTGACCCAGTTCATGGCCAGCCTGCTCTACGGCGTTGCGCCGCGTGACCCGCTGACGTTCGCCGCCGTCACATTGTTGCTGGCGGGCGCCGCCGTGCTGGCCTGTTACCTTCCCGCTCGGCGCGCGACGCGGGTCGATCCCATCATTGCGCTCCGGTATGAATAAGCCCGCGGTCTGAGGAGGCACTATGGCGTCGCGACAATCGGCCTTCCGCGGGCTCCGTCACTGGCTGCGATCTCTCTTTCACCGCGAGCAAGCCGAGCGTGAACTGGACGCCGAGATGCGCTATCACCTCGAACGGCACGCCGAGGCGAAGCGCACCGCAGGCATGAGCGCCGAAGATGCGCGGCTCGCAGCGCTGCGGGAATTCGGCAGCGTCTCCCTCGCAAAGGAAGAAGCCCGCGATGCGCGCGGCATGGCCTTCCTCGAAAATACCTGGCAGGATTTTCGCTACGGTCTTCGTACGCTGCGCAAGAATCCCGGTTTTACGTGCGTAGCCGTACTTACGCTGGCGCTCGGCATTGGCGCGAACACCGCCATCTTCAGCGTGGTAAACGCCGTGCTCCTGCGGCCACTGCCCTTTCCGCAATCGAATCGTCTGGTGATGGTTTTTGCGACAAACGGCGGCAACCGTCAAGACGTAACCTCCTACCCCGATTTTGCCGATTGGAAAGAACAAAGCCACAGCTTCGAAGCACTCGCCGCATTCACCAATCGCACCATGACGGTCTCGGGCAGCAATGGCGCCGTGCTAGTGCGCGGCATCCGCCCCACACCCGGTTTTTTCGAAGTTCTCGGGGTGCAGCCGGAAATCGGGCACACCTTTCGCAACGAGGAGTCGGACCCGGGACTGGCTCACGTCGCGATTTTGAGTGATGCCTTCTGGAAGAGCCAGTTTGGCGGACGGCGAGACATTCTCGGCCAGACGCTGCGGATCAACATGTCGCGCTCCACCGATGCGAACACGGCGTACACGGTGATCGGTGTGATGCCGCCCGACTTCAAAATTTCTCCGGAAGCACAAGAACAAATCTACGTTCCGCAGGTGCGCGACCCGGATCGCGGCCACGGCTTCCTCTATGTGTTGGGAAGGCTGAAGCCGGGCATATCCATAGCCCAGGCGCAATCGGAGATGGATGCCGTCACCGATCATTTGGCGGGGCTTTATCCGAAATTCGAACACGGGGCGGGCGCAAATATCGTGCCACTGGTGGATGGCTACGTCGGCAGTATGCGGCCGGGCCTTTTGCTTTTTCTGGGAGTGGTTGCGTTGGTGCTGCTGATCGCTTGCACAAATGTGGCCAACCTGATGCTCGCGCGAGGCTCGGCGCGGCAGAAGGAAATCGCGTTGCGGGCTGCGCTCGGGGCGGGCCGCGCGCGGCTGGTGCGGCAATTGCTCACTGAAAGTACGGTGCTGGCGCTGGCGGGAGGAGCGTTCGGGCTCGTGGTCGCGAGCTGGACCGTAAATCTGCTCGTGAGCGCGTTGACAAAAAACTTTCAAATCCCACGGATCGCGGAAACGCATACGGATGCAATGGTTCTGGTGTTCACCATCGCTCTTTCGATTTTGACCGGGATTATCTTTGGCCTCGCACCCGCACTCTCCAGCTCGAAGCCCGATTTGAACGACAACCTGCGCGAGTCCAGCCGCTCCGCGTCAGGAAGTATGCGCGGACGGCGTGTGCGCAGCGCTTTGGTAATCACCGAAACTGCGTTGGCGCTCGTGTTGCTCGCCAGCGCCGGCTTGCTATTGAGAACGCTGCTCGTGATGCGCAGCACCGCGCCGGGATTCCAAACCTCGAATCTGCTGACGGCGGGCATTTTTCTGCCGCAGCCCGAGTTCCTCTCGAGCGTTCCGCGGACGGCGTTTTTTCGGGAAGCGCTGGGCCGCGTGCGCGCCCTGCCCGGAATTCGATCCGCCGCGCTTGTGGCGGACCTGCCGCTCGGCGGCGGCTCTGATGGCATGGGTTTCCATATCGTGGGGCGGCCCGATCCCTCGCCGGGAGAGGAATTCGACGCTAACTTTAACCTGGTGAGCGCGGACTATTTTCGCACCATGGCCATTCCCATACGCGCAGGGCGCGAATTCACCGAGGAGGATTCCGCGAATACACCTCTCGGCGTGGTAATCAACCAGACCGCAGCGCGGAACTTCTGGCCGGGCGAAAGCCCCATCGGCAAACAGATCGCATTGCCGTTGACCGACAAGACGCCTCAAATCATCACCGTGATCGGGGTGACTGGCGACGTGCGCCAGCGAAGCTTAGGCGTAGCGCCCCGTCCCGAAATGTATCTTGACTACCTGCAGCCCTCGCCCAACTGGCCGGATCTTGTGCTGGTGGCGCGCACCGGGGACGATGCTATGTCCCTTGCAGGAACCTTGCACACGGTGATCGCCTCTGTGAATCACGACGTGCCTGTGCAGTTTGTGCGCACGATGGATGACGTACTCTCCGCATCCATCGCCGAGCCGCGCGTCTACTCGCTGCTCCTGGGCATTTTCGCGGGGCTCGCGCTGGCACTGGCCGCCATCGGTCTCTATGGCGTGATTTCCTACGGCGTGACGCAACGGACGCACGAAATGGGCATTCGCATGGCGTTGGGTGCCGCGCGAGGTGACGTCTTGCGCCTGATTCTGCGGCAGGGGCTGACGCTGGCCATCATTGGCGTCGCCATCGGCTTGGCCGGCACGCTTGCGGTATCCCAATTGCTCACGCGTCTGGTCCGCAGCGTGCAGCCTCGCGACCCACTCACGCTGGTAGCAGTGTCGGCGTTGCTGATGGGCGTCGCGCTCGCGGCCAGTTACCTTCCGGCCAACCGCGCTACGCGCGTTGACCCCGTCACCGCGCTGCGCCACGAGTAGAGCCCAGTCGCAAGTTAAGCAATGAGTGCAGCCTGGTATATACTCCGCAGTTATGTGGTGCGGCGGCTGTAAGATCGTACCTATCATCGGCGCTTATCTCTGTGCCGCGCTGATGATTTGCGCGCCGCTGGCCTCGAATCCGTTTCCGCAGACCGCCACCCAAACACCAGCCGTCCGCGTTTCCACCAAGCTGATTGAAGTGAACGTGATCGTCCAAGACGCGAAGGGCGATCCGCTAAGCGGCCTCACAAAGAGCGATTTCACGATCTACGACAAGGGCAAACGCCAGGAAATCGCTTTTTTCTCGGAGGAAACAAATGAGAGCATTTCCACGTCTTCTGCGGCCACTGCTTCCACTCCGGCCGCTGCGGGCATGGTCACGTTTACCAACCGTGTGACCACCAAAAACGGTGGTACGCCCAGCATCACCGTGATTTTGCTTGATGCGCTCAACACACAATTCACGGACGTGAGCTATGCCCGCGCCCAAGTGCTTCGCTTCCTCGAGCAACTCCGCCCGCAGGATCGCGTGGCAATCTATGGGCTTTCGACGCGACTCTATGTGCTCCACGACTTCACCAGCGACGTGCACGCCCTGGTAACCGCGTTGCAGAAGTCCAAGAATGGCGAAAGCTTTCAACTGCAAGCTTCCAACAGGCAAGATTCGGACACCGGCCTTGATGCGCTTGACGAGTTCATGAATACCGCGCAGCAACATCTTTCGGATTTCTACGTGATGAATCGCGTGGACCTGACGGCGCGAGCATTGAAGGCCATTGCGAACCAGGTGGCCGGCCTGCCCGGCCGCAAGAATCTTGTGTGGCTCTCCGGAAGCTTCCCTTTCCAGATGGGCTATGACGCGCAAACGAACAACATTGCCGGGCCTGTCGGCTCGACCGTATATGGTGACGCGCCCGCGCTCGGCGGCGGCAAGGCGGCATCGCAGCGTGCCCAAGCACAAGCAGCCACCGCTGTGCATCCGCCGCCACCGCCTGACAATTCCACCGAGCGCCGCAACTTCAGCGCGGAAGTGGAAAGCGCGACGAACGCGCTCAACGACGCGAACGTCGCGATCTATCCTGTGGATGCGCGCGGGGTGATGGCGCCGGGCGGTTCGGCCGACGCAATTTCCGCCTCGGCCCCCACGCAGAACGCGCTGAATCGCAATCAGGGACGCCCAGTTTCCTCCACGGCCATGGCCGCGCCGCCGCACGAAAATATCACCACCATGGAAACGCTTGCCGACCAGACCGGAGGGCTCGCGTTCTACGGAAATAACGACGTCGGAGGCTCCATCCGCCGCGCCATTGACGATTCGCGCGTGACCTATGCCCTCGCCTACTACCCGGAAAATACCAAGTGGGATGGCTCGTTCCGCAAGATCAAAGTCGAGGTAAATAAACCTGGCGTGGAGCTTCGCTACCGTCGTGGCTACTTTGCGGCTGCCTCCGCCCTTGGCGCTGGCAGCGACGAACAACAGCTCTCCGCCGAAATTGCCAGCCCGCTCGAAAACACTACCATCGGCCTGACCGTGCAGGCCGAACCGGTGGATGTTCCCGGAGCGCGCCAATTGAAGGTGCATCTCCGGATTGAGGCCAACCACTTACGCTTCGAGCAAGCAAACGGCGGTTGGGAAGGCTCGCTGCAATTGATCTGGACGCAGTTCGCCGCGGATGGCCGTGTGGTTGACAGCACCACGCAACCGGTAAGCCTGAATCTTCCGCAAAAAAGCTACGAACAAGTCGAGCGCAGCGGCTTGCCCCTGACCGGCGGACTGGCCATCAAAGAAGATGCCGTGACGCTGCGTCTGGTGTGCCGCGACACCATTTCGGGTTTGATGGGCTCGCTGAATTTACCGTTGAAGGCGCTCAAATGACCGGCGAATCAGGCGAATACCGCGAGAGCGCGGCGTCTTGCCTTCCCGAGAGGTTGGACTTAATCTCACCCCCATGGAACGCGCCGTACCGATTCTCCCAACAGCAGACTTGACCGCTGCCAAGCAGTTCTACGTTCATGGCCTGGGCTTTCACGTGAGCTTTGAGGTTTCCGACGACGGCCGCTCGGGTCTGCTCGGCCTCGAACGCGGGACGATCCAATTGACGCTCGATAGCCCCATGAAGGGCCATGGCCGCGATGCTTGCGTGGCGCTCCAGGTGGACGATGCGGATGCGTATTACCGGGAATGGAGCGCCAAGGTGGCCGTGCTTCGCGCGCCACAAGACGAAGCGTGGGGCGCGCGCACGTTTGATCTGCTCGATCCTTCCGGTAACACGCTTTTCGTCATGGGCCCGGTGAACGGCAAGAAACGCGACTAACCTCGGATCCCCGGCTGCAAGACGCGCGGACCGCGACGCTGAAGCGGGCATCTGCAAACTGCTAGAATAATCCGCGCTGAGACGTCGCGATTCGAGCATGTCCACATTTCATATTCAGAACTTCGGATGCCGCGCCACGCAAGCGGATGCCGCCGCGATCGAATGGCAATTGCGCACTTCCGGTTGCGAGCCCGCGCGCGATGGGCAGACCGCCGAGATCGTGGTGTTCAACACCTGCACGGTCACCGCCGCAGCCGACTTGCAAGCCCGCCAAGCCATCGCCGCAGCCGCCAAACAGAACCCCAACGCCAATATCATTGTTACCGGGTGCTATGCGCAGCGGGCGCCCGAGGATTTGGCCGGCTTGCCCGGCGTCGCCTGGGTCGTTGGGAATTCGCATGGGAGCGAAATCGCGGGACTCGCTCGGGGACTTGGTGAGGGCGCTCGCCAGAAATCGCATGCGAATGGCGACGTCGTCCCGCTCAGCGCTCTCGCGCCCGGCATTCGATCGGCGCAGGTGGCTTCTGTTTCACGCGAAGCGGGATCGCTCGATGCGCGCGCCAAAATCCTTACCGGGGACATATTTGCGCTGGATACCGTCACGCTGGCTCCCATCGCTGGCAGCGAAGGCGGCCACACGCGTCCCACACTGAAGATTCAAGACGGATGCAACAATCGCTGCGCGTATTGCGTGATTCCGTTTGTGCGTGGCCGAAGCCGCAGTCTGCCGGCTGATGAAGTGATCGCGGAGGTTCAAAGACTCGTATCCGTGGGCGCGCAGGAGATCGTGTTGAGCGGAATCAATCTGGGCAGCTACGGACGCGACCTTTCTCCGCGCGTTGAATTTGCCGATCTGCTGCGCCGCATTCTCGAGGAAACCGATCTAGCACGGCTGCGTGTGAGTTCGATCGAACCGATGGACGTAACGCAGGAACTGGTGGAACTTGCAGCCACGAACGGCCGCCTGGCCCCTCATTTCCACATGCCTCTGCAATCCGGTTCCGATGCGGTGTTGGCCGCCATGCATCGCTGGTATCGCGCCGCCCACTACGAGAAACACGCGAACCTCGTCCACGAATTGCTGCCCAATGCCGCCATCGGCGCCGACGTGATTGCCGGGTTCCCGGGCGAGTCCGAGGCCGATCACCGCGCCACGTGCGAGTTCATTGCGCGCTTGCCCTTCAGCTATCTACACGTGTTCTCGTTTTCGGCACGCCCGGGAACCGGGGGCGCGCAATTGCCGGATCAGATCGCGCCGAATGAAATCCGCCGCCGCGCGCGCGAATTGCGATTCTTAGGCGAGAAGAAGAGGCTTGCATTCCGCGCCAGCCAAATGGGAAAGCGCATGCGTGTGCTGACGCTCGAAACCGATCGCGAGGAAGCTGCGGAACGCGGGTGGACACGCGCGGTGTCCGGAAATTATCTCGATCTTCGCGTGGAAGGAAGCTGGCCTGCCAATTGTTGGCTCGATGTAGAGCTAACGCACAGCGACGGGACGCGCAGTGTCGCTAGGCCTTGCGCGGCGCTTCAACGCTCATAGCATCGGCATGCCTGTTACGATTCGAAAACTACCTGCGCCAGCGCCGTATTGCCACTGTGGGTGATGCTAAGCGCGATATGAGCCACGTTCTTGCGCGCGGCAAGCTCTTGCGCGCGGCCATGCAGCGCCAGCGTCGGCTGCCCGCTGGCCAATCGCGTGACCTCGAAATCCACCCAGCGGATCCCGCCACGCCACCCCGTGCCCAGCGCCTTCATCGCGGCCTCTTTCGCGGCAAAGCGTCCGGCGTAACGTTCGAAGCGGTTGCGGTAACGCTCGCAATATTCGATTTCGCTCGCGGTGAAGACGCGCTTTAGAAATCCGCTGCCGTGCCGCTCGATAGCGCGTGCGATGCGGTCCACTTCACAGATGTCAATGCCAAGTCCGAGAATCACACGGTGCTCGCAGTGCGCGGCTGGTTGTTTCGCTTCCCAGGGCATTATACCCGTGTGTTTGCCTGTTAAGATGGGGCGAGCCGTGATAAACACGCGGCCGGTACCCTCGTGAAAATCGCTCCCGTCAAGAAACAATCGCGCAATCACGTTGTCCGTACGAACGTTGCTGTCGCCGCCCCTAAAGGGTGGGAATGGTCCACGCGTGGTGACATTCAAACGCTGCTCGTCACCACCCTCAAGGAACAATCCTGGCTGGCACATGGCTTTTCGACGCGCGTGGGCGGCAACAGCAGCCTGGAGGGCAAACCGGCTCTCAATCTGGGCTTTACGGAATGGGATTCGCGGAAGTCCGTCGAGGTCAATCGCAAGGAATTTGTCGCGGCGCTGAATCCCTCCGACATGACCCTGGTTGGCTTGCGTCAAGTTCACTCAGACGTGATTTATCGCGTGGACAGAGCGCCGGCCGAACCGTCGCGGGGCGATGCGCTCATCACGCAAACGCCCGGCCTGCTGCTCACGATTCAAACTGCCGATTGCGTGCCCGTGTTGCTGGCGGACGTACGGCATCACGCGGTGGGGGCCATCCATGCGGGCTGGCGCGGCACGCTGGCGCGCATCGTCGCAAAAACGTTGGGACGCATGCGCATGGAATTCGGCACACTTCCTGAGGATGTATTGGCCGCGCTCGGTCCCGCGATCGGACAGTGCAGCTTCGAGGTCGGACCGGAAGTCGCCCAAGCTTTTGCCACGCAATTTTCGGAGGCGCAAGCATGGTTCGAGGGCAAATTTGAACACCTCTCGAGCGCCGGCGATGAACCCAATCCGCTCAAGTGGCTGAGCATGACGCCGCCCGGACACGATCCGCCGCCCTCACGCGTGCAATTGGATTTGATCGCGGCGAATCGCTGGCAGCTCGAAGATTCGGGCGTGCCGCCGGCGCAGATTTCCGCAGCCGGACTTTGCACGGCATGCCACCGCGAGCTTTTTTTCAGTTACCGCCGCGAGCAAGGCCGCACGGGGCGCATGATGTCCGCCATCGGCATTCGTGCCTGACCTGGAAGGCTCAGCTTCTCTCAGAAGGAACGTAGGCGGGGTTCCGCGCCGGCGCACGCTGCGGCAATTCGGATTCGATTTTGTCGAGCCATGCGAGTTCGGTGTTGTACTGCTCGATCACCAACCGTAGCATCCACACCGCCTCGTGATGCGCGTGCCCGACTTCTTGCAAAACGTCCCGCAAGGTCGCCTCTTCCCGCGCCAGTTCCGATGCAAGAAACTTTTTGCGACGCACGATTTGCCGCCGCACCGCTCCAGGCGTGGCTTGCCAGGAAAGCGCCAGCCACGTAAGAAACGCCGGCCGCTCGCGCTGCGTGGTCCAATCTTCACGCTCGAGCGCAGCAGCAAGCGCAGCGCGGCCTTTCGCGGTGGTCGCCAGCACGCGGCGCTCGGGACCGGCCGCCGCTTCGACTCCCTCCACTTCGCGCAGCAGGCCGCTCTTCAACAATTTTTCCAGTGAATAGTAAACCTGCGGCCGCGATACGCCGGCCCAGTCGCGCACTTGCCGCTGTTCGAGCAGCAGGTTCGCCTGATATCCGTGCATCGGCCGCTCGGCTAACAGGCTGAGCAGCACCAAGTCCGGAATAGTGAGCGCACGCGCACGCTTAGCGCCTGCCATCGGCCGCCTTCCGCTTGCGGCTCCAATACCACCACTGGCATTGCGCCGCCGGCAAACGAGGATCGCGTGCTTGCGCCACCGCCGCGCAAAACACATCCAGCACGCAAGGGTCTTGCCGTTCTCCGGTCAAATCGCAAAGCCGGCCATACATCTTGCGCGGATTCGCGCGCGCCAGTTCTCCCATGCTGCGAATTCCCAGCATCTCGAAATCGCGCAGCATGGCCGGCCCCACGGAAATCAGGTCTTCTAAACGCCGTTTGATTTGTGCCATGCAATTTCTCCTTGACAGCGGATTGTCACTTCGCTATCGTTATCTAGTCTAATTTAGATTAGTACGTTTCGCAAGGAGATTCCGGCATGTTTCCAAAGCTTTCGTTGCTCCTCGGCTCGGCGCTGCTGGCCGCTCTGTCCATCCCATTTCCCCATCCACAGGAGAGACCACACATGAACGCCAAAAAAATTACGCCCATCCTCTATGCCAGGGACGTCGAACCCTGCGTGAAGTTTTGGGTCGATCGTCTCGGGTTCGAAAAGACCGTGGAGGTGCCCGATGGCGGCAAGATAGGCTTTGCGATCCTGCAAAAAGGCGCGCTCGAATTGATGTATCAACGCCTCGGCGACCCCAAGGACGATGCCACGCTGAAATTACAAGCAGGCCAAGGTCCAACCTATCTCTACGTGGAAGTGGATAACCTGGACGCGACGCTCGTGGCCATGCAAGGCATCGAGATCGTGATACCGGTGAACGAAACTTTCTATGGCATGAAAGAATTTGGGGTGAAGGACCCGGCGGGACACTTTATCCTCTTTGCGCAGCCGGCCGCCCCGCCAAAGCGCTAGGTGCGCATGGCGCCTCAGACGTCTTACGGATTCGTCTGGGTGGGAGACGCGTGTTTCCTGCGAAGCTTCTGGTGTATGTCCGGCCAGAATTCCTTGAGCACATCCCCTAGAGCATCCACGGCGATTTGCGTGGAAAAAGTTCCCGCAGTGCCGGAAAGCGTCCGCTCTTCTTTCGTGTGATACGCGTCGGCGATCCCCGCGCCTGTAGCATCACCCAGAAATTCGGAAAAGTTGAACTGCCTTGTTCCTGAATCGCTTCTGGTGATGATGACACGCGTGACGGCATATCGCGTCCGGCGCCAGAAGCCGCCCTGCCCTTTGCAGAAGTAGCGTGGATCCTGGTGCAACAACGAAGGATAGATAGCGCCGGTCATAAAATTGCCAATTGCTTGATCGCCGAAGGCCGCGGCGTAGCGCTTCCCGTAGCCTTTCAATCCCTGCCCCCACGCCGCGTCGTCGGCGCCCGCCTGATCCTTGCCGGCCAGGATCGCCACAATGCCAAATTCGTAGGGATCAAATGCGCCCTGTGCCGTGATCTTGAATTTCTCTTTTACGCTAAGCGGCGGGACGTTGGCGCCGTTCACGCTGCTATAATTCGGCAGCACGCCAAAGATGCGGTCGGGCTTCTCTTTTTTCTGATCGGCGTCCTTACCCGGTTCCTGGCTCGCGGACGTTCGCTTTGCGTTCGGATCGCCAACAGCAAATTGCGAAATTACGGGCACGGGGGCGGCTGGCGGAAGCGGAGCGGAAGTCTGCGTCTGGCTCTGCTGCGCCACGACCGGCAAAATCAGGAAACAAAACGCCAGCATCGAAACCATCTGGCGACAACAGGCACGGCGGCTCGACAATACCATGGTCATTCAGTTCTCTCGGTTGACGCGCCTGTGTGCAAGGGCTGAAAGCCTTCGTCGGACGCGTGTAGTTTGGCTCGGTCGTTGCATTCTTAGCCCCCAGGAAGGGTTTCATCGAGTGTACGCGAAGCACTTCGAAGCGCGAGCACTGAGTGAGAGAAAGTTTCCTGGCTGGCAGCAAACCGCTTCGGGCCGGAAGCAACTGCGGGCTCGAGTTCAAGACTGCGGAGATGCCTCGAGCAACGCTAACTGGCCGCATGCGGCCATCACGTCTTGCCCTCGCGAGTAGCGCACAAACACCGGTATGCCCTGTGCATCGATGATCCGCCGAAAAGCCTCGGTGGCTTCGGCGGTTGGCCGTTGATACGGTAATTCGCCGGGATTCCACGGGATCAAATTCACTTTGGCGCGAATGGGCGCCAGCAACTTGGCCACGCGCCGCGCGTCTTCCGCCGCGTCATTGACGCCGCCAAGCAGCACGTATTCAAACGTCAACCGTTCCCAGGAACGCAGCGGATAGTTGCGGCAAGCTTCGAGCAATTCCGCCAAAACATATTTCCGGTTGATGGGCATGATCGCATCGCGCTGAGCATCGTTCGATGCGTTCAGCGAAATCGCCAGCTTCGGCCGTACCGGCTCGGCGCCCAACCGCTCGATTCCGGGGACGATGCCTGAGGTGGAAAGCGTCACATGCTTCGCCGATAGGCCCACGCCTTCCGGGTCGAGCAGTATGCGCACCGCCGCCATCACGTTTTCATAATTCAGCAGCGGCTCACCCTGCCCCATCAGCACCACGTTGGTCTGCGGAGTCAAATGCGCGCGCTGTTCTTCGAGCGGCACCAACACTTGCCCCAGGATTTCTCCCGCAGAAAGATTGCGCCGCAAGCCCAGTTGCGCCGTCAGGCAAAAATGGCAATCCACCGCGCAGCCTGCTTGCGTCGAAATACAAATGGTCTGCCGGCGCTCCTCAGGCATGAACACAGCTTCCACTTGCGCCGGTTCTCCAGAGGCGGATTCGACCGAAAGCAAGTAACGCACCGAGCCATCTGTGGAGGCGTACTGCCGCTCGATTCGCGGCAGGCGAATGGCTGCCAGCTCCGCTAAACGCTCACGCAGCGATCCCGGCAGATTGCTCATCTGCGACACATCAAATCGCCGCTCGGCATAGAGCGCGTGGTAAATCTGGCTGCCGCGATAGGCCGGCTCCCCCAATGACACAGCGACTTCGGTCAGCTCGGAAGCCGATTTGCCCAGCAAGTCTATTTTGTGAGGAATTTCGGCTGGCACGCGCTGCTCCCTGGAGGATAAATAAATCATAGCACGCGGGCCGTGCGCTTCAGGTCAGCAGGAACTGAGTCAGCCCTTCTTTTCGTCGGAAGGCTTTGCGTAAAGATAGGCGCAGAGACCGATCACCAACGACATGAAGATGATGATCGAGGCATAGACCTCAAACCGGGTGGCGTCAATGCGCGCGCCGGGCATTGAGGCGAATCGCGTGGACCATAGGGGCGCATACCCCAGCGGCAGCGGGGTGAGGCCGCCTCCCGGGAGCACCTGCAGCCACGGGGTGTAAAATCCGAGCACTGCCAGGCCAATGGCGGCCAGCGGAATCGTAACGCTCAGGCATCGGCGCATAGGAAGAGCACCTTAGCACAGGTAAACCGCGTTTTACCAATACGATAGGCGCTGCCCACGCGGCGTGGCGTTTCCGGGCCCGCTATGCCACAATATTCACGCCGCACCTCCGTTTGCGCTGAATTTTCTCACCGCATGAACGAGCCACGGAACATCTCGCGCGAAGTTTTGCCCAACGGCATGGTGATCATCACCGAGCCGATGCCTCACGTCCGCTCGGTCTCCGTAGGCATTTGGAACCGCTGCGGTTCGCGTTGCGAGCCCGCCGCGCACAACGGGATCGCCCATTTTATCGAGCACATGTTTTTTAAGGGTACCGAGCGGCGCTCGGCCGAAGAAATTGCGCGCTCGGTCGATTCCATTGGCGGCATGATGGACGCCTACACCGCCAAGGAAATGGTCTGCTTCAACGCCAAGGTGCTCGACGAGCATCTGCCGCTCGCCTGGGAAGTGCTTTCCGATCTGGTGTTGCGCCCGCTCTTCGATCGCCAGGAGATTACGCGTGAAAAGCAGGTGGTGCTTGAAGAAATCAAAATGGATCAGGACAATCCCGAATACCTGGTCCACGAACTGTTGATGGAAAATTTCTGGCGCGATCACCCGCTGGGCCTGCCGATTTTGGGCACGCCGGAAACGGTGCAGCAGTTTTCGCGCGAGCCGGTAATGGACTCTTTCCGCCGCTGGTATGCGCCGAACCATATGGTCGTTACGGCCGCGGGGCATATCGAGCACGTGCATCTGGTGGACTTGGTTTCGAAGGCCTTCGCGGCCCTTCCCGCCGTGCCAAACGGGGCGAAATTCTCCGCGCCTGCGTCGCGTGCCGTTCTGGCGACGTTATCCAAGCGCGAACTCGAGCAGGTGCACCTCTGCATGGGCGTTCCGTCGGTGCCGCTGAGCGACGAGCGCCGCTATGCCGTCGCGGTGCTGAACACCATTCTCGGTGGCGGCATGTCTTCGCGGCTCTTTCAGAATATTCGCGAGCGCCAAGGCCTCGCTTATGCCGTCTTTAGCGAGCTGAGTCCCTATTCCGACGCGGGGCTTCTAACGGTCTATGCGGGCACGGCGCTCGATAAGGCGGAAAAGGTGATTCGCCTGGTGGCGCAGGAATTCGCGCAACTGAAAAATGAACTCGTCAGCACGGAAGAGTTGCGCCGCGCCAAAGACCACCTCAAAGGCTCGCTGATGCTTTCGCTCGAATCTACCAGCGCCCGCATGTCTAACCTGGCGCGCCAGGAAATGTATTTCGGGCGGTTCTTCAGCATGGACGAGATTCTTGAGGCGATCGAGGGCGTGACCCGCGAATCGCTCCAGGAACTCGCCCGCGAATACTTCCGGCCCGAACTGGTGGCCGCCACAGCCGTCGGCAATCTCGATGGATTCCAGCTCCGCCGCGAACAGTTCGCCTGCTAGGCTCGCCCTCAAAAGAACGAGACGCAACCTTCCGCTTTTTGCCCGCGACTAACAGATAGCTGTCCAAGTGGATGGCCCTATTCTTTGCGAGGAGGCTTTCATGAAGCTTTCTGTAGCAATTGCGGCTGGATATCTGTGTTTCCAATTTGCTATGCCCTGCTCGGCGCAGGAGGTACAGGTCAGCCGATCGAATCGCTCGATTGACGTGACCGCCACGGAAACGGTGCGCGCGGATGCCGAGGTCGCCATCGTCACGCTTGGCTTCGTGAACTACGCGCCGACCCGCGATGCCGCGTACGAGGAAAACGCTCGAGTCTCCAACCAAGTGATTCAGGCCCTACTGGACGGCGGACTTTCGAAGCTCGCTATCCACACCGAGCAGTTTCAAATTCAGAGCCGGCCTTATACAGATCCAAAAGGCGGACCTCCCGAGCACCAATTCTACGCTGAGCAAACTTGGACGATCCGCGCAAATGCCGCCGATGCGCAAACCGTCGTGGACCGCGCGGTTACCGCCGGCGCCAATCACGTTGGAAGCGTAGTGTGGGAAGTGGCCGATCCAAACGCCTTGGAACAGAAGGCGGGCCGGGCGGCGCTCGCGAAAGCACGGGCGGAAGCAGCCGAACTTGCCGCCGAATTTGGCGGAAAACTCGGGGAACTACTGTACGCGAGTAATCGGTTGCCAAACGAAGGCGGGGTCGGCTATGGGGTGGGCGGCGGCACGGCCATGGCCGCGGGGCCGGCAATGACCCCGGAGCGGCCTAGCGTCAAGCTCTTTCCTCAGCCGGTCGAGCGTTCCGCTACCGTGCATGCCGTCTTTGCCATCGATTAGGTTGCCATTCTCGCGATCTTATATTGACGGCGGCTTCGCGCTTTGCCATCATCGCTGCATCCTGCAAAACGCGGGCGGCGCGGCTGATTTGCAACATCGCGCCAGTGTGGGGGACGCGATCGGCATTCGAGTATCCATCCTGGCGTCAGGCAGCTCGGGCAACATCACTCTGCTCGAGTGCGGCAATACCCGCCTCCTGGTGGATTGTGGTCTTGGCAAACGCGAAACGCTTCGCCGGCTGGAAACGCTGAGTGCCCGCATCGATCGCCTCGACGGCATCGTTATTTCCCACGAACATAGCGACCACATCGGCGGACTGGCCCAGGTTCTCGGGCTCTGGCAGACCACGGTCTATCTCACCCCTTACACCCAGATGGCGGCTGTGGAAACGCTGCCGGAAACCGCGCACAAGCGGCTCAAGCGCATCACCAATTTCCATGCGGGCGATCGCTTCGCCATCGGCGAAATCGAAGTTTCCGCGTTTTCGATCCCGCACGATGCCGCCGATCCTGTGGGCTTTACGTTTCGCTGCGACGGCACCAAGGTAGCCATCGTCACCGATCTTGGCTATCTGCCCGAACTGGTGAAACACCATGTGCGCGGCGCCGATTGCCTGATCCTCGAATCGAATCACGATTTGGAAATGCTGAAGGTGGGACCTTACCCCTGGCACATCAAGCAGCGCGTGATGAGCCGCACCGGCCATCTTTCCAATGACACGGTGAGCCGCTATCTGGCCGATCCGGAAGGTTTCGATGGCGCGGCGCGCTACGTCGTGCTCGCGCACCTATCCGAGAACAACAATAACCCTGACGTCGCCCGCATCTCCGCCGAAGAAGCGCTCAGCCGCCGTCCGAACGAAGCCGCGTTTCGCGGTGAACTCTGCATCGCCTCGCAGCACGTCCCCATGGGCCCGTTCTGCCTGTAGCTGTAAACTTCCCAGCGAAAAATTACTTCGAGCTGCCGGTCAGCACTTCTTCAAAAAATTCAAGCGCGCGCGGGTCGTGAGACTGTCCCAGCCAGAACATGGCTTGCTTGCGGACGACGGGATTCTTGTTGGTGCGTGCTACCTGAATCAGCATCGGCACGCCTTGGTCCTTCGGCAGTTGGGAAAGCGCGAACACGGCCTTTTTCTTCACCTCGGTATCGGGATCGTTTTCGATGGCCTCGGTGATGGCGCCGGCCGCGCGTTGCCCGGCCTTTTGCCCGAGCCAAAAGAGCGCTTGCCCGCGCACCGGAGCGCTTTCATCGTCATGCGCCATCCGGATCATTTCTTCGATTGAACCGGGTTCGTGGCTCACGGAAAGCGCGAAAGTCACCTGTTCGCGTACCTTCGTGCTGGGATCGCTTTTCGCCATGCGCTTGAGCGCATCGAGGCCGGCCGCGCCACGCGCCGTGCCCATCCAGAAGGCTGTTTCGGAACGCAATTTCTCGGGCCGGTCGAAGCTCACAAAACTTTCGAGCGTCTTGTCCACGGATTGGTCGGAGGTTAGGGCAATCGCCACCAGCGCGCCATTCGCCGGCTCGCGGTCCTCACGGTCCGTAAAATCGCCGGCGGTGACGATCTTTGCGAGCAGGGCCACGCTCTCCGCCGGCTTTGCATCCGTCAACCAAATCACGCGCAACCCGCCCGCATCGAGCTGGCAATCCTCGGTGAAAGTATGCACCTTGCCGATGCGATGATCGGCGATGCGCAACAGCACAAACATTTCCTGCGGACCTTCGAGCTTTACCGTGCCGCCGGAGGCCTTATTGTCGCTGGTGCTGATATTGGTGCCATGCGATTCCTCGAGCAAGCACGGACCGCAATTGGTTTGTCCGTTGTAGTGGTCGCCACAGCACATCGAGCGGCTCTCGCCGTCTCGCGGCGGTACCGTGGGCACCGCGTAGCCGATCCAGACCGGCGCAGTTTCCGACGCGTTGACCGATTGCACGGTAGCTTCGAGCGAACCGCTAATGCTGCGCGTTTCCAGGTGCGCGTTGACGAACTTGGGCTGGTCCGCGGCGGCTAGCGCACCCACCAAAACGAACGAAGCCACAACCGAAGCAACCGCCGAACCAAATCGCGAGAGTCTCATGGCGTCACCTACTTATTCAGGATTTCCATCAAATAATCGGTTGCGTCCTTCGAGCCCATGATCGAAAGCTTTGAAACGATTTGCTTCTTCATGTTTGGGTCGGTCTCTTTGCGCGCCAGCGCCACCAGCCCCTTGGCATCGCCGCTGAGGAACAGCGCATTGATCACCTTGCCGCGGACTTCCGGATCCTGATCCGAGGCATAAATCGATAGCAGCACCGGCTCGCTGCGTTCGCCCATCAATCCCAAATCGTTGATGGCCGCCAGCCGCAGCGTGTGATCCTTTTCGTTGCGCGCCAGCTCGCCGACCTTTTCGCTGTTTCCCGATTGCCACATCGCGGAAAGGATTTGTTTCTTCACTTCCACCGACGTCTCGTTTTGATAGAGCTGCCAGATTTGGTCCTGCGCGCCCATCAGCCCCAGTTGCCGGATCGCTTCTGCGCGCAGTTCGGGGGACTTTTCCGTTTTGGCTGCGTTGAACATGTGTTCGCGGTCGCCGGAGAGCATGAAGGCTTGCAGGATATGCTTCTTCATGTCCATATCGCTCGACGAGCTGTAGAGCTGCTCGAGCGTCTGGCGTCCTGCCGCGCCGCCAAAGAGGCCGAGGTCTTGAATCGCTTTGCGCTGCAGTTCGGGATTCGATTCGCCACGCGCGATTCGTGACATCGCATCGCGCGCTTCCTGGGAATTCGATTGCGCCAGCACGAAGAGCGCCTGGCTGCCGAGTTTGGGACACGTGCCCCCGTGCAGCATTTTTTCAAGAAAGGGTACGGCCTTCGCGGGATCGGCCTGTTGCAGGCCGTTGAGCGCCAGCAGTTTCAGCTCGCAATCGCTTTGCGCATCGGGCGAAACCGGCTGGCCGTTCGTCTGGTGAATTTCCACGTCGAGCGCTTGCGCTTCGTTCACCCAATGGCTCTGGGGATAATCCTTCTTGAGCGTGGCGATCGTCGCCAACGCATCCGTGCGGTGGCCCTGTCTATTCTGTGCGTAAGCCTTCCAGTAGATCGCGGCGTCGATGTGCCGGCCGTGCAGTTCGATCACCTGATCGAACTTCTCGATGGCCTTGTCCCACTTGTTTTCGTCAATGGCGTCTTGCCCGTCATCGTAGAGCTCGGATTCGCGCTCGGCCTTTTCCTGATCGCGATCGTCGCCGCCCATGGCCAGTTCGCCCGACGATTCGAGCCGGGATACGTCCGCCAGGTTTTCGATCGGAGCGAGTGCCTCGGGCAGCCGCTCGAGCGCCATGTTCACTTGTGGTTCCAACCCCTCGACTTGTCCCAGTGCTTCGCCCGCGCGAGCGAGCGCTTCTCCAGTGCGATCCAGTCCGCCAACCCCGATAGAAATTCCGTCACTCATCGAAGTTCCCGTGCTCTTCCCAGAGCCGGTGCTTGCCGATCTTCCGCTGCTCGCCGAAGCTCCGCTGCTTTGCGACGCGCCAACGGAGGCGTCCTGCGCTCCCGCAGGAACCGCCAAACAAAGTGCCGCCATCGCGGCTACGAGTCCCGCATTTGCCCATCTGTTGCTGGCCATCTTTCTTTCCTCTTTCTTTCCGACCACTGCAGAAATTCTTAGAGACCGCCGGCCACTACGCCTGGCGCAATCGCCTTCTCACGCTGCCGCACCGAAGAATCGAGCACGCGCACTTTCAGGAGCAATCCGCGCGCTTCGATGTGTTTGCGCAATCGTTCAAGCTCCGCCGGCGTCAAGTTCGAGGGGCTGTGCGCGATCTCGAGCAGTACCGGCTCAAGTTCATCGAGCACATTCGCCACGCCGCTGTCTCCTGTGTGCATAGCCGTCTGACGGTACAACCGGTTCGCGGTTAGTAAACTTTCCGCGCGTTCTTGCTCGCGGCTAAAATCTGCGATCGCACCGGAGTCTTGCGAGTTGCCGCCTTTCGGCACGTCCGCGTTGGAAATATCGAGCAGAACCATTTGCGCCCGGTCCAGGTGATCGCTGACGGCAAACAGCAGCACGCGCTCTTTCGCTTGCGCGACTACGGGTGCCGGCGGGGGCGCGATGGCGACATTCACAACGGGAACCACTCCACTGGACCAGTGCCGTCCTGCGACAAATGCCGCGGCGATCATCACCGCAACGCTCGCCACGGCTGCGAGCCTGCGCGGCGCAAATAATTCGCTCCACGAGAATCGCGCGCCACTGCGCGTGCGCTGCGCCGCGATTTCCGGCGCGCTCAATTTCGGTTCGAGCTGATTCCACAGCCGCGTCTCAAAGCCGGCGTCCGGCTCCGGAACCGGCACGGCATCCACCGCTTCTAGTACCCGCACGAGCGATTCGTAGTTCTTCCGGCAGGCGCCGCACTCGCGCAGATGTTCGCCGATCGTTTTGCTGGCGGGCAAATCAGGAGATTCAGCGTAACGGTATTCAATCAACTGCTCTTCGCTCACATGCTTCATTTTGGGATCGCTCATCGTGCGGGCCTCGCCTGCGGGGCCGTATACGGCTCCAGATGTTTCCTCAATTTTTGTACGGCGCGAAACACGCTGTTCTTCGTCGAGCCGGTGTTCAAACCGATTACCTTGCCGATCTCTTCGATCGAGCAGCCATCGAAATGCCGCATCACAAACGCCGTGCGCTCCACCGCGCTGAGCGTGCCCATCGCTTGCTGCACTTGCTCACGCAGCTCGACGCTCAACGCCAGCCGGTCGGGCGCGGGCATTTCGCTCGCGACCCGCTCGATCATCGCCGGCGCGTCCTCGTCTTCTTCTCGGGTGGAGGACCGCTCGCGCTGCTCCATCTCCGAGCGGCGCTTGCGCATCAGGTCCAGCGAACAATTCACCGCGATGCGATAGAGCCAGGTGCCGAAATTCGATCGCGATTCAAATTTGTCCAATCGCCGGTAAGCGCGCAGCATCGCTTCCTGCACCACTTCCTCGGCGTCTTGTTCGTTGCCCGTCATGCGGTAGGCCAGGCGGAAAAGACTACGGCTATGGCGCTCGACCAGCGCGCGAAACGCGTCTTGGTCGCCGCCGAGGGCTTGCGTAACCCGCGCCGCGTCTCCGCCGTCCATCCGATTCATTAGACCGGGATTCTCCGTGCCGGTTAGGTTCAGTGCCGGGTCAAACGATGTGGGAAATTTATCACGCACGGCGGCTGGGGCGACCTCGCAGCCAATCGGTTCCATTTTGGAACCACACACTCGTTATTATCTGGATACTCCCCCACCCCGTATTTTCATGTAAATACGGCAGGGATTGGACTTACGGCATCCGATGTGCGTAAAACTATGACAATAGGCGAGTTAGAAATCGGGCTTTTGTCCCTTTTGGACTTCGAATGCTGCAAATAAACGTGTTGCCGACGCGTGCCGTACACGGATGCGCGGGATGTGATTCGAAAGCGTCGGCTTTTGACGATGCGGAGCCTCGCGATAACAAGCCCGGGCCTCGACCGAGCTTGGCTATCCAGACAAGAGACCGCGATCTGTGAGTTCGAGTAAATTGGCACTGAACGTGGTTTGCATCTTGTCCCTCGCTAGCGGAAACACAGCTAATGGGTACTATTGCCACGGAGACTCGGCATACGTAGGTTTGGGAGAATTCATCGAGGTCTGGCATTGAGAGGGATTTGGAGCGACATCCGACTCGGTTTGCGCTCGCTGCGAAAGAATTTGGCGTTCACGACGTTTGCTGTTCTGACGATTGCCCTCGGCATTGGCGTTAATACGGCGATGTTCGGCTTGATTGCCAACGTGTTGCTGCGGCCGCTACCCGTTGTGAAGCCTTCGGAACTTGTCGCAATCGGGAGCGCATCAACGAGTACTTCGCCCGCAAAGCCTGGGATTTCCTGGGAGTCGTATCTCGAATATCGCGACAACTCCTCGCAAAGCTTTGAAGGTCTTGCAGCATACAATGAAAGCATGCCCGTGACGATTTCACCCGCCAATGGGCAAAAGATCAGCGCCGATGCAGCCGTCGTAACTGGAAATTATTTCGAAGTCCTTGGCGTACGGGCCTACGTCGGCCGGCTAATTTCCGCGCAAGACGACGACAGCAACGTGGCCGTGTTGAGCTATCGGACGTGGCGCGAGCTTTATGGCGGGCGCATCGACGCACTTGGATCCACCTTACGGTTGGCGGGCAATTTATACGCAGTCGTTGGAATTACACCTCCTGATTTCACCGGTATAAGCTTGGATTCCACGCCGGACGTATGGGTTCCGATGTCCTCCATGATTCATGGAAATACACTCGTCGCGGGCATGGCGAAGAGCTTTGACAGTTCGTGGTTCAAAGGAGTTGGGCGGCTCAGGCGAACAGTCACTCTCGGACAGGCAAGGCAGCAACTTATTGCTGCAGCTCTTCAACTCGGGGCGGGTAAGACCTTCAATATCGGTACAAACTGGGAAAAACCCCGACCCTCACTGGATCTTCTCGAAAACAGCCGAGGTGGAACTTCGAGCGCCAGCGCGTTATTACTCTTTGGGGCGATCGCGTTCCTACTATTGCTTGTGGTGTGCGACATGGCATCCATGTTGCTCGCGCGGTTTGAACGCCGGCGCAAAGAAGTGGCGATTCGACTCGCACTCGGCGCGTCCAAAGTGCGGGTTATTCGCGCGGTCGTGGTCGAGGGCTGGTTGCTCTCGCTTTTTGGAGCTATAGCTGGAATGGTCATTGCGTATTGGTCGCTCAAATTTATAGTTGTGCTACTGCCGCCCCAAATGCAATGGCATAAATCGCTCCTGACATCCTTTCTCGAAGGGCGAGCGCTGATCTTCACTATCGCAGTAACCGTATTCGCCGGGTTTTTCTTCAGTCTTGCGCCGGCAATCCGGGCCGCGCGATTAAATACCCTTTCAGTCATAAACGGTGACGCTCCGGTTGCGTCCAGCGGCAAGCCGCGCGCAGCGTTTAGAGGCGGACTAACTGTTTTTCAAACAGCAGTTTCCGTGTTGTTGCTCGGTGCCACACTGCTTTTCTTCAAGACGTATTGGAATGAATCGCACCTACGCCTTAGCTACAACCCCCATGGTGGGTATATTTACGGACTTGAAGGCTGGAGAACATCCAAAGACGCAAATGCGAACCAAACATTCTTGGCTAACGTTCTCCAAACCGTGAAGGCGGCGCCTGGAGTGGAATACGCTGCACTAACAACTAATCCTCTCCTGGTTGGGAAGGTTGGAATGCCGGCGGACTACTACTTTCAATGGTGCCGCATCAGCCCAGGCTATTTTAATGCGATGGGCCTAACCTTACTCCGAGGACGCGATTTCAATTTTGACGATCGCAAGGGCGCGCCGCCCGTCGCAATTGTGAATCTCACAATGGCGGAACGATTTTTTGCCGGGAAGAATCCCGTGGGCCAGCATCTGCCGCATGTTCTGGGCGATCTCCATTCAGTTGAGGTTGTCGAGATTGTCGGCGTCGTTGCAGACACTCTCGTGCGAAGAGGTCCCTCGGAGGATGATGCCGTTCTCTATATGCCGTTGGCCCAACAACTCGATTCAAACCCTTTGGGCTTCCGCCTGTCTCTTCTCATCCGAAGTAAAAGTTCGCCGTCAGGGCAGCTTGCCGTTAAAGCTGCGGTTAATCGAATTGGGGCAGGCCTCTGTTTGACCGGCCCAACATCATTTCAAGAAGCGCTGGGTTCGCGCTTCAGCTCAGAGCTTGTTAGGGCTGAACTCTTTGGCGGGCTTGCGCTTCTGGCGATGCTTCTAACCGCATGCGGGCTTTTTGGACTCGTATCGTACATCACGGCAGCGAGGACGCGCGAGCTTGGGCTCCGATTGGCGATTGGAGCCTCGCGACTCTCGATCATGCGCCTTATCCTTCGCGATGGAATCGTGTTGACATTCGTCGGGGTTGGAATCGGCTTAGGCTGTGAGTTTGGGCTCATGCGATTCCTTTCTAGTTTTGTGCGAGGTATCGAACCTCTGGATGCGCCGACTTCCGCTATCGTCGCGCTAATTCTCAGTGGCGTTGGGCTGGTGGCGTCGGCAATCCCCGCTTGGCGCGCTTCACGGCTCAATCCAATTATTGCCCTACGTAATAACTAACAGCACCCTGTCGCGCTGGCGTCAAAACGGCGCCACTAGTGGATCGGGTGGAAACAAACGCCGCGCCACGATATCCAACTTTACATGCAACTTGGTGGTTGCTTTTTTGGCACGACGCGTATTATTATGCAACCTGGAGGTTGCATGATATGGACGACCGAATCGAAAAGCGGATCGAGCTGAAGGCGCCGGTCGCACGCGTGTGGCGGGCACTCACCGACTATCGTGAGTTTGGCGAATGGTTTCGCGTGAAGCTCGAGGGGCCCTTCGTGCCCGGGAAAGTTTCCCGGGGTCAAGTCACGCATCCGGGCTACGAACACCTGCAGTGGGAGGCAGTGGTACAGAAGATGGAGCCGGAGAAGATCTTTTCTTTTACGTGGCATCCGTACGCCGTCGATCCCAAAGCGGATTATTCAAAGGAGACGCCCACGCTGGTGGAATTCCGGCTGGAAAAAACGCAGGCAGGCACGTTGCTGGTGGTTACGGAATCGGGCTTTGACAAGATTCCTGCCGGCCGCCGTGCCGAGGCGTTTTTGAGGAACGATGGCGGTTGGGCGCAGCAAGTGAAGAATATCGAAAGCTATGTCGCGCAAAGGCCGTAATCGAGCAACGGCGCCGCGGCAGGCTTATGCGCCGGTGTTTGCCGCATTGGGCGATGAGACGCGGCTTGCACTGGTGCGAAAGCTGTGCGGCGGGGAACCGCGATCGATTTCGCAACTCACGCGCGGCTCGCGGCTGACCCGGCAGGCGATCACCAAGCACCTGCGCGTCTTGGAGCGGGCGAGACTGGTGCGCAGCACGCACGCCGGCCGCGAGAGCCTATTTGCACTCGATCCCGAGCCGATCGAGGACCTCAAACGATATCTCGACCTCGTTTCCGAACAATGGGATCAGGCGCTGGCGCGGTTAAAAGCATTCGTCGAAAGATAAATCGCTGGTATCCCGCCTGACGATTCAGGGCGGAAGAATTTCGAGTATGATGGTGAGCCGTTTCTGCCTGCTATTTTCTGGGTGATCGCCGGGCAACTGGAGATGCAAACCGTTCGCGCCGCGATCCAAGGAGCGCGTTTTGATTCCCCGTTATACCCGCAAAGAGATGGGCCGCGTTTGGGGCGAGGAGAATCGCTTCCAGAAATGGCTCGATGTGGAAATTGCCGCCACCGATACGCTCGCGGAAGCCGGCCAAGTGCCCAAGGAAGCCGCGGCGCGCATCCGCGAGAAAGCGCGCATCGACGTGCAGCGCATCAACGAAATCGAAGCGCGCGTGCGCCACGACGTGATCGCCTTCACGATGACGGTGGGCGAATCCATCGCCGATCCGCCCTCGGCGCGATGGCTGCATTACGGGCTGACGTCCAACGATGTGGTGGACACGGCGCAGGCGTTGCTGATCCGCGAAGCTTCGCAACTGATCGAGGCGGGGCTCGCGAAATTCGGGGAAGTGCTGGAACGCCGCGCGCGTGAATTCCAGCACACGCCGCAAATCGGCCGCACGCATGGAATTCATGCCGAGCCCATCACCTTTGGGCTGAAAATCGCGAACTGGTACGCGGAAAACCGCCGCAACCAGGAGCGCTTCCGCGCCGCCGCGCAACAAATGGCCGTGGGCAAGATTTCCGGGGCCGTGGGCAATTGCGCGCATTTGGGCGCAGACATCGAAGAAAAAATTTGCGCGCGGCTTGGGCTGGCGACCGATGCCGTCACCTCACAGGTGATTCAACGTGACCGGCACGCGCAATATGTGGCGACACTCGCCATCATCGCGGCCACCCTTGAGAAAATCGCGCTCGAGATCCGGCATCTGCAGCGCACCGAGGTACGCGAAGCCGAGGAACCTTTTGGCGGCGAGCAGCGCGGCAGTTCGGCGATGCCGCACAAGCGCAACCCCGTCAGCTCCGAACAAGTCGGCGGGCTCGCGCGCGTGGTGCGTGCCAATAGCCTGGCTGCCATGGAAAATATCGCACTATGGCACGAGCGCGACATCTCGCACAGCTCCGTCGAACGCATCATCCTGCCGGACTCGACCATTCTCGTCGACTACATGTTGGCGCGCATGACGGATATCGTTTCTGGAATGCGCGTCTTCCCGGAGCGCATGAAACACAATCTCGAGTCTACGGGCGGCCTGATTTTCTCGGGGCAATTGCTGCTCGATCTGGTGGAAGCGGGCGCGCCGCGCGACGAAGGCTACAAATGGGTGCAGGAACACGCCATGGCCGCGTGGGAATCGGGCACGAGCTTTAGGGAACGCGTGGCGGCCGATCCGAGGATTACGAAGTATCTGGATGCAACCGCGATTGCGCACGCGTTTGACTTGCGTCGCCAATTGCACGCTGTGGATTCCATTTTCGCGCGCGTCTTCCGCTAAGGGGCGCGCGGCCGGCGCGGGGAAAATGGCCGGGAACTACTGCACGCGTTGGACGTAGCGCGCTTCGGAAGTATCCACCTTCACGACGTCTCCGGTGTTCACAAACGGCGGCACCTGAATCGTGAGACCTGTTTCGAGCTTGGCCGCCTTCATCACCGCGCTTGCCGTGGCCTTTTGTAGCGTCGGCTCGGTATCCACCACCTTCAGATCGACCGTGTCTGGAACCGCGACGCCCACGGGCTTGCCTTCGAAATATTCCACCTTCACGTTCATATCGCCGATCAGGTAATAGACGCTATCGCCCAAGACGTCGGCGGAAAGCGTCATCTGCTCATAGTTCTCGATATTCATGAAGTGATAGCCCTCGCCATCGGAATACAGGTACTGGAACTCGATTTCATCGAAGATGGCGCGCTCGAGGAATTCTTCCGCCCGGAAGCGGTAATCGATGATCGAGCCATTGCGCAGGTTGCGCATCTTCGTGGCCATCGCGGCGCGCTTATTGCCGGGCGTGCGGTGATCCACACTAAATACCGTGTAGAGCTCACCCTCGTGGCGAATGATCATTCCCGGACGCAGTTGCGTCGCTTTAATCATGGCGTTCTCCTGATTCCTTGGGACGAAACGGCAGGCGGGCCGAAGCCGGCTGCTTCCACTGGCGAAACGGCCTGCGGTTCGAGCGCCGTCCCGCAAAGCCATATTATAGCCGCCACGGGAAAAAGGGGTCAACGGAACCAGTGAGGGTTTGTAGGAAATGCGTCCAAAAGCAGAAAACCCTCATCATACTTACAGGACGGCAAGGTCCACCTGCCGGCCTGACTTTTTGCCCGGGGGGCCCTCCCACCTCCAGAGCGGAGATAATCATGTTGCACTTCAGCTTTGGCGAGATTCGATGCAAGCGCTGCGGAAGCACGGCGGTAGGGCGTTCGAAGCGCAAGCACATGTTTGAAAGATCGGTACTTTCTGCTTTTGGACTGCTCCCCTACCGGTGCCATTGGTGTAGCCAGCGTTTCTACGCTCGGGCCGAAAAGCACCACGGCCAAGCTCTGCCGGTCACACCGCCAGCCCACCAAATCACGGGTTCCGCGGCACATCAGCACTAGTCCGCGCGCTTACCAAGCGCGCAGGAGCATTGGCGGCGGGATCTGCTCCGCCGTCTCAAGGCTATTCCTTTGCTAAAAATTGAAACGGTAGCCCAGGATCATCTTGGCGATCAGATGATCGGTGCTGCGAGTCACGCCCACCCCTAATCCAAAATTGATTTCCCACTGCGGAGCAAGATTCAGGTCAATCGCTGGAAAAATCTGCTGCTCTTGTTGATAGACGGGGTCGAAGTCCGTCACCGGGCCCAACGATCCGTAGTACTCCAGGCCGCCGGAGATCTTGGGCGTGAAGTCATAGCTGAACTTGAAGTTCGGGGAAAAGGTTACGCCGGAGCTGACGCCTTCTCCGTGGAACGAGCGATCGACCGCCGGGTTGAAGGCCCAATACCAGCGTCCGATTTTTTGGTCGACGATGGGGCGAAGCTCGAGGGTCCAGGTGTCCGGCGAGAAAATCCTGCGCTGGTATCCGAATTCGGTCGAAAGGCTCACGCCCACGGGCCAATGCCAGCTTTCCGGCACGCGAACACGCGGCCTAATGTGATCGCCGACCCACTGCCAGCCCTGATTTGTCTTGACGGAAGTGAACACGTAGAAGCCGACCTCGAACCAGGTGTTAAAACCATGCGTGATCTCGAGCGTTTCGTGCTCCGCGTGATTGGTGGGATAGAGACCATTCTGAAATTGCTTCGAGCCATCAACGGTAAAATTGCTGTGCAATTCAAACATGGTGTGTCCGGGTTCCACGGTATCCGAACCGTAGACTTGAATCTCGTAGTTATCCTGGGCCGCGCACCGCGGCACCCAAAGAATCATCAGCAGCGCACCTGCCAAAAGAACTCCGGCAACCTGCTTCATTCCGCGCACACCTTTTCCGCGTAATACGTCGCGACACTGTTACAAAAGCAGCAGAATGTTACAACAATCGGCACTTAGGCGCGCGGGTGCGCCTTATCGTAGACCTCCATTAATTGCCGGATGGAGGCGTGCGTGTATTTTTGCGTGGTGGAAAGCGAGGAATGGCCGAGAAGTTCCTGAATGGCGCGAAGGTCGGCGCCATCGGCCAACAGATGCGTGGCAAATGCGTGGCGCAAGGAATGCGGATGGAGGTCCCAGTTTAGCCGCGCCAGGTGCACGTATTTCTTTACGACGCGGCCCACGCTACGGCTGGTGAGCCGGCCACCTTGATAGTTCAGAAACACCGCCTGTGGCTCGGTACGCGCGCCACCCTTTAGCACCAGCTCGTTTCGCAGAGGCGCATAAGCCTCGAGCGCCGCGAGCGCCTTGGAACCAAAGGGCACGATGCGTTCCTTGCGTCCTTTACCGCGGCGTATGTGGAGAATCAGTTGCTTCCGGTCCACGTCACCCAGATCGAGAGCGGTCAGCTCGCTGACGCGAAGACCCGAGGCGTAGAGCAGCTCAAAAATCGCGCGGTCGCGGCGAAGCATCAAGCGCGAATCGTCCGTGCGGGGTGCGGGAAGAGCCTTCGCGCGGCGACCCTCGCCGGAGGTACTGGCAATCGTCATTTCCAAGACGTCTGCGGCGTCCGCTGGTTTCCGCGGATCACCGATTTGATCCAGAAAGAGATTTAAATCCTCCGCCGGCATCACCAGCGGCACACGTTTGGGAAGTTTTGGGGTGCTCACCAGCCGCGCCGGATTTTTCGCGATCATTCCCTCGCGGTGACAAAACTTAAAGAAAGAGCGGAGTGAGGTGAGCTTGCGCGCCACGGAGACTTTCTCCAGCCCCAGTGCATGCAAATGTCCCAGAAATTCGCGAATCAACCGATGGTCGATCTCATCGGGGGCCATTTCCTTGCGCGCGACGCCGCGTTTATCGGGCGGTTGTAAGTAGGTGGAAAATTGCAGCAGGTCGGTGTGATAGCTGGTGACGGTGTGGGGCGAGACGTTGCGTTCGTGCTGCAAGTAATGAAGGAACTTCTCGATCTCTTGCTTCATGATCGCCAGACCGAATGCTGCTGCGGGATCGAGGGCAATGTTCTTACCGTAACCGCGCCAAGCGCACGGTCGCGGGCTTGCGGCAACTTCAGGACTTCACCGGCACAGCCTCTTCCGGCTGAGGTTGCGCCTCGGCGCCCGCCGCAATTTCCCAGTCGCAGCCTTCTTTGATGCAGGTGCGCACCGTGCCTGTTTTCGTGAATTTCTCCACGATGAATGGCGCCCCGCAGTGTGGGCAAGGCTCGGCAATCGGCTGGTAGGGCGTGGTGAAATCGCATTCGGGGTAACGGTTACAGCCGAAGAAAACACGCTTGCCTTTCCTGGCCATACGCTGCACGAGTTCGCCCTTTTCGCACTTTGGGCAAGGAATGCCGAGTGTTTGCGCACGAATGTATTTGCACTTCGGGTAAGCCGAGCAGCCGATAAATTCGCCGTAACGTCCTTGCCGCTTAACCAGCGCCGTGCCGCACTCGGGGCACTTTTCGTCCAATGGTTGGTCGGGTTGGCGCGCCTTACGCGTTCCCTGCACCAGGCGCCGGGTCGTTTTGCAATCCGGATATCCCGTGCAAGCCAGGAAGGGACCGAAGCGCCCGCGTTTGATGGTCATTTCGCGGCCGCACTCCGGACACGCCTCCGCTCCGGAGCCGTCGCCGGTGTCGCTGCCGAGTTCAGGGGAAAGATCGCGCGTGTAATCGCAATCCGGATAGCGATCGCAACCCATAAAAAAGCCGTTGCGGCTGATGCGTTCGAGCAAATGGCCCTGTTCGCACTTGGGACATAGCTCGCCCGTCGGAATCCCGCGCTTGTACGATTCCATTTCGTCGCGGGCGCGCTCGAGGTCCTCTGCAAACCGTTTGTAAAACTCGCCGACGGATTGTTTCCAGGGCAGTTTGCCGTCTTCGATTTCGTCGAGCTCTTCTTCCATCCGCGCGGTAAAGCCTAAATCAAAAATATCCTCGAAGCCCTTCACCAGGAGCCCGCTCACCTTTTCGCCCAGCATTGTGGGGGTAAAACGGCCCTGTTCCTTATTTACGTATTCGCGCTCGACGATCGTGGAAATGATTGCGGCGTAGGTAGAAGGCCGGCCGATGCCCTTTTCTTCCAGGTCTTTCACCAGCGTGGCTTCCGTGTAACGCGGCGGCGGTTCCGTGAAGTGCTGATCGCCGCGAACCGGCAAGAGCGCGGTACCCGCGGCTGTCGTCTCTTCGGGCGCAAGCTTCAACTTTTCGTCCTGGGTAACGCGAGGCAGGCGGTTGCCTTCGGAAGCCGAATCCGCCGCCTCTTCCTTATCGAGATCTTCTTCGCCGGAGCGATACGCGGCGAGATAGCCGGCAAACTTCTCCACGGACCCGGAGGCGCGGAAAATGTAGTCGCCGGCGGCCACGTCGATGGTGGTCTGATCAAATACGGCGGGAGCCATTTGCGAAGCCACAAAGCGCTGCCAAATCAATTGATAGAGTTTGAAAACATCGTCTTCCAGGTAGCGACGCACGGATTCCGGCGTGCGCGCGGCCTCCGTGGGACGAATCGCTTCGTGCGCGTCCTGTGCATCCTTCTTGCTCTTAAAAAAGTTGGGCTTTTCAGGCAGATAATCGGCGCCATATTGTTTCGGAATCAGTTCGCGCACTTCGGCCAGCGCATCATTCGAGACGCGCACCGAATCCGTGCGCATGTAGGTGATGAGCGCGACCGAGCCTTCCTCGCCCAGGTCCACACCCTCGTAAAGCTTCTGCGCCAGGCCCATGGTGCGTTTGGCGGTGTAACGCAGCCGGTTATATGCGGCTTGCTGAAGTTTGGAGGTGGTGAATGGTGGCGGAGCGAAGCGGCGCTTTTCTTTCTGCGTGACTTCCGCGACCCGCCATGCCGCGTTGCGAACTTCGTCAACAATGCGGTTCGCATCCGTCGCATTCGTGACTTCGATCTCTTCGCCCTTATAGCGGTGCAGCTTGGCCTCGAAAATCGGGGCTTCGCCGGCTTCGAGCCGCACATGAATCGTCCAGTATTCCCTGGGGACGAACGCCTTGATTTCCTGCTCGCGCTCGACGATCACGCGTAGCGCCACGGTCTGTACACGCCCGGCGGAAAGTCCACGCCGCACCTTGTCCCATAACAACGGCGAAATCTTGTAGCCCACGATGCGATCGAGCACGCGGCGCGCCTGCTGCGCATCCACCAGATTCGCGTTCACCTGGCCGGCCTTTTCCATGGCCGCCTCGATCGCCTTGGGGGTGATTTCGTTAAACATCACGCGGAAGATCTTCTTGCCGATCTCGCTCGGGACCTCGACGGCCTGAAACGCCTCTTCCTCTCCGTCTTCGGCAGCCTTGTGTTTCTTGTTCTTGGGAAGTTTGCGGCCATTCATGCCATTGCGCACGCTATCGGCAATGCTTTTCTGCGAAGCGGTGAGGATTTCCTCGAGGTGAGCGCAGATCGCCTCGCCTTCGCGGTCCGGGTCGGCCGCCAGATAGATCACGTCCGCGTTGGCTGCGGACTTGCGCAAATCGTTTACCACCTTCCCCTTACCGGGAATGATCACGTACGTGGGGTCAAAAAGCTTGCGCGGGTCGATGGGCCCGGGCGGAGGCGCAACCGCTGCCTTCTTCGAGCCTTTGCGCGGTTTGGCAGACTTCTTCTTCGCGGGAGCAGCCTCATAGGGCAGCAGGATGCCGATATCCTTCTTCGGCAGGTCCATCACATGCCCGATCGAGGCTTTGACGCTATAGTTGCGTCCAAGATATTTGTTGATCGTTTTCGCCTTGGCGGGCGACTCAACGATGACGAGTGACTTTGCCATGTATGTGTTGTGATCCGAAAACCGGGGAGACGGTGAGCTTGTGTCCTTTTGGCTTAGAGCAGTGCCTTTACGAACTGCTTACCGGGCAATTGCCGGATAATCCCTTTCAGCTCCATCTCGCACAGCGTGGCCAGCCCGAGCGAAGAGCTCATCCCCGACTTCGAGACCAGCTCGTCCACGTGTGTCGGTTCCTCTACACTTAATAATTCGTACAGCTTTTTCTGTTCGGGCGCAAGCTCGCTGGCAAATAGTGTGTCCCGCTCTTCAATGGCCACCTCTTCGACCGGGAAAAGGTCGGTGCGGACGTCGGTGGGCAGCTCCTCGACCACATCCTGCCAATCGGTGACCAGTTTCGCGCCCTGCTTGATCAGTTGATTCGGCGCGAAACTCGAAGGTTGCGTGACGTTGCCCGGCACACCGTAGACCTCGCGACCGAATTCCATCGCTAAGCGCCCTGTAATCAATGATCCTGAGTATTGCGCGCCTTCCACGATGACCGTCCCCAAACTCATGCCCGCAACGATCCGGTTCCGAACCGGGAAATTTTCCGGAGCGGCATGGCTTCCCAATGGAAACTCCGTGATGATTGCCCCTCTTTTCTCCGCTTCGGCATAAAGCTTTTTGTTTTCTTTGGGATAGAGGACGTCTATGCCGGTGCCGAGCACGCCAATCGTGCCGCCGCGCAGCGCCGCGCAGGCACCCTTGTGCGCGGAGCTGTCAATCCCGCGCGCCAGCCCACTGACGATCACAAGCCCGCGCTGGGCCAAGTCTCTGGAGAGGCGTTCAGCTATTAGATTCCCATAAAGGGTCGGGCGTCGCGTACCAACGATCGAGATGGAATGCTTTCGAAGGACTTGTGGGTCGCCCCGGACATATAGCAAAGGCGGCGGGTCGTAGATCTCCAGCAGACGTGGAGGATACTCGGTGTCGTCCCAATTGACGAGCTGCACGCCCAGCTCCCGTACCCGGGCCAATTCCTTCGCTGCAGGCGACAAACCCTCCTGAAAGTGAATGGCCCGTGCCGTAGCCGCCGGCAGATCGCAGGACTCAAGTTCGGTTAGTGAGGCTCGAAAGATCGCCTCAGGCGTGCCAAAGCGCCGCAATAGCTTGCCCGTGAACCGCGCACCCAGACCTCGAGTGAGGCCCAAGGCCAGCCAGGGCAGAGCGGCGTCCAGTTCCATTCCGACCCAGACGCTACTCCCGAGATACTATACTGTCAAGTAATCACTGATCTCGCTACTAGGAGGACTTGTTTCGCGAAGGCGGAGCTGGGGAACTTCTGCCTCCTGGCTGTCGTTAGTAGTAGCGATGAGCCGTAGGCTGTCCAATTCATGGATTGGCCGGGTTGTGACGGCGCGGAGCCTAGCTCATGCGTTCGCGGTGCTGTTTGTGCCTTCCATCTTGGCAGTGAGCCTTTCCTTTGCACAGCAGCAGCCAATTCGCGTGAACACCAACCTGGTGCAAGTAAACTTCACGGCGCGCGACGTGCAGGGAGCGCTCGTCACCACGCTCAGCGAAGACGACATCGAAATCCTCGAAGACTCCACACCGCAGAGCATCGCCTTCTTTGCGCGGAGCACCGATGTGCCGCTCACGCTCGGCCTGGTCCTGGACATCAGCGGCAGCCAAAGCCACTTCGGCAAGCAACACCAGCACGACCTCGAAGTCTTCCTGAAAAACGTATTGGGACCGAAGGACCGCGCTTTCCTGGTGTGCTTCGCCGATCATATCCGGCTGATCAGCGACTTTTCTCCGTCGAGCAGTGCCTTGATCGAAACCCTCAACGGTTTCGAGCATGACAAGCACCCGAAATATCCCGAACTCGGTCCGCCAGAAGACCGCGATGGCGGCACAGCGTTCTACGATTCGATCTACGACTCGGTCGCCGAAAAACTGGCCGGGGAAAACGGGCGGCGTGCGCTCTTGATCTTCAGCGATGGCGAGGATAATTCCAGCGCCTACGATGAGGTCAGCGCGATTCAGGAGGCGCAACGCGCCGATGTGCCCGTCTTCACCATTCGCTATACGGAAACGCATCATGGCAAGCTGAACGCCACCAACAAATACGGCATCCGTGTGATGGACCGCATCGCGGCCGATACCGGCGCGACAGCTTTCGATTCATCGCAAATGAAGCCGGAGGAGTACTTCAAGCAAATCGAAGAGGATTTGCGCAGTTCCTACGAGGTGGGCTACTACACCACCAATTCCGCGAAAGACGGCACGTTTCGCAAAGTGGTGATCCGCGCGAAACAGCCCGAATATACCATCCGCGCCAAGCCCGGATACTACGCCCGCTAGACCGAGTGCGTTGAAACCGACGCGAAGGCGGCATATGATGCGCATCCGGACGATTCGGCGAACGGGCGTTGAGCTTCCAAATCACAACTCGCGAGATAGGCAACGTCGTCGTAATGGTTGCAGTCGGCTCGCTCACCTTGAGCGACGGACGCACGCAAGTCCGCGACGTGATTCATGTGTTTAGCGGCAACGGCCACAGGAATTTCCTGCTCGACCTCGCCGGCGTAAATTCGATCGACAGCTACGGCATCGGCGAACTGGCCCGCTGCCACAGCGCGGTGCGCCAGGCCGGCGGCGAGCTAAAGCTCGTGCAGGTGAGCGAAAAGGTTCGCGCGGTACTCGAAATCACGCGGCTGCACCTCCTTTTCGAAACCCACGCGGATGAGAAGTCCGCCTTGCACTCCTTTCAGCGGCACAATTGACTTTGTGCATCCGATCCATCGAGAACCAAGGATCTACACATGTCCACGCACGACCTCGAATCTATCCTGACAAAATTCATACGGGAAATCTGGAATGAAGGGGACTTCCGCAATCTCGATTCGCTGGTTACCGATCCATACGAAATTCTGAGCGACCCGGGCGACCCGTGGAATCGAAAATCCATTGACCACCACACGTTTCGGCAACGCGTGGCCTACACGAGAAATGCATTTCCAGACGTTCATTTCGACGTTCGAGAGACGATCGCCGAAGGCGAGCGCATGGCGATTCGCTGGGTCATGTCCGGCACGCACACGGGCGACCTGCCGCAATTGCCCGCCACCGGCAAACCTTTCACCATTGAAGGAATGACCTTTTATTATTTTAAGGACGGCAAGATCCGCGGCCACCGGCAAGCCTTCGATCAGCTCGGCTTCCTGACGCAAATCGGCCGGCTTTCCTTCGGGCCGCCCGCGACTTAGTGCAAATCAAAAGCTCACACGCACACCAAGTTGCGCCGCGAATGGAATTCCCACCGTGGTGCCAGGCCCAAAGAAATCGCCAAGCGCGCCCGAAGGCACCAGGAGTTGCTTCGGGCTGGTGATGGGCTGTGTTTGCGTGCACGAGGCATTCAAACAAAAGGCCGTGGCATTGGCGAGGTTATTTACAGGAACGGGTAGGGCAGAAATATCGGTGACATAGTTCGCGCCGGGATTATTGCGATTGAAAAGATTGAAGAATTCGGCGAAGGGCGTCACCGACCACCGGTCGTGAAAATTGAATGCGCGGCTGACGCGTAAATCAAGCTGGATATAGGGTGTACCGCGAAATTCATCGAGGGTGGTTTGCACGCCGTTTACCACCGCGCGGTCGTTTGCGGTGTCGCCGAAGCCGTTTACGTCCACGGGCGTCGTGAGCGTGATGGGGCGCCCGCTTTCCGCCTGAAATAACGTGGTGAATTCGAATCCACCTGGTGCTTCGAAGCCCCCCGCCAACACAAAACGATGCGTCACGTCTTCGCCGGAGGGACCGTAATCGCCTTTGGCAAAGGGATCGAGCGGATCGCAAACGCCGTTGACGTAATCAAACAACTCACCGAGCACGCAGCCCCAGGTATCCGCGCGAGAAAGCGTGTAATTCGCGGTCAGGTTGAGCCGCCGCGTCACATTGCCCTGCAGGTGCAGCATCAGCGCGTCGTAGCGCGAGCGGTCATCGCTACGGAATTCGGTGATATTCGGGACGTTGTTCATCTGCGTCGCCTGGTCCGGCGCAAAGAGCGGGGATGCCAAAGTGTAACCGGCATCATAGTTGTAGGCGCGATAGCCGTGATTGCCTTCCTCGTGCGTCAGATCGGCGCTGGCCATCCAGTTTCTGCTGAAGGCGTACTCGACGCCCGCGGTCGCATGAATAGCGTAGGGTGTTTTGTAATTGGGAGCGATGATGTCACCTACTCCGCCGGCGGCGGCTCCAGGCAAACAACCTCCATCGCCAGGAATCACACACGGTCCGGGCGCAGCATTGACCGCCTGTAACGCAGTGACCCACCCATTCTGCGCCAGATCGTCATAGTAGAGACCAAACCCGGCGCGAAACACCAAGTGGCCGCTCTGCCCGGGGGAATAGGCGATCCCGAGCCGCGGCGCAAAGGCAAGGCGGTAGTCGTGCGGCGCACTCGTAGGAAGCGGGAGCTTCAACGCAATTATCGTCAACAGCGCCGGGTTTTCGCCCTGGCTGCGGCCAGATGCGGTGAAAAGCCCAAACGTAGTGTCGTAGCGGAGGCCGTAATTCACGGTCAGGTGCGAGGTGACGCGCCAGGAATCTTCGGCGTAAACGCCCAGACGCTGCACGTTCTGCGAAAAGCTGCCGTCACCGGCCGGCGTATTGGTGCAGGTGGTACCCGGCGTGGCCGCCGGGCCACAATTCAGGTCCTCCGTGAATTGCGCGGGATTCGCCAGATAGTCCGTGGGATCGAGCGGGAAGACCGTCAGGTTCTCTGCCGTGGCGGAAAGTGCGCCGCTCAACACCGGTTCATGAATGAAATTTACGCCAAAACGTGGGGCGTGTTTTCCGGCGGCATGGCTCACGTCGTAGCGAAGCTGATATTTTTCTTGATCGCGTTGCACGGGGAATGCCGTGATCGGGGTGAGAAATTGGTTGTCGCCAAAGGTCTCGAATCCGGAAATCGTGCTCGAGGTCGAGCTAAAGGGAAACGCCAGCGCGAACCCAAGGTATTGATTGCGCGCCTCGGTGCGGCGCAGATAGCTCGCGTCCAAGGTCAGCGATGCCAGCCAAGATGGGCTGAATGTGAAAGTGTTGTTCAATACCAGGTTCATGTAATTGGAATGGGACGTGGCGCCCGTCGATGGCAGCGTGCCCTGCTGGACCAAATCGTCCTGCGTCGTGTAATTATCCGCGGCGAAGCGCACAAACCACTGCGAGCGCGCGGATTGGTACCAGTCGAGCCGCGTGTCGCCCAGATAATCATGGAACGGCACGGGGATGCTGCTGGGCGTGGCGATAGATGTTGCGCCAGGTATTAGCCCGTCCGCGGCAAGCGTTGCGAGCGCCTGAAATTGCGTCAACGTGGCGGGGCTGTAAGCGATGCTCGCTTTTTCGGGTACGTATTCGAATCCAGTAAAAAACCACAGCTTTCCCTTCGCGATCGGCCCACCGAGGGTCCCCACATAATTTTGCCGCGAGAACGGCTGCTTGGGATTCGGCGCCGGATTGTCAATGGGAAAGCGGGCATTCAGCGCCGCGTCCCGTTCGTAAAACGCAGCGCCGCCGTGCCACTGGTCGGTGCCGCGCTTCGTCGTGATCACCACGGCTCCGGCGGTGGTGTCGCCGGTGTCGGCGTCTTCACCGGCGGTCTTAAACGCGAATTCCTGGATGGCGTCCGGCGAGATATTCTGCAGGAAGCCGCCGATGTAATCGTCCGAGTCGTCGCCGCCATCCACCGAAAGTTGGTTATTCAAGCCGGAGCTGCCGCCCGTCGAGACGGCGGTGATGCGCGCCTTGGTCGGGTCGGAAGGCTCGACGGGCTCGGTGCCGGGCACGAGATAGGCGATATTGGCAAAGCTGCGCGCGGCCAGGGGAATCGTAGCGAGATCCTGTGCGGTTACCACGCCCTGATGCACGGCGCTTGTCGTGTCGATCGGCTCGGTAGTAATCGACGATGCGGCGCCTTGCACATTGACGGTCGTCTGCGCCGCCGCCAGGCTCAAAGTTACCGACACATTGCGCGCCGAACTGACCAAAATCGACACGTCCGAGGCGGCTTCCGCAAAGCCCGAAGCGTTCACGATCAGCCGATACGGCCCGGGCGACAGGTCGTCGACGCGAAACTGCCCTTGGCTATCGGCCCTCGTGGTTCGGTCAACTGATGAATCCACGGCCCTGACCTCAATCTTTGCCGAAGCCACACGTCCTCCGGTGGCGTCCTGCACCGTGCCTACTAGCGTGCCGCGCGGGTTCTGCGCAGCCACAGACACCGCCGCAAATAGGAGAACAAACAAAAACAACGCCTTGCCGGTAGATACCTGCACGTTTTCTCCCAGGCCGTCGCGACGGCGGGGGCAATCTTTTCAGAAGAGATGAACTACTACCATTGGTCGTTTTTCGATGTGGGGAAGCGGAGCAGGCAGGCCCCGAATGGGAGCGGGGTATATTTTTAATCTATCTCAACGGACAAACGGATAAATCTCGTCGGCAATCCAATAATTCGTCAGCAATGTTGCAAAAAGCATGCCCGCCCACCACAGACCCACACGCCACCTTCGCCATTCATCGCCAAAGGGAGACAGCAGCATGGGAACGTCCACGAAGTACGCGGCACAATAGAGCGCGTTGGCAATCAGTCCTAAAGCCGCCAGTTGTAGCAGGGGAAGGAGTGTCAATGCGGGCCGGAAATGCGGCCAGGTCGCCACACCCCAGCCGACGCACACCAGCACGAGCACAAGGTTGTAAATGAGGCGGCGCCGCTCCCAATAGCGCATGGCGTCACGGAGGGAAGAAGAGAGGGCGCGCGAGGATGGCCGATCCGATTCCGGAAGTGGATCACGGCTGTTCACGGTAGAACTCCTAGCGGCAGTGCACTCGCCGACAACAAGAACATAGCACGAGACTACCATATTGCAAAGTACTTTTCCATACGAAGTACGAGCCGGTCCGGCTGCCGAGGAGGATCACTCCCTGCCTCTAACGACCGTGGGATGCAGACGCCGGAGGGCAGAAGTTCCGCGATTATTCAATCGTGAGTGGCGGTGAATCCTGCGTACGTCAGGTAAGCTCCCATAACAAACGTAATTGCAGCGTATACATAGAAGAACTGCGCGTAGTGCAAGCCTCCGAGAAAAATCTGCGCTTCCTGCATCGGCGTCAAAAGAAGAATCAGGAGGCTCTTGATCAGCGTCGCCCAGCCGATCAGCGTGACGATCACCGGCAATGCGCCGCCCGACCACACGTTGTGGCTTAACACCATCGCCAGGCCCGCCGCCAGACTGACTAACCCCGTGACAAACAGCACTGGGGCGTCATGCATCATGGCGATGAGCGTCTCAATGGTCAGTTGCTCGTGCACGGCCATGGCCAGCGAAACCAAAATGCAGTAGAGCCCAATCAACTTGGCCAGAAAGATCGTACGCGCTGTCATAGGGTCCTCCACACTTCATGCGCATCCTAGGCCCCTAGGTGCTCACGCGCAATAAATTTGGCTCTGTTCAGATGGACCTGCGAAGCTAGACCTCACGATTCGATCGTTTGGAGGAAACATCCAGTGAACTGCCAACTTTCCTGAACATGCCTGCGGCTATGCGGAGAGCCTCCGCATAGGATTGCACTCTTGCCCAGCTAGTCCGGAAGACGCGCCGTAGCTCAGGCTCTCTCACTTCACCGTTGGCTGCGGGGCCGGCGCACTCGTTGCCACGTCCGGTGCGAGCAACTTCTTCACCGAATCGGGAATGGCATCCGCATGCGCCAGGAGTTGGCTTACCTGCCACAACTGCGTGTCCGTCAGTTTGGTTTTGAATGATGGCATTCCCGAGAGCCGGATGCCATTGGCGGCCTTCCAATAGGTATCGAAGGCGGGATCATCCGTTACGCCCTTCCCGTGAAAAAGCTGGGGCGGCCTCGGAAACATGGTGGAAGCGTAATCGGTAGGTGGCTGCCCCGGCAGTCCATGGCAGCTCGCGCATTGTTGCTTGTACACTTCCGCGCCCGCCAGAAAATTCGGCTCATCCGCGGCAACGGGCGATTGCGTCACCGGTTGTTTCTCGATGTGGGCGTTCAGGGCCATGTGCGCCAGTTTACTTTCAAACGGCATAGGCGGATCGGCCGTGGCAACGGGAGCCATTCCCGAAGAAAAGTAGTATAGGCAACCACCGGCTAGAATCAGGAAGGCGAGAACAAAACCGACGACAAAGCCCTTGAGCATGGCCCAATGTTACCTCATCGCGCGCCAGAACTTGACGCCAATTTAATCGTGGGCGCAAGCTTGTGGCGCGAGGGCTTGGCCAGGGCTCACTGCACTAGCTTTACGGGCGCTCTCCAAAAGGCGCTTTTCTGTCCGTTGGGATTTAAGACGGTCACTTGGCATTCGTACTCGGCGGGCGGCAGTTCGCTGAGAGAGATTTCGAACGTTAGGGGCATCGTTTTCAGCCGGTTGTTCAAGTCCTGAACCACTTCCACCGCTTGCGTTTGAAATGCTTTCGATTGCCCGTGGTAAAACGTCACGTATGCGATCAGCGGTTCGGTGTTTGCCGCACCCTGCTCGTACGCCTGCAGATAAACATACATATTGCGGCCTTCGCTGAAGACTCGCGTCACGCTGGGAATCAGCTTCTGCCCATTCTGCACCAAGGGATTGGCGGTTTCGGCTTTGTCCTTATCCTTCACGGCGTTGTAAATCGCGTCCTTTAGCTCGATGCGCTGGCTACTAAGCACGACGGAACTGATCGCGATGCGTTTTTCCTCTTTGTTGAGGTTGGGAATCACAAAGGTGTTCTGATACGTTCCGATTCGGCCGGTTTCGTCGTCGCGGGCCAGGAACTTGATCGTATATTTGCCGGGCATCAGCGTGAAACCGGTGTCGTATTCCACGGGCCGCTTGGCCAGCTCCACGGCCGTGGCGTCACTTAGCTTGATATTCACTTTGTCGCGGACGTTCGAGACCGTCGTGCCAAAATCGTCTTTGATCTCACCAATGAAATCGATCAGGGTGTGTTCCGCGCCGCCACGTTTGGCGAGCGCGAGTTCGCGTCCCGGAATTTTCACGATGATGGGGACGAAATATTCGGCATGATTCAACTGGAAATAATCTACCTCCATCGCGATGGTGAGCTCCGTGATGGGATCGTCCAACATCAGCGCGTCTTCCAGTTGCCGCTCCTTATCGGCGACGGTGAACTTGCTGAACTGTTTGCCGGCGTAATAGCCCTGGCGATAATCGAGATCGGCGGGGACATCGGTATTCAGCGAAATCTTGATGCGGCGGAATTTGCCGTCGAGCGCCGAATTCGTCGTGTAGTAGCCGAGCACGTAGTAGCTCGAAATTGCCTCTTGCGCCTGTACGATGCCTTTCGCCAGATCGTTGTAATCGAGCAGAGCTTTTCCGCCCGTATCGCCGGCGAGCGCAAAGAGCGTGTCTTGCGACTGCTGAAAATTTGCCGTCACGGCGAGCGCAGCGGCCCCCGTGTACATGCCAATGTTTCCTGGCGATCCTTTCGTGGCGTCTCCCAAAGGAGCCTGCGCCACCAACCCGCGCGCATCGATCGGCCAGAAAGACACCCCGGCACGAATCGCGGAATCCACCGTGGCGTGGAGTTGTGCCTGGTTGTCTATGCCATTCAGTCTCAGGCCGCTCGCGAAGTAGACCAGCGACTTTTTCTCGTTGAGCTGCCCCAACATTTTCGCGGCGGTCTGGAGCGCGGACAGTTGGCGGTCCGTATTGAAGACATTGAATTCGCTATCGTCCTGGCCAAAAGCAGCTCCCGTATCCGAAGCGCTCGCATCGTCGGCCGTCTCGTCGAATCCCTGGTTTTCGCCCACCACCAGAGTTCCGATGATGCTCAGCAAGCGCGCCCGGTCGTCGGTGAAATCCTGCAACACGTCCACAGCGCTCCCGGAATATCTGAGGATGGCCACGAGATCGGCCGGGGTCATCTGCGTCTGGATAAACTTTTGAGCTGCACCCAGTGCGCGCAGTTGATCTCCGGGCGGCATGGCCGTCATATCAAAATAAAGAGCCAGCAGACGGCGATCCTTATAGCGAATGTCTCCCGGCTGTTCGGGTGCGATGCGAGTCTTGGCTAGCTTCTGGTAAATCTTGACGTGTCCCGGCTCGACGGGTGGCGCGGGGGCGCTGCCGGCGGCTTCCTGCACTTGCTGGCGTTCGCAAAAGCGAATCGTTTGTGCCACGCCATTTTCGGTGAGCGTGAAATCCTTCGCGGTCAAACCTTCGATCGGCGCGCCCTTTTTGTCCTTCACCACCACGGTCTCAACCACCAACTGCGTGCTCACCGTGATTTTGGCCGGCGTGTTGCCTCCCTGAGGCGCATTCTGCCCAATCTGCTGTGCATTCGCAGCCAGGCTCCATAGCAACATTACGGCGATAAGACGTCGCATGATTAAAACCTCAGCCGCATGGTGGCCTGCATGCTGCGCATGGGATTGGCCGTGGTTGGTTCGCCAAATTGCGTGCTGTTCACGATGGTATCCCAGCTTGTGAACGTGACGTGGTTGAGAAGGTTGGTCGCGTCCATGCGCACATCCAGATTGAAGCGGCCGTGCAAACGGAACGTGCGTGCCAGCGAACCGTTCAATGTGAATTCCATCGGGCCGATAATCGCATCTCTGCCGGCGGTGCCCCATTGGCCCGGTAGCGGCGCGCTATACGCCGCCGGGTTTAAAAACAAACCGGCAGGCGCTGCGTCAATCGGCGCCCCGGTGTAGTTCGGGCGAATACTTCCGGTGATTCCGGTACCGGGCACCGCGGCAAGATAGATGGGCGTCTCCGGCAAGCCGCTACCTACGATGACCTGTGTAACAAACGTCCATTCCTTAAAGAGGACGCCGCGCCAGCCGCTCAGCAGCGTCTCGCCGCCAATGCCCATCCCGGTGGTGTATTGCAATTGCGCGTTCAGAAGGTGGCGCTGATCAAAAGCGGAAAGTCCGCGCTCGGCATTCAGGTTCAGCCAGTTCTGCGCGATGGTGGGCGCATTCGGGCTGCCCTGCGTTGCACCTCCGCCCGTTGACGTCGAGGGACTAAACGCATTTTGGGGTGTGTTTTGCGCCAGCGCGGTAGCGCCCTGGCCGCCCATCGCGGAATCATCGTCGATGGATTTTGAGTAGGTGTATTGCAGCGTCGCCGTAAGCCCATTATGCAGGCGGCGCCGCAACTGCACTTGCCCCGCTTCGCGCGTGGAATTGCCGTTCGAGGCCAGATATTCAAATCCGAGAGGACAACCGGGACATGGGTTCGCGGCCCCGACGGGATATGTATTCGGCAGAAATTCCTGCACGCCTCGCGTACCTTTAATGCCGAGATAGGTCACCGTCAATTGCAGCGAGCCGGGCAAATCCCGCTGCACCGCTAGTTGCCAATTCTGCGCGTAGCCGATGCGGAAATTCGGATCGATAGCGAAGGTATCAGGGGTGGTGCCAGCACAGTTGATGAATCCATTCGCCAGCGTCAACGGACACGTCGGGCTGTTTTGCACGCTCAAGCTCTTCGAAAGCGGAGCTTGCTGCGCCATCTGCAGCGCGATTGTTTGATAGACGGAGGAATCGTAATAAATTCCGTATCCCGCGCGAACCACCATCGAGGAGCCGGATAGAGGCCGCCAAGCGATCCCCAGGCGCGGCGCCAAGTCATGCCGGTCTGGGCGCACCAGCGAGCTCGGATAAGTTTGGCTCGTCAAGGGCCCCACCGGATTGCTAGCTACAACGGGCGCAACAGCGCCAAATCCCGGAGTGATATCCAAATTCACCAGGCGGCCATCGAGTTCCGTGATCGGCGCTCCATACTCCCACCGAATCCCCAGGTTTAGCGTGAATTGCGGGGTCATTCTCCAATCGTCCGTGACAAACGCGTCGTAAACGGATTCACGAAAGTATTTATCGGCGTTGCCAAACGCGAGCGCGCTGGTATCGGGAATCCCCAGCAGAAAATCCGCAAAATCGGAGCCGCCGGTAGGCACGCCGCCCGTCGTTCCCTCGGTGGCCGCGCCGGTAAACGTAAACTCACCGCGCGGATCCTGCTGCGACAAGTAGTTAAATTGCTGCCGGCGGAAATCCCCGCCAAACGTAAAGTTGTGGTGATCGCGATTCCAGAACAAGCTGTAGGACGATGCGCTGGTCTGGTTGCGGTCGAACGCGCTTTGCCCGTCGGACAATCCCGCTATACCGCTCGAAAACGTCAAGCTCGGCGGGCCCCAGTTCATCGGATCCTGATCGTTGCCGGTGATTCCCGCATCGCCCGACACATTCTGCCGATTTTCCCAGTACGGCGTCAGTCGCGTGGATAGCCGGCTGAACCGGTACCCGAGACTCAAAATCACTCGCTGGCTGAAGCGATGCGACCAATGAACCCCGCTATTGAAGCCGAGTACGTTGGACGAATCGTCGAAACCAAAAAGATTCGGACCATTGGATCGCACACTCTGAAACGCGAAATCGCCATATACTTGGTTCTTAAGGTTGATAAATTTATTGAATCGCAATTGCAGCGCGTCTTGGTGCGTATTGCTGACGATCGGAATCTGGTAGTTGTAGCGCGGATTTCCGGTAATGTTTGGCAGTGGGTAGAGATTCAATAACGCCTGGGCTTGCTTGCTGATCTGTCCCGGCAAAATCATGTTGCCGGGGAACGGCAAGCCGGTGGAGGGATCGAAGATCTGCACCGGCTGGCCGGATGCGTTCAGCGTCTGCGAAAAATCCCCGTTGCGTTCGTTTACCGTTGGCACCAAAGCGGATTGTGTGGTGGCGTTGCGGCTTCGCGTCCACTGATAGCCCGCAAACACGAACGGACCGTGGCGCAATACGTGTGGAATGTTGAGAGGTCCGCCGAAGTTTGCGACGCCTGTGATCTGGTTGTAGGCAGCTTTGGGGGTGTTGTCTCCACTCAAGGAAAATGGCCGGGCATCCAGGGCCGCGTTATCTAGGATCAGTCCAATGCCACCGTTATAGAGCGAATTGCCGCCGTTGCGATTATTTCCAAACGCGGCCAGTTGCGCGAATGGAGAAGCCGCGCCGTTATTCTGGCTGCCATTGATCAGAAATCCGTCGGACGCGGGAGCCGTTTCCTCCGGAGGCGCTGCCTGTGCCGCCTGCGCTTGATTCGGCTGCGGCTTCGCCTGCGCGCTCTTGGCCGGCTCGCTCTGCGATGGCGCGGGCGTCACATTCGGACTCGTTACGACCGGCTTGATCTCAGCCTGGATCTGGTCGAGCGGCAGCATTTTCAATTCCCACACCGCGCCCGGCATGTTGGGACCGATCACCAGATCTTCCCGAATCGTGGCGAACCCCGCCATTTCGATTTCGACAGTCCACTTGCCTTCTGGTACGTCAGCGAGGGAATAAAGTCCTTGCGCATCGGTGATGGCGATGAATTTCTTGTCGCCCTGCGTGATCGTGATGGTGACTCCGGGAACCGGCAGACCACCAAAGGTGACCTGCCCATGATGCTCCGCAGCAGCCGCGATGCCACACAGCCCCAAACATGCAACCGCGCAGAGCAGGGCGAGGCGCTTCACGATGCGCCACGATACCATCGAGTATCCTGTCCCAGCCCGGTTTTCCGAAGGCTTCTTCCCATGTTTGACAACCAGCACCTCGGCACGCACATCCAGCGTGTTTAGACGGCACAACCTCGCTTTCGGCTCACCGGCCGCACGCGGCCGTTTGTCCCGTTCTTTCGCTCGTTTATACGCACCAGAACTTACATCGTTCCAGCAATTCAGAATTCTGCCTCACAACCGGTTAGCGAGCGTAGAATGCTGTCCTTGGTGATGAAAGTGGTAATCTTGGCGTATTCGCAGTGCCCTTTCCTGCACACGCGCGTCAATCCTCTAGTGAGCCGTTTGCCGCAGACTCGTCGGCAGAAAGGTCGTTATGCTGAAAAAGTCCGTAATTCTAAATGCAATCATTTTCCTTGCGGCTCTTGGCGCATTCAGTGAGGTGCAGAGCCAGGCCCACTCTGCCGCTCAGCCCTCGTCTCAAGCGCAGGCGGACGCATCGCCGAAACTCGAATTCGACGTCGCGAGCGTCAAACCCAGCCCACCCAACGAGCAAGCCGGAGGAATCAAGCCTCTGCCGGGCGGGCAAACTTACGTGGCCACCGGAGTTCCCGTAAGATTGATGATCCGGCTGATGTTTCATCTCACTCCCAATCAGATTTCCGGCGGACCGAGCTGGCTCGATAGCGAAGCTTACGATGTGAGCGCGAAAGCGGACCGTCCACGTAATATCGACGACCTTCACATCATGTTTCAAAATCTGCTGATCGACCGCTTCAAGCTGCAATTCCACAGCGAAACCAAGGAAATGTCCGCTTACACACTAACCGTGGATAAAGCGGGCTCGAAAATGACGGCCAACACCGGCCCGGAAACCTATGACATTCCCTATAGCGGCATTGGCTTTGGCAAGATGAAATTCACACACGTCTCCATGTCCTATTTCACTTGGTTTCTCGCGGGCTTTCCTGCGATTGGCCGCCCGGTGGTAGATCAGAGCGGACTCAAAGGCTTCTACGATTTCACATTAGAATGGGCGCCGGAGCTTCCCCCTGACGCAGACCCAGCGATCGTCGCGAAGTTACCGCCCACAAACGGACTCGACATCTTCGCCGCGATTCAAAAGGAACTCGGGCTCAAACTAGAGTCTGGCAAGGCGCCGGTTTCCGTGATGGTGATCGACCACGCGGAAAAACCCACCGGCGACAACTAGCGAGACGATTCGTGTGTGAGGCTAAATGAGGGGTTGCGCCGGCCATCCGCGGGCCGCTAATTCTCCGAAGGCTTCTCCACGTGATCGATCACGAGCAGCTCGACCGGCCCTTTTTGTGATTCCAGTTTCAACCCAAGCTGTTCTTGAACCGCGGTGAAAATCGAGGGACCCGAAGAATCCGCCGAGGCGCCGCTATCTGATCCCCGGCCGCCATCGCCACCCGGCATGGCCATTTGGTTGTCCGGCGTCCACTTCAATGTGAAGTCGTACACGCCCGTCAGCCCGGTCTTATCCACAACGGTGCGCCCGAGTTGTTGCGACAATTGCCGGGCCAAGTCCGCAACATGAAGCGCTTGTCCGGTCAACTCGCCCTGGCCCATCATCATCATGCCCCTGCCGCCGCGGCCTCCCGGACCTCTGAATCCATTTGGATACGTATCGCCGGGTTTTGCCTCCTGCAGTTTCGGGCCGTTCTTGGCGACGACGAGCGCATAGATGGGCAGCTCTTTCGTGTCGCGGTGGATCGTCAGCTTGAAGCGGTCCGCCAGCAACGCCTGTAGCATATGCCGGCGCACCTCGGTGCGCTGATCCTGGTCGAGCTTTTGGAGATTATCTGCCACGGATTTTTCCATTTTCGCCTCCACGTCGTAATTTTCCGAGGCGAGCGAATTCAATCCTTGAATCTGGTTTTCCTCCACGCCATACGCCACTCGAATCAGCATCTGCACCGACACGTTGTTCGCGCTGAAGCCCTCCGGCGTGTTGGAGATACGCACCATGCCGTTCCCGGATTTATCCGGCTTGATTGACGCGACCTCATAGACGTACGCAGGCGAAGCGCTCTGTTGCGCCTGCAACTCGCGCGCCCAACTCCGCGTGACCGGTGCCGCACCGAGCAGGAGCAATGCCGCGACGCCCGCCCATCCGGCCGTACTGGTCACGCGCCGATTACGAAAAAACAGTTTGTGCATGGGACCACCCATTCGCCGGCGCTCGCCACAAACCCCCGTGGCGGCGCTCTGATTCCTGCCGTTTAGACGCGCCGTTCAGAAAAGGGAGAGCGACGCTGAATCCGCTCCACCTTACTGGGCGTTGCTGCCATGTTCAACGGTTAATACGACTTTTCCTCGCGCATGCCGTTGTTCAAGATAGCGGAGAGCTTCAGCCGCGTCGCTTAACGGGTAGCGTTTATCGATAACGGGTACAACTTTCCCGGTTTCAAGAAGTCCTTTCAGAAGAACCAAATCCTTCTGGTTTATCTTCGCGATGAAGAACCGCGTCTTCTTGTTCCCCATCCGCGACAGTAACGGCGCCAGCAGCATCGTCTGGAAAACTCGGGCCAAATCACCTCCGACTACGACATAAATTCCGCCCGGACTCAGCGCACGCCGGTAATCGAAAATCGAATGATGAACGTTCGCGCCTAGAATCAAATCGTAGCGCTGCCCGCTCTGCGTGAAATCTTGCCGCGTGTAATCAATCACATGGTCTGCGCCAATCGACCCCGCAGTGTCCACATTCCTGGTGCTGCACGCGGCGGTGACTTCCGCCCCGAATGATTTCGCAATCTGAACCGCGAATGTACCCACACCGCCGGATGCGCCGTCCACCAAAACTTTCTGGCCTTGCTGGATGTGCCCCTTATCACGAAGCCCCTGAAGGACGGTGATTGCCGCCACGGGAACGGCTGCGGCTTCCTCGAATGAGATCTTGGCCGGCTTCAAAGCCAGCTTATCTTCCGTCGCGCACGCATACTCGGCAAAGGCTCCATGGCACACTCCAAACACTTCATCGCCCGGTTTGAACTGGGCTACGTTTCTGCCCGCCGTTTCCACCTGCCCTGCCACATCCACGCCCAGCCGCTGGTCCTTTGGTGCGCGCAGCCCCGGGATGAGGCGGAGCAACGGCGCACCTCTCATGCTGAACAAGTCCAGCGGATTCACCGAAGCCGCGCGAACCTTGATCAAGACCTCATTGTCCGTGGGAGTAGGTTTTTCCACCTCCGCGAACTGCAACGCCCCCGGCGGTCCATACTTTGTGCGTACAATCGCTCTCATACGGTGCTCTTCAGAGCCTGATTACTTTGCCCCGCGCAAGTCGTTCCAGGGACCGCCGTCCGCATATCGCTCCGGATACAAAACCTTCGGACGCGGATCTTCGGCAGTGTCGAGCTGAAGGACCATCCACTTGGGATACGGAATGCCTGGATCGGACGCCGCGTCCAGGATCCGGACTTCATCCTCCGAGAGGCGAAGATCGACGGCGCCGATGTTATCCTCGAGTTGCTCGATCTTCCGGGCAGCGATGATCACGCTGCTGATCGCTGGGCGTCCCAGCACCCACGCGAGCGCCACGCGGGCCGGACTTGCATCACGCCCGGCAGCCACCTGCTTCAACGCCTCTACCACGCGGTAACCCATCTCCTGGTCAAAGGGCACAAACGAACCTGCCTCCGCGAATCGTGAGCCAGCAGGAGCGGGATTTGCGCGCGTGTATTTCCCGGTGAGGAAGCCACCTGCGAGCGGGCTCCAGACCAGGATGCCGATCTTGTGGTACTCCGCGAACGATTGGAACTCGTATTCCAGACCCCGGCCGACCAGGCTGTAGTACATTTGCGCGGTCACAAACTTTTCTAACCCCAGCCGCTCCTGCAACATGATTGCGGTGGCGGCCTGCCAGGACATAAAGTTGGAAAGCCCGATATAGCGGACCTTACCCTGACGCACGAGATCGTCGAGCGTTCGCAGCGTTTCCTCGAGTGGCGTGTTGCTATCCCATCCATGCACCTGATAAAGGTCGATGTAATCCGTCTGTAGCCGCTTCAGGCTGGCATCCACTTCGCGAAGGATGTTCACGCGAGTCGCGCCGCTATGGTTGAAGTTCTCACCCATCGGGAGCCTGACTTTGGTGGCCAGCACGATCTCTGGCCTTAAGTCCCTCAAGGCATTGCCCACCAGAGTCTCGCTCTCTCCAAGGCTGTAGACGTCCGCCGTATCGATGAAGTTGATTCCCTTATCGAGCGCTGCCCTCACCATCCGCGTGGCCGCTTCCTGGCCGAGGTTGCCCATGTTCATTTTGCTGCCGAACTGCATGGTACCGAGCGCCACCTCGCTCACGATAAGCCCCGTGTTCCCTAGCCTTCTATATTTCATCTTTCAAACTCCCTTCCTTTGAGGCGAAGACGCCGGATTCGGCGCTTCCGAGAACCCCTCAGTATTCGTACGGGCGAACCTGCCCTCCAAACGAATACGGTCGCAACCCGACCTTATACTTTGCATAATATCTGACCCAAGCTGGCATACGTTTAGGGCCCAGAAAATTTGCCCCAATGCCGCTTGGCAACCGTTTAGGCTGCGTAAGCAGCGACTTCTGCAGGGCAGCAATGTTACCAAGAGCGATGATCAGCGAAATCCCCGTATGTGCTGGAACTTTGTCGCAGAGCATTCGATATGGACCTAGGTACCCAAGAGAATTCATCAGTTGCTGCTGCCCATTTTGCGACTTCACGGTCACGTCGATCACGCGAGGACCGCTCTGAACGACTGTGCAGCCAACATCGTTAACTTTTGTGATCGCCTCTACTCCCTCATCAACCAAGAACTCTAAATCGAAGTCCTTGAGGTCATAGTTGCTGTTATTGGCAATCGAAAACTGTAGTTCTGACCAGCCATCCTGCCAATTGATACCGTGTACGTCCGTACCCGGCGTATAGTTACCCTCGGTCCACTGGCTTGTAGATTCGAAATATGTCGTTCCCACGACCCCCTTGAAGGTAAACAGAGCAATGACAGAAACGAAGAAAAGACCGCTTAGGTACTTGCCCCTACCTATTGCGTTATCCGTGAGCGAATGAACGGTTTGTATTACCAAACCAATATACGTGAAGGCCACAAACCACCAAAAATGATCCTCCATCAGTATGGCGCCGATCGCGAGGACGAACGACACAGCCTCAACCGTTCGTAGGTGCTCTGCGAACCTTCCAAACTTGTGCCTTGGCTTTAACGCGGGCGATGGAGGCGCTGATGAAACTTCTGAAACAGAAGCCCCCGAGCTTTTAGCCCGCTGCATAGCTCTCTGATGGCTACTTCCCGACAATGTCCGTGCGCTCCGTCGTGGAACCGATAGATAAACAAAGGTACTGCGTTCAGAAAGAAGATTATAGAACCCTTATTATGCCGCTTGTGTTACTCAACTTGGCGTTGGCCATTCCACGGGGCTCGAGCGGGGCAGCCGATTACGGGCATCCGGCTCGCTCATAATCCGGCACTGATCCGTTTCATTCGCTGTGGTAGCATGGCGGCAACTCTGGGAAAGCAAGCCGGAACCACAGCAGGAGCTTGAAAATGGCGAGATTGGATTCTGTACCGGCGACCCTTGCAGTACCCGGCCCAAGTTCTGCACCGGCCGTCCCCGCCGCGCACGTGACGTCGCGTCACTCCGTCCTGGTCCGCATCACTCACTGGATTGTCACTCTGTGCTTTTTCGCCCTGCTCGTCAGCGGCACGGAAATTATGATCTCTCACCCACGCTTCTATTGGGGCGAAACCGGCAACGTATTGACCAAGCCGCTTTTCCGGATACCGATCCCTTCCTCGAGATCGTTAGTCCCTACCGGCTACGGCTACGTGCTGCCGGACCAGAACGGCTGGAGCCGCTATCTCCACTTTCAGGCCGCCTGGATCATGGTATGCACCGGCCTGCTCTATTTAATCTACGGCGTCTTTTCCGGGCATTTTCGGAAAAACCTGTTTCCGGCCGGAGCCGATCTTTCGTGGCACGCGTTGTCGAGCGATTTCGCGAACCATTTGCGCTTCCGGCGTCCGAGCGCGTCAGAGGCCTGGTCGTATAACGCGCTCCAGCGGTTGAGCTACCTGATCGTAATCTTCGTCCTATTCCCGTTAGTTATCTGGACGGGCCTGGCCATGTCCCTGTCTTTTGTTTCGGCGTTTCCGGCCACCGTCACGTTGCTCGGCGGCCAGCAATCCGCGCGCACGCTGCATTTCTTCGTTTCCATCGCTCTCGTACTCTTCCTGATCGTCCATGTGGTGATGGTATGCGTCGCCGGATTCAGGAGCCGCATGCGCGCCATGATCACCGGCGGCGCCGCCGCTCAAAAGGAGCGCCCATGAGCAATCTCTCGCGCCGCAAACTGATCAAAGCCGGACTCGCCGCCACCGCTGGCCTATCCGGCTTGGGCGTCGCCGCGCACTTCGCGCAAAAGTACGGCCTGATCCCTCCCGATTCCGGCGGAATTTGGGGTCTCGGCGAAACGTTGACCTACGCTTCCCAGCGCCTGCTAACGCGGCACTCGCTCGCCCGCGAATTCCCGCGGAGCATGATCTCCAAGCCTCCGCTCGCCAACGAAATGGCGCCTCCAAGTGACGCGTTCAAGCGCCTGCAGGCGGGAGGATTCGCTGACTGGCGGCTTACCGTGGACGGCATGGTCGCCAAGCCCACGTCGTTTTCGCTGGCCCAACTGAAGAGCTACCCCTCTCGCAGCCAAATCACGATACTCGCGTGCGAAGAGGGTTGGTCGTACATCGCCGAATGGATCGGCGTTCCGCTCTCTCATGTGCTGGATGCTGCGGGGATTCTCCCGCAAGCCAAATACGTGGTGTATTACTCGATCGCACCGGGCTGGTGGGACAGCATCGATATGGCCGACGCCCTGCACCCGCAAACTTTCCTGGCTTATGGCATGAATGGCGGTGAACTTCCCATTGGCAATGGCGGCCCGCTGCGCATGCGTCTCCCGCGCCAGCTCGGCTACAAGAGCGTAAAGTTCATCACCCACATGACCGTCACCGACAATCTGAAAAAATTCGGCAAAGGTCTCGGCTCCATGGAACCGGAAGGCGGCTATGCCTGGTACGCCGGCATCTGACCGGCTCGTTCCAGGAAACGCCGGTTCTGACGCGGAATTTGTTCGCGGTTCGCCGGCCCGAGGTGCCGCGGGCGGCCAAGTACCGTTGACCCAAGTCAAGACTGTTGATATTCTAATCCAAGACATCGAACCGCCCACGCACACGCGTGGGCGTTTTTTTTTGAGGTGCGAGATGAACGGAAGGAGGTGAAGATGACTGCACAGCCAAGGGGGTTTGGGCTGGCAGAAACTAATGCTTCCCGCCTACGTTTAGATTTACCGGCGAAATGCCCGTGCAAGAGCTTTGACATCGAGGTCTGCGGACCTGAGAAGAGGCAGACTAGAAGAGTAAGCCGGCCAAAGCCACGCACTGGTCGCAGCAGGATGGCGCGGGAAATGGGGCCCTCCGCCGGTGAGACATCGAGATGCATCAGCGCCCGAATGCCCACGCCACCATCAGCGGGAACTCTTCTCGCCAGAATGCGCCACCGTGCGGCCCGGCTCGCTCATTCATGACGACATCCGCACCCGCATCGCGCAGCGCGTCCGCCCACCTTCTTGCGTTCCCGAGGAAGAACGGTTCCTGTGTGCCAGCGACAAGGTATGTGCGCGCAAGCGGACTCGGCATAACGCCAGGCGGCTTGTAACCGCCGCCAGGCGAGGCGCAGAAGACCGCGCCGTAGACATCTGGATGCCGAATCCCAAGAGCGAGGGCCAGCTCCCCACCCGCCGAGACGCCGAACACCGCAGTACGTTCAGCGGGCAGCGCCACGCCAAACCGCGACTCCGTCCATCGGCGAACGTCCTCGACGAAGAACTTCTCATGTGCCGCGAACCGCTCCGGCTCAAAGCCCGGTGAGTACTCATGGAGCCGCAGCGTCTCGTCGGTCAGCCCATGTACACCGACGATCATTGTGGACGGTACGCCGGCCTTCTCGAGCGACCGGCCCCACTTCGAGATTTCCTGACCGTCGCCGGCGAAGACGATTGCTTCGGGCGGGTCCGGTGGAACGTATACCGTGACCTGCCGTCCATCGTCGTACCCGAACGTCTCGGTGACGAACTCTCCCGAGACTGCGCCGGTGGGCTTAGCGGGCGCTCCGTCGGACTCACTTAGCTCACGGTTGACGTGATCGCGTGATTGCTTCTCCATCCCCTTGCCCTCATTTCTGGAGCTATGGTCGCCTCGTTCCGCCGTCCCATCTGTAAGAATTACAGATGAGATGACCGGAACGCCAGATAAATGACTCTATTTACGGCGGACTACGCAGTGGGCTTGGCCTTTGTTTGGCACACAGTGCTACACAAAACGCCGAGTCGATTGGCTCTCCAGCCGCTACATAAAGAGTTGACGGAGCAAGTTTAGAATGGCGCGCCTAGGGGACGATCTTAGAACTTTTCTCTCGGGATTTGTGTCAGTCGAACTTTCAGTTGATCCAGGGACTCAAGTAACAGCCGATCCTTCGGGACTTGTCCGGTAACCCGACTTATCAGGACAGAATCTAAATCGAAGATATGCCAAAGGTATAGACTGAAGCAGTTATGCAAAGCCAAGCGCCAAGACAATTCTGTGTGTTTGTCTTTTTGGGCGCCCTTCTGGTTCATTCCGCGTGGGCACAAAGTGGAAATAGTGGAAAACCATTGAGAGTGACGCTTACAGCAGTCAGTCAGCAAAACTGCGCAGGCCAAAACACCTCGGAAGCCTCAGTTGTTCACTTGAAATTGCGGTTGGAAATCACAAACCTTTCGGACAGGAAACTGATTGTTACAAGAGCTATCGGAGCCAGTTGGTACGGAATTATTTTTGCGAAAGACGAGCAAGCCGTTGCCGCCGGTGCTTACGAGACCCAGCTCAATATTGATTGGGCGCTGTCAAAATCTGAATTGCAGACCCCTCCAATCAAGGCTCCCCTTGTAGAATTCACTATTCTTTCTCCGGGAAATTCGTTTCAAGTCAAGTCTGATGTCTACGTACCAGTGAATGGGCTGCTTCGGCCTGGGGACCACGTCCTCCAGCTTGATTTAGGGACCTGGCCTCATGTCATTCCTGCAGAGCAGTTTAGAGAGAGTTGGAAGAAATATGGGGAGCTTGTATACGATCCCGTGAAAAGCGAACCTCTGCCATTTCATCTGCCGCCGGAAGCAGATTTTACAAAGTGCAGGTTTTGAATCTTCGGCTGAAGCCCCTTTTACTGTCTCAGGCCCCGATCAAACGCGGTAATCGGACAAGTTGTTCGAAACAGCTATAAGGGAGTGGCCGAAAGCCCTTCAAAAGAAACGGCAAAAACGGTCGCGCGCCCGGAGAGATTCGAACTCCCGACCCTCTGGTTTCCGCCTGCGGCGGACTCTACCCAGCTTCGCTTACGCTCGCTTTTTGTCTGAGGATTCGTTTTAGTTCTTCCCGGCCCTGTCCCGACTTGAGAAATTTCTCGCGCTTCATCGCTTCCGCTCGTGTCGGATACGTCTCTTGATATTCCAGCGTCCACGTCCCGCGATTCTTCGTAGATTTTGTGATGCCGGCATTGTGTTGGCCAAGGCGCTGGGTCAGATCAGCGGTGAAGCCTGTGTAGTGGCGGCCAGTCGCCGAGCTGCGCAGAATGTATACGTAAAACATGGCATTAAAACTGGCGCGCCCGGAGAGATTCGAACTCCCGACCCTCTGGTTTCCGCCTGCGGCGGACTCTATCCAGCTTCGCTTACGCTCGCTTTTTGTCTGAGGATTCGTTTTAGTTCTTCCCGGCCCTGTCCCGACTTGAGAAATTTCTCGCGCTTCATCGCTTCGGCTCGCGTCGGATACATCTCTTGATATTCCAGCGTCCACGTCCCGCGATTCTTCGTAGATTTTGTGATGCCGGCATTGTGTTGGCCAAGGCGCTGGGTCAGATCAGCGGTGAAGCCTGTGTAGTGGCGGCCAGTCGCCGAGCTGCGCAGAATGTATACGTAAAACATGGCATTAAAACTGGCGCGCCCGGAGAGATTCGAACTCCCGACCCTCTGGTTCGAAGCCAGATGCTCTATCCAGCTGAGCTACGGGCGCGAAGCCACAAGTTTACCGTTCCGCGCCACGCGCGTCTATGTATAGGAATTTTTCCGAAAGAAACGACGACTCGAAGATATCAGCACAACGAGGGAAAATCGCGAAGGAGCTTTCCTCCCGCCTCGGGCGCCGGCATCGGCTCCTACCGGCGCCCGCGACAAACATTTCGTGGACCGGACGCTACGCCCGCTTCCGCCGCCACAACCCCATCAAGCTCACGAGCCCGCCGCCAAAGAGCGCCAACGTCGAAGGCTCCGGCGTGGGCGTGATTTCTCCAAACAAGCCCTGCGTCTCGTCATCAATCCCGGCCGTGAAGTAGAGTGCGTCGGGATTGCCACCGTTTCCGCCATTTCCAAACTGCAAAGCCCACAGATCGCCGTTCACCAGCGGATTCCCTTGCGGATTATCCAGCGTCCCCAGATAAGCGCCGGTGATCGGGTCGTAGGCATTGATCTCGCCATTGCCAAAATTTCCCACCAGTAGATCTCCGCCAAATTGCCCGAAGGCGGCGGGCGCGAGCGCGATGCCCCACGGCACATTCAGAGTTCCGCCGGAAATGAGCGTCTTCACCAGCGTGCCGCTGGCGTTGAACACATCCACGATCCCATTCCCGTTCCCCACCACCGGCATTCCGTTCGTTCCCACGGGCGCATATTCCACGTAGAGCAGTCCATTGATGGCCTGCACGTTGTAGGGTGCGTAGCCCTTTGGCACGGAAGGATCGGTGAAGGAAGCGGTCTTCGCAAAGCTGCTGTTGAACACGTCGATCTGGTTGTTTTTGAAATCCGCGGCATAAAGATTTCCGCTCGTCGCCGCGAGACCCGTAAACACAGCTCCTGAAACGGTCGCCGCGGTTACTGCCCCGCTCGTGGAATTCCATGCGACGATCGTGCCCTGCAGCGTTGAGAAAATAAAATTGGCGGCCTTCGGCGTGGTTCCGATCGCAAAGCCCGTGGTGCTGTTGAACACCACTCCAGTAGGTCCGGAAGGAGGCGTGGTAGCCGCCGGAATCGCCACCACCAGCGGCGCGATTGTCGTCATCACCGGGGTGGAGCTGTAAAGGGTAGCGACACCGCTTCCCTGATCGGATACCCAGAATGGCGATGTGGCGCTCTCGGCAATGCCCCAGGGATTGACCAGATTCGCATCGGTGAGCAGCGCGGAAGCATCCGTCTGGTTGCTCGTAACAAGATTCGTCTGCAAGTAATTGACGCTATCCGCGCGAACTTGCGGCGCAATTGCCAGCGCGCAACCAGCGAGCGCTGCTCCGGCAAATAGCATTCGATTTCGAACGGAAAAAAGGCGCGTTCGCATGAGCTGGGAACTCCTCGCAGCAGCCGATCTTTACCGGCTTATGTGTATTTGATTTGCGAAGCGATCAGCTCGGAAGGACGCGGCGTGAGGTAAATACTGTATGTCTCGGAGAAAATAGCCGTAGCCCAAAATGGAACTGGTGCCCACTCGCCAAGGCTGCGGCACACTTTACTGCGGCCAGACCCTATCGCAACAACTCTCCAGTTACACCAGCACTTCGGAAACTTCCAGCCGCTGTCTCGCAAACGCGGATTCGAAGGCGTCCACTACCCGCGGATCAAAATCCGCGCCCGAGCCTCGCAAAATCACGTCGCGTGCTTCAAAGGGAGAGACTCCCTTGCGGTACGGTCGGTCGCTGATCAGCGAGTCGTATACATCCGCCACGCTGATGATGCGCGCCTCGATGGGGATATCCTCACCCTTGCGCGGGTGATAGCCGGTTCCATCAAAGCGGTCATGGTGCGCCAGAATAATCGGCAGCACGCGGCGCAGCGATCCGCCCACGGGGCTCAGCATGCCCACGCCCTTATCCACGTGGGTCTTCATTTCCTTCATTTCGTCATCGGTCAGCCGGGCGGCCTTATAAAGGACGTCGCGGCTAGTCTCGAGCTTGCCCACGTCGTGGAGCAGCGCGGCCGCGCGTACATCTTCGATCTGTTCGTGACGCAGCCCCATTTCCGCCGCAATCTGCGTGGCGTACACCGAAACGCGATAAGAATGATTCTGCGTGAATTTATCGTTCGCAATGAACTGGTTCAGAATTTGCAGCACGCCATAATACGTTTCGCGTAGCTCCGCCAGATTCCGCTGTCCCTTTTCGTAAAGAGTTCCGGTGGCATACGCGGAGATCAAGAGAAATCCTGCCCACACCGACAAATCCGACCACGTCAGCAACCCGCGCGACTCGATCCTCAGTCCGCCGCCCAGCGCCAGCGGATTCATCAGGTTCATCCAGGTGATAAAGAGGATGGAGGCTACTGCGGCGCCCATCGCGCGGCGTCGCCCAAAATAGTAGGCGGCGAAGAGCGTCGGCAGGTTGTAGAAGGTGAGTACGAGCCTCTGCCCGGAGATGAAGAAATTCACAATCCCAGCCGAAGCGATAATGGAAAGGATTAGCAGCAGTTCTTTATTAACGTCCGTTAACCGGGCTACCCACTTGTTCTTCATAATTCTCTCCGCACGGCAGGCCTGAGCGTAGCGTTCCCAAGTCCCTGGCTCGGTGCATCTTCATTCTCAGTAATAGTGCTTTTGAGGGCCATGGTACTTGCGGTACCCGCGTCCGGTACCAGTTACCTATGCTTTTTTGGGCACAAGAAACGGTCTCGTCCAAATCCGGCAGCGTACCTGTACTTCGCCCCAGACTGCCTTGCACGGCAATTTGCGCGCGCGCAGAAATATACCGCAAGTCCCACAAAATAAATACTTTGTAACCGCGATAGTACGCCGGGGCTATTGCTGTACTTGCTTCAAAACGGCAAACTCGGCGCGTTGATTAGGACTTATAGAGCGAAAGAGAGGAACTTGAAGATGGGCTCACTGATCCGCAGGACAATTTTGATGGGGGCGCTGGCTTCCATGGCCGTCTGCGCCGGAAGCGCCTCGGCGGATACGTTTAACTTTGCGTATTCCGGAGCCGGAATCACGGGCTTCGGCACCTTCACAGCCACCAATGAAGGCGGCGGAGAGTTTTTGGTCACGTCCGTTACCGGCAAACAGAACGGCGCCAATATCACCGCCATGATTCCCGTCGGTTCGGGCGTCTATTCCGTCCCCGATGGCGATAATTTTACCTACGACAACCTTATTATGATGGGCACGAACCCCCAGCTCGATCTGAACGGCGTCTTGTTCTCGGTCCAAGGCCAGTCGCAGCCGGTCAATATCTATTGGGACACCACCTCCTACTACGACGCGATTTATCTTGGGTCTGCCCCGTATCCCAGTGACTTCAGCCTGACGCCCGTGCAATTTACTGTGACGCCGACGCCCGAATCCTCGAGTCTGCTCCTGTTCGGTTTCGGCCTGCTCGGCACCGCCTTCATCATCCGCCGCAAATCGGCCAAGCCGCAGCCCGCATCCGCCACGGCGTCGCATTCCGCCGGTGCCGCGCAGCTCGCGGAATAACGTCCGCTGCGGACCGGTTCGCGCGAGTAGGCCCATCGCGCCGCAGGAAACGGCCCTGGGCAGCCGGGCCGCACGCACAAGGCAATCAGCGGCAAATGCTTCGTTCCTCTCTCGGTTCGCAGGACCCATGGCCCGGCCGCGCACAAGGCACCGCCGGGTTCTTTTCTCTTTGTGAGTATGATCATTAGCTTCCCGCTGTTTTAAGTCTTCCTCATGTTGTCTGAGGCGCCACTCCGAACCGCATAGATCGCCGCCGCGCTTGGAAAACATTCTTCTCGTGTCATCCCGAACGGAGTGAGGGATCTGCTTTTTACCCGGTAATACTTCACGGTAAAGGCTAAGCATCAAGTTCCCGGGTGCGCATGTTCGTAACACATGAGGTCCTGTAAGCCCTTTGTTTCCCGCAAATAAGTCCACAATGCGGCAAATAGCGATTTTTTAAGTCCTTTTATTACTGCTGATTGCGCACATCGGAAGCTGTAAGTCTTGTCCCTGCCGTATTTACATCAAAATAGGGGGGGGGTGGGGTGGCCAGATAGTTACTATCGTCGCCGTTCCGTTTCGGCACCTCAGACGCTAGTCCAGCTCGAATGGAACGGCTTAGAATGGTCTGCGAACCACGACTCTTCCGATAGTCTGGGGCTGTTTGATGGCGCGAGGTTCGATTTGATTCATCAAGGCTCAGTCTGCAAGACGGCTCGCAATCTTTTGCTCCGCCGCACAATTTTGCTCGCCGCGATTGTGCTGGCCGCGCTCGCGGCGCCCGTGCGCGCGCAAGTTCGGCAACGCGAGCCGAATCGCGAATATGCTGCACGGCGTGCGCGCCTTGCCGCGCAAGTGGATGCGCCCATCGTGATTTTTGGCTATACGGGAAAGGAAAACGCGAGCGAGGCTTACGTCTTCAATCAGGAACCTTACTTTTACTACCTCACGGGACACAACGAGGAGGGCGCCGCGCTGCTGCTGATTCCCGATAGCATCGCCACAAAAGGCTGGACCGGCGCGAAAGAGATTCTCTATCTGCCGCCGCGCAATCGCCTGCAAGAAGCGTGGAACGGCCCGCATATCGGTCCCGACGATCCAGACGTACACGAAAAGACGGGCTTCGCCTCCGTCGAACGATTCAGCAATTTGCAGGACGATCTCGCCAAGGTCGCCGCCATTGTGCCCGCGCTTTATACGCTGCTACCCACGCAGGAATCCGATGCCGGTTACCCACACCGCCAGAATTGGGCCGCGTGGCTGGCGCAAAACGATGCCGGAGCGAAAGTCGAGCAGATCGAGCCGCAAATCGGCGCGATGCGGCAAATCAAGTCAGCCGGCGAGATTGACTTGCTCACGCGCGCGATCGAGCTTTCCGTGGACGCGCATTTGGCCGCGATGAAAATGATGCGGCCGGGACTCTTCGAGTATCAGGTGGCCGCGCGCATGGAAGAAATTCATTTCGCGGGCGGCTGCGAAGCCGAAGCGTACGCGCCCATCGTGGGCGCCGGCTTTAATTCCACCGTGCTGCACTACGACAAGATCGGCGCGCAAATTCAGGATGGCGATATCGTGGTGCTCGATGTAGGCGGGCAATTTTCCGGCTACACCGCGGACATCACGCGCACGCTCCCGGCCAACGGCAAGTTCACGTCACGGCAGCGCGAAATCTATGACATCGTTTACGGCGCGCAGCAGGCTGCGATGGATGCGATCAAACCGGGGGCGCGTCTCGGCCGCGGTCCCGGTGGTCTCGGCCAGATCGCGCTCGACTACATCAATCACCATGGCAAGGATTTGCACGGCCAGCCGCTCGGGAAGTATTTCATCCACGGTCTGAGCCACCATATCGGCCTCGATGTGCATGACGCGGGCGACCCCTATCGCCCGCTCGAACCCGGTATGGTCGTCACCATGGAGCCCGGAATCTATATCCCGGAAGAAAAGATCGGCGTGCGCATCGAAGACGACGTGCTCATCACGCCCACCGGCTACAAGTTGTTAACGGCCCGCTTGCCCCGCAAAGCCGAAGACATCGAGAAAATCATGGCGGAAGCCAAGGCACAACGGGCACGCGCGCAATAGTTGCAAAGTTGTCTTGCGCACCCTTTGCAAACAACGCAAAGGGCTGCGGCACCCGCAAAGACGCAACTACCAGGTCTCAGAAGTAATTGGTGCTATACTTGTATAGCGAGGAATTATGTTAGCGATTCGACTGCCGCTATCCATTGAAAAACGCCTGGAGCGCCTGGCCCGGCGCACGGGACGCACCAAGACCTATTACGCGCGGGAGGCTATCCTCGAACACCTGGCCGATCTCGAAGATTTGTATCTGGCCGAAGAGGCGCTCGAACGCATCCGCCGCGGAGCCGAGCGTACGATTTCACTCAAAAACGCGCTGAAACGCCATGGCGTGGAACGTTGAACTGGCGGAGTCCGCGGAACGGGAACTCGCCAAACTCGACCCAGAACACAAAAAGCGCATTTTGAAGTTCCTCGAGCAGCGAGTGGCGAGGCTTAGCGATCCACGTAGCCTGGGCCAGGCATTACGCGGTTCGCGGCTTGGGGAGTTCTGGAAATACCGCGTGGGCGATTACCGGCTGATCTGCAAGATCGAAGACGACCGGTTGGTGGTTCTTGTTCTCCGCATGGGCCATCGCAGGGAGATCTACCGCTAGCGTCTACGGCATGCCCTTGGAGCCAGGACCCAATAGAGAAGTTGTCTTGCGCACCCTTTGCCAACCGCGCAAAGGGATGCGGCACCCGCAAAGGCTCGCGGCGCGACGGTCGTGAGGATACGGGCTCATGGGAATGCGGACGAATCTAGGTTAGGCAAGTTTGGCGATGCCGGTGGGAATGCGGCGTTGACCGGGTGGGCTAAGGCCCGTATAATTGGGGTTTCCGATTTTCTGTGGAGGATAGATGTACGCCGTCATACGCAGTGGAGGCAAGCAGTACCGGGTGGCCCCGGGTGATACGGTTCGCGTGGAGCGGCTGGAAGGCAAAGTCGGCGGCAAGATCACCTTTGGCGAAGTGCTCGCGGTGGGCACCGACGAAGCCAAGATGGTGAGCGGCAAGGATGCCGGCAGCGCGAAAGTGACGGGCAAGATCGTGCGGCATCATCGCGGCCCGAAGATCAAGGTGTTGAAATATAAGACCGGCGGCCAATACAAGATCGGCACCGGCCACCGGCAGAATTACACGTCGGTGCAAATCGGCGACATCGCGCTTTAGGCGCAAAGGATTGGGTCATGGCACATAAGAAGGGCGGCGGCTCAAGCGTAAACGGCCGCGATTCACAGGGACAGCGGCTGGGAGTCAAGCGCTTTGGCGGCGAGTGGGTGAATGCCGGCACGATCCTGATTCGCCAGCGCGGCACGAGGCACAAGCCCGGTTTGAATGTGGGGCGCGGCAAGGACGATACGCTCTTTGCCTTCGCCAGCGGTTTCGTGAAATTTCAGGACCGGGGCAAGCACGGCCGGTTCATCAGCGTGCACCCCGAAAAGCAGCAGCCTGCCGAAGCTACGGCGGCTCCCGCGAACTGATCCCTTTGTTTCGACAGAACTTTCCAGGCGGTCCCCTACCTTTGGGACCGCTTTTGTATTTTGCGGCCGCGAAAGCGCCGCTATCAGGTTTTAACCTTCCGTGTTCGTAGACGAAGCCCACATTCACGTGAAAGCCGGGAACGGCGGAAATGGCTGCATGGCCTTCCGCCGGGAGAAATACGTACCGCGCGGAGGCCCCTCCGGTGGGGACGGCGGCCATGGCGGCAGCATCTGGATTGCGTCGTCACAGAACGAAAACACGCTGCTGCGCTATCGGTTTAATCGGCTGTTCCGCGCGGACCGCGGGCGGCACGGCGAAGGCTCCAACTGTACCGGACATTCGGGCGAAGATATGGTGCTCGAGGTGCCGGTGGGGACGGTGGTGTACGACGAATCCACGGCCGAGCAATTGGCGGACTTCACAGAGCCGAATCAGCGCGTGCAGGTGGTGCGAGGAGGCCGCGGTGGTCGCGGCAACCAACACTTTGCCAAGCCGTGGCACCAGGCGCCGCGCGAGACCGAACCCGGCGAAGAGGGGCAGGAGCGCGACCTACGCCTGGAGCTAAAGCTTCTGGCTGATGTGGGGCTGGTGGGTTTTCCGAACGCGGGCAAATCGACTTTAATTTCGCGCATTTCGGCGGCGCGGCCGAAGATCGCAAATTATCCCTTTACGACGCTCGAACCGGCGCTGGGGGTGGTTTCCGCCGAAGGGCAATCCGCGAAAGCGCGCGCGGGCGGGCAGATGCGCACGTTTGTGGTGGCCGACCTGCCCGGACTGATCGAGGGCGCGCACGAAGGCGCGGGGCTGGGCACAAGATTTTTGCGGCACATCGAACGCACGCGATTGATCGCGCACTTGATTGATACGAGCGACGCTTCGCTTGAGGACCCGATCCACCAGTTTGACGTGATCGAGAACGAGCTTTCGTCGTTTAGCGAGGCGCTGGCGGCCAAACCCATGATCGTGGTGGCCACCAAGCTGGACGCCACCACCGATCGCACGAAGGTGGAAGAGTTGCGCGCGTTTTGCAAGAAGCGTGGCCTCGAATTTCATGCTGTTTCCTCGGCGACGGGAGAAGGAATCCAGGAGTTGGTGTACGCAATGGCGGATGCGCTAGATCGTATACCGCGACAGTCCGCGCGGGACCTTGCCGAAAAAGAAGATGAAGGATGGCACGTGCCTCCGGGCCCCGAGGAAAGTCCGCGGTGAGCGAAACTGCATGACGCGAACTTCCAACCGGTCCATCGCGCTATTTGGCGGATCGTTCGATCCGATTCATGCGGGACACCTAGCTGTGGCGGAGGCGGCGCTCGGGCGGTTTTCGCTCGACCAGATCATTTTTATTCCTTCGGGGATTCCACCGCACAAACAGAAGCAGCGGTTGGCGCGATTTGTGGACCGATTTGCGATGGTGGCGCTTGCCTGCGCAAATTGCCCGCAATTCATTCCGTCGCTGGCGGAAGCCGGAGCAGACCTGCAGGGCACGCAGGTGATTTATTCGGTCGACACGGTCCGGGCGTATCTCCGGAAGCGTCGCGGGGAAAAGCCGAATCTTTACTTTATTGTGGGAGCCGACCAGTTCTTGAACATCTCAAAATGGCGGGAAAGCACTGCGCTTCTAGGAATGTGCAATTTTATCGTGGCGAACCGGCCGGGCTTTCAGCTCGAAAAATTGCGTTCCGCGATCCCGCAGGAGCTTTTGCGGCAAACGGAGAAGTCCGATGTAAAACCGGAATCTGGCGCGATTGCTCTCCAGAAAACAGCCGTGCACGTGCTCGAAAGCGTGGCGAGCGAAGTTTCCGCCACGGAAATTCGGCAGCGCGTGCGGCAAGGAAAATCCATTCGCGGGCTTGTGCCACCGCTCGTGGAAGAATACATTGAAAAGCAGGGCTTATACCGGTGAACGAAAACGATTCCCTCCAACCTGAAGTGCGCAGCGCCATCGAGGCCGCGCAAAATAAAAAAGCAGCCAACATCATAGTGCTCGATCTAAGCGGCTTGGGAGCGTTTACCACTTATTTCCTGGTGTGCACCGCTTTTAGCACGCCGCAGGCTTCCGCGATCGGCGATGAAATCGAGCACCAACTTTCCAAGCTCGGGCTGAAAATCGCGCACCGCGAGGGGCGTGGCAACTCCGAGTGGGTATTGCTCGATTACGGCAACCTCGTCGTGCATGTTTTCACCGAGCGCGCACGGCTCTATTACGATCTAGAGAGGCTTTGGAGGAGCGCGCGCCGGATTGAGGTTCCGGATGTAGAGCCGCCTCTGAGGGCTGCTTCGTTCGATCAAGGAGCTGTGGAAGCATGAGCGACAATGGCACGGCAGCGGCCTCGCTGATGACGTGGGTCTCGGAAGACCCGGCGTCGCAGCGCGTGCTGGATATGGCACGCAAAGTGGCGCGCTCGAGCACCACGCTGCTGATTACCGGCGAGAGCGGCACGGGCAAAGATCATCTGGCGCGGCTGATCCATGAGATGGGTGCGCGGCACGATGCGCCGTTCCTGAAAATCGATTGCGCGAGCCTGCCGCATGAATTGGTCGAGTCCGAGCTGTTTGGGCACGAGCGCGGCGCGTTTACCGGCGCCGTGGAACGCAAACTGGGCCGGCTGGAAATGTCGTACGGCGGCACGATCGTGCTGGACGAAGTGGCGGCCCTAACGCCATCGATTCAATCGAAATTGGTGCGGGTGCTTGAAGAGCGGACGTTTGAGCGGCTGGGCGGCAACGAAACTTTGCGGCTGGACGCGCGGTTGATTGCACTGACCAATGCCGATTTGCAGCAGCTGATCGCCTCCGGACAATTCCGCGAGGACCTTTACTTCCGGCTAAACGTGGTGAGCGTCGCGCTGCCGCCGTTGCGCGAGCGTCCGGCGGACATCGTGCCGCTGGCCGAGCATTTGCTGGCACGGCTTGCGCCGGTGCATGCGCGAAGCGGCATATTATTCGACGCCGACGCGAAACACGCGCTGGCTTCCTACCGATGGCCGGGAAATATCCGGGAAATGAAGAATGCGATCGAGCGGGCTTTGGTGTTCGGCAAAGGCGACGCGATCGGCGCCGACGATTTGCCGGAAAGCGTGCGAGCCGCGATGTTGGGGCCTTCGCTGGCGCTGGCGCGGCTGCGCTCGCTCGAGGATATGGAGCGCGAAGTGATCACGGCAACGCTCGAAGCGACACATTACAAGATCACGCGCGCCGCGGAAATTCTGGGGATCAGCAGAAAGACACTACTGGACAAGCGCAAGCGCTACGGGCTGAATTGACGGCGAGTTCGCTACTGATTTCGGTCGTTCACACTTCCCATGAAAATTCGATTGGTAATGCTCGGCAAAACGCAGCGCGCGGAATGCCGGGCGATGCTGGAGGATTACACTTCGCGAATCAGGCGATTTGCGGAAATCGAAGTGAGCGAGATGCGCGAAGAGTCCGCGGCGCTGAAGCGCCTGAGTTTTGCAGCCGGCTCCACGGTCGTGCTACTGGATGCGGAGGGAAAGCCATTTTCGACCGCGGCGTTTGCGAAATGGATCGGTACGCAGCGCGATCACGGCACACGAGAATTGACGTTTTTGTGCGGCGGCGCAACGGGATTCCCGGCGAATTTAAGGGAGAAGACGACTTCCAAACTGGCGCTTTCTTCGCTGACGATGCCGCATGAACTGGCGCGGGTGGTGTTGGCGGAGCAGATTTACCGGGCGTTTACGATTCTGGCGGGGCATCCTTACTCGAAGTAGACTGCACTTTTGATTTCATCGCGGGCGATGAACGATTCAGTGCGTGGCGCGAAGCGACGCGGCGTTCCCACCCTTACACAACAAAGGGTGGGGCACCCGAAAAAACCTATCGAGCCGGGGCTAGGCATTCTGCAATTTTTATTCATCATCGGCGACGTCCGACTGAATGCGTGGCACGAAATGACGCGGCGTTCCCACCCTTACACGGCGAAGGGTGGGGCACCCGAAAAACCGTATCGAGGAAACGGCTGGTCACCTGCAATCGGCGCGGGCGGCTTGACGTTTCTGCGGCGCGATTGCACTATGAGCTGCCAAGCGCGCGGGATGCCGCATTTTTTCCATGCCTGAAGACGCAGGATTGCTGATTGTTTACACAGGGCCGGGCAAAGGAAAGACGACCTGCGCGCTGGGGACGGCATTTCGGGCCGTCGGGCAGGGATTGCGCGTGCTGATGGTACAGTTCATTAAGGGATCGTGGCATTACGGTGAGCTGGACGCGGCCAAGATGCTGGGCGATGACAAGATGGAAATTCGTCCGATGGGCCGCGGGTTTGTGAAAATCGGCGGAGCGGAAACCGATCCGGAAGACTTACGGCTCTGCGAAGAGGCTTGGCAGTGGGCTGTGGAACAAATGCAGAGCGGAAAATACGACCTGGTGATTCTGGACGAAATTAATTACGTGATCAGCTACAAAATGCTGGACGTAGAAAGAGTTGTGGAAACATTGGCTCGGCGGCCGGAGCGGCTGCACGTGATTTGTACCGGACGCAACGCACATCCGAAACTTGTGGAACTGGCGGACCTGGTGACGGAAATGCGCGAAGTGAAGCATCCTTATACCAAGGGAATTTTGGCGCAACGCGGAATCGATTACTGAGCGGAAATGGCCTGGTTCAAAAGAGAACGGCGCGCGATCGATAAGGCAGTCCCTGCGGACGAGCGGCGAGTTCGCACGGAAGGTCTTTGGACGAAGTGCGAATCGTGCAGGACGATCGTGTGGAAGAAGGACCTCGAAGCAAATCTGCACGTTTGCCCGAAGTGCCAGCACCATTTTTCGCTCGGCGCAACGGACCGGATCGCGATGCTGCTGGACGGACGCTGGACGGAACATGATGCGGGGCTGGCTTCCAACGATCCCCTGAAATTCACGGACACGAAGCCCTATGCGGCGCGGCTGCGCGATTCGCAACGAAAGCTGGGCATGAAGGACGCGGTAGTGACGGCGGAAGGATCGCTCAACGGGCGACCGGTGATTTGCTGCGCGATGGAGTTTCGCTTTATCGCCGCAACGATGGGCGCGGTGGTAGGCGAGAAAGTGACGCGCGCGATCGAACTCGCGATGGAACGGCGGGTGCCTTTGGTGATTGTCTCGTGCTCGGGCGGAGCGCGGATGATGGAAGGCGCGATTTCGCTGATGCAGTTGGCGAAGGTGTCGGCGGCACTGGCGCGCCTGGATGAAGTGCGGCTGCCTTACATTTCCGTGCTGACGAACCCAACGACCGGAGGCGTGACGGCCAGCTTCGCGATGCTCGGCGACCTGAACATCGCCGAGCCGGGCGCGCTGATCGGCTTTGCGGGACCGCGCGTGATCGAGCAGACCATCCGGCAGAAACTGCCGGAGGGATTTCAACGCTCGGAATTTTTGCTGGAACACGGATTCCTGGACGCGGTGGTGCCGCGCAAGGAATTGAAGGCCTACCTCTCGAACGCTCTCGAATTGTTCCTCGCTTAACCGCGGACTTTTGATGAATTACGCCGAAGCGGTGAACTATCTGCTGAAGTTGGGGCGCGAACTGGCGTCGCCATCGCAGACGCGCGCTGCGAAATTCGACTTGAACAACATACGCATGCTGGCCGCCGGGATGGGCGACCCGCAGACGCGTTTTCGCTCCGTGCACATCGCGGGGACGAACGGGAAGGGATCCACGGCCGCGATGATGGACGCGATTCTGCGGAGCGCGGGCTATCGCACGGGGCTTTACACGTCGCCACATTTGGAGCGGATCAACGAACGCATCCACGTGAACGGCGCGGAGATCGGCGACGCGGAGTTTGCGGCGGCGTTTGGCCGGTTGCACGCGGCGATCGAGAAAATGCTCTCCACCGGCGAACTGGCGGCGCATCCAACGTTTTTCGAGTGCGTAACGGCAATGGCGTTCGACGTGTTTGCGCGCGAAGCCGTGGAGTTTGCGGTGCTTGAGGTGGGGATGGGCGGAAGGCTCGATGCGACGAATTTGGTGACGCCAGAAGTGTGCGCGATCACGCAGATTGCCTTCGATCATGAAAATTTTCTAGGGCATTCGATCGAGCAGATCGCGGGGGAGAAAGCAGGGATTATCAAGACGGGCGTGCCGGTGGTATCTGCCGCGGAGAACCCCGAAGCGCGCGCGGTGATTCAACGCAAGGCGCGGGAACTTGGCGCGCCGTTAGTGGAAATTGACGCGGAGTATCGTGTGAAGGTTACCGCGCGCGAAAGTGGATTCTATGATGCGGCCGTGAGCGATCTTGCAGGACGCACCTTAATTTCACTGCGACCTGGGCTGGCGGGGCGGTTTCAGGTGCGAAACGCTGTGGCGGCATTTGCGGCGGCGCGAATTCTTGCGGAAAGAGGCTTCAGGCGAATCGATGAGCGCGCGATCGCGGAAGGAATTGCCGGCGTGCATTGGCCGGGACGGCTTGAGCGCCTGCAGGAATTGCCGGCGGTTTATCTCGACGGCGCGCACAATCCGGCGGGGGCGCGCGAGCTTGCGGCGTTCTGGGAGGAAAATTTCTCTGGGCGGCGAATCTTTCTAGTTTACGGCGCGGTGCGGGACAAGGCCGTGGACGAAGTGGCGGGGATTCTGTTTCCGCGGGCAGCCAAGGTGTTTATTACGGCGGCGCACCAGCCGCGCGCGATTTCGGCAGAGGCGCTCGCGGAAATGACGGCGCATTTGGCGCCTAGCGTGGAGGTGGTTCCGGATGCGGCGGAAGCTCTGGAGCGCGCATTGGCTGTGGCGGAGCCTGCGGATGCGATTTTCGCTACGGGGTCGTTGTACTTGGTGGGCGACTTGCGGCGGTGGTGGCATTCGCGAAGCAGCGCCGTGAAGGGACACATGCCGATGTAGCGCACCGAGTTGCTGGGCTGCGACGTGCGATGCTAGGATTTAGTGGCGATGATTACCACGATTCAAGACCGGGTGCGGGTCGGGGTGCCCTACCGCACGGCCCATGAAGAGATCGCGGGCAAGCACACGAAACACGAATACTACCTGCGCGCGATCCGCAAGATGGGGGCAGACGCCGAGCCCATTTCGCTGCGGCTCGAGGATGCGGAGCTGGCGCGTGTGGTGCGGTCCTTCGATGCATTTGTGCTGCCGGGAAGCCCGGCGGACGTCGATCCATCGCGTTATGGCGCGAAGCGGCACGAAAAGTGTGGCGAGCCCGATCCGGCACGCGAGCGAGTGGATTGGGCGGTGCTAGAGCACGTATTCGCAGAGCGCAAGCCGCTGCTCGCGATTTGCTATGGGATTCAGTCGCTCAATGTATTCTTGGGCGGCACGCTGGTGCAGGATGTGCCCAGCGAAATCGCCGGCGCGCTGCGGCATAGCAAAACAGGCAAGATTGCGGGCGAGGTGCCACGGCTCCCCTCGGAGGATCCGCTGCATCCGATTCGGATCGAGGCGGGGACGCGGCTAGCGCAGCTTGCGGACTCCATCGGGGTACCGGGAGCAGAAAAGACGTACCAGGCTTTGGTGAATAGTTCGCATCACCAATCGATTCTGACGCCGGGACAGGGGTTGAAGGTGAGCGCGATGGCGCCGGACGGCGTGATCGAAGCAGTGGAATGGACCGAAGGGCCGAGGCAAGTGCAGGGTGATAGACCGGCTGCTTGGGTTACCGGCGTGCAATGGCATCCTGAGCGTCCGACTGGCGATGCGGTAGCGGATGCCTTCTCCGCGGCACTCTTTCGAGCGCTGGCGCTCGCGGCTGCGGGCGTGGCCCCACAGGCAACCTGAATCTCCCAGCCAGTTGCAGATAAGCTCCAATCCCCAGGGGGAAAGATGATTTCACTGGCCGGCAAGGCAGCGGTGATTACGGGCGGCTCGCGCGGAATCGGCGCGGCAACGGTAAAGCTGTTTGCGCAAGCCGGGGCGGACGTGGTGTTCAGCTACCAGCGCAGCGGCGATGCGGCCGCGCAAGTGGCGGCGGAGGCGGGAAAGCACGGCACGGTGGTGAAAGCGTTCAAGGCCGACTTGGGCCGAATGAAAGATGCGGAGAAACTGATCGAGCATGCGACTGAGCGGATGGGGCGGCTGGATATCCTGGTGGCGAATGCCGGGATCTGGAACGCGGAAGACCTGCCCATCGAAAAGCTCAGCGAACGCGATTGGGACGACATGCTGCGCATTAATTTGAAGAGCGTGTATGCGGTAACGCATTTCGCGGCAGCGAAAATGATCGCGCAGCGCGGTGGCCGGATTATCGCAGTGAGTTCCACTGCAGGACAGCGCGGCGAAGCTTTTCACACGCATTACGCAGCGAGCAAAGGCGGAATCATCAGCTTCGTGAAGGGGCTTTCGACGGAACTGGCGCGCCACAATATTCTGGTGAATTGCGTGGCGCCCGGCTGGGTGGATACGGAAATGTCGCGTCCGGTGCTGGGGACGAAGGCCGGCGCGAAGTTGATGCTTGCGCAGATTCCGCTGAAGCGCCCGGCGAGCGTGGAAGAAATTGCAGGACCGATCCTTTTTGTGGCGTCCGATCTGGCAACCTTTATCACCGGAGAAGTACTCAATGTGAACGGGGGAGCGGTTTTGTGCGGCTAACACAGCAAGTTGCCCGGGCGCTTTGGACGGCGATGGTCTGCGCGATCTTACTCGCGACAGCCGCGATTCGCGCACGCAGCTTCGTTCACGCGCAAAATGCGGAAACGCTTCCACCGGACGCGAGCGCTGCGAAAGCCAAAGGCATCCTGAAGCAAATGATCGATGGGCTCGGCGGGCAGGCCTATCTTTCCGTGCATGACAGCGACTGTAGCGGCCGCATCTCGCAATTTGGATTGGCCGGGGACATGATGGGCTTTGTGTTGTTCCGGGACTACCGTATTCTGCCCGACAAGGACCGGATCGAGTACGGCAAAACGGCCCTAACGATCGACATTTACAGCGGCGACACGGGTTGGACGCTGGACCGCAGCGGAGTTGGCGAACTGCCGGCTACGAGCGTGGCTGAATTTCAAGGCCAACTGAAAACTTCCTTTAATAACCTGATCCGGGAGCGGCTGAACGAACCCGGACTATTTTTCTCCTATGCGGGCGCGGATGTGGTGGACTTGAAGGAGTCGGACTGGGTGGAAATCGCCGATGGCGAGCAAAGGACGTTTCGCATCGCGGTAGATCAAAGGACGCACCTGCCCGTGCGGAGCATTGTGATTACGCGGAATCCGGATACGAATGAAGCGAGCGAGGAGTTGACGTATTATTCTGAATGGCATTTACAAGACGGCGTGGAGACCCCTTTTCAGGTGAGCCGCGAGCGCGATGGACGGCGCTTTTACCAGGCATTTTATTTTTCCTGCAAGTATAACCAGGGACTTTCGCCAGACCTTTTTACCCGCGCTTCGCTGGACGAAAAGAAGGGCGGGAAAGGCAATAAGAAGAAGTAATTCCGTCCTCATTACTAATTGATAGCGAATCAGCGCAGAAGCCGGATCGAGCAATCCGTGCTCAGGTAAAATGGGCGGCATGAGGTTCCCTTCCACACCATTTTGCCGGCTGGTGATTTGTCTGTTAATACTGGTTGCTTTTGGGCCCGAAATCGCGATTTCGAATCCACAGACGCCGGACCGAGGTGCTTCGAATCGTGTGCTCGTCGGGCTTTGGGACCGAAGCTGGGGCGTGACCCTGGGGCTGCCGGGGTTCTCAATCAAGGAAAACGATATCAAGCCGGATGGCCGCCGGTATCTGCTCGCGGGGAATCTGGCGACGATGATGGAGGTTTCCGTCTTCCTCGAAGATGCGTCCCAAGGCCGAACGAGGAAGTCCTGCCACGAAACGATGGAGGAACAAGTTGGCAACACTACGCAAAACTTGGCGCTTCAAATTGTCGGCGGTATCGAAAAGAAAGATGCCAAGATATGGGAGACTGACGGAAAGACATTCCTCGACTACACGGTTCCAAGCATTACATTACCGGGCACGAAGACGGTTGCACTGCATCAGAAAAACCGGCTCGTTTGTTTCGAGCGGGACAACGCTTTCATCGACCTGCACCTCTCGAAACCAGATTTCCAGCCAAGTGACGAGCCACTATTCACCCAAATCGTGAATTCGATCGAATTTCGCGAAGGGATCGTGCGGCACTCGATGGATTACTTGCAGGTGGGCAGTCTTTTTTACCTGAGCCATAACTATCAGAAAGCAATTCCGCCTTATGCGCGGGCACTGGAGCTCGAGCAGAAGGATCGGCAACTCGACAAGAAGCTTTGGTATGTGCTGATCGACAACCTGGGAATGGCGTATGGAATTACCGGCAATCTGGACAAGGCCCGTGAAACGTTTGCATACGGAATTCAGGAAGATCCGGACTATCCGCTCTTCTATTACAACATGGCGTGCTATTACGGAGAAAAGGGAGACGCAAACAATGCGGCTGCCTATCTACAAAAGGCCTACCAACGGCGGGCGAACATGATTGCGGGCGAGACGATGCCCGACCCGCGCAGCGACGATTCGTTCAAAAAACTCCTGAAGGACAAAGAATTCCGCAAGACGGTAGACTCGATCGTCAACGGATCGTAATACGTTCGTTTCGTGTGGCTAGCGAACTCGCATACGCTCTAACTAGAAGTTGTGTTTCTCGCCCCGGTCCCCAAGAAGTTCTGCTAGACTCCGCGAATAACCCTCGGGAGGATTTCATGTTTGAGCGCCGTGCATTTCTGCAACGCGCCGCGGTGGCTGCGGCCGCATTCGGATTGCCGCTTCGGCAAGCCCAACAGGCATTCGCGCAGAACGAGCCGTTGCCGCCGCACGATCTCTATGCGAGCGATCCTGAACGCTACTGGGCGGAACTGCGGCGCCAATGGCTGCTGGCGGAGGACCACGTCAATTTGAATTGCGGCTCGATCGGGTGCACGCCGTTGCCGGTGCTGCGGGCGACGATCGATCACATGCTGAGCGCGGAGGAATTCCGTGAGCCCGCATATCCCTGGTTCGGCTACGAAGAAAATACGCGGATCCATGCGCTCCGTGATGCGATGGCGGCATATCTGAACATCAGCCGCGACGAACTGGCGATTCTGCGGAATGCCACGGAAGCAAACAATGTAATTTGCAACGGACTCGATATGAAACCGGGGGAGGAAGCGATCCTCACGGATCAGGAGCACCCTGGATGCCGAGGCTGTTGGGAACAGAAAGCGGCGCGTTTTGGCGTGAAGATCGTAAACGTGCCGCTGCCGGTGCCACCGACCTCCGATGAGGAGATCGTAGCCATCTTCGAGCGGGCGATCACGCCGCAGACGCGGATCCTGGTGTTCAGCCATATCACGACGGCCACCGGCACGATCCTTCCGGTGAAGAAGATTTGCACGATGGCACGAAGCAAAGGCTTGATGACGCACGTGGATGGCGCGCACGCGGCGGGGCAAATTCCGCTGGACCTGCACGATCTGGGCTGCGATTTCTACGCCTCGAGCCCGCACAAATGGATGATGTCGCCCAAGGGCACCGGATTTCTCTACGTGCGCGAGCCGCTGCAGGAGAAGCTATGGGTGAACGTGTGCTCGGGAAGCTGGCACGACTACACACTCAAAGCGTACCGGTTCGAAAACCTGGGCACGTCGAATCTCTCCGTAATGGTGGGGCTGAAGGCGTCGCTCGATTTTATTGCTACGATCGGGCCGGAGCGTATTTACGCGCGGATCAAACAGAATGCCGGACGCGTACGGCAAGCAGTGATGGCGCATCCGCAGCTCGCGTTTGCGAATGCCAGCAAAGACGAGTACTACGCGGGGCTGGTAAGCTTCGGCAATACCCAAGGCAATCTGGATAAAGTGGCGCAGGAGTGCGCAAAGCGCAACATCCGTATTGCCGGCGGCGGGCCGCGCATTCGGATCGCGACCCATATCTTCACGCAGCCGACGGACATCAACGCGTTTGCCGACGCGCTCGATGCCGGGCTGCGCGGCTAGCGTTCCTAGCGGTTGGCGTAGCGGTAACACACTCGACGTAAGTTTACGCCGCAAATTGGTGCGGCCTCTCCTTCGCGGTATAATTGCCGGATGCCTATGGAGCAAAACAGTGCGCGGATGCACGGCACAACGGTATTGTGCGTGCGGCGAGACAATCGGGTGGTGATGGCAAGCGACGGCCAGGTGACTTTGGGCGAAAGCGTGGTGAAGCACTCGGCCAAAAAGCTGCGGCGGCTTTACGAAGATAAAGTGCTGGCGGGATTTGCGGGCTCGACGGCGGACGCACTTTCGCTATTTTCGCGATTTGAAGGAAAACTGCAGGAACATCACGGCAACCTGGCGCGGGCCGCGGTGGAATTGGCCAAGGACTGGCGCACGGACCGCGCGCTGCGGCATCTGGACGCGTTGCTGGTGGTGGCGGACACGAAGGGAACTTTCCTGATTTCGGGGCATGGCGACATTATCGAGCCGGATGACGGTATCGCGGCGATCGGTTCGGGCGGATCGTTTGCACTTTCGGCGGCACGCGCCCTGGCCAAGAACACAAAAATGAACGCGAAAGACATCGTGCAGGAAGCGATGCGCATCGCAAGTGAAATATGCATTTATACAAACGCGAATTTTACGATCGAGGAATTGTGAGCAAACGATTTCGGGCACGGAAGTGGACGAGCGGCGCGAAGGATTTCCCTTATGCCGGATAAGGCCGATAAGGACATGGTGATTTATCTGCCCGGAGAGCAGCGCGAGCAGGAAGCGGCCCCGCTGCCTTCGTTTGACGAGCTGACGCCGCGGGAGATCGTTGCGGAGCTCGACAAATACATCGTGGGACAATCCGCGGCAAAAAAGGCGGTGGCCATCGCGCTGCGGAACCGCGTGCGCCGGCAAAAACTTTCGCCGGAGATGGCGGAAGAGGTGTTGCCAAAGAACATCCTGATGATCGGGCCGACCGGCGTGGGCAAAACGGAGATTGCGCGGAGGCTGGCGCGGTTGGCGGGCTGCCCGTTTGTGAAGGTCGAAGCTTCGAAGTATACGGAAGTCGGCTATGTGGGCCGCGATGTGGAATCCATGGTGCGCGACCTGGTGGAAACTTCGATCGACATGATCCGCGAGGAGAAGTTGGACGAAGTGGCCGACCGCGCGGAGCAGTCGGCCGAAGAGCGCGTGCTCGATCTGCTGTTGCCGCCATCGCCGACTCCAGCGGACCAGGCGAACCCCCCGGCGCCACAAGCGGAAGCCTTGCGCCGCGAACAGAGCGAACGCACGCGGGAAAAACTCCGGGCGCAGCTTCGCGAAGGGAAGCTCGATAGCCGGATGGTGGAAGTGGAAGTCCGTGAACGGGCCATGCCGGCATTTGAAATTGTGTCCAGCCAGGGCGTCGAGGAGATGGACGTCAACATCAAGGACATGCTTTCAGGTTTCTTCGGCCAGCAAAAAAAGAAACGCAAAATGACGGTGGCAGAAGCCTTTGACTACCTGATCCAGGAAGAAGAAAACAAGCTGATCGACATGGACCAAGTGACGCGCACGGCGGTGGAGCGCGCGGAACAGATGGGCATTATCTTCATCGACGAAGTGGATAAGATCGCCGGGCGCGAATCCGGGCACGGGCCGGACGTGTCACGGGAAGGCGTGCAGCGCGACATTCTGCCGATCATCGAGGGTACCACCGTCAACACTCGATACGGCATGATCCGTACCGATCATATCCTCTTTATCGCGGCGGGAGCGTTTCACGTAAGCAAGCCGGCCGACCTGATTCCGGAGTTGCAGGGCCGGTTGCCGATCCGGGTGGAGCTGCAGTCACTGGCCGAATCGGATTTTGTGCGCATCCTGACGGAGCCGAAGAATGCGCTGATCAAGCAATATGTGGCCTTGCTCGAGACCGAGGGCGTAAAGCTTCATTTCAGCGACGACGCCATCAGCACAATCGCCAAGTTCGCCACCACTGTGAACGAACAGACGGAGAACATTGGCGCGCGTCGCCTGCATACGATCATGGAGAAGCTGCTGGAAGAGCTCTCCTTCGAGGCGCCCGAGCTGAAGCGTAAAACCTTCAAAGTAGATGCCGCCTACGTGAGCAAGCAACTGGCCGACATCGTGAAGAATCAAGATTTGAGCCGCTACATTCTTTAATTTGCGACTTCCCGTATGCGTCCGGCCTACCTTTTTGCTTTCGACGTGCTGAACTCCAGCGCCTACCGCGCCGCGCGGCGGCGTTTGCCGTGTCGCGGGGGGTTTCTTTTCTACGGAATGGTCATCACGTTTCTCGCGGGCTGCGCCGCGCCGGGCGAGCCCAGCGCCCGCCATCCAGCAGTGCCGCAAGCCATTAGCGATGTTGCGGCACATCAGGAAGGCGCGAGTGTGGTGCTCACATTTACTCTGCCCAAGAATACGGCAGCCAAGGCGCCGCTTCCAGAAACTCCCGCCATTGAAATCTATCGCGGCACACGAAAACCCGGCGAAAAAGGCAAGATTGAGACGCGGCTGATCTACAGAATCCCGCCGGAGTTGGTAAATACGTATTTACACGAGGGCAAGGTCGAGTTTCGAGACACGCTCGATGCAAAAACAGATCGAAATGTGGAACTCGATTATGCAGTGCGCACGCGGGTGCAAAAGAAAGCTGCCTCGGCGGAGTCGAATGTGGTGGCGGTGCCGGTGCTTCCCGCCCCGGCGGCACCCACCGCGGTACGGGCAAACGTGACGGAAACCGCCATCGAGGTAAGCTGGACGGCGCCGGGCACGGATGTTTTCGGCGGCGCGATGACGGCCCCCATGACCTACCGTGTTTACCGCGGCGAGCTGGAACCGGGAGCAACCCCGCCCGGGGAAATGTCGCAGGCAAAACTGCACACCCCGATGACTCTTCTTGGACCTTTCCCTACGACGACATTTCCGGACGAGCATTTCACCTTTGGCAGCACCTATGTGTATGCGGTGCGCGCGGTGGCGAAGGAATCGGGCCAGGAAGCGGAATCGGCGGATTCGGTACCAGTGAGCGTCACGGCGGCGGACGTGTTTCCACCGGCGACCCCGGCGGGCTTAGTGGAAACAGCGGTACCGGCAACCAATCTGGAGGCTGCCCACGTCGAACTTTCGTGGAGCATCAGTCCGGAAATGGATCTGGCTGGCTATTGGGTTTACCGCAGTGAGGATTCCGGCACACTGGGGCAAAGGCTGAATACGCAACCGTTGCTAAGCCCGGCTTTCCGTGATATGACAGCGGTCACCGGCAAACGGTATTTTTACCGGGTATCCGCGATGGATCGATCCGGCAACGAGAGCCCGCTGAGTTCTCCCGTTTCGGCAGAGATTTCGCAGTAAAAGCGAATTGTTTTGGGAAGGAAGGCGCCATGGGCCGTGCCCTTACGCGGGACCCACGGAAGATACTATCGGTGGTGCGACCGGCGCTGATGACGGGCCTGGTGACGGGCCTGCTGCTTTCCATTTTGCTCACCTGCTGGCTCTTCGTAGCAAACCGCGTCCCAGCGCTCGAACCCTACGCCGTGGCGCGTAATATCGCGGCTGCCGTGGCGGCCGTGGTGATTGCGGCGCTTCCGTTCTTCCGATTCAGGCGGTCGGCAAGGGGCCTGGCGCTTTCCGGGCTGACCACATGGGCAATCGTGAGCCTGTGCTATTCCGCGTGGTGCCTTTACTTTGAGCAACTGGACGACCGGATGGGCGTGTTTCGCCTGTTTGTGATGGGTGCGGTGCTCTATGGATTGGCTGCCGCACTCGTATGGGTGAGCACGGTGATTCGAGGACTCCGGCGGACCCATTTGGTGCATGAACCGCACCATCGGCCCGTTACGCCGCAATGAAGATTTGCCGGTTTCAGCCGCTTGTTTTTGAAGCATCCCCCTCCCGCGGCGGAATCGCCACTCATCCCGATGTGCTGCTAGGCCGCGTCGAGCAGAGTCAGGTGCGGCAACTGGACGGCGACCTCTTTGCGGGTTGGAAGCCGGCGGAAAAGACCTGGCCCATCGAGCAAGTGAAGTTTCTGCCGCCCTCGGTGCCCAGCAAGATTGTGTGCGTGGGGCGGAATTATCGCGAGCATGCGGCAGAGTTAGGCAATGATGTGCCGGCAGAACCGTTGATCTTCCTGAAACCTCCGAGCGCGATCATTGCGCCCGACGAAGCCATCGTGATGCCCGCAGTTTCGAAGCGCGTGGATTATGAGGGCGAGATCGCCATTATCATTGGGCGGCGCTGTTCGCAGCTGGCGGATGCCGCGGACGTTCGCCCTTATATTGCCGGGTTCACCTGCCTGAATGACGTGACCGCACGAGACCTGCAAAAAACCGACGGCCAATGGACGCGCGCGAAAGGGTTCGACACGTTTTGCCCGTTTGGGCCGGTGCTCGAGACCGAGCTCGATCTTGCCGCGGCAACGATTGAGACGTTTGTAAACGGACAGAAGAAACAGTCCAGCCGCGCGAGCGAAATGATCTTTTCCGTTGATGTTATAATTCGGTGGATTTCGCGGGTGATGACGCTTCTGCCCGGTGATGTAATCGCGACGGGCACGCCTTCCGGGATTGGGCCGCTGGCGTCCGGCGACGTGGTGGAAGTGGCGGTGGGTGGAGTGGGAACGCTGCGCAATCGCGCGATCGCCCCGGCCGGTTGACGCGAGCCGCAAATCCGCATTTTGCGATTCTTGGAACCGTAAAGATCGGGGATATGGCGTTGAAGAACTTTTCCGGCGACTGGCGCATTGTGGCGGGTGCGGCGGCAGCCGTGGGCGTGGCGGGAGGATATGCGCTGTACCGGCGCTTTCACCGGTCTCCGAGCACCGACGAAGTCGAACGGCGGCGCAGGTTGCGCATCAACCAGATCGGGCGGATCGTCGAAGGCCAGGTGACGCAATTGATTGAGGCGCCCGAAACGCCAGCCAAACAAGGGTTTCTGCGGCCGCGCCCGCAACCTGCTCTCGCGAGATCTTCCAGTGGCCGCAAACTCGTCTGCTACAGCTATTCGATCTCCGGTGTGACCTACGAAACAGCGCAGGATGTAACGGGGCTCGAAGAGCGCCTGCGGCTGAATTTGCTCGCGGTCGGCCAGTCCGCAAGCGTGAAGTACAACCCTTCCAATCCAAGCGATTCGATCGTGGTGGCGGACGACTGGTCCGGCGTGCACTGAAACTCCTCAGGCATTCGCAGGATGAATCCTGCGCCCTCCGCGTTCGTGAAGCGCCGGGTGGCTGACGAAGTTTCGCGCAACCTTGCCCCAATATCTTCGGTGTGGCACTCTTGCTTGCGAAGTTTGGATAGGGAGAGGGAATGTCGCCGAACGTAGCAGGAGCGCCAAAGGGACTCGAGGGGGTTGTCGCGGCGCAAACACGGCTGAGCCACGTGGATGGGCAGAATGGCGTACTGATTGTGGGTGGTTATCAGATCGAGGATCTGGCCGGCCACGTGACTTTTGAAGAAGCGGCGCACTTGCTATGGCGGGGACGGCTGCCGGCGCGCGAAGAACTCGCAAAACTTTCCACGGAGATGGCGGGACAACGGGCTCTGCCTAAGTTGGCGCTGGAAGTTTTGCGCGCGGCAAAGGCGGCGCCGCCGATCGATGCGTTGCGTATGGCCTGCGCGACACTTTCCTTGGACCTCGCCGATCCCAACGCAATCACGCCGGAAGCGGATTTCGCGGCGGCGATGCGATTGACGGCTTGCTTCCCAACCATCGTGGCGGCGCATGCACGCATTGCCAAGGGACAGGAGCCGATTGCTCCGCGAACCGATCTGCCGCTGGCGGCAAACTTTCTCTACATGATGCACGGCAAGGAGCCGGACCCGGCGGCAGCGCAAGCGCTGGACGCCTATTGGGTGACGGTGATGGACCACGGGATGAACGCGTCAACCTTTACGGCGCGCGTGATCGCTAGTACGCGATCCGATCTGGTCAGTTCCGTGACGGGAGCGCTCGGCGCCTTGAAGGGTCCGCTGCACGGCGGAGCTCCCGGCCCCGTGCTGGACATGCTGCTCGATATTCGCACCGCAGATCGAGCGGAGCCTTGGCTGCGCAACGAACTGGCACAAGGCCGGCGGATCATGGGATTTGGGCACCGCGTGTACAAGGTGCGCGATCCGCGCGCGGAAGTGTTGAGCCGGGTGGCGGAGCGTATGGGCAAAGCTCAACTGGAGAACCGGCAACTTTACGAATTGGCGCGCGCCGTAGAACAAACAGCTTTGCGCGTGCTGGCCGATGCGAAGCCCGGGCGCACGTTGCGGACGAATGTGGAGTTCTATACGGCGCTGGTGCTGCAAGCCTTGGGACTCGAGCCGAAACAATTTGTGGCGATGTTCGCATGCGGCCGGACCGCCGGATGGTGTGCGCACGTCATCGAGCAGCATGCGGAAGACCGGCTGATCCGGCCGCAATCGGAATATATCGGTCCAACGGGATTGAGCTGCAGCACTAGCCGAGTGATTTCCAAGACTTGACCCACCAAGACAAGATCGAGCGTTTGCGCCAACTGGATGCCGAAGCAGAGGCAGGGGGTGGCGCGGAGCGCCGCGAACGCGAGCACAAAGCCGGAAAGCTAACGGCGCGCGAACGCATCGATCTGCTCTGCGACGAAGGCAGCTTCGAGGAACTCGATAAATTCGTGCGGCACCGGTCGACGGATTTCGGCATGGAGAATCAGCGGCCTGCTGGGGACGGATTCGTCACCGGTTTCGGACGGATCGGCGGGAGGCTGATTTACGTCTTCGCGCAGGATTTCACGGTGTTTGGCGGCTCGCTATCGGAAGCGAACGCGCAAAAAGTTTGCAAAATTATGGATCTGGCGCTGCGTGCAGGCGCGCCCGTGATCGGCTTGAACGATTCCGGCGGCGCGCGCATACAGGAAGGGGTGATGTCGCTGGCGGGCTATGCCGATATTTTTTTGCGCAACACACTTTCAAGCGGCGTGATCCCACAAATCAGCGCCATCATGGGTCCGTGCGCCGGCGGCGCCGTATATTCTCCGGCGATTACGGATTTCATTTTTATGACGCTCAGCGCGTCTTACATGTTCGTGACCGGTCCGGACGTGATCAAGACGGTGACGCATGAGGAAGTGACCAAACAAGAGCTGGGCGGCGCGATGACGCACAACGCCAAGAGCGGCGTGGCGCATTTTGCGGCGCGGGACGACCGCGAATGCCTGGCGATGATCCGCGAACTGATCGGCTTTCTCCCCTCGAACAACCTCGAAGATCCGCCGGTATTGCGAAGCGCCGATCCACCCGAGCGCGCCGACGAGGCGCTGAACGGGCTGGTGCCGGAAGACGCGATGCAGCCCTACGACATAAAGGACGTGATTCACCGCATCGTGGACGAAGGCTATTTCTTCGAAGTGCAGGAGCATTTCGCGCAGAATCTGGTGGTGGGATTCGCTAGACTCGATGGGCGGCCAGTGGGAATCGTGGCCAATCAGCCGGCATTTCTGGCTGGAGTGTTGGATATCAACGCTTCGGTAAAAGGGGCGCGCTTCGTGCGCTTCTGCGACGCGTTCAATATTCCGCTCGTGACGTTTGAAGACGTGCCGGGATTTCTCCCTGGCACGCAGCAGGAATTTGGCGGGATCATCCGCCATGGTGCGAAGCTGCTATTTGCGTTCGCGGAGGCGACCGTTCCCAAGATTACGGTGATTACGCGTAAGGCCTATGGCGGCGCATATTGTGTGATGTCCAGCAAGCATATCCGCACGGATGCAAATTTTGCGTGGCCGACAGCGGAAATCGCGGTTATGGGTCCCGAGGGCGCCGTCAATATTGTTTATAAACGAGAATTGGACCGCGCTCCAGAAGCCGATCGCGAGCGCTTGCGGAAGGAAAAGATCGCGGAGTTTCGGGAACGCTTTGCAAATCCATATGTGGCGGCGGAGCGAGGCTATATTGACGCGATCATCGAGCCCGCGCAGACACGCCACAAACTAATTACCACGTTGCGGGCGCTCGAAAACAAGCGCGACACGAACCCCCGCAAGAAACATGGCAACATACCGCTGTAACTTGCTGCTTCAATGGCGCCAACGAGACGATGGAATGACCAGTCTAGAATGTCGCTCGGAATTGCCTCATGTTTAAGAAAATCCTGATCGCAAACCGGGGCGAAATTGCGGTACGTGTGATCCGCGCGTGCCGTGAAATGGGAATTGCGAACGCGGCGGTGTTCAGCGAGCCCGATCGCGCAAGCCTGCACGTGCGCATGGCGGATGAGGCGTATGCGATTGGTCCAGCGCCTTCGCGAGAAAGCTATCTTCGGATTGACAAGCTTATGGATGTAGCGCGCCGCGCCGGCTGCGATGCGCTGCATCCGGGATACGGCTTTCTAGCGGAGAATCCTGCACTGCCGCGGGCGTGCGCGGAACACAGTTTGACATTTATCGGGCCGACCGCCGAGGCGATGGAACGCCTGGGAGCAAAGACGGCGGGACGCCAACTCGCACAGCGCGCCGGCGTGCCAACGGTGCCAGGCACGGTCGTGGCCGTGCAGACGACCGAAGAGGCGCGGCGAATTGCGAGCGAGATTGGCTTTCCGGTGCTGGTGAAGGCGGTTGCGGGTGGCGGCGGCAAAGGAATGCGCGTGATCCAGAGCGTCGCGGAACTCGAATCGGCGTGGCGCGAGGCCGCGTCCGAAGCAATGAACGCGTTCGGCGACGCGAGCCTTTATATCGAGAAATATCTGGAGCGGCCGCGGCACATTGAAATTCAAGTGTTCGGCGATCAGCACGGGAACATCGTTTCGCTTGGGGAACGCGAGTGCTCGGTACAGCGGCGGCATCAAAAGGTTATCGAGGAGTCCCCTTCCCCATTCGTGGATGGAGCGCTACGCAAGAAGATGGGCGCGGCGGCAGTGCGGCTGGCGCGCGAGGCGGGTTACTACAACGCAGGCACTGTCGAGTTTCTGGTCGACGAAGCGCGCAATTTCTACTTCTTGGAGGTGAACACTCGCTTACAAGTGGAGCACCCGGTGACGGAAGCCGTAACGGGCCTCGACCTGGTGAAGCTGCAAATCCGCGTGGCGGCCGGGGAGCCGCTTTCGTTTCAATGGCAGGAAATTCATCCGCGAGGGCACGCGATTGAGTGCCGGCTTTATGCGGAGGATCCGGACAATCATTTTTTCCCCTGCCCCGGCAAAATAATTTCGCGACGCGCGCCTTCCGGTCCTGGCGTGCGCCTGGACGAGGGTGTCTATGAAGGCTGGACAGTACCCATGGACTACGATCCGCTGCTCGGCAAGCTGATCGTCTGGGCGGAGGACCGTGGCGCGGCGATCGCACGGATGAACCGGGCGCTCGATGAATATTCAATCACAGGGATCAAGACGAACGTTGGGCTCTTTCGGCGAATTCTGGCCGATTCCGATTTCATCCGTGGCGCAATCCATACGCGGTGGTTGAATCAATGGCTATTGAAAGAACGCCTTCCGAAAGAGGTTGATTCGATCACACACGATGCGGCGCTTGCAGCGGCAGTCGCGTGGCACATGGACCACCGCAAAACAGACGCGGCCTTGCCCAATGCGCCAGGCAATCGCCGGGAGGCACACGGCCGCGAACTGAATGACCGTTCGCTGGAGCGGTAGCTCACGATGAAGCTGGAAATATACGCGGGCGGCAAAAAACCTCTCGAAATAGACGCCACTCGAGCGGGCAATCGGTTGCACATCGCCCTGGATGGCCGCACGATTGAGGTGGACGCTGTCGAGACCTCGTCCGGGGTTTATTCCGTACTGCTTGGCGGGCGGGCCTTTGACGTGCGAATTGAAGAGGAGCAGGACCGGATCAAAGCAATCGCCGCCGAAGAAGAATTTGCTTTCGCGATTGCAGACCCGCGCGCCTGGCACCGGCGCCGTGCTGGAATGGTCGAAGCCGAGGGGCGGTTGGAGATTGTTGCACCGATGCCGGGGAAAATCGTGCGCATGCTGGTTGAGCTGGGTGCGAAGGTGGAAGCAGGCCAAGGTCTCTTCGTGATTGAAGCGATGAAAATGCAAAATGAGATTCGTTCGCCGAAGGGCGGGACGGTGGAGCGATTGATGACTCGCGAAGGTCAGGCCGTGAATGCGGGTGAAGTGTTGGCGGCAATCGTCTAGCCGCGAGTGCAGTTAATGTGCCACGGGTTGCACCGAAGCGGCGGGCAACTTTCCGGAAGACTCGAGCACCTGCTGCGCCAGATAGTTGGTGACCTTGGCATTCTCGCGGGCAACGGTAAGATACGCGACGCGGAGAAGCTGCTCTTTTCGCTGGCGCAACGTGTCGCGAATGGATTGCTGCACGGTGGGATCGGCAAGTTCTCGCTGGCCCGGCGCTTCTCGCGCCAAGAGCTTCAGGATGTAGTAGCCGTCATGCAATTGAATCACACCGCTGATTTGGCCGGCCTTGAGGGAGAGAACGGCCTTCTTCAAGGCCGGATCGGTCTTATCAAGAGACGATTCAGGAATATAGCCGACGTCGCCACCGGTGGAAGCGGTGGTGGGATCTTCGGAATAATCCATGGCAAGTTGTGAGAAATCCTCGCCGTCGTTCAGTCTTTTGAGGAGCGCGGCAGTCTTCGTTTTGGCTTCTGCTTCGGTGGTGGCATCATCATTTTTACGATTGCGGATCTGCGGATCCTTGTGCGGCGTAACGATAATCTGCGCGATGCGATACTGCGTTTCCGCAACGTTGAATTGCGCCCGATTCTGATTGAAATAATCCGTGACGTCCTGATCGGTGATGTTGATCTTGTTGACGACCTCACGGTTAATCAGCTTCTGAATGGAGAGGGTGCGGCGGATATCCTGTTTGAAGTCGTCCATCGTGAGGCCGCGGTCTTTTAATTGCCGCTGAAATTCTTCTTCGGTGTAGGGGCTCTTGGCCTCGGTAAATTTGTCTTCGACTTCGCCGTCCGTCGCCAACAAATTTTCTTTTTGAGCGATCTGCAGCAGGATCTCGTTGTTGATGAGCTGATCGAGGACGTTCAGTTTGAGAGAAAGAGATTCTTCGTTTGAGGGAGGAGTGGTCTGCGACGCGGCAGCGCTGCGATAGTACCGCTCCACTTCGTCGCGCTTGATCTCATGATTATTGACAACCGCCCAAACGTCCGGCTCCGGCGCCTGTTGCTTTTTGCAGCCTTGGGCGAAGAGCAAGGGCAAAGCCAAAACGCCCACGGCAAGGCGGACTCGCACCGGGGACGTCCCTCGAAATCGTAAAGCGCGGGAAATTAGGCAGCCTTCTGAACGCGGCCGGAACGGATGCAGGAAGTGCAGACGCGAAGCCGTTGACGCGAACCATTGACCAACGCGCGTACGCGGCGCAAATTCGGATTCCACCGGCGGCGCCGAGTATTGTTGGCGTGACTGATTACGTTGCCGAAGTGCGGACCCTTTCCGCACAATTCACATCGTTGAGCCATCGGAACTCCCTGCGAAGAACGTCTTTTCTTGAGCATTAAGTTTAGCAGAGAAAAGCTCATATCGGAAGCACCCTTTCTGGCTGCTAATTGCCCTAGAACGGATAACTTAGCTGTTGGCCACCGGCGGTAACCCAGCGCAATTCGGTAAATTCGTCCCCGTTGGAAAGACTGCCAAAGCGGAAGCCATTGCCTGACGCGCCCGTGCCTCCGAACGGTGCGTAAGAGAGATTGTTCACCGTCTGATCGTTGACGTGGACCATTCCCGTCTTCAGACGGCGTGCTATCGCCATGCCGCGAGTGAGCGAGCCGGTGCGCACGGCGGCAACCAGACCGTATTCGGTGGCATTGGCAACGCGCACCGCTTCGTTTTCATCTTCCACAATGGTGATGGGGGCGACCGGCCCGAAGATTTCTTCCCGGAAAGCGGGCATCTCGGGTGTTACCTCGGTAAGGACGGTAGGTTGATAGAACTGTTTCTCGTAGGTTCCACCAGCTCGCACCTTCGCTCCGGCGCCGACCGTCTCAGTAACGATGCGATGGATCTTTTCGATCTGACGCGCATTGATGATGGGTCCCAAAGCTACCTGTTTATTGCGAAAGGGGTCGCCGACGGGAAGACGCCGCGCTCTTTCGGCCAACGCCGCGGCATAACGCTCTGCGACGCTGCGCATTACGATGTGCCGGCCAGTGGTCATGCAAATTTGCCCCTGATGCAGAAACGATCCCCAGGCACCTGCCGAACTGGCCGCGTCAATATCGCAGTCGTCGAGCACGATCATGGCGTTATTGCCGCCAAGCTCGAGGGCCGCTCGCTTTAGATGGCGGCCGGCCAATTCCCCAACCCGCCGGCCTACCGCGGAAGAACCCGTAAAAGTCACCATTCTGACGCGCGGGTTCGTAACGACCGCCTCGCCCACGTCTGCACCACCTGGAATCACAGAAAGCAATCCCGCCGGCAAACCAGCTTCCTGAAACAGACGGGCGATCACAACGCCACCCGAAACCGGAGTCTGCGGGTCTGGCTTCAAGACCACGGCATTGCCGAGAGCCAGCGCTGGAGCGACGGACCTCATGCCCAGAATGAGCGGGAAATTCCATGGAGCGATCACGCCAACAACACCAAAAGGCACACGCATAGCAAGATTCAGACGGTCCGGCGCCGCGGAAGGCAGGACGTGACCTATCGGCTGCGTTACGAGAGCAGCCGCTTGATGGAGCTCGGCCAGCGCCAAGCCAATTTCGAAATCAGCCTTACCCTGTACTGATCCCGTTTCGCGCACGATCCACTCCGCGATTTCGGCGGAATGATCCTCGAGCGTGCGCGCAGCCTGACGTATTACACCCGCACGAACCTCGGGCGCAGCGTCGCCCCATTGCGGCTGGGCCGCCGCACCCACCGCCGCGAGAGCATCGACCGCTGCAACGTTGCCAAAACCGGCGTGGCCAAGTGGCTCACCTGTTGCCGGCTCAATGATCGTGGCGGAAACGGGCGCGGTCACCCATGTTCCGTTAAAAATCTTGCCTTCCCAAATTGAGGCGTCCAAAAATTTCATGATGCGTTTCTCCTCTTTGTGGCACCCTCCACATATCACATTTCGTTGCTACGCCCGAAAGCTTTCCAGATGACCTTTTGTCTGCGTGGCTCGGGATGCTTCCCTTGCGAACGAAGAACAAGCTGTCTTGACCTGACACCCTAGTGCGATTCGTTGATCTTCAGGTATAAGTAAACGCTGCTAGTTGAGACTCGATCGGTTAGGGGCAGCATGTCTCCCGGCGAAAACCAACCCCTCCGGCCGCCAAGCCCTTGGAGGCCGCTTCATTTCAGGACTTTTCGTAACCTGCTGGCCGCCGACCTGATATCGGATGTTGGCACGTTCATGCAGACCGTGGGCGCAGCCTGGCTGATGACTTCGCTGACGAGCCGGCCGCTCTACATCGCTCTGATCCAAACTGCCTCCGCGCTGCCCTTTTTCATCCTAGCCTTGCCGGCAGGGTCCATTGGCGACATCGTTGACCGCCGTAAGCTGATACTCGTAACAGAATCATGGATGCTAGGGGTAGCGACCCTGCTCGCAGTGGCCGCCTTTGCCGGCCTGATCACGCCATGGCTGTTGCTACTGCTTACGTTCGCGCTATCGGCGGGAGATGCGGTTGAATCCCCTTCGTGGAGTGCGATTTTTCCTGAGCTGGTACCCAGGGAAGACTTGGCGCCCGCGCTGGCGTTAAATGGAATCGAGTTTAATCTAGCCCGCGCCGTCGGACCGGGATTGGCCGGTGTGATTGTGGGCGCCGTCGGAGTCGGTGCAGCTTTTGTCCTGAACGCTCTTTCCTTTCTCGGGGTGATCGGCGTGATCGCTCGCTGGAAGCGAAAAGCCAGAACAAGCCGTTTGCCTGCCGAAAAATTGGCAGGCGCTACCGAGGCGGCGTTGCGGTACGTCCGCTACTCGCCGCAGATTCGCGCTCTGCTCTTCCGATCAGTATGTGTCATGTTCTTCGCGAGCGCTTTTTGGGCGCTGCTCCCTGCGATCGCCAAAGGGCTGAGCGGGAGTGCGCTCGTGTACGGGCTGCTCCTCGGCTTCTTTGGGGCAGGCGCGGTGATCGGCGCGATTGTGTTGCAGCGGACGCGAAGCGTGTTTTCCGTCGAACAGCTTGTCGCCGTGGCCACCACGATTTTCGCTGGGGCGATGATCGGAATCGCGTCGTCACATCGGCTCTGGACTCTCTACCTTTTGGGCTTCCTCGCAGGCGTGGCGTGGACAATCTTCATGTCCATCTTCAATACGCTCGTGCAGACACTTGCTCCGGATTGGGTACGCGCGAGGGTATCGGCCGTTTACCTGCTCGTGTACCAGGGCGCATTCGCCGCCGGCAGCGCGTTGTGGGGTCTTGCCGCCGAGCGGAGCAATTCACACACCGCGTTACTGATTTCGGGAATTGGAATCGGTGCCTGCGTGTTCCTGCAGTTCTTGTCGCCCCTACCGGCATCTACGCCCTTGCTGGACGTATGGGATCATTGGAAGATGCCCGCTATGTTTGCCGAGCCATCGCCCGAAGAGGGACCTGTGCTGGTCACGGTCGAGTACAGCGTTGACCCCACCAAGGCGCACGAGTTCCTCGAAGCCATCTACAAGTATCAGCGAATCCGGAGACGGGATGGGGCATCAAGTTGGAACGTTTTCTACGATGCTGCAATTCCGGGGCGCTATTTCGAAACTTTTCTGGTTGATTCCTGGGCGGAACACGAGCGGCAACACGCTCGGTTTACAGTGGCCGACAGCAAGATTGAAAAACGAGTCCTTGGGCTTGCGCTTGAGCCTCCAAAGACGCGCCACTTCATCCATGCGGAAGAGCGCAGGCGCCCTGCCAGAAGCTAAGTCGTCTGACGGCATCGTCTAGAAGTTCTCGCGATTTGACAACGAGTGCGTGAGCCAAGCCTACGGTGTGCTTTGCGCCTAAGCGGTAACCTTGGCGTCCGCGACCTGCATGAAATCCAGAATCACGCGAACGACGGCATCGTCGCCGATCGCGGTGTTCATCATGGCGTGATAAACCTCCCGGCTCGGCCATTCCACTTTGAAGTACTTGGCAATGAAGTCGGCGCGTTCAACATCCACCGTGTCTACGAGCTCCTGGGCTTCTTTCTCACTCTTACCCCGGGCCAAGAGGCGCCGAATCTTGGCTTCTCTGGGGGCGTAAAGAAATACTCGCAGCGTATCGGGACGGTTCCGGAGAAAGTGCTGCGATCCCCTTCCAACGATCACGCAATTGCCGGTCTTCGCGGCGTGTTGAACGACCTGCTCCGTGGTCTTCAAGATGCTTTCGCTATCCACCACGTTGAGCTTGTGCGCGTTGAGGCTGCCTTCATAGCTCCCGCGCAGGAAGGACTTGAAAAGCCGGTAGTAGAGCGGGTCGGTCCGTTCTTCTCGAACCTCGACGACGGCCTTGGGACAGTTCGCAAGGCGGGCGATTTCCTCGGTAAGCAACTGATCCCAAAGCTTCCAATCTAACTTCGTCGCAAGCCGCTGGGCGATTTCACCACCGCCGCTCCCGTACTCCCGTTCGATCGTAACGATGTTAATCATATAGTCTACTCCACCGCCACTCTTCCACCCCCACCCGGGTCATTCCTCTTCAAAACAAACGCCAGGCAGAACATGATCGCGGCGCCGATGGCAAGGACCATGAAGGTATCAACGTAGGCGAGGGTTGCCGCCTGCGCTTGGACGCCTCGGTAAATCGTGGCAACAGCCCGCGCGTGCGCTTCATGCGCGCCTAATCCCGAATGGGCCAAACGGTCCGCCAACCCGTTCGCCGAATTCTGGAAATTGGGATTGTCTGGCCGAGCGTACTCGACCAGCCTGGTCTGATGGAATTGCGAGCGGCGCGCAATCAACGTGGTAACCAACGAGGTTCCCACGCTGCTTCCCATGTTGCGCATGAAATTGACGATGCCAGCTACCGCGTTATTCTTCTCAGGCGCAATCCCAACATAAGCTACGAGCGTAATGGGCACGAATAGGAAGCCCAAACCAATCACCTGATCGATTCGCAGCACCACGGCGGCGCGGAAACTGATCTGTAAATCAATTCGCTTCGTGGAATAGAACATGGCGATGGATAACGCCAGCCAACCGAAGGCGATGAGATAGCGCGCCTGAATCTTCGTGGTTAATTGGCCCATGATAGGCATCTCAAATAGCAAGACAAGCCCCCCGGCCGAAAGAGCGAGCCCGGCCAGTTCGGAGGTATATCCTAAGAGTGTCTGGAGGAACTGCGGCATCAGAACCAAGCTGCTGAACAGCAAAATCCCCAATGTAAACATCATCAGATTCGAACTGGCGAAGTTAAAGCTCTTAAACATGCGAACGTCAATGATCGGCGCCTTCTGAAACCATTCCCAAATCACGAGTGAGATCAGGCACACGGCCGCAACTACGACCAAGGTGGTGATGAAATGCGATCCAAACCAATCGTCTTCCTGCCCCTTGTCGAGCAGAATCTGTAAGGCTCCAATCCCCAGAGTCAGAAGTGCGATACCAATGTAATCCAATTTAACGCCAGCCGACCTGCGCAGCCGCAAATAGGGTGGATCCTCGACAAAGCGCCGCACAAGAAACCATGTGCCCAGCCCGACCGGCAGGTTGATAAGAAAGATCCACCGCCAGGAATAGTTGAAAGTAATCCACCCTCCCAACGTCGGACCGATCGTGGGGGCCATAATGGCGGTGATGCCGTACAGCGCGAATGCCAGGCCGCGCTTTTCAGGCGGAAAGGTATCCGCAAGAATCGCCTGCGCCATCGGTTGCAGGCCACCGCCGCCCGCACCCTGCAGTACGCGAAATAGGAGGAGAAGCCCGAGACTCGGCGCCACCGCGCAAAGCAGGGAGCTCACGGTAAACACGCCCAAACAGGTCATGAAAAAGCGCTTGCGTCCGAAGGCGCCCGCAAGCCAGCCGCTGATCGGCAAAACGATGGCATTCGAAACCAGGTAAGAGGTCAGCACCCACGTGCTTTGATCGTTGCTCGCGCCGAGATTGCCGGCCATATACGGCAACGCAACGTTGGCAATGCTGGTGTCGAGCACCTCCATGAAGGCAGCCAGCGCCACAACCACGGCAATCAGCCACGGGTTGTACTGCGGGCGCCAAACGTCCTGGTCAATCGCGAGAGCAACCGAGCTCATTGGAGATACACGTCGGGTACGACGTTCATGCCCGGCCGAAGCTGGTGATCCCGGTTCTCGCCCGGATCAAGGACGATCTTTACCGGAATCCTCTGCACGATCTTCACGTAATTGCCTGTCGCGTTCTCCGGCGGAAGCAAACTAAAGAGCGGTCCCGTGGCTCCCGCGATGCTGTCCACGCGTCCTTTGAATGTCCGGTCGCTGGAATCGACGTGAATTTTGGCCCTTTGCCCGGGCTGCATATGTCTGAGCTGTGTCTCTTTGAAATTGGCGGTGATCCAGACGTCGTCGAGCGGCACGACGGTGAGCAACTGCTGGCCCGCTTCAACGTTCATCCCAACCACCACGGTCTTGTTTACCTCGCCGCTCACCGGCGCAACAATCTTGGTGTACTGCAGGTTTAATTGAGCCTGCTCGAGGGCCGCGCGTTTTTGCTCCACGTCAGCGAGCGCGGCACGCGCACGGTCCCTGGTTGACGATATTTGTTGCGGGGCAGTTTCCGCGTATCGCTGATTCGCCTCCGATCCCGCCAAACGGCTACGGGCTTGTTGCACGAACTGCTGCGCAGCGGCCTCATTTGCGGCGGCGGCAGCGATCGAAGCTGTACTGGCCTTGGCGGCCGCCAGTGCCTGATCGTAAACTTGCGCGGCGACTTCCTGCTTATCCACCAGCAGCTTGTAGCGGCGGAGATCGTCTTGCGCCTTCACATCGTTCGCCTCGGCCTCTTCCAATTGCGCGTGGGCAGCAGCCTCCTGCTTCTCCGCGGCAATGATCCCCGCGTTGGAGTTTGCGACGTCCGACGTGCTGACCTTCAATTGGCTCGCGGTACTTACCGTCGTGACGGGCACAATCGTATTCAGCGACTGGGCGGTTGCCTCAGCGCTCGCGAGATTGGCTTGGGCCTGAGCCACCGCGACCTCGAAATCTTTCGGATCAACCTCGACCAGCACGGCGCCTTTTTGCACGTACTGGTTATCGCCCACATTCACCTTGGTCACATAGCCGGAAACACGTGCGCTTACCGGATACAGATGAACGTCGACCTGAGCGTCGTCAGTCGATTCGTAGCTGCTCAGATGGCGCCACAACAACACGCCTCCACCGACAAGCACGACCGCCAGCACGACGATAATCAGAATATTTCTGCGGCGCTTCGAGCGTATGACTCGTGGCGGCGTAGCAGCGGCTACGGGCGGCGTGCTGGAGAAGGACGGCGAGTCCGCCATGGATTCGCCTGTTGCCTCGGGTGCTGAACCGGTTGGATTCTCTTCGGGCATCGTCTATCTTCCTTTGAAGTATTCTTTGACGCCCTCTTCCGCCAAGCCAAGGGCGCGGGCCAGGGAAATCTTCGCGCTGTCGTGGTTGTACAAACTTGTGATGTACTGTTCGTGGGCGCTCGCAAGCGCCTCTTGGGATTGCACCACCTCAACGGAATCGGCAACTCCCGCGGTGAAACGATCGCGCGACTGGGTCAGCGTCTGTTCAGCCAGTTCGATATTGCTGCGAGCCACAGCGACGAGTTCGGACGAGGATTCCAGGTTGAACAGCGCCGTACGGACGTCCGAGTCAATCTGCGCGCGCAAATTCTCCAAGCGTTCGCGGCTCTGCTTGAGCCTCGCGTCAGCTTGCAAGATGTCGCCGTGGACGCTGCCACCGGTGAATATCGGGATGGTCAACGTTCCGCGCACGTCGAACACTTGCGTGGCCGTCGAAGGGTGCAACGCACCGGCTCCGACGTCGGCATTAAACGAAACCGATGGGAAATAACCGCCTACGGCGGCCTTCCTCAAAAACTCCGCAGCCCGCTCCTCCGCCATTGCCGCCTGGTAGTCCGAACGCGAGGAATAGGCGCGTTTCAGTGCTTCTTCTACCGAAATGCCTTCGAGCGGTTGGTAGGGCGACTTGTCGGTGAGCTCGAATTGCTGTCCGGGGGCCAACCCGATCGCGCGCGCTACCGTGAGCTTCTGGATCGCCAAGTCATTACTCGCTTGAATGAGGAGTTGTTGCCGCGTCTGCAGCTCTACTTTCGTTCGAAGCGCATCAATCGCCGGTGACGTTCCCGCCGTCACCTGATCCGACGCCTGGTCGTACAGGGCCTTGGCTGTCTTGACTTGCGCTTCCGCCGTTTCGATGCGCGCCTCGTCCGCTATGGCCTGCAAGTAATTGACACCGACGACGAGCACCACCAGATCGCGCGCATCTTTGTAAGAGTACTCAGAGGATTTCACGCTCTGGCTCGCCGCCCGCGCGTTGCTGATAGATTTCCAATCGAACAGCGATTGGGACATGCTCACGCGCGCGTCGAAATAAGAGTACGGCCCCACAGAAGACGGGATATTGACGCCCGGGATATGAAGCATGAAACCGAGCTCGGTGAGATTGATCTTCGAGACGTCCACGTAGGGTTCCGCGCTTACGTGGGGTAGAAGCGCGCTCAATTGTTCCCAGCGCTGCCCGCGCGCCGATTGAGTATTCGCATTGGAAAGAAGCAGTCCGAGATTTTGCTTCAATCCGCGATCAATTGCGTCAAGCAATGAAATCGGTAAGACGCCTGGAACAGGCTGGGCCGGCAAGCCGCCGGCGAACGGGTTTGCTGCCTGCACGCCTGGGGTGGCTTGCCCAGCGCCGCTCGAACTAGTTGTGGTTTGAGTCTGCCCAACGGATGCGGCTGCTCCGCACAACAAGGTCCCGGCCAGAAGGAAAGTGCGGCCGAGTCCGTCACTGAACCTCAAGGGAATCTCCTTGACCGCGAACTCTTGCGGCGGCGGTATCGAGCGGGATTATCCTAGTCTGGGACACTATTCCCGGCAACCTTTGTCTAGCCAGGGCGCCAGGCCGAATTTGCCTCGGCCGGTTCCTTATATATTCGGCGGTGTAGTGGATGAGTGGGTCATACAGATGCTCCGCCAGGAAACACTTAAGCGTTCAAGAAGTATTCGCAAATGAAATTGCAAATGAGGTGAGAAGTACTGGCAAAGATCAATCGCCCGAACCAATGAGATGTCTTTCTAGCAAGACGCTCGCAGTCGGGGTGTTTACACAGTTCTGACACAGTAGAGGGCAACGAATCGATTCTCGGAACTTGCGAATGGCGGCAAATGCTTTAAAATCAAGCACAGCTTCTGCATGTGGGCGTGTAGCTCAGCTGGGAGAGCACCTGCTTTGCAAGCAGGGGGTCACCGGTTCGATCCCGGTCACGTCCACCAAATCACTCGCTGACTGCGGTTGCGAATCATAACTCTCAGTTAAGTGTTCTTCCGCAGGTATTCAATTCGAGCGATAAGCTTGGGCCTGACCCAAATTCATTTCTTAATTTCTTGAGCGGCGAGCCCCTCACCTCAGCTACTGGATTCTGAGCAGCGGCTCCGCATAGCGAATCGGCACTCCGAAATTGGAGCCACCAAAGCCTTTGACCACCGCGAAGGTCACACCGATCACTTTTCCGTCCCGGTTGATCAACGGTCCTCCTGACCCTCCCGACGTTGTCTGCGCATCGTAGACAATCTTGTCGTCGAGTACGTCGCCGATATGTCCTTGCGTTACGAGAGGCCGGATCAGTTTGCGCCGCAAAAGTTCCGCAGCAATCGTTGCCGGATCGCCCCCGGACATTTTCACAATGTCATCCACGGTGTCCTCTCCTGCTCGGGCCAGAATGGCGCTGATGCCGGTGGCATAGCCAACCGAAATCACCGGTTGTCCGCTGATTGCCGCCTCCTTTCGGCTGTCCATCTTCAAAATCGGACGATTGAGACCGGAAAGATCGCCGTGAAGGAGCGAAAGATCCGCCACCTCGGAAATTTGCGTAATTCCCACGGAGACGCCCGAAGGCGCATCGGGGAAATACGCCGTCATCTCTGCGATCACCGGCACTAGTCCCTGCTGGACGGCTGAACTGAGCTCGTCATTCTTCCACCAGGGTTGTACCACGTGATGATTCGTCAGGATCTTACCTTCCCCGACAAGAAATCCCGTGCCGAAGAAATCAGCCCGCACTTCTGGCGCGCGTCCCTCAAATGTATAAACGGGTTTGCCATCGCCGTCTTTCAACGGCCCGCCATCCGGATTGATCCCTCCGTAGCGCAGGCGCCGCCCTGAGTCCTTATCATTGAACCCCACGGATACATGCAGCAGGCACACGCTTGGTGCATAGGATCGAATCACCTGTTCCGCGGCGCCGGACTCGCTCACTACACGCTTCAACCGGCCCGTTGTTTCTTCCAGTTGCTTTCTCAAACCGGAGATGTCTCCGCCATCTCCGTTCGAAATCTTCCGCCGCAACTCCTCGGTCTGCTTTTGGAGCAATTCCTTTTGAAGCACCGTGTCCGTTTCCTGCAAATCCGCGCGCATCTTTCGGGTTTCCGATACGAGTTCCTCCTGCCGGTTGACGCCGTGCTCGAGTTGGGCGATGACCGAATACGCGCGTTTCGTCTCCTTGTCCGCGCGCCGCGAGTACAGCAGAAAAACGCCCGCGATAACGACAGCGACGGCGATGAGGGAACCAACACCGATCTTCAGAGCTCGATTCAGCGTGATGGCGTCGCGCGTCATTTTCTCCGTTACAGCCAAGGCTTGAAACGCCGTTTGCGCGATCTCCTGCCCTTCCTCCGCCAGGCGCGTCTTTTCTCGCAATTCGTCGTAGGCGCGCTTCTCGCGGAGTTGCACGCGCACGCGCGCCAGCAATTCCGCGGCGTCCCATTGGGACGGAAGAACATCGTCGGCGCCGAGATCGAGTCCGCGAGCGCGTTCCACGCCCTCGCCATGCGTGAGCAAGATCACGCGTGTTCTGGCCGTGGTTGCCAGCCCTTTGACCTCCGCCAGAGCGTTGCAGCAGCGCAAATCCGAAAGGTCGGCCGAAAGAAGAAATAGGTCCACGCCGCCGTTCTGAACGATCGTGAACCCCTCCTCCTGTGTGGCGGCAGACAAAACGTCATAACCCGCCGACAGCAAGAGTTCCTGCAGCCGGTGCGGCGCCTGCGCATCCGGCCCCTGAATCAAAATGGTTTCGCGCTTTGTAAGCAAACTCCCGCCTTTCAGGTTGGACAGTTCTGGGCTTTCTTCGTTTCAGAGCTCCTACTTCAACCTCTAAAGATGGCCCTTGAGGTTGGCTGGAGCCCAGTTGTCCCCACAGACCGACACAGTAGGCTTCACCCTCTCCGCGAAAAACATCCTTCTCAGGAACAGCTAGTTAGCCGCCTCCTTGTTCCACGTATCGCAGAAGTATCGAGGAACACAATCTGCAACGACAAGCAGCGGTCTGGTAGAAATCGAACCCAGATAACGATATGCTAGAATCCACGCGATCCGATCGACCGTCCGTGGAGCTAAGTTTGCCAAAGACTATTGAGGCACAGTCATCGCCGATTTCCCCGATTCCTGTGGCGCATGACCGCCATATGGAAGATATCGGGTACATGACCTGCATGACCCTCGTCTTGCTCGGGAATTATGCGCAAACAGGCCATTTCGGCGGGCCTCTGGCCTACACTCCCTATAACGTCGCCGTGCACCTCGCCGGACCGGAGCTAGGCGGTCTGCGCTACGATTATCGTCGCCCTAAGCATCCATACGGGGATAAGTTCATGCTGGCCGGTGGCCATTGTATTCCGACGTGCTATGCCCTATGGATGATTATGGGTCAGGCCCTGGCGCGGAAGTTCAAGATGACCGGCGATCCGCGTTACAAAGTGGATCCTGAGGTCGCCATGTTGCCGGTCGATGCCCTTGGTTTCCGTAGGGGCGGGGGGGCGCTCAAAATGCTGTTGCAAAGCTTGGGGTTGGAAGATCACCCGCTGTTTGCCCAAGCCAAAAAGCGTGGCATTCGCTCTTTGGCCGGCCATGCGGAATCCACAGATCTCACGAATGATGTGAATGGGGGCCCATCGGGTATTGGCATCGCCTCAGCGGCGGGGAAGGCCGCATTCTGGAATTTCATCGGCGCCCCAAGCTCCCCCAAGGTGATCGCCTTCGAAGGCGAATTTGCCATGACCGAGGGCCATGCCCAGGAGTTGAAGACGCAGGCGCTCGCACTGCAAGTCGGTAAGCGCTTGCGGATTCTCTTATCGAATAACAACAGCGGCATCGACGATTCGCTGATTGGCGGCGTTATTCGCGAAAAATATGACGCCTACAGGATCAAAGATCAGTGGAGTTCGTATGGATGGAACGTGTTCACCATGGACGATGGCAATGATTATGGGCAGGTCGTGGCCACGCTGAGAGCCATGGAAGACTGGGACCCGGCCGACCGGCGTCCCATGATCGCCATTGGCAGGACCACCAAGGGTTACTGGCCCACAGCGATCCAGGGAGAGATCCCGCATTACGGCCCCCAGGTGGTTGGCTACGCCAGTCATCCCTACGCGTTCAAAATGAACTCGGACTATTTTGTCGCGCTCGCAAAGACTTTTGAGCGCTCCTACGGCGTCGAGTTCAAAGGAATCCGGCAAGGGCCTGTGGCGGATCCCGGAGAGCAGCTGATCCAGTTCAAAACGAACATTGACGTTGTGATGTCGGTGCTCGATCGCAACGGTTTGGGGGACTGGCTGGCGGACCGGCTGGTAGAGATCGGCGATCGTGTGATGGACGAGGTTCCCCTCCGCATCGATGTTCGGCGAGATCCCTTCCTCGACGAACGTTTGCAAGTCGCAAATTTGCCGCGCGAACCGCAGAAGCTTTCGGTAACGAATCCAATTTCGGGAAAGCAGAAGGAAGTAGGGGTTACGCTGTTTCGCAAACCTGGAGAAGTTGCGGGAGCGAGGCGGGCCATTTCGGAAATCATCAAGTGGCTGAACTATGTGACCGATAACCGCTTCTTTACCATAGCCGCCGATCTGTCCGAATCGATCAACGTCGAGCACGGCAGTTTATGGGGTCATTACGATCCCGAAACGAATCCGCTGGGCACGCGCCTGAAGGCTGGCATTCAGGAAGCGGGGAACGTCTCTACCGCGATTGGGCTTGTGAGCCAGAGTGCCTCGGTCGATCCCGCTAAGTTTGCAGGAGTGTGGGCGCTGAGCGGCACCTACGGCGCATTCACCCCACTGATGTACACACCCGCTCGCGTATGGAGCCAACAGAATCAGGACAGCAAGTTTCGCATGGGCGTGCTTCACATTTTGGCAGCGCATTCCGGACCGGAAACGGCGGCGGATGCGCGGACGCACTTCGGCATTTTCGCTCCAGAAGTATGGAAGCTCTTTCCGCGCGGGCAAACCATTCGCTTGAATTTCTGGGACTACAACGATGTTGCGCCCGGGTATTTTGCCGCGGCGGAGATTGCGGCGCGCGAATCCAAGGTCGGCATTATCATCATTGAGGTGGCGCGACCCGATTTTGCGGTGGCCGACCGCAGCCGGTTTGCCGATACCGACCTGAACGCTGCCGCCAAGGGGCTTTATGTGATTCGCGATTTTGCCCCGGACCGGCCTCGCCAGGGCTACGTGATCGTTCATGGCGCCAGCGCGACCATGAATACCGTAAGAGACCTGCCGCACTTGGAAGAGCGCGGAATCAACGTGAAGATCATTTCCGCGGTGAGCGAAGATTTGTTTGATCGGCAACCCGAAAGCTACCGCCGAATGGTCCTGCCTCCCGAGGCCCTTTTTGACCTGATGGTGATCACCACCGGCACACGCCGCGTTTGGCCCATTCGCGATGTCGGCCCTCTCACGGACGAATATTCCCTTACCGCCGATCAGGGCAATCACTGGTTGAGCGGCGGCCGGGAAGCGGACGTGATTGCCGAGGCCCACTTGGATCAGGCATCGATTCTTTCCGGTATTCAGCGTTTCGCAGAAGATCGCAAACAGCGCTTAACGCGCCAGCGCGAATTGCTGGGCGGTATTGCGTAGGAATACCTTGCCGGGGGCGAAGCGGATTGCGGTGAGCCTTGTGTCAGCGTTGTCCCGTCGCCCGCGTTGAGTCTATTGGGATTAGCTTTTGAGCGAGAGCGATTCTCCGATTTGTTAACGCTGGAGTTAAGAAACCAGCGGCGTTCTTGGAATCGACTAGCGCGCTTTGTAAGCAGGGTGCGGTCCGATCCCGGTCACCTCCACCATTCCTAACCCTCCTTCTGCCCAACGGCTCTCGATATGAAGCAAGCGCACACAACACAAGCCTGCCTTTCAAACGGTCGGAGCTTCGGTTTTGGCATAGAATCGGCGGGAATTTGACTTCGTGGATTGCGCTACATCGCTTTTCTGGGCGATGGCCAATCCTGAAATTCGGAGGCTCTCATGCCGCGGTGGACGCATATCACCGAGCGTGCTTTTCTTTTTTGCGTTGCCATCGCGGTGACAATACCGGGCACGTTCGCGCAGGAAGCGCGCTGGAAAGCGCTCAACGACCAAGCTGCGCAACTCCAAGAGCAAGGGAAATATACGGAGGCCGCTCCGATCGCCACCGAAGCCGAGCACGTGGCGGAGGCCACGTTCGGCCCCGAACACGCGATCACCTCCGCGGCGCTGAATCGGTTGGGCTCAATCTACATGGAGATGGGCAGATACCCGGAGGCGGAAGCGCTGCTGAAACGCGCGCTAGCCATCGGTCTGAAAGTGCTGGGGCCGCGACACCCCGGAGTGGCCACGATGGAAAACAATCTCGCAGCGATCTATGACGACCAAGGACGCTACGCCGAAGCCGAGCCACTTTACAAACAAGCGCTGGCGATCGACCAGAATACCAGCGGTGCAATTCCATTGAATGTGAGCGGTGACCTGAACAATCTCGGGCTGCTGTATATGGATGAGGGTCGCTATGCCGATGCTGAGCCCATCTTCAAACAGGCGATCGCTATCGACGAAAAAGCGTCCGGACCAGCGGGCTTGGCCACCGACCTGCATAATCTGGCGCTGCTCTACGAAAAGCAAGGCCGCTACGCGGAATCCGAAAATCTATACAAACAGGCGCTCACGCTCGATGAAAAGGCCCTCGGACCGACTCATCCCTCAGTAGCCAATCAATTGAACGGTCTTGCGGAGCTTTACGATCAACAGGGCCGATATGGCGACGCCGAGCAACTACTGAAGCACGCCGTGGACGTTTATCAGAAGGCTTTCGGTCCCGACCACCCGACGGTGGCCGCCGCGCTGAATAATTTGGCATTGCTCTACGAATCCCAAGGACGGCATAGCGAAGCAGAACCGCTTGAAAAACGTGCCCTCGTAATTGCTGTGAAGGCGCTGGGGCCGGAGCATCCCAGCGTGGCCGTGGATTTAATGTCGCTGGGGGCGCTTTATGAAGCGGAAGAACGATACGCGCAGGCTGATCCGCTCGTGACGCGAGCAGTAGCCATCGATGAAAAAGCATTGGGACCGGAGCACCCAACGCTGGCCGCGGGCTTGAATACGCTGGCATCGTTAAAAGAGGCCGAGGGCCAATACACAACCGCCGAACCGCTCTATCAGCGTGCAATGGCCATCAACGTGAAAGCGCTGGGCGCGCAACACCCCAGTGTGGCGGTGAACTTGAACAACCTGGGCGCTTGCTATAAGAACGAAGGCCGGTATCCCGAGGCAGAGCAATTCTACAAACGCGCGATTGCTATCGACGAAAAAGCGCTGGGACCGGACCATCCACAGGTCGCAACATTCCTGCTCAACCTGGCCTTGCTGTACGAAGCGTGGGGTAAAAACGGCGACGCGGCCCCGGCGTTCGAACAAAGCCTGGATATCACCCACAAGCGATTCGAATACGGGTTTGCATATATGAGCGAGAAGGATCGGCTGGAATTCCTCGCAAGTCTGCAAAATATGTTTCCTGCTTACTTCAGTTTTTCTCTGGCACAGGAGAAGAACGACGCGGGCACCGCAGGAAAAGTGTACGACGTGCTGTTGTGGGAAAAGGGCCTGGTGGGGACGAGCGTCGCCGCATTGCGCGCCCAGGTGGCAAATAGCGGCGATCCGCAAGCCGTGAAAATGCTGGATGACCTCACGGCGAAGAAGAACGAGTCGTCACGGCTGGCCACCGCGCGGCCGGCAGGTTGGTCCGCCGCTCAAGCAGGGCTCGATGCCGAAGCAAACGAGTTGGAACAGCAACTGGCCCGGCGAGTCAGTTCCTTTGGCGAGCAGAATGCACTTGCACAAGCCAAATGGCAGGACGTGCAAAAGACCCTCCGGCCAGGCGACGCGGCGGTGGAAGTTGTGCGCTTCCAGTTTCATGACGGCAAGAAATTCACGACGACTTTCTACTACGCGGCATTGGTGATGACGCGAGACGCGCCGCGTCCGGCTTTCGTAGTGCTTGGCGAAGCGCAGAAGCTCGAAACAGCACCAGTAGCGGCCTATCGCGCCGAGGTAGGACGCACGCGCGGCGTGGTGGTTCAACAGCCGCAACCGGGAACCGGCGGGGAGACCACAACTGACGCGTACAACGCGTTCTGGAAACCTCTGGAACCCGCGCTCGCGGGAGCAAAGCGCGTTTATCTGGCGCCCGACGGAGTTTTGAATCAGCTTCCGATAGGGCTTTTCACCGACGAATCCGGGCGGCTGTTACTCGAAAAATATGACTTGCGGATCGTGAACAGCACCAAGGACCTGCTACGCCCCGCACACGCCGCGTCATCGAAGGAGGCGGTGTTGCTGGGCAATCCGAAATTCGCATTGAGCGAGCAGGAGCAGCGCATAGCCGTTTCACAATTGAATAGCGGCGAGCTGAAACAACCGGCGCCCGCGACATCTGCCGCAAGTGTAGGAACCCGCTCCGGCGTTGGCGCCGGCGGTCCCCTGCCTCCCCTTCCCTCGACGCAGATCGAAATTGAGAAAGTAGGCGGTACGTTGAAGGCCGCCGGATGGCAGGTGCGCTCCTATACCGGCAATGAGGCGCTGGAGGAGGTGATCGACCGGCTGCGTAGCCCACGCGTAGTTCATGTGGCCACGCACGGATTTTTCCTGTCGGATCAAGAGATGGCGCAGAAGGAGACCACATCGCCTGCCGGCTCGAGTGGCGTGGGCATGGAAGACCCTATGCTACGTTCCGGCCTTTTCTTCGCGGGCGCGGATCGCGCTGCAGCGGGGGCGGCTCCGGCGGCAGGGTTAGACGACGGCGTACTGACGGCCTATCAAGCAGCGCAACTCGATTTGCAAGGGACCGAACTGGTGGTGTTGAGCGCCTGCGAGACCGGCCTCGGCGAACAGAAAAATGGCGAAGGGGTTTTTGGCCTCCGCCGCGGCTTGCAAGAAGCGGGCGCGGAATCCGTGTTAATGAGCATGTGGTCCGTACCGGATCAGGAAACGCAGGAGCTGATGGCGCTCTTCTATCAAAAGTGGCTCGGAGGACTCGAAAAGCACGAGGCCCTGCGGCAGGCGCAAATCCAAGAGCGCGAGGTCGTGCGGCAACGGTATGCCAAGGACTTACCGTTCTATTGGGGAGCTTTTGTCCTGATTGGGCGATAGGTAAGTCAAACGTGCGCATGCGCTGTGCGCGAACTGGTCCAGAAACAAACTGCTATCGGCGAATCTTTTCGAGAGTCCGGCCATCGCGTTTAACCACAACGGCGCTCGTCCGTCCTTCACATTAGGAAATCGCGAGCTCTGACAGCAATCCGTCCGACTTGATCGTGAATTTGTCTCCCGAGGGAACGCTGAAAATAATGTACTCGCCCGGTGCACTTGTGGACAACTCTCGGATGCGATCCTTTGCATGCTCAAACGTCGCTGCGGTGCCGCACCAACGGACTCCACCATCGGCTTCTTTTTCAAAGATATCAAATGTGGGCGACATTTAATTTCACCTCTTCCTTCACCACATCGCTGGCTCCTGCATGGCCCTTTTTCCAACCGTTCTGCCGCTGCTGGGGCAGTTCTTGCTGTTGAATATCAGCCTCAGAAATTTTGAGGCTCGCAATCGGCACCTGTTCGTAATGCGTTTTAAAGTTCGCCATGTAACCCCTCCTGCTCAACACCGAAAGCGTAGCAGCGGCGAAGTGATACGGGTGAACTCTTTAAAGTTTCGAAGAGATTTTTAGCCCGCACAATTCGAAATGCTTAACGCTGCCACCGGGTAGATAGCGCGGCGGGCGAGCTGCTTTGCGAAACGCCCGATATAAATCAACTCTTGACATATCTGCATACGCTTGGATACGATAACGCTACGTTAAGTTAACGAGTATTTTGCGGGAGGATAGCGATGGCTACGCAACGGGTCAAGCCCAACCCAACCCATTTCAAGACGATCGTGCAAACCGACGTGCCTCAAGGACGCAACGGCAAGCACAAATTGATCATCACCACCATTCTCGAGGATCTCGACAATTTGAAGGAAGGCGCCGCGCTTAAGGTGCCTCTCACGGATTTAGGGGCCAGCAAAGAGAAGATCCGCTCAGCGCTGAATCGCGCATCGCGGAAGGCCGGCCGGAACGTGGCCACGGCCACCGACGCAGGATTTCTCTATATCTGGAACGTGTCGGCGAAGTAGTTAGGAAGAGAGACTCTACAGCATCTCGACAAGCGAAACCGCGAAGCGGCATCACAATCATTCCCTGCGATCAATAGTGCCAGCCGCTGGTGTTTTCTCCAGTAGGTGCATTTTTGGCGACGTGATCCGCCATCCAGCGCACCAAGGTAGCGGTGGACGCCGGCTGCCACCCGTGACCCTTCATCGGACGCCCGTACTGGAATTCGCAATCGCAAGGCGGATTCTTCTGGGCCTTCAGCACATCCTCGAGGTCGTAGACGGCGAGATTCAAGTAATAATTGTCCATATCTCCGACATAAACATGAATCTTGCCGCGCAGCTTCGGGCCGAGGGCGGACCAATGGGTGCGGAGGTTATAACTAAGATCGTAGCCGTGGTCCCGCATGTAGAGCGCCACGCTGCGATCGATCTTGCCGGTCTGTTTATCCCATAGAGGCTTGGGGTAGCCGTCGTCGCCCACGGGACCATAAACGGCCTCCCAAATTTCCATTTGCTGGGCGGAGCGCCCATGGCTTCCGAGCACATCTTCCAGTTGGCTCATGGCCTGCATTGTGACTTCGGGCTGGCCATCGGACTTTCGCTGCATGTAACGAGGAGCCTGCAGCCAGATGTGTCCCGGCTCGAGAAACGCATTGTCGTCATCGTAGATATTGGAAAGCTGATAGCGCCGGAAATCCACGGGGTCGGGATAGAGCGTCCACGTGCCGCCGAAAAAGTCCGGATAAAACACTTGCACCCCGATCGATTCCCATCCACCCGTCGACCCCCCGGTGAGGACGCGGGCATAGGGCTGCGGAATCATTCGAAAATGCGCCTCCAAATACGGGATCATTTCCTTCACGAGCGCATCGCCATAGGGCCCATTGTTGACGGAATTCACGGCGTACGAATCGTCGAAATAGGGCGTGGGATGCTGAAAGGTGACGGCAATCATGCGCGGGAAATTATCGGAATTCCAGGACTGATAAAACTCATAGCCGGTCTCGCGATTTACATCGGCGAGGCGAGCACGCATTTCCGGGCTTACCGGCTGGTCGTTCGTGGAAAAACCAAAGGGCGCTCCCAGGCTGAAATGGCCTTCCTCATAGATTACCGGATAGCGTGAGTTCGGATGTTCGTCGTAACCCTTCGGCAATAATACGATCGCGCCGATATACATAGGGTGTCCCCAAAACTTGGTGAGCATCTCGCTTTGAATCTTGATGTGCTTCACCCACGGCGTGTCCGCCGGCTCTTCGACTGGCGGAATCCCTTTTGTCAGGCTTAGGTGCACGTCGTAGCCGCTGACGGGGTCGAGATGCACGCGTTGTACCTCGCTATACAAATTGCCCGGCGAATGGTTAAAACGCTGCCCCTCCCATTGGTCCATGTGCGCCCAGATCGTGTGGCCATCGGCGCGATGAAATTCGGTATAGACGTTGACGAGCGCCTGGACGTAATAATCTCCGGCCGGAATGTCGCTCAGACTGCGCGTTGGATAACCCGGCGTACTGGCATCCAGGACGGCTGGCTGCCCCGCGGCCAGTGCATTGACGTCCAGTCCAAAAAGCGGCGAGGTGTCTCCCCACCCGCCAGCTTGCAGGCGCGGCTCGGGAGTTTGCTTCTGCGAGATGAAGATGAAAACACGGCCGGTGATCGCACCGGAATGCGCAGATTCCGGAAACGATACTTCAAATCTTGCGTTCGAGGCCGGAACTGGGGCGGCCGAGGCGTTCGCAGCCAAAAAAGCCGCGAATGTGGCCAGCACAATCAACGTCGCGGCTCGCGCAGTAAGTTGAAGCAAGTATCTTGCACGCAATTTCATGAATACGCCCCCAAAATGTGTGCGTTTCTCGGTTCGACGATCTAACGGGAGTTCCGGACGCGGACTATAGCACTAAATGGCCCGAGCGACTTCCGCGCTGTTGTAGAACGCGGGCGTGGGGAATAAGTCGTTATGCGATGGCGAGATATGCGTAACGCAGCACAAAGAGCGCCGTCAACACCCAGATCAAGGGGCTGACCTCGCGATGCTTTCCGGCCCCGACTTTCACAAGTGTGTAAGAGATGAGACCCAGACTTAAGCCGGTGGCCACGCTGAAGGTCAATGGCGTCCCGATAATCGTGAGGAACGCCGGGAACGCCTCACTAAAATCGTCCCATTTCACATGGACCACTGCCTTACACATCAGCGTGCCAACGAGGATCAGGGCCGGTGCGGTGGCGTAGGCGGGAATCACGTTGACGAGCGGGGAAAAGAAGATAGCGGCCAAGAACAGCGCAGCGATCAGCAGGTTGCCAAAACCGGTCCGTGCTCCCTCGGCAACTCCGGAAGCACTCTCGATGTAGCTGGTCACGGTCGACGTGCCAGTCAGGGCGCCAAACATAGTGCCGACCGCATCGGCGAGCAAAGCGCGGCCGGCGCGGGGAAGTTTCCCTTCGCGGAGGAAACCGCCTTGCTCGCAAACGCCCACGAGGGTGCCCACGTTGTCGAAGAGGTCCACGAAAAAGAACGCGAAGATCAGCTCCACCAAACCCAATCGCAGCGCGCCGGCGAGATCCAGTTTGAGAAATGTGCTGGCGGGATGGGGGAGCGAGAGGATTCGCGTGGGCCACTGCGAGGCTCCGCGCAACATTCCCGCGAGAGCGGTGGCCACGATTCCTAGAGCGATCGCTCCTTTCACATTTCGCGCCATCAAGATCGCGGTGAGAATCAGTCCAAACGCCGCAAGCTGCACTTGTGGGTCCGAAAAGCTGCCCAATCCCACAAATGTCGCCTGCTGGGCGACAACCATCTTCGCGTTGCGCAGGCCTACGAATGCAATGAAGAGTCCAATGCCCGCGGCGGTGCTGTATTTCAGACAAGCAGGAATGCCGTTCACAATTTGTTCGCGAACACCGGTCAGCGTTAGCAATAGAAATAACGCGCCCGATAAAAACACAATGCCCAGCGCTGTCGGCCAGGGCACTCCTCTTCCGATTACCACGGAGTACGTGAAGTAGGCGTTTAGCGACATTCCCGGAGCGAGTGCAATGGGATAGTTTGCCCACAACCCCATCACGAGGGTCGCCACGGCGGCGGAAACGCAGGTGGCAAAAAGTACTCCTTCGATCGGCATGCCGGCTTCGGCCAGGATGCGGGGGTTCACAACGATGATGTAAGACATCGTCATGAAAGTGGTCAAACCGCCAAGCAACTCCTGCTGGACCGTCGTGCCGTTTTTGGCGAACTTGAACCAGCGTTCGAACACTCAATCTCCGCGCGAGAACGAGCGCGCAATATATGCCGCGCGGCAGGACGCGTCAACAAATCCAGTGGGCTCAGAAGGAAACGGACAAAGCAGCTTGGGAACGCAGAAAGACCGTATTCAAACCTTCGCTTCGGCAGATCCCAAGCCGAAGGATGCGATGCCCTGCTGCGCATCTTCGAAGACTTCGAATAGGTTCAGGACACGAACCAGCTTTAAAGTTTGCACGGCAAACTTAGACGGGTTCAGAAGCTTCAGCGAGCCGCCGCGCTGCTTCGCTGCGGTCAAATAGCGAACGAGTAGCCCGATGCCGCTCGAGTCAATGGCGGGCACCTCTTGCAAATCCACTAGAAAGTAGTTGTGACCGGCGTTCAACAGGTCCTTCAATGTTTCACCGACCCGGTCCACGGGCTCGCCCAGGCTTAGCCTGCCATTCAGCTTGATAATTTTCACTTCGGATTGGGTCCGAACGTCGATTTCCAAGGGCATTCTCCCGGGCACGGCAAAGCTCCACCAATGAGCCTTTCGCAGGCTTGCACTGCCAGTTTTCGTTTGCTACAGTGCGCGCTCAAATTAGAAGAACCCCATAGAATTTGCAAGGGGAGAAGATTCTTCAGGGTTTGCGCGGGCAATCTTCTAGAATCGATCCATACAGATGAACGGGCATACGCGAAATGAAGATCGAAGTCGCTGAATTTTGCGCGCGGCTGCTGGCGGACCAGGAAGTGCTGCCGCGCGCGCGCACGATCGCGCGGACCGTCGCGGAATTGGCGCCGGGCGCCGCGGTAACCGTCTACCTGCTTACGGGCAACTCTGGTGCGGAAGTCTGGCTCCCGAAGGCGTCGTTGGGAGAGACTGGCGTCAAGGCTTCAAGTGTCACCGGTGGCGTGGCGACGCTCGATGAGCTTCGCGTGTCGCGTGCGCCGCTATTTTTCTCCGGTGAGAAGCTTCGCCGGGAAAGCTACTCGCATCTGGATATCCGTAAGGCGGTCGTCTCGCTAGCCTACGTTCCACTCACCAGCGCCGGCAATTTAGTGGGAGCAATCGAAATCGTCGATTTCGCCGGCGGCATCATGCTGCAGGATCTCGCCGGCATTGGCGAAGTGGCGCGGATCGGCGGCGCCGCGCTGGCTGCGGCCCTCACGTATGAAAACGAGCGCAACGATTCGCTGGTTTCCATCAATCGCCTCACGCAACTCTACGATTTGGAGAAAGTTTTCGCGTCCACGCTCGAAATGGACAAGCTGCTGCCGATCATGGGCGCAAAGTTTCGCGAAGTGATGGAGTGCGAGGGCGTCAACATTTGGCTGGTGCAACCCGATGAGAGCATTGAGCTGATGCATCAAGCGGGTCGCGACGCAACCACAAGCACCAGCGACCATCAGAATGCCGGCGAAGGAATTCCCGGAGACGTTTCTGACGACGGCGTCGCGGTCTTGATCGGCGATAAGGACGATCTGCGGCTAGCCGAACGAAATGATGGGGTTCGCGACGGCGTCTTGTCCCTGCTGGCGGTCCCTATCATGGACAATGAGTCCCTGGTCGGGGTGGTGGAGGCGATCAATAAAACAGATGGCAGCGCATTCGACGATGATGACTTGTTTGTGCTGACAAGCCTCACCGAAACGGCCTCGATCGCTCTGCGCAATGCCGGCTTGCTGCTGGCCGAACGCAAAGTGGAAATTTTGCAGACGCTGGTGACCGTGAGCCACGAGATCACCTCAACGCTCAATCTCGAGCGAATGCTGCAAACAATCGTCAACGCTCCACAAGTCGTAATCCCGTATGAGCGCGCGGCCATTGCACTGGAACAACGCGGCCGATTCAAATTAAGCGCCATCACCGGCCTCACGCAAATCAATCGGGACGACCCCGACATTGCGCCGCTCCATGATGTGTTGCAGTGGGTGGCACTTTCCGAAGAAATCATCCATGTAAGCCAACACGGCGACGACATTGATACGGATCGCGAAGAGACGCTTGACAAATTTCGAAGTTATTTTAAAAAGACCGGGATGCGCGGATTCTATGCCATACCGCTGAGCGACGACGCAGGCCGGGTGGGCGTCTTGAGCCTCGAGAGCCGCGATCCCGATTTTCTAGAGCCTGTACACATAGAAATCCTGGCAGTTCTTGCCGGACAGGCCACCGTCGCGCTGCGGAATGCGCAGATGTATAAGGAGGTACCCTTCATTTCGTTGCTCGAGCCGGTGCTGGAACGAAAACGCCGGTTCATGGCGCTGGAAAAGCGGCGGCGCATCACATTTCTCGCACTGGCCGCCGCTGTGGTGATATTTCTCGCCATTTGCCCGTTACCGCTGCGGTTGGCCGGCGACGCTGTGGTGGCCCCGCTACGCCGCGCGCAGGTGCAGCCGGAATTCGAAGGCGTGGTCGGCAAAGTGTTCGTGCACGAGGGCCAACCCGTCACGCACGGCCAGGTGTTGGCGGAAATGGATGCGTGGGACTACCGATCGGCGTTGGCGGAAGCGCAGGCGCGCTATCAATCCGCGCTTCTGCAAATGAATCACTCCCTGGCGGCGAGTGACGGCAGCGAAGCCGGCATTCAACGCACGCAAGCCGACTACTGGAAGGGCGCCGTGGACCGCGCGCAGGAATTGCTCTCGCGTGCGGAGCTTCGCGCGCCGATCGATGGCGTGGTGGCCACGCCTCATGTGGAGAATACGGCTGGACGCCGCTTGCAATTTGGCGACACGTTCGCCGAGATCGTAGATACGTCTAGCGCGATCGTGGACGTGGCCATCGACGATTCTGAAGCAAGCCTGCTTCGTACCGGCGCCAAAGCCGCGGTGAAATTGAATAGTTACGCAACGCGCACGTTTCACGGTACTGTGGTGATCGTCAGCCCTAAGGCCGAGCAGCACGGCGACGCACGGGTATTCTTCGCGCGAGTATTGCTCGCGAATCCGAATGGCTCCATTCGTGCCGGCATGGAAGGCCGAGGCAAGATTTCCGCAGGCTGGTACCCCGCGGGTTACGTATTGTTTCGAGGACCGGTGATTTGGATCTATTCGAAGATATGGGCGTGGTTTGGATGGTGAGGATGCTCCGCCCGATACATGCTAACGCATATCTTCCGCTCGTCTTGGCGGGCGCTGCTATTTTCGTCGCGGGATGTGGCGAGAGCAGAACCGCCGCGGAAACCACCTCGGCACCCGCTACGCCTGCAGCCGTGCCGTCCCCGGTTCTGCCGAATACAACAGCCTTGGCGAAGCCGGAGAGCTTTCTGAGCGTCTCTGGACCCCTCATCGTGGAGCATCAAGTGGACGTTACAGCGCAGCGTGATGGCGTAATTGCGAGCATTTCAGCGGACGTCAACAAGCACGTGAAGGCCGGAGACGAACTCGCGCGACTCGACGACCGCGAGCTTTCCGCGAATCTTGAAGCGGCTCGCGCCAAAACGCGAAGCACCGAAAACGATCTAAAGAATTGGCAAGCTGAAGCGAAAATGATGGAAGCCGATTATTCGCGCGCGCAGAAGCTCTACAACGAGGGAATTTGGTCGGTCGAACAGCTCGACCATGCTAAGTACAACGCCGAAGCCGAGGAATGGGATATCCGCCGCGTCACTGAGTTGCTGGCTTCCTCGAAACAGGAAGAGCGTTCCCTGGAGCTGGAACTCGATAAAGCACGCATTACGGCGCCGTTCGATGGTGTGGTAGCGCGACGCTATATTCGAATGGGCCAGGGCGTTTCGAAAGGCGATCGCACCTTCTGGGTCACCGCGGAAGGACCGCTTCGGATGCGGTTTACCCTGCCGGAAGCTTTTATCGGCCATCTGAGGACCGGCGAGGAACTGCCGCTGACCTCGCCCGATGTCCTGCAAGAACACCATTTTGCCCGCGTGGTCGAAATCAGTCCCGTCGTTGACCCTTCGAGCGGCACGATCGAAGTCCTGGCTGAGATCCAGGGAGCGCGAGGCCGGTTGCGCGCGGGGATGACGGCTTCCCTTCGAATCCCCAATCTCCGATGAACATCACCGAAGCCCTGAACACCGCCCTGCCGGATATGCCGGCCCGGAGGGTGCTACAAGGCTGTCCGCGCATGGATCCTGAGATCACGATGAAGGAGCACGTGGAAGATGGCCAACGCATGGTCCGTGTCTACGTGCCCAGCGCGGAAGCAATGTACAAGTTTCCGCCGCAGAATTGGGCGCTGATTCAGCTCTTCGATGGACAACGGTCCTATGAGCAGATCGCGGAACTCTACTCGCAACAGACCGGGATCGTTTACAGCGTGCCCGCAATTCGGGAATTTGCCGGCGAACTGGACGCCGTGGACTTTTGGTACAAAACGCCGCAGGAAAAAAACATTCTGCTAATGCAGAAGAGCAGCGAAGAGCGGCACAAGCTGCTCAACTCCAAGAAAAAGTATGGCGACCTTTCGCTCTATGCGTTCCCCGCCTTCAACCCGGACCGGTTCATCACCTGGAGCTACAAATATACAAAGTTCATCTACACGCCGTGGTTTACCGCGCTCACGCTGTGTGCGTTCGCGTTCATGGCGTGGATCACGGTCACACACTGGTCCGAAATCGGCCGCGATACCCTCGAGTTTTACACGTTCTCGGATAAGTCTTGGGGCGACTTCGTACAGTTCTATTTGCTGGCGGTGGTAGTTTTGGGATTCCACGAATATGGCCACGGGCACGCCTGCAAACACTATGGAGGGCGAGTGCCGGCCATGGGTTTTGCTTTGATCTACCTCACTCCGGCGTTTTACACGGATACGACCGAGGGGGAAGTAAAAGGGACGCGGTATCAGCGGTTGGTCATCTCGATGGCAGGCGTTTGGGCGGAGATGATCGTCTGCTCGATCGCCACGCCGATTTGGTGGGACACACCGCCGGACACGGTAGTCCACAACGCAGCTTACATGGTGATGCTCATCACAGGGATTTCCGCCGTGCTGATCAATTGGAACCCCCTGATCAAGCTCGATGGCTACCACATGATGTGCGAAATTCTCGGCATCGTCGATCTGAAGGAAGCTTCCACGGCATATCTCTCCGCTTGGATGAAGCGCAACATTTGGCACCTTCCGGTCGAAGTACCCTATGTTCCTAAGAGACGTCGTCTAGGATATGGAATTTATGCAATTTTATCAGGGCTTTATAGCTATTCACTTCTCTATATCGTGGCGCGGTTTGTTGGCAACGTGTTTCGAAACTTCAGCCCGGAGTGGTCCTTCGTTCCAGAGTTGGCCACTGCCGGCCTGATTTTTCGAAGCCGAATTCGAATGCTGGTGAACTTTATGAAATTCGTATACTTGGATAAAAAAGACCGCGTGAAGGCCTGGTTTACGCCGTGGCGGTCGGTAGCGGCGGCAGCTTTGGCTGCGGCGCTGTTGCTAGTCCCGCTGCGCCGTGAGTCCACTGCCGGACGGTTTGTGCTGGAACCGGTGCGGCGTGCCGTGGTGCGCGCCGTGGTGCCTGGTATTGTGACCTCCATTTCCGCGAACGAGGGAAACACCGTCACGGAAGGCGATCCGCTGATACAGTTGCGCAACGTGCCACTGCAATCGAATTTGGCACGCAGCGAGGCGGATTATACGGTTGCGTCCGGCCGCGCCGTGTCGGCGGCGCTGCGGTATCGTGACTTTGGCGTCGCCAGCCGGGAACGGGAACGCCTTGCGCAGCAGACCAATGACCTTTCCTCCGAAGCGGAAAATCTAGCGTTGAGCAGCCCTATCTCCGGAGTGGTGCTTACGCCCCGCGCCAATGACCTGCTTGGATCCTACGTAACCGCAGGTACGGAACTGCTGAGCGTAGGAGATACGAACATCCTGCGAGCACGCATCTACATCCCAGAGCAGGACATGTATAAGATTCACGTTAGTGCGCCGGCACGCATCGAGGTGGAAGGCGCGTTCAGGAAGTGGGATGCGGAAACGGCCAGTATCGCTTCTTTCTCCACCGAGATTGACCCCAGCTTGGCCGACGAGACAAAATACCGCGGGACCACTCCGCCACATTTCTATCTGGCGGACCTGCTGGTGAACAATAGTGACGGCAGTCTGAGACCGGGAATGACGGGAACCGCGCGAATTTATGGCCCAAAGAGAAGCATTGCCGGGATCGCTTGGCAGGAACTGCGAAACTTCGTAGGCCGGAAGGCGTGGTAAGACTCGAGGAGGCTGCGGGGGCAACCTCCTCGCTGACTGAGAGATGCTGGCCTAGTTAATGCGCGCAAAGCGAGCGCCATTGCGACGGGCAAAGCTCTTGCCCATAAGACGCACGGGCTTCTTTTCGTTTGTTCCGGATTCCACTTCAGCCAAAGGCTTGGACGCTACTTTCGCCTTCTTGGCGGTCTTCAGGGTGCTGACCAAGGACTTCTTCTGGATAGCCATGTGGTTGTCTCCTCGTCGCTGATTTCGTGTCTTTGCGGCCCGACTCGTATTCCACTACAGCAGGCTGTATGCCAAACACCCCCGGCATCCTCGAAAAGAGCAATCTATATTAGTATCAGATAGTTAGAGAATCCTTGAACCTGGGAGAGGCCCACTGCGCGGTACAAAAACCCACCTCGGGTTAAAATTTACTCCGTTAACGGTTAATTTTTAACCCTTCTCCGACAAAAGTTTCCGGCATAGATATTTCATTCGCTGTACATCGATCCCCAGCAGGGCCGCTGCGACAGTCTTCTTGCCGCCGGTGCGCTTGAGTGCGGCGTTCAGGTAGGCAATCTCGATTCGTTGCATTTCCGCGTCAAAATCCACGCCATCTTCAGGAATGAGAATGGCTTCCTGGCTGGCGGTGCTCGAGTAAAGCAGTGTTTGCGGAAGCTGCTCGGCCGTAATCACCGGCGCATCGTTCATCACCACGAAGCGCTGCACGATATTTTCCAGCTCGCGAACATTTCCCGGCCAGGAGTAATCCTCGAGGATCTCCACGACATTGGGCTCAACGCTCTTGAGAGGTTTCTTCGCGGAACTGCAGTAAATCCGCAAGAAATGATCCAGCAGCAGCGGCAAATCGCCTTTGCGATCGCGAAGCGGCGGCACGAAGATCGGGATCACATTGATGCGATAGTAGAGATCCTCACGAAAACGGCCCAGTTTCACCTGCTCTTCCAAATCCTCATTGGTAGCGCAGATCAGCCGGAAGTCAATTTTCTTTGCTGCGCGGCCGCCCAGCCTTTGCACGGTGTGGGTTTGCAGCGCCCGCAAGAGCTTGGCCTGCAAATTGGGGTTGAGCGTGGTGATCTCGTCCAGAAATAGCGTTCCCAAATGGGCGGCTTCAATCAAGCCGGGCCTGGATTCGTCGGCTCCAGTGAAAGCGCCTTTCTCATAGCCGAAGAGTTCGGATTCGATCAACGTTTCCGGCAACGCAGAGCAATTCAAGCAGATATACGGCTTCTCGGCCCGGCTACCCGATTGCACGATGGCCTCGGCAATCAGCTCCTTGCCGGTGCCGCTCTCGCCGCGCAAGACGACGCTGGTGTTGTTCCCGGCGACCGCTTGAATGGCTTGGTAGACCTTCTGCATGGCAGGGCTACCGCCGATCAGCGAGCAGAAGGCGGCCTTGCTTTCCACCTGTTCGAGCAACCGCCGGCCTTCGAGTTCGAGGGAGCGCTTTTCGATGGCTCGAAGCAGAACGATTCGCAGCACAGAATAGTTGACGGGCGTAAGAAAGAACTCATCGGCGCCGGCTTGGCTGGCTTTGAGCGGGATGCTGCGGTCGCGCGACTGCGTCATCGCCATCAGGATGATATCGTCACGAACCGCGCGGAGTTCCTTCAGTACATCGATGCCGTCTGGAGCTCCTTCACCGACGCTATCGAGATCAAACAAAATCGCGTGTAGATCGGGATCCTCCACGGCTTCCTTGATCTCTTTCTCCGTCGTCGCAAGCGTGACGTGGAAATCCGCTCCCAGTTCCCGCCTGATTTCGGGAAAGATGGATTCGTCGAGGGTAATGACGGCGACGAAATATTGTCCATTGCTCGATTCGTTTCGATCAGCGGTCATGGGTTTGACGCAAAACGCGTGAATTATAGGGGAGGGCCGCGAAATGCAGAAGGACTCTTATTCTGTTCTGAAGGGGCTTGCATCTTTTAAGCCAATCTTAAGGTTCAGTCGCCCAAGGTGTGTGCGAACGAAGGCTCATACGAATTGGTGCGAATGAGGAGGAAGTTCATGCGACGATTTTGTCTGGCCATACTGGCGGGAATCGCGATGCTGGCCGCCGGCGGCCTCGCTGTCCAGGCACAGAGTGAAGGCCCTTACAAAGTACTCAAGACGGCGAAGGTGGGCGGGGACGGCGGATTTGACTATGTGTATGCCGATTCGGACGGGCGCCGGCTCTACATTCCGCGTCCCGCGCAAACCGGCGCCCACGTCGCCGTGTTCAATCTGGATACTCTCGAGCCGGCCGGCGATATTCCGAATACGAACGCACGCGGCGTAGCTGTCGACCCCAAGTCGCATCACGGCTTCGCCAGCAGTAAGCCGGTGACGATGTGGGATACCACAAACATGCAGGTGATCAAAACGATTGACGTCGATGGCGGCCCCGACGGCATCCTGTTCGATCCTTACAACGAGCGTGTTTATATCTTCAGCCACCGGGCGCCAAACGCCACGGTGATCGACGCAAAAGATGGCACGGTGGTGGGAACGATTGATTTGGGTGGCGCGCCCGAGCAAGCCGTGACGGACGGCAAAGGCCATCTCTACGTGGACCTGGAAGATAAGGACATGATTGCCGCGGTGGACGCAAAAACCATGAAGGTGACTGGTCAATATGACCTGCAGAAAAAGGGCGGCGGACCGGGCGGCTTGGCCTTCGATGTGAAGAATCACGTGTTGTTTGCCTCATGCCATGACCCGCAAACGATGGTGATCTTGAATTCCGAGGACGGCAAGATTCTCGATGCGCTACCCATTGGCAACGGCACGGACGGGGCGACCTTCAACCCTGAAACCAAAGAAGCGTTTAGTTCGCAGCGCGATGGAACGTTGACCGTTATCAAGGAAAACAGCCCCACGAGCTTTGCGGTAGAACAAAATGTGCAAACGATGACCGGTGCTAAGACCCTGACGCTCGACAGCAAGACGGGGCACATCGTGCTGATCGCCGCCGAGTTCACGCCACCGCCCACGCCTCCTCCGGCCGGCGGACGCGGAGGACGGGGGCAAATGGTGCCCGGTTCATTCACGATCCTGGTGGTCGGCAAGTAGGGCGGAAATTGAATGCCGAGTAGTTCTGGCGCGGAAATGCCGCCATGTCTTTGGGATTGCTCCTGGGCATGGCGGCTTCTGTTTATGGGGAGCAAAGCCCTGTTCGGCTTTGCAGTTAAGCCATTCTTAATGTCTCTTCTTTCATTTTAATCGAGGAAATTTACAAGCGTTTTTAAACACGCCGAGGTCAGCCCATGACTGCCAGCACATATTGCAGGTTCGCGATTGCATTCGTATCCGCTCTTATATTCGCAGCGAACTCTCGCGCTCAGGAAAAATCCATTGCGAGGTCAGATTTACCGCCGGCTGTCGAAAAAACTGTCGGGGAGCAGAGCCACGGAGCAACGATTCAAGGGTTTTCTACTGAAGTGGAGAATGGGCGCCGGCTTTTCGAAGCTGAGATGACCGTGGACGGTCACGGCAAGGACATTTCCATCGACGCGCAAGGCCGCATCGTCGAAATTGAAGAGCAAGTGACGATGGATTCTTTATCGGCTGCTGTGAAAGCCGGTCTGATCAAAGCGGCGGGAAGCGGCACAATCACCAAGATTGAGACGCTCACCAAACAGGGCAAGCTGGTGGCCTACGAAGTGTCCGTGAGAAATGGTTCAAAGCGATCCGAAGTCCAGGTGGGTCCAGACGGAAAGAAACTCACCAACCATGAATAGGAAAGCTTTGTTGCCAATCGTCTGGAGGGGCCGAAGGTGAAGCGCGGCTGGATGCTGGTACCGGTGGCGGCTGTGTCGATCGTGGCGACGCTCGTCTTTTCGACTGCGGCGCGCAGTACGAGCGCACGATTTTTCCACTCATTGCGTATGGCCCCGCCCGCGCGCGTGAACGTAGGTATCACCGCGGCGGCAGGACCGTATGGAAACCGGTCTCTACAACAATTATTAAGCGATATGGCGGCTTCCAAGGTTGATGTCGTCAGCGACGAAGGCGATCAACCGGTCGCGAGCGCCTCTGCCGCCAGTCAGGCGGCGGGGTTCATCGTACAACTTCCGCAACTGCGCAAGGATGCGCCAAAGCTAACGGTGATCGGCGCACATGCCGTGCGGCTGTATGTGGACCGCAGCCGCCTGCAAACCATGCTCGATGAGGCGGGGCGTTCCCACGTGATCCTGCCGAGCAATACGGACGGCTCGGTTGTGAGCGTGCGAGACCCAAAAGCGATCCGCGTGGAATACGGCAACTGTCCGCAACCCGACAATACCTTACAGGGCCAAATCACGGGTCCGCCACCGCCCTCAACGGACACCAGCAATTGCCTGGTGCTGCTGGAAAGTCCGGACGCGTCGATTCATGTGCCGGGTGGTATTGACCTGCAGCCGCTTGTGGAAATAGGCCTGCAACTTTCTGGAATGAACCCCAAGCAGACTGAGGATTTTCTGAGCACGTTTGATTGGAAGAAAAGCCTGGCATTAGCGCTGCCACGATTCGTCCGCGCCTACGAATTGGTAGATATAAGGGGTGCAAAGGGCATGTTGCTAAGCACCGCCGGCCGGCGTGGACCGACCTACGGCCTGATTTGGACAAGGAACGGAATGATCTATTCCCTTACCGGGTATGGAAACACCGGCGAGGCCATTCCGTTGGCCGAGTCCATTCCGTGAAACTTCATCGCACGAAAGGAAACGACGCTGTCTGCATCCAACGATTCCGCAATTGAAACGCGCAATCTCCAAAAGATCTTCGGGACGAAGGTAGCCGTTCGAAATTTATCCTTAACCGTGCGGCGCGGTGAAATCTTCGGCTTTCTGGGGCCGAACGGTGCAGGCAAGAGCACCTCGATCAAGATGTTGTTGGGCCTTGTGAAGCCGACAGGTGGCGAAGCCTTTGTCCTGGGCTCGCCGGCAGATGACGTCGAAATACGGCGTCAGGTCGGCTTTCTGCCCGAAGATTTTCGCTTCTATGACTGGCTCACTGCAACGGAGCTTCTGGAGTTTCACGGTAGGCTGTCCGGAATGCCGCACGACAAACTGCGCCAGCGAGTTCCGGAAGTATTGGAGATGGTGGGGTTGGCGGCGCACCGGGACCGGCGGCTGAAGGGCTTCTCAAAAGGAATGCTGCAGCGCATTGGATTAGCGCAAGCCATAATTCACGAGCCGCAAGTGATTTTCCTGGACGAACCGACTTCAGGACTCGATCCGATGGGACGCCGGATGGTGCGCGATATCCTTCGCGCACAGCGCGATCGTGGCGCAACGGTATTTTTGAATTCGCACATCCTAAGCGAAATCGAGATTACCTGCGATCGGGTGGTATTCCTCAAGGACGGCGAGGTGGTTGCCAACCGGGATTTGCGGTGTGCGCCCGAGCAGCAGGTTCGGGTGCGGGCACGCGCGCGCAACGTATCGGCTGAGGCGATCCGCGGACTCGCGGCATGGACTCTATCGGTGGAAGCGGTCGGCGAAGAGCTGATTTTTACGGTCCCCTCTGCTGACATGCTGCCTGACATACTGCGGTATCTCATACGGAGCGGAGCGGACGTTTTCGGATTCATGCCCGAGCGACTCTCGCTCGAGGATTTATTCGTGCAAATCGTGGGCGAGGATCGAGGCCTATGAGCGGAATCTGGATCATGGCGCGCATCACGTTTCGCGAAGCGGCGCGCCGAAAGATATTGTGGACGGCCCTGATCGCGGCGGTGCTCCTGCTTGCACTTTTTGCGATCGCGCTGCACTTGCAGATCGAAGAGTTCACTGCACGAGCGATGTCGCCATTCTTGCGGTACCAAGTACAAAGCGGAATGCTCTTGGTTGGACTCTACACGGCCGATTTGCTCGCAGTGGTGATGGCGATTTTGACGTCCATTGACACGGTGCCGGGGGAAATTAGTTCCGGGACAATCCAAGCCATCGCCACGAAGCCGCTCGGGCGGTGGCAGATCCTGATCGGCAAATTCGCGGGGTTTACGGCAATGATCGCGGGCTATGTGGCCATCACGTTCGCCGGCGCAATCGCCGTAGGTTACTGGGTAGGCGGTGTGCTGCCGGAACACCCACTGCGCGGAGCTCTGCTCGTCTTAATGGAATGCATTCTGGCGTTGAGCCTCACTTTTATGCTCGGTACCTGGTTTTCCACCCTTACAAACGGCGTGCTGGTCCTGGGACTGCAGGGAGTGGCGTTTATGGGCGGTTGGCTCGAACAGGTGAGCGGGTTTTCACAAAGCGCGCACATCGTTACGCTTGGAATTGTATCGAGCCTAATCATGCCAGGGGAATCGTTGTGGCGGCGCGCTGCGTATGAGATGCAAACACCGCTGGCCGGATCGCTTTCATTTTCTCCATTCGCCAACGTTTCCATTCCAAGCGGGATAGCGATCGGTTACGCGGCGATCTATCTGGTTGTCGCGTTAGGCGTGGCGATTTACCATTTCCAGCACCGCGACCTTTGAAAACCACTCGTGCAACGGACAAGAGCATTTTCGCTGTACGCGAATGCTTGTGCTGAGCATCAGGAATTGCTAACCTCGCCACGCAATCATTCATTCTTTCGATGGCTAAGAAATTAACGTCTCTTTCCGAAAGACACGTGGGCGGCCATAGCGAACCATTTCTGCATTAGCCGTTAAAGAGCGAAACGTGGTAACGGCGTGGCGCGGGTAACCATCTCCGGGCAGTTCTGCTGTCCGCTTTGCGGCTCGGCCGAAATTCGGCGGTCGAAAAGGCACGGCTTGAGCGAACGGCTTCTTTCTCTTGTGGGGATCCGGCCATATCGCTGCCACAGGTGTAAGCAGCGGCATTTCCGGTCGCATGGATGGGCTTCGAGAAACCGGGAGACGGCTGCCCCCAGTGAGAGACATATAGAAGATTGAGGCTTGGTGTGCGCGCGACCTTCCATTTAGAACCTCGTCGCGAGATGACTTTCCTTATTACCAGCGGCACAAGGATGGAGGCGCAATGATCCGAACAATTTCGACTCTTGCCATTTTAGGCTTGGCGACGGTCGCGGCTTCCGGACAATCCCCACAAGCTTTTGGCCCACAGGTGCGCGAATTCATCAGCGAGGATGCGCCGGTGATCGCGCTCACGCACGTTCGCGTGATCGACGGCACAGGCGCGGCGCCGCGCGAAAATCAGACGTTGATCATTTCGAATGGAAAGGTTGCGGCTATCAGCGCAGCCGACTCCGCACACGTTTCGGACGGAGCGAAAGTGCTCGACCGCTCTGGGTACACGGTGATGCCCGGCCTGGTCGGCATGCACGACCATCTCTTTTACACGGCCGAAGTGCATCGCGATAATCCAGGAGCGCTCGTAACGGAGGTAGCTTTTAGCGCGCCGCGACTCTATCTAGCGCTTGGCGTGACGACCATGCGCACGACCGGTAGCGTCGAGCCCTACGCCGATCTTTATCTCAAGAAGCACATTGACGCCAACCAGGTTCCCGGCCCGAAGATCAATGTTACCGCTCCGTACCTCGAGGGCGCCGGCACGCAATTCGCACAAATGCACGAGCTCTCCGGCCCGGAAGAGGCCCGCCACTTTGTAGATTTCTGGGCGGATGAGGGCGTGGGTTCCTATAAAGCGTACATGCATATCACGCGCGCAGAACTGGGCGCCTCTATTGACGAAGCGCACAAACACAATCTGAAGCTGACCGGGCACCTTTGCTCCGTAACGTTTCGCGAGGCGGCCGAATTAGGCATCGACAATCTAGAACATGGCTTTATCGTGGCGACGGACTTCGTCCCTGACAAGAAGCCCGATCTCTGCCCGGCGGGTGGCACGCAGGCAAGTTTTCTTGCGGTCGACCCGCAGAGCACTTCCTTTCAGGACTTGATCCACACTCTCATCTCTCATCACGTAGTGATCACTTCCACGCTGCCGGTATTCGAATTAGGCGCGCCGGGGAGGCCCGTGCCTGACCTACGCATGCTCGATTCGATGTCTGCGGACGCGCGCATCAATTACCTCACCCTGCGAGCAACCAGCCATTCGAATCCCAATAATCACGGTGCCGCGGCGCTTCGGAAAGAAATGGACCTCGAGCGCGCCTTCGCTGCGGCGGGTGGCACACTCATGGCGGGTCCCGACCCCACCGGTATGGGCGGCGTGTTGGCCGGTTTTGGAGACCAGCGCGAAGTCGAGCTACTGGTTGAAGCTGGCTTCACTCCCGTGGAAGCCATTCACATCGCTACTGCGAATGGCGCCCAGTTCTTGGGAGTGCTCGATCGCGTGGGCACGCTCGAGGTGGGCAAAGCTGCGGACGTGATGCTGATTCACGGTGATCCTTCGAAAAATATCGCAGACATTGAAAAACTCGAAACGGTGTTCAAGGACGGCGTTGGCTACGATTCGGCGAAACTGATCGAATCCGTGCGCGGGCAGGCCGGAATCCGCTAAGGCGCTTTGCTTGCGGTGCGCCCTGGCTCTCCATCGCCGCGAAAACTAGAGACCGTCGTCCAAAGCCGCCAGAGCGGCCAAGTATCCGCACAATCCGTGCACGCCCCCACCCGGCGGCGTCGAAGCTGAACACAGATAAAGCCCCTTAGCGGAGGTACGATACTGCCGCCGCGTGGGACGTAGAAAGAATTGTGCGAGATTCATCGCACCACCGGAAATATCTCCGCCTACCAAGTTCGCATTGAAGCGCTCCATACTCGCGGCGAGCTTTACGCTGCGCTTCAGTATGTGTTGACGAAATCCAGGAGCAAAGCGCTCCACTTGTTGTTCGATGCGATCGCTCACATCGGCATTCGAACCGTTGGGAACGTGACAGTAGGCCCACGCAATGTGTTTTCCTGCCGGCGCACGTGTGGTATCGAACAGAGTCGGCTGCGCCAACAGCACGAAGGGTCTTTGGGCAATCTCGCCCTGCCAAGGAGCGCGCTCGGAGACCTCCATCTCCTCGAGCGTTCCACCCAGGTGGACCGTCCCCGCGCGGCGGCATTCCTCCGCTGCCCAAGGAATCGGCGCGTCCAACGCCCAATCGACTTTGCAAACGCCGGGGCCATAGCGATAGAGCGCAAGCAGCCGGCGAAAGCTCTCGGTGAGCCGCGAGCCCGCGATGGTCAGCAATTGGCGAGGCGTCACGTCACACAAAATGGCGCGCGCTGGCGGGAGTTGATCGAGCGATTCGATCGACATATTCGAAATCACGTCTCCGCCTAAGGCCTTCAGATGCTCAGCCAGCGCATTCGAAATGGCCTGCGATCCGCCGCGCGCAAAGGGCCAACCTGCCACGTGACCGATCACCTGCAGAGTTACTCCAAACGCCGCGCTCGGAACATCTTCGAGCGGCAGCACGGAATGCGCCGCTATCCCCGCGAAAAGAGCTCGTGCGCGCTCGCCGCGAAAGGAGCTTCGCGCCACTGCGGAACCCGAACGCATGGCGTGAATTCCAAAGCGCGCTCCCAAAAGCGGATGACTCATGAGCTTTAGAGGCCCCAACAGTACATTCTCAAGCTTTGACCATTGGGAAACGAGAGGCGCAAAAAAGCGAACATAGCGCTCTGCGTCTTCGCCAAGATTCGCGGCGGTTTCTTCGACGGATCGTTCGAGAATTACGGCAGTGCCATCATCCAACGGATGAGCGAGCGGCGCCGCGGGGTGAACCCACTCAAGGCCATATTCTTCGAGGGGCAGAGTGCGAAAAAACGGCGACGTCACGCCCATGGGATGCACGGCAGAGCAAACATCGTGCACGAATCCAGGAAGCGTGAGTTCCGCCGAACGCGTTCCTCCGCCAATCGTGGATTGCCCTTCGAAAACGGCCACAGACTGGCCGGCCTGCGCCAAAGTGATCGCGGCTGAGAGCCCATTCGGCCCCGAACCGATCACTACAGCGTCATAATTTCGTGGTGTGTGGGGCATGCGGTGCAGACGCTCGCTCGCACATCATACGCGAAGCGGGCTATAAGAAGGCTTTCAGCGCCAATGCGGAACCGCCGCTTAGACTTTGTCTGGGACGATTGGTAGAGAAGAGGAAGAACCACCGTAGTCGAGATCGAAACCAAGTTGCAATTTCGCGGCGTCCGACATCCGCGCAGGACCCCAAGGAGGATCAAAAACTACCTCAACATGAACCTCGGCCACACCCGGCAACCGCGAAAGTTTTGCTTCCACATCAGATTTGAGCACCCCGGCCATGCCGCAACCTGGCGCGGTCATCGCCATTTTGATGTCAACCTTACGTCCGCCTTGTTCCCGATCGGAGATACCGCACGAGTAGACCAGGCCCAAATCAACGATGTTCACCGGAATTTCCGGGTCGAAAACTGTCTTAAGTTGACCCCACACCAGCTTTTCGCTGAATGCTTCGGATTCTATCGGCTTCGCTTGCCCGGCCTCGGGGTTCGAAAGCCCGAGCGCGTCGGCGTCTTTGGCATCGATGCGGAACATTGAGCCGTAATTCGTGGAGACGGTGAAACTGTTGCCGAGGAATTGCATCACGCGAACGACCGTGGCGGCGGCGAGGGTCCCGCGCGTCCCGTTAGGAATCGCAATCACGTCACATTGGCGATTGAGCGTAATTGGTTCGCTTGGTGCCATCTGAGCCAACCTCAACGAGCTTTGCGGCCAACTCTACTCCGTGGAAATCGCTTCCTGCTTGCCTTCGAGCGCCGCATGCAAGGTATGCCACGCCAACGTAGCGCACTTTACGCGCATCGGAAACTCGGAAACGCCGGAAAATACGGCCAGCTTGCCCAAATCGGCTGCATCGTTTGCAGGTGCGTGGCCCGTGACCAATTTGTGGAATGTCCCGAAGAGCTTTTCGGCTTCGGCGGTCGATTTGCCTTTCAAGCTCTGCGTCATCATGGATGCGGAAGCTTTCGAAATCGCGCAGCCTGATCCCTGAAAACTGATGTCGCGAATGGAATCATCCTCCACATCAATATAGACGGTGAAGCGATCGCCACACAGGGGATTGAAACCCTCGGCCTTGCGATTCGCCGCGGGCATCTCATGAAAATTGCGAGGAGCTTTGCTGTGCTCCAGGATCACGTCCTGGTAGAGATCGCGTAGATCCGACATTAGGCGAAGACCTCTCGCACTTTGTGGATTCCTCGTACCAGCGCGTCCACCTCGGCCTTGGTGTTATAAAGGCCAAACGAAGCGCGCGCGGTAGCCGGGATGCCAAAGCGCGTCATAATCGGTTGCGCGCAGTGATGGCCGGTGCGAATTGCGATGCCTTCCTGATCGAGAATCGTGCCGATATCGTGCGGGTGAATTCCATCCATCACGAATGAAAGTACTCCGGCTTTTTCTTTGGCTGTTCCGACCACGCGAACTCCTGGGATCGAGGAGACCGCATCCGATGCATACGACAGTAACTCGTGTTCGTATACGGCGATCCTTTCCATCCCCACGCTATTCAAATACTCGATCGCCGCGCCCAGCCCGATCCCTCCCGCAATATCCGGGGTACCCGCTTCGAACTTATAGGGCAGGCGGTTGTAAACGGTCTTTTCAAAGCTGACCGACGCGATCATGTCGCCCCCGCCCTGGTAGGGCGGCATCGATTCAAGCAATGCTGACTTTCCGTAGAGAATTCCAATTCCCGTGGGGCCATACATCTTATGGCCCGAAAATGCGTAGAAATCGCAATCCAAAGCCTGCACATCGACAATTGAATGCGGGACGGCTTGCGCGCCATCCACCAGCACGGGAATGTTACGGCTGTGCGCAGCTTCGATCATCCAGCGCACCGGATTCACGGTGCCAAGAGCATTCGAAATGTGCGCCGCCGCAACGAGCTTCGTCCTAGGTCCTAGAAGCTTTTCGTAATCGTCCAGAAGCAGCTCGCCCTCATCATTGATGGGCACGACGCGTAATGTGGCGCCCTTTTCCTGGCATAGAAGCTGCCAGGGCACGATGTTCGAATGATGCTCCATCGCGGTAATCAGGATTTCGTCGCCCGCGCCGACGTGAACGCGGCCATAGGTCTGTGCCACCAGATTAATTGCCTCGGTGGTACCGCGCACGAAAATCACTTCCTGAAGCTGCGGCGCGTGGATGAATTCCTGCACCCATTTCCGCGCCCCTTCGTATTCCTCGGTCGCACGCTCGGAAAGGAAATGCACGCCACGATGAATGTTCGAGTTTTCCTGCTCGTAATAGCGGCTGATCGCGTCAATCACGATCTGGGGCTTCTGGGAAGTCGCGGCATTATCGAGATAAACGAGCGGATGGCCGTGAACTTTTTGTTCGAGAATCGGGAAGTCGCGGCGCACTTTCTCCACATCCAGCGCGGAGATTGAAGCTGCGCCCAATTTCTCGGCGGCTGTGCTCATCCCACAGCCTCCCGGCTCTTTTCCAAAGGCGCGGTCCCTCCGGAAAGAAGAGCGGACTTCGCAACGATCTGCGACAGATGTGCGTTGACGATCTCTTCCACATGCGTGCGCGCCGCACCCGCGCGCATCCGCTCCATGCATTCGCCGGCGAAGGCCATCAGCAACATCCGGCGCGCTGACGATTCATCAATGCCACGCGACCGCAGATAAAAAAGCGCCGTTTCGTCCATCTGGCCAATCGTGGCGCCGTGCGTGCACTTCACGTCGTCGGCATAGATTTCCAGTTGAGGCTTGGTATCCACCTGCGCGTCGTCGGAGAGCAGCAGGTTGCGGTTCGTCTGTTTGGCGTCGGTCTTTTGCGCGTCTTTGTGCACGATAATGCGCCCGTGAAAGACGCCGTGCGCGTGTCCGTCTAGGATGCCATTATAAAATTGGCGGCTGCTGCAATGCGGGCTGGCGTGCTCCACCAGCATATAGTTATCGAGATGCTGCCGTCCGTTACCGATAAAGAGTCCGTTGATCAGGCACTCCGCGCCCTCGCCTGCTAGAACGGGGTGCACGTTGTTGCGCACCAGTGCCCCGCCGATCAGAACGGAATGAGAGGCCACGTTGCTGGCACGACCCTGCTGCAAGCGTAAGGTAGAAATGTTAAAGGCCTGAGTGTGTTCACGCTCGATCATGTAGTGAGAAATCACGGAGTGGTCGCCAGCCACTAACTCGGTGGCGGTATTGCAAAACGCGATCTCCGTACCGAGGGAAACGTAATCTTCGACGATTGTTGCGTGGCTATTTTCTTCCGCCACGATCAGATTGCGAGGATGGCTCATCACCGGGACGCCTGCATCGCTCGAAACAAAGAGCAAGTAGATTGGGTCGGCCACCACGGTGCCGCGCGGAATGTAAATGAAGGCGCCGTCTTCCAGGAACGCAGTGTTTAGAGCGGAAAACACGTCGCGTTGCGTATCAAGATAATGGCCAAGATGAGCCTCGAGTGCCGGTGCGTTGAGCGCTAGCTCAGCGGCCAAGCCCCCAATCCGTACCCCTTTGGGAAGATTGCCCACCGACGAAAGCCCGGAAGCGAAGTGGCCGTCCACGAACACAAGGCGGCAAATGGATTGAGTGAGGCCATAGGATCGAAGTGCCTGGACATCCGGAAGTTTTTGCGTCTTCGGAGCGAGCTGAAATTGCGTCTGCGCGATCGCGGAAACGCTGGTAAAGCGCCAATCCTCGGTGCGGCTGGTAGGAAACCCGACCTCACAAAATCGAGCGAAAGCGTTCGCGCGCAGCTTGCGCAGCCACGGGAGATTATTTCCTACGGCGGATTTCTCAAAATCGCTGAAGCTCTCCAGATAACGATTCAATTCTTGCGTAGCGGTTGTCACTTGATTGATTCCCATCTCCGATTCAAGCATGAGCTCCGGCGGGTGCTGCGTTCTCCGTCCAGGCGTAGCCCTTTTCTTCAAGCTCAAGCGCAAGCTCGCGTCCGCCGGATTTGACAATGCGGCCTTCGACTAGCACGTGCACAAAATCCGGCACGATGTAATTCAGCAGCCGTTGATAGTGCGTCACCACCACCATGGCGCGATCAGGGCTGCGCAGCGCATTGACCCCCTCCGCCACGATCCTAAGCGCATCAATATCCAGGCCGGAATCGGTCTCGTCCAGAATCGCCAACTTCGGCTGCAAGACTGCCATCTGCAGAATCTCATTACGCTTCTTCTCACCGCCGGAGAAGGCTTCGTTCACCGAACGGTTCATCAGTTTCTCGTCCATATCCAGAAGCTTCAGTTTTTCGCGCATCAGCGGCAAGAAATCCATCGCGTCCATTTCGTCCTGGTTGTGGTACTTACGGATCGCGTTCAGAGCAGACCGAAGAAAATAAGCGTTGCTGATCCCAGGAACCTCCACGGGATATTGGAAAGCAAGGAAAACACCCTCACAGGCAGCCTCTTCCGGCTTTAGCGCCAGCAGGTCCTTGCCGTTGTAGGTAATTTCGCCCGCGGTCACCTCATAGCTCTCGCGCCGTGCGAGAACTTGCGCGAGCGTGCTCTTGCCTGAGCCATTGGGACCCATGATCGAGTGAACTTCGCCGGCGTTCACCGACAAATTGATCCCTTTCAGGATTTCGTGGCCTCCAACGGTCGCGTGCAGATTCTTGATTTCGAGCAGGCTCATTCTTTTCCTCTCGGGAATATCGTTCCTGGGCGGACGTGGCTTAGCCGACGCTGCCTTCCAAGCTGATGCTCAGCAGTTTCTGCGCCTCAACCGCGAATTCCATCGGCAGCTCACGAAACACGCGCTTGCAAAAGCCGTTCACGATCATGGAAACGGCGTCTTCCGCTTTTAAGCCGCGCTGGCGCAGATAGAAAAGCTGATCCTCGCCGATTTTTGAGGTGGACGCCTCGTGCTCCATCTTGGCCGTGGAGTTCTTCACTTCAATGTAAGGGAACGTATGCGCGCCGCATTGATCGCCAATCAGGAGTGAATCGCACTGCGTATAATTCCGCGCGCCGCGAGCACCTTTGAGAATCTTTACCTGCCCGCGATAGGTGTTTTGGCCGTGTCCGGCGGAGATACCCTTCGAAACAATCGTGCTCCGCGTGTTCTTGCCGATGTGAATCATTTTCGTGCCGGTGTCAGCCTGCTGGTAATTATTCGTCAGCGCCACGGAGTAAAACTCGCCCACCGAATTCTCACCTTGCAAGATACAGCTCGGATACTTCCAGGTGATCGCGGAACCGGTCTCGACCTGCGTCCAAGAGATTTTGGAATTGATGCCGGCGCACTTCCCGCGCTTGGTGACAAAATTGTAGATTCCACCCTTGCCTTCTTTATCGCCGGGGTACCAATTTTGCACGGTGGAATACTTGATTTGCGCATTGTCCAGCGCCACAAGTTCAACGACGGCGGCGTGCAACTGGTTTTTGTCGCGAATCGGCGCGGTGCAACCCTCGAGGTAGCTCACGTACGCGCCCTCGTCGGCAACGATCAACGTACGTTCGAATTGACCCGTTTCCGCGGCATTGATCCGGAAGTAGGTGGAGAGCTCCATCGGGCAGCGCACGCCCTTCGGCACATACACAAACGAACCGTCGCTGAAAACCGCGGCGTTGAGCGACGCGAAGAAGTTGTCCGTATACGGGACCACGGAGCCGAGATACTTCTTCACGAGCTCGGGGTGATTTCGCACCGCTTCCGAGAACGAGCAGAAGATAATACCCAACTCGCCCAGCTTTTCCTTGAACGTGGTGGCCACGGAGACGCTGTCAAACACTGCATCCACCGCCACACCGGCAAGCAACTTCTGCTCCGCCAAGGGGATGCCTAATTTCTCGTAGGTGCTCAGGATTTCCGGATCGAGCTCATCCAGGCTCTTCAGTTGTGTTTTTTGCTTCGGAGCGGAATAATAGACCATATCCTGGTAGTCGATCTTCGGATACTTGATATTGGCCCAGGTGGGCTCACCCTGAGCTTTTTCAAGCGAGGCCCAATGCCGGTAAGCTCTAAGCCGCCATTCCAGCATAAACTCCGGCTCTTCCTTCTTCGCCGAGATCAGCCGCACGACGTCTTCGCTCAGGCCCTTAGGGATTCGCTCTTCCGCGATATCCGTAATGAAGCCCCACTTGTATTCCTGCTGCGCGAGGTCTTGAATCGCGTTGGTGCTCGAACTCATTGAATTCTCCTGGAGACCGCGCCGACCGTTTGAACCAGGTTGCCGCGCGAGTCTTGAATCGCGGTCAGCCGCAGAGGCTGAATCAAGTCCGCGAGGGTGATGCGTTCCAGCGCGCCGCGTACCGCCTGATTGATCACGCGCTGGTTATTCTTGATCGGGCAGCATTCCTCGATCTCGCACAAACCAATCACGCTGGTGCTGCATTCCGTGAGCGCGAAAGGCCCTTCGAGCGCCGCGATGATCTCGACGATCGAGATGTCCTTCGGCTTCTTCGCGAGCAGATAGCCACCCTTGGTCCCCCGTTGCGAGATAAGCAAGCCGCTCTGCAACAGCCCTTTGAGGAGTTTGCTGACCGTGGGCATAGGCAGCTTGGTTTCCGCCGCCAAATCGCGCGCCGTACGCACGGACAGGTCATGCCCGCGCGCAATACACGTCATCACCACGAGGGCGTAATCCGTTAACTTTCCGAGTCTTACCATTCTCTCGCTTCCTGCCCTGGCGCACTGCGCCAGGGTTCCGGCGGATACAGTACCAAGCCAGTCCTATATTAACACTTGCGCGTCAAAATTCAAGGTATTCAGATGGTGAAAAGAGGGCTAGATGCGCTGGCGCTAAACATCTTATTACAGGCTACTTAGCTCTCGCAAATGCAGACAACGCCGAAGCCACCCGTTCAAGCCCAGCCATCAAGTGATCCGGGTCGCCTCCGATGCCTAGCCGGAAGTGATCGGGCATTTCGAAAAACCGGCCCGGGACGACCGAGGTTTCGTACTTCTCGCGAAGCAGCCGAACGAATTCCTCGGCACCCCCTCGCTTTAGCCTGGGGAAAATTACGGTGCCAGCCGGTGGACGCGCCAGCTCCAGTTCGTCTGTCGAGCCAAGAAATTGATCCAGGATCGCTCGATTTCGGGCCAACAATTCTCGCGATCGCAGCCGAATTTCGGGGAGATGATCGATCGCGATCACCGAAAGCTGCTCGGCGGTGAACGACGGGATGTTGCCAAACAGATCGTTAATGCGCCAAATCGCACGAGCCAGATCGGGAGAAGCGAGGATCCAGCCGCAGCGCAAGCCGCTTAGCCCATAGACTTTGGTGAGGCTGCTCGTCACGACGAAGTGTTCGCCGAGATGAAATGACGAGCGCACGGCGGGATCGAACAGCATGTCCAGGTACACTTCGTCCACTAAAACCTTAGCGCCAATTTTGTCGGCGATGTCGCCTACCGCTTTCAGTGTTTCGGTTGTGGCGAAAACGCCGCTCGGATTGTGTAGATTTGTGAGCGCAATCACGCGCGTCCGTGGCGTCACGGCTCGTTGAACTTCCGAAGGATCGAGCGCGAAGCTGTTTTCGAAACGCCGTTCGAAACGCCGCACGGTTGCGCCTAGGAATTGTGGCGCTTCGAACATAGGCCCATACGCAGGACTTTCCACGAGAACTTCGTCGCCGGCTTCGAGCATTCCGGCGTAGGCCAGGAAGTTCGCCATCGACGTGCCGATCGCCGCCACCACACACTCTTCCGAAACGCCCTGAAGTTCGGCGAGACGCTGCTGCAACGGGGGAAACCCATAGGTTCCACCTGGCCCGCTTATCTCAAGTTCTTCGAGCCGGACGGGCAGCTTTGCCAATGGATAGGCGGCCACGCCGCTGGTGGCCAGATTAAAGCGAGCCTGCGAATTAAGCTTCGCCCAGACCAGATAAGGCGAGTGCATCAGCGTGCGGTGGGCGGTAGCCATCAATGCAATTCTCCCGGAGTTGTGGAGATGCGGTTGTTTCTCTCTTTCAAACTTCTCTTGCTCCAGAAAAAGTAAATCGGTAGCCCCGCCACCGTGATCGCCAACCCAATCAGCGAATCATGTGGATACCGGTAAAAGGTCGCGGCCACCACCAGCCAGCACGCTGCGGCGAAACCCGCGGTGGTAAAGGGATGGCCAGGTGTGCGGTAGATCCCGTCGTTCCTCGCGTCTTGCGCGATGGCGCGGCCTTCCCGGCGGCGAAAAACGAAGATGCAGGTGGCCGAAAGTCCGATGAAAACCAGGTCCATCGCGATCACATAATTCAAAATCTGTTCGTAACGTCCCGAGAGCGCGATCACAATCGCCCACACGCCTTGCAGAACGATGGCCACCACAGGCACGCGTGTCTTTGGACTTAACCACGCCGCACTACGAAAGAATACGCCATCTTTCGCCATAGCAAAATACACGCGTGGCGCAGTCAAAATGGACTGGCTCAAGAATCCCAGCGCGGAGATGGCAATTCCGAGGGCAATCCAAGTGGCGCCTTTCTGCCCCAGCGCGATCCGCATCACCGCGGACGCGGGCGTGCTTGTGGCGGCGAGACCATTCGGACCGAGCACGCGCAGGCAGACGAAATTCACGCTCACATAAAGCAACACCACTCCCGCCACACCCAACATAAGCCCGCGCGGCAGATTCTTGCGGGGTTCGCGCATCTCGCCCGCAATAAAATTTGCCGTCTGATAGCCGCCATAGGAAAACATTACCGGCACCATCGCCGCGCCGAAAGCCGCGATCAGCGGGAACCGAAAGGGCTGACCGCTTGCGGCGGTCCAGTCCATGTGCGACTTGCCGGCAAATAGAAACCCACAGCCTACGAGCGCGGCGATGATGACGATTTTGAGCACCATCAGGGCATTCTGCACCGAACTGCCCGCGCGCACGCCGAGACAATTGATCAACGTAAGGATCGCCAGGGCCAGCACCGCGACGCCGGTGCCGGAAACGGGAAGGCTCGTCAGTTCGCCAAAGTAGTGCCCAAACGTGACGGCGACCGCCGCCATTCCGCCAGTCTGAATCACGAGCAGCAGTGCCCAGCCGTATAAGAATGCGATTGCAGGATGGTAGGCCTCGCGAATGTAAGCGTATTGCCCTCCCACCGCGGGCATGCGCGACGCCAGTTCGGCGTAAACGAAAGAACCGGCCATGGCCACCACGCCGCCCGCCACCCACGCGCCCAGAATCAGTGCCGGCGTATGAACCTGTTGCGCGACAACGTAAGGATTGATGAATATTCCCGCCCCGATGATCCCGCCCATCACGATCATCGTGGCGTCAAAAAGGCCTAATTTACGTGCCAGACCTTCGCGCGGAGAAAAGCGTGGTGCTGCTTTAGCGGGTGTGGCGTCTTCCATAGGGAACGATGCCGTGGCTAGAGACGCATCTGAGGCGATTCCTGCTTCAAAAGCGATCGTACTCTATCATTCGCGAGCGGCCCGCGCCCTACTCAATTTCTGCTCAAGACGGTCGAGAAACTCCGCCTGAGCGGGGTTTATTTTCGTGCGAGCTTCTTCCAGATAAAAGAATTCAGCGCGGTCCACCTCCGGGAATTCCTGCGTTTTGCCGGAGTGCGGCGGCCAAGCCAAAGCAAATGTGTTGCTCCGGATCGCCGCCGGATCGCAGTCGCCTTCAAACGCCCACATGTGTACAGTCTTCCCCGCTTTCTGTGTCGCGTTCCCAAGGACAGTCAAACGAGTGCCCGGCGGCGCCGGAAAGCCGAGCTCTTCTTCGAACTCGCGATTGGCGGCGGTCTCCAAATCCTCATCAGGACCGGCCTCGCCCTTTGGGATCGACCACGCTCCAAGGTCCTTCTTGGCCCAAAATGGCCCGCCCGGATGCGCCAGAAGCACCTGCAGCGCCCCTCCGTACCAACGATACATGAGTAGCCCCGCGCTAACTTTCCCCATAGCGCCATTCTAGCCCAGCGCGTCCGCTATTTCCGGGAACACACAGCGCGCGCTATGCGTATAACTTTCAGAAGGTTGCGGCGCGCAAGATCTGGTGGCTTTTCTGCGAGGTCCCTATGAATGATTTTTGGCGTGACGTTCGCTATGCAATTCGAATGCTTTCGAAACAGCCGGCCTTCACCGCGATCGCTATACTCACGCTGGCGCTTGGCATCGGCGCCAACGCCGCGATTTTTTCGATCGTCAACGCCGTGTTCTTGCGGCCTTTGCCGTTCCCCAATTCCGAGCGCATTTACCAGGTCCGCCGAACCGGGAACCAAATCGGCGGCTCGAATATTTCTTGGCCGATTTTTCTCGCCTGGGAGCAGAACCGGCAGCTCTTCGATGCGTTGGCCGGTTATCGCGGCGACGATGCAACGCTCGTGCTACAAGGCGACCCACAGACCGTCTCGTCGCTCGACGTTTCCTCTGAGTTTTTTTCCGTCCTGGGCGTGCAGCCCGCGCTGGGCCGCGCCTTCCGTCCCGACGAGACGCGATTGGGCGGCCCGAATGTCGTGATTTTGTCGGACGCGATGTGGCGGACCCATTTCGGCGGCGACCCCGGCGCGATCGGGCGAACCGTACCAATCAACGGGAAGATTTTCACCGTCATCGGCGTGATGTCCAGCAGCTTTTCCCTTCCGCTTCCTTACACGGAGAACGCACAGCTTTTTCTTCCGCTGCCCGTGCCGGCTCAGAGCCAGAACCCCTCGAATTTCATGCGCTGCATTGGCCTCCTGAAGCCGGGAGTCACTCCGGCACAAGCTGAGGCCATGTTGACTCCGCCGCTTGGCGAGCTCTCCAAGGCGTTTCCAGACATGATTTTCCCGTCGGAGAAGGCCAACCTGCGGCCGCTGCGTGAATACCTGCACGCCGCGGCGGGGCCGGTGCCGCTCTTGCTGCTGGGAGCGGTGAGCCTCGTGCTGCTAATAGCATGCGCAAACGTCGCGAATCTCGTGCTCGCCCGCGCGGCCGGCCGCACCCGCGAAGTGGCGGTGCGCGCCGCGCTGGGTGCCAGTCGCGGGCGAATCTTGCGCCAGCTTCTTACCGAAAATGTAATTCTCGCGATTGCCGGAGGTGTGGCCGGTGTGGTTGCGTGCTATTTCTCGTTTAATCTTGTGCTCGCGCTGATCCCGTCCAATCTTCCGCACATTGGCGCGATTGCCGTGGATTCGCACGTTTTTGCCTTTGCGCTTCTCTTGAGCGTCGTCACCGGCATCGTTTTCGGCTTGGTTCCTGCGCTTCAGACTTCCAAAACCGATCTGCAGACTTCGTTGAAGGAAGGCACGGCGCGGGGTGGCACGAGCCGCGAACGCGGCCGATGGAAAGCAGTTCTGATCGTGAGCGAGGTGGCTTTGGCCTTCGTTTTGCTAGTGAGCGCGGCGCTGGTTCTCGAAAGCCTCGCGCGGCTCATGCACGTCCCGGTGGGTTTCGACGCGGACCGTGTTCTGACGATCCACGTCACCCTGCCGCACGCGCAATTTGATTCGCCTGCCAAGAGCCTGGCAGCCTTGGACGGCATCACTACACAATTCGCCGCTCAGCCGGGCGTGCAGGAAGTTGCCTACGCCAGTGCGCTGCCGATGGACAACGGCGGCGATTGGCTCTTCAGCATCGAAGGCCGGCCCGACACGAAAGAATCCAAAGGCGACGCCGATTTTCGAACCGTACAGGCGTCTTATTTTGCTGCGTTTCGCATTCCGGTAGAACGCGGCCGCGTTTTCACTCTTGCGGACACACCAAATTCCGAGCCCGTAGTCGTGATCAATCGAGCCATGGCGGCGATGTATTGGCCGGGAGAGGATCCCATCGGTTCATTTATTTGGGTAGGAAAGCCTGTTTCAGCCGCGAGTGCGGAGCCGGCGCCCCGGCGGATTATCGGCGTCGTTGGAAACGTGCATGAGGACGCGCTCGGCGAGCCGCCGCCTCCGGTAATGTATGAGCCATATTCACAAGCCACGGTTCCTCTTTCCGCGGGCGTGCTGAGCGGCACGTACTTCATCATTCGAACGGCGCAGGATCCCGGCGCCCTCACCGCTGCGGTGCGTTCGATCTTGCGTACGGCGCTGCCCGGCCAGCCACTCGACACCGCGCGAACGATGGACCAGATCATTTCGAATTCGTTGACGAGCGAGCGTTTTCAAACGACGCTGCTCACGCTCTTTGGCGGGCTGGGCTTGCTGATCGTGATCGTGGGAGTTTACGGCGTCATTTCTTATTTCGTTGCGCAGCGCACGCATGAGATTGGCGTGCGTATGGCATTGGGCGCCACGCAAACCTCCGTGCTTCGGCTGGTGCTGCGCCAAGGCGCACTGCTGGCCGCTGTGGGCGTCGCGGTCGGCGTGGCCGCTTCGCTGGCGCTGGCCCGTCTACTGCAGGGCTTGCTCTACGGCATCGCGCCCTCCGATCCCGCGACGCTCGTTGGGATTACGGTGCTCCTGATGATCGTAGTGCTCGCAGCGAGTTGGATACCCGCTCGGCGTGCCACACGCGTGGACCCGCTGATCGCACTGCGCCACGAATGAAAGGCCGGCCCCGGGCAAATCCCCTCTCATTTCTTTCCTATTGCCAACCCATACGTTCTGTGCGACGCTCGCTATGGCAATCCCATAGGAGCGGACGCGATTCCTTATGACGGAAAAAAAAGATGTTTGGCAAGGCACCTTGGCCCTGATGGTACTGAAAACCCTCGAATCGATGGGTCCGTTTCATGGATATGGAATCGCGCGGCGTATCGAGCAGACGAGCGGCGACCTGCTTTCCGTCAATTACGGCACGCTCTATCCGGCACTGCTGAAGCTCGAACAAGGGGGCTACATCTCGTCCGAATGGGGAACCTCAGACAACAATCGCAAGGCGAAGTATTACAAGCTCACACGCGCCGGCCGCAAACAAGTGGAAAAGGAAACTCAGGACTGGGAACAGACGACCGCGATCCTCGCCCGGTTCCTGGCACCGCATGAGGAGCCCTTGTGAGAAGGTTGCGCGCGTGGTTCATACGCCTGGGCGGCCTATTCCGCCGGGATCGGCGGGAAGTCGAGCTCTCCGCCGAACTCGAAAGCCATCTCCAGTTCCACATCGAAGACAACTTGCGCGCGGGCATGGCGCCGGATGAAGCGCGCCGCGCGGCGCGGATCAAGTTGGGCGGAGTCGAGCAAACGAAGGAACTGTATCGCGAGCGGAAAGGTCTTCCGTTGATCGAGACCTTCCTTCAGGATTTGCAGTTCGGATTCCGCATGATGCGCAAGAATCCCGCGTTCACAGCAGCCGCGGTGCTCGCACTGGCGCTCGGGATCGGCGCGAATACAGCAATTTTCTCGGTGGTGGATGCCGTGCTGCTGCATTCCCTGCCCTATCGCGACGCGAGCCGCCTGATGTGGGTCACAACTTTTCTTCCGCGGACCGGGCAGAGCATCGTCGTTCATCCGGACTACTTTGGATGGCGCCAGCAAAATCACGTATTCGAAGACATGGCTGCCTATTCCCCCGACCGGGAGGATACACTCACGGGCGCCGGCGAGCCGGTGCGTCTTTCCAGCACACTCGTGACACACAGTTTTTTTCGAGTGCTTGGAGTCGAGCCGCGCCTCGGCCGCGAATTTTCGCAAGCGGAAGACCGCCCCAAAGGTCCGCGAGTGGCCATCCTTTCCGATGCCCTCTGGAAGCAACGGTTCGGCGCGGATCGTAATATCGCGGGGCGCGTTATTGCATTAAATGGCGATGGCTACACCGTCGTTGGCGTTATGCCGCCGGAATTTGAGTTTCCTGAGAATGGCAATGCCGAAATACTCCTACCTTTCGCGTTGCCAGAAGCGCCGGTCGCGGTTGACCAAGCTCTCTTCCTGGTGCGGATCGTCGGGCGCTTGCGGCCCAAGATTACGCCCGCAGACGCCGTTGCGGACCTGGACGGTATTCTGGACCATTTGCATTCCAGCTACCCAGTAGGATACGCAAAAATGCTGGCAGGAGCGCAGACGCGGGTCGTTTCGCTCCACGATCGCGAGGTGGGTAATGTGCGGCCAGCTCTTTTCGTATTGCTCGGCGCCGTCGGTTGCCTTTTGCTGATTGCATGCGCGAACGTTGCAAACCTACAGCTTGCGCGTGCCATCGCTCGCGAGAAGGAGGTTGCCATTCGGCGCGCTCTTGGCGCCGGACGCGCGAGGATCGCCCGGCAATTGCTGACGGAAAGTACGCTCGTCTCCATTCTGGGCGGCGCAGCGGGACTGTTGTTGGCCTTCTGGGCCCTGAGCGCAATGCGTTTGGCCGGTCCCAGGAATATTCCGCACATGGCTGGTGCCCGGCTGGACTGGCGCGTTTTGCTTTTTACCCTCGCAGCGTCTCTGGCAACAGGAATACTTTTTGGTCTGGCGCCGGCACTCGCCGCGTTGCGTACCCCGGTTAATGAACCGCTCAAGCAGAGCGGCTCGCAAAGCGCTTCGTCAAGCGGAAGGGTCCGGCGTTCGCAAAAGCTCCTGATGACGGCCGAGATCGCTCTCGCCTTTGTGCTGTGCATTGGTGCGGGGCTGTTGACGCGCAGTTTGATTCGCCTAATTTCGATACCACCTGGTTTTGACGGCAAAGGCGTACTGACGGCGCAAATCGACTTACCTCGCAGTTCGTATCGCAAGCCGGAACAATGGCACCGCGTCTACTCCGAGCTGCTGCAAAGGTTAGGGTCGCTGCCCGGTGTAAACGCCGTTGGCGGCGCAGGTGTGTTGCCGCTGCGGGGAGCGACGTCGAGTTCTGTAATGACCATTGAAGGTGAACCCGCTCCCGATCTGAATGCGACTGGGGTTTTTGTGGATAATGCGACGCAGGGTTATTTTTCCGTGCTGCGAATTCCATTGATTGCAGGACGTGTGTTCGATGAACGTGATGGCGCCGCGACCATGCCCACCGCCGTCGTGAACCAAGCGCTGGTGCGGCGCTATCTTCCTCATCGGGACCCCGTAGGAGTTCGCTTCAAGCTTCCGTGGGGCGGTTGGCGAACCATCGTGGGCGTGGTTCAGGACACGAAACAAAACGGCATTGCAGCGGAGGTCGAACCGGAGATTTTCCTGCCCATGCAGCAATCGATTTCGAATCCCGAGATGACGCTGGTGATTCGCTCCTCGGTCCCGCCGGATAGCTTGGCTTCGGCAGTGCGTGCAAGCGTGGCCGCTCTCGACCCTAATTTGCCGGTCTATGGAATCCAAACGATGGATGACCTCGTGGCTGGACAAGTGGCGTCTCAGCGCTTCAACTCTTATTTGCTGGCAGCATTCGCCGTGCTGGCCTTGCTGCTTGCCGCCGTGGGCATTTACGGCGTGCTGGCTTACACTGTGAGCCAGCGGACACGCGAGATCGGCATCCGGCTGGCGCTGGGGGCGGAGTCGAGGAATGTCCGGCGCATGATTGTGGGACACGGGTTGGGCATCGCGCTGTTCGGAATTGGAATCGGCCTGGCAGCCTCGCTTGGCCTCACGCGGGTGATGCGCAGCCTGCTTTACGCAGTGAAGCCCAGCGATCCGGCCACCCTTCGCGGCCGTTTCGCTGGCGCTCGTGCTCGTGACGCTCGCCGCGTGCTGGATTCCGGCCCGACGAGCCGCGCGCGTGAACCCGCTGGACGCGTTGCGCCATGAATAAAGATCGTTCGAAAGCGCCGCATCCAACCGCCGCATTGACGGCTAAGCCGCATCCATTCGCTTCCTCCGTCTTCTCACGCTAGAATTGTTTCTTCACTTCCAGGCTCATGCCAGAGATAAATTCACTGGCCGCTGTGGACACTGCGGCCTCACCCGCGGCGCAAACTCGGGGCTCGGCGGCCGCACCCGCAGGGCGTTCCAGGCTCGCCACCACGCTGCGCGCCTTGCGGCACCGCAATTTCCAGCTCTTCTTCGCCGGGCAGCTCATCTCCTTGGTCGGCACGTGGATGCAAAGCGTAGCGGAGGCATGGCTTGTCTATCGGTTGACGGGCTCTTCGTTGATGCTGGGCTTAGTGGCTTTTGCATCGCAGATCCCCGTGTTTCTGGTATCGCCGCTCGGCGGGACCGTGGTGGATCGCCACAACCGCCACCGCGTGGTGATCATGACGCAAACCACCGCGATGTTGCTCGCATTCGTGCTGGCCACGCTGACGCTCGGGCATTGGATTCGCGTGTGGGAAGTGGTCGTACTCGCGTCGCTGCTCGGCGTGGTCAACGCGTTTGATATTCCCGCCCGGCAAGCCTTCCTCGTCGAGATGGTCGGCAAGGAAGACATGATGAATGCGATCGCGCTAAATTCCTCGATGTTTAACAGCGCGCGTGTGATCGGTCCCGCGGTCGCGGGGATTCTGGTGGCCTCCATCGGCGAAGGCTGGTGCTTCTTTGCCAACGCGGTGAGCTTTATCGCGGTGATCATCGGCCTGCTGATGATCCGGGTCGCGCCGCATGAGAGCGCGGGACATGGTTCGATGGTGGAGCACATCGCGGAAGGATTCGCCTTCGTTCGCCGCACCAAGCCGGTGCGTTCGCTGTTGTTGCTGGTGGGAATCATCAGCCTAGTCGGCATGCCCTATTTGGTGCTGATGCCGATCTTTGCCGACAAAATCCTTCACGTAGGCGCCAAGGGGCTGGGATTGCTGATGTGCGCCACCGGCTTTGGCGCCGTGATCGGCGCCTTGAGCCTCGCGGCGCGCACGGGCGTTCGGGGACTCGCGCGGATCGCCGGAATTTCCGCAACGGGGTTTGGCGTATTCCTGATTATTTTTGGCGCGTCAAAATTCTTCTGGTTTTCGTTGATCGCGCTCGTACCCGTCGGCTTCTGGATGATGTTGCAGATGGGCTGTTCGAATACATTGATCCAGGCGATGGTGCCGGACCGCTTGCGCGGGCGCGTGATGTCCCTTTATTCCATGATGTTCATGGGGATGGCGCCGCTCGGTTCGCTGCTCGGCGGCGTGGCCGCCAATTGGATCGGCGCGCCGTGGACGCTCGCGATCGGCGGGATCATCGGCATTGCCGGCGCCGGCTGGTTTTATCTCCAATTGCCGTCGCTTAACGCCGAGGCCAACCGCCTGATCGCCGCGCAGGGGATGTTTCTCGGCGAAGCTGCCGAATAACTACGCGTAAGCGCCTATTGCATCGGCGGTGGCGGCACGAGCGGGAGACGCCGCATCTCACCCCGCGCCTCGCGTCCTTCCACATCTTCAAAGAGCAATGAGGGCGCGGTGACCGTGCTCGGCAAACCATCGGCCGAGGCCCCAAACGCCGCAAGCGCGGTGCCCTGCACGCCCAACGTCTGGCTTTGCTCGTAGGCGAAGAGCGTTGGATTGTTCCCGATACTGGAGACCTCGCGCAACAAACGCAGGTCCATGCTCAGCAGATGGCCCGGCCGAAGCAGCTCTTCGCTACCGTCCGCCACATTCACGCGATAGACCTCGAGCGGCACGCGTTCGCCGCTGGATGCGCCAGCGACCATATCCTGCACTTCGCCTTCATCATGGATGTCGCCAATTACGGGGTTGTCCAGTTCGCGGACCAACAGGCACCACTGCCGTCCGTCCTTCTTGCACTCATCAAGGAATTTCTTCTTGAGGTCGTCCGGGGAAACTCCATCGGCCGACTTAAAGAAAAGATTGCTACTCTCCGCGTGTGGATCGCCCAGAAATAGTGCGCGTCCGTGCCCATTGGATTGCGCGAAGTCCTGCCCCGGACGCCGCGACATCAATAGGTCTTTTAGCGCTCCGTTGTCCACCAGGGTAACGGCCTGCGGGAGCACGCCCTCATCATCCACGTTGTAGGAGCCTGGCAGCGGCCTGCCCTGCGCATCCTTGGCCAAGGGATCGTCCGTCAGAGAAGTGCCGACCGGCAGCACGCGCGAATTCAAGCGGCCCAGCCATTCGCTGCGCCCGCCCCGGCTTTCCATAATCTGGTCATACATCGGTACCATCGAGACCGGAGGCCGCGAACCCGAAACGGACGCCCCGAGCATCTCCGCGAGCAGCTCCGCCGCTGCGCGCGACTCAAACAGCACCGGTCCTCCATACGCGGGCATCGGCTCGGCCGTGCGCATGGCAATAAGTTCCTTGCCCCGCGTGTCAAGTTGATGAGCGACTTCGGTGGCAGACGGCAAGTCCACCGGATGGATCGCGTAGGCCGTGTAGAAGTGATGCATGGGCACGCCGTCGGGCGCCTGCGTTTCCATCCCGGCCTCGATCGCGGCCAGGCTACGTCCCGTGCGGACCTCTGTGCCCTCGGTATTCATGATGTAGTAGGTCTCATAAACCAGCGTGTAGGTGATGCGATTGCCATAGAGATCGGGATACGCGCGAAGCACCTGGCTGGCTTGCTTTGCTTCCTGCTCCCAATCGCGGTTGCTCCAATCCGGCACGGCCTTCGGTTCAATCCTCTGCAGCGGCTTCTCCTGCGAAAAGTCCGCGACGTCTGGCGGCTTCGAGAGGCTGCGCAGGAATCCTTGTTTTCTCGCGAGCGAATCGAGAGCTGACTTGTAAGCCTGATCGGTGGCAAGCCATAAGTCCTGCCGCAGCGATTCGTAGTCGCCATCCACGCCAACCTGCCCCGCGGAGCCCAGAAATCCTTGAAACTGTTCCCCGGAAATGAAATTCGAATTATCCAGGTTGTAGCTGCCGACGCGGATGTTCACGTCCATAAATCGGTTATGTGAGGTGGTGCTGGAGACGAGCGCCCCGAATGAGGCGGTGATCGTGCGCACGTCCAGATCGAGGAGCCGGTACTCGATGAAATAGGGCTTCTCGAGACCCGGGATCTGCATGCGCGTTTTCGAACGCTCCAGCTCGTCATGCATCGCCTGCAGCGTATGATCCGTGGCGTCAGACTTCTGTTGCGCGCGCGTCACCGGCACCACGATTATGGAAGCGATCATTGCCACTGCGGCGGCGCGAATCGAGTGTGTGCGGATCATTGGCGATCTCCTTGCGGCTTCTGCGCCGCTTATCGTGAAATGGATGGGGCAGAATTGGCGGTGCGTCACTCGAACTTTCCTTCTTCTGCACTTCCATTTCGCTGATAAGCATTTCCGGAGCGGCCGCCGCAACGGGAACGGAACCAGACTCCGCGCCGCAATAGCCGTTGAACACTTCTGGCTTATCGCCCGTGGCCACGATCTTCGTTAGCGACAGTAGCGGGGTACCCACAATGTCCACGCCGCGCACGAGTTCGTCAGGACGCCCGTCCGTATAAACCTTGTAAACCACGAGCGGCTGCACTTGAAATGCCTGCGGCTGTCCGCGGCCGGTGAATGTAAATCCTCCTGCGATATCGTCAATCAGCAGCCCGAACGGCTTGCCCTGTTTCTTGATCTCTTCGATGAACATGCGGCGCAATTCCGCGTTCGAAACCGCATGACTGCTCTCAACGATCAAGTTGCCCTGCCGAGAGACCGGTTCCGCCCCGATTTGCCTGCGTCCGTGCCCATTCGAAACAGGAAAATCAATGAGCGCCTGGCGCGACATTTCGAAACCCTTCAAAACACCATGATCCACGAGCGTCACGCGTTCGGACGGCACGCCTTCGTCGTCAAAGGGGTAGGACCCGAGCAAAACATCGTTGCCAAGCGTCTTCCTTGTGGGATCGTCCACGATGGAGATAAAGCTGGGCATGATCGGTTCGCCGACCTTGCGCGCAAACGTTTGGCCTTCGTTCATGTCTTTTTGCCGGAAGCCTTCGTCGCGGTGTCCAAAAACTTCATGGAAGAAAACGGCCGCAGCGCGCCCGGTGAGCAATGTTGGCCCCGCAAAAGGCTCCACGAGCGGCGCCTTTACCAGCGATTCCAGCTCATGCCGCATCGTGGCCTCGGCCACCATCACCGCATCATCGCTGGGCGGCTGGTTCGGGTCCGTCCAATCAAAATTGTAATAACGATCGATATCCATTCCGTCCGGGGCTTTGCCTTGAATGAAGAGTTCGAGGCGGAAACGGACTTGGCCGAACTGCAACTTCGAGCCTTCGCTGTTCACCTGATACTGATTGTCCGCCTGCGCGGTGAATGTGACGATAGAGTTCAAGACATCGGCGGACTGCCGAAAATACGCCGTGTACTTGCGAACTTTTTCTTCCCAGGGGTGCCGGTCGAGTTGAATCGATGCATGCGGACCGATCGATACTTCCGGCTTCTCGCGCGAGAAATCGGGCGCATGTTCCTCGGCGGACTGCACCTGCACTTCCTTGCTCGTTTTGATCTTGATCAACGCCTCGGCCGCGGCGCGATATTGCCGGTCGGTTTCCAGCCAGATGGCGCGCTGTAGCACCGCAGCATCGTTTTCGATCGGTACTTGCGTCCCCGGGCTCGGCTGAAACGCCGGCTGCGTCCCGCCGATCTTGTGCGTGTTATCGAGATCGTAGCTGCCGACGCGCACTTCCGCTTGCAGCCAACGGGTGAGTGCCTGCGAACTATCCAGCAACGCGCCGTTCGATCCCGTGACTGTGGCGTGCTGCCCTTCCGTTACCGTATAGCTGATGAAGTAAGCCGGAGGATCGGCTTTGCCCAAAACCGGCAAGGTCCGCTCGAGTTCTGCGTTCATAGCGGCCAATAGCGGCGAAGGTGTTGCCTGTTGCGGTTGCGCGAGCGCCGGCGTACCAGGGAGCGGCTTTGGCGCCGGCAGCGGGAATGAAGAAACGGGCGTGGCAAGTGGTATGGCGGCCGCGAGCAAACCCAAAAGTATCGGCCGCGTCCAAAGTGATGGCCGGTAAGAAGGCATATCAATCGTATTCAAGTGCGTCTCTTTCTGCCGGCAGATGCTGCGCCGGTCTAAAACTCTCGCGAGGCCCGAATTGCCTACTGCGGTTTGACGAACAGGCTCGGCACCGGATTCGTATTAAATTTCACTTCTTGAATCGTACTATCTGAAAATTTTGTTCCGGCGCGGTAGGTCACGCTGTGGTAAGGAAACTTCACGCCATCCACATCCCGGAAGTCGCTCCATACTTCGATCGATTCGACTTTCCCTTGCTGAGTATCCTGATCGAATCGCGCGCCCATTAAAAGGTGCGTTGAAGGATCGAGATAGATCGTCATTTGCAAGGCACCGTCACTGATCGCCACGCCCTCCGTTTGCTGGCCCATGAGGTCGCGCGTTCCGAGCGCCTGCGCCAGTAAGGTGCCAGCCACCGCAGCACGAAAAAGCCCAACCCCGCCGGCGAGCAGCACGCTTCGAGCGAATTCCACGTTCATTTCGGGCGGCACCGCTTGCGATCCCTGCGGATTGCCGAGCCAACCATTCTTGCCGTCGTATCCTTGCGTTACATCACCAAATGGCAGCTTGGTATCCACGCGAAGATGATCCGGAAAGAGAACATATATCTTCGATTCGACGGGCACCTGCGTTCCGCCCACGGCCGCTTCCCCCCGAGCGCTCGCTTCAAAGCTTTGCACCTTCGTCAGCGCGTCACCGCCGGTGGCTTGCGCCGCAGCCAACATCAACTCTTTGCCCCGCGCGAGCGCCTCAGGGGTCGAAGGCGGCACCGTTTCCGCGTACTTGCGCAAATTTGGCTGCATGAGGTCAAGCTGCGCGGCCGCAATCTCGTCATAAGCAGCACCTGGGAAGGCCTTCTTTAGCTCATCGCGAAACTGAGACGCGTTTCCCGCGAGAACGATGTCAAGCGACGACGGATCGAAATACTTCGTCGCCATCGCGTTCACCTGTTCAAGGGTCACTCCTGCTATGTGCGATTGATACGCCTGGTTGTAATCGGCCGGCAGCCCGTAGTGGGCCACCATCAACACGCGGGCTGCAACCTCGTCCGGGGTTTCCGTTTGGATGGGATAAACGCCGACGAGATAGTCGCGTGCAAACGAAAGTTCGTCGGCGCGGACGTTCCCCGTCGCCATGCTCTTCATCTGGTCCACGACGAGTTGCACCGCCTGCACGGTCGCCTCGGTACGCGTAAACGTGGAAGCTTCAAAGCTCCCGCCCAGCATTCGCGTATCGAACACCGAGTTCGCTCCGTACGTGAGTCCCTTTTTCACGCGCACTTCCGTATTCAGGCGGCTGTTATAGCTGCCACCGAAGACGCGATCCGCCACATAGAGCGGAATGAAATCTGGGTCGCTACGCCGCACGCCCGTTTTACCTACGCGAATCTGCGTTTGCACCGCGTCTGGCTTGTCAATCACGGTGATGTGCACTCCGGAAGTGGTCCGCGAGGCGACGCTCGCAGCGGACGGGGTTCCTTTCGCTTGCCATGAACCGAAGTATTTTTCAGCGGCGGCAAACGCCGCGTCCGGTGAAATATCGCCGGAGAAGGCCAGCAGCGCTGCGTTGGGTGAATAATATGTATCGCGAAAATGAACGATGTCGTCGCGACCGATCGCATTCACAGAGCCGGGTGTTCCCTCCGTCGGCAAACCGTAGGGGTGGTCGCCGAACACCAAGCGCTGGAAAGCCGCCGACGCCAGGTAATCCGCGTCTTGGTAACTGACTTGCAGGTTTGACAAAAGCTGCTGCCGCTGGCGTTCGAGCTCGTCCGGGCGGAAATTCGCGTGGAGCGTTATGTCCGAGAGTAAATCCATGGCGAGGTCGAAATCCTTCTTCACCACGGTCGTGTCTATATCAGTCGAATCCTCTCCAGCAGTAGCGGAAAGCCCGCCGCCGACGAAGTCGATCGCTTCGGCAATCTGTTGTGCGCTGCGCTTTTCCGTTCCCTGATTGATCAGTGCGGCCGTCATCGCCGCGATTCCGGGTTTGCCCTTCGGATCATTTACCGACCCTGCCGAAGTAAGCAGCAAACGTACGCTGATCGCCGGCATGGCCGGTGAATTCACCACAAAAACGCGGATCCCGTTTGCCAAAGTGTGCGTCGCCACCGGCGGAAAAACATAAGTCTTGGCGGGCAAGGGGCCGGGCATCTGCGCGATCAGTTTTACCCCGGACTGGCCAGCAGCCGGAGAAGATGGCGCTTGTTGTTGCGTTTGCGCCGTGGAGCCTTGAGCCCATGCCGGCTTCGGTGAAGAGAGAAGAAGGCTGTAGACGAGCGTAGAGAAAATAGGCCACATCCGCGTTCTGAACGCCCGTACCATCACGGTCTCTGCTCCGGATTCGTTTGGCCCACCGCGCCTGCCTTGGGAGGCTCAATGATCATCACCGTGCTTCGTGCGAGTGTGAAATATTGCTGCGCAACACGCTCGATATCGGCCGCACTCACCTTGAGGTAATTTCCCAGGTCGGTGTTCATTAAATTCGGATTCTTGCCGATCACCGCGTAGCGTCCCAGAGCATCCGCTTTCGATTGATCGGTCTCGCGCGAAAGAATGAATCCTGAGATTTCCTGGTTCTTGGCTTTCTGCAATTGTTCGGAGGTCACCGGCTTGGTTTTCATTTGATCGAGCACGGCGTCCACGTCCTTTTCGCCTTCTTGGGTGGTGTGACCCTGGTTCATCACCGCGATGGCAAAAAACAAATTTGGATCCTCGGTGAAATTGCCGGAGCCGGACGCCTGGATGGCCACCTGATCCTGATACACGAGCTTTTGATACAGCAGACCGCTCTCTCCACCCGAGAGGATATTGGCCGCCAGGTCCAGCGGGTACGAATCCGGAGTAAATTCCGCCGGAGTCTTATAGCCGATCACGACGGCGGGCAGAGGCGAGTTGGAATAGGATTTCGTCACGCGCCGCTCCGCCTGCTGCGCAGGTTCCGGCTTCGCGATACGAGGTATAGGCTGGGACGGCTTGGGAATGCCTCCAAAATATTGCTGCGCCCACGCAGCGGCCTGGTCCGCGGCAAAATCGCCCACGATCACGAGCGTGGCATTGTCCGGACGGTAAAACGTGTGGAAAAACTCCTGCACGTCCGGCAGCGTTGCTTTGTCAAGATCTTCCATGCTGCCGATCGGCGTGTGATGATACGGATGAACTTGAAACGCAGCCGCGTAGAGATCCTCGATCACGTGCCCGTAGGGCGCATTATCAAAGCGATCGCGGCGCTCTTCCTTCACCACTTCACGTTCGGACGTGAAGTTGGCGTCGTCGACGTTAAGGCTGCCCATGCGATCGGCCTCAAGCCACAGCACGCGCTCCAGATAATTACTGGGAAAAGTTTCCCAGAAGACGGTCATGTCCGTGTAGGTGGAGGCGTTATCGAACCCGCCCATCGCCTCGATAATTCGCGAATGATCTTCCGTAGCGACGTGCGCGGACCCCTTGAACATCAGATGTTCGAACAGGTGTGCAAACCCTGTACGGCCTGGCTTTTCGTCCTTCGACCCTACGTGATACCAAACCTGCAGGTTGATCACCGGTGCGTCGTGATCTTCCACCATCACCAGACGCAGCCCGTTGGGTAGTTCCTGCGTAACAATGTGCAGTTCCGGTGGTCGCACCGCTTCACTGGAAGCCGTCGCCGCTGGGGATGTTTGCGCCCGAGCAGGCACAACTATCGCGAAGGCGCACAGACAGATAAGCGCCATTCGAACTCGATTCATGGGTTCTCCCGCCCACACAGAAATGACCGTGGGAAGCGCTCTAGCATGCTAGACGCCACTATCGGTGCCGTCAATAAAGCCTGGAAATGTGTGCTATCTCTTAGAAACTCCGGCATGTGCTCCAAAACCATTGAGATGCGGCTTAAGACGGAAGTGTTGGTGCGGAATCAGAAGCGCGCACCTTCGTCCGCAGCTCTCGCCACCGGTTCCCAGACAGGCAACGGGCTCTAGGCACATCTTGCGTCAGGGCCGCTGGCGAAGCAAAATGATCAACATGCGTGCTTTAATAAGCTTGGTGCTAGTAGCGGCGATCGGCTTGGGCATCTATTACGTCTACCTGAAGCAGGCTGCGCCCGCTCCGGGCGTTCCGGTAACGGCGGCAATCAGCACCACGGGCGTACAGATGGATTTGACGGCCATCGCGCAAGGCGAACGCACCTATTACACGCAGAGCGGTACCTACGCCACGCTCGATCAACTGATGGCCAGCGGAGACATCACACTCACCCGCCCCGGGCGCGATGGCTATACCTACTCGGTCGAGACTTCATCGGCCGGCTTCACCGTCACCGCGCGATGGACCCCGCCGCCCGGGGCCTCCGCGACCTTGCACTACCCCACCTATACAATTGACGAGACGATGCAGGTGCGCCGCGAAGACTAGACTCTCGGCAGAACCTCGCGCTCCCAGCCCCTCCTGCGATTAGCCTCAGGTCGCGCGTTTCTGTTCAGCCACCGTAATGCCGGCTTCCGCATAATTCGTGGCTGGCACATCCAGGAACGCCACGTGAATGTTCTCTCGCTTGGCGCGGCCTTCTTTTTCAATCGTGTCTGTGATGCGTTGCGCAATCGTGCGCTTCTGCTCGGGGCTTCTGCCTTCCACCCAGGTAATTTGTACGTACGGCATTTTGTTCCTCTCTTTGATTTTATGTTGTACCCGTCATCGCTGCTCCGTGAATTCAGGGGGTCTTGGCGTCCGTATCCAACGCCGCAAAGAAACGAAAGCGAAAACGCCGCTTTGTCTCGAATTCCTACTTCCGGTATTCTTGGAGACGCTGCCTCCCATGCACGATCTGAGCTATTTTCGCGAACACATTGAGCTCTTTGAGCAGATGGCGCGCAATCGCGGTATCGAGCTTGATCTGGCAGGTTTCCGTGAGCTCGATCGCAGCCGCCGCGATTCGATCACGACCGTTGAACGTCTGAAAGCGGAACGCAACAAGGCCAGCGATGAAATTGCCCGGCAAAAAAGGGCCGGGCAGGATGCATCCGCCCTGCTTTCGGAAATGAAGCGCGTGGCCAACGAGATTGCATCACAAGATGAGCGCGTCAGCGAACTAGACGCGCGTCTGCGTGACTTCATGCTAACCGTCCCCAATTTGCCGCATCAATCCGTGCCCGTCGGCCATGGTGCAGCCGATAATCACGAGGTGCGCCGCTGGGGTAGCGCGCCGAAATTTGATTTCACCCCGCGGCCGCACTGGGAGATCGGCGAAAGGCTAGGCATTCTGGATTTTGCCGCCGCCGCTAAAATGACCGGTGCACGCTTTGCAGTCTATCGCGCCGCCGGAGCGAGGCTCGAGCGCGCCATCGCCAATTTCTTTCTGGATATTCACACGCGCGAGCATGGATACACGGAAATTTTGCCTCCTTTTATCGTGAATACCGCATCGCTCACGGGTGTGGGGCAACTGCCCAAATTCGCGGACGACATGTTTCGGCTCCAAGGCACGGACCTTTGGCTCACGCCCACATCGGAAGTTGAGCTCACCAATCTTTATCGCGATGAAACGGTGGATGTGGATTGCCTGCCGATCCGCGTCTGCGCCTGGACCTCATGTTTCCGCTCGGAAGCCGGCGCCGCCGGCAAAGACACGCGCGGCATCAAGCGCCAGCGGCAATTTCAAAAGGTGGAGATGTTCAAGTTTACGCCGCCGGAACAAAGTTACGACGAGCTCGAATCCCTGGTACACGATGCCGAGGATCTGTTGCAGCGGTTGGGTCTGCACTACCGCGTGCAATTGCTCTGTACCGGCGACATGGGTTTCGCATCTTCGAAAACTTACGATATCGAGGTGTGGGTTCCGTCGGCAGGCGAGTTCATGGAAATTTCCTCGTGCTCGAACACCGAGGCTTTTCAGGCACGCCGCTCCAGCATTCGCTTCAAGCCCAAGAGTGGCAAGAGCGCATTTGTCCACACGCTCAACGGCTCGGGTCTGGCGGTCGGGCGAACCTGGCTGGCCTTGGTAGAAAACTACCAGCAGGCCGATGGCAGCGTGGTAATTCCCGAGGCCTTACGGCCCTACATGGGAATTGACCGGATCACGCCCTAGCAGTGTTCGACATCCTCGGTGTCGTTTTATACTCTTGATAAAGAGACACTTAGCAGCTCGCGATGACTCAGAGAGTCGCTTGCAAATGTTACCGACCGTTCAATATGCCTCGTATTTTCTCTGTGTTTTCATTGACATAGGAGTTTTGGGCTGACTACACTGCGCCGCACGTCAATTTCAGGCCGGCGCTGTGTAAGGTGCTTGCAGCGCTGTGTTTGAACCCGAAGTTTGCATTCGGTTTTGCTTAACCGCATCCGGGTGAGTTGAATCTCTCTTTCAGCTCTTCGTTTCCGGCGCAGCAGCGAGCGAAATCGCTGCTCGGAGAAGGAGCAAGACGGATGTCCACGCAAGCGCGCACCGCCACGCAGCAGCCCATCGTGCCCCGAGTGGCACCCAGGGAAGATCTCAATCCCTTTCGAATTGCACAGCTTCAGTTCGATATGGCGGCGGAATTCCTGAAACTCGATCCAGGATTGCGCCAGGTCTTGCGCACGCCGAAGCGCATCTTGGAGGTGTCCATTCCCGTAAAGATGGACAACGGGCAGGTCAAAGTTTTTACGGGCTTTCGCGTGCAACACAATGTGGCGCGCGGACCCGCAAAGGGCGGTATTCGCTACCACCCCAACGTGACGCTTGATGAAGTGAAAGCCCTGGCCGCGTGGATGACCTGGAAAACTGCCACCGTCAATATTCCGTATGGCGGCGGCAAAGGCGGCGTCATCTGCGATCCCAAGCGCATGTCCAAGCCGGAGCTCGAGCGCCTCACGCGGCGATACACCTCTGAAATTCTTCCGATCATCGGGCCCGAAAGGGACATCCCCGCGCCAGACGTTTACACCGATTCGCAAACGATGGCCTGGATCATGGACACCTATTCCATGACGGTAGGCTATTCCTCGCTCGGCGTGGTAACCGGCAAACCGATTTCGCTTGGCGGTTCGGCCGGCCGCAATGAAGCCACCGCGCGAGGCTGCATGTTCGTGATTGAAGAAGCGTGCAAGGTCAAGAAGATGTCACTACGCGGCGCCAGCGTCGCGATTCAAGGCTACGGCAATGCCGGTTCGATTGCCGCTCGCTTGCTCGCAGAAAAGAAAGCCAAGATCGTGGCCATTAGTGATTCGCGTGGCGCAGTCCACAATCCGCGCGGCATTGATCCGATAAAAGCCATGCGATATAAGGAGCGCTCCGGCACCGTCGTCGGTATGCCGGGCGCCTCGCGCTTGGCAGCGGACGATTTGCTCACGATGAAGTGCGACATCCTGGTGCCGGCAGCCCTCGAAAATTCTATCACGCTGCACAATGCGGACCAGATCAAGGCGAAAATCGTGGCGGAGGCGGCAAACGGCCCAACCACGCCCCACGCCGATGAAGTGCTGGCGCGCAAGGGCATCATCGTCATTCCGGATATTCTGGCGAACGCCGGCGGCGTCACCGTGAGCTATTTCGAATGGGCGCAGGATCTGCAAGGCTTTTTCTGGCAGGAAGACGAAGTGAATCTGCGCCTCGAGCAGGTGATGCGTCGCGCCTTCGCTGATGTGCACGAAACCGGCCGCAAATATCATACGCATCTGCGCAACGCGGCTTATATCCTCGCGGTAGGGCGCGTTGCGGAGGCCACGGCCGTCCGCGGGCTGTTCCCCTGAGGCGCAACCGTTCGTGCGTATGCGTTGCCGGTCGCACGATCGGACTGCGTTGCTTGTCTGACCCAAAGTTTCCTCTTGCGCCTGTTAGCAGCGGCGCGTACATTTCCCTTTGCCGGCTCGCCGCCGAAAACTGGCGTGTCCGGCTCTTTTTCGCTACCGAAGAGGAAAACCGATACCAGTGGCTAAGGAAATGACTTGAGCAATCATCCTCTGGCGGTCACCCCACCTATCGTGCTCGTTATCGCCGGCTTTGATCCTTCCGGTGGAGCGGGCGTAGCCGCCGACCTCAAGACGATTGCCGCCCATAACGGCTATGGCATCGCGGCAATCACGGCCCTCACCGTGCAGTCCACGCAGGGCGTGAAATCCGTGCATCCCATTCCATCCGCGACACTCCGCGCGCAATTGGACGCGCTGATCGAAGACATCACCCCGGCGGCCGTAAAGATTGGGATGCTCGGCAATCGTGCGAATGCGGTGGTCGTGGCGGAATTTCTCGACCGCGCCAAAATTGCGCATGTGGTACTCGATCCCGTGATTCAACCGACCGCGGGCGAGCACGATTTGCTCGACGCAGCCGGCGTGAAATTTTTGAATGACGAACTGCTCAAGCGTTCGACGGTGGTAACTCCGAACGTGCCGGAGGCCACGATGCTCACAGGAATTACGATCAAGGATGTAGCCGGAATGGAAGCGGCGGCGCGTGAATTCGTGGCTCGCGGGGCGAAGGCCGCGGTCGTAAAAGGCGGCCACATGGAACGCGCCGTCGATGTACTCTTTGACGGCGCCCAGACGGTGATCCTCGGCGGGGACCTGGTGAAGCTGCAGAACACGCATGGTTCGGGATGCACGTTCGCTTCTGCCATAGCCGCGCAATTGGCAGCCGGGCGCCCGCTCCGCGAGGCCGTGACTCTGGCCAAGACTTACGTCACCCTGGCGATGGAGCGTGGGTTCAGTATCGGTAAGGGTCCAGGCCCGCTCGATCATTTCTACCGCATGCATCACGAAGCGCCCACGCGCGGAGTTCACGAAGTGCCTCAGCACGGTATGCATCCCGCCGCCGAGCCGAGCACGCGTTAGTGCCGCAATTCTCCCGTGAAATTAATTCTCGCTTCCGCATCGCCCCGTCGCGCGGAGATTCTTACCAATGCGGGTCTGACCTTCGAAACGCACTCCGCAGACGTTGACGAATCCCGCCGAACCAAAGAGTCCCCCGACGATATGGTGGAACGCCTTGCGCTGGCAAAAGCGCAGGCTGTCGCTGACCGTTTGCAAATTAGAGAGCCAACGATCGTGATCGGCGCGGATACGGTGGTAGTGGTCGAAGACGATATACTCGGCAAACCGGGCGCGCCCGCGGTTGCCCGGGATATGCTGCGTCGCCTCGGCGGCCGGGAGCACACCGTTATCACCGGCGTCGCGCTGGCTGTGCTTTCTGCTGGACCGGCATCTCTGGCCTACACAACCCGCGTAGAACACGAGATCACGCGCGTCTGGTTTTCGCCGATGAACTCGAAGGAAATTAACGATTACGTGGCGACGCGCGAGCCGCTCGACAAAGCCGGCGCATATGCCATTCAGGGGTTGGCGGGACGTTTTATCCCCCGTATAGAGGGCTGCTATTTTAATGTGGTCGGATTGCCGCTGGCTCGCGTCTGCCGAATGCTAGCCGCGGCAAGTTTTTGTGCAGCTGAGAAGTGATTATCTGGAAACGTCGAACACCTGAACGCAAACCTATCTCGTTAACTCGCCTTCTTTTCCTCTGGTGGAGGAGCAACCGTCGTCGTGGTGGTGTTTGTGTTCGAAGGCGGAGCAGTGGGGCCACTGTTATGCATACCCTCTCTGAAGTTTCGAATGCCTTCGCCTAGGCCGCGCATGACTTCCGGGATTTTCTTTCCGCCAAAGAGCAGAACGATGATGGCCAATACGATCAGCCAATGAATTGGGCTCATTTCACCCATGAAGCACCTGCCTTTCGGGTCTCCGTCAGTGGAGATCGATAAAGGGGAGAAACCCGAGACTACAGTCAGAGTATAACACGCTCATCGCCCTGCCGGCGCGTAACCCCTGTGCGATCTAAATACTCCAGCAGTGGAATGGCGTATTTCCGGCTGATCCCGGCGAGATCTTTGAAATCGGCCACCTTGATCAAATTTGCGTGCGAGCGGCCGTAGGTCTTGAGCGCCTCGCGCAGCCTCGCGAGCGCGTTGCGGTGATAGATCAAGTCTGTTGACACTCTTATCAGAACACCCTCGCGCAAAAGGAGTTGCAGGATTTTCTGGGCGCGGGCTACCTCCACGGCTACACTTGCAAGCACTTCTTTGGACGCAGGGGCGGCAAATCCTGCTTTTTCGAAGGCAGATTCGATTTGGCCGCGCGCTTGTGCTTCCGCATCGTTCAACGTGACGGAGCGGCCCGCGCTCTTGATCGTGTCCCCGGAAACGCCGATCGTGCCGGCGGCGGTCAATCCCCGCAACGCCGCCTCGAAAATTTCCTTTCCCCCACCTGCCTCGGCCCGCAAGACTTCCTTCGCGATGCCCTCGCGCAATGGGTTCGCCCGATGGAATTCAGAGACGACCTTAGTCACCCTCAACGCACAGGCCGAAACTTGCTCGCTTGATGCCAGATGGAGAGGCTTGCGGTTCAAGATGACGGCGTCACCGCTTTTTGTTAACGCTTCGGCCATGTGCTCTATTTCCGCGGGCAGCCAGCCCGTGCGACGAACGATTTCATCCAAGACGATGCCATGCGGCGCAGCCTTCACCAGGGCCTTGAGGATTTCTTCCCGGCTGCCTCGATCTAAAATGTCTAAAAATTGCAACGTCCCTGCATCTCGCGCGCGATGACGTCTCGGATGCGCGTCCAAAACCTTCCCGCCACCGATGGTGACCACCGGCGAAAATTGGCGAAGAATGAACCGGTCACTCGGAAGCACAAAAATCTCATCCTGTAACACGAGTTGCGCAAAACAGAATTCGCCGGGAACGAGCGCGGCCCGATCGAGCAAGACGGCTTCTGCGACGGTTTGTGCGGCTCCCTGGTGAAAATGAACCCGCGCGCGATTCTTCAATGGCTTCGAAGCTGAGCGCAGCAGGGAAATCCTGGCATCGATCCGCTTGGTGGCTGAAAACATCCCTGGCGCTGCGAGCACCATCCCCCGCTGTAGCTCGCCCGCTTCAATCGACGCCAGATTGAGAGCCGTTCTTTGACCAGCGATCGCCAATGAATGTGTCTTCCCGCCGGATTGAATACCGCGCACGCGAAGACGGCGCCTCGACGGGAGGAGTTCCACCTCGTCTTCAGGCTCTATTTGCCCGGAGACCAGAGTGCCTGTGACGACGGTGCCAAAGCCCTTGATGGCGAAAGCGCGATCGATAGGAAGGCGAAAATGGCGGCTGGAATCTTTGACGGCCACCATACTCGCCATCCGGAACAACGCTTCTCTTAGTTCAGGAATCCCTTCGCCGGTCCGGGCGCTGACGGAAAGAATCGGTGCGTTATCGAGGAAAGACCCGCGCACATACTCGCTTATTTCGCTGCGAGCTACAGCAAGCCGCTCACGATCCACCACATCGCTTTTTGTCAGCGCGATCAGGCCAGCAGGAATTTCCAGAAGACGGCAAATATCGAAGTGCTCGCCGGTTTGTGGCTTGATGCCTTCGTCCGCAGCGATAACGAAAAGCACCAGATCGATTCCACCCACTCCCGCGAGCATGTTACGCACGAATCGTTCATGCCCAGGAACGTCGATGAAACCCAGCCGCACATCGGCGGTCTCCAGAAATGCAAAGCCGAGGTCGATGGTGATGCCGCGACGGCGTTCTTCCTCCAAACGATCGGGATGTGTGCCGGTCAATGCCTCGACCAAAGCCGATTTGCCATGATCGATGTGTCCAGCGGTGCCGACAATGACGTTCTTCATCGCATTGCAATTTGGTAAGCGCTGGCGTCCGGCTGTGATTACTGAGCGGACTTCCCTTTCGGAGTGGCCGCGTTTGGCGCCGGTATGACGATCAAAGGGACATTTTGGCGCCGCGCCATCGCGTTAAATTCGGCCACGTCTTTGGTTCGCATCGTATCCCAAGCGGCAAACTGCGCATCCACGCGCCGGCTTAGGTCTGCATATACTTGCTGCGAACCTTCGGTCGGTGCGGCGTCGGCGCTTTCCACGGTCGCCTCGAGCACCGCAAGCTTTCCGTCCAGACCGATGGCATAGGCTACCGAATCCTCGGACGAAGAAATCTTTGGATTGATGAACTTCTCCTCCTGTGCGTCCAGCTTCTTTCCCAGCCCCTTGGAAGCCGCAATCACATCTTTGGCGCCACCACTCCGCGTCAACTCATTTTCCAGATTGTGAAGTTGGGTTCGAATCGATCGAATCTGGTTCACGGTCTCGTCGAGCTGTGAAAGTTTTTGGCTGATTTGCGTGGCCAATTCATACTGTTTCTGCAGGTCTGCCGTGGCGGTTTTGACGCGCGGATCGAGTTGAATTTCAAGGGGTGCCGTAAGCGTTTGCCCCCCGGCGCTTAAGCGAACCTGATACGTGCCTGGCAGCACGCGCGGTCCGTCGCCGCCGGACTCATATTGCCAAAGCGAATAACCACTGATCTTGGTGGCAGGCTCCGCGCGGAGGTCCCAATTGAAACGATTGAGTCCAGCATTGGCTGGTATGGGCCCATTGGCGGGCGTCTCGCCCGCTTCCTGCGCTTCCTGGGCCGCCTCGGAGGGTTCTTCGCTGGCTTGCTTTCTGCTGGAGTAATGGCGCACGAGATGGCCCTGGCTATCGAGAACGTCGAGCTTGACTTCCTCGTTCTCCTTGGGCGCTTCTTTCAAGGAGTAATAGACAATGGCACCTGTTGGTGGGTTTTCGCCCACCGGTGCGCCCATTGCAGGCCGATGCGATATCTGCGTGCGGTAGACAACATCCGGCTTGAAAAGATGTGCGGTTTGGGTTGTGTCTTCCGGCGCAAGTTCGCGAAGCGGCGCAATATCGTCCAGAATCCAAAACGCCCGGCCATGTGTAGCCACGATAAGATCATTATCCCTGACGATCAAATCGTGCGCCGGGCTCGTTGGCAGATTGAGCTGTAGCGATTGCCAGTGCCCGCCATCGTCAAACGAAATCACCACGCCCGTTTCCGTGCCGGCATAAAGAAGACCTTTGCGTTTTGGATCTTCGCGGACCGCGTGCACGAAAACGTCATCCGCTAGGCCCGTGGTAATCTTCGTCCACGTTGCGCCGTAGTCGTGCGTTTTGTAGACGTAGGGATGGCGATCGTCGAGCTTGTGACGGTCAATTGCCAGATAAGCACTGGCCGCATCGCGAGGCGACGCCTCAATCAGGCTCACCATGCTCCATTCGGGCATGTCCTTCGGTGTCACGTTCATCCAATTCTTGCCACCGTCACGCGTCAAGTGCACCAAGCCGTCGTCGCTGCCGGCCCAGATCACATCTTTCTGAACTGGTGACTCGGCGATTGTAAAAATGGTGTCGTAGTATTCCGTGCCCGTATCATCCTTGTTGATCGGGCCTCCGGAGACCTGCTCCTTCGATTTGTCGTTCCGCGTCAAATCCGGGCTGATCGGCGTCCAGCTATGGCCCGCATCCGTGCTCTTGAGCACCACTTGCGCACCGGTGTAGATCACATCTGGATCGTGCCGTGAAAGGATCAGTGGTGAAGTCCATTGGAAACGATATTTCAGGCCGGCTGCGCCTTCCGCGTCCGACACCTCGGGCCATGGCGAAACTATCTGCACTTGCTCGGTGTGCTTATCGTAGCGATCGATTTCTCCTTCGTAGGCGCCCGCATAGACAATGTACGGGTCATGCGGATCGGGCGCGATATAGCCGCTTTCTCCGCCGCCAACCGGATACCAATCCGGCTTATCTATGACGCCTTCATCGCTGCGGCTGGCAATGCCTACCGTGGAGTTATCCTGCTGCGCGCCGTAGAGGTAATACGGAAATCGATTGTCCGACGTGACGTGATAGAACTGCGCGGTTGGTTGGTTATCTTCCGTGGACCAAGTCTTGCCGCTGTCGACGGAAATCGTCGCCCCGCCATCATTGCCCAGAATGATTCGCGCCGGATTATCGGGATCGATCCAAAGCCCGTGATTATCTCCATGGGGCGCGTGGACTACATCGAATGACTTCCCGCCATCGGTCGAGCGATACATGCTCACGTTGAGCACATAGACCGTATCCACATTCTTGGGATCAGCGAAGATGTGCATGTAATACCAGGCGCGCTGGCGCAAATTGTCCGCTGCGTTGATCCTCGTCCAGTTCTCGCCGCCATCGTCAGAGCGATACAATCCGCCGTCGCCAGCCTCAATCAAGGCGTAGATGCGGTTAGGATCGGGGAGCGAGACCGAAATTCCCGCACGGCCCCAAATGCCCTTGGGTAACCCATGCTCCTGAATCTGTTTCCAGGTTTCTCCATCATCCTTTGATTCGTAGAGACCACTGCCCGGGCCGCCGCTTGAAAGGCTGTAGGGAGTCCGGTTCACTTCCCAGAGCGCCGCGAACAGTACGTGTGGATTCGCGCCGCTGAAGGCAATATCCACGGCTCCGGTTTTGTCATCTTTAAACAGCACCTTCTTCCAGGTTTTCCCGCCGTCAGCCGACTTGAAAACGCCGCGTTCCGCGTTCGGGCCGTACAAGTGCCCCAGCGCCGCAACAAAGACTTCGTCGGGGTTCCGCGGATTCACAACGATTTCCGGAATCGACTGCGTGTCCTCAAGCCCGATGTGTGTCCATGACTTCCCGCCATCGAGTGACTTCCACACCCCGTTTCCCTGAGACACGTTTCCGCGCGGGCAGCCTTCGCCAGTACCGACGTAAATCACATTGGGATCGGAATCGGCCACCGCAATGCTCCCGATAGAATCAAAGGGCTGCTTGTCGGTCAGAGGCTCCCAACTACCGCCGCCGTTGATCGTTTTCCAGACGCCTCCGCTTACCCCTCCGAAATAATAGGAATTGGGTTGGCTACGGACGCCCGTCACCGCCAGCACGCGTCCACCGCGGAATGGTCCGATCAATCGCCACTGTAGGCCCTTGAGCAAGCTTGCGTCGTAGGATGAATCATCCGCGCCGTGCGCAGCGCTCCAGCCGCCAGAAAGCAGGCTTAGGGATGCCAGCGCCAGGAAGCCATAGAGCCACGGCCGACGGAGACCTGCGAAAATTCTCATATCGCCTCCAAAGGAAGGTCCGATTGTATCCGCAATGGGAGGCGATGCAAACTTCTGGGACCGGCGGTCGAATCGAAATTTTTGGGTCGCGGATTCAGCGTGGCGAGTAAATGACGCGGGAGAGTGCGCGGCTGCGAGAGGAGATTAGGATTCGTTTTGTGCTTGCGATATTTCGTGGAGGATTGCTTTTGTGGCCGCCACTGGATCTGAAGCTGCATTGATCGGCCGGCCGACCACCAAGTAGTCCACACCGGCGTGAATGGCCTCGGCCGGGGTGGCCGTGCGGGCTTGATCGTCGCTAACCCTCGTGCCGGTTTTCGGTTGTGGCCTCACTCCGCCGACAGCCAACACAAAATCCTTCCCGAAGGTCTTCCTCAGCTTCTTCGCCTCATGAGTGGAGGTCACCACACCATCGAGTCCGGCGCGTTTTACCAGCTTCGCCAGCTTCAGCACTTCAGCCGCTGGGGTGCCCGCGATACCGATTCCTCGGATTGCTGTTGCGTCCATGCTGGTGAGAATCGTGACCCCGAGCAATTTCGGAGCGTTCGGATTGGTCCCACGAGCTTCGGCCGCGGCTTGCATCATGGCCAACCCGCCAAGAGCGTGAACATTAAGCAGCTTCAAGTCAGGTAGTTGAACGGCTGCTCGAACGGCGCCGGCCACGGTATTGGGTATGTCATGAAATTTCAGATCGAGGAAGATTTTCGATCCGAGGGAGGCAATCCTTCGGAGGCCTTCAGGACCACAGGAAGTAAATAACTCCATTCCAATCTTAAACATGCCAGCTAAACCGGAAAGCCGCCCGGCCAGCTCATAGGCGGGTTCGAGCCGAGGAAAATCAAGGGCGACAACAAGCCGCTGTGAAGCCGCAGCACCGTTTAGTGGCGTTTTGGCACCTCCAAAAGCTCCATTCGGACGCGGGCCACGCCCCGATTGACGATTCCCAGCTTCTGGGCGGCGCCGTACGAGACGTCTATATTCCGGCCTTCGACATAAGGACCCCGGTCGTTGATGCGAACCACAGCGCTGCGACCGTTGCGCATATTAACCAAGCGCACTACGGAGCCAAAGGGCAAATCCCGTTGGGCTGCGGTCGAAGCCGTCATGTCGTAGGTTTCACCGTTGGCGGTCGTCCGGCCGTCAAAACCGGGGCCATACCAGCTGGCTGCTCCCCACCACACTCGGATGGGCTTGGGCGGCTGGCTCGAGCTGGCAATCAGCGGAGCCTGAATGGGTGGAGCAAGGGTCAACATCAGTAGAAGACAGGGCACCGACGTCAGAAGGATCCAGAGTCTATGTCGCATAGTGTGTTTTTTTAGCAACATAAAACCTCCCCATATTACCCGCTTCAAGGCCTAAACTCAACCGTTTTCTTCGATGCAGACTCCTCTCAAGTCATTGATATTACGTATTTTATTATCAATGCATAGCTGCGAAAGCTCGCGGCTAAGCCTTAGAATCACGTTTGGGTCGGCGAAGTGGGCGGTGCCAACCTGAACCGCCGTAGCCCCGACTGCCATATATTCCAGCACGTCCTCCCCTAATTCGATGCCCCCGAGGCCGATGATGGGGAGGGTAACGGTACTAGCGAGGATGTGTACGAGCCGGAGCGTAATAGGCTTAATGGCCGGTCCGGATAGGCCGCCACTGATCCTCCCAAGGCGGGAACGGCGTGTGCGGAAGTCCACGCTCATCGCCGGATAGGTGTTTGCCACCGTCAGGGCGTCAGCGCCGGCCTCTTGAGCCGCCTGGGCGATCACTCGAATGTCGGTGACGTTGGGCGAGAGTTTCACCCAGATTGGCCTGCGCGCCACTTGGCGCGCCATATGGACCACGTCAGCCGTCATGGCCGGGTCAGTCCCAAAGAACATGCCTCCGGCCTCCGTATTCGGGCAGGAAACGTTAAGCTCGTAGGCTGCCAGGCCTTCGGCATCCTCGAGAATTCGAATGACCTCGGCATAGTTGGCAGCCGAAGTTCCAAACACATTCGCGATGATGGGGGTTTGATAAGCGCGGAGCGCAGGAAGCTTTTCCCGAAGGAAGGCACGCGCGCCAATGTTCTGCAGCCCAACCGCATTCAGCATGCCAGAGGGAGTCTCGCAGAGGCGCGGGGCCGCAGCACCCTCCATGGGTTCCAGCGAAAGGCCTTTGGTCACAATCGCGCCGAGTTGATCCAGGTTTACGAGGTGGGCGAACTCGATACCGTATCCGAAGGTGCCGCTGGCAGCAATTAGGGGGTTCGACAGCCGCAGCGGGCCAATCTGAACGCTCAGGTCAACGACCCCGTGGGCGGGCATCCGCGGGAGTCTAACACGCCAGCTTGAAACAGCCAGCGCGGAAATCGATCGCTGTGGAAAACCTGCGGATTAGCGGCTATCCGAAGTTGCAGACCGAGCTTTTCCGTTGGCGATGAGCTTCTCTAAGGAATGCCCGTCCGTGCGATGCATGCGAAATCCGCAGAGCTCGGCCAATGTAGGAGCAATATCCGCGGGCGACGCCGGATTTTCGAACGTGCCATGGCGCACACCCCAGCCATAGAACAGCACGGGTACATGCTGATCGTATTCGTTGGCGCTCCCGTGCGTAGTTCCGCCGGCTGAGGCCTCGCTGTAAATCCAGTAAGGCTTCAATGCAATCACCAGATCGCCGCTGCGACCCGTAAAGTAACTGAAGGAAGCGGCGCCTTCGAGGCGATCCCGCGCGGTTGCGTGTTTCGCAAGTTTCTCTGACTGGAAGACGCGCGCGACTCCGGGCGTTCCGGTTATTTGCTTTGTGATTTCGGCAAGAACGGCCGGATCGGCCCGCAAGCGATCGTATTCTCCCTTGGCGAACCATAAATCGCCCTCGACCATCGCGGCCACGTGCTTGCCGCCGCCCCATCGGTCGTCGAGAATCTGTTCCAAACGATCCGTCAAGACTTTGGTCGAAAAGCGTCCGCCGGGCAGACCTTGTTCCGCGCCTTCCTCGGGAATGGGAGCTACGCCGTGATCGGCGCTGAAGGCCACCACATAGTTACCAGCACCAACCGTTTGATCCAAATGGGCGAAGAATCCGCCGAGATCGCGATCGAGTTGAAACAGAGTGTCCTGTACCTCGTGACTGTAAGGACCCATCGCATGGCCGATCAAATCGAGTGACGAAAAGCTGATGGCCAGAAAATCCGTGCTCGACGCTTGGCCCAAGCGCAGCGAATCCACTGCGTTTTCTGCTAAACCTACCAGATAGGCGGCAGAAAACGGGCTCGACTCCCATTGCGTATAAAACGCGGCATCCGGTCCCGTGGAGTTAGCCGCGCCGCGTAACTCGTGCGGAAAGGACAGCTTCCACCCAGCGGGCGCCTGGCGCTTCTGTGGCGCTACATCGTAGAAAAATTTCTCCCCCGGGTCCGGCTGCCAAACTTTTCCATAGTCCGCGGCCACGGGATGTGTCTTGGTATAAGCGGATATGAACGGTGCGTCGGGGTAAGCGGAAGAGGTAACCCATAATCCCGTCTTGTCGTCGTGCCACGCGATCGCGTCAGCCTTATGTCCGGCAAGCATGATCGCAGCGCGAGCTTTGATGGAGAACGAGACCACACGCGTCTGGCCGTTCCCTTGCGCTCGCAACTCCTCGGCAAAGGATGGCGCTTCGAGTCTCCAAGCGGAATCTCCGTCGCGAGCTTCGCCGCCATAGGACACGTCGCTAGCATTGGGATCGGCCGTGCAACTGACCATCTTGCCCGAGGCCCGATCGAGCCAGGTGTTTGCGATGACCCCGTGAGCATCGGGTAGCTGGCCCGTGGAAATCGTCGCATGACCCGCGCAGGTGACGGTGGTCAGGTAAGGGTAAGCAGCATGCTGGAACCAGGCTCCTTGATTCACCAGACGCTCCAAGCCACCGCTCCATTGCTTATGGAAATGATCCACGTAATCCGCGCGCATTTGATCAACCACCAACAGCACCACGAGCTTGGGGCGCGGCCTAATGGTCCGCGGCTTTGTCCAAAGCGCGCCGCTACACAGCAACACCAGCCCGCACCCGGCGAACAGCGCTCGAAATCTGCGACGCATCCGCAACCTCCTTAATCTTTGCCGCGGAGGATTTTAGCATGGACATTTCGCGCAGAAGTTCCGTGCCCCATCGTGCGAGCGGCGGGCGCTCTCGATAGCGGTCTGTGTTACGATGTCCAGCATCATGAACGTTGTGGAAAAATCGCAACTCATGTCCGCTACGGAAATTGACCGGACCTTGCAGCGGGTGGCGCACGAAATTGTGGAGCGCAGCGGGGGTACACTAAATTTAGCCCTCATTGGCATCCGACGCCGCGGAGTTCCTATAGCCCTGCGCATTGCGCGAGCCATGCGCGAAATCGACCGCGTGGAAGTGCCGGTTGGCACGCTGGACATCACGCTTTACCGCGACGACCTCTCCACCGTGGCCGCACAGCCCGTATTGCAATCGAGCGATATCGCATTTCCAGTCGACGACAAGCATTTGATTCTCGTCGACGATGTGCTTTATACCGGCCGCACCGTGCGCGCCGCAATGAACGGTCTCTTCGATCTTGGCCGGCCGCAGAGCATCCGCTTGTGCGTGTTGATCGATCGGGGACACCGCGAACTGCCGATCGAGGCAACGTTCGTGGGACGGATGGTCCAGACGAGCGCGCGAGAGATTATCGAGGTGCGTTTGCGGGAAGTTGACAATGAAGAACGCGTGATGTTGGTCGAGCGCACCGAATGAGCGTGGGAGCGCCCGCTGCTAGCGCTTCACCGGCTGAACGGGAATTGACTTCGAGGAACGGAGTGCCGCACCGCTTTCGCCACATCCTCGCCACCGAGCCGCTCACGGCGGAGCAAATCACTTTTCTGCTGGATCAAGCGGCGTCCTTCCAGGAAATTCAGAGACACCCCCTCAAGAAACTGGCGACACTGCGCGGCAAAACGGTCGCGCTGGCGTTCTTTGAACCTTCCACCCGGACGCGCATCAGCTTTGCCACCGCGGCCTCGCGGCTTGGTGCGGACAGCATGAACCTGCAAGCCGAGTCTTCCAGCTTGAAAAAGGGCGAATCGCTGCTCGATACCGTGCACACGCTGAACGCTATGAAGCCAGATTGCATCGTGATTCGCCACGGTTCGTCCGGCGCCGCGGATTTCATCGCACGCCATTTGGAAATCCCCGTGATCAACGCAGGCGATGGAACGCACGAGCACCCGACGCAAGCTCTGCTTGACGCGTTAACGATTCGCGATCGCCTGGGAAGAATCGACGGGCTGAACGTATCCATCCTGGGCGATATCGATCACAGCCGTGTGGCGCGCTCGAACATTCATCTGCTCGGCAAATTTGGCTGCCGGATCACTTTGTGCGGACCAGCGATGTGGCTTCCACGAGAACTCGATAAACTTGCCGCGCCGGGTTCCGAGATCCGTCGAGTGCCGCGGATCGACGAAGCGTTGGATGGCGCCGACGTGATCATCACCTTGCGCGTGCAGCAGGAGCGCATGAACGAACCCGCGCTGCCGGTGGACGACTACGTGATGCTCTATCAATTGACGCCGGAACGCCTTGCGCTGGCGCGGCCGGGCGCCTTGGTGTTGCATCCAGGTCCGATGATCCGCGGACTCGAGATCGATCCATCCGTGGCCGACGGTCCGCAATCGTGCGTGCTTGAACAGGTGACCAATGGTCTTGCGGTGCGCATGGCGCTGCTTTTCCTGCTGATCGGCGTGAGCGGCGAGACATCGAAGCCGGAGAATACCCCAGCCTCCGAAGCGACCCTCGAACGGAAAAAGGATTCGACGCATGCTGCGGATTAGCAACGGCCGCGTAATCGATCCCTCGAGCGGCACGGATGCCCAGTTGGATGTATTGATCGAGGCTGGCCAAATTCGGATGGCGGCAGCGCCGAACGACATTTCGAAGGCGATCGCCAATGCCAATACTTCTTGCGAGGTCTTCGACGCGAGCGGACTGATCGTGGCGCCCGGCTTTATCGACCTACACTGCCACCTTCGTGAGCCCGGCGGCGAACACTCGGAAACCATCGAAAGCGGCACGCGAGCGGCGGCACGCGGGGGATTTACGGCCGTGTGCCCAATGCCCAACACGCGTCCGGTAAATGACAACGCCTCGGTAACACGCGCTATCATCGAGCGCGCCGCGTCCCACGGTAGCGTTCGCGTGTGGCCCATCGGTGCGTGTTCGTTGGGGAGCCGCGGGGAAGCGCTGGCGGAAATTGCGGCTATGAAGCAGTCGGGGATTGTAGCCGTAAGCGACGATGGCCGGCCGGTCGCAAACGCGAAACTCATGCGCCAAGTGATGGAGTACTGTGGGTCACTGGGGCTGCCGGTGATCGATCACTGCGAAGATGTCTCGCTCGCCGCGGGCGCAGTGATGCGTGAGGGCGAAACTTCCGTGCGGTTGGGGCTGCGCGGAATGCCCGCCGCTGCGGAATCGATTTGTGTGGGCCGTGACGTGCAGCTTGCCGAACTGACCGGGTCGCGTTTGCACATCGCCCATCTTTCGGCGCGGGCTTCGCTCGACCTGGTACGCGAGGCGCGCGATCGCGGGCTTTCGGTAACGTGCGAGGTAACGCCTCATCACTTTACGCTGGTGGATGAAGACGTAGCTTATGACACACACTTCAAGATGAATCCACCGCTTGCTTCTGTGGAAGATCGTGAAGCTTTGCTTGTGGGGCTGGCCGACGGCACCGTGGACGCCATTGCCACGGACCACGCGCCTCACGAACCGGCAAGCAAAGCCGTCGAATTTGACAGGGCGCCGTTTGGAATCACCGGTTTCGAGACAGCGTTGGCGCTGGCCATCGAACAGCTTTATCACAGCGGCTGCATCAGCTTACAGCGGCTCGTCGAACTCTTCACCACGGGTCCCGCGCGAGTACTTGGCATGGAACGAAGTATCGTCGAGAATGGGCCGGCTGATCTGACGCTATTTTCGCTCGAGCGAGAATGGGTGTTTCGTGCGGCGGAATCGGCGAGCAAATCCCGCAATACGCCGTTTGATGGCCATGAGTTTCGCGGAGCGCCCATGGCCACCATCGTCGCGGGACGCGTGGTTTACCAACGCCAACCCGCGTAGGGCTGCCCATTCCTCGCTTTGCGGTTCTTCAGTTTAGAAAGCTGTTAAAACCGGCGGGCGGCCGCCCGAGCGCCGCTCATAGCACGACCGATTCCTGATACTCACCAAAAACGCCGCGCAGCGCGTCAGAGATTTCGCCAACGGTCGCGAAAGCCTCGACGGCAGAGCAGATCACTGGCATTAAATTTGTGCCCAGGCGAGCGGCATTCTCGACGTGCGACAAGGCCTCTTTCGTCTTTGCGGCATTTCGCCTCGCTCGCAGCTCGCGAAGACGCGCGACCTGATTGCCCTCGATAGCGGGATCGATTTGCATCGTCGGAAAGGGGCGAGCTTCTTCCACCTGAAAACGATTTACGCCCACTACGATTCGTTCGTTTCGCTCGACGGCTTGCTGATATTCGTAGGCGGCTTTCTGGATCTCACCCTGCACGTAACCGGTTTCGATCGCCCTGAGCATGCCGCCCAGCGCATCGATCCGTTCGATATATTCGCGAGCTCCGGCCTCGATACGGTCCGTCAAGCCTTCGATCGCATAGGAGCCCGCGACCGGATCGACCGTGTTTGGAACGCCGGTTTCGTGCGCCAAAATCTGCTGGGTGCGAAGCGCCAAGAGCGCGGAATCTTCTGTGGGAAGAGCCAGCGCCTCATCAAGCGCGTTTGTATGCAGGGACTGACAGCCACCCAAAACGGCCGCCAGCGTCTGCATCGCCACGCGTACGATATTGTTTTCGGGCTGTTGGGCGGTGAGCGAAGACCCGGCAGTCTGCACGTGAAAGCGCAACAATAACGACCGGGCATCGCGCGCGCCAAAGCGCTCGCGCATCAGCTGCGCCCACAGACGCCGCGCGGCGCGGTACTTCGCGACTTCTTCGAGGAGGTCGCTGTGGGCGTTGAAGAAAAAGGAAAGCTGCGGGGCAAACTGGTCCACGGCCAGGCCCACGCGCAGGGCGGCTTCCACATAGGCAATCGCGTCGGCGAGAGTGAACGCAACTTCCTGAACCGCCGTCGAGCCCGCCTCGCGGATGTGATAACCGGAAATAGATATTGTGTTCCAGCGCGGCAGCTCGGCCTGGCACCACGCGAAAATATCGGTGACGATCCGCATCGCGGGCGCCACGGGATAGATAAACGTCCCACGCGCGATGTATTCCTTGAGGATATCGTTCTGCACCGTGCCGGAGAGCTTGCGTAAATCGGCACCCTGCTTTTTCGCAACCGCCACATATAAGGCCAAGAGAATCGCAGCGGTCGAATTGATCGTCATCGAGGTGGAAACGCGATCGAGCGGAATACCGTCGAAGAGCGTTTCCATATCTTCCAGCGAGTCGATGGCCACGCCGACCTTACCGACTTCGCCTTGCGCGAGCGGGTGATCGGAATCGAGCCCGATCTGTGTGGGCAAATCAAACGCTACTGAAAGTCCGGCTTGTCCTTGGCTCAAAAGATAGCGGTACCGGCGATTCGACTCCTCCGCGGAGCCAAAACCCGCATATTGCCGCATGGTCCACAGGCGGCCGCGATACATTGTGGGGTAAATGCCGCGAGTGAAGGGAAATTCGCCTGGGAACCCGAGCGAAGACGCTGCGTCCCACCCGTCTGGTTCACGTATGTAAACGGGCTCAAGCGCAAGGCCCGACAGCGTGGAGAACCGTATCTTCGGTGAGTTGGGCGGGCCGGACTGTATCTTCGATTCACTCACGGCAATGGCCTGATTTTTGCACTTAACGAACGCGGCGCGCACGAAGAAACGACGTTACCGAGAAAAATACCATTAGAGCGGCGTAGGCGAGGGGCAAAAGTACCGGCCATCGCGATAGGCCCATCCGCCACGAGCGAAACGCAGCGCTCGCCGCGGCGAGACCGAATAGACCAAAGACGGCCCCGGTCACTTCATGGAAGAGCTCGCGCAGCGCCTTCCACGCCAAGCGAAAGAATCCGCGCGGCCGGGCAGCGTGGGAGACAGAGACTGTACCCATGAGGGGATTGTAATACACCCGGCACGGGTCTGGACGCCGGGCATGGATTAGTTGAGCGCAGGCCGGCATCTCGTGACTTGTCAGGAAGCAGTGACGGCTCTACAATTTATGCAGTGAGGTGCTGGAGTCCTGGGAGGCCCGTTTTGCAATTAGACGATCACATGCGAAACCTGCTGCGCGAACTGGGACATGCGATCAATGATACGGTCGCTGATTCCGAGCGTATCACCGGCGCGATCGCGAGCGTGAGGTCCGCCGGCTACGACATTGTCCTCAAGCTTGACGCGACGATCGGGCTCGTGAAGCGCGAATCGAATCCGAGCAGGCTCTCAACGCAAGACCGGCGGTTCCTCGAGTCCATCCACATTCAAGTCGATCCTGAGATCTTGGAAGAAGAGGGCGTCGCGCCGAAATTCGAATTAACCCCACAGGACATCCGGTTTCTCAAATCACTGAAGATTTCCCTGGAAGATGCGCGCTAAATCACTCATCGCGATCTTGTCGCTCGGTCTGGCGCTGTTTGCCGGGCGCGCTGGGGCGCAAATGACCACAGCGCAACCGGTCACTCCCCAGACGGCCAAAGTGCAGATTCTTAAGTTCAAGGGGTTGGTAATTTCGGCTACGAGCATAGCTATGACGCTATCCAGCCAGCAGAATCCGAAGATGATACAGACCTTCAGTTACTCACCCCAGGTCCGGCAGCAGATGGCTGATGTGATCCAGAAGGGCGGCTATCAACACGGGGATAAAGTTACAGTCGATTATGCAGCCGGCACGACCGTCGCGCTGCGCATTCACGGCAAACCTTCCAAAACAAGTTAGTACAAGCACCCCCAAATGACGTTGGTTCGCCAGCCCGCGGTTGCCGGCCGATTTTATCCGGCTGATTCAGTTGCGCTGGCCGACGAGGTTCGTCAATTAATTTCCTCGGCGCAGGCCGTATCGAAATCCGCGGCGATCGCTTGCCTGGTTCCGCATGCCGGGTACGTCTATTCCGGCGGGATTGCTGCGGCTGTTTATGCGCGGCTGGCGATCCCAAACCGTGTGCTGATTCTGGGGCCTAGACATTTTCCGCGCGGCGCCGATCTGGCCATCAACCGATTCGGTGTGTGGCAAACCCCTCTCGGGGCGGCGGAGATTGACGCCGAGCTAGGCGATTTACTCGTAAAGACATTTCCACGGCTAGTAGACGATGTGCGCGCGCATCAGACCGAACATTCCCTCGAGGTGCAAATCCCGTTCCTGCAGGTGTTGGCTCCTGGATTTCGCTTTGTGCCGATTGCCATCGGCAGCTCCGATTTAGCGACACTCGAAGCGCTGGGAAACGCCATTGCGGAGGTGTTGGCCCAGATCGCCGAACCTGTGCTGATTGTCGCTAGCTCGGACATGAACCATTATGAAGAAGAGAGAGTCACACGCGTGAAAGATCGAAAAGCGATTGACAGATTGCTGGCACTGGATGCACGCGGGCTGTATCAAACGGTGCGTGGTGAAGGCATCACGATGTGCGGGTATGCCGCCGCCACGGCGATGCTGGTTGCCGCCTGCCAGCGCGGCGCAAAGAGCGCAGAGCTGGTGAAATACGCCACCTCGGGGGACGTCTTTGGCGAACGCGAAGAAGTGGTCGGCTATGCCGGCATGGTGTTTGGATAAGGGCCGGGTCTACCGTCGCAGATTCCTGATACCCTATAGCCGCATGATTCAAACTGACGTGCATGGACGAGTCGCGGCCTGGAAAGCACGCAAGTTCGCGGTATGGATGGCGGGGCCCCTGCTTATTGCATTTTTCTCGGTCAATGGCTGCGCCATCAGCAAGAAAACGGTCGTTCACAGCGGGCCCGTTGGTCCGGCTAAGGAGGCGTCGGAGGAGGAGCTTCTCGCCGTCTACAATCACCTAACGGATGCCATAAAGAGCATCAATGCGTCAGTAGAGCTGAGCCCTACCGCGGGATCAACTTATAGCGGCGTAATCGAGCAATATCACCAGATCAACGGCTTTATCTTGGCGCAAAAGCCGGAGAGCATACGAGTGATTGGACAGGCGCCGGTGATTTCCAAGAACATTTTCGACATGACCAGCGACGGCAGGACGTTTCAAATTTATATTCCATCGAAAAATCAATTCATCGTGGGACCGACCAACTTGCAGCGTGGCGCGCAAAAACCGATCGAGAATCTGCGTCCTCAGCATCTGCTGGACGCGCTGTTCTGGCCGGCGATTCCGGCGCGAGCACCCGTGTTGTTTGAGGAATTTGACGAGCCTGCCGCTCGATACTACGTTGTCACGTTGCTGCACGGCGTTGAAAAACTATCGATCGATCGGAAACTGTGGTTCGATCGCGCCGATCTGAGCCTGGCGCGAATCGAAGTCTACGACGCTGGCGGCCAAGTGCTCTCTGACGTACATTTGTCCGATTGGCAAAGCGGCAGCGGAACGAACTCGGCTACAACGTCCGCCGGAAACAGCCCACCTTATCCCCGACACATCGTATTAAACCGCCCGCGCGACACGTATCAATTAGAGATTCATATCACCAAGCTTGCCCTCAACGAAACGATCGCCGCGGATCGCTTCCAACTGGCGCAGCCGCCTGGGACACAACTCGTTCGTTTAGGCGAGGAAGACACCGGCCCCGAGGGACACTGAGGAATGCTGCGGAAACTCATCGTCAGCAACGCGGTTCATAGGCCCATTCGCGCTTTCGTCAGCGTGATCGCGGTGGCCGTGGAGGTGACGCTCGTAATCATCATCGTGGGGCTGACGAGCGGAATGCTGGCTGAGGTCGGCAAACGCGTGGAAGGCGTGGGCGCGGACATTATGCTGCAGCCGCCCTCTGCATCGGTGTTTTTGGCTTTCAGCGGCGCGCCTATGCCGATCAAAATCGGCGATAGAATTGCCACGATGAAATATGTCGAGGCCGTCGCGCCGGTTCTTCTGCAATTCAACTCCACCGGCGGAGTGGACGTGGTCTACGGAATCGACCCCGCAAGTTTCCACGAAGTTTCGGGCGGCTTCGTGTTTCTGCAAGGGCACGATATGGAAGACCCCGACGACATGCTCGTGGACGATTGGGAAGCCAAATCCCAGCATCTCAAGGTCGGCGAAACGTATCGGCTTCTAGACCATCCGTTTCACGTCGCCGGCATCGTGGAGCATGGCAAAGGCGCGCGGATTTTCGTTCAACTCTCAACCCTGCAGGATCTTTCCGGGGCGCATGACAAGGCTTCGCTATTTTTCATTAAGTGCACGCGGCCGGAGCATACTCCAGCGGTTATGACGGAGATGCGAGACGTCTTTCGTAACTACGAAATTCGCTCATTGAAAGACTACCTCACGCTGATGACGTCGACGAATGTGCCCGGTCTTAGCGATTTCGTCAATTCGATGGTCGCGCTCGCGGTAGCCATCGGGTTTTTGGTAATTTTTCTATCAATGTATACAAGCGTGATCGAAAGGACGCGTGAAATAGGCGTACTGAAGTCCCTCGGCGCCTCAAAGAGCTACATCATTAAGTTGCTCTTGAGCGAGACCAGCCTGGTTTGTGTCGCAGGTATTGTTGCCGGTGTGGCGATGAGCTATGGACTCCGAGCCCTATTACTGAAATCGTTTCCGACGCTTTCCGTGCAGATCACGATCGGATGGATCATACGCGCCGGTATCATCGCCGTGATCGGCGGGATCATCGGCGCCGCGTACCCGGCTTGGTTAGCCACACGTAAGGACCCCATCGAAGCGCTTTTTTACGACTAGCCTCATTTTGTAGGTACTCGCGCGTAACGATTCCCCTCGATTCTCAGGATATTGGGTTAGACTGCTCGCGGATTTCGTGCGTCAAATCTTTGATCGCTCGTAGTTAGGATCAACATGAGACCCAGGCTTGGCGTCTCGTGCCGCTCGCGGATACAATGTTGTGGCCCACCGCGGCCACTCACCTTGCCAGGGAACCAGGCGTGGAACCGATACTGAAGACCGACAATTTGTGGAAGGTTTATCACGCCGGCCGCGTCGAGGTCCCGGCCTTGCGCGGGGTGAATTTTGAGGTACTGCCCGGGCGGTTTGTATCGGTAATGGGACCCTCGGGATGCGGTAAGTCCACTTTGCTGTATATCATCGGCGGTCTGGCTAAGCCCACGAGTGGACGCGTGTTGGTTGATGGAAATGATCTCGCAGCAATGAGCGACGCCGAACGCACCAAGCTGCGACGCCATAAGATCGGATTCGTCTTCCAGAAATTCAATTTGCTGCCGACGCTGGATACTTATGGCAATATCGCGATCGCGCAACACATCCATGGCGACGGGTTCGATCCACACCGTTTCGAGGTAATCGTTAACATGCTCGGGTTGGCGGACCGGTTGCACCATCGGCCTTCGGAAATGTCCGGAGGAGAGCAACAACGCGTGGCGATCGCGCGCGCGATTGTGAACGAGCCCAAGATCCTTCTCGCCGACGAGCCTACCGGTAACTTGGACACGAAAAATTCAGAGGCTGTTCTGGCGATGCTCCGGCAGTTGAACAAGGAATTTGGCCAGACGATTGTGATGATCACGCATAATCCGGAAGCGGCCACGTACGGCGATACCGTAGTGCACATGCGGGACGGCGTGATCGTAGACGGGATTCCCGCGGACTGAGTTGAGCGGAGAGGAATTGGGTCGCACCCTACGCAGTGTAATTTTTTGGGCGTACGAACGCGGCACGGTGCCTTATGATGCCGCGGTTGCGGTGATTCTCGTGTTCGTGCTCCTCACACCGCGAGGATGGTTTCACGATCGGCCGCAACTGGGCCCACCGGATAAAGACGCGCTCGTAAGGTTGGTGGCAACGGACGAGGCTACCGGAACCAAGACTTATCGAGTGGATGCCCGCGCGCTTGCGCTGCCGGTGGCCACGCCCGAACTCGAGCACGTGGTGCACGATGCCATTCGCAATAGCGTGCCCGATCTGAAGGGACATCCGTTCCAGGTCCGAAGCATCACGCCGATCCGCGAAGGAGCGGGCGGCGTGGTTTCCTACGAAGTGGCGATCAAGCCTTGAAGTATAGTGAACGGAATCATTATCCCGTGCTCCTCCTTGACGATAGGTCATCCTGGAACTGGAGCGGAGGGCTAACCGTGACCTCGACAGGTTAGCGCGCATCATATTTTCATAGAACGGCGTCTGCCAGGACACGAACTGGGGGAAAGAACTTTCCATGGGGCTTGACATCAGGAAACACATCCGCGCAATGGGCGGTTTTTTGATAATCGTGGCACTCTTGTTTGCGCAGGCAGCATCGATCGCCGCGGCCGCGCAGACGGCCGGACATTGGACGCTCGAAACGGTCTTGCGGCAATTGGATATCGAGGCAAAAACGTTCCAGAGCCTCACTGCGGATATCGAGCGTACGAAAGTCACCGTGGTAGTGAACGATCACTCGACCGAATCCGGACAAATCTTTGTGCGCCGCGACGGCAAGATGCGGATTGATTTCACCAACCCCGATCCTCGCACCATTCTGCGAACCGGAAACGATCTTTTTCTCTATAACCCAAAGGCCAATCAGGTGGAACAATTCGATCTGAGCAAACACCGTTCGATGGTGGATCAGTTTCTTTTGCTGGGCTTTGGCACATCGGGAGGAGATCTCGACAGGGGCTATCTCGTCACGCTGGTTGGCGAGGAAAATCTCGGCGGACGTAAGACCGTAAAGCTCGAATTGACGCCCAAATCAGACGAAGTGAGGAATCAAGTTTCGAAAATCGATATTTGGATGGACGAGTCCACGTGGCTCCCGGCGCAGCAGCAGTTTTTCGAAACCGGTTCTGGCGACTATTTGCTGATCGCTTATTCGAACATCGCGCGGAATCCGCGTCTCTCCGACAACGAATTCAAGCAGAATTGGCCGAAGGGCGTAACGCACGTCAAACCGCAAGGCTGAAGCGAAAGATTCTGCTCGATCACCAAAGTTTCAAGCAGTCGCAGCCTTCTCCCGACTCAATAGTTCGCGTTTTTTCTCCACTCCCCAGCGATAACCGGCCGATTTCCCGTCCTGGCGTACGACGCGGTGGCAAGGCACCAAGATGGATACCGGGTTGGTGGCACAAGCTCGTGCGACGGCTCGTGTAGCTGCGGGCCGGCCGATGGCGGACGCAATCTGGCTATATGACTTCGTCTTGCCGTAAGGAATCTTGCGCAGTTCCTCCCAAACCCGGCGCTGAAAAGCGGTGGCTTCCACGTCCAGCGGAAGATCGAGATGCCGCTCTTTGCCGCTCAGATGGCTGAGGATGGCGCGGACCCAGTTTCCAAGCGAGCGTGGATCGCGCCGGATTTCGGCGCGCGGATATTCCTCACGCAATGCGCGCGCCAGCGATTGTTCCCGATCGCCAAGATAAACGGCCGAAATGCCCTTAGGTGTGGCGGCGACGAGAATTCGGCCCAGAGTACATGGCTCGATGGTATAGGCGATTTGCATGTTTTTTCCTCCCTTTCGATATACAGCGGGCGTCATACCCAACTGCTGACGGGCACGTTCATATAGACGGCTGGACGAGCCATAACCGGCGCCGTAGAGCGCAGTGGTCACGTCATCACCACTCTGCAATCGGTCTTTCAATTTGCGGAGCCGAATGGTGTCCGCGTATTGTCGCGGTGTTACCCCGATCAACCGGCGAAAAGCTCGGAGCAGGCTGTGGGGCGATGTGTGGCCCTGAGCTGCAAGGTCACTAAGCCGGGCCGGGGCATCGCTTCGCCGCTCAATTTGCCGGCAGATGCGCTCAACGAAGGCAGCCTGCGGATCAATTCGCTTCTGGCCATCCACCTGATTGGGACGGCATCGAAGACAGGGCCGAAACCCGGCCGACTCCGCTGCCTTAGGATGCACGTAAAACACTACTTGTTCTGGCCGCGGCCGGCGCGACGGACAAGAAGGTTTGCAGTAAATGCCCGTGGACCGCACACCGTAGACAAACGCGTGGTCCATGCGCGCATCGTGGGCCAGGACGGCTCGCCAACGCGGGTCCTGTGGCTCTTCGCCGTTGCGGATATGTGCCCCGGACAATGTCACATGCTCTCTCATCCCGGCTAAAGGATACGAGTATCCTTAAAATCGCGCTATCCGGTTTTTGCGGGCAAAGTTTAATCGGGGGCGACGCGAGACCCAAGTTCCTCTGGGGCTGCATGTGGAGCGATGATCACCAGCACCACGGAGGCAAGAATGATTGCCGCCGCCACCAACATACGCGACGTGATCTTCTCGCCGGCGACAAGCCATCCCAAAAATACTGCGATCACCGGGTTAACGAACGCGTAGGTGGATACGCGTGACGCCGGTGCGTTCTTCAACATATAAGTATAAGCGCTCAATCCGATGATCGATCCAAACACCGCGAGATACGCCACGGCCAAATAAGATCGAGTGGTAATTCGATGCAGATCGAGATCGGCTCCTTCACCAGCCGCCAGACCGACCACCCACAGAAGCGTTCCGCCGGTGAGCGCGAACATCGCGGTCCCCAGCAGGGGGGACTGGGGAAGCTTGATATGACGCGACAGAATAGACCCGCTCGCCCACATGAGCGAACCAACCACAAGCGTTACCGCGGCGGCAGGATTTACCGTGGCTTGGCCCGCGTGCACGAACGGCATGCGCGGACTCACCAATATTGCCACGCCGAAAAATCCAAGCGCCAGACAACAGGCCACGCGAAACGTCGGAGCGTGTCCGCCAGGGCGCAGCCATTCCACGATAATCATCCACAGAGACACGGTAGCAACGAGCAGCGCCGCCACGCTCGAAGGCAGCACGCGCTCGGTGGCGGAAACAGCGCCATTTCCGCACAGCAAGAGCAACGCTCCCACACACATGGCCGACAACCAATGCGTAGGTTGCGGCTTCGGCGCACCGCGTAATCGCGCAATGGTGTAAAGCACGAGACCCGCGATCAAGTGGCGTGTACCCGTCATCAACAACGGCGGAATCGTCTGTACTCCGAAGCGGATGGCCAGGAAGGTCGAGCCCCAAAATAAATAGACCGCTCCGAACGCAATCGCGAGCTTTCTGGATGCATGTGATTCAGCGTTCGCCATTCGATCTTGACTTTGGGTCAGGCCTTTCTAGACGGACGAGAGTGCCTGCGAATTTCACGAGATTAGAGAACTTGCGTCACGACGTCGAGAGCCATTTTGGTGGAGGGGGACTCACTGAATCGCAGCATGCGCCGGCTGTGGTGTTGATTTGGACACTTCGATATTGCGGTGGTTGACGCAGTTCGCCGTGAGGGTCATATTTTCGGCGCTGCGCCGGAAGCGTTTTTGAAGGAGAGGACGAATTATGCCTACGGCGCGCCTGGTAGCCGGGTCCAAGCTTCATCCCGCATCGCAATCGTCAAATCCCCACGCCTCGAATGTGGCAGAAAGCCATGAATCCGTTTCAGACTCTGCAAAGCGCCTGGTGCCAGACCTATGGCCCCTGGCCGGCGATCAGCCACATATAGCGCACGCGGCGGTGCCTCGGTTGGTGGAAAGGCGCGCCTACGCGCGTGCAAAGCTTCGTCTGCCCCTGCGCATTCTGAGAATCGCAGGATCCCGCGATACCCAAGCCTGCGCGTTCCTTACGGTCGACATTAGCTCGAGTGGCTTGCTCGCGCACATACCCTTCAAAATTGCGGCCGATACACCCGTCGATCTTGAAATTAGCGTGTTACACGGCACGATGGCTCGCTGCTGCGTGCACATGGTCACCCAAGCACACGTGGTACGCCTAGCGCCGAGTGGAAAACCCGGTTGGCTTGCGCTCGCATTCCATTTCGACGACATCACGTTCGAACGCACAAGCCTTGCGCCGCGACGCTTCATGCCGAGTTGAGGCTCTCCTATCTCGCGCGAGCGGCACCCCTGGTTGCCGCCTCCCTGCTATTCTTGAAACATGGCACCGCGGTTTGAAAATGTGCGCGCCGTCCTCTTCGATTGGGACGGCATCCTGCTCGATTCCTATCAGTCAGACCAGCAGGCGTACCTCGCGATGTTTCGCACGATGGGGATTCCGTGGCGAGTGGAAGATCTCGAGCGTCACTATTCGCCGGATTGGTATCGCGTCTATCGCGCGGCGCGCTTGCCACGCACACAGTGGCAGAGAGCCGATCGCGTTTGGCGCCTGCATTACGGGCGTCAGCGGCTGATGCTCCTGCCGCACGCGAAGACGGTGCTTCGCACGATGGGCAACCTGTTCCAGTTGGGTCTGGTAACCAGCGGCAGCCGGGCGCGAGTTCTTCAGCAATTGAGTGGGTTCGGGCTGACGCGCCTGTTTGCCGCGCGAGTCTACAGCGAAAGCGTGGCTTACCGCAAACCGCATCCGGCTCCGCTAAAGCTTGCTTTGCGCAACCTGCGGATTGCCCCGAGCGCTGCCGTGTATGTAGGAGACTCCCCGGAAGACATCCTGATGGCACAGCGCGCCGGAGTTCGAACCGTAGCGGTGTTAGGACCGTTTCCTACACACGAACGTCTGCGCGCGGCGAACGCAGACGTGCTGCTGGAATCAATTCGATCGTTGCCGGGACTCTTTCGTTAAGACTGCGGACGAGAAGTATGCTGAGGCTGTAAGGCGCCGCCGGGTGATGCCGGCTTTGTTGCCGTCCCAGGCTTGTAGTCCTGCCAGAGGATCGTCAGGCGAATATGCACGGGTCCTTGCTTGGCCGGGACGCTGGCATCGGAGCGCACGTAGGCGGGAAACCAATCTTTGCCGGCAACATTTTCGCGATAGGTATCGAAAACCGTAAACGGAAACCGCGGAGAGGTAACCTCGCCAAGTTCTGTAATCCACTTGCCGGTCGTCTTCACGATGACGAAGTCTTCTTTGTCCACCCACAGGACACCATCGAAAAGCGCGATCGTTCGCTCCACTTGTTTTGGATGGACCTGAAACATATACGTCGTTAACTCGTCCAGCTTTTCCGTTCCGATATAAGTGACGTCGTACTTTGACAACTGGGAAGAGAGCAACGGAAACATCGGAATACGCCACAGAATATCGGCGTCTTCCGGCTGAATATTGAAGATCTGCATCGTGGACGCGGGATGGCTTACACCTTGTTCGTAGAGCTTGCCGTCTGGCCCGAAATACGCTTGGCTGGCAAGCTCGAATTTCCCGGTGATTTGTCCGTTGTCGTCGAGTTCTTCCACGCGGACGATTTTTCGATAGGTGTAGCCGGCCCGCGCTTTTAGCATCGCATCTTCGCGCTGGCTGAACCGCTGGATGATCTGCTCAGGCGGAATGGGCGGAGGAGCGGAATTCGGTTGCGACGGCAATAACACCACGGGAGTATTTCCGGAGTTGGGCACCGGCCCAGCCCGGACCTGTGCGACGGTTGGAATAGCACAGACGGCTGCCAGAAAGAGTGAAGAGATGAGGCCAAAGAAGGCTCTAAAATTGGGTCGCAATTGCATAGTCAACTTAGATGCTATCTCGAGTTCTTAGGTTCACTCGAAGACGAGCCAAACGCTCCGTACAAAATCACTGCATCGTTCCCACTATATAGTCCACAGAATAAGGTCCTGGACGGTTGGCAGTAGGAACTGGAAACTCCAGCAAAAGCTGTACGGAATGACGAAGGGGCTTAATCACGGCTCGCCCCTCTTTCCAAATCATCGTCATCGGAGGCTGGCTCGCCGTCCGGACCTGAATCTGAGAAATGTGCTCCGGGATGATGATAGGTGCTCCATTTGCCGTAAACGATTCGCAGTGCATAACGACAGGCGCGGATGGTATAACGCCGGGTGGAGACCAGCAAAATTGCGTACCTAAGGTATCGCCTTCGAAGGCGGGTGCGGAAAAGGCAGTGGTGAGGGCGGGGAAAGAACTCTCACGCCCGCCGAGACTTGCAGCAGGAAGCAAACGAACCTCGTATTCCACGTGCACAGTATTCGAACCGCGAAGACTGATGATTTTCTGGATTTCGCCCGAAACGGGGCTACCTGCAGGAAATTGTCCGGTCATCCGAATTGCAGGGTTATCTCCCTGGTCTTGCCACTGCGCGAGGTACGGCAAGTTGAACGTAAGGTCTTGTGAAGCTAAATTGCCGGAAATTGCCACAAGATCGCGCAGGGCGCCTAGAGAACCGGTAACATTTGCTGGCGTTAATTTGTCCGTAAGCGCAAGCATTCGTCCGCCTGCCGCAGGCGCAACGATGATTCGAAGGCGATCGTTTTCCAAGATCCAATCGGGCGTACCCGAACGGGCAAGGTCATAGCGGTATCCGGCGGCGGCATCGCCGCCAGTGATCACGAATTTCACGGGCAAGTGTTCCGCTTCGCTATTGGAAGAAATTTGAACATCGCCGTGCAGAACGCCCTCTTCGTCTGGGGCCTTCGTCCCTCCGGAGTGCAGATCAATGGAAAATACGCCGTCTTCTTTAGGTCCAAGCCGTAAGGTTTTCGTAGCGATCGCGGCTCCACTCACATCCACGTGTAACGTCAAGGCGGCATCATCGAGATTCTGAATATTAAGCGCAAGGCGGCCGTTCCGCAGAGCGTCAAGCGCGACCATAGGAGGATCACCGGGCAACCACTCTCCTTGCCCGATCGGAAGCCGCAGCGAACTCATCACCGAATAGGTGTAGCCGCGCTTTGCCTGCTTCGGTGCCTTTGGCGCCACCGTTACGTGCGGCACATAGGGCAAGTGCAGCCGGACGGTCCGTAAATAATTAGGCGCTGGACCGCGCGGAATTTCGAATTTAAAGATGCCAGTTTCATTGATGTATACGCCCTCGAGATTACGTTCGGATTCTGGAACGGGCGGTGGAGGAGGGTCATGCGGAAACTCCGGCGGTTGATACACAAACTTTTCCGGCATGTTTCCCAGCAGTTCTACCTTTCGCGGCGGAGCCTCCAGGTGCAGCAAAATGGTAGCTTTCGAGGGCGCAAAAAAGGTGAGTTCCAAGACTTTGTCGTCACGCACAAAAGCCGTAAGTTCGCCACCGGCCGCGATCACGCGGTCGGTGCAGGATTTGTCCGAGTTGGCTGCTGAGCAAAGAGGCGTATTTAAAGGCAGCATCAGAGACTCGCGGGCGCTTAATTCAAGAGGCAGCTCGACGTAGTCTTTCGGCGTGGCCGTGCGCACATTGGTTGTTGGCATCAAGATTTGCAGGTTGTTTTGCATTCGGCGATCGCTCCAGTTGGATACGCTGAGCAAGCCTGCGGCACAATCCTGCCCAGGGCGACAATCGGAGCGAATCACCCCGAATGGCTCGGTCTCCGCGTCCGGCAACAGTTCCCGGAGAAACCATGGTGCGGGCGTTTCCTGACTGGACCGAAAGACCGGCGTGCTGACACCCTGTCCTCGCAATAATGCCTTTAGTGCGCGAATTGCTTCGGTAGTCTGTGGTTCCTCCATTTGGGGTTGACCTTGTGGTCCAGGCTTGATCCATGAATAAGAGTCATTGTCCCAAACAACGACCCGGCCTGAGCCAAACTCGTACGAGCGAACCCCATCACCAGCTTCCGTCATTTCGTTAGCCGCTACTGCCTTCTGAAGTTCCTCTCCAGCCGGTAGCTGAGGATCGCAAACGAGGATGCCACCGCGACGTACATAATCGAGCAATGCCAACTGCGCCGCATCGGAGAGAGGAACATTACGCATCTCAGGCGGCAAGACAGCGAGCAGTACTGGATCGCGGAAGAGGGATTCCGCCGGTTGCTGTATTGGATCGGACACGTCACTGGCGATATCCGCTAAATTGGCAACTCTCTGCGCTTGGTGAAGCGAATTGTTTGCCGCTTCGATCATTTGGTTGCTGCGCGTCCCCGCCGAATGCGTTAGAGCAAGACTATTTCGGAAATCCAGAAGACCCAGGATCGTCCGCGGATGAGAGCTGGCCAGAAAGTTACCCGAGCGACGAATCAGATCACCATTGCGTTGCACGGCTTCTGCGGCGGGCAATGAATCGCCCAAAAGGCCCAGTACGGCGCTAGGCGCGGAATCGGTGGTGGAAGCGGTCGTTTCGTAGCCTGGCGGGATGAGGGTTTGCTGAAACGGCTCGAAGTCGATTCCTCGCGCCCCTTCCGCCAGGAACGATCGAGACGTCAAAAGAAGATCGTCTGGTAGGTTTTTGGCCGGCGGACCATCCTCAGACGAATCTGCACCGCTCAAGTCAAGCATCAACACAGGAAATTGCGGACGGACTTCCAAAAATTCTGCGAAACGAAGGAGAGCCTCAATCCCCGGTGGCAGCACGAGCTCTGCAGACTCAGTTCCGTCCGGCGTATTAGCGTCTAAGTCGCTTACCCGCCATTGCCCGGCCATTGGGAAGGACTCGGGTATCGATGCATCGAGTGTGGTTACGGCGCGAATCGCGCCGGCAAAGCACGGCGGATCAGACCCGCCGGCAGTCCAAGCTGCTCGTGAATTCACCAAGTATGCATCGTCTGGTGAGGATGATTCGACATCCAGCCCGATAGGTTGGTCCATCACGACGCAGAGAGGCGGATTGGATCGAGCGATGTCCGGTTTGCTCTCCTTCTCAGCTCCATTGTAAGCAATCTCACGCGCCAGCGCGGAAAGCCAAAGAGTCCTGACCCGGGTTAATTCCCGACTGCCAAGCACGCTCGAACCGGTAGAATCCCCTTTGGGGACGTTTGTTGGCGACTCGCCTGTAACGCGTGCGGTGAATGCGCTATCGAATTCACGTTTGGCGAGAAGCCAACTGGGATATCCGGCGTTGCGCCATTCACCACCGCCGATTGGTCCTGGCCTAAGGATAAGCTTAAAGCCTTTGACGGCGATCAATCGCAATAGGCCCCGCAAATCCCGTCCCGGTGCGGTGTGTCCATCAAAATCAAATTCGCCTTCCTGAGGTTCGTGCCAGTTCCAGGGGATACGCAGTTCAATTGTATTGATTCCCAATTCTCTATAACGATCGAGGGAAGAGGCCCAGAGGTCGTGCGGTACACCGTAGTAGGGGAATGCAGCAGCGTAAACAAAAAAAGGCCGGCCATCCACCTGCAGCTCCGCGTAACCCTTCACACGGACAGCGTACGCGCCCGGTCGTCGATCAGAATACTCCCGAGTAGTAGACGCGATACGGGTACCCATGTCCTGACCCTGGCTCCGTGCGCGGCCGTAAAGTAGCAACACGAATACCGAGGCAACAAACAACATCCATTTGCGCATGGGAATTGTGCCCGAACGTTCCATCGGCGCTGCCTGACCAGCATCTTACACGAGCGGCGATCGAACTCGAACACGGCAAGCTCCACGCCTTCGGGGAGCGTACAGGCTTTGGTAGAATGTCTCGCTGCACGTGACGGCACCTTTGGCAAAGCGCTTCTATATTTCCGGGCTGGTGCAAGGTGTCGGCTTTCGCTTCTTTGCGCGACGCGCGGCCGCAAAACTGGGAATTGGCGGATATGCGAAGAACTTGTCGGATGGCCGCGTGGAAGTCTACGCGATCGGATCGGCTGAACAGTTAAAAAACTTTGCGCGCGACTTGCGAAAGGGACCGAGCGGGGCCAGCGTAGAGAACATAGCCACAGAAGATACAGACGTACTGGCGCAATTTAGCGCCGGCTTTTCCATCGAATCGTAAGATTAAGCAGGCAAGTGCGAGGAGCACCCGAGCTGAATGGACAACTTAAAACAACTGATTCGCGAGATTCCAGACTACCCCAAGCCCGGAATTCTCTTTTATGATGTCACCACGCTGCTAAAGGACAAGCGGGGGTTCCATTCCCTCATCGATAACCTTTGCGCACACTATGCGAACGCCCATGTGGATATCGTGGTAGGAATTGAGGCACGCGGGTTCATTTTCGCCCCAGCACTCGCATATTCGCTTGGCGCGGGTTTTGTTCCCGTTCGGAAACCAAAGAAACTTCCGGCAAGCACCGCGAAAGTAACTTATGACCTGGAGTATGGTACCGATACGCTCGAAATTCACGAAGACGCCATCACCCGCGGCCAGCGTGTGATCATTTGCGACGACCTGCTTGCAACGGGAGGAACCGCTGCGGCGACCGTGAAACTGGTGCGACAAATGGGCGGCGAAGTGACCGGAGCGGCATTTGCCGTGGAACTTAGCTTTCTGAACGGACGCAAGAAACTGCCCGGGCTGGACGTTTTTTCCTTAATGCAATACGACAAATAGTGCCGGACGGAAAGTTTCGACTAGCGAGCCACTTCGTATGGTCAGCGAGCTTTTGCGCGCCGCTGACGCACTGCTTCAAACAACACGATTCCAGCCGCCACGGAGACGTTAAGAGAACGCACAGGACCCGTAGTCGGAATCGAAGCCAGGAAGTCGCAGCGTTTTCGCACGAGTTCGTGCAATCCGCCACCTTCCCCGCCCAGCACCAGACCGATTGCCCCGGTAAGATCGACCGCACTGATCTCACGCTCCGCTCGTTCGTCCAGCCCAACCAGCCAGTATCCTGCCTTCTTCAAGTCTTCCATTGCCCGCACAATGTTCACCACACGCGCCACCGGAATATGCTCGAGCGCCCCCGCTGCCGCTCGCGCAACGGTATCTCCCAGCCCGGCAGCTCGACGCTCCGGCACAATCACAGCCGCGGCGCCCGCTGCGAGCGCCGACCGCAGAATTGCGCCGAGATTATGGGGATCTTCCACTCCGTCCAACAGCACAAGTATTCCCGGCCGATCGGATCGAGATGAGGCCGCGAGAATGTCTTCGAGACTTCCTGCTTGTTTTGCCGAAGTCAGGGCAACGATACCCTGGTGCTGCGAGCCCCCCGCCAAACGATCCAATTGGCTCCGTTCTTCAAAGCGAACCGGAACGCCGCGCTCCCTGGCGCGGGCCACGATTTCTTCCATACGGTCGCCGTGGCGCCCGCGCGCGATCACAATGCGCTCGAGCGCACGACCGCTTTCGAGAGCCTCTTTCACCGCGTGAATACCGGTTAAGCGGTCCATCGTTCCTCAGTCGAGCGTAGAACAGAATTCGAGTATGCGCCGCCGCACGGATTTGACGGGCGCCAGCCCGAGGGTATTCGTAGCGGCGTCAAGTAACAGAATCACCCGGTCGAGTTCCCCTTCTCCCGCACGTCCTGTTAACGCCAGCCGGATCGGATGAAAAAGCAATCTACTTCGATACGGGACGCGGGCTTTGATGGCCTCTACAGTCACGCGGAATCTGTCCGAATCCACAGGCTCCGCCGCAATCGTTTCCAGGGCTAACGCGCGGATCACTTCGCGGGCGCCTTCGCGCGCCAGCACCGCGTGCGTCGCGGCCGCGCTTAAAATGCTTTGGGCGTCATATTCAAAACATAGGCTGACGAGGTCGCCGAGTGCGGCGCGATCAGAAACGTGAGGGCCGAGCAGGCGAGCCGCGAGCGTGATCCATTCTTGCGCAGCTTCGCGCCGAAGCGAAATGTCCAGCCAGCCACGCTCCACAAGGATTCTTTCCACATCCGAAGCAGCATACGGATTCGCTCGAGGCTCGCCAGACGGCACCGCATCGCCGACGCTCACCATTGCGATTCAACCCTGCAAAGTGGCTAAGACGTGCGCTGCGATGGCTTCGCCGCGTCCGATGGCGTCCATGCCTTCGTTCGTCTTTGCTTTCAGATTGATGCGATCCGTTTCAATTCCCAACGAACCTGCGAGAGCCACGCGCATTTTCGGAAAGTGTGGGGCGAGCTTCGGCCGCTCGGTGATAACAACTGCGTCGATGAAAATGATCTCGATTTTTCGATCGGCGAGCAGTTCTCGTACGTGTACGAGGAACGAAAGGCTGGCCGCATCTTTCCACTTAGGGTCGGTATCCGGGAAGTGCGTGCCGATATCCCCCAAAGCTGCGGCGCCAAGGAGCGCATCACAAAGTGCGTGGACCAGGACATCGCCATCAGAATGCCCCACGGGCCCGCGGTCAAACGGCACTTCAATACCGCCGATCATCATTTTGCGGCCCGCGTGCAACCGGTGCAGATCGTAGCCAATTCCGCAGCGGATTCGGCTTTGTGTTTGCGGCTGGCGAGGAAATTCGCGCGGTTGTGTCGATGTGCTATTCGCGGACTGCCGAATGCCGTGCATCAGCCCGGGCAGCAATTCGGTCAACTTTTCCTGCGTCAAGCCGGCTGTCTCGAGGTCCGCGCGAAGCTCGGTATCCGCGAGAAATAGCCCGCAGAGCAGATGCTCGGCGCCGATCTCCGAAGCCCCGACCTGATCGGCCGCGGCGGCAGCAAGATGCATGGCCGTCTTCGCATCGGAGGAAAGAGGCAATTCCGGCGCCGTAGCCACCGAGGCCTCTCGATCAGGGTCGCCAACATCTTGGCCCCGGCCGCGGCGGATTTGATCTTCTCGAACTGCAATATGCGCGGCGAGCGTCGGCATCTGCCGGAGCAGCCCCAGGAGAAGGTGGCGGCATTCAATGTAGGGGGAACCGTCTTGAACGGCTTCGTTTCGCGCAAAAAACATCGCGCGGCGCAGATTCTCGGGGAAATTTTCGAGCATCACGATGGGGAGGAACGCTCCTGTTGGAGGTAGAAGCGCGCCAATTCCATGTCTCCGGGACGCGTCACTTTCAAATTGCGGGTCGAGCCGAGAACTACATAGACGTCATGCCCCAGTCGCTCCACAAGACCAGCCTCATCCGAGGCGCTATAGCCATCCCGAGCCGCCTGCGCGTATGCCTCGCGCAGAAGGGGGGTCTGAAAGACCTGCGGTGTCTGCGCCAAAACCACGCGCTCTCGCGGGATCGTCGCCGTGATCAGCGCCACATCGCCCGGCAGGCTAGTGCGCTTCACCTCTTTCACCGTATCGAGGGCCGGGACGCCCAGAATCGCCGCTCCATGCTCTCGAGCCGCAGCAATCACGCGGTCGATTTGTTCGCAAGTCACCAGGGGCCGCACGGCATCATGTACCAACACAATTTCGGCGTCAGTTTGGACCTCGGCAAGCGCATTGCCCACGGACTCCTGGCGCGATCCGCCGCCGCGCACAACGCGCACCGGCCGGCCGAGTTTCTCCTTAGAAATACGCGCGGCAAGAGATTCGGCCTCGTCGGCAAGTGTGGCGATAAGGAACTCCGCGATCTCTGAGCAGGCTGCCAACCGTCGGAGCGTAAAAATCACGAGCGGAAGTTGATCCAGTTCGAGAAACTGTTTGGGAGTCTCGGCGCCCATGCGGGTGCCTAATCCGGCGGCGGGAAGGATGGCTACTATACGTCCCATGATTTAGAGAAAACTCCTTCGGTGCAGCGCCACGCAGGGCGGGACAGAAAGTCTAACTGATAAGCGTCTGCGGCGTAAACTTTTGCGGCGCTTGATAGCGTCCTGATTAGTGGGCGGCCGTGGAATCCGTCCGAAACGAGGCTTCACGGCGCAATGTGTCCCAAAAGCTGCCGCCACACCGTTTGATTCTTCCAGTAATCCACATGCGCGGTGAGCGCTACGGCCGCATCTTTATCGATCAAGTCCACGGCCGTGTGGGCCCCTGCTGGAGCGGAAACAGGTTGGCCACTCGAGCAATCAGTGCTAAACCCCGGATCCACATCGTAAAGATAGATCTCGCCGGAAATGATGTCATTTCTTGAACGTACGTTGACCCAGGGAAACTGGCGATAGGAGTAGTTCATGATCATCGGCTGCACCACTTCCGCCAGTTGCTCGCGAATTTGGAAGCTATCCGTGCCTTGGATGGTAAAAAGAAATGCGATTTTGTTAAGAGGCGATCCGAACGTCTCAAAAAGGCACGTTCGCTTGGCAATCTTCAACTTGTCCTGAGCGAGCCGGTCATCATTAATGAGGCGGTTGAGCGTATCGTAGGCGATTACGGAGCCGAGCGAGTGACCGATCACCGCTACCTGCTGGTAGGCAAAATCGCTGCCGTCTTCATTCATAGCTAGATAGACGGCCGACGCGGATTGCAGCGCAGTGTCCTTAATCTTGTCGCGCACTTCGTGGAAGCGATCCACTTTATTCGGAGTGATGTAGATCGCAACATCCCCCACATATTCGATCAGGAACCACCGGACCTGTGCGCTGACAAATATCAGAAACGGCCAAACCCACCAGGAACTCGCAAGCCATGCCTGGGGCACCAGACTTGCAAGCCACTCGCGCAAGCCGGCGGCAAAAGGGCTGGCGATCGCGACGATGTGAACTACAAAAGCGGCTCCCAGCAGTACGGAGAGCGAAACGCTGCCAGAAAAGTCCGCCCGGTGTGAGCGGTTCGAGCGCTTCCATCCGCGAGCGCATAACGCCGCGGCAATCACCGCAAAGCACGCGAGGATCAGCAACGTCGAGTCTCTCTGCAGAGATGGCCCGCAAGTACGCGATAGCCAGTGCCAGATGTCTTTGGCCGAAGTTACGGCGAATGCCAGCGGATCCGATGGAGGCGCTGGTGATACCCAATCTCGAATGCGATCCTCGGCCGCGACGAGCAGAAATAACGCTCCACCGGCAACGATGGCCGCCGCAGTCAGAATCGTGCCTGTCCAGGACAAGAAGCCGAGCGCGAGGCGCCTGAACGAAGAAAGTTGCGGTGACTTACAAAGCTCCGCCACAAATAAAACAGCGCCCAGGCTAATGGCCACCGCGCTGATCGCGCTTCCGAGCGCCGCGAGCATCCTCCATTGCTCTGTGCCAATGGGAAGATTGAGCGAAAAGACCTCAAGCTGCGTCGCGCTCGCAGCCAGAATCACCGCGTTCATGGCCGCCAGCGCCGCCAGCACCAGCAAAACGGCCGAGATGTAAACCGGGGTGTGCCAGCTGATTCGATAGCACCATACTTTTCCGAAGATAGCCCGCTGGAATTTCTTCACCGAGTTCAGGACACCGCGTAACGCGCCATTCAGCAAGAACCCAGTCACATCCTTCAGTTTGGCGACCCCTTCCGTCAGCGGCGCCCAATAGGCCTCGTAAAGATGCAATTCGTATGTTTCGCCGCTGGCGCCTGCGACTTGAAGTTCCACACGCTGCAAGACCTGATCGCCGACGCGAATCGAACGCGCCTTCGGAGAAAATGCGTTCTGGCCGGCTGGGGGACTGGCAACACTCATCACTCCTTCGGTGAGGCTGTCCAAAGTTTCGAAGGGTATTTGCTGGCCCATGCCATGAACGATCCAAACAGCGCGCTTTTCGATTTCGTCTTTTCGGGCGCGCGGAGCTTTGGTAAGCGCGGCCTGTTCTGTGGGCGGCGATTGGGGCGAAAACATTCCACTGGCCAGAGGCTCCGCGACCTCATAGTTCGGGGCGATGGCCGGCCTGGGCTTGGGCATAATGGCTGCTCCTGCTTAGGGAAGTAAGAGGGCTTTATACTAGTTAGGAAAATTAAGCAATGCAGAAGCTCGCGGACCAACGCATCTTGAATTCGCGGGGGCGGACTTGGATTCCTATTCGCGGGTCGATTCCGGCGTTACGGATCGCGGTGCGCGATCGATCACTTCGGCCGGGCGAACCACCGCGTCCGGGCGGTTCAAATCCAGGCTACCGGCGCCGGCAGCTCGCACCATTTCGTTACGGTCATCGAACTTGCCGAAAATCATCTTTCCAGCGGTTGTCTGGTGAACGGAAGTTACAATAATATCGATCGTCTTGTTAATCATGCGCCGTGCGCCATCCACTACCACCATCGTGCCGTCGTCGAGATACGCTACGCCCTGGTTGTACTCCTTGCCCTCGCGCAGTATGAATACACGCATCGCTTCGCCTGGCAAAACCACCGGCTTTAGCGCGTTCGCTAATTGGTTGACGTTCAGCACATCAATGCCCTGGACCGCCGCTACTTTGTTTAAATTGAAATCATTGGTGACGATCTTGCAATCGTAACGCTTTGCCAGTTCGATCAGCTTCAGATCCACTTCGGCGATTTGAGGATAATCGTCGTCTACCACCTCTACATCTAGATGCGACATTTTCTGGATGCGCTGGAGCACTTCAAGGCCGCGACGCCCCCGTTGGCGCTTCAGCGGATCGGCTGAATCGGCAACCATCTGTAATTCGCGCAAAACAAAATTGGGGATCAGCAGCGTTCCGTCCACGAAATGTGTCTCGCAGATATCCGCCACGCGCCCATCGATGATCACGCTGGTGTCAAACACCTTCATCATGCGCTGTGGACTACGTTCGTTCCCGAAAACGCCGCCAAACGCTTGCAAGTTCAGCATTTCTCCCTTGCTCGCTCCGACCACCATGCCGATGTACGTCATGATCAGAAGGACAGCCATCCCGAGGAATGATCGCGAACCCTCCGGCATGGACGTATACGCCAGCACCAGGTTCATTAGGTAGGCGCCCAGAATCCCGAGAATGAGTCCCACGGACGCGCCGATCAGCCGCCGCAGGCTGGTGTTCTTCAGACGGATCTCCACGGCAAAAACGATCAGCGCAAAAACGAGGCCTGTGCCGGCCGCGACCAGGGGCGTCAGGTTGAAAGGATGAAAGTGATAGCCGATCGCCATAAAGGCGATCACGAAGACGGCGCCGAGAGCGAACTGATCCCACGAACTTCCTAGGCTGCCTTCTTGCAAGGAGTGGCGGGGGGTTCCTTTGCGAACGGGAATCTCTACCAGATTGGGTGTTTCAGGTTGATTTGGCTTTGTATAAGTACGCGGCATTGCTACCACCTCGTATGAACCGTATGAATAGTTTCTCGCTCATTCTGTGAATGAAAGGTCCCATAAGAAATTCGATTCGATGAATGTCAGGCCTGGAACAATATGTGTCCGACTATCCTGGAGGCAGGTATACACCCTGCTCCCGGGTGGGTCAAGATCGCTGATACTCAGGGGCTGGCGTTCAGTGGGTGTAAATGCGCTGCACGCGCTTGCCGATCGTGCAGAGGAGGTCAGACGTAGCCGTCCCGAGGAGGCGTGCCACGTCGGAAGCGTCCTGAAAATCGTCAGAGGCGGACGCTCCTCGTGGGCCAGGTCCATAGACCGTAACCACGTCGCCGACTTGTACCTGGTCAATACCGGTCACATCTGCGGCGCTCAAGTCCATGGAGATGACGCCTACCAGCGGCACGAATTTACTGTGTATCACCACCCTGCCACGGTTCGTAAGGGCTCGCGGCAGGCCATCCGCATAGCCCGCCGAGAAAATCGCGACGCGCGAAGGCTGCGGCGCGCGAAAGCGGGCGTTATAGCCAACCCCGATTCCAGCGGCAACGTCCTTGATGGCCACGACGCGGGCCCGAAAGCTGAGCGCCGCCCTAATCGGCACCTCTTTCATTGCTTCCTCGCGCATTTCCGGTGGATTGTAGTTCTGGTGGTAACCGTAAAGAATCGCCCCCGGACGGACCATGTCCATCCAGGTATCCGGCCGCGAAATCACCGCCGCGCTGTTGGCCATGTGCACCAAGCCGGGTGAAAGTTTGCAAGCCCGCATACGCTCGATGGCGCCTAGAAAAATATCTCGCTGCTCTGCCGTTTGTGATGAACGGAAATCCTCGGAAGACGCCAGGTGCGTAAGAGTTCCAGTCAACCGCAAGTGCGGGCAGTCACCGAGCGTCCGAGCGAAGCAGTCGATCGAATTCGGAGAAATGCCGAGGCGGTTCATGCCGGTGTCAATTTTCAGATGGAAACCAAACGGAGCCTTTGCAGTTTTTCCCGCGCGTTTGGCGGCGCGATCGAGATCGCGGAGTTGGGCGCAATCTGTCACCGCGGGCGTCAGGTTGTACTCCAGGAGCTTTGCTTCCTCGCCGCGCCAGAACCCCGTCATTACCAGCACGGGCTTGCGAATGCCGCCACGGCGGAGCTCCTCGCCCTCGTCCGCGCATGTGACGCCAAACCAATCCGCACCTGCACGAGCAAACGCCCTCGCTGCGGCTGTTACTCCGTGGCCGTAAGCGTTGCCTTTAACGACGGCAAGAACCTGCACGCGCTTCGCTTTTTTAGGTGCCGTCTTCGAACGCGAGGCACAGGCATTGGCAGCGTCTAAATGCGCGCGAATCGCGCGAAAGTTCGCTTCGAGGGTTGGAGTATGAACTTCGGCCCAAACAGGACGGCCTTTTAATCTGATCTCACCAGACATGCGCCCCACCGCTCCTTCTGAGCTCGCCTTGCACTACATGTAGCCTATGAGCATAGTTCAATTCGCCGGACCGCGAAGATCTAGCGGAGCAGCCATCGCTCGGGTTAGTTAACAGCCATACAAGAGCACGCGGTCCGCCGACGGCTTTGCGGCGCTTAAAATCCAATAAGCTATTGACTGTACGGCAGTTATCGCGCTGCGGTGAGCTGAGGACTTGACGCGAATCGCGTCCAGTAGGAGACAGCAGCGTGTCTGCCATTCACAGCGTGCGGACGGTAGAGAATTCAAATCGTTCAATTACCGCGCAGCTTCTTCAAAACGCGTGAATTGATGCAAAAACACATACTTCAACATGTCCGTGGGGCCGTTGCGCTGTTTCGCGATATTCAATTCGGTCTCGCCGCGTTCCTCGGGTGTTACCCCTTCCTTAAACATTTTGGGCCGGTGAATAAACATCACCACGTCGGCATCCTGCTCGATGGCGCCCGAGTCACGCAGGTCTGAAAGACGCGGCCCGCGGTCATCCTTTTCGGGCGCGCGCGTAAGCTGGCTCAACACCACCACCGGAACCTTCAATTCTTTCGCAATCGCTTTCAAACCTCGCGTGATACTGGCCACTTCTTCATTGCGTGTATTGAAGCGGCCACGTCCGGTTACGAGCTGCAAGTAATCCACCAGGATGAGCGACAAACCCTTATCGCGCGCCATCCTCCGGCACTTGGCGCCCATCTCCAGCACGGTCGTTCCGCCGGCATCGTCGATCCACAAGGGCACTTCGGCTAATTCCATCAGCGAGCGCGTAATCTTGGACCGGTCGTCCCGCGAAAGGTGTCCGGTGCGGAATTTATGCGCGTCAATCCGCGCGTGGTCCGAAAGCAAGCGCATCAGCAGCGATTCCTTGGACATTTCCAGGCTGAAAATGGCCACTTGCCGCTGCCCGTGCAGCGCAACGTTCGCGGCGATATTCAATGCGAACGCGGTCTTGCCTACCGAAGGCCGCGCCGCGATCACGATCAATTCCGAAGGTTGCAGGCCGGAGGTCAAATCATCGAGCTGGTGATAGCCGGTCGAAAGCCCGGTAACTCGTTTGCCCTCGTCGAAAAGCTGTGAGATGCGCTCGTAGTTGTCGCGCACCAGGTCGCCCATGCCGATGAGCCCGGCACGCACGCGATCTTCAGCCAGCTCGAAGATCCGCGACTCGGCGCGATCCAGAATCGCATCCGCGTCTTCTTCCGCTTCCAACGCTTCCTGTTGGATGGCCTGCGTAGTGTGAATCACGCTGCGCAGCAAAGCCTTTTCCTTCACGATGCGCGCGTAATGCTCGATATTGCTGACGCGTGGCACGCCATCCACCAGCGAAGAAAGGTAAGCGGTGCCCCCCACACTTTCGAGCTCGCCCTTGCGCGCCAATTGATCGTTCAAGGTGACGAGGTCAATCGCTTGGTGCCGCTCGCCCAGCTCGATCATCTGCAAAAAGATGCGCCGATGTGGATCGTGGAAAAAGTCTTCCGGCTTAACCTTATCCAGCGCAGCATCGAGTTGGTGGTTGTCCAGCAGGATGGCGCCGAGAACGGAGCGCTCGGCTTCGATGTTCTGCGGAAGGGGTCTTTCCATCGTGGAGGTGGTAGCCATGGCGGACTTCGCTTGCCTCTATTTCGCTTTATGTTCGCCTAAGAGAACAGGGACGTCAAGCTGCCATCCGACGAATCTAGCGAGTTTGGATCGCTCGGCCGCGCAAGCCAAGCAGCACAACTGAGGAAAAGATTCAAAGCTGTGGATTCGGTGCAAAACTGCCGCCGCAAGAATGGGATCGAGGTTTAACCTGGATCGGCGAGCCGCTTATTCCTTCTTTTCCGCTCCGCCTTCGCGCTGGACGATCACCTTGATCTCCGCAGTAACCTCACGGTGCAACTTCAGCGGCACTTGATACTCTCCGATCACCTTGATGGGCTCTGCAAGCTGGATCTGGCGCTTATCCACTTTATGCCCTTGGGCCGCGAGTGCTTCTGCCAAGTCCGCGGAAGTCACCGAGCCAAAGAGTTGGTCGCTTTCGCCGGCCTTGCGCGTCAACGTCAGCGTTACGGCATTCAGGCCCTCGGCTTGCTTGTGGGCGACGTCGCGCTCATTTGCCGTCTTCTTCGCCAAAACGGTGCGTATTTTCTCCAGCCGCTTTAAATTGCCCGCCGAAGCGGGCAGAGCCAGCTTACGCGGCAGCAGATAGTTGCGCGCGTAGCCCTCCGCGACGGTGACCACCTCACCGCGGGACCCCAATTTTTCCACATCTTCTTGCAAGATGATCTGCATGGTTCTTCTCTCGTTTGGAGTCTGGACCGCTAGAGTTCTGTTGCAAACGGCAGTAGCGCGATATTGCGCGCCCGCTTAATGGCTTCGCACAGCCAGCGCTGGTGCCGCGAGCAGGTACCCGTCATGCGGCGGGGCAGAATCTTGCCGCGCTCCTGCACGAAGGGCTGCAGCGTCTCCGCTTTCTTGTAATCGATGAAATCGACCTTATCGACGCAGAAACGGCAAACCTTCTTCTTACGGAAATACTGCCGCTTACCTTTGCGTCCGCCAGGCCCGCCTCCGGGCCCGCCGCCCTCGCGAGGCCGGCCATGACCGCCGCCGTGTCCCCCGGGCCGGCCCCCTCCTCCTGGACCTCTTCCTCCGCCTCCGCCGCCATGTGATGGAGCGGGCGATGGCGCCGCTGATGGCGTGGAAGCCTGTAGATTCGCTTGCGGATTCGCTTGTTCCGACATCTAAGCACTCATCCTTTCAACGTAAGACACAATCACAATTTCGTTTAGCTGGCGCTGGCTGCCGGGGCTGATTCCGGCGCGGGCGTTGGCGGCGCCGCGGGCGTTGCGGGCCCTGCGGGCGTTGCCGCCGCGGTCTTACGCGGTTTCCGCGCGAGTCGCTTTTCCCGGATGCCGCCCAACTTTTTCTGCCGTTTCATTTCCTCATCCAGCCGCACAGTCTGATACTTGATCACCGGCTCGGCGACTTTAAGGCGGCGCTCGAGCTCCTTGATCAGCTCGCCTTGCGTGCTCTTGAGCTGCATGTAGACATAAATGGCTTCGCGATGCTTGCTCACGCGATAGGCCAGGCGTCGCGTGCCCCAATTTTCGGATTTCTCCACCTTGCCGCCGTGCTCGGAAGCCGTATGCTCGAGCATATGGGTCAGCTTGGTGATTTCTTCCTCTGGAGTTGCCGGACGGCAAATAAAGATCAGGTCGTAGAGTCTCTCTTCCATATTTCCTCGATCCTACAGAACGCTCCGTTACGCTAAGATTCCGTATTTTCCGGTGAGGCGTTGCGCCGGTTGAACTGGTTCATCGCCTTCGCCGGTCCTTCTTTCAAGATCATTTCCACGGCCTGAGCCGCCAGTTCCACGGTCTCCGCCGCCAATTCCATTTCGCCGCGCCGCATCGGGTGCAACACGTAGGCCGCGAGATCACCCACCGGATGGTCCGGCTGCACGCCCAACCGCACCCGGCAAAATTCTTGCGTGCCCAAAGCGCCGATCACGGACTTCGCGCCGTTGTGCCCGCCGGCGCTTCCCTCGACTCCCACACGGACGGTGGCCCAGGGCAACGCCACTTCGTCCCAGAGCACGATCAACTCGTTAGGGCCGATTTCAAGCCGATCGAGCAATTCTCGAACGGCCAGCCCGCTCAGATTCATCATCGTTTGCGGCTTGGCCAGCACAACATCTTCCCCACTCAAACTGCCCCGCCCGATGTATGACTTCGCCTCGGGACGCTCGACGCGCACGCCGCCGGCTTCCGCCAGACGGTCCACCGCCAGAAAGCCCAGGTTATGCGGCGTCCAGGCGTATTCAATACCGGGATTACCGAGTCCCACGATAAGTCGCATGTGCCCGGCCGTTTGCCCACCTGCGCGTCGCGGCTACTTTTCTTTGGCCTTGGGTTCGGGCTTGCCCTTCGCCTCGGGCTTGCCTTCCGCGGCTTCTTCGCCTTCTTCGGCTTCCTTCTTGCCCTTCTTGATGACCTCGGGCTCGGCCGGCGCGCCTTCCACTGCGGCGACTTCCGCGGGCTTTTCTTCCTCTTCGCGAAGCGCAACCACGTGCGCGATCACGCGCACTGGATCGGTTACCAGTGTGGCTTTTGCGGGATCGAGCGGAATATCGCCGGCGCGTAGCTGCTTGCCGATCATCATGTCGGTTATGTCGACGCGAAACTCCTCTGGAATCTCACCCGGCAAACATTCGATTTCAATCTCGCGCGTGACCATTTCAAAAATGCCGCCCTGCAATTTCACGCCTTGCGGCTCCCCGAAGGTGTGCACCGGGATCTTCACGCGCATCTTCACGTCCATCGCCACGCGCATCATGTCCACGTGCAGCAAAACGCCGCGCAATGGATCGACCTGCCAGTCCTTGAGCATGGCGTTCGATTCGCCGCCGGGAAGCTTCAATCGGAAGATCGTGTTGTGCCCTGCCTGCGACCGCAGAATGCTGGCCACCTGCTTGGCATTGACGGATACGGCCTCGGCGCCGCCCTTCCCGCCATAAATAACGCCCGGGACTTGACCTGTGGTCCGCAAACGCCTGGCGTTGTTCTTGCCGCGGTCCTCGCGACGCGTTGCTTCGATCGTGATATTCGCCATACGTCCTTCCTTACGATAACTTCGCTAAAATTTCTCGAACCGCCGGGGCGCTTGCACCGCGCCCCAAAAAGCATCCTTAAATAAATAGCTCGCTGATCGACGTTTCTTCGTGAATCGAACGAATGCCGCGAGCTAACAATGCTGCCACGCTGAGAACGCGAATCTTTCCGGTCTTCTGCCCGGCCTCGCACAATGGCACCGAATTCGTCACCACCACTTCTTTGATCGCCGATTGCGAGATTCGGTCGACCGCCGGCCCGGAAAGTACGGCATGGGTAGCGGCGGCATATACGCCCGTGGCGCCTTCCGCGAGCAGAGCTTCCGCCGTTTTCACGAGAGTTCCGGCGGTGTCGATAATATCGTCCACGATCAGCGCCGTCCTGCCGCGCACGTCGCCGATCAGATGCATCACCTCCGCTACGTTCATATCCACGCGGCGCTTGTCCACGATGGCCAGCGGGGCACCCAGCTTCTTTGCAAAAGCTCGCGCGCGCTCGACCCCGCCGGCATCCGGGGAAACTACCGTCAGCTTCGGCATATCCAGCAACCTAAAATGCTCGACCATCACGGGCGACGCATAAACGTGATCGACCGGTACGTTGAAATACCCTTGAATCTGCGGAGCATGTAGGTCGAGCAACAGCGCCCTGCTCGCCCCAGCCGTTTCTAATAGATCGGCCACGAGCTTTGCGGAAATCGGCACCCGCGGCTTATCTTTCCGATCCTGCCGCGCGTAGCAATAATACGGAACCACTGCGGTAATGCGCCAAGCCGATGCTCGCTTGAACGCATCGATCATCAGCAATAACTCCATCAGATGAAAATCCGCCGGCTGCGAACAAGGCTGCACCACGAAAACATCTGCGCCGCGCACATTCTCAAGAATCTGAAAATAAATCTCGCCGTCGCTGAACTTACCCAGAACGGTACGGCCGCGCTGCACGCCCAAATACCCGCAAATCTCGTCCGCCAACGGAGAGTTCGCGGTCCCCGAGAAGATCTTAAATTTTTCGTCGGCTACGGGAACGAGTTCCCGCGCTTCCCCGGCCACACTGGGCACGGCAGTATTCTCCCCGGGACAAAGTAGAGCAGATAAACGTCTGGTCGTTCGGAAACGCTTGGGCGGCTCGGCGCGCCTGCGCTGGGCTTCGGAACAGTGCGAACACCGCCGAACCGCTACCCGCCAGCGAGGCTTCCGCGGCCCCGGCCCGGAGCAGATTCCGCTTGATACTTCTCAGGCGTGAATGGCGCGAGAAAACGGCTGCCTCGAAGTCGTTCCAAGTGCCGCTTTCCTGCGTGCTCCAGCAAAGGGCGCAGAAAGAAGATAGTGTAGAAGCGGCGGCAGGCTTTGTCAATCTGGAGCGCAGCCAGCCGTAGGCATCTGCCGTGCGCACGGCGATGTCACGCGGCGAAACCACCAATACAGTTTGGCGCACGCTATCTGGCAGAGGATAAATCTCATCCCCGCGACCCACCCCCAAGGCTCGGCCGCCGAAGAGAAAAAACGGCACATCCGCGCCCAGACTCGAACCGATTTCGATCAGCCGTTGCGGAGCGATCTTCTTCTTGGCCAGATGCGCAAGGCCGGTGAGGGCCGTTGCCGCATCGCTTGAGCCCCCGCCGAGACCGCGGCCCACCGGAATGCGCTTTATGAGAGTTGCGCGGACACCACACCGAAGCTGCAATTCCTTTCGCGCCGCGGCTAAAGCGCGATAGACCAAATTATTGTTCGTACCTTCAGCCGCTAATGTACGATCGCCTTGAATAGTCAGATCGACGCGAGGAGCGCGCTGGATTTCCATCTCCAGCGTATCGTGTAGTGAAATTGCCTGAAAAACCGTGCGCAGTTCGTGATACCCATCGGGGCGCGTACCGAGCACATGCAGGCGCAGATTAATTTTCGCGAAAGCGGGGAAACTGGCGCTGGGCATCGCAGGCTTGCTAACGGAGGGCGGACGGGCCGTTTGTTTTCTTCGCTTCCGCCACGTGACGCTTTGCCGTGGAAAGCTTTGCTTCCAGAGCGGCTACTTTTTCCGGATCATTTTCGGCCGGCAGCACGTGGCGCCATTGCTCGAGCGCCCGCTGCCACTGGGTGACAGCCAAATCCACCTTTCCGCTCTTAAAGTAGACATCCCCCAGATGTTCGAGGATCGTGGGATCGTCGCGCTCACGTTCGGCGGCCTTTCGCAGCGCCTCTTCAGCCTCCGGCAGCCGCTCCTGTTTGTAGTAGGCCCACCCAAGGCTGTCCAGATAAGCGCCGTTTTGCGGATCTTCCACCAGAGCGCGCTTTACCAGCTCTGTCGCTTCGCCTAATCGCACTCCCCGGTCCGCCAGCATATAACCGTAATAGTTGAGTGTCGCGGCATTGCGCGGATTCAGCGCCAGCACTTGTTTGAATTCACTTTCGGCCTGATCGTATTTCTTTTCACGTTCGAAAAGTCCGCCGAGCATGAAATCGACCATCTCCTTATCGGAGCCGCGCGTAGCCACTTGCCCCGCCTGCACCAGAACGCTTTCCGCGTCCGTATAGCGATGGCTTTGTTCGAAGACTTGGGATAGATCGAGATCGATTTCCAAATCCTGCGGCGTGTGCGTCAGCATCTCCCGCAACTGCGCCGCGGCGGCATCGGCGTCCCCTTTGTCCCCCAACAACAGTGCCCGCGTGATGCGCAGGTCGTGATCCTGCGGAAACTTTGCAATGGCCTTATCCGCGGCTTCGAGCGCTTGCGGCAGATCGCGGTCCGCGCGGTACGTATCAATAATCATCACATCCGCGCGCTGCTCTTCTTCGTCGCCGAGCGTGGCCAGATCGGCGAAAGTATTCAGAGCGGCAGCGTTATTCCCGGCTTCCCGATACACGCGCCCGAGCTGTTCGTAGAGAATCGCTAGCGTGCGGCGGTTTGATGGCGCAGGCTCCGAGCCGGATTTGACGGAGGTCACCGCACTCGACAGGAGGCGAATCGCGTCGTCATAGCGGCCCTGGGCTTCGTAAATCATGGCCTCGCTGTAGGTGACTTCCAGGTTGCCGGGGGCGCGTTCCTTCGCCTGCGCGATGGCCTGCTCCGCATCATCCAGTTTGTGCAACTGGCGGTCAATTTCCGCAATACGCAGATAGTTATCGGGATCGTCGGGGTCTAGCGCCGACAGACGCTTATACTGCTCGAGCGCCTGGGGCAGTTTTTCTTCCGCCATCAGCACTTGCGCTAGACCGCGGTGATGGCTGGGTTCATCAGGCTCGATTCCGATCGCTTGCCGGTACACCGCTTCGGCCTTCACCGGCTGATGAAGTTGCGAATACGCATCGCCCAAAAGATCGAGCAAACCTGCTTTGGGATCGGACTTCGTGGCGTCCTCGAGCAGTTTGATGGCGTCCTCACCGCGGCCTTGATCCAAATCGAGCTGTGCTAACTGCTCCACCGCCGCGGGGTCCGTGGGATTCTGCGCAAGAATTCCGCTGAGCACATCCGCAGCCTTTTGGTTATCACCGCGCACCCGATAGAGACGAGCCAGCCAGATTGCGGAGTCCTTGTCGCTTGGATCGAGACGGCGAATCGCCTCCAATTGCTCGATCGCACGTGTAGCCGTCTCTTTCTGCGCTGACGCGCCGCTTAAATCTCCCAGCGTGCGCAGATAGATTCGCACCAGCAGCCGCCGCGCCGGCAAATTATTGGGGTCTTTTTGGAGGATTCCCTGCGCTTCCAACACGGCGTCCCGGGTTCGCTGCGCCTGGTAATACATCTCGGCCAGATGCTCCGCGATCAGTTGGGAACTAGGGTCAAGCTCGTAAGCCTTCTTGTAGAACTCAATGGCGGCGTTTGCAAATTCGCTGCGGCTCGTGCTGAGGTAATAGACCTCGTTCAAGTGGCCCATCGTGTAGTTGTAATAGGCTTCCGCGCGTTTCGCAGCGTCGGGCTGCGAATAACCGGAAACGTCGGAAGCACCTGAAGGCGCAGCCGCATCCTGCGCCGCCGCTGGAGGTTGCGGAACGCTAAGAGCCACCACCATCACAAACGCCGGCGGCAATGCGCTGATACAAGGGAATTTCATAGCTCTTTAATAATTATCCTACGCGCTTAGCCCGGGGGTCAATGAAAGACGCTGCCGACTCAACGTGGGCCTTCGCTAATTGATAAAGGCCGCGTTACCAAGAGCTTGCTTCTGGGGGTTATTCCTGGCTCGCTGGCCCGAGGGCGCTCCCCCCATAACCCCCCATCCTCCTCCCCGCGATCTCTGCCATTTGAAGGTGATCACGCCTGTGGCACGGCCCTGATTTTTCAATCAACCGAAATCGCGTTGCCGATGCCCATACCAAGAATCCCTTCGCGCATGGGTGAATTATATGCCGTGTGAATGCCTTGGAAAAAAGCCGGTGGGTGAACGCTACTTATCGCTCTTCTTCTTGTCGACTCGTAGGATCAAGACGATATCTTTGCGGTCGTCGTAACGCGAAATCTTGCGCGTTCCTGAGGTCTGGTCGGCCGTTTCTGCGTGAATCTCGTAGTCTGCATTGGGATCGAGCCCGCTGAACCGATATTGCCCTTCATCGTCGCTGATGTAGCTGCGCACAATTTGTGTGGCCAGACTCTTCAAATAGACCACGCCGCCCTTGATTTGATTCCCTTGCTGATCTACGACCTGGCCATGCAAGGTGCGGGCGTCCGTCACTTGGCCACAAACGCCATGCGCAAGCCCAAACAGTACCACCAGCGCCGCCAATACGAGCAATGTGCGCTTCATTTCCGTTTGCTCGGTTCTTCCGCCATGTGAAATACGAGGTCCTGCCGGCCGGTTTGCGCCGTCACGGTCTGCTGTTGTGTGACAAAGCCTTTCGCTTTTATCTCGATCACGTAATCGGAACCGGGAGGCACTCGAATCGCGAACTCCCCGCGCCGATCCGAAGTCGCCTCCCACTTTGGCTTTTTGTCAGTGGCTCGGCGAACATGCACGTCTGCGCCCGGGAACAAGTGTCCATCTGCCGTGAAAACATTCCCGTAAAGGATGCAATCGGTATAGCTCGGTTTCTGTTGCGCGAGCCTCGCGGAGATCACGGCGGCAGCAAAAAACTGCAGACCAATTAGCGCCACTATCGCGGTTAACGTCGCTCTCAATTGCCGCGGCCGCCGGCCTGTGCCATAACGGGAGTCAGGAAGAAACACCCCGCCCGTCGCGAAGGCTGTCACGATCCTATTCGTAATCTTCCTCTTCGTCTTCGCCCTGATCTAACTCACCTTCGTCGCCTTCTTCGTCATCTTCATCTTCATCATCCCCATCCTCTTCCTCGTCGTCGTCTTCATCGTCGTCGCCTTCCGAGATGACGTTCAGCTTGACGGGATGGGTCTGTATGACTTCGAGCTCTGCCTCGCATTCCGGGCAGGTCAAAATCTCGCCTTCCTCGACTTCCTCTTCATCCGCATCAATTTCGGTACCGCATTCAGGACACCGAACCACGTTGCAGCCTCCTTCGGGAATCGAACCACCGCGATTCGCAGTATTATATAACGCACTCTCACGGCAAAAGGAAAACAGTCGTTACCCTTTGAATCCGGGGGCACACTAGGGGTGAAAAGCAGGCGCCAATACCCAGAACTGCCGATGGTAGGGGTTGGGGGGGTCGTTATTCGTGAAAATCGCGCCCTTTTGATCCGCCGCGGTACCGAACCTCTCAAAGGTGAGTGGTCCATTCCAGGAGGTTTGCTGGAGCTCGGCGAGACGATCGGGGAGGGCGTCAGACGAGAGTTGTTGGAAGAAACCGGACTCGAAGTCAAAGTCATTGAGCTAATTGAAGTTTTTGAGCGAATCTTCCCTGCTTCTCCGCCCGAGGGTTCCGATACCTCGATCGCGCGGGCGGAAACTCATTCGGGCCAACCGGCTGTGGAAGCCCCGGCTGTGGTCCCTGCCCAAACCGAGCCCGTTAGCGCCCTCCACCAGGGACCTCTCTACCACTTCGTGATTCTGGATTATCTCTGCGAGGCGCTCGATGGGGAGCCTCATGCAGGGGGGGATGTTACGGATGTGGCCTTCGCCACCGAAGAGGAACTGGAACGTTTTTTCCTAACTCCCACGGCAACCCGTGTCGTGCGGACCGCCTTTGCGCTCGCCCGCGCTCGATCGAATGCGTGATTCCAGCCGCTCCAGGCTTTTTCCGTGGCACTATAACCGTCTGCTGGAAGCCTTCACAATCTCGATGTTGCCGTTGCTGTTGGTCAACTGCAGCGGACAGCCACCTCCGCCGATCCGGCCGCTGAGCGAATCGCCGCCCAGGGTCCCCGAGGCGGTTACGTCCACATCACTCGAGACCTTGCCGAACGAGGTGTGCGACGTCAAGTCGTAACCTGCGCCATCCGGAAGCGCGACGCGAACGGGTGCGAATGAAGACCGCAGGTTAATCGCGTTGCACGCCCCAGAGCCATTTTTTGCCTGCACGCCCGAGACATCCACCGATCCGTTCTGGTCGTCTACGTCTACCCGGCCGTCCACAGCACTCAAATTGACCGAGCCAAAGGAAGTTCGAATGCTCGCGGCGCCGTGGACGGTCACGGCCTTCACACTGCCATTTGAATCCTCCACGGAGAGCGAACCACTGATACGTTCGGCGCGGACCAGCCCAAATGTCGTCTTGATATAGGTTTCCCCACCGGCGTCGAGCACCGCAACGCTCGCGTTGCCGGTGACCAGGTGCACGCCTCGGCGCACACTGGAAATTTCCACTTTGCCGAAAGAACCTTCCGCCTGCACCGCCCCCTCGATTTGCGAGATTTCCATCGGGGAATTGGTGGCGTTGATGTTGAGATCGCCGTGAATTCCAGAGGCTTCCACTCCTCCAAACGAACTGCGCACTTGCAGCGGACCGCGAATATCGCGCGCCGATACTTTGCCGTTGTTGTCCTCAATATCCAGCGGCCCGCCGATGTCGTGCACGTCCACACTGGCAAAGCTCGTGTGAATGGAGCCGCCCTCACCCGCGCCGCTTCCGGAAACGCTGCCATTCGACGATCGGCAGGTCAACTTTCCGTGAACGCTGGAAAAGGAAAGTGACGCAAATGACGTCTGCAAATCCGCCGCGCCGCTGACGTTGCGAACATCCACAGCGCCGTTGGCATTGCGCACTGTAAGATCGCCGGTGATATCGGAAACCGTCACCGAGCCGAACGAATTGTTGATGCTCGAAGGCCCCATGGCTTGATGCAGCTCCACGGTGCCATTGCTGTTGGTGATCGAAGCGGTGCGGGTAATGCCGCTCGCATTCACGCTGCCAAACCGGTCATTCACCGTGAGTGATCCGCGAATCTGCGAGACCTGCACCGAGCCATTGTTCGTGCCCACGTCCGCATTTCCGTCGTTATTGGCCAACTCAATCCCGCCAAACGAATCGCGCAAGAGCTGATTCCCCGCGCCGTCATGTACTGTTACCGTTCCTTGCTTGTCGTCTATGTCCGTCGCCGCCTTCAGGCCGAATACGGTGACGCTGCCGAAACTGTTACGCACGGTCAGTGGCGCGCTTTCCGGCATTTCAATTTCATAGTCGACTGAAAAAGAGATGTTCCGCCGGTTCCAGAACGAATTGTTCTGCTCGGGATACTCGGTGCGTACCAGAACACCCGCCGTAGAAGACTCCAGACGAATCTGGATCTGATTCGCGAAGCTCTCGGCATCCTCCTGCGACGAAGCGGCCACGCGAATGTTCGCACTCACATGCACATCGCTCGATGAATGCGTCCGCACCGTAATGCTGCCGAGCCGATGTTCGATGCGGAGAGATTGCCCGGAGGGCAGTGGCACCGTCTTATCGAACGTGTGTTTTACCTCTTGCTGCGGTCCACTCGGTTGTGGCGTACGCGCCGGAGCCGCTGCCGCGCTCATCAAGAGCAGCATCGCCGCACTAAACGTATAAATTCCTGATCGGTTCACGTCATTCTCCCTGCAGCACGTCTTGCAGCGTGCGTTCTTTTTCCTGATAAAAGCTAAGCAACTGCCGCCGCAAGTAGGCATTTGCCTGATTTTGTGCGAGGTTTGTACGGCAATCCGCAATCGCCGCATTCAATAACTCCAGCTTTTCGCGATAATTCATCATCAGCGGGGTCGCGGCGCTATCAAGTTTCGGCTGCGCCAGCGCGGCCAATTTGTCGATGGATTGCTCGTAGGCCTGCTGCGCCTTTTCCACGTCGCGCACGGCCTGGTCCGTCAGAAGGTGCTGGTTATCCGGCGCGATGCGCGCAGCCCGGTGCAGCATCAGCCAGCCGCTCATACCCGAAATCATCAGCAACAGGGCCGCTGCCAGAGCCAGTTGCCAACGCACCAACGGAATCCCACCCGGCATCGCAAACCACGCTCGCCAAGTCTTGGGCCTAGCCGCCTCTTCTTTCAGACCTTGCGCGATCCGGGGCCACAGCGTTGGACTGGACCACTCCTTCTTCATCTCCTGGGCGGCTACGGAGATTTCGCGCCACACGAGCAGCTCCTGTCCGCACGCAGTGCAACTCTTGGCGTGAACCTCAAGCGCCGCGATCAGCTCCGGCGATTCTTCTCGAAGCGCCTCTTCGATATCCCTGCATTGAAATGTTTTTTGGCTCGCCATCATATTCCTCACGCTTCGCGGCCGCCTGCCACCGCGCTCGCTCCGCCCCGGTCCGCCAACATGTCGCGCAACTTTCGCTTCGCCTGGTACAGCGCGTTTTTTGACGCCATTTCCGAGACGCCCAGAATGTTGCCGATCTCCGAATGCTTGAATCCTTCCACTTCGTAAAGCAAAAAGACCGAGCGCAAGTGCGGTGTGAGCGCCGCCACGCATTTCTCGAGCGTCAGCCGCAGAGGATGATTGCTGCCCTTCGTCGGTGTCTCGTAGGTCTCGCCTTCTTCCACGAGATCCTGTTCGGACGTTTCCGGATGCCGGATGCGCCGCCGCCGCGCGTCGTAGCAGGAATTCAGCAAGATGCGATACACCCAGGTGGAAAAGGCCGATTGCCCTTTGAAGTGGTGTATCCCACGATGCACCTTCAGGAACGTTTCCTGCACGGCATCTTCCGCGTCGTGGGCATTTCCCAACAGGTTCATCGCGATACTCTTCATGCGTGCGCCTTGCAATTGGTAGAGCCGTTCGTAAGCGTCCACGGCCCCGCTCCGGCATGCGTCCGCGAGCAGAGAGTCCTCTGCGCGTGCTTCCTCGCGAGAACTCACGAGTGCCGGGTCATCAGGCCTGGACAAACCGAACTCCTGGACGGCGCTTTGCCAGCTCAGTGTACCTTCGAACTGCACCGCCGCTCTCCCATCACTTTCTTTCTCACCTACTTAGACGGCGGGGGATGGCGAAGTGTCAGGGGTGGGTAAGTCCCGGACCGGCATGGGGATACTACGGCTCAGGTGCAAACTCCTGGGGATCGGGAGCAAAAGAAGTTGCTGTGATGTGACGGGCAACCCGCCTCGAACTGGAGCGCACGTTCAGCTTGCGACGGCTTCCGGCACGCTTCCAAATCGGCGATCGCGGGAACGAAATTCGGCGAGCGCGGCGGCGAAATCCTCAGCGCTAAACTCCGGCCACATCTTTCGGGTGAAGTAGAGTTCCGCATACGCGCATTCCCACAGCAGAAAATCGCTAAGGCGTTGCTCGCCGCCGGTGCGAATCAGGAAATCCAGCTCGGGCGCGCCTCCGTGGCTGACTTCGCCTAACACTTCCTCGAAGGATTCGCGCGATACGCGCGTGGCCTTGTAGAAGCGGCATGCGGCGCGGAAGATCGCTTCGCGGGCGGAATAATCCACAGCCAAACGCAAATGGAATCGGCTGCCCGCGGCCGTGGCGGTTTCAGCAGCTTCAATGGTCTGGCGCAGAACCGCCGGCAGACGATCGCGGCGCCCAATCACGGAAATACGAATGTCGTGTCGCGCGCTATGCGCCGCTTCCTTCTCCAGGTAATCGTGGAGCAGGCGCATCAGAGCGGCGACTTCCCGCGTGGGCCGCCGCCAGTTGTCAGAAGAGAAAGCGTGCAGCGTAAGCGTGCCCACGCCCAACTCGACCGCGGCCTGCACAATGGCGCGTACATTTTCCGCGCCGCGCTGGTGGCCGCTCGAACGGGGCTCGCCGCGGCGGAGCGCCCAGCGGCCATTGCCATCCATCATGATGGCAACATGCAAGGGACGAGAGGTCATCGGGCTCATGGCATTTCCTTAAGGCTGCTTTGCTAACTGCAAATTACTTTCTATTACAAAGTCACTACGAAAAAAAATTGCCATGCCTCTTAGCGGTCGCGCATGGAACGAATCAAAGCTTCCATATGGTCCAGATAACGTTCGAGCGCTTTCCGGCCGGACGCGGTGAGATGAAATTCTGTCTTCGGAAGCCGGCCATCGAATGACTTGGAACACGTGATATAAGCCGCTTCCTCAAGCTTGCGGGCATGCACGCTGAGATTGCCGTCCGTCGTTTTGAGCAGAGCCTTGAGTTGATTGAACGTTAGCGAATCGTTCACCGCCAGCGCGCTCACGATTCCCAGCCGCATGCGCTCATGGATCAACCGATCCAGATCGGGCGCGACAGCTTCCGGGTGGGTGCGGCTGATTTTCAGAGCCTCCGCGGAGTTGTTGCGGCCTCTAGCCGTTCGATCCTGCGCCAGTGAATTTGATTTTGCCACGGCCGAACCTTTCAGCCTCCGTATCGCAGAGCGATCATCACGCCGAATACAATCTGCAGACCGCCAAAGCCCGCGCCCATCCAAATATTTCCCCAATTCGCTGGCGTGAACAGCGCCACGGTCCCGATTACCATCAAGCAGAGTCCCATCACGGGCACCACACGCACGGAGAACGCTCCGCCCGTGACGACTGCCGCGCCATACAGAAGAAGCCACGTGCCCGGTAGCACGGAGAAAAGTCCGGCATGCACCAGAATCACCGTTATCAGGGCGCCGACCACCAGCGGGGGCAGAAAACTTAGAACAAACTTCTGGCCGGGCGCGGAAAAAACTTTGCTTTTCGAAGCTCGCGCTTTTCGAACGGTGGCGCCGGAGGCAATGGCCACGGCCAGGGCCAGTTCTACAAGCCATACCGTCAACCAACGCAACGGCAACACCTGCTGCGCCGCGATTACGGCCGCCGCCAAAGCCGTAACGCCCATGCCTACGCCACCCCAGCCGGGCACGGCCGTAAAGCGGCCCGCGCTTTCCATGGTCTCGCGGATGAAGCGAAGATTATCGGCCGCGCGAACTTCCAGCCGCACAGGTTCGACGGCAACCGAGGAGGAACGTGCCCGCATAGGGTTTAGCATACGCGTTCTTCAATTTCTGTCAAGTACTTTGTACCGCAAAGCTAATGCTTCTTCTCCTCTCTCGGATATCTTCCCATCAGCGCGTTCCACCGGATCCACCATACCTCCGCAAACATCCTCAGGCTGTCCCGGGCCATTGCTACCCTTGTGCGCGGATCATGCGCCCATCGTACGGGGACCTCCGCAACGGTGAGCCCATGGCGCAGCGCGAGGAAGAGTAATTCGGGATCGAAACCGAAGCGATCCACCCGCTGCTGATCGAACACAATGCGAGCGCGCTCCCGATAAAAAGCCTTAAAACCGCATTGCGTATCGGCAAAGGGCAGCCAAAGCACCAGGCGTACGATGGAATTAAAGACGATTCCTGCGAATTCCCGGAAGGGCGATTCGTGCACCGCGATCAACTTTCGATTCAGGGCGCGTGAGCCGATTGCAAAATCGTGGGTCTGGAGGGCGGAGAGCAGTTTGTCGGCTTCCTCGATGGGAGCAGAAAGGTCGGCGTCCGTGAAGAGTACGATGTCGCCGCGCGCCTCGAGAGTGCCGTGCCGGACGCTGTACCCTTTCCCGCAATTTCCGGGATTCGCCACAAGCTTTAACTCCGGCCATGGGGGCTGCCGCTCGGTGACCAGCCGCGCGGTGGCATCGGTCGATCCGTCGTCCACAACGATCACTTCCGCCGACAGCTTTCGATAGTCCAGCCAGCTTTGGATTCTCTTGAGCGTGCGGGGCAGCCGCGCCTCTTCGTTGTATGCGGGGATCACGATCGAGAGCTGCGGGCAGGGTAAAGTCATATTCTGCCCTTCAGCCCCCAAAGCCATATCGGCCCATAAGCGGCACAAAGCGGCAGTAAGCTACCACTCGAGAGCTGACTGTCCCGTTCGTCTTCGTGGCCAGAACCAATTCCTGATTTTCGCTTTCGCCTACGGGAACAACCAAGCGTCCGCCTTCGGCGAGTTGCTCCGCCAGCGGCGCAGGCACTTTCGGCGCCGCGGCGGCCACGGCAATGGCATCAAACGGCGCACCGGAAGGAAACCCGGCTGATCCATCTCCAATTTCCACAAACACATTCCGATAGCCTAAACCATCAAGCCTTTGTCGGGCACTTTCAGCCAGCATTGGATATTTCTCGACGGTGTAAATCCTCGCAGCCAGCAACGACAAGACCGCCGCCGAATAACCCGACCCCGTGCCTACTTCAAGAACGGTTTCCGTGCCGCGGAGTTCCAACACCGCGGCCATAGCCGCAACCATGAAGGGCTGTGAAATGGTCTGCCCTTCACCGATTTCGATAGGGTGATCGGCGTAAGCGGAATCGATGCGTTCGGGTGGCACAAAAAGATGGCGCGGCACGGTGCGCATCGCTTCCAGCACTCGTTCAGAACTTATGCCTCGCGCGCGAATCTGCTCTTCCACCATAGCGCGCCGAAGCGCGGCAAACCTTTGGTCGTCTGACCTAGCGTCGGCGGGAATCGCGCTCTCCTTCACACCCGCTGCCGGTTGGATGCGCGGGCTCACTGGCGCGATTTTGCGGTGAGTTCGCTCAATAGCTCCTTCACGGCCGCGTCGAGCTGCGAATCCTTTCCCGCGTAGGTTTCTCCAAACGGACGGGCCACCTCGATATCCACGGGGCGCGGGTGAAGTTCCATGTCCGCGCCGTCGTGGCCCTGCACGCGGATGAACGGGATGCGCAGGCTTGATCCATCGACGAGAGAAACGTTTGAAGTGTAGATGATCCATCCCGCGGTGGGCTCACCAACCACCTTTCCCAGATGCAGCGTGCGATAGCCTTCGGTGAAGTCCTCCGCATCGGAAAGCGAAGCTTCATTGGTGACCAGGATGGTCGGGTGCTCTAGTACCCGTTGTCCCAGCAATGTACGCGCCGGAGCGGACGGCAAACCTCGGGTCGTCATCGTCAGATAGCTTTGCCGCGCGAGCACATCAATGGCATAGACATTGACGAAACCGCCGTTGTTGTTGCGCACATCCACCACCACACCTTCGTAGCTCTGGTTTTGCGCGTCGAGATCGAGAAAAAGTCTCTCGAGCGATTCTTGAGACATATCCAGCATGTGCACGTAGCCCAGCCGGCCGTTGCTGATCTTCGCCACGTAGGCTCGATTTCGTTCCACCCAATCGCGGTAAAGCAATGCCGCATCGGTAGCGCGGCTAATCGTCTCCACAGCAACCGTATGTTTTCCAGCGCCTTCCGCCGATGACGCGATTTCCAGTTCTACACGGCGATCCACCTTGTTTTCGAGCAGCTCATCCAGGTTACTCTGCTTCCCAATGGGCGCCCCGTCCACGGCGAGAAGGAAATCCCCTACTTTGATTTCCTTGGTAAGGTCCACAGGACCCAATGGAATAATTTCGCTGATGCGGAGCTTGGCGGTGCGATCGTACTCGGCCGGATCGAACATTACCCCCAGGCGCCCCGTCGCGAATCTCGGCCCCCCCGCCCCGCCGGCGCCGATTCCGGAATGGGACGAGTTCATATCGCCGATCATCAGAGAGATCACGCGACGCATCTCGTCAGGCGTATCCGATCCTGCCACGTACGGTTCATATTTCGCACGCTCGGCCGGCCAGTCGAGTCCATTCATTTTCGGATTGAAATAATTGTCACCGAGATAGGACCAGGCTTCGTGAAACACCTCCATCTTCTCGCGAGAAAAATCCACATCCATCTCTGCTGTGATCGCCAGCGGTTTCGATTGATGTGATTCCACATTGGCGATTTCCACGCGACCTTGGTGCAGGTAATAGACATCCTTACCGTCCGGTGAGAATTGCGCGCCGCGTTTGCCACCAGGAGTGGAGGTGAGTTGCCGCGCCACGGCCGGTTCCTTAGCTAGTTCATCGAGCGAATAAAGGTATAAGTTCTGCTGGCCGGCGACAGTGGCCGTCACAAGGAGCAACTTTCCATCCGGACTGATGCTCAGCGAACCCACGCTCAGCCCGATGGGCAGGAAGCTCAGTCGCCTTCGAATGCCGTCCCATACGATTTGAACGGGCTTGGGCTCTTTCCTTTTACCGCTGGTATCGGCTGCGGTGGCTTCGGATTTCTCTGGCGCGGGCGTCGTTGATGGCGCCTGAGCAGGCTCGGTTTGGCGTGGGGATGACGGCATGGTACGCGGCGTCTCTTCGCGGAAAAGATCCCGAAACTCGTCTTCGCGAAAGCGCGGCGCATGCGGCACCAGGTCGACGCGTGCCACCTGGACTTCTTCGGTGCGCTGGCTGGTGTTGAAAAGCAGATAGGCGCCGTCCGGGCTCCAGGTCAAGTCATCCGAAAACGCATTTGCCAGGAACGTCGCGGGCTTGGCTTCCAAACTACCCTCCGCCGCCGGGACAATCATTACATTTCTAAAATCTTTTTCGCCCACCGACAGAAAAGCGATCCATTTGCTATCTGGCGACCAAATGAAGGGCCGGTTCGATCCCAGCGGCGGCCGGTCTAAGGCGCCGCTCGCGAGCATGCGCTCCTTCTGGCCACCCGCATCCATTACCATCAACTTTTTCGCTTCACGCAGGAAGGCAATCTGTTTGCCGTCCGGAGAAAACTGCGGTTGCGTGTCGGCTTCGGCGCCCTTGGTGAGCTGCCTTTCCTCGCGTGACGCGAAATCGTAAAGGAATAAGTTTGGCCTGCCATCCCGGTCCGAAACGTACACCAGGTGGCGACTGTCGGATGACCAGTTCAGCTCATCTTCCTTGCCGTTGCTCGAGGTGACGCGAGCGGCATCGCCCCCATCCTTTGCCGAGGCGGCAAAGATCTGCCCGTGTTCCGCGAATGCGATCTTTTTCCCATCGGGCGAGAGTTGTAGCTCCTCAAATCCGTTGGTCAGGCTGCGGTGCTCGACGCCGGCGCCGGACGGCGCCCCACGCAGCGTAATAGCGACCTTGTGCGCCTCACCCGACGAAACATCCAGCTTCCAGATCCCGAAGTCGCGTTCGAAAACGATCGTGCGACCATCATTTGAAATCGCCGGCCACAACACCCGGCCGTCGCGAAAGTGTGTAATTTCCTTCGCGGCGCCCGATGCAGGCTTGGTCCAGATATTTTCGGCGCCGCTGCGGTCGGACATGTAGTAGAGCGTTTTGCCGTCTGCGCCCCACATCGGCCAAAGTTCCTTGGCCTGTCCGTCCGTGACGCTCTCATATTTCGGCGGCGCGCCTGTATGGCACAGTACGATCTGGCTTTCATCCAGATGGCTATGCCCGCGGCGCCACCATTGGCTTGAGGCTATGCCGCGATCGTTGATCGCGATGGTCTCGCCGTCGGGAGCGGGCGCGGCAAAAAACTCATTCACGCAGCGATCCGCGCACACGGGCATGGGCGTTCCGCCGTCGGCGCTGATACGATAAATGTCATTCTGGCCGGAAATATCGTGGCTCGCGGTGGAGAAATAAATCCAGCGGCCGTCGTGCGACCACGCATTGAGTTGATCGGGCGCATCGTCAAAGGTAAGCCGTCGCACTTGGCCCGTTGCAAAATCGAAGATGTAAATGTCGCCGTTGCCCGTGCGCGTGGAAACAAACGCAAGCGTCTTTCCGTCCGGCGAATAGACGGGCCGTGATTCCGTGGCGGGATCGGAAATCAGTAGACGCGCCACTCCTCCGGCGGCAGGTGCCGTCCAAATATCGCCCCCGGAAACAAATGCAATTTCCGAACCATCTGGAGAAATGCCCGGATCGTAAAGCGGCGCAACCCCGGTCGGCGCCGGCTCGTTCAAAGCACGCTGTGCGCCGCGAAATACCTGCGAACTTGCGAAAAACAAGACGGTACAAATAACCATAGAGACAATGAGTTTTGCTCGGTTGCGCATGACCCCTCGTTGCGGCCTTTCAGCCCGTAGGAAAGCGTTTGGAAATGATTCTGTGCGAAGAACGCGGCGGGATTATAGCACCGGCTCGGCGATGCGCGGGGCGCGCTCCCGGCGTTTGGCGTTGCGGATGCGGCCACGATTCCAGCCACGTATTGCAAGGATTTGCTCGATCTGCTCTAGTGCGAAATCGATTTCCTCGTCCCGATTGTAGAAATGAGGCGAAAGCCGAATTCCGCCCCCGGGACGGAAGTCCACGAGAATCTCCCGCGCGATCAACTCCGCCGTGACTTCCCGGGCGTGCGGGCAATCGATTGACACCGTGCCTCCACGCTCGGCAGTCTCGCGAGGCGAATTCACGCGCCATCCACGTGCCTCGGCGCCCGCGATCAGCCTCTCGGTCTGCCGCACCGATTTCTTGCGGATTGCGCCCACGCCGACGGCCGCGATAATTTCAAGCCCGGGCTGGCAAGCGTAGAGCGCTGGAATCGGTGGTGTGCCGTTGAGGAAACGGAATGAATCTGACCGCCGGTCCACGGCGGCAGCCCGAAATTCGAAGGGGCGCCGGTCCGCCATCCATCCCGTGAACGCCGGCTTGAGTTTCTTGCGGAGATCGGCCCGAACGTAGAGATACCCTACACCAGGCCCACCGCAGAGCCATTTCAAGACGCCCCCCGTCGCGAAATCGGTGTCGAGCGCGCGCACATCCACCGGCATCGTCCCCGCCGCTTGAAACAAGTCCAGTACTACGAGCGCTCCTACTTCATGCGCGCGCTCGATGATGCGCTTGATCTCCACAATCGTAGCGCTGCGAAAGAGCACCAGCGAGATCGGCACCAGCAGGGTCCGTTCGTCGATCGCCTGCAACAATTTGTCCATCGGAATCCGCAACGGATTTCCGGAGCGAACGATTTCAACGCGTGCGCCGTTGCGGCGTTGTTCCAGATAAAAATAAATCGTCGAGGGAAATTCCAGGTCGGACATCACGATCTTGTTGCGGCGGTCACGCAAATTGAAGCAAGAGGCCAGGATCGCCTGGATGATCGTCACATTCTGGTGCAGCGAAATTTCGCCCGGCCGCGCGCCGATCAGCCGCCCCACGCGGTCCCCCGTCTCCACGGCCATTTCCCACCAACCCTCGTGCCAGGCGCGCACGCCCCGAGTAGCCCAGACATCGGCGTATTGGCGCAAGCGGTCTTGCACCGCACGCGGCATGGCTCCGAGCGAATTGCTGATCAGGTAGGTTGTCTTCGCGAGGATGGGAAATTCCTCACGCCAGCGGAGCAGTTCGTCCATCAAAAGCTCCCTCGCACCTATTTAAATCGCTTTTTGAATTCGACTGCCAAAGAGAAAGTACCGTTCAGGTCGCGCAAAGCAACGATACTGATATCTGGCCGGACATTGTACTCGATCTGAATCACTTGTTCGGACGACCCGGTAACGTTACTGCTATAGGTGATGGTCAAGTTATGCGACACCTGCTGCTGCACCGTCACGCGCGTGGCCGCACTCTGCTCGGTTCCTGCTCCCGCCACCAAAAACGGGTCCACGCGGAAGCTGCTGATCCCAAAGAATTTCTGCATGCGCCCGCCCAGTTGGCTCGAAACCGCCTCGGAGAGCAGTGTCGTGGCGCCCATCTGTGGAGATTGCGCCGCAGTTCCGCCGAGATATTGCGTGGATTCGGTCGCCTGTCCGAGCGCTAGCAGGTTGACGATGTCGCTGGTCGGAAGCGGTGGGTCCGAGCGGTAACTCAGGGTCAGCCGGCTCGCCGGGCCGGAAAGATCGAGCGTTACCTCATATTGCGAAATCGTCGTAGTTGCTTGGATGTTCAGCACTGGGTCCAGACGAAACGGATTCGAGAAATCGATGTCGCCGCGCGTCACCGTATAGCGATTCCCCGAAAACATGAGCTCGCCATTTCGCAGCGCGATGTGCCCCAGCAGGACCGGATTTTCCCAGGTGCCGCGCACGCGAAGATTCGCTTCACTATCGAAACGCGCCCCGTTCCATTCCACGCGTGCATCTGGAGCAGAAGCCGCCTGGATATCAAACCGCAAATCTCTCAGAAAGGGTGAAGACGTGCTCGGCGCGCGTACCGGCGCATTCGATCCGCCAATCAGCGTGACCAGGTCGAATCCTTGGGACATCAGCACCCTATCCACGGTCACGTTCCCGGAGATCTGTCCGGATTGCAGATTGCCCGAGAAACGCAGCGTCCCGTTGGCCAGCCAGCTCATCCCCTCGGGATAGCGGATCCGCACGCTGGTCGCGCGAGCGTTGATGTCATAGCGCATCGCGTTGAAACCCTCACCATAGCTAAGCGATCCGGAAAGTTGCATCTGACCGCCACCGGTTTCCGCCCGCACATTGTCGAAAAGCAGCCGGTTCGTATCAAAGATAAACACGCCGCTGACCTTGCTAAGGCCGGCCGGAAATTCGTCGTACGTTACCGACACGCTCTGCACCTCAAAGCGGCCGTTGATATGTGGCGCATCCAGCGTGCCTTCGATATCCGCGTTCACGTTAGCCGAGCCGCGCGCATCCAGTGCGTTGATAAACCCGCCCAGCAGTTGCAGGTTCACGGTGCCCACGATATTCAGGCTGACATTTCGGTCACCCGCAAAACGCGCCAAGCCGGTGATTTTGAAATCCGAGCCGGTACCGCGCAGGTTCGCCTGCTCGACCTGTACCTCGTTGCGGCGATAGGCAATTCGTACCGGTCCATTGTTTTCCAGTTTTACGTAGTCGTAGTCGAAAACCATCCGCGAGAAATCGGTCTCTACGGTAATGGTATCCGGGCGCAGCAAGTTTCCGGTCAGCTGCAGGTGTCCATCCACACTGCTATGCCCGGTAAGCGCGTTTAGGTGTAATGCGGCTTGGATCAAGGGATCAAGATCCATCGCGCGGATATTGAGTTCTCCGTTCAAAGGGAAATCGCCGGAAAATCCGAGTTCCACGAATCCTTGTAACCGATCCTCCGGCAACGCTGAAGACAGATCGAGGCGCAGCCGTTTTCCATCTGCATTCACCTTGGCTTCAAAACTTCCAAGCACCTCGCTTCCCGTGCGGAGGTCCACCAAGCGGATCGAGCCTTGCGCGGAGGGCGCGAGAATCGGCCCGCTGCCGTGCAATTGAAAATTGAGCTGGCCGCCAATAGGAAGCCGCGGCGTTTGCAGGCTCCGGATATTTTCCATGGGGATCACGGCGCCGGTAAGGTCGAATCCGATATTTGCGTCGGCAAACCGGTACGAAAGATTCCCGGTCACAATTCCTGGTGAGCGTGAGCCGGAAAGCGGCGTCAGCCGGACATCGGCGTTCGTAATATGTATCTCGCCTTGGTCAAGAGCAAGTTCACCGCGGGCGCGGTCCACCGTCCAGCCCCAGGCCGTAACTTGTGCGAGGTCAAATAAACCTGTGAGTTGTGGGTTTGCTCGGGTGCCGCGCATATGAAACTGTCCGGAGAGCAATCCATGTACCGGATACGACCAGCTAAACATCTCCTGCAAACCCTCGGTCGGGGCCTGCGCCAAATCGGCATCAAACCGCCAATTCGAATCGGGCGCGAAGCTCCACTCATTCAGTTCCAGAGTCAATTCGATTTGCGCAGAGGAGCGGCCCCGGCTCGCCCGCGCATGTGTCAGTGTGAACCAATCCGGCGAATAGTTGATATCCCCTTCTGCTTCGTCCCAAAAAAGAGAACCGTAATGCGCGTTGTGAACCACAGCGTGTCCGTTGAAGGTGGGTCCAGTAATCGGGCCGGAGATTTTTCCCTGCCACGTGGCCGCGCCCGTGATCGTTACGGGCTCCGCGCTTAGTCCGCGAATCCGGTTGATGAAATCGTTCCACGGAAGTAAATCGCGAAAATTCGCGGTTACATTTAGCAATGAATCCACGGAAGCGAGCGTGCCGCCCATATGCAGATGGCTCGTGGGCGTATCAATTTCGCTGTCTCGAATCGTAACCATGTGTTTTCCGGCTACGTAGTCGTAATTCAAATGCGCTGTGGCGGGAATCATTCCGGGAACCGGTTGCCCCACGGGCGACCATACGGACGTTCCACTCGATTCCAGGTGCTGAAATGCCGCCGTCCAGGTAGTCACGGCATCAACCTGTACGGTTCCATCCCAATGGAGCGGCTTGATAGGAAGGCTTTCGTTATCCACCGCCGCCAACACCGTGGCCAGATTCATATTTGTCGTGTGGGAATCCGCGCGAAAAACCAAGCCTTTGAAATTCAGATGCACTTGGCCTGTTACTTCGCCGCCCAGGGCCTGAGCCTCAAAATCCGGCACCAGCAGCTCTTTGCGCGCGATCCGGTAGTTCCCGCGGCTGGAAATTCCAGCGCTGTGAAACCATTGGTACTCCATATCGATGTCTCGCGCCGCATAGTGGCCCGTGGAAAACCACTCGCCTCCCCGAAAACTGCCTTCGCCACCGAAGTCTACTAAGCCGGTGGGCGTTTGTTCCTTGCGGAGCGAGGTTCGGATATCCGCCAGGTCGAGCCACCCTCGATAGCGAAACGTCGCACTGGGGTGCGCTAAGTCCGGAATATTCGCTTGGACGTCAAAAACCGATCGCGCGACCTTGAAGTGCAGTTGGTTTACTTCGAAAGCGTCTGGCGTGAGCGAGAATTTCAGCAAAAGGTCCGACGCCATCGGCAGATATCGCCTGGCAACCAGCGTGAATTCCTGCCAGGTCAACTTGCCCACATACATCGGTGAACCCTCTGCCGCGTGCCCCAAATCGATCGCGAAATTGAAATTGCTGCCTTGCGCCACCAAGGGCACACGCACGTCGTTGTACAGCAGTGACCCGTCGTCGAGTTCGAGATGATGGATAGCAAATTCGAAAAGGCGCTCGCGCAGTGGCTTGGCGCCGGCCTTTGGTGGTCTGAGCACCGGCAAATTCGAGGAGCCATCCCCATTGAACCGGACGTGCACCGCCGGATGCACGGCGCGCAGATCACGCAAAGAAAATTTCTTGTCCCAGAAAGAATCCACCTGGATTCCAGCCGTGATTGAGTCGGCATAAAAAAGAGGAGGCGTTCCGCTCGGCTCTTTGCCATGGATCGTGATTCCTTCTAGATTCGCTCGCAGCGTAAACAAATCGAAGTGGAAGCGCTTCATTTCCACCTCGCCCCCGGTCACTTGCGAGAGCCGCCGCACCACTAGGTCGCGCACAGGTAGATCAAACCAACCCCATTCGAACGCCAGACCCAGCGTCACAATCATTACCAAAAGTCCGGCGATGCCGGCGGCGAGCCATCTCCACCACCGCCGGGTTCGTTTCGGTTTGAGCTCTTTCGTCATTGTTTGGACTGGCTAGCAGCGCTCGGCAAGAACTCCTCGACCTTTAACCGCGACCTGCTCTCCGCAAGCCATTGCGTAGCATGTTCCGATATCTCTTGCTGCACCAGCAGCTCACGGATCTCACCGCGAACCGAATCGAGCGGCGGCACCGCCTGGCTTTGTGCTTTTAATTGGGCGGAAAATTGCCCGTTGTAATATTTCTCGATCGCATCCGCATCGACCTGTGACGCAGGGCGGAACTTGTAATCCAAATATCGGCTTACAAAAAGCTCGCGCCGCAACTGGCGATCAACCGCGGCCGCCGTCAGGCCCGCTTGCGTTTGGCGTGCCGCAAAAGCCTGTTCTCCGCCAAGTTCTTTTGTAAGCTGTGCGCGCGCTGCTTTCACGTCGGCATCCGAAGGCTGCGCAAACTGCCCTGCCGTGGCCTCGCGTGTCGCCATCCATTGGTCAATCAGCTCATCGAGCCGTTTGTTCGCCGGCTCGGCCCTTCCTTCCAATAGTTCCTGGAATTCTCCGAGTTCGCGCAGATCGCTGAGCAACAGAACGTCGTCGTCCACTTTCGCGACCACGCGATCCACCACCTGTTGCGCAGGTACCCTGCTGGGGAGCGTGTGGCCCGCCAACGGCGCTAACGCCAAGAAACTCACGCCAAGAACAATCCAGACTTGCCTCATTAGAAAATTGACCCCAAATTGAAGAAGAATTGGAAGTGCGGCATCCTCGAAAGCGCCGGCACCGTGGCGCAACCTCCCGCAGGCGCGAGGGTGCAGGAATAGAATTCAGCAGGATTCAATTGGTAACCCAAATCCAAGCGGATAGCGCCAATCGGTGTGGCATAACGCAGGCCGATGCCTAACGTGTGCGAGAAATAAGACAAATTGCCATTCAATTGCGACTCGGTTGTAGGTGAAGTCCTCAGCGTAATCGCGCTGATGCTACTGAACACGTTGCCTGCATCGTAGAACAGCGCTCCGCCAAGCTTCGAGCCTAACTTCGGCAGGTGCATCGGAAAGCGCAGTTCTTGCTGAAAAACGAGTAGCGCTTCACCGCCAATCGGGTAGCCCGTATCGGGGTCGCGCGGCCCCGCTTCGTTCAACGAAAAGCCTCGCAACGAATTCCCTCCGCCGCCGAAGAAACGCTCCGGCAAGGGAATGTCCGCCGAGAGCGTGTCCCCCAATGCCTGCTGCACGCCAAATTGAAAAGAGCGTGCAAACACAAGCTTTGTTCCGAAGGGATAGTAGGTGGAATTTTGGAAAAAGAACCTTGCGAAACTCGATTTTGAGCCGATGGGTTTCTCGGCCAGTTCGAAGTCAGAGGTGTTGTAGGAGCCCTTCGTAGCATCGGTGGGATTATCACGGTGCTCGCGAATCCAAGAGACACCGAACTCGGAAACCTGCGTGGGCTGGCTGTAGAGCGGCACCAGCTCCGAAGCAATCTTTAAGGAAACCGCCGGCACGAATACCTTTCGATAAGTGTAGCGATAAAGCAGCGTCGTAGACCGTGACGCCTTCTGCGTCAATTGCAGCGTTCCTTCGTAGCGTGTGGACGTAAAGGTGGTCACTTCTTGCGACTTGTCGGCGAGCAACGTGAATTGCAGGCTTAAATTTGGTTTCCCGAAATAATTCTGCGTGTTGTAGCTGGCGAGGCCGCGATATTGCAACGTGCTCGCGCGTACTTTCAGCGATAGGCTGTCCGCGCGGCCGGTGAGATTGTCTTTGGTGATTTCGAAGATCACCCGCGGGCTGGCATCAATCGCGCCGCCCACTGCCGAGGATCCCGTGCCACCCAGCCGCTGTACCTCAATCCCCCCACCATAGCCCAGCGTATACCGCTTCGCCTCTTCCACGACCACGTCCAATGCCTTTTGCGGGTCGGAGCCGTCCGGATTTTGCGGCGCAATCGTCACACGCGAGAAAATGCCGAGGTTATAGAGCAAGCGTTGCGTATCGATGACTTCGCCTTCGCGCAAAGGTCCACCCGCTTTTAACTGGACTTCGCGCGCGATCACGCCGCGGCGCGTGCGGTCGTAGCCCGAGATCAGAATGTCGGAGACGCGGACTTGCGTGCCTTCCTCGATGTGATAGACGAGCGCAACTTTCGGCTGGATCACGGCCGCAAGGTGGCCCCCCGCCGGTGCTGCGCTTTCCGGAGCCGGAGCAACCGTGAGAGGGCCGCTTGCCACTGGGATATCTGTCGAGGTGGCCGTCAAGTGTGCATCGGGAAATCCTTCGTTGTAGTACAGAGCCAGGACGTTGTCGCGATCGGTGGAAACGTTAAAGTCTGAGTACGGTTCCCCCGGCGTCGAGCTGATTACATTCATTAGTTCTTTCTCTTTTACGGCTTTGTTTCCCTCTAGCCGAAAACTACCCACTAGCGTCTGTTCGCCTTCCTGAATGCGAATGCGCACGAAGAGGTCGCCTTCTTTGCCGTGATAATCCTGCTCGAGTTGGCTGGTTGCTACGGCCGATCGAAACCCGTTGGCCATGTAAAGCCCACGGATCGAGTCGATATCCGCATCCAGCAACCGCTGGCTAAAGCGGCCTGGCGAGCCGAACGACGCCGGCTGGATCGCGAGCCGGCCTCTTAGGATGTCCGAATTGAAATAGCGATTGCCCTCGAACGTCACGCCCACAAACTTCTGTCGCGGCCCGCGATTCACTTCGTATGTGATCACTTGCTCGGGTTGCTTTGCGGCGCCTGGTCCGCTCGCTTCAGCCTCGCTCGTCTTATATTCGACAGCGGCGCTGAAGTATCCCTGACCTTCGAAATAGTCGCGCAACGAGCGCCGTCCTTCGGCCAGAAGGTCCGGGTCCACGGCCCCTTCCTCGAATACGGGAACGCGCCGCTTTAGCTCTTTTCCTGGAACCTTCGCGCCCGTAATCACCACGCGAACTCTGGGCCCAGCCTCTACGTCGAGTTCGAGCGGCAAGGTATTCGTACTCGCATTGTAGGTGCCGCGATGAATGCTCGCCCGCGCGCCAAGATAATCTTGCTTTACCAAATAATCGCGCACGCGATCTTCGGCGCGCTGCAATTTCTTCGCGTCCATCTGCTGCTTCGGCTTAACCTTGGCCCTCGAGAGCAAGTCACGATCGGTGTACGGGGTGCTGTTCTTCAGCGTAATCAATCCAGAGAGCGCGCGTGGTCCGGGGATTACGTGCACGGTTAAATCCATCTGGCGGTGAGCTGGATCGGGATGCAAATCTGCGCGGACCTCTCCCTGATACAGCCCATCCAGCGCCAAGGCCTGTTTCAGACTTTGTAGCGAATCGTCCAGCGCCGCTTTGTTGTACGGATCGCCTACCCTGAGCCGCAACGCCGCGTACGCGGTGGATTCGTTGGGCGGCTCTTTGAGACCGTCGATCACCACCACGCCAATGAAAAAATTGCGCGTTACGACAAAATCCATGCGGAGCCCATTCGAACTCTGTGAAGCTTCCGCTAGTACGTTCGAATAGTCGCCGCTGGCGTAAAGCTGCCGCAGCGCCTTTCGAACATTTTCCGTGTCATACGGTTCTCCCGCTTTCTGTGCCAGGCCCGTGGGATTCTCCGAGATCGTCTCACCGCCATCGGCTAGGATGCGAATTTCCGCTACGGTTTGGCCTTCGAATTGGGATATTTCCTGCGCAGTGGCCTCCGGTGACGGCGGAGCAGGTGGCGCCTGGGCAGGCAGCGCGGCGCTGAGGAACACCATAGCAGCCGCAAAAAGAGCTAACCGAAGGCAGGTTTGAGCGAAAAATCCCCGCATAACCAGAGGACGACAGGTTAGCACAAGCGGTTGCCTGGCCTTTACAGCTCTCGCCAATCGTGTTGTCACAACACAGGCCTGATCTGCGGCCGGCACCGCCTACGAATCCGCAGCCATCGGCGATATCATGTCTCTGAACGGCCATCTCAAGCTTATGAAACCCAAACTTTACGAAAGATATTCGCGGCAGATTCTGTTCGCCGGCATCGGCGAAAGGGGCCAGGAGCGGCTCTTGGCATCCCGCGTGGCGCTCGTTGGCTGTGGGGCCTTGGGAACCGCGATCGCGAACTTGCTGGTTCGCGCCGGTGTGGGCGCTCTTCGTGTGATCGATCGCGATTTCGTCGAGGAATCGAACCTCCAGCGCCAAACGCTCTTTGAGGAAGCCGACGCCCGCGAATCCTTGCCGAAGGCTATTGCCGCCCAAAGGCGCCTCCGGGCCATCAATGCCGGGGTCCAAATCGAGGGCATCGTCGCCGACGTAACGCCCGCCAATGCAGAAGATCTGCTCGCGGGATTCGAACTCCTTCTCGACGGCACCGATAATTTCGAAACACGCTTCCTGGTGAACGACGTTGCCGTGAAGCTCGGCATTCCCTGGATTTACGCCGCTGTTGTCGCGAGCTACGGTGTGACGCTACCGGTCCATCCGGGGCGCACTGCTTGTCTGGCCTGCCTTGCCGAGCCTCATAAGGCCATCGGCGCGCCTGGCCTTGAGGAAACCTGCGACACGGTTGGCGTCCTGGGTCCAGCGGCTGGCGTAGCAGCTTCTCTGGCCGCAGCCGAGGCGATGAAGATTCTCACTCTTGGAGGAGATCGCCCGCCCGCTACCAGACTTGTTTCCTGTGACGTTTGGACCGGCCAGTTCCGGTCAGTGCAAGTCGCTCGTGACCCCAACTGCCGCGCCTGCGTCTGCCGCGAATTCCGTTATTTGGAGGGCGAAGCCGTGCCGCACATCACGCTGTGCGGCCGCGACTCCGTGCAAATTCATGAGCATGGCCGCGCGCTGGACCTGGCTTCCCTGGAAAAGCAGCTCAGCCCGGTTGCCTCCAACGTCCGCCAAAATGGTTTCCTACTGCGCTTTAGTGTGAATTCTTACGAGGTGACGGTCTTTAGCGACGGCCGCGCTATCATTAAGGGCACGAAGGATCCAGCAGCGGCCCGTGCCCTCTACGCGCGCTACCTTGGCGCCTGAATTGATCCAGACTGATGTCGATTTATTTCGAAATTAACGCAGAACAGTTCGCCCAGGAGCGGTGCGCAGCGCGGCGCGATCGAGGCTTTCCCGCAAGTTCATCAAGGTGAGGAAGGTGCTCAGCACACGAGCCTTCAATTCGTCCTGCATATGCAGTCCACTGGTGGAGACCCGCGCCAGCATTTCGCCCTGGTTGGCAATAAAACGAATGATCTCAATTTGGCGCTCATGGCTCGCATAACCCGCAACCGTTTCGCGGCGGAGTTCCGCACAAAGCTGTTCGAGGCGCAGCGTAAAGTGCTGCAAACACATCCCCTCGCCTCTCAACTCTGGAGGGACTTCTACCTTACAGCCCGTTGCATGGCAGGGCTCAATCATGTGTGCATAGTGCGGCACACAATTGTTTCATCGCTGGCGCATGAAATCTACTGTCCCTAGGAACGTGTACCAAAGTGGTACAGAGGTCGCGCCCCAGTCTCGGTCAAGGGCGTGTAGTGGAATGCGCACTTTCCCTGGGCAATTCCGCATGAGACGACCACTCTTCCCACGAGCCGTCGTAAAGCCGCACGTCATATCCTAGATACCGCGCCGCGAAGTAGACGGCGCTCGCCTGCTGGCCGATGTGGCAATACGCGATGATACGGTCGCCCGGCTTCACTCCTCCGGTGCGGAACAACGCCTCAAGAGCCTCCGGTGATTTCAGCTTACCCTGCGCGTCAAAGAGCGACGTGTAAGGCACGCTGCCCGCGCCAGGAATGTGCCCCTTCGCTCTACCCATTCCCTGTTCCGCCCCGGAATAATATTCGGGAGCGCGAGCGTCCACGATGGCGATACCCGGCTGATGCAAAGCAGCGGTCACGTCTGGCAACTTCGCGATCACGTCGCCAACCGGACAAAGCTGCACGGTCTTTGGGGTAATGCTGGGCACCTCGGTTGATACCGCGCGTTTCTCACCCTTCCAAACGGGATAGCCGCCGTCCAGGATCGCCGTCCGCGCGCCAAGCCCCATGGCGTCCAGCGTCATGTAAATCCGCGCGGTCGGCGACACCCAATCTTTGCTCTGATAGAGCACGATGAACGAATCGTTTGATACGCCCAATTTGCCTAGCGTCTCCGCCAACTCTTGCGGCGGCGCGAGTTCAAGAGTAAGTGTCTGCCCGCCTGATGTGGCACTCATCGCGTGCGTCTGCATGTAATCGAGCCAGCGCGCTCCCGGAATATGGCCCTCGTCGTAATCGCTCTTTTCTCCCACCGAGAAGATCACCAGATTAGGATCGCTCATGTGATCGGCAAGCCAGGAAGTGGAGACCAGCATCGTGTCATGTGTTCCATGAGCGCCGCACGCTGCCGGTGCCGCGAAAAGCCCGGGTGCAAATGCGCAGATCGTCAACGTCATCAGCAACACAAACCACGAACGCACCGCTCTCATGTTTAACTCCTCAGATGATTCTCAAGCTGTCGCCGCGCGCCCAAGCCTTACTCCGAACGCAACGCCGTAAGTGGGTCTACGCCCGTGGCGCGTCGCGCCGGTCCGTAACAGGCCGCGCCCCCAATCGCCAAGAAAAGCAGCGTAACGCCCACCAGCGTCAGCGGGTCGTTCGGCTGTACGCGGAAAAGCAATCCGCCGATCAATCGCGTGCCCGCCAGCGAAAGCGCGAAGCCTGCCGCGAGACCTATGCCCACCAACAAGAGTCCCTGGCCGAGCACCATCCGGAGCACGTCGGGTCGCGTCGCGCCAAGGGCCATGCGAATGCCGATCTCCTTCACGCGCTGGCTCACAGTCAGTCCCATCACACCGGCTACCCCCGCTCCGGTGATCGCCAATGCCAGCAGTGCGAAGCAACCCAGCAGCGTGCTGGTGAGCCGCGCCGGCGCGAGCGATTCTGCCCGCACTTGCTCGACGGTTCTGATCTTCGCCACCGGTTGCTGCGGATCGATGGCATACACGTCGGAAACAAACTCGTGAATCAGAGCGGCCGGATCCTGCCTGGTTCGCACCAGCAAGCTCGCGATTTGCGTCGGAACCTGGGCTTCTGGCAGATAGAATTCGTCCGCCGGCGGTTTATCTAGGCCGTATTGCGTCACATCGCCGACCACGCCGACCACCGTAATCGGAGTCTTGCCATCATCGATCAGCACTCGATGGCCTAGCGGGTCTTCGCCCGGCCAGTAGTGCCGCGCCATCGTCCGGTTGATAATAGCCACGATGGGCGCTTTGGCGCCGTCCGCATCGGTGAAATAGCGCCCGCGATCCAGGGGAATCTCCATCGTCCGAAAGTATCCAGGCGTTACCGACCGCCAATCGAACCGTGGCTCAGGATCGCCGGCGGTGCGCTTGTGGCCATCCACCTCGAATTTCGCGATAGACGGCTGCGTTTCATTGAGGGGGTAGGTGCGCGCGATGGCCGCCGAGACCACGCCGGGATTCTCGTTTACCTTCTCCAGCAAGCGGTCATGAAACGCAGCAATATCTGCATCCTTCTGATATCGCGACCAATCCAGTTGAATGAACATGGAGATAACATTTTCCGGCTTGAACCCGGGGTCCACCCGCGTGAGATTGTAAAAGCTGCGCAGCATCAGCCCCGCCCCCGCCAGCAGCGCAAAGGAAAGCGCCACTTGTGACACCACCAGCAGATTCCGAACCCGCTGCCGTGACACACCCATCGTGGCGCTCGCGGAACTTTCCTTGAGCGGCGCCGAGAGATTCATCTGCGAGGCGCTCGCCGGGATCGATCCAAAAATGATTCCTGCCAGCAACGATATCCCCAGGCAAAATGCAAGCACGCGCCAGTCCAGGCTGATTTCGTGTGCCCGTGGGGTAAATCTCTCCGCAAAAGCAATCAGCGGCGGCAATCCGCCCCATGCCAGCAAGATTCCCAGCAGCCCGCCCAGCAGCGACAGGATCGTGCTCTCCGTCACCATCTGCCGCAGCAAGCGGCTTCGGCTCGCGCCCAGCGCAGCACGAATGGCCAGTTCGCGCTCTCGCCGCAGTTGCCGCGCGAGGCTCAGGTTGGCCACATTTAGGCAAACCACGAAAAGCACGAGTCCCGACGTGGCCAGCAGAATCAGAAAAGTCGGCCGCGCGCGTTTTGTTAAGTCCGCCTGCAAGAAAGAGGGCGTTATGCCGTACCCCAGATTCTTGGGATAGACGACGGGATTGGTCTGCTGCATCCGCTCCGCGATGGAGTAGAGCTCTTGCTGCGATTGTGCCAGCGTCACGCCGGGCTGCAAGCGCCCAAACACGCTCATCATGCGGCTCGTTCGGTCGGAGATAAATTTCGGATTCGATCGGAAAGGGCATGCCGACGTCGGCATGTACACGTCGTTGTCGTCCGGATATTGCGGCACTGGCGGAAGCACCCCAACTATGGTGTGGACTTTGTCGTTCATCCGAAATGTACGGCCCACAATCGTGGGATCGGCGCCGTAATTCCGCTTCCAGTATTCGTAGCTGAAGACCAACACCGCCGGCGCTCCCGGTATCTCGTCGGCGGGAACAAAAGTGCGACCCAATAGCGGTTTCACGCCCAACACGTCAAAAAAATTCGCCGAGACTACACCCGTCTGGACGCGGCGCGGCTCTCCCTGCCCGATCAAATCAAAATTCATGTTGTGATATTCCACGAGCGACTTGACCGTGCGCGCCTGTTCCCGGTAATCCTGAATCTCGGATACCGAAAAACTGAGGTCGGGAATTCCGGCGCCTGGCGCTTTCTGGGTCAAGACCACCAACCGCCCGCCATCCCGGTACGGGAGAGGCCTAAGCAGCACTCCATCCACGACGCTGAAAATCGCCGTGTTTGCGCCGATGCCCAGAGCGAGGATCAAAACCACCAGGATCGTAAATCCCAGGTTCTGCCGCATCATGCGCAGTGCGTAGCCGCCATCCTGGCGAAACATCTCCACATGTTCGGCCGGCGCCACCCGAAAAATTCCGGCAATCGTCTCCGCCCAAAGCCGCATTACACCGGCCTTTTTTGTGCTTGCGTCGCGGCGCTGCTCCCGGAACACCTGTTCCATCTCGCGCCCGTAATCGCCGCGAAACTCGGACGGAAAAAAACGAAGCAGAACCCGAAAGGCTCGATCGGCGACTGAGTTTCTTCGTGATTCCATTTTTGCCTCTTACGCCGCGCCAGTGCCGGCCAACAGATGCTTCGACCGCGCCAACGCCAACATGTCCGCCAAACGTTCAGCCTCCGCGACGGCGACCCGGCGGCCAAAAGCCGTTAGGTGATAGTAGCGGCGGCGTTCGTCATCCAGTTCACGAGCGGGACGTTCCTCCGTTTCCACCACCAAACCATCACTCACCAAGCGCCGCAGAATTCCATACAGAGTCCCGGCGGTCAGGCTCACCGCGCCATCGGTCAGCCGGGTGACCTCTTTCATGATCGCGTAGCCGTGCTTATTCCCATCGGCCAGCGCAATCAGCACATGAAAAACCGCGGAAGTAAGCGGAAGCAAAGGTTCAGGAGAACGAGTGTCCGGCAAGCAAGCCCCCTCAGATCAGTCTCGATTGGCAGACGCTATATCTGCTTGCGGCATACTATACCGCGTAACGATATAGTGTCAACACAAAAATTCTCCCGCGAACCTTCCGCGGGAGAATCGCCAACTGGAATGGAATGCGCTACTGAGCTGCTGGCACGTAAACGTGCTGCGGTGCGTGCAATTTGATTCCATTCTGTTCCGAGGTTACGCGAAGGGAAACAAAGTCTCCTTTAGGACCTGCTTGCGCGAGAAACGTAAGCAGATATTGCTGCCCCAGCAGGCGGTGGATGTTTTCCAGGAACGGTTGCAACGATACCGGGTTGCCAAAACCTTCGTAGAAATCTTCGCCGCCAGTTTCCGAGGCAAGCTCCGCCAGGCTTCCTTGGCCGTTCAGATTCAGCCAATCGCCGCGCATGGCCCGGCCCGGATCAGTTGCGTAGATGGTGTAGACCACCACTTGGGCGCGTTGTGCCGCCGAAACCGCCTGTTGCAGCGGCATGTTCAGCGCAGGATTCGTATCCTGATAGCCTTCGCTCAAATCCACACCGCTGCTCAGCACCACGAGTACATGGCGGCTGCCCTCCGAGGGCGTCCAATGCTTGAACAAATCGCGGGTCGCGTCATAAATTCCCACTGCCGATCCCGGAATGGCTTCCGGCACGTGAAACGCCTTCGCCGCCTGCGCGTGATCCGTGGTGAATTCTTGCACGAAATGCGCCGACCCGTTTTGCGCGTAGACGACGGCCACGCGAGCGTCCGGAGGTAGCGTCGTAACGAAATTTCGCAGATCGTCGAACTGGGAAGCAATTCTCGTGGAAAGTGAATCGTCCACCATCACCACGATTTCCAGATTGGATTGGCCCTGCTGGATCGGCGTCCAGGATACGATACGGCGCACATCATCGTGTTGTTTTACCACCACCTCGTTCTCCGGCACGGCCGAGGGGCTCGTGTTGCCGTGAGACGTGGCCGTCACCGTCACGGTCACTGGTGTACCCGTGGCTGCCTTGTCCTGGGAATCGCTCGTGCGTGCTAAGAACAGCATGGAACAAAACCCACAAAAAATAGCATATCCTTTTCGGCTCATCACTTATCTCCTAGACTGCGTTGCGCCGCGGAGATCCTTTCGGCGCAATTATCGCCGCGTCATCGCGGCCTGTTTGGCTTAACCCTATCCAGTTGGATGACTTGGGGCGGAATGGGGTGGTACGGGCATATTCCGATTCCTGGCGTGCGTATGCTAAAATGCGTGCCCACTATCGGGTAGGGGCTTTGTAGGGCTATTCTTTGAAGAGCGGCCATGGCGCTATGCGCGGTCGCGGCACAACCCGAAATCTCGCGGAATGAGGCGCTCGCATGTCTGGCCACTCAAAATGGGCAACAATCAAGCATAAGAAGGCCGCGACAGACGCCAAGCGCGGCCGCATTTTCACGCGCCTCATCCGCGAAATTGCGATCGCTGCTCGCGCCGGCGCTGATCCGACGACCAACGCCCGTCTTCGCACCGCGATTTCCGCCGCGAAAAATGAAAATATGCCCAGCGACAACATTGAACGCGCCATTCTGCGTGGCAGCGGGAAATTGGAAGGCGAGCAGCTCGATGAAGTCACTTTCGAAGGCTACGGCCCCGGTGGAATTGCTCTTCTGGTACAGGTCGTAACGAGCAGCCGCAATCGGACCGTCAGTGAAATCCGCCATGCCTTCAGCCGCAACGGTGGCAACATGGCCGAAGCCGGCGCGGTCGGCTGGATGTTTGAGCGTAAGGGCGAGATTTCCGTCTCAAAAGAAATCGCCAGCGAAGACAAGATCATGGGCATCGCCCTCGATGCTGGCGCCGAGGACTTGCGCGATGATGGCTCCGCGTGGGAGGTGGTAACGCCGCCCGACGCGTTTGAATCCGTGCGTGACGCCCTCGTCGCCGGTGGAATCACACCGGAGTCTGCCGAGATCGGCATGGTCCCGAAAAGCTACATCAAGCTCTCCGGACAACAAGCGCAGCAAATGATCCGCTTGATTGACTTGCTCGAGGAGCAGGACGACGTGCAGCACGTCTACTCGAATTTTGATGTCGACGAAAAAGAACTGCAGGCTTCCGTCGAATCCTAGAAATTACGCGGCCTCGCGCGAAAACACACGTTATCTGCCGCGCTACGTCCTTCCTTCGAATTGCAAGAAAACTCTGGCCCCGCCTTCTATCACGCCGTACACTTGCGGCGATGCCGGAAATATCCTCGCTTCCCGCGCGATTTCGAGTTCTTGGAGTGGATCCTGCTTCCGCGGGCGCTACCGGCTATGCCGTGGTGGAAGCCATTGGAAACCATTGCACCTCGATTTCTTTTGGCGTGATTCCCGCCGCGCGCGATGCGGCGCGCGATCTGCCCGGACGTCTCCATGAAATCCATACTCAAATCGCCAGGCTGATCGATGAATTTACTCCGGCGCATGTCGCTCTCGAGGCGATTTTTGCCGCCCTCAACGTGAAGACGGCCCTGCGGCTCGCCGAAGTCCGCGGTGTGATTCTCTTGGCGGCCGCGCAGCGCGAACTGCCCGTGCACAGCTATTCTCCGCGCGAAGTGAAAGCGACCATCGCCGGGTATGGCCACGCCGCCAAGGAACAGGTGCAGCAAATGGTCCGCGCCATCTTAGATCTGGAAGAGCTTCCGCAGCCTTGCGATGCTGCGGATGCCCTCGCCGTCGCGCTCTGTCACATTCGCTTTGCGCAAGCCGAGGCGCGCTTTGGCGCTCCGGCGCGTTTGCTGGCCGCTCCGCGCGTGGCGCGGCGTAACCTTCCGCGCGTCCCCCGCATCCTTTCCGCAAGATGAACGGCATATTTCGACCCGCGTTCCCGTTTCTCGCCCTATTCCTGCTTGCGGCTTCCTGCATGGCTGCGGATCAGGGTGCCGTAATCACCTACCGGAAAATCTTCAAGGGCAGCGTGCCCGAATTCACCGAAATCAAGGTAGGGCAGCCGGGCCAATGCACTTTCGATATTCGCCAGCTCAGCGAGGAGGCAGACCCGCAACCGTTTGAAATGGGGGACGCACTGCGCGCGAAAATATTTGCGCTCGCCGGCGAACTCAACAATTTTCGTGGCGCCGATCTTGACGTTCACCGCCGGATCGCCAATTTGGGCGAGAAGACTTTTCGCTACGAGAAGGACACGGAAGTTCACGAGGCTACGTTTAATTACACAACCAATCCGGCTGCCAGCCAGCTCTATCAGATTTTTGAAGGTCTTACCCGCCAGCAGGAACACATCCTCGTGTTGCAGCGCCGCATGCGCTATGACCGGCTGGGGCTCAATGAGGCCCTGATGACCTTTGAGGCCGATTACGACCGCAAGCTCATTCCTGAGCCTGAACGGCTCCTCCCGGTCCTCGAGCAGATCGCCAATGACAACCGTATCGTGGATATCGCCCGCGAGCGCGCCAGGTCTATCGCCGCCCGTATTCGCGGCGCAAAATAGCCTGTACCGCGCCGCATATTTTCCCGAATTGGGCTTGTGTTAGGTGCCCTTTCGGCGCACCATGCTTATGAATCTTATGACGGCGTGGGTGTGGCGCAGTTCCGCAGAATATCGTAAGGGTTTTGGTCTTTTTCCCGGGGAGGTCCCTATGACCCGCAGTGGTTTCGCCCTCCTGTTTTGCTTTCTGACTGCCGCGTTTGCACCGATGGCAAAGCCTGCCGGCGCCACGGAATATAGCCACATCCGTATCGTGCGCCTGAGCTTTGTAGAAGGCCAGGTGCAATATCAGCGCGGCAGCGAGGGCTGGCAAGCTGCGGCCACGAACTTGCCAATCGAACAGGGTTTTTCGATTCAAACACAAGCGGGATTCGCGGAAGTGGAATTTGAAAATGGCTTGATGCTGCGGTTGGCACAAAATTCGGCCGTGCAATTCACCGAATTGGCGCTAGTGGATGGTGCGCGAACGACTCATCTTGATCTGGCGCGAGGCACCGCAATCGTTACGGCAAGTCTCTCCCATGGCGAAGTGCTTTCGCTTTCTGCCGCAAACATGAAGCTGTCTATCCCGCACAGCGGGAATTTCCGCGTGGACGTGGATGCGAGCGGCGCCTGGGTAACAGCGCTGCATGGAAATATTGACGTGGAAGCCGCAAGCGGCGTGACCGAATTGGCGAAAGGGCACACCTTGGGTGAGGACTCGACCGGGTCCGCGCCGCCGGAGATCGCGAAGAACCCGGCGCCCGACGCATTCGATAAATGGGTGAACCAGAGGGAACAGGTTCGCCAGATCGCCTCGGCCGATGCCACCGATAATCTCTCCTCGCACGGATACACCACTGGCTTCGCGGATTTGCAGGAGTTCGGCGAATGGTACAACCTGCCGGGCTACGGCGTAGCTTGGCAGCCCTTTGGAGTTGGCCCAGGCTGGATGCCTTTCATGGACGGCCAGTGGAGCTTCATGTCTGACATGGGTTGGACGTGGATGAGCGGCGAGCCTTGGGGCTGGCTGCCATATCATTACGGAGGCTGGGTTGACCTACCAGGACAGGGCTGGCTTTGGGTTCCCGGGAACCAGCAAATGTGGCAAGCGTGGCAACCCGGCACAGCAAACTGGGTGAATTTGGGCGGCCAGACCGGTTGGGTACCCCTGACGGCAGTGCCCGCAAAACCTGTCAAAAATCCCGCCAACGGTTTACCCAGAACGAATCAGGTGATTTTGGCGTCCGCCGCAGGATCGGGAAATGTGATCCGCGCGGGAGCGCGCATGATCGTCGACGGACCCAAAGGACTTTCTGCGGCTTCCGCTCCGCCACCCGCTCTGCAGTGGACGCACTCCGCCGCCCGCGTCGCAACGAGCTCTGCGGTTGCCTCCAGCGTAACCGCCGGCCAAGCGGGCCCTGCGCGTCTGCAGGCTCCACAATTTGTCTCAACCCCGCACAGCAATTTCGTGGCGGCGCGGCCTGTCTCACAACAAGCTCCGCATTCCGCGCCGGTCGCTGCGGGAGCCTTTGCCGCCTATCGCTCCGGCTATAACCGCGGAGCAAACTATGCAGGACCTTCGCCGGCGATGAGCAACTCAGGAATGAGCCGCACCGCCGGCCCTCCGGTTACCGCAGCATCCTCTCCCATGGCGGCACATTCCGGCTCGGCATCTGCCAGCTCTACCGCGGTCCGCCACTAAGGCGACGCTTTCGTCCACTACAGTTTGTGTAGCGCAGGGCCTTGGCCCTGCGGTCTTTGGCCGTCACGGCCACGTAGCGGTTGAATGCGGACGCTTTTACGTTACTTTCTTCTTGACAAGCCGTGGAGTGTGGGCCTAGTTTCCTAATTAACTTAGGATACTCAGATGCCCGAACGCGCACAGATTCTCCCTGGCACTCTCGATTTGCTCATTCTGAAAGCCGTCTCTCTAGGCCCGCTCTACGGCTACGGCATTCTGCTGCGCATCGAACAGATTTCACAGGGAGCGCTGCTGATCGAGCAAGGCGCTCTCTATCCCGCACTGTTTCGCCTCGTGCGGCAGGGATTGTTAAAGGCTCACTGGGATACGTCGGAGAACAATCGGCGGACCAAGTTCTACGAGCTGACAACCGCCGGGCGGAGACGCTTGCGCCAGGAGGAGGACGGCTGGAACCGCCTCGTCGCCGCCATTGGTGCAGCGCTTAAAGCGCGGCCGGAGGAAACATGAAACTCTTCGCCTCCATACGTACGGTTTCATCCGCGCTATTTCGTCGGTCACGCGTCGAACGGGACTTGGACGAAGAACTTCGCGCGCACATACAGGATCGTACGGATGATTTGGTTCGCACGGGCGTGTCGCGTGCGGAAGCGGAACGCAGCGCGCGCATGGAGTTCGGCGGTTACCAAAAATATAAGGAAGAAATCCGCGAATCCTTGAGCGCACACTTCGTCGAAAGCTTGCTGCAAGATATTCGCTACGCGTTCCGGATGCTGCGCAAGTCGCCGGGGTTCACCGCCGTCGCCATCCTCACCATCGCGCTCGGCATCGGCGCGAATACCGCCATCTTCAGTTTGGTGGACTGTCTTGTGTTTCGCCCACTTCCCGTGGAACGTCCGGGGCAAGTCGTTTTCCTGACCTCGGCGCGAAAGGGCAGGCGTCCCAGCACGGTCTTCTCATATCCCGACTTTAGTGACATCCAGAAGCAGACCACCAATGTCTTTTCGGATGTCTCTGCGATCGGGATGTTCCTGACGGATGGCCTTGCCGTGAACGGGCAGAGCCAGCCGATGTGGTCGTGCTATGTCACCGGCAATTTTTTTGGTCTCTTGGGACTTAAACCAGCACTGGGACGCTTGATTCTCCCATCGGAAGGTAGCGTCGCTGGCGCCGACCCAGTCGTCGTCCTCAGCTACGCGTATTGGCAATCGCGCTTTGATGGCGACCCAAGCGTTATTGGAAAGAAAGCGTCCGTCAATGGTGCTCCCGTGACGATCGTCGGCGTCGCACCGGAAGGCTTTCACGGGCTTACTTCGTTGATGGATTTTCAGGGCTATATCCCTCTAGGCATGGCGGCTGTGCTGAAAGATGTTCCGAAGGATTTCCTTACAGCGCGGGAAGACGCACAGTTTGTGGGGCTGATTGCTCGCCTGAGGACCGGTGTAAGCTTGCACGAGGCCCAGGCAGATCTGAACGTTGTAGCACAACGGCTGTCGCAGCAATATCCAACAGCAGACGGCAAGATGACTCTCAAGGCGCTTCATCTCGGGCCTGCTGGCCTCATGGTCGATCCCACAAACCCGGATATCCTGCCATTTGTGAGCTCTGTCTTCTTGATTCTCGCAGCCTTAGTGCTGGTTCTCGCATGCATGAACATCGCTAACCTTTCCCTGGTTCGCGCGGCCTCGCGGCAGCGCGAAATGGCCATGCGCACAGCGTTAGGAGCAAGGCGTGCCCGCTTGGTTCGGCAGGTGCTCACCGAGAGTCTTCTGGTGGCCCTGCTCGGTTGCGTCGCTGGAATCATCTTGGGACTTGGTGGAAGCCGCGCGTTCAGCTCGATCCCGCTCCATACATCGCTTCCCATCATCTTGGATTTCCGTTTCGACTGGCGGGTTTTCGCCTATGCGCTGGGTGCCGCAGTCCTAACCGGGGCGCTCGTCGGCATCGTGCCCGCGCTTCGCGCCTCACGCAGCGACATAAACGAAATTCTTCATGAAGGCGGGCGCACATCGACCGCAGGCGGCTATCGTTTGCGCAACTTGCTAGTCGCGGCGCAAGTGGGAGGCTCACTCATGTTGTTGATTGTCGCCGGCCTCTTCGTGCGCAGCTTGGACAAAGCGCAGCACACGGATCTCGGCTTCGACCCGAACCACGTTCTCAACTTGACCATTGACCCGCATGAGGCGGGCTACGATGAAACGCAGGCGCGCGAATTCTTCCGCACCCTGCTCGACCGTACGCGCTCACTGCCCGGAGTGCAATCGGCCAGCCTTGCCGCTTCCGTTCCGATGGCTTATGGCGGCGGTAATGGCGCCACGCTCAAAATCGACGGCTCCCAGCCTCCGAAGGGCCAGGAAAATCCAAGGGCGAGTTACAACGCTGTCTCCTCCGGTTATTTTGAGACCATGAATATCTCGTTGCTTCGCGGGCGCGAGATTCGGGATTCCGATACCCAAAATTCGCAGCGCGTAGCCGTAATCGACCAGACAATAGCAAATCGTTACTGGCGCGGCCAAGATCCCATCGGTCGGCACTTCAGCACCAGAGATGATCCAAGCCATCCTGTGGAAGTGATCGGCGTGGCAAGAAACACCGTTGCAGACGAGATTTTCACACCAGACGAGCCCTTTTTCTACGTGCCGCTATTTCAACAGTACAACCCTGTTGTGACCCTTCAGGTCCGGTCGGCTGCTGCTCCCGAGGCGATGGTACGCGAAACGACCGGTCTGATTCATTCCCTCGAACCCGCCATGCCGGTTTTCGATGTCCAGCCGATGACCGCCGCGCTCGACACCCTGAATGGCTTCCTCCTTTTCCGATTCGCTGCCGCTTTGGTCGCCTCCCTGGGGATTCTGGGACTGATACTTGCGGTCGTCGGCGTCTACGGCGTCATTTCCTACGCGGCGAGTCAACGCACTCATGAGATCGGCATTCGTCTCGCGCTCGGTGCGCAACCAAGGCAAATTCTGAAAATGATTTTCCGCCAAGGATTTCTCTTAGTGGGAGTTGGAGTGTTTGCCGGAGTTCTCGCCGCTGCCGCGATGGCGAGGCTCGTTGGCAGTCTGCTCTTCGGCGTGCCCCCCAGCGATCCGCTGACTTATGTGAGCGCCGCGGCACTGCTGGCCATCGTCGCGCTTCTCGCGTGCTACATCCCCGCGCGGCGGGCGATGCGCGTCGACCCCATCGTCGCGCTACGTTACGAATAGTCCAGGCGGCGAGCCACTTCTTCCTCGGAACATCTTGGCCGCCGATAAAATCACCGAACCAAATAAAAAAGGCCGCCCGCAAAGCGGACGGCCTTCTAGTTTAATCCTGGCGGCGACCTACGTTCCCACACAGTTACCCGTGCAGTATCATCGGCCCTGCGAGGCTTAACTTCCGTGTTCGGGATGGGAACGGGTGTGACCCTCGCGGTATGGCCACCAAGAAATCGTTGAAAGTTTGAGATGGGAATTCGAAGTTTGAGCCTCGAATTCCCACGGTCAAACATTCATTAACAACTGAATAGGCTTTGAAACATACTTGCCTGAATCGTGCGACGATTTAGGAAAGTTTTATGGTTAAGCCGAACGGCCGATTAGTACGGGTCAGCTTCACGCATTACTGCGCTTACACCCCCCGCCTATCAAGGTCGTAGTCTTCGACCGGCCTTCTTAGTCCGACGAATCGGACTTGGGAGATCTTATCTCGGGGCGAGCTTCTCGCTTAGATGCATTCAGCGATTATCTCTTCTTGACTTCGCTACCGAGCGATGCCGCTGGCGCGACAGCTCGTACACAAGAGGTCAATCCATCCCGGTCCTCTCGTACTAGGGACAGCTCCCCTCAAATCTCCTGCGCCCACACCAGATAGGGACCGAACTGTCTCGCGACGTTCTGAACCCAGCTCACGTACCGCTTTAATAGGCGAACAGCCTAACCCTTGGGACCTTCTACAGCCCCAGGATGCGATGAGCCGACATCGAGGTGCCAAACCTAAGCGTCGATGTGAACTCTTGGCTTAGATCAGCCTGTTATCCCCGGCGTACCTTTTATCCGTTGAGCGATGGCCCTTCCACGCGGGACCACCGGATCACTAGACCCAGCTTTCGCTCCTGCTTGACCTGTGTGTCTCGCAGTTAACCCGGCTTGTGCTCTTGCACTCCACGGCGGGTTTCCAATCCGCCTGAGCCGAGCTTTGGGCGCCTCCGTTACATTTTGGGAGGCGACCGCCCCAGTCAAACTACCCGTCTGGCCATGTCCTCCAGCCCGTCGCGGGCCGCAAGTTAGAGCGACAGAACAGTCAGGGTGGTATTTCACTGTTGCCTCCTCTCCAGCCGAAACCAGAGAATCAAAGGCTCCCACCTATGCTACGCAGACCGTACCGTTACTCATGACCAGAGTGCAGTAAAGGTGCACGGGGTCTTTCCGTCTAGATGCGGGCATCCGGCGTCTTCACCGGAACCACAAATTCGCCGAGCCGTTCGCCAAGACAGTCGCTCTATCGTTACACCATTCGTGCAGGTCGGAACTTACCCGACAAGGAATTTCGCTACCTTAGGACCGTTATAGTTACGGCCGCCGTTCACCGGGGCTTCAGGTCAGGCCTTCGTCCCTTGCGGGATTGAGCCCTTACTTTAACCTTCCGGCACCGGGCAGGTGTCACCCCCTATACGTCGTATTCGACTTAGCAGAGAGCTGTGTTTTTGTTAAACAGTCGCAGAGCGCATTTCACTGCGGCCTCTTCGGGCTATAAACCCTAGTGAGGCGCCCCTTCTCCCGAAGTTACGGGGCTAATGTGCCTAGTTCCTGAGCGAGCGTTCTCTCGAGCGCCTGTGGATATTCACCTCGTCTACCTGTGTCGGTTTGTGGTACGGGCACCGAACGGACTCCTTAGAGGTTTTTCCTGGCAGCGTGAAATCGGAGACTTTGCGGCCGTGTGGCCTCGGGACCTGTCTCACCGTTGAATGACCTCGCGGATTTTCCTACGAGATCCGGCTTACACAGAGCCATCGGGACATCCATCACCCGACTCCCTTATCCTTCTGCGTCACCCCATCGTCAAACGTCCCTTCGGCGGGACAGGAATGTTGACCTGTTGTCCATCAGCTACGCCTTTCGGCCTCACCTTAGGACCCGCCTAACCCTGAGCGGATTAACCTTCCTCAGGAAACCTTAGACTTTCGGCGACACGAGTTCTCATCGTGTTTATCGCTACTTATGCCGGCAGGGTCTCTTGCGTGGCGTTGAGTAGTCCTCTCGGTCTACCTTCTGACTCCACACAATGCTCCCCTACCAAATTATGAAATCCGGAGATCTCATAAATTCCGCAGCTTCGGTCGTAGACTTTAGCCCCGTTGGATTGTCGGTGCATGATCGCTTGACCAGTGAGCTGTTACGCTTTCTTTAAAGGATGGCTGCTTCTAAGCCAACCTCCTGGCTGTCTGAGCGATCACACTTCCTTTCCCACTTAGTCTACAGTTGGGGACCTTAGCTGGCGGTCTGGGTTCTTTCCCTCTCGACCACGAAGCTTATCCCTCGCAGTCTCACTCCCGTGTTACTGTCCACGGCATTCGAAGTTTGATTGGATTCGGTATCCTGAGTTGGACCCTAGTCCATTCAGTGCTCTACCACCGTGGCAGATCACACAAGGCTGCCCCTAAAGGCATTTCGGGGAGAACGAGCAATTACGGAATTTGATTAGCCTTTCACCCCTACCCTCAGCTCATCGGAGCAATTTTCAACTTACACCCGTTCGGCCCTCCAGCCGCGGTTAAGCGGCCTTCAGCCTGGCCAAGGGTAGATCATCCCGCTTCGCGTCTATTCCCACAGACTTGTCGCCCTATTCGGACTCGCTTTCGCTACGGCTCGCTTGCGCTTAACCTCGCCTGAGAGAATAACTAGCCGGCTCATTAAGCAAGAGGCACGCCGTCAGGCGTGAATCGGTCCGAAGACCGAAACATAGCCCTCCGACTGCTTGTAAGCATGCGGTTTCAGGTTCTATTTCACTCCCCTCGCAGGGGTGCTTTTCACCTTTCCCTCGCGGTACTGGTTCACTATCGGTCGCCAGAGAGTATTTAGCCTTGGAGAGTGGTCTCCCCAGTTTCCCACGAAATTTCACGTGTTCCGTGGTACTCAGGATGCCGCTTCGAGTCCGGTAAGCTGTCGGCTACATGGCTATCACATTCTATGGCCCCGCTTTCCAGCGGGTTCACCTAGCCTCCGGATTGGTAACTCTACTTATGCGGTCCTACAACCCCCCGGTGTAAACACCGAGGTTTGGGCTGTTCCGATTTCGCTCGCCGCTACTCTCGGAATCTCTGTTTGATTTATTTTCCTCCAGGTACTGAGATGGTTCACTTCCCTGGGTTGGCTCGTACCCACCTATGTATTCAGCGGGCCGTCTCCGAACTTCATTCGGAGGGGTTTCCCCATTCGGACATCTCCGGGTCAGTGCCTGCTTGCGGCTCACCGGAGCTTTTCGCAGCTTGCCACGTCCTTCATCGCCTTCTGGCGCCAAGGCATCCACCGCACGCTCTTGGTAGCTTAACCATAAAACTTACCCAACACGTCGCTCCCGCACCCCATCCCAACCGCGTGAAGCAGCCGAAACGGAATCCAGGGCAAGTGGTGGAAAGTTCGCCTTTCCTACAAAAATCCACTTCGCTCGATTCGTGCAAATATGCGGTTTTGTGCGCATTTTAGCCCCTCAACGCGAAGGGCCTCCATTACGCACATTGCCAGCCTATTCAGTTGTCAAAGATCGTTGCTTCCGGCGTATCAGAAAGCCCTGCTCCCGGCAGAACTGGCCACCTCATCCGTGGCCGCAAATAAAAAACCCGGCGTCGAGCGCCGGGCTAAGTCGTCCCGATTCCCTCGGAACGGCTTTGCGCGAAGCTCGACTGATTTCTATCCGGTGCTCGTAGCTTACCTCACTGAAGGATTCCCACGCAGAACCCTACGTTGCAAGCCCCTGTGTGCCTACATCACTGTCGGCAGGGAACAAGTATAGCAAGAAATGAAAATACGTCAAGCGGCGCAAACAAGAAGTTTTCCACTACATGCGGCGCTTATGCACAGCGCCATGTGGAAATCACCCACACCGCTCCACACCGCCGGTTTACGCCCCGATCCTCTTCACCAGCGCTGCATATTCCGGGAAGCTGCGGATCGGATCGAGGAAGGGATCCACCTTCATGATCGTAGCCCGGTGCTGATTCACGGCCTTTTGCAGCCATACCAGCGCTTGCTGCGGCTGGCCTAGCGCCGCGTAGACTCGAGCGATTTCATAGGCGTCCGAATCGTTCGGGTCGGCAGTATGAATCTGTTTCCGCAAGAAGGTCCCCGCTTCGGCGCGCTTGCCCATCTTTGCATCCAGGTGTACCAGCCGCCAACGTGCGTCCGCATCGCCCGTAGATTGGGTATTCACTTTCGTGTATTCCGTTTGGGCAGCCGCGTAGTTGCCTTCGCACTCGTAGGCCATGCCCGCCAGCAAATGGGCCAGCCGAAAATCGGGATTCAGATCGAGCGCCTTGTGTGCTTCGGCTAAAGCGCCGGTAAAGTCGCGCGCGTACAAATCCGCCACGCCCATGTCCACTCTCACTCCCAACGCGAGCGGATCGATATCGAGCGCTGACTGAAATTGCGCATTCGCCTCCGCAAACCGGCCCTCATCCATCAGCGCAACTCCCAGCCACTGTTTAGCGGTTACGTCATCCGGAGTGAGCGAGCTTGCCGTGTTCAGGTCGCGTTCCGCTGTTTCGAAATCGAGGCGAATGCTGGCAGTCTGGCCGAGCGCTTCGTAAGCATCGGCATTCCGCGGATCGAGCTGAAGAGCGCGCCGTGCAGAGTCCTCTGCCTTTTGATCGGCACGATCAAATCCCAAAACTTCATTTCCCCAACCCACGGCATAGGCCTTGGCAAGTTCGGCGTAAGCCGGAGCGTAGTCGGGTTTTTGCGCAATGATTTGATTGAAGAGATCGACGCTCTTGCCAATCCCTTCGGGCGTGCGCGAATTTAGCAGGTAGCGCGCTTCGAGCTGCAAGCGGTGCTGCTCGGGCGTCAAGCTTGCTGCTGACGATGCGGATGTTGGAGGCGGTGACGCACTCAGCGCCTTCATCGCGCCCGTCGTGATTTTTGTTTCGATCGAGTAAGGGTCGTGGTCGCTGACGTCGTAGCTGGCCGCCCAGACCTGGTACCCGTCGGACGTCCGGCTCAGTTGTACGCTGACGTGATAGTGGTCGGCATCGTGGCGGACTGCGCCTTCCATCACGGCATCCACGTTCAGGGCTTTGCCGATGCTGCGAACGTCTTGCGACTTGTCCTTGAACTGCATCGCCGAAGTTCGCGCGAGCACGCGTACGTGCCCGGTCTCGGCAAGCGCCGTAGAGATTTCTCCGGCGACTCCATCACTGAAGTACGCGTCCTGTGGCGCTCCGGAAATATTCTGAAACGGCAAAACGGCGAGCGTGCCAATCGGCCTTCCAGCAGCACTTTCCACGTGCGATCGCCAGAATAGAATGCCGGCCGCAAAGAGAGAGATCGCCGCGGCACTTAGAAAAATCGCGTACGAGCGTTTGGAAGAAGCAGCCCTCTCGGCGAGTTCAACGTCGCTCGAGCTTGCTTCGTTCGGCTCCGCGAATTCCGCCGCGGCATTTGAGAGGCTACTAGGCTGGTGCTCGAAGCGAATCAGGTAGCTGCCTTTCGGCAACAAAATCCGGATTGGATTGTGGCTGCCATCCGCGGCGTAATATTCCTCGAGTTTCGCGCGCAGCCGTCCGGCCTCGACGCGCACACCGGGATCAATCCGCGGGTCGTAGTCCGGTGGCTTGCTGAAGACGTCTACGCCGAGTTCATATTCCTTCACCTGCGCTGCGCCTGCGACGGCGCGGTTCACCAAATACGAGAGAATGTCCTGCCGGCGCTTCGAGGATTGAAAAGCCGCACTGCGAATGATGCGATCCAACTCCTCCCGGATTTCCTGCGGAGAAATCGCGGCGGAGCCGCCTGAGGCCTCAGGAACGGAACTTGTACCAGCGCTCGAGTTCGGGGGCACTTCGAAGGAGTTCATGGACGTAAAGCGAGGACTTCGTCAATTATAACCCAATCCCTCCCCAAGCCTGTCAACTCTCTGAAACTAAGCCTATGTTACGTAACATCCAGCCCTTTTTACTTCGTGTTACTTCCATTTGATCCGCGCCCGGGCTACTCCTTATAGGTCCCAGCCGGAGAGCCAGAGGGCTACCATATTTGTGCCCCGGCGGTTTTCAGTATTACGGGAGGGATTCATGCGTCCAGCCAAACGGACCGTTTTGCGATGGTGTCGCCGAATCTGGGCGGTGCCTTTGCTCCTGGCCCTCGCGCCGGCAGCCGCTTTCGCTGGCGCCGGAGCGAATGGCGGGCAGGGCGGTGGGCCCATCGTAATTGGTCCCTATACGATCACGTTTGGAACGATCTGGAGCACGTCTGGCACGCCGGTGGATTTTCTTACGACCGACGGGAACCTCTCTTTCTTTCTGTCAAATTTCGCGACGGGTGATGACAGCGGCGTGCCGCCCGCCGGTCTTGATCCGCGGATTTATACCGGGGCGGCCGGTCTGGCCGCGAGTCCCACTACCGGCTTCATGGTCAACTTTACTCAAAACAGCACGCTTTACACATTTACGATCGATGGAACGACCACGAACAACATCTGGTTTTCGAACGGGGCGCTGGGCGGAATCAATCCGGCAGACATCGCCGACCCCGCTACGATTCTTGACGAAGCGGAGAGTCTCGGCGCGCTGAGTCCCCCGAATGCTCCTTCCGGATCAACGCTCTCGGCGGACGGAAGCGTTCAGTTTTCGGATTCGTTCAGCGAAGAGGCTCAGGCAGCGGACGGCTCGAGCATACTTGAGTCGGGAGTATTGCAGACAACCTACCAGCTCGATGAGCTGGATTTGGGCCAGCCTCCCGTATCGGCGACGCCCGAGCCCGCGAGTTTCTGGATGGCCCTCACCGGGCTTTTGGTGGTTTTGTGGCAGCGGCGATTGCTCCTCCGTGCGGTTGCCGCGAAGCGCGGTTAAGCAGAGTCTGCGCTTCAAGGAAAAACGCCGGCGCGCTTTTTTGCGCCGGCGTTTTCATTCGTAAAGAGCAATGCGCTCGATTCATCATCCTTTGTGCTTGAAATATTCCACCTGGCGTAGACGCTTCTGCGCCGCCGCCTTGCTCTTGTACGGCCCGCCAAGATTCTTGCCCTTTTCCGAGAGCACTTTGTAGCCTTCTTTGGTTTTACGGATCATGGTGATCCTCCTCAAATCTCACCTATTTGACTGTTCTTCCGGACAGCCGGACGCTCCGTTTGACCAAGTACGGCCGTACCATTTTCTCCGTAAGTCTACATAGGTAGAGTTCGAGCCATGGGAAGCAAGATTCGCACATCACGACAAACGCTCCGGCTACTCGCGGCGCTTGTGAAGAGGCCTTCGGCTTGGCGCTACGGTTATTCCCTCAGCCGGGAAACTTCGCTGCAGTCCGGCACGCTCTATCCGATCCTCATGCGTCTGGAGGAGCGCGGCTGGCTCGAGACGCAGTGGGAGACGCCGCCGCCCGGTGGCCGTCCCCCGCGGCATATGTATCGGCTGACCGCCAGCGGCCGTGCATGTGCAACAGAGGCGCTCTCCGTCGCACACACGCGAAGCACCCTGCTATTGACGATGCAACGAGCCTGAGCATGCAAAAGCCAACCGAGCAACGAGGGTCATTTGTGCACAAGATCGTCGCGGCTACATTTCAAAACATCGTGCGCCTTTGGCCCGCTGCTTCGCGGGATTGGGCTGTCGCCATGCAAGCGGAGCTAACCTCAATCGTGGACCTACGAGAGAGCCTGCTATGGCTTACGGGAGGACTTATGTCGCTGGTCCGGGCCTTGTGGAACCAACTACTCTTCGACAGGGGAGATGAGGCGGCGGCCGTTTCGAAACGTGTGGCCGCAACCACCATCGCTGTCCTGCTGATCGTGGCGGCGTTATTTCTCCTGCTCCCTGGCATGCCGCAAGGCTTTATGGCAGTTGTCGATACTTGGCGCGCCAGAAACTCGGACCAAAATGTTTCCGAACTGGAAACGCTGGGCCGTAATGCGGAGCGAGTGCAAGATGCCGATCTACTGGCCTTCGTGGCGCTTCACTTGCCAGACTCGCCCGACAAAACGCGGTGGGCCGACCGAGCCGTTTCACTCGACCCTAAATTGACCTGGATCTATTTTCAGATGCAATCGTATGGCGGCACCAAACCGCCTGCCGATCCTTCTTTTGAGAGGCATGTCTCACAGCTTCAGGCCTGGGATCCTGCAAACGCTGTGCCATTTCTGGTGCAAGCGGACCAAGTGCTCGCGGCCGAGGGAGAGCTCGGCAGCAATGCTGCCTACGAAGCACGCCTTGGCCAAAGCGCAGCCTGGTTGAATGCCATGGACAAGGCTTTCCGCGCGGATCACTTCGATGACTACACGCTTCGGCGGTTTGAGCTGGATCGCTTGATCCAGGAGCACCATCGCCAGAGCCGGCCAATGAACCTGGCGTTGTCGCTCTTCGCTTCGCAAATTCCCAACCTCATGGACGTGAGGATCTACGCCGACTGGCTTCTTCACCAGGGAGACCGGCTCTGGACCTCCGGCGACGCTGCAAGCGCGACAACGTGTTACTGGCGCGTCGCCAACTTCGCACAAAGGGTGGAGCTCAATAGCCACGACGTGACCATCGAACGCTTGGTCGCTCTCGCCGTCGCGGAACTCTCTTTCGAAAGGCTGCGCGACATTTCAATACACGATGGCAAGACCGGCGAAGCTGCCTTCGCATCCTTTGAAATTGCCAACATTCGTTCCGATCTCGCGGCGTTGCGCCAAAAGCATCTTGGCGAACCGGAACAAACCGCGCTCTGGTCCGCGTTGATGCTTCATGCCTCCGCTCTTGTGATTCTTGTGACGGCATTGCTATCGGCGATCTCTGCATCGTGGCTCCTGTTCGCAGCAGGCAAAGCGCAAGCAAAACCCTCCGTACTGACCAGGCGGGCTCTCGCTATAAGCCAGTGTTCCGCCGCTGTACTGGCCTGCGCTGGCGCAGTGTTTTATACGCACTACGTTCCCGTGCTGCGAGCCTTACAAAGAGCTTCTACCACCAACCCTGAAACGCTTCGCGACTTCGTGTGCGCTTTTCAGGGCCTTCTATATGTGCCCTTCACGGTCTCGACTTCGTGGGTGCGCGGAGGCTCCGTCTATTTCTGGGTTGGAATCATCACGCTGTGCGCCTACTCGGCGCTTGGCGTAATTGTGCGCATGGCTTCGCACGCGCGGATCGCGAGACACGCCGCATAAGACGAACGCCGCAGCCGTGAAAAATAAACTCGCGCAACTCTCCGCGGGACAACGAAATCGCCTGTCGCGCGCAATTCACTTCCCGCGATGCGGCGATTCTTCTGGCGCACTCCGCGACAATTATGTTATTCATGTACACGTGGCACGTACAATTCTCTCGCACTCTCCCCAAAATCATATTTCCTCACACAAGTTTTTTCGCTTGTTGAGTTACACCGCCAGCTATTTCTAATCGCATCTGCGGGCCTGGCACGCACGTCCCCGGATTTCTACGGGTGTTCTCAGACTCACGCCTAGCCGAAGGAGAGAAAATGAAAGCGATTGCTGAGAAGCAGATGGAAAAGCAGGCTGAGACTTCGATTTCTTCTTTTTTGAAGCATCATTTCCGCCATTTCAACGCGGCTTCGCTAATCGACGCGGCAGAAGCCTATACCGGCCTGATCGCCAAGGGCGGCAAAATGTTCATGACGCTCGCCGGCGCGATGAGCACCGCTGAACTCGGCTTGTCACTCGCTGAATTGATTCGCCAGAATAAAGTCCACGCGATTTGTTGCACCGGCGCCAATCTCGAGGAAGACGTTTACAACCTCGTCGCGCACGATCACTACGAGCGCGTTCCGCACTACCGCCAACTCTCCCCACAGGAAGAACAGCAGTTGCTCGATCGCCATCTTAATCGTGTGACCGACACTTGCATCCCCGAGGAAGAAGCCATGCGCCGCATCGAGCGCATCGTGGTCGAGGAATGGTACGAGGCGGACCGCACCGGCCAGCGTTTCTTCCCGCACGAATTTTTCTATCGCGTGCTGCTTTCCGGAAAGCTCAAGCGCTTCTACCAGATCGACCCGAAAGATAGCTGGATGATGGCCGCGGCCGAAAGGCAATTGCCGATCTTCGTACCGGGGTGGGAGGATTCCACGCTCGGCAACATGTTCGCCGCCCAAGTGATTCGCGGCAAAGTGAAAAACGTGAGCACCGTCCGCACCGGCATCGAATATATGATCGAACTCGCGCACTGGTATACGAACACTGGCGCGAAATCACCCATCGGGTTCTTTCAGATTGGCGGTGGCATCGCCGGCGATTTTCCGATTTGCGTCGTGCCCATGCTCCATCAGGATCTGAAACGCGAAAATGTGCCGCTCTGGGCCTACTTCTGCCAGATTAGCGATTCCACCACCAGTTATGGCTCGTATTCCGGCGCCGTCCCGAACGAAAAAATCACCTGGGGCAAGCTCGGAGCGAATACGCCGCGATTCATCATCGAATCAGACGCCACCATCGTGGCGCCGCTCGTTTTCGCCTACGTTCTCGGCTGGTGAATTGGTGCCGTGCGGCGTCCTGATTTTTAGGGTGCCGCACTCTTTACGTCTTTCAGCAAAGGGTGCGCTTCCGGATCGCGGCGTTCGGAACCGCAAGATTCGAGAATTTTGACCGCGATGGATGCGCGGATGTTTTCGAATTTGACTTGACCGCGCCACAAGCCTACGATTCGCGGCGATGAGTTTTCGTCGTTTCATCACCATCACGATCGTATTTTTCGCGCTGCTGTCCCTCTGCGCATTCGGTGGCGCCCAAAGCCTCGCCGACGAAACCTACACCGTCGTCATCGACCGCAACGTCCCCGTCAAAATGCGCGACGGCGTAACTTTGCGCGCCGACGTCTATCGCCCCAAGGCCGAAGGAAAATTTCCGGTAATCCTCACGCGCACCCCGTATGACAAGACCGGCAGCCTGGACACTTGCATGCGCGTCGCGGCCACCGGCTACGTTTGCATCGCCCAGGATTGTCGCGGACGCTACGCTTCCGAAGGCGAGTGGTATCCCTTCAAGCATGAATCTGAGGATGGTTATGACACGATCGAATGGCTCGCGCACCAGCCCTACTCCACCGGAGTAATCGGCATGTGGGGCGCGTCCTACGTAGGCGCGACACAGTTACTTGCCGCTATCGCTCGTCCGCCACACCTGGCGGGGCTCTTCGTAATTGTGACCGCGTCGGATTACCACGAGAACTGGGCGTATCAGGGCGGCGCGTTCGAGCAGTGGTTCAACGAATCATGGACCTCGGGCCTCGCCGAAGACACCATGCGCCGCAAAACGATCGGCAGCGCCGGTTCGCTGCAATGGTCGAAGGCGATGCCGCTGGCAAATTATCCCGTGATCGCGCCGGCCGATGCGAAAGACGTCGCCCCTTATTTTCAAGATTGGCTTGCGCATCCGAATGACGACGATTATTGGAAGCAGTGGTCCATCGAAGCCGACTACAGCCGCATCAATATCCCTGTTTTCCACATTGGTGCGTGGTACGACATTTTCTTGGGCGGCACGCTGCGCAACTATGCCGGTATGAAGGCCGGCGCGGGCAACGACTTTTCCCGTAGCAACCAGCGCCTGCTTGTCGAGATCGGCGGCCACTCGGGCAATGGGCGCAAGGTCGGCGACGTGGATTTCGGCCCGCAAGCGGAATATGACGAAGCCGCCGTGATGCTTCGCTGGTACGACTTTCTCTTCAAAAACATTATGAATGGAATGGAGAGGGAAAAACCGGTACGCCTTTTCACCATGGGCCCGAATCAATGGCGCGATTTCCACGCTTGGCCGCCTCCGGGCGCGAAAGCCACGCGCATGTTTCTGCACTCCGCGGGTAAGGCAAACACCTCGGCTGGCGATGGCGCGCTGAATTCCTCGCAGCCCGGCAAGGAGCCCGTCGATCACTATCTCTACAATCCAAATGACGCGGTGCCAACGCACGGTGGTCCGCTATGCTGCGCGCAATCCCTTTTGCCCCCGGGCCCGCGCGATCAGGCCGCCATTGAAAAGCGTCCCGACGTGCTCGTTTATACTTCCGCACCGCTCAAGCAGGATTTGGACGTAACCGGGCCCGTGACCCTTGATCTCTTCGTGCAAAGCTCCGGACCTGATACGGATTTTACCGGCAAGCTGGTGGACGTTTGGCCCAACGGCTTCGCGCAAAACATCACCGAGGGAATCTTGCGCATGCGCTATCGTGATTCCCGCTCGCAGCCGAGTCACATTCGCGCCGGCGAGATTTACAAGATCACCGTCGATCTCTGGGCCACCAGCAATGTCTTTCTGGCCGGCCACAAATTGCGGATCGAAATCTCCAGCAGCAATTATCCGCGTTTCGACCGCAACCTGAATACCGGCGACCCGGACATCGCACACGCCACGCGCGTTCTCGCCGCGACCAACACAATCCTGCACGACCGCGCACATCCTTCCGCCCTGATCCTGAGTGTGCTGGCCAACACCTCGCACTGAGAGCTTTATGCGTGACCGGGCGCCGCCAATGCACGGCGAGCGATGCTGTGCGTCGAGACTAAGGCGATGGAGCGGCAATGCACGGAAAGCGCACACACTGCGGTATCCCTGCGCGCTTGAAGCGCAGGCGCAGGAGGCTTAATTTGTGATTTGCGGCGAGAGGCTGGCTTCGCGGATGGCCTGCAGCTTTTTGCTCCACGCCTCGTGGATCGGGGACTCCGCGTAATTATCCGCGGCGGCTCGGCTAACGAACTCAATCACGAACTCCGCGTCAAAATTCCGTGGGTCGAGGTGCGCAGCTTTCGTCCAGATATTCTTGATCCCAGGAATCTGCCCCGCCATTTGCTTCAAGCCCTGCACGATTTCCTCTTGTTGCGCGTCCGTCGTTCCGGGGCGATATTTGATGATCGAGACTTGCAACACCGTGTGCGGCTGCCCGAATTTATTCGCTGTTTGTCCAGCCGCGTAACCTCCGGCGAAAAGCGCCGCTCCCGCAAGCGCCAGACCAGCAAAGTGAATCCTGCGCATCGTAAAAGTTTCCTTTCTTCTAAGCGCGGTCGATTCAGCCGCCTTTGATTCCAAACGCTACGCCGGCAATTCGAGAATCATGAAGTTCGGCTTGCGGAGCAGTTCCGCGGACGCCGGGTTCACGAATTTGTTCCGCACGTCGCGAAATCCCAATCCAAACAGATATTCCTTCGCGTTATATCCAGGGTCGATGTGCATGGGCGCCGTTTTGCACGGCCCGGTGTAGTACGTCGCCACCAACCGCCCGCCCGGCTTGAGCAGCCTGCGCCACGCATCGCCCACTGGGCGCATGTCCACCAGATGCTCCACCACGTCGAGCGAATAAATCACGTCAAACGGCCCCTCCACTTCGCTCAAATCGTGGCACACGCGAACCTTCACACCCTCGCGTTCCGCGCGCCAGTGAACGTAATCTGCAGCCTCCCCCGGCACATCGAGGTACGTCACCTCGAACCCTCGCCGCGCCAGCGCCCGCGAAAAGTTTCCGTTGCCACCGCCAAAATCCAGCACCCGACCGCGCCCCAGCCGCAGCAGGCTCAGCGTATAAGTTATGTGCCGGTAGAGCAGGTGATGCTGGCAATTGTGGTAGAGATACCGCCGCGCCACGCGCGTGTACCACGCGTTCACATCTTCTTGGCCCGCCGGCGCCGTGCGCACCCAATCTTCCGCCAGCCACCGCCCGGCTTCCGCCATCACCTGTACCGTTACTTCGCGTGGTTCGCGGCTGAATTCGCCCAGGCTCGCCACCAGCGCGTTGTAATTTTCGCGATTCTGGCGGACCGCGCGCCACAGTAAATAGGCCACTCCCGCAATCCAGATCAGCGAACTCACCAGCGTCGGCCATCGCACGGAAAGCGCATATGCTGGCATCGCTCCAAGGACTGCCACACCCAACTGCGCTTCCTTCATGTCCGGCCGCACCAGCACCAACCCAAGAAATACGCATACGAGCCACAGTTCCGCTGCGATGATGCCGCGTACGCCGTGCCGGTCCGCAGTCCACAGCACGCCATAATCCGCCGCGGCGTAAACGATCGCCAGTAGCGTCAGCCGCAGTGGCTGACGCAACGCCAAATCCTGCGGCAAAGGCCGCCGGAGCCAGCGCGTCAAAAAAAGATGCAAGATTGCGGCGCCGGCCGTGGCCGCAAGCGCCGGCCAGCAGCGAAACGCGGCTGTCGTAATCGCCATTGCCGCCAGCAGCCACCAGCGCATCCGCGCCACCCATCGCGGGCGCCGCTGCGCATCCGCATCCATGCCGAGGTAGTTGGGCAGGTAGTAGGCGATGTAAAAGAGAGCGCACGCCAGAAACGTCGAACCGATTTTAATCTGCACGCTCATCGGAATCGTCCACGTTTCCGCGATGAGCAGCGCGCACGCCACGCCGCAAGGCAGCAACCACCAGCGCTGGTGGCTCAGAAAGCTTTGCTGTTTTTCGTAATCAAGCATGCGATATGGACGGTGAATAATTCCCTTTGAAGGGCGGATTGTAACATGCGTTCTGCGGGCGCTCAGCCTTGTGGCCCGCGCAACATTCTCAGCGCGCTCGAGAGCTCGCTCTCACCCGCTCCACCAGCGCGTGCCGGCGCCGTCTCGGTCTCCGCGGCAGCTTCGGCCGGTACTTCCCCCGGCGCCAGGAAGAGATTTTCCGCCAGCCCGTGCTGCTTCGTATACATCTCGAAATAGCGCCCGCCGGCCGCAAATAACGTCTTGTGTGTGCCGTGCTCCACGATCCTCCCGTCTTCCACCACCAGTATCTGGTCCGCGCGGCGGATCGTCGATAGGCGGTGGGCGATCACAAAGGTCGTCCGTCCGCGTAGCAGTTCCGAAAGCCCTTGCTGGATCATCGCTTCCGATTCGGAATCGAGACTCGAAGTCGCTTCGTCCAGAATCAGGATTCGTGGATCGGCCAGCAGCGCGCGTGCGATCGAAACCCGTTGGCGCTGCCCGCCCGAAAGCTTCACGCCGCGCTCGCCAATCACCGTTTCGTACTTCAACTCGAAGCGCTCAGCAAATTCGTCCACACGCGCGATGCGGCACGCCGTAAGAATTTCCTCCTCGGTGGCATCCGGGCGCGCAAACGCCACATTTTCCCGAATCGTCCCATCGAAGAGAAAAGTCTCCTGTAGCACCACGCCCAGTTGCGTCCGGTAACTCGCGAGCGTCAAGGTCGAAAGATCGACTCCGTCCACCAGCACCCGGCCCGAATTCGGCGTATAAAAAGCGCTGATCAACCCGATGATCGTGGACTTTCCGGCGCCCGAAGGGCCCACTAGCGCCGTAACCGTGCCGGGCGCGGATTGAAACGAAATATCGTTCAGCACCGGCTTCCCGGTTTCATAGGCGAAGCTGACGTTTTCGAAATCCACTTCGCCCCGCACGGTCCCGATCGCCACGGTCCGCCGCGGATCGGCCTCCTCCGGAGCTTCGCGCAAAATATCCCGCGTCCGCTCGAGCCCGGCCATCGCCTCGCTGATCTGCGTGCCGATTCCCACGATCTGAAACACGGGCGCCACCAGCATCCCCAGGAACATCGAGAACGAGAAGAACGACCCGAGCGTCATGTGGTTCGCCAGAATCTGCCGCGCTCCGAAATACATCACCAGTGCGCTGATCAATCCCAACAGCGAAGAAGCGGAAAGGCTCATCAGCGAAGTTGCCGTCAACGTTTTCAGCACATTGTCCAACAAGCGCTTTACGCCCGCCGAAAACACGGCCTCTTCGCGCGCCTCCGCGTAATAGCCCTTCACCACCCGCACGCCGCCCAGCGATTCCGCAAGGCGCCCCGTAACCTCCGCCGTGATCTTGGGCCGCTCGCGAAAAATCGGCCGTATCACGCTAAACGCTTTCCGCAATCCCACCCCAAACAGAATCAAGACGCTAAACGCGATTCCCGTCAGCAGCGGACTGATGCGCAGCAGGAAAACGAGCGCGAGGCTGGCCGTGAACAGACTCCCGAAGAAATCGATCATGCCCGTGCCAATCAGGTTGCGCACGCCTTCCACGTCGTTCATGATCCGCGAAATGATCTGTCCCGTTTTGTTCGCGTCGTAATACGCCACCGAGAGCCGCCCGATGTGCGCTTGCACCCGTTGGCGCAAATCCGCAATCATGCGTTGCGCGGCCTTGGAAATCACCTGGGTCAGCGAAAACGACGTCAGCCCCTGCACGATCGTGGCGCCCACCACCGCCAGCACCAGCGGCGCGAGCAATTGCGTCTGCTTTTGATTGATCACGCGGTCGATCAGAACCTTCGGCGAGTAGGGCAGCACGAGCCCCGCAAGCCGGTTGATCACCATCAGCCCAAACCCGATCACCAGCACGCTCGGCTGCGGACGCATCATGCGCCACACATCCGGCATCAGCTTCCAGAAGGGTTGTGAGGGTTTGGACTTCTGTCCGCCGGAGCGCATACCACCACCGTGCGGGAGTCCCATGGAACGCGAGGACATAGAATCGGAACAATTAGGATAACACGCCCCGAATCGCGAGCGCCCCGCCCATTAGGCTAGGAATCACAAATAGCATTTCTTGGCCTTAGCCATAACGCAAGGAAACCGCCCATCACGGTCATTCCGAGCAGTACGCGGTGCGAAGAATCGAAGAGCTCGCCAAACAGACGCCTTAGGCTATCAAGAACGATGTCAGACGCGGCACCGAAACGCGTGTCATTCCGAGGAGTGAGCACACGAGAAACTGAACAGGCGCCCTTGCAACTGACCTCCTTCAGCTATCCAGAGCAATACCAGGCGAAGCACCCAAGCGCGTTGTCATTCCGAGGAGTGAGCAGCACGAGAAACTGAACACGCGCCCTTGCAACTGACCTCCTTCAGCTATCCAGAGCAATACCAGGCGAAGCACCCAAGCGTCTTGTCATTCCGAGGAGTGAGCAGCACGATAAACTGAACACGCGCCCTTGCAACTGACCTCCTTCAGCTATCCAGAGCAATACCAGGCGAAGCACCCAAGCGCGTTGTCATTCCGAGGAGTGAGCAGCACGATAAACTGAACACGCGCCCTTGCAACTGACCTCCTTCAGCTATCCAGAGCAATACCAGGCGAAGCACCCAAGCGCGTTGTCATTCCGAGGAGTGAGCAGCACGATTTCCGCGCCCAACTTCGCGCATCGCGCGGAAATCGTGCGTTGTGGCGAACGACGAGGAATCTCGGCGCCGGTACGGCGGCCACCTCGCCTTGCGGTCTCAATGGCGCACAAACAAAACCGGCGGCGCTCTGAATTCGAGACGGCCGCCGGTGGTGACTTAGGAAGCGTGCTCTTACTGTTGCGGTTGCTGCGGCTTATCCGTGCTCTGTTTCGAATCCGCCGTGATCGCCGTATGCGGAATTCCGGTGGTCTCGCGCGTCAGATAGGGCATGAACGGCGTCACTTCAAAAGGCATCTTCTCCCGCTCGGTAATTGTGCCCACCGGCTTGGTCTTCAGCAGGTCGAGCTTGTCATTCCACGGATCGAGCTTCACCATGCCGCCTAGCGGACGCGCCACAATCTGCGTCGCTCCCGGCTTATCGGCGGTATCCGCGGTTACCGGAGGCTTCGCCAGAATTGCATTGCCCAGTTTCGGACTGATCAGGTTCGGCACTTCCTTCGCTCGCTCCTGTAGTTCGGCCAGGAACATCTCGGGGACCTTGAGCTGATCCTTGTAAACGGACTTCTGGAGAATTTCGGCTGCCTTCACGCTGGCCGCGTCGTCTTCTTCCTTCGTCCGTGAAAAGTCAAAGTGCCGGAAGGTCTGCCGTTCGTCGAAAAGCAGCAAGCGGTCAAAAAACGCATACTGCGTATCCATCTCGTGTCCCAGCGCGATGTGCGCCAATTCCTGCGCGAGCATCGTGGCCACGCTCGCCTCGTCGGGCAGCACGTCGATCAATCCGCGGCTCATCACAATCGTGTGGCCCAGGTTGAACGATTCAATCGTGGACGTCATCAGCACGCGGCAGCGCACCTCGGGCTCAATATCTAGATTGCTTCCGATTTCCAGGTTGTTGATAATCGTGTCGAGCGCCTTATCCACATCGCCCTGGGGCGCGATCAGACCCATGCGCTGCAGCCGGTCGAGCACGTTATCTTCGGCCTCGCGGTCCCAATTGCGTGTCGCCTGCAGCGGGCTCACGTCATTGTTCTGCTGCGACTGATCGTTGATCGGGGCGTTCCCTTCCACCAGGATCTTGCTCAGCTCCTGCTCCTGCTGGTTGTGGCCGAGTTGATATCCCCAGATGCGCGTCTGCGCCTTGAAGGAAAGCGACTTCCCGAGCGCATAGCGCATATCCTTTTCTTCGGAATAAATAAACGCGGGCAGCCACAAGTTCGGTCCCGCATTCACGCGCCAGCTATCGAAGTGGAAGTAAAGATTCGAATGCGAGCTTCCGGTATAAGCCCCGTTAAATCGCACGATCGTGTAGTTCTGGTCTTCCACCCAAATGCGTCCCAGGAATCGGCCCTTCGCTTTCGCGTTTGTAGGGGTCACGTCGAACGCCAGCGTGCGAACTTCTCCCAGAAACTCTCGCCGCGCATATTCGAAGTGATAGTCCTGCTTGTTCAAGCCGCTCGTATCCAGATAAATCATCTGCAGGAATCCGCGCGGCAGGAATTCCACGCCGAAGTTAAACATGTTATTCAGGCTCGTAAGGATGTGGTGGCCCGACGCGTTTGTGGTGCTCAGCGATTCCAGTTCCACACCCTTGGCTAGCTCGGCGCGGCCCAGAAAATACCGGTCGCCGTTCGGAACCCATCCCTCGGTCTTATCCTGCTTCGTATCTTGAATGTAAGTTTCCACCAGCGGAGCGTACTGGCGAACCGTGTTCATTTCCGCGTTCTCGCGGGCGATAATTTTATCCACCACTTGATTCAGGGTGGCGTCCCCTTGCTGCTGTATGGGCGGCTGATCCTGTGCTAGGACCGGCATGGCGCTGAAAACGAGCGCGGCCAGTGCTACCTGAAACGTGCGCATGTCTGTACCCCTTAGTAAGCCAGTTGAAATTCGATGTGAACCGTCGCCGGAAAGTCCACGGGCTGCCCGTTGCTGATTGCCGGCTTGTATTTGATTTTCTGTGCCGCGCGCATCGCGGACTCGTCTAGCCCATGCCCCAGGCCTCGCGTCACGCCCAGCACCTCAATCTGTCCATTCGCCTTGAAATTCACCTTCAGGATCACTTCGCCCTCAAGCTTCAGGGCTCGGGCCTCCTCCGTATATTCCGGCTTCGGCTTGTCCGTAATTTCCACGGGTTGCACGGCTGCCGCCTGTTGTTGCTTCTGTGCTTTTGCCTGGTTCGGATCGACGGTGGCCTGCGCGAAAGATCCTTGCTGCACCACGCCGCGCGACCCGCCACCATTGCCGCTCGGCGTAATCGCAGTCCCATTGCCGAACCCGGTGCTCTGCACCGTTCCGCGCGCACCGTTCGCCCCGCCAGTGCCATTTCCATAACCCGGCCCGGCCGGCAGGTCGAACGAGCCCACATGGTTAATATTCGCCCGCGAGTTCGGATTCGAGGGTCCGCCAATTCCCTGCGGATCGCCAAAGCCGCCGGTCTGCACTTTTTCCGCGGGCTTGTTCAATGTCGCTGGAGCCGCGCTTCCCGTATTCCCCAAAACGCCCGTTTCCACCGGTTTCTTCGGCTGCGCTGGCGTGCTGGCCGCAATTTCCACCTTGGGCGTGTCCAGCACCGGGGTCGTGATCTTCGGGGCCTCCACCTTGTCCACGGGCTTCGGCTGCACTTTGGGAGCAATCACCCGCGGCACGATCAAGGCTTTGGGCTGCGGCGGCGGTATCACCTTGGCTACTTCCACCGGCACCGGCTGAGGCTTCGGCCGCACCGGCTCCGGCTTCGCCACCGGCACTTCCGTTCGTGGGGAGGCGATCGGAATCACGTCATAAGCCGCCTTCGGAACAAAACGCTGCGGAAATATCAAGGGAATCAGCAACAGGACTCCCAGAATCACTAACTGAACCGTGACGCTGACGCCCATCGCGCCGGCTCGCGGCTTTTGCGTGGGAAGAAGCTCAAAGCGCGCGCCAGCCTGAGGCCCAACGCCGGGCTTCAGCACCAATTTGTTCCGCGGAGTCTGTCCCGGAGTCCGCGGTGAGAATCCAATATTAAGGTTTGTTTGCTGTTCCAAAAGGGTCGTCGTCATTAGTTCGGCCGATAAAGCGGGATTTCCCTACCGTGATTTGATGCAATCCGCGAGCGGATCGCGCACTCTTTGTGAGCCCGGTACGAGAGTACTGGGAGGGCCTGGGGAGGCGAATAGGACTTTTGTACTACTGTTTCCTACTCGCCACGAAAGCTTAGTCCTCGGCCTTCTGGAATTCAACCCGAAGACAGAGGTTTCGATGCGCCTTGTTCCTCAGGGGATATCCGGCCCGTCCGCCGAGTCATTGTTTGATTTCCGCCAAAAGCTCCTCATCATTGTTAAGTTGCACCTTGCCGGGGTTATACGGCAGCGTGATATCCAGCGGATCGTCCGCCTGGGTCACCCGCAAAAGGCCGATCCGCGACGGTTTCCCGTTTACTTGGCCGTAGATCGGCACCACATCCATCCAGTTCGCGGGCACGCCGCTCCGCTTCAAGGAACCCGTCAGCTTGAATTTGCCCCCGCCCGCGTCTTGCACCGCAGAGTGAAACTCATAATGCGCAATCCCCGTGCCGTACACATATTGGCGAAAAAACCAATCCAGCCGTTGATTGCCTTCCAGGTCCATCACCGGCGTCATGTATTTTTCCGCGATCGCCTTAAAATCTTCTGTCGAAGCGGCCGCATTGTTATACGTCTTGCAGAAATCCTGCATCATCGCCTCAAACCGTGCATCCGGATCGGGCGCCTTCGAATCCGCCATCATCATCCGCAGCATCGTCAACACGTAACCGCCCTTGTTGTAGATCAGCACGCTATAGGCCCCCGGAGAAATGGAAGACGAATCGCGTATTCCCATCCAGATCGGTCCCACCGAATCGTAAACGTGTTCACGGGTGTCCCGGCTCAGCAAACCTTGCTTGTCGTCCCGCAGCCGCTGGATGTACTCCTTTTGGTTGTCTCGAAATTGCACGTATAGATTTCCCGAAAATTGCGCGAAGCCTTCCGAGAGCCACTGGTCGTGATAGCTCTTCCATGCCACGCGATGCCCCCACCATTGGTGTGAAGTCTCATGCGCTCGAAAGAATTCCGTGATACGCGGCGTGTTCGGCATGTGAAAAGCGTTCCGCTGCGTCGAATCCATAAACGTAAAAATCGAAAGGTAAATCAGCCCGGGCCAGCCTTGGCCGTAGGAGTAAGGAATATTCGTCACTGCCAGCTGCTTATAGGGATACGGCCCGTAATATTTCTGGAAGAGCCGCAGCGCGTTGCCCATCTCCGCTGCAATCGTTGGCGCCATCGCCACCGCCGAGAGCGCTCCCACGGCCATCTCCGCCGGACGCGACCCCGGCAACGTGCCATCCACCGCGTTCTGTACCATCTGCATTTGGTCGTCGGGCGAGCGGTTCGCATACACCTGCACGTCGATGATTCCAACCTTCTCCGTCGAGATCTTGTAATCTCCAAACGCGAATCCCGCCACCGTCAGCGGCGCGTCGTTCTTCCATTCCGTTAGCAGGTCGCCGCCATCCGTCGTCTCGCTCACCTTCACGCCAGTGGCCACCAGCGAGAATTTCTTGGGAGACTTGAAATGCAAATCGAAGTCGAATCGCCCGGCGAATTCTTCGCCATCCGCCGTCACGCGGGAGGGATACCATCCAAAACTTTCCGCAAAATAATTCCCCGCGCCCACTTGCTGCACCACGCGCTTCCCCGCGTAGTGAAAGGTCAACGGGATCGCTTGCCCGCTTTCGCTTGGCGTTTCCAACATCACCGCCACGTAATCTCCATACGATTGCGGCCGGTCTTTCCTCTCACGCGCCTGAAAATAGGTCAGACCTTTTCCGCCGCCATCCGTTACCTTGTCCACGCGTAAATTCGAGTCCAGGCTAAATAGCAGCACCCGCGCCCCCGCCCAGCGCGTGTCCAGATTTACCTTGGCCGTCGCCGACAACTCCGCATGCGTGTTCAGGCTCACATCCATGTCGTAGCTGCGAATCACGTAATCCGCTTTTTCAAAAGGCACGTCGAATGCGCTGCTCGCACTCCGCCCGCCGGCCGGAAAGCTCGTCCAGATGTCGAAATGCTTCGCGCCCCCGTAAACGTCCTGCCATCGTCCCACCGAAACTTCCTCTGGATCGGACGCGTCGTAGAGTGCTTCCACCCAGCCAAGCTCGCTGGTTTTCACATCCGCCAGGAAAAGCGCGCCCTTCGAACGGTCCTTGGCCATCACGCTCCGAAAAAGTCTCGGCAGAAAAATCGCTCCAAGATCCTCATTCTGCTCGATCCGCGAAGCGTACAGTTCCGCGGCTCCCGCGCTGGCTTCCGACGGCCTGGTTTGCGACGCGACTTCTTCGTGTGTGTTGTCGCTGAAGCTGAAGATTGCCTCGCTGAATTTCAAGTGAATCGCGCCAGCCTTCAGAAATAGCTCCAATTGCTGCGATTCTCGCGGATCAGACGGGGCCACCTCCAATTTTCCCGTGCCGCGGAATACCGCGCCCGTTACCACGCCGTTCACCGGCTGTGCAAACTCGATCGTCCCCGATTCAAGCGTCACTCGAATTTTGTCGCGCGCGATCGTTACGTTCTCCACTTGCCCGGGCTTTCCGTCGAAAGCAGGCCGTGCCAAAGTTTCCCAAATCGCTTGGGGATCGGTGCGATTGTCTGATCCAGTTTGCGCGCTGCAAATCGGCGCAAACATCATCGCGGCCGCACATAGGGCATACAACAACCTTCGGCTGGAGATTCTCATCGCAGGCTCCTGGAAGGTCTTTAGTGTGGCACAATGCGCGGAAGAATATACTCTGCTAACAATACAGGGTTGTTGAAACCGATAACCGACCGTCAGGCCCGCAGGCAAGAGGGAAACCCGTCAGCGGGGCGGGCTGGGCTGCTGCGGCACCAATGTAATGATCGGAAGCTCCGGGCGGCACAAAAATCTCACCGGTATCGTGGACGTTCCAATTCCCCGGCTCACATACATGCGCGATCCGCGCTCCGTGTACCATCCCTCCAGGTATCGCCCAGACCCGGCCGGTAACCACAAAACGGGCACCAAAGGAATGCGTACCTGGCCTCCATGTGTGTGCCCGGCCAGCGCCAGCGGCACGCGCCCCGCGATCTGGTCGAAATAGGCCGGACCATGAAACAGCGCGATCGTATAAACGTTCGGCGGCACCGGTTTGCTTGCCAACTCGAAATCCGGTCTCCCGGTTACGGGATCGTCGAGTCCCACCAGCCACACATCCGGACGGATGGGCTTGGCCTCGTTGAAAAGGAAATGCACGCCGAGCACGGCATAAAACGCGTGCTCGTTCCGCGGCGGTGGCCCCGTTTCCGTTTCCCAGTTTCCGCGTACCAGCCATACGCCCAGCGGCGCATGCAGTCTCGAAAGCAGCGGTTTAATTCCTGGGTAGTCCCGTTTGCGACCGACCGTATCTCCCGTAATCACGATCACGTCGGGATGTTCCATCTCCAGCAGGTCCACCAGCTTCCGCTCGAGCCGTCCAAATTTCGTGGTGTGCAAATCGGTTAGATCGGCGATTTTCAGCGGCTGTGAAACCGGGGCCTGTACCAGGTAATGCGTCACCTGTATGCGATACGGCTCAATCAGAAAGCCGTCTACCGTGGCGGCAGCACCGGCCAACAGCACGAGAACTAAGATCAGGGGAAAGCGGCGCATCTCAGATCGAGGGCCGCTGCAAGATGGACGGCCTGCATTTATTGTACCGCATGCGAAAATTCGCCTTGGGAATCGCTGCCGGCGGATTGTCCATTTAGGCTAGGGTGAACGCTGCTTCGTCGCCGCGGGAGCGCAATGTCACGCACCTGGTCTCCGCAGCAACTTCCTCGGCACAAACAAAAACGCCGCGAATGCAAAAACCGCCGGAAAACACTCCAGCACGTAGCGCGGCTCCGGCGTCTCGATGTGTGCGAAATACCCGGTCCTCACCACGCAAAACATCGCCAAAAATGTCGCAATCCACACCTGTTCCGCGGGCAGCGTTCGTGCCCTCCCTCGCGCGTAGCGCACGATCCGCGCAAAGCCCGCGAACGCTAGCGCGGCATACAGGAAACCGAGCAAACCCAACTCGACGGTGGCATCAAAATCATCCGGCTCGTCACGATGCATCTCAGGAAGCGGCCAAAGCTTCCCGGAGTACGGCAGCAGCTCGATTCTCGGCGTCAGCCACAGCACAAACGAACGCGCGAAGGGAATCCACAGGTACGTGCGAATCGGATGGCGCCGCGCCCGTTCGTGCGCCAACTGCTCGAATTGCGCGTCCCAGCCGGACGGAATGTCGCAGCAATTCTGGTCATATTGGTGGAAGAGCTTTCCCACGCGCTCGCGCTCGGCGTCATTGTCAAACGCCGAGGTAGGCATTTCGCCGAGCACCAGCGGTTCGCTATCAAGCTTCCAGTTCGTAATGTACACATCTCCGTAACGGATCAGCCAGGTCTTCGTCCAATCGTAGAATCCAATCGGTACTACCTCTGCGTTCTCATTCGCATAGCGCGGCGCTAAAGGCTGAAACTCATGGAGCGTGATCGCATTTCGAAGAATCCACGGCAGCAACGGCAGCAGAAACCCCGCAGCCGTCAGCGCGCCCGCCCGCAACAGAATGCGCCAGTCGGCCGGACGCCTCCAGCGCCACACACATACAATCGTCAACGCGATCAGCAGCAGTGGCGTCTCAGGCCGGATCAATGTCCCAAAACCGGCCGCCAGCCCTCCCAAAATCCATGGCGCCCAGCGCTTTTCTGCTCCCGTACCAAAGCATCCCGCGAACGTTAGTAGCGCTGCCGCAGTAAAAAAAGTCGCCGGAATCTCCGTCATCGGCGCTACCGCATAATTCCCAATAAAAGGGCACAACGCCGCCAGCCACAAGCCCGCCAGTTGCACCCGGCTCCGGGCGGACGCATTGGCCGTTACGTTGCCGGTGTTTGGCACCAGCCGCCCGGCCACCAGGGCCGCCAATATGCACGTCCCCATATCCAGCGCAATTTGAGCCAACATCAAGCTCTGTTGGTCGCGTCTAAATAACCAGGAGATGATCAGGATAAAACCCGGATACCCTGGCATCCGGATATCGAGCGGCGTGATGCTCCCTTCGACGGGGTATCCGTAGACTCCATGCGCCATCCAATTGTGTGCTAGGCTTTCGTAAATGGGGCCGTCGCCCGTCGTCGTCGGAAAGTGAATCACAAAGTACAGGCGTACCAGCACGCCTGCAATCAGCGCCAGCGCTGCGATCGCCCAGTTCCAGCGCGGATGCTCGGCCCAATGCGTCGTGGAAACCGGCCGTTTCGGCTCCTCTCCCGTGTCTGACCGGTTCATCTGTACGGCTCGAAGGTTGTCATTTTCGGCTAGAATACATTAAGCCTGAGCGCAGGTCGGAGCATTGAGCCAAGGTAAGCCCATATTCTATGATGAGAAACGCCGCCGGTGGTTCTTTACCCGGCGCGCGCTCGAGATCGGCGGGGCGCTTTTCACCCTGCTCCTGCTCACCTTTTTTCTTTCGGTCCTTCGCAAAGTCACGCTACCGAGCCTGCTACTCCCCTCTACCATGCCGATGCGCCGCCCCGTGGTGGAGCGGGCCGCCAAGAAGCCTGCCGTGCGTCCAGGGCGGCAACACCGCGTGGCCACCCTGGGAAAGGTTCCGCCGCAACCCGATCCCATCCGCGCGGCATTTTATGTCGCCTGGGATCCCAATTCCCTTGCCAGCCTGAAAAAGCACGACAAAGACATCGACCTTTTGATCTCCGAGGAATTGCATTCGATTTCGGCCGACGGCACGCTCACCGTGGTCGATGGCGATAATCATCTGCATGAACACGTGGACGCTGCGGAAGCCACCCGCGTGATGAGTGGCGACAAAATGCATCTCTGGATGCAGTCCATGCGCGCCGTCCCCGGGTCCAATTTCGATTTGGCTGTCATGGGCCTCATCAATAATTCCGACGCCACTACGTTTCAAACCCACGAACTCGCTCCGTTGCTCGCCAATCCCGCCGCCCGTAAACGTCTCGAGACGGAGATGCTCCAGTACACGCAGCTCAATCGTCAGGTTGGTATCTGTGTGGATTTCGAGGACGTGCCCGAGGCGAGTCAGGCCAACTTCCGCGCGTTTGCCGCCGAGACCAGCGCCCTCTTTCATGCCGCGAATCTCACGGTAACGCTGGCCTTGCCCGCCGCCGATCCCGTCTACGATTACGCCTACTTTGGCAAACAGGTAGACGAAATTATCCTGATGGATTACGACCAGCATTGGCTGACCTCCGCTCCCGGCCCTATCGCGGCGCAGGATTGGTTCGTACGAAATCTCAATACCGCCCTTAAGGCCGTTCCGCCTCAGAAAATCATCATCGGAATCGCGAACTACGGCTACGACTGGCCGGAAAAGGGCGACGCCCGGGACCTTCCGCAAAGCCCCAGTTTTCAGCAGGCTGTTTTGACCGCGCACGAATCCGACGCCCAAATCGAATTCGATCCGGATTCGTTGAATCCGCACTATTCCTATTACGATGAACACAATCACATTCATCGCGTGTGGCTGCTCGATGCCGTCACCGCCTACAACCAATTGCGGGCCTCCGAACGCGCGGGTGTGCGAGGCAGCGCGTTGTGGCGGTTGGGCGATGCCGACCCCTCGATGTGGCGGATTTGGAACACCCTCCATCCCGACGACGCCGCCCGCGCGAAACTGGATGACCTTCCCCCAGGACCCGATCTCACGCTCGAGGGTCCCGCGGAAGGTGATATCTGGCGCATCCTCGATACGCCCCAACGCGGCGTGCGTACGTTTCATTACGACGCCGCCACCGACACCATTAACGACGAATCGTATGTGAAATATCCCTTGTCCTGGGATATCGAAGTGATGGGCGACGTGCCGCACAAGATCGCCATCACTTTTGACGACGGGCCCGACCCGCAATGGACGCCGAAAATCCTCGACGTCCTGAAGCAAAAGCATGCGCCCGCCACCTTTTTCGTGATCGGCCAAAACGCCAATCGCTTTCCGAATCTCCTCAAACGCGAATACAGCGACGGCGACGAGATCGGCAATCACACTTACACCCACCAACATTTTGACGAAAATACCGCGCCCGCTCTCATCCAGCTCGAGCTCAACGTTACCGAGCGTCTGATCGAAAGCACGCTCGGCGTCAAAACGTTACTCTTCCGCCCGCCCTACGGAATCGATCACCAGCCGGAAACCGCCGACGAAGTTTCCATGCTGCCCGTGCCCCAGGAAATGGGCTACATGCTCGTAGGCGCGCGTATCGATCCGCATGACTGGGGCGAAACGGGTGGCGTGCCTCCGCCTCCGGCCGACACCATCGTGAAGAACGTGCTTGCCCAAGCCGACAAGGGCCACATCATCATGCTGCACGATGGCGGCGGAGATCGCAGCCACACGGTCGCGGCGCTTCCCGGCATCATTGATGGGTTGCGCGCCGCCGGCTATGACATTGTTCCCGTTTCGGAGTTGGTCAATCAAACCGAAGCGCAGGTGATGCCCACCATTTCCGGACGCGAACGCTGGGCCGCGCGCGCGGATGGGTTCATTTTCTGGCTTTATTTTGCTTTCCGCCTGGGCATTGCCACGGTTTTCATTCTCGGCATTTTGCTGATCAGCGGGCGCGCCCTGATCATCGGTCTGCTCGCATTGATCGAAAAAGTTCGTCCCGCACCCGGCGCCGCATCCGGAATTTGCCCCGGCCGTGAGCGTCTTGATTCCCGCTTACAACGAAGAAGACGTGATCGTGCAGACCGTCACTTCGGCTCTTGCGTCCGATTATGAGCCGCTCGAAATTATCGTGGTGAATGACGGCTCGCTCGATAGCACCGGCGATTTGCTCGAGCGGAACTTCGGTGCGCATCCGAAAATCAAAATTATCCACCAGCCCAATCGCGGCAAATCCGCGGCTCTGAGCCATGCTCTCTCGGAAGCCACCAGCCCGATCGTGGTGACGATTGACGCCGATACCTCGATCCAATCCGACGCCATTCGCATGCTCGTTCGTGACTTCTATGATCCGCGCGTGGGCGCCGTGGCCGGCAACGTCAAGGTCGGCAATCGTACCCGCTGGCTCACTCGCTGGCAGGCCCTCGAATACATCACCAGCCAAAACCTGGAAAAGCGCGCCTTCGATCTGCTCAACTGCATTCCCGTGGTTCCCGGCGCTGTCGGCGCGTGGCGTGTGGCAGCGATCCAGGCCGCCGGAGGCTTCAGCAACGAAACCGTCGCCGAAGATACCGACCTGACGATTGCGATTCGCCGGGCCGGCTGGCGCATCACCTATGACGAAGAAGCGATCGGTTACACGCAAGCCCCCGAAACCGCTGACGCCCTGATCAAGCAGCGCTTCCGTTGGACTTTTGGAACCTTGCAATCCGTGTGGAAGCATCGCGACACGCTGGGCCGCAAGCGTTACGGCACGCTCGGCTGGATCGCGCTTCCCAACGTGTTCCTATTCCAGTTCCTTTTGCCTCTATTTTCACCGGCGATCGACTTGCTTTTCACGATTTCGGTGGTCCTCTGGTGCCTCGCGCAATTCCGCGTCACGCAGCTCCCGTTGTTATGGACGGCGCAGGACGTCGAGCGCTCGCTCGTCTTTTTTATCGCCTTCATGCTGATTGACCTCCTCACCTGCGTCATCGCCTTTGCACTCGAAAAGAATGAGGATTGGTCGCTGCTCTTGCCGCTCGTTCTGCAGCGCTTCTATTACCGACAGATGATGTACATCGTGTTGTTCCGCGCGCTGACGCAAGCCGTAAAAGGCCGCCCCGTCGGCTGGCGCGGCGTCGAGCCCGAAGCGCCCCGGCGCCCTCGTCGCGAGTCTCCTGTAGAAACTTTGCCAAGCCACACGGGCGACTGATCCGCACGGTAAGCGGAGTAGCGTGTCGCCTCGCTCTCACGCGCGGGGCGTTTTATACTGTTCGCATCTTTCGGGAGAATCCCATGATGGATGCACGAACGATCGCGCGGCTCTACGATTACAACTTCTGGGCGGATCACCGCACCATGGATTCCTGCGCGACCCTCACCACCGAGCAGCTTCTGAAGCCCGTCGGAGGCAGCTTTGGCTCCGTACGCAACACACTCGCGCACATCATGGACGTGGAGTGGCTTTACCTGGAACGCTGGCAGGGCCGCACACCGCCTTCCTTGCCGAAAGCGGAAGATTACCCCGATCTCGGGGCGATTCGCGCGCGTTGGAAAGATGTGGAGGCGAACCTGACCCGCTACGTGGGCGGATTATCAGACGGCGATCTGGCGCGCGTGGTCGAATTCCGTAATACAAAAGGGATTCTCTACCGCCATCCGCTCTGGGAAATGATGCAGCACCTCGTAAATCACGGCACCTATCATCGCGGGCAAGTCGCCACTTTGCTGCGCATGCTTGGGAGTTCGGCGCAGGCCACCGACCTGATCGCCTTTTATCGCGAACGCTCCGGCCAACCCACGCAATAACTTCCGCAGGCTATTTCTGCCTTTCGAGACCTTCGAGATAGGCGAGAACTTCCGTGGCGTGCCCCTTGGATTTGGCGTTCGGCCAGGTCTGCTCGACGCGTCCATCGGCGCCAATCAAGACGGAACTACGCACGATCCCGAGAAATGACTTCCCCAAAAAACTCTTCATGCGCCGCGCGCCGTATGCTTCGATGGTGGTAAACGCGGGATCGCTCAGCAGCGTGAAATTCAGCTTGAACTTCACCTTGAACTTCGCCAGCGCCTCGATCGGATCGGCGCTGCAGCCAATGATTGCGGTTTCCAGTTTGTCGAATTGAGGCTTTGCGTCGCGAAACTCGGACGCTTCTGTGGTTCAACCGGGGGTGAGCGCTTTCGGGAAGAAATACAGAATCGCGCGCTTGCCGCGAAAATCGGCAAGCGAGACCTCGCTGCCGTCCGCCGTAGTTAGCCGGAATTCCGGCGCTTTGTCTCCAATGCTCAACATCTTTTCCGCCATATTCTTCAGGATCCTGCCAACAAACGCTTCAGCACATCATTCACCGCTTGCGGATCGGCCTGGCCGCGCGTGGCGCGCATCACCTGGCCTACGAAGAATTTGAAGACGCCTTCGTTGCCGCCGCGAAACTTCGCCACGTTGTCCGCATTCTTTTCGACCACTTCGCGGCACACGCGCTCGATTTCAGCCGTGTCGTCCAGTTTCTGAAATCCTTCGGTGGCGATAATCTCCGCTGCCGGGCGCCCGGTTTCAAACATGGTCGCAAACACTTTCTTGCCGTTTGCCGCGGTGATCCGTCCGGACTCGACCTCGGCGATCACGCCCGCCAACTCCGCGGCGCTTACGCGGCTGGCGGTGATATCGCTGCCCGCGTCGTTCAGGCGGCGCAGCAATTCGGTGGAAATCCAGTTGGCCGCGATCTTCGGCGCGGCTCCTGCGCTTACCACGGCTTCAAAATAGTCGGCGAGCGCGCGCGAATCGGTGAGCACCGCGGCATCGTACGGCGTCAGCCCATGCTGTGAAATGAAGCGGGCGCGGCGCGCATCGGGCAGCTCCGGCATCTCCTTGCGGACGCTGGCGATGATTTCTTCCGGAGCGTGGAGTGGAAGCAAGTCAGGCTCCGGAAAGTAGCGATAGTCGTGCGCGAATTCTTTGGAGCGCATAGACTCCGTGCGGCCGCCATTCACATTCCACAGCCGCGTTTCCTGCTGCACTTTGCCGCCGGAGTCGAGCACGTCCACCTGGCGGCGAATTTCGTATTCGAGCGCGCGCTGCAGGTAGCGGAAAGAATTTAGGTTTTTCACTTCTACTTTCTCGCCGAATTTTGCCTGGCCGCGCGGGCGCACGCTCACATTCGCATCGCAGCGCAACGAGCCTTCCTCCATATTGCAATCGCTGATCTCGCAATAGAGCAGCACCTGCTTGAGCGCGGTGAGATAGGCGTGAGCTTCCTCGGGCGCGCGCATATCCGGCTCAGAAACGATTTCGACGAGCGGCGTGCCGCAGCGGTTGTAATCAATGTAGGTCTTCGTGGCGGAATCGGCGAAACCCTCGTGCATGTTTTTCGCCGCGTCTTCTTCCATGTGCAGGCGCGTGATGCCAATGCGTTTGCGCGCGCCCTCGAATTCCACTTCGAGCCAGCCGCGCAGCGCGAGCGGCAATTCAAATTGAGAAATCTGGTAGCCCTTGGGCAAATCGGGATAGAAATAATTCTTGCGGGCAAAGCGCGAGATGCTTTGCACCTCGAGGTGCAGGGCGAGCGACGCGCGAATCGCCAACTCGAGCGCGCGACGATTTAAAACCGGGAGCGAGCCGGGCAATCCCAGGCACACGGGACACGTGTTCGTATTGGGCGCATCGCCAAAGCGCGTGGAGCACCCGCAGAAAACCTTCGTCTGCGTAGCAAGCTGCACGTGGACTTCGAGCCCGATCACCGGTTCATATTTCGCGAGCGCGGCGCTCATCGCGCCCGGTTCCGGCGGTGCCATCGTTCCCATGGAAGCCGGGATTATAGCATTCCGACCGCGCGACGTTTGCCGTCACAAGCTCGCACGGAGAGGAAACTTGCGGGCTCGCAAAAGCCATGCTCGAGCGCTCCGGCTAGTTAGTATCTAGCCACTCCCACCTCCCCTATTTTGATGTAAATACGGCAGGGCTCGACTTACAGGATCCGATGTGCGTAACTTACGGTAAATAGGGGCCTTGTGAATTGCAGATTTTGTCAATTCGATGACTTAATGCTGCAAACAAAAGGCTTGGGGCTGCGTGATGTACACGAATGCGAGGCAATGTGCGTTCGAATGCTCCTGTGGCGCTAGTCCTCTGTGAGCTACGGAAAAGCCGCAGGGCCGGAGGCCCTGCGCTACACAAAACCGGCGAAGGCCGGCGCTGCCTCAAAGTTGGGGCTCAGCATTAAAGGCAATTCATGTTGGCAGAGATGGCACGGCTGAAGGCGTAGCCTGACGGTAGCTTGTAGGCCGCGATTAGCCTACTCGTAGCGGAGGGCGATCATGGGATCCACGCGAGAAGCTCGGTGGGCCGGTAGGAAGCCCGCGATGGTGATAACAGCGGCCAAGACGGCGATTGCTCCGATGAATGAAACGAGGTCGGCGGTTTTGAGGCCGAAAAGTTGGCTGGCGAGCAATGTTGACACAGCGAAGGCTGTGGGCAGACCGAGCGCTAAGCCCCCGCATAGCAATAGAGCCGTATCACGAAAGACCATCCAAAGAATCCTCTGACGCTGAGCTCCCAACGCCATACGGACGCCGATTTCCGTCCGGCGACGCGCAACATCCTGAGCCACGACGCCATAGAGACCAACGCAAGCCAGAAGCAACGCCAAACCGCTGAAGAAACCCACGAAGCGCGCGGCCAGGCGCTCGCGATCGTAATTTTCGCCGATCTGCGCGCTGAGAGATTGCACGTGGGTGATAGGCAGCTTCGGATCGACTTGCGCGATCCGTTTGCGAATCGCGGCGACGGCTCCGCGCGGATCGCCCTGCGTGCGGAGTTCGATCTCGGAGCGCAAGGCATCGGGTGTTTGGTCCTGCAGGAAAGACAAAAATACGACATCCGCTTGTTTCCCTCTGGCGTCCTGAAAATGCGCGTCACCCACGACGCCGACGATTTCATAACTACCCTGACCTCCAAAACTAAACCGGTGACCGATCGGGTTTTGATTTGGAAAGAAGTGGCGCACGAATGCCTGGTTCACCATAGCCACTTTGGGCGACGCCGACGTGTCTTCGAACCCAATCGCGCGGCCAAGCATTAACGGTATGCCCAGCACGTCCGGATAATTGGGGCCGACGAAGATTGTTTCCGCGTTGGGGTGTTCGCCGGATGGGAGGGCATAACCTTCGATGTTAATTTTATTCGTGCTCTTCGATCCGCTGAGCGGGCTGTAGTGGGCAAGCGTCGCCGCCTGCACGCCGGGCAATTCATTGAGGCGATCGAGAAGCTGCCTATAAAAGGCGCCGACATTTTCTGGTTTATATCCTGCGAGCCTTGGATCGATGCGCACCAGTAGAACATTCTTTGGATCAAAACCTAGCCGCAAGTGCTCCAAGTTCAGAAGGCTGCGCGCGAACAATCCCGCGCCGACGATCAGGACCAGGGAAACGGCGATCTGCGCGATCACCAAAACTTGCGTAGCCCGAGACCGCCTGCCGGAAGCCCCGCCGATACTGCCGGCCTTCAGCACGGAGATGAGGTCGGTGCGGGCCGATTGCAGCGCCGGTGCCAAGCCGAACAGAATCCCCGCAACGAAAGTGATGCTCAACGTAAAGAGCAGGACGATGCCGTCCAGGTGCGGCTGCTGTGGCGACCCTTCCGAAATGTATGCGGCCAAAACCTTGACGCCCCGGTGCGCGAGCAGAAGACCGCACCCTGCGCCGATGGCCGCGAGAAGAACGCTTTCGGTGAGGAGCTGGCGGATCAGGCGGCCGCGTCCCGCGCCCAGGGCAAGACGCAAGGAAATTTCCGGACGCCGCGCCACGGCGCGAGCGAGCAGAAGGCTTCCGACATTCGCTACCGCGATCAACAACACCATCCCGACCACGACGAGCAGTACGTGCAGGGGCTGCGAGTATTGAAATCGCAGGCCGGAGATGCCTCGTCCGCCGTCAGAGAGCTGGATGTAGGATTTCGCGATATTCGCCGTCCGATCGGGGGGAATTTGAGCTCCGGCCTTGTTCGTAAGGAATTGCCGCAGCGCGACGGTGACGGCGGCTTGCGCCTGTTTGCGCGTAGCGCCTGGCTGGAGACGCGCCATCATGTTCAGCCAGTACGCATCTGCGTCGTGCAGACGATCGTACGGGTCGATGACGGGTTGGAACGCGAGCGGCAACCAGTAGTCCGGCGGCTGGCGCAAGCGTTCGCCAAAGAATTCGGCCGGAGCGACACCAACGATTGTGAACGCAGTGCCGTCGAGGATCGCAATCTTGCCAATCGTAGTGGGATCGGAGTGCAGCCGGCGCTTCCAATAGAGATAGCTGACCACGGCAGCGGGTGGCGCGTTTGCGTGGTCGTCGGCGGGTGCGAGCATTCGGCCCATGCCGGCATCCACACCCAACACGGTGAAATAGTTGCCGGATACCAAATGCACAACGGCGCGCTGCGCTTGTTCGCCAGAGGGCGCGCCCGCGAAATGCACCGCGACGGCGTTATCGCCCATGCGAAATGCACAGATGGATTCGAAAGGAAGCGGTTGTGTGCCGATAAATTCGTAGAATTCAAAAGGAAACCACGGCCAACGACCGATGGGCGCATCGCCGGTGTAAGTGCCCTCGGCCAATTCGGTGGAGAACAGCACGAGGCGGCCGGGGTCACGAACGGGCAGAGATTCGAGAAGAAGAGAATCGAATAGCGTGAAGATCGCCGTGTTCGCGCCGATGCCGAGCGCCAGCGTGAGAACCGCTACCGCGGTGAATGCGGGCTTGTGTGCGAGCATCCGCAGCCCGAAGCGGATGTCGTTCCAGAAACCCTCCATGGCGAACCTCAGAGAGCAATGCTAAAGCTAAGTGCAAAGCAGAAAAGCCGCAGGTCCAAGGACCTGCGCTACACGAAACCGTCTGACGGCGGCCCTCAGCTCGATCGTTGGGGAACCGCGTTTTGAGCGGTTCCCCAACGGGGACAATTCCAAAACAGAAAGCTAGTAGGGCTCGCCGGGTAACGGGGGCAGCACGGGGGTGATCTTGCCCCAGCCCTGGGCTTGCGCGGCTTTCATATCCTTGACCAATTGATCCGGAAGCTTCGCGTTGAGCGCCGGGCGGCCCGGCTGATTGCCGAGGACCCAGCCGACGGCGGCTACCGTTTTCGAGACCTGCTCGATTTCAGTGAAATCGATTTTCTCGGGCGTGTCCGTGGGGCGGTGATAATCCACGTGCAGGCCATCGGAGAAAAAGGCGATGGGCACGCCGACCTTGGCGAAATTGTAGTGATCGCTACGGTAGAAGATGCGCTGGCCGTTCGCGCCGGGGCCGAGGTTATCGTGCGTGGCGTCCGGCGCGGTCACGTCATAGAAATGATTGAGGCCGAGCTTCTGGTAGCCATTGTTGACGGTCTCGATGGTTTTTTCCAGATCGTCGCTGCTGATATTCGGGCCGACGAGCAGCACTTCGCCGGGATTCACGAGGAAATGCGTGCGGTCCGGATCGACGGAGTTGGGATTTTTGGTGCGGCCGATCATATCCATATTGAGGTCGGCGACGATCTTGGTGACGTCTACCGGCGGAAATTCAGCGAAGTATTGCGAGCCCCACAGGCCCTTTTCCTCGCCGCCATTCCACAGAAAAATGAAAGTGCGCTTGGGACGCAGGCCTTTCGCGGCACCCTCGGCATAGGCGCGCGCGATGGCGAGCAGCCCGGTCGAGCCGGAGCCATCGTCGTCGGCGCCGTTATTTACGTTGTGGCCATCGGGCAGCGGCGCGCTGAGGCCGATGTGATCGAGGTGCGCGCTGATGACGACGTATTCATTTTTGAGGACGGGGTCGCCGCCTTCGAGAATGCCGACGACATTTTCGCCGTGACCTTCGCCGGATTGCACGGGCACGTGGAGGTTGAGCGTTTTGCTGGCGTTCATCGCAAACGAATCGAGCTTCTTGTTTTCGCCAGCGCCGTAGAAAGCATCGGCGGCGCTTAATTTTTCGCCCTGGAAGATGGCGTTGGTGAGCTCGACGCCCGCGGAAATGGCCGGGGCGCTGGGGCAAGCGGCGCTCTGCGCGAACTTGACGACCTGGTAGGGAGGCCCATTGAGAGATGGGCCGCGGCCGCCATTGGGATTGGCCATGGCGCTGAGCTGCTGGTAGCTGGCGACGGTGACCACGGCGAGGGCGCCATTCTTGGCGGCATATTCCTCGGGGGTGAGGTAATCCGTGCAATTTTCGCCGAGAGGATTTTGCGCGCCCGCGCCACCACGTCCACCGGCGGCTTGCAGCGCGGCGAGCTCGGGAGGCAGTCCGGCGACGACGATAATTTTGCCGCTGACGTCGAGACCCTGATAGGGATTCGCGTTGGTTTTGTTGACGACGTAGCCGTTGCCGGCGAAGACGAGGTTGCCGGAGGCGTCAAACGCTTTGAGCGGAGGAGCGCCACGGCCACCGGCGGTGACCGTCCAATCCTTGGCATATTCGAAATCGGTGGTGCGCATCGGCGCGGAGCCACCGCGCGCGCCGGCAGCGGGCGGAGCAACGCCGCCGCGTCCGGCGGGAGGCGGCGCGGTAATGGAAGCCTTCGCCTCTTCCGGGATGACGCTGCGCGTCACGAGCTCGAACGGCATGAGATATGGCTGAAGTGGACCGTTGGTGCCGGAGGTGCTGCCGCCGGGCTTGAGTCCCCATTCGGCGAGATGGCTGGCGACGTAGAGAGCCGCAGTGTCATACCCGCGCGAGGGCATGTTGCGACCTTCGAGCTGATCGGAGGCGAGGAAGTAGTCGTAAACCTTCAGCTCGTCGACGGTGATGGAATCGGCGTTGCCACGGCCAGCGGCTTCCATTTTGCCAGACTTGGCCGCTTTGGATTTGGCTTGCTCGGGCGACTTAGCGGAGGCGATGGCGAAACAAACGGCGAGCGTGAGCAAGCCCGCAAGACCGCTGCTTACGATGGTTCGGCGCATGAGTGCTTTGTCCTCAAGGTTACGGAATTTTTAAGGCGGGCTATCTTACATCGAATTGACGAGGAGATGGGATGCGCGCCGCAAATGTCGTTGAACGAGCAATGCAAAAAGCAGATCCCTCACCCTTCAACAACAGGGTTCGGGATGACAACAACCTCACACAGCGGACCCGCGCAAACTTCGTTAAACCTCATTCTGAGGCGACAGCGGGTTCGCGGAGCGCGGCGAAGCGGGCGGCGAGGCAAAAGCAGATCCCTCAGCGCCGAACGGCGCGGTTCGGGATGACAACAACCCCACACAGCGGACCCGCGCAAACTTCGTTAAACCTCATTCTGAGGCGACAGCGGGTTCGCGGAGCGCGGCGAAGCGGGCGGCGGGGCAAGAGCAGTTCCCTCCGAACGGCAGGGTTCGGGATGACGCTGGAGTGGAAGGAGCAGCGTGGCGATGGTTCGCAGACGTGAGCGGCGAGACCTTCTACTGCTTAACAAACGTCTGTCGGGAGGAGATCGCAGAAGCAGAAGCCTTCGCGCTGAACCACTTCGCCGATCTGAAAGGCGACGCGCGAGGTGAAATCCGGTCCGGCGAACACAAAACTGTGGAATTCGCCATTTTCACCGCAAGGGTCGACGGCGGGCGGAAGATCGGCGAGGAATTTCCGATCGAACTCGCGTCCGGCGAAGGATGCGTCGAGCACGCGCGGATCGATGCATACGGTGACCGCGCGATAGCCGAGAGCGATGAATTCGCGCGCGAGTTCGGGCGTGGGGCGCTGCCACAGCGGGAAGACGGCTTGCATGCCGATACGCGCGAGATTTTGTTCGCGATAGAGGCGAAGATCTTCGAGGAAGATGTCGCCAAAGGCGGCGTGCTGGATGCCGCGATCTTTGTAGCGTTGGAGCGTTTGCGCCATGCGGGCTTCGTAGGTGGCGTTGATGCACTGCGGCGGAATGGTAACGATTTCGAGGGGCAAGCCGAGCGCGGCGGCTTGCTGCTCGAGTAGGACGCGGCGGACGCCGTGCATGCTGATGCGGTCGTACGTTTCGGTGACGGTGGTGAGCAGCGCGACGACTTCGTAACGCGGGTCGCGGCGTAAGTGATGGAGCGCGAGGGCGCTATCTTTGCCGCCGCTCCAGCAGAAGAGGATGGGGGTTGGCATGTTGTTTGCGCTCCTGCCTTTCGCGCAGCGGCATTAGAGGTACGCCACCGTGCGAGGTTCGAGACAAAAACTGGAAGCAGATCCCTCACCCCTGGAAAACGGGGTTCGGGATGACACCACTCCCCGAGACGACACCATTTGCCGGAGACGACGCCATTTCTCCGGGAGACGCCGGCTTAGTTGCGGCCGCCGAAGGTTAATTTGACGCCGCCGCGGACTTCGCGGCCCAGCGCGGGGTAGCCGAGCGCGTCCTGATACTGACGATCGAGCACATTGCCGGCGCGAACGAAGAGCAAGACGTTGCGGTCCACGCGATACGATGTGGCCACATCGAAACGCGAATAGCCGGGATCGCGCGTGAAGCCGAGTCCTAGGAAATCGCTATCGGTGCGCTGCCCGGTGATGTAACCGACCAGGTTGAAGTCCACACGGCGCCAGACGGCGTTGAGGACCACGGTCCCGGAATTGACCGGGCGGCGCAGCAGGTGATTGCCGGGCAGTTCGGTGGGATCGGTGGCGTTTGGCGAAATCAACACGCGGCTATTATCGAAACTATAGTGGCCGGCGATGGTAAGCCAGCGCACGATGCGCGTTTCGAGGCTGAGATTGGCGCCGCGCGCGATGGCGAGGTCGGTATTGAAATAAGTGCCGGTGCCGAATTGGCAAGTGGGCGTGGGCAGCAGAAAGGCGAAGCTGATCACATTGTGAAATTCGTTGTAGAAGTAATCGGCGGAGACGCGCACGCGATCGGAGGCGATGCGCTGCTCGATTCCGGCGCTGGCCGTTTTGCTTTCCTCGGGCTGCAGGTTCGGGTTGCCGGGGAAGCAGGGATCGGTGCCGAAGGATTCAGCAAGCTCGGGCTCGTCAATCCCCTGGCCGTAGAAAGCGTGCGCTCGCGTGGCGCCCCAATCGGAATTGCCCTTGCGCAAAAGATACGCAGCGCCGGCACGCGGCACTACACGGGTGCCGAAGCTGGAATTATCTTCGGCACGCGCGCCGGCGTTGAGTGTGAGACGCGGAACCGGCTGCCAGCGAGCGTCAACGTAGCCGGCCTGATTGTTGCGGCGAGCGTGTTCGCCTTCGAGCGCGCCGGGATAGCCATTTTCCACTTCGTAGTAGTAGCCGCCGGTGAACGCTCCTTTGAGAAAAAGGTAGGTGGCTTGGGCGTTGAAGGCGGCGCGATTGAATTGATCGGTGGATACGAAATTTCCGGGGTCGCTATCGACGCCGTGCAGGCTCGATTCGTCGCCCGATACGCGCCACTGCCAATGCTTGCCGCGTTGCGCGTTCCAGACCACGTTGGCGTAGAGATTGTGCAGAGCGTTGGTCTGACCGAGATCGGGCGGCAAGTAGAGCGTAGGGCCCGGAATGCCGGCGTCGCTTGAATTGTCGCGGACGGTGAGGCGCAGCGAGTCATCGTCAGAAAACTTCCAGCCGAAATTGCCGGAGAGCGTGCGATTGAGGAGGGCGTCGTTCGGTCCCTGACCCGCGGTGGTGAAATAGCCCTCGGCGAGGGAATAATCGAAGGGGCCAAGGAGTCCACTGAGAACGGCAGAGCCGCGGCCACTGTCAAACGAGCCGCCCTCGCCGGTGAGGTCGAGCTCGGGCTCGCGCGTCTCGCCACGATGCGTGAAGATCTGGATCACGCCCGTCATGGCGTCCGAACCGTAGATGGCGCTTTCCGCGCCGTGGACGACTTCGATTTTCTCCACGTTATCCAGCGTGAAATTCGAAAAATCGACGGGGCCGCCGGAATCATTCGCGGGCGTGCCGTCGATGAGGACTTTCGTGTAATTGGAATTACCGCCATCGAGGAAGAGCGAAGTTTGGCCGCCTTCGGGTCCGGTGCGATCGAAGCTGATGCCGGGAAGCGTGGCGAGCAGGTCGGGGAGCGAATCGACGGCGCGCTGCTCGATTTGCGCGCGCGTGACGGTGGTGAGCGGTGCGGGCGTGGTGCTGGCTTCCGCAGGCGCGGCTTCGGCGGTGACAACGACGCTCGACGCGAGCGGCTCGAGCGCCATGGTAACGGGAAGATCGAAGTGCTGGGCCGCGGCGAGGTCGATGGTGCGCTCGACGCGAGCGAAAGAGGCACGCGTAATCACAACGCGATAACCGCCGGGAGACAGTATCAACTCGAAAGTGCCGTCCGCGAGCGAAGCGGTTTGCGATGCTTGACCGCGAGACGTGACGCCGGCGTGCTCGGGAATCGCACTTACGATGGCGCCGCGTATCGGCTGGCCGGCGGGATCGGAAACAACGCCCCGCAGCGTAGCGGCGGATTGGGCGGCGCTCGTTTGTGAAAAGAACAGCAAAAGAAGCGAAAATGTTACGGCGAAAGTAAAAAACGCAGGCAAACGAAGCCTCATTTCAGCCTCCACTCCCTCTCGCGCGGGAGTTCGAAGGTGGTCCTGTACGAATCGCGCATGCGTGCGCGAGCCGATCAGGATGCGGACTCCGCCGGTCTCCTGGCTTGGCGGCAAACGAAGCAGCGGCGCCTTCCCATGCGTCCAGCGAGCGATACGCTCACCGGTGCGAACAGTGGCGCGGCCTCTGCGAAGCACCGCCTTACAGTCGCGCGGCGGCGACGGCTTTGCACCGTCTTCCCGTGCGCGGAGTCTGCGATAGATGAATGCAACGCGCGGCCGAAAACCGCGACGCCGCCGGATACGAACAGCTACGGCAACAAACTCTTCGAAACCAAATTCAAAGCAAGACGATCAGCGCTTCACCGCGTAGCGCACGCCGCGGATGTGTACGCGCGGCCGGCCTTCGGGGCCAATCGCGACTTCGAGCGGCGCTTCGAACACTTGCTCGAGCAGTTCGCGATTAAAGACTTCAGCGGGCGTGCCCACACGCAAACATTTTCCGCGATGGAGCAGCACCACCTGGTCGGCGAATTCGGCGGCGAGGCTCAGCTCGTGCGTCACGATGATGACGGTGTAGCGATTCTCGTGGGCCAGTTGCTGCAAGCGTTCGAGCAAATCCACTTGCGCGCCGATATCGAGATGCAGCGTGGGCTCGTCGAGCAAAAGCAGGATCGGCTGTTGCGCGAGGGCACGCGCCAGGATGATGCGCTGTTTTTCGCCGCCGGAGATTTCGTGCATCCAGCGATCGCGCAGATGTTTCGCGCCCACTTGCGCGAGAGCATTTTCGGCGACGACAACGTCCTGCTCGCTGGCGAAGCGCAGGCTCTTACCGTGCGGGTGGCGGCCTTGCAATACGTATTCGCCGGCGCGCGCGGGAAAGAGCAACGGGCTTTCCTGGTGAACGACGGCGATGCGTTGGGCGCGGGTGCGCGGATCGAGGCGCGAGGTTTCGAAACCTTCGAGCTCGACGCGGCCGGAGAGCGGCTTGAGCGCGCCAGAAATGAGTCCGATTAGCGTGGACTTGCCGCTGGCATTGGGACCCAAAATCGCCACGATTTCACGCTGGCGTGCCACGAACGATGTCGCAGCGAGCGTGAACACTGGAGCGGCGTTGCCTCGAGCGTGGTAGGCGTAGCTGGCTTGCTCCACGTTGAGGCGTACGGGAGGCTCGGCAGATTCCGCGCCGTGTGCTCCGGCGGCGGTCGTTTGGTACCCACCACCCGCGCTCACGGAAGCCTCCGGCGAAGCAGATAAATGAAGACGGGGGCGCCGGCCATAGCCGTCATCGCGCCGACGGGCAATTCCGTGGGAGCGACAACAGTACGCGCAAGAGTATCCGCGATCACGATGGCGATCGCGCCGCCGATCACGGATGTGGGGATAAGCACGCGGTAATCCGAGCCAAAAAGTAAACGCATCACGTGCGGCACGAGCAAGCCGACGTACCCGATGGCGCCGCTGACGGCGACGGCGAGACCCGTGAGCAGGGACGCAGAAATATAAACCACGAGTTTTACGCGCGTAACTTCGACGCCGAGATGCAACGCTTCGCGTTCGCCGGTGGTGATCAGGTTCAAGTCGGCGGCGGTCGAGTAGATTGCGCCCACGCCAACGATTAGTCCGACACCAAAAATCCAGCGCAGGCTCGCGGGCAGGGGAGTAGAAAGGTCGCCCATCAACCAAAAGGCCATGCCGCGGAGCTCGCGGCCGGCCAGGGTCGTCATCAGGAAGATGATCAGCGCCGAAAGAAACGAAGCGGTGATGATCCCCGCGAGCAAAAGCGTGGTGCTATCGAGTTGGCCTTCGCGGCGGCCCAGGAAATAGACGGCGGCGATGGTGGCGGTGGCGCCGATAAACGCGGCGGCGGGCACAACGAGCGGAATCTGCGGCGCGGCAATCAACGCGATGATGGCGCCCAAGGCAGCGCCGCTCGATACACCGAGCACGTAAGGATCGGCCAGAGGATTGCGCAGCAGCGCCTGGAAGCCCGCTCCGGAGACGGACAGCGCGCCGCCGACGAGCATACCGAGAATAATGCGCGGCAACCGCAAATCGAAAATGATTAGGCGGTAGTCGCTCGAGAGCTGGACATTTTTTCCGACGGCCACACGCGCGAGGTTGATGACGAGATCCGTCATGGAGATAGGCACCGCGCCGAGCTTTAGCGCCAGTACCACGGCCGCAAAGAGCACGGCCAGCAACGATACGCAAATCCAGAGCAGGCGGCGGAAAGTGAGCGGCTTCACGGCGCGGCTCCTGCCGGCACGGAGAACGGCCGAGGCGTCACTGTTGTGGGCGGCGCAAATATTTCGGGATGCAACTGACGCGCAAGCTGCTCGATGGCATCCACCAAGCGCGGCGCCGGACGATTGATGGCGTCGCTGATGATGGCGAGCCGGTTTTCCTGAGCGGCTTTCAGATCGCGCCAGCCCGGTTGCTGGCGAAGCAAGGCAAAGTCACTCAAAATGCGATCGGTATCCGAATCCGCAAAGATGATGTAATCAGGTTGCTGGCGAACCACTTCTTCGAGACTGACGTGCGGCCAATCCTGCTGTGAATGAACCACGGACTCGGCGCCCGCGAGACGCAAGGCATCAGCTAGAAAGTTATCTCCGCCAACGGAGATCAGCGGGGCGGTCCACACGACGAAAAGCACGCGCGCCGGCGCCACGCCTTCGAGTTTGCGGCGGAGATCGTCGAGACGCGTTTGCAAAGAGGCGACGACGGCTTTGCCTTGTTCTTCGGCGTCAATCACGGTGGCAAGACGGCTGACCGATTGCAACATGTCCGCAACTGTGCGCGCGTCCGTGGCGTACGTGGCTACGTGGAGGCGCTCGAGGGCGTCCACCGTTTCACGGCGATTGCCCGATTGGGCGGCGACGACCACCAGATCGGGCCGCATGGCGACCACCTGCTCGAGATTGGGGTTGATGACGCCGCCGATTTTGGGTTTTTGTTTCGCTTCCGGAGGGTAGTCGCAGTAGTCGGTGTCCGCGACGAGACGATCCTGAGCGCCCAAAGCGTAAATGGTTTCGGTGACGCTGGGGGCCAGCGAAACGATGCGGCGCACGGGCTGTGCGACTTCGACCTGGCGGCCCACGTCGTCGGTGACGGTGGTGGCGGCGTCCGCGTGTTGCGCGGGCTTGGCTTGTTGTTTTGCGGCAGCTTGCGCGGCGCACGCAAGGTACACCGCAAAAAAACAGGTTAGGAGAACCGCGGCGCTGGGGTATGGGCGGACCTTGGCGGCGGGCGCACGAGGCGTGATCTTGCTGCCGGTCTCAGGAGCCAAAGCCTCCTTTTTCCCGCGCGGCTGCGGAACGGCTGAAACCGCGCCCCGACGGAGATGGTTCGCGAGGTCGCTGTTGTTGCTGGCGGTGAACATTGTGAACGCTCAGAATTCTTGACCGGCGAGATGGTTCCGTAAGAAAGTCTTCGCAAAAACAAAAAAGCCCCACGAGAAATGGGGCTTCCAGCCGCGCTTCCTCTCGCGAGAAGCGCCAGCTTCGGCGGCGCGGCGGGTATCCTGGCTGACGGCTGCGTTGCGAGCCGATCACAGTGGCGGGACCGCGGCCGAATCGACGGCCTTCCCCCAAAACATCCGCGCCTGCGGAATGTTCAGGCGCAGTGTATTCCTGGGATGGAGGAGAGTCAAATGCGCGCGGCATTTCCGGCCAGCGCGTGCGGCCGACAACGTAAGTCAGAATTTAGACGTTAGGCTGTAGAGTACGTCTCAGCGGTTCTTCCACTGCGGTTTGCGGCGCTCGACTACGGCGCGCAGACCTTCCTGCGAATCTTCCAGGCCGTAGAGCTCGTTGAGGAATAAATGGATCGAGCGGTGCATGGCGTCGCGGAGCGAGAGCCCCATGCCACCGATCACGGCGCGCTTGGCCATGGTGAGGACCGGTCCGGATTGCGCGGTGATCTGCGCGCACAGCGCGTCCACGGTTTCCTGCAGCTTGGCTTCAGGCACGACGCGATTGACCAAGCCCAATTCGAGTGCGCGTTCGGCGCTGATGGTTTCGCCGGTGAGCACGAGCTCGAGAGCCTGCTTTGGGCCGATCAGGTGCGGCAGAATGGTTGCCGCGAGCGGAGGGAACACGCCGATCGTCACCTCAGGCTGCGCGAATCGCGCACGAGGCGTGGCGATCACCACATCACCAATGGCCGCGAGCTCCGAGCCGCCGCCGACAGCCGGGCCGTTGACCACCACCAAGATCGGCTTGCCCGTGTCGAGCATGGAGATAAACGCGCCTTCGAATGCGTCCAGAACCTGAAAGACGCGCTGCTTCGTGTATTCACCAAGGTCGATTCCGCCGGAGAAGACCTTGCCCGCGGCATCCAGCACGATGAGCTTGATTTCCGGCCGATCTCCGGCGTATTCGACGCCCTGCGCGAGTTCGCGAAGCATTTGCTCGTGCAGCAGATTGTGCTCGGGGCGGTCGAGGGTGAGGCGCGCGACGCTGCCTTCGGCGTGGTAGCGAATAAACTGGAATTCCTCGGGGCGCGGCACGCGCGGCGCCGTCAGCATCATTTCGTTATTCTCTGTAGCCATGCGGAAATTGTTACACGGCTTCGAGGGCCATGGCCACGCCCATTCCGCCCGATACACACAAGGTGACAAGACCCCGGCGGCCGGCAGGCTGGGGAGCACGGCGGAGCTCGTGGATCAGCGTGGCGGTGATGCGCGCGCCAGTGGCGCCGATGGGATGGCCCAGCCCGATCGAGCCGCCATTGGGATTCAGGCGGGCGCGATCGAAGCCGAGATCGCGATCGCAAGCGAGAACCTGCGCGGCGAAAGCTTCGTTGAGCTCGATCGCGGCATAATCGCCGAGCTTCCAGCCGGAGCGCTTTTCCAGCTTGCGGATGGCGGGAACGGGACCGATGCCCATGATGCGCGGGTCGACGGCGGCGACGGCGGCGGCGTGGATGCGAGCGAGCGGCTTCAGGTTCAGCTCGCGGACTTTTTCTCCGCTGGCGAGCACCACCGCGGCGGCGCCATCGGTGATGCCGCTCGAGTTGCCAGCGGTGACCGTGCCGTTTTTCGAGAATACGGGCGGGAGCTTGGCCATGCCTTCGAGCGTCACATCCGGACGGATATGCTCGTCATGGTCAATGCGGATAACGTTGCCTTTCTTATCGGTGCGCTCGATGGGGACGATCTCGTCGCGGAAATGGCAATTCTTCGCCGCCGCCGCCGCGCGTTGATGGCTTTCGACGGCGTAGCGATCCTGCTCTTCGCGCGGAATTTTATATTGCGTGGCGAGCAATTCGGCGGTTTCGCCCATCACCATTTTGGACATGGGGCAAAGAAAGCCGTCGCGATACATTGCGTCCACGAGCGGCTGGTTGCCCATGCGCAGGCCCCAGCGCGCGTCCATCAGATAGGGAACGCGGCTCATGGACTCCGCGCCACCCGCTACGATGATTTCGGCTTCGCCCAGAAGAATTTGTTGCCAGCCCAGCAGAATGGTGCGAACGCCGGAGGCGCAAGCCATGTTCACGGTAAAGGCCGGAACATCCTCGGCAAGACCGCTGCGCCAGGCAATTTGCCGCGCGGGATTCGGGCCGGTTCCGGCGGAGCGCGCATTGCCGAAGATCACTTCGTCGACGCGCCAGGGAAACTGCCAAGATTTCGCCGCTTCGGAATAGATTTCGCCGGGCTCGCGGATGACAGGGGCTTCGCCAAAGGCGAGTTCGAGCGCGGCGCGTGTGACGTGCACGCCCATATCGGGCGCAGTCATCTCGGCAAGGCCGCCGCCAAATTTCCCGATGGGAGTGCGAACGGCGCAGATGATAAAAACTTCGCGGGTCATATCGCATTAATGCTAGCACACGCGGCGAACTGGACGCCTGGAGGTATGCAGCTATGCTGCCGGTTCTCTTACGCCGCGGTGCGCGGTTGCGATTGCACGGGCGCGCCGCAGTGCGCGCAGTTCGTCCACCCCGGCTCGATTTTCCGGTGGCACGCGTGACAGGTGTGGAGCAGGTCCGAGCCGCAGCGCGGACAGAAGGAAAAGCTCCCGCGGGCCACGTAACCGCATCGCGGACACGGCGACGGCAGCGGTTCACGCAGCAGAAAATAAAGAATGATGCCGATGGCGTCAGGAATAAAAACGGCCAGCAGCGTCCACATCACGTGCCGCATGCCGCGGCGCTTCGCGTCTGCGTAGATGTAACCAATCAGCAGAATATCCGCAAGGACGACGAGACCCGCAGCACACGCGAGCGCCAGCCGCCCCGCCAGCGGCCACGAGCTGGCGTTTCGATCGTGGGGAAAGCCCACTCCCCACAACAAAAACTCGATACCGGCGAGCGCAGCCAGCGCGATGACCCATGCTATCGGCCGGATGATGGCCAGATTTCGTGGGAAGCCGCTGGGTTGATTTTCTGGAGCTTGTGTAAATCTTTCCTGGAGTGTGCTCATGCGAGACCTCGTTCTTCTCTGTGCCGCAGGCAGAGAAACGCAGCAGCAGCGGCCGCCCCGATCCAGCTCACTACGCTAAACGTAGCGGGGCCATACCAAGTGTGAAGAAATTCCACGTGCAATAGAGTTGACGCCGCATTGCTGGCGAACCGGAGAACGGGCCAAGTGGCAAACGTCATGGTCCAGCCAAAGAGAATCAGCCAGAAGAAAGCTCGGTGGCTGCGCTGACGCTCCTGCTCACGAATGGCATGCGTGAGGAGCTGAAGCTGCACGCGATGGACGAGGTTCGCCGGGGCCTGTGGAGTGGGCATCCGGCGCAAAGCTCCCGTCAGAGCGTTCCAGCCTTCGAGTTCGGCAGCGCAATCGGCGCAAGACGTTAGGTGCGCGCTCAGGTCCCGCTCTTCGGACTCATCGAGCGCGCCGGCCGCAGCCAGTGGAAAAAGTCCACGAATGCGATCGTGATCGTTCATTGGGGCCCCCATCCGGGCAACTTTCCTCCGGGCAACCGCTCCGCAAGCGAACCTCGCAACGCTTCGAGCGCGCGGCGCAGGCGCGTCTTGACGGTGGAAAGCGGCACGTCCAGCAGCCCGGCAATTTCCTCAAGCTTCATTTCTTCCTCAAAGCGCAGCGTGACCACCTCGCGATAGATGGCCGGCAATTCGGAGACGCCCTCGGCGAGACGGCTGCTGGTTTGGTCGCGGAGTAATTTTTCAAACGCGACGGGCTCGCGGCCAACGTGCGGATCGGCCAAAGTGTCGGCACGCGATTCGCCGGAAGGAAGCGGAGCGTCCAGGCTCTCCGGGCGCATGCGACGCAGATAGTCGATGGCCAGGTTACGCGCGATCGAGAAGAGCCACGGCTCGATGCCGCGGTTTGGATCGAAGCGCCGGACGTTTTCCGCTACGCGAATCCACGTTTGCTGGAAGAGGTCCTCCGCAGTGGCGGGTTCGCGCACCATGCGCAATAGAAAACGATAGAGGCGATGCTGGTAGCGTTCGAGCAAGGCGACCAGCGCGTCCGGGTCTCCCCGGCGCAACCGCACAGCTTCGGAATCCACGCCCAAGGGCGCCTCCCAACCTATCGCGGCTGTTTGACCGGTGAACACATCCTGTCATACGAACGAGCCCATGGAAAAGACTCATTCCTGAGCGGCTGCCGCAGATACCGCCGAATGAGGCGCTTGCGAGGGCCTTTCGCGCGGGCCGGGGTGCATGTGGCGTGTGTTAGAATGAGCTCTCATGCAAGCGAATCTCGATCGTCTGGTAAAGCTGCAGATGGTGGACCTGCGTCTGGAAGAGCAGCGGCGACGGTTGGCAAGCTTTCCCGAGCGCTTGGCGGGCGTGGATGCGACGCTCGGAAGTGCGCGCGCGAAACTCGCTGCGGCGCGGGAATCGCTCGCGAACGGCCAGAAGGAACGCAAGAAATTCGAGCTGGATGTGGAGCAATGGCGCGAGCGCGCCAAAAAGTACCGCGATCAAAGCTACGAAGTGAAAACCAACGAAGCCTTTAAGGCGCTGCAGCACGAAATCCAGCATGCCGAAAATGAAATGACGCAGGCGGAGGACCGGCTGCTCGAGCGCATGGTCTCGGGCGAGGACTACGACCGCCAGGTGAAAGCGGCCGAGGCGGAATTGAAGCAGGCCGAAGGCGTGGCCGCTACCGAGCGGCGCGCTATTGAGGACGAACGCGCGGACGCGGAGAAGAGTCTGGCCGCGATCGAAAACGAACGAACGAGCGTTCTCGAAGGCATCCCCGAAAATTTGCTGGCGGAATATCAGCGCATCGCGCGGCGGCACCACGGTGTGGCGATGTCGGAAGTTCGCAACGAAGCTTGCGGAGCTTGCGGAGTGCGCATCCGGCCGCATGTGTATCAGGAACTGCGCCGGCCCGATAACGAACAACTCTTTACGTGCGAAACCTGCAATCGCATTTTGTACGCGCCCGAACCTACGGCGCCGTCCCTTGCCACCGCGCAACAGGACGCCGGTGCGGCAACGGCCGTGCGCATCCGCCACGTCTGATGAATCCCCTTTTATGACTATCACGCGCCGTGGCCACCCGATGGGCGCGCGCCTCTTCGCGGAGCCCGAACGTCCCGGCGACGTTTACACCGCGCAGGTGGACGGAGCCTCGCGCGGCAATCCCGGGCCGGCTTCCTACGCAGTGATCATCCGTGGACCGGATGGCGGGGTGCTCTACCAGCTCGGCAAATATCTAGGCAGCGCGACAAATAACGTGGCGGAATATTTTGCGCTGATCACCGCGCTGGATTACTGCGCGGCGAATAACATTTCGCGGCTGCGCGTGCGCAGCGACTCGGAATTGCTCGTCCGGCAGATGCAGGGGCGCTACAAGGTGAAGAGCGCATCGCTTAAACCATTGCACGAGCGCGCGGTGCGCCAATCGAAAAGCTTTGCCTACTTTGCGATTGAACACGTGATGCGGGAGCTAAATGCCGAGGCGGACGCGCTGGCGAACGCAGCGCTTGATCGCACGGGTGAAATCACCGGCGGTGCGCGGGCGGCGAAACCCGTCGCTTTGGCGCCAACCGCCACGCCTGGACCGCGCGGCGCCGCTGCGGGCTCGGCTGGGATTTCCGTCCGCGCGCGCTATCAGAATGGGGCCTTTCGGCCAATTGTGCCGGTGGAGTTGCCGGAGGGTGCGGAAGTGGAAATTGTGATCCGGCGCGACGAACGGCAGTAGCAGTAGCCTTGGCGGTTAAAGCTAAATTGAGGTGGCCGCCGTCCCGGCGCCGAGATTCCTCGTCGCTCGCCACCCCGCGCCATTTCCGCGCGACGCGGGAAAGTTGGGCGCGGAAATGGCGCTGCTCACTCCTCGGAATGACATCCCTTCATACTTTGTTGTCGAGACACAGCCAGCATAAGTGATCGTGCAGCGGAACCCGGCGCTCGGTAGGTTATTTTGTCTTTGGAGACAAATTACAAGACCGGACTACTCCAGGCAGACCCTGCTTATTCCACAACTAGCTTAACCACACAAGATCTCGGGGAAGATTAGCGGTTGAGGGCGTAGGAGCGGTAGAGGGTGTCGCGCTGCGCGGGGATGTAGCCGGCGTCGGAGATGATGCGGCGCAGCTCGGCTTCGTTCGTGCGATTGCGGACGCCGGCGGCGTAGACGACGTTTTCCTCGATCAAGATGCTGCCGACGTCGTCGGCGCCGAACTGCAGACCGACCTGGCAAACTTTGATGCCGGGCGTGAGCCAACTCGATTGCACGTGGTCGATGTTGTCCAGATACATCCGGCTGATCGCTAGAGTCTTCAGATAATCCACGGCGGTAGCTTCCGGAACTTTCTTTCCGAGCGGCGTATTTTCCGGCGCAAAAATCCAGGGAATGAATGCGGTGAAACCTCCGGTGTCTTCCTGAATGCGGCGCACGCGTTCCAGATGATTCACGCGATGGCGGTATTCCTCGCCGCAACCAAACATCATCGTGGCGGTGGTGCGCATACCCAGCGAATGGGCGCTACGGTGCATCTGCTCCCACTCGTCGCTGGTGCACTTCAGGCGGGAAATGCGCGCGCGAATCTCATCGTCAAGAATCTCTGCACCGCCGCCGGGAATCGAGTCGAGACCGGCATCGCGCAGCCGGGCGATAGTTTCCTTTACGGATAGGCCGGAAACTTCCGCGATACAGAGAATTTCCGGCGCGGAAAAGCAGTGCAGGTGTACTTGCGGATAGCGCTCTTTCAGCGAGCGCAGAAGTGTTTCGTAATACTCGACACGCAGATCGGGGTGCAGACCGCCCTGGAGCAGCACGCCGGTACCGCCCAGCTCGAGCATCTCGTCAATTTTTTTGCAGATTTCCTCGAAGGTCAACAAATAGCCATCGCGCGCTCCCAGCGGACGATAGAAAGCGCAGAAGGAGCAATATTCGGTGCAGAAATTGGTGTAATTGATGTTGCGATCGATCTGATACGTCACGATCCGCGGATCGGTTTTGCGATTGCGGACCTCCATGGCCTCCATGCCGATGCCGATCAGGTCATCGGAAGCGAAAAGGTCGAGTGCTTCTTGAGGTGTAAGTGACATGAGATCCCGGCGCAGCCTACGGCGCTCATTTGAATCTTCTAGTCTACAGAAACGCGGTCGCCAGGTCGAACGATTCCCTCGCGCAGCACGGCGCCGTAAACGCCGGCGCAACTGGCGTGGTGCTTGGCAACCACCTGCAAAAGCTCGGGAGACGCGGCGGCCGAATCCGGATCGAGCGTGATGACGATGCAGCGCATATCGTTCTTGACGATCATGATTTCGAGCACGTCACCGATATGGATGCGTCTTCCAACCAGAGAGTCTTCGTAGAACGGCCCTGTGGAATCCCAATCCACCACAAAATTGGCGCGAAAGCGGCGGTGATCGAGCGGCAAAAGGGTTTCGGCGGAAAGAGCGTCAATGGTTTGGCGGCTGATCAGCGAAACCGGGCGCGCATCGTGCATGCTGCGCTCGGAGAAGCGGAACTCGAGCGGGCGGCCGAAATGCTGCTCGAGATACCGGTGGAATTGCGGATCGCGAACGTTATAGCGCGCGCCCTCGGGCGTGGTGACCTCCACGCGAAACGTATTCTCCGCCGGCCGTTCCTGAGCGGCGGAAGGCGGATCGAGAAAGCGGGGCTGAAGCAAGAGCATGCCGCGCCACTGGCGCGCCGTCATCCAGGGCATATTTGTATTGTTCCGCGGATCGCTAAAGGCGTAGACGCGATCGCCTACCGGCCCGGCAAACGTGACGAATACTTCGGAAAGATCTTCGCCGGCGATGCCTTTTACGGGATAGCGGCGCAGATGTTGGAGGGTACCGGTAACGCGCGGGGGTTCAGTCATGCGAACGCGAAACGGGATGTCCCGCGAGGGCAAATTCGAGCGGGCGCGCGATGAAAATCAAGCCCGCTTCGGCGCACTGTTCGTAATAAAGATTGAGCCCGGCTAAATTGTCGTCATCGAGTGAAAAATCGATGTTTTCGCGCAGGTAGCGTTCGAGAGCCGGCGCCGGAAGATCGAGCTTGAGCGACGCACCTTCGGAAATTTCCCTGATGCGCGCCAAACCGTAGTCTTTTGAAGACAAAAAATCGTCCACCACTTCCGGGGTCGCTACGCCGGCGCGCGCCGCCCAAATTGCGAGGACGCAGGGGCGCGCCGTCATCTCACGCCACTGGTGGGCCACGTCGTACACATAAAGCGAATCGATGCCGGGAACAACTTGCTCTTCGGGTTCGTTGCCGCAGCAGGAATCGGCGGAGCCTTTCTTCTTTGCAAGCTGTTCCATCTTCACCGCAATTTTCAAAGCGGGATCGCCGATGATCAACGCGGCGTCGGCGTGCGCCAACATGGCCGCGGGATCGGGCGCGTTGCGGACAAATTCGGGCGAGATGCCCCAGAAATTGCGGCAGAGGAGCTGCACGAGAGCGATGGAGCTGCGGGAACTGGTATCCAACGCAAAGCGGCGAGCCATCTCGATCGGCTTTTTGGCGATCACCAGAATGCTGCGGACTTCACCTTTGGCGGCTACGGACATACCGGGCAGCACGACAACTCCATCCATGCGCTGGTATTCGATGGCGGGAATGATGGCGATATCGGCCGCGCCGGTGCGCAACTCCTGCGCGCACTGCGATGGAACGGTGAAGGAAAGATCGTAGCGGCCGGCGAGCGGTCCATCGGTGAAACCCCACACCAGGGGCGCAGTATTCAGGAATTCAACGATGGAGATGCGGAGCGTACCCATGTCACACACCCTGCGGAACAACAGTACGCCACTATAACACACACAAATCCGCGGCTTTCGCGAGAACTGTGAATTTCTCGGGAAATCCGCGCCATAGTTTGTTATAAACGCATTCTCGTTATCGTTAGCAAGACATTCTTGCCTTGTCACTTTCGGAGGAACCGGTGAAACGCGTCATCTTATTGCTATGTATCGCGGTGATTTCGGCAGCCACAATTTCAGCGCAGCAGCCGCGCGAAGGAAATAGCACGCCTGCAGCGCTGCCCTCGATTGCGCAGAAAACCGCGGGCATGCAGAAATTCGACGGTTACTTTCCGTTTTACTGGGATGCGCGCGCGGGAAAGATCTGGCTCGTAGTGGACAAATGGGATAGCGAGTTTCTCTACCTCGATACGCTCGCGGATGGCATGGGACAGAACGACGTGGGTCTCGATCGCGGCCAGCGTGGCGGCGAACACATCGTGAAGTTTGAGCGCGTGGGGCCGCGGGTGCTGCTGATCCAGCCAAACTATGCGTTTCGTGCACTCACCGATAATGCGAACGAACGCCGCAGCGTGGAGGAATCGTTTCCGCAATCCGCTCTGTGGGGATTTGACGTGGCCGCGGAGGACGGGCAAACGGCCCTGGTGGATGCGACGGCCTTTTTTATGCATGACGCGCATAACGTGATTGGCACGTTGCGGCGTTCCCAGCAAGGCCCTTTTCACATTGACGCCAGCCGCTGCGCGATTTACCTGCCGCGCACCAAGAACTTTCCCAAGAACACAGAAGTGGAAGCGATTTTGACGTTTGCGAGCGACGAACCCGGTCCGCTGGTGCGCGAAGTTACGCCCGATCCTTCTTCCATGACGCTACACGAACACTATTCTTTGATCGAGTTGCCGGATGCCGGCTATAAGCCGCGCGCGTACGATCCGCGATCGAGCTTCTTCGGCATTTCCTACATGGACATGGCGACGCCGGTGGATCAGCCCGTGGAGAAGCGCTTTATCGCGAGGCACCGTCTGCAGAAGAAAGATCCTTCGGCGGCCGTGAGCGAGCCGGTGCAGCCGATTCAGTATTACGTGGATAGCGCCACCCCGGAGCCGATCCGATCCGCGCTGGTGGAAGGCGCGCGCTGGTGGAACCAAGCCTTTACGGCGGCGGGATACAAGGACGCTTTTCGCGTGGACGTGTTGCCCGAAGGCGCGGACACGATGGACATTCGCTACAACGTGATTCAGTGGGTCCACCGCGGCGAGCGTGGCTGGTCGAATGGAGCTTCAGTTACCGACCCGCGCACGGGTGAAATTATCAAGGGAGTGGTGACGCTCGGTTCGCTACGCGACCGGCAGGATTACCTAATCGCGGAGAGCATCACCGCGCCATATGAAAAGGGAAAACCGGTTTCGCCGAAGCTGATGCAGATGGTGCTCGCGCGAATGCGACAACTTTCGGCGCACGAAGTGGGACATACGCTGGGGCTCGAACACAACTTCGCAGCCAGCACCGTGAATCGCGCGTCCGTGATGGATTATCCGCCGCCGGTGGTGACGCTTGGCGCGGATGGCGCGCCCGATCTTTCGAATGCATACGCGGTGGGCATCGGAGCGTGGGATAAGATCTCGATCGATTACGGATATCACGACTTCCCTCCGGGCACCGATGAAAAGGCCGCGCTCAATAAAATCATGAATGACGCTTACAGCAGCGGCCAGCGTTTCCTTACCGATCAGGATGCGCGGCCGGCTTCGGCGGCGAGCCCCTACGCGCATTTGTGGGACGCTGGACCGAATGCGGTGGATGAACTGAACCGCATCATGAAAGTTCGTGCGGCGGTGCTGGCGCGCTTTGGTGAAAACAATATTCGCGAAGGCGAGCCGATGGCTACGATGGAAGATCGCCTCGTGCTGGCCTATATGCTGCATCGCTACCAGGTGGAGGCGGCGGCGAAAGTGGTCGGCGGTGTGGACTACACGTTTGCGGTGCGCGGGGACGTGCTTACGCCGACGAAACCGGTGCCGGCCGCGGAACAACGCCGCGCGCTGGACGCGGTGTTGGCCACGTTGACGCCGGACGCCCTCGGCTTGCCGCCGGCATTGTTGCAGATGATTCCCCCGCGCCCGCCGGGCTATCCGCAGACGCGCGAACTTTTCCGGCGACATACTGCGCCGACCTTTGACGCGCTAGCCCCGGCCGAAGCGGCAGCGAGCCACGTAGTCTCTTTCCTATTCGATCCTGAGCGCGCGGAGCGCTTGGTGGAATATCACGCGCAAGATGCCGCGTACCCGGGCTTCAGCGAAGTAGTTGACCGCATTTTAGCGGCAACGTGGAAAGCAAATCCCGGATCGGGCTACGGCGCGGAGATTCAGCGGGTGGTGGACCAGACGGTGCTCTACGATCTGATGAATCTTGCCGCGGACACAAGTGCCGCGTCACAGGCCCGCGCGATTGCCACGCTAAAGCTGGATGAACTGAAAACGTGGCTCGGGCAACAGTCTGCACAAACGCAGGACGAAGGATGGCGCGCGGCATATTTTTATGGCTCCCAGCAGATCAAGCAGTATGAGCTCGATCCGAAGCAGATACAGCTCACCAAGCCGGCGGTGCCTCCGGATGGCCAACCGATTGGTGAGGATGATGGATGGGACGACGACGCCATCTGGAATTGATAGACCGAACGATCGGTGCGTTTACTACAAGGGTGCAGCAACCCAAGTGGAAAATTGCAAGTGATTGATGCCACGTGACTTACAGGGCGGCACGGAGAAAAACGAGTAGTACTCTAGCACTAGGCCTCACTACAGCCGATCCATTGTAAATCTCAAAATTTCTCGTCAAGCTATCCCTAACGGCGAATCCTGATTTTCTGTTTTGAAGGTAGAGGCTCTCGCCGGCATGAGGGAAAGACTATGAGCCGAATTTACGAGGCGTTGCGCGAAGCCGAAGAGTCACGAGCACTGCAGCAAGGGCAGAAACACACCAAGAAGACCGCTGCAAAATCGCGGGAACGCCGCCGCAGCCCGCGACTCGCGATGGAAATCCCGGTGCTGGTCTACGGATGGGGCGCGAACGGCAAGCCTTTCTATGTGGAAGCGAACACGATCACCGTGAATCGCAATGGCGCGCTGCTTCGCCTGCGCACGCCGATCAGCTCCGGCGACGAACTCTTAATCACGAACAAGGCGACGAACCAGGACCAGGTGGTGAAAATCGTGCGCATCGCGAATCACTCGAAGGGAGTGATCGAAGCGGGCGTAGCGTTCCTGGTGCCCGATCCGGCGTTCTGGCAACTCGCGGAGGAAACCGAAGAAAGCGAGCTGGTAACCGAAGAGGCTGTTCTGGCGGCGATGTAGTTTCGCGTTTGCTATTCGTCGCGCAACGCGGCCATGGGCTCGACGGAGGCGGCGCGACGCGCCGGCAGGAACGCGGCCATGCTTCCCACGAAGAGCAGCAGGATCACGACAGCCGCATAGGTCCAGGCATCCGAAGGCTTCACGCCGTAGAGAAAGCTGCTGACGAGTTTTCCGGCGAATAGCGACGCAACGATCCCCACAGCAAGTCCCGCACAAACGAAAATCAGTCCTTGGCGCAGCACCATACGCAAGATTCCTTGCGGCGTGGCGCCGAGCGCCAGACGAATTCCAAATTCACGGCGGCGATAGCTCACGAGCTGCGCGAGCACGCCGTACAATCCCGCCACGACCATTAAGACCGCCATGCCGGCAAACGCGCCAATCAGATAAAGGCCAAGACGCTGGCTGAAATTGCTCTGGTCTACCAATTCCTGCATGGTCTTGAACTCATCGAGCGCGTAGTCGGGGGCTGTTTCTCGAAAGACCGAGCGGGCCGCGGGCGCGACCGGCATATCGTTGTGGGTTTTTACGACGAAAGTAACCAACGTTTTCAACAGCGCCTGATAGAAGAGCGAGGTCGTAGGGATCTGCTGGTAGGGCACCATCAACATCGGTTGCGGCGCCGCGCCTACGCTTTTGTCGACCTGATCGCCGATGACGCCGACGATGGTGTACGGTTTTACCATTCCAGTTTCGGCGCCGCCCAAATCAATTTTTGCGCCAAGAGGATCTTTTGCGCCAAACACCTTTCTTGCCAGCACCTCGTTGATGACGATGACAAATGGCGTATTCGCGGTGTCATCTTCATTGACCATGCGTCCGCGAATCACCGGCGTGCCCATCAGCTCTGCGTAGCCTCCACTGACGGTGGTGATCTCTCCATCATAATCGTGCTCGCGATCGTGCGGCTCGCCGATGATTCGGAAGTTGGTGCCCATGTTGACGTTCACCAAGGGCAAAGCCGTATCAAGCGCGGCCCCTTGCACGCCCGGCAACGCGCGCAGGCGTTCAAGAACTGGGCGGTAGACAAGAACCGCCACCGAAGGAGGCGCGTGACCGGTATCTTCCGAGACGCCCATGTTGCTGAAGCCGGCCGCGTCCGCGGGCATGGCGATGAACGAGGTAACCCGCGTGACGTTAAACCCGAGGCGCGTGTGCTCGAGGTTCCACAGCGTGTGAAAAAGCAAACCGGTAGCTACCAGGAGCAGCGCCGAGAGCGCCACCTCTCCGGAGACGAGCCAGGCGCTCAGCTTGCCGCGCACAGAGCGCGTGCCCACCCCGCGCGAGGCGGCCTGTAAAGCACGTTGGGGATCGGTGCGTGCCGCCAGCAAAGCGGGAATGGTGGCGGAAAGCACCGTGGTGGCGGTGGCAATGGCAGCCAGAATCAGCACCACCGTCCAATGCACGGCAATCGAATCAGCGCGCGGAATCGTGTCCGGCGGCAGCTTTTGCACCGCGGCGATCAGCCAATCGGCCAAGCCGAAGCCCAAAGCGCAGCCCAGCAAACTGAGCAGCGCTCCTTCGACAATGAGTTGCCGCACCAATCGAAATTGGCTTGCACCCATGGCGGCACGGACCGCGAATTCCTGTTGCCGCACCATGCACCGGGCGATCAGCAGGTTCGCCACGTTGGCGCAGGCAATCAGCAAAACCAAACCGAGCGCGATCACTAAGGCAACGAACACGGGTCGCACTGGACCGGTCACCATTTCCTGATAGGGTGCGGCACGAAACGCAACGTTTTGGCCTTCTTTGGGATCGGCCTGGTGAATATTTGCGGCGATCCGGCCGAGCTCGGCTTGCTCTTGCGCAAGAGTAGCCCCCGGCTTCAGACGGCCCACGATGCTGTAGAAGTTATAGCCGCGGTCTTTTTGCGTTTCGACCGTGGGTTGAAGAGGTAGCCACACGGCCTTCGCGATGTCATGCCCTGTTTGCTCCGGGAACATAAAGCCTTTTGGCATCACACCGACCACGGTGCGCGGCTTGTCGTTGAGCCGCACAGTCTTACCAATAATGTTGGGATCGGCGCCAAAGGATTCCCGCCACAGCGCTTCGGAAAGCAGTATCACCTGCGGGCCGCCGGGTTGCCCCTCTTCCTCGGTGAAGGTGCGACCGAGCAGCGCGTGCACGCCAAGCATAGAAAAGACATTCGGCGAGACGTCAGGGCTGTTCAAGCCTTCCGAGCCGTTCTTGCCTTGCAGTACGCCAAGATCTTCGGAGTAGCAGGCGACGGCGTCCATATTGCGCGTCTGGTCGCGAACATCCCGGAAGTTTAACCACGAGGTATGCGCGTATCCTGGCGTATCCGCGGGGCCGATGTATACCAGCCGCTCCGGTTGCGTGTAGGGCAATGGACGCAGGAGCACGGTTTCCACCACCGTGAACATGGCGGTGTTTGCGCCAATGCCAAAGGCCAGCGTCAGGATCGCCAGTAGCGCGAAGCCAGGAGACTTACGCAGTTGGCGTACAGCGAAACGAAGATCGACGAGAAATGAGTTCATAAAGACGCCTCAAAACGCTCAGGTGACATCCTTTTATACGTCAATCTTGGGAAAATGTTCGCGATCCGGACCGAGCGCCAGGTTTGTGATGTGACGGCATCAGGCAAGCATCGCGTACAGTGAATCCGGTATAGCGGTTCCCCGGGTCCGCTGACTATAAGTAATGCTGTTTCCGATAGGCACGAAAACGAATTCGCCAATCGCCCCGGGACGCGCTTTTTCGGCGTATGGATATATCAGATGATAGCCAACAGCGGAATCATTCTCGACCCGTTACAAGCCGGCGAGCGGAGCAATGGCGAGGGAAAGGCGGTGAAAAACCGCATTCTATTGACGCTCCCCGACCACCTATACCGGCAAGTTCGTACCCATCTTGAGTTCCTGGAGCTGCCTCACCATTTGGTGCTGCACGAGCCAAACCGAAAACTGGAATTCGCCTATTTCCCAAACAGCGGAATGATTTCCCTGGTGGTCGTCACGAAAAACGAGAAGACGCTCGAAGTCGGGCTGGTAGGCAAAGAAGGAATGACGGCTACAGCCGCAGCAGCCGGAATACCGTCCAGCCCACTGCGCGAAATCGTACAAATCGCCGGGCAAGGTTTTCGGCTACCCGTCGAGGTGGTGCAAACCGTGCTGACGGCCGATCCTGAATTCAGGATGATTTTGATGCGCTATGCGGCGGTGCAGGGCATGCACGTGGCGCAACTTGCCGCATGCAACCGGCTGCACTCTGTGGAGCAGAGGCTTGCGCGATGGTTGCTGATGACGCAAGACCGCGTCGACTCCGGCCTGGTGCCGATTACGCATGATTTCCTGGCGACCATGCTGGGCACCGACCGGCCGAGCGTCGGCATAGCCGCATCGAGTTTGCAGAAAAAAGAAGCTATCGAGTATCGCTGGGGTTCGGTGAAGGTGCTCGATCGGAAAGTGCTCGAGGCGCTTTCCTGCGAATGCTACGCCGCAATGCAACAATTTAACGCGAGCCCGTTGAACCCAGTAGAGCGCCAGCCGCTTATGAATCCGCCGGAAGCACCGCAAGCCATGCCTCAACCAGGATTGACGGCGACGTAGAGCAGTTTTCCACGTGCGTTGCCGGGGAACCGCTCCTAAGGAAACACGCAGCTTTCTCGCAAGTTTCCTTTGGCCGCTGCTCACCAAGAAAAAACCGTAAAAAGGCAACGCCCCCTCGATGCCGGCGGGGGCGTTGCAACCTTCAACTTTGACGCTCGTTAGCGCTCGAAGTGATAAATATCGCGGACGTTCCAGGCATCGTCCACGATGCAGATGTGATTTCCCATCACCATATAGCGGAATCCCGGCGGGAGCGGATGCAAACGGTCCGCCAGTTCATGAGGCACAGGATGAGCGTGTTCTCTCATGTCCGAACCCAAAACCACGCCGACGCGAAAATGATCCTCGAAATCCGCACTCCAGTGCAGGCGCCCTTCGAATTCGTCGGGCAGTCGATCGCGATGATCCACGTACCAATCACGCAAGACTTGCCGGTCCTGGTCGGTGAAGGCGATGGGGACCGGAGGTGGCCCGCCACGATCGTCGTCAGGATGCTCGAGGTGATACACGTCGATCAATCGCCAACCGTCGTCCACGATACAGATGTGGTCGCCGATGAAAACGTAGCGAAGGTGCCGTGGAAGCGGGGCTAAGCGGTCGTAGAGGCTGCGCGGTACCGGCCGAACCCAGGGACGCACATCGCGGCCGATTTCCACACCGGGTTGCAGCCGGCGGTCCATTTCCTCATTCCAGTGCCTGCGTCCCTCAAATGCCGAATCGTCACGATGGTCGCGATACCATTCGCGGACTACGTGCCGGTCGTGATCGTTGAATTGCTGCTGGGCGGCGACCGAGCCGGCTCCCACACCGGCAAACATTATCGCCGTGCCTATGGCAGCGATCAGACTCCTTACATTCATAAGCTGCTCCGATCTGAATTGAACTTGCGCGCGTTAGGGCCACGCGCTGCCGTTATTCTCTGAAGGTTTGATGCAATGAGGTTTGGTTTTGGGGCGATTTTCTTCGGCCGGATGTGCGCCCAAATATCAGAATTCCAGGTTCAAACGGATGGTGGGGACCAGCACAGGCCCGCGATCGCGATTGTAGCCCGGGTTGTTGATGTGTTGGAGGCCCACGGAAGGAAACACTCCGCGCCAAGCATGGAAGGTGTAATAGGTCTCGACGATATTTTCGCGGCCGTAATTGAGGTGACCATCGCCGAGCAAAAATCCCAGGCCACCGAGTGCCAAGTATTCCTGGTGGTCGCGGGAGATGCCGTTCGAGACCACGGCGACACCCGCGCGATCGAGATTGCGACCCCAGCGCGTGCCACTTGCGCCAAGCCCAAGCTCAAATGTCTCGTCATCTTCCGTGTAGGCATAGGATTCGTGCTCGCCTTCATTCCAACCCCAGCGGCCGAAAACTCCAAACCAGTCGTTCAGAGACTGTTCGAAGTTCACTCCGAAACCATACTTGATCGTGGTTTGGAGCGGGTGCGCGGTAATTTCCGGCACGGGCGTAAGGTCCGACAGATAGTTGGCAATGGCGTCGCGATAAAGACCCATATTTGCGTGATTCACAAAGTTCAGCAGGCGCAGGACCGCCTTCTGTTTGGGAAGTACGGAGCCGCGGAGTTCGAATTCCAAATTTTCCGAACGTGCGCGCGAGAGGTCGGCGTCCAAGTGGATTCCGTTTGCGACCTTGGGCATGAGCGCTTCGGCAAAACGCACGGAAAAGTTCTTGTCGTCATATTCGAGCATGGCCGCGTAGGTGTATCCGCGCGTGTCCGCCGCATAGTCGTAGGCGCCGTTGTTGTCCACGGTCCAGTTCATGAATTGCAGGTGGCTATCGCTGGCGTAGGTGTTGGTATCGAAGAAATCCGCCAAGCCATACTTGCCGAGCCGGAATTCCAGCCGGCGCTGCGGCAACTGGGGAAAGAGCGAGAGAAAATTGCGCTCCTGCTGGACCATGGTGTGACTCAGGGGAATGATCTGGTGCCACATGAAGCGGCCGATGTAAGGCGCTTTGCCGAGCGTGGGGTTTCGCACCACATCGAGGTTAGTGAAGCCTGCGAGGCCAAACGCCTCGCCGATGCCATGCCCGCCGGTTTCCTCAATATCCAGAATGAACTCCGTCGTCTGATTGACGCGGTATCCAAGATTTAGATCGAGTACACGCGAGAATGCCGTCTGTGCCCCCGGGCTCAAGCTATTCGTGCCCGAGTATTGCGCCGGAAACGCCGGATGGCCCTGCAAAATGAAATTGGCCTGACCCGAGATCCAGTAACGGTCCGAAGCCAGGTGCGGAAAAAGGGTGATCGAGGGTTCACTATCCTGAGCTTGATCGGGGGCATTGTCTTGCTTACCAGTAGTGATTTGCTGCTGCGTATGATTAGGGTCCTGCTGTGCCACAAGAGAAACCGGCGCAAAAGGGAGTGTCAGGGCGCCTAGAAACAACAATGCGCCAATGCGGGAAATGGCTAGAACGCGAGATCGAGTATATTCGGGCAATTTGTTAGCTCTAGCAAACTCTGAATTTGCGGACGAATCGCAATGAACCCGTATGGCACATTACGCCAGCGTGAAAAGGACCACTCGCACGGCGCGGACGCAATCTTGTTGCGGCGCCAAATCTCTGATACCATACCCGGGGAGGGTAGTCAAAGGAAATGTCGCATACCTCGCGTGAAAAACTGGACCTGGTAAACCGCACCAAAAAAGGCATCGGCCAACTTGAAGCGGTATTGCGGGCCTTGAATGAAGATCAGCCCTGCGCGGAGGTATTGCAGCGGCTTGCCGCGGCAAAAGGCGCCATCAATAGCCTAATGGCGGAGTTGATGGAAGACCATATCCGCAATCACATGCCGCGAAATACGAAAACTTCGGAAGAGGCTGCGGAAGACCTGATCGGAATCGTTCGCACCTATTTGAAGTGACGAAGCGTAGCAAGCGAAGATCAGCGATCGAAACGCTAAAAGCCCGGCGCTCCTGTAGCAGCGGCGCGAGCCTCGGATGGCGCGGGCCTCGCGGCACGACCGAAGCGCAGGCGTTCGAACCAGCCTTGTCCCAGCGACATCGCACCGGTGTACAGATAACCCCAGACAAACAGCAATAGAAACGGGATCGTAACGTAGTTTTCGTTTTGGAAGGCATAGACCACGGTGGCCAGGAAGTAGCCGCCCAGCGCGAGCTCGAGATAAGGCAGCCATCCGGAGCGATTGTGATAAGACTTCTTCGCCGCATGGCCCTTCTGCGTGGCCCGTTGACCTTCGATGCCGTGTTTCGGCGTGCGCGTGAATTCCGATTCCCTGCCATAAAGCGCCTCGAGCACGGCGATCGCATTTCGCACGGAAAGCCCAATCCCTACGGCCATCACAAACGGCATGTAGATCACGGCGCGTTTCCAGGTTTTAGGATGGAGGCTGCGCTGCGCTACCAGATAAAAGCTGGAAATCGAGCACGTGGAAGCCAGGAAGAGCGGCAAGTCAATCACCAGCATCTGAAAAGTGCCCTGATAGAAGCGCACGATCATCGCCGGCAACAGCATAGTAGAAAGCACGATCATCAATGGATAACTGATGTTGCCTGTGAGGTGAAAGAACGCCTCCGCTTTGATATGCAGTGGCTCATTCGAACGCAGCACGCGCGGCAGAATCTTTTTGGCCGTCTGCATCAGGCCCTTGGCCCAGCGCGCTTGTTGGGACTTGAACGAAGTCATCTCCACGGGCAACTCGGAAGCGCAACCTACATCCGGCAAATAGATGAAGCGCCAGCCGCGAAGCTGCGCCCGATAGGAAAGGTCGGTATCTTCGGTGAGCGTATCGTGTTGCCAGCCGCCGGCGTCTTCGATGGCACAGCGGCGCCAGACTCCGCCGGTGCCGTTGAAATTGAAAAAGTTGCCGCGCCGCGAACGCGCGCCGTGTTCGACCACGAAATGGCCATCGAGCAGGATGCGTTCGATTTCGGTGAGCAGCGAATAATCCGCGTTTAGGTACGTCCAGCGCGTTTGAATCATCGCCGTTTTGGAATCGTAAAAATAGGGCAAGGTCTGGCGCAGAAAATCGGGGGACGGGATGAAGTCCGCATCGAAGATGGCGACGTATTCACCCCTGGCAAGCTGTAGGCCTTCGGCGAGAGCGCCAGCTTTGTAACCGGTGCGGTTGGTGCGATGCACGTAGTGAATCGGGAAGCCGAGCGCTTGATAGCGTTCGACGCACGCGCGCGCGATCTGCCGCGTCTCATCGGTGGAATCATCAAGCACTTGAATTTCGAGAAGGTCGCGCGGGTAATCGAAGCGCGCGATGGCTTCCACGAGCCGCTCGATCACGTAGCGCTCGTTGAAAATGGGGAGCTGAATCGTCACCATCGGCCAGTTCGTCATTTCCGGAGGCGCCGGCGGAAGATTCTTGCGGTACTTATAAAAATTGTAGACCAGCCAATAGCGGTGCAGGCCGTACATTGCCAGCACGATCAGAACAAGGAAATACGGAATCATCACCGCGAGGTCAAAGCCATTCACCTGATACATGTTGCGGAAAGGATTGCTGTGCCAATCGGTTTGGCGGTGCCAATAGTCCCACAGCGGGTTCCGCTGCAGCCAAAGGAGCGTCGCGATGTTAGAAGCTTTCCACACGGTGTTGTTTGCGGATGCGGGCGTAGGGTCCCCGCATTGAGTTTGACGCTTGCAGGGTACAATCCGACACCGGTCATTACTTAAAGCCCTTAAAGCGCGGTGACGATTATAAGGGGATGGAGGCTATTGTCAATTTCGTTTACCGCCGGGACTGTGCCGGGTCCAAAATGCGTATGGCCATTATTCAGCAGATTCTTAAAGAATTGGGCGCTGACCCGCATTTGTCGAAGTGCCACTATACCGGCGCTTGCTGAACTACGGCACCAGGACGATTTTGCCGTAGGCGCCCGGCTCCAGCACTTCTTTGTGCGCGCGGGCAGCCTCGGCGAGCGGGAGCTCTTTTCCCACGATCGGCTGGAGCGTGCCGTCTTCGAGGCCCGCGCCAACGGCGGCCGCGATGCTGGCGATACCTTCGGGCGTGACGTTGAAGAGCACCATGCCGAGAATTGTCCCCTGCCGCGACATTAAATCGCGCGGAGTGATTTGAACGTCTCCGCGGCTCCCCACCACCACCACGCGGCCGCGCGGCGCAAGGACCTTCAGGTCCGAGCCGAGATTTACGTTGGCGAGCATTTCGACGATCACGTCGGCGCCGCGACCGCCGGTGATTTCTTTCACTTGATCAAGGTACCCCGGCGCGCGATGGTCGAGCACGTGTTGCGCTCCCTGCTGTTTCACGAGTTCGCGGCCGCGATCCGTGCCGGCGGTGCCGATAATTTGCAGGCCTCGCGCACGAGCAAGTTGCACGGCTGCGGTGCCTACCCCGCCGCTCGCACCGTGGACCAGCAAAGTTTCACCGGGACGCGCGTGCGCCAAACCAAAGAGTGCATGACACGCCGTGTAATACGGCACGTGGATTCCCGCGCCTTGTGAAAAAGAGATTCGCTCCGGAAGCCGGTGCAGTTGCGTGGAGACGGCCAGCGTATATTCCGCGTAAGTGCCAGTGACGGCTCCCACAAGATACACGCGGTCGCCGGCCTTCCATTTTGTTTCACCGGGGCCCACCGCCTCGACGATGCCGGCGCCATCAAAGCCCGGCGTGTACGGAAGCGGCGGCTTGATCGCGTAAGTTCCCGTGCGCATGTAAGTGTCCGCCGGATTCACGCCGGCGGCCTTGATGCGCACGAGCACCTGGCCCGAGGCGGGTACGAGCGTGCCGATATCCGCGAGCTGCAAGACTTCCGGTCCGCCGAATTGCCGAACGAGAATCGCTTTCATGGCCAGCCGCTTTCTTTCGCCCGTGCGCGAGCAGGATGCTTACGAAACGATGCGGGTCTTCATGGTGATTTCGGCCTTGAGCAGGCGCGAAATCGGGCAGCCTTCCTTGGCTTTCGCGGCTGCCGTTTCGAATGCCGTTTTATCGGCATTGCCGATTTTGGCGGCTACGTCGAGTTGCACTTTGGTGATGGTCCAGCCAGCGTCTAGCTTCTCCAGCGTGACCGCTGCCGAGGTTTCCAGGCTTTCTGGCGTGATGTTAACGTTGCCAAGCTGTGCTGCCAGCGCCATGGTGAAACAGCCCGCGTGCGCGGCCGCAATCAACTCTTCTGGATTGGTGCCCTTTTCGTTTTCGAAACGCGTGGTGAAAGAGTAAGGAGTATTCGAAAGCACGCCGCTATCGGTGGAAATCTTTCCTTTGCCTTCCTTGAGCGAGCCGTTCCATACAGCCGAAGCCTTGCGAACCATGTGTGATCTTTCCTCCTGGGCGATTGGATGTGAATTGCTACTGCACGGCTACATACGAATCAGTGCTCTGAGGTTACGAGCTCTCACGTTAGCGTTTCCAAGAAATTATGCTTCGAGCGTGAGCGTGGTGGAGGGCACGAATCCCGAAGTGGGAGCAGGCGGCAGATCGGGCACGGGGTCGGTGCGGGTCACGCGGCGGTAGAGCGTATCGCGCTCGACCGGCGTGCGGCCTGCCGCGCGAATCAGGCGCTCAAGCTCTGTACGCGAGGTGTATTCGGCCGTTTTCGCGCCGGCATCGTGATAGATCTTCTCTTCGACGATGGTGCCGTCCATATCGTTCGCGCCAAAGCGCAGCGCAATTTGCGCGAGACGCGGCGTCAGCATCACCCAATACGCTTTAATGTGATCGAAATTATCGAGCAGCAGACGGGATACCGCGATGGTGCGCAAATCGTCATAGCCGGTGGGGTTGGGGATGTGCGCGAGCGCGGTGTTTGCCGGATGAAACGCCAGCGGGATAAACGCCACGAATCCGTGCGTTTCGTCCTGTAGTTCGCGGAGCAAAAGCAGATGCTCGACGCGCTCCTCTTCGGTTTCGATATGGCCATAGAGCATCGTGGCGTTCGAATGCAGCCCGATTTCGTGGGCGGTGCGTGCGATTTCAAGCCACTGGCGGCCGGAAGTCTTATGATCGCAAATCACCTTGCGCACGCGAGGGTTGAAAATTTCCGCCCCTCCGCCCGGGAGCGAATCGACGCCCGCTTCCTTCATCGCCAGCAGCGTGTCTCGGATGCTGAGCTTGGCGATGCGCGAAAAATAGCCGACCTCCACCATCGTGAACGCCTTCAGGTGCACGCTGGGACAGCGCTGCTTCAGGCCGCGAATCACGTCGAGGAAATATTCAAACGGCAGGTCGGGGTGCAGCCCTCCGACCAGATGAAATTCCGTGGCCCCGCTGCGAACGCCCTGCTCTGCCCGCTGCCAGATTTCCTCGAGGGCGTAGGTGTAAGCACCGGGCGCATCGGGATCGCGCCCAAAAGCGCAGAGACGGCAATGCGCCACGCAGACGTTCGTGGGATTAATGTGGCGATTGATGTTGTAGTAGCAGACGTCACCGTGGCGCTGCTCGCGGACGTGGTTGGCCAGCCAACCCACGGCCAGAAGATCGCGCGAACGATAAAGGGCGATGCCGTCGGCGGCGGAAAGGCGTTCCCCGGCCAAAATTTTTTCGGCGATGGGCTTTAGCTGGGCGTCGCTGACTCGGAGCCGGCCTACAATTTCACGGACTGGCTTCGCGATAGACTCGCCAGCCGCCGAATTGGTCCGCACGCTGCTCATGTTTGCTCGAATCCGATTCCCCGAACCAAGGTCCCAAGTACGGCGGCGCTACGCCTGAGCGATCCAGACGGCCGCGCCCCAGAACACAAAGAACAACACACTAATATAGCCGTTTATGGTGAAAAACGCAGCATTCAGGCGGCTCAGGTCGTTGGGCTTGACGAGTGAATGCTCCCAGATCAGCATGCCCGCCACCACCAGGATGCCAGCCCACGCGGGCCAGGGCAGCGCAAAGCTGGCCGCCAGCCAGACGAGCAAAGCGATCATCACCACATGCAAAATGCGGGCGATTAAAAGTGCGCGCGCGATGCCAAAGCGTTTGGGGATGCTGAAAAGGCCCGCGCGGCGATCGAAATCCACGTCCTGGCAGGCGTAGAGCACGTCAAATCCGCCCACCCACAGCGTCACGGCCGCGCACAGGATCAACATGCGCGCGTCCAGCGAACCGGCGATTGCGATCCACGCCGCGGCCGGCGAAATGCCCAGGCAAAATCCCAGTACAAAATGCGAAAGCGAGGTGAAGCGCTTTGTATAGGAATAGACAGCCAGCGCAAAGAGCGCGACCGGGGAAAGCTCGAGCGCCAAGCGGTTCAATTGCCACGCGGCGACCACCAAAACCGCCGCAGAAGCCAGCGTGAATGCCCACGCGAATGGAAGCGAAAGAGCACCAGTGGCCAGGGCGCGATTCTTCGTCCTGGGATTTTCGCGATCGTAGCGCAGGTCTACGATGCGATTCATCGTCATAGCAAACGAGCGTGCTCCCACCATCGCCACGATAATCCAGGCGACCTGCCGCCAGGTGGGCCACGGTGAGCCATTTGGCGTGACGGTGTGCGCGGCCAGCAGCGCCGCCGTGAGCGCGAAGGGCAGCGCAAAAATGGAGTGCTCGAACTTGATCATCTCGAGCACCGTGCGGATTTTGCTCATGGTTTCGGACTATGCTTCGCGGGCGCGGCTCTTCGCCGAACCTTCCCAGTGATATTGCTGCTCCTGCGGCAGACCGAGCAGCGCCAGCACGCGATAGACATACTGCTCCACCAAATCATCAATCGTGCGGGGGCCGTAATAGAAAGCTGGAATCACGGGCATGATCACCGCGCCGGCGTCACTCGCCCGCAACATATTCTCGATATGGATGCGGCTGAAGGGTGTTTCACGCACGCAGAGGATCAGCGTGCGCTTTTCCTTTAGGCAGACATCCGCTGCGCGCGCGAGCAAATCGTCGCTGGCGCCATTGGCGATGGAAGCCAGGGTGCCCGCCGAGCATGGAATGACGGCCATGCCATCGACGGTTTGGCTGCCGGAAGCGATCGCGGCGCCGATATCGCGATTCGGCAAGAGCTCGATCTTTTCGGTATTTATTCCTGCGATGAGTGCCGGCATTTGCTTCGCGTCTTGCGCGCCAATGCCCAACTCCTGAGCCAGCAACCTCTGGCCCGCGTCGGTAATCACCAGGTGCACGCGTGACACGCGCGCATCCGCATCGAGCAGTCGCAACGCTGTCCGCGCCAACACCGCGCCGGACGCGCCGGTGATGCCAATGGTGATGATCTTGCCCAAGGCAAATTCCCCCTAACGGTTGCAGAGCGCAGTGCCGAACTTTCGAGTCTAGGCGGCCCTTTTCGGCAAAGTCAAGCAACCCTATTCAGGGGCAAGCACCGATGCCTTCAAAGCTCCTTGCGATTTCGCTTTACATTTCCGGCGTTGTGGCAGCAATCTATTCGCTGCGTAGCCCTTCGCGAGGATGAAGAGCGCGGACAGACTGCAAGGTTATGAGACCTCGACTCGTGGCATTCCTCTTGTGTGTAGCAATCGTCGGGGTATCCCTTGATATGCTGCCCGATCCGCCCGCCGTCGCGCCCCAGCACAATCAAAATAATTTGATTTCACGCATCGATTGCATCGCAGTTGCCGTAACCGCGAATGAGGCGCAAGATCGATTGGCATCTTTCTTTCGCTCCCAGATCGATGCGTTGTCGTTCAATCGGTCGTGCCGGCACAAGGGTCCTTCGGACGAACTGAGTTTTGTTCGTCACGCGGCGGATGCCTCGCCTCCCTTCCTTTCCTAACTCGGTTTCTATCCACTAACGAACTTCGCGGCTACCGAGGTTGCTCTTGACCGGAGCGAGGTGGCTAGACGAAGCCGAAACCGATGATTCAGCGCCGTAGCCTGCGATTTCGCTGCGGCTGGAAAAGGAGCCATTAGCGATGTACGTTTCGCAAATCTTTCAAGCCTGGGGCAAAATTCTAAAAGGGGAATATCCCTCCCTTTCCATAGAAATCACGCGTGAATGCCCGCTGAAATGCCCGGGCTGCTATGCATATGATGAAGCGCATCTGGGCGGCGAGCGCACGCTGCGCGACCTAAACGATCGAAGGGGCCAATCCCTGGTTGACGGTATTCTCGAAGTCGTCGACCGCTTAAAACCATTGCATCTATCCATCGTCGGCGGCGACCCGTTGGTCCGGTATCGTGAATTGGAAATGGTGATTCCTTTACTGCTGGCCCGTGGAATTCACGTCCAAATCGTTACGAGCGCGTTCCGGACGATGGGACCGAGTTGGGCGAGTTTGCCGCATCTTCACGTGGTGGTCTCCGTGGACGGATTGCAGCAGGAACACGATGTCCGGCGAGCGCCCGCCACCTACGACCGCATCCTGAAGAATATTGCCGGTCAGAGGGTCACGATTCACTGCACGGTGACAGGCCCAATGATGAAGCGCCCGGGCTACCTCGCTGAGTTCCTTGAATTCTGGACACCGCGCCCCGAAATTAAGAAGGTGTGGTTCAGCCTGTTTACCCGCCAGGTTGGCCAACAACTGCCGGAAGTCCTGAGCGCGGCGGAGCGGGCGCAGGCGATCGAGGACTTCAGTAGTTTGAGAAAGCTGTATCCGAAATTAGACATGGGCGAGGAGTTGATTCAGCAATTTGCCTCGCCGCCGAAGGACCCGGGGGATTGTGTTTTTGCGCTCACGACCCAGACGTTGTCGGCGGACCTCACGACGAAAATTACGCCGTGCCAGTTTGGCGGGAATCCGGATTGTAGCTCCTGCGGGTGCATGGCCTCCATGGGGCTGGCTGCTATCGCTTCGCATAAATTGGCGGGAATACTTCCGGTCGGCGCAATCTTTCGAGCCTCCCTCAAGATTGGCCAGAAGCATAAACGCAGGACGGCACGAGGAACTGAAAACCGCCTTCGAATATTAGCTATGAAGGATGCCAGGCTCGGCGAAGGAGGGATTCCGCTGTGAAAAATGCACCCCCTCGAAGCGCGTGGCCGGCGTCCGGTCAGGCGCTTGACTCCCTGCGTGACCTATCCGCGCGCATCGGCAACGATCCACTACTCATCCAGGCCGGCAACGGGAATACATCGATCAAGCTTGGCGGGGTTCTATGGATCAAGGCGTCTGGGAAATGGCTTGCCAATGCGACGCGCGAACGAATGTTCGTGCCACTGGACTTGGCGGAGATACGAGCGAGCGTCCGTGCCGGAATCGAAATTGGAACGAATTTTCCTGATGATCTGCGGCCGTCCATTGAAACGGCGATGCATGCCGTGCTCCCGCATCGTGTTGTGATCCACGTGCATTCCGTGAACGCGATCGCGTGGGCCGTGCGTGTAGACGGACCCAGGCAGCTCAAGGAACGGCTGGCCGGGTTGTGCTGGCGATGGATTCCGTATGCTGCGTCCGGCTTGCCTCTGGCCGGCGAGATCGCAAAGGCCACTGCGGATGAGCCGAAGACAGACGTCTTCATCCTTGGAAATCACGGTCTTGTGGTCTGCGGAGAAGATTGTGCGGCTGCGGAGGGACTGCTACGACGCGTCGAGCGGCGCCTCCGCATTGTTCCCCGGCGATTTCCAAAACCTGACACCACCGTGCTGTCTATGATTTCACGCTTCCCACGATGGCGATTCCCCGACGTGGACCTGTTGCACGCGCTGGGCACGGACGCGGTTTCCAGGAAAATCCTGAAAACCGGGGTGCTGTATCCGTGTCAGGCCATATTCCTGGGGACCGCCATCCCGATCTGGCCACCCGCGGCAGCGCTCGCGGGCGTTGGGAAATGCACGGGCGAAGGCGCGAAAACTCCGCGATTCGTGGCCGTGGAAAGATGCGGGGTGCTGGTGGATGAAGGGATGACGGGTGCGGAGCGCGCTACTTTGCTGGGCTTGGCGCAGGTGACCCTACGGACGGAAGAATCCGCGCTACTACGCTATCTGCACAAGGCCGAAGTGCTGAGCGTCTTGACCGGCCCGTCCTACGGTCAGCAGCCGGCGGCCGCAAACGGCAGCGCGTTTAGTTCCTCATAATCGTGGTGCGGCTGTTACTCGATTCGCAGCGCGGTCATCGGTGAAATAGAAGCCGCGCGGTTTGCGGGAATGATGGCAGCGAAGAAAGAACAGACCGCGAGCGCGACCGCAGCGATCGCGAGCGCCAGCGGATCCCAGGACGAAACACCGTAGAGTTCGGAAGCGATCAAATATCCCGCGCCGACAGCTAGCGGCAAGCCCAATAGGAGTCCGACCAGCACGCGCTCGAACGCACCGCGCAAAACCATTTGCAGCACTCGCGCGCGGCTCGCGCCCAGCGCCATGCGAATGCCTATTTCATTGGTTCGTTGCGCGACCGTGTAGGCCGTGACGCCATACAGACCGATCGCGGCAAGCACGAGCGCGACAATCCCGAACAATGTAGCAAGGCTCGCGACGGCACGCTCCTGATCGAAGGAGAGATCAATTTGTTCCTGCATGGTCCGAAGGCCGATAACGGTGATATTCGGATCGATTTCCGACAGAATTCGGATCACTTGCGGTTCTAGCGCGCCGGGCGAGGCATTGGTCAGCAGCATGATTCCACTAATCGCGTGAGAGCGGAGCTCCAGACTCTTCATCATTTCGTTCCGATATTCCACATTCTGCGCCAGCGGCACGAAAAGAGTAGGAAGCGCCGGCCTCCGCAAGGCCCAGCTCGCAAACTTTGCATCGCGTACCACACCGACGATGCGAAATGTCCCGGCATTCTCGGGCAAATCCATGCCGAAATGCTGATCGAGCGGGTCTTCGCCGGTCTTGAAGAAGCGCTTCACAAAGGCTTCGTTGACGATAGCTACATTGGCAGTGGTTTCGTTGTCGGCGTCCGTGAAGTATCGCCCGCGCAGCAGCGGCATGCCGAAATTCTGGAGGAAATTGGCGCTGACGCGATCCCAGGAGGAGTCACAATCGTCGCTCATTTGGCAGGGCGGATGGCCGGCAACCAATATCAGTTCGCCCCAGTTGTCGGTGAGCGGGTTATACATAGATAGGCTCGCGCCTTGCACCCCCGGCAAGCGATCGAGGCGCTCTTCGAGTTCGCGATACGTTGCGGCCAGTTGAGGCTGCGTGCGGTCGGTTCGCGGATTGTGCAGCGCCACGAGTACGCGGCCCCTCACTTTGTATCCGAAGTCCTGCCCTTCCAGATTGTTCAAGCTGCGCGCCAACATTGCGGCGCCGGCGACGAGCACGATCGAGACGGTAGCCTGCACGATGAGCAGCGCTTTGCGCGCGAACGAAGACCGTCCCTTGGTGCTGCGCCCCGAACCGCGTAGCGCTTCCGCCGGATCGGTGCGCGTGGCAAACCATGCCGGAGCCGCACCAAAAATGATCCCCGTCAAGAGCGCCAGAGCAAAGGCAAACGCTAAGACCGGTAGCGAAGGCGTGGTGGCGATCGGCAGGAAGTGCGCGCCATGAAATGCCAGCGCAAGCAATAACCGCGCGGCCGCCATGGCGACGAGCAAACCGGCTATGCCTCCGGCGATCGCAAGCAGCACGCTTTCGGTGAGGGCTTGCGCGATAATCTGCCGGCTTGACGCGCCAATCGCCAGCCGCAGCGCCGTCTGCCCGCGGCGAGAAACGGCGCGAGCAAGCAGCAGGTTGGCAACATTGGCGCATGCGATCAGCAATACCAGACCACAGACGGCAAATAGGATGTTTAGGCTGCGGCCGTAATCTTCTTTCATCACCGCAACACCCGCGCCCGCGGGAACCACACTGATCACCTGCTTGGGAAGATTTCGAATCACATCGGGCATCCAGTTCGATGGATAGTCGGAATCGTGCTGGAGCCAGAGCCGCAGCACTCCGGTAAGACGCGGACCCATTCCCGCGACGGACGCTCCCGGCCGCAGACGGCCGATCATGCGCAGCCAGGCGGAGGGCGTTTGACGAAGCAGCGAGGTTTTGCCATTGATCAGCGCTTCCTGCTGCAACGGTATCCAGATGTCGGGAGGATCGGCGCGTAATGTTTCGCCGAAAAATCCGGCGGGAGCAACACCGATGATCGTGAAGGGGTGGCCCTCAATTTCGAAAGTGGAGCCCACCACGGAAGTGTCCGATCCGTAGGCCGTTTGCCACACATGATGGCTGAGAACGGCGACGGGCGGGGAAGCGGGCGTGTCGTCTTCAGGGGTGAGCACGCGGCCGCCCAGCGCGCCCACGCCCAGCGTGGAAAAATAGCTGCCGGTGACGTATTCGGAGTGCAGGGGCCGAGCCGCGGATTCGGCGCCCACGCGACGCACGCTCAAACGCCAGCCGCCGGCCTGAAAGGCGGCCACTTCTTCAAACTCCGGCGTTTCCGACTTAAGCCGCTGATAGAGGGCGTACGAGTACATCCCCCAATGGGTCTGCGTGCCGCTTTCCACGCAGCAATCGTCGCCTTCCCCGACTCGGTAAAGCATGGCGGGGTCGGAAACCGGCAAGGAGCGTAGCATCACCGCGTGAATCAGCGTGAAGATGGCTGTGGTGCCACCGATGCCTAACGCTAGCGTGAGTACGGCCGAAGCCGTGAAAATCGGCGACAGCCGAAATTGCCGCAGTGCGTAACGAAGATTGCTGAACAGATTCTGCATCCCGAACCTCGTCGCTCAGTAGGGACACGATGGGCAACATCGCGTCCGCTAACGTATAGACTCCGGCGAGGGTCGTTTGGTCAGGTTGCTGTCGAAAGAAAAAATGCCAACGCAAGAAAATCTCAGGGAGCAATTATTGCCTGGGGGCCACCGAAGGCAGACGCGCCGCGAGGGCGCCGACAATCGCGACGCGATACGTATCCATTCCGAGACAAGGAGCGTTCGCGTGCGGGTTACGCCTATTGCAATTTCGCATACTCGGCTTTCGCGTCATTCAAGGTAGGTACATCCGGGTCGGCGTCTTTCCAAAGGGCAAAGAAATCCTGATAAGCCGTGCGGCTTTTTGATTTATCCGGTTCGAGAGCGTAGGCGCGCGCGAGCCCGAGCTGCGCGTAGGGTATAAATAAGTCCGCGGGAAAGGCATTTTTGAAATTGAGAACTTTCTGAAACTCCTGCGCCGCTTCCGGACCGCGCCCGGCGATCAAGAGTGCGCAAGCGCGGGTATAGAGGGACTCCGTATTCCCGGCATCGTAGGGCTGCGCGGACTTCATGAGCTCCAGAGCCTTCTGCGCGTCGTGGTGATTCATGGCGATCGCCGCACGGATCGTTGGCGTGATGACGGATTGAATGAACTGATCGTCTGGCCGTTCGCTAGCAGCACGCGCGGCAAGCTTCTCGGCTTCCGCGTCTTGCCCGGCACGAGCGTAAACGTCGGCAACGCCCTCCAGGATGCTGGGAGCTTGTGATTTCTTAAAGAGAGCGCCGGCCTCCGCAATGGCGCTTGGCTTTTCTCCGGCCATGACGGTGATCAGCGCAACTTGGGCCGAGTTATTCACAATGCTATCGCCTAAGCCCAGGGCTTCTGCTTTCTCGTCGGCCTGTTTGTAGAGTTCTTCCGTACGCCGGACTTGGCCGCGGGCACCTGCGAGATTGGCATCGCGCTGGAGCAAATCATAGACCCCTTGCGGCGTGGCCTTTGCGAGGGCGTCTTCTTTGGCGAGCGTTGCGGAATCGCCTTCCGCCAAGGCGATGGTCCCGAGTTGCTCGTGAATCACAATACTGCCCAGATTGCGCTGCTGCGCGGTCATGAGGATGGCCTTGGCGTCGTCCATCCGGTTCATGGCGGCGTACGCCAAGCTGGCGATCGAGTAGCCATTGAAACTATCGGGAGATAGTTGCGTCGCGGCCACGGCGTTTTCCAGCATTTTGTCCCACTGTCCCAAAAGGAGGTAGGTCACCGCCAAATTAACGACGGGCCGGTTGTCCCGCGGATACGTTCGTTTATAGAGCTCGTATGCCTCGACAGCCTTATCAAGCTGGCTGGAGTATTGGTAGTAATCGCTGGTGATGGCCAGCTTCTCCCGCTCGCTGGCGCGATCTTTCAGCTCGAATGCTTTCTTCATGTATTGCAGGGCCATTTCTCCCTGGCCGAGATTGGAATACTCGACGGACAACCCGCGATAGGCCATGGCGAAGTTCGGATCGAGCTCGATCGCGCGCTTGGTGGGTTCGATGCCGCCGTGAAAATCACCGTTATTGTTAAGCTGCGCGGCTTCGGTTTCGAGTTTGAGCGCCTCGAGTGAAGTCGTCGTCGCTTCCGCAAGCGGTTTGTCGAAGGTCTTGATCGAGCTTAGCGATTCGCCCAATTTGCCGCGCAGATCCGTGCTCGCGTGGCCTAGCGCATCCAGCACTTTCTCTTTGCTGGCGGCTTGCGTTTGCTCCTCGCCGATGGTTTCGCCATTGGCAACGTTCATGGCGGCGAGCGTGATCACGTACTCGCTGCCGAGGCTCGCGATCGAACCGTGGACCATGGCCTTCACACCGCGCCGCTGGCAGATTTCGCGCGCGATCTCCGGCGTGATCTTCGTGTCGGGCGGCCGGCCCATCAGACGCAAAGTGTCTCGGGTCGTTTGATCGGGAACGAGGCTGAGAAACGGCGACTGCGCCAGGCTGACCTGAAGCGCAGTTTTCAGCGTGCCGTCAAACACCGCATCGCCCGTAGTGTTTGTGAAATCGGCGAGAAGAATCGAGTCCTTTTCCGTCAGGCGATTGGCATGTGTTCGCCAAAAGAACATCCCGGACAAAGCGACCACCACCAGCGCCGCCACCACCGGGACAACGATCTTTAGCAACAGGCTGCGATTTCTTGCGCCCGCCGGCGGGACGGCAACAGGTGCAATCGCGGGGCTCGAATCAATTTTGGCCTGCTTTCGCGAACTCGATGGCGTCTGGGGCGCGGCGGCAACCGCGGCCTCTTCCGGTTCTTCCGCCGCGTCCATGACGGCCGAGCGTCCCGAATCGGTTTCGCGCTTCAGCCGCTTCAGGTCCGCCCGCATATCCGCCGCGGATTGGTAACGCAGCTCGCGGTCTTTTTCGAGCGCTTTATTGATGATGCGTTCGAGCTCGGCCGGCACGTCGGGATTCACGCGCACGGGCGCCACGGGCGCACGGCTTAAAATTGCCTGGAAAATCAGGGCGGAGGTGTCGCCGCGAAAGGGCAATACGCCGGTGGCCATCTCGTAGAGCACCACGCCAAAGGAGAAAAGATCGGTCCGCGCATCCAAATCTTTCCCTTTGGCCTGCTCGGGAGACATATAAGCCACAGTACCGAGCGTCGAGCCCGGACTCGTCAGGTGCTCTTCGGTGACTTGCGTCGCTTGCGGCAGAGTGCCGGCGGTGGCCGCCTCGCGGCCATCCCTCGCATGAATTTTGGCCAGGCCGAAATCGAGAATCTTCGCGTGTCCCCGTTTTGTCACAAAGAGATTGGCGGGCTTGATGTCGCGGTGGACGATTCCTTCCGCATGCGCGGCATCCAGAGCATCGGATATTTCGATGGCCAGAGACAATGCCGTCTCGAGCTCCAACGGCCGGCCGGCGATATAGTGTTTCAACGTCATCCCATCCAAAAACTCCATGGCGATGAACGCTTCGCCGTGCTGGTCATCAATTTCGTAGATCGTGCAGATATTCGGATGGTTCAAAGCGGAGGCCGCTTTGGCTTCGCGCTGGAAGCGGCTTAGCGCTTGCGGATCTTTGGCGACTTCGTCCGGCAGGAATTTCAGCGCGACCGACCGGCCCAGCTTTACGTCTTCAGCCCGATAGACCACGCCCATGCCGCCACCACCGAGCTTTTCGATGACGCGGTAATGAGAAATCGTTCGGCCGATCAGAGGCTGGGGGTCCGGCATCGCGTGGCGCTCATCTTAGGATGCGCTCGGGGTCAAGTCAACGCGCGCCTGTTGTGAGCCTTTCGGGTGAAATCTGTGCGCGGCCGCTTGCTTTGTAATATGGCGGCCTGCGCACCGAACGCGGTTGCTGGTGATTGCAGGCCTAGCGCCCTGCTGATAGATCAAAAATCTCCAGGATGGGATCTGGATAGCCGAGGACAGCTAAGTGATGTCCATCGGGGGACAATGCAACATTGTCAGGATTCCGTAGCTCTGTCCCCTGCACATGAAGAATTTGCGCAGGCGACCGAAATGGTGCGTCGTATATGGCGAAGCCCCGAAGACCTGAAAGTAACACGCCAACGGCCATAATCGTCAACGTCCACCGGAGGATGATCGAAACAGCTGGCGCCGAAATCGCCAGTCCCGTTGGCTTTGGCCACCACGTGACCAAGGTCGGTACAAGACAAGCGATCACAGCGCCATAGACAATACCCATCACCCCGTGCATTACGCGCTCGCCCGGATAGACTCCTCCGAGCTGCTTGCGCACCAAATCTTCTACGACAAAATCCCACAGTGTCAGGATGATTTCGGTAACGAGCAGTGCGACAAGGGCAACAACACACCAGCCTTGCCAAGCCAGCCACGGCAGGGTGCCGAACAAGATCGCGTAGACAAAATCGCGCAGTGCGTGGAGTTGCAATTCCGAACGTGCCGCGATACCTAAGGCTGGCAGCCTAGCGCACCACTCGTGATAGTGAACGGTGTCCTAGAATGGCAAGTACTGCTAGTAGCCTGAGAACCGTGGTCATGACTAAAATTCCTCCCGAAGGTCCGAACCTTTAATCCGCGTTTTAGTGGACGATCACTCCAGGACTGTGGTTTATAGCGCGTTCTAGGGCGATCATCTGCCCTCGCGCCCGCAAAAGGCCTTGAACGGCTAGCGTCGCAGTCGTTTTCGGTGCAACCCATACACTATACTGTCGGCGAACATGTCGTTTCGGCAGGGTATTCTCTTCATTATGACTTGTCTGGCTCCGGCCGCCCTGGCGCAGGTGGGGGCTGGGCCAAAACAGCTGCCCTTGCCGCCCGCCGTAGAGTCACCTCAAGACGTGCCGTATCGCGGATCGATCGGGATCGATGTGGATGCCACGGACACAGTCCACAAGATTTATACGGTTCACGAGACCTTGGCCGTCCAGCAAAGCGGTCCGATAGTGCTCTTATATCCGCAATGGGATTCAGGGAGCCACGCTCCCACAGGGGCAATTGCCAGTCTCGCTGGCCTCTTCATCCAAGGCGGAGAGCACTCCATCGCATGGCAACGAGATCCGGTGAATGTCTTCGCGTTCCACTTGGTCGTGCCTCCTGGGGTAGCAGCTCTACAGATTGCGTTTCAATACCTTTCCCCTCTTAAACCTGGCGAAATGACAATCACCCCCAACTTGTTGGAGGTGCCGTGGCGAAACCTGATCTTGTATCCTGCAGGCTATTACGCTCGCGACCTGCCGGTAACGGCGACGTTAAAGTTGCCAGCCTCCTTTTATCAGGCAAGTTCCCTTGAAGCCGTCGGACATTCCGGAAACGTCACAACCTACAAGAACACGACAATAGAGCGGCTGGCCGACTCGCCCGTCTACGCGGGTCGCTATTTCGAGGCGCTCAATCTTAGCCCGACCGCAAGCTCACCCGTCACGCTTGACCTGTTCGGGGATGCGCCGGAGAACCTTCGGGTGTCAGCTAGCCAATTGGCGAGCTTGCGAGCTATGGTTTCTCAGACCGTTCAACTATTTCATTCCACTCACTATGACCACTACGATTTTCTGGTTTCACTAAGCGATCTACTTCCCAGCAGCGGCGGTCTTGAACACTTGGAGTCGAACGAAATCAACCTTTCCGCTGACTTTTTCTGGAATCCGGTCGCCCATCTTTCTGACATAACATTGTTCCCACACGAGTTTGCCCATTCCTGGAATGGTCTCTCTATGGAACCGGCTGATCTATGGACGGCAAACTTCAATGTCCCAATGCAAGATGACCTTTTGTGGGTCTATGAGGGACAGACGGAATATTGGGCATTGGTTCTTTCCGCTCGCTCGGGTCTGCTCACACGACAACAGGTCCTCGACTTTCTCGCCCTTGACGCAGCCACAGCGGAATCCCATATCGGTCGCGCGTGGAAATCATTGCAAGACAGCAACAACGACCCTATCTTCGATGCCGGTCACGCGGTTCCGTGGAAGGATTGGCAAAGGCGCGAGGACTATTACGTAGAAGGAGTTCTCCTGTGGCTGGATGTGGATAGCTTGATCCGCGAACGAACGACCGGAAAGAAGAGCCTCGAAGATTTTGCAAAAGCCTTCTTCTCAGGCACGAACGGCAGCCTTGTAACAAGGACCTACACCTTCGACGACGTATGTCACACTCTGTCCGCAGTGACCGCCTATGATTGGGCCTACTATCTAAGAAAGCGCCTCGATGCACACGATAATACCGATCTGCTTGACGGCATTACCCGATCTGGTTACCACTTCATTTACACGGCAACGTTAACGGAAGCGTCCCATCAGCAGGAGCTCGATGCCGGTGTTACCGATTTTTCCTACTCGATCGGTCTCGCAGTAGACGAAGGCGGAATGATACGAGCGGTCGGCTGGGACACACCTGCGTTCCGTGCCGGTCTCGTAACAGGTGCGCGCATTCTTTCCGTCAACAGCTCCCCCTTCACGACAACGAAGCTTCGGGAGGCGGTCGCGAGCGCGGCACGCACGCCCGTTGCGATTACCTACGTTGCCGATGGCGTGCAACACGATGTCCTCATCGACTATGGCGGAACATTGCGTTATCCGCGGCTTGAACGCACCAGCGGAGCGCCTGATCTGCTTGCTCCGCTATTCCAACGTTGAAGGACTGCGCTTAGCACCCTTGAAAGCCGCCGCCGAGGGAAGATATGCGGAAGTTACGCGGACACTCATAAAACGAACTTAACCCCTGCAAAATGTGTGGTGCCGGCGGGGGGAATCGAACCGACTGCTTGAATTGAAAACGCGTAAATTATTGCATTCACAACACGCTGAAAGCGCCAGAATCGCTCAAATCTCCTAAAACGGTTACGCGCCGGCTACGCGGCTTGGGCAAGACTCTTGGCCCTATCGCCCCTGGGCTATGCTCATTTTCGGCTTTGGCGGTACTCCCAGTCGGAAAACCCTGTTCTGAGCTTCTGTCGACGTACAGCCTCCGCAATCCTCTCAGGAGAGGGGAGATCGTCAACCTCAAAGAAGCTTTTGAGCCAATCATGCTTCATCTTACAAACCTCATCGTCGTCCATGTATACGGTCTTAGTGCTCGATTCCTGCGTAGGAGGAAAGCCAACCTGAGGGTTTCCGCTAAGAACCACTAAACCATCCTTATTCGTCGCAAATTCTCGCAGAACCTCACCAATTGGCATAAGCTTGTAAATTACCCGCCCTTCGCCATTTCTTAGCTCAACTTCGGGTTGGATGTATACACGCATCCTGGTGCGAGGGGCCCTAGACGTGCCCATTTGTTCACCCATTTGGTAAAAATTCTTCTGATAACCATAGTCGTAGATTTCGTCCTCAATGGCTTGGGTTACGGCAGTAAGATCCGATTCCGACAGTTTAGGTTTTTGCACACCAGGATTCACTGCAATTGAGATGCCAAGAATCAACAACAAAGACAGGGTTCGAATCATAGCCTGATAACCTTTCTAAGGTGCAAATACAATTGTTATCTTACGACCCAAGATATTAGGAAACGGACCAAAGGAGAAGTTGACATGCTTTTTGTTTATAGGGCGGTTACGGTCGACACTAATGCCGATGCTAACACGGAAGAGATGCGCACGCGACGACGATGCTGCGCCACCCGCCCGGGTGGGGGACTCAGAGATCATAGCCGAGAATTACTATCATCACTTTCGTCATCCGAACCCAACGAGGCCACGAACGAGACATCAACACCGCAATTCGTTCTCCTGATGAGATCAAGAATATACTTAGGCAGACGAACCCCATCATGGTCGCTAGAGCTTAGGACCGAAACCCAAACGCTATACGTATTAGCGTCCAGAGCCTCAGCCTCTAGGAACTCGTAAAGAGATTCCAGATTTACGTTTTCGCTCAGCACCAATGAAATCACTTCGGGTTGTCGTGTCTGAATCTCGACATTCTGAATTCGATTCCGCAAACGCGAAGCAGCATTAGAGGACAGGTGAGTAAACCGAAAACTGAATTCTTCCTTGTGGAAAGATGCAGTCACCGTGTGGAACGGCTCCTAGCCGGGTGCCCAACCCTTCGTTTTATGAAGGGTGGGTCTTTGCGCCGGTTTCCCTGAGCGTGTGTCACTGTTTCGAGTCCATACGCGACGGCCACCCACGGAACTAAATGCAGATGACCGCTTCCATGGTAGCGCCGAACGTTTTCCTGATCGCACGCCGCGTCCCCACCCATACAAAACAAAGGGTGTGTCACGCTCGCGTGGCACATTGTATTCTTAATTATCGAACGCGAATGCCGATCCTAGACACGGAAGAGGCTTCTCAGCGCGCGATGCAATGTGTGGTGCCGGCGGGGGGAATCGAACCGACTGCTCAGATTGAAAATACGTAAGTTATTGCAATCACAAAACGCTGGATGCGCTAGAACCGCTCAAATCGCCTGATTTGGGTACGCGGCGGCTACGCGGAAGAATGGGTTTCGATGTTGATGATGTAGGTTCTTCACACCCTGGGGACGCTCCAACCGCTAATTTGCTCGGCGGTCGGGTTCGCAGACTATCGTCCGCTCTGTTTCGCCCCATCCTCTGAGAATCGGAAGTTACGAAGCACCAGTTGAACGATGGGATGGGGCCATGACTCGAAGTTGCTGAGATTGGGTTCGACTGGGAGTACGCTCGTCCCGTATATCCCCTTCTTTTCGGGAACGGTCATCAGGGCATCAAAAGACAACCTGCGCTTCAGCCTGTTCCGAATCACCAGGAGCATCATCAAGCCTTTTTCGGACTTTTCCTGAGTGAATGCGAGCGCCACGTCGGCTTTGGCCGGGTCTGGTTGGTAGATTATTCCGGAGAGCCGTTTCTCGGTAATGGTGATATTAATCCCGAAGGTTTCACCCGCGAAAAGGTAGACGCTGTTCTCCGCCACATACGGAACCTTGTCGAATTTCTCCTCGTAGTAGCGTTCATTGTCGATATGTAATCTCAGCACAAAGGGAGCACGGAAAACCGGCTCCGCCTGCGCCGCAGTCGGTTGAGGCAAGCAAGCCGACAGCAACACTAGGGCGGCGACGATGTCCCTCCCGATCATTCTTCTCAAACGTGGCATAGTGCCTGCCTCAAGACCGCGAGAACTCTGCGTCGTCATCGAACATAGTTGGGGCGTAAGACCTTCAGAAGGATGTGGCAGCCGCCAAGAATCAGCGCGCCGAGCCAGCTTTCAACAATTCGGGGACGCTCGCCCTGAATCTAATCATCCACTGAACGAGCCTATCTTGCGGAGCGTCGTGGAACGGGCCGGTGAGTCTATAGGAGACTGAATCCTGCCCGTCGCTGTACCAGAATTCGTAGATGGAATATTCATCGACAGCCACACCGCCCGCCAAGATTGGCGATAGCCTAATCGTCTTCAGCTCACTAATGAAGCGGTTCAACATTTCGTATCCAACGGGCGAACGACTTATGTCCACCTTCAATTTTGCCGCAATCTCCCGGTCCGTTGCATCAGGATTGTCTGACAGCATTTTCGAGATCAGTTGCGAAACCTGACTGTCACTCATACCTGAGATCGAATATCGTACGATCTCGGCTCTGCCGCCCGGGTGGATGGGATAAGGCGGGTAGAGAAGTACCGCGAGTTGAGTATCAGAATCATAAAATCTCAACACTAGCTTCGTAACGTAGGACTGCGGCACAACATCAAGCGGGAAAAGAATGTCCAGCACGCGGTCCTTTGTATCCCGGCATTGGCTCTCTGGCTGAGCCGCAGAAACTGTGGCGGAAACGCTAACTAGCAGCAGTGCACTCAGCATAGCTCGACAGATCACAAGTCTCTCCTAGTGAGGCGGGGGTTCGAGTTGTATGAAAGTCTTTGTATTCGGGACCGTGACATAGAGTGCGCTTTGCGATCGCACAAAATTCGGGATTCTCGATCTGGCATCAAGGTCGCCGGGACCAGGGGTTGGCAAAGCGCTGTTCCCATGCGTGTGAATGATGGCTATCGTGTCTGCGTCAACAGGAACGCGGAGTTCATTGGCGGTGCCGCTGTCATTCACCGAATCTACTTCCTTTCCGAATGACATTTCGCCGTTTTTATACTCAACAGCGACGCCAGCCTCAGCCAAGCCTTCACGGGCCTTTCCGTTGTAGGTCTTCTCGAAAAGTTTGTCAGATTCCTTCTTGAATTGTTTGTTCTTGAACAGTGGTTTTGAGGGATCTGTGGGATCTGTCGGACCAGTCTTTGGGTCAAATTGTTGTTGGCTCTGATTCGTTGCCGTTGGTGCCGGTTTAGTTTGCCCTGCTTGGAGCGCGGCAGCGATAGATACATCCTCCAGGAAAACAACTAGATTTTGTACGCCAGCGGCGCGGTCATATGGTAGCCTCGCCGGACCGTACCCACTGTTGCTATCAGCATCCTGCGCCATCATGCCCGTTGGATCGGTCAGAGTCAGCGGGTTGTTCGCGACATAGACATACGCGTTCCAAGTCTGCGGCGATGTGGCAATCGCGCCAGCATTATGCGGGTCCGGCGACAGGAACCGTTCCATCGTCGATCCCAGGAACCGCGCCCTTGCGTAATCCAGATTCGTCTCGCTATCACGTTCGAAGCCGGTGAACTTATGCGTAGTTGCCGTGCCGCCTTCGAGTTGCTCGCCAAACCGTAGATAATCGTGAGCATCCAGGATGTTCCCTCCGGTGTCCGTCATCGCACGCCGCGTTCCCACACTTACACGGCAAAGGGTGGGCCACCCTCGCGGGGCTTACTGTCTTACTGTTGGCAAATATTGACGCGCGATCTTTCAAGGCTGAGCCACCCGCCGTTGAAATCGTAAGCAAGTTAGCTCATTTGGACCTGGACAGAGTTTTGGCGAGGGACAGCCGCTACTCCGGTTTACCCTGAGGAATGAAGCCTATTCTCTCTCCTGAAACTGACCCGAGCCTTGACCGCATTGATTAGTAGCCCGACGCAATAGAGGATCGCGCCGTCAAATAGCACTGCGAAAACCCAAATCGAATAATTGACGACTGCAGGCGCATGTATCGTGAAAACGCTTAGCCACAGTGCCGGAAGGAGAGTAAACACTAAGTTTTCGAGGAAACTATAGAGATGTGGTGGCGAGTAGCTAGTTGTCATGTACTGAACTTGTTCTACAGTGGGCAGATGGAATGGGTTGTATCTATCGATGTACCACCACATCGCCATCAGTCCGAAACCGAGGACCAATCCTATGGTCGCGAGCCTTCGCGGTAGTTTCGATTTCGTCAAGGCATCCTCTCACTGAGGGAATTGCTTGTTGAGATCACCCACCAATCCTCCGGGCGTTAGATCGTTCGGTGCCTTCACGCCTCCGGAGCGTAAGACTTGCTCGACAAAACTTGCGCAGTTGCGATAAGCGGGATCATACATTTGATGGCCAGCCATGCCCTTAATTGCTGCCTGCATTGCGGCAGCCTGCTGTGGCGTTACATGGAGTGTGGCTGTGGCCTTGATGGTCCGGCCTTTCGCTAGTGCCTCGACGTGACCCGGTACGGGCGATGCCTCTGGAGTTCCGTTGGCGGCGCTCGCAACCTCTTTGGCTAGAGCCTTGATTGCCGCTTTATCGGAATCCGGCACAAGCCCGACTGGAGTGGCCCCGTTTACCGCGATGGCAACGTGCCCGGCTGGGTTTCCGTCCTCGCCCTTCACTTGCTCGACGACGACGGTGCTGGTGTTCTGCTGTTGGGCCTGATTCGTTGCCGTTGGCGCCGGTTTAGTTTGCGCGGCTTGGAGCGACGCGGCGAGAGATACATCCTCCAGGAAAACAACTAGATTTTGTGCGCCAGCGGCGCGGTCGTACGGTAGCCTCGCCGGACCGTACCCACTGTTGCTATCCGCATCCTGCGCCATCATGCCCGTTGGATCGGTCAGAGTCAGCGGGTTGTTCGAGACATAGACATACGCGTTCCAGGTCTGCGGCGAGGTGGCAATCGCTCCAGCGTTGTGCGGGTCGGGCGACAGGAACCGTCCCATCGTCGATCCGAGGAACCGTGCCTTGGCGTAATCCAGATTCGTCTCGCTGTCGCGTTCAAACCCCGTGAACTTATGGGTCGTCGCCGTGCCACCTTCGAGTTGTTCGCCAAATGGCAAATAATCGTGCGCATCCACGATGTTCCCACTGGTATCCGTCATCGCGCGCGTCGAGCCCAGGTGATCCACCCCGACAAAATACGTCGTGCTATTCTCATAGACCAATCTATTTCGACCTGCGTCGCTAGGGAAAGATACGCGGAAGTTACGCGGACCACCACAAAACGAACTTAATTCCTGAAAATGTGTGGTGCCGGCGGGGGGAATCGAACCCACGGCCTAGGGATTATGAGACCCTCGCTCTACCACTGAGCTACGCCGGCGAATCGGAGTGCAACATAGTAAGGATGAGCGCGGAGCGGTGTCAAGCAAAGCGAATCACGGGACCGAACGCATCCGGCAGCAGTTTTGGAATCGCAAGCTCAAGGATTAACCACCTTCTTCGCCCGGGACAATCACCCCGCTGGCCTGGTCTGACACGAGCGGTGCCGCGCAACGTGCCGTCTCCTCTCCTCGGAAAAAGTGTCATGCTCAATACGAGGGCGGTAGTACCGACGTACCGTTGACCCCTTTTCCGCGCCTCGCTACCTTGCTACAAGCCAGTTTGTACTTTCTTGGCCGGGTGGGCGGAAAAAACGCCCTACCAGGCCAAAAGGCCGTGGTGTTGTCTTTTTAGACACAAAACGGCCAATTCAGTATCGGTTTGGACCACCGCTTCCTATAATCCCTCCGCTGTTCGCAACATGGAGGGTCCATGAAGCGGATGTTCGTAGTTGCAGTACTTGTGGTGGCATTGGTAGGCACAGTGGGTCTGTGCAACCTGCCGATCCATCACACTCAGGTACAAACGGCTAACGGTGGCGGCCCAATTCCGCCCACACCGCCGAATAACTTCAACGGTGGGGGCCCGATTCCGCCGACACCACCAAATAACTTCAACGGTGGAGGGCCGATTCCGCCCACGCCGCCGAATAATTTGGTGTAGTAGCTCTGGTTGCTCGTTAGAACGTTAACCTACGGGCGGGCCAGGGCTTGGAGCTGTGAAGCACCATGCATGGCCCGCTTGATTATTTTCTCTGGTTTGGCAGCGCCGTTCTGCAGGCCGCCGCGGTGGTGTGCTCGCTACGGGCGAAGTGCTTTTTCAAGTTCTTTTTCTTGAACTTTTACCTGGTGGCCGCATGCCTGGCCACCGCCCTGCGCTACCTGATTTTCGTTCATTACGGGCTTGCCTCCACGCAATACTTCTATAACTACTATTATTCCGACTTGCTGCTGACCATTTGCCTCTATCTCGCGCTCAGCGGCCTGTTCGTGCACGTATTTAAGGAAATGGGCGCCAGCAAGCATATCCGGCTCGGCGCCGTACTCGTGCTGATCGCCACGGCGGGGGTTTCCTTCCTGATTGTGCGGCACGCGCAAGGCGACTTAACGGATGCCAACAATCTTCACGGCGCCAAGTTCGTTTACGAATTGACGCAAAACCTCTATTTTGTGGGCGCGGTATTGACGTACCTGCTCTGGTTTGCGGTGCTGAAACTGCACCAAATGCACACACGCGTCGTTCAGATCATTTTAGCGTTGGGCGTTTACTTCAGCGCGTTTGCCGCCAGCTATGCATTTGCGGGGATCTCCCCTTATAGCTGGCTCTGGCGAGGCGTCTGCTACGTAGCGGCCTTGTGGCTGCCGATTGCCTGGGGCTATGCCTTCCTGAAGGTACCGGCCGAGGCCAAGCTGATGACTGCGCAGATTGCGACTGGGCACTCATGATCGGAGCCTGCATCCTGCTGCTTTCTCTAGGAGCCCTCCTCGAGTTTTTCGTGTCGTACTGCCGGAGCCAACTCGCCACCAGCGCTCGGGTGAGGCTTACCGAGCACGTTCTCGGAATCGCCGGCACGAAAGACGGGCATATCGCGGCCGGCGAATTTGGCGCGCTGGTTCGGCTCTCATGCCTGTGCCCCGGAACGAGCAGTCGGGGCAATGATGTAGCTGCCGTGCGGGTGTACTATCGCCTGTTGAATCTTACCGGCGTGGCACCACGCAGTATCTTCCCTGCGCTCCGGGCTTGGGTTGAAGGCGAACGCACCAAATGCGCGCACTTTGCCGGGGTGATCCTGGATCGCCAGATCGCCTATAGCCTCCGGATGATCGCCGAGCAGCTTTCGGCTTCCCTCTGATTCTTCTTGCTTTCCGCCCGGTTTAAGGAATCGTGCGTCGCAGGCGCGCGGCTGCTAGAATACACACGTCCCAGGACATATCCAGATGGCAGAATCCCTGATTCAGCGCGTTGCGGAAACCATTTGCCGCCATCGCATGACGGCGCCCGGCGCCCATGTGGGCGTCGGCATCTCCGGCGGCGCCGATTCCGTGGCGCTGTTGCTGGTGCTCAACGAACTGCGTGACGCCTTAGGAATTCGGCTCGCGGCCATTCATTTCAACCACCAGCTTCGCGGCCAGGAAGCACACCGAGACGAGCAGTTCGTCCGGGAACTCGCCGCTGCATTGGAGTGCGAGTTTATCGGCGGAAGCGAAAACGTGGCGGTTTGCGCTCAGGAACACGGCTGGAATCTGGAGGACGCGGGCCGGCGGCTGCGATATCAGTTCTTCGCGGACCTCGTACGGGATCGACGCGTCACCCAAGTAGCGGTGGCCCATACGGCCGACGACCAGGCGGAAACCGTGCTCGCGCAAATCATTCGCGGAACGGGACCGACGGGCTTGGCCGGGATTTATCCGGTCGCCGAAGGTGTGATTCGCCCATTTTTGGAGGCGCGGCGGGCGGAGTTGCGAGACTTCTTGGCGGCCAGAGGGCAGACGTGGTGCGAGGATTGGACAAATCAGGATGAAACCAGGCTTCGCGCGCGCATTCGAAATCGACTGATTCCCAGCCTGGAGACAAGCTTTCAACCGGCGATCACCGGCCATCTGGCGCGGCTGGCCAGCCTGGCGAGGGAAGACGAGCGATTCTGGCAGCATTTCATCGAAGAGAAGTTTCACGCGCTGGCCCGATTTGACGGGGGAACGGTCCGGGTCGCCACCGCCGATCTATTGGCTCCGATGGGGCGCCTTGCGGAAGGCGCGCGGGAAGCGGACGCTGCCGTTTCCACGAGGTTGGTTCGCCGCATTCTCGAGGAATTGAAGGGCTCGCGGCGGGGCTTCAGTCAATGCCACATCCAAGATGTGATGGCTTTGGCGCAAACTTCCCAAAGCGGAAGCCGGCTTGAGCTTCCTGCGGGCATCGTCGTGCAAAAAATGTTTGGCGAGCTGCGCTTCTGGCGAGATTCCGGCGAAGCGAAGCATGCAGAGACGCTCACATCCAGGCGTCGTGATTTCCGCTACGAGGTGGCGCTGCGAGGGCTATCGGAGCTGGCCGTTGACGTTACAGAAACGGGCCGGCGTGTGCGCCTGAAAGTAATTGACTGGTCCACGAGGCAGAGGGACACTAATCCGTACGCGCTCGATCTGGACCTTTTGCGAACTCCCTTGGAGCTGCGCAACTGGCAACCGGGAGACGCGTATCGGCCACAGGGACGCTTGCACCAGCGAAAATTGAAGCATTTGCTGCGCGAGAGGCGCGTGGCGCTGTGCGAAAGAACCGGCTGGCCTGTTCTAACCAGCGCCGGTTCAGTGGCTTGGACGAGAGGATTCCCCTTCGCCGCGGATTTTATCGCGAACTCGCGAACGCGGTTGGCCGTTCTGGTGATCGAGGAGCGTCTTTGAAGGTGGAACCGCGGGTCGTTTTCTCACAATCGAGGCTGGGCGCGAGAGTGGCGGCGATGGGCCGCGCGATATCCCGCGACTTTGCGGGGAAAGACCTCGACGTAGTTATCCTAGTGGAAAATGGCTTTGTTTTCGGCGCGGATTTGGTGCGGGCCATAAGGATTCCGGTGGTCTGTCACTTTGTGCGTTCCGAGTTACGGGATATTGAAATGGCCGGCTACGCTCGCCGCGAAGTGTTTTTCAGCCGGGCGCCGGTTCTGAAGGGGCGCCACGTGTTACTGGTGGACACGCTGCTACGAACGGGGATTACTCTGGATTTCTTGGCGAAGCGGATACAGGAAACCTCGCCACGGTTGCTGCGAATTGCGGTGCTGGTGGACGCGCCCTCCGACCGCCGGGTAGACTTAAAGCCGGATTACTTCGGGTTTGCGGGAGCATCTAATCAACTAGTAGGATACGGACTGGCAGATCGCCAAGGTCATTACCGCAATCTTAGCTTCGTTGGGTCGCTGAAGGGTTCCTCTTCGGTACGGAGCGTGCGCGGCAAGGGCGTAAAAGCAGGGCGAAGGGTATCCGGATCAAGGTGAGGTAAGTCGTGAATTCCAGTTCAGCGGCAAAAACAATTCTGGTCTGGATGTTCATCATCCTGCTAGGGCTCGTCCTTTGGAAGGTCTTTACTCCGACCAGCCAATCCTCACGTGTGTATGACGAGACCTACGGCGTGTTCATGACCAACGTGGATCGCGGCAACGTGAAAGAAGTCACGATGCTGCTTTCCCAGAACAGTTATGAAATTGACGGCGAATATCGCGAGCCGGCCGAAAAATTCCGCGTAACGATTTTCAAGGAAGCCGCGCCCGATCTGATCAAGGAATTACGCGATAAGGGCGTGGCCATCAATGTAAAGGAAGTGCGCGGCAACGATTGGGTCGCTATCGTCATTAACCTGTTGCCCTTCGTAGTCTTGTTTGGCTTGTGGATCTTTATGATCCGCCAAATGCAGGCGGGCGGAAACAAGGCGATGAGCTTCGGCAAATCGCGAGCGCGGTTGCTCACGGCGCAGCAGAAAAAAGCCACTTTTAAGGACGTCGCCGGTATTGAAGAAGCCAAGGATGAACTCCAGGAAATTATCGATTTCCTGAAGGATCCCCAAAAATTCCAGAAGTTGGGCGGGCGCATTCCCAAGGGCGTGCTCCTCGTAGGCCCTCCAGGCACGGGCAAGACGCTGTTGGCGCGCGCCATCGCAGGCGAAGCCAATGTGCCGTTTTTCTCGATTTCAGGATCGGACTTCGTGGAAATGTTCGTGGGCGTGGGCGCGAGCCGCGTGCGCGATCTTTTCGAACAGGGGAAGAAAAACGCTCCCTGCATTATCTTCATCGATGAAATTGACGCCGTAGGACGCCACCGCGGGGCCGGCTTGGGCGGCGGCCACGATGAACGCGAACAAACCTTGAATGCCCTGCTGGTTGAAATGGATGGTTTCGAATCGAACGAAGGCGTGATCTTGATCGCGGCGACGAACCGTCCCGACGTGCTCGATCCGGCCTTGCTCCGGCCCGGCCGTTTTGACCGCCGGGTGGTGGTGCCGCGCCCCGATATCAAGGGCCGCGAAGAGATTCTCCGGGTGCACACGCGCAAGGTTCCTTTGTCCGAGGACGTGGATCTTTCGGTGATCGCGCGGGGCACACCGGGTTTTTCAGGCGCCGATCTGGCAAACCTGGTGAACGAAGCCGCACTGTGGGCCGCGCGGCAAGGCCGCAAGCTCGTGATCATGGAAGATTTCGAAACGTCCAAGGACAAAGTGCTGATGGGCGTCGAGCGCAAGTCCATGATTCTTTCGGAAGAAGAAAAGCGCAATACGGCGTACCACGAAGCGGGGCATGCGCTCGTGGCGGCGATGACGCCGGGAACCGATCCGCTGCATAAGGTAACCATCATCCCGCGCGGCATGGCTCTGGGCGTGACGCTGCAGTTGCCGATTGATGACCGGCATTCTTATAGCAAAGACTTTCTCGAAGCGAGACTCGCGGTGGCTATGGGCGGACGCGCGGCCGAAGAAATTATCTTCGGCCATCTGACCACCGGGGCGCGCAGCGATATCGAACATGCCACGGAAATCGCGCGACAGATGGTGTGCGACTGGGGCATGAGCGATCTGGGGCCGCTCTCCTTTGGCAAGAAGGAGGAGGCGATCTTCCTGGGACGCGAAATTGCGCAACACCGCGACTATTCCGAGGAAACCGCGATCCGCATCGATGGCGAAGTGAAGAAAATCGTCACCACCGCCTACTCGCGGGCTCGTGCTACGCTTGAATCGCATCGCGATGCGCTCGAACGCATTGCCGTGGCGCTGCTCGAGCGCGAAGTGCTCGACGCCAACCAAATCCGTTTGCTGATCGAGGGCAAGCCTCTTCCCGAGCGCCCGGCCGCGCCTCCGCCACCTGCGCCAGCGCTGCCGGCAGCAGAACCGAAGCCCGTTGCGCGGCCGGAGTTGCGGCCCGCGCCCGGATTCACCAAAGGCTGATCAGCTCGGCCTTCTACCTGCAAAATGATTCGTCCGGCGCCGCACAAGTGGCGCCGGTTTATTTTTGGCCGGGCCACGCGGCAAAAAGCCGTCCGCGCCCCGAGCGCCGCTTTGGCGTAGAATGGCCTTATGGCACAGAAACAGAGACCTAATCCCATCGAGATTCACTGCCCTTGCTGCAAGGCCCAGATGACGGTTGATCCAGAGCTGGCGGTGGTGCTTTCCCACACGCCTCCTCCTCGAGCGGCATCTGGCGTGGACCTGAATGATGCGGCGCGAATCCTGGCGGACCAAGCTGCGCAGCGCGAGGCAAAGTTTCAGCAATCCTGGGAAGCGGAGAAAAGTAAGGAAGACGTGCTGACGCGCAAGTTCGAAGAAAACCTCAAGAAAGCACGCCAGCAACCCGTGGAAAAACCCGTCCGCGATTTCGACCTTGATTGACCGTGCCGCAGCTTGCCGAGCGATGTGCCGCAGTTGCGTTGGCCGCCCTCTTGGCGATCGCTCCGGCGCTGGCGCAAACCACTCCTCAACATAAGCTGCCAAAACCGCAGGACCTCGATCGCGATCTGCAGTATGTGCGGGACGCCAAGACAGGCGAGATCCGGGCGGTCACGAAAGCGGAGTCTCCGGCGGAAGCTCCTCCGAAAAATCCTGCTACACCATATACTTTCCGATCCCAAGTGACGTTGATCGCGGCAACTTGTTCCGCCGTCGCGGCTGACGGCACGCCATTGCGCGGACTGACGATTCCGGATTTCCGCCTGGCAGCCGATGGTATTCCCCAGCAAATTTCTCACCTTGACGCTTCGACCGAGCCGGCACACATCGCGCTGGTCCTTGACGCAAGCCCCAGCGAGGCGCGATCGATCGCGGATATGAAGGCCGCGGCAAATGCACTCTCGGCCGAGCTTGCGTCACAAGATCAAGTGGCGGTTCTCTCCTTTGCCGGGCACACGCACTTGTTGCTGCCCTTTTCGACCGATCGGCAAGACCTGGAAACGGCGCTGGGCCGAGTGGACCTGATGCGCTCGCTCGACGAGGAGGGATCGAATATTTACAGCGCCGTCTATCTGACGGCGCTCAAACTTTTTAGTGGGCCACACGCGCCCCGCGGACGTAAGGCTATCATTTTGCTCACGGATGGCCAGGATAGCGGGTTGAAGTTGACCTGGGATCCAGCCAGCATGTTCCCGCCGGACAACAATGCAAATTGGCTCACTTTTGAGGATACGGTCCGGCAGCTTTCCTCTGCAGGCGTGGAAGTTTTCGCCATCTCGACCGAGAACCGGCCCGAGCGCATGACACCGGACTGGTTGGCGGCCCAGCGCGGGCCGACTTTGATTTCGCGGCAGTCACGGCGGATTGGCGTGCCTGCTTACACAATTTATCTAGCGGAACTGGTGCGGCGCGTGGGCGGCGATTTTTATTTTCTGCGCGAGATCGGAAATCTAGGGGATGCCTACCGGCGAATCGCGGCACGCCTCCGCACGGAGTATTTGCTTGGGTTCTATCCGGATGGCGCAACGGCCCGGACCGGATGGCACACCCTCACGATTGGATTCAGCGATGCCGGCGCGCACGTGGGCGCACATTTGGATTGCAGGCCCTCCTACTACGTTCCCGCGGGAAATTGAAGGGCCCTGGTTTACACTGATGCGATGATTCGCCGCCGATTCCGGTGGAGACTCGCCTCGCGCACGCTGATTCTGGGCGGGCGTACGTTGATTATGGGCGTGTTGAACGTCACGCCCGATAGTTTCAGCGACGGGGAAAAGTTCCTCGATGTGCGCGCGGCGCTCAGGCACGCGTTCGAAATGGCGCAAGCCGGCGCGGACATCCTGGACGTGGGAGGCGAGTCCACACGGCCGGGATCAACCGGCGTTTCGGCCGAGGAGGAGATCGCCCGCATCATGCCGGTGCTAAAGGGCTTGCGCGGCAGGTTTCCGATACCTATCTCCATTGACACGCGAAAGGCTGCGGTGGCAGAGCTGGCGCTCTGCGAGGGCGCCGAGATCGTCAACGACATTTCCGCGCTGCAATTCGATCCCGCGCTCGCGGCGACCGTCCGCCGCCATCGCGCCGGGCTGATCCTGATGCACATGCGCGGTAAACCAGAAACCATGCATCGCCGGCCGTTCGCGAGAGATGTGCTTCGAGACGTGTCGGCGGGTTTACGTGCGGCCGTGCTGCGCGCTCGGCGTGCGGGAATTTCGAAATCGCGGCTAGTGCTCGATCCAGGCATCGGCTTTGGCAAGAACTACGCGCAAAATTTCGAAATTTTGGCGCGCCTTGGGAAACTCGCCGCATTGGGGCTGCCGTTACTGGTGGGAACGTCGCGCAAGGCCTTTCTGAGTGCAGTTGCAGGCGGCGCGGGCTCCCCGGCTGTGCCTCCAGAACAGCGGCTATGGGGCACCGCAGCCACTGTGGCGGCTGCAATCCTCGGCGGGGCGTACATCGTTCGAGTGCACGATGTAGGCGAGATGGTCCAGGTGGCGCGCGCTACAGATCGCATCGCCGCCGGCCTCTAGGTTTCGAGCAGATGCATTTCGAATGACCATCAGGCGCGGACCAGCTTGGGATTTTTCCCCGTTGCTAGGTATACTTCCCCGCACAGAATACCCCGCGCGGGACGCCGGCGATTCGCAGGAGCACTTCTCCGCAAGGAATTGGAATGGACGCAGCAATACGCACGCAGGAACTGCGCAAGATTTATCACTCCGCTCCACCTGCCGGCGCAGGACGAAGCGATCCTTCCGGTCCGCGCAAGCGAGGCAAGGATTCGAAGCCGCAAATCATCGCGCTTGACGGAATCAACCTCGACGTCGCTCCGGGGCAAATTTTTGGCCTGCTCGGCCCCAATGGCGCCGGAAAATCCACCACGGTCGGTATCCTAACGACGCGCGTACGCCCGACCAGCGGGACGGCGTGGGTGGGCGGGCACGACGTTTGGCGCGACCAGACGGCGGCAAAACGGCAGATCGGGGTGGTAGCGCAGCGCCCAAATCTGGATTTTTCGCTGACGGCGCGCGAGATTCTGCTCTTTCACGGCGCCTACTTCGGTCTCAGTTCGCACGAGCGCACGCGTCGCGCCAGCGCGCTGCTCGATCGCTTCAAGCTTTCCGATCGCGCGGACCAGCTCACCCGGGGATTTTCCGGTGGCATGATGCAGCGCATCTCTATTGCGCGCGCCATGATGCATGACCCGCAGGTGCTCTTTCTGGACGAGCCGAGCGCCGGCCTCGATCCGCAAACGCGGCTGCTACTGTGGGAAATCGTCCGCGAATATAACGAACAAGGCCGCACGATTTTGCTCACCACGCACAACATGGAAGAGGCGGACGCGTTGTGCCGGCAGCTTGCCATCATCGATCATGGACACATCATTGCCTCGGGCACGCCGGCGGAGCTCAAAGCTTCGATTCCGGGCGGATTTCTCTTGCGGCTGCGCTTTGCGCAACAGTCCTCGGCGCTGCTTGAACGGCTTAAGAGCCTGCCGGGAGTGACGGAAGTGCGCGCCTCGGACGACGCGGGCGCGGACGTTTACGCCAGCCGGGGCGGCTCGCTGATTCCGGAAATTGTGAATGCCGCGGCGGCGTTTGCGGTGGAGCTATCGGACGTCCACATTTCCGAGCCCAGCCTGGAAAATCTATTTCTCCATCACACCGGAAGGAGCTTGCGCGAATGAACGGAAAAGCCTTCCTGGCGATGCTGGCGCGCGATGCTCACGTGGCTCGCCGCAATCTGATTCCGCTATTTTTCCAAACATTTCTGCAGCCGCTACTCTTTGTTTTTATTTTCGGCCGCGTGATGGTGGGTAGCGGCTATCTTCCGGCGGCCTACAAGAGCCTTCTGCTCCCCGGGATCATGGCCATCAGCATGGTGTTCACTGGAATTTGGGCCGTGGCCATGCCGCTGATCGCGGAATTCCAGTTTACGCGGGAAATTGAAGATCGCCTGCTGGCGCCGATGGATATCTCCTGGGTGGCCGTGGAGAAAGTGGTGGCGGGCTTGATTCAGGCTCTCGTAGCGGGATTGGTCGTGCTGCCTTTGGGCTGGATCATTCTGCGGCCTGGGCTGGAATTGCACCTGGCGAGCCCGCTGCTATTCGCCTGTATAACGCTGTTGGTCGCGGGCTTTTCCGCCTGTGGCGGCCTGGCGCTTGGCTGCACCGTCGATCAGCAACACATTGGGTTGATGTTTAGCATGGTCCTGACTCCAATGATCTTTTTCGGGTGCACCTATTACCCGTGGAGTGCGCTGAGCAATTTCCCGATCTTGCAGAAAATTGTCCTAATAAATCCCTTGGCCTATGCGAGCGAAGGCCTGCGGGCTACGCTCGTCCCGCAGTTTCCGCATTTGTCCCTACCATGGGTACTCGCGGCGTTGCTGATGTTTGACGTTTTGTTGCTGGTCGCGGGCCTGCGCCAATTTCAAAAGAAAGCCGTCAGCTAGCAACCAGCAGTCCACGCACCCTCGAGATTGTATCGTTTGCAGCAAGTTGCCGCTGCTGGAGGCGTGTAGTACGCTGGCGCCGGAGATACGTCTTTTCGAATGAGCGGGGCGGCCGAGGCTACGCAACAGACGGTTGGCGCGGAAATGCTGCGCGGGTTCTGGTATCCCGCGGCGCAAAGTGACCGTATCCGCGGACAGCAACTCCTGAGCGCGCAGTTGCTCGGTGAGCCGCTGGTTCTTGGCCGGGACGCGAACGGGAAAGCGTTTGCCTTACGGGATGTCTGCCCGCATCGCGGGATGCCGCTGAGCGAAGGCCGCTTTGACGGCAAAGCGGTCGAATGTCCCTATCACGGCTGGCAATTCGAGCCGCACACCGGCCAGTGTCTCGAGATTCCCTCGCTCACATCCGATTCGAAACTCAAGGTGGACCGCATTTTTTGCGGAAGCTACCACTGCGAGGAACGCGACGGCTACATCTGGGTGTACATGCCGGAGCAGTTGGCGAGAAGTCCTCGCACGGAAGCGATTTCCGATCCGCCGGAATTGGCAAAATTCAGCCAGCAGTACCGAATCGCACGGCTGGAAGCAGAAATGCCGAGCAATGTGGATCACGGCATCATCGGCTTGATGGATCCGGCGCACGGTCCCTTCGTGCATCAATCGTGGTGGTGGCGCAGCCGGCGAAGCATCCAGGAAAAGCAAAAGGTTTTCGAACCGATTCCTTACGGCTTCCGCATGAAAGCCCATTCTCCTTCAGCGAATAGCGGCGCTTACAAACTGCTGCGAATTTACAAAGAGCCGATCATCACGACGATAGATTTTGTGCTGCCGAATCACCGTTTGGAAGTCATACGGTGTGGTCCCTACTGGTTTTCGAGCCGGGCAACGGTCACTCCGGTAGCCGCGGATCGCTGCCGGCTGGATTTCTGCGCAGCGTGGAATTTGTTTCGCTGGGTACCGTTTGTGATGCCGATTTATCGCAGCTTTGCCAAACAATTTATCGCGCAAGATACGAGCACGATGGAAAAGCAGTCGGTCGGCTTGCGGCACCATCCTTCGCTCATGCTAATTGACGACGCGGACCGGCCGGCGCGCTGGTATTTCCAGTTGAAGAAAGCGTGGCTTGATTCCCGGCGCACGGGCGCACCCTTCGACCACCCCATCAAAGAACCAGTGACGCTTCGCTGGCGCAGCTAGCCAAACGCCGCAAGTGGGCCAGTCTCCCGCGATATAATAGCCCCATGGCGTTTCCTCTCGATTCTGCGGCGGATTCGAACGTGGACCATAGTTCGGCAAATCTTTCGAAGAAAGGCCGCGTGCTCGCGCTCGATTACGGCCAGAGAAGAATTGGCATCGCGATTTCCGATGAGCTTGGCCTCACAGCCTCGCCACTATCCACGATGGAACGCACGAACCGGCGGGATGATGTGCGACGGCTACGAGAAGTGGTACGCGAGCATACCGTGCGCAAGATTGTCGTGGGACTGCCTTTGCATCTCGATGGACGCAGCGGCGAGATGGCGGAAGAGGTGAAGCGTTTCGCTACGCGGATCGAGAAGCAATTGGGGCTGCCCGTGGAATTGGTGGACGAGCGGCTTACTTCGTGGGATGCCGCGCAGATGGAAGCCGCGGCACGCCGAAGAGCGGGTTCGCCGGCGACTACGCGTGATGACGTCGCCGCCGCGATTTTCTTGCGTGATTACCTCGAACAGAAGGCTGCGGGTACGCACGCCGGTCCGCGTACCGCAGGAAAAGTCTGAATGCGCCGCTTCCTTGCGCTGCTCCTGTTTCTGATCCTCGCGGGCGTGGGGTGGTTTGCCTACACCCTCTACGTTCCCTATGAAGGTTTCAGCGCACCCGGAGTGTTTGTGGAGATTCCTAAGGGCACTTCGGTGCGCGGAATTTCGCGTCTCCTGGCAGCGCAGGGCGTGGTGCGAACCCGGTGGACTTTTCTAGCGCTGGCACGGTGGCGCGCACGCCGTACATTGCAGGCTGGCGAGTATTACTTCACGCAGCCGGAACAGGCCTTTCAGGTTTATGACACGCTGGCCTCGGGAAAGGTTTTCGAAGTCTCGGTCACTGTGCCGGAAGGCTTCAATACAATTCAGATCGGCGCGCTGCTGGAGCAGAATGGATTGATGACGCGGCAAGCATTCCTAGAGGCGACGAAAGACACCACGCCGATTCATGATTTCGCGCCAAACGCCCCGAGCGTGGAGGGGTTTCTATTCCCGTCGACCTACGAATTTCCGCATCACGTAACGCCCAGCCAGGTTATCACCGTGATGACCGCGCAATTTCGCTCGCACTGGTCCGCGCTAACGGCAGCGGATGCGCCGGGCGACAACCGCACGCCCCAAGAAATCGTCACGCTCGCTTCACTCGTGGAAAGCGAGACGCCGAAGCCCGCGGAGCGGCCCATCGTGGCGCGCGTATTTTTGAACCGCCTGAAGCTTGGCTTGCCTCTGCAATGCGATCCTACAGTGATCTATGGCATGGAGCAGGCCGGCGTCTACACCGGGACGCTAACAGGTGCGGACCTTCGCTTCGAGTCGGCGTACAATACTTACCATCACCAAGGTCTGCCTCCGGGGCCGATCGCGAATCCTGGCGAAGCGTCTTTGCGAGCTGCGCTGGAACCGGCCGACGTGGATTATTTATATTTCGTGGCGGATACGCAGGGCGGGCACCTATTTAGCCGTACGCTTGAGGAGCACAATCGCAACGTGACTCGTTATCGGAAGCTGCTGCGGCAAAATAGCCAGGAGCCGCCGGGAGCCGCGCAATAAGCGCAGAAAGAATCATGAGCGAACCTTCCCAGTCCACAAAAAAGGAAATGATTCTCGAACTGGCCGAAGATCTGGGAGTTCCACGGTTCACACCGGCGGAACTCGAACAGATCCGCCGGCAGATGATCGCGCGATTTGGTGTGTCGGCGAAGACCTCCGCTGATTACATCGCGGAAGTGCTCACCGCGGGCGGGCATCGCGTGGCGCTTTCAACAAAAGCCGATACCGACGGCAAGTATGAGGAAGAATTTCAGGACTTGCTGCATTTCTCGACGCTCGAGGAAGCCGAGATCTGCGTGATGCGGCTGGACGAACTGTTGCGAAAGTTCCGAGCCGAAAAAGATGGCGCCGCGGCCGAGCGGGTGCTGGAAGTGGCCCGGCTGGGACGCAGACGCGCCGAGATGATCGCGCGCAACCGCAAGGTCGATCCGGTGAAACGCGCGGAAAAAGAAGAAGTAATGTTGTGGTTCAAGGTGTGGCTCGACACGCCGGACGCTTTCTTCGACTGGCTGGAAGTTCGCAAGCAATCTCCCAGTTTCCAGAAAAGCTTTGGAGCCGCCGAAGCGAGCGCCTGATTCCGATGCCTGATGTTTCTTATCGGCTCTTGGTGGAGCCGCTGGATCTGGGCTCAGATGTCCGGGCCGTCAGCCTCGATCTGGGCGAAATAGCGGCGGAAGCAGGCGAGGAAGATACCCCGGCGCGCGGCGAAGAGGCCGCGGCCATTTGGAGCGCGGTGATTCCCGCTCTCGCGGCCACAGAGCCGTTAGCTCTCGATTTTTTCAGCCATCTGGATCATCTCCGGGATTTTTGCACCCACCATCAAATTTCCTACCGCGAAGCCGCCGGGCGATGCATCGTGATTTTGCGTCCAGACCGCAAGGCACTTAAAGCATTGCTCGCGCGTTTCGAAATGGAAACGTTTGGCTTCCGCGCGGGAGGCCTGGCCGAATCCGGCGATGCCCCACTCGAAAATGAATTGTCGCGGCGGGGAGTGGACGCGTACCAGCCGGTTTTTTCGAATTATACGATGTGCGGGATCTGTGATTTCGAAAATGGATCGCTCACGATCCTAAGCGAAAAACTCTCTTCGAGTGAGATTGTCCGCCGGCTGAGGCCCGCACTCAGTGCGCACGCCGTGCGCGTGGAACGCCCCACCTAAGCGCCGAACCCTTCCGGAAAATTCAGCAGCGTTTCAGTGGCGCGCCCCGCCGCCAGAGATGTGCACGGCCGCCGTTCCGGAGCCATGTGGTGGAGCGGGCGCTGGAGCCGGGTGGTTCGCTGGAGGCGGTGCCGGCCGCGGTGCTGGTGCGTAATAGCCTGGGCGCGGCGCTGCCGTAGGGGCAGGAGGTGTGCTGGGACGCGCCGCAGGGACAGGCCGTACGATCATTCCCGCCGCGGGCGCACGGGCCGGCATGGGCGTGGCAGAAGGACGCTCAAAATTGCCTTCATGAGGTGGATTTTGACCGTTTACATAGGTGTGCGTAACCGGGTCCAGCACGACGCCGCTGCGATTGTGGAAGATAGGCGCGGGAGGCCGCGCGGGAAGCACATTCGCGCTGGCGGCAACCTCGAGCGGAACACGCTCGCCCGAACCAACCCAGCCATTTGCGCTCCTGGCGCCTACCACAACGCCTACGGGCGTTAACGCCTCGCGCGCGCTGCGCGCACTGCCAGGAATCCAACCGAGGCGATTGTTCACCATGACCCAACGAACCTCACCCGGCTGGAAGTGATTGAAAGGCCCGGGGCACCACACCCATCCATTTCCCGGGTGATAGATCCAATGTCCATAGTGATAGGGTAGCCAGCCCCAAGGTTCGGAGCTGATCCACATCCATCCGCGGCCGCCGTAGTACATCCATCCGCCCGCGGAAAATGGCAGCCAATCGGCCGTCACCCCATAGGGTTGCCAACAATATCCGGTGCCGGGCACATCGGCCCAGTATCCATAGTTCGAAAGATCGGCGGCGTCGGCAGCAGCCGCAGGGGAATAGGCGTTCAAGTAAGGCAAGGCCTGTTGGTCGCCGGCATAGAGAGCGCGGTCGCGGTCGAGAGTCCAGGTATCGAAGTCGTCGGGCGCTGGACTCGGTTCGACGTTGACTTGATCTGCGCCGTTCGTCGCAAGCATATGGCCGGCATTCACCTTTGCGCTGCCGCTGCCGGAATCGACTGCCACGTCGCCCTTCAACACCGTCACCCAGGAATTGCCGTTGGCGGCGTCCACACGAAAACGGCCACCTTGCGGCACCTTCACCAGCAAATCCGGCGTGGTAACGGTGAAGGAGTCATTATTCGAGAGCAAAGTTGAGAACATCGCCGTGCCGGACGGCTGGTTGATCTGGGTTACGCGGCCGCCGTCCACGAGCGCGAGTTGCGCGAACTCGATGAGCGTATTCTGCGCCAGCCGGACCACCATGCCGCTTTCCAGCTCGACCTCCGCGCGGCCATCGCCCGTACGTAGACGGAAACTTTCCTCGATCGGCAGGTTCATGGGTGCCGTTTCCCAATCGGCACCCGGCCTTTGATACTCGACCACGCCTTCGACGTAACTCAGACGCACGATGCGCGCATTGCTATATAGCGAATCGGCCGGATCGCCGGAGGATTGCTGATCTGCATCTTGAGCGGACGACGATGAGGGCAACGCCAACAGCGCCACGGAACAAATCAGGATGATGGCCAAAACGGGAGTAACGGAAAAGCGTTTGGTGCGGCGGCTCATAGTGCCTCCCGCAGGGACGGACCTACTACTATAGACGGATTTTAGCGTATTTACGTTGCATGGGCCCAGCCATCGTCGGCTGAGGCGTGCTGCCGGCACCATATGTGAGTACCAGCACTTGAAATGAACCTTGCCCGGCGCCGCTTGCGCCCGTATAATCGCGATCGTAGAAATTATGCAACGCGCCACCGGTTATCGGTTCAGCTTCGCCTTTACGTGCCGCCTCCTTGCTTATTTTAGCAAGGGGAGCGGGCCGGCGAAGCTTGTGCGCGGCGTTTTGATGCAGTAAGAGCCACACAAGAGTTCGATCCACCGGCCGCTTCCCCGCAAGGGTGAGCGGCCGGTTTTGTTTTTGGACGGGCTTTTGCATTTTTGCCATTAAAGGGAGAACCGGCCATGAGAATCGAAGATTGGCGGAAACGAATTAACGAAGTGGATCACCAGCTTGTAAGGCTGCTCAACGTACGTGCACAGATCGCGATCGAGATTGGTCGGTCGAAATCTGAAGCGGGGATGGAAATTCATGATCCCGCCCGTGAATGCGAGGTGCTGACGCGCGCGTTGCGAGAAAACCCGGGTGTGCTGAGCGAACAGGCCGTCGAGCACCTGTTCCGGGAGATCGTGCGCGAATCGCGCCAGGCTGCGCAGCAAGCGGTGGCCGCGCCCGGCGGTGCTGAAGCGCCGGGAATTACGGATCCGGAAGCGCGCAAGGCTCAACGGTGAGCGTGGTTGAGCGTGGAACTCCGCGCGTAGCCTTTCAAGGCGAACGGGGCGCATTCAGCGAAGAAGCGGGACTGCGTTTGCTCGGCGCGCAGGCTGAGACCGTCCCGCGCCCTACATTTGAGTCTCTGTTTGCAGCGATTCGGGAAGGCGCCGCGGACGCGATCCTCGCTCCGGTGGAAAACACACTCGCCGGTTCCGTACACCGCTGCTACGACCTGCTACTCGAAAGCGATCTGTGCATTGTGGCGGAGGTGGTGCATCCTATCGCCCATTTTCTGATTGGCGTCCCCGGGGCCCGTGTTGAAGACGTGCGTAGTATCGAGTCGCATCCCGTGGCGCTTGCGCAATGCGAAAATTTCTTTGTGCGGCATCCGGGCATTCGGCGCGTCCCAGCGGAAGATACCGCGGGAAGTGTGCGCGCTGTGGTTCAGGCCGAGGACATCACCCGCGCGGCCATCGCCAGCATTCGAGCGGCGCAGGTCTATGGCGGCGCAGTGTTGAAAGAGCACCTCGAGGATCATCGCGCCAACTACACACGCTTCTTATTGCTACGTCCTTCGCGCGAAGCCTCGGAACCCATCCCTGGCGCCAATAAACTTTCGCTTGTTCTGCAGCTCGCGCACAAACCTGGCTCGCTGTGCGGCGCGCTCGGCGTTTTCGCGGAACGCAATATCAACTTATTGCGAATTGAAAGCCGCCCCGTTACCGGCCAGCCTTGGGAATACATGTTTTACTTGGATTTGGCCGCTTCGTTGACCGAGGACTCCGCGCAAACGGCTTTGCGCGAGTTGCGCCAACATACGAGCCAAGTGCGGGTACTCGGCTGCTACACGGCCGCGGAAACGCCGGCGCGCAAATGATTGTGCCACGCCACACACCGGAGCATTTCCTTATGCGCCATGCTGAAGATTCACAAATTCCAAGAGGCGGCGGGCGCCTTCCGCAAAATCCTCCTCGCGCGCGATCAAACTGAGCACTAGAAAGCCATCCTGCGAAAAGTCGAAGAATCGGCCAGGGTGAATCAACACGCCACATTTCTCGAGTACGGCGATGGCCAAATCTTCGTCAGGGCGGATCGCCGGCACGCGCAGGATCGCATACCAGCCGCCTTCGCGCTCCAGGCGCATCGCGTGTGTCTGCACAGCGAGCAATGCATCCAGTGCGTCGAGATTTGCCGCGATCCGCACCTTTAATTGCGTCTGCAAATTTGTGCGCGCTGCGAGCAAGGTGCCCGTTGCGATTTGGATCGGGGTGCCGGGTGAGAGGTACGTGTCCGCGATGATTTCGAGCCGCGCAAGGGCCGCCTGCGCGAGTGCGTCCGGGCCGCTGACCGCCAGCCATGCCAGCTTCATCTGCGGCAAAGCGGAGATTTTCGAGAGACCGCTCAGCGTGAACGTCAGGCAGGCCTCGTGCAAAGCAAAGGTGGGCTGAGGCTCTGCCCTCGCATCCGCAAAGTCCAGAAATACCTCATCCGCCACAATAGCCATATCGCGACCGGCAGAAAGTTCGCCCAGGGTGGCGGCCTCATGACCCTTCACAAAGGATCCCGTGGGATTATTGGGATGCACTAAAAGCACGGCGCGCGTGCGTGGCGTGAGGGCCGTCCGCATAGCGGCGAAATCCATCTGCCATCCGTGGTCGTAAAGGAGCGGGTATGGCGCCAGGCGAATGTCATTTAGGTCCGCCAGCAATTGAAACAGAGGATAGCTGGGTGCTGGCACCAAGATCTCGTCGTCTTTCTCGCAGAGCAGCCGGAAAATGTAGCTGTACGCTTCGCTGGTGCCCGCCGTCAAAATGATATTTCCCGGATCGATCGCTCTTCGCACGCCGCTGTGCGCGTGGCGGCCGGAATAGTAGCGGCACACTGCTTCGCGCGCGGCGAGCATACCTTTGCTTTCCGGCGCGTACTGCAACGCGCGGCGGTCAGCCAGCGCATCCAGAATTTCCCGCTCGGGATAGACAAAGCTGCATTCGGTGGGATTAGAAGCCGTTAGATCGATCACCGGCTTGCCCTTCGCCCGGCGACTTTCGAGGGCGCGCGTAAAACGGTTCGGATCGAGCTTCCAATTTGTTCGTACGGAGAACATAGCTTGCGTCAAAAGTGAAAGAAAACTCTATCATGCGGAGAAGGTGAGCGCAGGGACGCGGAGAAATGCGCAATCGAGAGAAACTCAGCGGTTCTTCTTGTCAGACTCGACTTTGCCATCGCGGATGAAGATCGAACGCCAAGCGTGTTGGGCGATGTCCGGCTCGTGGGTAACCAGGATGATGGTGTTCCCCTGCTGATGCAATTGTGCGAATACGCCCATGATTTCCTCGCCCGTTTTCGAGTCGAGATTGCCCGTAGGCTCGTCAGCCAGAACGATGGAAGGCTTATTTACGAGAGCGCGCGCGATGGCCACACGTTGACGTTGACCGCCGGAAAGTTCGTTAGGCTTGTGATACATGCGTTCGGTCAGATCCACTATGCGCAACGCTTCTTTCGCGCGGATCAGACGTTCCTCGGCGGGCGTGCCGTTGTAAATCATCGGCAGCTCCACATTGTGCAGCGCGGAAGCGCGCGCCAGCAGATTGAACGTTTGGAAGACGAACCCAATTTCCTTATTCCGAATATAGGCGAGTTCGTCGTCATCCAATTCGCTGACTTGCCGCCCGGCAAGCCAGTATTTGCCGCTGGAGGGCGAATCCAGGCAGCCGATGAGGTTCATCAGCGTCGATTTGCCGGAACCCGAAGGCCCCATGATGGCCACATATTCGCCACGGTTGATCTGGATATCCACGCCGCGCAGCGCATGGACCTTCTCCGCGCCCATCTGGTAGGTTTTCCAGAGGTCTTCGGTCTTGATGGCGATGCCGCGATCGACCAGATCTTGGCGATACGGGGCCGAGGCTTCCACAGGCGTGGTGAGTTGAGTTCCCATTTTGTTTAGAAGCGATCAGGTGGTTTCCGGCTGGCTGCTGACCGGAGTCTTGTTGTCTACCTTGACCGGCGTATCTGGCTTTAGCGTGCGGAGCGCTTTGTAGCTGCCGGTGACGATTTCATCGCCTTCTTTCAGACCGCCGGTGATTTCGATGTCGGTGACGCCGGAAATGCCGGTTTGCACCTGCACGAAGGTAACTTTGCCGTTGCGAACCACGAAGACGCCCTGAATATCGTCTTTTTGGCCCGCGTCGGCATGAGACTGATCGGGTTTCGCGGCTGCCAACGTAACTCCGGAACCGCTCGAGTCCTTCGATGCCAGCTTGGCCGCATCTTCCAGTTGTTTGCGTGAGCGCATGGCGAGTGCCTGGATCGGAACGGCCAGCGCATCGCTCTTTTCCGCGGTGACGACCTTGGAAGTGCAGGACAGCCCCGGCCGCAAACTCAGGGGAGGATGGTCCATGGTGACGACAACTTTAAAGTCGCGGGCTTCCTGCGAACCGGTGGTGCTCTGCGTGGTGGCCAGGCCAGAGCTACGTAAGACTGCTTGCGAGCCTACTTCTGTGACCGTACCGGTGAAGGATTGGCCGGGCAACGCATCAATCGTCACCGTGGCAGGCTGCCCCACGCGCAGATTGATAATATCCGTCTCGTCCACCATGGTCTCCGAGGTGACAATGGACATATCGGAGATCGTCATCAGGTAGCTACCGGTAGTGTTCTGAATGCCCGGTACGACGTCTTCGCCAACGCGCATAGCGATGTAGCTGACCACGCCCTCAATCGGCGCACGGTAGGTGGTCTTGTTCAACACATCGCGAAGATGGACTAGCGTAGCCTTGCTCTGACCGAGCACGGATTGCGCTTGCGCCACCTGCGCTTTGGTTTGCGCCAAGTGAGCGGTCGCGGAGGCCACCGAGGAAACGGCGGCATCGTAAGTCGATTTGTATAGATCGTACTGTTGCGCGGGAATGATCCCGTTCTTGATTAAAAGTACGCCGCGATCGTTGTCGCTCTTCGCTTTTTCCAAATTCGCCTGCTGCGTTCGTAAGTCAGCTTGCGCCTGGCGGTAGGCAGCCTCCGCGGAATCGAGCGAGGCCTTCATGGAATCCTCAAGCGCCGCCTGGGCATCCACGTCAGCCGCGGGCTGCACGCGATCTACGTCCATCAGGATATCCCCACGCTTTACGTGGTCGCCTTCCTTCACCCGGATTCCCGTGATCCTGCCAAAACCTTCGGCGAGAACATTGGAATACGTCCGCGGCCGGACTTCTCCCGAAGCCGTCACGATGGACACCAAGTGCTCTTTGCTGGCGTGTGTGGTCTGCACGGTGACTACGTCTTTATTCGCCTGGGTTACGCTATACCACACGATGCCACCGGCCACCGCCAGTACAGCGATGCCGATTCCTACTTTTTGCCAAGTCTTCATCTGAATGATCAACCTTTGCTCGGTAGGAGATTCCAACCGTCCCACCTATTCATACGTCGCCCTAGCCCGAAAAGTTTCCTTACCAGAATTGGTAAAAACGCACACTCCCAGCAAGGGGGGTTGCTAGCGCTAGAAGGGAGTCGGACGGTATACTCCGGCTCGTCTGCCGAGGCTCTGCGAACTCCGAACATTCTACGTCAACTCCGCCTCACTGGAAAGCGCTTCTATCTGTCTCGTTGTCCAAATTGCCGTGAAGCCGAGCTCGCTTCGCCGGGCGCAGCGATCAAGAGCGTTTGGAAAAACGGCTAAGTCCGAGTGCAAAGATAAGCTACTTATAATCAATAGCTTATTTGACGTCCTCGAGTCTGCGAGAGAGGGCCGCGGATTGCTAGCAAATAGACGCGAAACGACGTTCGGCTTCCGAGGTTTTTGACGTGCTGACGCAAGAGATCACGCTTCTTCAGCTTCCACGCTTGACGTGCTGCGTCGAGTCGCCGAAGCACCGATGTAAGTCTTCAAACGGCCCAAGCCAAGGCAACCCGAGGCTGGCGGCGGAGTTCTAAGCGGGGATAGGGGTGGTCTCGGCCGCAATGGCACAGAATCCGCAATTGACGTGCCTTCTCGCAAAGGGCTAAAATCTCGGCTTGGAATCGGGGGAGAGGTGTCTTTATGAAGAGGCTTGGCCGTTGGGCCATAATGGGAATTGTCTCGGCCAGTCTGATGGTATCTGTAGTTGCGGCACAGGATACGCAGAGCACTGCGGATCAGGACGCCAAGAAACAGGACGACAAGGGGAAACCGCAGGACACCGTCAAGCCCCTGACCAAGGAACAACTCAAGAAACTCTACAAAGAACTGGATAACACCTACAAAACCTGGCTCAACGAGGACGTGGTCTACATCATCACTCCGGAAGAGAAGACTGCGTTTCTCCGGCTTTCCACGAACGAAGAGCGCGAAGTGTTCATCGAGAATTTTTGGCTGCGCCGCGACCCGACGCCGGATACCCCCGAGAACGAATTCAAGGAAGAGCACTACCGCCGAATTGCGTATAGCAACGAGCATTTTTCATCAGGCATCCCTGGTTGGAAAACGGATCGCGGACGCATATACATCATCTGGGGCCCGCCGACCTCGAAAGATTCGCATCCCGCGGGCGGTCCCTATCAGCGCACCCCTGAAGAGGGCGGCGGCGAAACTTCCACGTATCCCTTCGAGGATTGGACCTACAACTACCTTGAGGGCATCGGAAACAATATCACGATGGAATTTGTGGACCCGAGCGGATCGGGAGAGTATCACCTGACCACCGATCCTTCGGAAAAAGACGCGCTTACCTATGTGCCCGGCGCCGGCCTGAGCGATATGGAAGCCATGGGCGAGGCCAGCCAGACGCAGCGATTTACGCGCACGGACGGAACGCACAGCCCGGTTTCGCCTTTTGACAACATGGAAGAGAACAACGAATTCAACCGGATCGAGCAGTATGCGAAGGTGATGCAGGCGCCGCCGGTGAAGTTCAAGGACTTGTCGGAATTGGTTACGGCGCGCATCGTGCGCAATCAGATCAACTTCAATTGCCGCCAGGATTTCTTCCGTATCACTGCCGATAGCGATCTGGTGCCGATCACCGTGCTGATCCCGAATAATCAAATTTCCTTCCAGGAAAAGAATGGCGTCCATGAAGGCTCGCTGAATCTATTTGCGCGCATCAGCACTCTGGGTGGACGTATTGTTCAGACATTTGAAGATACACTTCCCAAAGATTTCCCCGATACGCTTTTCCAGACGGAATTGACGCGGCAATCGATCTATCAAAAGACGGTGCCGTTGAAGCCCGGGCTCTACCGTCTGGACGTCGTGATCAAGGACGTGCAAAGCGGTAACGTGGGCGTGGAGAATATTCGGCTCGCGGTTCCACGGTTCGAGGACGAAAAGATCGACGGCAGCCGGCTGGTTCTAGCGGACGACATTGAACACGTGCCGGCCAAGCAGGTGGGCATTGGTTCATTTGTGATTGGCGACACCAAGGTGCGGCCCAAGGTGCAGCAAGATTTCTTTAACAACCAGCCGCTGGGAATGTACCTGCAGATTTACAACCTGAAGGAAGATCCTACGACCCACAAGAACAATGCTGTGGTTACGTATCGCGTTACGCGCGGCGATCAGGAAGTCTTCAAGGCCAGCGAAACATCCGAACAACTCAAGCAGACGGGCATCGAACTGACACTGGAAGCGAGGCTACCACTCGAAACTTTCCAGCCGGGAAAATACAAACTCGAGGTTAGCGTGAACGATCAAGTGGCAAATCAGACGCTGACGCGGACGGAAGAGTTCACGATCAAGCCGCCGGTGCAGGAGCGGGCTTCGAATTAGAGGTGGATGGAGAAGTAGAAATGAAGAGGAGGCCGTGATGATAAACACTTCGCGGATCCTGAAATGGGCAATGGTCCTGGGCATCAGCCTGGGGATCGCGGGCGCGGCGCAAGCGGCGTCTGAATACGGTAGGCTTTCCGGCGTGGTGGTGGATCCCACGGGAACACCACAAATGGGCGCCAGCGTAATCTTGCTAGCCCTGCGTCACGGCACCCCTTACCAAACCCAACTCTTCACGAACCAACGCGGAGTCTTCACCGATCAGCAGGTTCTGCCCGGGTTCTACGATATTCGAGTCACGCTGGCAGGGTTTTTGCCCACCGTGCAACACGATGTGCGCGTAATCCCCAATCTCAATACGCTCGTCCGCGTTGAATTGGACACGGTGTTTGCATCGCTTGACCGGTTGCGGCACGGTCCTGGCCAGCAAAGCGGCGGAGACGATTGGAAGTGGGCGCTTCGCGCGTCGGTGGCGACGCGGCCCGTTTTGCAATGGGTCGATGGCTCGAATCCGATAATCGCCGCGGCCAATCTCGATGATGCCGCGCAGTCGCGATCGATGCGCGCTCTTTTCGAGTTGACGAGCGGCTCCGACCGGCCGGGGTCGATCTCCAGTGCTCCTGATGCCCCCGGCAGCGCTTTTGCTTATGATATTTCGACAGGAGTGATCGGGCGCCTGCTTGTCGCCGGCCAGGTCAGCTATGCCCGCGACTTTCTACCGGCCACCAGTTTTGCAGCCGTTTGGGCTCCGCTGCGGGATCTTCCCGATGGCCCGGTGACGGAATTGGTCGTGCGCCAAACTCCTTTGGATGGCAGCGGTTTTTCGTTCCGCGGAGTGCGTTTGGATCAGCACGATTCTTTCGTGATTGGCGAGCATCTTACGCTGCATTACGGCGCCGAATTCGTGGCTGCGAGCATTGACCAGACCGCGCAATCGATTCGGCCGAACGCCGACCTAGCCTTCCGGTTCAACGCAAACTGGGTTGCGCATCTGATGGCTGCCAGCGAACCAGGATCGGAATCTCAGCCACAGCTCAGCCTGGAAGATGCCATCGGCGAATTGAATACCTTTCCGGTGTTATTGCGGCGTGATGGCCGGCCGGCCCTCGAAGGCGGATGGCACGAAGAGGCCGGGATCGAGCACAAGATCACGGATCGAGCCAGCATTGAGGCCGCAGCGTTTCACGATCAATCCCGGGACACTGCGGTTTTTGGACGGGGCACCGTATCGGACGGCAACGTGTTGCCCGATCCTTATTCCGACGCATTCGCCTATGACGCGGGACCCTCGGAATCTTGGGGCGGGCGCATTGCGTATAAGGAACGGCTAACCGACAGTCTGGATGTTGCGGCCATTTATGCCTACGCAGGCGCGATGTCGCCAAACGGAATTCTGGCTGATGGCCCGGTTGAGGAAGGTCTTCAGACACGCTACCGTCACAGCGTTGCCATGCGTGCTTCCGGCAAGGTCCACAAGACTGGGACTGAAGTGATAGCCAGCTACAAATGGATCAGCGGCACGGCTCTGACGCAACAAGATGCTTTTGGCGAGTCACTTTACGATATGGACCCTTATCTGAGCGTCAGCATTCGGCAACCATTACCGATTCCTGGGAGCTTCTGGAGCGGGCGCTGGCAAGCCGTAGCTGAGGTCCGAAATCTCCTGGCGCAAGGTTACGTTTTCCTGCCGTCCCAAGATGGGCAACTCCTGTTGACGCCTATTTGTCGATCGTTCCGAGGCGGTCTAAGCTTCCAATTCTGAAGGGTTTGCACTATTACAATAAATGGAAGATAGGCTGCCAAAAACGGTAGGAGAGCTTTACCCGCCCGACACCCTGTTACTAATAGCTGTATTATCTTTTACTTACAGCCATTCAGACCTCGCGCTCGCTGGAAGACGACGTGCTCCACTTTTCCTGACGGCCTATCCCGCGAGTGGTGGGCGCGCCGATTGATGCCAGAGACTCTCCGAGTCCGGGTGGGGGCGGTCACGTTGGTCCTCGTGACCCTGGCCGCCATCATCTTTTCGGTCATCAACTTCGAGCAGCGTTCCCGGTTCGAGAGCCCGGACGACGGGGTCTCTTGGCTCGATTCGGCGAGCGGTGTGGTGGCTTGGAACGTTACCGTCAATTCTCCGGCAGCGCGTTCTGGCATCCGCGTGGGGGACCGCATTTTGGCGGTCGATGGGGTGCCGATCGAGCGGGCGGTGCAGGTAACTCAGCGGCTGTGGAGGGCTGGGCTTTGGAACCAGGTCCACTACCAACTTTCACGGAATGGCTCGGTGTTTACAACGCCGCTCGTCACTGCTCCCGCGGAAAAGCCCACTTCCATTGAAGGCTACCTCCGCGTCGTCGGCCTGCTTTATCTCTTTATCGGGCTTTTTATTTTTGCCCGGCGCTGGAGTGCGCCGCGGGCCGTGCATTTCTACGTCTTTTGCCTGGTATCGTTTATCGGCTGTTCGTTTCACTACACCGGCAAGCTGAGCGCCTTCGACACGGAAATTTACTGGGCGAATCTATTTGCCTGGCTGCTGCAACCCGCCTTGCTGCTGCATTTTTCTCTGGTGTTTCCGGAACGCGGCGACGCACGGAATCTGCGCCGCGCTGTAATTGCTTGTGTTTATGCGGTCCCTGCGATTCTGGGATTGGTGCAAGTTGCTGTGGCCGAGGGAGCATTGGGATTTGTGCCCTGGCTGGGTTCGCGAATCTTATTGGACCAGATTCGGCTGGCGTATTTGGGAACTTACTTCATCGCGGCCGCCGCGATTTTTCTGCGCAGCTACCAGCGTGCACCGAGCGGAATTCTGCGGCAGCAATTGAAGTGGGTAACAGGTGGTACGTTTGGCGGCATTCTGCCCTTTGGACTGCTCTATATCGCGCCGGTATTTTTTGGCGTGGTGGCCACTCCGTGGATGAAGCTTTCCGCGGTGTCCCTGGCATTGATTCCGCTGTGCTATGGCTACGCCATCATCCGGTACCGCTTGATGGATGTGGATATCATTTTCAAACGCGGCCTCGCCTACACGGCCGCAACGGCAGGCGTCGTTGGCGTTTATTTCGCGATCGTGGCGCTGGTAGGCGAACTTTCGCATGCCGCGTGGCCGGCGGGACCTGGCGGCGCCATGTTAGCCATCGTGCTGGCGGCCTTCCTGCTGCAGCCTTTTCGCGATTGGACGCAATCCCGCCTGGATCGCTTTTTCTATCGCGACCGCCTGGACTATCGCCGCACTTTGATTGAATTTGGCCGCACGCTGACGAACGAAGTTCATCTGGAGCCGATGCTCGGTTCGGTGATGGAGCGCATTTCCCAAACGTTGCTGGTGGACCGCATTGCCATTTTCCAAACCATTCCGAACACCGCCGAGATTCGGATGTCCCGTTCGTTGGGACTTCGCGCCGTGGACACGCTGGACCTGAGTTTCCTCGATCCCGGGCGTCCAGAATTTTCTCGGGGATATCTCTTCTACGAATCACCCCGCAACGCTCCCGACACCAATCCCGCGGCCCGGCGCACGATCGAACAGCTCGACCTAAATTACTACATCCCGTGCCGGATTCGCGAACGCACGATTGCGGTGCTGGGCTTGGGTAAGACGGTGGACGGCGATTTTCTCTCGAGTGACGACGTAGAGCTGCTCTTCACCATTGCTAGCTACGTCGCCATCGCGCTCGATAACGCGCAGCTTTACAGCTCGCTCGAACAGAAGGCGCAGCAAATCGAGCGCCTCAAGGATTTCAGCGAAAATATCGTGGAATCCCTGCACATGGGCGTGCTGGCGGTGGCCTTGGATGGAACGATCGAATCCTGGAACTCGCAACTCGAACAATTGCTCGGCGTTTCACGCAGCGAAGCGATCGGCCGCGAAATCGGCGCGATTCTGCCCGCAGAGCTTGTGGCGGAAATTGAGTCCCGGGCGGGAGACGAACACGTTTCGAGCATCTACAAGTTTCACTTGCGCGATCGTGAAGATCGGCAGGTGGTAGTCAACGTGGCGATCGCGCCGCTGCTCGGCAAAGAGGGCGAGCGTCTGGGAAAGCTGATCTTGGTGGACGACGTATCGCAGCGAGTGCGCATGGAAGAGCAGCTCGTGCAGACGGAGAAGCTTACTTCGCTCGGCTTGCTCGCGGCCGGCGTGGCGCATGAGGTGAATACGCCGTTGGCGGTGATCTCCAACTACATCCAGATGCTGGCCAAGCAGCTTCCGGGAGACGATCCGCGCCACACATTGATCGAAAAAATTGTAAAGCAGACGTTTCGGGCCAGTGAAATCGTCAACAACCTGCTGAATTTTTCGCGCACCGGCTCTTCGCAGTACAGCGAAGTAAACCTGAATCAAGTGCTGGAAGAAACGCTTTCGTTGGTGTCGCATCCCTTCAAGACCGCGCACGTGGAAGTGATCCGCCAGCTGCAAACCGATCTGCCGCCCGTGATCGGTTCGACGAATCGCCTGCAGCAGGTGTTCTTGAACTTGTTCATGAACGCCCGCGATGCGATGCCACAAGGCGGGATGCTGGAAGTGCGGACGATGTGCTCGAATGGCGCCGTGGAAGTGGAAGTGGCCGATACGGGCGTAGGAATTTCTCGCGATCACTTGAATCGCATTTTTGATCCCTTTTTCACCACGAAAGTGGTGGGACGCGGCACCGGTCTTGGACTTTCCGTGAGCTACGGCATTATTAAAGAGCACGCCGGTAAGATTGACGTCCGCTCGACGCAGGGAAAAGGCACGTCGTTCCGGCTGGAATTCCCCGTCGCCCGGAAAGGCGTGCATGTCTAGAGGCTCCATCCTCGTCGTGGACGATGAGGCGGAAATTCGTGAAGGCCTGGAACTTCTGCTTGGCTCGGAAGGTTACGGCGTCACCAGCGTAGGCACGGCCAACGAAGGTCTGACGAAAATCGACGAGCATCCGTTCGATCTGGTGCTGCTGGACGTCAGCCTGCCCGATAAAAACGGCATCGAAGTTCTTCGCGAAGTGCACCGCCGCGCTCCCGACCTTTGTATCGTTCTGATCACCGCGTACGGCTCGATTGACATGGCGCGCGCCGCCTTCAAGTCCGGCGCGCAGGATTTCATCACCAAACCCTGGTCGAACGATGAGCTTCTGGCGCAGGTGGCGCAGGCCGTGGAAGGCCGCCGCCTGCGCGAGGAAAACGTCCAGCTAAAACGGGCGCTCAAGCAGCGTTACAACTTTCCCAACATCATCGGCAAGAGCGAGAAAATGCTGGCGGTGCTCGACCTGGTTGCCCAGGTTGCGCCGTCTCGCTCGACCATACTCATCACGGGGGAAAGTGGTACCGGCAAGGAAGTGATCGCGAAAGCAATTCATTCCGCGTCGCCGCGTGCGGACCGTGCGTTCGTCCCTGTGAATACCGGCTCGATTCCTGCGGACTTGCTGGAGTCGCAGCTCTTTGGGCACGTGAAGGGAGCTTTTACCAGCGCCGTGGCTTCAAAGAAGGGCCTTTTCGAAGTCGCCGATCAAGGCACAATTTTCTTTGATGAAATCGCGACGGTCAGTCCGGAGACGCAGGCCAAGCTGCTGCGCGTGATTCAGGAGCGCGAGTTCATGCGGCTGGGCGGCACGGAAACGATCAAGGTGGACGTGCGCATCGTGGCCGCCTCGAACGTGGAACTGATGAGCCTGGTGCGCGAAGGGCGTTTTCGCGAAGACCTCTTTCACCGGCTGAACGTGATCTCTCTCCAGTTGCCTCCACTGCGAGATCGCCGTGAGGATGTGCCACTATTGGTCGACCACTTCCTTGCGAGATACTGCGGTGAAAATTCGCGCCCTCCCATGCGTTTCTCGAATGCCTCCATGAAATTGCTGATGGACTACGAATGGCCGGGTAACGTTCGCGAACTCGAAAACGTGGTGGAACGCGCGGTGGTCCTCGCAACGAGCGACGTGGTGGAACCCGATCTTTTGCCCGAAAGCCTGCGCTCGAAAGAAATTGTCCGCGGTGTGCGCCTGCAGATGGCGGAATTCATGCCGCCGTTGCATGGTGAGCCCGGCTCGCGCCTGGCGGCGGATCACCCGCGCCCAACCCTTTTCCAGATTGTCGAGGAAGTGGAGCGCCGCATCATTACGGACATGCTGGAGCGCACCGGTTGGAACCAAACGGAAGCGGCCGAGCGCTTCCAAGTACCACTTTCCACCCTCAATCAGAAAATCAAGCGGCTTGGGATCGAAGTGCGGCGACGCCCTGGTGGCCGCCCCGAAGGCGACACCAACGCGACGGGCAAATAGCGGCTGACGTCACGCGTGGGCTGTTTTTTGATTTGGCGGAACATAGCCCTTGGGCAACAAGGTCGTGGTTAAGTCCACGCCGGTCAGGTCCGCCCCGCTCAAATCGGTCTCCCGCAGCACCGTAACGCCCATATCCGCTCCCGAAAATTTTGCACCTTGCACGTTTGAGCCGCGAAAATTTGCATTGCGCAGGTTGGCCCGCTCGAAGCGAGCTTCGCGCATATCGCAGCGGAAAAACTCCACGCCACTGGCCTGCGCGCCGGTGAGATCGGCGAACGGCAATTTCGCCTCGGTCATGTCGGTGTTGCGCAAATCGGCCTCGCGGAGATTCGCCCGTTCGAAATTCGCGCGAACAAGTTTCGCTCGTTGAAGATTGGCGCCTTCCAAGCGGGCGCCCTTGAGAATCGCGTCGGTGAGATTCGCTCCGCGAAGGTCGAGGCGCGCCAGATCGGCACCGCTAAGATCGGCTTGCTGGCCGCCCGCTTCGCCGTGATGGAATTTCCCATGCGCTTCTAAAATCGAGGCCAGCGGTTTTCCCTGGTGGCGCGCACGCGACACGGATCGCAAACCGGACGCGCCTCCAAATAGCTTGCTGAGCAATCCCATTCACCACCTCGCGTGAGAATACGCTGATCATGTTACAGGAAAGGTCGAACCACAGATAGGCTGCTAGGGTAAGCCCGATCTATGTCGCGCATCAGACAACGCGGCTAAAGGTATAGTAAACTATGTCAGTAGCAGCCACGGCCATGAATCCTCGCCTTCGTATTTTCGCTGTTCTAATTGGTGCTGGGGCCTTGCTCTTCACCTGCCGGGCTTCCGACGCGCAAACGCAGCGCAGCGATCAGGAGATCATTGCCAACCTGGCAGCTGGGCGCGTGGACATCTGCGTCGCCCGCGACGCCATTCTGATCGGCACCGAACACGAAAACATTGAACCGGGCTCGCACGCTCCTTTGGTCGTTCAGTTAGACGGCGGCTACGTTGGGGTTTTGCTGGGAGCCGTCGAGTGGATCGAACCCGGATCGGGCCTTCCCGCAGTGCGTCTGGATACGGAGCTGGGACATCTGGCCTCTATTGCGGGTCGTGGTGGCCCGATTCTGGAAGCAAATGAAGCCGGGGATATCGAGTCGGTAGGCATCGCTTTTCTTGAAAAGCTACGGCCGATCACGAGCCGGCTGCATCACAAGATCGACCTAGGTCCTGATGAGCCGCTCGTTGAACTTCTGCTGCTGGATTTTCACAAGGATTATGGCCCGGAGGTTTGGCTGCTAAGCTATCGGGTGCAGCAACGCGAGTTGCAAGAGAATTTTTGGGATACGCTTGCGCTGCGTCCTTCTTTTGTGCAGCTCTATCCTCCGGAAAAGCACGAGCCGCGCACGATCGTCGAAACGCGATATCCGGAAGGCGACAAAAGCCCGACACTTTCGCAATTACTTGGCGAGAATGACCCGCGGCTTGCGACCGTCCGCGAAACCGATCCGAAAGTGGCGCAGGCCGCGCAGCGGATTCTGGACGGGGCCAGCACCAAAGCCGATCCGCCTGCGGCAATTGTTTTTATGAAAGGCGCGATGCAGGCCACCGCGCCGCATGGCGCCAAGCTTTCGCTGGCAGTTCTTTACGCAGACGATAAATTCGACTGGGTACTAGCCCCCTCGGAACCCGAACCAGACGTGAAGCGCGAGGCAGGCGCACCTTCGCTACGGCACCCGCATCAGTAAGCCGACACGCAGCTCAATTTTAGTGGGCCTTGCCTGAATACTGCTGCTTCACCCGCGCACTCTTTTCCGCCACGGATTTTGCCAACTCACCTTTATAGGAAATGAGCTTTTGAGCGATTTGCTCATCCGCAGCGCCCAGAATTTCGGCCGCATAAATCGCTGCGTTGATTGCGCCGGGCTTATCGATGGCCATGGACGCCACCGGCACGCCCGCGGGCATCTGCACGCTCGATAATAAGGAATCGATGCCGTTTAGAACGGTGGTGGCCATCGGCACGGCGATCACCGGCAGAATCGTGAGCGCGGCGACCACGCCCGCAAGATGCGCGGCGCCTCCCGCGGCGACGATGATCGTCTTGAGCCCGCGCTCGCGTGCCGTGGTGGCGTATTCGTGCGTGCGCGCGGGCGAGCGGTGCGCGGAAGTCACCTCGATCTCGTACGGGATGCCGAATTTCTCGAGCATTTTTGCCGCTTCCGACATCACCGCCAAATCCGAATCCGAACCCATGATGATGCCTACGATTGCCTTTCGCTGCCCTTCGCCCTCGCTCATGTTCTCCTCTTCTGGCTCATCGCGATGAGCCCATTGCAACGTGCAAAGTTTTGTTGGCTGCTACGGACAACGGGATGCCAGCGCCGCACGGCCAATATCGCTTCGATGATGCTCGCCGGGAAAAGAGATGCGGCGCACCGCTGCGTAGCAGTCCTTTACTGCAGAATCGAGATCGTTAGCTTGTGCGCATACGCCAAGCACGCGGCCGCCGACGGTGAAATACGTATCGCCTTCGCGGCGCGTGCCGGCGTGAAATACGACCGCGCTGCCGGTTGCTTGTAGAGCGTCCAATCCGCTGATCTCCGCGTTCTTTCGATAATTTCCAGGATAGCCCTCCGCGGCCATCACCACGCATACGCTGGCACCCGGTTTCCACCGAAGAGCGTCTGGATCGAGGCGCCCCGCGGCACAATTGGCAAGCACTGAGGCTAGGTCGAAATCCATGCGCGGAACGATCGCTTGGGTTTCGGGGTCACCCATTCGGCAATTGAATTCCAGCACCTGCGGCCCTTGCGGCGTGAGCATCAGACCAAAATATAGAAAGCCACGATAGGTGTTGCCCTCTCGAGCCATACCACGAATGGCGGGCTGCACGATAGAATCGGATATTTCCTTTAGGAGTGGCACCGGCAACAGATCGTCTGTGGAATACGAACCCATTCCACCGGTGTTCGGGCCCTTGTCGCCGTCAAACACTCGCTTGTGGTCGCGCGCCGGAACCAGAGGGGCAACATGTTCCCCGTCCGTGAGCACGATCAGCGAGAGCTCTTTTCCCTCGAGGGCCTTTTCCAAAATAATACGTTTGCCGCCTTCCCCGAATTCTCCTCTAATCATCAGCCGTTCCAAAAAATCGCGCGCTTCCGGAAGGCTCGTTGCCACCAGGACGCCCTTGCCGGCGCAAAGCCCATCAGCCTTGATTACCAGCGGAAATCGCGCCCCAGCAATTGCGCGCTCGGCATCCGCAAAACGCTCATGGCAACCAACCAAATCGGCCGTGGGGATTCCTTGCCGCAACATAAATTGCTTCGCGAAGATCTTGCTGCCCTCGAGCTGCGCGGCAGCGCGATTTGGGCCAACAATAGCTAGCTTGCGGTGCGCAAATTCATCCGCAATGCCGGCGACAAGCGGCAACTCCGGTCCGACCACAGTTAGGTCGGCGTGCAACTTCTCCGCCAAGGCCGCAAGTTCCGTAACGTTGCCCGTATCGGCCGGCACACATTCCGCGTCGCTTGAAATACCTCCGTTACCTGGGGCGCACCAGATCTTAGTAACCATCGGACTTTGACGCAGCTTCCATACGAGCGCGTGCTCGCGTCCTCCGCCACCGATCACCAAGATCTTCATCGCGTCGAACGATAATTGTGGGCGCACGTGTTGTCAACGTAGGCCCTGCACACCATTCCATCTTGGACTGCAACAACAGGCGCGCTTGCTCTAAGGCGGCATACGTGTTGTGATTTAACCGTGCAGAGCTTGCTCGATCGCGTTCCACTGGACCTCATTCTGATTTTACTGTTTCTCGGGCTGGTGATTCCCTGGCGCGGCGCTGCTCGCGTTCGGGAATTGCTTGCACGTGACAAGCTATCCGGTGCCGATCGTCTGAAAACCTATGCTTCTACCATCGCGCTGCAGTGGTTTCTGGCGCTCGTGATCGCTTGGCGCTGTTTCGCGCACGGATTCACTCGCCCGGAACTGGGACTAGGCGGCGGCAACTGGATCCTTACAATTTCTGTCGCGTTTGGACTCGCTCTCGGGATGGGAATGCTGCAACTTGCCGGCCTCCGCCAAGCCGCACGCAGTTCGGGACGGCACACGAGCCGGATGCTTGATGTGAGACGACTATTGGTCCCGCAGACCGCAGTCGAATCAGCGGTGTTTGTGGCTTTAGTGCTCACAGCCGGGCTGTGTGAGGAGTTTATTTACCGCGGATTTCTTTTTGGCTGGGCATTACGACTCATACCGTCCGCGACTTTTGCCGTTTTGGGTTCATCTGCGTTCTTCGCGGTAGCGCATGCGTATCAGGGCCTGCGAGGCGCAGCGACCACGTTTATCTTCGGCATCGTCCTGGCTCTGAGCCGCCTATGGACGGGCAGTCTGATTCCCGCCGTAACGGCGCATGTATTAATCGACCTAATGGTTGGGTTCGTCGCCCTTCGGTCGATCGGGCCCGGAGGCAGGTCCGAGGGCGATCAAAAGGCACGGGACGCTGCGGGCTACGTATGAATGATAATGTACCTTGTACTACTGTTGTAGTTTATGGAAAATCTGTCGGCGTGCCGACAATTGCGACGATTGCCTCAACACTACGACCGTTTGTGCTCAATTTAGATGACCGCGAATTGCATTCCATTCAGAGCTACCTAGCACTGCTAACGCTTTGGAATGAAAGGGTTAGTCTAACGTCAATCACCGATACACCTGAACTACTGGCGCGGCACTTTGGCGAGAGTTTCCTCGGTCGCAAGGAAATTTTGGGAGATGAGCTGGTGCTTGCCGACGTAGGCACCGGGGCGGGTTTCCCCGGGTTGGCGTTGAAAATTGTAAGGCCGAGTCTCGAATTACACCTTATCGAGCAGAACGCTAAGAAGGCCGCTTTCCTCGCGGAGGTCGTGAGACTGCTAGCCCTTGACCGCGTATACATCCATAAGACGGCTTATGAGGCGCTCAGCCCCGAGACGCCGAAATTTGATTTTGTTGTCGCTCGCGCCCTTGGAAACTATAAGGGACTGCTGAAGTGGTCCTCGGATCGCCTGGAGGCAAAAAATGGGCGCGCCCTTCTATGGCTAGGCGCCGATGAGGCTAGGAGACTGCACGAGTTCCCCGGCTGGACTTGGAAGCTGCCGCGTTCGATCCCCGAATCTCAACAGCGCGTAATCTTGGTCGGCAGTCCGACGCGAAGATAACATCTAAACATAAGAAAATAAATAAAATAATTACATTGTTTCACGTGGAACATTTTGTGCGTCGTCTAGAGACGGCGAATGTTTCACGTGGAACATTAGTGCTCATCGGCGTCTACCTCGATTGCTGCAGGACTCCTAGTGCGCAAAGTGTTCCACGTGAAACAATCGAGCAGCGACCCTTTAATTTTCACAATGAATTCAGTCGATCCTGAATTACATTGTTTCACGTGAAACATCTTGCGCACTGCACACGTTCTTGCTAGATTGCGCACGGGGGATTTCCTTGGGCCGAATTATTTCCATCGCCAATCAAAAGGGCGGTGTAGGAAAAACAACTACAGCAATCAATCTGGCAGCTTCGCTCGCCGCCGCCGAACAGCGCACCCTCCTAATCGATTGCGATCCGCAAAGCAATACTACAGCAGGCATCGGTTTTCCCAAGGACTCAGGGCGCCGGAGCCTTTATAATGCTCTGATCCTCGGCGAATCGACTGATAGGATTATTCAGAAGACGCAAGTGGATGGCCTCGATCTTTTGCCGGCCGATAAGAACTTAGTCGGTGCGGCCGTTGAGTTGGTAGCGGCAGAGAATCGCGAGTTCCATCTGAAAGGCTTGCTCAGCACGCTGCGAGATGATTATCAGTTCATCGTTTTGGACTGCCCGCCGACCTTGGATTTGTTGACGCTCAATGCCCTAACGGCCAGCGATAGCGTGCTTGTACCGATTCAGTGCGAATATCTCGCGCTGGAGGGCGTTTCTGAACTCCTCGATACGTTGATGCGCATTCGCCGCTCACTGAACCCAACACTCGCCATCGAGGGCATCCTTCTCACGATGTATGATGACCGAACCACACTTTCCCGCCAGGTGGCTTCCGATCTGCGCAGTTTCTTCGGAACCCAAGTATTCGCTACGGTAATCCCAAGGAATGTACGGCTGGCCGAGGCACCCAGCCACGGAAAGCCGATCATATTCTACGACATACATAGTAGAGGCGCTGAGAGCTACATCCAGCTCGCCAAGGAGGTCATTCAGAATGAGCAGAAACGCGCTGGGCAGGGGGCTAGGAGCCTTGATCCGGGAACCGGAGCCAGCGGCACCGCAAACGCCGCAGCAGCCGGCGCAGGTGGCTCCCTTGACGGAGCACTTGCCGATAGTCGAAATGTCGCCCCTCCAGGCGATGACTCCGCGGGAAATTGACGTCGACCTAATCGATCCCAATCCTTATCAGCCTCGAACCCGTTTTCGGGAAGAGGCGCTGGAGGAGTTGGCCCGCTCCATCCAGTCCAGCGGCATTATCCAGCCTCTGGTCTTAAGAAAGAACGGAGCGCGCTTCCAGCTTATTGCCGGTGAACGCCGTTGGCGGGCGGCGCAGCGTGCCGGTCTTCACCGCGTACCAGCCATCCTGCGGGACATACTGGAAGAGCAGGCGCTCGAGATCACGCTCGTTGAGAACCTTCAGCGGGAGGATCTTAACGCCGTCGAAGAAGCACGAGCCTATGACCGTTTGATCGGCGAATTCCATATGACACAGGAAGAAGTCGCGCTGCGCACGGGCAAAGAGCGTGCGACGATTGCCAATTCCGTGCGCCTCCTGCGGCTGGAGAAGGCCGTGCTCGATCTTCTGGAAGAGGGCCGCCTGACACCAGGACACGGCCGCGCCCTTCTAGGAATTGACGACCCGAATTTGCGCCAGGCGCTGGCCCAACGTGCGGCGAGACGCGGGATGACGGTTCGGCAGCTAGAGCGCTTTGCCGCCAGGCGCGCGCGAGCAGCCAAGAAGCCGGCCATCGTCGAACAACCTATGGATGCAAACACACGCGCCGCTCTGGAGGAGCTCGAACGCCACCTCGGCACGCGGGTAATGCTGCGCACGAAGTCCCGTTTACGGCCGGGAGCCCTAGTAATTGAGTATTACGACGATGCGCAGCTTGCGGGCATCTATGATCGGCTCATGCACTAGGCTACTACTACTTGTGTAGTTTATGACCGCAACCTGTACCTCGTTTACACTTGACCCTTTTCCCCGGACGAGTAGAGTGGTGTCTTCCGAGGTTTGCCCATGCCCTGGCCCCTGTCCCGCCGCGATGCGGCCAATGAGTCTGCCGGCGAATGGTCTGGCTTTCTCGATAAGACGGTTCGCTTCGAAGGTACCCTGCAGTTTTCCGGCACGCTACGGCTGGAAGCACAGGTGAAGGGCAATATCCTCTCCGATCAAACGCTGGTGCTTGGCGAGGGCGCCAAGGTTGAGGGCCAAATCGAGGGCAATCACGTGATCGTGGCAGGCCGATTCGACGGCGTTATCTTTGCCAAGGGCCGCGTGGAGATTCAATCCAATGGTGCGGTCAGCGGCGAAATCCACACGCCGTGTCTGGTGATCGAGCCGGGCGGCATTTTTGACGGTAATTGCCACATGACGGCATCGGCCGCGGCAGGCAAGCCTGTTACGATACCGTTCCGCGCCGCCAATCAAGCGTAATTACGGTCGATCTTCCCCGAGCGGTTTCAGCGTTTGTGATTCCCACCTGTCCGGCAACAGGCAAGGCGTCGCGCTATAATCAGCGCCATGTCCGAAAACCAAGCGAGAAGTTTGGCCGAGCCGATGCGACTCACAACGATGGCCAAGGCGGCCGGTTGCGCCGCGAAGCTGAACCCGGCGATTCTCGATTCGGTTTTGCGCGGTCTGCCAAAGCAAACCGATCCCAACGTCCTTGTGGGTTTCGACACAAATGATGACGCGGGCATTTATCGCCTTTCCGCCGATCTCGCCCTGGTGCAAACGGTGGATTTCTTCACGCCGATTGCGGATGACCCATTTACATTTGGACAAATCGCCGCGGCCAACGCACTAAGTGACGTGTACGCAATGGGAGGCCGGCCGATTACTTCTTTGACGTTACTGGCCTTCCCCGAGAAGGGCGATACTGCGGTGCTCGAACAGATTGTTCGCGGCGGCCTCGCGAAGATGGCGGAAGCAAGTTGCAGCGTTGTCGGCGGGCATTCGATTCGGGATGAAGAGGTCAAATTTGGCTACGCGGTAACGGGCCTGATTCATCCGGATCGCGTATGGCTCAACGTGGGCGCGCAGCCGGGCGATGCATTACTGCTCACCAAAGCACTGGGAACCGGCGTAATCACCACGGCCGTCAAGCGCGGTTCCGCATCGGAGCGCAGTGTGGCCGCGGCAACGGCTTCGATGACGCGGCTCAACCGCGACGCCGCGGAAGCGCTGGCGGCATTCGATCCGCAGCGCCGCTGGATTCACGCCGTCACGGACGTCACCGGATTCTCTCTACTTGGCCACGCGCGCGAAATGGCGCTCGGCTATCCGGCACGCGAAATCGGCGCCGTTTCCATGGAATTCGATCACCACTCCATCGAGTATCTGCCGGGCGCTGTTGAAGCGGCGCGCGACGGCAACGTATCCGGCGGCCTGACCAACAACCGCGCATTTATCGGAGATTGCGCGGAATTCTCACCAGGAGTATCGGAAGAATATCGGCGGTTGCTGTTCGATCCTCAGACGTCCGGCGGCCTGCTCGTTGCGATCGCTCCTGGCGCGGCAGAAGGCGCTCTTGCGGCGCTCCAAGAGCGCAACGTGCCTGCTCGCGCGATTGGAAAGGTTTTGCCCAAGCGGTCACCACTGCTCTACATCTCCTGATGGATACCATCACACACGCATTTGCGGGCGCGCTGCTCGGCAAAGGAATTTTCGCGACACAGCGACTCGATCCCGCCGCCGAATCAGCAGACGAATACGGCGCACCGGCTCGCGTGGCGATCTTCGCGGTCACGCTCGGTTCGGCGTTTCCCGACGCAGATGTGTTCTATGACTGGGTCTCGCGAGATAGCCTGGCAATGCTGAAGTACCATCGCTACGTCACGCACTCAATCCTGTGTCTGCCCTTGTGGGCGCTGGCACTGGCGTGGCTCACGCGATGGGGAGCGCGGCGGCTCGGTATCCGCGCACCGTCGTTTGGATGGTTGTGGTTGTGCTACGCCGTCGGGATTGGAAGCCACATTCTGCTTGACCTCGCCACCTCATTCGGCACGATGATTTGGAGTCCGCTCAGCCGCGTGCGGCCCGCATGGGATTTGATTTTTATCGTGGACTTCACGATGAGCGCGCTTCTGCTGTTACCGCAAGTGGCCTCATGGACGCTTCGCGTGCCGCAACGCGGCATACGCCGGGCGTTGCGCATGTGGGCGCTCTTCAGTTTGCTCGCGGTTGGGGCGGCGTGGCTTGCCGCGGAAGTAGGCTTCCCTTTTTCGCAGTGGTACATACTCATCGCCATTGGCTTGATGGCGGCGTTATTTTTTGTGCCGCTCTGGGGAAATCGAAGCGTGGCGATTCGCCGGTCCACCTGGTCGCGCGTGGGGATTCTAGCGGCGAGCGCTTATCTATGCGCGTGCGCGATCACGCACCACATTGCGCTTCGCCGCGTGCAAGCTTTCGCTCTACAGCGTCAAGTGCAACCGCTGGTGATCGCGGCGTTGCCGCTGCCCCCTTCTATCTGGCGATGGGATGGCCTGATTCGTACCGGCGATGGCGATTACCGCATACGTGAGAATTTGCTGGGGCCCGCGGCATCAGAGTTTCACTTCTATGCGGATTCCGCGCCGGGAAATATGATCGTCGCGGCAGAACAACTGCAAGAAGCTCGCACCTATCTTTGGTTCGCGCGCTTTCCGCTCTACACCCTCGCGAAATACGGCGGCCAAACGGCTCTGGAGATCATGGACTTGCGATTTTTCACGCGCCAACGTCAACGCACGCCGGGATTCACATTTCGCGTGACGTTTGATGCTGCAGGCCACGTCACCAGCCAAGGCATGGTCCGCGACACGCGCTAATTTTGTGAGCGCTTTTTACTTCTGTTCGCTGGGGTAAATAACGACGCGGCGTTCGTCGCCTTGGCCGTCGCTCGAGGTCCGAATCCCGGGAAGGTCCTTCAGGGCCAGATGAACCACGCGGCGCTCGCGTGCCGCCATGGGATTAAAGCGAAACGCCTGGCGCGTCTCGCGAACGCGGCCGGCAGCCGCCTGCGCGGCGAGTTTCAATTCCGTGATGCGTTGCTCGCGGTAATTCCCGGCATCGAAGCGCACCCGATCGAAGAATGGTGGCTCGAGGCGTAGAGAGCGCACGGCCAAGTATTCCAGCGCGAGCAGGAGCTCCGCGTTGCGTTCGAGCAGCAAGCCTTGGTCGCCCCCACGAAGAACCACCACAACCTCCGGGCTTTCAAACTCGGCTTCACTGGTGGAGGGTTCAGTTGCTTGCGTCTGAATTTCATACTGCAGCGCGAGCTTACTCACGGGCAATATGGCATCGAGCCATTTCCGCAGCGTGTCGGCCACAGCTTCTCGCGCAAACTTTCCGTCGGTCACGTAACTCTGAGGCATGTTCCCCTAGTTTCCCTTGATGCGTTAATACGCTGCGTCAACTTTTCTTTCGCGGCCCTTTGGCGGGAACGGGCATCGGCGCAGTGCGGTTCAAGAACCATTGCTGCACCATGTTCACCACATTGCTCGTCAGAATATACAACACCAAGCCGCTGGCAACCGGAAAAACGATGAACATGCCGCCAAACATGATCGGCATGAGGGCCATCATGCGCTGCTGGGACGCGTCGGTGGTGGGAGTCGGCGTCATCTTTTGCGCGATATACATGGTGATAGCCATCAGAATCGGCAAGATATAATAGGCATCGCGTGCGGAAAGATCGTGGATCCAGCCGATCCACGGCGCGTGCCGCAATTCGATCGTCACGGTCAGCATGCGGTAGAGGCCATACCAAATCGGCATTTGCAGCGCCATGGGCAGGCAACCGCCGAGCGGGTTGATTCCCTCGCGCGAGTAGACGGCCATCACTTCTTCATTCATCTTGGCCTTGCGAGGATCGCGCATCGAATACTTTTTGTAGCGATCCTGAATCGCGCGAACTTCCGGACCCACCTTCTGCATCTTCTGCATGGAGCGCTGGCTGCGAATGCGCAACGGCAGCAGCACCATGTTCAGGCCGATGGTCATCACCACAATGGCCCAGCCGTAATTGGAGATGTACTTGTGCATCCAAAGCAGCAGATAAAATAGCGGCTCGGCGATGATCGTCAGCCATCCGAACTGCACGAGCTCATTGAGCGGCGGGCGAACAGTTTTTAGTTGATCCAGGTCCTTGGGTGCCACCATCAATCGCAGATTTATGGGCTCACCGCGCGCCGAGCTTACAGCCATCTCCGGCACGTAATCCTTTTCGGTTTTGCCGTCGGCGTTCTGCACGTCGTGCGAGAGCGTCCAATCGGTCAGAGTCATGGACGCGCCCAGCACGTTCGGCTGGCCGGAGTGCGGTCCCGCGGTCTCGATCGGTGGCAGAAACGCGGCGGCGAAATAGGAATCCTCGATCCCGGTGAAATCAAGCGGGCCGGCTTGCGTTTGCCTTTGATCGGGTTGTTTCGGCTGCCCCAGGTTCTTGTAAGTGAGCAGTTTCAGCTTGCCCTCTAGGCTGTAAAACACCTGCGTATGGGCGGCCGGTTGATAGACGGTGTTATCGCCAAACCCACCCAGCCAACCCACGCCAAAGGGGACGGATTCGCCGTCCAGCTTGGCATCAATACTGAAACTGGCGATATAGCTGGAATCGAATTTCAATTTCTTGGTGACGGCGAGGTGCCCGTTGCTCCAGTTGAAATCCACTTCGACGGGTGCCGTCAAAACACCCGAGGAATTCGCTTCGGATCCTCCGGTGGTCACTTGGTAGAGAGCGGTATTCGCCGTGTCTTGCGGGCTTACATCTTCCATCATCACGGAAAGAGGCCAGCCAAATTGCTGCGACGCCTCGGTGTGAACCACGTCGAGGGTTCGTGGCGGGTTACTGTCGTCTTTGTATTTGTTGAGCTGCCAGCTTCGGACAACCGCCCCGCGATTGGAAAGCTCCACGCGATACAGCGGGCTTTCGACTACGACCGTGCGCTCCGAGGTGGCCGCAAGCGGTTGCGACGGCACGGCGTGTTGCGGCGAAAGACCGGTAATTTGCGACCCGATTTGGGCAGAGGCCGGCGGCGTTGAATTTTGGGCGGGGCTACCCGTCACCGGCGAATTTTGATTTTGCGGAGGCCGCTGCGGCACGTTGGGCTTGTAGAGGTAGGAAAACCCGATGATCACGGCCATGGTGAGCACGGCCGCGAGCAACGTCCGCATTTCGTGGGACAATCCCTCCTTTTGCTCGCTCAACGCGCCAACTCCTTCGGCCGATGCTGCTGCGAGGCGGGCAAATCGGAAGGTTCGGGTACAAAATCCACGCCGCCCTGCGAAAATGGGCGGCAGCGGAGAAGGCGCTTCAGCGCCAGCAACGCCCCCCGCCGCGCACCGTGCAGCTCAATGGCTTCGTATGCATAGCGCGAGCAGGAAGGATAGAACTTGCAAGGCGAGGGCATTACGGGCGAAAGGGTCGCTTGATAGGCGCGAATGAGCGCCAGGAGCATGCGGGTAGCCGGCGCGCGCTTCACGATAGCGCGCTTCGCAGCAAACCCGTCAGCTCCACGCTCAACCGCGAAAACTCCGCGCGCGCCACCGAGGCTCGCGGATGAATCACAATGTCCCATCCAGCAGGTATCTCCGAGCGATTCAGCCTTACGATTTCGCGGATGCGCCGGCGAATCCGGTTGCGCACCACGGCGCCGCCCATTGCTTTTTTCACACTGAAGCCGAAGCGGCTACACGCTATACGATTCGGGCGGAAAAATATTACAAATTGCTGGCTGGAGCGGCGACGCCCTTCGCGGTAAACGGTTTCGAAGTCGCCGCGGCGAACGAGCCGCAGATCTCGCGTCCACCGCCGAGACGCGCGCGGCGTGGCGCCGAGAGTCCCCTCATCATACTGGTGTGAGGCGATGACGCCCCTTCCTTCGCCGCGCCGCAAGCACTTTGCGGCCACCGGCGGTCTTCATGCGCGAGCGGAAGCCATGTTTCTTATGGCGCCGCCGCACTCTGGGCTGATAAGTACGTTTAGGCACAACTATCTCTCCCCCGGTTCCCGCAATAGTAATGGATCAAACGGCTAAGTTTAGACGGCCCTTGCGGCAGGGTCAAGGAAACCCCGGCACTGGCGCCGCTGAGCGTCCCAATAGCGTTACGGTTTGATTCTCTGCGGCATCTCCGCCAGGGCATACGCGAGCACGGCCATGGCCGCCGCGTTTTCGGCAAGCTCGTGCGGATGAATCTTATCGAGCGTGTCCGCCGCGGTGTGGTGGTAGTTGAAATAAAAGCGAGCGTCTTGAATCGGACCGAACAGAGGCACGCCGGCGCTGGCCATAAACGAAATGTCTTCGCCGCCGCCTCCGTTTTGCAACAAGGTGGCCCCGATCGGCTCAAGGGCTCTCGCTACCGGCTGCAGCGTCTCTATCGCCGCCGGCGTCAGCGTACCGCCGAATCCCAGCGGGTGATCCGCGCCTAAATCGCTTTCGATCGCGCCAAAGTGATTGGGCAGCTCCGCCGCATGATCCTTGGCATACGCCTGGCCGCCGCGAGAGCCATTTTCTTCGTTCATCCAGGCGACCACGCGTAGGGTGCGCGCGGGCTGCAAGCCGAGCTGCTTGAATAGGTTCGCCGCCTGCATGGCCACGGCGACACCGGCGCCATCATCAATCGCGCCGGTACCCAAGTCCCACGAATCCAGGTGCCCGGAAACGATCACCACCTGCTCGGGATGCTCGCGGCCTTTCAGGTCGCCGATCACGTTGTAGCTCACGGCGTCGGGTAACGTTTGCGGGGTCATCACCAGGTGCATCACCACGCGGCCCTGGGTGGTCAGATGCGCCAGCAAGTCGGCGTCTTCGGCAGTAACCGCGCCGGCGGGAATTCCGGCGGCGGTGCTGTCTCCGGTGTGAGGTAGCCGGTAATCGGCATTGCCGACCGAGCGAACCAGGGACGCTACGGCACCAAGCGCTTTGGCTTTCACCGCGCCATCGCCGCGGTAAACCACAGCCTGACCATAGGCAGCCAAGCCTTCGCCCTGCGCGGCCATGCGCTTATCGTATTTTTCGTTGAAGAGCACGATGCGGCCCGCGACCCTCTCGCGGCCGGCGGCGGCGAGTTCGTCGAAATTATTGACGACTGCGACTTCCGCCGTCAGGCCGTCCGCAGGGGTGGCGGCGCTGTTTCCCAGGGCGGTCAGCACGATTTTTTGCGTGGTACGTGGCGCCTGGCCCGGGAACACGGTGAGCTCGGCGTGCTCTTCGCCGCGCACCCAGTGCGGCACCATCACTTTTTCAAGCGTCACTTCCAGCCCCAGCTTGCGCAACTCATCCGCGACGTAGGTCACCGCCTGCTGCGCCTGCGCCGATCCGCTCAATCGCGGACCGATGTTCTCCGTCAAATGCGCCACTTGCCGATAGGCGTAGTCGCTGGCCATCGCGGCATCGCGCAATTTCGCCAGATTCGCCGCCAGATCGGGCGGCATCGCGGGAGCTGCCGCCTGATGTTGCGCACCCGACCGCCGCGCCGGAATCAATGTCGCCAGCGCGCCAATTCCACAAATCACCAGAGTCTTCACCATTCGATTGCGCAAGAATTGCCTCCGCACCCGCGAAACATCGTGCCTGAAATTTTCAGCAGCCTAGTCTATGGCAGAACACAGCCATAGCAACGCGAAAGTTGCACAAAATGTTTACGAGAAACCACCGCGAATCAGAAATCCTCGATCCGCAAAGCATCGGCGGGACCGGCCCATGCCGCTCGGCGAGCGGACGCCACCCACGCGGCATCAGCGTCTTTCTTTTGCGCTTCAAGCGATTTTTCGAGACCAAAGAGCGATCGGGGATTTCGCGGGTTGCGCGTCAGGTCCTCGCGAAACACCTTTTCTGCTTCTTCGGCTTGCCCGGCCCGCAGCAGCGCTGCGCCGAGCGATTCGCGCACGGGGTAATACCAATCGGCGGGCTCGTCATAACGCATCTGGTCTTGCACCACCACGGCAGCTCGCCAATGCTGTACTGCTTCCGCTACGTTTCCTTGCGCCGCGGAGATTCGCGCGGATAGCGAGTGCGTGGCCACCTCGTGGATTGTGCTCCAATCGTTGTAAATCATGCCGAACGCAGGACCCGGCGGCAGCGCTTTGTAGACCTGTTCCGTCGCTTCGCGCTCAGCCTCGGCTTTGTCCGGCTGTCCCTTCGCCGCAAACGCGCATCCGCGAGCGTAATGCCAGAAAAATGTTAGCCCGGAAAGCTGCGCGTCGGGCTGCGGCAGAGCGAGTACCTCATCCCAACGCGCAAAGCGCAGTTCTACAAAAATCGGCATCGGCAAAAATGCCTCCGCGCCAGCCATGTCTTTTATCGCGGCCCGTGCTGCCACCGCCAGATCGTTGGCTGCTTTGCTAGCTGCCGGGTAATCCCCATCCATATTTGCCGCGGCAGCCAGAAAGTGCAGATTGTGATTCGAGTAGCCGAGCACGTAAGTGGCGTTAGTGATCTCACGTTCGCGCAGATACACCTTGTCGGTTTCCACAGCAGCCACATTGCTCTTCACCGCGGCGGCGTAATCCCCCGTGCGGATATAGATATGCGCCGGCATGTGGACGAGGTGCCCGGCACCGGGCACTAGAGTTTCCAGTCTTTGCGCGCTGGGCAGCGCTGCTTCCGGATCAGGCGAAGCTTCCATCGCGTGAATATAAAAATGATTTGCGCCAACGTGGTTTGGCCACTTCCGTAAAACGCTCTCCAGCACTGACACGATTTCCGGTGTGTCCGGACCCGGCTGGCCGTCATTCGTCCACAACATCCAGGGATGCAAATCCATCAGACTTTCCGCGTAGAGCGTCGCGGCGTCCGGATCGTCCGGATAGCGCTGGCTCAGCCGCCGCATAGCGGAAACATAGTCGTTCGCGAGCGTGCTTAGATCGGCCTTCGGATCATTGGTGTATCGCGCGCTCAGAGCCTCAATGTAGTCGCGCTCGGCAGGTGGGCTGGCCACGCCGATCTCCATCGCTTTGTGGATGGCATCGTAAGACGCCTTCTCGCGCTCGGGATCGACGTCGGAGTTATAGTTTGGGCCGCTTGCCAACGCGATTCCCCAATAGGGCATTGCCGCGTGGGGATCAAGCTCGGCGGCACGCTTGAAGGAATGCACCGCCTCTTCGTGATTGAAAGCGTAGATCAAGGTCAGCCCCTGATCGAAAAACTTCTGCGCCTCCGGGCTGGACGTGTGGATCGGGTGGTGCAGCGGTCCCATACCTTCAAAAAGCTTCGCGGGCGGCTCGGCCTTGGCTGCTCCAGGCTTCTCAGCGCCTGCCATTCCTTGCATCTGCATCGAACTCCCGCGGGAGTCCTGCGATCCAGAACTTTGCGGGCGACTCTGCCGTGCGCCAAGGGAAGACGCTACTAGCGCCGCCGCGGCAAGAAAATGGGCGTATCGGGACACTCGCATATTTTCTCCAATTGTGGACAGAGAATCGGTGGCGCGATTCTATCGGCGTAGGGTAACTGGGTCAATCGCGGCAGCGCCGGGCCGCCATTGGAGCGGGTCGAATCTTTCAGTTACAATAAGTAATCGGCAACAAAATCGCGCCGAGTCCAGCAAGCGCCAGAAATCATGAAAGGTATCCGGAAGTACGAGGGTTTCTGATCCTCCGCCGTTCTGCTTCCAGTCTCCAGCATGTTTGAAAACTTAACCGACAGGCTCCAGCGCGTATTCAAGAATCTCCGCGGACAAGGCAAGCTCACAGAAGAGCACCTGGACGCGGCGCTGGCCGAAATTCGCGAGGCACTGCTCGAAGGCGACGTAAACGTCAACGTCGCGGAAGAATTGCTCGCGCACATCCGCCAGAAGGCGCTGGGCTCCGAAGTCTTGCTGCAACTTTCGCCCGATCAGCAGGTGGTGAAAATCGTTCGCGACGAACTGCTCGAACTGCTGGGCAAGCATGCGAGACCTCTTTTCAATTCGCGGCCGCCGTCCGTCTGGATGATCGTGGGCCTGCAAGGCTCCGGCAAAACCACCACCACCGGCAAGCTGGGCCGCTGGCTGGCGCACAACGGGCATCGCCCGATCGCTACTTCGACGGATGTGTATCGCCCTGCAGCGCGCGAACAATTGGCCCAGGTAGCAAAAGCGGTGAGCGTCACGCTCTGGCCGGGGACCGGAACCGATAAGCCGCTCGAGATCGTGCGCGGCGCGATTCGCGAGGCAAAACTTTCCGCTTCGGATGTGATTCTGGTGGATACCGCCGGCCGTCTGCATATTGACGAGCAATTGATGAGCGAGCTCGGCCAGTTGAAGCGCGAGCTGCAACCGAGCGAAATCCTCTTCGTGGCGGACGCCATGATCGGGCAAGACGCCGTGCGCTCCGCAGGTGAATTCCACCGCCAGCTTGGCCTAACGGGCGTAATCCTCACCAAGCTCGATGGCGATGCGCGCGGCGGGGCGGCGCTTTCCATCGGAAAAGTTACCGGCGCGCCGGTCAAGTTCATCGGCACGGGCGAGAAATATGACGCGCTCGAGGCCTTTTATCCGGACCGCATCGTTTCCCGCGTGCTCGGCATGGGCGACGTTCTCTCGTTGATCGAGCGCGTCGAGGAATCGGTGGACCACAAGAAGGCCGCCGAACTCGAACGCAAACTGCGGCGTAGTGAGTTCACGTTGGGTGATTTCCGCGACCAGTTGCGGCAGATTCGCAAAATGGGTCCGCTCGAACAAGTGCTCGGCATGCTGCCCAAGGTCGGGCCGTTGGCAAATATCCCGCGCGATGTACAGGTGGATGAATCGCGCCTGAAGCGCGTGGAGGCCATCATCAACTCCATGACCAACACCGAGCGCGATAATTATGATGTGATTGACGGCCACCGCCGTAAGAGAATCGCCGCCGGCAGCGGGACTTCGGTCCAGGAAGTCAATCAGGTGCTCAAGCAATATCTCCAGATGCGCAAGATGGTGAAGCAGTATGGCGCCCTGGCCGCCGCCGGCCGCTTAAAGGGCGTCACCTCAAAGCTCAAAGACAAGCTCACCGGCACGCCCGAAAGTTGAAGCCCCACTTCGAACCGGATACTTAGACACAAACAAAATCCAGATAAAGGAGAAATCCAGATGGGAATTCTGGAGAAGGCTACGCCTGCCATTATCATCTGCACGAGGAATCGCGAGCGCGCCACGACATTTTATCGAGATATTCTAGGCTTGAAGCTCGCCCACGAAGATCGCTTTGCGACGATTTTCAGCATCGGCGGGATCACCTTACGCGTCTCTGCGGTGGCTGACTTCACGCCGCACGAGCACGCGATCCTGGGCTTTCACGTCCCGGATGTGGCCGCGGCCGTGAAGGCGCTGCGCGAAAACGGCGTTAATTTCAATGTGTATCCGCACTTCAAGCAAGATGAACTTGGCGTTTGGACCGCGCCGGGAGACCCCGTGCGCGTAGCTTGGTTCAAGGACCCGGACGGCAACGTGCTTAGCGTAACGAACGCTTGAGAATGAACCGGGGTGCATACAATCTACTGTCTTTTGACGCGCCTTGCTTCGTTATTTGCGCATTTGCGGCTATAATGATCGTCCCTTAGGAGGATTGATTCGTGCTGGCCATCCGCTTGGCGAGATTTGGCAAGAAGAAGAAGCCGTTTTACCGCGTCGTGGTGATCGAAAAGAGCCGCGCGCGCAACGGCCGTACCGTGGAATTGGTAGGGACCTACGACCCGCTGAAGAAGCCCGCCGCCGTCCAACTGAATGCCGACCGCATCAAATACTGGCTGGGTCAGGGTGCGCAACCGAGCGACACCGTCCGCAGCTTCTTGCGAACTCAGAAGATCGCCTAGGCCCGCCCTCCGGTGGAGCGCCCCGGACCTTCGGTGGTCTAGGGACGTAAGCTCGGAAGCCCGGCTAATACGGGTTCACGCGGAAGGCGGTCCACATGAAGGAGTTGGTGGAAGCGATTGCAAAGGCGCTCGTCGATAAACCGGACGAGGTACATGTACGCGCCGTCGAAGGCGAGCAAGTCACCGTGTTGGAGCTCCGCGTCGATCCGACCGACTTGGGCAAAGTGATCGGGCGGCAGGGCCGCACCGCAAAATCCATTCGCACGATTCTTGGAGCGGCGGGCATGAAGCTCAAAAAACGCCTCACGCTGGAAATTCTGGAGTAGTGGCGGCAGATCCTTCCCAACGAATTACACTGGCCCGCTTGCTGCGGCCGCACGGACTCCGCGGCGAAATCGCGGCGGAAATTCTCACTGATTTTCCGGAACGGCTTACACGACTAACAACAGTGTTTCTTTGGGATGGCCGCGGCGAGCCAAAGCAGATCTCGTTAGTTTCCTGCTGGATCAGCCACAGCCGCGGTGGCCAAGCGATCTTCCGTTTTTCGGGCGTGAATTCTATCGAGGACGCGGAGCGGTTTCGCGGACTCGAAGTGCAAGTCCCAATGGCCGACCGCGTGGAATTGCCTCTGGGGCAATATTACATTTCCGAGCTGATCGGCTGCGAAATATGGGAAGCCGGAGCCTCCGCGCCGTTGGGGTTGGTGCGAGACGTATCGCGCGGGGCAGGGACACCACTCCTGGAAGTAGATGTGGATGGCGCAGAAGTGCTGATCCCACTGGCCGCGGAGATCTGCACGCGCATTGATGTAACCGCCCACAGAATCGAAGTATCTTTGCCCGAGGGTCTGCGCGACCTCAACCGCTGATCACAGTCGCACGATGCTTCGTGCGAATTCGAAGACCGCATAAGATTTCCTTATTGGGGAATGGGGACGGCTGTTGCCGCTACTTTGAACGCGCGCAGCGTGGGATCGGAAGCAAGTTGCGAGGGATATTCGCGCACGAAGCGCGCCAAGTGTGGAAGCAGGAAGCTGGCATAGTGGAACTCCTTCATCTCCGTCACGGCCTGGTTGGCATCCCAGTGGTCAAAGGTGATGCGGTACAGCGCGACCATCAGTCCGGTGCGATCGGCCCCGCGACGGCAATGCACGAAAACTTTCTTGCCGTGCGTGTCACGCATCAGGTCGAGGAACGAGACGATCTGCTCGTGGGCCGGTTGGCCGGTGCCCTTCCAAGGCACGCTGATAAATTGCATGCCGAGCGATTCAACTTTGCTGCGCTCCGCGGCAATTTCATCTTTTTCGTCCCGGAAATCCACAACCGTAGTCACGCCGGCGGCTTTTAATTCTTCGTATGCAAATGGTTTTGGCTGGGCGCCGCGATACAGAAATCCGTCCACGCGCGCGAAGTTCCCCACGCCATCAAGCGTCAGTTTTTCGGCTGGAGTGCCCGGAGCGGGTTGCTGCGCGACGGCAGGCGCTGCAATGAAGACAGCCATCAGAAAGAGACCGCAAATAAGTCGCAAGTTCGTCCTGCGCATCATCTTTGCCGGAGTGTGAAATCCCCCACAATTCTATCGTACGAGCGTGGCACGGTGCCGTCAATGCACGGCGATTCGGCCTCTTGGGTCTGTTTGGAACAATACCACTACAAATGGGTGCCGGTGGCTCATTGCACAACAGATGTTGCGATTTTGTTCCGATTCCCTCTTGACTTCTTTTTCGCACACGTCGATACTGCGCTCCCAGATTCGGGTGACCGTGAGACGACCTGCAGGACGCTGACACCCGCCCTGCTCGCTCGAGTCCACGTAGCCTGCCCGGCTCGATCTGAGAACAATTTCCAGGGTTGCTCGTCGCCGGAGTTTTCCCGGCGCGACATCGCTTTGGTTCCGAAACCCAATGTCCCTCGGAACCGATGGCGAGAGCATTTCATCTTTCGATCAGGCGTTTCGAACGCCGCGGATTTCGAACAAACGGCGTCTGACGGAGAATCAGGCGCCGCCTCCCGGTTCGCTGGGAGTACAATATAGAATTGGGGATTCCGCATCCGCGCGGAAATTCCCGTTCATGCGCGGAGGCGGAAATGGCAGATGTGAAAATGGCTTTGAACGACGAAACGTTGAATACTGCGGTACAAACCCCGAAGCAAGCAAGCCGCAAGATCGGCCTTGAATTTAAGCGTCATTTTACCGATGGCTCCGGATCACCATTCGATAAAGTGGAATGGGACCGCCGCACGGCACAAATCGGCAACGAAAAAGGGCAGGTCATTTTCCGGCAGGAAAATATCGAGGTCCCGAAATCATGGTCTCAGACGGCGACGAACATCGTTGCCTCCAAGTATTTTCACGGTAAGCCCAACACGCCGGAGCGCGAAGGGTCAGTGCGCCAATTGATCGCCCGGGTGGTGGATACGATCGTGCGCTGGGGCGAAAAGGGAAATTACTTCGCGTCCGATGCTTCCCGGGACGCTTTCCGCGACGAGCTCACCCACCTGCTGGTCGAGCAAAAAATGGCTTTCAATTCTCCGGTGTGGTTCAACGTCGGCGTCCAGGCCAAGCCGCAGTGCTCCGCCTGCTTTATTAACTCCGTGCGCGACGACATGGGCGCGATCATGGACCTGGCCAAGACCGAGGGCATGCTCTTCAAATGGGGTTCCGGCACGGGCACGAATTTTTCCGCGCTGCGCGGCAGCCGCGAAACGCTTTCGGGCGGCGGCATCGCCAGCGGCCCGGTGAGCTTTATGAAGGGCTTCGACGCATTCGCCGGCGTGATCAAGAGCGGCGGAAAGACGCGGCGAGCGGCAAAGATGGTAATTCTGAATATCGACCATCCGGATATCGTGGAATTTATCGAGAGCAAGCGGAAAGAAGAGCGGAAGGCCTACGCCCTGATTTCGCTCGGTTACGATTCGGCGATCGACGGCGAAGCTTATACCTCCGTCTTCTTCCAGAATGCAAACCACTCGATACGCGTCACGGATGAATATATGCAAGCCGTCGAGCAAGATCGCGACTGGTGGACGCGTAACGTCAACGACGGTTCGCCTGCCGGTCAGTTTCGGGCGCGCGACCTGTTGCGCATGGCGGCCGATTCCGCCTGGCACTGTGGCGATCCTGGAATGCAGTACGACACCACGATCAACCGCTGGCACACGAGCAAGAATACGGCGCGTATCAATGCTTCGAATCCCTGCTCCGAGTACATGTTCCTTGACGATACGGCCTGCAATCTTGCCTCGCTCAACCTGATGAAGTTCGTCGGATCGTCCGGGCAATTTGACGTGACGTCGTTCCGGCACGCCGTGGACGTCACGATTACCGCGCAGGAAATCCTGGTGGATAACGCCAGCTATCCGACGCCGAAAATTACGGAAAACTCGCACAAGTTCCGTCCGCTAGGACTCGGATATGCGAATCTCGGCGCGCTGTTGATGTCCGTAGGATTGCCCTATGATTCCGAGGGCGGCCGCGATATGTGCGGCGCGATCACCGCGTTGATGACGGGCGAAGCTTACGCGCAATCCGCCCGCATCGCGGAGCGCCTGGGACCTTTCGACGGTTTCGAAGTGAATCGTGAGCCCATGCTCGAGGTAATGCGTCTGCATCGTGACTCTCTCCGGCCCATTAAGCCTGAGAACGTACAGCCGCAATTGCTGCAAGCGGCGCAGAAGGCTTGGGACGATGCGGTCGAAATCGGCGAAAGATACGGGTATCGCAACTCGCAAGCTTCCGTTCTCGCTCCCACGGGCACGATCGGTTTCATGATGGATTGCGACACCACCGGCATCGAGCCCGATCTCGCCTTGGTGAAGTTCAAGAAACTGGTCGGCGGCGGCATGATCAAGATCGTGAACAATACCGTGCCGCACGCGCTGATGAATCTGGGTTACTCACCGGAAGAAACAGAAAAAATCGTCGCGCACATTGATAAGAATGGCTCGATTGAAGGCGGCCCTGGTCTCAAGCCGGAGCATCTCGAGGTATTCGATTGCTCGCTGGCCTCCGGTCCTGGCGGACGCTCCATTTCCTGGCAAGGCCATTTGAAAATGATGGCGGCGGCGCAACCTTTCCTTTCCGGCGCGATCAGCAAAACGATCAACATGCCGCAGGAATCCACCGTCGAAGACGTGATGCAGGCCTACATTGACGCGTGGAAGCTTGGCATTAAAGCCGTGGCGATTTACCGCGATAATTCGAAAGGCAGCCAACCTCTGGCCGCTGCTGGTGCGAAAAAGGAAGAAAAGGCCGCACCGGTGGAAGCTCCTCCGAACGCGCCGGCCGCCAAGCAGCAGGAACTTTTCGCCCACGCGCAACGCCGCAAGCTGCCGAGCGAGCGCCGCTCGATCACGCACAAGTTTTCGATTGGCGGACACGAAGGTTACATCACCGTCGGCATGTATGACGATGGCGCGCCAGGCGAAGTCTTCATCAAGATGGCGAAGGAAGGGTCGACGCTTTCCGGAGTGATGGATGGCCTCGCGCTTACGTTGAGCATTGGCTTGCAATACGGCGTGCCGCTCAAGGCGCTGGTGGATAAGCTGATGAATACGCGCTTCGAACCCTCCGGCTGGACCGGCAACCAGGCCATTCCCTATGCCAAGTCCATTTTGGATTACCTGGCGCGGTGGCTGGGTGGCCGTTTCCTTTCCGCGGATTACTTGCAATCGAATGGCGAAATCGCGGTCGCGTCTGCGCCCACCGTTTTTGCGGAACCTGCGCACACGTCGGCAACGCCTCCGCCGGCGGCCGCCTCCCAGCAGCGCACGAGTCCGGCCACAAAGGCAGATAGCTCGGTAATCTGCGGGACTTGCGGAATGCTGATGACGCCCAACGGGTCTTGCTACAAATGCGAGAATTGCGGCGGCACGAGCGGCTGCAGCTAATCGCATTCGAAACGAATGTGCAAATTCACCGGGGCGCGATACGACATCGCGCCTCTTTTTTTTGGCAGTTTCCTGGATGCAAGCGACTGCTAGTAACTGTGGGTCAGCGGGGATTCGAAAACAAAAGCCGCAATCATGCTCGAAGCCACGCGGCGTCCACTCATCTCCGCGGGACGGAATTGCCATTTCTTCACCGCTTCGATTGCCGCGGAGGTAAGCGGCGGCAGATCCCGCAGCGGCTTCACATCTTCTACGTCACCGGAATCTCCGATGGCCACGCGCAGCACGACCGTTCCCTTTTTTACGGCGCTCGTCATCGGGTAGGTGGCATAGATGGCCGAGACAATCTCGGGCGGATCGGGCTGCACATGCGGCCGCGCAGACACACTGCTTGAGGAGCGCGCAGGCAATGGATTCACGGGAGGGTTCTGCGGCGGGTTAAACATCACCACAATGCTCACTCTGGATTGCACGGGATCGCCGTCCATCATGGCCGGCTTGAAGTGCCAACTCTTGATGGCCCGCATCGCGGGCTCAGTCAACGAAGGAATTTCGCGAACGGGTTGGATGGTTTGCACGGCACCCGACTCGTCCACCGTCAGTTCGAAGACTACTGCGCCCATCGCCACCGTATTTACCGGATATTCGATGCCTGCGGCTGAGGAAAGCTCGGCCGGTTGATACCCGGTTTTCGGGTGGGTCTGTGTCCAGGCAGAAGACCCCGACCACACCCCGAGAAGGGCAAAGGCAGCAAGCATTTGTAAGGCTCTGCTCATTTCGAATGTCTGGGGGATTGTAGCAAGCCGACCCGTGCGTTGCTATAGCCCGATAGTCCGTTTCGAGGCGGGCCGATTGCCCGGCAGAAATAAGAAGGGGGCCTCAAAGGCCCCCTTCGCGACACCCCAAAGGTTCCGGCGGCAACGGACGGCTGGAACCAAACCCCGGGAATAAAGCGTTACCCCCTATATATGCACGCCCAATGCCAGGGCGCATCCCATCCGAAGTGCGAATCTATCGTTAATATAATCAGTAATTTACGGAGAGACCGCTCCGGGATGACGTCGGAGCGATACGCGTTATCTATGGTTTTTCACAGGCAAACGCACGGAATTCTATGATCGCCGGGAGCTTCAAGCCTATGCCAAGCCTATCGCTGTTTGGATTGCGGAAGCGATTGAGGCTGCCCAACGCTCGACGTCCTCTGGCCGCTCGGCCTCTACCATGACGCGGGCCTTGGGCTCCGTTCCTGAGTAACGCAGGACGACGCGTCCCGAATCGCGTAACGCGCTCACGGCCTCCTGCAGCGTCCGGGCCACTTCCGGGAGGGATTCTAGGGGCGGTTTCGAACGCACCTTCACGTTCAGGATCGTTTGGGGATAGACCTTCAGGCCGGCAATCAACTCGTCGAGGGGGCCGCGCATGCTGACGAGGCACGCCATCTTGAGCGCGGTGAGCAAGCCGTCGCCGGTGGTCACGTCGTCGAGGAAAATAATGTGGCCGGACTGCTCGCCGCCCAAATTGCAGCCGGTGCGAAGCATCTCTTCCAGCACGTAGCGGTCGCCCACCGGCACGCGTGCCAGGGACAATCCTTCCGCACGCAAAGCGTGCTCCAGACCCAGATTCGCCATTGTCGTACTGACTACGTGATTGCCCTTGAGCTGGCCTACCGATTTCAAATAACGCGCGGCGGCGAGCAGCACGCCGTCACCGTCCACGAACTTGCCGGATGCGCTAACGAATAGTGCACGATCTGCGTCGCCATCAAAAGCCACGCCCATCGCTGCGCCTTCCGCTACTACGCGCTTCTGCAAATTCTCGGGATGCAACGAACCGCATCCGGCATTGATGTTCCTGCCGTCGGGCTGGTCGTTCATGGAAATTACATCGGCCTCGAGCGACCGAAAGAGCTGCGGGCCCAATTTGTACGCCGCTCCATTGGCGCAATCGAGCACGATCTTCATGCCGCGCAATCGCGAACCCGGCAAGATTCGTGCGCGCAAAAAATCCAAATAAGCTTCGTCGAGGGAAGCATCGGCTCTTACATAGGCCTCCGGCCGCACGCTGATCTCGCCGTGCAATATTTCATTTTCGAGCTGCTCCTCGATTTGGTCGGGAAGCTTCATGCCTTGCGCGGAGAATAATTTCACGCCGTTGTCATGATAGGGATTGTGCGAGGCAGAAATCACAATACCGGTGGAAAATCCCTTTAAGCGCACCACGCAAGCCACGCCGGGGGTGGTGATCACGCCGGCGCTCGCGATTTCCACGCCGGTAGCGGCGAGTCCCGCGGCCATTTCGGCGGTGATGTGTGGCCCGGACTCGCGCGTATCCATGCCGATGAGCACGCGCGGCTTTGCTTCCGTGCGGCGAAGGTAGGCACCCAGAGCATGTCCGGCGCGGTACAGCGTAGGATCGTCCAAAGGAAATTCGCCGGGGATTCCTCGGATGCCGTCGGTGCCAAAAAGCTGTTTCGCCATGAGAGATGCCGTTGATAAAACAGAAAACCTGAAAGACGACTAGTCTAGCACGGTGCCTATCGCAAGGGGGGCGGCGAAGACCGCTGTGTTAGCTTAACGCGTACCTCCGCAGGCGTGATTCGAGCCACCATAACTCCATAGGGTACAGACACTTCCGAGGAGGTGAAGTGAATGAGGGTTTCACCGGGACGGGCGTCGCGCAGATCGACGCTCACGTCTACATCCGCCGGGGAAAGCCTTCGCAAGAGCGTGGAGCGCCCGCGGACGCGCACGATCGTTTGTATCGGGACATCGCCCGAGATTTCCAAGCCGCCGGGAATATTCTGGAATTCGATTGGTACCGAAAGACCTATCTCCTCATAAGGCTCGGACGTGTAGCTGGCCCAAATCAGAAACGAGAGAGCGAGCGCGATCAACTTCAGCAACCAATTCCGCGTCAACCAGCGCCAGATGCGACGCACGTTATTGCTGCTCCTTGCCCAACGGAATACGCGCCGCCGAGCTTCCGGGAAGCGTAGGCAACGTGACCGAAGGACGATAGCGGCTGAATAGTGCGGTGAGCCGTTCACCAAGCCCGGCAGCCGAGATATTAGCCTCGAGCGTTCCGCTCACGGCGAGCGAGATGGCCCCGGTCTCTTCCGAGACCACGACGGCGACGGCATCGCTTTCCTCGGTGACGCCGATCGCCGCGCGATGGCGCGTGCCAAGTTGCGTGGAAAGCGAAGGGTTCAACGATAGCGGCAGAAAACAGGCGGCGGAGATGATGCGATCGCCGCGCACGATCGCGGCACCGTCATGCAGGGGCGATTCAGGCCGAAAAATCGAGAGCAACAAGTCATAGCTCAATATGGCATCCAAGGGAATTCCACTTTCCGTGTATGTCCGCAGGCCAGTGTCGCGCTCGAGCACTACCAGCGCTCCCATGCGGGTTTGCGAAAAATACCCCGCAGCCATTACCACATCATCGTGGGCTTCCGCAGCGGCGCGGGAGAAAAAACGTACCCAGACTGGTGCACGGCCTGCGCGGGCCAGGGCCCGCCTGATTTCCGGATGAAAGAGCACAATCAGCGCGATGGCGAGATAGGGAAGGGTAGTTGTCAGCAACCAATCCACCATTTCCAGATGAGCCCAGCGCGCGATGCGATAGATCGCCACCAGCAGAAGAATCGCCGTGATCATCTGTACCGCCCGGGTGCCCCGAAAAAGCTTCAGCAGGTAATAGAGCAATGCCGCGATCAAGAGAATGTCAATCGCCGCGCGAAGATGCACCTGCGCAAAGGGATTCGTTACCACAGCAAGGAAAAGCAGCATGCGAGGGTAAGTTAGCGCACCCGGGGCGACGTGGCAATCGAGTTAACGAGAGCGGTAATTTCACGAAGCTCGCGGCGAGCTACTCTCAAAGTACAAGTTGAGAAAAACGCGAGTGGAGAGCGCGCCGGGCTTATGGTACGGTGTGAAACAGCGAGGCGCCCCACCGCAGGCCTATAGATTATGGCTGATCAAATCACCGAACACATTACTGTCCAGATTCCCACGCCGCCGCGGCGCCGCTCCTCCGTAAGCCAACGGCTCATCATCGCCGGGATCCTTGTGGCTGCCTGCGTGTGGGGTTCGAGCATTATCATGACGCTGCTCGTCTCGGTCTTGTTCACATACTTTCTCGATCCCCTTGTGATTCTGCTGGAGCGATTGCGCTTTCCTCGAGGTCTGGGCGCCCTGTTGGTGCTGCTTTTTTCCTTCTCCGTATTGGGCGGTGTCGGCTATCTCCTATTCGGCCGGATCGATCAATTTTCGGCGGATTGGCCACAATATAGCGCCGCGATGCGCAAAGTCACTACGGAGATCAATGGGCGCCTGAACAATGTGGAGTCGCGAGTCTCCGAACTTTCCCCCGAGGATCACACGAAAGATGTCGTTTCCGTTCAGCAGGAACAGCACCCGCTCCGCCACTGGCTGTTGGGAGGACTGAACGGAATTTCCTCGACGTTGTTCGTCGCCACATTTGTACCGTTCCTGGTTTTTTTCATGCTGGCGGGCAAGCGCCAAATCTGGCACCTGACTCTAGAACTATTTCCGATGTCGCAGCGCGATCGCGCCAAAGGAATCTTCGAGGAACTGAGTACAATGCTGCGCAGTTACCTTGCCGGGAATGCGCTGGTGGCCGGGATTCTGGTGCTCTTAAGCTGGGGATTCTTCTGGATCCTTGGGCTAAACAATGCGTTTATCTTGGGACTTGTATGCGGCGTCGTAAACCTTGTGCCCTACATCGGCACGGTAATTGCCTGGGTGCCTCCCATGATCGTCGGTATGACCAAATGGCATTCCGTCGGTCCTTTTATCACTGTCGCCGCAGGTTTGACGGCATTTCACATCGTAGCTATGAACGTGATGCTGCCGGCGATCGTGGGCCGGCGCGTACACCTCAGCGCGCTCGCGGTAACGCTCTCATTGCTATTTTGGGGAGTGATGTGGGGAGGACTCGGCTTGATCTTAGCGATCCCCATCACCGCGGGCATTAAGGTGTTGTGCGATCACGTAGAAGGCTGGGAACCCGTTGGACGCTGGTTTGGCGCGTAGTAAAGCCTTCTCAAGTAGGGAATCTTCGCCGCATAAAAAATCCAGCCAAAATCAGGAGCGCGGCTTCGCGTTCGGCAGGCTGCGAATGTAATGCACCAGCGACCAAATTTGGTCGCTCCTCTCGGACTCGCCAAAACTTGGCATTCCACTCATACGAATCCCATCGTGAATGATCACGTAGAGTTCGGCATCGCTCCATCGTTGCACCCCTGGACCCGCCAAGGAGGGCGCGCGCGGGCTCATCGAGCGGCCAAGCGGAGTGGGAGTGCGCGCGTCGTAGCCGTGGCAGCCCGCGCAAAGTGAGCCGTAGAACATCTGGCCGTCGGACACCGTATCGGAACTGCTCGTGGGCTCCGCCGGCAAGGGGCCACGCGCGGCCCTGGCAATCAGCCAGCGCTTAGCATGATTCGCGATGAACGACTCAGTGCTGCCCGGAGCTTCGAGCGCGCTAATGCTGGCGTTCCGCGTGACAAACCAAATTCCCGCCACCAACAAAACTACAATGACGAGCAAAATGAGCAATCCGCTTCGCCTCACAGTGAGCTCCTGACGACCGCGTTCATTGGACGTGCGAACCGGGCGTATGGCTTCAGGAGCCGGCGCGTATGCGCGCAACGTCTTCGGCAAGATTGCCGGAGCCCTGGAACAACCGGATCGCCGCTATTCCTGCTGCGCCAACCGCAAAACATTCGCAGGCATTCGCTGCGGTGATTCCTCCGATTGCTATCACGGGTATGCGAAGCCGGCGGCAGACTTCTTCAAGCCGCTCCAGACCTTGCGGACTGCCAAAGGCCACCTTGGAGGGCGTTTCGAAAATGGGTCCGAAGATCACGTAGTGCGCTCCATCGCGCTCGGCCGCGATGGCAGCCTCGAGCGAATGGCACGAGGCGCCGATGAGAAAGTCCTCAGGCCAGGATGCGCTTGCAAGAAGCCTCTTCACAGTGGAAACGGCCAGCGATTCTTCGCCCAGATGGACGCCGCCGGCACCAGCAACCCACGCGACATCCAGCCGATCGTTTACCAGGATGCGATTGCCGTGGCTTCGCTCATGGCGTGTTTCCGCGATTGCAGCGCGCGTCAATTGCAGCAATTCCTTCGCGCTCAGGTCCTTCTCGCGGACCTGAATCCAATCCACTCCCGCAGCAGCTGCCCGGCGAATCGTGTCGATCAGGTTGGAAATTTTGCCTTCACCGGCGAGCGACCGCCGGTCCGTGAGGTAGCAGAGGATGGGTTTGCGGGAAATGATCAAACCGCCGGTTGGTCGGAGGACGGAGGAAACTTACCGGCCGATCCCTCCGGTATACGCACCGGACCGCGCCGTAGCAATCCGATCGCGACGATGATGTCCAGGAAACCCAAGCCCGATACGAAGCCTCGCAAAGCGGGATGCAGCAGGATGTGAATCAGTTCCGGATAGTGCGCCAGAAAATAATTGTCTTCCCAGATCGCCGACCAGGGCAGCACGATCAGGAAGATTCCGAGTTCGAACAGAATGAGGACGATCAGGACGCGCAAAACGCGGTTCATTGGAAAGAATTAGCGCTTGCGCAGTACAGCGATGCGTTCGCCGACGTCACGGTAGTCAATGTTCATCGCGTAGACTTGCTGGAAACTCTTCAGCGCTCCCTCGGTCTGACCGGCCAATTCCTGTGCCACGCCCAAGTCATACTTCAGCGCCAGGATGGATTCCAGATCGAGGCCGGGTGTTTGCAGCGAGCGTTCGTACCAGAACGCCGCGATTTCCGGCTGACCTTTCTCCATGAAAGCCAGTCCGAGCAGCGTACAACACTGCATCGCGTAGCGGAAGACCTTTCCGCGATCGTGCGCCTGCGCCACCTTTTGGAACTCGCTGATCGCTTCTTCTAGCAAGCCCATTTCGCGATAAGCGACCCCCAGATTGTAGTGCGTTTCAGGATCTTCCTCGGTCTGCAATTCGTCGAGCGCCTCGCGAAACTCATTGAACACTTCGCTCAGTGGACCGCCGGGATCGGAGGCGCCTTGCAAAGGTGTGTTGGCAATGGTTTGGATGGATTCGGCCGGCGTCGCTTTTCCTCTGGGCGCGGGATGCGCGGATGAACCGTTTCCGGCCATTACGGGCGCAACGGAGCCCAACACATCCTCGAACTCGGCGGCCAGGTTGCCCAGCGGCCCCTCTGAAGTCGGCAATGTGGCCGCCGAAGCGCCTTTCGGCGAGGCGTCCACAAGCTCAAGCTCGTATTCGTCGGGGGTGGCCACCTCCGGCGTTTCGTCGCGTTTGGCGGCGGGCGTGTTCTGTTTCGGCGAAGGCATCGCAATCACGCCCGGACCCGTAGGCGCGGAGGCTGGTGTATCCGCGCGAAAGCCAAAGCCGCGCTCCGGAATTCCGCCGGTTCCCACCATCTCCGGTGTTTCCGGCACGCCTTCGACGGGGGCCGATGTTCCGTTCGTACCGCGATGTGCGGCAGGCTCCGATTCCATCACGAAGGGCGTAGTGTTCGTTTCCACGCCGGCCATGGCTGGCTCATGAGCTTGTGCCGGTTTCGTTTCGAACGATTGTTGCACCTGGTCGGAAATCGCCGACCATTCATCGGAAATGTCGATCTCGTGAACTTCTTCCTCGGTCGCGCCCTCCCCGAGCTCGATCGCCGATGCTCCCTCTTCTGCAATTTCGATTAATTCTGCCGGAGCATCCGCCTCGGATTTGGCGGCCGCCGGGGATGCGGCCTGGCTGTCCTCAAGGCTGAGGTCCGCTTCCGGCAAGGCGAATTCAGCCGGCATCTCCACGGGAGGGGGAGGCTGAGGTTCGGCGGAAGAGGCACGTTGAAAACGGCGCTCCAGCTCGTGGAACCGCTCGGCCTGCGCCACGTCGCCGCGTTCCCGGTGGATGCGGCTGAGGCGCGCGGCCAGCTCGACAGTCTGCTGACTGTGTCCTTCACCCAGATGCAAATCAAGCAGCTTTTCCAATGCGCCGGTGTGCTGTGGCACGCGCTTGATGACCTTTTCCAGTAAATCGATGGCTTTTTGCGTCAAACCGTAGCTGGAGAAGAGGTCCACATCGGTAAGCGAAAGTGTGACGTAGCGCAACGTCTCGTCATCCAGCGCGACTTCCTGGATGGCCGGTTTTGCCGCCGGTTCTTCCTGTTGCGGCAATACCTGCGGCGGTCTGGAAGGTGCCGCATCCACCGGATCAAGCCCCAACAGGGCGCGCACCTGATTTAGGTTTTGCCGGACGGTTTCGTCATGCGGCACGCGGCTGAAAAGCTGTTCGTAAACGTCCCGTGCGCGCTCCAAGTTTCCGCTAGCCGCCGCGGCTTGGCCAAGCTGCGCCATCGCCTGCGGCAAGCGGAACGAGTCATTCACCTGCGAATAGAGCTCGACGAGCCATTCGAATGGCTCCAGACGCCCGGGTAATTGCGCTGCGGAGGCTGTCAATAGCTTGGCCAACTCTTCCTGTTCGCCGTGCAGGATCATGGCTTGGCGCATGGGGTCGAGCAATTCCAGAGCGCTGTCGGGCTGGTCAGACTCGAGCAACGTCACCACCACCTGCTGGGCAGGCTTGAACCGCTTCTGATCGCCGGTGAAGATGCGTTGCGCGAACTCCTTGGCACGCCCAGTTTGGCCTTCACGGAAATACTGATCGAGCAGAAAGCCCGTCAATTCCTCGTTCGATTCGACTTCCGGCATCGCTTCGAGCAACGTAATCGCTTCGGAGCGCTTGTTCGTGGCCGCCAGAGCCCGCGCCTTTACGATTTTCACGCCGGGATGTTCGGGAGAGAGCGCCAATACGCGGTCAGCGAGCTTCGCTGCTTCGGCCGCTTCGTTACGGCCGAGTTGGCGCTCCGCGCAGTGCAAAAGCGTCTGCGCGGCGTCCTTATGCTGCCCCATGGCTTGCTGGATATCCGCCAGTCGCATCTGGACGCGTAGGTTGTCCGGCTCCGCCTCAAGTAGTTTGCGCAGCAGCGCCGCCGCGGGCTCGGTGCGCCCAGCTTTCACATGCGCTTCGGCCAATTGCAGGTAGATGGGACGCGCTTCGCTCAGCACGCCTTGCTGGACGTAAAGCTCGGCGAGCTTCTCGAGGGGTTTGGTCTCCTCGGGAGCCAGCTTGGCAATCTTCTTGTAGATGGCAATGGACTTGGTAAGGAAGCCGTCGCGGGTGAATCCCTGGGCGAGGCGTTCGAAATATTCGATGGCCTGAAAGGTTTCGCCCTTACGAACGAAAAGGTCGCCCACCGTCATCAAGGTGGCCTGATCGTTCGGCTCGTGTTTCAGAATGTTTTGGTATTCCAGGATGGCCTGAGGAAGCTTGTTCTGCGCCAAATACTTGTGCGCTGCCTCCACGTGTTTGAGCTTGTTATAGGCCATCGGCAAATACCCTGCGTGACTCCGTCTGAGGGGCGACACTCCCGGCGCGGGCTAGGGAAGCCGTGGAGACAAGTCAATCGCGAGCAATTTTTACGCTAGCACCGCGCGGGGGCACCGTCAACGAAACGACGGAGGCTCGGCGTACAGGCAGTAATCATTTCCAATACTGTCCCAAGGTACAGGTCCAAGGCCGGTAGCACGGTTTTCGCGGCACACCCGCCCGATTCACTCGCCGGGACTGAACCCGCTGGGTTTAATTGAGACCTGAGGCGTCGGTGGGCGGCAATTCATCGAGTTTATCCATCACCGCTTCGACCAGTTCCAGAGGGAGGGGTGTCTGCGCCGCCAAGACTGCCCAGGATCGGCAATCCCGCACCGGAGCAAAGGAATGCCGGTGCAACGGGGAGGGGCCATGATCGCGCAACGCCGCCAGATGATCGGCGGTGGCATATCCACGGTTGTGAGCCAAGCCATACTGCGGATACTGCTGGTGCCACTCGTCCATCAGCCGGTCGCGCTCGACTTTCGCGACGATGGACGCGGCGGCAATCGAAACGGAGCGCGCGTCGCCGTGAATCAGCGCCTTCTGTTCGAACGGCACGTCCAGAGCCAGGGCGTCGATTAGCAAATAGTCGGGGGGTTGCCGCAACGCGGCCAGGGCGGCTTTCATGGCTTGCCTGCTGGCCTGGTAGATATTCCACGCATCAATCCGAGAGGCATCAATCTCGGCGATGGCGAAATCAAGGGCATGCTGGCGGATGCGGTCGGCAAGGATTGCGCGGCGATTCGCAGGCAATTTTTTCGAATCGTCGAGCCCCACGATGCGCCGGCGGGGGTTGAGCACCACGGCCGCCGCCACCACCGGACCAAAAAGCGAGCCGCGCCCTACCTCATCCAGCCCGGCGATGCGCATCCAGCCCTGTTGGCGGGCCAGCCGCTCGTAGCGCGTACAGCAGTAACGCGTCATCAGAGCGGGATTTTAGCATAGAGGCGCGAAAGACCGCCGCCAAAACAAAAAGCCGCGGCAAAGACCGCGGCTCGTTCGAACGAAATTTTCGAAACAATGGGAGAGAAGTCTACTTGGCTTCGCTGCCCGCCTTGGGCTGGCTTTCCGGCCGGGCGGCATTTCGAATGCGCGCTGCCTTGCCGCGCAGGGACTTCAGGTAATAGAGCTTGGCGCGCCGTACGCGTCCACGCTGCACCACCTCAATCGTGCTAATCATGGGCGAATGGAGGGGAAAGATGCGCTCGACGCCAATGCCAAAGCTGACGCGTCGCACGGTAAAGGACGACGTGGCCGAAGCGCGCGCTCCGCGGCGGCTAATCACCACGCCCTCGAAGGGCTGAATGCGTTCTTTATCCCCTTCCGCTTCTTTCAACCGCACGTGCACGCGAATCGTATCTCCGGGGCGGAATTCCGGAACGTCTTTGCGCAGCGTATTCCCATCGAGTTTTTCAATCACCAGATTCATGGCTGATATTCCTTAAGAAGACCCGCTCAGGCGGACCCTGCTAGGCTGAGACAATCGTTAACTATACCGGAATCGCGCGCGTTTGGCTACGAGGTTTCGGCTACGTTAGCGGTTGCCAGTATTTCCAGCAAGCGAACGCAATCTTTGCGATCACCGCTTCACGCGTAGCCTCGTCTTCCTTCGAATCAGCCACAAAGACGGCGACGGCGAGATGCCTTCCGTCGGGCAGCGTGATCAGTCCTATGTCGTTGGTGGCGCGTGTCAACCCGTTCCTAGTTCCGTCCGTGCCCGTTTTGTGGGCGACTGGTGTGCCCGGCGGCAGCAGACCCTTGATACGTTGAGGGCCAATTTCGGTATCCGTCATCCATCTCACTAGCAACGTTCTGCTCGCCGAAGAGAGGCCTTCCCCCAATTGAAGCTTCTTCAGGAGAAGGACCGCCGCATCCGGCGTGGCCCAGTTGCGATACTGCACCATGGGGTCCTGCGACATTTCCTTCTCGGTCGCCACGACTTTCAGGCCGTTTACGCCCAGACCCTCGAGATATTTTGTGACTTCCGGCGCGGACACGAGCCGGAGCAGCAGGTCGCAGGCAGCGCCATCGCTATCCACGATTTCGGCGCGGAGCAACTCCCGCAGCGGCAACTTTACGCCGCCGTTTGGGTACTTGTCGCGGATCGGGCTATGCACCGGCGAATACACGGCAGGGTCGACCTCCACTTCCTGGTCGAGGCTGAGTCTTCCTTCGTCCACGCCATGCAGCACGGCCATGGCAATCGGGAATTTGTAAACGCTCTGCATCGGAAAGCGCTGCGCGCCGTGCCACGAGATGAGTTCACCCGTTTCCACCAGCAGCGCCGCGGCTCCTACGTGTCCGTGCGCCGATGCGGAGATCGCGTCCATTTCCGCCTGAAGCCGCTTGGCTGAGGAATGGTCCGCGGCCAACGCTGCGAGCGCAAATAGTCCAAAGGTCAAAATAGATCCCGCCAGCAGGGTGGCCGCGAAACGCCGCATTGTTCCTCGCTCATTCACTTCACTCGCTTTCCAGGCGCGCAAGCCACACTCGGTCATCTGGAGAAAGAAATGCCTGCGCCAAAAGATCGGGCCGGTTGCGCAGCGTCTTCTCGAGCGCAGCGCGGCGGCGCCAGCGGCGGATTTCCTCGTGATTGCCGCCGATCAGTACATCCGGCACGCTCCAGCCTCGGAATTCGGCGGGACGCGTGTAATGCGGGCAATCCAGGACGCCGGCGCGCCCAGCCGCCACAGAGGCAGGTGTTCGTTGAGGTTCGGGGTCGCGATCCTCTTGTGGCGAAGGATCGCTAAAGGACTCATACACTGAAGACGCTTCGTTGCCCAGGGCGCCGGGAAGCAGGCGCGTCACGGCGTCAAGCAGCACGGCCGCGGGGAGTTCGCCACCGGAAAGCACGAAGTCGCCGATCGAAATCTCATCCGTGGCCAAATGTTGAGAGACGCGCTCGTCCACACCTTCATAGCGCCCGCACAATAGAATCAAGCGATCCATCTGCGAGAACCTGCGAGCGGCCTCCTGACGAAACATCTTTCCGGCAGCCGAGAGCAGAATCACTGCCGTAGCCGGTGCAACAGGAGTTTGCTGCGACGCGTTCCCTACGGGGTAGCCAAGCAAAGATTCGACAGCCTCGAAAAGCGGCTCCGGCTTGAGCAGCATTCCCTCGCCGCCGCCAAAGGGACGGTCGTCCACGGTGCGGTGACGGTCATGAGTGAACTCGCGGAGATCGCCAATGCGAACATCCACAAGTCCACTCTCGCGCGCACGGCGCAAGATTCCATAGTCGAGCGGACCGCTGAAAAACTCCGGAAATATCGTGACGATATCGAAGCGCATCGCGACGGGCTATTGTACTTGGAGAAAAGCAGCGAGGACGCGCCGCCGGAAAGTTCGGTGCGCAAAGAGGCTTAGGCCTGAAGAAGGCGCCTACTCGTAGCGAAGAGCTTCCACCGGATCGAGCCGCGAGGCCTTCATCGCCGGCCACACGCCAAACACAAGCCCGATGAAGAGGGATACGGTTACGCCGGTGATCACTGCCCAAATCGGCACCACCGCCGGAATGCTGGTGTAGTTGCGAATCGCCCACACGATGGCTTCAATCACCACGACGCCCAGCAGGCCACCGGCTCCAGTAAGCGTCATCGCCTCAAAAAGAAACTGCAGCGTAATGTCGCCACGCCGCGCGCCGATGGCCTTGCGCACGCCAATTTCCCTCGTTCGTTCCGTTACGCTCACGAGCATGATGTTCATCACGCCCACCCCACCGATCAACAATCCAATCGAGCTGATCACCACCGTGGCCAGCACCACCATTCCGATGATGGAGTTGAACTGTTCCACCTGCTCCTGCGAGGTCGTCAGGGAAAACGTGTCCGGCTTATCGTAGGCGACATTGCGCCGGCGGCGCAGCACCTCGCGCGCTTCGTCCACGGCTTGATCGAGCATTCCTTCCTTAGCTTGAAAACGAATCGAATTCTCGTACGCTGCGGGATAGAGCTTCATAAAGGTTTCATAAGGAACGATCACGCGCCGGTCCTCGTCATTCCCGCCGAAACCGCCCTTAGGCTTATCAAAAACACCGATCACCATAAAGGTCGAGCCATCGACGCGCACTTCGTGACCAACGGCAGGTAGCTCGTTGAAAAGGGCTTTCGCGGCATCCTCCCCGAGCACCACCACGTTCACACGATGCTCGGCTTCTGTTTGCGTAAAAAAACGTCCTTCTTTCATGGTGGCGTTGGCGTAGACGTACGGATAGTTCGGCTGCGCGCCCCTAAAATCCACTCCGGTCACCGTATTGTCGTGGTAGCGCAATTCGTGCGCTTCTTCCCAGTGCTGAATCCATACCGTTATGTTTTTCACCGCGGGAGATTGCAGGCGAATGGCCTCGCCGTCGGCGAGCGTCAAAGGTTTGCGCAGACGCTCGTCCTTGGGCCGTGGGCCGCCGGCGCCGGGCCCCTGGTCAAAGCGGCTCACAAAACCGGTATCCGCGCCGAAAGAAGAGATGCTGTCAATCACACTCTGCCGAAAGCCTTGAATGAGAGCTCCCACCAGCATCAGCACGCCCACACCCATCACCACGCCAACCACGGCCAGGAAGCTGCGGAGCTTGTGACCCCGCAACGTATCCATCGCCAGCAGTAGATTTTCGCGGTAATCCTGAGCCATGGTTGTCCTCGAACTAAAGTTCGTTGCGCAGCGCTTCGATCGGATCGAGCTTTGCGGCGCGCATCGCCGGATAAATTCCAAAAAACAGGCCGACGACCGTCGAAAGCAGCAGCGAAATCACGATTGCAAAAATCGGCGTGGACATGGGCATCGAAGTAGTCGAGCGCACGAGCCAGGTGATGCTTTCCGCCAGCGTCACACCGATCAATCCGCCCGTGGCCGCAAGCACCGCCGATTCCACCAGGAATTGTGTGATGATGTGCGACCTTCTGGCGCCCAGTGCCTTACGAATACCGATTTCACGCGTGCGCTCGGTGACGGCGGCAAGCATGATGTTCATAATCACAATCCCACCCACCACCATAAAGACCGACGTGAGCCATACCGCCAGCGCAAAAATATTTCCAGTGAGCTGCTTCCATAAACTGGTGATGGAATCCGAGCCGATAATACCGAAATTATCGGGCGCGTCATAAGGCACGTGGCGCCGCGCGCGCAACAACATGCGCACTTCGTCTTCGGCCGGATCGATCAATTCGGGGGACCTGGCCTGCACCAGAATCAAGAGGGAAGTCTGCGCCGTATGCCAAATCTGCTCGTAGGCCTGAAACGGGATGAATACAAACTGGTCCTGCGACTGCCCAAAGACGGAGCCGATCGGAGTTGCCACGCCGACGATTAATAGCTCTTGTGTGGCAATGCGAATGGTCTTTCCCACCGGGTCAACATTGGGGAAAAGCTTCGTGGCCACATCATTCCCAATCACGCAAACCAAGGAGCGATGCTGGTCGTCCGCTTCCGTGAAGGAACGGCCCTGCGCGATGCCGATCGCGCGAACGTCCAGATAATTGGGCGTGACGCCAAAAATGTTCACGTTTTCGAAAAGTTGGCCGCCGCCACGCACATCGAGGGTGGTTTGATCGGCGGCGGCAACACGGTCGGCCAGGCGCATGTTGTCCACGAGCGTGCGGTAGTCCGCCACCGTGACCATGGGACGTTTTTGCGCCTTGGTGAAGTCGTCAAAATTCGTGATAATGCCGAACTTGTTCACCAGGAAGGAATTAGCGCCTAAATTGGCCACCTTGTCCGCGATGTAGAGGTTCAGCCCCGAAATCACGGACATCACACCCAACAGGGTCGCAACCGCGAGGATGATGCCTAGCAAGGTCAGAAAGCTACGCAGTTTGTGGGTACGCAGTGTATCCAGCGCAATGCGGAAGGTTTCTCCGAGCGCCACATGTGAAGCCGGACGTGGATTTGCGAGTGCCACACCAATCCCTACCTTTAGAACGTTTGGGCAAGGCCAAATGTTTCCCCAAGCCAATGAATCGGGTAATCAACAGTTTAGCAGGATGGTGGCTTTGTCACACGGCGCGGCATTTTTCGCAAGGCGTGGCAGCCAACAGGTAGAATGTTGTTCTCGGTTCCGGACCGTCAGGCAGGTACAACCAGCCTCACCGGGTACGAATCTTTGTGATGGGATGCCTTCCCGGTCCCCCGGCTCTCCCCAATGCACCGTCCGCTTCTAATCCTCGCGCTGCTCACGCTGCTGCCGCCAGCACCGCGGCGCCCTGCCCTGCACGAGCCCGATAGCCAGGAGGATGCTCCTCTTAGCGACACGGCGCTGCACACCCTGATTGCGCGCGCTCTGGTGAATCAGCACGCCGACGATCAGGCCATCGAATTCTATGAGCGCCTCGAGCACCGTATGCTGCGCGAACACGCGAGCGTTCCCGCTCTGATCGAGGACAAGCTCTATCGCGTGGTGCCCACCGGTACCGGCACGGTGAAAGTTTCCTTGGAAGAATGGGGCCATCCGGTGGAACCCGCGCTCTACCGGCGAGAGATGATCGATCTGGAGAAGGCGCTCGAGAATTCCGCCGATCCGAACAATACCCGTGCGGCCGAAGACCGCGAGAAATTCCTGCAGCGCACGCGCGAAAGGCGCGAAATCGTAGACGAACTCTTCAAGGCCTACCGGTGCACCTGGATGGGACGGGAAAATCGGGGCGGCCAATCGCTGATCAAGTTACACCTCGATCCCAATCCGGAGTACCACCCGAGTTCGCGTTTTACGGAGTTTTTGCGGCACGGCGTCGCCACCGTTTGGATCGACGAGCGGGCTGCGCAGGTGGCGCGTCTGGATGCGGAGCTAACAAGCGACGTCACCTTCGCGGGCGGGGTCTTCGGCAAGGTTTACCGCGGCGGGCACATGGTGCTCGAGCAATCTGACGTCGAGCCGGGGATCTGGCTGCCGGCCGTGTATCAATACGATTTTGTCGGCCGCAAATTCCTCTTCCTCTTCGAAATCCACGAGCGAAGAGAAATCAGCCGCTACCAGCGCATCGGTCCACCTAGTGAAGCGCTGGCAGCGATACGCCGTGAACTTAGTGGGACTCCACCGAAGTAGGGCCCTTCTCGAGCGGCGCACCAATCAAATTGCCCCACTCGGTCCAGGACCCGTCGTAATTCCGTACATTTTTGAATCCCAATAGATATTTCAGCACGAACCAGGTGTGCGAACTGCGCTCGCCAATCCGGCAGTAGGCGATCACTTCTCCATCGCCTGTTACATTCTTTTCGCCGTAGAGCTGCTTCAGCGCATCGGCAGTCTTGAAGGTGCCGTCTTCATTGACGGCTTGCGCCCAAGGCACGTTCACCGCGGTGGGAATATGTCCGCCGCGCTGCGCGGTTTCGGACATGCCCGGAGGCGCGATCACTTTGCCGGTGTATTCATCATTCGAACGCACATCCACGAGCTTCGCCACATCCTTATCCTCCAAGGCCGCGAAAACGTGCTCGCGCTTGGCACGGATCGAAGCATCGGGCGCCTTTGCGCGGTAAGCGGTGGCTTGCGGTTTCGGCGCGTCCTTCGAGAGCTCGCGCTTTTCCTCGATCCATTTCTTGCGGCCGCCATTCATGATGCGCACGTCCTGGTGCCCGTAATACTTGAGCTGCCAGAAAGCCCAGGCGGCAAACCAATTGTTGTTGTCGCCATACACGACGATTGTGTTGTCGTTGGTGATGCCGGCGCGGCTCAATAATTCTTCAAAGGTGCGCTGGTCGGCCAGATCGCGCCGCACGGTGTCCTGCAATTGCGATTGCCAGTTCCAGCCGATGGCACCGGGAATGTGACCTTGGTCGTAAGCGGAGGTGTCCACATCCACCTCCACGAGGCGGATCTTGGGATCGCTGAGGTGTTGCGCGACCCATTCGGTGCTAACCAAAACTTCCGGGTGTGCGTAATCGGCCATGCGGCTCCTCGATTCGAAAACTTCGGATGCTAAAAGCTATCAAGATCGGATGTGGCTTGCAAGGTTCGCGGTACACGCCGCCGGCGAAGAGTATTTGACGGAAGCTCCTGCACGGCATCCGGTCACACAGGTGTCAGCCGGCCATCGGCGAACTCATATTCAATGCGGAACATATAGTCGAAATGGAAATTATGTCCCTTTAGCCAGCCCTCAAGCGCCTCCCGGCTGGGCGCTAAGAATTCCACGACCATTTTCCCTTCGACCATGTTGAAAAGTGTGCGCAGGGGCGCAATGCCTTCCGCAGCCGCAAGCTGCGTGGCCAGTTCCTCGGCCCCTTGCCGGGTAAGACAGGCAAGAGTGTGCTGGGTCAAATAGCGCGGCATTCGATTTCCTCGGAAGTATCGTGGCACGAACCAGTACCAGTTGTCATGTTTCGGTCTGATGTTGGCGCCTGGCGCTTGCCATGGTTGCAAAACCCTCACAACCAAAATTCACGTCCGCGCAACTAGGTTTATAAGCGGTTGCCACCCCACTAAAATTATGGTTCCGTAAACCCGGAACCGGTGTCCAACTTGGCCCAGAGGAGGGCTTATGTCCGCCTATCGCTATTCGTACGCTCATGTATTCCTGTTGTCGGTCGCGCTGGCAATTCCGGTGGCTGCCCAGCAGCCAGCCGCGAAGCCCGTGAAAGCAAGCTCATTGGAGGAGGCCTCTGTCCACAAATTGCCGTTGCGCCGCGTGGTGCTCTACAAGTCCGGAGTCGGCTATTTCGAACACGATGGCGCTGTGCATGGAAATCAGGATGTGGAAATTGACCTGACCAGTGGCCAATTGAATGACGTGTTGAAGTCACTCACGGCCCTCGACCTCACCGGCGGCCGGATCGTCGGCGCCAGCTACAGTTCGCGTGAGCCGGCTGGGCATCAGCTCGCTTCGCTTCCGGTGCCGGTAGCGGACGGCACCACGCTGACGGCCTTGCTGCAAGGCTTGCGCGGCGCGCAACTGGAAGTGCGCGCGGGAGCGACCACATTCTCCGGAAGACTATTGAGCGTCGAGGATAAAACGCGGCGCGAAGGCACGTCCGAAGTCCGCGTGCCGGAGGTTTCGCTGATGAGCGAAGGGGGCGACGTGCGCTCTTTCGCGGTCGATCCAGGCGTCAGCCTGCGTTTTACCGATCGCATACTCGAGGAAGAACTGAAGCGCGCCTTGGGCTTATTGGACGCGTCGCACGCGCAGGACACAAGACGCCTCATTCTGAGCACCACGGGCGCCGGAGACCGCGAATTGCGCGTTAGCTATATCAGCGAAGTGCCGGTTTGGAAAACCACGTACCGCCTGGTGATCCCTACCCTGGCTGGAGCGAAGCCGCTGCTGCAAGGCTGGGCTATTGTGGATAACACCGTCGGCGAAGATTGGGACAACGTGGAACTTTCGCTCGCCGCCGGAGCGCCGCAATCGTTCATCCAGCAGCTTTCACAGCCCTACTACACACGGCGTCCTGAGGTGCCGCTGCCGGAGGGCTACATGCTCACGCCGCAAACTCATGAAGCGACGCTGATCGGCGGAAGCGCGCTTCGCGGCGAGGTGAACGATCCTTCCGGCGCGTCGGTGGCGGGCGCAACGGTAAGCGTTACGGACGAGAACGGGAACCGCATAGCGCAAACAGAGACTGACAGCGAGGGAAGTTATTCATTCTCTGAGCTGGCCATAGGCACGTATAAGTTGGAAATAATGAAAGAGGGATTTCAGACGACGGTCTTTAACGGAGCGGCTGTGCATGCGGACCAGACGACCGTGGTGGACATAACACTTCGAGTTGGCACGGCATCCGACACGGTCGAAGTGAGCGCATCGGCAGGAGCCGAATTGCAGCGCATGATCACACGGCGGGGCGGCAATGTGGCAGGGGGAATCATCGCCGGCAACAATATGTATGCACTTCCGGGAGTCACGAGAGAGGCCGCGAGTCTCGCCACGCTTTCGCCCGCGGCTGCGGCAAAGAGCAGCATCGTAGCGGCACAGAGCGACGCGCTGGGCGACCTTTTCGAATACAAGCTCAAGGATCGCGTCACCATTCGAAAAAATCAGTCTGCGCTCGTTCCCATCGTGCAAACCGATATCTCCGCGGAGAAGGTTTCTCTCTGGAATGCGAGCATGTCCGTATCGCGTCCGTTGCGCGCGCTATGGCTGACGAATTCGAGCTCCCTGGTGCTCGACGGGGGCAGCTTCAGCGTGTTGGATGGGGGCGCATTCGCCGGTGAAGGAATCGTGGACGCGATCGAACCCAGCGAACGCCGGCTGATTTCCTACGCCATCGATCTTGCGGTGCAGGTGGACACGCGAAACGGCACGGAACAAGGAAAGTTCACGCGCACGCGCATCGCTCGCGGCGTGATGATTCGCACGTCCGAAGAGCATCAGAGCGTTACCTACACAATTCACAATGCGGACACATCACCGCGCACCGTGGTGATTGAACATCCCGTGCATCCCGGCTGGAAGCTCGCGCCAACCCTGCACCCGGACGAACAGACGGATAGCGCCTACCGTTTCCGCGTCAGCGTCGAACCCAAGCAGACTTCCACGTTCAAAGCCGAGGAAACGCGGTCGAACGACGTGCAATACCGGCTCAGTAGTCTCGACGATCCTGCGCTCGATCTGTTTATTCATCAGGGTACCGTCAATCCGGAAATCGAAGCCGCTCTGCGGCAGGTCCTCGCGCAGAAGACCGCGGTGGCCCGTCTGGATGCCGAGCTACGCGCAAGACAGCAAGAGTCCGACGGCATCTTCCGGGATCAAGAGCGTGTCCGCGAAAATATGAAGGCCCTCAAAAGCACGCCCGAAGAAAAATCGCTTACCGAGCGCTACACGAAAGAATTGAGCGATCAGGAAACGCAGCTCGCCAATTTGAAACAAGAGATCGCCGGCCTCGAGGCGCAAAAGCAAAAGGCTCAGGAGGATTTGGAGACCACGATTCAGAATCTTTCGTTTGATGTGAAGCTCTGATCTGAATTAGAGCGGCGGGGCGTTGCGCGCGGCGAAACCGGCAAGAAGAATCGTGTGCCGCGGCGCCCCGTCTCCATACAATAGGTTCACGGGCAGCTGTTTTGCGGCCCGCCACTGTGATGCGTTTTCAAACGATCCTCACCGCCGTATGCCTGACGATGCTCTTCGCCACCGCGCCGGCGGCCACACGTGCGCAGGTGAAAAAAGATCGCGGCGATGCGGTAATTGAAGGCGTAGTTCTGGCGGCTGATGGTAAGCCGCTCGCCAACGCTCGAGTATTCCTGCAGCCCTCGGACGGGTTGCCGCCGCACGTTGCAAAGACCGGTCCGGACGGCCATTTCCGCTTTGAAAATATGCATCAGGGTCTCTTCGACCTAAGGGCGCAGTTTCAAGGGGCGGAGTCGGACTGGCATCGCAACATCAGCGTGAAGCCCAGCGACGATGTCACCGTGACGCTAAAACTCAAGCTGAAACCAGCGCCGGCAGCAATGCCAAAACCCTCCGCATAATTAGCGACCCAGAACACGACTGGTGTCTCCTTCGCTGGCAAAAAAAAAGGGCTCCGGTTACCCGGAGCCCGTTGAGTCAATCTCAAGTGAAGCGTTTGTCTTAGTGTCCGGGGCCCTCGCCGCCCGATCCAGCGGCACCCGCGGGCTTGGCGAATTTCGAATCCTCGATCGGTACATTCTGTTGCGCCTGATCGATCTGGATCGTAAAGCGCCCGTTCACGCGTGCGAGCGTCCAGCGAAACGGCACTTTTGTGCCATCCACGTCTCGATAGTCGGCGTAATCAATTTGCACCGGCAGCCGCCCCAGCGGGGTTTGGGTGAAGCGCATCAGGCGCACCAACAAGCCCGAATCCTCGTCAAAATAGAGTTTGATCGGCGGCTGGCCCTGGGCGGCCGCGTAAAGGACGTAGCATTCCTTATCGCCGACTTTTTCCGGCGGGCCTGCGCGGAGCCTCGGATATTGCTGCTTCAGGTCCGTCGCCAGATGAAACATGGCATCGACCCTGCCGCTCTGCACGTCGGAGGGGTTCATGTCGCGTGCAGGGCGCCCGGAATTCCCCATCCAGCCGGTCGCTCCGTCAAAAGCTGTATAGCTTTCGTTGTTGCCGTTGTGTGTGATGGCGATGCGCTTGTTTGGCGCCTTGGCATAAATCTCAATGGGCATCTTCTGGCCCTGCGCCTCGATATTGCCCTTCTCAATGCGCGTGGTCACCTTATTGATGGCGTCCGCACCGCCCAAAGCCTGCACGTATTTATCGAGCAACTGGTCGGCGGTAGGCATGTTCGCCGGTGGCGTGGAAGGCTGCGGTGGTGTTGCGACGTCGGCGATAATCGGCGTGGGAGTAGGCTCATGCGCGCCGCGGTGGCAGGAATAGCAGGTCACTTCGGTGCGGGCGTTGAAATTGTCTTTATTGATCGCGAAAGTCATGGCGATCATCTTCCTCGCCGTCTGCTTTTCCGGCTTGTCGTCCTTCTCGGGTTGGAGATGGCCATCAGCTTCCACGTGGCAGAAATTGCATTCCACGTTGAGCGAAGCGGCCATGAATTGCATGGTCGGAACGAGCTCGTCGGAGGGGATGTCCTTCAGCACCTGGATGTTCTTGCCCGTCTCGCCAGCCGTTTTTTGCGCCGGAGCGGCGGCGCCGTTCTGGCCGCCGGGCATGGCGGGACTTGATTGCGCTCGAGCCGCAACGATGGCGCCCGCCAAGGCGATGCTCAAACCTAAGGCCGCAAAAACCGTTCCCCAAGGCTTCCCCGTCATACGTTGCCCTCCAAAGTGATGAATGCAGCGGTAGTCTACCAGAGGCTCGATTCGAAGCGCTATCTCATTGCAGGGAAAGAGTTGTCGGACCCAAGACCGATGCGGTACTAAAACCCAAGTACCGAAATCTTTATGACCTTTGGCTGATTGGTTCTACTCGCGCGCCCGGTTAGCATGCGATCTACGGGTTGGGGGCTGCGCTGCGGGGACGACGGCTCTGAGAAATCAGGGTCGTAAGCGGGCGCCCAACCCGGTAATCTACCTCCGGTCATAACTCTCTTCTCCCTCCCTTTCGGCGCCATGTCTCCCTTCCCAGGTCGTTCCGGCTCAGATTGAAAATGGTGACTGTTCCCCTTCCGGAAGTATCATAGGTCGAGGATCAGGGAGCCTTGAGCGCGCGTCAACACAAGGTTCATACGAAACTCGGCCGAGCCGCGGTGCAGATCTTTGCGGCCAACGATCGCATGAACCAGATGCTGATCGAACATCTTGACCCTGCCGCCTGGAGAATGAAACCGCCGGGCAAAACCCGCCCCATTGTGGCGATCTTCACGCACATGCACAATGTCCGCTCCAAGTGGATCAGACTTACAGCTCCGCACCTGAAGGTTCCACCACAACTACACCGCGCGCACTGCACGCCGCGACAGGCCCGTGCGGGACTGGCCGAGAGTGCCGCTCGCTGCGCCGAAATGCTGGCTGAAGCGCTCGGGGGTTCTGCAGGCCGGGTCGAGAAGTTTCGGAGAGACGGCTGGAGCCGGCCTTGGCCCGTTGGCCCGGAGATGCTGTGCTACATGCTTTCGCACGAAGCCCATCATCGCGGGCAGGTGTGTATGCTCGCGCGCCAACTCGGATTCCCATTGCCGAACGGCGTGGTGTCTGGAATCTGGAATTGGGAAAAGTTGTGGAAGGAATGCGGGGCGCCTGGCGGCCCCGGCTGCGATTCTTAAGCAAACGCTCATCTAAACTGTTGCAGTTTCAGCGGTTCCCAGAACATTCTGGCGTGGAGCGGTGAATGAGATAATCCCAACAAAAGCGATCGGTGCGTCCATTGCAGCAACCCCTTGGACGAAAAAACTCAGACTGGCTGCCTCGATCTATGAAATGATCGGTATAGTCGCGGACGAACTTGTTTTGGCAGGCGGCTGACCGTGGGATGGCGCATGCCATCTAATCCCATATGAGGCAAACCGGAATGAAGGCTGGCGCGGTGCTACTGGCACTTGGCTTGCTGTTGGGCACGACGCAAGCCGCGGCTCAGCAGAAGGCCTCGCAACTCCCGGTCGTTTCCGGAGACAATTTACTGGACGAAGCCTTCCAACTGCTCTACCGCCTGCGATTTGATGAAGCACGCCAGAAAATTGCGGCTTGGGAAGTCGATCACGACAGCGACCCTCGAGGTCCGGCCGCCGAAGCCGCCAGCTATCTTTTCGAGGAATTCTACGCGCAAGGCGTGATGACCTCGGAATTTTTCACGGATGATAAAAAACTTCTCGACGGCAAGCCGCTCGTTCCCGATCCGCAACGCCAAATCAACTTCCTATCGGCGGTGGACCGCGCGCAGAAGCTCGCCAATCTACGGCTGCAAACCAATAAGAGCGATCCGAACGCGCTCTTCGCACTGGCGATCTCTCATGGAATGTTGAGCGATTACGATTGCATTGTGGTGCGCAAACAGCTCGATGCGCTTCACAACGTAAAGGAAGCCGAAAGCGACGCGGTAAAGCTGCTCGCCGTGCAACCCGACAGCGCGGACGCGGATGTTCCGATCGGCATCGGTAACTATATCATCGGTTGTCTGCCCGGATACAAGCGAGCCATCGTCTGGTTTGGCGGTGTGCACGGGGATCGCGCCGCCGGCATGGACCAGCTCCGCGTGGCTGCCGACCGGGGGCATTATCTGAAACCCTTCGCACAATTGCTGTTGGCGCTGGCCGCCTTGCGCGAAAAACAACCGGACCTGGCGCGTACTGAGCTCAATCAATTGACGGCTGAATTTCCCGATAACCCGCTATTCGCGCGCGAGTTGGCCAAGCTTTCACCGCCGCGCGTCGCGTCGGACACGCACTGACCTCTACCAGAGGCTGGCGCGATCCACCTCTCGTAAGACCAGGTCTCTTCTTGTTTCGGCGCACCAGTACACAACATCGCTAGCATATGCGATAGTCGGCTCTGGCAGAACTCGCCCACATCGTTCTAACGTCGCCGCCAGCTTGGTCATCTAACACCTCAGTCCGCCGAGCGATGTGGGGCGGAATTTCTCGCCGAGGAGCAGAGATGTCCCTCTTTGCCGAAATAGTCGGGATCGTTCTGTTGCTGCTGACGCTCCTGGACGTTTTCGAAACGATTATTCTTCCGCGGCGCATCACGCGCCGCTTCCGGCTTTCGCGCACCTTCTACCGCTTGACGTGGAGGCCCTGGGCTTTTGTGGCGCGCACCATTCGAAATGGCAACCGGCGCGAATCGTATCTGAGCTTCTTCGGTCCACTTTCTCTGCTGGCGCTTTTTGCCGTCTGGTCTGTTGCGCTCATTATGATTTTTGCCTTGCTGCATTGGGGAATGGGTTCGCAGCTCAACACGCCGAACATCCGGCCGGGATTCTGGACCGACCTTTATATGAGCGGCAGCACCTTCTTTACGCTGGGTCTGGGTGACGTGACCCCACGAACGACGCCGGCTCGAGCGCTGACTGTGACCGAAGCGGGCATTGGATTCGGATTTTTGGCGCTGCTGATCAGCTATTTGCCCGTTCTCTACGGAGCCTTTTCACGGCGTGAAGTAAACATTTCGCTGTTGGATGCACGAGCCGGGTCGCCGCCGAGCGCGGTCGAATTGCTGCGCCGGCATTTGCAATCGCCAAATCCGGAAAGGCTCGCTGATTACCTGCACGCCTGGGAAACCTGGGCAGCGGAGTTGATGGAAAGCCATCTTTCCTACCCGGTGCTGTGTTACTTCCGGTCGCAGCACAACAATCAGTCGTGGCTTGCCGCGCTCACCACGATTCTGGATACCTGCTCATTTCTGATTGCCCACACCGAAGGCTCGGTTCGCTGGCAGGCGCAAATGACGTTTGCGATCTCGCGGCACGCCATTGTGGATCTGGCCCAAGTGCTGAACTGTCCGCCACGCAAGCTCTCCACAGACCGGTTGCCCGACACCGAGCTGGAAAAACTGCATGAGTTGGCGGCAACCGCGAAGATCCCCATGAGCCCGAGTCACGACGATCGCAAGCTCGCCGAATTACGGCAGATGTATGAGCCGTACGTGGAGGCGATGTCCGTTCGCCTATTAATGCCGGTTTCCGCATTTGACGCCAAGGGACGCCCGGACAATTGGCGGACCAGCGCATGGGCCAGGGCTTCGGCGGAAATTGCGCCCGCCCCGCACACCAGCGCTGTGGAAGATGACCACGCGTAGCGTGATGGCAAGCGTTTCCTGAATTGCGCCTGAGTCATCTGATAAGCAGCCGTCGCCTGAGCCGATTTGCCTAGGAGAAGCCTGTGAAGTGTCGCCGGTGGCCGGGGCTTTGGATTTATCTCCTTCTATTCGCGGTTTGCTGCATGCAACCCGCTTTTTCACAAGCCTTGCCGGCCGGTGAGGTCGTCACGATCGACGCCGACGCACCCAGCCACGCTTTTCCCCATTTTTGGGAGCAGATGTTTGGTTCGGGCCGCGCGATCCTGACCTTGCGCGAAGATTACCGCACCGATTTGCGCGAGGTTCATCAAGCCACCGGCTTCCAGTACATTCGGTTCCACGCGATCTTTCATGATGAAGTCGGTCTCTACGACGAGGACGATAAAGGCAAACCGATTTACAATTTTTCTTATGTGGACCAGATTTACGACGGCCTGCTGCAGAACGGCGTGCGTCCGTTTGTCGAGCTCAGCTTTATGCCCAAGAAATTGGCGGCGCAGCAGATTTTTCAGCCGTTTTGGTATCACCCGATCGTTTCTCCCCCGAAAGATTGGAACAAATGGGGCGATTTGATCTCCCAATTCACACAACACCTGGTGGATCGTTACGGTATTGACGAGGTTTCGCGATGGTATTTCGAAGTCTGGAATGAGCCGAACCTGGATTTCTGGGCTGGCGAACCCAAAGAGCAAACCTACGAACGCCTCTACGAAACCGCGGCACGCGCGATCAAAAGAGTAAGCCCACGGTTACGCGTGGGCGGCCCGGCAACGGCACAAGCGGCCTGGGTGGATCGTTTCATCCGCTTTGCGGCGGAGCATGAAGTGCCGCTCGACTTCGTCTCCACACACGTATATGCGAATGACTCCGCCGAGAATGTGTTTGGCACAAATGAAAAAATCTCGCGGACGCAAATGGTTTGCCGCGCGGCGACGAAGGTGCACGATCAAGTGACCGCGTCCGCTCGTCCCGACCTGCCGATTATCTGGAGCGAATACAACGCCACTTATATGAACGAACCCGATGTGACCGACGCGGTCTTCATGGGGGCCTGGTTGGCGGATACGATTCGCCAGTGCGACGGGCTGACGGCCATGATGAGCTATTGGAGTTTCTCGGACGTGTTCGAGGAACAGGGCGTGATTAAAAAGCCCTTCTACGGCGGGTATGGAGTGATGGCGGAAGATGACCTTCCCAAGCCGGCCTTCAACGCGTTTAAGCTGCTGCACCAGCTCGGGGATCAGCGCATTGCGATTGATTCGCAGTCCGCGCTCGCCACGAAGCGCGCGGATGGCACGCTCGAGATTGCCGTGTGGAATCTGTTTCTGCCGGAAGAAACGGGCACACCCAAGACGGTGACGATTGCTCTAAATCATTTCAAAGGACATCATGCGGCGATTTTTCGCCTCGATTCCACGCACGGATCGCTACTCAACGCCTACGCCGCAATGGGCAAGCCTGTGGACCCCACGCGGGCGCAAATCGCAGCGCTCCGCAAGGCCGCGGAATTGCCCGCGCCGGAGATGCGCTCCCTTGACCAGGGAAAGTTGACAATCGAATTGCCGCCGCAAGGGTTGGCGGTAATTGAGATTCGTAAATAACGACGCTCGTCCAAAACGCTCAGTACGGTTTAAAGCCGGCACGCTCCATACCGCGTTGCGCTTCCGGGTTACGCATGAAGGTGTCCCACACAAAAGCCGTGCGCGCGTTTTCGGCCATCACCATCGTGATTCCTGTGTCGATTCCAATCACGTCGCTGTCGTACCAATTTTTCAGCGGATTGAACGCGTCCACAAAGCCGTAGCGGCACCAGGTACCGGCTCCGTAACGATTCTTTATGGTTCGTAACACCAGCAGCGTGGCCTGAGGCAGGAATGGCAAGGAGCCTCCCGTCGCGCAAGGAACCACCGTGCCGTCAATCGGACCGGTGAGCGGCGGTCCGCCCCAGATTTCATAGCCGCGCTGCGAATCGGAAGCGGTGATGCCCCAGAGTTCATTGGAGTAGTCCGGAAACTGCTTCGATAGGTCCAGGCAGAATTGCCTGTGTACCTCCGTGGCGACCACGGAGTTTAAGAAATAGTCGGCATATTTGTCGCGTTTGGCGCGGAAATCGAACCAGGCTTGGGAATACTGATGAACAAAAAGCGGCGCAAAGGAACCGATATATTTAATTCCGTCATAGGTAAAAGTGGTGCGTTTCCAGGCGTTCCAGGTGTCCGGCGGCAAGGGATGGGTCGGAGAACCTAGCCCGAGCAAATACATCATCATCATTTCGCTGTAATTGTCCCAGCGATATTGCAGAAAACCATTTTCCGGCGTCCACCCGTGCGGCAGGATGGGCGTATCTTCGGAAAGCCAATTCCAATCCACGCGATTGAAAATGCGGTAAGCGAGGTCGCTGATCTCGGAATGCTGGAAATATTCGCGGCAAGTCAGAATCCCACACAACAGAATCGCCGTATCAATCGATGAAACTTCCGCCTGCCACATGCGCTCGCCCGTATTGATATTGGCCCAATGAAAGAAGAATCCGCGGTGCTGCGGCAGATTCTTCCAAAGGAACCGTAGGCCGTCCAGAACACGTTCACGCGCATTCGTCTTGGAAACATAGCCACGCTTGGCGCCGATGCACAGCGCGGTAAAGCCAAACCCAGTGGCCGCAATGCTACCAAGCAAACCTTCATCCGGCTTTCTCACGTTGCAGCGATCCCGCACCAATCCGGTCTTGGGATTGGTTTGTTCCCAAAAATAAAGGAAGTTCGCTTGTTCGATCTGTTCGAGGAAAGCGTCATCGTCGGGCGAAAGCTGAATGGCGGAGGCGGTCCTGGCCCCAATGGGATGTCTCGTTACTTGAGCAAAAGCGGCAATGGCCATTCTCGGGGCAAGCAAGGGTATGCCTGCACTCCCAGCAAGAAGCTGGAGCAGGAGACGTCGCGAGATCGGAGTATTCCTGTGCTTTGGCCAATCCATCGAAACGATTCTAGAGAAAGCGCAGGCACATTCTCTAGTGCGATGATTCTCGTCGAGCGGGATCAGTAACGCATCAACGCGGGTTGGTCCGGTGAAATCAGTAAAGATACTCTGAACCGGCGCTTCCGCAAGAGCTTGGAGCTTCGACCTTTCCGCTTATTCGATTCCTGTCTGACAGGAACCGTCCACCAGCAACGTCCTTCGGATCGGTGCATTTGAAAGAAAAAGGTGTCTCCATGCTATACTTGACGTCCCGCCGGGCCGAACCGGTTTGTCTGTATTGGTTTGTCCTCGGAAGGGCAGGGGTTCTGGAGGTGGGTTTATCGCCGAGCGAAGTTTCCGGCCGAATGATCGCATCCGGGTAAACGAAAAAATCCGGGCGCGCGAAATTCGCGTCATCGATGAGGAAGGCGCCCAGTTGGGCGTAATGCAGCCGTTTGAAGCGATGAGGCTTGCGCGCGAACGAGGACTGGATGTTGTAGAGATTTCTCCAACCGCCGACCCTCCCGTCTGCAAGATCACGGACTACGGCAAATATCTCTACCAGGAAAGCAAACGCAAACACGAAGCGCGACGCCATCAAAAAGGGTCGCAGCTCAAGGAAGTGAAGTTTCGGCCCTCGACCGCCGAGCACGACTACCAGGTTCGGAAGAACCAGATCGTGCGGTTCCTAGGTGAAGGACACAAGGTCAAGGCCATGATTTTCCACCGCGGTCGCGAAATGGCGCACCAGGAAGTAAGCCGCGGAAAGATGGACCGTTTACTGAAGGAAATCAACGAACACGCGCTCGTCGAACTAGGTCCGCGCATGGAAGCGAATATCCTGATGGCCCTGCTCGCGCCGAAGAAGGGCGCTCCAGCGGCGGCACAAGTCGCGGCGCCGCAGCCAAAGGCGTAGCAACGTCCAGCAAAGAAACATGTGGGAAGGAAACAGTGGCGAAGAAACTGAAGATCAAGACTCATCGTGGCGCCGCAAAACGGTTCAAGGTCACGAAAAACGGCAAGATCCTGCGCATGCATTCCGGCAAGCGTCATATTCTAGCGACGAAGCCGTCTAACCGGATGCGGCGAATCAAGAAACTCACGCAGGTACACAAAGCCGATGCGGCCAACGTCCGCATGATGCTGCCGTACGCTCTATAAGGACGAGGGCGCGCGTACCGTAAAGCCTTTTTTGGATGGTTGTTGTTCCGCAGCACGTGGCCGCAATTTTTCTGATTTAGGCCGCTTGTGCGAGTTGTTTTATCCGTGCCAGGCAGTGCACGATCCGCCCACGGTGGGCCTGCCGGCCGGTTGGGCTGTGCCGATCGCGATTCGCGACGCGGCTGTGCCCCCACGCGAGCCAACCATGCAAATGGCGAGCCGCGATCTCAACACGCCGTGGAGAGTTTCGTTCACTCGCAGCACTTCGAGTGCTTCCGTGTGAAAATGCGTGGCCTTGCGCCGACGCTGGATCTCTCCCCGCAGGAGCATTTCAGTGGCAAGAGTCAAACGCGGTACCAAGCGCCGGGCACGCCGTAAGAAGTATTTGCGACGCACCAAAGGCTTTTTCCTCACCAAGAGCAAACTATATCAAGCAGCGCAGGAAGCGGCGAATCGCGCGGACCGCTTTTCGTTTCGTGATCGCCGCAATCGCAAACGCCAATTCCGGCGCTTGTGGATTCAGCGCATTGGGGCGGCCGCTCGGAATGCAGGCCTCTCCTACAGCCAGTTGATGCACGGGTTAAAGGCCGCCGGCGTGGTGCTCGATCGCAAGATCCTAGCGGATTTGGCGGTGGGTGATGCGGCGGGCTTCGCAGCCCTGGCGGCGCAAGCGAAAGCTGCGTTGAAGATCAGCACGTAGTCTTGGCTTGTTGATCTTCAGATGAAAATACAAACCACAGCATCGCTCGAGCAACTTGGCGTGCGCTCCGCGGATGACCTCGCGCGGCCGTTTCGCGACATCAGAGAGGAATTTGACGCACAGGTCGAAGCGGTCCGCAATGAAGCAAGCTGGGTGGCCTTGCGGGACGCATGGCTGGGACGAAAATCCGGGGTGCTCGCAGCGGTTACCGCCAACTGGTTAAGGCCTGCCGCTCCAGAATTGAAGAGCGCGGTGGGCGCGGCCTTTAACGGTCTGCGGACACATGTGGAAGGGGCTCTCGAGAAGCGCCACCAGGAAATCTTGGCGGCCGCCGATGCAGCCGCGCAGACACGGGACACTCTCGATCTTTCTTTGCCGGGCGTGCTGCGCCCTGTGGGCACGCGTCACCCGATTCGGCAAACGTTTGCCGAGGTCGAGCGGATTTTTCTTTCTCTAGGGTATCAAGTTGCAGAAGGACCGGAGATTGAGACCCCCTATTACAATTTTGAGGCTCTCAACATTCCCGAATTTCATCCTGCGCGCGACAATATGGATACGTTCTATATTGAAACGCATGCCGGGCAGCCGCAGCGGCTACTCCGTACGCACACTTCACCGGTGCAGATCCGCACGATGGAGAAACGCAAACCTCCTCTCCGCATCATCGTGCCGGGCAAGGTTTACCGCCGGGATAATCCTGATGCGACGCACTCCTTCATGTTTCACCAAGTGGAAGGACTGGCCGTGGATACCGGCCTGACCTTCCGCGATTTCAAGGGTACGATTGAATACTTCATTCGGGAATTCTTTGGCCCAAATACGAAGACGCGCTTCCGATCGAGCTTTTTCCCCTTTACGGAGCCTTCGGTGGAATTTGACGCGTCCTGCATTTTTTGCGATGGGCGCGGCTCGGGCTGCGCCAAATGCAAAGGATCGGGCTGGATCGAATTGTTCGGCGCGGGGATGGTCGATCCGGCGGTCTACGGCTTCGTAAATTACGACGCTGCGGCACTCAGCGGCTTTGCCTTTGGAATTGGGATCGACCGTCTGGCGATGTTGAAATATGGCATCGGCGATATTCAATTATTCTTTCAGAATGATGTTCGCTTCCTCCGCCAATTTCCATGAGGAATATACTGCCGGGAGCAGCGCTGGCGGCACAATGGCGTAAAGTGTGTTGACCTATGAAGATTCTCTACGATTGGCTCAAGGAGTTCGTGGAGGTTAAGACCTCGCCGGAAGACTTGCGTTCGCGCCTTTCGCTTTCCGGCACGGCGATCGATTCCATCGAACAAACCTCAGCGGGGCCATTGCTCGACGCGGAAATCACGATCAATCGCGCCGATTGCATGGGTCACTATGGTGTGGCGCGCGAAGTTGCGACGCTCTATCGTGCGCCGCTGAAAGCCGTGCAGCCGAAGTTGCAGGAAGCTGCTGAACCCGCAGGCTCCGCGGTTCGAGTGGAAATTGAAGCGCCGGAACTTTGTGGACGCTATACGGCGCGCGTGTTACGCGGCGTAAAAGTGCAACCCTCGCCGGATTGGTTGCGGCGCCGGCTCGCCGCGCTGGGCCAGAATTCCATCAACAATGTGGTGGACGCAACGAACTACGTAATGCTCGAACTCGGGCAGCCGCTCCATGCTTTCGATTTGGATCGCATCGCTGGCCACCGTATTATCGTTCGACGCGCGAAAAATAAAGAAAAACTGAAGACTCTCGACGGAGCAGAGCGCACCCTGGCTCCTGGAATGTGCGTGATTGCGGACGCCGATCGCGCGCAGGCCATTGGCGGAGTGATGGGCGGCCAGGAAAGCGAAATCGGCTTCGCCAGCCGCAATTTGCTGATCGAATCCGCGTGGTTTGATTCGATCTCGATTCGTCGCGCCTCAAAAACGCTGGGCCTGCGCACGGAGGCTTCCGCGCGCTTCGAACGCGGCTGCGATCCGGAGATGGCAGAGGTTGCATCGCGGCGCTGCGCTGAATTGATTCAGCAACTCGCGGGCGGTGAGCTGCTTTCCGGCGTCGTGGATGTTTACCCGGGGAGGCGGGAGCCGGCCGCAATATTGCTTTCGCGTCATGAGCTTCTGCGCGTGATGGGTGGCGATGTTCCCGACTACGATATCGAGGAAATTCTCAGCTTCCTTGGTTTCGAGCCCCGCCTGCAATCGGCCGCCGCGGCCAATTCTCCGGAAGCCGTGTGGCGTTGCAAACAACCTTCCTGGCGCGCCGATGTGACCCGAGAAATCGATTTGATCGAAGAGGTGGCTCGTCATTATGGCTTGGAAAAGTTCGCCGCGCGGCTGCCCGCCACCAGACAGCCTGCCGCGCGCTTGCCGCATGCGGAAGCCCTGGATCGGCTTCGCGAACGATTGTTGGGCTTGGGGTATCAGGAGATCTTGACCATTCCCCTGGTCGACCCGGCCCGCGATGCTCTCTTTCGCGCCGAAGAAATTGTTGCCGTGCATATTGCCAATCCTCTGGCGGAAGATGCCTCGGTGATGCGCTCGAACGGGCTGGGAAACATGACGGCGGCCCTCGAATGGAATCTTAACCGCGGTCAGCGAAACCTGCGCCTATTCGAAATCGGACGCGCCTATCACTGGAATGCGGCGGAAGGTAACGGCAAGGAAACACGCGAAGCCTTGATCCTCACGTTGGGCGCCACTGGCCTTGCACGCGAGAAAAGCGTCAGCGAAACACCGCGCGAATTTACATTCGCCGACCTGAAGGGCGACCTCGATCGCATTGGCGAATTGGCCGGTGATCTTCAGTGGTCTAGGGGCGGCCCTGCATGGCTACAGCCTTCCCGCACGGCGACGATTTCCATCGATTCTGCGGACGGGCGCGGGCAGGCGAGCGCCGGAGTCGCGGGCCAGCTCTCGCGAAAAATCGCGGAGGCGCTGAAGTTGCGTCAGGACGTTTTTCTTGCCGAACTTCGGCTTGATCCTTTCTATGCCGGCTATTCCTCCGCTCAGCTAGCGCGCCGCTATCAGCCGATCAGCCGGTTTCCCGCCGTTGAACGCGATTTCTCATTGCTTTTAGGCGACGGCACCTCATTTGGGGATGTCGTCAAGGAAATTCACTCGCTCTGCATCGCGGAAATCGTACAAATCGAGGCCGTGGATTTATTTCACGGGGGCCAAGTCCCGGCGGGCAAATTCTCGCTGCTGGTGCGCGTTACGTTCCAAAGCACGGACGCCACCCTGACGGAATCTCAGTTAAGCGATTTCAGCTCCCGGATCGTAAACGCCCTTACGTCGAAGCTTGGTGCTTCGCTGCGCGCGGGATAATGCACAAAACTGGCGCGGGTGTAAGCTTGCTTCTCGGCCGGCCCCGCAGCAGAATGGCCCGGACGCGCCAGGAAAGAGGACGCCATGAGTGAGCGCTTCAAGGTCGAAATTTACGGACAGACTTATTCGATGCAGGGCGATCTTGACCCCATCTATGTCGCGGAGCTCGCGAGCTACGTAGACGACAAAATGAATTCGATTGCAGACGGCACCGGCTTGGTGGATTCGGTTCGCGTCGCGGTTTTGGCGTCGCTTGCTATCGCCGATGAACTGCACACGCTTCGCAAAGCGAACCAGGAGCTCCGCGGCGATCTTCGCGAACGAGCCGAAAAGTGCCTGACCGTGGTCGAGCGGGCCCTGCGCCAGAACGCTTGAGTGCGGAAATCGGCCGCATACAACCCTTTCACTTGCCAATCCTTCTAGATTAGACTATGGGTAGGGTGTTAATTAGCCCCGTGGCGTCTATGTTTCACTATCGCAACCCGAGCTTCAAAGCGGTGACTGCCGTTTTGGCAGTAGTGCTTCTGTTGGTGGCCACTTTTGCGGCGACACTTCCGCACGATCATCATGGCACGTCGGAAACCGCCTGCCAGATTTGCCACTTTTCTCATCAACCAGCAGATCAACACCTGGCGTTAAACCGCATTGCGGTACCGGTGCCGCTCGGCCGTACTCCCGTCGTCGTCGCCTTGGTGCGCTCCGGCGCACCCTCTTTAAGCATCCGTATTTCCCGCGCTCCACCTCTTGCCTAAAGAAATCGGGGCTGCGCAAATGGCGCGTTCCGTTCTTTCCCGAACCTAAACCGAAGCATCGTTTTGCGCGCGTAGCCGCCTAAAAAGGGCGACGCGCCATTTAGGCGACTTTCAGTCATTCCGCACGGAATGTTTGTTATGGAGGCGAGTGAGTTGAAATGACTCTCGCACATGGTCTTACGCAGCGTTTAGAATCACGCTTTCTCAGCGAGCTTGAAATTTCCGGTTGGCGGCCGATTCGCGTTCTGGCAGGTCGCTTGATCATAGCGGCGCTGTTTGCCGCCGGAATCGCGCACTCCGCTTCCGCACAGACCCAGCCGCGGCAAACCGTCCCACTGCCATCCCCGCCTACGCACAACGATTACGGACACAGCGTGCCACTGCCGAGCCTGCCCATGCCGCCGGCGTCAGCGCCGGCGCGCATCACTCTCGATCAGGCAATCGATCTCGCTACCCAGCGGAACCATGCGCTGCTGGCCGCGCGCACTACGATCCTGCAGAACCAAGCTCAGGAGATCACCGCAAACCTGCGCCCCAACCCCACGATCTCCTGGGACACGCAGTTCTTTCCGATTTTTACGCCAAGCGAATTCAACGTGAACTATCTCGAGAATCAGGCCCAGTTCGATTTGGGGATTGGGTATTTGTTTGAACGCGGCAAGAAACGCCAGCATCGGTTGGCCGCCGCGCAAGACCAGACCGCCCAGACGCGTTCGACGGTGAATGACGATCAGCGCACGACGATCTTCAACGTTTCGCAGCAATTCATTAACGCGGTCCTGGCGGATTCAACGCTGGATTTTGCGGAGCAGGATCTCAAGAGCTTCCAGCAAACGGTGGACATCAGCCAAACACGTTACAAGGCTGGGGACATGAGCGAGGCCGATCTCTTAAAGATCAAGCTGCAGATGCTCCAGTTCCAGACCGATGTGTCCCAGGCCAAGCTGGCGAAGATTCAGGCCCTGGCGGCTTTGCGCCAGCTCATTGGTTTTGAATCGGTTCCCGACAATTACGACGTCCAAGGTGAATTGGAATATCAGCCGGTGCACGGCGCGCTGGACGATCTAAAGATGCTGGCTTTGGCGTCCCGGCCCGATTTGATTGCGGCCGACGAGGGCGTCACGGCCGCGCGCAGCCAGAAGGTCTTGGCCATTGCGAACGGCAAGCGCGATTTGAACGTCACCTTTGACTACACCCATACCAACGGCATCAACTCCGGCGCATTCTATTTCAACATAGATTTGCCTATCTTCGACCGAAACCAGGGCGAGATTGCGCGCACCGGCTACGCGATCGCACAGGCCCAGCAGCAAGCCACGGAAGCTTCGGAACAGGCGATGAGCGACGTCGTCGACGCTTACGCCAACCTCCATTCGAACGACGAAATCGTCCAGCTCTATCGCTCGGGCTATGCGGACCAAGCCAAAGAGTCGCGCGACATCAGCGAATATTCTTACCAGCGCGGGGCCGCCAGCTTGCTGGATTTTCTGGACGCCGAGCGGAGCTATCGCGCCAACCAGCTTGCCTACCGGCAGGCGCTTGCGAGTTATATGACCGCGGTCGAGCAATTACGTGAAGCCGTGGGAACGAGGAACCTGCCATGAAAAGAAATCCAGCCGTGCGATACACGCGCGTTCGTCCTTATTCGGTGTTGCTCTGCGCCGCGTGCGGAATTGCTTTTGCCGCGGGATGTGGTTCGGAATCGCGCACCGCTTCGCAAATGACTTCCTATACGGCCGGCACTTCCCCCACGGACACGGCCGAGCTTTTCACCGTGCCGCAGGACCAGATGGCGCACGTGCAGGTCGTCACCGTGTCCAAGCAGGCGCTTGTACGCGATCTTCACTTGACCGGTACCGTCACCTATAACGCTTTCAAAACCACACCGATATTTTCGGCGGTCGGCGGCCCGGTCCACGAAATTCTCGTAGCGCCCGGAGAAAACGTGAAGGCCGGGCAAACGCTGCTGACCGTCAACAGCCCGGATTATTCGCTCGATCGCTCCGCTTACCTCAAGGCGCGCGACGCATTTCAACTTGCCGACAAGCAGTTCCAGCGCTCTAAAGATCTCTTCGAGCACAAAGCCATTGCCGAGTCCGATCTGCAGACCGCTGAATCGGCACGAGCTCAAGCGCAGGCGGATATGGAATCGAGTGCGGATGCATTGCGCGTGCTGGGTATAAGCGATCCGGATTCCTTGCTGAAAAGCCCGCCCTCCGCGCAAGTTCCGGTGCTGGCTCCGGTGGCCGGCGAGGTCACGGACCGTCTCGTAGGTCCAGGCCAATTGCTGCAGGCGGGCGTTACACAATGTTTCACCATTTCGGACATGAGCACCGTCTGGGTACTCGTCAATGTCTACCAAAACGATCTCGCGGACGTTCATCAGGGTGACGCGGTAGATATCACCACGGACGCGTATCCAGACACGTTCCGCGGTAAGATTTCCTATATCGCGGCCACGCTCGACCCCAACACACGCACGTTGCAAGCGCGGATCGTCACCGACAATCCCGGCCAAAAACTGAAAAACAATATGTACGTCAGCGCCGTCGTTCGCGCCGGCTCGATTCGGAATGCGCTGCTCGTGCCCGATGCGGCCGTGTTACGCGATACGGAAAACCAGCCGTTCGTTTACGTGCAAACCGGCAGCGCAAATCAATTTGCACGGAGATCGGTGACCATCGGCGATACCCACGGTGGCCAAACGCAAATCACCGGTGGCTTGAAGGAAGGCGAGAAAGTGATTGGCGACGGCAGTTTGTTCCTGCAGTTCAAGAATTCCTTGCAGCACTAAGAAAGCGCGCCCGGAGCCCAGAGATGATCCATCGAATTGTCCAATTCGCCCTGCGACAGCGCTTCCTGGTGCTGATGGTCACCATACTGGTGATCATCGCGGGCGCGATCTCCTTCCAGCGCATGCCGGTGGACGCGTACCCGGATCTCTCACCCCCTTTGGTGGAGTTGATCACTCAATGGCCCGGCCATGCGGCGGAGGAAGTCGAGCGGCTTACAACGCTGCCCCTGGAACTAGCGATGAACGGATCGCCGAACCTGGTGGTGATGCGTTCGATTTCTTTGTATGGGCTTTCGGACGTGATCTTGACGTTTGCCGATAACACCAATCCTTACTTCGACCGGGAAATCGTCTTTCAACGAATCGCGGACGCTTCTTTGCCGGCCGGGGTTACTCCCAGCATGTCGCCGCTATACAGCCCGAGCGGTCTGGTGTACCGCTATGTGCTGGAAAGCCCGGATCGTACTCCACAGGAGTTGCACACTTTCGAAGATTGGATTATCGAGCGCGCCTATCGTTCGGTCCCCGGTGTAGCGGACGACTCGGGCTTTGGCGGCACCACGATGCAATATCAGGTGCTGCTCGATCCCGCGAGGCTCTACAACTACCACATCCCCGTCGTGCAGGTGATTAACGCTTTGACGGCGAACAATGCCAATACCGGCGGCGGCTTCTATTCGCAAGGCGGCCAGTTCTATTACGTGCGTGGCCTAGGCTTGCTGCGCAATACCGAGGATATCGGCGACGTGGTGGTGGGTAGTCAGAATGGTGTGCCCGTTCGCGTCAAAGACATCGCAAACGTCGAGATTGGCTATGCTCCCCGGTTGGGCGAATTTGGCTTCATGAAGAATGATGATGCGGTGGAAGGCGTCATCTTGATGCGGACCGGCGAGCAGACCCAGAATGTGCTCAAGGGCGTTGAGAAAGAAACCGATGAACTGAACCGCAACATCCTCCCGCCGGATGTCAAAATTCGTCCCTACTACGACCGTAGCGACCTCGTGCGCGTGACCACCGATACTGTGGAGGGAAACCTGCTCCGCGGCATGGTTCTGGTCTTGTTGGTCCTCGTTTTTTTTCTGGTCAGTTTTCGTGCCGCCATCATCACGGCGCTCACCATCCCACTGGCGCTGCTTTTCGCCTTCATTTTCCTGCACGCTACCGGGGATGCTGCGAATCTGCTCTCCATCGGCGCCATCGACTTCGGCATCATCATTGACGGCACCATCGTCATGGTAGAAAACATTTACCGCGAACTTGCCGAGCGCAAAGGCCAGTCTTACGAACTGCACGACGTGATCATCGCTGCCGCCCGCGACGTCGATCGCCCGATTTTTTATTCCGTGGCCGTCATCATTGCGGGATATCTCCCTATCTATGCGCTTTCCGGGCCGGCCGGAAAGCTTTTTCACCCGATGGCCAACACCATGGCCTTTGCGCTCGTCGGCGCTTTGGTGTTCACGCTGACTCTGGTACCGGTGCTGACTTCGTATTGGTTCAAGAAGGGCGTGAAAGAAACGCCAAACAAGGTGTTCAACTGGATTCGCGCTCGCTATGCCACGGAGCTCGATTGGTGCCTCGGCCATCCGAAGCTAACGATGGTGCTCGCCACGGTGATTTTCGGAGCGACGCTCCTGCTTGTTCCCCTGATCGGCGGCGAGTTTATGCCGCATCTGGATGAAGGCGCTCTCTGGGTCCGCGCTACCATGCCCTACACGATTTCATTTGAGGAAGCGAGCGCCTTCGCTCCAAAGGTCCGCGATGTCTTGATGACCTATCCGCAAGCTACGATCATTGCTTCGGAACTGGGCCGTCCCGACGACGGCACAGACCCTACCGGCTTTTTCAACTGCGAGTTTTACATGGGACTCAAGCCCTATAGCGACAAGTCCTGGAAAACCGGCTCGATACACACGAAGGCGGAATTGACCGCCGATATCGACCGCAAGCTCAGCACATATCCCGGCGTGATTTTTAACTACACGCAGCCTGCGGAAGACGCCGTGGACGAAGCCCTTACGGGCCTGAAAAGTTCGCTGGCGGTGAAGGTGTTTGGTCCGGACCTGGACGTCCTCCAGCAAAAAGCTGTCCAAATCAAAAATATTCTCGCGAAAACACCCGGCTTCACGGACTTGACGGTGGTCCGCGAACTCGGACAGCCTAGCCTCATCGTGGACGCGGACCGCGACAAAATCGCCCGCTACGGAATCAACGTTTCCGATGTTGAGGCCGTGGTGCAAGCCGCCGTTGGAGGTCAGGCCGCCACGCAGGTGATCCAGGGCGAAAAATTGTTCGATCTCGTCGTCCGCATGGAGCCGCAGTACCGCTCGAATGCCACCGAAATCGCGAATCTACTGGTGCCCACGCCCACGGGCCAGCAGGTTCCGCTCTCGCAGCTCGCGACCATCAAAGAGGCCAGCGGCGCGTCCTTCATCTATCGCGAAAACAATTCACGTTACATTGGCATTCAGTTTTCGATTGAAGGCCGAGACCTCGAAGGCACCGTGCGCGACGGACAAGCAGCCGTATCGAAAGCCGTGCAGCTTCCGCAGGGCTACCACCTGGATTGGGGCGGTGAATATAGCGAACTGCTCGCGGCAAAATCGCAACTGGTGATAATTGGCCCATTGGCCGTGTTGCTGATCTTCATGATTTTGTTCGCGCTCTACGGCAATTTCAAATTTCCCGTCACCATCGCGCTCGGCGTGATCATGACGGAACCCGTAGGCGCATTGATCGCCCTCAAACTCACGCACACGCCGTTCAGCGTGTCCAGTGTCCTGGGGTTGCTCGCGCTCTTGGGCGTTTCCGTGGAAACGGCCGTGATTTTGGTCAGCTATATCAATAAGCTTCGCCTGGAAGGTATGGAAATCAAGCAGGCCACCCGCGAAGCTTCCTTGTTGCGATTGCGGCCCATCATGATGACGGCACTGGTCGCTTGTCTGGGCCTGCTTCCCGCCGCAACCGCCACCGGAGTTGGCAGCGACACGCAAAAGCCTTTTGCCATCGTTGTGGTGGCTGGGCTGATGTCGCGTCTGCTGCTTGGATTCTTCGTGAATCCGGTCTTGTATGAGATGGTAGCCAAGGAAGGCGACGTTTTGCAGGTGTGAGTTCCGAGCCAGTTCAAACGTTGCACCGGCAGACTCGCGTAACGGCGCTCTGCTAGAATCCCGGCTCAGTGACCCCAACCCATATCATGTCACGCCCTGCCGGAATACTTGTCAGTACGATTCTCATATTTTCCTCTTTGTGCGCTGCGGCTTCGGCGCGCTCTTCCGGCGTCACGCCCTCAGCCCAGAATCCAACGCCGCAGTCAGCGACTCTGAACCCTGCCGGCCAAGCTCCGCCCAAAATCACGCGCTATACTCTGCCGCCCGATCGCCTTCGCCAAGCTGTGGAATTGGCGCGCTCCGGCGACGAGCTCTATTTCGCCGAATTTGGCGTCACCGTCCTGCTGCTGGTGATTCTTCTGAAAACCGGCGCAGTGGCGCGGTTTAGCTCCTGGGCCGAACGCTCAAGCAGATTCCACATCCTACAAGCTTCGGTTTTTGCGACACTGCTTCTCGGCGCGCTTGCGCTCGGCGTGCTTCCTCTTCATGCCTGGGGCCACGTCCTCGGCTTGCGTTACAACCTCTCGGTCGAAGGATGGGGCCCTTGGCTCCTCGATTGGTGCAAGAGCGAAGCGATCGCCATCGCGCTCGGTGCGTTCGCAGCATGGATTGTGGGCGGACTGCTGCGCCGAAGCCCGCTCCGCTGGTGGTTTGTCGCCTGGCTGATTGCCTTGCCGCTGATCGTTTTTGCGGCGTTGCTCGAACCGGTGGTGGTCGAGCCGCTCTTCTACAAATTCGAACCACTCGCCGCCTCGCATCCTAAACTCGCCCAGCAAATCCAGGAGCTTGCCACCCGTGCCGGTGCGCAGATTCCGCAGGACCACATGTATGAAATGTTCGCGAGCCAGAAACTCAACGAGCTGAATGCTTACGTCACGGGCATCGGCGCCAGCAAGCGCGTCGTCGTCTGGGACACTTTGTTCGCGCACATGACCGAAGACGAAATTCTCCTGGTCGTCGGGCACGAACTCGGCCATTACGTTCTGGGTCACGTGTGGAAAGGAATCGCCGCCAGCGCCGCCGGTTTATTTTTTGGCTTGTGGTTCCTCGCCGCGGCGCTCCGGTGGACGGTACGTCGTTGGGGAAGCGGTTGGCGCATTCTCGATCTGAACGGCTGGAGTGCGTTGGGCGTACTCTGGCTGTTGGGATCACTCTTGCTTTTTCTTAGCACCCCTCTCGATAGCGCCGTCAGCCGCTACATCGAGCATCAGGCCGATGTTTTCGCACTCGAAATTACCCACGGCGTTGTGCCGGATGTGGCCCAGGTAGCGGCGCAGGGCGATCAGATTTTGGGTGACGTTGACCTGGAGGAACCCGATCCATCTCCTTTTGTGGTTTTTTGGCTTTACGACCACCCGCCCATCGCCAAACGCATCCAATTTGATTTGGAATACGATCCGTGGGCTCCCGGTCATTCGCCCGAGTTCGTTCGCCACTGAATTGCTCACAATTGGTTATTTTTCTGCTTAACGGTGCCTCGATGCTAATAAATCGTCAGACCCACTTGGCAGCCGGTGTGACCGGAATTATGATTCTTATGTTCGACCTGCAGGTCTAGGCGCCCACGGTTCGTCCAGACCCTGGAATTGGTTGGGCCGTGGCAACCGGTCTTTGCATCTGAGGCATCGCAAGGAGATGTGTGATGAGCTCGCCATTTCAAACTCGAAAATTTGGCTCCCGTAGGGTATCGCTCCTTGCCTTCTGCGGATTATTTGCCGTCGTTGCGGGAATCGGCATTCTGGCGGGCGCCGCTGAAAACATTGCCTTTGCCCATCCACGCGGCGGTCTGCCGCCCCTCCCCGATGCGCGCACGCCCGTATTGGTCGAACTCTTCACCTCCGAGGGCTGCTCGAGTTGCCCGCCGGCCGATGCGCTCCTGATGCAGCTCGATGCGCGCCAGCCGATTCCAGGCGCCGACGTGATCGTGCTCGAACACCACGTAACCTACTGGGACGATCAGGGCTGGCATGATCCCTTTTCTTTGAACGCTGCCACCGACCGCCAGCGAAAATATGCGTTCGAGCGCCATTGGAAGGGCGATCAGGTTTATACGCCGCAAATGATCGTGGATGGTGAAACGCAATTCAACGGCGGCAATGGCGCGCTCGCGCAGCAAGCCATCGAGCAAGCTGCAAAAGCGCCGAAAACCCCCGTTCAACTCGCCTGGGCCGGCGCTGCCGCCGATAATCCACGCGATTTGCACGTGCAGTTTGCTGCTCTATCCGGACTTGCTCGTGGGGAAAAACCCGAGGTATTTCTTGCGCTCACCGAAAACGAATTGCATTCGAGCGTGCGTCGCGGCGAAAACGCGGGCAGGTCGCTGGTTCACTCTGGCGTAGTGCGCGAGCTTGTCTCCATTGGGCGCGTCAACCTACAAGACGGCGCAGCCCAGGCATTTGACGGGCAGGCCCATGTGAAGCTTGCGCATGATTGGAACCCGCAGAACCTCCGAGCCGTGATCTTCATCCAGGATCCACATACCGATCGCGTGTTTGGCGCCGCCGAAATCGCTTATTAGTCTTGTAGTGCGCGCATTTCCGCACCGCGGTGTTAGACTTTCTTTCCGTCCCATGGCCAAAGTGGAATCCATCATCGAGATTGCCGCGCCACCTGCTGACGTCTCGGTCTTCTTCGTGCCCCAACGCATGGCGTATTGGTATGGCAAGGAACTCGACGGCGAAATTGACGTGCACTGCGGCGCTCCCGAATTTTGCCTCGGCCAGTCCGTTCGCATCGCCGGACGAATCGGTAAAAAAGAAGTGGCGCAGACGGCGGTGGTCACAAATTATGCGTGGGGACGAATGCTGGAATGGCGCTTCGAGGATTCCTACGGTGTAAGCGGCATCGAGCGATGGGAAATTGAGCCGATGAATGGCGCTGGTTCCGGCACGCGCGTCCGCATGCGCAGCGAATACGCAATGCCCGGAGCGCTCGGCCGCGCGATGGATTGGCTGATCACGCGCCGGGCTGTCTCGCGCCGCAATGCCGAATACCTCGCCCGTCTCAAAAGACTGGCCGAACGCAAATAGAGTCGCTCGTGCCGGCAGTTCTGTTAAGAATTGGGCTTACCAATCCGAATTAGAACAGCGGGCTTTTTGCCGACACGGAGGATGTGGTCTCCGGCTGTGGACGTACTAATCGAATAGCCTGGGTCCACAACTTTTTCTCCGTCCCATTCAACCGCACCCTGCTTCATAAGGCGCTCTGCTTCAGCCCTCGAACCGGCGAGCTCCACGCGGTCAATCATCCGGGATAGCTTTACGTCACCCTCCGCACTGAAGTCGAACGTTCGCATTTCGGTAGGGAGTTGTTTCTTGCTGTAGATGCGATCGAATTCTTGGGCGGCGCGCGTCGCAGCATCGTTGCCATGAAAACCGGCGATGATTTCCCTCGCCAGGGCCACCTTAGTTTCTTTGGGGTGCGCGCTGCCGCTCGAAACCTCCGAGCGCAGTTGCGCGATCCCAGCCGGCGTGCGGTCCGTCAGCAGCTCCATATACGTCCACATCATGTCGTCCGAGATGCTCATCAGCTTCCCAAACATCTGCCCCGGCTCTTCTGTGATGCCCACGTAATTGCCCAGGCTCTTGGACATTTTTCTCTGCCCGTCCAGCCCCACCAAAATCGGCATGGTGAAGACCACTTGCGAAGGCTGCCTATACTCCCGCTGAATTTCGCGGCCTACCAGCAGATTGAATTTCTGTTCGGTCGCGCCCAATTCCACGTCCGCTTTGAGCGCGACGCTGTCATAGCCCTGAAACAGCGAGTAGAGCAATTCGTGCACCGCGATGGGCTGGTTATTCGCGAGCCGCGAGCGAAAATCCTCGTGCTCGAGCATCCGTGCCAGCCGATATTTCCCGCAGAGCTGAATCATTTCATAGCTCGATAGTTTGCCCAGCCATTCGCTGTTGTAGCGAACCTCGGTCTTACGCGGATCGAGAATCTTGTAGACCTGCTCGAGGTACGTTTTTGCGTTCGCCGCAATCTGCTCGCGAGTCAGCGGCGGCCGCGTCACGGATTGTCCCGTGGGATCGCCGACCATCGCGGTGAAATCGCCGATCAGGAAAATCGAGACGTGGCCCATATCCTGAAAATGTTTCAGCTTCCGCAGAACCACCGTATGCCCCAGGTGCAGATCGGGGGCGGTCGGGTCCACGCCAAGCTTCACGCGCAGCGGGGTATTTTTCGCTCGCGAGGACTCGAGCTTCGCGGCGAGCTCTTCCTCGCGGATGATTTCCGCCGAGCCTTTTCGCAAATAGGCAAGCTGTTCGGCAACCGGACGAAATGGCGCTACGTCGCTCATGATCGGTGGGCGCTACCTGTCGTTTGAATCACGCGGCGGCCTTCCAGGCGAAATCGGCCGTCCAGCACGATTCGTACTGCTTCGGAGTAAATGCGGTGCTCCTCTTTCAATATGCGCGCGGAGAGCGTCTCCGGCGTGTCTTCATCCAGCACGGGCGTGACCGCTTGCAGGATGATCGGCCCGGCGTCGAGATTTTCGTCCACCAAGTGTACCGTGCAACCCGCATAACGCACGCCGTATTCGAGCGCCTGCCGTTGCGCTTCCAAGCCCGGGAACGACGGCAGTAGAGACGGGTGAATGTTCAGAATGCGATTGGGGAACGTCTTGATGAAATAGGGCGAGAGCAGCCGCATGAATCCCGCCAGGCATACAAGCTCGACCCCGTGCTGCCGCAAGGCGCCAACCACCAGCCGGTCGTACTCTTCGCGCTCGAGCCCGCGCGAAGGAATCACCAGCGCCGGTATCTTGCGCTCCCGGGCGCGATCGATCCCCGGTGCGCCTTCGCGGTTGCTGATCACGACAGCGATCTCGGCGTCGCCCAGCCGCCCTGCGGCCGCGCTGGCCGCCAATGCCTCAAGGTTCGAACCGCGGCCGCTGAGGAGAATGCCAATTTGCGTGGCCATGAGCTAAAAAACTTAGCACATCGTGTCAAGGCTGCAAAACGCAATCGCCGCCAACAGCCAATTTTCCTGAGACGCCATTCTCCCACATGGCCCGCTTGCACGTGGACCACGAGTGCAGCCGTCACTTTGCGGCAGTGTATACTCCGGCCACTTGGAGGCGGACGTGCCTTTTCAAAAGCACCTCAGCGCTGCTGCGCGCACGATTCTTCTCACTGCTCTCGCTGGCCTTATCTCGATTCCACTGCTTTACGCTGGCGCCGCAAAGCAAGATCAACCCGAAGAGCGCGTGTTCTATCAGACGCGATCGATTCGCGTGCGTCGCACCGTTTACCCTCCCGGCCGGCACTTGCCGATGCATGAGCACAAAGGGCGTGTTGTGGTGTTCCTCAGCGACGGCACGGTGCGAACCACCACGGAAGGCGCTCAGCCGAGCGATCTGCAATTTCATCGAGGAATGGTCTATTGGAGCGATCCGGTGCGCCACACGCTCGATAACGTGGGCGGCACGCCGCTCGACGCGCTCGAGGTGGAATTTCTAGCACCCTGTCCTTCGGCGGCACAGCGTTACGCCGGCGATGCAACGGCGCACGATCCAGCGCATTTCAAGGTAGAGTTAGAAAATGAGCGCGTCAGGGTTTTGCGTTTCACTCTGGGGCCGCACGGATCCTCGCCCATGCACGATCACCGAGACGCGATCTTTGTTCGTCTCACGCCCGCGCATTTACAGGTCACCCTTCCAAACGGATCGAAGAAAGAGGTAAGGGCCGCCGTGAACGATATGGGCTTCCAGGCATCCACGCGCCAAGCCATCCAAAACTTAAGCGTTCAGCAGTACGAAGAAATCATCATCGAATTCAAATCTTCGCCGCCGCGTCATTAGGTGAATCGCCTTGCGGCTAAAGTTGCAATCGGCCGGTGAACTTGATGCGGGGACCCGTTGCTGCGGTGACCACATGGCCAATGCGATAGAACTTTTCGCGTCGGCGCCGCAGATCGGCTTCCAGCAAGCGAATATATTTCGCGGGGACGATCAAGATCATGCCGGCGCCCAAATTGAACGTAGCCAGCAGTTCGTCCTGTTCCAACTCGCCAATTTCGGCGAGGTAGCTGAAGATTTTGGGGATGGGCCAAGCGCCAAGATCGATTTCGGCCCGCGTGCCCCGCGGCAATACACGGGGCAAATTCCCGGGAATGCCGCCGCCGGTGTTATGTGCCATCGCCGAAATCCAGCCGCGTGCCAACGCAGTCTTTAGCGCTGGCCGGTAGCATCGATGCGGATTCAAAAGCTCTGCACCAATCTTGTTTCCGATCTGCGCTACATAGGTCCCCGGCTTCAGCCCGGCCTTTTCGAACACCAGCTTGCGCGCCAGCGAATAGCCGTTCGTGTGCAACCCCGAAGAAGGTAACGCCACGAGCACATCGCCCGCCTTCACCCGCTGCGGACCGAGCACGCGGCTGCGCTCCACCGCGCCCACGATGAACCCCGCTAAGTCATATTCTCCTGCAGCATAAAACCCGGGCATCTCCGCCGTCTCGCCCCCGATCAGCGCGCAACCAGCGGCACGGCACGCACGGCTCATGCCCTCGATCACCTGCTCCACCACGGTCGGATCCATCTTGCCCAGGGCCAGGTAATCCAGAAAGAAAAGCGGCTCCGCTCCCAGCGTCAGAATGTCATTGATGCAGTGGTTCACGAGGTCCGCGCCGACCGTCGAATGCACGCCCATCGCGAACGCCACTTTCAGCTTTGTGCCGACGCCGTCCGCGCTGGAAACGAGCAGCGGCTCGCGCCATCGTTTCCGGTCCAGCGCAAAAAGCGCCCCAAAAGCGCCGATTCCGCCTACCACGTTGCGGGTGAACGTCCGGCTGGCCAGCCGCGCAATGCGCTGCTTTGCCTGATCGGCGAGTTCGATGTTTACGCCTGCTTCGGAATAGCGCATGCCGACGCGCTGGCTCCTTGACGCGCAAAATGCCGGATGTGAAAACTAAAACGTCTTAAAGAAGCGGTTCCAACGGACGCGGCTGGGGTGAATAATTCCATTGCCGTACGCTTCGAACCTTTCGAACAGGTGCCCCGGCTCCCAAGCTTCCGGCATGGATGCGGTTGCGTCCACGGAAAGATAGATCATTACCGGCACGCCGATCACGGAATCGCGCGCGATCGGTCCCACGAACCGGCTGTCGTACGAATTGCCGCGGTTATCACCCATCACAAAATAATGATCCGGCGGTACCTGCACGGGACCAAAACGTTCAAACGGGTCCATCGGCTCTTTGATGTAAGGCTCGGTCAACTTTTGCCCGTTAACCCACACTGCGCCGTCGTGCACTTCGAGAGTATCTCCCGGCAGCCCGATCACGCGCTTCACCCAATCCGGCGAACCCTCCACCGGCGCGCGAAAAATCACAATCTGTTGCCGGTTCAGTTTGCGCCACAGCGGCCAGTGAATCGCCGTGAACGGAATGCCCGCGTCGTATCCCAGACGGCTCATGATCAAATGGTCGCCAATCAGGAGCGTATTCTCCATGGACGCCGAGGGGATCACCCGCGCCTGGCCGACGACACCATTGATCAGGAGAAACGCGAGGATGATCCAGAACCATGCCAGCGCCTCCCGTTTGGCACGCTCACCGAGCGGGATATCCTCCTGCGCGGACTGTGATTGCTTTTGCTTCTCTAGCTCGTCAGCTTTCACGCGTCACCGTCACCGGCGCCGCGTCTTCGCGGTTGGCCTGATTTTCCCTGCGCTCCACTTCCAGTTGCACCGGCTCGGTGGGATAAGCTCCCGTAAAACACGAAGTGCAGAAGCGGCCTTCGCGATCCGATACCCCTTCGCGCAGCTTCTCGAGTGAAAGATAGCCGAGCGAATCGGCGCCTAGAAAACGCCGGATTTCCTCAACCATCGTGGCTTCCTTGTTCTCGTTCGCCAGGCCCGCTTCGCCTTCGGCGATCCGCGGCCGAATTTTCGAATTGGACGATGCGATCAATTCTTCGCGCGTTGGAGTATCGATACCGTAGTAACACGGCGAAATCGTCGGCGGCGAACTGATGCGCACGTGCACTTCCGTCGCCCCCGCCTCACGCACCATGCGCACGATCTTTCGGCTGGTAGTCCCTCGGACGATGGAATCGTCCACCAGAATCACGCGCTTGCCTTCCAGCAGGTCGCGCACGGGATTCAATTTCAGCTTTACGCCAAAATCGCGGATCGATTGCGCCGGCTGGATAAACGTCCTGCCGATATAGTGATTTCGAATCAGCCCCATTCGAAACGGTATGCCGGACTCCAGCCCGTAACCAATCGCCGCCGGCACTCCCGAATCAGGCACGGGCACCACCACATCCGCCGGCACCGGATGTTCGCGGGCCAGCAAACGCCCAAACATCTCGCGGCTAAGATGCACGGAGCGGCCGAAAATGCGGCTATCCGGACGCGCAAAATAGACGTGTTCGAAAATGCACGATTGCTGCTGCTTCACCGGAGCAAAGTGAATGGATTCGAGCCCGGTCCGTGAAATCCGCACCATTTCCCCGGGCTCCACTTCCCGCAGGTACGTGGCGCCGAGCAGGTCAAACGCGCACGTCTCCGAGGCTACGATATAGGTGTCGCCCAATTTACCGAGGTTCAGTGGACGAAATCCACGCGGATCGCGAACGGCATACAGCTCGTCGCGCGTCAGGATCACCAGCGAGTACGCGCCCTCCACCTGGTTCAGCGCTTCCGCGATCGCGCCCGAAAGATTCCGGCTGCCGCTCTTCGCGATCAGGTGCACGATCACTTCCGTATCGCTGGTTGTCTGAAAAATTGATCCGCGGTGCTCGAGTTTGCGCCGCCATTCCGTCGCGTTGGTCAGATTGCCGTTGTGCGCCAGCGCCAGTTTGCCTTTGTTGCAGTCGATCAAGATAGGTTGCGCGTTGTCGAGTGACGTATCGCCCGCCGTCGAATAGCGCGTGTGCCCAATGGCCGATTCGCCCGTCAGCGATGCGAGGCGCTTCGGATCAAACGCGTCCTGCACCAATCCGAGAGCTTTCACCACCTTCAGATCGGGGCCATCACACGTGCAGATTCCCGCCGCTTCCTGTCCGCGATGCTGCAGCGCGTAAAGCCCCAGATATGCGAGTTTCGCGGCCTCCGGGTTGGAAAAAACGCCGACCACACCGCAATGATCGTGGAAGTGGTCGTCTTCCACGAAGGAGACGCCGGTAGCGGTCGGGTTTTGCTCGGCTCTGTTCATCGGGTCTCAAGGATTCGCCCGAGGGATTCTCCCCAGGCGTCGCGCAATTGGTCGAGAGAGGACTGGATCGCGATTCGCTTATTGAAAATGATGCGGAAGTCGCCTCGCGTGACTCGGCCAATGTCCCGCGCTGCTACGCTATATTCTCTCGCAATTTCACGTATGCGGGCAAGTGCCTCGGGGGCCACGGAAATCACCGCACGCGCGCCGCGTTCGCCAAAAAGCGCGGCTTCTGCGGCTTCGGAGCCTTGCAGTGTAACCTCTGCGGAAATATGCCGGATCGAACCGGTTAATGCATCCTCGCACGCGCGTGCCGTCAAGCACGATTCGGCAAGCGTTACCGCCAGGCCGCCATCGCTGATGTCATGCGCCGATCGCAGCAGCCCTGCGGACGCCATGGCCACCAGCGCCTCGATCAACCGCTTTTCCGCCTGTAGGTCCGTATACGGCGGTGCGCCTGCCGCAATTCCTTGCAGCGCGAAGGCATATTCGGACGACGAAAGTTCGCGCCTTACCTGCGCGGCCTGATTTCCCCGGGACGTCGTGTCATGGCTGCCATCTAGCAAGAGAATCAAGTCTCCTTCGCGCTGAAAAGCCGTCCCGACGGTCCGCGAGGCATCTTCGAGCAATCCCAGCACGCCCAAAATCGGCGTTGGATAGATCGATTGGCCCAGCGTATCGTTGTAGAAGCTCACATTGCCGCCAGTGATCGGTATGCCCAGGGCTGTGCACGCTTCGGCGATGCCGTCCACGCATTCGCTGAACTCCCACATCACTTCCGGCTTTTCCGGGTTGCCGAAATTCAAGCAATTCGTCGCTGCCCAGGGCCGCGCTCCCGAACACGCCACATTGCGGGCCGCTTCCGCCACCGCCGCGGCCGCTCCTTCCCGCGGAGCAAGCCAGCACCAGCGCCCATTGCCGTCCACGCTCAGTGCGAGCCCGCGCGCCGTGCCTTTCACGCGCAACACGGCGGCATCGCTCGCGCCAGGCCCAGCCAGCGTATTGGTTCGCACCGATTGATCGTATTGCTCCCAAATCCAGCGCTTGTTGGCGATGGCCGGCCACGCCAGCAATCGCAGGAAATTCTGCGTCAGATCCGCGGTCTCAGCCGCAAATTCCATCAGCGGACCTGCACCTCGCGCCGTCTTCGGCGCCGCAATCGGCCGCTGGTATACCGGCGCTTCGTCCGCCAGTGCTTTTGCCGGGATTTCCGCCGCCACGTGGCCGTGCGAAGTGATCCGGAGCAACCCATCGTCTGTGACGCGCCCGACTTCCACGGCGTCCAGCTCCCATTTCGCAAATACGTCCATCACTTCGTGTTCGCGTCCGCGCTCCGCCACCAGCAGCATGCGCTCCTGCGATTCGCTCAGCATGATTTCGTAAGGCGTCATGCCGGATTCGCGCTGCGGCACGCGATCCAGGTCCAGTTCGACCCCCACGCCGCCGCGCGCCGCCATTTCGCAACTGGAGCTCGTCAGCCCCGCCGCGCCCATATCCTGAATCGCCACGATCGCGCCGGTCTGCATCGCTTCGAGGCACGCCTCGAGCAGCAGCTTTTCCAGGAACGGATCGCCCACCTGCACGTTGGGCCGCTTCTGCTGCGACTCCTCGGAAAATTCCGCGGACGCGAGCAGCGATGCGCCATGAATGCCGTCGCGGCCGGTCTTCGATCCCACATAAAGCACTGGATTGCCTACGCCGCTCGCCCGCGCGAAGAAAAGCTCCTCCCGCCGCGCGATCCCCAGTGCCAATGCGTTCACTAGCGGATTGCCTGAATAGCATGGCGCGAAAGCCACATCGCCGCCCACCGTCGGCACTCCGAAGCAATTTCCGTAAAACCCGATGCCGCGCACCACGCCATCGAGAATACGCCGGTTCTTGCTCGCCTCTGCAGGAGTCACACCCGGCCCGTCGCTCAATAGGCCAAATCGCAGCGCATCCAATACTGCGATCGGTCGCGCGCCCATCGTGAAAATATCGCGCAGGATGCCGCCGACGCCCGTGGCCGCTCCCTGAAAGGGCTCCACGTAGCTTGGATGGTTGTGCGACTCAATTTTGAAAGTCGCGCATAAGCCGTCGCCGATATCCACCACGCCAGCATTTTCCCCGGGCCCTTGGATCACTTGCGCGGCCTTGGTCGGCAACCGCCGCAGATGTACGCGGCTCGATTTATACGAGCAGTGCTCGCTCCACATCACGCTGAAGACGCCAAGCTCCGTGATACTCGGTTCGCGCCCCAAAATCTTCAAAACGCGCGCGTATTCGTCCGGCGTAAGTCCGTGCTCGGCCGCCAATGCCGGCGTCATCTTGATTTGGGTCTCAAGCATTTGAAAGGTTCCGGCGCTTCTACAGGTCACTGCGCGTGCGAGAAATCGTAAACCACTTCCCACATCAGCCGCACGCCGTTCGTAAAGCTCTGCACGGGAATTCGCTCGTCATTGCCGTGCGCGTGCCCGTCATCCGGCAGCATCGCAAAGGGCACAAATCCATAGGCCGTGATGCCTCGCTCGCGGAAAAAATAGGAATCGTTAAAACCGGTCGAGGTCGTCGCCGTCACGCCCGCATCCGGATAGAGTCGGTGCACCGTCTCTTCGATCGCTGTATGCAGCGTAGTATCGAGCGAGGATTCCGGCGACTTCGGGTAGCTATGCAGCACCTCGATGCGCACGCTGTCGTCATGGATCACGCGTCGCAATTCCGCCACCCAGCGATCCGCCGTCCAGCCCGGCAGTAAGCGGCAATCCACCAGCGCCGAAGCCTCCGGCGGAATCACATTGATTTTATTGGTTCCTGTAAGGCCGGTGATGGAAATCGTGTTGGTCACCAGCGCAAGATAGTGCGGCTCTTTTTCCAGTTCGGCGCGCGCTTCAGGCGTCTGGATCCACGTATCGATGTGCGCCAGGCGCGTGCGCCACGGTTCAGGCTCATAAGGAGCCGAGGATTTCAGGGCGCGCTCGACCGCAGGCGTTAGCTCGATCGGCGGCTGGTAGGTTCGCAAACGATCGAGCGCCGCGATCAGCTTGTTCACCGAGGAATCGGCGATCGGCACGGATGCGTGCCCCGCGGGACCTGTGGCCACGATTCGCAACCACGCCGTCGTTTTGTTGAACGCGCCGATGCCCACGTAAACGACCTTGCCGTTGGCATCCGCGCGCGCGCCCGATCCTTCGTTGATCACAAACCCGGCACCCGCAACCCAATCCGGCTTTTGCTCTACCACCCACTTTGCGCCGCTCACGGTCCCGTCCTCTTCATCTGCCGTCGCAAGGAAAATCACGTCTCGCCGAAGTGGCACGTGCTGGCGATGTAGCTCGAGAAACGCGATCAATTGCGCCACACCGACGCTCTTCATATCCGTGGCGCCGCGTCCCCAGATGTACCCGTCCTTCATCTCTGCCGCAAAGGGGTCAACGCTCCAATATGCGCGGCTCGCGGGCACCACATCGATATGGTTCAGCAACACAAACGCAGGCTCCGCCGCACCAGCCGCCACGGTCGCATGCAATCGTGCCACGATGCTGCCGCGTCCGGGCGCCACTTCACCCGTCTGATAGGGGATTCCCTCGGCGTCAAAAATCTTCGCGTACCAGGCTACGCCGCGCGATTCGTTCCCGGGCGGATTCGAAGTGTCGATACGGATGTATTCGCGAAGGTTGGCGATCGATTCGGCGTTGAGGGCGTTCCAATCGAGCGTAGGCTCTGCGGCCTGCGCATTCATGGAGGCGCGGCCGAACGCGCCCAGCGAAAACGAGAAACCGCACGCCGTCATTAGGAATATTGTGGCGCAGGCAGTTCCCGTGCGTCGGCGCATCGCTAGGAGCGCGCACCGGCGGTTTCGGTGGTGTGATCCAAAATGCGTGGACCTCGCTGGCGGGAAAACCATTCAACCATCGAACGGAAAATCACCGCTCCGTCCGTCGAGCCCAGCGACTTCTCTGAAGCGCGCTCAGGGTGCGGCATTAACCCGCAAACATTGCGTTCGCGGCTGCAAATGCCCGCAATGTTCGCCAGCGACCCATTGGGGTTCGCGGCGGGATCTTCTTCCCCCGCGGCATCCGTATAGCGAAACACGATCTGATCGTTGCGTTCGAGCTCGCGGAGCGTGGCGTCGTCGCAATAGTAGTTTCCGTCGGCATGCGCCACCGGCGCCTCCAGCACCTGAGCGCGCCTCGCTGCGCACGTGAATGGCGTTGCAGTCGTCTCCACTCGAATATGCACCGGTCGGCAAACAAATCGCAGCCCTGCATTGCGCAGCATGGCTCCGGGCAGCAAGCCGGCTTCGAGCAGAATCTGGAAGCCGTTGCAAACGCCGAGAACCAAGCCGCCGCTCTTCGCGAACCGTTCCACCGCGCGCATCACCGGCGAAAACCGCGCAATCGCTCCGGTGCGCAGGTAATCTCCGTAGGAAAAACCGCCCGGCAGAAGAATAGCGTCGGCTCCGCCCAGGTCGGCCGATTGGTGCCAGATAAACTCAGCCGGCTGGCCAATTACATCATGGATTATGTGGAATGCGTCGTGATCGCAGTTGGAGCCCGGGAAGACGACGACACCGAATTTCATCGGTCCTCCGAACTCCCATCTTAACACACGCGCGGCACACCGCTATCGGCGATCGAACTCCGCCAGTCGCTATCGCACCTTCGGAAACGCGCTCTTTTCTCAGCGGGGCTTGCTCTTGTGACGCGAAGCTTTTGTTTTCTTCGAAGTTTTCTTGGATCGCGCAGCTAGCTTCACGGCCGTCTCCCGGCGCCGTGCCCGTGCCCAACCCGCCTTGTTCACCTGTTTTCCGCGCGCGATGGCCAGGGCGTCAGCAGGCACATTTTCCGTCACTACCGACCCGGCGCCGACGTATGCGCCGTCGCCCACGCGCACCGGTGCCACCAGCGCCGTGTCGCTGCCGATAAACACTCTGCGTCCAATCATCGTCGGATTCTTGTTCACGCCATCGTAATTGCAGGTGATCGTCCCGGCGCCGATATTGCTGTCATCGCCGATCTTCGCATCGCCCAGATAGCTCAGGTGCATCGCCTTCACACCCTTGCCGATCGTGCTCTTCTTCACTTCCACAAAATTTCCCACGCGCGAATTCTCATGCAGATCGGCAGCCTCTCGCAGGTGCGCAAATGGACCAATCTGCGCCCTCGCGGCCACCCGGCTTGCGTTCAACACCGAGTAGGGCTTCACAATTACGTTGTCGCCCAGCGTGCAATCGCTGATCACGCTCCCCGTGCGAATCGTGCAGTTCGCGCCGATCTTCGTGCGGCCCAGTAGTTGCACGTTGGCCTCGATGATCGTATCCGGCCCCGCGATCACCTCCGAATCAATCACCACGGTGTCGGGAAACTGGATACTCACCCCCGCAGTCATTAGTTTTTCGGCTGCGTGCCTGCGAAACGTGCGATCCACCTCGGCTAATTCCTCGCGCGTGTTGCACCCCAGGATTTCATTGGCGTCGGGCGCCACGCGCGCCAGCACCGTTTGATTTCCTTGCGCCAGTAGCGCGATGGCATCCGTCAGGTAGAGTTCTCGGTGCGCATTCTCCGGTTTGAGTCGCGCCATCGCCGGCCATAACTTCTCCAAGTCAAAGCAGTAAATACTTGAGTTCACCTCGTTGATGTCTCGCTGATTTTCTGCAAGTTGCGTCTGCTCGACGATCGCCGACACGGTCCCGTCCGTGCGCCGGATCACTCGCCCATAGCCCGCCGGGTTTTCAAGCGTGGCGCTTAAAATCGTAGCCGCGGCATTGCCATCGCGATGCGCGCGCATCAGTTCCGCCAGAGTTTCGGTCCGCACCAACGGAGCATCTCCCGGCAGCACCAAAGCGCATTTCGCCCCCGCCAGGGCGCGCCGCGCCACCAGCAACGCATGTCCGGTACCGCGCTGCGGTTGCTGCAGCACGGTTTTCGCACCGAGCGGCGTCACCACCGCCGCGACTTGCTCGCTTTGGTGCCCAACCACCACGTGTATGCCGCGCACCTTCAATCCCTTGCACGCATGCACCACCTGCTCGACGAGCGTCCGCCCGCCGGCGCGGTGCAGTACCTTTGCCAGATTGGACTTGAGCCGCGTGCCTTTGCCTGCCGCCAGAATCACCACGGCGAAGTCATGATTTGCCATAGACACAAATTCTCGCTTGCGGCGCCCTCTTTCGCAAATACGCGCCGCTACGCTGATGCCGCATACCTTAATGCCGATTTCGTGAAATAGGGAAGAAAATGGCGGGAAGTTCGCTTCAATCCGCGGCGGAAGCTGAGGCGGGGTTTTCGGAAGGCGAGAGGCTGTGTGGCGTTCCTAATCCGGCGGTCACCCCCGGAGATGTCGTCTCCGTCCACAGCGATTCGTCCGCCAGGAGCCGCGATACAAGTTGCGTATGCAGCGCATGGCCGGCTTTGTGCGCCACCACCCGCGCCAGCAACGGACGCCCGACCAGCGCCAAATCGCCGATCAGGTCCAGCGCCTTATGGCGCACAAACTCATCGGCGCAGCGCAGCGGCCCGTTCATCACGCCGTCGCGCGTCAGCACAATCGCATTTTCAAGCGAACCCCCACGCGCCAGTCCAGCCGCACGCAGTTGGTCCACCTCGTGATAGAAACAAAAAGTTCGTGCCGGTGCCAGCATCTCCGTAAAGGAGCCGCGATTCACGTCCAGCTCCACTTCTTGCCTTCCCACCAAGGGATGCGCGTAGTCCACCAGGCACCGGATGTGCAGCCGGTCCGCAGGGTAGATCCCAATCCGCCGGTCGCCCTCGCTCACCTCGAGCGGTGCCACCACTTTCATATAGCGCCGCCGGCGGCGAAGCTTGCAAACCCCAGCCTGCTCAATCATTTGCACGAAGGGCGCAGCCGACCCATCGAGAATGGGCAGCTCCAGTGCGTCCACATCGATAAACACGTTGTCGATCCCGCAAGAATAAACTGCCGCAAGTACATGTTCCGTGGTGGAAAGCCACACGCCGCGCTTCATCAAGCTCGTGGCGTAGCTTACGCGGGCCACGTTGCGGCCAATGGCTTCGATCGGGAAATGATCGAGGTCGGTGCGGCGAAAGACGATACCAGTGTCCGCCGGGGCGGGCGTCAGGCGCAGATGGCAGCGGACGGCGGTATGAAGGCCAACCCCTTCGGTCTCAACTGTGCGCTCGATTGTGGTTTGGTAAGCCAACTCCCATATACTAGCATTTGATTATCCAATCGGATGCTATTTTCACCTTTTATTTTCTTCAACTTACAGGCAAATGATAGAGATATGTTGTATTAAAGACACAATGTGCCCAAATAGGTGAGAACATCCAGACTCGCCTATCGCCAATGAAGAAGTCGTCGCGCCGACAGACGAGCTTGTCTCGCAGCCGCTGCCACGCGTAGAATAGCTCGTTCTAATTCGAATGGCATCTCCGTTCCACATCCTGGGTAGCAGTTCTGTTCCTCCGCCAGCACCTTCGCCGGACGTGCATCCTCGGCCCGACTGGCTCAAGGTGCGTTTCTTCGGCGGATCGAATTACCAGGAGCTCAAGCGCCTGATGCGCACGCTTGGCCTGCATACCGTCTGTGAAAGCGCGCGCTGCCCCAACATGGGCGAATGCTGGGAACATCGCACCGCCACATTCATGATTCTCGGCAACATCTGCACCCGCGCGTGCGGTTTCTGCGCGGTACCTTCCGGCAAGCCGCTGGGGCCTCCCGAAGAAGATGAACCCGAGCGCGTCGCGGAAGCGGTCGAAAAAATGGGTTTGCGCTACGCTGTCGTCACTTCCGTAAATCGTGACGATCAGCCTGATGGCGGCGCTTCCATTTTCGCGCGCACGATCCAAGAGATTCGCCGCCGCGTTCCCGATTGCCGCGTGGAGGTGCTGATCCCCGATTTTCGCGGCGAGTGGAGCGCGCTCGAAACCGTTCTGGCCGCAAAGCCGGACGTGCTTAACCACAACACGGAAACCGTGCCGCGTCTCTACCGTGAGGTGCGAAAGGGCGCGGTTTATGAGCGCTCACTCGAATTACTGCGCCGTTCCAAACAATATGCCCCCGATGTTCCCACCAAGACCGGCATGATGCTCGGCTTGGGCGAATCGCGGGAAGAAGTCATCGCCGCGATGGGCGACCTGGTTGCCCAAGGTACCGACATCCTCACGCTGGGCCAATACCTCCAGCCCACGCGCGAACACTTGCCCATCGTGCGATTCGTGCACCCGGACGAGTTCGCCGAATATAAGCAACTGGGCGAGGAGATGGGCTTTCCCCATGTGGAATCCGGCCCCCTGGTTCGTTCGTCCTACCATGCTTTCGAACAGTCCGAAGCCGCGCGTAGCTGATTTACAACGTTCGCCGCTGAGATGAAATCGTTACATTTGCAACACTAAATCGTATAATATCGTTTCAGGAGGCGTGCCGTGCGCCACGAGGAATTGCTCAGCCCACGCGAGGCCGCGCAGGCTTTGGGCATCAGCTATCCCGCCATCAAGCAGTGGATTTATCGCGGCAAACTCCGCACCGTGAAGACCGCCGGCGGCCACCACCGCATCCCCGCGCGCGAAATCGAACGTTACCTTCCTCGCGCCACGGACAAGGCCACCGAGCGCAAGCGTTTCCGGCGCACCAGCGGACGCAATCAACTGATCGGCCAGATCACCGACGTACGGATCAGCGGCTTGCTCGCGCAGATAAAACTTTCTATCGGAGGGCAGCACATCACCTCAATTATCACCGCCGAGGCTGCGCGTGAAATGGGCCTGCGCAAAGGACAAACGGCGGCGGCGCTCATCAAGTCCACCGAAGTGATGATCACCCTCGCGTAGCATGCCGATACGCAACCGAACCCGGACGATTTGGGCGCACTGTATAGCGCTGTTTTTCTACACGTGCGCACCTTTTGCGATTGGCGCTGCAACGCGCAGCACAGCGCAAAATTCGTCGCGGACGCCGCTGACGGTCTCCGCGGCGGCCAGCTTGGTGGATGTGTTCGATGAACTGCTCCCCATTTACGAGAAGCAACATCCTGGCATCGCGCTCGTTCTTAACTTCGGCGGGTCCGGCACGTTGCAACTCCAGATCGAACAAGGCGCGCCGGTAGACGTCTTCATTTCCGCCGCTCCCCAGGAAATGGATGCGCTCGAAAAAAAGAATCTGTTGCTTCCGGGCACGCGCGTGATCGTAGCGCAAAATCAAATCGTTCTGATCGTGCCGCAAAGTTCCACCGGTATCGCCGGCTTTCGCGATTTGCTGCGGCCTTCCGTTCGTGTGGTTGCGCTTGGTGAGCCGGCAGGCGTGCCCGCAGGCCATTATGCGCAGCAGGTCCTCGAGCATCTCGGGATTTATCAACAGGTGCGCGCCAAGGCTGTGTTCGCCGGAGACGTTCGCCAAGTGCTCGCATACGTGGAAACAGGCAACGCTGACGCGGGCATTGTCTACGCCACGGACGTGCGGATTTCAAAACGCGTCCGTATCGTCGCGGATGCTCCGGCCGGTTCGCACGACCCGGTAATCTATCCGGGCGCTGTGATTGGCCGAAGCACGCATCACGACGCAGCGCGCGAATTTCTGAATTTCCTCACGGTTCCGGAGGCGCGCGCCGTGTTGGAGAAATACGGCTTTGCAGCGCCTTCTGGTCCGGCACACTGAATTATTTTTCTGATGCTTTCCTCTCTCGATACCGGCCCGCTGTGGATTTCGCTTAAGACTTCGCTTGCAGCCACAGCCATCGTTCTCGTTCTGGGTGTTGCGGCCGCCCAGTGGCGCGTCCGGCGGCGTAGCCGCGCCTGGGAACTGGTGGATGGAATTGCACTGTTGCCGCTGGTGTTACCGCCGACGGTTGTCGGCTACATTCTTCTCGTCGTTTTTGGCCGCAACGGCGTGCTCGGCCGGTTGCTGCTGCGCGCTGGCGTACTGATCGTTTTTTCCTGGCCCGCCACGGTGATTGCCGCGGCCGTCGTGGCATTTCCGCTAATGTATCTCACCGCGCGTGCCGCGTTCGAGCAACTCGAGCCGTCCCTGTTGCAGGCCGCGCGCACCCTCGGAGCCAACGAGTGGCAGGTTCTGCGCCGCGTCGCGTTGCCCCTGGCTTGGCCCGGAATCGCGGCCGGAGCGGTGCTGGCTTTCGCGCGCGCACTGGGCGAATTTGGCGCCACGCTAATGCTCGCCGGCAATCTACCGGGACGGACGCAAACGATTCCAATCGCCATTTTCTTCGCCATCGAATCCGGCGATAACTCGAAGGCGCTTGTATGGGTTTTGATCGTGGTTGCGATCTCGTTCGCTGTGCTGGCAGCCTTCAGCATTTGCACGCGCCGCCAGCGCGCCTTTCTTTCCCGCAGCATCACGGGAGCCATGGCGGGTGCTACCTCCGCCGCTACGCCAGAAACTAGGGGGTCGCGGGCATAGCGTGGATCTCCACGTCGAAATCGAAAGGCGCTTGCCGGGATTCACCCTGGAAGTGTCTTTCCGCACTGGCGAAGCCCCGCTCGGAATCCTGGGACCTTCCGGCGCGGGAAAAACGATGACCCTGCGCGCCATAGCCGGCCTCGAAACTTCAACTCGCGGACGCATCTTTCTCAATGGCCGCACGCTTTTTGACTCGGCAAAGCGCATAAATCTTCCGGCACGCTCCCGCCGCGTCGGCCTCGTCTTCCAGCAGTACGCGCTTTTCCCTCACCTCACCGTGCGCGATAACATTGCCTTCGGTATTCCGTCCCCCGTCCCACCGGCGGATTCCCAAAAAGCCCGCGAACGGCTCACGCAGGCCGAAATCGAGCGACTCCATCTCAACGGTCTTGAAAAACGCTATCCGCATGAACTCTCCGGCGGCCAGCAGCAGCGCGTCGCCCTCGCGCGTGCGCTAGCCACCAATCCTGCCGCGTTGCTGCTCGACGAGCCGCTTTCCGCGCTCGATCCGCATCTGCGCGGCGAAATCGAGCGCGAATTAAGCGTGCAACTCGCGCATTTCGCGGGTCCCGCGCTATTCGTCAGCCATAATTTGGAGGAAGTCTACCGGTTGTGCCCGAATTTGCTCGTGCTTGACGCCGGACGCGTCGCGGCTTTCGGTCCGAAAGAAAAGATCTTTCTGCACCCGCCGAATTTCGCGGTCGCGCGCATCACCGGGTGCAAGAATTTCTCGCGTGCGCGGCGCATCGGCACCGATCAGGTTGACGCAATCGATTGGGGTGTCCCGCTCCAAGTCGCGCAAGCGCAACCTACTTCAGCCGCTCGAGTCGCCATCCGCGCGCACCACATTCAGCTTTTCGACGCCGGAACACGCTCGGAAAACTCTCCGCAGCCCGCTAACACGTTCCCGTGCTGGATCGCGGCGAAAAGCGAAACGCCTTTTCGCGCTACGCTCTATCTTCGAATAGGCAGGCCGCCCACAGGCCCCGCCGATTATCACCTGCAAGCCGAGATCTCCAAGGATCGTCTGGCCGAAATCGAAATCCGCCCGCAACCCTGGCGCGTGCGGCTCGATCCCGAGCGTCTTTTCTTGCTGCCCGATTAGTTTTGGGGATCGGATGCGTCGAGCGCTGCTAGCGCCTGTTTTGCGATTTCCTGAATCCGCGCGGCGCAGGCAGGATCTTTCACAGCCATCGCCCCAGCCGCATGATAGTTAGACTCTGCGTCTTGTTTTCGCCCGAGCAGCGAGTACATATTTCCTAGCATCACGGTGAAAACCGGGTTTTGCGGAAACCGTTCCGTCAGCGGCGCCAGAATTTCCGCCGCCCGCTCGTATTCGTGATCGTAGGTTCGAAGATTTCTCGCAAGATAAAAACGTGCTTCTACGCCCGTCAATTCTCCGTGCTCCATCGCATTTTCCAATTGGCGAATTCCCTCGTGCTTGTCGCCTCCCGGAATTCCCATAAAAAATCGTAGCACCTTCGCGACGGAAGAAAGCGTGTCCACGTAATAGTTATAAAGACCTAGCCCCGTATCGGCGTCGGCGAGGCCGGGGTCGAGCGACTGCGCCCGCAGTAAGTGTTCCCTGGCGTGGACGCCTGCATGCGCCGTGCCTCGGTTGTCTCCGCGCAAAGCCAGCAGCCGCGCGCGCAGCATATAGCCCATCGCGGCGTAAAGATGCCTTCCGGCGGTTTCGTCTTGCTGTAGGCCTTCTTCCGCCAGGGCAACCCCTTGGGCCGCCAACTCCAGATCCGTTTTTGCATCCGCATCCGGCGCGGCGCGCCATGCGTCCACAAAATTCCATTTGATCTCGAGTGACTTGCAGTAAATCTCCCACCAGCGCGCTTCGCCCTCGAGCAAGTATCCCAGGGGATCCTTTGCGTTTGCGGTTTCCATGCTACGCGCAGCGGAAATCGCCGCCTCCACATCCCCGCTGTAAATCAATTGCAGGATCGGCGCCGCCTCCGCGGGCATCTGCCAATGTACTGCCTGCGGCGCGGACGCTTTGTCTTGTCCTGCTCCCGCCCACGGCGCCGCGGCAGCAAAGGCAACCGCCAAAATCAGCCGCGCCGCATTCGACGCGAAACGTGCTCCTCGCCTTGTAAAGTTGGCACTCACTCGCAATGCGCCTCGTCTCGCGCGATCTTACGTCGAATGGGAGGGATTCGTAGGCCCCACAGAACCGCTGTGCACCAGCAGCCTCACCAGCCATGCCGCCGTCGTATACATCGTGAAGCATTCCAGCGCAAACGGTAGAAACCCCAGAAAGCCCGGCGCCGGCATTTCAAAGATTTTCCAGTGCTGCATCACGGGAAAAACGTAGCGCCACTTCGCAGCCGCCCGGTAATTCCACAATTCCCACAGCCAGCCGCAGATCCAACCGCTTGCCAGCAGCGAATAGAAGCGGTCGCGATGCCCTTCTTCGAAATCGCCGATCAGCGAAGGCAAGCCTGCCGAATGATTGATGGGGTCCAGCAGAAAAATAAATCCGAGCCACACCAGCGCAAACATATAGGTCGCGATGTGCTGCGGCGCCACGAGCGGTAGAATCAGCAGCACCGCGCCCGAAATTCCCATCGCCTGCTTCGCCCTCGCGGAAAGACTCAGCGGTTTCGATGTCTTACGGAACCAGCCCAGCACCGCAACGAGGTCGGCCGTCTCAAAAATTCCCGGTGTGATTGTCGCAAAGGACCATATGTACCCAAACCAGCGCGCCGGCCCTTGCGGAGGCAAGCCCACATACACCCAATTTTCCAGCCGCAAGTTGTATGCTTCAAATACCAGCCACAGCGGCACCGACAGCACCCACAACAGCAGGAATCCTCCCGGCGCATCGTGCAATCGCGAATGCCCGGATACCGCATACACCGCCGCGTCCGCCAGCAAAATGTACGCGGTCCACGCCGTGGGGGTATACCACGTGGCTATGGGTTCTACACCGCGCAACATCAGCGGCGTGGCCACCACCAACACCGCCAGCGCCAACCAGCCGCCCGCGCCGAGTGGCCTCGTGCGCCGGCGCAGAAATCCCGCCACCAGCACGCTCACCGTCGCCACCGCGATTGCCAGCCCCAGCAGAATCACGCCCGCATGGTAACGCATCGCGCACCGCCAAGGTTGCGTTTGCTCGCACTCCGTTGCCGCTCTGCGCACCGCGGCGCATGCGCGACGATTCAACGCTGGCCCCTGCGTGCTATGTTCGTCTGCATCCGCAAATTCACTGGCGCCGCGGTCCGCGAAAGCATTTGTCGAGGGGGATGATCATGATTCACGCAAAATACTCACGAGCGCATTTGTGCCATCGCTGGATCGCGTGCGTGCTCGCTGTGATTGTTTATGCGGCACCCGTAGCCGCGCAGAAAAATAAAAAGGGTGCAGCCAACAACCCCACTGCGGGAATGGACAACAATGCCACCGTCCCCATCCCCACCACCGAGAATGGCGCCGTGGACTTGGCCATTTCCAGCATGTTGGGGGCCTGGCAAATCGGTGACGCCGACCGCATGCATCAGTATTATGCCGACGACGTTTTGGTCGTTAGCGGCGCGTACGAGCCGCCCATTGCCGGCTGGCCCGCCTATCTCCGCTCTTACCAGGCTTTGCGCGCGCGCACGCAGGCCGCGCAACTCGACCGCATCAATTCCATCATCAAGGTCAGCGGCAATTCGGCCTGGAGTACCTATCAGTGGGAATTTGCAGGCATCGTGGATGGAGCCAAAGCCAATTTCCGCGGCCACACCACGCTCGTCTTCGAGAAGCGTGAAGGTAAATGGCTCATCGTCTTGAATCACACTTCGATGGCCGAGCCGCCACCCGCCCCTGCAAAACCGCAGAAATAGACGGAAAAACAAGCCAGTAAGAAACGGGTCAACGCGCGGAAGTACCAAGCTACGAGTGACACACCGGCTGCAGAAGCACTCCGAGCCACAAAAATAGCGCCCGCCGCCGCTCTCGCCCGGTTTTTGCGGGACGCGCGCCGCGGCGTTCTCTCAACGCAAGGCGTTCCCCAAAACTACAGGTTCGTCCGCAGCCCCGTCCAGAGCCACGCTGTGACGATCGTCACCAGTAGCGCTCCGCTGAGCACCCCGAGCGTCCAGATCGGCTTGCCCAGCTTCACCAGCCTGTTGGCCAACGCTCGCTGTTCCTCGGCCATGTGGTCTTCTCCCTTGCCGAGAAAGAGCTGGTCGTCTTCGCGGTTTCCAATCATCGCGCGATAGACCACCAGCACGAGCCAGAGCGTGGTCAGCACCACCCAGACCGCTCCCAGAGCGCCCAACCATCCACTAGTAAGAGCTTCCATTTTGCCTCCTCCCGCCGGGTGTCAGGATTCCAGCGGAGGAAAACCTTAGGGGAAACTGCGATTGGCGGGAGTATAGCACCATTTCCCGGCCAGGGATTCGCCCCGTTTTTTTCCAGCGCAGCCGCCAACCGGCCTGTATAGCGCAGTCCTACTTGTCCGACGTACGAGGGGGGACCTGCAACTTCTCTCCCCTGCGGCGCACACGAGCACATCGCCGCGTACGCTGACGCCTCCCGTAGCACAGGCACTCCTGCCTGTGCCTGCCGCACCGCTCGCCGAAGCCTCCTGCCCGCAAGCGGCGCACTCCTAGCCATCCGCACCGGCCATTCCGCCGACCGAGCAGTCCACCCGCACCCGCGTTGACAAAGCCTCCCGCAACAAGCAGAATTCCTTCGCCTCTTTTGTGCCACGCATTCATGCCCAAGTGGCGGAACTGGCAGACGCGCTAGATTCAGGTTCTAGTGGCCGCAAGGTCGTGGAGGTTCGAGTCCTCTCTTGGGCACCAGATTTACGCTTATTCTTCTGGGGTGGATGACATGGATTTCAGCCTCCGCGGTCCGCGCACTCGTCGTCTACGCCGTGCTCTCTCGCTCAAACACGCGCAACTCTTCGATTTCCTGCCGCAGCTCCCGCTAATTGCGTTTCCGAATCGTAAAGAAAACCGCAAGCTATAGTGCGAGCAGCACAACTACAGGCGCGGCGCCCAGCACCAGCCGCGAGGTATTCGGCTCCGTGTTCAAGGCCGGCACCGCCACCATCACCACGCCCAGCAGACAGAATTTCAGCCCAGCCCGGCGCCACAGGTTGTGCCGGTAGTCGCGCCGCTTCTCGAGTTCGCTTCTATTAAACGCCAGCGAGGTGCCCACCGTCGCATCCGTCTGTAACCCGCGCGGCCACATCCACCGATACGCCTGATAAGCAAAATAGATTGCCCACAGGCTGAGTAATAACCAACCCACTTGCGAAAGCACGTCATGCGTTTTGGTGAAAGCCCTCGCAAAAAAAACGCTGAGGGCCAGCCCGATCGCCATCGAGTAGAGGGCCTCGATACGGGCCTTCCTCTGCCGCTGCTGCGCTTTATGCCGTAATTCCTCCGCTGACATTTTGAACGCCTCCGTCGGTTGGTTTTGCCAGATGTTTTGTGCGTCCTTCATGGGAAACTCAGTCGGCATGAAGTCCTCCTTCGTTGAACCACCGTTTCAAGATGTTCTTGATTCGGTGAATTTTCATCGCGATATTCGCCGGCGATAAGCCGGTGATTTCGCTGATCGAACTGGCGTCCATTCCCTCGAGATAGGAAACGATGATCTGACGATCGAGCGGTTTCAGGCGCTGGATCAACATCGAAAGACGCTCGAGCGCTTGGTTCTCGCCCGCAGCACGTTCCGTCTGATCGCCGCCAGCCATTGCCTCGACGTTCTCGAGGCTCACCAGCCTTTCCCTTGCTCGCCTCTGGCGAATCACGTGCCCGATGGCTACGTTGTGAGCAACACGGTACACCCAGGTACGTAGCGAGCATCGCTGGTCGAACAGCGCGAAGCTGCGCCAAAGTTGTAAATGGATTTCCTGGAGCAGATCGCGCCGCCCCTCGGGATCGAACTCGTAAGCCCTCGCGAGCCGTTCGAGCGAAGCACCATACGTCTCCGCGGCTTCCTCGTAGAGGGAATCCTGTCGCGCGTCCCCGCCCGGCATGTGTTCAGGCCGTCTCACAGCTAAGATAGTCGTTGCCCATTGAACTTTCTAACAGATCGAATTGAGTTGATTTGCGTTTGCGTTCCTCGGCGTTCGGTGTAATCCTTCCTCGCCAGCGCAAAAACATGTGCTTTTCGGCCACAGCGAACTTCGTCGGCAGCGGCGCCCTATTCGCCGTCGGCACCGTCACCTTGACGAAGGTCAAGCACCGCCGCGAATTGCTTTTCGCCGGACTCCCTACGCTCTTCGCCGTCCATCAATTCATTGAGGGATTCGTCTGGCTGGGCTTGGACGGTAAACTCTCGCCCACCGTGACGCACGATATGGGCGCGGCGTACATGCTCTACGCGCAGGGGCTGCTACCCTTCCTGTTACCGCTCAGCGTAATGCTCTTCGAGCCTCACAGGAAAAGCCGCAGGCGCATGCTGCCCTTCCTCATCCTCGGCGGAGGTACGGCGCTCTACATCTTGTGGGCGTTGACGGCCTATCCACTGCAGATCTACGTGAAGGGAAACAGCATCGTCTACATCAATCAGGCCACCAACAACTTCACGGTCGCGGTGCTCTACGTGATCGCCACGTGCGGTTCGCTCTTCTTCTCGCAAATTCAGGCCATGGTGCTCTTCGGTGTGGCCAACATGGGGATCCTGCTGATCGTGATGGAGGTGAAGCGCTACGCGTTCACATCGCTCTGGTGCGCCTACGCCGCCTGCGCGAGCTTGATCATCCTCGCCTATTTCTGGAAAAGTATGGAAGAGCGGCCTTTCCGCTACGCCCTGCCGCTGCATCAATAGCGCCAGCTCGTCACGTCCGCGCCCGCCGGCGCCGTCTTCAGCATCCAGGCCGCCGATTGCTCCATCACACGCCGCGTTGCCGTCAGTGACCCCACCCGCGCCGGCAGCGTTGGCTCGCCCGTATAGCAATGCGGCTGGTCGGGACCGTAATCAAACGAGCCCGCGTAATACGGATCGTGCCGTGCCTCAAGCGAATCCTGCAGTAGCTTTACCGCGAGATCGAGGTAATACGTGTCACGCGTGCCCACATACACGTGGATCTTCCCCACCAACTTCGGACCCACCGTTTTCCAATCCCGATCCAGGATGTAGCGCAGGTCGTAATGATCGCGCCAGTATTCCGCTACTTGGTGATCGATCACGCCGGTGGTCTGGTCCCAGATCGGCTTCACGTAGCCGTCGTTGCCCACCGGACCCCACACCGCCTGCCAAATATCCATCTGCTCGCCGGAGCGGCCCCGCGTCCCGCTCACATTCGTATGGCGCTGCTCGTTTTCCATCGTGGTCAGGATCGTCTCGTCCGTCTCGCGCATTTCCCCGCGCGGCAATTTTGTCCAGACGCCTTCCGTCCACAGCGCGAGCTTGTCCTCGTAAATATTCACGAGCTGGTATTTGCGAAAATCCACCGGATCGGGACAAAACGCAAACGTGCCATTGTAAAACTCCGGATAGAAAACCTGTGAAGCCAGCGCTTCCCACCCGCCCGTCGAGCCGCCGAACGTCGCACGCGCCCATCCCTGCCCGATTCCGCGGAATTGTTTCTCCACGTAAGGAATCAATTCCTGCGTGATCGCGTCGCCGTACGGGCCCACATTCTCCGAATTCACCGCGTACGAATCGTCGTAATAGGGGTTTGCGTGCTGGATCACCAGGATCAGCATGTGCGGGACAACTTTCGAGCTTCCCTTGAAGTGGAAAGAGCCAAAACTAATCTTTACCTGCTCTTGGTCGGACTTCTTCATCGAGGAAGCTGATGGCTGGCGTGACGCAGCGTGGGACGTTATTCGCTCAACACCTCAACACACTTATCAGATTCTCACGAAGAGGCCCGAAAGAATCGCAAGTCACCTTCCCCCCGATTGGCAGTTACCAAACGTTTGGCTTGGCGTATCGGTTGAAAATCCTAGATTCTACTGGCGTATTTCAGCTCTAAGCGAAATTCCCGCCGCGGTCCACTTTCTCTCGCTTGAGCCGCTGCTCGCTCCACTGCCTGATTTACCGCTAGACGGGGTTTCTTGGGTCATCGTTGGAGGAGAGTCGGGACCTCGCTCCCGGCCGATGAAACCCGAGTGGGTCTGCGAGATACGCGATCACTGCAAAGAAGCTGGTGTTCCTTTCTTCTTCAAACAATGGGGAGGCGCTAGAAAAGACGTGACCGGACGCAGTCTAGAGGGTCGCGTATGGGATGAAATGCCCTCGCCAGAATCGACGTATAGCGTGGCAGTTTAGCTCCAAGAAGTAATCGCGATGGGCTGAGTACGTTCAGGCGCCCCCATCCATCCCCAGCACCGTCTGCAGCAGCACGTTCGCTCCATTCGCGCAATCCTGCCACGAAGTAAGCTCGTGCGGCGAATGGCTGATCCCGCCGTGGCTGGGCACAAAAATCATGCCCATGGGACCGAGCCGCGCCATCATTTGCGCGTCGTGTCCCGCGCCGCTGGGCAAGCGCATCGTTTTCAGGCCCAGACCGGCTGCCGCGCGCTCGATGGCCGTCTGTACTTCTGGGGTGGCGATGGCCGGCGGGGCATGCTCCACTTTCTTAATTACAATTTCGGTAGAGGTCTCCTTCGCAATTTCCTGCGCTCGCTGTTCGACTTCGGCCCCCAGCCGCGCGATTTTTTCCGCCGAAAGATCGCGCAGTTCGATGGTGTGCTTCACCAGACCGGGCACCACATTGCGCGCGTTGGGAAAAACTTCGAGCTGGCCCACGGTTCCCACCTGCCGCCCGGGCTCGCGCGTCACAATGTCTTGTACCGCCACGATCAGTTTTGCCGCGGCCAACAACGCGTTGCGCCGTTCCGGCATGGGCGTCGTCCCCGCATGATTCGCGAAGCCGTGAATTTCCACTTCGTATTCGTCGATGCTGACGATCCCTTCCACCACGCCCACGGGAATTCCCGCCTTCTCCAGGTTGCCGCCTTGCTCGATGTGCAATTCCAGATAGCACGCAAACGAACCCTTGGCGATCCGCGCATCCGCAATCCGCGTGGGATCGCCGCCGATCTTGCGCAGCCCATCTTCCAGCCGCACGCCGTAGAATGACCGGCTGAACGCCGACTCGGCCAGTTCCTCCGCCGCCGCGCTACTCCCGATCAGCCCGCTTTCCTCATTCGACCAGATCACCATCTCGAGCGGATGCCGCGTCACGACGCCGCGTTCCTTCAGCGTCTGCATCACTTCCAACGCCGAAAAGGATCCCAGGTCTCCATCGAAATTCCCGCCGTTCGGCACCGAGTCAATGTGCGAACCAAAAAGAATGCGCGGCAAGCTTGCGTCCGAGCCAGCGCGCGCTCCAAAGATATTTCCGGCCGGATCGATGCGCGGATCGAGACCTGCGGCGCGCATGGCGTCCATCGCATATTTCCGGCCCGCCACATCCGCATCGGAATAGGCCACGCGGCTCACGCCATCGGCAAACGTTCCGCCCGCCGGCCGTCCATAAATGCTGATCTCCTCAATGCGGCGTTGTAGCCGCGCGGCGTCAATGCGCAGACCGGCGTGCGCGGATTGCGCACGCGCAAATCCCGGCATCGCCGTGTATGCGCAAGCAGCAGCAATTCCTCGCAGAAGATCGCGCCGGCCAAGCTCCGCATTTACCATAGGTTTCTCCAGTGTCCGCAGAGACTATCGCCCCGCCGCAGTGAGCGCAACCGTGCAGCGGCGAAGTCGAGTGCGACTAGCGGCACGGCCGGCTGCGCGCGAGCGACTGTTCCAGCCCAAAAGTTCTCTAGCGCTTCAACTCTTCGCCCCATACCTTCGCAGCACCTCGCCGATTCGGGCCTTCTGTTCCGCCGTACGCCCCGTCTGCTTGTCGAGCCAGCCTAGCCAACCGTCTTCCATGTGCGCGCCGGCGGCGAGCAGCGCGTCAAAGATGGGAACGTAGTCGTCATCCGGGTCGCCGTTCACAAACGACCAGCCTGCCTGTCCGAGCGGAGTGCCGCCGTACGCGTTGGCTTGCTCGAGTGGCGCGCCGCGGGCGATCAGCAGCTCGATGATCGAAAGCCTCGCGCCGGCTACCGCCATGTGCAGCGGGGGTTGGGCGCTGCCCGCGCCGTCCTTCAGGTCCGCACCGCGTGGCAGTAAAAACTCGACAACCTCTTCATAACCGTATCCACACGCCCACACGAATCCACGCTGCAAATCCTGTTGGGAAGCGGGCGGTTTTAAGTCTCCATTCGAATCGAAAAATGTTTTGACGGCGTCGAGACGCCCGGTACCGGCCGCCCCCTCCAGATCGAGGTTTGCGCCACGCTCGGCCAGCCATCGGGCGGCGCGAGGCCGGCCGTTGGCGAGGCACCCGCGAATCAGCGAATGGCGGCCACCGGTAATTCCGGACTTGTCCATCACCGCGCCGTGATCGAGCAGCAGTTGCATCAGCTCCTCCTGCACGCCGGCCTTCTCCGGATGGACGCTTGTCGCCGTCAGTCCCAGGGTCGTGGAGTCGCCGCCATAGACGTCGGCCCCGGCATCTACTTCGGCGCCGGCCTCGAGCAGTATTCTGGTGATCTCCACGATGTTTTTCGGCGTCTTCTGCCGATAGCCCTCCACGCCGTTTGCGGAGCAGTAGTGCAGCAGCGTGGCGCGGTGTTCGCGCGTCGAGCGCTGCCGGACGAGTCCAGGATTTTCTCGCAGCAATTGCTTCAGCGTTGGCGCGTCGCCGGTCACGATTGCGTCCGCGGCCGTTTCGAATCGCGCTTCAGGAGAATCCGCACCGGTCGCGCTGTGAATGTGGCTGACGAGCTTGGGCCAGCTCGGAAATCCGTGCGAGCGCGCAATCACGAATTGCGCGTTAGACAACTTGCTCTCCTCCAGCAATTTCGCCTGCGCGAAGTTGGCGACGTCGCGAATCCAGTCATCGGTCCGCACCGGAAGTTGTGGCGTGATCCGGAGGCCGGATCGTTCGACCAGACCCCGAACCCAATTTGTGGACCAGTTGCGAATGGCGCCGGGGTCGGCCGATTTGGCAGCGCGCAGCAATTCCTTCGCGAGCTTCTTGTATTGTTCGAGATCGGGATGTTGGGGGAGGGGAAGCGAATCCTGCGGATTGGGAAACACACGAATCTCCTTTCATCGCTGCCTGGAGTCCGCACGGATCAGGCTGAAAGAAGGTTCGTACCTTCAGTTAAGTTACGTGGGTGGGCACGGCCCTTTCCGCGGACTGGATGCGCCCCTTGCGCTCGTCACAATTTAAGTGCCGCTGCCTCTCACGTCAATGGCCAATGGTCATTCGACATGGTTCAGTTGCGCGCGAGCGGTGCGGCGTTTCCTGTAAGATTCTTTTCCGGCGACGCTTGGCAAACAATCATGAAGAAAAACGCATTGATGGAGCGGCTTGGTATCGCGAATCCCGTGATCCAGGGACCGATGGGCGGGGGACCTTCCACACCCGAACTTGTCGCCGCCGTTTCCAATGCCGGAGGTCTTGGTTCTCTCGGAGCCGCGTACCTCAAACCCGGCGAAATCACCGAGCACATTCGCCGGATCAAATCCCTCACCAGCAAGCCATTCAACGTGAATCTTTTCGCTGGAGGATACGAAGCACAATCGCAACGCGATCCCGGGCCGATGCTCGATCTTCTTGCGGGCATCCACGAAACCCTCGGCCTGCCCGCGCCCATTTTTCCGCAGTTGCCGCCAGACCCATTTCCCGCGCAGTTGGAAGCGGTGCTTGACGCGGACGTTCCCATCTTCAGCTTCACGTTCGGTATACCCAATGCCGACGCCATGGCACGTCTCAAAGCCCGCCACATCGCGATCATCGGCACGGCCACCACCGCGGAAGAGTCTCGTTTGCTGGCCGATGCCGGAGCGGACGCGATCGTAGCGCAGGGTGCCGAGGCCGGTGCGCATCGTGGCACCTTTGCCGGCTCTTTTGCGGCTGCGATGATTCCCACTTTCGATCTGGTGCGCGGCATTCGCGCCGCGGTCTCGCTTCCGGTGATTGCCGCGGGCGGCATCATGGATGGCCGCGATCTGCACAGCGCCATCCTGTGCGGCGCATCCGCAGCGGCGCTCGGCACCGCATTCCTCACCTGTCCCGAGTGTGGCGCGCCGCCGGCACACAAACAGGCCGTTCTGAATGCGCGCGAAGATACCACGGTGATCACTCGCGCGTTTTCGGGCCGGCCGGCGCGAGGTCTGAAGAATAATTTCATCGCTATGCTCGCCGGTCGGGAGGACATCATTCTTCCCTACCCGTTGCAGAACCTGCTGACGCGCGCCATGCGTTCGGCCGCAGCAACTCGCGGCGAATCCGGATTTCTATCTCTGTGGGCCGGCACGGGCGTCGCCCGGGCGCGCGCCCTCCCGGCCGGCGAATTGGTCAGCCGCTTGGTGGAAGAAATGATTGCCGCCTCTGCCGGCCCGAACGCATCAACACAGGATACTGCGCATCAGTAGCCTATTCGGGTGCGAAGCCGTAACCCATTCAGAATCAACATCGCGCCACACAATTCGCGAAACGCACAATTCCTAACTCATTTATTTACAGATGCTTGCGCACATCGAATCCCGTAAGTCCAATCCCTGCCGTATTTACATCAAAATGGCGGGGGGGGGGACCCCGCACAAAATTGTCGTTTCTCCACGCGCGAATTGGTAAGTATCAGCCTATGCCGGTAAGATACGCGCGAAATTGCGGGCCGCTTTCGGGCGCAATTCATAGCCATTTTTCGGGAGCGATTTGATTCGTACCTACAATCTCGCGCTCATCGGTTTTGGAAATGTCGGCAAGGAATTGGTGCGCCTGCTCGCCGCGAAGGAGGCCGAGCTTCGCGAACGTTACGGAATTGCCTGGCGCTTGACGGGCATCGCCTCGCGCCGCATCGGCTGGCTCGCCAGCACAGATGGATTCGATCCCGCGGCGCTATTGGCTGCCAACGATCCCACGAAGATTTCCGGGCTCGGCTCGTCAGGAACGCGAAGCAACTCTGCCGCTCCGCAGAACGTACGCGAATGGCTTGCAGCCGCGCGCGCGGATGTGTTGTTCGAGGCGTCGTCGCTCAATCGGCGCACGGGCCAGCCTGCGATTGAACATTTGCGGTCCGCATTGGAGATGGGCGCGCACGCGATCAGCGCAAACAAAGGTCCCATCGTGTATGCCTATCGCGAGCTACGCGATCTGGCGCACGCGAAAGGCCGGCATTTTTTCTTCGAGTCCACGGTGATGGATGGCACGCCGATTTTTTCTATGTTTCCGCGTTGCCTTCCGGCGGTAGAGCTGCGCGGCTTTCGCGGCATTCTGAATTCCACCACCAACGTGGTGCTCACGGAAATGGAAAAGGGACTCGATCTCGATCGAGCCGTAAAACGCGCGCAGGAAATCGGCGTGGCGGAAACCGATCCCTCGGACGACCTCGACGGCTGGGACGCGGCGGTGAAAGTGGCCGCGCTCGCGATCGTGCTGATGGATGCGCCGATCACGCTCGATCAAGTTGAGCGCGTGGGCATTCGCACGATATCACCCGAGCAGGTTCGCGCCGCGCGTGCCGCGGGAATGCGCTACAAGCTGATCTGCCGCGCGGAACGCACGCCGGATGGCGGCATACGCGCCAGCGTTCGTCCCGAGCAATTGCCGATGAGCGATCCGCTGGCGCTGCTCGAAGGCACGACCTCGGCGCTGCGTTTCGATATGGACGTGTTCGGGCTTTCCATCATCGAGCACAAGCCCGGCGTGATCGCCACAGCTTACGGTCTCTTCGCGGATTTCATTCGTGCGGTGCAAGGATAAAAAGTATAACCGCCGATCTTTCCGCTCCGCCGCATCTAATTTCTGGACCCTTACGTGCGCTATCTCTGCTTGGTTTGCGATTATGACGGCACAATTGCCCGCGACGGGAAGGTGGCGCCGTCTACTATCGCCGCTTTGCGGCGTGTCGCGGCATCTGGCCGAAAACTGGTGCTCGCCACGGGACGCGAAATGCCCGATTTGCAGCGGATTTTTCCCGAACTGCCGCTTTTCGATCGCGTGATCGCCGAAAATGGCGGGCTCTTGTACGAACCCATAACCCGGAAGCAACTTTTGCTGACCGAGCGCCCTACGAAGAAATTTGTTGCGGAACTCAAACGGCGGGGCGTTGGACCTCTCTCCGTGGGAGAAACAATTGTAGCTACGTGGCACCCGTGGGAAACCGTCGTGCTCGAAGTAATTCGCGAGATGGGCCTCGGCCTGCAAGTGATCTTCAATAAAGATGCGGTGATGATCCTTCCTTCAGGCGTGGACAAAGGCACCGGGCTGCGGATCGCTCTAGATGAGCTGGGACTCTCTCCGCATCAGGCGGCCGGCGTGGGCGACGCGGAAAACGATCACGCGTTTCTGGCCGTCTGCGGATGCGGCGTGGCCGTGGCAAACGCGCTGCCGGCCTTGAAGGAACGCGCGGATTTTGTAACCGCGGGCGATCACGGCGCCGGCGTGGAAGAATTGATCGAAAAACTTCTGACCGATGATCTCGCGGATATTCCTCCGCGCAGTAAGCTTCCCGGAAGCGTCCGGCCCTGAAGTTCGCTGTTTGAGCTCACGGAAAATCTCAGCCGAGCGTTGGGCGTTTCAGTTCCGGCGCGCACCCTTTGCAAACAGCGCAAAGGGGTGCGGCACCCGCAAAGGCAAAAGCAACGGCGCTAGGCGATGTTGTTGGTGCGCTTGTATTCGTCGAATTTTTCCAGGAAGCGGTCGATTTCGGCCTTTTGCAAATAATAGGGAGTGCTTAGGCGGAGCTTCGATGGCTGGCCGCCGCGTATGCGGATTTTGTAGGTGGTCCACATCCAGTGCTCGAGCTTGATGCGGTCCACGGGTGGCACATTGACGGTAGCAATCGCGCAACGCATCGCGGGATCGGGCGAAGTGACAGTCTGCGCGCCGCGCTTCAACATTTCGGCGTGAATATAATCGGCCATCTGGCGGTGGCGGCGCTCGATGCGGTCCATTCCAATCTGATTGGAAAATTGAATCGCCGCGCGCAGGCCCCAAAGCGAGGGCACGTTGGAGCTGCCGATGTGCTGGAAACGCTCGGCGGTATGCATATTCGGATCGTCCCAGCCGCCGGTGACGATGGTGCTCCACAGCTTGTCGGCCAGTCCCTGGCGCACGTAGAGGAAGCCTGTGCCCTTGGGCGACATCAGCCACTTATGAGGGCTCGAGGTGTAAAAGTCGCAGCCCATCTCGTGCAGGTTGATGGGCATCATGCCCGTCACTTGCGCGCCATCCACGGCGGAGATCAAGCCTTTCGAGCGCGCCAAGGCGCACAACTCTTTGGCCGGCAGAATCACGCCGGTATCGGTGGTGATGTGGCTGAAAAAAGAGCACGCGCGTGCGTGGCGTGATGGCGTCACTCATTAAGTTGAGCACGGCCGCCGGATTCGGCACCGGGCGCGGCAGCGAGACTTTCTTCATCACGATGCCGTAGCGCTTGGCCTTGAGCTCCCAGGGCGAATAACCGCTGCCGTGTTCCTGATCGGTGGTGAGGACTTCGTCGCCCGGCTTCATGTCAATGCCGTTGGCGATGTAATTGTTGGCCTCGGTGGCGTTGCGGACGAGCGCGATCTCATCGCGGGAGGCCCCGACGAATTCGGCGAGCGGATCGCGAAATTCGTTCCACGCGGCATAGCCCCAGATCGGATAATCTTCGGGATCGGCGTCATCCATTTTTTCTGTCTGGTTATAGCCGTCGAATACAGCTTTCAAAACGGGCGCGGGGCTCGATCCGACGGTGCCGTTGTTGAGATAAACCTCGTCGGCGGGAATCAGGAATTGTTTGCGGATGCCGGCCCAATACGAATCGACATCGCTTTGATAAAGCGAAGCGGGGGGCAACTCCTTCGGGACGGCGGCGAGGCGCGCCAAAAGAGAATGGTTAAAGAGCGACGCGCCGGTGACGCCGGCGGCGGTGGCGAGAAATCCACGACGATCCAGCACAAGCACCTCCCGAAGAATGCCGATTGAGTAAGCCGGACGCGATGCTAACCCTGCCGGGCCGTGGTAGCAAGCGTTCCGCAAGCGGCGTATGCGAGGGCGTGACGATAAGCAGAAAATTTTCAACAATGCCGTGCGTGTGGCGGCGGATGGATATAGAATCTTCAACTATTCCAGATAGTAGTAAGAGGAGGAAGTTCAGCTATGTTTTCCGATCGGCGTGCGACCCGAAAATTTGTGTTCGGGATGGTCTTATTTGCATTGATTTGCGCAATTCCTGTATTGGCGCAGACGATTGATCCTGCACAGTGGAAAGAAATGAAGTGGCGGCTGGTGGGACCGAGCCGCGGTGGCCGCGCCCTCGCGGTGACGGGCGTGGCGGGAAATCCTAATGTGTATTACTTCGGCGCGGTGGCCGGCGGCGTGTGGAAGACGACCGACGCAGGCATCACCTGGATTCCGCTGACAGACAGCACCGATATCCGTTCGATCGGCGCGATTGAAGCGGCGCCCTCCGATACCAATGTGATTTACGTGGGCACGGGCGAGGCTTGCATTCGCGGCGACATTTCTTTTGGCAACGGCATGTACAAATCCACCGACGGCGGTAAGAACTGGACGCACATCGGTCTGGACGATACGCGGCACATCGGCCGCGTGGCCGTCGATCCGAACAATGCGGACGTAGTGCTGGTAGCCGCGCTCGGGCATGCGTTTGGCCCGAATGAGGAACGCGGGATTTTCCGCACGGCAGATGGCGGCAAGACCTGGACGAAGGTTCTTTATAAGGACGACAAGTCTGGCGGCATCGACGTGGTATTCGATCCGAAAAATCCGCGGATCGCGTTCGCCACGCTGTGGCAGGCGGTTCGGACGCCGTGGAGTATGTCCAGCGGCGGACCGGGCAGCGGAATTTATAAGTCTACCGATGGCGGGCTGACGTGGAAGCAAATCACGGGGCACGGTCTGCCCACCGGCGTGTTGGGACGCATCGGCATCGCAGTATCGCGGGCCGACGACAATCGCGTTTATGCTGCAGTAGAAGCGCAGAAGGGCGGCGTTTACCGCTCGGACGATGGAGGCGATACGTGGCGGATGATGAACGACAGCCACGACCTGACGCAGCGCGCCTGGTATTACATGCACATCTTCGCCGATCCGAATAACGTGGACGAAGTCTACGTGCTGAACACAAGCATTCAGCGATCCATGGACGGCGGCAGGACTTTTACAGCGGTGCGCGATCCACACGGCGATACGCACGGGTTGTGGATCGATCCAGCGGATTCCAATCGGTTCATCAATAGCAATGATGGCGGCGCGACCATCACGCACGACAATGGCAAGACCTGGTCCACACAAGAAAATCAGCCTACGGCCGAGTTTTACCACGTGGATACAGACGACCGCTTCCCGTATTACGTGTACGGCGCGCAACAGGACAACTCGACAGTGGCGATTCCGAGCCATACGGCCGGCTTTGGCTTTGGCCGTGGTGGCGGAGCACCGTACTACGACGTGGGTGGCGGAGAATCGGGATGGGTGGTTCCCGATCCTAAAAATGCGCAGATCACATTCGCCGGTTCCTATGGCGGCCTGCTGACGGAATATAACCACGACACGGGCCTGAGCCGCGATATCAACCCCTGGCCGCTGAACCCGATGGGCGCCGGAGCAGCAGACTTGACGCATCGTTTCCAGTGGACGTTTCCGATTGCCACCTCACCGCACGATCCGAGCGTGCTCTACATCGGCGGCGAAGTGGTGTTTAAGTCCACGGACCGCGGCTCGAGCTGGACGGCGATCAGCAAGGACCTGACGCGCAACGACAAGTCCAAGCAAGCGTCATCCGGCGGACCGATCACGCAGGACAACACGGCCGTGGAGTATTACGACACGGTGTTTTGCATCGCCGAGTCGCCGGTGACGGCGGGCGAGATTTGGGCGGGCACGGACGACGGAAAACTCGATGTGACGCGGGATGGCGGGAAGACGTGGGACGACGTAACGCCGAAGGGTATTCCGGAATGGATCAAGGTGAGCATCATCGATCCGTCGCCGCTGCAGGATGGCACGGCCTATTTGGCGCTCGACGGCGAGAAGCTCGACGATATGCGGCCGTATCTTTACAAGACGACCGACTTCGGGAAGACGTGGACTAAGATCACGAACGGCATTCCGGATGGGGCGTTCACGCATTCGATCAAGTCCGATACGAAGCGCAAAGGCTTGCTCTTTGCAGGTACCGAATCGGGCGTGTACGTTTCGTTTGACGATGGAGCGAACTGGCAGTCGTTGCGGTTGAACATGCCGGACACACCGGTGCACGATCTGAAAGTCGCCGGGGACGATCTAGTGATCGCCACGCACGGCCGGTCGTTTTATTCGCTGGACGACATCGGGCCGCTGCGGCAGTTCAATGGCGAGTTGCTGAGCGCGGACGCGCATCTTTTTACTCCCAGCGTCGCTTATCGCACGGAAGCTCTCGGACAAGATGGCGGAATCCTGGTGGATTATTGGCTGAAGGCCGCTCCCAAGGAGCCCATCACGTTGGACATCACCGATGCGCAAGGCAAAACGCTACGGCATTTCAGCAGCGCGCCCGCGCATGAGGAAGCGCCGAGCGCGTTGGAACAGGAATTTCCGTTCTTGCGCGGACCTTCAACGACGTTGCCGACGAACGCGGGATACAACCGGTTCCGATGGAACCTGCAACTGGAAGCGCCGACGCGCGTGCCGGGGGCGGTCTATTGGGGCGGACGGGAAACGGGCGCCGAGGTAGTACCGGGAACCTATCACGTGAAGCTGACGGCGGACGGCAAGAGCTCTGAAGCGACCGTCGAACTGAAGGAAGATCCGCGATTACACGTTTCGCAGGCGGACCTCGAGAAGCAATATCAATTTGTCACGCAGGTCAACGAGCGCATTTCGCTCGGCCAGCAAACGATCAACGATATTCGCGGGCTGCGCAAGCAATTGGTGGATTTGCGCGACCGCTTGCCAAAAACTCCCGCGAACAAACCCGTGCTGGATGCTGCGGACGCCCTCGACAAGAAGATGACGGAGGTGGAGGAAGCGCTCATCCAAACGAAGGCGAAGAGCGGCGAGGACGCGTTGAATTTCCCGATCCGCACCATGAACCAGATGGTGGATCTAGCGAACGTGGCGCAAGGATCGGATGCAGCTCCGACGGCACAGTCGTTTGCAGTGTATGAGGTGCTAAACAAACAACTGGATGTGCAGCTGGCGAAGTGGAAGGAAGTCCAGAGCAACGAGCTGGCCGCACTCAACCAGAAAATGAAGGAAGCAAACGTGCCTGGAGTTTCCATTCCGCCGGCGAAACCTAACGAACCCGCGCCGGGCCGTGGCCGCAGAGGAAACTGAAGTCCAGCACGGCGGAGTACCGGGAGGCGGCCTCATCAGGGCCGCCTCTTTTCATTTCTTCATCCAGGGAATGCTATTTGGCTGCGTTGACGGGAATTTGCGTGCAGCCTAGGATGGCAACGCGAGGCGGTCCCCGCGCATGATCGGCCTGACACTCGGGCGCTACACCATACTGGAAAAGATCGGCGAAGGCGGCATGGGCGTGGTGTATCGCGCGCATGACGAGCAATTGGAACGGGACGCCGCCATCAAAATTCTGCGCGCCGGCCTTTTGCTGGATGAGGCCGGGCGCAAGCGATTCCGGAAGGAAGCGCTGGTTCTCGCCAAGTTAAATCACCCGAATATCGCCACGATTTATGAGTTCGCCAGCCAGGATGGCGTGGATTTTATTGCAATGGAGTTTGTAGCGGGGCAAAACCTGGCGGTGCGCATCCATCACCGGGCTCTGCCGGAAAAAGAAGTGGCGGAGTTGGGCCTGCAAATCGCGGCGGCGCTCGAAGAAGCGCACGAACACAGCGTGATTCACCGGGACCTGAAACCGGGAAATATCATCGTGACGCCGAAGGGACAAGTAAAAATCCTCGATTTCGGCCTTGCGGAGTTGGCGCAGAACGAACAGGACGCTTCCACCGTGGACGTGATGACCACGACGGCGGAATTGTCGGGAACGCTGCCGTACATGTCTCCCGAGCAATTGAGCGGGCAGCCGGCGGATGCCCGAAGCGATATTTATGCCACGGGCGTGGCGCTCTACGAAATGGCCACGGGCACGCGGCCCTTCCAGCAAAAAATGATTTCCGTGCTGATCGCGGAGATTCTGCATGGTGCGCCGACACCTCCGGGAAGACTCCGGCAGGATATTTCGGTACGCCTCGAAGAAATTATTCTCAAGTGCCTGGAGAAGGATCCGAACAACCGGTATCAGTCAGCGAAGGAACTGAGCGTCGATCTGCGGCGACTGTCGTTGCCCGCGACGGCGAAAGTCCCATTGCGAAAAGTGTCCCGGGGGTTCTGGAGCGGCCCGAAGGGGCTCGTGCCGGGGGCAGTGATTGCGGCGATCGCCATCGCCGCGGTGCTGCTTGGCTTCAATGTGAGCGGGCTGCGTAGCCGGTTGCTTAACCGGGGGGGATCGGGAGCGATTCGCTCGCTGGCGGTGCTGCCGCTGACGAATCTTTCCGCCGATCCGCAGCAGGCCTACTTTGCGGATGGCATCACGGAAGAGCTGATCAACGCGCTTTCCCGCATCAGCGCGCTGCGCGTGATCTCGCGAAGTTCGGTGATGCGTTATCAAGGCGCGCAAAAGTCCATACAGGAGATTGCGCGGGAACTGCATGTGGATGCGGTGGTCGAAGGCACGGTGCAACGTTCGGAGGGGCACGTAAAGATTTCCGCGGCGCTGGTGGATGCGCGGTCGGACCGAAACTTGTGGGGAGAAAGTTACGAAGGCGATTTGCGCGACGTTTTGAGCCTGCAGAGCCAAGTGGCGCAGGCGGTGGCGCGAGAAATTCGCGTGCAGTTGACGCCGCAGGAATCGGCAACGCTGGCGGTGAGCAAGCCGGTGAATCCGCAGGCATATGAGGCGTATTTGCGCGGGCGATATCTGTGGAACGAGCGAACTCCGGAAGACCTGCACGCGGCGCTCGTGGAATTCAAGAAGGCGATCGATCTTGATCCGGCGTCAGCGCTGGCGTGGGGCGGGTTGGCGGATGGCTATAGCTTGCTGGCCTATTACGACGAATCGCCACCGCGCGATGCGATGGCTTCGGCCGAGGTCGCGGCGCGGAAATCGATTCAACTGGATGATTCGCTGGCGGAATCCCACGCCACGCTGGCGAACATTGAGTGGGCGTATGACTGGGACGAGGAAGGCGCGGAAAAGGAATTTAAGCGTGCGCTGGCGCTGAATCCGAATTATGCGACCGCGCACGAATGGTACGGACTCTATCTCGACCAGGTGGGGCGATTCGATGAGGGCGTAGCGGAGATGCAGCGCGCCCAGCAACTTGATCCGCTCTCGCAAATTATCCAGGTGAGCGTGGGCCGCTGCTACTACTACGCGCGGAAATATGACCAGGCGCTGGATTTGCTGCTGCCGCTCGAAAAGCAGGAGGAAGATTTTTGGGTGCTGCACGCGGTGCTGGGGCAAACGTATCTGGCGACGGGGAAATTGGAGGATGCCATCGCGGAACTCGACCGGGCGCGGCAGCTTTCGCCTTCGAGCATGAGGAATCTGGGAGTGCTGGGCGATGCCTACGGACGCGCGGGCAGAAACGCGGATGCGCTGAAATTGGCGCAGCAACTTGCGAGCCTCGGGCAAAAACGCTACGTGCCGCCGGTGTACAACGCGATGATTTACATGGGTCTGAAGCAGAATGCGCAGGCGCTGGCGTATCTGCAAAAGGCGTACGCGGACCGCTCCGACTGGATCATGCAACTTGAGGCCGATCCCGAATTCGATCCGTTGCGGCAGGATCCGGGATTTAAGGAACTGCTGATGCGGGCGAGACAAGACGTCAAGAGGGCTGCGGATTCGCATTGATCGGAACGGCGCACGACGGCCGCGAAAACGGCGGGACGATTGCTTGACACGCCATGGGGCCGGGCATAAGCTGGCGCCACTTCCCCGAAAAGGAGCTTTCCGTGGCGAAAAAAGTTGCGAATGTAGCATCGATGAAACGCGAACTAAAACGCGCTGAGGCGAAAGTGAAGGCCGTGTTGCAGGCCGAGCGCAGGTTCCGGCCCATGCTGAAGAAGGCAAGCCCCGCGGAGCGCGCGAAAGTGAAGCTGAGCATCAAGTCGCTCAAGGGTCTTTACGCCAAGATCGAGAATCTGGTTTCCTTTTAGGGCGCGGAGCCGTTCATTCCAACTCCTGAACTCTACCGGCGCCCGCGCTGCCTGATTTGTTACTGGCACCACGGAGATTTGGTTTTTGAGAATTACGCCGCGCGCCGGCGGATCTCGGCCGCGCCAATCACCAGCGAAATCCTAAATTTCTTCGATCAGTGGCGTTCCGCGAGCGCTTTGGCTCGCGCGCTGCCACAATTCCGCGCCAGATCGCTCGAACGGGCGGTGGCTGCGCTGGTGCGCGCCGGAATGTTGGAAAGCTCGCGCAACGCCCACGCGAAGAAGAGCTCTCCATTCGATGCATGGGAGAAGTGGGGTCCCGCCGCAGGTTATTTTCATTTTTCCACGAAAGATACAAACGTCCCCACCGAACCGGAAGATTCGATCCGCGCATTGCGGCGGCGCGCTCGTGCGCGGCCGATGCCTCGGGCGGTGAAGAGCTATCCACGCTCGCGCAAATTGCTTTTGCCGAAACCCGATACGAGCGGCGATTTAGCCGGGGCGCTGCTCGAGCGGCGCACGTGGCGGAAATTCGCGCCCGGCGAGATCGAGTTCGAAAAGATTGCGACGCTTTTGGGGCTGACGTTTGGAGTGCAATGGTGGCTCGATATGAAAGGCGTGGGGCGAATTGCGCTGAAGACTTCGCCTTCCGGCGGCTCACGTCATCCGATCGAGGCCTATCTGCTGGCGATGCGCGTAAAAGGTGTGCCGCGCGGGCTCTATCACTACAACGCGGGCGCGCACCAACTGGAATCGCTGCGGCGTGGCGCCGCGCCGGCGCAAATCCGGCGCTACCTGAACGGGCAATGGTGGTTCGATGGCGCGGGCGCGGTAGTGCTGATGACGGCCGTATTCGCGCGTACGCAGTGGAAGTATGAGGCTCCGCGCGCCTACCGGGCGGTACTGATGGAGGCGGGGCACGTGTGCCAGACGTTTTGCCTGGTGGCAACGTGGCTGGGGCTGGCGCCATTTTGCACGATTGCGCTCGCGGATTCGAAAATTGAGAGAGATCTGGGAATTGACGGCGCGAGCGAGTCGGTGCTTTACGCGGCGGGCGTCGGCCAGCGACCACCGAAAAAGGATTGGGCGCCGTGGCCGGGGAGTGCGTACGGGAAGCGTGTGCCGAACCTGGCGCGATGACATAGAAAAGGAGGAGGCTCAGGCCGGCCAATGCGCCGCGCGCGATGTAACGCCGTCATGCACATCGCTCAAAGTGTTCGGTCCGGCAGCGGAGGGGAAATGAGGGCGTACTGCTGAATCACCGCATAACATTCGCATGCTTGGTTTTCGAGTGCGCCGCGATTCAGAATCTTCACGGCCCCACGACTGTATTTGATGATGTTCATTCTCTGAAGAAGACCGGCGGCCAGGGACACGGTGGGCCGGTCCGTGCCGAGCATGGTGGCAAGAAAATCGTGAGTGATGCGAATCGTCCCGCCTTCCACTCTGTCGTCAGCCATAAGCAGCCACCGGGCGAGACGTTGATCGATGTCATGCAGGCGATTACACGCTGCCGTTTGCGCAACATGGAACCCCAGTATCATGTTGTAACGCTCCAAGATTCGTCGAAGATCGGGGGCGGAATCCAACGTTTTTTTCAGGTCACGGATCTTGACCCTGAAACCATTGCCCCCAATTTGCATGACTTCGCGAAGGGGGCTACGGCTCAGGCCCACGATCGCCGGCAGCCCTGAAATACCTTCACTGCCAACGATCCCCGCTTCGACGGTCTTTCCGTTTGCCATGGCCACGACAAGAGAGATCAAACCTTCATTTGGGAAATAAACAAATCGAAAGGTCTGGTGCGGCTCATAAAGCCTAAGATGAGATGGCAAGGCCACATATTCGAGATAAGGACGAATTACATGGAACTCCACGTCGGTCATCGCGAAGAGAATCTTGTTGCGTATCGGTTTTCCTGCCGTATTGGTACGTTTGCTGGCCTGCATGGCTTGCGACGGTTTGCGTCTCAAGGCGATCCTTCCTGACTTGTTATCCCCACGTAAAGTCAACGACGCAGTGAATGCGGCGTCAAGGGTCTTAAGACGATCCCTTGCGTGATTGGGCGTGAGTTTAGCTTCTATATGGGAGGCATCATGATCGCAAGCAAAAATAAGCTATGTAGTGTACCCTACGGAGTGAATTCGCCTGACGGGATGCGCGGCCCTTGCGGGGCCTCATGACTTGCCGATCGGATCAAAGTTCAAAGTAGGAGGCCTGTGAAACGCAGCAGCATCCTGGCGGCGCGTCTTGAAAAGGCTATCTTCAAGAGCGTCTTGGGCAGCGCGATCGCGCAATATCGAAACAAACAAATCATCTACTCCCAAGGTAAGAGCGCCAGCACACTCTTCTACATCCGAGAAGGCAACGTGATGCTCACCGTCCGATCGAGGGATCGCCGGCCAGCGGTTATCACCGTCTTGGGAGCCGGTGACTTTTTTGGCCAGTGTTGCCTCGCGGGTGTTCCTGTTCGCATGTGCACGGCCACTGCAATTGGCTTCTGCGCGATCCTCACGATTCGGAAGAAGGAGATGATCCGGACCCTTCTCCGGGACCCTGTCACTTCCAGTCTTTTCGCATCCTACTTGCTGTCCGTCATCAAAAAATACCAGGAGCACTTGGTGGATCTTCTCGTCCATAAAGCCGAACAACGGCTGGCGCACGTGCTTCTGCAGCTAGCCCAGATGAGTGCGAAAGGCGGACGAATTCCCCGGATTAGTCAAGGGGCCTTGGCAAGTATGGTTGGCACCTCTCGCAGCCGAATCAATCTGCTCATGAATCGCTTCAGGAAGCGGGGATTAGTTGCCTACAACGGCGGAATAAAAATACACAGCTCCCTGCGCACTGCGTACTCGCGCCACTAGACGACCAGTCCTGGCATACGCTGTCGCGGCCATTCGCGAGGCGAGGACGGCACCTTCCAAAGAGGACGTGTTGAGTCTTTTCAACGAGCTACTTATACGAGAGGGACACACTCGCCATTGCGATTCGAGCCGCCACGTGATGACTCCCGGATGGTGGGCAATTCAGAAGGTTTCGGCCCGATCTAAAAAGGAGGCGGCCCAGGTCGTGCCGCCTCCTGGTGTCCCACATTGGGGACCTCCCGGTCCGTCGGAGGAAAACCGGGAGCGTGTGTTGATCTTGGGATAGGAACCCACGGCGCCAAAAAAAGTTGTGCGAAGACTCGTGTGGCAGGCGGGAGGCCGTTAGAATAGAGGAATGGCACGTCGAAAGCGCGACCGGCCGGAAGGCGCGGACCAGCAAGAGTTTACCGCTGAACAGCTTATCGAATTTTTGGCGAAGGCCACGCGGCCCATGACGCTGCGCGAGATCGCGGCGGAATTGGACTTGCGGCATGATGGCCGCCGGGCGCTGGCCAAGCTGAGCGGGCGGCTCGCGCATCGCGGAGAAATTGAGGAAGTGTCGCGCGGGAGGATCCAGCTTCCCGCCGTCAGCAAACGCGGGATGCGCGCGCGGACGCCAAATGTGGCGCGTCCGGCGCCGCCCAAGAAAGAGAATCGTCCGCAAGTTACGGAGAGTGCCGTCGCACGCGAACCCGGCACATTTCGCGGACGTCTCGTCGCGCACCAGGATGGCTACGGCTTCGTCGTGCCGGAGTCTCCGATCCCGGGAGTGGCGGGAGATTTGTTTATTCGGCGGGATGCCATAGGGGACGCGATGCACGGCGATACGGTGCTGGCCCGCGTCGCGCGGCGCGAGGCGGATGGGCGCGCCGATGGGCGCATCGTTCGTGTGGTGCGGCGCGCGAACCCCAGCGTGGTGGGGTTGTTTCGCTACGGCTCCCGCGAAAATGTGGTGCTGCCTTACGAGCCGCGCATCCCCGAGGTGGTAATTCCGCCGGGCGAGGAGCTTCCCCACGATCTGGCCAACAAACTTCAGCTCAGCCGTCCCACAAAACCTCGCGAGCGCCTGCCGCAATTGGATGGAGCGGTGGTGAATGTGGAGGTCTTGCGCTACCCGGCCGGCGGCTTGGTGGCCACGGGGCGCGTGAAGGAAATTCTCGGCCGCCCCGGCGAAATGGGCGTGGATATCGAGATCATCATTCGTAAGCACCATATCCCGCACGAATTTCCCCCGGACGTGCTGGCCGAAGCAGAAAAAATGGCGCATGCGCCGGACGAGGCCGCGCTCGCTGGCCGGCGCGACTTCCGCAACTTACCGATCGTGACGATTGACGGAGAAACGGCGCGCGACTTCGATGACGCCGTACTGGCCGAGCGCAAGCCGGGCGGCTGGAAGCTGCAGGTGCACATCGCGGACGTGGCGCACTACGTGCGGCGCGGAGGTGCACTCGATCAAGAGGCACGGCTGCGCGGCACATCGGTTTATTTTCCGGACCGCGCGGTGCCGATGCTGCCGGAAGCGCTCTCAAACGATATTTGTTCGCTGAAGCCCGGAGTGGATCGCCTGGTGATGAGCGCGTTGATGGAGCTCGATGAACAAGGCGAGATCACCTCGGTGGAATGCGTGCCGGGCGTGATTCGCTCCGCGGCGCGGATGACGTACACCGATGTGCACAAAGTGATCGAAAACGATCCGGAAACCACGGCGCGTTACGCGCACCTGGCGGAAAACTTCCGCACGATGCGAGACCTGGCGCTGGTGCTGAATGCGCGGCGGCGGAAGCTGGGCTCGATTGATTTCGATTTGCCGGAGCGGGTGATCGAGTTCGATCCGCAGGGTCAAATGACGGATATCGTGCGCAGCGAGCGAAACATCGCGCACCGGCTAATCGAGGAATTTATGCTGTGTGCGAACCAGGCGGTGGCGCGCTACCTCGAGAAGCGCGGTCTTGGCTTTTTGCACCGCGTACACGAAAAACCGGATGCGAAGAAGGTGTTCGAGTTCGAGGAACTGGCCCGCGCGTTCGGCTACACGCTGGGGATCGAAGGGCTCGCAGAGAAGAAGATCCAGGTACGGCACGGAGGCGGAGTGCCCAAGCGGCGCGATGGGCGCGCCAACCGTGGCGGGCGCGAGCAGCCGATGTTTGTGTCCGTGCCCGGAAGCATGGAAATGAACATCCGCCCAGAGCACTATCAGCGGCTCACCGCCAAGATTGCGGGGAAGCCGGAGGAACGGATCATTTCTTACTTGATGCTGCGTTCGCTGAAGCAAGCGCGCTATGCGGCCGAACCGCTGGGACATTTCGCGCTGGCGTTTCGCGAGTATGCGCACTTCACATCGCCGATCCGCCGCTACCCGGACCTGATCGTGCACCGCGTTCTAAAGTGGGCGCTCGCGCATCCGGCGGGGACGTCCGAAGGTACGGAGCAACCGTACAGCAAAACCGAACTCGAAGAGCTGGCGCAGGAAACATCGGACGCCGAGCGCCGTTCGGTGGCCGCGGAGCGCGAGCTGATGGATTGGAAGACGGCGCAATTCATGGAGAGCCGGCTCGGGGACGAATACGACGCTCTGATTATCTCCGTGCAGAAATTTGGATTCTTTGTGGAGCTGATGGAGGTCTTCGTCGAAGGACTGGTGCCGATCAACCGGCTCGAAGAAAAAACCGGGGACCGCTGCACGTATCGGGAACGCGATCATGCGATTGTGGCGCTGCGGAGGCGCGGCGAATCTTTCACGTGGAAATTGGGCGACAAGGTGCGCGTGGTGGCGGAGAGGATCGATCCGCTGCGGAGGCGCGTGGAGTTTGGGCTGGTGTGAGTGGATGACCGGATACGGCTTCGCTCACTGCGCCTTGGTTTTTCTGGCGCTGAGGTAGTGATGCCAGAAAAGGCGCGCGGCGACGGCGCGCCAGGGCCGCCACGCTGCGGACATTTTCTCAAGGCGTTCGGGTGAGGGCCGCCTCCGCAGCTTCTTCACCTTCTGCACGGCGATGGCAAGCGCCAAATCGTGTACCGGCCAGGCGTCGGTGCGGCAGAGCGCCATCAGCAAATAAATCTCGGCGGTCCACGGACCGATGCCCTTCAAAGCCGTGAGCCGCGTGCGAATCGCGGCGTCTTCCATGGCGGCAAGCGCCGGCAGATCAAGCCTCCGCGAGATTAATTCTTCCGCAAGCAAACGAGCATAGCGGGCTTTCTGCCTGCTGAAACCGATGCGCTTCAATTCTTGATCCGTCAATTTAAGGAAACGGCGCGGAGTCAGGGGCCGCGCGGCGGCGCAGAGCTTATCGTACGCGGCGCGCGCTGATGCGAGAGAAACTTGCTGTTCGAGAATGATGTAAACGAGCGTGGCAAAACCGGGTTCGCGCGCCCACATCGGCGGCGGCCCGTGCTGCTTGAGGATTTCGGCGAGATGCGCGTCGCGCCCGGCCAATTCGGCAAGGGCCAGGGCATACATCGCATCGTCGAGCCGCGAGACCGGAGATTGTTTCGCCTCGGCCACGACAGCCTTCACCGCGCTACTCGGTGGCGTGGCTTTCCACCTGAGCGCGCAGCGTGGAAATAAAATCCGCGAGCGGCTGTGGCCCCAAATCACCCTTGGCGCGATGGCGCACCGCAACCGTGCCCGCAGCGGCTTCTTTGGCGCCGACCACGAGCATGTAGGGAATCTTCTGCATTTGCGCGTCGCGGATCTTAGCCTGAATTTTCTCGTTGCGATCGTCCAGATCCACGCGGAAGCCGACGGCGCTCAGCTTATTTTCCACTTCGCGAGCGTACTCGATCGTCTTTTCGCTGATGGGCAGCACGCTCACCTGCACCGGCGCGAGCCATGCGGGGAAAGCGCCGGCGTAGTGCTCGATCAACACGCCGAAGAAGCGTTCGACCGAACCCCACAACGCCCGATGGACCATCACGGGCTGGTGGCGCGTGCCATCTTCGTGGACGTATTCCAGTTCGAAGCGGCGCGGCAGGTTGAAATCGAATTGCACGGTGCTTAGTTGCCAGGGCCGGCCGATGGCGTCGAGAAGCTTCACGTCAATTTTGGGGCCGTAGAACACGGCTTCGCCCGGCATGTATTTGTGCGGAATGTTCATGCGCTTCAGGGTGCCGATCAGGGCGCCTTCGGCGAGATCCCATTCCTCGGCGGTGCCGGCGTAGTGCTCCGGATGCTGCGGATCGCGCGCGGAAAGCTCGACCTCGAAGCGGTCGAAGCCGAAGGTCTTGAGAACCGCGAGAACGAAGCTCATGCAGCCTTCAATTTCAGCCTCGAGCTGATTGCGCATGCAGAAGATGTGTGCGTCGTCCTGCGTGAAGCCGCGGACACGCAGGAGTCCGTGGAGCACGCCGCTGCGCTCGTAGCGATAGACGGTGCCGAGTTCGGCGAGACGCAACGGTAACTCGCGATAGCTGCGCAGCCGCGACTTGTAAATCAAAATGTGGCCCGGGCAATTCATGGGCTTCAGTTGGTAATCGGCCTTTTCGACTTCCATGGGCGCAAACATATTTTCTTTGTAGAAACCGGTGTGGCCGCTCGTCTTCCACAGGTCCTGAAGCATGACGTGGGGCGTGAACACCAGGTTGTAGCCGCGGCGTAGATGCTCCTCGCGCGACCAGTCTTCCATTACCTTGCGAACGAGTCCGCCCTTGGGATGCCAGAAAATCAGGCCGGGGCCGGCGGCTTCCTCAATACTGAAAAGATCGAGTTCGGCCCCCAGGCGGCGGTGATCCCGGCGCTTGGCTTCCTCGATTTTGTGCAGATATTCGTCGAGCTCGGCCTGCGTGAAAAAGCACGCACCGTAAATGCGCTGCATCTGCGGATTATTTTCCGCGCCCTTCCAGTAAGCGCCGGCGACGTTGGTGAGCTTGAACGCCTTGATCCTCCCGGTGGAGGGTATATGGGGTCCACGGCAGAAATCGATGAACTTTCCGGTGGTGTAAAAGGAAACCATGGGCTCGGTGGCTTTTTCCTCGACGAGCTCGCATTTGAAAGTTTGGCCTTGCTGACGGTACAGCTCGAGCGCTTCCGGCTTGGGAAGCATCTTGCGTTCGTTGGGAACGTCGCGCGCGGCAATTTCGTGCATGCGTTTTTCGATGGCGGCCAGATCTTCGGGGGTAAAGGGCTGCTCGCGCAGGAATTCGTAGAAGAAACCGTAGTCGATGGGGGGTCCAATGCCAAGCTTCACTTCCGGGAAAAGCTCGATCACCGCCGCGGCGCAAAGGTGTGCGGCGGAATGGCGAAACACCATCAGTGAATCGGGATCTTTATCGGTGAGGATTTCGAGTTTGGCATCGCGTTCGAGGGGGCGCGAAAGGTCCGTCAATTCGCCGTCAACGCGGGCGACGTAAGCTTCGCGAGCAAGCCGGGGCGAAATTTGCTTGGCGACGTCGGCGGCGGTGGCGCCCTTCGGCTCGTCAAGCACCTTGCCGTCACGCAACGAAATATGAATGGTATCCATGGAACCTTTCCGTCTGAATCGAGAAGACTACGCTAGCAAGGGTAGTAGCAGGATGCAAGGCGCGTAGTGCCAGGCGCGAGCGTAAGATGGAAGTTGTGAGTGGTGCTCGGAAGAGAGGCAAGAAAGCACGGGGGCGAAGCGCGGCGATCGTCGCCCTTGCGGCGATGGCTGCTATTTTGAGCCAACCGCGCGCGAACCATGAGGCCTACGCGGCAGCCCCGCAGAATGCCCGGCAGAGCTACCTGGGGTTTGACCGCAACGACTATCCGGGCGATGCGGCGATGGCCGAGTTGCGCAAGACGTTTGCGTTCAGCGGATATTGGATTAGCGCGCCGCCCGGCGAAACGACGAATTCGTGGCTGGGCAAACGCGCGAGCATGCAGGCGGCAGGATTTGGTTTTTTGGTGCTCTTCCGGCCGGAAGAACCAAGCCATCCGGGCGTGATCGAAAACGCGTCCGGCATGGGTACACGCGATGGGGCGCGCGCGGTAGCCGGGGCGCTCGATAATGGGTTTCCGCGCGGCACGGTGATTTTTCTTGATTTGGAAGAAGGCGGGCGCGTAGAAGCGCACCAACTGGCGTATACGCTAGCGTGGGTGGATGCGGTGAACGCAAGCCAATTTCGCGCCGGAGTGTATTGTTCGGGAATCGCAGTGAACGAGCAAGATGGCGGCGTGGTCACCGCCGCCGATCTTCGCGCACAGGCAGGCGGACGCAAGATCGTTTACTGGGTTTTCAACGATGAGTGTCCGCCAGCGCCGGGATGCGTCACCTCCCGACCATCGCCGCAGGCGTCCGCGAGCGGCGTGCCTTTTGCAGAAGTCTGGCAGTACGCGCAATCCCCAGAGCAAATGGAGCGAACCTCGAAATGCGCCGCTACTTACAACGCCGATGGCAAATGTTATGTGCCCGGCGGCGCAGCGTCGAATGTGTTTCTCGACCTCGACGTAGCCACCTCGCCTGATCCCTCGCACGGCCGGCAATAGAATTCCGCGACTTGCCAGTACTTTCGTACTAGGACGACGGGACTGCCGAACTATGGATTGTTCTTCTTTTTCCCTACAGACTGACGATGGTCCTGAAGCCTCGCGGCTTCCCCCAGCCGCCGATCCGACCTGAACCGGATTGGCGGTCGAACGCCGCGTTACCCCTTGGTCTTCATGGACCCTCCGTATGGCAATCAGCACGGGGCGGCCGGACCCACCGGTCGCCCTTGTTTTTTGGACAAGTCGCCAACCGGGAGATTCAGGTTCCTCGCAGAACACGCCTGTGTCTTAGCCCCACGTAGCGCCGCCCTTTGCGGGTTACGGCCCGAAGCTATTCATTGTGCGGCTTCGCCAGAATCAGGTCGAGCCGCGCGGCTGCCGCGAAAACCTGAAAGTCGCGGTCTCTCGTCAAAAGAGAAACGCCACCGTCCACGCAGATCTGCGCAATCAGGGCGTCGCCCAACCGCGCCTTTCGACCTTGTGACAACACTTTACGTCGCAACTCGCCTGCGCGATGCCAGTAGCCCGTCTTGATTTCGATCAGCGGTATTTCCGAGAGTGTTTCGGCCACGCGGGAAGGAAGATGCGGATCGGTCAGCAGTTCGGTAAGCACGGTGGGCACCATCACCACTTGCCGGTCCGCGAGCGCCCGGTCGAGCAGTTCAGCATCCTGCCCGGCCGCACCCTCGAGAAAAGCAATCCAAGTGCTCGTATCAGCCGCGATCATCGGTCGGCTTTTAGCTCCGCGGCCGTATGCGCGAAGCGAACCTTGCCGCGAAGCTTGCGCAGTTGCGCGTAGGCGCGCGACGCGGCCATAAGTTCGAGGCCAGCCCGCACGGTCTGCGTGATGCCGCTACCGCTGGCCTGCTGCGCCTTCGCGAGCAATTCTTCCGGCACTTCCACCGTGATCTTACGGGCAGTTTGCATGATGGCCATTATACCATACTCAATACCAGTGCTGAGTATGGTAAGAATTTGAGTTTTGCGGCGCTTTGGAATGCCGGGAAGATTGGCAACGTGACACCTAGTGGCTAAAGCCCGGCGGTTATGCGTGCAAACGGCCGCATTCGGGCAGACTGCTAGCGGCAAAAAGAAGGCTCCCAGAAATTCCTGGGAGCCTTTGTGAAACCCCTCCTCGGCGGACGCAGTTGGCAAATGCCCGGTGGGGCGCGCTACAGGGAAACCGCTTTCATTTCCGCGTGCTGCTGCTGTTCGCAACGACGCGAAAGGTCTTCAAGATTTAGATCCCGGACCTAATGTCCACGACGTGCAGGCCGATAAGTCCCCAAATTGCGCGGACGCATGCGGAGCTGTGGTCCCAAGGGTGGCGGCACGCGGTGCAGCGGCACACCACAGTTGCTGCAAAGATCCGAATGGGCGTGGTCCACACGCAGCCAGTGGCCGCGCGCGTCGCACTCAGGATTGATGCATTGCACCGTCCAGCCGGGAAGGTATTGCACGCCGCCCCCAGTGGCTCTTCCGTTCCGTGCCGCGCTACGCGGAAAAGTTGGCGGGATTGTGTGGCAATGAACTTGTGGTGTCAAGTACAAAGGTACAATTAGTAGGGGTAGGCTTGCCCGGTCGTAGAGGCCGCAATTTGCAGCCGGGCGAAAAAAAAGTTACGGCTGCTGGTCGCCGTTTTCCTTGTGTAGCTCGTCCACCTTGGCTTGGAGCTCGGCGACGTGTGCCTGGGCCTTTTCCACTTCCTGCTGCTTCGCGTCTATTTGGCCCTTCACCTCGGCAAGGTGTGCCTGGCCATCGGTGTCTTCGCTGGCGTTCGCGTTCGTCAGAAATTGCTGTTGCTGTAGGGAGTAGTCGCGCTGCGCCAGGTCCAGTTCCTTTTGGAGGCGGTCGAGATCTTGCTTGGCTTGATCCAGCGCCACTTCAAGTTCGAGTTGCTTTTTGGCGGGATCGTTGGTTTCGCCGGCCTTGGCATCGTCCTTGGTGGCGTCAGATTTCGCGGCATCGGGGGCGGGCGCAGTGCCGGTCTTTGGCGCGGTGGCATCGGACTTGGCGGCGTCTCCGGCAGGAGCCGGGGGCGGCGGAGGCGGCTGCCCCACAACGCTGACAGCATTGGAATCGGTCGGGCAGGTTCTCGTTGGTCCACACCTTGGCGGTAGAGACGGGCTTCTTGTCGGTGTGGGCTTGCCGCGCGGCTTCCGCCAGGGATGTCGAGCCAGCCTGTGGGGCCGCTTGGGCCACTTGGATCGTCAGGCCGCACAAAGAACCGCTAAGAAGCAAGACGGCTCCACGAAAAATAGCCACGCTGGCATTCCGGGCGCGTCGCATCGGAATCCTCCTAATCACACCTTATGCTAGCCGCCAATAGCAGCCGGGCGGGGGTGGACGGCAAAAGTACTCAGCGTATGAGGTAATAGGCTGTCCTGCAGGGCAAGAACGAAGGTCTGCCGGCCGTCTGCGCAGAAATTCGGGCCGGGGCCGATCAGTTGAAGGAATCGAGCAATTTATTAATCGTGCGATTCAGGTCTTTATCGGTGCGGCGGAGAGCGTCAATCTTATTGATCGAGTGCAAGACCGTGGTGTGGTGCTTGCCGCCAAATTGGCGGCCAATTTCCGGCAGCGAAGCCGAGGTGAGCTGCTTCACCAGGTACATGGCGATTTGGCGCGGGAAGGCGATGGCCTTGGAATTCGAGCGCACCTTCAATTCCTGATCGCGCATGCCAAACTGCTCGGCAACGCGTTTTTGGATCAGCTCGATGGTAACCTTCTTTTCCTGGGTGGCGATGATGTTGCGGAGCACCTGTTGCGCCGTGGGCAGGTTGATGGAAACGCTGGTGAGCGATGCGTAAGCAATCAGACGGGTCAGCGCGCCTTCGAGCTCGCGCACGTTGGACTTGATAGACCGGGCAATGAATTCGGCCACATCGTCGGGAATATGCGTGTGCTCGGTATCGGCTCTCTTTTGCAGAATGGCGATCTTCGTTTCCAGGTCGGGCGGTTGGATATCCGCAATCAAGCCCCATTCGAAACGCGAGCGCAGGCGTTCCTCGATCGCGGAAATTTCCTTCGGCGGACAATCCGAGGAAAGCACGATCTGTTTTTGCAAGTCATAGAGCGCGTTAAAGGTATGGAAGAATTCTTCCTGGGTGCGCTCCTTGCCGGCAATAAACTGAATGTCGTCTACCAGCAGGATATCCACGCTGCGGTAGCGGTCGCGGAAGCTGATCATGCGGTCGAACCGCAGCGAGTTGATCACATCGTTGGTGAATTTCTCCGCGCTCACGTAGCTCAGCCGCAGCGCCGGGTTATTCTTCTTCACCATGTGGCCGATCGCCTGCATCAGGTGGGTCTTGCCCATCCCCACGCCGCCATAGAGAAAAAGCGGGTTATAGGCTTTCGAAGGCTGCTGCGCCACGGCGAAAGAAGCAGCGTGCGCGAACTGGTTCGAGGCGCCGACGACGAAAGTGTCGAAGGTATAGCGCGGGTTCAGCTGATGGTCTACCGAATCAAAATCGAGCCGCGCTTGCCGGGCGACCGGGTTGGCGGCGAGTTGCGGCGGATCGGGTTCCGTACAGACGAACTCCACACGCAGATGGGCCATACCAACTTCGTTGAGGACCGCTTCGATGAATTCGCCGTAGGTTTCCGTGAGCTTCTTGCGGAAGTTCTTATTCGGCACTCGTACCAGCAAGCGGTTCTCGTCGGCGCTTTCGAGATGCGTGGGGCGAAACCACGTCATGAAGCTATGCGGATTGATCCTCCGCTGCATGTGCTGGAGAATCTTGTCCCAAACGCTGAGGCTGACGGTGGTGCTGGTAGCTGTACCGGGCATGCGGACGATCCGCCCGTTGGGCGGCAAACCCCCTCAGTTTTATTTCCACAAGTGTGGAAATCTTGTGGAAAGTGCTTGATTCCCTTGCGACGGTGTATGCGATTCGGGCGAAACCCGAGCCGTGCCGATCTTCCCCTGCCTTGTGGTGCCGCGAGGCGCATGATCCTTCCGGTCCATGCGCGACGTGTGGAGTGGATTCTGGCCGAACATTGCCCGCGCAGCAAGAGAAAACTAGACGAAAACATGAGCGGACTCCCACAGTCTTTGCACAGTTTTTCCACAGCAAAATTTCTGCTTGCATTGTGCGGAAAAGTGCAGCGGGAAAAAAATTTGGCGCTTCGGTGCTTCCATCGCAGGAGAAAATCACTGCGAAAGGTTTCGCCAAGTACGCTGCGAGCGCGCTAGTTCACTGCTTTTTGCGGTTTTGCCGCGGCGTCCAGGCGCGCGAATTCGTAAATCCCCAAAGTGTCTGAGCTCACGATCAGCTTGTCCGGCAGCACGAGGATGGAATTAATTTCAAGGCGCGCATCTTCCGGCGTGTAGAGCCGGAACTGACTTCGTAAATTACCGTCTTTGTCGAAGAGCAGCAACAAATCTCCCACCGCGATACAGGCGGTCTGCGCTTGCGGATCAACGCCAATGGCGGTGACGTCCTGAAGCAAATCCACGGTGTCGCCATTGTCACGGCGAGCAATGCGTTTGCGCGCAGCCTCGGCGGCGCCGAGAAAATCGAGCGTCTTCAGTGAATTTTCGTAGGCCGCATAGCCGAAGCGATCGTATTTGCGAAACGTCGGCTCGGGCGCAAAGGTGAACGCGTAATAAAGATTTCCCGCCGCGTCCGTGGCCAGGCGCCCGCTATTGAGAAAGAGATTGAGCGCGGGCGTATCGGCCAAGTCGAGCGAATCGCCGAATTGACGCTGGATCTTGCCCTGCAGGTCAAACACGGTAAGCAGGCTTGCGGGCGATACGCTCGCGACAGCGACCTCACCGCTGGGCAGCAATACGACCCCAGTGGGACTCTCCACCGGAACGCTGCTCTCCAAGTCTCCCGTTGCAGAAAAAATGCGGAGCATGCCCGCGCCGCGATCGGCCACATATACCTTCCCGGCCGCATCCACATCGAAGGCTTCGCCATACATCAGCGCGGGCGGAGTTTTGCGGCTCGCGGGCGCAGCGGGCATCTCGCGAATTTTTGCGCCCTTGGCGTCATAGAGCAAAATCTTTTGCGGCAATAGAACGAGGAGTTCGCCGTTGGGACCGCTCTTCACGGCGCGTACGCCTCCGCCGATCTCAGGGAAGAGCCGCCGCAGCGCATTCACCTGCTGCTCGATCTGGATGCTACCTTGGGCGCGGGCGAGCGCGGGCAGGGATGCAAAGATCAGGGAGAAAACAAGCCAATGAAAAATTCGGAAACGCATGGAACCTGGGTGCTCCCAATCACCAGATGAGAGTTCGACGCCGAGGGATGCCAGGCAGTTTCGAGCGGGAACGAGGCGAGTGCTATTTCGGTAGGCGGATACGCGAAATGGATCGAGCGCGCCCCGAAGCTTCATCTATATCGGCGACGATCCCGTTAAGGCGCACATCGCCGGAAGCCACTTCGAACTTAGCCGGCAGCGCGTCCAAGAAACGCTTCACCATGGCGGCGCGATCCATGCCGATCACCGACTCGTGCGGGCCCGTCATGCCGACGTCGGTGATGTAAGCCGTTCCGTTGGGCAGAATGCGCTCATCGGCCGTCGCCACGTGTGTGTGGGTGCCCAGCACCACGGAGACGCGGCCATCGAGATACCATCCCATGGCCTGTTTTTCGCTGGTGGCTTCGGCGTGCATGTCCACGAGAATTACCTTTACGTCTCGCGGGATGCGTTCGAGTTCGCGGTCGGCAGTACGGAAGGGACAATCGAGCGGCGGCATAAAGACGCGGCCTTGAAGATTCAGCACCGCATATCCGATGCCGGCCTTCGAAATTCCCAAGTAAAGCCCCCGGCCCGGACATCCCGGCGGAAAATTCGCAGGACGCAGCAGACGCGGCTCGTGCGGGATGTAATCGAAAATTTCCTTGCGATCCCAGCTATGGTTGCCGCCGGAGATGACCTCGACGCCCGCGGCAAACAGCTCGTCCGCCAGGCGCGGCGTGATGCCAAAGCCGGAGGCGGAATTTTCGCCGTTCGCGATGGCCAGGTCCACGCGATGCTCGGCAACGATCTCAGTCAGCCGCGACACCACCATCTCGCGTCCCGAGGAACCGACAATGTCGCCGATAAAGAGAATGCGCACGAGTCACCCTGAAAGAGAATTCGCCCGAGGCCAAAAAAGAGGAGCGGTCCACGTAGGCCGTGTGGAGCTAGGCCATGAACCTCCTGATGCAAGGGGGGCACCCCGCACCCGCTTAAGGCTTCTCCGGTCCCGCGTGAACGGGAGCGGAGCATGCGCACGGCGGGTTAATGGAACGCCCAGAGATTCATAAAGGTTCAAACAGCCATCGCAACATCACGGGCCCGGCAGGCCAGCCCCGGGGAGCATTGTAGCGTCCGGGCGAGAAAACGGGCAAACGGGCTCCAAAAGGTGTGCGAAGAGGGATACACCAGAGACGAGCTTGCAGTTACGACAGTTACCAATCGGCTTTGGCGGCAGAATGGCCGCATATTGGACTCCGATCGAAGTGTTTCCTGCCAAAACTTCTCTTGACTCTGGAATGCGTTCCAACCCTTAGACTCTAGTTGAGGAAGCTATGCGCTCAGGCGAGTTGGCCAAGTTGACGGGCGTTAGTACGGACACACTCCGGCACTACGAAAGGCTCGGGCTGCTAACGTTGCCTGCGCGGACGGCGGGAAATTATCGAGAGTACGCTTCATCCGCGCAGCAACGGGTGACGCTGATCCAGCGCGCCTTGCGGATGGGCTTCTCGCTTAAAGAGCTGAAAGCCATTCTGGGTACGCGGGATTCCGGCGGGGTTCCCTGCCGAGACGTGAGGGACCTAATGCGGCTGAAGCTCAAGGACCTTGACCGGCAAATCGAACACCTGATTTTGGTGAAAGCCGAGTTGCAAAAGGTGTTCAAAGATTGGGAAGGCCGGTTGCGGCAAACCAAGAAGGGCGAACCTGCTCACTTGCTGGAGACGACGTCAACGCGGCACACGTCGAAACCCACCCTCAAATGGAAAAATAGAGTGAAAGGAGACTCACAATGCTGACGATCTGTTGTTTGGCGGTGGCAATGTTTTTTCCGCAGGCCCAACAGGGCACCGACATGCACCACAATAATGACGTAGCGAAGCGCGGCGACCAGGTAATGGGATTTTCGCACCTGACCACCGCGCATCATTTCCGGCTATTTGCGGATGGCGGCACAATTGAGGTAGCCGCAAAGGATCCGAACGACAAGGCGACCATCGAGCAAATTCGGAAACATCTCTCGCACATCGCCGGGATGTTCGCCGAGGGCAATTTTGATGCCCCCATGCTGATTCACGGCACGACGACGCCGGGTACGGCGACCATGACAAAATTGAAGTCGGAAATCAGATATGATTATGCAGAAGCCGAGCGCGGGGCGAGAATCCGAATCGTGACGGGCAACTCGCAGGCAGACGATGCCATTCATGCATTTCTGCTTTTTCAGATCATTGACCATCAAACCGGCGACTCACCTGCAATAATGGAAATCGCGTCTTCCCGTTAACCAGGGCTTGAGCGCGGTTGGTTGGCGAGGGCGTAGGTGAGCCAAGTGGGCAGAGTTTTTGCGGCAGCGTGTTTGGCAATTTTGACGTTTGGGGTGGACGCGGTGCGCGCGCAGCAGGAACCCCCTGCCTTGCCTCTATGGCGTACCAGACGCGATCACGCCCTACTACGGCGCCCATCCTGTGGCCATCTATCTCTATCTGCGGATCAGGCTGGAAGGTCGCGGAGGCACGCCCAACGCGCACGGCTCCGGCATGCATTAGCCTGTGGGAGAACCTGTGAGAATGTATTGGGAAACTGTGCGCATCTGAGGAGATTTCGCGCGCCGGAGCGACAAATGGAACTTTCCGGCTAGGTTTTCCACGAAACGCACAGGTGTGATGGAAAGTCTTCCACTACCAAAACGCCACCGGCATTGGCGTGCGATGAGTTTTCCCTGCTTTCCACAGCGCTCACTACTACTACTCTTTATCCCAAGCTTAAAACAAGGTAGATTGTAGCCGCCATGAGCAGCGCAACGCCGAAGCTTCGCGAAGGAACCGAGATGATGGAATTCAGCGTAAAGAAATTCGACCTATTAAAAGAACTCGAGCTGACGCAAGGCGTGGTCGAGCGAAAAACCACCATCCCGATATTGTCGAACCTGCTCTTTGAGGCGAAAGGCGATCGCCTGGACATCACCGCAACCGACCTCGAGCTGAGCATCTGCACCGGGTGCGCCGCGAAAGTAAAAAAGGAAGGCGGTGGCACGATTCCGGCAAAGAAATTACTCGAGCTCGTGCGCTTATTGCCGGATGAAGAGATTCGTTTCAAAGTACTGGAAAATCACTGGGTGCAGATCCAGTCCGGCAAACGGAATTACAAATTGGTGGGGATGTCCAAGGATAATTTCCCCACGATCCCTGACCCTCCGCACGCGCTGGCGAAAATCCCCGCGTCCATGCTTTCGGGGCTGATCTCGCGGACGGCCTTTGCAATTTCGAGCGAGGAATCGCGTTACACGTTGAACGGTGGGCTGCTGGTCCTGAAGCCGGAAATGGCCGCAATGGTGGCGACCGACGGGCACCGATTAGCGCTGGCCGAAACGGATCACAAGTTTTCCGGATTGAACACGGAGGCGCGTGTTCTCGTTCCGAAGAAAGCGCTTTCCGAAATTCAGCGTCTGACCTCTGGGGCCGGAGAAGATGACACCGTCGAATTCGCGCGTGACGATAGCTATCTGTTTTTCCAGGTAGGACCGCGGCGATTGGTATCGCGCATCCTAACCGGGCAATTCCCAAATTTCGAAGCCGTGCTACCGCGAGAAAATAAGAAAAATATCGTGATCGAGCGAAATGAATTCAACGATGCCGTGCGCCGCGTATCGCAACTGGCCGATCAGCGTTCTCGCGCCGTAAAGATCGCGATTTCAAACGAGGGTGTGGAGATCTCCGCGCAAAGCCCGGAATATGGCGAGGCCACCGAATCGCTCGACAAAGATTACAAAGGCGAGCCGATCACCATCGGTTTCAACGCGCAGTACGTGCTCGATTTTCTGAGCGTGGCCGCCGATGGGCCCATTCGTCTCGAGCTCAAGGACGAGCAATCCGCCGGCGAATTGCGTCCCATGGGCGATGAAGCGTATCGCTATCGTTACGTGATTATGCCCATGCGGATTTGATTTTTCAGGCGATCAGAATTCGCAAAGTTCGCAGATTTTGGTTTTGAATTCCGAACTTGTGTTGCCTCATCTCGATCCATTCACGATCTCTGTCAACTCCATTTAACTAGTTGATTTTAATAGAGATAAAATCTTCACAAATCACCTTTCGCCTTGAGAATTCTTCCCGTTTCAGGTACAATTTTTGGGTTATCGAATCCTTTAGCTTTCCCTCAGTACGGCACGTCGGCCAGGTTGGAAAGGTTCGAGAAAACTTCCCCGCGCCAGAGGAAGCGAGCCTTGAAAACTTGGAATACGTAAGTCTTCGCCACGTCCGCTAGGCGGACGGGATGAAGCGATCAACCCTACGAGTTCCGCCGCAAGAGCGGCAGGGATCACAGGGTAAGGTGACGGTCGGCTCGCATGATTTGAGCCTTTCCCTCGCTATCGGGAGAACCTATGGCAGACAAAGAAGCAGGCACCGCTAAAGCTGCGGGTCATCGCTACGATGCTACGTCGATCAAGGTGCTTGGCGGATTGGAAGCCGTGCGCTTGCGTCCCGCCATGTACATCGGATCAACCGGAGAAATGGGTCTGCACCACCTGGTTTGGGAAGTGGTGGACAATTCCGTCGATGAAGCGATGGCGGGGTATTGCGACGAGATCAACGTCACCGTGCACGAAGATAATAGCGTAACCGTGCAGGATAATGGCCGCGGAATCCCCGTGGATATGCACGCGACGGAAAAGCGTCCGGCCGCGGAAGTGGTGCTCACCGTATTGCACGCTGGCGGCAAGTTCGATTCGGAGACCTACAAAGTTTCGGGCGGATTGCATGGCGTGGGTGTCTCCGTGGTCAATGCGCTGGCGGACACGCTGGACGTGGAAATCTGCCGCGATGGCGCCGTTTGGGAGCAGTCCTACAAGCGCGGCAAGCCCATCAACAAGCTGAAACAAACGGGAAAAACGCGCAAGACGGGCACGAAAGTTACCTTTCACCCCGATCCTGAAATTTTCAGCGCCACCGTCTACAGCTACGACCTGCTGGCGCAGCGGCTGCGCGAGCTCGCATTCCTCAATAAAGGTCTGAAGATCACGCTGGCCGATGAGCGCAGCGACAAATCCACAGAGTTTCGTTTTACCGGTGGCATCGCGGAATTCATCAAGCACCTCAACCGCGGCAAGCAAGTGCTGCACGATTCGCCCGTCTATATCGAGGGCAAGCGCGACCAGGTGGAGATGGAAATCGCGCTGCAATATAACGACAGCTACACAGAAAATATTTTTGCGTTCGCGAACACGATTAATACGGTGGATGGCGGCACGCACCTTTCCGGGTTTCGCTCGGCATTGACGCGCACGATTAATTATTTTGCGTCGCAGAGCGGCATGCTGAAGGAGCAGAAGGACGAAGTCTCGATTACCGGGGACGACGTGCGCGAGGGGTTGGTGGCGGTGGTCAGCGTGAAGCTGCCGCAGCCGCAGTTTGAAGGGCAGACCAAAGGCAAGCTGAATAGCGACATCAAGGGGCAGGTCGAGCAACTCGTCAACGAACAACTCGGCGCCTACTTCGATAAGCACACCACCGTGGCGCGGCGCATCGTCGGCAAGTGTATTGACGCCGCCCGGGCGCGCGAAGCGGCGCGCAAGGCGCGCGAACTCACTCGCCGCAAGTCCGCGCTCGATTCCGGTGGGTTGCCCGGAAAGCTCGCCGATTGCCAGGAGCGCGATCCGGCGCGGTGCGAGATTTTCGTGGTCGAGGGCGAATCGGCCGGTGGCTCGGCCAAGCAGGGACGCGACCGCAAGTACCAGGCCATCCTGCCGCTCAAAGGCAAGATCCTCAACGTGGAAAAAGCGCGATACGACAAAATGCTCGGCCACGAGGAAATTCGCACCATCATCACCGCGCTCGGCACGGGGATCGGCAAAGATGATTTCGATCCGGCCAAGCTTCGCTACCACAAAATCATTTTAATGACGGACGCGGACGTGGACGGCAGCCATATTCGCACGCTGCTGCTCACCTTTTTCTTCCGCCACATGCGCGAATTGATCGAGCGCGGGCACGTTTACATCGCGCAACCGCCCCTCTATCGCATTCGCCGCGGGAAGATGGACCGCTACATCCGCGACGACCGCGAGTTCATGCGCGAGATGATGCGTCGCGCCACCGAGGAACATGGCGTGAAGCCGAAAGAGGGTGCGAAGCTCGAAGGCCAGGCGCTGACGCAATTTCTGCTGAACGTGCAGGAATACGAGCAGGTGGTGACGAAGCTTGGCCGCAGGCTACGTACTCCCGGCGTGGCGGAACTGCTGGCGCAGGCCGATCTCGAGAAGAAAGAAGATTTCGAAGACAAGAAAAAACTCGAGAAGCTCAATCGCGCTGTGGAGAAAGCCAAGCTCGACCTCGAAGGGAAGATCACTTACGACGAGGAGCACAGCCTGCATGAGTTGGCGATCACCGGCGGCGCGAAGGATCGTCCGGTAAACGCGAGAATCAATTGGGCGCTTGCCTCCACCCCGGAATACAAGCGGCTGCGGACGCTTTATGGGCAAATCGAGCCGGTAGATCATCCGCCATTTCTAGTGACGCGCAACGGCGACAAAGTTACAAAGGAAAAGGCGACCGATGTATTGGCCTACGTGTTGGACGATGCGAAGAAAGAATTCACCATCACACGGTTCAAGGGCCTGGGTGAAATGAATCCCGAGCAGCTTTGGAGCACCACCATGAACGCCGAAACGCGCACGCTGCTGCAGGTGAAGATGGAAGACGTGGTCAGCGCGGAGGAAATTTTCACCACGCTCATGGGCGAAGTGGTGGAAAACCGGCGCAAGTTCATCGAAGAAAACGCGCTGGATGTGGTGAATCTGGACGTTTAAACGAAATAAAGGGGACGCATGGCGGACGAGACGACACCCAACACAAGCGTGTTAGTTCCGGTGGATATTGAAGTCGAGATGAAGCGGTCGTACCTCGACTACGCGATGAGCGTGATCGTGGCGCGCGCGATTCCAGACGTGCGTGACGGCTTGAAGCCCGTGCAGCGCCGCATCCTGATCGCCATGAACGACCTCGGCCTTTCCGCGGGGCGCGGCTTCCGCAAATGCGCGAAGATCTGCGGCGACACTTCCGGCAACTATCACCCGCACGGTGAAGCGATCATTTATCCGACGATGGTCCGGCTGGCGCAGGGCTTCAACATGCGCTATCCGCTCGTGGATGGCCAGGGAAACTTCGGATCGGTGGATGGCGATCCGCCGGCCGCCATGCGATATACCGAGGCGCGGCTCACGCGCGTCGCCGACGAATTGCTCGCCGATCTCGAAAAAGAGACGGTGGACTTCATCCCGAACTTCGACCAGACGCGCGAAGAACCATCCGTCTTGCCGGCCAAAGTGCCGAACCTGCTGGTGAACGGCGCTTCCGGCATCGCCGTGGGCATGGCGACCAACATTCCGCCGCACAATCTGCGCGAAATCGTGGACGCTGCGGTGCTGGTGATTGAAAAACCCGAGTCCACGCTCAAAGACATCATGAAGCTCGTGCCGGGCCCGGACTTCCCCACCGGGGGATACATCGCCGGGCGCGAAGGAATCCTGCAGGCCTACAAGACCGGGCGTGGTTCCTTCATCATGCGCGCCAAGGCGGCGATCGAACAGACGGGTAAAGAGCGCGAAAACATCGTCATCACCGAAATCCCCTTCCAGGTGAACAAAGCCCGGCTCATCGAGCGCATCGCCGAGCTGGTGCAGACGAAAAAAGTGGAAGGCATCGCGGATGTGCGCGACGAGTCCGATCGCGACGGCATGCGCATCGTAGTCGAAATCAAGCGCGGCGAGGAAAGCCAGCTCATCCTCAACAATCTCTACAAATACACGCAGATGCAGGAATCGTTTGGCATGATCCTGCTTTCCATCGTGGCCGGCCAGCCGCGCGAATTGCCGCTGCTGGATATGTTGCGGCTCTTCATCGAGCACCGCATCGAAGTCGTCCGCCGGCGCACGGAATTTGAGCTACGCAAAGCGGAGGAGCGCGAGCACATTTTGCTCGGCTTCAAAAAAGCGCTCGACCACCTGGACGACATCATCAAGCTGATTCGCAAATCAAAATCGCCCGCGGAAGCGAAAGCGGGCTTGATCGAGACGTGGAAATTCAGCGACCGCCAGGCGCAAGCGATTCTCGATTTGCAACTGCACCGCCTCACGCAGATGGAGCGCGAGAAGATCCTCCAGGAATTAAAAGAAATTCAGGAGCTCATCGCCGAATTGCGCTCCATTCTCGCCAGCGACAAGAAACTCCGCGCCGTGATTATCGGCGAGTTGCGCGACGTCCATAAGAAATTCGGCGACGACCGCCGCACGCAGATCGTGGACAAAGTGGACGAGATCAAGCTCGAAGATCTGATCGCCGACACGGACATGGCCATCACGGTGAGCCATGCGGGCTACATGAAACGTACTTCGGTGGACACGTATCGCCATCAGTCGCGCGGCGGCAAAGGACGCATTGGGGCGAAAACCCGCGAAGACGATTTCGTCGAGCACCTCTTCGTGGCATCTGCGCACAGTTACATCCTGCTCTTCACGTCGAAGGGCCGCGTCTATTGGCTGAAGGTCTACGAAATTCCGGAGGCTGCGGCTGCGACTCGTGGGCGCGCGATCACCTCGCTCGTGAAGTTCCAGGACGGCGAAAAGCTCACCGCCGTGGTCTCGGCGCACGATCTCGAAGAACAGGGCAAGTACGTGTTCATGGCCACGCGCAACGGCACCGTGAAAAAAACGCCGCTGACCGATTTTTCCAGCCCGCGGAGCTCCGGCATCATCGCTATCAACCTCGACGCGCAAGATGAGCTGATCGGCGTGCGCTTGACGCAGGGGAAGCAAATGGTGTTCCTGGCGTCGCATGAGGGGCAGGCGATTCTTTTCCGCGAAACGGAAGTGCGGCCCATGGGCCGCAACGCCGGCGGCGTGATCGGCATGGATCTTGGCGAAGGACGATTACGTGGTCAGCATGGACGCGGTGAACCCGGACTTCGCCATCATTGAAAAGGAGCACAACCTCACCACGCAAAATCTCGACGAGCTCGAGTCCGATGTGATCAAGGATTCGTTGACGACGCTGATGCTTACGATTTCGGAAAAAGGCTTCGGCAAACGCACTCCGCTGGCGGAATACCGCATCACGTCGCGCGGCGGCAAAGGTGTGATCAATTTGAAGACCACGGAACGCAATGGCGGTGTGGTCGCGGCGTTGCAGGTGGCCGAAGAATCCGACGTGATGATTATCGCCGGCCAAGGCAAAGTGATTCGCGTGCATTCGAACGAAATCCGCGAGGCAGGACGCTCGACGCAAGGTGTGCGCTTGCTGCGGCTGGACGAAGGGGACCGTATCGCTGCGGCGGCCGCGCTGCTGGAAGAAGAGGCGGAAGCAGTAGCGGAGCCGAAAGAACCGCCGAAGAGCTAGCTCCTCCCGCAGAGAAGCTGTGGGCGAGTGCGCGCATTTGCGCGCCACAGCAACATTGGTATCGAGCGGGCTGGAAAAAATCAGCTGGCAGGCGGCAAGTAATAGCCGGGGCGCGACAAAATTTTCAGTCCTGCCGCGATCCACCTGAACTTTCACTTCGTGGTAGCCGCCGCCGGAAACGCCCGTCGGGTGATAGGCGATCGTGTACTGCGCGTGCAAGTCCCCGCCGATCCGGTCTAGTGCATCGTCAATCGAGTGATCCTTGAACGTCGCGACGTCCTCTCCGCCGGTCGCTGCCGCGGCCACCTGCATGGCGTTCCCACGCACCGCGTCGGACGCGTGCGTGACGGTCCAGACCACCAGCGCCCCTAGATCCATGCCGGTATTACGGATTTCCTCCGTCGTCGGAGTCTGCGGTGTTCCGGGAATGGGCGCTTGCCCATAGATTCCCGGAGGGGTTGGGGAAGGTGGCGTGGGCGAGCCCGAAGGCGGCGTGCGTACTTCATTGGCAGTGGTCGAAAGACCCACGCCGTAGATCGTTACATTTGCGACTTGCGCGTCGCGCAGGACCTCGCCAAGCTTTGCTTCGCTCCCTCGATCAAGCCCTTCGCTAATGGCAATGATCACCCGCCGATGATCTACTGGGCGGTCGCGCAGCATATTGACGGCCGTGGCCATCGCATCATACAGATGTGAGCTGGAGCCTCCCGAGGGCGCATTCGAGATGGCTTTTTCGAGCGCATCGTGGTCGGTGGTAAATCCCGAGGCACGCTCGACTTCGTCGTTGAACGCGAGCACCGCCGCTTCGCCTGTTTCTCCCAACACGTCCTGTGTAAAGATAATTCCAGCCTTCTGGATCACGGGCAATTGCGGCATCACCCGCGTGCTGGTCTCGATCAGCAATACCACCGAGACCGGATCGCCGCCCATATCGAAGTGATCGATTTTTTGCTCGACGCCATTGTCAAAAATCTTGAAGTCCGGTTGGGTGAGGTTCACCACCATGTCGCCTTTGTTGTTGCGGACGACCGCCGGTTCGCTTACCAGCCGAACCTGTATGCTGATGCGCCCTTGCGTGGAATCCTGCGGCGAAGGCTGGTTGGAGATGCTCGGCTTAGGCGGCAGCGGTCCAGTCCCAGACTGAGCCAGCGCAGCCACTGCGTAGCCCGCGCAAAGGGCCAACGCGAACGAAGAGCGGCGGGCAATTGGGGACACGGTGCACGTAGAAACGGAAGACTCTGGACGGCTCATGGTTTCGTCCTCGTGTATTGGACGCTCTTCGAGGGTAGTCCGTTGTTTACTACTCTTTGCCGGAAGCGCTTCCGCCCAACGCTTCGCCGCCGCCTCACGCTACAATGCACATTCGCGCCGATTGCCGCGAAACCGGCTTCCGCGCCGAAGTAATTCTCCCGGGAGACTGCATGCCGAAAAGAGCCGCGCCCAAACACCCACATGTTCCGAAGTTGGCTTATCGCGACCCGAAGTTCATGGATAGTTTTGCCGCCCGGCCGATCCGAATTCTTTCTGAATATTTTGATCCGCTGGTGCGGCTGCGGCGCGAGGGCGTGGCCGATACGATTGTGATGTTCGGTTCGGCGCGCATTTTGCCGCGGGATCGCGCCATGGCAAGACTCGAGCGGGCCCGGCACGCCGTTAAGCAGAAGCGAACCCCGGAGGCGCTGGACCGCTTGCGCGTTGCGCGCAACGCGCTGGGCATGGCGCCCTACTACGAAGACGCGCGCGAATTAGCGCGGCGCATCACTTCCTGGGCCATGACGTTTGGCGATCATCCGCGACGCTTCGTCGTTTGCTCGGGCGGCGGACCCGGCATTATGGAGGCCGCCAATCGTGGTGCCGCGGAAGCCGGCGGCAAATCCATCGGGCTGAGCATCGAACTGCCGCACGAGCAATTTCCCAATCGCTATATCAGCCACGAGCTCAGCTTCAATTTTCACTATTTCTTTATGCGCAAGCTATGGTTCGCGCAGATTGCCAAAGCGCTGATCGTATTCCCGGGCGGATTCGGCACCATGGACGAACTTTGGGAAATGCTGACGCTGATGCAGACGCACAAATTGCCGCAACACAACCTGGTGCTGATTTACGGCCGCAAGTATTGGGATAGGGTTTTGAATTGGAAGGTAATGATGAAGAGCGGCACGATCAACGCGAAGGAATACTCGATGCTGCGCTTTGCGGATACGGTGGACGACGCCTTCGAACAGGTTCGCGCGGTGCTGGAGACATACCACCTCGAACTCGACTCTGACACATACGGCTGAGAACCACGACCTTTGGTTCGAATCGCGCGTTAATGGGATATAGGCGTAAGCTGATCTTCAAACACGGCGGCGAAGCGCTTCTTTTCGTCCTGGTCATGAACCATCACGACCGGAGCAACGCGCAGTGCCGCCTTGCAGCCGCGGCAGGTGGCCGCTTCCCCTTCTACGTCTTGCAAAAAGCCATCCACGAAATGGTATAGCGTGCGGTCCTGGCCCGCGGCCTTCATGCCGTAAGCCCCGCAGCGTGGACATGTGAATTCCACCAGGTCTTTCTGTGGATCGCGGTTCAGCGCCGCCCAACCGGTATAACGGACTCCCAAGGTTTCGAGCGTTTCACGGCTCATGGTACTGGCACCTCTCTCTTGCTGTGTTAGCTTCTCGCTCATCTTCACGGTCTTCGATGCTTTAGCCCCAGGCCGCGATTCAAACTTTCGAACGGGACTCGTAGGCACGTTTACGTTTCGAATACGTTCGCAACCTTCCACTGGGATGTACCCATTCGCGGGGAACTTTGCTGTGGCTCCGGTGTCCAAATGAAGGAGAGGGTGCGCACCGCTCGAAACGTTTCCGGCCAGGCCATTCGAAGGACCAGGAAACTGAAAGTAGAGGTGTGCCGATGTATCACACGAATTCTTGTTCGCCCGAGAAGCCGCAGGATCTTGCCGCCACGCCGTTGGGCAAATGTCTCGTAGAAGCCGATCCCGCCGTGAAGACCGGTGCGTTGCGTGCACGCCGAAAAGCGATGGGCGCGTCCGTGGCGATCGAAGTGGCGGTGGTTGCCGCGCTGATGATTTGGCCCCTTTTTGCATCGGGCACGCGCCTGATTTTGCCGCGGCATCCCGTCCCACTGCCACCGTATGGAGCGCCCAGGATTGACAGCCCACCTCACGGAGCCCTTGCACAGACGACGCATTTAACTATCTACGTGAGTCATGACGTGATTCATGGTCCATTGGTACCCCCTCGGCCGATTCGCCCGCCTGGCAATGCAGGTGACGCCAACGCTCCGACAGGGATTCCTACGATCGACAGCACAGTGGGTGCCAGAAATTCTGAAACAGCAGGGCTGATCGGGGTCGAAGGTTTCGGAGGAACCCCACCGTCATTGCCGCAACCGACTGCGCCCGCGGCGAAACCCGTAGCTCCTGTGCGCCGCAGCGAGGGCGTGCAGGCGGCTCTGCTGATTCATCGCATCGAACCGGAATATCCGGCTTTAGCGCGTCAAGCTCGTGTGGAAGGCACCGTGGAATTACACGCCGTGATTGCACGAGACGGCACCATTGAGTTTCTTGAGGCGCTGAACGGCCATCCATTGCTGGTGAAGGCCGCGCTGGACGCCGTGCGGCAATGGCGTTATCGGCCGACGATGCTGGGAACGGAAGCGGTTGAGGTGGACACGTATATCACCGTGCATTTCGTACTGGGGCAATCAGAGCCGAACACGTAGTACGAAGGGACGCCGTTTCCGGGCGTCCCCTTCCGATTCGCAAATTGTGAAGACAAAGTAAGACAGGTTAGAAGCGGTACACGATTCCGCCCGAATAGCGGGCGTTATTCTGGATGAAGCGGCTCCCATAAGGGTCGTAGAAACGCGTCATCAAGTAGTCGATTTGCCCCAATCTCACCGCGAAGTGATGGGTAAGCGTGAGATCGAGACCTACTCCGGCGGCAATCGCGAACGAGTTTCCGTCTACGGTTCCACTTGCGTTTGTCGGCAGCAAGTAATAACTCAGCCCCGACGTCATGTGCGCTTCCCCGAAAAGGCCTTGCACGTAAGGGCGCAGCCGTCCCTGATGGAGCACGATGCGCGGGCCGAACATGTACGTATACATCGCGCCCGCAGACGGGTTCCCGCCGATCATCGAGGATTCGGTGCCCGCAACTTCCGCGACGATTGCAAACGACCTCACCGGATAAAAAGCAAATTGCGCCGACCCACCGTTCATACCAAACTGTTGGTTATAAGGTGGGATTCCATTCTTGTAGGTCTGCCGGACGTACGTGTATCCGAGAAACACATCCGCTTTTGTCGAGCTGCTGCCTGTATCTTGATCCTGCGCCGAAGCCGCGAAACCGAACAGCAAAGAAAACGCCAAGAGACAAACTACGCGTCGCATAACACTTTCCTCCGTAAACTCGTGATTTCCGCGGGGTCACGCGGAACGTCCTGCTATCCCCACCCCTGGTTTTGTGCGTGCCGTGGCTGAAATGGCGCGCGACACCTGCCAGCAACTCAGCTATGGATGCGGCGCAGGCAACGGAGGTTGCGCTTCTTCACAGAAGCTGTGCTGTAAAAAAAAGGAACTTCGGAAAGGGCTGCCAGGAATCATCAGAGCAGAGGTTCGCCCGAAGCGCGTGAAATCTCCTCACGGGCAGTATCGCGCAGGCGAACCATTTCCTGCCAGCCCGATTTGGCGGACGCTGCGCTTGAATCCGGGGCTGGCTTCAGAGCGGGCAACACCTGGATCGTTACCGGGGTCCTGCGCGGAAACCACATGCCATCTCGCAGAAATTTGCGCATTCCAGTTACGGCTACGGGAACCACATCGCATCCCGTTTGCACAGCGGCCTTGAACGCGCCCAATTGAAACGGCCGCACTCCCGCCTGCGCTGTGAAAGTGCCCTCAGGAAAAACAAAAATGGATTCGCCCGCCCGCAACCGCGCCTCGATTTCCGCGGCGATGCCGCGGCGCGAACGCGGATCGGAGCGGTCAAACGCCAGGTGATCGAGCTTTCGCATAAATGTGCCGACCACCGGCATGCGCATCACTTCAATCTTTGCCACGAAGCGGTAATGCACGCCGAGCCCGGCCATTAGCGCCAGCACATCCGCATAACTGCTATGGTTTGCGACGATCACGCTTGGCCGGCGTTTGTCTAAATTCTGCAAGCCTTCCACGCGAAGCCGCACTCCGATCAACACGAAACAAAGCCGCAAAGTTTTTGAAGTGATGCTGGCGACGGTTTCCCGATTGCCTACGAACTTCACCAACACCCATGCCGGCAGAATCAGAATCGCAAGCACCACCACAACATAAGAGCCGTAAACAACGTGTGCGAGGGCCTGAAACGCTCTTCCCGCACGGTGCAGCATGCTCGCAGCCGCCAAGCGCGAAATCTGTATCCAGGAAGCCGCCGGCAGTGTTCCAATCCGGTTTTCCAGGTATAGACGCCGTGTTTCTGCGCGGCGCAGCTTGCCACTCGATGTCTTGGGTACGCTGCCCGGCGGCAGCAGCACCACCGCGTCGGGCGGTACTCCGATCGCGGAGGCCACTTCCGCGCTGACCGCGCCGGTCAGACCGTCACGCCGAGGGGCATCGCGCAAAGCCGAAGGGTCGCGCACCTCAGCCGCCAGGATCAATCGTTCCGTCCCCGAGTTCGAACCGTCCGCGCCGAACGCGACGACGCAGCCTTTGCGAATTCCATCTACGCGCGCCGCCGCAAGCTCTACTTCGTGCGGATAGATGTTGTGCCCGGCCTTGATGATGATGTCTTTCACGCGGCCGGTGATAAATAGATCGCCCTCCGCGAAGTAGGCGCGATCGCCGGAGTTGATCCAAGCGCACGATCCTTCCTGCGGCGGTCCGGCGGGAAACAGCTTTTCCGTCGCCGCGGGATTGTTGTAGTAGCCGCGCGTGGCCGAAGGGCCGCGGAACCACAAGTCTCCCTCGCAGCGTTCGCCGGTGTCGCGGCCGTCTGCGGTTACGATGCGCACGTCGTGCCCGGCCAGGGGGCGTCCAACGGATACGAAGCGAATGGCGGCGTCGGCATGGTCTCCGTTTCGCGCGGCGAAGGGTATTGCGCGGCCATCTTGGCGAAATGCTTCGCGCGCGATGGTGTCCACGCGGGGTCCGCGGTCCATCGGCGGAATCGCCAGCGCCAGCGCCGTTTCCGCCAGCCCGTAAACGGGGAGCATTGCTTCGCGGCGGAACCCGCAGCATGCGAAGCGCGCGATGAAGCGGTCCACCGTTTCGTGCTGCACGGGTTCCGCGCCGTTCAGCGCGGCGCGCCAGCAACTCAGGTCGAGGCCCTCCAATTCCTCGTCGGCCACTTTTCGCGCGCACAATTCATAGGCAAAGTTGGGAGCCGCGGCCAGCGAGCCCCGATGCCGGTGGACCAGGCGCAGCCAACGCTCAGGCCGCGAGAGAAAATCCATCGGAGACATCACCGCCAACGGCAAACCAAAATAGAGCGGCACGAGCCAGGCGCCGATTAGGCCCATGTCGTGATACAGCGGCAGCCAGGTCGTGCCTACATCGTCGTTGCGCACACCCACGGCTTGCCCGATCGCGCGAATATTCGCCAGCAAATTGGCGTGCGTGAGCATCACGCCCTTGGGGTCTCCGGTCGAGCCGGAGGTGTATTGCAAGAGAGCGAGATCGCTTCCTTTACGCGTGACAGCGCTGCTGGGAAGCGTTTTCGCGGCAGAAATTTCGCCATGCGCCGCTATCAGATCGGAGGCGTTCACCACAGCAGAGAGCGAGCCTATCTGGGGCGCCAGCAAGCGCGCTACCTTTTCCGCACGGTCAAATGTGATCAGGAGTCTTGCGCCCGCGTTCCGCAAAATCGCCGATTGGCGCGCGGCGTACTCCTCGATGCGGTCCACTCGGAACGGCGGATAAATCGGCACCGGCACGGCGCCGGCCAGCAGCACGCCCGTGAAGCAGAAGAAAAATTCGAGCCCCGTGGGCAACATCAGTGACACCGTGTCACCCGCTACGATGCCGCGCGTCCGCAGGCCTTGTGCGACGCCTAGGCTCTTCGAATACAGATCGCCGAAACTGACGGGATCGAGCGGAGTGTCTCCTTCATAAAGGAAAAGGTGCGGGCGCTCGGCATCCATCTGGGCGCGATGGTAAAAAACGTCCAGCAACGTTTCCGCCCACGGCACGCCTTCCGCAGGCTCCGCGCTACGAGTCAACGGCGCGATGCCGCCATGTTGCGCCGCGGCTCGCGTGGCCGAATGAGCTTCGGCATCGCCGGTAATTTCCGCGCGTAAGGATTTGCCGATTGCCCCAACAATATCCTCAATTGTATTAGCTTGGGCGATTGCGGCGTCAACGAGCGTTAAATGGAATGCGGCGCCCAAACGCACCAGCAGCTCCACGCGTTCGAGGCTACCTAGCCCCAGATCGCGTTCCAGATGCGATTCGCAGCACAAGCTTCTCAGCGCGTGTTCGTTGCCTAGTTCCTGAAGGATCTCGCGCGCCACGCGCAGCACGCGGTCGCGTAGCATCTGCAGGTCGATTTGTTGGCGGGTCGATGCCATGGCGAACGCCGCTGGCGTATCTGGCGCAGCCGGGGAGGGTTCGCGCCTGAACCGAGGCTATCACCCGCTAGGGTGGGATTCAATTACTCCTATATTTTCTAAGACGTGCGACAGATCGAAGGCTTGCGGACTGCCATTCCCTTGATGCCTAGTAACCATCCGATTTGCAGGATTCCCCGTATATGTCTCTAACCCCGCCAAAAGGGACAATATCACGCGCTCTGCTGCATGGCGGGGGAGTGTCGGCAGCCAAGCGGGGAAGGACCCGAAGAGCATGGAGAACTCACCGAATCGGGAACAAGCAAAATGTAAGTATTGCGATTTTCAAGCGCGCGGCGGCGCCGAAGGCCGCTCGGAATTGGAAAAACACTGCAAGGAACATCACCCCGAGGAATGGAACCGCCTTGTGGACAATTTCCTCACGGAATTTGTCTATCGTAAAGAACCCCGCGCGAATTAGCCGGATTTTCACAGCTTATGGATGCCCGCCCCGCCCAGCACTAGAAGCTAGATCCCTGCCATCACCCACATTTTTCGCCGGTATTCCCAAATTCAAGTAGACTGTGCCGACCACGATGCAACCGAGCGGAACGCATCGGCGATTTCTCCGGGAAGTCGCCGATTTTCGAATTGTCCGGAGTGCTCTGTGCATGCGCGGCGTCCTACCGCTCGTTTTGATATTTTGTCTTGCGATACCTTCGGCTCGGCCACAGGCCAAGCCTTCCTCATCGCCGAATTCTCTCCAGACGCTTGCCAGCGATTTTTGGGTTTGGCGCGCCCGGTATCAGCCCTTTTCCACGGATGATATTCCCCGCCTCGAGCATCCCGCCGGTCCACGGGATTGGTCGGCGGCTTCCATCGCGAAACAGCGCGCGGCGCTGGCCGCCTTCGATACGCGCTGGAAGAGCATCGACACCTCAGGCTGGAGCGTGCCGCAACAAGTGGATTACCGCCTGATTGGCTCGGCATTGGCCCGCGTGCATTGGGAATTGGACGTGAATCGCCGCTGGGAGCGCGACCCGAATTTTTATCTGGAACAAGGGCTTACGGCTCTGCTCGAATCCTTGTTGCAACCGGGCCCTTTCAGCACCGCGCGTAGCCGCGAAGTCGTCACGCGTATGGAGGAAATCCCTGGCATCGTCGCCGCCGGTGAGGCGAATTTGCGTCCGGTACGCCCTTTCGCGCAATTGGCAATTGCCTCATTGCAGCAAGTTCGTCCGGAGTTGAGCGAAGTCGAGCGCGGCGTCGCGCCACTGCTCGCCGCGGACCGGGCCTCAAAAGCGGATCTGACTGCTAAGTTTCAAGCCGCAACCGAAAAAGCAACCTCGGCGCTCGAATCCTATCGCTCGTGGCTCCAGCAGCATCTGGCGGAAATGCCGGAGAAATCCGCGGTCGGCCGCGCCAATTACGGGTTCTTCTTAAACAACGTCGCGCTGCTTCCCTATACGCCCGAGAAACTTCTCGACGTCAGCCGGCAGGAATGGGAACGCGCCGTGGCGTTCGAACAGATTGAGGAGCAGCGCAATCAAGGCCTCCCTGAGCTAAAGATCGCCTCGAGCACCGAGGAGCAAATTCAAAATAGCCGGCGCGATGAACTCGCCATCCGCAAATTCCTCGACGAAAAAGGGATCATGAGCGTTCCGCAGGGAATCGGGCACTATACGATTCAGCTCGCGCCCTCCTATCTCGATGCGCTCGCCGATTTCGGCGAACTCGACTGGTTTGGCGGACCATCGTACCCGGGCGAGGATGGCGTGCGCTGGATCGATCCGCCGGCGCCCAATCTGGGTTATTTCTGGCTTGCGACCGCAAAGGATTCTCGGCCGGACATGGTGCACGAAGGAGTGCCGGGGCACTTTTTCCAGATGGCTTGGTCGCGCATGCATGAGGATTCCATCCGCCGCCAATACTACGATTCCGGAGCAAATGAGGGCATCGGGTTTTACACCGAGGAAATGATGTTGCAAGCGGGGCTTTTCGACGACAGCCCGCGCTCGCGCGAAATCATTTATAACTTCATGCGCTTGCGGGCGCTTCGCGTGGAAGTGGACGTGAAGCTGGCCCTCGGAGTCTTCACGATGGACCAGGCGGCTGCCTATCTCGAGCAACGCGTGCCCATGGATCACAAGACCGCGGAAAACGAAGCTTCTTTTTTCGCGACGAGTCCTGGCCAGGCGATCAGCTACGAGATCGGCAAAGTACAGATCCTCGGCTTCCTGGCCGATGCGAAGCTGAAGCAAGGTAGCGCATTCTCGCTCCGCGCATTTCACGATTTCGTGTGGAAAAATGGCAACGTGCCGATTGCCCTGCAGCGCTGGGAATATCTCGGCGATGCCGCCGATATTCGCGTGCTGGACCAAAGGCGCTCCTCGACTTTGCCAGAAAAACCGAAGGCGCGAGCCATCACACCCTAACTACCTGGACCGGAGGAAACCTATGAAGGCAGGAATTCTCTGCGGGATCGCACTCCTGGCGGTTCTTGCCGCTCTGCCGGCGGCTACCCACCTCCGCGCGGGCGGTGCGGCACAACAACCTCCAGCCGAAGCCGATCACGCCGCGCTCTTCACAAAAAGCGATGTGATGATCCCCATGCGCGACGGCGTCAAGCTCCACACCGAGATCTACACTCCCAAGGATTCGAAGGAAGCGCTGCCTTTTTTCATTACCCGCACGCCCTATGGCCTCAGCGATGACGACCAGGGCTACTCGCGCTTGCTGAATCTCTACCCGGAGATGTTTGCCGATGGCTACATCTTCGTGTTTCAAGATATTCGCGGGCGCTTCGGCTCGGAGGGCAAATTCGTGATGCAGCGGCCGCCGCGCGATCGCGCCGATTCTCATTCCATTGATGAAGGCACCGACACCTACGATACGATTGACTGGCTGCTGAAAAATATCCCCAACAACAATGGCCGTGCCGGAGAAGCGGGCATTTCCTATGGTGGTTGGCTCACGGCCATGGCGCTGATCGAGCCGCACCCGGCGCTCAAGGCCGTTTCGGAGCAGGCCTCGCCTGCGGACATGTTTCTAGGCGACGATTTCCATCACAACGGCGCATTCCGCCTGAGCTACGGCTTCGAATACGCGTCGGAGCTCGAAACGGGCAAGACCAATTATCAATTTCAATTTGACCGCTACGACACGTTCGAATGGTATTTGCGCCTGGGACCGCTTTCGAATGCGAACAGGCTCTATTTTCACGGCGCGATTCCCACCTGGAACGATTTCGTTGCGCACCCGAACTACGACGCCTTCTGGCAAAAACAGGCGTTTCCGCGCTACTTCAAGGATTTGGAGCTGCAAGTTCCTGATTTAAACGTCGCCGGCTGGTGGGATCAGGAAGATTTTTACGGCCCGATCAAGATATTTGACCTGCTGAAGCAGCATGACTCAAAGCATTACAACTATCTCGCTGTCGGCCCGTGGAATCATGGCGGCTGGGGACGTAGCCCGGGCAGAAAGCTCGGCAGCATTGATTTCGGCAGCGATACCGGAGTCTATTTCCGGCAAAACATTCAAGCTCCCTGGTTTGCATATTGGCTCAAAGGCAAAGGAAGCTTGCCCGCGCACGTAGCCCAAACGTTCGAAACCGGCACGGACACCTGGAAGTCATGGGACGCGTGGCCACCATCCGAGGCAACGCCGCGCAAGCTCTATTTTCATTCCGATGGAAAATTATCTTTCGACGCGCCCGTAGAGGACGGCCCGGAATTCGACAGCTACATCTCCGATCCCGCGAACCCAGTGCCGTATCGCACGCGCCCCATTGAAGAGACCTACTCCGAGGGCAGCCGCTGGTACACCTGGCTCGTGGAGGACCAGCGCTTCGTGCAGCAGCGCCCGGACACGTTGAGTTGGGAAAGCGAGCCTCTGGCGGAAGACGTGACGATTGCGGGCGATATTCGCGCGCACCTATTCGCTTCCACCACCGGCACCGATAGCGACTGGGTAGTGAAATTGATTGACGTCTATCCCCAGAAATACGAGCCCGACCACAAAATGGGCGGCTACGAGCTGATGATCGCAAATGACGTGCTTCGCGGTCGTTTCCGCAACAGTTTCGAAAAGCCCGAACCGATCGTGGCCAACCAAGTCACCCCGTTTACGATCGATCTGCACACCAATGACCACGTGTTCCAAAAAGGCCATCGCATCATGGTGCAGGTGCAGAGCACTTGGTTCCCGATCATCGATCGCAACCCGCAGAAATACGTGCCCAATATCTTCGAGGCAAGAGCCGCCGACTATCAGAAGGCCACCCAGCGAATCTATCGTTCGAAGCAATATCCTTCGAACGTGGAGATTCCCGTGGTCGCGCATTAGCGCGGCCCGCACGCCACATATTTACGGACGTGGAAACCTCAGCGGACACGAGCACGTCTCTTACAAACGGTAGTACTACCGGAGCAGTTATTCCGCTATAGTTCGCCGGGCAAAGCGCTTCTACCAGGACGGGACGCTTTGCCTCGGCGTGTTCCGGCTCGCAAGTTCTAAGCGGCCTTGCCGCAATTTCTCATAAAGAGGTTTTCGCAATGAGCAAAGTGATGACGCGTCTGTCTGGAATTCGTTGGATTTTTGGCGCAGCGCTTGCCGTGTGCATGCTGTTGGGTGCGCATCTGATAGCCGCGGCCGGCAATGGCAAGAGTGGAGCCGCCGGGCAAGGAACTTCTCACGCGAATTCGAACGCATCCGCCGCACCCACGACACCTGCGGCGGCTGCTGTTGCCGCGCTGAAGGGTCTCGAGTTCCGCAATATTGGTCCGGCCACAATGGGCGGACGCGTGGATACCTACGCGGTGGAAGACGATAATCCCGACATCATCTATGTGGGCCTCGCCGGCGGCGGCATCTTCAAAACGTCCAACGGCGGCAACACCTGGACGCCGATCTTCGATCACGAGACCGCGTCTTCGATCGGCGCCATCAGCATTGCGCCCTCCGATCCCTCGATCATCTGGGTGGGTACCGGCGAGCCCAACAATCGCCAGAGCGCTTCCTGGGGCGCGGGCGTCTATAAATCGCTTGATGGCGGCGTCACCTGGCAGCACATGGGCCTCGATGAAACACAGGCTATCGGCCGCGTCGTAATCGATCCGCACGATCCCAACACCGTTTATATCGCGGCCTTGGGCGGCCTCTGGAATGCCAATCCCGAGCGTGGCGTTTACAAAACCACCGACGGCGGCAAGACCTGGACCAAGTCTCTCTTTGTAAACAACGACACCGGCGTGGTGGATCTGGCCATCGATCCGCAAAGCACCAACATCCTTTACGCGGGCGCGTACGAACGCCGCCGCACGGCCTTTGGCTTTAATGGCGGCGGCCCCGATGGCGGCATCTACAAGACCAACGATGGCGGCGCCACCTGGCGCCGCATCACCAATGGCCTTCCCTATGCTGATGGCAGCGAAGTCGGCCGCATCGCTGTCACCGTTTACCCAAAGAATCCCAACATCGTCTACGCACGCGTGCAAAATCTGAAGGGCGGCTTCTACCGCAGCGAAGACAAGGGCGAGAGCTGGACAAAGATGAGCGATACGAACCCGCGTCCATCCTACTTCGGCGTGCTGGCCATTGATCCCAATAACGATCTGCGCGTATGGGTGGGCGGCGCGCCTCTTTATTATTCGGAAGACGGCGGCAAGAGCTTCGTGACCTCGCGTGGACAGGGCGTGCATAGCGACTATCACGCTTTGTGGATCGACCCGCACGACTCGAACCACATGATGGTCGGCGTGGATGGCGGCATTTATATGAGCCACGATAGCGGCCATTCCTGGGATCACGACAACATTCTCGCCATCGGCCAGTTTTACGAAGTCACCGCAAACAATGAGGTTCCCTATAAGGTCTGCGGAGGTTTGCAAGACAACGGAAGCTGGTGCGGCCCGTCGCAAACCTTTCACGGCGGAATTCTGAATAGTGACTGGGAAACGGTGGGCGGCGGCGACGGCTTTTACAACCGGCTCGATCCCGAGAACCCCAATACCGATTACGAGGAATCGCAGGACGGCGAATTGGGCCGCCGCGATTTGCGCACGATGGAATCGAAGACGATCCGTCCACACGAAGCCGAAGGCGAGCCTCCTTATCGCTTCCAATGGCGTTCCCCGATCGAAATTTCGCACTTCGATCACAAGACGATCTATTACGGAGGCAATTTTCTTTTTAAGTCCATCGACCGTGGCGACTCCTGGGTAAAGATCAGTCCGGACCTCACCAACAATGAAAACAGGCGCGAGATGAAAATTCTCGGCAGGCTTCCGGATAAGACGGAGTTATCACGCGAGGATGGCGTCGAGTGGTGGCCCACCATCACCGTGGTCAACGAATCACCCATGAGCGCGAACGTGATCTGGGTGGGCACGGACGACGGCAACCTGCAAATCACGCGGGATGGCGGCAAGAAGTGGACCAATGTCGCCGGCCGCGTTCCCGGCGTGCCCAAGGGCACCTACGTCAGCCGCGTAGTCGCTTCAAAATACGCGGAAGGCACCGCTTATGTAGCCTTCAACGGCCATCGCAGCGGCGACTTCCACATCTACATTTTCCGAACCACGGATTACGGCCAGAGCTGGCATGCCATTTCGAATGGCATCACCGAAAAGGACGGCACCGTGGAAGTGGTCCGCGAAGATCCGAAGGTTCCCACGCTGCTCTATGCCGGAACCGAGCGCGGACTTTTCATCTCGTTCGATACCGGCGCGAACTGGAGCCGCTTCATGCTCAACCTGCCCACCGTGCCGGTGGACGACATTCTGATTCATCCACGTGACAACGACATGATTCTGGGCACGCACGGCCGCTCGATTTGGGTGCTCGACGACATCACTCCGATCCAGCAAGCCGCCGAAACGCTCAACTCCAACCTGAAACTTTTTGACATCCGCGACGCCTATCTTTTCCACGAACAGGGCGGCGGAGGCGGCGGAGGTTTTGGTTTCGGGGCGAAAGCATTCACCGGCCCCAATCCGCCTTATGGCGCGTTGATTGATTTCTATTTGAAGGCAGTGCCCGGCGAGAAAGATCACCTCACGGTCACCATTTCCGATTCGGCGGGCAAAACGGTCCGCGAAATTCCGTGTCGTGTCCCGCGTCCGGGCCAGGGCGAACCGGAACTACCGCCGCAAATCGCGGCGCTGGGCATTCCTCGCTCGGTGATCTCGCAATTCCTGGGCGCCACATCGTGCACACCCAAGGAAGGCGTGAACCGCCTCGCTTGGGATTTGCGCATGGCCCCGCCGGTCGATCCCCAGCAAATGCTCGCAGGCGGCGTGGGAGGTTTCTTCGGTGGCGGCGGCCGGGGACCCTTTGTGGATCCCGGTACCTACACGGTGAAGGTTGCACTGGGCGACCAAACGGAGACAAAAACCGTCAAAGTCGAGGAAGATCCCCGCATCGAATTCTCCGACGGCGACCGCGCCAAACGCCATGATGCGATCATGCGAGCCTATAACCTCTCTCGCGACGCCAACCGTGGCCAGCGCGAAATCGTAGGCTTGCGCACAGCGCTCGACACTACGTTGGCGGCCTGGAAACGCCCCGGCGCGGAGAAAATCCCGGAGAACGTGCAAAAAGCGGCGGAGGATTTATCCAAGCAGGTGAACGAAGTTGCCGCCAAATTTGCCAACCCACCCGAGGAACCCGGCGGCGAACAGGGTGGCGCGGGTCCGGCGCTCGTCTATCGCCCGCCGACGCTTACGCAGCGCGTGAACGAAGTGATGGGATCGTTGCAAGCAATGTCGGAGGCTCCGACGGCGAACGACCTGGCGGAGCTCGATCTCCTCACCAAAGAGATCACCGACGCCATGCCGCAAGTGGATAAGCTCGTCAAGGAAGGCTTGCCCAACCTCAACAAGTTGATGAACGAAGCGGGCGTGCCGCACATCGTGATTCCGCAACCCGGACCGCCGGGTGGCGGGCGCGGACGCGGCGATGATGGGGATGCGCAGAATATTTAAAACAAAGCCTAAATGGAGTAGCATTGCCGGGCGCTCGGCCACACCGGGCGCCTTTTGATGCGCAGCGTTAAAGAGATTTGCGATTAGCGGCGCGCCAGCGTTGTCCGAATTCCGTCTTTCGGGCGCAGCGTGATCGAAGGAAATAGCTCGGGGCGATAGCCGGGCGCGGTGTGTAGCTCCCAACGCTGCGCGATGGTCGCCAACACCAGCGCGGCCTCCATCAGCGCAAACTGCGCGCCGATGCAAATCCTCGGCCCGCCGCCAAAGGGGAAATACGCGAACCGCGGCAATTGCCGCGAGAATTCCTCCGTCCAACGATCCGGATGGAATCGTAGCGGATCCGGGAAGAATTTCGCGCAGCGCTGCGTCACCCACGGACTAGCGCCTACGCTCGATCCACGCGGCACCACATAATCGCCGATTTGCGCATCCTCAATAGCCAGCCGCAAAATCACATACGCCGGCGGATAAAGCCGCAGCGCCTCCTTGATCACGCGCTCGGTGTAAGGCAATCGCGGCAAATCCGCAGCGGTGGGCGCGCGTCCGGCGAGTACACGATCCAATTCCTCGTGTAGTTTTCGCGCAGCCTCCGGATTTTGCGAAAGCAGATACCAGCTCCAGGAGAGGGCGATGGCGGTGGTTTCATGTCCGGCCAGCAGCAGGGTCAGCGTCTCGTCGCGCAGTTGCTGGTCGCTCATGCCGTGGCCATCGTCGTCGCGCGCACCCAGCAGCATGGAGAGCAGATCGCCGGTATCCGCAGCCCCCGCTTGCTCTGAGGCGCGCCGCTCGCGGATGATGCCGTAGACGATCTCATCCAACTCGGCAATGCCGCGCCGGTAGCGTCCTTCGCTCCTCCACGAGATCATCCGCAGCGGCTTCAGGATACGCTCTGGGCTCGCGGAAACCTCCATCACCGTGGCCAGCGCCTTGCCGATGCGCCCGGAATGCTGGGCGATATCCACGCTAAAGAGCGTGCGCGCGGCAATGTCCAGCGTCAGCGCCATCATTTCCTGATGGATGTCGCGCTCCTCGCCCGCGCGCCAGGTCTCTAGCGCGCGCAGCGTGGCTTCCACCATCGTTTGCCCATAACCCTGGATTCGCGCGCGGTGAAATGCCGGCTGGCTCAATTTGCGCTGCCGCTGCCAGAAATCCCCTTCGCTGGTCAGTAGGCCATTACCAAAAAGCTCGCGATTGGCTTGTAACGCGCGGCCCTTCTTGAATTTCGAATTCTGCGTCACGAGCATCTGCTCGATATATTCCGGGCGATTCACAAAGTAAACGTGATAGCGCAGAAACCGGCAATGATAGATATCGCCATACGTCTCCGCCCAATCCGTCAGCGATTGCAGGCGGTCGCCCGAGGTAAGCGGCGTGACGCCTAACAGAAAACGCCCGCGCGGGCCCGGCGGAATGCGCAAAGAGGGCACGGCTCATAGTGCTGAAGCGCGCAATAATATGCAATGGAGGGAGGTCTTGGCCGGCCGCGCAGCCGGGTTATTTCGAATGCGCCGCGCCAACCGATTGATCCAGCGCAAGATAAAATTGTTTCACGTGAAACATTCACTCGTGCCGCAGCGCTACCAGCGGATCGACGTGGCTCGCGCGCCGCGCCGGTATCCAGCAAGCGAGCGCCGCCACGCCTGCAAACAGCACGATCACGCTAACCAGCGTCACGGGATCGCGCGGCGTCACGCCAAAGAGCAGCGTCGCGAGCAAGCGCGTTAACGCCAGCGTAGCGAGTAATCCGGCGGCGACGCCGATTCCCGCCAGCGCCATTCCGCGCAGCACGATCAGCCTGTAGATATGCCGTTGTTGCGCTCCCAGGGCCATACGGATGCCGATCTCCTGCGTCTCCTGGGTCACGGTGTAGGACATCACTCCATAGAGCCCTACAAGCGCGAGAACCACGGCGAGTGCGCCGAATATGCCCAGCAGCAGTGTTCGAAATCGCGGCAGCGCCACCGCCTCGCCGGCCACTTGCTCGAGCGTGCGCGGCTTGGCCACCGGTTCCTGCGGATCCACTTGCTGAATCGCGTGACGCACGGCGGGAAGCATCGCCATGGGCTCGGCGGCAGTTTGTACGATGAACGTCATGTTCGACCCGGGAAATTGCGGATACGTCTCGTAGATCTGGTAGGTCTCTTTGTCGTCGAATCCGGCTTGTTTCACCGACCCAACGACGCCGATAATCTCGCGGACAATCGAGTACTGATTTCCGATCTGGACGTGCTGGCCGATCGGATCACGCCCTGGAAACATGGTCCGCGCCAAAAACCCGTTGATGACGCATACATGCGGCGAAGTGGCATTGTCGCTTTCCGCAAAGTTGCGGCCTTCGATCAACGGGATACCCATCACGCGCAAATAGTCCGGATCGACTTTGTAATAGAGCGCGGAAGGCAAAGAGGTGGAATTCTGCTGTCCGTTGATGCCAAACGTCCACAGAGAGAGTTCCCCGCTCAGCGGTACAAGTGACGTCATCGTCACGGACGAGACGCCCGTAAGGGCCTGCAATCTTTCTTTCGCCTGCTGGAAAAATAAGGTCCTCTGTTCGGGAGTCTTGTATCGCGCGGAAGGAAGCTGCATGTCAAAAGCGAGCTTGCCGCCCGCGTTAAACCCGGGTTGCACCGCGGTCAAGCGCTCAAAACTGCGCAGCAACAATCCCGATCCCGCCAGCAGCACGAAGGCCAGCGCCACTTCCGCCGCTACCAGCAACTTGCGAAGCCCGCTGCGACCCGCGCCGCTGCGGCCCGCTTCCTTCAGGGTATCCGCCAGATCGCCGTGCAGGATCGCTAGCGCCGGCGCCATGCCGAAGATAATTCCGGTGGCCAATGCGAGGCCAAATGTAAAGAGCAGCACGCGAAGATCGACGTTCACCGATGCCGCCCGCGGCAACAAGGCCGGCGGCAACGCGGCCAGCGCGCGCGTGCTCCAAAACGTTATCGCCAGCCCAACGGCGCCTCCGCATGCCGCCAGCAGCACGCTTTCCGTGAGCAGTTGCCGCACGATCCTCAGCTTGCCCGCGCCCAGAGCTGCGCGAATGGCGATTTCACGGCGCCGCACCGTGGCCCGCGCAAGCAGCATGTTGGCCGCGTTGGCGCAGGCGATCAGAAGCACAAAGCCGACGGAGCCCAGCAGCACGAGTAATGCCGTTTCCACGTCCCTCACGCCCGTGCTTTGCAGCGGCTCGACCAGCGCCGCCCAACCCTCATTCGAATCGCGATACTGCTTTTCGAGATTGGCGGCGATGCCGGTCATCTCCGCTTGTGCCTGGCTAGGGGTCACGCCGTCGCGCAATCGCCCCACGACGTTTAAGAAATGGGCGCCCCGCGCCGCGGCAAGCGAAGTGCTAAATGGAAATGGCAGCCAATACATTTTGTTCGGGGAGTTGAACTGAAAACCTGGCGGCATCACTCCGATGATCGTGTAAGCTTTGCCATCCATTGCGATATTGCGCCCGAGCACGCTAGGGTCGCCGCCGAACTTTCCACGCCACAACGCATCGCTCAGCACGAGCACATTGCTCTTTCCGGCCACGAAATCGTCATCCCCAAACACACGTCCGATCTGCGGCCGCACGCGCAACGCCTCAAAAACCCCCCGTGTTACCGCCAAGCCGATCCAATGCTCCGGGAATTCGCCCACGGTGACGTTGGACTCGTCCTGGGCAAACGCAAAGAGCTCCTCGAAGGAATGCGACTGGGTTCGCCAATCCAGAAAGTTCGCGGGCGAAGCGCTAAATCGCGGCCAGCCATTCTTCGGGTTGCCTTCGAGCACGTTCATCAACCGGTCCGATTGCGGATACGGCAGCGGGCGCAACAACACCGCGTTCACCACCGAGAAGATTGTGGAATTCGCGCCGATGCCGAGCGCCAGCGTCAACACCACGACGCTTGCAAATCCCGGGTTCTTGCGCAGCGTCCGAAACGCATAACGGATGTCTTGCATGAAATCGGCCAACATATTTCCTCCCCGGCGCTTTCGCAGACGCTGTTCCGTCACGCCGAATTTCCACTGATCCGGAACGTGACGCTCAATCGTTTCCGTTACGGGCCGCTCCACGCGGCGAATCTCCGCGGCCAGCGCCGGCCAATCAGAAAATTGCGCGGCCGCACGGCTTGCCGCCTCCGATGGTTTGGCGCCTCCTGCAAGCGCAGCCGCGTACGATTGCTCGAACTGCTCCGCAAGCTCCTCGATGATTTCCTGCTCGCGCGCGCCGCTTAAACCCAGCTGCGGCAGGTGTTCGCGAACGTATTGGCTCCAATCGGGCACGGCATGCGCGTCCATCGAAGTGTCACTCATGGCGTAAAGCAACCAACGGGTCCACACGCGTGGCGCGGAGCGCCGGGATCGCGCATGCCAGCAATGCCACGGCCAGTAAGGAAACCGCGGCAATCGCGAACGCTGCGGGATCGAGTGGGGACACGTGAAAGAGCAGGCTGCGCACGAACCGCGTCAATAACGCGCTTCCCGCCGCGCCAAGCAAAACGCCCGCCAGCGCCAGCCGTAATCCTTGCGAAAGCACCATTTGCAGGACGTTGGTTCGCGATGCCCCCAGCGCCATGCGCAAGCCCATCTCCTGCGTACGTTGCGCCACGGATTGTGAGATCGTGCCGTAGATTCCCGCGGCCGCCAGGAAGAGCGCTGACGCGGCGAATCCGGCCAGCAGCAAGAGCAGGAACCTGCGTTGCGCGGTAGACCGTTCGATAAGCGCCGCCATGGAAAATGAATTGTAGACAGGCATCGCGGAGCTAACCGCATGCACGGCCGCGGGCAGCGAAGGCAGCAACGGCGCTGCGTCACCATCCGTGCGCACCACAAGATACGGATTGAAGAGCGGCGAGGCTGCCAGCGGCCGATAAACTTCCGGCGAAGATTGCGAGTCCAGTCCAAACTGGTGGACGTCGCCGATCACGCCGATCACGGTGATCCAATCCTGTTTTTCCGGGTTGGCGCCGATCTTGATGCGCTTGCCGATCGGGTTTTCGCCGGCCCAAAACGCGCGCGCCGCCGAATCATTAATCACCGCTACCCCGCCGGCGTTTATGCTGTCGTGTTCGTCAAAAGCGCGCCCTAAGCGCAGTGGGATACCCATCGTTGCAAAGTAGGTGGGCGAGGCCACGCGATATTCCACGCTCGTGTGTTCACCCGCGTGCGTACGAATGCCCCTCCACCCAAATCCAACTTCCCAAATTTCCGCCAAGCAGAGGCAACCGGCTTACGGCGCCGGCGGATTGCACTCCCGGCACTTGAGCGAGTTGATCAGAAGCGCGCGATCCATAGCCAATGCTTCGGGTGCGTGCGTCACGCCCGCGGGAAGCAACGTGGAGATCGTCGCCACACGTGCGGCGTCGAAGCCTGGATTCACGTCGAGCAGCCGCACAAAGCTTCGTGTGAGAAGAGCAGCCCCGACCAGTAACGCGAGCGCCAAGGATATTTGCGCGACCACGAGCCCCGCTCGGAAGCGGTGATGCCCGCCCGTAAATCCGCGTCCCGTTTCGCGCAATCCATTCGCAAGATCGGCGCGAAGAATGCGCCAAGCCGGGGGCGCTCCCGAAAAAAGCGCGCAAGCAATTGCGGCCCCTACGGTAAAAAGCATCGCGCGGGAATCGAGCGCGATGGTGCGGCCTTCGAGCAATGACGCCGGCGCGGCCGAAACCAGCAGCCGCAGGAGCGCATACGCCAGCGCAATGCCGGCCAGCGTCCCCAAGGCCGCCAGAACGAGACTCTCCGCCAGAAACTGCCGCAACAATCGCCACCGCGATGCGCCGAGTGCCGCACGAACTGCAACTTCCTTCCCTCGCGACACGGCTATGGTAAGCAGCAGATTTGCCACGTTCGCACAGGCCATCACCAGCACCAAGCCTACGGCGCCCATCAGCAGAAGCATCATGGGGCGCACGCGACCACTGATACGCTCTCCGAGAGGCGCGGCATCCCACTCGAGGCCCGCGTCCGTGTCCGGATATTGCTTGGCCAGCGTAGCGCCCGCGGAACGAAGATCCTCGCGCGTCTGGACCCCTGAGACGCCTGGTTTCACGCGTCCGATCACTTTCAAGAAACGCACGAAGCGCGGCGTGCCCGCAATCTGATTCGCGGACAGTGGGAACCACAGATCGATCTTGCCCGGCGTACCTGCGATCGGCTCGCCAAGGTAGCGAAAATCGCGCGGCAATACGCCAACGATGGTAAATGGCGCGCCGTTCACATCCACTGCGCGGCCCACCGCGGAGGAATCGCCTCCGAAATGTCTCTGCCAGTATGCGTAGCTTAGCAACACGACGCGCGCGCCGGCGCCCAGCCGGTCTTCGTCCGGCGTAAACGTTCGCCCGACCGCGGGCCGCACGCCCAGCATCGGAAAAAAATCGGCGGAGACGTAAAGAGTTTCCAGGCGTTCGGCGTCGCCTTGCCCGGTCACCACGTCGTTCCAAACCGGAGAAATTCCCGCGAGCGCTCTGAAAGATTGTGTCCGCTGCCGCAGGTCCACCAGGTCCAGCATGGAAATCCAGGGAGCCTGCTCCGCGTGGTGCGCTTCCCGGCTCTCAACGGACAGCAGACCACTCGGGTCGTGGTAAGGAAGAGGACGCAGCGCGAGCGTATCCACAATCGTAAAGATCGCGCTGTTCGCGCCGATGCCAAACGCCAGCATGCCGATCGCGAGCAGAGCGAATCCCCAATTCTTTCGCAACATGCGGAAAGCAAAGCGAAGATCGTGCACGAAATCGGCGACCATACTTCCGCCCCAGCGCGTCCGCACATGCTGTTCCGTGGCAGCCGATTTCCAATGCTCGGGAACGTGGCGTGCAATCGTCTCCTTCCCCGGAAGTTCGGCGCGGCGAATCTCCGCCGCGAGCGCCGGCCAATCCGCAAACTGCGCGATTGCCCGCTCCGCAGCTTGATGTGGGCCAAGATTTTCCGCCAGCGCCTCGGCGTACGCCTGCTCAAGCTGCTGCGCGAGTTCCTCCACCACTTCCCGCTCGCGCGGACCGCTCAAACCAAGCGCCGGCAAACGTTCGCGGACGTAGCTCTTCCAATCGGGCATGGCTTCACGCACTTTCCACTTGGGCGACGTCTTGAATCGCGCGAATAAACTCGCGCCACGACCGGCGCTGCTCGGGAAGCGCCTTGCGGCCCGCCGCCGTCAGCCGGTAATAACGCCGCCGCCGCTGCCCGGCCTTCTCCAGCCAGCGCCCTTCAATCCAGCCGCGCTTTTCGAGCCGGTAGAGCATGGGATAGAGGGACGCGACGTGAAATTCAATCACGCCGCCCGAGCGTTCCTCGATCAGTTTCGCGATCTCGTAGCCGTGCCGCGGGCGTGCTTCGATCAGCGACAGAATTAACACTTCCGCGCTGCCCTTCTTTACTTCGGATTGCATATCTTCACGGCCTCCATATGTGGCCATGCTATATATAGACGCTGCACAGGTCAAAGAGTTTTGCCGCGACCACAAAAATGATGAAGAGCCGAACACGGCGATTCGGGTGCCGCTCGTAAACTTCTGAGGTATGAGGGCTTTACCGCGGGATAGGAGCCGACGTGGGCCCGGCGGGGCTGTTTTCGTTCTCGCGGATGATGTTTGTTTGGTCCAGGTAAAAATACCATTGCCCGGTGATACCCGGGCTGATCGGGCTGGCCGTCACCTGATAGCCGCTGGGCGAACCCGTATTTCCCGGGTCGACCGGCACGTAAACAAAGATGTAACCGCTGCGGATGCCGCTGGCGAGCAATTGGTCGATCAGTCCTGCGGCCGCAGGAGAAGGATCGGTGCTCGGCGGCGGCGGCCCCAGTGCGGCAAGCGTTTCAGAATAGCCTATGGAATAGGACGTATCGTAATTCACTTCCTCGGTCGCCACCGCTCGCAGGGCCGCGACCGCTGCGGACTCATTGGCCGCCATCTTCGCCCGCGTGAACGAGGCGATCGCAATCGCCGCGATGATCAGGATCACCGCGACCACCACCAGCAATTCGATAATGGAAAAGCCGGCTCGCGAACCCCGGCGCTGTTTTCGGTTACTCTGGTGGCCAAATCGGTTCGAAATCAAGAATACCCCTGACTCAATTCACACAAGGTTTCACGCAATAAAAGCGTAGCATGCGGCCTGCGGCGGTACCGCGGAGGGTCCAAAGAGCCGTTAACCGATTGAAGGCCCGAAGTACTACGGCGGCAAAGGAGGCGAAAATGGCTGCGGCAGCCGATGCCGGCGAAAAATACCAAGCCAACTTACGCCGCACCGCGCTTTGGCAAGACATCTGAAAAGAGGTTACTTAGCCGTTCGTGGAGCCCGTGCGGTTTCCATGGCGTCCCAGGCAGACTCGGGCAAATCAGCCAGGTCGTTAAACTCGCCCGCGCCGCGCAACCAAAGCCCGCCATCGATCACCACGCATTCCCCATTGATGTAATCGGCGGCCTGCGAAAGAAGATAGACGGCCAGGTTCGCCAGTTCATCGTGCCGGCCAAATCGCTTCATCGGATGCGCCTCGCGCGCTTGCTTTTCGAAATTCGCGCTCGGCATCAGCCGTGACCATGCGCCCTCGGTGGGAAACGGTCCCGGAGCGATGGCATTCAGCCGGATGTGATGCCGCGCCCACTCCACCGCCAGCGAACGCGTCATCGCCAGCACACCCGCCTTCGCGCAGGCCGACGGCACCACAAACCCTGACCCACAATTCGCTGCGGCATACGTCGCCACAATGTTCAGCACCGTGCCTCCGCGCTTCGCCGCGATCCAGCGCCTGCCGAGCGCCAGCGTGCAGTGAAACGTCCCTTGCAGCACGATTCCGGTCACCGCTGCAAAAGCGTTGGGCGTGAGCTTTTCCGTCCGCGCGATAAAATTCCCCGCGGCATTGTTGATCAGCGTATCGATGGAACCCAGCCGCTCCTCCGCGCTCGCGATTGCCGCCTCGACCGCGGCAAAATCCCGCACGTCCGCCAACGCATATTCGCAAACGCCGCCGGCCGCGCGAATTTTCTCCGCCGTCTCGCGCAGCGGATCGTCGCGCCGCGCCACCAGAAAAATCCTCGCACCCAGCTCCGCCATGCGCAGCACCATCGAGCGCCCCAGCCCCGTGCCGCCGCCGGTGATTAAAATCGTACGATTGGCGAGCAAATTTTTCTCGAACATCGCGCCTCCAGAATGCGGTAGCCAAGCGCCATCCTCTCACACCCGCGCCGACAGAGCGATTGGCCCAGCGTCGGGGTACGCGCTTACCGGAAACTGCACCGCTACAAATCTAGGGAATCAATTCGATTTTGGCGCTAACTTGCGTTATCGTTTGCTGTTCGCCATTGCGCAAATAAATCTCTTGCGGCGGCGATTGGAGTGGAGGCTCAGCATGGCCATTCGCATCTGTCCGAAATGCGGCAGGCAAGTGCCGGCTACCGCTGTAGTGGCTTACTCGGACACGCTCGTCTGCCCGCATTGCCATTCGCCGCTACGCGTGTCGGATGTGAGCCGCATCATCGGCGCCTTTATCGCGCTGGCCGTGGGTGCGCTGGTGTGGCGCTGGTCGCGCGGCATGCCGCCGGAGCTGCCCTGGTTCGGCCCGGAAGTCCACGCGTTCCTCGCCTACAGCTTCGCCTACGCCGCATTTCTGATGGCTACCGCCGACCTCAGCATGCGCAGCGCGGAGGCCGCGCCTGAGCCGCTCAGCGCTTCTACACACGGCCACGGACCCGTTCCGAGCGATCTGCATGGCGGAGCGCACAACTAATCTCTAGTCCTATATCGTTCGGACCGTCCGTACCATTGACCCATCTGTATCCCGCGGCGAAACTCGCATTAATGTCACGTTATCATGCACTTCTAGGCCGCCGTGTGGAGCTCGAATACCGGGCTGGGGATATCGTGCTGCCCGCCACGGGCATCCTTGCCGCCGATTCGGGCCGGTCGATTTTTCTCGAGGAAAAGGTGGTCCAGCGCGACCGTGTGAAGAGCTTCCGGTGGGAAATTCCCTACCCCTTCCTTATGAGCCTCCGCGAATCCGCCTTGCAGGACCCCGAGCCTGCTGGTGACCCTGAGCCGCAGCCGGTTGCCGATGCAAGCGATGATCGCAGTGCCGAAAGAGAACAGTCCGGCGGCCATGCATCCTTCTTGCCGCTGCGCCACCGCTCCCACGAAGCTTGAACGCCAGAGTCTCTCCTGGTTGCTCGGCTTTGACACCCCCCGGTTCACCCCTTCAAGTTTTTGCATATTCCTGAATGTCTCAGTCCGAGGGTTCTTTCGTCGTGCTTCCCAGCCGCTTCCGGCCGCATATCGGGGCAGACTTCCGTTCCAAGAAAAAAGGGCCGCGGGAAAGCACGGCCCTCCGGGAAACTGGCGAATTGCGTGGCTACTGCTTGTCGTACATGGAAACGGCGTTGGTCTTCATTCCGTTGGCGTCGGTCCCCGTCGTGGTGACGGTGCGGGTCTTGCCGTCGGCGGAGATCACCACGCGAGTGGTGGTGGTCACTTTGCCGTCTTTCTTGCTGGTGATCTTCAGCGTGTGCGCGTTCACCAACGTATAGGAACGCGCATCGGCCGTCGGGTCGCCGGTCACAGGATAATCTTTGCCGTCATACTTGCCGGTCCAGTCGGCGTGGAAATCCTTGCCGCTGGGATCGGTTCCATCGAGGCTCACTTTCACGCTGCCGCCCTCGGCCGCGTAGACCACCGTGGAATTCTTCGACGCTCCCGCGCCGATCTTGGATTTGGCTTCATTCAATTTCCAGGTACCCGTAAACGCGTCGCCGGCGGCATAACACACCACAACGGCGGCGAATAGTGTAGCGGCGGTCAACATCAGTGCTTTTCGTTTCATACGCTCTCCGATCTGGGATTCATTTCTGCTGCGGAATATCTCCTTACGAACCTTGTTTTGCGTGCGTTGCCGGCGGGGTCTTCATCGCCGTGTGCGTTGCGGGCCTGTGCTTCAGCTCCACCAAAGTCGCTTCAAAAGCGGTGTCGCCGATGTTTTCCGGCAAATGCGTTTCCGCGGGAGTCCAGAGGGCCTCTCCAGCCTTCCCGGTGCGTACCTGCGTCGTGCCATCGGGCATGGTGAATTTGGTGGTGGCATCCGTCAGGTAGGTCACCACGCTATCCGGGTGCACGTGCATCACGGACTTTTCGTGCGGGCCGTAGTGAATCTTCAGCACGCGTACCTGAGCGTTTTCAAACACAACTTTGTAGTGTGCCGGATCGACCTTCACCGGATCCTGCGCGTAGGCAGCGCCGGCGAGCAAACACACTGCTGCCCCGAGCATGAGCAATCGTTGCATACTTCCTCCTTGTGATTTCAGATGGGGAATGTTCCCTGATTCTCCGCCGACTCTATCCCGCAACGCCCTAAACTGCAACGCGATTCGCGTCGTGCGGTGCGCTCCTGTTTTCGCCCTCGCCTGTGTAGCCCGCCCCGTTGCGTAGGGGCGGGGCCTTTCTCGATCGCTTCTCTCGGAGTCGCCATGCATCACTAGCCACTAGCCACCAGTCACTAGCCACTCGCTCTTCGCCGTTTTGGGTTAGGATGCCGCGTATCGCATCCATCCCATCAGCGCCGGTCCGTACGGGAAAGTGAACCCCATGAACGCAGCCAATCGCGGTGAGGGAATCACGTTGCGCCAGGCGGCCTTGATCGCCGGCTTCGGTTACCTGCTCAGTCCTGTTTCTTATGCGGAATTTACGATCATGCCCAAACTGGTGATCGCGGGCAATATCGAACAAACCGTGCAGAACATCACTGCGCACCGCGGAATGTTCCTGGCCGCCATCTTTTGCTACCTGATCACTTTTCTGGAAGACGTGGTGATTGCCTGGGCGCTGTACTACCTGCTGGCGCCGGTCAATCGCTCCGTGTCGCTGCTCACCGCCTGGTTCCGGCTGATGTATACCGCGGTCGTTCTCTTCGCTTGGCTCAACCTCGTCACCGTTTTCCGGCTGCTGAACACGTCCGACTACCTCACGCTTTTTGGCGCAGGACCGCTGCATGCTCACGTGCGGCTGCTGCTCGGTTCCTTTCGCTACGATTGGTCCATGAGCCTGATCATTTTTGGGATTCATCTCGTGTTGCTGGGCTGCCTGATTTATCGCTCGGGCTACATCCCCAAAATTCTCGGAATTCTGCTGGTGATCGATGGCCTGGGTTGGGAGATCGATAGCTTGCAGGACTACTTCTATCCCAACGCGCATCTGGGATTTCTCTTCATCACCTTTCTGGGAGAACTGGTCTTCATGCTCTGGCTCCTGATCCGCGGCTGGAAGATCCAGGAGCGCTCAGCGCTTCGTTGATCCGTACGCCCTGCTTTTGCGGGTTCCGGTCTTTTGACTTTCCGGGTGCCGCACTCTTCGTTTTTCAGAAGGGTGCGGGTTTTGAATTCTTGGACTATTGGCTCAATCGTTCAGGCCGTCGGCTCTCGATCCGGATCGCAGAGGCCATTCTCTCCATACTGATAAAACCGGTAACTGCTCCAAGCCCACAGCTTCGGGTCCGTCACCAAACCACGCTTCACCGGATTCGCGTGCATGTATTCCAGCTTTTCGATTTTCTTTTTGTGGCTCCAGACGTTGAAGTCATAGAATCGCCTCTCCCAGAAGCCGCGATTCTGCATTTCTCCAAGCCCTCTTCCCAATGTTCGCGCTACCCGCTGCTTCAGCACTTGCATCACTGTCGAAGGCGTGCCCATCTTCGGCTCCGAGACCAGCAAATGAATGTGCTCGGGCATCACCACATAGCCGACTAGGAGAAATTGATAACGCGCGCGGACGTTGTCGAGGATTTTCAAGAACACATCACGTCTCGGATCCGTGTTCAATAGGGGGCGCCGCCCACGGCAACTGTACGTGATGAAATGTAGATGGCTTTGCCCATAGCGGCGTTCTAGGGGGTTCTTCAACTTGAGTCCAAACACGCACCCTTTGCGAAAAGCGCAAAGAGTGCGGCACCCGAAACGGCCTTCTAAAGTATTATATAGTATGATAACTAATAATAAAATGCATGCCAAAATTATTCCAGGGCACTTGCTTCGCTTTTCCGGGTGCCGCCCTCTTCGCATTGGGAAGGGTGCGGATTTTGAAGTCTCCGCCTGTCAGTCTTGGCTCCCTGCTAGATTGGCGAAATGTTATAATATTCAATGTCGCCAGAACGCTGGCGTTGCTGGTAAGTCCCCAGCACTGGCCCTAATCGCATCCACGAACGACGTGAATTCTCTCGCATTTCGTGTCTATATGGGTCCGTAAGCCCTTTATTTGCCGCTTCGGCTTTGCAATTGCACGAAATGTGCAAAAATTAAGTCTTTTGTATTGTGTTAATTGCGCACATCGGACGCTGTAAGTCCAATTGGTGCCGTATTTACGAGAAAAGTGGGGGGGGGGGCCTCCCGGATATGCCTGCCGTCCCAAAATGGAACGTGAGCGTACTATGATGGCCGCCTGGCAGGAGTCTTGTGGCGTTTGACTGCGCTGGCCGCGAACAAACAGGATCGCAGGAAGGCGGCGATCTCGTAGTGGTAGCGAGACGCAAACTCTAGCGAGCAGGCAGTGACAGGGGGCAGGCAGTGGCGAAACCGGTGATTGGGTTTATCGGGCTGGGGCTGATGGGACGGCCGATGGCGTTGAATTTGCTGAAGACGGAGTTTCCCGTCGTCACATGGAACCGCACCAAAAGCAAAGCGGAGGAGTTGGCGAAGTCCGGCGCGAAGGTGGCGGCGAGCGCGCGTGACGCCGCGGCGCAGGCCGATATTTTGATCACCATCGTCAGCGATCCGGCGGCGCTTGAAGCGGTGCTGTGGGGCGGCGGAGCTCTCGAAGCGTTGCGGCGCGGAAGCGTATTGGTGGATTCGAGCACGGTGTCGGTGGTGCTGGCAAAACGAATCGCTGCCGAAACTGCGGCGCGCGGGGTGGAATATCTGGACGCTCCGGTGACCGGCGGAACCTGGGGCGCGGAAAAAGGCGAACTGGTCTTTATGGTGGGCGGTGAGGCCGCCACCCTCAAGCGCGTGGAGCCCGTGCTGGGCGCGATGGGCAAAAAGTGGTTTCATCTGGGGCCGAATGGCGCGGGGCAAACGGTGAAGCTCGCAATGAATTTAATTCTCGCGCTGCAGGTGCAGGCGCTGGCGGAAGCGTTGGCGCTAGTGATCGGCGCGGGCGTGCCGGGAGAAAATCTCGTGGCGGTATTGCAAGCCAGCATGGCGCGCGCGGCGGTGCTGGACGTAAAGGCGCCGATGATTTTGAAGCACGACTACACGCCAAGTTTTCCGCTGCGGCTGATGCACAAGGATTTGGGGTTGGCGCTCGATCTGGCAAACCAGATCGGGGTGCCGCTCCCGGCGTGCGCGTCCGCGCGCGAAACGTATAGCGCGGTGAAGGGCGCCGCGAAGGAAGATTTGGATTACGCCGCGGTGGCCCGCTTCTGGCAGAAAGATTGATTGCAGCGGTGCGGCGATAGCCGCTAGCGCAAAATGCCTGGTGGCAAAAAGCCCACGGGCAAATCGCGCGAGGTACGCAATCCTGCTGGCGCTGCAAGAATCGGTGGAATGGTATTGACGGCGACGGCTGCGGTGGCCAAATCGCCGTGGGTCCCGCCGGGGATCACGAGTTTCAGGTTCGGCGTGCCGGTCAGTTCGATGATGTCTTGCGGGTCGCGGGCGCCGACGTACATTTGCAGCTCCATGTAGATTTTTTCCTGGCCCTTCAGCAAACCGCGTGCGATCTGATGGACGCCGGCGGCTTGCCCCGCGGCCACTTCGAGAAATTCGGTTTTCACCGCTTCTTGCGCGACCATGGGCTCGATCGTCTCGGTAACATCATCAAGCTCAAAGCCGAGCGCGTCCGCCACCATGGCGATCGATTCCGGCAAGCCGTGATGCTTGATCACGCCTGCCGCAACCTGAGCCTTAAATTCCTCGACGGACATTCCCGCCCCGATTTTCTTCTGCAAAGGTAAACGGCGTTTGCTCGCGTCCACCACGCGAATGGATTTTGCGTGCTCAATGCGTTGTGACACGGACGACAACGTGATCGCGAGCTTATCCATCACGAAGCCTGGATTCACGCCCGTCCCCGTTAGCGCCACGCCCCAGGTCTTGGCCTCCTCGTCGAGTTGCTTCGCCAGGTCGGGATATTTGCGGAACGGGTAGGAAAGCTCCTCGCAGGTGGACACGACGCAAGCCTCGGCGGCGAGACACTCAAGGAGTTGTTCCATTACGGAAGGCAGCGTCGAAGAAGTGGAGTGAATGACCACGTCGGCGGATTTGCTCAACATCTCTGCCGCGTCCGCCGACACCAGCACATTCCAGGGAGCGTCCGGGGCACCGAGCACTTCGCCCAAATCGCGGCCGGCCTTGGCGGGATCGGTATCGATCGCGCCAATCACCTCGATCGATTGCTTTTCCCGCATCAGGCGAACGATCGCTGCCCCAATCGGTCCAACGCCATACTGGATCGCGCGAATCTTTTTCTTCACGGCTGGGCTCCCTAAGCTCGGTTTCCGGAAACGATTTGCGGAACAAAAGTCCTAACCGCCCACAAGAGACGATACCATAAGGGAAAGAATCGTCCGGTTCAACCGAATTGCGGATCGAGCGTACGATAGCGCACACAAGTGGACCTAAATGAAGCATATCATCTAGGAAACACGGGGTTTTACCCGTGTAACCGAGGAGGGCCGATGGCTATCCAAAAGTTAGACGAAGACGAGCTAAAGAACGAGTTGGGGAAATTGAAGGGTGGCTGGAGTCTAGAGCAAGGGAAACTGCACCGGGAATACAAATTCCGCGACTTTATCGAAGCATTTGGGTTTATGTCCCGCGTAGCGCTGGCGGCCGAGTCCCTGGGGCACCATCCTGAATGGTCCAACGTGTGGAACCGGGTGATGATTGATCTTTCGACGCACAGTATTGGCGGGCTCAGCAAGCTGGACTTCGAACTGGCTACGAAAATACGGGAACTCGCCGGCAGCCAGGGCTGAAGTTAGAAGCGCGTGCCTTTACGCGTTACGCGCTTTGCGGAACCGACCGAATTCGCGCACTTCCCTTCGCAACGGCAACGCGGCGGCGGAGCAGAGATGATCTCCAAACTCAAATCGCGTCCGTGGGTGTGGATGGGCGTACGCGTCCTATTGAGCGCGCTCGTGGTCGGGATGCTTCTGCACTACGTTCCGCTCGGGCAGCTTTGGGCGGCGCTGGGGCAATTGCCGACGGCACTTTGGTTTGCGGTGCTGGCCGCGTACCTTCTCGCGCAGACCGTGGGGATGCTCAAGTGGCGCATGATGGTGAATCTGGCAGGCGCCGATCTTTCCTACGTACAAGCGGCCCGATGCTATTTTGGCGGAATGTTCAGCACGCTATTTCTGCCGTCGGCGGTCGGCGGCGATGTGGTGCGGATGAGTCTGGCGATGCGCGAGGCCCGCAGCGTGACGGGCGCTGCACTCGCGAGCTTGCTCGACCGCTTGATCGATTTTGCAGCGCTGGCGCTGCTCGCCGGGGCCGGCGTGATATTGCTTGATGGCGCGATCAGCCCGACGAGCAAACACGTGCTGTGGTCTGTGGCGGGTGTAACGCTGCTCGCAGCAATTGCCGGGTTGGCGGCCATTGCTTTTCTGCCGGCGCGGAGGTTTCCGCTACGCGTGCGGCGGCTGATCGTGCAACTGCGCCAATCGTGGAAAGCAGTGCTGGCGCAGCCGCGTTATGTGGCGTTAGCGCTGATGCTCGGCGTGGCGGTGCAAGGATCGTTCGTTTTGTTGTCAAAATTTGTGGCGGATTTTTGCGGGCTGCACGTGCCAATGCAGGGGTGGCTGTTAGCGTGGCCTCTGGCGAAGCTTTCGGCACTGGTGCCGTTGACGCAGGGTGGGATTGGAGTTCGAGAGGTAGCGCTCGTAGCGCTGCTCACGCCATTCGGAGCGCAGCCGGTACTGACGGTGGCGGTGGGATTTGTGTGGGAAACGATTATTGTGGGGAGCTCGCTGGTTGCCGGGTTGCTATCGTTTGTACTCGGACGCGTGCGGCCTGCTGATGAGTCGCCTCGCGGTCCGCGATTGCGCCGGCCGTTGACGCCTCGCGCGCGGATGGTGCTGCGCGAAGAACACGATTAGGGTTTGGTGATTCCTCAGTAGAAGCGCGCTAGACGCCCAAGATCGAATGTGGCCCGTGAAGGGCGGCACAAAAGCCGCAGGTCCAAGGACCTGCGCTACACGAGCCAAACCTAGAGCACACCCTTATTCCTCCTTCGAGGCGATGCCCTGAATTTCGAAGCGGGCACCGAATAGCAGCGGGCCCGATCCCAAGAACGCTCTTGCCGGGAAATCCTTGTCGAAGTATCCGCGATAGATCTCGTTGAAAGTGGCAAAAAGAGAAACGTCCGGGCAAAAGACCTGTACGGACACGAGATGCCGCATCTGCAGGCCGCAATTGTCCAGCGTTTGCTTCATGGCATCGAGCATGAAGCGGATTTCTTTACGAACGTCGGATGGTGGCTTGCCGGTGGCAGGATCGAACCCGATGTGGCCGGAAAGATAAAGCGTCGAGCCGGCCCAGACGGCGTCACTAAAGGGCCAGTGGACCTTGCGGTCGGGACGAACCACATAACGGCGCTTCGGCTTGCGGGATCGCACGGGCATCAGGACCTCCTCATTTTCCGCCATGCACGGAATCGTACGCTATGGCTCGTCAAAGCGGAGCTCCAGGAATTGAGTCCCGGGCAAAGGATTGTAACGGTACGGGGCGATTTCGCGGAAGCCCAAGGAGCGATAGAGCGATTGCGCTTCCGTCATCGGCGCGAGGGTATCGAGGCGCATCGCACGATAGCCGATTTCGCGAGCGGCGGCGATGAGCCCTTCCGCGAGGGCGCGCCCTGCCTTCTTACCACGGAATCGCGGATCGACGTAAAGACGTTTCATTTCGCAGATCTCTCCGCCGAGGTCGCGGAGCGCGCCACAGCCGATCGCGACGGAACCTTCAAAAGCCAGAAGCAATCGGCCGCGCGGAGGGATATAAGCGCCGGGGAGCTCGCGGAGCTCTTCGGTGAAATTTTGAAAGGAAAGATCGACGCCGAGCGATTCGGCATAGGCGCGAAACAATGCCCGGGCGGAGTCGAAATCCTCGGGCGACGATGTTTGTACGATGCGCAGCATGGCCTGGATATTCTGCGTCGCGTGAACAGAGGCGAAAAGTACAAACGACACGCCAAAAGGGCATTCACACGACCATATTGGAAGGCCCTGCCAGAAGACCTTCCACCCCAACAGCGCTGAGCTGGCCGGGTCTGCTAACATAAGAATTTCTCCGTAAGTTTGTGGGCGAGAACAATGGCGAAAACTCTAGAGGCGCGGCAGACGGTAAAAATGGCCCCAAAGCGACGCGATGAAGCAGTCTGGGACGCTTTCCGGCGTTGGGGCTATTTCGAAGCGAATCTCGATCCACTCGGATTTATGTTGCCGCTCGAGCATCCAGAGCTGCAGCTGGAGGGCGAATCGGCCGAAGAAGCTCGGCGGATCTATTGCGGTTCGATCGGCGCGGAGTTCATGCACATTCCGGACCCGGAACGGCGGCGCTGGATCAGCGAGCGGCTCGAGGCCGTGGCGGCCGAACCGGACCGCGAGAGAATTCTGGAACGGCTGGTGCGCGCGGACCTGTTCGAACAGGTGATGCAGACGCGCTACCTGGGAACAAAGCGCTTTTCGTTGGAAGGCATCACCGGACTTATTCCGTTGCTGGATGAAATTTTCACGGCGGCCATCGAGCTGGGCGCGGTGGAAGCGGTGATCGCGATGAGCCATCGCGGGCGGCTGAACGTGATGACGCATATCTCGGGAAAACATCCGCGCGATATTTTCGCCAAGTTCGAAGACGTCGATCCACGCAGCGTGCTGGGCAGCGGCGATGTGAAGTATCACGTGGGCGCGACGGGCGTGTTTCATTCGCCGTCGGGCGAAGGCACGTTGAAGGTGCACCTCGTTTCGAATCCGAGCCACCTGGAAGCGGTTGATCCGGTGGCGATGGGGCGTACGCGCGCAAAGCAGGCGCGCCATCCGGAGCAAGCGTACGAACGCGTGCTGCCGGTGGTGATGCACGGTGACGGAGCGTTCGCGGGACAGGGCGTACTGGCGGAGACGCTGAACCTTTCGGCGGTCGAGGGCTACACGGTCGGTGGCACGGTGCAGATCGTGGTGAACAACTTGATCGGCTTCACGACGCGGCCCGCGGAGTTGCAGTCCACGCGCTTCGCTTCGGATATTGCAAAGCGGCTGCCGATTCCAATTTTTCATGTGAACGCGGAAGACCCCGACGCTTTTGTGCGGGTCGGGCGTCTGGCGGTGGAATATCGCCATACGTTCGGCACCGACGTGGTGGTGGACCTGATTGGGTTCCGGCGGCACGGGCACAGCGAAGTAGACGACCCGACGATCACGCAGCCTTTGCTCTACCGGAAGATTAAGGAACACCCGCAGCTTTGGCAAATCTACTCGAAAAGAATCGGCGTGGATGCGAAAAACCTGGTGGAGCAGGTCCGCGCAGAATATGAAACGGCACAACGAAGCGCAGGCAAGGCGGAGACCACGCCGGTGCTGCATGAACTTCCGCCCTATTGGGCGCCTTACAAGCGCGGGCGCTACGATCGCGCGTATGAAGTGAACACCGGAGCGACCGCAGAGGAGTTGCAGAAAGTGTCGGCGGTGCTTTCGAGCGCGCCGGCCGATTTTCACGTGCACCCGAAGGTAAAGAAACTGCTCGAACAAAGAGCGGAGATGGGCGCCGGGAAACGGGCGGTGGACTATGGCTACGCGGAAGCGCTGGCGTTTGGCATGCTGCTGCGTGACGGGATGCCAGTGCGGCTTTCCGGACAGGATTCGCGGCGCGGCACGTTTAATCAGCGGCATTCGGTGCTGATCGATGTGGAGAACGAGGCGGAATATATCGCGCTCCAACACGTTTCCGAAACGCAGGCGCGATTCGAAACGATCAATTCCACGCTCTCCGAAGCGGGCGTGCTCGGTTTTGAATACGGATACAGCCGCGATTTTCCGGAGGCGCTGGTGCTGTGGGAAGCGCAGTTTGGAGATTTTGCCAATGGCGCGCAGGTGGTGATCGACCAATTCATCAGCGCGGCCGAAGACAAGTGGGACCTGCCTTCCGGCGTGACGCTTTTGTTGCCGCACGGCTACGAAGGACAGGGCCCGGAGCATTCGAGCGCACGGATCGAGCGCTATCTGCAACTCGCGGCGGAGCACAATATCCAAATTTGCCAGCCGTCGAATGCCGCGCAATATTTCCACATGCTGAGAAGGCAAGCGATGCGTCCGTGGCGCAAGCCGCTGGTGGTGTTCACGCCGAAGAGCATGCTGCGAAATCCCGTGGCGTGTTCCTCGCTTGAGGAGTTCGCGCGGCCACGATTTCTGCAAGTAGTGCCGGATGCGGAAGTGGAGCACGGTGAACGCGTGCTGATCTGCACGGGGAAAATCGGGCACGAATTGCAGGAGGAGCGGAGGAAGCGCAAGGACACTTCAACGGCGATTCTGTTTCTAGATCAACTCTATCCATTTCCGAATGAAGATCTGGCGACGGAGCTTGCGAAACATTCGGGCGAGATTGTGTGGGTGCAGGAAGAACCGGCGAACATGGGGGCGCTATTCTTTGTGGCGCCCAGGCTGCGCAGGCTGGCGGGGAGCGCGCGTCCCGTGCGGTCCGTGAAACGTTCGGCGAGCGCGAGCCCGGCAACCGGTTCGGCTAAAGCGCACGAGCTCGAGCAAAAAACACTGCTGACGCTGGCGTTTACCACCGGCGGCAAACCCTGAGCAATGGTTTTTGGGCCGTTTACGCACTTCGCAAACCTCGTGATCTTCCCTTCATTTTCGTGTGTTACACTGCCGCGCCCGGCGGCACGACAGGCATACATTGGAGGAATTACGCCATGTTTCGCATGCGTCCTATTTCGCGGAATCTATTGGTGGCCGCGGCGTTGATTTTCTGTTTTTCGAACGCCAAGGCGCAGAAGAAAGCGGACGCAGACGCAAGTCCTGAAGTGCGTCGCGCAAGAATTCCTGCCGGCACGCAGATCCTGCCAACGGGCGCAACCATTACACCTACCGCGGCGGCCGGGGCGCAACTCCGATTTCTGAAACCGGGTGTTCCTGGACATCCGGATGCAGCCGTGGGCGATGCGGTTTCCATCGCGACGAGTCCTGATGGAAAGACCATGCTCATCCTCACCAGCGGATACAACCTCTGGGTTGACGCGGCCGGACACCAGGACAAAGTAGCATCGACGGAGTGGGTTTTTGTGTTCGACATTTCGAATGGGGCACCGCGACAGATACAGGCGCTGCCGGTGCCGAACGCCTTTGGAGGCGTCGCGTGGAGCCCCGGCGGCGAAGAATTCTATGTCGCGGGCGGAGTGGATGATTCGCTGCACACGTTTGCTGTGGTGGATGGCCGCTGGAAAGAATCGGGCAAGCCCATCGCGCTGGGGCACGCGCACGGACTGGGAGTGAACATCCGTCCTATGGCTGCGGGCGTTGCGATCACCGCGGACGGCAAGCACGCGGTAGTGGCGGATTTCGAAAACGACGCGATCACCGTGGTCGATCTAGCGGCGCGCAAAGTTGCGGCCGAACTCGATCTTCGTCCAGGCAAGAATGATGCAGGTCAAGGTGGTAAGGCCGGCGGCGAATTTCCGTATTGGGTAGCGGTCCGCGGCAACGAGCGAGCGTACGTTTCGAGCGTGCGCGATCGCGAAGTGGTGGTAACCGATCTTGCGGAAAAGCCCACAGTGCTGGCGCGCATCGCGCTCAAGGGTCAGCCCAACAAAATGACGCTCAATCGCGCGCAGACAAGACTTTACGTGGCGGAGGACAACAGTGACACCCTCGCGGTGATTGATACGGCCAGCAATCAGTTGGTTGATGAATTGGGCGTGACCGCACCGGCGGAAATGCTTTCGCGGTTGGGCGGATTTCGAGGGAGCAGCCCGAATAGCGTGCTGCTATCACCCGATGAGCGCACGGCGTATGTGACGCTCGGGGGCGCGAATGCTTTGGCGGTGGTGCGACTTTCGGCGGAAGGGCGCGCGAGCCATGTGGCAGGATTGATTCCCACAGGATGGTATCCGACGTCCGCGAGCCTGAATCGCGCAGGCACGACGCTATACGTAACGAATGGCAAAAGCGAAACGGGGCCGAATATCGGCGGCTGCCGCGACAGTACATCGTCGGATCGCGATGCCCTGGACAAATGCCACGCGCAAAATAAGTACATTCTGCAACTGGTGCGGGCGCAATTGCTTTCACTGCCGGCGCCCTCCGCAGCACAACTTCAGGCGTTGACGCAACGAGTGGAGACGAATAACCGGTGGCCGGAGATTGCCGCCAGCGCAGCGGCGGCGAGCACGATGCGAGAACTTCGCGGCAAAGTGCGGCATGTGATTTATATCATCAAGGAAAACCGTTCATACGACGAGATGTTCGGCGATTTGGAAAAAGGCAACGGCGATCCCGCGCTGACGATTTTGCCGGAGCCGCTTTCGCCGAACCATCACCAACTCGCGAGGCAATTCGTGACGCTCGACAACTTCATGGCCAGCGGAGAAGTGAGCGGGGACGGCTGGAACTGGAGTACGTCAGCACGCGCGACGGACGCCACGGAAAAGAGCATTCGCGTGAATTATGGAAGCCGCGGGCTGAGCTACGATTTTGAAGGTTCGAATCGTGGCGTCAATGTGGGCGTGGCAGGATTGGAAGCGCGGCGCGAATCTGATCCGCGCGTGCCTGACGATCCGGATCTACTGCCGGGAGCGGTGGATGTGCTGGCTCCGGATGGTCCTGGAGGAGCACAAGGAGCCGGGTATTTGTGGGATGCGGTGTTACGCGCGGGCCTGACGCTGCGGAATTACGGAGCGTACATCGATACGACGCGGACGGATTCGCGCGCGGGCGATCCGGGCAATATCGCGCTGATGCGCGATCCACATGCGGATGGAATCACGGTGGCATTTCCGGCGAAACCCGCGCTGGTGGGCCGCACCGATCCTTATTACACAGGCTTTACGTTGCGGCTGCCGGATTTCTGGCGAGAAAAAGAATGGGAACGCGAGTTCGACGATTACGTGGCACAGAATAATTTGCCGTCGCTCGAAATCATCCGGCTGCCGAACGACCACTTCGGTGATTTCGCGGGCGGAACCGATGGCGTCAACACGGTGGAAACGCAAATGGGCGACAACGACTACGCGCTCGGCAAGATCGTCGCAAAGGTGGCGAACAGCCCCTATGCGAAGGACACCGTGATTTTTTCCGTGGAAGACGACGCGCAAAACGGGCCGGATCATGTGGACGCACACCGCACGGTGGCACTGGTGGCCGGTGCATATGTGAAGCAAGGTGGGCTCGTTTCCACGCACTACACCACGGTGAACATGCTGCGGACGATTGAGGAATTGCTGGGCACGGGACGCATGGGGTTGAACGATGCAGCCGCGGCGCCGATGGCGGATGCGTTCACGATGGAATATAAGCCGTGGAATTTTACGGCTCGGGTTCCGGCGGTGCTGCGCACGACGCAACTTCCTCTGCCACCCGCCGCGGGCGCCAGTTCCAGCGAAGAGGCGGGCGTGGATGCCGCGTACGCTCATCCGCGCCATACGGCGGCGTGGTGGGAGGCGCATTCGCGCGGGCAGGATTTCAGCGTGGAGGATGATCTGGATACGGATCGGTTTAATCGCGCGCTGTGGCTGGGGTTGGCGCCGAAAGGTGCGCCGTTTCCGGCACGTCCGGTGACGAATGCAGATCTGCGCGAGAATCGCGAGAAACTGCTGGATGATTATCGGAAACGGCGCGAGGTTTCGCGGGCGCCCGCCAATGCGCAACGTTGAAATGCAAGGCCACTGGCTGGACAAGCGCGGTTGGTGCGGTTAGCTTACTCCTCGAAAATCCATGCCGAGCCAAGTGATCAAACGAAAGTCACGCGGATTTATTTGCATCAACGCGCATCCGGAGGGGTGCCGGCGCAACGTCGAAGAGCAGATCGATTTCATTCAATCGGAGTCCGACGAGCCGTTGCGGGGGGTGCGCAACGCGCTGGTGATTGGTGCGTCAACCGGTTACGGACTTGCTTCGCGAATCGCCGCGGCTTGGGGATTTCGCGCGCGGACGCTGGGAGTATTCTTCGAGCGGCCACCGGAAGGAGTGAAAACGGCCACGGCGGGCTATTACAACACGGTGGCGTTTCACGAATTTGCAAAGCGGGATGGGTTGCTGGCGGCGAGCCTCAACGGAGATGCGTTTTCGAATCAGACGAAAGAGGCGGCGATCCAAATGATCGCGCGCGAATTCGCGCCGATTGATCTCGTCGTGTACAGCCTGGCCTCGCCCCGGCGTATACATCCGGATACGGGCGAGGTGTTTAATTCGGCGCTGAAGCCGGTGGGGCAAGCGTTCACGAATAAAACGATTGAACTTGATTCGGAGAAGGTTGTGCCGGTGAGGCTGGAGCCGGCAAGTGAAGAAGAAATTTCCGAGACGATTGCAGTGATGGGGGGCGAGGATTGGAGCCGTTGGATCGAGGCGCTTCTGGAAAACGATCTATTGGCGCCGGGGGCGCGGACCGTTGCGTATTCCTACATCGGACCGGAGGTGACCTGGCCGATTTATAAGGACGGAACGATCGGGCAGGCGAAGAAAGACCTGGAAAAAACGGCGCGCCGCTTGGATGCAAAACTGGTGACCGAACTGGGCGGGCGCGCGTGGGTGGCAGTGAACAAGGCGGTGGTGACGCAGGCGTCGGCGGCGATTCCGGTGGTGCCGCTGTACATCAGTCTATTAGGGCCGGCGTTGAAATCGAGAGAACTGGAAGAAGGGCCGATCGAACAGATGTGGCGGCTCTTCCGCGATTATTTTGCGGGTGAATCGATCGCGGGGATCGATGCGGCAGGACGCATCCGGCTGGACAATCGCGAGATGCGCAGCGACGTGCAAGACGAGATTCGCGAGAAGTGGCCGCTGGTGACCACGGAGAATTTGCGGGAGATTACGGGGTTTGGCGAATTCCAGCGCGATTTTCGAAGACTTTTTGGATTTGAAGTAGAAGGCGTGGACTACGACGCGCCGGTGGAGACGGACCTGCGCTGGTAACTTCTTCAGAAATGCCGACGCTTCAGGAAAAACCCTAGAGACCGAGCTTGCTATTGGCGAGTAGCGCCGCTGGACGCAGATTCGCGTTCGGACGCCGCGTGCGCATGTATGCGTTCGCGAATGTAGCCGCCGTGGGCGAGAAGTTCTGCGTTGAGAATGGCGGCGCCGGCCGCGCCGCGGCCGAGGTTGTGCGAGAGAAGAACGAGCCGGATATCGAGCACCGGACAAGTGCGCACGCGACCTACGACGACGGCCATCCCGCCGCCGGCGTCACGGTCCAGGCGCGTTTGTGGACGGTCCGGCTCATCGCGGACTTCGATGGGTTGCGCGGGCGCGGACGGGCATCCTAGACGATGCGGCTCGGAGACGAAATTACGCAGAGCTTCGATCACATCCTGCGGCGAAGCGGCGCCGCGGAGCTTGAGCGAAACTGCTTCTAGGTGGCCATCAATCACCGGTACGCGATGGCACTGCGCGCTAAAGCGAATCGCAGCGGGTGTGACAGCGCCGTCGTGCAAGCTGCCTAGAATTTTTCGCGGCTCGGATTCGAGTTTTTCTTCTTCGCCGGAAATATAGGGAATCACGTTGTCCATAGCGTCAAGCGAAGGCACCCCTGGGTAACCGGCGCCGGAAAGAGCCTGCATCGTTACAACGCTTGCGGCCTCGATGCCGAAAGCATCGTCAATGGGCTTGAGCGCGAGCACCAAGCCGGCGGCAGAGCAATTCGGATTTGTCGCAAGGAAGCCGGAAGTGAAGCCGCGCGTTTTGCGTTGCACATCCACGAGCTTGCAATGATCGGGATTTACTTCGGGCACGAGCAAGGGAACGTCGGGCTCCATGCGGTGATTGCGGCTATTGCTGATGACCGGGTAACCGGCGCGCGCGAGCTCTTCTTCGGCTGGACCAGCGACGGAGGAATCGAGCGCCGAGAGACAAAAATCGCAATCGAGGCCGGTGCCCAAGGGCTGTATCGAGAGATCCGCTGCTTCCGGGGGTATGGGCGCCGTGACGCGCCAGCGCACGATATCGGCGTAGCGCCTTCCCGCCGAACGTTCCGATGCCGCGAGCGACGTCACGCGAAACCAGGGATGGTTGTGGAGCCGCTGGACAATTTGCTGGCCGACGGTGCCGGTGGCGCCCAGAACTCCTACACGAAACTGCTTCATCGGACGCAACTCCGTGCTTCGGGGCCGATACGCGTACCGGTATGCTCGGGGCGAAAGGTATTGCGCACGCGCAAAGCAATTCCCCTCTGCTGTAACGGCTCGATCGTTCGCGGATGAAGCACCTTGGCGCCGTTGCTCGCCAGGTGCAACGCTTCGGAATACGTCATCTCTTCGAGCAAAGTCATTGAGCTGCCAGTGGTGCGCGGATCACCATCGTACACTCCGTCGACATCCGTCCAAATACTTACTTCGGCGGCATTGAGGAGCGCGCCAACGATCGCGGCGGAATAGTCCGAACTGTTGCGGCCGAGCGTGGTGATTCTGCCGTCGAGCGTGGCCCCAATAAAGCCGGTGATCACGGGGATTGTGCCACGTGTCAGCAGCGTGCCCAATACTTTCGTCGCGCGAGGGCGAGTTTCGTCCCACAGCGGGACGGCATTTTGAAAAGAGTCATCGGTCACGAGAAAGTCGCGCGCGTCCACAGGTTCTGCTTTGAGGCCGGCGCGGCGCAAGGCGGCAGCAACCAGACGCACGCTGACGCGTTCGCCGTAGGAGAGCACGGCATCGCACCAGGCGAGGCCGGCATTCCGTGGTGACGTACGCGCGACCAACTCTCGCAATTCGCAGCGCAATTCATCAAGCGCAAGCCAAGCGGCCGGCTCTTCCGCGCCCAGCTCCAGCGCGAAAAGCACAGCACGGTGGCGCGCTCCGATCGCGTTTGCTTCGACTAAAGCTTGCACGGCGCGCCCAGAGCGAACCAATTCCACGATTCGGGCCAAGTGATTTGTTACGCCACCGCAAGCGGAGCAGACGACTACAATTTCGTCCTGCTGGGCATGATCGCGGACGAGGCCCGCGACATGGCGAATGGACTCCGCATCGAAGAGCGAGCTGCCTCCAAATTTGAGCACTTGCATCGGTCACCGCCCCGCCGTAGCGTGAAGGGCGCCAGCGATCACACGCTGAAAATCAGCCAACTTTGGGGCGATGGGTTCTTCCAGCTCGAAGCGTCCGGCGAGCGCGTCGGTGGTCTTGAGCCCATTGCCGGTGATGCAGACAACGGTTCTTTCGTTTGGCTTGATGCGGCCCTGCGCGATCAGTTTGTGTGTAACGCCGGTGGTGACTCCGCCCGCGGTTTCCGCGAAGATTCCTTCGGTTTCCGCGAGCAGCTCGATCGATTCGACGATTTCCCGATCACTGATGTCTTCCGCCCAGCCTCCGCTTTTACGAATCATCTCCGCCGCGAAATTTCCGTCGGCAGGATTCCCGATGGCGAGAGAACGCGCAATGGTTTGCGGCTTTTGCGGATCGAATTGTTCCTTGGCGTTTTTCACTGCGTCGGAGATTGGCGAGCATCCGGTGGCTTGCGCACCAAAGAACTTGACCGGCTTAGCATCGACGAGGCCCAACTCGATGAGTTCGTGGAAGGCCTTGGCAATTTTCCGGATCAGCGAACCGCCGGCCATGGGGACCACGACGTTGTCGGGAAGCTCCCAGCCGAGTTGTTCGGCGATCTCGAAGCCCATCGTCTTCGAGCCCTCCGCGTAGTAGGGCCGCAGATTCACATTGACGAAGCCCCAGCGATAAGCGTCGGCGACCTGAGAGCAGAGACGATTGACCTGGTCATAGTTCCCGTTGATGCGAATCACGCGCGCGCCATAGACTTGCGTATTCAGAACTTTCGCCGGTTCGAGATCGGCGGGGATGAAAATGCAGGCGTTCAATCCAGCGCGCGCGGCTTGAGCCGCAACCGCGTTCGCCAGATTTCCGGTGGAAGAGCAGCTTACGACCTCAAACTCAAATCGTTGCGCTGCGGTGAGCGCGATCGCGACAACGCGATCTTTGAACGACAAGCTTGGAAAACAGACGGCGTCGTTTTTTACATAAAGATTGTGCGCACCGAGGTGTTCTCCGAGGCGATTTGCCCGGACGAGTGGAGTAAAACCCGTGGCGAGGTCAGAGCGAAAGCCTTCCGGCAGAGGCAGCAATTCCGCATACCGCCAAAGATTTGTGGGGCGCTTGGCGATGCTCTCGCGCGTGATGGAGCCGCGAATGGCGTTGTAGTCGTAGGAAATTTCCAGCGGAGAAAAGCAATCCGTGCAGAGCGTGAGCGGCGCATTGCCCCATCCGCGCCCGCACTCCCGGCACCTTAACTGATAGAGCTCTGCCATGGCGGTCCTCATGGGCCACGAGTCTTTAGATTGCGGTATGAAGAATTCTCCCGGCGCCGGGTGCGGTGAATGGTTACACCGCTAGCGGCTACGGAAATCCTTCAAGTCTGGGGTGAGAGTATTAGGTACTGACTGCCTAACTTCCCATGTCCCCCCGCGACTCGGGGCGGGAATTGGCACCAGTCAGCTAGCCCTTGCGCTAGCTCGGTTGCCGTGGCGTCATCGGGCCCGTTCCCTCGGCCACTCTGCATGAAAACTCAGGCGAAACTGCGGCGTGAGTTTACGAGAAAAGAGTAGCGACCGGCGCCAATCCTGTCAAGAAAAAGGTGACGGCCAGGTGCCGCAGCATTCCTCACGCTTTTTTCGACGGGCGTTGGCGGTGCTTTTCGATACAATCGCGGGTATAAGGAGAGTTCAGTGCAAATGATGAGTCGTGTGAACAGCCAGCTAAGAGTCTTTGTGTCCGCAATTTTTATTTTGATCGCCGCGGTTTTCTGCGGCACGTTTGGAAGCCGCGCCGCGGGGGCGCAACAGTACGATCCATCGCTCTTTCAAGAAATGCGCTGGAGGCACATTGGCCCGTTGCGCGCGGGACGTATGCCGGTGGGCACTGGCGTGCCCAGCCAGCCCAATGTTTTTTATGCCGGCGCAAATAATGGCGGCGTTTGGAAGACCAACGACGCCGGGCTGACGTGGACGCCCATCTTCGATGACGAGCCAACGGGCTCGATCGGAGCCATTGCGGTAGCTTCTTCCGATCCCAACGTGATCTATGTAGGCAGCGGCGAAGGTTTGCAGAGGCCGGATTTGAGCGTGGGCGATGGGATGTACAAGTCCACGGACGCGGGAAAAACGTGGACGCGGCTTGGGCTGGAGGATGCGCTTCAAATTAGTTGGATCATCATCGATCCGCGGGATCCAAATCGCGTATTCGTCGCGGCGCTCGGCCATCCGTATGGTCCCAACGAGCAGCGGGGCGTTTTTCGCTCGACCGATGGCGGGAAGAGCTGGCAGAAGGTTCTCTATAAGGATGAAAACACCGGCGCGATCGATCTGGCGTTCGATCCGCAAAATTCGCAGATCGTGTATGCGTGCTTGTGGTCGGCTCGGCGTCCGCCGTGGACGACGGGCAATTCCATCAATGGACCGACCAGTGGGCTATTCAAATCGACCGACGGCGGCGACACTTGGCGCGAACTTTCCAACGGTTTGCCGACGATTGCCGAAGGCCGCGGACGCATCGGGCTCGGGATCGCGCCATCCGACTCGAACCGCATATACGCCTGGGTAGACGCGGATAACGCCCACGGCGGAATTTTTCGCTCGGATGACGCGGGCCAGAGCTGGCAGCGTGTGAATCGCGAGCAACGCATCTGGGGGCGCGGCTCGGACTTTGCATGCGTGCGCGTTGATCCTATCGATAAAAACAAAATTTACGTGGCGAACACTTCGACCTACCGCTCGACCGACGGCGGGGAAAACTTCACAGCGATAAAGGGAGCTCCGGGAGGCGACGATTACCATCTCGTTTGGATTAACCCGGAGCATCCGGAGATTATTCTCCTGGCCAGCGACCAGGGCGCGACGATCAGCGTCAACAGCGGCGAAACGTGGAGCTCCTGGTACAACCAGTACACGGCGCAGCTCTATCACGTAAGCACCGACAATCAATTTCCCTACTGGGTGTATGGCGGACAGCAAGAATCCGGCACGGCGGCGGTGGCCAGCCGCGGCGATTACGGCGAAATCACGATGCGCGATTGGCATCCCGCGACCGGCGACGAATACGGCTACGTGGTGGCCGATCCCAACAATGCCGACATCATCTATGGCGGCAAAGTGCGGAAAATGTATCAAAGCACGGGCAGCTCACAAGATGTCTCGCCGCGACCGCCGGCGGGAGTACGCTACCGATACGATCGAACCGCGCCGCTGGTGTGGTCACCTGTCGATACGCACGCGCTCTATTTCGCCTCGCAGTTTCTCTTCAAGACGATTGACGGAGGGCGGAGCTGGCAGACGATCAGCCCCGACCTGACGCGGCCGAATCCCGGTGTGCCCCCGAATATGGGTATCTTCGCGGACTCACCCGAAGCCAAGGCCGAGCATCGCGGCGTGATCTACACGATTGCGCCGTCCTATAAAGACGCGAATTTGATATGGGTCGGCACGGACGATGGCCAGATTCAGGTGACGCGCGATGCGGGAAAGACGTGGCACAACGTGACGCCGCCGGAGATCACATCGTGGAGCAAAGTTTCGATCATGGATGCGGGACGCTTCGATGTGGGAACCGCGTATGCGGCGATCAATCGTATCCGCCTGGACGACATGCATCCGTATATTTATCGGACCCAAGACGGCGGCAAGACGTGGAAGAAAATTACGCAGGGGCTGCCGGATGAGCCGGTAGACGCCGTGCGAGAAGATCCCGTCAAGCGCGGTCTGCTTTACGCGGGGACAGAGGGCGGCGTCTACGTTTCGTTTAACGACGGAGAGCAGTGGCAACCGCTGCAACTCAATCTGCCGCATAGCTCGATGCGCGATCTGGTGATTCATGAGAACGACCTGGTGGTGGGCACGCATGGACGGGGGATCTGGATCCTGGACGACGTGGCGCCGCTGCGGCAATTGAGCGCGCCAATTGCTGCAGAGGATGCGCATCTTTTTGCGCCGCCACCAGCGTATCGCGTGCGGCGCGGCAAAAATTCGGATACTCCGCTGCCGCCCGAGACGCCTGCCGGGCAAAATCCGCCGGATGGCGCGATTCTGGATTACAGCCTGAAAGCGGCGGCGACGGGTCCGCTCACGGTTGAGATTTTCGATGCGGGGAACAAGTTGGTGCGGCGCTACTCGAGCGAAGATCACCCGGCGCCGATTGACGAGCGCACGTTGAACGTGCCGACGTATTGGTTCCGTTCGCCGCAGACAGAGGTGCCCTCAACTACGGCGGGCATGCACCGGTTCATCTGGGATCTGCGTTACACCGCGCTCGAGGGAGGCGGCGGGTTTGGCGGTGGAGGAGGCGGAACGATTCCGCACGATACACCGCGCGGGCCGTTCGGCGCGTTTGTATTGCCGGGGCGCTACACGGTGAAGCTCACGGTAGGAGGAAAGAGTTACGCGCAGCCGGTGACCGTGAAAATCGATCCGCGTGTGAAGACCACTCCGGAACAACTGATGGCGCAGCACGCGCTGGAAATGCGTTTAACCGATGATGTGGACCGTGCGCGTGAGGCTGGCGATATGCTGCGGGAAATTCGCGCACAACTGCGAACGTTGGGCCAAGGCGCACAGGGGCAAATTGCCCAAGCGATCTCGGCGTTTGACGCGAAGGCGCTGGCGATTGCGGGGCAAGGCGGAGGCGGAGGACGCGGAGGAGGGCGCGGGGCGGCTCCGGGAGGCGAGGCGAATCTTGCGGTGGTAAGCGGCGAGCTTGCGGGAGTCTACGGTTCGGTGAGCGCGAGCGATTTCGCGCCCACCATTACGCAGGCGCAAGCTGCCGCTGAAGGCGAACGTGAGCTTGCCCCATTACTGGCCAAGTGGAACACCATGCGCATCGTAGAACTGCCTGCGCTGAATACGCAACTTCGCGCAGCGGGCCTGGCGGAAGTGAAGCTACAGAAACCTTAACGCGCGAGCACGAAAGAACAATTACCGTTTTGCGCGGCGGCGAACTTTCCTCACTACGCGTGCGCCTTTGCGGCGGGCGGTTGCTGCGCCCTTCGAGACCTTGCGCTTGGTTTTGGCCGCTACGCGGCGAGCGCCGGCTCGTGCCTTCGTGAGTTTCGCACGCGCTTTTTTGACGCGCGGTTTCGCTTTGGTCTTGAGCTGGGAGACCTTACGCTCGACCTCCTCGCCCACCGAAGTCAGGCGATCTTTTACAGCGTCGGTGCCTGCGGCAACCGCGCCTAACGTGGAACCAATCTTGCGCGCAATATCGTTCAAGACTTCGTTATTTGCGCCATTCCCCGGCGAATCGATCATGGAAAACCGCCTCTCCGCGCGAATTCGCGCAGCCAGCCCTGTGGTTGAAAGCTGGCGTATCCTACGAGAGTATGCCGTTCTTGGCAACACTTCTGATTGCAGCAGAACGACCGATGCAGATGCGACGGGCATTGCCACCAAACGGCCCTATGATCGCTCAAATGAAGGGCACGACGACGCTCGATTTCACACCCTCAAGGAGATTTTATGTCCGACAAAGGCAAGAAGTGCGCGCATCCGAATTGTACTTGCGTGACGACCGAGAAATATTGCAGCACGGAATGTGAAGCGATGGAAAAGACGCCCGACATCGATTGTCGTTGCGGCCATCCGGTGTGCAAAGGCCGGGGGCATTAATAGGAAATTCCTTTCGAGCGGGGGCCGGTTGGGTTAGCCACCCGTGACCTACCGGGCTAACGCGTGAGTGGAGGTCTCGGACTCTCCCGTCCGGCCGGCATAGACGCGCGGTTCGGACCCATCATTCCACAAATACATCGTGGCGTAAGCGCGCCACGGACGCCAGGCTTCGGAGCGCCGCGCCAGCGATTTGCAGTCGGCGCTGAAAATCTGCAGCAGATCAATATTTTCTACAGGAAACGCATCCGGTTCTCCCAAAGCGCGCATGGCTACATATTGCGCTGTGGATTTGTCGATGCCGGAGATCTCAGATAAGCGGGCCAGGAATGGACCCGATTCGGTGACCGCGTCAAAGCTCAACTGACCCGCGCAGATAGCGCGCGCAATCGCTCGAATCATGCTAGCCCGTTCCCGGCTGAGGCCTGCTCTAGTTAGATCGGACGCAGCAAGAGTCTCCGGCTCCGGAAAGATACCGGTAAGTCCTTCGACCCCTGAGATTTGCCGGCCAAACATTCTCACCATGCGTCCCAACATGGTTGTTGCCGTGGGATCAGTGTCTTGCTCACCCGCTATGGCGCGGACGGCGAGCTCGAAGCCGTTCCAACATCCGGGCACGCGTAGCCCGGGAGCAGCCTCGAGCCGCTCCACCAAAACAGGATCGGTTTTCAGCGCTTTGGCAATGTCCGTCCAATCGGCATTCAGATCGAACATGGAGCGAATTCGTTCGATAATGACAAAAAGCGAACGCGGATCGCCAAACTGGATGCGTACGGCCAGCGCGTTACTTTGCTCACGTAGGGAAACTTCGAAGTAACCCTGCTGGCCCTGCACCGAAATGGATCGGCGGTAAACGCCATCTCGCACCGCTTCCGCGCCCGGGATAGCGCGTTTCGCCAGAAACGCGAGCATGCCTTCCCAATGATAGGGCGCGCGAAAACGAAGGAGGAACAGGTAGTGATTCTCGCGTTGTGGCGCCGCCGGGCGGGCGAGCCGCCGGATTTGCGTGGGCGTGCGACGATAGGTCTTTCGAATGGCGGCATTAAATCGGCGCACACAGCCGAACCCGGAAGCAATCGCGACCTGCGTCATCGGCAACCGCGTTTCGTCAATGAGCTTTTTTGCGAAGTGAAGCCGTCGCGTGTGGGCCACGGCAGTTGGAGTGGCGCCAAGGTGCTTCAGAAACAGCCGACGCAGATGGCGCGAGCCAATCCCCAAGCGGCCCGCCAGACCTTCGACCCCGCCATCTTCGAGACCGCTTTCACCGATCAGCCGTAACGCTCGAGAGACCGTGGTTGAGGTGCCCGACCAAGCGGGCGTGCCAGGCGAGCATTCCGGCCGGCAGCGCAGGCAGGGCCGAAAACCTGCCTCGGCAGCCGCTGCAGCAGTGGAAAAGTAACGGACGTTTTTCTCCTGGCAGGTAGGCGCGGGGCAAATCGACCGGCAATAAACGCCGCTATTCAGGGCCCCAATAAAGAATTTCCCGTCAAAGCGTGGATCGCGCGAGAGCCTGGCTCGCGAACAGACCCGCCAATCAAGGACCGTATCCATTGCGATGATGATAAATGATCCCGACCGGGAAACTAGACGTTTTCGGACCGCGATGCGGGTTCGGTTTTTGGGCGGACAGCATCTCGGCATCGCGTCTAGCGGCCGCAGAATTCCAAAGGATATCGAGGTCCGCAAATGTCCGGCATCACGGCAGCGAAGTCCGCAAATGTCCAGGCTTGTCGCACATCGCGCTTTACAGTTGCGCCGGGGTGCGGGGCGTGTTCGGAGGGTATTCCGAAAAACCTCGCGTCAATTCACCGGGACAGGCAACGCAAAGCGAAAGTAACCCGGTGCTCAATCGCAATGAAAACGGGAGGCACCATGAAGTCCAGAACAGTGGCATCCATGATCGGGATTGCGGCGTTCGTTGTACTCGCGGCCGGGATACGGCTGGCGGCGAACGCGCAACCCGATCCCGGCATTCAACCGCATTACAACGTGGCCGATCTGGGAACGCTGGGCGGATCGTTCGCCACAGCGAATAGCCTGAACAATCTCAACGTGGCGAGCGGCGTTTCGAATCTTGCGGGAAATACGATCGCGCGTGCAGCGTTATGGTTCGGCGGATTCAAGTTCGATTTGGGGACGCTCGGAGGTCCCAACAGCAACAGTGCTGTGTTGTGGCCGGTGAAGAACGTTCGCGGCCTGATCGTAGGCATCTCGGAGACGTCAAAGCCGAACGTGCTGGGAGAGCCTTTTTCTTGCGGTGCCTTTATTCCGCGCACTGCCGTTACGTGTCAGGGGTTTATGTGGAAGGATCGCGTGATGACGGCGCTTCCGACGCTCGGAGGCGAGAACAGCTTCGCCACCGCGGCGAACAATGCCGGTCAAATTGTGGGCTGGGCGGAAAATAACGTTCACGATCCCACGTGCACCGGCGGGCAGATTCTGCAATTCCGCGCGGTGATCTGGGGGCCGAACGCGGGACAGATCCAGGAATTGCCCCCGTTGCCGGGCGATCTCGATACAGCGGCGACGGCAATTAACGATCAAGGGGACGTCGTGGGGATTTCTGGCGCCTGCGGTATTGCGGTCGGGGGAGTGAGCGCCGCCCATGCCGTGATTTGGAAAAACGGGAAAGTGATCAAACTGGCCGATCTTGGCGGGACCACAAACAACACGCCCATGGCGATCAATCACTTCGGCGAGATTGCGGGGTTTGCGCTCCCCGCCAGCCAAAACGGTACGAACAATTTTCACGCCGTGATCTGGCCCAAAGAGGGAGGCATCATCGACCTCGGAGTGCTACCGGGGGATACGATCAGTGAAGTCACAGGGTTGAATGATCAGGGGCAGATTGTGGGCACTTCTTATACGGCGGGCTTCGCTTCTTCGCGTGCGTTTCTTTATGAAGATGGCCGTATGACGGACCTGAACAGGCTGACACCTCCCGGCACGCCGCTCTATCTAATCGCGACCGGCGATATTAATGATGAAGGGCAGATCGCCGGCGGGGCTTGCCATTTGACGGACAACGCTTGCGATCCCACGCAGGAGGAACCGACGTTCCTGGCGACACCGAGAAACGATGGTTGGGACGTCGACAACAATCCGCCGTACGTTGCGCTGCCGGATTTCATTCGTGACGCGATACTGCGCCGGCATGGAATCACGCACTAGATCGGTTGCCGTTCTGTAGACTGGGGCGGGGGCGAAATCCCTTGCCCCCGGTTTATTCTTGCGGGAAGAGAGACGTCGTGCGTGGGGGGGAGAACTTGATTTGAAACGGCCGAAAGTTTGCAGAGGCGCGGCGCTTTTTGCGCTAACGCTATGTGGGGCAACCGGAATTGCGGCTGGTGGCCAAGCGACGCAGCCCTCTTCCCCGGCAGGAGGCGCCTGCGGGGCAGCGGAGTATCGGCAATTTGATTTCTGGCTGGGGGATTGGGACGCTTTCGACGTGGATCATCCGGAAAAAGTGGTAGCGCGGGCGAAAATTACCGCGATCCTCGATGGCTGCGTGGTGCATGAAGACTATCAGGAAAATACCGGTTCGCACGGAGAGAGTTTTTCAATCTACGACGCTTCCAGAAAAGTTTGGCATCAAAGCTGGGTGACGAATCGAGGCAAGCTGCTGATGATTGAAGGCGGATGGAAGGGCGGCAAGATGATTTTGAGTGGCGCGGATCGCGCACCGGACGGAGGCGAACGGCGCGTGCGAGGAATATGGAAACCGGCTGGCGACGGCGTGCGCGAAACGGCGGTGACGTCAACCGACGGAGGCAAAACCTGGAAACCGTGGTTCGACATGATGTTCCTACCGCACAAACTGTGAAATGCAATGCGAGATTTGGGGACGTACGTGACGAGCGGAACAATTGTAGCGACTGCTACGCGCTCGCGATTCCGCCGCGCATCCAGTGAATAAACGGCTCAGTCTTGCCGCAGAGCGAGCATGGGGTCTACGCGGCTCGCCCGGCGCGCCGGCACGAAGCTCGCGAACAACGCAGCGCCGGCCAGGATGAGAACCATCACGACGAAGGTGGAAGGCTCAATGGTCCGCACGCCTTCCACCGAGTTTTCCAAGAGCCGCGCGGCCACCCAGGCTCCCGCGATACCCACACCCACTCCCGCGACGATCATCGTAAGGCTCTGCCACAGGATCATTTGCATGACGTTGCGGGCGCTGGCTCCCAGAGCCATGCGCAAGCCAATTTCCTGCACCCGCTGGCCGGTGAGATATGCCAGCACACCATAAACGCCGATGCACGCCAGCATCAAAGCCAAGCCTGCAAACATGCCGAAGAGGAACAAAAGAAAACGTTGCCGCGCGAGCGAGGCGCTGGCGAGTTGCTCCATGGTGCGCACTTCGTAGAGAACCTGATCCCCAGTTACGCCACGAACCGCCTCGCGGAGCGGCTGCACCACGTTCAACGCCGGGCCGCTCGTGCGCACGGCGATGGACATAAGCTCCGACCAGCGGCGCACCAACGGGTCGGCCACCTGCGCGAACGGGTAGTAAAATTGCGCGCGCACTTTCGCTTGGTCGTCGCTGGCCGGTCCCCAATGGCGGACGTGCCTGACCACGCCAACGATCTGAACGGCATCGGGGACTTGGGAATCCGACGAGAACGGGCTGCCGGAAGATGCAATCCACAGGCGCTTGCCGACAGGATCCTCTTGACCAAAGACCTGGCGCGCAAAAACGTCATCGATCACGATGACGACCTGATTGCCCATGCGATCGTGGTCGTCAAAAAAGCGCCCCTCGAGAAGCGGCATGCCCATCACGTTCAAATAATCCGAGGTCACGCTGGTTGCCAAGGCCACGGGAATTTGGTCCGGAGCGGGCATAGCAGGAGTGGTGGAATACCCTACTTCGTTGTAGCCGTCGCGCAGCGGCACAGTATCGACGATCGCCGCAGCCTGCACTCCAGGCACGGAGCGCGCGTGATCCAGCACATCCTGCCAAGCCGCACGGGTCCGAGCGGGATTTGTCACCGTCCCGGGCGAAAGCGCCATGCGCGATACCAAAACGTTGTGAACGTTTAGACCCGGGTTTAGAGACGACAGGCGCAGCAGCGTCCGTCCAAGAATTCCCGCCGAAACCAAGAGCACGACCGCCAGCGCGATTTCAGAGATCACAAAACTGCCGTGCAGGCGGCGCGAGGATCCCGTGACGGTTCGCGCGCCGGCACGAAGGGTTTGTTCGAGTCCGCGCGCCGGAATACGCAAAGCGGGCGCAAGGCCAAAGAGAAGCCCGCTGAAGAGTGAAACGCCGAGGGCAAAGAGCAACACGCGCCAATCGAGATGTACCTCTTGCACGCGCGGCAATCCTCCGGGCCAAAAGGTTACGAACTGGCGCACACCGGCAACCGCAAGCAAAACCCCGAGCAGACCGCCTGCAAGACCGAGCACCGCGCTTTCGGTGAGGCATTGACGAACGATACGGCCGCGGCCCGCGCCCAGCGCCACACGCATCGCGAATTCGCGCTCGCGAGAGACGGCGCGTGCGAGCAAAAGGTTGGCTACATTGGCGCACGCGATTAAAAGCACCAGGCTGACCGCGCCAAGCAGCAACCATAGAGTGGAACCCACGTCCCCGACATCAGGGTGCAGCGGGTTGGCGATGAAAGTGCGGCCCGCATTGGAGTCGGGGTATTGCTTGGCCAAGTTTTTACCGATCAAACCAAGCTCGCTCCGCGCTTGTGCCAACACCGCTCCGGGCTGCAGACGTGCGTACACGTTGATACCGGGATGCCGGGCGCGATTCTGCAGACTTGGCGACGTGTCTTGCCCCAGCGGAATGAAAATATCCATCTCGCCATCGTTTTCATTTAACCGGAAACCCGCGGGAAGAACGCCGACGACGCTATACGATTTCTGATCGAAAGTGAGTTGAGAACCGATGGCGGATGAGCTCCCGGCGAAAAACCTCTGCCACAGCGCGTAGCTGACGATCATTACCGGCGCCGCGCCGGTATGATTCTCTTCCGGAGAAAAAACGCGACCTCGCACCGGATTGACGCCGAGCACGGAAAACAATTCGGGCGATGCTTCCACTCCATTCACGTACTCGGCGGCTCCGTTACGGCTGACGGTGCCCCCGTCGTAGCGCCAGGCCGCGAGTTCGAGGGAGCGGCTCTCGCGCTTGCAGTCGAGGTAATTTGCATAGGCAAAAGCCCACAAGTCGCCATACTGGGTGGCCTTCTCCGTCTTCTCCTGGAGCATGACCAGCTTGCCCGGCTGAAAAAAAGGCAGCGGCTTCAGCATCACGCCATTGACCACGGTGAACATGGCCGTCGTCGCTCCGGTGCCAAGGGCAAGAGTTATGAGCGTGACCGCAGAGAAGCCGGGTTTCTGCCACAAACCGCGCAGCGCATAGCGAAAATCCGTAAGGAAGTCTTCGAGCCATCGTGTGCCGCGCGCGTCGCGACACAATTCCTTCACTTGCTCGGGACCGCCCAAAGCAAGCCGCGCTTGTCTGCGCGCCTCGCCGGCAGTCTGTCCGGTCGCGTGAAGCTCGTTCGCGTGTTCTTCAATGTGGAAGCGCAATTCCTTTTCGAGTTGCTCTTCCATCTCGCGGCGGCGCCATAGGCGATGCCACCAGGTCATTCCACACCTCCATGCGAGAGCTTCAGGATCAAGCCGACCGCTTCCGTCAGGCGTTCCCAACTCGCCGCTTCCGATTCGAGCTGAGCTCGACCCTTGCGCGTCAGGCGATAGAACTTGGCCTCGCGTCCCGTCTCCGTTTCTTTCCAATCGCCGGCGAGCAGGCCGCGGTTTTCCAAGCGGTGCAAGGCGGGATACAACGAGCCTTGCGGCACCTGGACGACATCGCGCGAGACTTGTTGCAGGCGCTGCGCGATCGCGTAGCCGTGGACGGGTGCCAGCGCGACCACTTTCAAAATCAAAAGATCGAGGGTGCCCTGCGGAAGATCGGACTTTTCAGCCATCGCTATACCTCGTACTTCTACACGTTATCACAGGACGTGTAGAAGCGCAACCTATACTAACAATATTGGGGTTGGTACGTCTTTCCAGGACGTGAGTCCGTTTGTTGTTTTGGCGGGTTCCAAGTTCGATGAGCGAATCGTAGGCTGCGCCGGAAGATCACCGGCGTGCTTCGGGCGATGCGTTGGGTACGCCCACATTAAAGCGAGCGAGCAACTCGTGGCGCCCAAGATTTGTGACCCTCAACACGCGGCTATCGAGATCCTGGGCCACCCATTTCTTTTTCAGCATGAAGTTCAGTAAAGCCACGCCGATTGCGCCGCCAATATGCGGCCGCCGCTCGCTCCAATCCAGGCAAGCGAAGGCAAAGCGGCGCCGCAACAGGCGCGTGGCTTCCACATCAAGCCCTAGCGCGCTAAACGCTCTTACGCCCCGCGGCGGGATGTCGTATGCGGCTTCGCTTTTTCCTGCTGATGAGCGTACCAAGCCGATCGAAAGCCAACCCAAAGCTGCGAAGCGGTCGTGAAGTGCTACCGCTACCGCGCCGGCCATGTGGTCGTAACACGTTCGCGCCACCCGCAGCGGCGCGGGCGTGCTCGGGATGAATTTCTCGCGGGACTGGCCGGCGAGCACACTCAATCCTTCGAGCGCCCGCGCCACGTTTGGGCCTTCCAGGCGAAAGAAGCGATGCCGTCCCTGCGCCAGCACCTTCACGAGGCGCGCGGACTTCAGGCGATGCAAATGGATGCTGGCCGTCGAGGCGCTGACGTCGCCCACTACCGCGAGTTCGGTGGCCGTCCGCGCGTGTCCATCGAGCAAGCAATAAAGCATCTTCGCGCGAGCAGGCTCAGCGATGGCCGCGGCGATTTGTGGTACGGAAGCGTCGGTCTCCGCAAGCATAGTTTGATTGTAAACGAAGTGTCTCTGCGAGGCCAGAGCTATAAACAGGACCGGCCAGAAATTGCGGCCAGAAAGGCCACGCGCCCAGAGGCGATGGAAATGGGCAGGACCTTAGTGCTCGACCGGAGGATACATGACCATTACCTGCGTGATTCGTTACCAGATTGACCCATTCCAGCGGGATGCATTTCAGAAGTACGCGGAGAATTGGGGCCGCATTATCCCCCGCTGCGGTGGACACTTGCTTGGGTATTTTCTTCCTTACGAAGGCACAAATGATGTGGCTTGGGCGCTGATTGCCTTTGATGGTTTGGCGTCATACGAAGCTTACAAGAAGCGGTTGAAGAGCGAGCCGGAGGCCAATGAGAATTTCGCGTTCGCGCAGAGCAAGCGTTTCATCTTGCGGGAAGAGCGCAATTTCGTCGAGGTGGTGGATGGCACGTTTGGAATTCCACCAGTGTTCTCAAGGGAGGCGCGGTAGTACAATCACGATCCCTGCGGATGCGTGGCGGCGGCCCGTGTTTTTTCACAGATGCGACCCTGCCGCTATTGGCTGAGATTGCCGAAAAACTCCCGCGGTGCGAGGTGTTCGATGGCCGAAGCTTACCTGCTGAAGACCGAGCCTACCGCATATTCGTTTGCCGATCTGCAGCGCGACCGGGTCACGCAATGGGATGGCGTATCGAATCCCGTGGCGCTGCGGAATCTTCGCGAGATGAAAGCTGGCGCGGAGCTGATTATTTATGAAACGGGAAGCGTGAAGAGCGCGGTCGGCAGAGCGTCGGTCGTCTCTGTGGATGCGTCCGATCCCAAGAATCCAGTGGTGACCATCAAAGCCGGAAGGCCGCTGGCAAAGTCCATTTCCCTTGCCGAAATCAAGGCCAGCGACGTATTCGCGGACTCGCCGCTGGTGCGGCAGGGACGCTTGTCGGTGGTGCCGCTGACGAAGGCGCAGCACAAAGCGCTTACGGGCGCGTAAGCTGGTTCGGGTGGCAGACCCGTGGGGACTCGAACCACACACCTTTCTCGCCAATTGCGAGATGTCTGCGATACGTCCCTTTGCCCGCCTTGGTTTTCCGTGCCGGAGTGTGCCAAAAATCTAAATATGTCCGTAAAGGGACAGATACCGATCCTCAGATGCTCTTAGAGTACGGTTGCATGCGGAACAGAGCTTAAATATCAGTCCGTATAAACGATGGAATGGAGGCCTTATGCGAATGCGAACGAATTTGAAGCAATGTGTGTGGATCGTGGCGATGACCCTGGGCGTGGGTATCACCGGAGGCACAGTACGGGTCGCGGCGTCTCCGTCGCCACAGGACCAGCACGACCAGGATTATTCAAAAAATAAGAACTACCAGCAAGGTATGCGTGACGGGCGCGATGACTTGGCGCATAACCGTGACCACTCCAAGAAGAGGAACTTCAAAAAAGACGACGATAGGAACGATTACGAGGCCGGCTATCAGGTAGGTCACCATGGCCACTCACCAGATCACAAATAACGAACCGCGTCAGAGCAGCGACGCGTTCGCGTCAATTGCCGAAGCCCTATAGGGTGAAGCAGGATAAGTGGTAGGCCCGTGGGGACTCGAACCCCAGACCTCTACCGTGTCAAGGTAGCGCTCTAACCAACTGAGCTACGGGCCTACTGCCGCCACAAAATGGCAGGACGTGCGTATGTTGAAATAGTAGCGCACTTTACGGTTGGCGCACAATTTGGGACGTACGGACTGTTTCTGGATCTTTTATTCTTCTGCACAACCTCGTCAATTTCGAAAAATCTGCAGAATGTCACTGCATTGCCAACCACAGCCGCAAGAGATAGCATCGCCGCCTCTGCTTGTTAGGAGGTGTCTCTTTGCTGGATCGCCGGCGTTTTCTTGCTTCTGCTGCAACGGGCATTGCGGGTGCTTCGTTATTGGGCGGCGCCGTCGTCGATGCGTCTTCACGCCTGACGCGGCCGAACATGGCGACGCCGGGTGTCGATCTTAATGGCCAGCCCGTTTACAACGTGAAGGATTATGGCGCGAGCGGTTACAAACAAGATGACGCGCGGCCCGCACTACAGCAGGCCATCGATGCTTGTGGAAAGGCTGGTGGCGGCACCGTATATGTTCCTCCTGGTGAATACACTTCAGGACAGCTTCACATGCGCTCGGGCGTACGGCTGTACGTCGAAGCCGGAGCGACCATTTTTGCTTCGCTCGAGGGACGCCAATTCGATGCGCCGCCGAAGTCCGCGCTGATCAGCGGCGAAGATTTGCACGACATCGCGCTCGAAGGACGCGGCACAATTGATGGACAAGCCTCGTATGTATGGGAGCCCAATGATTTCCAGGATTTCTACATTCGTCCGAATCAACTGCAAATGGAAGCGCTGGGCAAGCCGCTCCTGCGTTCGTTTCCAACTGGATTCCGCAAAGAGACGGTTTACCCGCGGCTGGTGCTGCTGCTACGCTGCCAGGACGTTCGTATCGCAGGGTTGAAATTCATCCGATCGCGAAGCTGGACGATCAATCCCTACGCCTGCAAGCGGCTCGTGATCGATGGCGTTTACGTTTATTCCAGCGCAAAAGAAGGCGTATGGGCGGATGGCATCGATCCGGACGGATGCCAGGATGTACGTATCGCGAACTCGACGATTGAAACCGGGGATGATGCGATCGTGCTCTGGTCGGCGAATATCTGGGGACCGGCGCTGCCGACCGAAGACGTGACCATTACCAATTGCAGGCTTTCTTCGGCTTCGAGCGCATTAAAGTTTTGCGATGGGAATTCGAATGCGGTCCGCCGCGTCACCATCGATGACGTGGTGATCAACAATTCGAATCGCGGTTTGGCGTTCATGGTGTTCGATGGCGGTGTGGTGGAGGACGTGGTTGTTTCGAACGTTGCGATCGAGACGCGCCGCTTCGACTGGTTCTGGTGGGGTGAGGGCGACCCGATTCACTTCAACATCAAGCGCCGCAGCGAGGTGGATGGAACCAAGCGAGAGAATGAGCCGCCAGCCGGCAAGATCCGTAACGTCTCGATTTCGAACGTGATCGCTCATGGAGCCGGCACGTCGGCAATCAACGGTCATCCGGACAGTTGGCTCGAGGACGTGCACCTCGATAACGTCCGGCTATTCGTGTCCCACGATCCCGCCGCCCCTTACGAAACGACCCGTGCCGCGATGGCGCTGCGGCAAGCCCGGAACTTTTCGATGAGGGATTGCGAGATTCGGTGGGACCAACCGCACGCCGCCACCTGGCAATCGGGTTTAACTGCGGAAGACGTAGATGGCCTGCGGTTAGACACAGTGAGCGTCGAGGCCGCGCCCGCTTCCGGCGCGCCGGTTATTGAACTCACGAATGCGCAAGACGTGACACTGCAGTCATCGACTGCCAAGACCATCGGCCTTGCGGGAAAGAATACGCGCGAAATCCATTTGTTTCAGACGGATGCAAAGGTTTCCTTGGGACCGGGAGTCGATAACGATGTGTTCACTCAGCGATGAGGAAGCAGATCGGTTCGAGTCCCCACCATTAGTCTGTTCGCCTACAGCAAAATATGTAGTCCCAAAGGGTAAACCCTGCAAGATTCACCCTAGCCGCTTACAGTAAATGCTGTAGTGTGCCCTTTTGCACCGCATGGTATTTGATGGCGTTTACCCTAGTCCCTGTTTGTGCGAAATTGGTCGAACCTCCCGATGCTATCCCCAGCACCGGATGGACGTTCTCTTTTGCTTGGAATTTTTTGCTGAAGTATTGTGAAGCACAAAATTCGGTCGTTTTGGCGGGAGAAGATGATGAAGAGAACCGATGGGGCAGCGGTCGACGCTGCCGCAGATACCGTCAAAGCTGAGCCAAGAAGTAATGGGCGCGGCGTGCGCTCCGAGATTGGCTCGGGCGAACTGAGCGTTTTGCTGGCCAGTCTACAAACCATGCGCGACGGCGACTTTTCTGTCCGGCTGCCGGGATCCTGGACTGGCCTCCCCGGAAAAATCGCGGACACCTTCAACGACATTGTGGCGGCCAACCAGCAGATGGCGATGGAGTTACAGCGCATCGGGCAAGTGGTGGGCAAGGAGGGCCGCACGCGCGAGCGCATGCGCTTCCATGAGTCCCGCGGCGCGTGGGGCGAGATGGAAGTCTCGGTGAATACGCTGGTCGAAGACCTGTTGCGCCCGACGGCGGAAGTGACGCGCGCAATCGCGGCGGTCGCGCAAGGGAATCTGACGCAAACGGTGCGGTTGGACGTTGACGGACGGCCTCTCGAAGGCGAATTCCTCCGGTCTGCAAATATCGTCAACACCATGATTCAACAACTCGGCGTATTCACCGCGGAAGTGACGCGCGTGGCGCGCGAGGTCGGCACGGACGGCAAGCTCGGCGGCCAAGCACAGGTGCCGGGCGTGGCGGGTACGTGGAAGGACCTGACGGATTCCGTTAACTCGATGGCCAGCAACCTGACCGGCCAGGTGCGCAACATCGCCGAGGTGGCGACCGCGGTGGCCAGCGGCGACCTATCTCGCAAAATCACCGTGGACGTACGCGGCGAAATTTTGCAGCTCAAGGAAGCCATCAACACGATGGTGGATCAGTTGCGATCTTTCGCCTCGGAAGTAACGCGCGTGGCGCGCGAGGTCGGCACCGACGGCGCGCTCGGCGGGCAGGCTGTGGTGCCGGGCGTGGCGGGCACGTGGAAGGACCTGACCGACTCGGTCAACGCCATGGCCGGCAACCTAACGGCGCAAGTCCGCAACATCGCTGAGGTAACAACCGCGGTGGCGCGCGGCGATTTGTCACGCAAGATCACGGTGGATGTGAAGGGCGAAATTCTCGAGTTGAAGAACACGATCAACACGATGGTGGACCAGTTAAATGCGTTCGCAGGAGAAGTAACACGCGTGGCGCGTGAAGTCGGCACAGAAGGCAAACTGGGCGGACAGGCGCAGGTGCCGGGTGTGGCGGGGACGTGGAAGGACCTGACGGACAACGTGAACTTCATGGCCAGCAACCTAACCGGCCAGGTTCGCAACATCGCGGAGGTCGCCACAGCCATCGCCAGCGGCGACCTGTCACGCAAGATCACGGTGGACGTCCGCGGTGAAATTCTGCAGCTCAAAGAAACCCTCAACACGATGGTGGATCAGCTAAACCGGTTCGCGGGCGAAGTGACGCGCGTGGCGCGCGAGGTGGGCACGGAAGGAAGGCTGGGCGGCCAGGCGAACGTGCCGGGAGTGGCGGGCACGTGGAAGGACTTGACGGACTCGGTGAACTCGATGGCCGGGAACCTGACGGGCCAAGTACGTAACATCGCCGAGGTAACGACGGCGGTGGCGCGCGGCGATTTGTCACGCAAGATCACGGTGGACGTGAAGGGTGAAATTCTCGAGCTGAAGAACACGATCAACACGATGGTGGACCAGTTGAACGCGTTCGCCGGCGAAGTAACGCGTGTGGCGCGCGAAGTTGGTACGGAAGGCCGGCTGGGAGGTCAGGCGCAGGTGCCGGGCGTGGCGGGCACGTGGAAGGACCTGACGGACAACGTGAACTTCATGGCCAGCAACCTGACGGGCCAGGTGCGAAACATCGCGGAAGTCGCAACGGCGGTGGCGCGCGGCGACTTGTCACGCAAGATCACGGTGGACGTGAAGGGTGAAATTCTCGAGCTGAAGGACACCATCAATACGATGGTGGACCAGTTGCGTTCCTTTGCTTCCGAAGTGACGCGCGTCGCTCGCGAAGTCGGAACCGACGGGCGGTTGGGAGGCCAGGCGCAGGTGCCGGGCGTGGCGGGGACGTGGAAGGATTTGACGGACTCGGTCAACTCGATGGCTAGCAACTTGACCGGTCAGGTTCGAAACATTGCGGAGGTGTCCACGGCAATTGCCAGCGGCAATTTGTCTAAGAAAATCACGGTGAACGTCAGCGGCGAAATTTTGCTGCTCAAAGACACGATCAACACGATGGTGGACCAGTTGAACGCATTCGCGGGCGAAGTAACGCGTGTGGCGCGCGAGGTCGGTACGGAAGGAAGGCTGGGCGGCCAGGCGAACGTGCCGGGAGTGGCGGGCACGTGGAAGGACTTGACGGACTCGGTGAACTCGATGGCCGGGAACCTGACGGGCCAAGTACGTAACATCGCCGAGGTAACGACGGCGGTGGCGCGCGGCGATTTGTCACGCAAGATCACGGTGGACGTGAAGGGTGAAATTCTCGAGCTGAAGAACACGATCAACACGATGGTGGACCAGTTGAACGCGTTCGCGGGCGAAGTAACGCGTGTGGCGCGCGAGGTGGGTACGGAAGGAAGGTTGGGCGGTCAGGCGAACGTGCCAGGCGTGGCGGGCACGTGGAAGGACCTGACGGACAACGTAAACTTCATGGCCAGCAACCTTACCGGTCAGGTGCGCAACATCGCCGAGGTCGCCACGGCCATCGCGACCGGCGACCTCTCCAAGAAAATCACGGTGGACGTGCGCGGTGAAATCCTGCAGTTGAAAGAAACGCTCAACACGATGGTCGAGCAGTTGCGTTCTTTCGCGGCAGAAGTCACGCGCGTGGCCCGCGAAGTAGGCAGCGAGGGCCGGCTGGGCGGTCAGGCGAACGTGCCTGGCGTGGCGGGCACCTGGAAGGACCTTACCGATTCCGTGAACGCAATGGCCGGCAACCTGACGGCGCAAGTAAGAAACATTGCCGAAGTGACGACGGCGGTGGCGCGCGGCGACTTGTCGCGCAAAATCACGGTAGACGTGAAGGGTGAGATTCTCGAGCTGAAAAACACCATCAACACGATGCTTGACCAGTTAAACGCCTTTGCGGCCGAGGTTACCCGCGTAGCGCGCGAGGTCGGCACGGAAGGAAAGTTGGGCGGACAGGCGCAGGTACCGGGCGTGGCCGGAACCTGGAAGGATTTGACCGACAACGTGAACGTGATGGCCGCCAACCTTACCGAGCAGGTGCGCGGCATCGTGAAAGTAGTGACGGCGGTTGCGAACGGCGAGCTTACCCAGAAACTGACCGTGAACGCCAAGGGCGAGGTCGCCGCGCTGGCCGAAACGATCAACAACATGACGGACACATTGGCGACGTTCGCCGACCAGGTAACGACCGTTGCTCGTGAAGTCGGCGTGGAGGGCCGATTGGGCGGGCAAGCCAACGTGCCCGGCGCAGCCGGAACTTGGAAGGACCTCACCGGTAACGTCAACTTGCTGGCCGATAACCTCACCAACCAGGTTCGCGCGATCGCGGAAGTGGCTACGGCCGTCACGAAGGGCGACTTGACGCGTTCGATTCAGGTAGAGGCGAGCGGAGAAGTTGCGGACCTCAAAGACAACATCAACACGATGATCGACAACCTCCGCCTGACGACGGACCGAAACACCGAGCAGGACTGGCTGAAGACCAACCTCGCGCGGTTCACGGGCATGCTGCAAGGTCAACGCGATCTCGCTACCGTCGGACGCATGCTGCTTTCCGAGTTGGCCCCGCTCGTCGGCGCCCAACAGGGCGTGATTTACCAGATGCAAGGCGAAGAATCCGCAGGATTGGTGTTGCTCTCGTCTTTCGCCGATGACTCAAGGGGCGGCCACGGACAGTACGTGCAAATTGGCCACGGGCTCGTAGGACAATGCGCGGCCGAACGGCGCCGTATGCTCATTACGGATTTGCCGCTGCACACCGTGCCGATCCGCTCCGGCCTGTTCGAAGCTGTGCCGCGCAATGTGATCGTGCTGCCCATACTCTTCGAAGATCGCGTGAAAGCCGTGATCGAGCTGGCATCTTTGAGCAGCTTCACCGCGTCCCACTTGGCGTTCCTCGAACAGCTCACGGCCAGCATCGGCATCGTGCTGAACAGCATTGAGGCCACCATGCAGACGGAAGGCCTGCTGAAGCAGTCGCAGCAATTGGCCACCGAGCTCCAGACGCAGCAAAAAGAATTGCAGCAAACGAACGAGCAATTGGCGCAGAAGGCGCAGCAGCTTGCCGAGCAGAACGTCGAAGTGGAGCGCAAGAACCAGGAAATCGAGCAGGCCCGGCGCGCGTTGGAAGAAAAGGCCAAGGAGCTCGCGCTCACATCGAAGTACAAATCAGAGTTCCTGGCAAACATGTCACACGAACTGCGCACACCGCTCAATAGCATTCTCGTGCTAGGCCAGCAGTTGAGCGATAACCCTGATGGCAATTTGACGCCGAAGCAAGTGGAATTCTCGCGCACGATTCACGGAGCGGGAACCGATCTTCTGAACCTGATCAGCGATATTCTGGACTTGTCGAAGATCGAGTCCGGCACGGTGTCGGTCGAGGCCGAGGAAGTATTTTTCGCCAGCTTGTTGGACATGGTGGCGCGGCCTTTCCGGCACGAAGCAGAAAACCGGCGCCTGACGTTCGAGTTGGAATCCGATCCGCACCTGTCGCGGAGTTTGGTCACCGACTCGAAGCGGCTCCAGCAAGTGCTCAAGAATTTGCTTTCAAACGCTTTCAAATTCACGGAGCAAGGCACGGTTCGCCTATCGGTTTCCGCCGCCACGAGCGGCTGGAGCGAGAACCATCCTTTGCTAAGTGGCGCGGCTTCCGTGGTCGCTTTCGAGGTCACAGACACGGGTATTGGTATCCCGGCAGAGAAACAGAGGATTATCTTCGAGGCGTTCCAACAGGCGGATGCCGGCACCAGCCGGAAATACGGCGGCACGGGTCTCGGCCTGGCGATTAGCCGTGAATTGGCCAGCCTGCTGGGCGGCGAAATACAATTGCGCAGCGCGCCCGGCAAAGGCAGCACCTTTACGCTGTACCTGCCGCAAACTTATGTGGGCCCCTCGACTGGGGTCTTAGACCGGAAAGTATCGCCGACGACTGCGCCGATGCCACTTTCCAGCGGCGTCTCGGATCGCACGATTGAGAAGATCGAGGACGATCGCGAGGATCTACATCCGGACGACACCGTCCTGCTGATCGTCGAGGACGATCCTCACTATGCGCGAGTACTGTGTGATCTTTCCCACGACAAAGGGTTCAAAGTGCTGGTGGCGTCACGAGGATCGGAAGCGCTAGCTTTAGCGCGCGAGTTCCATCCGGCGGCGATTTCGCTCGACGTGTTCTTGCCGGATATGCTCGGGTGGACCGTGCTGAATCACTTGAAGCAGGACTCGTCCACGCGGCACATTCCTGTGCAGATGCTTACGCTAGATGAAGACAGGCATCATGGACTTTCGCGCGGGGCATTTGCCTTCGTGACGAAGCCCACCACGCCGGAAGGCCTCGGAGCAGCTCTGACGCGCATCAAGGACTATTCCGCGCCACGCCGCAAGCGTTTGCTCGTTGTGGAAGATAATCCCGCGGAGCAACTTAGTATTCGCGAGTTGCTCGGCTACGACGACATCGATGTTTCCGTGGCGGCGACCGGAGATGACGCTCTGAAGACCATTAGCAAGGAGCCCTTCGATTGCGTAGTGCTGGACCTTCGTCTGCCGGATATGTCCGGATTTGATGTGTTGGAACGCCTGCGAGACAACCCAGAGGCAAGTGACCTACCAGTGGTTGTATTCACGGGCAAAGAGCTTTCCCCCGATGAAGATGCGCGGCTACATACGCTAGCGCGAAGCGTCGTGGTGAAGGGCGTCGAGTCTCCCGAACGCCTTTTGGACGAGACGGCGCTCTTCTTGCACCGCGTGGTTGCGCACCTACCTGTAGAAAAACAGAAAATGCTCGACCGGCTGCATCGCTCCGATGATGCGCTGGTCGGGAAAAAGGTATTGGTGGTCGACGACGACGTACGCAATATCTTTGCCCTCAGCAGCGTGCTGGAGCGCCGCGGTATGACGGTGCTCACCGCGGGCACCGGCCGCGAAGCGATTGCAACGCTTGAATCTACGCCCGATCTAGCAATCGTGCTGATGGATATCATGATGCCGGAAATGGATGGATACGAGACCATGCAGGTAATCCGCCAAAATATCTCATTCCGGCGGCTTCCGATCATCGCGCTAACCGCCAAGGCCATGAAGGGCGACCGCGAGAAGTGTCTCGAAGCCGGGGCCTCAGAATATCTGGCAAAGCCTGTGAATACCGACCAACTTCTCTCGGCGCTAAGGATGTGGCTGCACCGGTAAGGCAGAATAACGTGAGCGATTTCTAGGTGATCGCGGCCGAAAGGACACAATGAGCGCGCAGAACAAAGTGAACATTCTCATGGTGGACGATCAGCCGGCCAAGCTGCTGAGTTATGAGGCCATCCTGAACGAATTGGGCGAGAATCTGATCAAAGCCAATTCCGGGCGGGAAGCTCTCGAACACCTTCTGAAAACGGACGTGGCGGTGGTTCTGATGGACGTAAGTATGCCCGAACTTGACGGCTTCGAACTTGCCGACATGATTCGGCAGCATCCCCGCTTTCAGAAAACCGCGATCATTTTTATTTCCGCCGTGCACCTGACGGATTTAGACCGCCTGAATGGCTATAAGCGTGGAGCGGTGGACTACATTTCCGTGCCGGTGGTGCCGGAGTTGCTGCGCGCGAAGGTCAGCATCTTCGCGGAGTTGCACCGCAAAGCGCGCCAACTGGAAGAACTCAACGCCGAATTGCGCCGTCTTTCGACGAGTTTGATCGCCACACAGGATGGCGAACGGCGGCGAATTGCGAGAGAGCTGCACGACGGTCTTGGGCAAGATCTCGCGGCCGTGAAGATGTTGATGAACGGACTTCTTCATCATGAACGGCTGGCGCAGCCACAAGGCCAGGCGGCGGCCGAGCTCACCACGCTGATCGACCGCGCGATCCAACAGGTTCGCAGTATGTCTCACCTTTTGCACCCGCCGCTGCTCGACGAAGTGGGACTGCGCTCGGCGCTACAGTGGTATTTGGATGGGTTCAGCAAGCGTAGCGGGATTGAAACCTCCATCGAAATACAGCCGACCGAATTTCCGAGGCTCGCTCCGGAATTGGAGACCGCTGTTTTTCGCGTCATTCAGGAAGCCTTAACCAATGTTTTTCGCCATTCCGGCGCGCGCCGCGGCTGGGTCACGCTCTCAAAAGAGGAAAACAGCGTTACGGTAATCGTGAAGGATGATGGCCGCGGAATATCGGAACACATCGAACAGTTCCGGCCAGACAGTATCGGAATTGGCATCGGCGGGATGCGGCAAAGGGTCAAGGAATTTGGCGGAGAATTAAAATTGAAAAACGCAAGCCCGGGGACCGTGCTCGAAGTTATCGTTCCCTTGGATACTGCGGCGGTTCCATACCAAGCGCTACAAACAACGACGTCTCTCTAGGATCTGGCATCCGTTGCGGAATGGCCGCCGCGCGGGGCCATCCCATTGGACACAAATGGGATATTCAATTTCCAGCCTGCCGAACCGCGCCAATTAAGGTACACTTCCTCAGACCGTCGGGACTTGGACCTCGCAGCCATGGTGACCGGTTGAAACCTGCCTCCTGGGGCGCGCGTCCTATAAATTGGATACCCCTTAAATGAAAATTCCATCTTTTATAGCGAACCATAAGCTTGCCACCCTGATTTGTGCCCTTCTGATTGTCGGCGTCCCCACGGGGTACGCCCTGAAGGCGCGCGGAGGCGATATCAAGTATCTGACATCGCCGGTTACGCGCGGAAATATCACCGCAGTGGTACAAGCCACGGGAGTGATCAACCCGCTGACGACGGTGCCGGTTGGATCATTCGTATCGGGAACCGTCCAGTATGTGTTCGCGGATTACAACACGCGTGTAAAAGCCGGCCAGGTGCTCGCTCTGCTCGATCCTTCCTTTTATGAAGCGCAATACACCACCGCGCTAGGCAACCTCAATAACGCGATTGCCAATGAAAGGAACCTGGAAGCGAGCGTCGCTTCGATGCGCGCCACGATCACTTCGGATCAGGCGAACGTGGCAAAGCTGCAGGCCGATGAGGCCTATGCTACTGCAAACGGCAAACGGGTACAGGATCTGACGACGCAAGGAATCGATACCAAGGATCAGTTGGATCTCGCCGTGTCCACCACCGCACAAGCAACTGCCGGCGTGGCGTCTGGACAGGCGACCGTGTTGCAAGCGAGGGCGCAATTGGAGCAAGCCCAGGCGCAAGTGGATTCCGCCAAGGGTCAAATCACGGCCATGAGAGGGGCATTGCAGCAAGCGGAGACGAATTTGCGCTTCTGCGTGATCCTTTCGCCGATTGATGGCACAGTCGTCGCGCGCAACGTAACCGTGGGCCAGTCCGTGGCCGCGTCGCTGCAAGCGCCCAACGTTTTCACCATCGCGCAAGACCTGACGCGCATGCAGGTTTATTCGAAGACCGACGAGTCTGATACGGGAGCGATCAAGATCGGCACGGAAGTCACATTTCAAGTGGACGCGTTTCCAAACGAGGTTTTCCGCGGACGCGTAAGCGCGATCCACCTGAACGCCTATACCGTGCAAAACGTGGTCACCTATGACACGGTAGTTGATTTCGAAAACCCTGACGAGAAACTGCTTCCCGGAGAGACCGCTTACGTAACGATCCCAACCGGACACGCCGAGAGTGCGCTGCGCATTCCCAACGCGGCACTTTCCTTTACGCCAGATATGCCGTACTCGGATCTTTCAAAGCTCTATCAACAGAATAATATCCGGCGCGAGGCGTATACGACGCACATTGGCGGCTGGCAAGTGGTGTGGAAATTGGTAGGCGAAGATAACGATAAGAAGCTACAGCCCGTTGCCGTCCGCGTCGGGATCACGGACTATTCGAACACCCAATTGCTCGAAGGAAGTTTGCAGGAAAATGATGCGCTGGTGACCTTGCAGCAGGGCGGAAACAAGAATGCGGCGAATCAAAATCGCAATCCGCTCACACCGAGTAATCAGCGCGGCGGTCGCCGATAAATGAACCCCCGTGAAGTTCTGCGTATTGCGATGCGTTCACTGGCCCGCAACAAAATGCGGACCGCGCTGACGATGCTGGGCATCGTTATCGGGGTAGGCGCCGTCATTTGCACGGTGGCGATAGGTGAGGGAGCGTCTGACCAGGTGCAGCAACAGATCGCCGCCTTGGGCGACAACCTGATATACATCAATGCCGGTAGCATCAACCAAATGGGCGTTCATCTGGGCAGTGCGGCCACCAAGACGCTAACGGTAGATGATTCCAAAGCCATCCAGGAGAATATTTCGACCGTGAGCCGTGTCTCCCCTGGCGTGAATTCCGGCGTGCAGGTGGTCTATCAGAACCAAAATTGGTTCACGCGGGCTTCCGGTGTGGGACCGGATTACCTGCAGATACGGCATTGGCCTCTCGTACGCGGCGCTGCCTTTGGGCAGCACGATGTGGATACCGCCGCGGATGTTTGTCTGATCGGCCAGACCGTGGCGACAAATCTTTTCGGCACGCAAGATCCGGTCGGAAAGACGATTCGCGTTTCGAACCTGCCGTTTCAGGTGATTGGGCTGCTGACCTCGAAAGGCCAATCGGCTGCGTTCGGCAACGATGAAGACGATACGCTGATCATGCCTTACTCGACGGTGCAGAAGAAGATCAGCGGGATCAGTTGGATTCAGAATATGGCCGTCTCAGCCGTTTCGCAGGATGTGATGGACGCGGCGCAAAAACAGATCGAAGCTTTGTTGCGCCAGAGGCACCACCTTCGTTCGGATGCGGACGACGACTTCATCATTCGTAGTCCAAGCGATTTGGCGCAGGCGCGTGAAGCCACAGTCCGCGTGATGGAATTATTGCTCGGCGCAATTGCCTCCGTCTCGCTGGTCGTTGGCGGCATCGGGATCATGAATATCATGCTCGTATCCGTCACGGAGCGCACCCGCGAGATTGGCGTGCGGATTGCGGTCGGCGCCACCGAGTTGGATGTGCAGCGGCAATTTTTGAGCGAGGCCGTGGTGCTCAGCATGTTTGGAGGAGCGATCGGAGTCGTTTTTGGTTTTGTGGCCGCGAACTTGGTTTCGACCGCGTTGCAGTGGCCGACGACGATTCCTCTATCCGCAGTCGGAATTGCGGTTGCTTTTTCGGCGATTGTCGGCGTGACGTTCGGTTACTACCCGGCGAAGAAGGCAGCTTCGCTCGATCCTATTGAGGCGCTACGATATGAGTAAGATACAACGATTTTTCATTCTTGCATTTGCAATGATTGGCCTGGGAACCATGGCGACTGTCGCTATCCGGGCCGCCGATCAAAAGCCGACCAGTAGTGAGGATTTCTTCGTAATCTCTTCGATTGACCGCGCAAAACATGTGCTCGTTTTGTTGCAGCCCACGGAAGTCACCGAAGCCATGGCCTTTACGGACAAGACCCAGTTCTTCGACGATAACGGCAAGGCTCTGAAAATTACGGATTTCCGCGCCGGGCAAACGGTGTTCATTATCAACCACCGCCAAGCCGACGGCAGCTTCGTGGCTGACCGCGTCCGAAAAGGCTACATGACGGTAGCCGAAATGCGCCGCCGCTATGTACCATTTCTTCCCCAAGCGGCGGATAGCACCACCAGCCAAGGCAAACATTAAGCTGCGCCTCATTCCTGCGATTCTCCGAATCCCTGGGGTCAGGAGCCTCCTTCGGCTTCTATCGTCCCAAGGAATGAAGCAGCTCCGCTAAGTAATTGCCCCAGACAGCCGGCAGGCTGTGCGTACCGTGGCCGCGCGTTTGATCGGTAATCGGCAGCAGTATAAATTTGCCGTTCTTTACGCGCTTGATTTCCCGTTCCGCAATACCTAATTCCGGCGGGTTCACCTGATCGTCCGCGGAATTAATGAAGAGTACGCGAGCCTGGATTTTCTCCAGATTGGGGTCGGGATTGTAGTTCCGCGAGGAATCGAAAGCGTAAAGCATGTCGTTCGCATCGGTGGCGGGGATTCTGGTCTTGCGTTGCTGGTCGAGGAAATGATCGGCCAACTCGCGTGTCGGATAGTTCTTCTGCCACTGCAGCGGCGAGCTGGTCATAATCAGCAGAATATCAATCGCTTCGAGCATTCCATGCGGCTCGGTTGTGTAATCGCCGCCTAGCCAAGCCGGATCTGTCTTGATGGCATCAATCACCATCTTGCGAAGCATGCGGTTGCGGCCCGCGATTTCCACCGGCTGGCAGGCGAGCGGCACAAGAGCATCCATAAAATCTGAATACGTTTCGCCCCACACCCACGAATGCATGCAGCCCATGGATGTGCCCATCACGATGAGCAGATGATTCACACCGAGGCCTTCGGCGACCACGGCATGCTCGGCGGCGACCATATCGTCATAGTCGTAGTGCGGAAAGCGCGCGCGCATACCGTCGCTCGGCTTGCTGGACATGCCATGGCCGATATCATCGGGCAGAATGATGAAGTAATGCTGCGCGTCAAGAAGTTGCCCGGGACCGAACAAAACGCCTGCGTAGGTAGCGGAAAGAAATCCGCGGCCGGTGCCGCCGGTACCGTGGAGAATCAAGACCGCGTTGGTTACCTTGCCCGAAGCATCGCGTTCCGGCTTCCCGAGGACGTAATAGTGCAGCCGCACCTCCGGCAGGGTTTCTCCCGAGCGGAAGTGAAAATCGTGAACGGTATAATCACCTTGGCGCAACGTTTGGGCCCAGGGCGCATTCTCGAATCCCGGCAGGCGCACAGGTGTGGTTTGAATCTGCGCCGGCTTCGACACCTCTTGCGTGGTGGCCTTCGCAGCATTGGAGGAGGGCAGCCAGAAAAATGCCACAGCGGCCAGAAGGCCCAGTACTCGATTTGTATCAACCGGTTTTCTCATTCCGCCTCCCAGGGTCCAAATGCGTGAGCCATCTCGCGCGCACCTTCTACGAAATGCGGATATCTGTATTGCCGCTACCAGATTCGGCAACGCTCTTCCGCCGGCCGCACCATGGGATCACCGTCCTTGCAGGAAAAGGCTTTCGCAAACTGCGGCATGTTAGAAAGCACGCCTTGCGCGCGAAAACGCGAAAGAGGGTGCGGGTCCGTGTTTACCAGCAGACGCTCGAAATCGGGGCGCGAGCTTTCGCCCCAGACCATGGCGTAGGCGATAAAGAACCGTTGCGCGGGGGTGAAGCCGTCGATTAAGGTCGCAGGCTTATCCTCGCGTGCCTTCTGAAAAGCTTTGTACGCAATAGTTAGCCCTCCTAAATCCGCGATGCTTTCTCCCAGCACCAGTTTGCCGTTTTCGTGCAAGTCGCCCGTGACCACGAATCCGTCAAACTGCTTTTCAATACATGCTGCACGTTGGTCGAAATTCTTTGCGTCTTCCGGAGTCCACCAATCGTGCAGATTGCCTTGAGCGTCGAACTGGCGGCCCTCGTCGTCAAAGCCATGCGTCATTTCGTGGCCGATCACCGCCCCCATCGCGCCATAGTTTAGGGCGTCGTCGGCCTTGGGATCGAATGCCGGAGGCTGCAGGATGCCAGCGGGAAAGACGATCTCATTGAGCTGTGGGTTGTAGTAGGCATTCACGGTCGGCGGAGTCATCTCCCATTCGGAGCGATCCACCGGCTGGCCGATCTTAGCGAGGTCGCGGTGGAATCCAAACTCGTTTCCGCGAAAGATGTTTTGCACGTAAGGTCCGGGATCCACCGTATAAGCCGAATAATCCCGCCATTTATCGGGATAGCCGATCTTGAGCATGATGGCATTCAATTTCGCCAAGGCCTGGACTTTAGTGGGTGCGCTCATCCAGTCGAGGGTTTCGATATCGGCCCGCAATGCATCGATCAGGTTATGGACCATCTCCAGGGCCTTTTGTTTGGCTTCCGGCGGAAAAGCCACCTCCACATACTTCTGGCCCAATGCTTCACCGAGTTCCCGATCCGTCGTTCCTACACAACGCCGCCAACGCGGTAGTTGTTCGGTGGTTCCTGTAAGCACACGGCTATAGAAATCGAAAGTCTCATCGACGAATGCCTTGGAAAGATAAGGCGATGCGGCGTGAAGCAAGTGCCAGCGTAAATAGATCTTCCAATCCTCCATGGGAACGTCGCTCAACCGCGCGTTGAGCTGTTTGAAGAACTCGGGTTGATCGACGTTGACGACGTTTATTCCCGCAAAGCCGATGTCGCGAAAGTAGGCGGGCCAATCGAAATCGGGCGTCAGCGTTTTCAAATCATCCAGGCCCATGCGGTGGTAAACGGCCTGCGGATCGCGAAGCTCCACGCGCGTCATGGAGGAATTGGCGAGCTTCGTCTCAATGGCGATAATCGTTTGCGCTTCCGCTTCCGCACGGCCGCCGGGGTCGCCCGCCAGCGTCAGCATGTTCGTGATGTGCTTTCCGTAGGCCACGCGGATCTGGGCGCTCCGGTCATCGGCCTTCGTGTAGTAATCGCGATCCGGGAGCCCGAGTCCACCTTGGCCCGCATCGCCCGTCTGCTCGGTGCTGTTTTTCTCGTCGATCGTCGATCCGAAATCAAATAGAACATTTACACCTAGCCCCTGGAGGTGCGCCACTTCATCTTCCAGTGACTTGCGATCCGCTACCTTCGCGATGCGCGCCATCTCGTCGTCTAGGGGGTGAAGGCCCGCAGCGTCAATCTTTGCCTCGTCCATGCAGCTCGCGTAAAAGTCACCAATCTTTTGTTCGGGTGAACCGGGCACCGCTGATTTATCGGCGGCCGCCTTTTCCAGAATGTCGTGCAACACGGCGCGGTTGTGTTCCGCGAGCAAATTCATGCGGCCCCACGAAGGATAGGCGGCGGGAATCGGATTGTGCGCGATCCATCCACCGTTGACAAAGCGATAGAAATCGTCGCAAGGCTTGCAACTGCGGTCGAAATCGTCTGGGTTGAGCCCATGCTGTCCCCCGGCTACAACTGTTTGTGCCGCGGAACTCTTCTGCGGAGCGTGTGTGCCCTGTGGCTTGCCGGTTTGGGAGGAGGCTATGAACGTCAGAACAATTGCAACAGCCACTGCAAGGCCGGCGCGAAACGCGTACTTCATCGATATCCCCCTTCAGGTAATAGCAGAAACTTAGAGCTTTGGGTGCTGCAATTGGAAACCGGTTGCGTCTTGATAGGCGCGCGCCAAAGTCAGCGCCTTTGCGTCCTCGTAAAGGCCGCCAAGAAAAGTCAAACTCACGGGCGTTCCCGGCCCGCCCGGAGAGTCTTCGTGAGCTGGTTTGGGCGCATCGTCACCACGGAATCCATTCGGCACGATCACTGCCGGATGCCCAGTGAGATTCGTCAGGGTGAGCTGTTGGCTGTTCGTCGGCGCGACGATTACGTCTAGATCCCTAAAGATGTCTCCCATGGCCTCAATCGCCAGCAGGCGCGCGCGGCTAGCCTGAATGTATTCCACCGCTGGTGTAAAGCGCGCCACGCGAAAGGTGTTAGGCCAGTCTCCGGGCCCCTGCTCGGTGAGCAACTTATCGCGTCCGCCACGCGTTAACTCGTCAAACGCCGCAGCGGCTTCCGCCTGCAACATGGAAGTCATTGCGCCATAGGGAAAGTCCGGCAAGTCCACCGCGCTCAGCTTCACACCCATGGTATGAAGTTTCTCCAAGGCAGCGGTATCGAACTTGTGGTCGTATTCACGGGATGCCAGCGCTGCGGCGCGGCGTTGCTGTTGTTCCTCCCAGGTCTTTTTCTCATCCGCCCTCATCTCAGATTCCGGCTTGGGAGGCTTTTGCTCCGTCGGCGGCGGCAATTCGAAATCCTTCTTCAGATAGCCCACGCGAAGGCGCCGCCAATCAAGCTGCGCGTCCCAATTGAACGCCGCCGGCTTGACGCTGCGATCGCGGCCGTCGGGACCATAGATTGCGGACATCACGATCGCGCAATCCTCCACGTTGCGGCAGATAGGGCCGAGCTTATCCATAGACCAGGAGAGCGCCATCGCGCCGGTGCGCGGTACAAACCCAAACGTCGGGCGCAAACCGGTTGCGCCGCAGCGCGTGCAGGGCGACGAAATCGAGCCGAGTGTTTCCGAGCCAATCGCGAAGGCCACACATCCCGCAGCCGTGGCGGAAGCAGGTCCCGCGGACGAGCCACTCGAGCCTTGCTTCGGGTTCCACGGATTGCGCGTAATACCGCCATACCAGTGATCGCCCATAGCCAATGCGCCCAGGGTCAGTTTGGCGACAAGTACAGCGCCAGCCTCATCGAGCCGTTTCACCACGGTCGCGTCTTCATCAATCACCTGCTGCTCGAAGCCGCCCGCTCCCCAGGTGGTCGGATATCCCTTCACTGCGAGCAGATCCTTTGCGCCCCATGGGATACCGTGCAGCGGGCCTCTGTATTTTCCGGCGGCAATAGCGCGGTCCGCTTCTCGCGCCTGGGTCTTGGCGCGATCTTCCGTGAGGGTAATCACAAAATGCAGCGTGGGGTCGTAACGCCTCAGCCGCTCGATGTACATTTCCGTAAGAACGCTGGAGGAAATCTTGCGAGCCCGAACGAAATCGGCAAGTTTTCGTACAGGCCAGAAAGCGGCCTCTTCCAGATTCCTGGGCGCCGCCCCTGCCGCGGCCGGAGCCGAAAGGCGCATCGGCTGCTTGGCAGTGGAGACTTTCCATCCCGCGGGCAAAGGGTCGAATACGAGAGCGGGCGCATCGCCGTTGGGCATGTGCAGCTTGAAGATCTGTTCGTAACCCTGCGCGTTACGATTCAAACTTTCCAACATCATCTGTTTGTATTCGTCCGCGATGGTTACGTCCGCAATTCTTGCCGCCGCGTCAATCTCGTCCTTTGTAATAGAGGGCTTCTCATCCGCCAGCGCGAGCAGCGCGCCCGGAAACAACGTTCCGGATAGCCCGAGGCTGGAGCATACGGTGAGGAAATGACGGCGATTGAGCAAAGGACCTCCCAGCGAAACGCGCGGTGAAGAAGTCTAATACATCCTAAGCGATCCGCGGGCGCAAAGAATAAAAGGAAGAAGTTCTGTTGGATGCAGGCCTAAGGATGCGTCATTTTGGCCGGATTCACAATCGCGTCAAATTCCTCGCCCGACAAGTAGCCGAGCTTGAGACAAGCTTCTCGTAGGCTGGACCGGTCTTCGAAGGCAGTGTGCGCGAGTTTTGCGGCTTTGTCATAGCCGATCTTTGGGTTAAGCGCGGTCACGAGCATCAGGCAATTCTTCACATAGAAGTCGACCTTGTCGCGATCCACTTCGATGCCATGGATCATGTGCTCGACGAAGCCGTGGCAGGCGTCGCTCAGCAACGTCGCAGAATGCAAAAAGTTGTGGATGATCACCGGCTTGAACACGTTCAATTCGAAGTTTCCCTGCGAATCTCCAAACGCGATCGCCGCGTTATTGCCGTGCACCTGCACGGCCACCATCGTCATCGCTTCGCACTGCGTAGGGTTCACTTTGCCCGGCATGATGCTGGAGCCCGGCTCATTCTCCGGGATGCGCAGCTCGCCCAATCCGCAGCGGGGCCCCGAGGCCAGCCAACGGATGTCGTTCGCGATCTTCATCAGCGAGCACGATAGCGTCAAAATAGCGCCGTGCGCGTAAACCAACTCGTCGTGCGCGGAAAGCGCGGCGAACTTATTCGGATGCGAGCGGAACGGTAGGCCCGTCAGTTCCGCGATTTTTTTCGCGGCGCGCTCGGCAAATTCAGGATGCGTGTTCAGCCCGGTTCCCACAGCCGTGCCGCCGATTGCGAGGTCGTACAGACCATCGAGCGATTGGCGAAGTCGCACGACGTCCCTATCCAGAAGACTGGCCCAACCGCCCATTTCCTGTCCCAGAGTAAGCGGCACGGCATCCTGCAGATGGGTTCGGCCGATTTTTACCACATCGGCGAATTGCTTGGCCTTTGCTTCAATCGCTTTTTGAACTTCCACCACCGCGGGAATCAGCGCTTTCTGCATCCTCTCGGCGGCGGCAATGTGCATGGCCGTCGGAAATGTGTCGTTGGAAGATTGCGACATGTTCACGTCGTCGTTGGGATGGATCGGTTTTTTCGAACCCATCACGCCGCCGGCAATTTCGATCGCCCGATTCGAAATCACCTCGTTGACGTTCATGTTCGTTTGCGTGCCGCTGCCGGTTTGCCAGATGCGCAGGGGAAATTGGCCGTTCAATTTCCCCGAGATCACTTCGTCCGCCGCCTGCGTGATCAGTTTGGCTTTCTCCGCCGGCAACTTGCCGAGGTCCTGATTCACCAACGCCGCGGCTTTCTTCAGGATGCCAAACGCGCGAATGAACTCAGGTGACATCACGTCCCGCCCAATATCGAAATGCAGCAGAGAACGCTCCGTCTGTGCTCCCCAGTAAACATTTGAGGGCACCTCGATGCTTCCCATGCTGTCGGTTTCGATTCGCTTTCCGGCTTGCGGCTGGCTTGCGGACATGATCTGCCTCCGGACATCATTATAAAGGGAAGTGAACGAAGATCAGCGTTTCGACGGGCGTTCCAAGACAAGAGGCGAATCGGAATACAAAATCACATTGCGGCTTGGAGCCCCGGCGGAAAGGCGCTGCAGCGCGTATACAAACGGGCGTGCACCGCTCGACACCTGGCAGGATTGCAATTGAAAGTAGGCTTCCCGGTATCGCAGCAACCTTCCCGGTTCCCATCCGCGTTTTGCTCTGCACGCTTCGATCTTGAGCTGCCACTCGGCGCGCGCCTCATCAACCGTTATTAAGTCTGTAACCAGCGGACCTTCCCTCGCCCAAAGTTTGCGCTTGGCGAACAAATAGGCGTGGTCGAGCAGCACCAACGGAAGAGTACCGTTGATTTCGTCAGCCAGCGCGGCGGCGAATGCCCGGCCAGCTCCTTCGAAGGTAAGGTAAAAGATCAGCCACGTGACGGGATGCAGCGCCACTAGACTTAAGCCCAGAAAGCCGACGGCCTGCTCGGGGATCTCGATTGGGCCGGCGCGCCTGAGCAGATAGTCCACGATTCTGCTTGCCCAGCCCCCAACGAGAAATGAATACCAGGCCAGCAGTGCGACCGGGCCAATCAGAAACTGCAGCCCGCCCGAGACGATCGTTGCGCCCCGCCAGGAGATTTCGCGATCGCCAAACCATTTCGCGCGTAAGCGGCTGGGCAGCAGCGACGCTACCGGACCAAACACGTAACTCCACACGAAGCCATAAGCCGCACCCAGGAACGGGGAACGCATAATCCTCAGGATAGCGCAGGCCTTCCCATTGCACTGCTGAAACAGGAGGTGTGTAGCGGAAAGTTTACCGCGTTTGCATAGAAGGCATTGGCGCGCTAGTTTGCGTCAGACAGTTCGGAGGTACGCCCACCGGGGGCATGCGTTTTCGACCAAATCTGGTGCGCCCACCCGCTTTGCAAGGTTGCCGGGTCAAAGGTAACGGCCATTCCATAGGAACGCGTAGGGGCGTCGTAAGTTGGCGTGATCAAAAAGCCTGAAGGTAATCCAGCATAGGAATCCGAGTGCTGCCGGTAAACGTAGCCCCCCACAAGATAACCGATGGCCGACCCGACCAGTGCATCCGAAGGAAAATGATTGCGGCTGGTGACGCGAGTTACGCTGACGGCCGCTGCGGCGGCATAAAATCCAAGATGCCACCATGGATGGCCTTTTGTTTCCTCAGCCATGACATGAGCAACCGCCCAGCTCACGGTGGCGTGACCCGAGGGAAACGATCCGTTGGTGGTGTAAATATCCGTGCCGTCAGCCCAAAAAGGACCATTCCCGACACCATAATTGGGCCGCTGGCGATTGGTGGCTAGCTTCAGGACTTCCGTCACCAAACTCGCATCGGCAACCGCTTCCAGCGAGAGCACGCCTGTTTCTCGGGCAGTTTCGTTGTGCGTAAATTTCCCCACAATGTAAGTAGCGCCGGCGACGCTGATGGCGCCATACATGCCGGCATTTGAAACGTCGCTGCTGATCCGAATGCGATTGGGAGAAGTGCCCACCTTCACCAGCGTTGCGGAATCGTAGTGCAAGGATACGGCGGTCGCCGCGGCCAATGGCAGCAGCCATAGTGTATCCCGCGGATGGAGACGTAAAGGGCTCGTCCAGATTCCCGCTTGGTCATGCAGAAAATCGTGGAGACACGTCTCAGGTTGCGAGATGTCGCAGCGCTTCGGTTTGTAAGTCGCGGAATTCGGGGCTTGTTGCGGATCAGGCGTTGGGTCCGCTGCCGGGCCAATCGGATTCCCGTCTACTGGTACCGAAGCTGGATTCGTGGCTTCCTTGCTTACCGCGGTCTGCGGCAGTTCCTGCGCACTCGCCAGGTAACAACTCAAGAAGGTAGTGGCCACAAGCATTAGGCGCACGATGCAACGATATGGCGACAGGGGGGGACGGCACATGTTGGGCTCCTGCGAGCGCAGGGGAATTGGAAGAGATGCCGAACTTGCGCTCGAACGCAAGATAAAATCACTCTAACAGAGATTAGCACGACACCCTAAAGGCAACTTAATTATCGCCACTCGAGTTCCCCGCAAGCCATCTTCATATTTCAGGGAAGCTGCCTGCTTTCGCTTACCTTGCCAGTCGCAAGTGCTTGAGCGCCCTGTTCGGCGGCAAACTTATTGAACGCCGCTGCGTCTACGGCAATAAAGTTGTTGAACTCCTCGACGCGTTGCTTGAGTTCGCTTTGGAGTTCCGCAAAAGCATCCAACGTCATCCGGCTTGGCGCGGCCCCATAGTTGGCGGACATTTGCCCCGCGACGCGGCTCAGCCGATCGTGCAAGCGTGAGAGGTAATGTAAGTACGCTTTGCTGTCGTTGAGCGCCGCTGGGTTATAGATGGGTTCCTCAAGCGCTACGAGCTTCGCATCCAGTTCGCGCGCGCGATCGGCCACTGCCTGCCCCGCCAATTGCGGACGTTCCAGCATATGCAACTGGCCCTTCATCGCTTCGATGCGGTTCACCATCTCGTCGAGTTGTGAAAGAGCATCGCGTGCCGCGAGCGCGTCCTTCACCTGTTCGGCAAATCCCGCAGCATCGGCCTTTACCCGCGGATCGGGTTCCACTTCTACTTCGGTCTTTTGTGTTTGGCCGTTCACGGTGACGGCGACTTGGTACCTTCCGGGGGCAACCTCGGGAGCTCCGCCGCCGCGGCCGCCTTCCCCTCCTCCACTTTCAGCGCCTTGCGGTATGAAATTCAGAGGCGTCGGCCCATCATAATTCAACGGCCAGATTGCGCGGTTGAGCCCAGCGCGCGCCGGACCGTTCATCTTGCGCACCGTGTGTCCGGCCGCGTCTGTGATCGTTATGCTCGCGCCACCTCGCTCTTCACCCCGGCCGCCCTGCGCTCCGCGGCCACCCTGTTCGCTGGCCGTTGTAAGCCCTGTGCCATCTGCCTCGGCTGGTAGAAAGTAATCGATCACTGCTCCCGTGGGCGGATTCGGAGTGATGAATGCACCCATCGAGAAGCCGCCGCCTTCTCCTCTTCGGCCCCAGCGATATGCGGGTAGAATCGGGAAAACCTCCGGAGAACCCTTCGCGGACGCCATGTGCTCGAGCGGTGTGATGTCATCCAGGATGAACATGCCTCGCCCATGCGTGACGACCACCAGATCGTGCGTTTTCGCCGCAAACTTTAGATCGAACACCGGAGCGGTGGGAAATCCCGCTTTGAGTGGCTTCCAATCCTGATCGCCCTCCGCATAAAAAAGCCCGGTGTCCGTACCAACCACCAGCAACCCTCTTTGATTCGGATCCTCCCGCACCACATGGGCGGAAGCTTCAGCGGGAAGATTGCGCGTGATGGCCACCCAGGTTTTGCCGAAATCCTCCGTCTTGAAGACGTATGGTTTATCGTCGTCCATCTCGTGCAGGTCCACGGCGGCATATGCCGTGCCTGCGGCGAAGGGCGAAGCTTCGATTTGCGAGATGCGGCCCCACTCGGGCACACCCGAGATCGCGCCCGCCACGTTCGACCAATGCGCGCCAGCATCCTGCGTCACTTGAATCAACCCATCGTCGGTACCTACCCAAATCACGTTGGTGTTCAGCGGCGAGACGCAGATCGCCAGAATCGTGTCGTAATTTTCCGCATTGCTCAGATCGTGCAGGATTGGGCCACCGGTCAGAACCTGTTTCGATTTGTCATTGCGCGTCAAGTCGGGTGAAATCGCGGCCCAGTGTTCACCGGCGTCCTGCGAGCGAAACAACACGTTGCCGCCGAGATATACCTCGTTCGAATTTTTCGGTGAAATCGCGATCGGGGCAGTCCAGTTGAAGCGATATTTCAATTGCGAAAGCTCCAGATCACCCACGCCGAGATCGTAAGGACGAATGAGGGTACTTTCCTCGGTTTCCCGATTTGTGCGGACGATCGCACCGCCCTGCGAATCGGCATACACATAAGGGGAGCCGCCGCGTCCGGGCACAACATATTGGCCGTCTCCTCCGACGAACACCTTCCAATCGGAAGGACCGATGCCCCCCGGCCGCAACGTGTTCGAAGGTCCGCACCAGCCGTTATTGTCCTGCAGCCCTCCGCAAGCGTTATAAGGCTCGCGATCGTCGAGTGCCACGCTGTAGTACTGCTCGATCGGAAGATTATCCAAGTACCGCCAGTGATTGCCCGCATCCGCGGAGACGTAAATGCCACCGTCGTTTCCTTCGAGCAGATGGGCCGGGTCGCGCGGATCGATCCACATCACGTGATGATCGGGATGTACGCCGCGCGCGATGATATGCGCGTTACGCCCGCCATCGGTCGAAAGCAAAATGTCGTAAGAGAGAAAATAAATGCGCTCTTCATTATCTTGTGGCACGTAGAGATGCGAAAAATAAAATGGGCGCGCCTGAATGGAACGATCGTCCGAGACTTTTGTCCAGTGATCGCCACGGTCGCGCGATTCCCAAAGCACGCCGCTCCTCGATTCCACCAGCGCATAGAGATGCGAAGTGTTGCTCGGCGCAATCGCCAGCCCGACGCGTCCCACCGGGGGAGCGGGTAAACCGGCCGTCAATTTGTGCCACGTGTCGCCACCATCGGTGGTGCGATAAATTCCGCTCGCATCGCCGCCGCTCTCCAGAATCCAGGGCTGGCGAGTCTCTTGCCACATGCCTGCGTAAAGAACCCTCGGGTTTTGCGGATCCATCATCAAGTCGCTGGCCGCCGTCGTGTCATTTACGTAGAGCACTTTTTGCCAGGATTTTCCGCCGTCCGTCGTGCGGAACACGCCGCGATCGGCATTCGGCGCCCACGTGTGACCCAACGAAGCTACGTACACCACATTCGAATCGGCCGGCGATACGATCACCACGGGCATCTGCCCCGCGTTGTTCAGTCCCATGTTTTTCCAACTCGCGCCGCCATCCGCCGAGAAGTAAATTCCGTGTCCCGGCAATACATCATTTCGCGGATTGCCTTCTCCCGTGGCCACCCACACCCAATTCGGATTTTGTGGCGCCAACGCAATCGCGCCGATTGACGCCGTCGGCATGTCGTCCCACAGGTATTGCCAACTAATTCCACCATCGGTCGTTTTGAAAACGCCGCCGCCGGCCGCCCCTACATAAAATACATTTGGGTCGCCGGGTACTCCGGCGACTGCACTCACTCGGCCGCCCGCCACCGCCGGCCCCAGATTGCGAAATCGCAAGTCGCCCAACGCATCAGCACTACGTAACCGGGCGTTGGCTTGTTGCGCCCTCAGCGGCCCAGCCACGAACAAAATGCCTAGCAAGCATCCGGCAGCCACGAACGCTCGGTTCATACGAAAATATCCGCCCACCATGATTTCCTCCATAACGCGGTTATACATAAAAGTAAGATCAGCCTCGCAGAACTACAGAGTTTACACATTTCTCGCCTGAAAATACGTGGAACCAATCGAATCGCACGTTAGACCGAGCCCCAGATATCTCCGACCGTGAAGCCTTCGGGAAACGGATCGTCCGCATCCAGCACGTATTGCGCGAACCCCGTGATCCACGCGCGCCCGCTGATCGTTGGCACCACCGCGCGATATTCGCCCACTTGAGTTTCCCGCAGCAGGCGCCCGGTAAAGATCGTACCGAGAATACCTTCATGAACGAAGTCCTGCCCGATCGCGAGCTTCCCTTTTGCATGCAAAGTAGCCATTTTCGCGCAAGTGCCCGTGCCGCACGGCGAACGGTCAATCGCGCCAGTCCATGACGATGGCTTGGACCAGTCCAGTTGCCCGGTGCTCACCACAACGGCATTCTTCGCGTGCGCTTCCGGTCGCGTCGGAGTTCCGGACAGTACCGCAATGGTGACACCGGAAATGCCAGGGTTTTCCGGGTGGGTTACCGCCAACTGTTCGCGCGTGGCAGCCTTCACCATTTCTCCAACGCGCACGATGTCGCGCCCTTCGTCCGGCGAGAGCCGCAGGCCAAGCTTCGCGGCATCGGTAATCACGTAGAACATCCCGCCGTATGCTACGTCCACAATTACCGTGCCCAGGTGAGGCACCTCCACCGGTGTATCGAGGTGCACCGCAAACGCAGGGACGTTTTCGAACGTCACCCTCACGACTTGTCCATTGCGTACTTCGGCTTCCACGCCTACCAGCCCCGCGGGCGTATCCAGCACGAGTTTCGTAATCGGCTCCTGGGCCGGCACCATGCCGGTCTCGATCAGCGTGGTCGCCACGCAAATCGTGTTCGAACCGGACATCGGCGGATATTCCACCTGCTCCATGATGATCATTCCCGCATGCGCTTCCGGCCGCGTCGCTGGCAGGATCACGTTGCAGTTTGCTGCTGGATATCCGCGCGGCTCCCGCAACATACGCTTTCGTAGGCTGTCAGCCTTCGTCGCGAAGTAAGTCATTTTTTCGAACATGGTTTTTCCCGGCACGTCCAGCACGCCTCCGGTGATCACGCGTCCGGGCTCCCCGCACGCGTGCAAGTCCACGGCCGTCACCATATTCGAAATTCTCATGCCCGATTCCTTTCCATTCGTCGCATCACAATCGCGTCCTGCGCGCGACATGCATCATATCCCGGCGAGCGTTTCGCTGAAATGGCCCGCGCGGCCCGCGAAAGTTATCGGTGCCGGTGAGTTTCGCTTGCCGGGTGAAGAGTTTGTAGAAATCGAGCGTGCGTTAGAGACGAAGAAAATCGCAGCCACAAGCTAGGCCAAGCCTCTACGCGGCCCGCCGCGGCAGCGTTAGTTTTTAGGCAGGAATTCCAGCAGGGCGCGTTTGGTGAGCACGCGAATCATTTCGCGCCGATATTCCGGCGTGAGGACCGACGTCGTCAACGGCTTCGCGATTTTGGCGGCGAGTTCTCCGGTTGCCGCTGCATGCTGCGCATTCAATTCGTGCGATACCAGAAATTTCTGGGCGTCGCGCACCAGCAGCGGCGCCGGATTCACCGCCGTGATCGCTACACGCGCGTCGGCCGGATGGCCATTTGCCGGGCGGAAGACCACAGCGACGCCGGCCAAGGGGTAATCAATCGAGCCGCGCACACGCAATTTACGATACGCGCCAAAATATCCGCGCGACGCAGCCGGCAGAAATACCCGCGTCACCAACTCGTTGTTGCCCAATTTGTTTCCAGCCGCGCCATCTCCCGTATAAAAGTCTTCCAGCGAAACCCGGCGTGTTCCTTGCGGCCCAGCGATCTCCATTTCCGCTCCGAGGCACAATAGCGCTGGAGGCGTATCTGCCGAGAACGCCGCCCAGCATTTCGCACCACCCGGGGCCACATGGCACAGGTCTCCATCTTTCTTGATGCAGAAGCCGCAGGATTTTCGCCACGCCAGCGACTGGTTGTACCAAAGGCATCGCGTGTCCAGGCAAATGTTTCCGCCGATCGTGCCCATATTGCGCAGCACGGGCGACGCCACCACCGCGGCCGCCTCCGCTAGAACCGGGTAATCGCGACAGATCGCATCGTTCCGCTCGATGGTGGAAAGCGTCGCGAGGGCGCCAATTTCGAGACCGCCATCGGCGGCCGGGCGAACGCCGCGAAGCGTAGCGATCCCTCGTATATCCAGCAGATACTCCGGCGTAAAAAGACGCTGCCGCATAGATGGAATCAGGTCCGTACCACCGGCGACGATCTGAATCTTGCCCGCATGCCGGGCCAGATGGCTCACCGCGTCTTCGACGGTTCGGGGACGCAATAGCTGAAATTCAGGTAGGCTCAAGCGCGCTCTCCGGGAGGCAATCCGGCGCTGCCATTGCCGTGCCCGTTGCGCGAATGATCGCCATTCTTTCCGTTGGAAGACGCATCCTGCGCGTGCCGTCTCGCGCCCTTTCCGTGAAACGATAGCGCTCCGCCATGTTCGCGAAATGTCGCCGGTCTCGTGGGATCGACGCCGTTCGTCAGATCGACTCTCTTCGCGCCGGCGTTCTTCGCACGTATCGCCGCTAGCACGCGTTCGGGCGTGAACGGCGACTCTCGCAAGCGCACGCCCACCGCGTCGTAAATCGCATTCGCAACGGCAGGAATCGCCGCCGCCAGCGAGCCTTCGCTCGCTTCCTTGGCGCCAAAGGGTCCCTCTGGATCGATGCTTTCCACAATAATCGCTTCAATTTCCGGCGATTCGGTTGAGGAAGGCGAGCGGTACTCCAGAAGCCCGGGATTCATCAACAGTCCGTCTTTCCAGGTCATTTCTTCCTGCAGCGCCTGACCCAATCCCATCCACACCGAGCCGATCACTTGCCCTTCCACGGAAACGGGATTCAGCGCCCGCCCGCAATCGTGCGCGGCCCAAACCTTGTGTACCGTCACTTCACCAGTTTCTTCATCCACACTTACTTCCGCCACTTGCGCGGAATAGGAATAGGCCGGCGAAGGACCCACGCCCGCTCCTTTGTATTTGCCGCCACGCGCTTCTGGAGGAGGCGCGTAGGAACCGGTGCCGCTCAGCGCTCCGTGAAAATCAATCGCCGCCACCACGGCTTCTTCAAACGACATTTGATCCTTAGGCGGTTCCTCTTTCCGCTTCTGCTGCACCGACCCCCGCAAAATCTGCCCCTCTACGTGGCCGCTTACCGTCGGCGCATCCTTGTCCGCCGCTTGCGCAGCCGGTTCCGACCCATTCTCGCCATAAACAGACTTCTTCCAGACGCGATCGCCGCGCATGATCACATCGTCCGCCGCGCAATTCATGCGCTTCGCGGCGGCTTCCACAATTTGCTTCTTCACGGATTCGCCTGCGCGGAGCGTGGCATTTCCATTCATGAAGGTGACCCGGCTCGAATAGGAGCCAATGTCGATCGGCGTCAAATCTGTATCAGCCGCGATCACTTTCACCCGCGCCATGCGGCATCCCAGAACTTCCGCGGCGATTTGCGCCACCATCGTGTCCGAGCCCTGGCCGATATCCGACGCACCCGTGTAGACCACCACGCCGCCATCGCGATCGATCTTTATATTCACCGTGGAATGCGGCATGTCCGAGCGAATGATGGAATTCGCCGCGCCGCTCACATAGTGGCTGCAGGCGATGCCCAAGCCCCGGCCGCGCGGAAGTTTGCCCTTGCGTTCGCGCCAGCCGGACCGTGTAACCACTTGCTTGATGCATTCCGGCAAACCGTAGCTTTGCACCCGCAAACCATTCACGGTGATCGTTGGAGCCTTCAGAAGATTGCGCTCACGAATTTCTGCTGGATCCATGCCGATGGCCGCGGCCAATTCATCGAACTGTGATTCGAACGCGAAGCGCACGTTTACGGTGCCGTGTCCGCGCATCGCCCCACACGCCGGCTTGTTGGTCAGCACGCGATAGCCGTCGTAGCGAATGTGCGGAACGTCATACAGCGCACCAAGCAATGCGCCGGAATAAAGAATGGTCACCACGCCGTACGAGCAGTAGCCGCCGCCATCCTGAATCACCCTGGCTGCGACGGCGGTAATTCGCCCATCCTTGGTCACTCCGGTTTTCAAGTCCACGATCGTGCGGGGACGCCCGCGATGCGCCCAGAACACTTCCTCACGCGTGTACGTGATTTTCACCGGCGCTTTCGCTTTCCGCGCCGCCACCGCAGCGGTGATTTCAAGCGGAATCACTTCGCTCTTGCCGCCAAACCCGCCGCCCACCAGCGGTTTGATCACGCGGATCTGGGACATCGGCATGTCCAAGACGATGCCTAGCTTGTGCTGCAAGTAGTAGGGAACCTGCGTCGAAGACCACACCGTCAGCCGTCCAGGGTTGCCCGTTTGCGGATCGATTTCGAAAGAGGCCAGCGTCGAATGCGGCTCCATCGCGGCGTGCGTCACTTCGTTGGCGATATAGCGCCCTTCGACGATTTGGTCAGCTTCGGCGAATCCCGCATCGGGGTCTCCGAAAACATGGTGATAATCCTTTTCGATATTCTGCGGATGCTGCGCGTGGATCAGTTCCCCTTCCGCCTTCATGGATTTTTCGGGGTCAAACCACGCCGGCAGAATTTCATATTCCACATCGATCAAATTCAAGGCTGCTTCCGCGATGCCTTCGCTTTCCGCCACCACGCACGCCACGTTGTCCCCTACGTAGCGGACCTTGTCCACAGCGAGCGCCGTCTCGTCGTGCCCCACCGGCAGGATGCCGTATTTATTGGGCGCATCGCTTCCGATAACAACCGTTACGACTCCCGGCAGCGCCAGGGCGCGCGAAGTATCTATTTTCAGAATGCGCGCGTGAGGATGCGGCGAATGCAGCACCTTGCCGATCAGCATTCCTGGCACGCTTAAATCATCGGTATATTTGCCCGAGCCGGTCGTCTTCCCGGCCGAATCCACCATCGCGATCGATTTGCCGATAACGGAAAATGAGCTCATTTCGCTTTCAACCCTTCCCGTTCGGCCACGATTGCGGATCTCACGGCTTGATACATTTGTGAGTAGCCGGTGCAGCGGCAGAGATTTCCGGAAAGTGCCGCGCGAATTTCTTCTTCCGAGGGGTCTGGATTATTCGCCAACAAGGAATGCACCGTGATCATGAATCCCGGCGTGCAGAAACCGCATTGCGACCCTCCCCACTCGCCATACGCTTTCTGAATCGCCGCCAGGCTTCCATGCTCGGAGATACCTTCGACGGTAATGATCTCCTGCTCCTCGCAACTGGCTGCCAGCAACGTGCAAGCGAGCATCGGCGTGCCGTCTACCAATACCGTGCAGGCGCCGCAGGAGGAATCGTCGCAGCCGCGCTTCGACCCCGTAAGCTCTAGGTCCTGGCGTAGCGCGTCCAGCAGAAGTTGATTCGGCTCGCAAGCAAACTCATACTTGCGGCCGTTCACAGTCAGGCTTAGGAGAACTTTTTTCATGTCGAGATGTTTCGAAGAGGTCCGCTACTTTGCCTTGAATGCCGCTGGACGCTTTTCCAGATAAGCCGCCAAGCCTTCCTTGGCGTCCTCACTCTGGAAGAGCAATTGTTGATTTTCGCGCTCGAGTGCCAGACCGGATTCGAGCGGGACTTCCCAGCCGCTTTGCACCGCCCGTTTGATCCTTCCGACCGCATTTGCCGCCTTATTCGGCGGACAGAACTTCCGCGCATATTTCAAAACTTCTTCCATGAAATTTTCACGCGGAAGGATGCTATTGATCATGCCCAGCGCTAGGGCTTCCTCAAAAGGAAACGTGTTGCCCGTAGCCATCAACTCGATAGCCTTCGATTTCCCCACGATTCGCGCGAGCCGTTGCGTTCCTCCCGTGCCGGGAAGAACTCCCAGGTTCACCTCGGGGAGCCCGATTTTCCCCGAGTCTTTGCGCGCGATTCGAAGATCCGCGGCCATCGCGACCTCAAGGCCGCCGCCGACGCAGTGCCCATTGATCGCGGCGACCACGAGCTTCGGAGTGTTTTCCAGGCGCAGCAGCATCTCGTTCGCATGCAGGCAGAAATAATATTTAAATGTGGGATCGGCCAGCGTCAGCATTTGAATGTTGGCGCCCGCGCAGAAAAATTTGTCGCCCGCGCCGGTAAGCAGAATCACGTAAACATCCGGATCCATCCGGGCCTTCAGGATGGCTTGGTCCAATTGCAGATTCATCTCGTAGGAATAGGTGTTCGCGGGAGGATCATCCAGGGTGAGAGTGGCCACGCCCTTTTGGACGGCGTACCGAATCAATAGCTTTGCTTCCGATGATTCCAAGCTCGCCTCCCGGTGCACCGCAGGAAAAAATTGACCGTTCGTTCAAATTATTATCGTCTTACGAAAACAGCCTTGTCAAGACGCTTCTGGTGCCGAGGTCATTGATCCCCTTTCTACAGCCTTCTCTCGATTCCTTCATTCAAATGTCCGAGTAGTCTAGAAGCAGGACGAGTTTAAGAATACGGAGGTCTGAACATGGCAACGCAAGACAAAAAGATACGCGTGGCAATTTTGGCGGCGCCCAATTTCGAAGAGGCGGAGCTGGTTGAGCCGAAGAAGTTTCTGGAGAAGGAAGGCGCTGAAACAGACGTCATCTCCTTGGAATCCGGCAAGATTCAAGCGATGAAGCATGATGAAAAATCCGCCAAGTACGATGTCGACTTAGTGCTAGCGGAAGCTGATCCTGCCGATTACGACGCGCTGCTGCTTCCTGGCGGCGCTCTCAATGCCGATAAACTGCGCGTGGAAAAGAAAGCCCAGGAGTTCGTCAAAGCATTCGACAAGGCCGGCAAACCCATTGCCGTGATCTGCCACGCGCCATGGCTGCTGGTTTCAGCGGGCCTGGTAAAGGGCCGCAAACTAACCAGTTACCACACGATCCAAGACGACATTAGGAATGCCGGCGGTGAATGGACGGACTCAGAAGTAGTTGTCGATGGGAATTGGATTACGAGCCGCCAGCCGTCCGACATCCCGGCTTTTAATAGGGCAATGAAGTCTTTATTCTGGAGCCACGGTTCCACCACCGGCAAGAACGCCAAGGCGGCGAGCTAGAACCATTAAAACGATCTGCGCGATGCAGGAGTTTAAGATGACCGCGCCAAGCGGGCCTACGTGTCCTTGGCCCGCTTGGCGCGCGTATCGCCGGACTTCATATGATTAACTGGGGAAACTCGGAAAACTCAAGGGGAGCTAGCGGCCAAGGATAGCTTCCAAACGGTCAAACTGCAAAGTCCCGTAAGGGCTACCGTGTGCAGTCACCCCCGAACGGGACATGACCGCTAGCAGCGTCATGCAAGAGACTATTGGCAAGCTAACGCTTTCCCGGAAAAAGAGGAATCGGCAAGAAACTGTAAATATCGCGGACGGACGATTGTATTACACGGGAAATCGCGGCAATTGAGACTATGCGGAGATGCGCTCTAGCTTCTTGATGTGCCACACGAACCGCGTTGGCGAAAGATCGGTCGAGTCGGGCTGGCTGATTTCCCGTACGTTCATTTGTGAGCCACGGCGACACACGACTTGAAACACATGCCCGTAAGGAGAGGTCACTTCGAACGTTCCATCTTCGTTCCTGAGAATCTCGGCAGGATTTTCGACCACCATCGGTCCGTTGAATGTCTGAATCATATTACCCCCCAAAACCCTTCAGCCTTTCTGGCTATTTCGCACCGGTACCGTTAAACCACGTTTACGGCTGTAGGACAATCAGGCAAATTCTGTACGCCTTTGGTAATTTTTACGTCCTATCGTTATGGGGTGTGATTTCAGCATTTTCGGGGACCAAGAGACGCACAAACTACCGCATTGGCCTGATGGACGAACTCGTCGGGCACCGCCATAGTTTCTTGCGCGCCCTCAACCCGTGTGAAAGGACCACGATGGCACATCCCACCTCCACCGGCTGGACTTGCTCCAGTTGCCAGGCCAAATTCCAAAGCTCCGACGCTCTCCGCAAACATATGACGCGCAACCACAACGGCCGACTGGCGGTTAGCTACGGCGAACCCAAGCTCGAACTTCCACACGAGCAAGTCGATTTTCCGCCCGTTGAACCCGCAGCCTCAGCAATACCACACCTGCCCCGAAGGCCACGTATTCGGACTAGCCGGACTTCCGCTTAACCGACGTACACGCAGCATCGTCTCCCATCACATTTAATGAGTCAGCGCCTTTCCTGTCGATTGCTTAACCTGCAGATTGCCTAACCTGCAGATTGCTTTAGCGTTCCTTCCCATAGGCTTGTTTAGGTTTCAAGGAAGAGGCAGCCAGCAAAGCGAAGGGTAGGTCGGCAAATAAGCCGCTGCGGCCACTTCTCCTGGCGGCTCTTCAGAAATTCGTAAAACGGATCGACGCCAAAATTGCGATCGTGTCGGAACGGGCTTGCTCCCACTTCGTTTAAGGAAATCAGCGGGGTATAAACGTAAAACGTTGTGTCTTCGAATCCCTTGGCCATCACCGCGCCGGTGAACATTTTGCCACCGCATTACGAATTCCAGCCACTCCGCTTCCCAGCTGCCGGGCGCGGCGTCGATTGTCCGGTTAAAAAGCCGTCGAAAAAAGGAGAGGGCGGCGCGTTGTACCGGGTTGCCTTTCCAGGGTTTAACTCGCACATAAGATGGAATTGCTGCGCCGGCGGTGACCACGGAATGCGGACGGCGCAGGCCGGGGAGTTTGTCCACGATCCTTCTGGCAGCAAGTTTTCTATGGAAAACAGAAAAGCGTCCATCGGGCGGCTTCTGTAGTCCAATCAGCGGCTTGCAGAGGCCGTATAATAGCGGGCACAGGCGTGAGGCTGGATGATCCCACCTGTGGCGATAGTGTTAAGATAGTTAGTGTGGGGTGGTTCGCGGATCATGGCGCGAGTTCTTATCGTTGACGATCATGCGGTGGTGCGGAGGGGCGTGCGAGCCCTATTGCAGCCCTCCCAAAACTGGGAGATCTGCGGCGAGGCGGAAAATGGTGAAGACGCGATCCGCTTGGCGCAGGACCTGAAGCCGGAAATCATCATCATGGATCTTTCCATGCCAGTGATGAATGGATTGCAAGCAACCCGGGCCATCCGGCAATCGCTTCCGGAAATTAAAGTTGTGCTCTTTTCCCTGCATACTTCCTCAGAGCTGGTGCGAAGCATTTTTATGGCCGGTGCGCAAGGCTATGTGTTGAAATCCGATGCGGAAACAGACTTAATCACGGCGCTCGAAACGGTTTACGGCAACCATACCTACGTCAGTCCGGCGATCGATCCAGGATTGGTGAATCGAGTCCTCGAGCAAGTTCAGTCCGAAGGCAAAGCCGCAAGCTGAAAGCCCCGCCCCCGGGATTCTCACGTAAACATCAGGTCGGCCTTCTTCTAGAATCCAGTATCTATCGTATTGGCGCACCTGGAGCTGAGGAGCATCCTATTGACGTAAACACGCGCCAGCTTTAGAGGAGGATTTGTGTCAAAGAGAAAGTCCGTATTTGGCATTTATGGCACCCGCATGGGAGTGGAACGCGCGGTGAGCGCGCTGCGCGATGCCGGATTCCCGAATTCAGATGTGTCCGTTCTGCTGCCGGAAAATATGGGTGCGATTGAGTTGGCGACGGAAAAAAACACAAAGGCCCCGGAGGGAGCGGCGAGAGGTGCCGGCGCTGGCGCCGTTTTGGGCGGCGCATTTGGATGGCTGGTGGGTTTAGGGGCGCTGGCAATTCCCGGGCTTGGACCGTTTATCGCTGCTGGGCCCTTGGTGGCTGCGCTTGCCGGCGTAGGCGTGGGAGGAGCTGTCGGCGGATTTACCGGCGCGGTGATTGGGCTCGGCATTCCTGAGTATGAGGCGAAAATGTATGAAGGACGCCTGGCGAAGGGCGGAATTCTGGTGGCGGTGCACTGCGAGACGTCCGGCGAAATTGTGCGCGCCAAGGAAGTGATGCAGTCCACCGGTGCTGAGGATATCTCCAGCGCGGAGGAGGCGCGCGGAAATGGCGCTTCGGAAAATCATGCCGTTCGAGGCGCGAACGCATAGACACAGAGCAAGTTGAGCGGTGCTGCTTTTTGCTTCTGAAAGCGGCATTCTATAGATATGTTTGGACGGCCGGTCTTTCGCGGCATTCTTGCTGCAATCCTGCTATTTTCGATCTCCTCTGGCATAGCGTGGGCACAAACCTCGGATTCAGGGCCAGAACGTACGCTTTTTAGCTACGCTAATCGAGAGCGCGCAGCCCATGGAATACCGGAATTGCGCTGGGATCCCGAGTTGGCGGTTGCTGCGCAGCAGCACGCGCAGAAGATGGCGCGTGAGAGCACGCTCTCTCACCAACTTCCCGGTGAGTTGGATCTCGCGGCCCGAATCACCGCTTCTGGCGCGCGTTACAGTGAAATTGCCGAAAACATTGCGGAAGGGCCCAGCACGCTCGAAATACACACGGGCTGGATGAATTCTCCGCCGCACCGCGCCAATTTGCTCAATCCGATGCTCGATTCGATCGGCATCGGCGTGGTGGCGCGAGACGGCAAGTTATTTGCCGTGCAGGATTTTTCGCATAGTATCGCGAAATTGAGTTTGCAGCAGCAGGAACAGCAAGTGGCGAAAGCCTTAAACGCTCGCGGGCTTCGATCGCTTGATAAGCGCGAGGAGGCTCGAAAAATTTGCGCCGGCAGTTCCGGCACCGGTGGCGCACTCACCGTCTTTCAATACACCACGGACAATCTCTCGAGATTGCCGGACGCGCTCGAGAAAGCGCTTAAGAGAGAACAATACGATTCCGCGGCTGTAGGGGCTTGCGCGTCGGGAGATGCATCGGGCCTCTTCAAGGTAGCCGTGCTTTTGTATTGACGATATTGCGCTTCACTTGAGGTGCATCCACAGTGTCCCTCTGTCGCCCGGTGGCGAGCGCCCAGCAAGCCTTCGCGATGGCCCAATCTTCCTGTGCGCGGATCACTAGCACACGTACACTTGAGGCGGACGCGCCGATTTCGCCATCCGGCATGATGCGATGATTGCGGCGACGATCCAGCTTCAATCCCAGGAATTCGAAAGCCTCGCAAGCGGCGGCACGAACGTCCGATGAGTTCTCACCAATTCCTGCCGTAAAAATCAAGGCGTCTACAGCTCCAAGCGACGCCAGCATGCTCGCGATGCCGGCCCGGAGGCGATGGATAAAAATGTCGAACGCGAGACATGCGCGAGCGTTACCGCTCCGCCTTGCGGGCAATACCTCGCGCATGTCATTCGAAATACCCGAAACGCCCAGCAACCCGCATTCGTGATTAAGCAGGTTGTCCAGTTGCTTGGCAGAATAACCCTGCGTTCGAATTAAGTAGGTGAGGATTCCCGGGTCGAGCGAGCCGGGACGCGTGCCCATCATCAGGCCATCCAGTGGCGTGAAACCCATGGTGGTATCCACGCTGCGGCCGTCGGCAATCGCTGCGAGGGAGCAACCGTTGCCCAAATGGCAGCTGATAAGCCGCAGTTTCGAACGTTCTCGGCCGAGCAGCTTGGCGGCGCGCTCCGCGCAGTATTGGTGATTGATGCCATGGAATCCGTAGCGGCGGATGCCTTGCTGGAACCATTTGTAAGGCCCCGGATAAACCGCGGCGGCCAAAGGCAAACCGTGGTGAAAAGCAGTGTCGAAGACCGCGACCTGCGAAATCTCTCCCAGCAACGCGGCGATTGTACTGATTCCCTCGACTTCGACGCGGTTGTGCAACGGCGCAAGCTCCGCGAGGCCGCGAAGCTTTCGAATCACCGCTGCGTTGATTCGCGTAGGTTTGTAAAAGTCACGGCCACCATGCACGATACGATGTCCGACGACGTCGATCTCGCCAGGATCCTGGAGTGCGGCGGTACGTCCCGACCAAACTTGCCGCAGCATCAACCGCAGGGCCGCTACTTGAGACTGTCCATGGAATTTCTTTTCGAATGTGGCGCCGGCGGAATTTCGCACGCGCAATCGGACGGTGCCGCGCCCACTCCAGCCAATATTCCCTTCCCACAGGGGAGGCGGAGGCGACGATGGAGTCTCGTCGCCGATCTCGAAGAGGTTACATTTCTGGCTGCTTGATCCCGCGTTCAAGACCAAGATTTTCATGAGCTAGTACGGCCACTTCCAATCGCGGACGTCGGGCAGGTCCTCGCCATATTGGTGGATATAGAGACGATGCTCGATGAGCTTGTCACGAAGAAATTGCTGGAAATGGGCGCCGATCTTTTGCAGACGCGGCACGCGATCCACCAAATCGCCGGCCAAATGAAAGCGATCGAGATCGTTCAAGACCGTCATGTCAAACGGCGTTGTGGTGGTGCCTTCCTCTTTGTAGCCACGCACGTGAAAGTTCGTGTGGTTCGTGCGGCGGTAGGTGAGACGGTGAATCAGCCACGGATAGCCGTGATACGCAAAAATCACGGGCTTATTGGTGGTGAAAATAGAATCGAACTCTGCGTCTGGAAGCCCGTGAGGGTGTTCGCTCGAAGGCTGCAACGTCATCAAATCCACAACGTTCACCAGACGGAGCCTGATATCCGGAAAAATCTGCCGCAATAGATCGACGGCCGCGAGAGTTTCGAGCGTGGGAACATCGCCGGCACACGCCATTACCGCATCCGGTTCTCCGCCCTGATCGTTGCTGGCCCAATCCCATATGCTGATCCCGGCAGAACAATGGCGAATGGCTGCGTCCATATCCAAATACTGCAAAGCGGGCTGCTTCCCGGCTACGATCACATTGACGTAGTTGCGGCTGCGTAGACAATGATCTGCCACGGAAAGAAGCGTATTTGCGTCCGGCGGCAAATATACGCGCACGACATCGGCTTTCTTATTCATCACGAAATCGATGAAGCCGGGATCCTGGTGGCTGAAGCCATTGTGGTCTTGCCGCCAAACATGCGAGGTCAATAAATAGTTGAGCGAAGCCACGGGTCTGCGCCACGGAATCTTCAGGGACGATTCGAGCCATTTTGCGTGCTGATTGAACATGGAATCCACAATATGAATGAAGGCTTCGTAGCACGAAAAGAATCCGTGCCGGCCCGTGAGCAGGTAGCCTTCGAGCCAGCCCTGGCACATGTGCTCGCTCAAAACTTCCATCACCCTGCCGTTTGGCCCCAGGTGATCGTCGGTCGGAATAATAGGTTCCATGAAGGTCTTGTCGGTAACTTCGAGCAGGGCTTCGAGGCGATTGGAGACAGTTTCATCAGGCCCCATCACGCGGAAATTGCTCAGGTTGGCCTTCATGATGTCGCGAAGAAATTTGCCGAGTACCCGAGTCGCCTCGGAGATGTCTTTCCCTGGTTTCGAAACTTTCACCGCGTATTCGCGGAAGTCCGGCATATCGAGCTCGCGCAGTAACGTGCCGCCATTGGCATGTGGGTTCGCGCTCATTCTGCGATCGCCTGCGGGGGCAAGTTCTGCCAGTTCGCTCACCAGCTTGCCTTCGGAATCAAAGAGCGCCTGGGGCTGATAACCCCGCATCCAGTCCTCGAGCTGCTTCAAGTGTTTCGAATTCTTACGCACTTCCGCGATCGGCACTTGATGGGCGCGATAGGTGCCTTCGACCGGCAAGCCGTCCACTTCTTTCGGCCCGGTCCAGCCCTTTGGCGTGCGTAAAATGATCATCGGCCAAACGGGCTCATTCGAAAAACCGTTTGTGCGGGCTTCGCTTTGAATGGCATGAATTTCGCCGAGGATGGCATCGAGAGTTTCCGCCATGAGTTGGTGCATCGGCTCCGGCTGATCCCCTTCCACGAAATGCGGATGGTAGCCGTACCCGCGGAAAAGCTCGACAAGCTGCTGATCGGTCATCCGGCCGAGCACGGTGGGATTATTGATCTTGTAGCCGTTTAGGTGAAGGATGGGCAGGACCGCGCCATCGCGAACTGGGTTCAGAAATTTGTTCGAATGCCAACTGGCGGCGAGAGGACCCGTTTCCGCTTCCCCATCGCCGACCACACAGCAGGCGATCAGATCCGGATTGTCAAAAGCCGCGCCATACGCGTGAGCAATGGAATAGCCCAGCTCGCCGCCTTCGTGGATCGAACCTGGCGTTTCCGGTGCGCAATGGCTGGGGATCCCGCCGGGAAACGAAAACTGCTTGAACAGCCGCCTCATCCCCTCTTCGTTTTTGCCTATGTGAGGATAAAGCTCGCTGTATGTGCCTTCGAGGTATGTATTTGCCACTATTCCCGGTCCGCCGTGCCCCGGACCGGTAATGTAGATGATGTTGAGATTTTCGCGCTTGATCACGCGATTCAGGTGCACGTATATGAAATTCAGTCCGGGCGTGGTGCCCCAGTGGCCGAGCAGCCGTGGCTTGATGTGTTCGGGTTTTAATGGCTCCCGCAGTAGCGGATTCGCGTAAAGATAGATTTGTCCGACCGAGAGGTAGTTCGCGGCGCACCAGTATGCGTGCACTTTACGAAGTTCGTCGGCGGACAGCGATTGTTTTGTAACAGAGCTCTTCGGGGAATTTGTGGCGGCGCTCGACATGGCAGGCTATCCTTCGCGGCAACAGACGCCAGAAAAAACATTCTACAGGAGCACCGGCAGGTCTCGTTTGAATTTTGTGTGAAAGAACGTTAATGGGTCCGAGCGCCCAATGCATGCGGAGTTAGCAGTTCGCGCATGACTTCGAGCTCGGTGATGGTACCACGCTTGAATTCGGTGTCTTTGCGTTCGTAGGCGACGTAGCCGGAATTGATTGCCGCATACATCTCCGCAAAAAGGCGTGCCACCTCGGGCGGAAAGCCAAGGTTAGTGAACGCGGAGACCGCCGCTTCCACCGGTAGACCCTGCACACGCACGGCGCGATTGAGCACCGTACTTGCTGCCAAGGCAATATCGGCCGGGCTGTACTCAGAAGGCCCGGCCATCTCAATGATGCGGCAGCCGTTCGGTGGGTTGAGCAAACTTTCCGCCGCGATTCGCCCGATGTCCCGCGTTGCAATCATCGGTATTTTTTGTTCGGGAATGAGGAAAGAGGGCAGCACCCCATCTTTCTTGATAGGGGCAAGTTGTGACTCCCAGTTCTCGAGAAAGAATGCCGGCCGGAGAAATGTCAGATTTTTGGCGACGGGTTTCAATTCCGTTTCGCCGTAATGATTCACGAGAATCAGGCCGGTGCCGGAGGTGAGGTGCGCACCGATGGACGACAAAAACACCACGTGGGGAATCATGCTGTCAGACACCGCTTTGGCGATGGCTTCGGCAACTTTGCGCTGGCCGGCCAAAAGATCGGGATTCCCATAATTCGGCGGGATCAGCAAGTAGGCGCCTTGCGCGCGCGCCAGATAGCCGGAAAGCTTTTCAGCGTCTTGAAGATCGGTGATGGCGATCTTGGCGCCTTTGGCCCGCCACGGTTCGCCTTTCTCTTCCGAACGGACAATCACCGTGACGGGTTTGTTTTGGGCGAGCAGCGTTTCCGCCACAACTTTGCCGGTGTGCCCTGTAACTCCCGCGACGACGTACATTATGGCGCTCCTGTCGGTACTAGTTAAGCAGATGCGCTGGCGAGCCAGGAAGGTGCATTTTCGCGTGCGCAGATAGCGAATGCATGGACCGCGCAGCGTGAGGATGGGCGTATCAGTGAAAATCGTGGGAAGTGGTTTCGGCCTGCGTTATGAAGAGAGGCTGGATGCAATCAGCTTTCACGGAAATTACATTATCCTGATTCTGTAATTTTCCTTCGATCAGCAGAAATTGGTGATGTACCACTACAGTGCGGTTCTGTTGGAAGAGTTGTGGCGTGATGATGGCGTTGGCGATGCCCGTTTCGTCTTCCATGCTCAAGAACACAAATCCTTTGGCCGTGCCCGGACGTTGCCGGGCGATCACCGATCCGGCCACGCGAACCGGCATGCCATTGGGAAGATGCTGAAGTTCAATGGCGGAGCGGATGCCTTGTTTTTTCATTTCGGCGCGATGGTAAGCCATGGGATGCGGGCCTACCGTCATCCCTGTGCCGTGAAAATCGGCGATTAGTCGCTCTTCCACGGTCATGGACGCCAGCGGTGAAGCGGGTTTTGGATGGTAATTTGCCGCCTTTATTAGGGCGGTTGTAGGGTTTTCGAATGGCTCGGGGATTTCTTCCGCCATTTCGAACAAGGGACCGGCCTTGCGCGCAGCCCGTTCGATTTGCCATAAGGCGTCGCGGCGGTGCGCGCCCTCTTTGCCGGCAATCGGATTCAAAGCACCAATCGCAGCGAGGGTGGCCAGCTCCGATTTGTGAAGCGCGGGCACGCGAAACTTTAAGTCTTCAATCGAGTGGAAGGCGCGCTCGGCTCGTTCGCGAACGATTTCCTTAGCCCGTTCTTCCCGCAGGCCTTTGACGTAGCGCATGCCCAGCCGCAGGGCGAATTCTCCATTCTTATGCGATTTCTCAAGGGTGCAGAGCCACTCCGAACGGGTGACATCGATGGGCCTGATCCGCAGGCCGTGGCGTTGGGCGTCTTTCACAAGCGTTGCGGGCTGGTAAAAGCCCATCGGCTGGTTGTTAAGCATGGCGGCAGTGAAGGCGGCGAGGTAATGGCATTTTAAATAGGCGCTGGCATAGGCGATCAAGGCAAAGCTGGCCGCATGCGATTCCGGGAATCCATATAAAGCGAAGGAGGTGATCGAGCGAATAATCTTTTCCTGGACTTCGGCGACGATTTCGTTTTTTTCCATGCCGCGTCGCAGCTTTTTCTCCACCTCTTTCATGCGGCGTTCGGAACGCTTGAAGCCAAAAGCGCGGCGCAACTCTTCCGCTTCGCCTCCGGTAAATCCGGCAGCGATCATGGCCATGCGCAGCAATTGTTCCTGGAAAAGCGGCACGCCTAAGGTGCGCTCAAGCACGGGTTCGAGCTTGGGATGAAGGCAATCCACCGGTTCGCGTCCCTGGCGGCGATTCAAGTAAGGGTTCACCATTTCCCCGACGATGGGGCCAGGGCGGATGATGGCCACCTGTACCACAATGTCGTAAAAACATTTGGGACGAAGGCGCGGCAGGCACGCCATCTGGGCGCGGCTTTCGATTTGAAACATGCCGACCGTGTCCGCTTTTTCCAGCACGGCATAAATTGTCGGGTCGTCCGCGGGTAAATGTGCGAGGTCCACTTCTTCGCCATAGTCATTGCGAATGATTGTGAGGGAATCTTCCAGCACAGCCATCATACCCAGCCCCAGCAGGTCCACTTTCACGATACCCATATCGGCGCAGTCTTCTTTGTCCCATTGCACCACCACGCGTCCGGGCATCGTGGCGGGCTCGAGCGGCACCACCGAATCCAATTGGCCCTGGCACACCACCATTCCGCCGGAATGTTGGCCGAGATGCCGTGGCAAATCCTGGACCATCAGGCAGAGATCTAGAAATTTGCGGATCAGAGAATGATTGAGGTCGAGGCCGGCGTCGCGAAAATGGCGATCGAGCGTGTCGCTTTCATCTTTGTATTCCCACGCGCCTACAAGGCCCGAGAGGCGATCGAGCATTTCCGGCTCGAAAGAGAGCGCCTTGCCGATTTCGCGGGCAGCCGAACGCCCACGATACGTGATCACATTGGCCGTCATAGCCGCGCCCAATTTTCCGTAGCGTTCGTAAACGTATTGAATGGCTCGTTCGCGCTGATCGCCGCTGGGAAGATCGAGATCGATGTCGGGCCATTCGCCGCGCTCTTCGGAAAGGAATCGCTCGAAAAGCAGGTCCATGCTCACGGGATCCACGGCGGTGATTCCCAGCGAGTAGCACACCGCGCTATTGGCCGCGGAGCCGCGGCCCTGCACCAAGATATTTTGTTCGCGGCAGAAACGAACGATGTCCCAAACGATCAGGAAATAGCCGGAAAGATCGAGTTTTTCAATCATCGCCAGCTCGCGCTCGACTTGTTCGCGGGCTTTTTCGTTGTCACTACCATAGCGGGAAATCATGCCGTCCCGCGCGCGTTCGCGAAGGAAATGTATCTGTGGCTTGCCGTCCGGAACGGGATATCTTGGGAATTCGTAACCCAAATCTTTTAAAGTGAACTTCAAGCGTGAAGAAAGGATTTCCGTATTGGCGATGGCTTCGGGAATATCGGCAAATAATTGAGACATCTCCGTGGGAGTTTTCAAGCGGCGCTCGGAATTACGCGCAAGGAGGCGCCCGGCGGAAACAAGAGCGCGGTGGTGGCGAATGCAAGTGAAGACGTCAAGCACCTCCCGCTGTTGCGCCTGCGCGTGACATACGCCATTGGTGGCTAGCAGAGGTAGAGCCAATTTGCGAGCGATCTCGGCGGCGGCTTGATTGCGCGCTTCTTCCTCGCGGCAGAAATGCCGCTGCAATTCCACGTAAACATTCTCGCGTCCGAATAATTCACAAAGCTGGCGCACGCATGCGGCGCCCCCTGTGATCCCGTTCCGCGCCAACGCATGCGCCAGCGGGCCTTCTTCGCCTCCCGTAAGGCAAATCAGGCCATTACCCATTTCGGCGATTTCTTGGGACGAAACAGAGCCTTCGCCTTTGCGAGCCCGCAATTTCATGTGCGTGATCAGGCGGCAAAGATTTTGGTAACCGGAGCGCGAAGAGACCAACAAGGAATAGCGCCAACCAGTTTCCGAAGTTACTTCAGCACCGATATGAGCGCGAATGGAAGCCTTTTCAGCAGCCAGATGAAAGCGGGGAGAGCCGTAAACACCATCACGATCGAGCAGCGCCATGGCCGGCATGCCGTATTCCGCGCACGCGCCGGCTAATTCTTCTGGTATGGAGGCGCCTTCGAGAAAACTGAACGCCGAGCGCGCATGCAGTTCGACGTACATCAGTCGTAGATTCCCCGCACAAACCAGCCCTGGCAGATGGAGTCGTAATAAAAACGATAGAGACCTTGCTGTAGACATGAAGCCGGGCTTCGGCCCAGACGGTTAGAAGAAATCTGGAAGCGAATTTCGAGATCCCATTCATCCTGATGCCAGGCGTCTTCGCGCCACCAATCGCCGGAAGTTCGCCAGGGACCGGAAGCGGCCACTACTTCGCCGCGCGTGCCACGAAACGAAACACGTTCCGGGCGACTCTGCTGTAACTGGACACTCGCCGGTAAAGGCGGCCAGAACTTTCGAAATCCGATGGTGGGCTCCACTCCATCAAGCCGTTTCGTTTCCGCCAATTCATTTCCCCTCTTGTGGCGGGGAGTGCTCGATTCCTCACGCGAAGGCGCGAACCGGTCCATTCGAAAGTCACCGGGACGATGCGTATCCACCAATTGCGGTGAGCCGATATTCGAATCGCCCACCAACTTAGCCAGCCGGGCGATGGTCAACTCCAGTTTTTCGGGATCGGGAGAAGCTGGGAGAAACAAGCCTGTTTGCACGTCGCGAGGACGGGAAGGCTCGGCGGCCATTCGAATTTTCAGAATGGGAGCTAACGGCGGATCGCCTTGCAATTGCAGGCGAAGCAAATTCAAAAGCATCTTCGAATCCCGCATGGGCACGGGTAAAGTCAAGGTTTTTGCATAGATATTCGCTTCATTTTTTTTGCGGGAGCTATCGTTTCGAACTTGCAGGTCTTTTTTGCCGGAAGGATCGAGTTCGAAATGCAAATGAACGGCTTGAAAAGCCAGCGAACGCGCTTTCAAGCGCGTGCAGAGTTGATCCAGCAAACGGCCCAGAAGAAACGCCAAAGGATCGAGCTCTTCGACGGAATCATCGAGTTCCATTTCCTCTTCGAAACATAGGCCGGATTCCGCCAGCACCATTGAACGGACGCTGGTGCCTTGCGCCCAGGCATGCAATTGCACGCCTTCTTGCCCCAGACGCTCGGAGAGATCCAGCACCGGCAAAGCAGCCAGGGCTTCGCACGTGTGCACGCCCCAGCGATCGAGCGTTTCGAAAGCTTCCGCGGAAGATTCCAGCACGCTGACCGGCAAGCAACCCAGGTGCTTTGCTTCTTCGCCTGAGGCGATGAGCGTGATCCCGGAAAAGCCATGAGCGGCATGGATCGCCACTTCGATATTGGAAGCGACGGCGACCTGCGCGATCAGCCCTAAGGCTGCGGCACGCTGCAACAATTGATCGGCAATGGTTTTTTCGGAGCCGAAGAGGGACGAAAGCCCGGTGAGATCAATGGCGATCGTATCCGAGGCGGTGTCTTCCACGCGCGGCGAAATCGACCATCCCAGATCGAGCAAAGCCGCATGGGCGGTTTTTTCCTGCACGCGAGAACGCGGCCGGATTTGCACGGTTTCGAATTGCTCCGCGAGCGTGCGGGCCATGCCGAGTTCGATCCCCGCTTGTGAGGCTGCTCTGTTTGTGGCGCATACCTTCCACAAGGGCGGAGTGCCATCCACAAGAGCAATCGCCGCACTGCACAGTGCAGGTTCGCCGCGAACCACGGCTTGTACTAGAAAATCCGGGATGTGAATCGCGGCATATGCCATGGGAACCAGATTTCGAATGGAATCGTTGTGGCAGTGAAGTCCTCGAATGCCGGGATTTATTTCGGCTGAGATTCCAACGGCAAGCTGACGCCGGAGTAGCCCCAAACCGTTTTTGTTTCGAAAGCTGTGGAGCAATTTGTTCGAAATTGTTTTGCGCCGTTAAGCACATATGCCGGAGCGAAGCCGTGAAAAGATTTATTGGCCGGTTCCACGCAGGAGCGCAGAACCTCCGTTCGAACCTGAAAACCGTCGAGCAAAGAAGCAAAGGGATGCGACCGGGAATCGCCAGCTTCCCAAGTTGTTTTCCAATGAATGGAATGTGAGCCCAAGCGCAAAACCAGGGAGGCGCAAGTTTTTGCGTTCGACTCCCTGGAAAGCAGAAGCAAAATCGTGCTGGTATTTTCCACGGTGCGCCGGAAACGGAACCAGGCATTGAGCGGAACGTAACGCACGGTTTCCGCGGGGATATCGCTCAGGTCCAAAACAACCATGCCGAAGCCGCCACCTTGCAAGACCAAATCCGTGGCGCGCAAAGACTGGTCCACATTGCGGCACCGCACCCAGAGTAAATTTTTCAGTTTTACTCCGGCGGCTTCCGCGGAGTAGGGGTCAAAGGCATCTCGGCCATCAATCAGGGCGCAAACTTCCGATTGCGAGGTTCGCGCCGCCAAAGCGGAAAGCAAAAGCGTGGTGCAGCCGGAACTGGGCGGGCCACAAATTTCAGTCAAGCTGCCGCGCGGCAATCCTCCAGCCAGCGAATCGATTTCCGGGATGCCTGCGGGCACGGTTTCGAGGATCTTGCGGTCACGATAGGTAAAAGGGGAAGGGACGCGCCCGGCGAGGGCGGTTTCGAGATCGGAGCGGAGGGTGGCGAGGCGCATTGGGAGAATGCAAAGATGGCATTATTTATTTTCGCTTTTTCTTCGCCTAGTGATTTTGCGAGATGGGACAGGAATTGTCAAGGCCATGCATGGAGAGCTAACCGCCGGAGGCGACGGATGACGCCACCCGGCACGAAGAGAGGCAGCGATTTGTTGTGGGCCTGAAGAAAATTGCAAAAGTTATTTCTTGACGCGCGCGAACGCAACACTTGTGCAATTGACCCGAGGCGAATGCCGTACTGACTAGGTTCCGCCGGCATCTTCCAACACCACAGTTACGTCGGACGGTAAAATTCCAAGATCCACATAGATGGGGCGAATCAATTTTCTAATGAACTTCAGGCGGGTAGTGAACCACAGCGCTGCAACGATGCAGCACGCTCCATTGAGCGCCAAAGTATGCGGCGCACCGACCGTATGTGCCAACAGACCGGCGAGCAGGCTACCGAACGGCGCCATACCCACAAATGCCATGGTGTAATAGCTCATCACGCGGCCGCGCTTATCTTCCGGGACGATTGTTTGGATAATGGTGTTGCTGGCGGCCATTTGCTGCATCATGCCGAACCCGGTAATGAGCATTAGAAGCATGGAGAGCCAGAGGACACGCGACATCGAGAACAAGATCAATCCGGCGCCAAACATGCCTGCCGCAATCGGGATCATCTTGCCCAGCCCCAGGACGGTCTTGCGGATCGCCAGCGACACGCCCGAGATCAGCGCGCCAACGCCCACCGCGCCCATCAAGAAGCCAAGCGTGTGCGGGCCCCCTTTCAAGATGCTTCCCGCAAAGATGGGCATCAGAACGGTGTAAGGCATGCCCATCAGGCTGATGATGGCAAAGAGCAGCAGGATGGTACGCACGGGCGCGAATCCGGAGACGTAGGCCCACCCTTCCTGGAGTTGCACGAGCATCGAAGTCGCCTCTTTTTTGATGGCCGCAATATGCAAGCGCATCATTAGGAGCGAGGCAATCACCGCAAGATAGCTGGCGCCATCAATCAGGAAGCAATAGCCTTCACCGAAGCCTGCAATCACAATTCCGGCGAGCGAAGGCCCCAACAGGCGGGCCATGTTGACCATGGACGAGTTGATGGCGATGGCATTGCCCAGATCCTGCCGGTCTTCCACCATCTGGACCATGAAGGCCTGGCGGCCCGGCATATCGAAGGCGTTGATCAGTCCCTGAAACGCGCTCAGCGCCAAGATCTCGTGAATCGTGATTATTCTTGCCAGTGTCAGCGCAGCAAGGGCGAATGATTGCAGCATCGCGAGCGTTTGCGTGACGACCAGGACGTGCTGCCGATTCAAACGATCCACCCACACTCCGGCAAACGGGGCGAGCAAAAAGGTAGGGATTTGTCCCGCGAAACCGACCAGCCCAAGAAGCAACGCCGATCCGGTAAGGCGGTAGACCAGCCAACTCGTGGCAATGCGAGTCATCCACGTGCCGATCAGGGAAATACTTTGGCCGCCGAAGAAGAGCCTAAAATTACGGTGCTTAAGAGCGCGCCAGGCGTGTGAGAAACCTTGATTTTTCGATACGGGCGTGGGGGATGGCGGCTTTACATCTGAATCGCGGGGCTGTTTTGTGTCGACCAATTGTTTTTTGGTATTCGGCACGCGCAAGTTCGCTCGCGCTGCCCGTAAGTTTGATGCAATCGCGATACTTAGGTGAGAACGTGCTACGCATGCGATCTGCTACGCTGTATATATTCCGAGAATTGTGAGAAAGGACCAGAGTGAATTCTTCGTTAAGCGGTATGCGAGCTGGAACACGCGCTTTCAATTTCAATGCTGGCCCGTCAGCTTTACCACTGCCCGTACTGGAGCGCATTCGAGCAGAGTTGCTGGACTATCAAGGAACCGGCATGTCTGTAATGGAAATGAGCCATCGATCTTCCGAATATGAGGAAATTCAGGAGCGTGCCGAAAAGGTCCTGCGGCGGCTGCTCGGCGTTCCAGAAGACTACGCCGTGATTTTCCTGCAAGGCGGCGGCAGCCTGCAATTTGCGATGGTACCGATGAATCTCTGTCTTGCCAATAAGCCTGTGGACATGTTGCACACTGGAACGTGGACCGCAAAAGCGATGGCGGAACTCAAAAAAATCGGCTCGTACCGGCTAGCCGCTCCTGAGATCGAAAAGTTCGTCCGGTTGCCAGCGATCGGCGAGATGACTTTCGATTCGAATGCGTCATACGTCTACCTGGCCAGCAATAATACGATTGAAGGAACCCAATGGGCAGGGTTCCCTGATACCGGAAAGGTGCCCATCGCGGCCGATATGTCGTCGGACATTCTGTCCCGCCCGGTGGACGTGCGCCGCTTCGGGCTGATTTTTGCAGGTGCCCAGAAGAATCTGGGCCCAGCGGGAGCCACGCTGGTGATTCTGCGGCGCGATCTGGCCGAAAGGGCCGATCAGAACTTGCCGGCGATACTGCAGTATCGCACGCACATTAAAGAGCATTCGCTCTACCACACGCCACCGACATTCGCGGTCTATGTAATGGGCCTTGTGCTCGAATGGCTCGAGGCGCAAGGCGGATTGCGAGTGATTCAAAGTCGCAATGAGGTCAAGGCATCTTTATTGTACGAAGCAATCGATCGAAGCGAACTGTATACCTGCCCGGTGGAGAAGGCTTCGCGATCCAAGATGAACGTGGTTTTTCGGCTGAACGGAAAGGGCAAGCAAGTCGAAGAGCAATTCCTGGAAAGAGCCGCGTTGGAGGGATTTGTGGGGCTGGCAGGGCACCGATCCATTGGGGGAATCCGCGCGTCGTTATACAACGCGGTTGCGCTCGAGACGGTGCAAGAGCTGGTGCGCTTCATGAGCGAATTCGAACGCGCGAATGTTTAGTCCCATAATTTGCCAGCGTTAGTTCTGAACCGTAGTAAGTCGCTCGGCTCTTCGCAATTCAGGGAACTGCCAGGCCCAAATGGCAGTGACCACAATGGCTCCCACGCCACCCAGAATCACGGCAGGCACGGTGCCAAACCAGTGTGCGGTCAGCCCGGATTCAAATTCGCCCAACTCGTTCGAAGCTCCGATAAAGATCATGTCCACAGCATTGACGCGTCCACGCATCTCGTCGGGAGTGGCGATCTGGACGAGCGTGCCTCGGATGACGACGCTGACCATATCCGTGGCACCCACGATGATCAAGGCAATTAGAGATAGCGCCATGCTGTGCGAAATTCCAAAGAGAATCGTAAACACGCCAAACGCGGCGACGCACAGCAACATCGTTATGCCCACCCGCCTTCGCAAAGGGCGATAGGCTAGAAAGATCGCCATGACCGCGGCGCCGACTCCGGGAGCGGTGCGCAAGATTCCCAGGCCTACGGGACCAGTTTTCAAAATCTCGCGGGCATAGACTGGCAAAAGGGCGACAGCTCCTCCTAAGAAGACGGCAAATAAATCAAGCGAGATCGATCCGAGGATCAGTTTTTCACGCCAAATGTAGCGCAGGCCGGCCAATGCGCGGCCCCAAGTTGTCTCTTCGCGCGGCCGCGGATTCGAACGCACTTGGATTCGCAGGGTAGCGATCGCTGCCAGGATCCCAACGACGAAGGCCGAGCCGTAAACGCCGGAAGGCCCACGAGAAAAAGCGTAGATGAAGCCACCCATGGCGGGACCCAGGATAGTGGCGGTTTGAAAGATCGTGGCATTCCAGGCCACGGCATTCGGAAAATGCTCTTCTGGCACCACTTGAGGCAGCAGAGCGCGGCCGGTAGGCATACTGAAGGACCGTACCACGCCGACCAGTAGCAGAATGGCGTAGATCGGGTACACGGAAGCGCCAGCCCGCAGAGTGCTTGCCAGCAAGAGACCAGAACATGCGGCGAAGCCGACGTAACAGCCCAACAAGAGGTTGCGGCGATTGAAACGGTCGGCCGCATGCCCCGACACCAAGAACAGAAGCATGCCCGGAAGAAATTGCGCGAGACCGACTAAACCGAGATCGAGTGGCCGCCTCGTCATTTCGTATACTTGCCAACCGACGGCCACGGATTGCATTTCCAGCGCGACCGTCATGAAAAATCGCGCGAATTCATAGATGACAAAGTCTGGATAGCGAAAGGCGGCGTGGCCGGCAAGTTTGGGATCCGCTGCTTCAGGCACCGCCATTACTCTGCCATAGGGGTGTGCAAAAATCGAAAAATGGGGATAGGAATTTATGTTGTGGATTGAGGCGCGCCGCTGGAACCGCTAAACTCAATACACCCTGGCAGATATCCAATAGACTAAGAGAATCAAAGAGAGCTTATGCAAAGGTGCGGTAAAACAAGGCGCTTGGTGGCGCTAAGTCTTCTGGGGTTGATGTGTATGCTGTGGCGCGATGCAGTCTCGCCGGCGACGCTGCCCGATCCGCAGCAGGTGATCGCGTTCCTCAACCAGACGATTGATTGGTATAGGAACGTGAGCAACGAGCAGCACCTTGCCGATCAGCCGAACGAAATATTGTTTGTCTACAGCGACCGGCAGCTTGCGGACCAGGTTTTGACGCTTTCTTTCGATTACGCGAAGGGCGCCGCACAGCTCATTGCCAGCCAAAACCCCTCCTCGGCCTCAAACGCGAATGCTACAGCTTCGGATCGCATCCAAAATATTGAGCAGTTGATGGCGAAGGCCGAAGAAAACATCAAACAGAAGCAAGCGCAGCTTGAGGGGCTCAAACAGAAACTGCCATCGGCACAGGGCCGCGCGCGAGAGATCCTTGAATCGACCATAGCGGAGACCCAAAGCGATCTCGACCTTACGCAAACACGGCGCGACACGCTACAAAACATTCTTCAGTTTGCCACCGGGTACTCGACGAACAAGGTGGGAAAAGGCGAAAAGGGCGCAAAGGGCGAGAAGGGAGACCTGTTCTCCCAGATCACCGAACTCCAGCAATCCGTACCGGAAGCACATAGCCCGGCGGCAAATACGGCTTCTACAAACGAGCAAACTCCCGCGAATGCATCGCAGGCCATCGCCGTGCCAAATGTCACAAAGCCCGAGGCTTCGGGGATACTCGGGTTGAGCGCCAGCGTGTGGGCGTCACGAAATAAAATTCAGGCGCTCAACGAATCGATCCAAGCAACGGACGCATTTTCGCAGCAATTGCGAACGACGATAGCGCCGATGGTCGCGTCTCTGCAGGACGCCGCGCGGCAGGCAGATGCATTAGACGGGCAACCGGCAACAAACGATCCGGCGGTGATCAGCCAGCGGGCCAGCATCATCGCTTCTCTGCAAGCACAGTTCAAACAATATTCGAGTGTATTTCTTCCTCTCGCAAAGGAAGGCATCCTGCTCGAGCGCTATAAGGCCGGGCTGACGACTTGGAAAGACACCGTGGACAGCCGGCAGAGAACAGAGCTAAAGAGCCTGGCCGTCCGGTTGATCACGCTCTTAATCGTACTGCTTATCGCCGCGGCCGTATCCGAGGTATGGCGGCGGCTCACGGTTCGCTACGTGCCGGAGGTACGGCGCCGCCATCAATTTCTGTTGGTGCGGCGAATCGTGATGTTCTTCGTGTTCGCGATCATCATCGCATTCAGCTTTTCCACCGATCTCGGATCGTTTACGACGTTTGCCGGGTTAATTGTGGCCGGTCTGGCCGTCAGTTTGCAAAATGTGATTCAGTCCGTGGTGGGCTATTTTGTCCTCCTGGGAAAATATGGCGTGCGCGTAGGGGATCGCATCGAGATCGCGGGAACGACTGGGAATGTGGTGGATGTGGATCTAATGAGGCTTTCCCTGATGGAACTGGGCAGCGCCGGAACGGGAATTGAGGGAATACCGACGGGACGAACGGTGGAGTTTCCCAACGCGGTGATCTTTCAACCTACCGCGGGCTTTTTTAAGCAAATTCCGGGAACAAACTTTCGCTGGCACGAAGTGACGTTGACGCTGGCAACAGACGGCGACTACGGGCTGTTGGAGAAACGTATTTTGAAAGCGGTGGATGTGGTGTTCGCCACGTATCGCGAAAATATGGAGCAACAATATCGCAGCATGGAGCAAAGTCTGAACTTGAAGGTGGAGATGCCGCACCCGCAAAGCCGTTTGCGATTCACCCAATCCGAGCTGGAAATGACCGTCCGGTATCCGGTGACGCGGGATCACCTTGCAGAAATCGACGATCAGATTACGCGGGCGCTGCTCGACGTGATGAAGAGTGAGCCAAAAGTGAGGTCGGTGGGATCGCCTGAGGCGGCAAAGGTTGCATCGCCGCCGGGCGCCCCCTCCGACAGCAATCCCGAGCCGCCGCGTTCGAGTTGACGACAGATTGAAGGGAAGCTAGCGCCCCAAGGACACTAGCCTTTTTTCCAAGGCCTAAAGCGGTAACAATAGGCCACGCCGCAAAGCAGTAGAAGCGCTCCCCACCATAAACCGGCGTGAAGTTTGTAGAGCACGACGCGGCTATTCACCGGAGGAGGGCTCGCGTACTCGTACAACGCTTCCGCCAGAATCAAAACTCCGTTGACCAGTAGCGTGAGGCCCACAAAGAACCAGATGGAGATGGGCGTCTTGTTTTCCATCGTGATCGCCTACCAAAAAAGAATATTCAGCACCACGAATACGGCAGACACGGCGCACGCCCAGAACATCGGCCGCTGCAGCAGCGGAAGGTGCTTATCGGACGGAATCGGCGTCGCACCGTAAACCAGGCCGGTGAGTTCGGCGAGAGGTTTGGGCTCTGTCACCAAGCTGACGATTACGGTCACCAACACGCAGACAATCCAGGACCACAACGCGCGATACATATTTTCGGCCATGTCGCGCGCGTAAGGGGAAAGCGCCACGTAGCGAAGCGCTGCCGGATTGATCTTCACCCACAGCCACATCCCGACCGAGGAAGCGGTGCCCGCCAGAAGCCCCCAGAATCCTGCCGCCGGCGTCGCGCGCTTCCATAACATGCCCAGCAACACCGTGCCGAACAGCGGCGCGATGAAAAAGCTGAAGAGCGCCTGCACGTAATCCATGATGCTGAGGAACTGCATCACGAGGTAAGCCGTCGCGATGCTGATCAGCACTCCCAGGATGGTGCACCAACGGCCCATGATCACTCGCTGGCGATCCGTCGCATTTTTGTGAATCAGCGCGCCGTAAATGTCGTAAGTCCAAACCGTCGCGAAGGCGCTTACGTTTCCCGCCATTCCGGACATGAAACCCGCAATCAAGGCGGTGATTCCCAGCCCGAGCAAGCCGGGACCAAAATAACGGGCCAACATCAACGGAAGCACCTCGTTGTAGCTGTGGCCGCCGGTTGCCACCGCGGCGGCTTCGCCGGTCAGCTTCATGGGCAAAACGGCCAGCGCGAGAAGGCCGGGCAGAATCACGATGAATGGCACGAACATCTTGAAGGCGGACCCGATGATAGGGGCAAGTTTGGCGGAGCGAATATCCTTCGCTGCCAGCACGCGCTGCACCACCAGGAAATCAGTCGTCCAATAGCCGAACGAAATCACCCATCCTAATCCGAGGACGATTCCTGTCCAGTGAATGCCCATGGGATTATCGCTAAAGGAGCCGAGCGTGCCCCAGAGATGCACGTACTCAGACGAAGCGTTTGCGGTGATGCGCGCTTTCAGGCCGGCGAAACCGCCCGTTTCCACGAGACCTAGGATCGGGATCAACAGCGCACCGGCCCAGATCAGTACGAACTGCAGTACCTCGTTGAAGATTGCCGAACGCAAGCCGCCCAACGCCACGTAGATCGCGACGGTAAGCGAAGAGACCCAAATACTGAAGTGGATGTCCCAGCCCAGCACAACCTTCATTACCAGCGCCATGGAGTACATGTTGATGCCGCTCATCAAGACCGTCATCACTGCGAAGCAGACGGACGAAAGCGCCCGCGCAGGCTCTCCAAAACGCAACTTCAAATAGCCGGGCACCGAATGCGTTTTGGAAATGTAATAAAACGGCATCATCACCAGGCCGAGGAACAGCATGGCGGGAATGGCGCCGATCCAATACCAGTGCGTCGCTAAAATTCCGTACTGGTAAGCCGCGGCTGCCCAACCCATCAGTTCGAGCGAGCCGAGGTTTGCGGACAAAAAACTCAGCCCGGCAACCCAAGCCGTCATTTCGCGCCCGGCGAGGAAGAAATCCTCGCTCGTATTCGCGCGCCCTTTCAAATAGAAGCCGATTACAAGGACCAGCGCGAAGTAAAAAAGGATGATGGCCCAGTCCACGGGGGCGAGGTGGACCAAATGCGACGTGGGCAATAGGACAGCCGGCATAAGCGCCCCGACTCTACCACCGAAGTCCACAGGTGGAACCTGCAATCATTCTTACGTTTACGAAGCATTCGAGAGCGGGTCGAATGTGTGAGCGGCAAGACTCGATTAGGCTGTTTTTCGTTGATCTTTGATCCTCAATGAACTCCGCCGCTGCGGCCAAAATGGGCGCTTGGCCAAATCCGAGAATTGCAGGAACTGAGTTGTACCGACATCTTTAGCTCCATCCTGTGGCTGTCAGGACTTCGATGCTTGTACACAGGGGGCACTTCCTCGGCGTAGCCTAACCACCTACGAATTCGAAGGACGCGAGCTCAATCTCCGAAATTGTGGTTTGTTCTCTGGCACTTTTTGGACGACCAATTAGTCTTTTTGCGATCGCAGAACCGTTCACCCAAAGCCTCGCATCTAGCCGTGAAGAGGAGTAGGATTTCAGGGTGAGGATGCGAAGCACAATTGGTATCGCGATGGTGGCGCTTTTGGTCTTAGCGTCGCCACTCCCGGCGATGTGCAGTCAGTGTCAATTTGACGCTGCTAAATCCAATTGTCATGTGACTTCTAAACAAGCCGGTGCGCCCGTCAAGGCCGCGTCGAGAGCGACGGCAGGCGAGCATTGCCAGCATATGGCCAGCTCTCAAGCACAATCGGAGTCCCATCTAATTACCGGTCCGTGCCAAGCTCAATCGTGCCGTCATTTGCTGGACGCAGCGGCCACGATGAATCGCTCGGTATTTTCCCAACGCGCTCATGGTCTTCGCACGCTTGCCGCCACCGGAGCGTCTAGTACTCATATTGTTGTCGAACATTCCACTAGCAATCGAATCGAAAGTCCCCCGATCAACCCACCTGCATATCAACCGCTCTCCGTCAGCCTAAGAATCTAGACTTGCGAATTCATTGACGCCTGCACGTCGGGCTATTCGTTTTCCTATCCGTCTGCGTGTCGACGGAAGCACTTCGCCAGTTGCGCTCATTTCCGAGCTACGTGGAGGATTGGCCGATGAAGGTTTTTGTGACAATCGCATTCTATGTCTTCGGTTTCCCGGGCTTTGCAACTGCAAGACAAAGCAGCGGTGATGTTCAGTTGCAAGGAACACAGGTCGGTTCGCAGTCGAAGGATCAACAATCGCAAGAGACGAAGAGCGACAACATGCAGCTTATGCCAGGAATGGACCAAAACCAGATGCCAAGCATGCCGGTGGATCAAAACGGCCTGATGAATATGCACCCCGATAACTTCCTACAGGCAATCGTGCATCACGGCACCTCCGGTACGAGCGCTGAGCCAGATTCGACGCCAACACCAATGCTGATGACGATGAAGGGCTCCTGGATGTTGATGTTCCATGCAAACGTCTTCTTGACGGACATCCAACAATCCAGTGCGCGTGGTGGAGACAAACTCTTTTCAACGAATTGGTTCATGGGGATGGCTCAGCGAGACGCTGGACGGGGCGTTTTCACGATTCGCACCATGCTCAGCCTGGAACCTGCCACGGTCACCGACCGGAGATATCCGCTACTCTTCCAGCAGGGCGAGACAGCTTTCGGAGTTCCCATCGCAGATGGCCAACACCCACATGACTTCATCATGGAATTGGCGGTGCTATACGATTTGAAACTCGGTGAGAAGTCCCTGCTTTCGTTCTATTTCGCTCCCATGGGCGATCCTGCCATAGGGCCGACCGCCTACCCGCACCGCGCTTCAGCTGCCGAGAACCCGGTTGGTACCCTTGGTCATCACCAAGAAGACTCGACGCATATCGCCGACGATGTTGTCACTGTCGGGTTGACCTACGGGATTGCGCGAGTTGAAGCTTCTGGATTTCACGGCCGTGAACCTGACGAGTTTCGCTGGGACATCGATCAAGGAAAGATCGATTCGTGGTCCACGCGCCTAACCATTCAACCCGGGAAGAACTGGAGTGGGCAATACTCCTACGCTCGCATTACCAGCCCCGAAGCGCTGTTCCCCAACGACAATCAGGAGCGGATGACGGCATCGATCATGTATAACCGACCGCTTTATAACGGCAATTGGGCCAGCACAATTCTTTGGGGCCGTACTCGTTCGCTCGCAGATAACTCCGTGTTTGACAGTTATCTCGTGGAATCTACGGTGCGCTTCTACACCCGAAACTATGCCTGGACGCGGATTGAAAATGCGGAGCGCTCGAACGAGTTGCTGATTGGCGAGAATCCGCTTCCTGCAAACTTTCGCGAGGAGCCAATCGGTCACGTCCAGGCATACACGGTCGGCTATGACCGCGACTTCGATTTCATCCCGCATGTGGCGTCGGCTCTAGGTGCTCAATTTACAATCTACGGAGTACCGGACGTGTTGAGGCCAATTTACGGTTCGCACCCTGTTGGAGTCGAACTCTTCGTGCGATTCCGTCCATTTTCAGGAAGTGAGCGATGAACCGCTGGAAAATTGGATTTCTGATCCTGGTATTGTTCGCCGTCGCGGCGTCCTTGTATGGAGCAGCGTTGATCCGACGTGGCTTCAGCGCGAGGGAAAAGCCTTCCACATTCGAAGAGACCGTAGCACGTGCCGCTCGCAACATGGCGAGGCCCAGTACCGCCAAGAATGAGAAGAATCCCTTCCCGCCAACTCAAGACATTTTAGAGGAAGCCCGGAGGCATTTTGCGGACCATTGCGCGACTTGTCATGCCAACGATGGGAGCGGACAGACCGAGATTGGTGACCACGGAGCCGGAGAGCAAAGCACGGATCACTTTAGTGTTTGCGATAGGGGGCTGCAGAGGTACAATGTGCGAGCTTCGAGGTTAGAAGCCTGAAGTTCCACCGAATGGCTACGCAAAATCGTTTTAGCGAACGCAAACGGACATTGATCATCATTTGCCTAGCCCTCGTTGGGCTGCTTTTGTGTGCCTCATCACTTGAGTTGTTGCATCATCACGATGCGTCGTCTTCGGAAGCGTCTTGCCAAGTTTGCCACGTGGCCCACGCACCGGTGCTTCCGGCTGCTGGCGTCACGCCGTTGCTGGCTCCCATTCCGTCGTACTGGATGGCAGACGTTAAAGGGCCAGCCCAAGCTTCCAGTCCAGTCACACTCCAGACTTCTCCCCGAGCTCCGCCAGCCGCTTAAGATCTTTCTCTGAATTCAACGGCGGCCAGGTAGTTTCAAATCATCAGGTCGTGTTACCAGGCCGTGCCGCTCCACAGAATTCATACTTAACATATGCAGGCGGATGGATGGCGCCGTGAAATGACGCTCTTATCCAGACTTACTACTCCTAAGCACAAGCGGTTGGCTGTTTGTCTGGCAATGCTGGGCTTACTGCTCGCCACGACAGCAATCGAGTCCTGGCATCACCATGACTCAACTTCTACCGCGCCGTGCCAGATTTGCCACGTGGCGCACGCTCCGGTGCTTCCTGCCGCGGCTGTGGCGCAACTTCCAGCGCCGGCGACGTCTTTCATGCGTCCTCGCACGGCGACAGAAGCCCCAAGTCTCACTCCGATAAGGCTTGACGCTCCTCCTCGCGCACCCCCGCTTTAGATCGCTCCTTCACTCGATCGCAAATCATCGCCCCGCGCGCTCGCTTGAGCGGGCGCTCGCTTCCACATACCCGATCCATCGCCTTGCGAGGGTGGACGGCGTTCATACCTAGGAGACGATCGAATGGCTGCGATTCGGAATTTTTGGCAAGTATTGTGTTTCTGCATGCTTCTTCTTTTGCTTGTGCCATCTGGCTATGCGCAGGGTGGCGAAGCGGGCGCGGTGGCGGGTACTGTGAAGGATTCCTCCGGAGGGGTCGTAGCAAACGCCACGGTCGAGATCACCAATCCGGTGAGCGGCTATAGCCGGCAGATGCTCACGGGAGCCGACGGTACGTTTAGTTTTTCGAATGTGCCGTTCAATCCGTATCACCTGGTGGTCACGGCAAACGGCTTTGCGTCGTACACGGAGGACGTGGACATCCGTTCGAACGTCCCGGTAAGCGTCAGCATCGGCTTGAAGGTCGGAACCTCCACGCAAACCGTGAACGTGGAAGCGAATGGAGGGGATCTAGTCGAGACCGAGCCGACCACGCATACGGACGTGGACCGCAGCTTGTTCGACAAACTGCCGCTGGAAAGTCAGTCTTCTTCCGTCAGCTCTCTGGTGACGCTCGCGACGCCGGGCATTGCTGCCGATTCGAATGGACTCTTCCATGGACTCGGCGATCACGCCTCAAACTCATTTTCCGTGGACGATCAGCCAATCACTGACCAGCAAAGCAAAGTCTTCTCCAACCAGATTCCCGCGGACTCGATTCAGTCCCTTGAAGTGATCGAGGGAGCGCCTCCAGCGGAATATGGAGACAAGACCAGCGTTGTGATCGTGGTCACCACGCGATCGGGCCTGGGCGAAACCACACCTCATGGAAGCGTCTACAGTTCGTACGGAAGCTTTGGAACCGTGAACGGCGGCTTCGATCTTTCGTACGGCGGAAAATCCTGGGGAAACTTCGTGTCGCTGAGCGGGCTGAACACGAGCCGGTTTCTGGATGGGCCAGAACTTGTGGTGATGCACGATCACGGTAACGAGCAGAATTTCTTTGACCGCTTCGATTACAAGCTTTCTCCATCCGACACTGCCACGCTGAATCTCGGCTATAGCCGCTCCTGGTTTCAAACGCCGAACTCGTATGACGCCGAGAATGCAACCGCTTGGAATGGACTAGTCGTGAATAATGGCGGCCTTGGCCCGAATGGTTTGCTGGTTGGCCCCCAGGACCAGCGTTCGAAAATTGGAACGATCAACATTGCGCCATCATGGACGCACCTGATCGGCACCACTTCCATTTTTACCCTCGGCGCGTTCCTGCGCCAGGATCAATACAACTACGATCCCAGCGCCAATCCCTTTGCCGATTTCACTCCCGATCTACAGCTCCAGACGGTCGGTCAGAATCGGCGGCTGACTAATGCCGGCGTGCGAACGAGCTATTCCTACGTAAAGGGCATCAACAACATCAAGGCCGGCATCGTTTACGAACAGACGTTTCTAACCGAAAGAGACCGGATCGGGATCGTGGATCCCACGGCAAATCCCGTCTGCTTCAACGCGGACGGAAGCCCTGATACTGACCCAGCTCTGACCAACCCGGCGCAATGCGGGGGCGTAGCAAATCCTGCCGGGACCGTGAATGCAACCTTCAATCCGCTGCTCGCTTGCTATGACCTGACGCGAACGACTCCGCTGCCGGCTTCGGACGGTTGTTTGACCGCTACCAGCGGCCTTTACAATTTCTTTGGACACACAGACGTGAAGGAATTGGCGCTCTACATCGAAGATACGATCAGCAAAGGTAACTGGAGCTTTAACCTCGGTCTCCGCGGGGATTTCTACAATGGAATCACGAGCGCCAGGCAAGCGGAACCCCGACTCGGGATTGCTTACAACATCAAGCCAAGCAGCACGGTGCTGCGAATTTCCTACGCACGTACTCTCGAAACCCCCTTCAATGAGAACCTGGTTCTGGCCAGCAATGGCTGCAACGATCCGGTCATCAATGCGCTGATATCCACTTCGACGCCGTGCGTTACGAATACACCGCTGGCTCCCGGTTGGCGCAACGAGTTTCATGCGGGGGTCGAGCAAGCGTTTGGGAGGTTCCTCGTGATCGACGCTGAATACATCTGGAAATATACTCATGGTGCGTACGACTTCAGCGTACTCGGCAACACGCCGATCACGTTTCCCATCGAATGGGACCACTCGAAAATTCCCGGTTACGCGATCCGTGCCACCGTGCCGAACTATCGTGGCTTCACCGCTTTCGTAGTCATGTCTCACGTGGCCGCGCGATTCTTCACGCCGCAGATCAGCGGGATCGGCGCGGCGCCCAGCGGAGTTTCTGTATTTCGAATCGATCACGACGAAAGCTTTAACGAAACGACCCACCTGCAATACCAGCCGTGGAAACGTGGACCATGGTTTGGTTTCAATTGGCGCTATGACAGCGGCTTGGTGGCCGGTCCAGTGCCTTGCGCGGGCGGCAATTGTAATAACGGCCCGAACGGAGATGATTCCACTGTCGACGTTTCCGGGTTGACTCCGGATCAGCAGTTCGAAGCGGGGCTTTTCTGCGGAAGCGTGCACGCAACGCCAACAACGCCGATCAGCCCCACCGGACTTTGCCCTGCGTCGCAATACGGTTCGACGCTGATCAAGATTCCGGCAGCGGGCACCGAAGACGACGATCACAACCCGCCACGCATTGCCCCGCGAAGCCTGTTCGACGCCGCCGTGGGCGATGACGATCTCTTCCACGGTGACCGCTACAAGTGGAGCCTGCGTTTCACCGTCATCAACCTCACAAACAAGGAAGCGCTCTACAACTTCCTTTCTACCTTCAGCGGCACACATTACGTGACGCCGAGGACCTTGACGGCCGAGCTGGGCTTTCATTTCTAAGTAGGCGGTTGGCTTTCGCTCAGGCGGGCTTCTTCTCAGGTCCGCCTGAGCGATCGTTAGACAGATGCCTTTGAACAGCCGCATGAAGAATCCCGGTACCATCTTGGGGCGGGCAGCAACGTTCGGGACGGAGACGAAAGAGGCCGCCAGAAATGCCGGCACTTAAGCGAGGAGACCTGACATTACCGGATCTCATCGTTCTGCGCTTGCTCGCGGAAAAGCCGATGCATGGCTATGAAGCAAATTTCGAGATCGAGCGCCGCCAAATTTCAGATTGGGCAAGTATTTCGCGTCCCACGATCTATTGGTCAATTCAGAAACTTCTTCGCTACGGAGTGATCCGAGAAAAGATCACGCGAGATAGCACCACCAGACGAAAGCGAAGAGTCTTTGTGCCCACGCCGAGCAGCAAAGCCGCAGTAATAAGAGCGCTCGGTTACAAATATTGGGCCATGCAGCGCAGCACCCCGGAATTCATCACTTGGGTGGCGCTCTCCTCGCCCGCTGATAAGCAATTGTTCAGGAAACAGATACGGCGCCGCGAGAAGTTCTTAGAGGCGCAGATTGCTCGCGAGAATTGCAAAATCCAGGCGATGCGCAAGAAGCGCGCAGATTGCTTTCTTGAGGCGGACTGGGTGGCCCGCTTGACGGCGGCGCAGTTGCGAACCGAATTGCGCTGGCTTCACGAGCTTTGCCGCCAGAGCGGGTCGCGAAGACCTAACCGTCGCTGCGCTTATGGCCCAATGGGATGCTAGAAATCTTGCCAATGCAGCAGGCGCATCTAGCGTACGCCCGCGTTGGCGAAATCCTGCGCTGTCGGTAAAGTGCCGCGCAAGTAAGAGCCGTCCCATTGAAACTGCCATCCGGCTTTATTTTGCTGGAAGCGCATCGGTCCGGGCGTGAAATCCACCCACTGGCTCCATTGGCCGCGCTGTTTGTTGGCATTCACACTGCCCATTCCATCGAGAACGAGACCGGGGTCTCCTCCGGCTTCCCGGCAAGAGGTCGGCTTGAAAGTCATTTGACCGGCCCACACGAATCCGTTCAATTTATCGGACTCGCTGAGCTCTTGCGGTTCGAGCGCTTGCACCGCCAACGCGCGGCATTGCCTCAGAAAATGATCGGGCGCGTAGGCACTCCCGGAGGTAACGGCAGTGGTCCAGCCATCCGCACCTTTGAGCCAATGTTTCTGCAACTCGGCTAAAGCAACGCTTTGCGCCTGGCGGTCAGCGCTCGAGAGGCTCGCGGAATTTCCGCCCGCTCCACCAGGACCGTCCGCGCTCGAATTGCTACAGCCGGCTACCGCAATACTGACCAGCACCGCAGTCGAGACATACAAGAAAGCGCGAATGGTTTTCATCATGAACGTCTCCTTTGTTGCACGGAAGCTCAAGCACTCGCACGGGGCGTGAGTCATTCGTCGCGATCGCGAACCCTCGCGAACCGCTATTTGGCTTTTTCAAGCCTTGTGATCATGCTGCCCTGCGGGCCCTGCAATGAGCCATCCTTGTTAATTGTTAGGACCATCGTTTGGCTGGTATCGCCAGTAGTCGGCCGGATGGTGAGTTTGTCGCCATCTACCGTGTAGGTTCCGTCCATGTGTATCTGGCCAAAGTTGATGCTGGCCTTACCACCGTTCAATTCGAGCGTGACGGTGCCGTCGGAATCACGATACTTGCCTTCTGGATTGCCGGCCCCGCACGCCGCGCTGAGACCAACTCCCGCCAAAACCGAAATAAGAAGAACCCTGCGCATCCACGTGTTCATGACTACCTCCCAATAAATGTTTTCGTTAACTCTTTTCAACAGATCTCCGGATTGTCTCGGCGATTCTATGCGTTGCGCCTGATCGGATTTTTCAACGCGCCCATCGCAAGAACAGCACAAGCAGCTCCCAGAAGAAGAACGACAAGCCAGTTCCAAGAGAACGGGCTGGATACGCCCATTTTCGCCAAATCGCTGAAGGCCTTACTTTGGTTTGCGTAAATCACGACAAACGCAATCAGGAAGTAGGCCAGCGGTGCGGCGTTTAGATATTTTGCCCAAGCCATACGAAGGAAGGGGGCGGCAAACGGGGCAGCGATGGCGATCAGGCCAAGGAATGCGAAAAACCCATGGTTCGCACCCCCGCTCAGCAAACTTTCCGGACTGTTGAAGTCTGTTCCAAGAAGCCCCCAAAAGGTGAAGGAGAGCCGCGCTACGCCCCCGCCTTCGACCCCGGCTGCCGGAAGAAGGAACCAGGCAACCCATAACAGTACCGCCCCGCCGAGCGCCACCTTGCCCATCCGCGCGGCGAGCGCGCCGATCCCTTGTTGCGCGAGCTTGGCTGCATCTTTGCCGCGCTCCTGCGCCACGCCACTCAGCTGACTCATTTTTTCCTTGGCAACTTGGTGCGAGTCCACAGCGGTGATTGCTGCGATCGAACCGGCGCCGTCAAAATCGACGTCCACGGTCATGTTAGCTGCGGGGGCCACAGGCGATTTCCAGATCCCGTCCAAAATGAATTGCCGCTGCTGACCATTGAGAAAAAGCAGGCCCGGACTCGCGTCCGGCACTTTTACGATGGTGGTTCTTACCCGTGGGCTGGGATCGCCATTCATCTTTTTTCTCCTTTTCCGCTCATTCGCATCGCATGGCCAAGTTTCCGTCTTTGCGGAAGCCGCCTTCGATGCTACAGTCAGCCGCCTGGGAAGGGACCTGTGCTGTACCTGCCAGAGAGGAAGCGCGTCCGCCAGCCCCGCAAGTCCGCCGGTTTACGGCCTCCCCCCTCCAGTTCACGGCAGGCTGATGCGCGAAATTCTCTGCTTTCACCGAACGTAAGTCCTGACGGAACTCTAAAGAATCCTGAAGAAACGCTAAGTCTATGAATTTCAAGGCTCAGGAAGGAGGCGACGGGGATGTTCAGGCGCGTTGCTGGGCTTTTGGCGACTGCGAATTTAACGAGTTACGCCGCGAGCTGCGCGTCAAGGGGCAAGTAGTCGAGATCGAACCCAAACCAGTCGACGTGCTAATTCAGCTTCTGATCCATGCAGGGCAGGTCGTCACCAAAGAAGATCTACTGGAATTGGTTTGGCCGGGGCTTATGGTGGTGGATGGTTCGCTGGCCACGGCCGTTTCGAAGCTCCGCAAAGCTCTTGGAGACGAGGAATCCACGGTGGTGCTTACGGTGCCCCGGGTGGGGTACCGGCTTGGCGTTCCCGTCCGGACCCAACCGCCTGCCGCCGGGCCGTCCCCCCTTACCGCGAAAGCTGCAATGGGCAAGTCACGACTCTGGCCGTGGATTGCCGCCGGCGCTTTCGTATTCCTCCTGACCGGTCTTGGGATCTATAGAGCGGTCTGGTTTTCAGGCCAGAGGAAAACCTCGGCGCCCAAGCGCGCCACCTCTCTTGCAGTGCTACCGTTTGTCAACCTCTCGGGCGATCCGTCGCAGGAGTATCTGGCAGATGGCATGACGGAGGAGCTGATTACCGAGCTCTCTAAAATACGGGCGCTTAAGGTGATTTCGCGTACCTCCGTGATGCAGTACAAGGGCGTCAAGAAATCACTCCCTGAAATCGCGCGGGAATTACATGTGGATGGCGTGGTCGAAGGCGCCGTTCTTCGCTCCGGCAATCGAGTGCGAATCACCACGCAATTGGTTTACGCCGCCACAGACACGCAGCTCTGGGCCGAAAGCTACGAACGGGACCTCGGCGACATTCTCACGCTGCAAAAGGAACTGGCGCGGGAAATCACGCGGGAAATCAAGATCACCGTCAGTCCTGCCGAGCAAAGGGAATTGGCCAGCTCTGCCGCGGTGAATCCCGAAGCTCACGACCTTTACCTGAAGGGGCGCTTCTTCTGGAATCTTAGGACGCGCGATGCCTTGGGCAGGGCGGAGGCATATTTCCTGCAAGCGAGCCAGATCGCTCCAAACGATTCGCTGGCATATGCAGGCCTTGCCGATACGTATATCGAGCTTGTGGGCTTTGGGAATTTGGATCCCGCCGTCGGGATACCCGAGGCTAAAGCAGCCGCCTTGAAAGCCATTGCTCTGGACGACTCTCTCGCCGAGCCTCACACCGCGCTGGGTTACACTCTGGCCGCCGAATGGGATTGGGCGGCGGCACAAAAGGAATTTCAACGCGCTATCGATCTGGACCCCGGCTACGTTATCGGTCTTTATCAATACGCTTTTTATCTCTCCGTGATGGGCAAGCACGAAGAAGCAATTCCCCTAGCACAAAAAGCCCTCGATTTGGACCCACTTTCGCCGATCGTCTTATACCGCGCCGGCCGCGTGGAATTTCAAGCGCGCCAATACGATGAAGCCATCGCGCTCTTCCGGCGGATTCTTGAGCTCAACGCAACCGACCCGCTCGGCCTCTACGGCCTGGGGCTCGCGTATGAAGCCCAAGGCCAATATGACACGGCGCTCCTCTGCCTGAAAAAGCAAAACTTGCAGCAAGGCTTGGATGTGGCAGAGGTGTACGCTCACGCCGGAAATAGCGCCGAGGCTCGGCAGCTTCTCGACGCAGCGATCCAGCGGTCAAAGGCAGGAAACGCATATTTGCGGCCAGGGTGGATCGCGGAAGTTTACGTAGGCCTCGGCGACAAAGACGAAGCCATGCGTTGGCTGGAGCAAGGATACAAGGAGCGCGATCTATGGCTGGCCTTGCTTAAAGTTTGGCCTCGTTTCGATCCACTGCGATCCGATCCCCGGTTTCAAGACCTACTTCGCCGCATGAACTTCCCGACATAGTCCCGGCAGTTCCTACGGCAGAACCCTCAACGGCCCTACAGGGGTTATTTCCATTCTGCCTACAGTGTCTATCGGATGGGGCTTTTGCGGCGTTGTGGCCATACTTTCTGGGAACGTGAAGATTGTTTGCAGGGAGAGGAGCGCAAATGACAAAGCGCCAGAATTACCGCATGGCCAGCAAGCGAGACGATATGCAACGGGGGCCCGGCCTCACACCGATTGATAACCCCGGCCCGCAACACGGAAGCGTTTTTGATCCCGACAGCGAGACCGGCAAGCTCGGCGTCCAACAGGAAGAGGACGATTCCACGCCGGCTACCGGCCGACAGACGATGGCCCGCCCAAATGCAAGCACGGGTTCTGCCAGCAGGAAATCACCGATCACGAGAGATCCACGAGGCAAAAGCAATCGGCGCTCGTGAGAGCGCACGCAGATTCCAGGCTCAGGACAGGCTGACAAACGGCCGCAATCGTTCGCCTGCCTGTAGGAAAACACGTGATGATTGCCGCCGGTTAGGTGCTGGCCGCCCGCTGAAAGCGTCAATGTGTTGACTGGGCTGCGCCAGCGGAGCAGCCTGGGCGGTCCTTTCGTTCTCCAGACATCGCGCACCCATACTGATCCGCACCCTTGAGTGGCATTCTGTTTACTGACCGCACCGCCTCCACGGCGATTGATCCTAATCTCGGGAGAGACGGCTCGGGGGAAGAAACAATGCAGAAGCGCAAACTGGGGAAAAACAATCTGGAAGTTTCAGCCATCGGACTTGGCTGCATGGGAATGAGCTTTTCCTATGGTCCGCCCAAGGACAAACAGGAAATGACCGCTCTCCTGCGCGCTGCCGTCGAACGCGGCATCACGTTCTTTGACACCGCCGAAGTCTACGGCCCGTTCACGAACGAAGAACTCGTAGGCGAGGCGCTGGCGCCTTTCCACGGCAAAGTGATGATCGCCACCAAGTTCGGCTTCGATCTGAGCGGCGGCAACAATCGGCCGGGGGCGGCAGGTGTGAATAGCCGGCCCGCGCACATCAAGCAGGCCGTCGAGGGCTCACTGAAGCGACTTGGAGTGGAGAGCATCGACTTGCTGTATCAGCACCGTGTTGACCCAAGCGTGCCCATCGAAGACGTCGCCGGCACGGTGAAGGAATTGATCCAAGCCGGCAAGGTTAAGCACTTCGGCCTCTCCGAAGCGGGCGTGCAGACCATCCGGCGCGCCCACGCGATCCAGCCGGTCACCGCCCTCCAGAGCGAGTACTCGCTGTGGTGGAGGAAGCCGGAAAAGGAAGTGATACCTGCACTCGAAGAGCTCGGGATTGGCCTCGTGGCGTACAGCCCGCTTGGGAAAGGCTTCCTGACGGGCAAGATCGACGAAAACGCGAAATTCGAGAGTTCTGATTTTCGCAGTACGCTGCCTCGCTTTACGCCGGAGGCCCTCAAGGCGAACCAGACGCTGATCGGGCTGCTCGGCGGTATTGCGAATTGCAAGAACGCGACCCCTGCTCAGATCGCACTCGCGTGGCTGCTCGCGCAAAAGCCGTGGATCGTTCCCATTCCCGGCACGACGAAGTTAAATCGTCTGGATGAGAACATCGGCGCGGCGTCGATCCAATTGACGCCCGAAGACCTGCGGGAGATCGACGCTGCCGCGTCGAGGATCGACGTAGCAGGCGACCGGTATCCAGAGCGTCTGGAGAAAATGACCGGCCTGTAGGGTGGCGATGAAAAACGGCCCCGGGCTAGATTCGACTAGCAACACTTTCGCTGACGGCCGAGGTCGAGCTTTCGAATACCCTTGATCGATCCCGTTGTATAATGCCCGGCACATTCTTTGCGATCCCTGGCTGCTCCAAGTGAACGTTGCCGATGATCGACTCTCCTGGACCACGTGAACGGGATTGAGAACAACCGAATCGACGCCTAATTCGAACCTCGGCCGTCATCTTTTTGGAGTGGCGGCTTTGGCCTTTGGCGTCATCACGCTGGTCTGGCACGACTACAACGGCTGGCATCAAATATCTTACTTAGTCGACGCCGCAGGCGCTGCCCAGATCACCGGCGGCGCTGCGATTCAGTTCCGTAGGACCGCGAAAGCGGGCGCAATCGTCCTTGGCGCGGTTTATCTTGCCTTCGCCTTGCTGTGCGTGCCGTCAATCGTCGCCAAACCGCGGATCTACAATAGCTGGGGCAATTTCTTCGAGCAGTTCTCTCTCGTGACGGGAGCGGCGATGGTTATTGCGCGCTGGTCATCGGCATGGTCACGCGAAACGCTTCACCGGATCGGCCGCATTCTGTTGGGTATCTGTGTCGCTTCCTTTACGCTCGAACAGGCCTTTTATCTCGCTGCTACCGCCAGCCTTGTGCCGAAGTGGCTTCCGCCAAACCAGATGTTTTGGGCGGTAACGACGACTGTCTTCTTTGCGCTTGCGGCTGTGGCTCTGCTTACGAATCGAATGGCGCTTCTCGCGACTCGCCTGCTGACCATGATGCTCGTGATCTTTGGGCTGGTGGTGTGGGTGCCGCTGCTTCTTTCGGGTCCTCACAATTATACGAATTGGAGCGAAACCGCCGAGACTTTCGCGATCGCCGGAGTCGCATGGATTGTCGTCGATCTCCTCGGCGAGAATGAGCTGGATGACCATCGCCCGCCCGGGATGACGTGAGATTCCGGCTCACCCGATTCGGGAGCGATGCATCCCTCCAGGCTCCACTCTTGCTCCTTTACAGCAATGGCTTCCGGCAATACGGCTTGGGCAAAATCGAAAAAGCGTTGTGCTCCTTGCGCTTGCCGCTGTGTCTAAGCTGGATCGAAGAGCCGATAACTCAGCCAATCTGAAGTAGAATTTGCGCATGCCAATTCGAATTTGTGTGGCCGGCGCGACCGGCTGGGCAGGAAAACCGCTGGTTGCACGAATCCTTGGCTCTGCCGAATTTTCATTGTCTGGCGCGATCGCCCGCAAAGCGGCGGGGCAAGACGCTGGAATCGCAATCGGGCGCGCGTCTGTTGGCTTGTGCATTGCGGCTTCGCTAGACGAAGCGCTGGCCCAGCCGGCGGACGTGTTGGTGGATTACACGCGCCCCGATAGCGTGAAGCAGCGAGTGCTCGCGGCTCTTTCCAGAGGCTTGCGCGTCGTCATCGGCACATCTGGCCTAAGCGCGCAGGATTATGCCGAGATTGACGATGCCGCCCGGAGAGGCGGTGTAGGAGTCATTGCCGCGGGAAACTTTTCCATCACGGCTGCGCTGGCCAAGCATTTCGCGCTGTTTGCTGCCCGGCACCTGCCATCCTGGGAAATCATTGACTACGCTCATGCTGATAAGCCGGATGCGCCCAGCGGGACGACCGTCGAGCTGGCCGAGGAGCTCGCCGCCACCCGCAAAAACTACATCGAGCTTCCAGTCGAACAAACACACGGCCGCCGCGATGCAAGAGGCGCGGATGTCGCGGGCACGCCAATTCACTCTGTGCGCCTTCCCAGCTATGTGATTGCCTTCGAAACGATCTTTGGTTTGCCCGATGAGCGCCTGACGATTCGCCACGACGCCGGGGCTGGAGCCGGGCCATATGTTGGCGGGACTTTGCTCGCGGTTCAAAAAGTGATGACGACGACTGGGTTGGTTCGCGGCCTCGACCGGCTCCTGTTCCAGTAACCAGGAGCGATCGTCTGAATTCGCAGCTTCCTTCAGGAGAGCGGCTTGTGCCGGAGCCGCGCCGAGTCGAGTGCGCAAAATCGTAACGAGTTAAGCGACGGTCCCCGCTAGAGGGTTTATGCTATCCTCCACGCAAAACATTGGTGCGCGTAGGATGAATAGCCGCTCGAAGACAGCCACGTTCCTTGTCGGCTTTGGATGTGTCGTGCTTCTCGCAAGCGCGGGTTTGCACTCATTCGCCTACACAAAACTGTCGCCTACTGTGAGCGCATCCAATCTGGCACAGAACCTGCAATCCGTCTTTCGAGTGGCGTTCCTTTCGATGGCCTGGAACCATCTCGTACTGGCGATCATCGCCTGGATCGCTACAATCCGCGAAGCGAGTCTGCGAAAGCCTCTCGTCCTGATCTGCGGCTTCGCCGTGTTGATCCAAGCCATATTCACGGTTCCGTTTGTCGGGTTCTTCATCGGCAACGAAATGATCGGAGTTGCCTCGCTCCTCATCCTGTGCGGCGGATTCTTACTTACTCGGCCGTCGGTGCGGCTCTCGAACAGGTGAACCTGGCGTGGATGCTGGAGAGTTCTGCGTGAGGAGCTTAGGTGTCAGGCCCGTCAATCACGGCGCCTCTCTCCTCGCCGCGCTTGTCGGTCTCGCCGGGTTCGCCGTTCAGGCTCTCGCGATCCGATAGCACTACTTGAACGCAACAGTGCCATCTGACCAATACGGCACAGCGATTGCCACAGTCCGCAGCGGCGGCAACTCTTTGTTCAGTGGACTATCCGGTTTGTCAGGGTCCGGGAACCACATAGACGTGGAAGAAATGGGCGAGTTCGGGTCATTGTCGCCCAATTCACCAGAAGTTTTCATCGGCAAGAAAAACATCACGTGACATAAATTATGTGAATGGCCCAAATGGGTAAGGTATGCATCCTTGGACATCATGTAGCTCATTGCACCCGGCTCGACCGGCGGAATTTCCTTCTTCGCATACGCGTCTTGAATGGCCGCCATGCGCTCTCTTACAGAGACTACTCCAGCCAGCGTCATTTGCGTCAGCTTGTAAAAAATCGGCAGGATCGACCGCACAGCCGCTGGATTGAGGCAAATCGCCCCTCTCTGCTTCGGACTCCAGATGTCATAAAAGTCAATGCTTGCCGTCCATGACGGTCCCGACATGCACACAAAACCGTTCGTACCTTTGACGGCGGTTTCCCAGCCTTTGGGGGTCAGCACCAAAACAGACGCATCCTTGGAAATGTCCTCCGGAGCGGCGCTTCGCGCCAACGCGATTGCCGCATTTCGATCCATTAGATACTGTGAAAGCGGCAGCATCTTCGGATAGGCCCTCTCTGCGGCGCCCTGTGCCCGTGCGCTCGCAGTCATGCTCAGTAAAATCATGACCGCAAGCGCTCCCGCCGCAACTCTGGCTGCCATCGTTTCGATCTTTGCAAATCGCATGATGTTCTTCCTTCCTGCTCGAGGACGTGTGCGCAACTGCTCGAAGCTCGACGCGTAGCCCGGTTCGAGCTACACAATCATTGAAATGAATCACGATGGATAGACGGTAACCGGCCGACAGCTATGCTTGGCAATCAAAATTCCGTGTTGATAGCAAGCTATTCACCAGCCGCCGCCGGTCGCTACACCCCTGCGCTATTTGGCCGTAGATGCGGGAGTCTGCCTGTTGTGTTGTCCGCCCACGGCGGGCATGCAGCTTAGCTCCGGCGTTTTGGAGATAGCAAATCAGCGAGTGTATGGAGATCGGAGCACGATTCGGTGATTTTACATGACGCTTACATGACACCTGACGTTCAAAAACAAAACCTGAAACTCAGGCTCTGTAAGTTGCTGAGAGAGAACAAGAAGTTGGCTCCCCCGGGCTAGATTCGAACTAGCAATTCGCCGCGGCGAATTAACAGCCGTCCAGAAGGACATCCCGAATCCGCTCGGAGTTTTGCAGGACGTAGACGAAAAACGGCATGGGAGAATGGCTCCCCGGGCTAGATTCGAACTAGCAACCCTTCGGTTAACAGCCGAATGCTCTACCGTTGAGCTACCGGGGAGTAGTGTTATTGCGAGGAAAAACGCGATTCCTCAAACCGGCTGAGTTTAGCGAAGCCATTGCAGTGTGTCAACGCGGGGCGGGGGTAGTATCCTTCCGGACAAATTCGGTTACCCTTGGTGCCTCGGCCCACCGAACCCAGGTCAGGTTCTTAGCGTCTTTCTAGGTGCTCAATCGCCCGGCGCACCACCTCGCGACGGGCTTCCCACACCGTGAAGCGTTCGGTACCCACGGAGATATCCCTAGACGCCCAAGCATGTCGTGGATTCAATTTGAATAAGTTCTCTGTTTGAGTAAGTCGTTGGTTTAATACCCGGAAATCAGCTAAATCAAAACTGGCAGGCAGTTCGGGAAATGGCGCGAGCAGTTGACGCTGCAGGTCGTCGAGCGTCTTACCAAACAGCGCGACAGCTAGGCGGCCCAACCGGCCTTCAACCCGCATTGCGTCCACTCTTTTGAAGGGGTGCTGGAACAACGAATCAAACTCTTGCTCGTCCATTGTTGGTTCTCTTCATGAGGTCGACGCGATATCGACAGACACATCTTACATTCTGCGTCATACCATCCCGCGGGATATCGGAGCTCGGAAGAAGCATGAGCCGCGAATCGCTCGTTGGATCGTGGAGTACAGTCATTGTCGGCCTCACCGCGGAGTCCAAAAACACACTCCGCACGAGGCCTTCTTGAGTTTTGCAGTTGACCTAAGAAACTAGGTCCTGACTGTCTAATTAGCGGGGAGCACTACAGCAACATGTATCCCCGGTGTATGCTTTCTCGCGTCGCCAGAACGACCGCGAAATCGGCGGTTGCAACGTAGCGGGCGGCAGAAGGAGGCTTTTTCATGAACAGGACGATCGTATTGGTTTGTGTCGCGCTGCTGGCATGCGGTGCCGCGATTGCGCAGAGCGGGGATAGCGCAAAGACCCCAAAGTCCGTAGTCGTTCACTTGCAAAATGCGCAGGGGCAAGATGCGGGGACCGCGACGCTGACTGCGGCGGTTACTGGCGTTAGAGTGCGGCTCACGGTGAAGAATCTGCCTGCCGGCGAGCATGGCGTTCACATCCACCAGGTGGCGAAATGCGACGCACCGGACTTCAAGTCCGCCGGCGCGCACTTCAATCCGGACAATAAACAACATGGACTGGAAAATCCCAGCGGTCCTCACGCGGGTGACATGCCGAATTTCAAGGTGAAGTCCGATGGAACGTCAAATCAGGCCATCATCGCGCCCAACGTGAACATGAACGGCGCCAGTGATCCTCACTCCATTTTTGCGAATGGCGGGACGGCGCTGGTGATTCACGCCAAGATGGACGACCAGAAAACCGATCCCTCCGGCAACTCTGGAGACCGCATCGCGTGCGGCGTGATCATGATGCCGGGACACTGATCCGGGCGGAATGAGTTGGCGATCGAGCCGGATTGCGATTACGACGAGAGCTACTGGATGCGTTGAGGTTCGGCGCCGCGGCCGATGAGGGATTCAAAAATCGCGAGGACGTGCCGCCGGTACTCGACTACCCGGTAGAGCACACTACGCAGTTGCGGCTCGCGCTCCGCTTCGCGATGCCACTTCGCCAGAACCTCCGGCGGCACGGAAATATCGCGTCGCAGGTTATCGGCGCTATGCCCCCGCAGGAAGAGGCCATAGAAAAAAGCCGCCTCCCGCTGCGGAAAGTCAAAGTCGCGCGCGGTCTCGTCGGTGACTAGCGGATTGATGGTCAGTTGGCCCATGGCCGAAGAAAAATGCAGTTTACCCGAAATGCGGCCTCCGTCAAGGGGAAGCGGGTACCAGTTTTATATAATTGATTCTAAATGAGTTGTACTAGCGCGAGGTCCGCGCATAATCACGCAGCACGGTGATGTTGGGCTCGTAGGAACCGATCCTCCCGGCATCCACCGGCAGGCCCATCTTTTCAGCAAGATCCAGGTTGATCCCGGCGCGATCCAATTCCGAAAGGCTAAAACCGACGGCAGGCAGGATCCGATTACTTTCTCCCGGATAGACAGGCCGGGGCGGGCGGTGCCGATTCCAGGGGCGCCGCGAAAGCTCAAAGAACTGCTGCCAATCTCGCTTATTCCACATCATCGCTGTTCCCCGTGTGCCACGGGTACCTCGCTGCCCATTGTGATGCGAGGTGACGCCTCCTGGTCGCTTAGGCGGCAGACCCGATGTCTCCGTATACGCTTGATTCCACAGAGCGTCTAGGAGAATCGTATGGGAGTATGTCCAGGACGTGAATAACGGATGGAATCTTCGGACAGCGGCCTGGATCGCCAAGGGCTCCTCGCGCGCGACTCGCCTGGCTGTTATTCCTATCCTTGATTGCTATACTGAGCCTTCCGAAGAGCGTTTCACGAATCGATTCATGACGAAGCCGCACATTGTCGTGCATTACCACGAGCTGTGGCTCAAGGGCGGAAACCGCCGCTTTTTTCTGGGAAAGTTGATCACCGCCATTAAGAGAGCCCTCGATGGCGTGGGAGTCGAGAGGTTGCATTGCCCGGGCGACCGCATCGTGATCGAATTGCGCGAAGGCGCTGCGGCCGCGCCGGCCGTGGAGCGATTGTCGCGTGTATTCGGGATCGCCTACTTTGCGGTGGCGCACGTGATTCCCCGCGAACAGGCGGATGCAAATTCCATCTGCCGGATCGCATGGGACGAATTGGCGCCGCTCACTTTTTCGAGCTTCGCGGTGCGCGCGAAGCGAAGCGACAAGACATTTGCGCTAACGAGCGGCGAGATCGAATCGCTCGTCGGCCGCTATTTGCTGGAGCGGCTGCGCGAGGCGGGCCGCGAGGTCCGCGTCAACTTGAACCAACCGGAAGTTACCTGCCGGATCGAAATCACGCGAGACTCCGCACTCTTGTACGCACACAAGATTCCCGGCGCCGGCGGTTTGCCGCCCAACACGGCCGGACGCATGACCTGTTTGCTTTCCGGCGGATTCGATTCGGCGGTGGCAGCTTACAAAATGATGCGGCGCGGAGCGCACGTTTCCTTCGTGCACTTTTGGGGCGGCGGCGCGCAGGCAGGAGATTCGTCCGTCCATGTAGCGCGTGATCTCGTTCGCAAGCTGGTTCCGTGGCAATTCACCGCCAAGCTCTACTTAGTCTCTTTTGAACCTCTGCAGCGCGAGATAGTGGCGCACGCGCCGGAAACGTTTCGGGTTTTGCTGTATCGGCGCCTGATGCTGCGGATCGCCGAGCATTTTGCGCGGCAAAATCATTCTTTGGGCGTCATCACCGGCGATAGTCTGGGCCAGGTTGCTTCGCAAACGCTGCACAACATGGCCGCGGTTGGGTCCGTGGCGCAGATGCCTCTCTACCGGCCGCTCGCGGGAGACGACAAGATGGAAATCCTTACTCTCGCGAGAAAAATCGGCACGCACGATATTTCCGCCGAACCTTTTCACGATTGTTGTCCGATTTTCATGCCGCGCACACCGGCACTACACGCGACAATCTCGGAATTAGACCAAGCGGAAGCGAAGCTTGACGTGCCCGCGCTTGTCGCGCGAGGCGTTGAAGCTACAGCGCACGAGCGCTATAAATTCATCGCGGGAAGTGTGGAGCGAGTAGAATCGCTGCGCTCGACGACTGCTGAGGTTTGAGATGGCGAGTGTGCGAGCACTTATGTGCGATAGCTCGCGTTAATATGCACGTATTCCGCGGTAAAGTCGCAGGTCCAGACGCGAGCGCGCCCTTTTCCCGCTCGCAAATCCATCGCAATCGAGATATTCGGCTCCAGAAGCTTCTCGTGTGCCACGCCCTCGTCGAAGGGCAGCGCTCGTCCGCGCTCGTAGACGTGGATTCCCGCCATGCGAATCGCCGCGCGCTCTGGACGAAAGGGCACGCCGGCGCGTCCGGCGGCGGCAAGTATGCGTCCCCAATTTGGATCGCCGCCAGCGAGTGCGGTTTTTACCAATGGGGAGGTGGCAATCGTGCGCGCCACCTGTTCCGCCCCCGCTTGATCGGGAGCGCCACGAATTTCAATTTCTACGACGTGCGAGGCGCCCTCGCCATCCGAGACAATCGCCAGCGCGAGAGAGTGGCAAACTTTTTCGAGCGCTTTTAGAAATACTTTATAGCCACGGCCGGATGCGCTAAGAGCGGACGCACCGGAAGCGCCACTCGCGATCACCAGTGCGGTGTCATTCGTGGAAGTGTCGCCATCCACGGTGATCGAGTTGAATGTCCGGCCTGCGACATCGGTCAACGCGCTGTGCAGTACGTCCGGCGCCGCCTCCGCGTCGGTCACCACGTAGGCGAGCATCGTTGCCATATTGGGATGAATCATTCCTGCGCCCTTCGCGCAACCCAGCAGGCGGACCTGTTTGCCACCGATGCGGCATTGCGCCGCCGCCCATTTTGGGCGCGTGTCCGTGGTCAGGATGGCCTGCGTGAGCCCGTCATAGTTCACGGGAAGCGCCGCCGCGGATTTTGTCAACTCAGGAAGAGCGGAAAGGATTTTCTCCACGGGAAGCGGGATCCCGATCACGCCGGTCGAGCAAACCAAAATTTGCTCGGGCTTGCAATGGAGGGCTTTGGCGGTGGCCTGCGCCGTCGCGACGGACGCGCGCATGCCAGACGCACCGTTCGCGCAATTCGCATTCCCTGAATTGACCACCACGGCGCGGATCCGGTCTGCCGCAGTCTCAAGGTGCTTCTCGCAAAGCACCACGGGAGAGGCCTTGGCTAAGTTCTGCGTGAAGATTCCCGCCGCGGCCGCGGGCTCGTCCATAAGGATCAGGCCGAGGTCCAGCCGATTCTTGCGCCGCAATCCGCACGAGGCCGACGCATAGCGGAAGCCCTTTGGCAGTGCGTTTGCTGGAATCGTGTCGGGTACGTTCATAGACAGAAGGCCTCTCTCCTATGGAGGGTCATCGCGGTGCCTTCGCGGAAGCAAGTGTCTTGCGCCACTTGCCAATTGCCGCTCGCACGGTTTCGATCGCTGTGCCTCCATAAACCGAATGCGCGGCAAGCGAAGATTCGACGCTCAAAGCGGCATAAAAATCTTCATCGAAGGCGGGAGAAAATTCGCGCAATTGTTTGAGTGGCGTGTCGGTCCATGCCTGTCCGCTGCGTTCCGACGCGCGCAGCACTTTTCCAGTGATCTCATGCGCCTGCCGAAAGGGTACCCCGCGCCGGACCAAATAGTCCGCCGCATCAGTCGCCAGAAGCGCGGGGTCGGACGCCAAATCGCGCATCCGCGCTGCGTTTACGTGCGTTGCCGCGATGGCTCCGGCAGCTACTTCGACGAGGGCAATAGCTTGATCGTGCGCCGCGAAGACGGGCTCTTTGTCTTCTTGTAGATCACGCTGATAGCTGGTCGGCAAGCCCTTGAGCGTGACGAGAAGCGTCATCAGCGATCCTACGAGCCTGCCTGTCTTGCCGCGCGTCAGTTCCCATGAGTCTGGATTCTTCTTCTGTGGCATCAGGCTACTTCCGGTAGCGTATTCGTCCGGCAGCGTGATAAATCCAAATTCCTGTGAAGCAAACAATACGAAGTCCTCAGCGAGCCGCGAAAGATGAATGCCCAGCACTGCCAGCGCAAATAAATATTCGAGCGCGAAGTCGCGGTCGCTTACGGCATCGAGGCTATTTGCAGTCGGGCGCGCAAAACCCAGTTCGTGGGCAAGCGCTTCGCGGTTGACGGCAAATGCGCATCCCGCCAACGCGCCCGATCCCATCGGACATTCATCGGCCGCCTGTGCCGCTCCCACGATTCGTACCGTGTCGCGATGGAAAGCCGAAAGATGCGCCAGCAAAAAGTGGGAAAATAAAATCGGCTGGCCGTGCTGCATGTGCGTCATGCCGGGCATCGGCGCACCGAGGTTTTGCTCGGCCTGATCGAGCAACGCTAATTCCAGCCGGTACAAGCTCTGCCTCAAGCTTGCGGCCGCTTCCTTTACGAACAGCCGAAAATCGGTGGCAATCAGCTCGTTGCGGCTGCGTCCGGTATGTAGCTTCGCGCCGAGCGGACCAAGTTTTTCGATCAGGGCCATCTCGACGAAGTGGTGCACATCTTCCGCGGCGGACCGATCGAGCCAGTCCGGTTCGCCATCGGCGCGATTCGCAATTGCATCAAGCGCGGCTAAAAATCCTTTGAACCTCGTCGCCGCTAAGGATTCCCACGCCTTCTAGGGCGTGGGCCCAAGCGCGGTCCACGGCAATCTCATAAGCTATCAGCCGGCGGTCGAACGAAAAAGATCGCTGGAACTGGTCGAAAATTTCGTTTGGACCGCGGTCGAATCTGCCGCTCCACATCCGGCCGCCGCTGTCGGTAGGTCGCGGAGCGTTCACTTCTTGAAATCTCCCTGCGTTACCGTCACCGGCAGAGCGAAGAGATTGATGAAACCCTCGGCATCCTTGGGGTTGTAGCGCGTCATCGCAAAGCTGGCCAAATCCTTGCGATAGAGCGAATAGGGCGAATCACGATGGGTGAAATCGACATTCCCCTTGTAGAGACGCATTCCGATAGTTCCTGTCACGCGTTGCTGTGTGCTGGCAAAGAAAGCGTCAAGCGCTTCCCTTAGCGGCGTGAACCATAGGCCGTAATAGACAAGCTCCGCATACCGAAGCGACAGTAATTCCTGATAGTGCGCGGTTTCGCGATCGACGCAAAGCGCTTCGAGTTCGCGGTGCGCCAAAATCAATAGGGTGCCACCAGGCGTTTCGTATGCGCCGCGCGACTTAATTCCCACCAGGCGATTTTCCACCAGGTCGATGCGGCCAACGCCGTTCGCCGCGGCGATGTCATTGAGAGTTTCCAATAGGGCAACCGGTGCAAGCTTTTTTCCATTCACCGAAACCGGAACGCCCGCCTCGAAACCAATTTCTACTTCGGCCCCGGCATCCGGTGCTTTTTCGGGCGACACGATCCATTGCCACATCGCCTCTTCCGGCGCGTTGGCAGGATCTTCGAGAATTCCGCCTTCGTGCGAAAGGTGCCAGATATTGCGGTCGCGGCTATAAATATTGGCTTTGCTTTGTTCGATCGGGATCTTATGCTCGCGCGCGTAGGTGATCGCATCCTCTCGCGAGAAGATCTTCCATTCGCGCCATGGTGCGATGATTTGCAGCTTCGGCCCGAGCGCTTTATAGGTCAGCTCGAAGCGAACCTGGTCATTTCCTTTGCCGGTACATCCGTGGGAAACCGCGTCGGCGCCTTGCTCGAGCGCTACTTCCACCTGCCGCTTTGCGATGACGGGCCGTGCAAACGAGGTGCCGAGAAGATACTTGTGTTCGTAGACCGCGCCGGCCTTCAGTGTCGGCCAAATGTAGCGGGTGATGAATTCTTCGCGCAAGTCTTCAATACTGGCCGAGGAAGCTCCCGTAGCCAACGCCTTACGCTTGGCAGCTTCGAGGTCCTCTTTTTGGCCTACGTCGGCGATCATAGCGAGCACTTCGCAGCCGCCATAGGTTTCTTTCAGCCACGGAATAATGATGGAAGTATCCAGCCCGCCTGAATAGGCGAGCACAACTTTTTTTGGCACTGGTTGGTCCCTTCAGCTCAATAGCATCAGCAGGATGGCTTTTTGCACGTGTAAGCGGTTTTCAGCCTGGTCATACGCGATCGAGCGCGGCGAATCCATAAGGCCCGCGCTTACTTCCAAACCTCGATGCGCCGGCAGGCAGTGCAGAAACGCCGCCTCTGCCTCAGCGTGTTGCATCAGCGCTTCGTTCACCTGGAAGTTTGCAAAGGCGCGCTCGCGTTCCTGGGCTTCATTTTCCTGTCCCATGCTGGCCCACACGTCGGTATATACGGCCTGCGAACCCGACACAGCCTCCTCCGCGGAGTGGAAGAGTTCGATCTTTCCTCGTGTGTCCTTGGCGGCGCGTTTTGCTTCCGCCACAATCTCCGGCGCCGGCTCGTACCCTACCGGCGTGGCCACGCGGACGTGTGCGCCAACGCGCGCTCCGGCCAGCAGCAAAGAATGGCACATGTTGTTGCCATCGCCCACATAGGCGAATTTCAACCCCCGCAGATTACCGAAGCGTTCTTCCAACGTAAAAAAGTCGGTAAACGCCTGACACGGATGGTAACGGTCCGATAGTGCATTAATCACCGGAATCGAAGCGTACTCGGCCAATTCCTCGATCACGCCTTGCTCGAACGTTCTGGCCACGATTCCCTGCACCCAGCGTTCCAGATTTTTCGCTACGTCCTTGATGGATTCGCGCTCGCCCAGGTGCGTGAGAGTATGGTCCAGGAACACCGCGCCCCCGCCCAGGCTCTGCATGCCAACATCGAAAGTCGTTCGCGTGCGGAGGGAAGGTTTTTCAAAAATCAGAGCCGCGTAGCGGCCTGGCAGGGCGTTGCGATAGGTTTCCGGTCTGGCCTTCACATCTGCGGCCAAATGAAATAGCTCTCGAACCACGAGGGGGGGCCATTCCATACCCGTTAGTAGATCGCGAGTGATACCCAGAGATGCGGGGGCTAAGGTGTTCATGCTCGGCTTACCTCGCGGCCACAAGCGACCGCTCGCCCTGCGCGTCTCCCGTCCGTGACGCACTTCGCACAGCATGCATGGCCGTCTTCTTCGGCTGAGCCCGAGGCGTTTTTGCAAGCACCGCTTCCATCCGCACTAAGAAGTCTTTCACTTGCGAAGACGTGATAATGAATGGCGGCACGAATCGAAGCGTGCTTTGCTGCGTGCAGTTGATCAACAATCCCCGCCGGAGAGCTTCGTCAACAAACACCTGTCCATCCATCGTCAGCTGCATACCCTGCATCAGGCCTTCGCCGCGAATTTCGGTAACAAAGTCGAATTTCGCTGCTAACTGCTCCAGACCGGCGCGCAATTCCGCCCCCCGGTCGCGAGCGTTGGCAAAGAGGCCGTTCTCCTCGACCACCTTTAGAAACTCGAGAGCCACCGCGCAAACCAAAGGCCCGCCTCCAAACGTCGAGCCATGCATGCCCGGCACGAAGGCCGATGCAAACTTCTCCTTCGCCATCATGGCGCCCAGGGGCAGCCCTCCCGCTAACGGCTTTGCGACCAACACAATATCTGGCGGACTGGCAAATTTCTGGCACGCGAAGGCTCGTCCCGTGCGGCCCAAACCACATTGAATCTCGTCGGCAATCAGCGCGGCGTTATGTTGCGAAGCTAATTCTCGCGCGCGATTCCAGAAGCCTTCACTTACGGTGCGAATACCGCCTTCACCCTGGATGGGTTCCAGGATGATGGCGCAAACCGATTCGTCGAATTTCGCTTCAAGGTCGGCTACGTCATTAAATCGGACGAATTCCGCGCCCGGCACGAGAGGTTCAAAAGGCTTGCGGTATTTCTCCGGCCACGTGACGGAGACAGCGCCAAACGTTCGGCCGTGGAACGAATTCTCGAGCGCCAAAATCTTGGTCTTACCGGGGGCATGATGGCTGTGTGCGTAGGCGCGCGCTAACTTAAGCGCAGCTTCCACTGCCTCCGCCCCGCTATTCGCGAAAAAAACCCGATCCATGCCGGACCATTTGGCGAGCTTACGCGCAAGCGGTCCTTGGTAGGGATTGTGGAAGAGGTTGGAGACATGTGTCAGACGCCCAGCTTCACGCCGCAGGGTTCGCACCAACCGTGGATGCGCGTAACCCAACGCATTCACCGCAATTCCTCCCAGAAAATCCAGGTAGGCGCGGCCACGCTGGTCGTAAAGCGTGCAGCCTTTCCCGTGAGTGAATATCAGCTTGGGGCGCTTGTAAGTGTTGGCGAGATAGCGCTCCGCTTCGCGGATCGTTGCTCCAAAGGAAGCATTTTTTCGAGAAACACTTTTCTTAGGGTTGGGCATGGGAAACCAGTTATGACGCCATTCGCGCGGCTGCTGGGTATGCCGCCGGAAGGACTCGTGTGCCAGGACCCCTGCCGCCATTTGCCGCGGAGAGAAGTCCCTCGGCCAGCCCTCCGCCCACAATCCTCACTTGCTGGACGCCAGCATCGAGGGCGCGCTTGCACGCTTCCAGTTTCAGCACCATTCCGCCGGAGACTTTGTGGTGGCGGATCAAGTCTTCCACTTCGCTGGCGGAGACGGCCTTCAGCACCTTTCGACCATCAAGCACGCCGGCCACGTCGGTGAGGTAGATCAACCGATCTGCGTGAAGGAATTCAGCACACGCCGCGGCCATGTGGTCGGCATTAATGTTGTAGAGCTCGCCATCGGCGCCTAGCCCCAGACACGACGCCACCGGCACGACGCCGTTGCGCCAAAGCGATTCGATAAACTCCACATTGACGCCCGTCAAATACCCGACGTAGCCCAATCCGCCCGTAATTTCGTTGTGCACCATCGGCTCGGCTAGAAACGTTCCCGCATCCGAAGCACAAAGCCCAATGGCCGGCTGTCCAGCCTGTGAAATCGCTCCGGCGACGCGCTTGTTCAGCAATCCGCCAAAAACCATCACGGCCACGTCTCGCGTCTCGCGATCGGTCACGCGCAAACCACCCACAAACCGGCTCTCGATCCCCATGCGCTGCAGCGTCGACGTAAAGATTTTTCCGCCGCCATGCACGATCAGCAGCTCATGGCCCTCCTGCGCCAGGGTCGCGATCTGCCGGGCGATACCCGCCACCGTCGGCAGATCATCGAGCAGCGCTCCGGCTAACTTGATCACCAGTCTCATAGAAGTCCCGTCTGCGCCTCAAAATGCCACATGGCGTTCATGTTTTGTACCGCTTGTCCCGCGGCTCCCTTGCCCAAGTTGTCCAGGCAGGAAATCACGGTCAGGCGGCGTCCGGTGGCCTCGAGCGCGAAACCAATGTCACAAAAATTCGTGTTCGTCACGTACTGCAATTCCGGCAATTTGCCTGCGGGCCAAATTCGCACCATCGGCTGGCCGGCATAAAACTGCCGGTATAGCGCTTCTACCTCAGAAATTTGATGCGGGTCGGCAAGCCACGCGTACAGCGTCGAAAGGATGCCGCGTGCTACGGGCAACAGGTGCGTCGAAAACATCATATCGTCCAGCGAAATTCCCAGATGGTCCGTTATCTCCGGTGTATGGCGGTGCGTAAAGAGCCCATACGCCCGGAAGTTCTCATCTACTTCCACAAACTGCAGTTCCCGTTTGGCTTCCTTGCCTGCACCCGAGGCTCCGGACTTGCAGTCGCACACGATCCCGCGCTCCCGGGCGATCCATCCACTTTCCACCAAGGGCTTTAGGCCTAGAATCGCAGAGGTTGGGTAACATCCAGGGTTTGCCACTAACTGCGCGTCGCAAATCTCAGGTTCGTAAAGCTCAGGAAGTCCGTAAGCCGCTCGCGCTAATAAGTCCGCAGACGGCGCGGGGAGTTTGTACCATTCCGAGAAGGTTTCGGGGTTCCGGAATCGAAACGCGCCGCTCAGGTCCACCACTCGCAGACCAGCAGCCAATAACTGCGGTGCCAGCTCGATCGAGGCCGCATGCGGCGTAGAAAGGAAAACGGTCCCCGCTCCGCTTGCGGCGATAGCTTCCACGGAGAGCGTGCGGCAGGGCGCCTCTCCCCAGCCTCGCAATTGCGGGTAAAGCTCTGTGAGGCAACGTGCTTGCGTGGAGCCGTCGCGCAAATAGAAGACCGGTTTCTCAATTTTCGGATGCCGGAGGAGCAGCTTGGCCAGCTCAAAACCTGCATAGCCTGTAACTCCTACGACGGCGACCCGTCTCGGGTCGGTCATCGCAGAAGCTCCTCGATACGTTTTTGCACCGCAGCTCGGGTTTTGGGAGTGGAGGTAATAATCAAGACCGTATCGTCACCCGCAATGGTGCCCGCCACCTCTGGAAAACGTTCGCCATCCACGGCCGATGCCAATGGCTGGGCTCCGCTGGGAGGCGTTTTTAAGACCAGCAGGTTGCCTGCCGGGCGAATGTCGGACAGAAATTCCACCAGCGCGCGACCCAGAGCCGATACAGGCGCCGCATCGGAAGGTACAGCTCCCAGCGGTTTGTAGCCCGCAGCCGTCTTAACGAGCTTCATCTCGCGAATGTCGCGCGAGAGCGTCGCCTGCGTTACGCTCAGCTTCATGTGCGCGAGGCGTTGCCGCAGTTCGTCCTGGCTCGTAATCGTTTCGCCCGTGACCAATTTTAGGATCTGTCCCTGCCGGTAACGCTTATGGGTGCTCACGGCAACTGCCATATTATTCATCCCAGTGTATAATTATACGAGCGCTAAAGTATCGCTGTCAAATAAAAAATGGAAAAATTTACACACAAATATCTTGCCGGGTCGGGATTGGCCGGGATTCCCGCCGGTGTTATCCTGATCGCATGGAAGTGCCTTCGGCCGAAGCACGGGCCCAGAGCTCTCCGCTTGGCCAGTATCAAATCCTGCTGGAAGTTTCCGAGGCCATCGCGCGCCATCGCGACCTCGGCGAGCTCTTTCACGATCTGGCGGACCGCCTGCACCGCGTCCTGCAGTTTGACTATTTGAGTTTGCTGCTATACGACAAGAATCGCGACGTGATGCGGCTGCACATTCTGGAAAGCTCGAAGCCGATGAGTATCCAGGCGGGTTTCGAATTGCCGTCAAAATTCAGCGCGGCAGGCCAGGTATTCGAAACACAACAGCCCCTGCAAGTGACGGATCTCGATGACGAAACCCATTTTCCGAAATTGCGCGAGGTTTTGCAGGTGGACGGTATCGGCTCTCTCTGCCTGTTGCCACTGACCACCGCCCAAAGAAAACTCGGAGCGCTCGCGCTCGGCCGTGGCCAAAAGTGCGCCTATAGCGAGGAAGAAGTCGATTTTATGTTGCAGGTTGCGCGGCAGGTTGCGGTTGCCGTTGACAATGCTCTCAATTACGAGCGCGCGCAACGCTATCGTCAACAGTTGGCGGACGAGCGCGACCGGCTCCGCGTGCTGCTCGAAGTAAATAACGCGATCATCTCGCATCGCGATTCCCGGGAACTGTTTGCCGCAATTGCCGCCTCACTACGCCGCGTGATGCACCACGAATACATCAGCCTCGCTCTCTATGACGCCAAACGGAATATGATGCGTCTGCAGTCGCTCGACTTTCCCCAGGGACACGGTTTTATCCGTGAGGACATGGAAGTTCCTATCGACGCGTCGCCCGGCGGTATTTCCTACACGTCCAGGAAACCGGTGATTGTGGGGTCCCAGGATTTCTCGCGCTATGCACCGGTCGTCCGGGATAGGCTTGCTGCCGAGGGCGTGCACTCCGTCTGTTGCATCCCACTGATTACTCACAAGCAGGTGTTGGGCACTCTGAACGTCGCCAGCTTCCGCGAAAATGCGTTCGCCGAAAGCGATGTCGATTTGCTGACGCAGGTCGCCAGCCAAATATCGATTGCGTTGGAAAACGCCTTTGCCTTCCGTGAAATCGCGGAGCTCAAAAACAAGCTCGCCGAAGAGAAGCTCTACCTCGAGGACGAAATCCGCACCGAGATGAATTTCGAGGAAATCGTCGGCGAAAGCGCAGCTCTCAAACAGGTATTGGCCCAGGTCGAGACCGTCGCGCCAACCGATTCCACGGTCCTGATTCAGGGTGAAACGGGCACCGGCAAGGAATTGATCGCGCGCGCCATCCACAATCTCAGCCAACGCCGAGAGCGCACTTTCGTAAAAGTGAACTGCGCCGCCATCCCCACCGGACTGCTGGAATCAGAGCTTTTCGGGCACGAGCGGGGAGCCTTCACCGGGGCCATCGCGCAAAAAATAGGACGCTTTGAATTTGCCGGCGGCGGCACGTTATTTCTCGACGAAGTGGGCGATATTCCACTTGAATTGCAGCCCAAATTGCTTCGTGTTCTGCAGGAGCAGGAATTCGAGCGCTTAGGAGGAAACCGCACGATTCACGTCGATGTGCGCCTGGTGGCTGCTACGAACCGCGACCTCACTCAGATGGTGGCCGACCGGCAGTTCCGCAGCGACCTTTTCTATCGCCTCAACGTGTTCCCCGTGCAAGTTCCCGCTCTGCGGCAACGGCCGGAGGATATCCCATTGCTGGTGCGGTATTTCGCACAAAAGTATTCCCGCCGCATGAATAAACAAATCGAATCTATTCCTGCTGACACGATGGCTGCGCTGATCAACTATGCGTGGCCAGGCAATATTCGAGAACTCGAAAATCTGATCGAACGCGCAGTAATTCTTTCTCGCGGATCCGTTCTGGAAGTGCCGTCCGCCGAATTGCGCTCTAACGGCGAATCGGAAACTGCGGCCTTGCAAACTCTGGCCTCCGCGGAGCGGGAACATATTCTTCGCGCGTTGCGTGAGTCCAACTGGGTGCTCGCCGGACCCGCCGGCGCTGCCGCCAAGCTGGGCATGAAACGCACGACCCTCCAAGCGCGTATCCGCAAGCTTGGAATCCTGCGACCCGCTTAATAACGTCAAAGCAAACTGCCCAATTCAATTTGCCCAAATATGGGCACTTGCCTAAATGCAGGCAGCCTTCAGGATTATCTAGGACGACATAGTAATTTAAGTCTTTTATATTCCTATACTTATAATTCCATTTGGGAGTTTGTGAGCGGAAGCGTACGTGCTTCAGTCCTACGCGCCACACCTCGAGCATGCTGAAGATCACTACGCGCCGCGAAGAGAATCAGTGCACTCTCGAACTTGAAGGCAAGCTGGCAGGTCCGTGGGTTGCTGAACTGGAGACCTGCTTTCGGAGTGAGCGTTCGCGGGGAGGGTCGATCTGCGTTGATTTGCACAACGTCACCTTTATAGATAACGCAGGAAAGGATTTGCTGGCTAGGCTTCACCGTGAAGGCGCATCGCTGGCGGGCAAAGGATGTCTGACGCGCGCTATCATTTCTGATGTTACCGGCCAGCCAGTTTCCGCCGATAGCTGCTCTACTAAGGACCTGGGTAAAAAGCTCGCTCTGCTGTTTTTTGTGATGATGATCGGCCGCAGTGTGGCGCAGGCTCAGGAACAGGTTCCGGTCCGGCTGACGCTGCATGACGCCGTCGTCACCGCTCTTAAGCAGAATCCGCAAACAAAAATCGCCGCATTGCAGGCTGCGGAAGCCGCCCAGACGCAGAACATTACGAGGTCTCAACTTCTACCGCAAGCTCAGTTGGCCGTCAGCGAGACCAGGTTACGAGAAAATCTGGAGGCCCTCTTTGGTAGGCCCTTTCCCGGTTTTCCGCAACACATTGGCCCCGTCGACGTGTTCGCGGCGGGCCCCCAATTCACGATTCCAATCATTGACATGTCGCTGTGGGAATCCTGGGCAGCAGCGAAGTCGGATGCTGCCGCGGCCAAGGATCAGGCGCAAGTTTCTCGCGAACAAATCGCCCTGTTAGTGACTTCGCAATACTTGGATGCACTGCGGGCAAGTGCGGGCGTGCATGCAGCCGAGGCGCAGGTCGAATTGGCGCAAGCGATTTTCGATCAGGCCTCCGATCTGCAGAAGAATGGCGCTGGTACAGGAATAGACACCTTGCGCTCGAACGTCGAGCTGCAAAATGAGAAGCAAAGACTCATCGCGGCACAAACGAGCCATCAGGTCGCACTCTTCGGATTGGCGCGGCTGCTCAACATCGATCCGCATCAGTCCATCGAGCTTTCGGATGAAATGAGCTTTTACCAGACTCCGATGTTTCCGGTGAATGACACGATCGAGCAGGCTTGGCAGAACCGGCCTGAATTAAGGCAAATCGACTCGAATTTACATGGGGCCGAGCAGCGGAGGCGCGCCGCGGTAGATGGGCGTCTACCGACGTTGCAAGCGAACGGCTATTGGGACTATCAAGGTACCACCCTCGATAATGGGATTCCCGTTTATCAATATCAGGTCGGCATCAATATTCCGCTCTTTACCGGAGGCCGCGTTCACGCAGAGATCGCACGCGCAAATCTGGAAGTCGAGCGAGTCAAGCAGCAACAGGAAGATCTGCGAAATGAAATTGCGCTCGAAGTAAAGACGGCGCTGGCCGAGCTTGAGGCCGCGCGTCACCAAGTGGACGTCGCGAATCTCGGCGTCCAGCTCGCGCAGCAAGAAGTCCAGCAATCGCGCGACCGCTTTGCCGCCGGCGTCGCCGATAACGTGGAAGTTGTGCAAGCGCAAGACGCCCTGGCGCGGGCCAACGACAATCAGATCGAAGCCCTTTTCGAATACAACCAGTCCCGCGCAAATCTGGCCCACGCGGAAGGCCATATGGAATCGCTGTATGCAAAGTGAACTCCCGCTATGGGCCCTAAAGTTTTGGAACCGGAGAGCGTAGTGAATAGCGACCCGACGACAAGAACCATCGAACCGCCTTCCGAGCCGAATCCCGCAGTGCCGGGCGTGACGAACCAGACTTCGGTGGAGCGACCTGCATCGCAACGCCCGCCCGAGCAGGAAAAGCCCAAGAAACCGGCGCCATGGCAGCGGCCCGGATTCCGCAAATTGATGTTTGCCGGTGCGGTGGTGCTGGTAATCGTGGGGGTCGTTTTGTTTCTTTATTACCACAATCGAGAATCGACGGATGACGCGGAAGTGGATGCGCATCTTGCGCCCATCTCTGCAAGGGTGTCTGGCGATGTCATCGCTGTGCTGGTGAATGACAATCAACGAGTAAAAGCCGGCGATATCCTGGTCCAGATCGATCCGCGGGACTATCAAGTCCGCGTGGACCAGGCCACGGCAGCTCGCGCGTTGGCCGAAGCGCAGGCGCGCGGCGCCAATGTTAACGTTCCCTTGACGCGTGAGACCACGCGAAGCGGTTCTACCGGAGCGTCCGCCGACCTGCAAAGCGCCCAAGCTGCCGAACAAAGCGCGGAGGTCGCCTACCAACAAGCCAATTCCTCCGATTTGGCCTACGCGCGCGCGGAGGTCGATAAGCAGCAAGCGATGTACACCAAAGCCCACAACGACCTGGAACGCATGAGGCCGCTCGTCGCCAAGGCGGAAATTTCACAGCAACAGTTCGACGGGTACGTTTCCGCCGAGAAGGCCGCGCAGGGCGAACTCGAGGCGGCGAAACAAAAGGTAGCTCAAGCGGAGCAAGGCGTGGCGATGGCGCGCGCGCAGGTGGAATCGGCGAAAGCAAAGGTAGCGCAGGCTCGCGCCGGAGTTTCGCAAGCGCAAGCGAACGAACAGCAGGTTACCGTTCGTCAAGCCACCGCCGAAGGGGCGAAAGCGCAGGTCGCACAAGCGCAGGCCAATCTCGAGGCCGCCACGCTTGACCTTAGCTACACAAACATCATCGCACCAATAGATGGCGTGGTTACCGACCGAAATGTCCAAGTCGGGCAGGTGCTGGCTCCCGGGCAGGCTTTAATGGTGATCGTACCCTTGAGCAACGTATGGGTCACTGCGAATTTTAAGGAGACCCAACTGGCGAAGGTTCGTCCCGGCGCGAAAGCCGAAATTCATGTGGACATGTACGGCGAGACGTTTACTGGCCGCGTGGATTCGATTGCCGGCGCCACCGGTTCGCGGTTGAGTCTTTTGCCACCGGAAAACGCCACCGGCAATTTCGTGAAAGTGGTGCAGCGCATTCCCGTAAAGATCGTCCTCGATCCCATTCCGCCCGATAAAGCTATTCTTCGGCCTGGAATGAATGTGGACGCCACAATTTTTACGCGCTAACGGAGCAAATCGGTCCGGAGATTTGCAGGCAGTGGGGGAGATTTCAATTTTGGGGGCTGGCCTGCTGTGCACAAGGGGGATAACGATGTCAGTGATGGAGTCTACGCTTTCTAACTTAGATCAAGCGCGGCTTTTGCGTCGCGCGATCCACGGTGATTCCGCGGCTCTCGATTCACTTTTTGCTCAACACAATCGTGCCTTATATCAGACCGCATTGCGGTTGCTGGGCAATCCCGAGGATGCGGAAGATGCTTTGCAGGAAGGGCTGCTCGCCGCTTACCGGAACCTGCCTCGCTTCGAGGGACGATCGCAATTTTCTACCTGGCTTACGCGCATTGTGATCAACGCGGCGTTGATGCGGCTTCGTAGCCGCCGGGCGCGCCCGGCGGTATCGCTGGAGACCTGGTCGGAAGATGAAGGCAGCATTCCTCCGGAGGAGCGTTTTGCGGCCGATGGCCCAAGCCCCGAAGAAGTCTGCGCTGGCCACGAACTGCGCGAATTGCTGGAAGAAAACCTCGGTGAACTCTCGCCCCTCTTGCGCTCGGCGTTTCTACTGCGTGAAGGACAAGGGCTTAGTACTTCCGAAGCCGCCCGCGCTCTAGGCGTTTCCGAAAACACGTTAAAGGCCAGGCTGTGGCGCGCGCGGCAGCAATTGGCTGAGCGTTTGGCGCCTGCGCTTCGTCTGCGGCGTAATACCGGCGAAAACCATCCAGCTCCGGTTGGTTCGTTTGTGTTTGCCAGCGGCGACTAACGAAAACGCCCCAAGAAAGGCATCCATATGGATATTGGCTTCGTTGGCTTAGGGAACATGGGCAGTGGAATCACACAAAATCTTCTGAAGGCCGGCCATCGCGTCACGGTTTGGAACCGCACAAAATCCCGCGCAGAGGCCCTGAAACAACTTGGCGCTCGAATCGCGGCGACGCCAGGTGAAGCAGCGAAGGCAGGCATCGTGATGACGATGCTCGCCGACGACAAAGCAGTTGAGTCCGTCGTGTATGGAGAGGGCGGAATTCTTAGATCTTTGCCCGCCGACGGGCTTCACATTTCGCTGAGCACGATCAGCGTGGCGCTTTCCGAAAGGCTTACAAAAGATCATCGAGACGCGGGCCAGCAATATGTCGCGGCACCCGTTTTTGGCCGGCCGGAAGCTGCGGCCGCCGCGAAACTCTTCGTCGTCGCCGCTGGATCGCCGGGCGCTTTGGGTCGTTGCAAGACGATTTTTGAAATGATCGGCCAGCAAACATTTTTCGCGGGGGATGTTCCGAATCGCGCAAATACCATCAAGCTCGCCGGAAACTTCCTGATTTCTTCGATGCTTCAGGGATTCGGCGAAGCGTTTGCCTTGGCGCGCAAATCGGGTATCGAAGCCGAGAAGCTTCTCGAAATTCTGACGGGAACCGTCTTTGTTGCTCCGTATCAAAAGGGCTACGGCTCCAGCATTGCGCGCGGGGTGTATGAACCTGCAGGGTTTACCGCTTCGCTGGGCTTGAAGGACGTTCGGCTCGTGCTGGCAGCAGCTGACGCCGCGGGAGTCCCCATGCCGATGGCCAGCCTCGTCCACGATCGCTTCCAAACGGCGTTAGGCCGTGGCCATGGCGCGAAAGACTGGTCTGTGATCGCGCGTCTGGCTGCGGAAGACGCCGGGCTCTAGGCGGAACTTCGTTCCGGCGTCGCGGTTTCGCTAGACTCGATCAAGCCCTCTTCAAAGCGCGAACGAGAAACAGCAAAAGTAGCGCGCCTACCAACGCAACAATAAGCCGTCCAACCAAACCGAAGGCAGCCAAACCGAAAAATGAGAAGACATAACCGCCGAGGAAAGCTCCCACGATTCCCAGCAGCAGGTCCACAAGAATTCCAAACCCTTTGCCGCGCATGATCTTCCCAGCAAGCCAACCCGCCAGAATTCCAATCACGATCGTCCACACTAAATACATTGGGAACATGCTGGCTCCTTGAGATCAAATTCCCACGCCTGCTTGTTATCTATCGCAGCCGGATTGGCGAGGAGACTATCACAGGAATCCAAAGGTGTCTTGCCCGCCGCACGAGATGCCGCATCCGATACAATCATCCGGTTCATCGTCCCAGCAGAATCTGTTTGCCACACTTAAGTTGCGGTAATGCGCGATGCGAGTGGCAGAACCCAACTGAAGCCTCTTATAGACAGACGCCCGCAATGGACCCCGTTGCGCGGGGTCCATTGCACGAATTTCGAATGGGAAGGGTGCTTAAACCCGGGCGGGCTTTTTGCGGCGCTTGGGCTTGATGGCTTTCGCGGGCGCTTCGCCGAGGATTTCGGCGTTCATCATGGTGGTGACGAATTTCTTCACGCCGTGAGACTGGAATTGAATTGTGGTGCGCTCTGAATCCGCGTCGGTAACGATCCCGAGACCGTAGAGATCATGCTTGATGTATTGCCCCTCAGGGAGAACTTGCACACCTTCCTCCTTGTTCGTTTCGAAACCTTAGGCTGAAATATGGCGGGTGAGATCGCCGTTACCTCGCCCTATGCCTGCCGACGGCCGGGTACAACCGTTCGGTGCCGTACCCGCGCTTCCGATTGCAATGGGAAGTCATCTCCTGCTGACAAAAAAGGCCGCAGGATCCCTCCCTGCAGCCCGTAAGTGTAAATAACAAAAGAGAATGGCAAGACCATAAAGGCTCTACGATCATACCAAAATCGGGAGCATTCGTCCAGCCATGAATGCCGGTTGCGCTGCAGTGCTTCCCTGTAAATTATTTAGAAATAACCACTTACCTTCAGTGCGAAGACTTGCGACGCACCAAGGACCGAACAATTCCTGTATACTAGAAATCCCCCTTTGACACGGAAGTTTGCTCGCCAAAAAGCTTGTACCCATGTTGTCGCTGCCAAGCTGCCGCCAAAGTGGGAAACTGTCTCGTTAGCCATGGTTGCGCGGCCTACCAAACCAGCCGGACGTCAGTCGCTTGTGGAATTTTTTGGCGATTTCGAACGCTATTCCCGCGATTTTGCGTACGTACAGCCGGAAGGGTATCGCGTAACCCGTTGGACCTACCGGCAACTCGTCGAATCGGCGGTTCAATTCGCCCGCCACCTAGAATCCTTAAAAGTTCAGCCTGGTGATCGGGTGCTCCTCTGGGGACCAAACTCGCCGGAGTGGGCGGCAGCGTTCTGGGGATGCGTGCTTCGCGGAGCGGTGGTCGTACCCATGGATTTCGCCGCCACGCCTGACTTTGCCGGGCGCGTGGCCCAGCAAGTACAAGCAAAGCTCATCGTCGCCACTCGTGAACGCGACGCGTTGCACCCGGCGATCCCAGTCGAACTGTTCGAAACCCTCTCGCAAACGATCCGGCCGTATTCGAAAGGCAACCGCGCAGAGCGATACGCCTCGCCCGCGCTGGATCGCAAGAGCGTCGCAGAAATTGTATTTACCTCGGGAACCACCGCCGAACCAAAGGGCGTGGTCATCACTCACGGCAATATCCTGGCGAACCTGGAACCAATTGAACATGAAATTAGAAGATTCCTTCTCGTTGAGCGTTTATTTCACCCGATTCGATTTCTGAACTTGCTTCCTCTGAGCCATGTGTTCGGTCAGTTTCTCGGGCTTTTCTTGCCTCCAGTTATGGGTGGCTGCGTTCTTTTTCAGGGAGCCTTGGGGCCGGCGGACGTGATCCGCACCATTCGGCGGGAGCGCGTGTCGGTATTGGTTGCCGTGCCGCGTGTGCTTGAATCGTTGCGGCGCAAAGTCGAAAGCGACTTCTCCGTGGCAGGAAAATCCGATTGGCTCGCGTCAGAACTGCGTGCTGCCGAGAGCGAGCGCTTCTACCGTCACTGGTGGCGTTTCAGAAAGATTCATCGGCGATTCGGCTGGAAATTTTGGGCGATGATTTGCGGCGGCGCTACTTTGCCCGCCGAGACGGAGACGTTTTGGGATCGCCTCGGCTTCGCAGTTATTCAAGGTTATGGCCTCACCGAGACCACTTCGCTCATCAGCCTGAATCATCCTTTCCGAATGGGGCGTGGCTCGATTGGGAAGGTGCTGCCCGGCCGTGAAGTAAGACTCGGTGAGGGCGGCGAGATTCTGGTGCGTGGCGAAAGCGTGGCGTCAGGCTACTGGAAAAATGGAGACCAGCACGATGGCGTAGGCTCCCCAGAAGAAGCCTGGCTCCGCACGGGCGATATCGGCGAGATGGATGCCGAGGGCAACCTCTATTTCAAAGGGCGGAAGAAAAATGTGATCGTCACGCCGGCCGGTATGAATGTATATCCCGAGGATCTGGAAACGGCGCTTCGGCGCCAGCCAGAGATTCGCGATTGCGTGGTGGTTGCCGTCGAGAACGGTGGCGACGCCGAAGCTTATGCGGCATTGCTCTTGCGCGATTCGAACACAGACGCACAGACCGCTGTGGATCGCGCCAACGTCGAGCTCGCCGAATACCAGCGGATGCGTCATTGGACCGTGTGGCCGGAGGCGGATTTCCCACGCACCTCTACGGGGAAGCCGCGCACGGACGCGATCGCGAAACGCATCACGCGCCCCGGAAGCGATGATGCGCCGGGCGAAGGGCTGAGTGGTCTCATCGCGAAAGTGACTGGGCGCAACGTGAAGGAACTGAATCCAAATGCCCGGCTCGAGCCCGATTTAGGATTGAGCTCTCTCGATCGCGTGGAACTGCTCGGCGCGCTTGAAGATCGCTATCAGGTATCGCTGATCGAAACGCAGGTGTCTGGAGATACCACGGTTGCAGAGTTGGAACGCCTAATTGGCCGTCACGGCGCCTACACAGAGAGGACGAGCGCGGACTCTCCACAGATTTCTCGCGCATCCCGACGGGCAAATTCGAACAAGCCGCGAATTAACGACTATCCCTATCCAATTTGGGCACAACGTTGGCCCGCAACGTGGATTCGTGCGGCCGTATACACGCTCCTCACGTGGCCCGCGACGCATTTTCTCGCGCATCCGCGCGTGCGCGGACACGAATATTTGCGCGGGCCGTATCGGCCGCTACTGGTTGTCAGCAACCACATCACCCCCGAGGACATTGGCTTTATCGCTGCCGCGCTCCCTTTTCGCTACCGCTACCGGCTGGCGGTGGCCATGGGAGGCGAACGCTTGCGCGCGTATCGCCATCCGGCCAAAGATCGCGGTTTTTTTGGTGCGCTTCTCGATCGCGTGAACTATTTCCTGGTCACGTTGCTTTTCAACGTATTTCCGCTGCCCAAGCTCTCCGGCTTCCGGGAAAGTTTTCGTTACGCGGGCGAATCGGTGGATCGTGGCTTTAGCATCGTGGTGTTTCCGGAGGGCGGCGTCACGCGTGATGGAAGCTTGCTGCCATTTCGGCCCGGCGTAGGTCTTTTGGCGGCAAACCTGCGCGTGCCGGTATTGCCCGTGCGCATTGATGGCCTCTTCGAAATGCGGCAAGCCAACCGCATCTGGGCGCGCCCAGGTTCCGTTCGGGTCTCGATCGGCGAACTCCTTGAATTCCCCGCCAATGAATTTGCCGAAGAGATTGCCCATGCAATTGAAAGCAAGCTTTCCGCTATGAAGTGGGGCGCCTGAGAACAGTCTCTGAACGGGCTTTATCGAATAAATAACCTGTTCGCCGAGCGGCAAAATGCTGTACAAACGATATGATGAGTCGAACCATGCATAAGCACCGTCCTAAATCCGCCGGGGAAGTTGTTAGCCGCCGTCACAACAGATGGGCCTTTGTGGGAAGTGTTCTGCCGTTACTGTTTTGCGCAGCGGCCCTCCTTTGGGCCCAGAACCCGGGTCCCGACGAAATCCGGGTCAGTAGCCATGCTTACATTCCGCCGGCGGCCACAGCTTTGCGCGTGAATTCGCAATTGGTGGATGTGGCGGTTGTGGTTCGAGACAATAAGGGGCAAGCGGTCGGCGGCTTGCAGCAGCAGAATTTCCGGATTCTGGACAATGGTAAGCCGCAAAATATTTCCGCGTTCTTAGTGGAAAAGTTCGCGCCGGCAGCGACCGAATCTACCAACGAGCAACCGCCTCCAAATGCTCCTACCGCGCCACCGCCAGCCGTGGCGCCGCGCCCGGCACGATACGTCGCGCTTTATTTTGACGACATTGATACGGAAGCGGGTGACATGGATCGCGCCAAAGTTGCCGCCGCGGAGTTGGCGAAACATGGCGTCGAAAGCGGCGACCAAATCGCCGTCTTTACCGGCTCAGGCACGGTAACAGCGGATTTTACAGACGATCCGAGCAAAATTCTCGAAGCGATTGGCCATGTGACCCAGCATCCGCGCATGCCGGTGAATGGATTTCCGGGCTGCCCGAAGATCACGCCATATCAGGCATATCTGATCGTCAACCGCCTTGACGCCACGGCGTATGACCAGGTTGTCGCTGACGCCAAGAAGTGCCAATGCGATGAAGATGGCGGAACGGATAAGAGCTGCCAGACGGCCGCACAGCAGGAAGTAGATTCGAAGGCCCAAGCAACCTGGGATTCCGCAACGCAGGTCTCGCAAACGAATCTTTTTACACTAAAGGAGATTGTGACCCATCTTTCCCGGCGAACGGGAGAGCGCGTTCTGGTTATAGCTTCGCCTGGATATTTGGTTGGCGATGAATTAAGCAACGTGCAGGACGCCGTTATCAGCCTGGCGTTGCATGAAGGCGTCGTAATCAACTCCCTTGATCTGAAAGGTCTCGTTGCGGAAAGTCCTGACGGGGGCGTCGAGGGTCTTAAAGAAATCAACAAAGACACGAACATGGTGTCTCCATATCTGCTGATGTACGACTCCATTACTCGCGGCCAGCGTCTGAATTTCCAAACAGCTTCACTAGGCGAGTTGGCCTTGGGCACCGGCGGTACTTTCTTTCATAACCGCAATGATTTGGGAGCGGGATTTCACCGCTTGGTCGACGCTCCGCAAGTGGCCTATTTGCTCGGATTCTCTCCCGAAAACCTGAAACCGGACGGCAAGTATCACAAGCTCAAAGTCGAATTGAACGGGCAAAGCTACCCGATCGTGCTGGCGCGGCCAGGCTATTTCGCTCCAACGAAAGAGTCCGAGAAGGCTGCCAGTGCAACTCCAACGCCGCCGACCGCGCAAGAAAAATTTGAGAAGGAACTGCTTGCATCGGACGCGCCCAGTGACGTGCCGGACCAAATCACGGCCCAGGCCGGACGCGATCCATCGGGCAAGCCAATCCTGTGGGTGGGTATCCACATTGACGTCAAGAATCTTACTTTCCAGAAGCAGAAAGATCGTAACGTGCAGAAGCTTATCTTCCTAATGGCGCTGCTGGACGGAAACGGGAATTTCGTCACGGGCAAGGAAAGCGAAATGAATCTGGCGCTGAAAGATGGCACGCTCGATCACCTAATGGCCAACGGGTTGAACGCGAAACTCTTCCTCGAAGCGCCGCCGGGCGCGTACCAGTTGCGCGCCGTGACGCAAGAAGCGATCGCGGGGAAAATGAGCGCCGGTACCACTTCCGTGGAGATCAAGTAGAAGCGCAACCCAGCACTGCTCTTGGGCGCGGTCGATCGTTTTTACGGAAACGCCAGGTTGACACTTCACGCGTCCTGACCTATGTTCGCCCGTCATGAACAAAAATCGGTATCGAAATCGCCGAATCAGTCGTCATTTTCCCGCCAAACTTGCCCAACTTCTGTTAGTCGCACTCAGTCTCTCACCCGCCGTTTTCGCTCAATCCCCCGAAGTTGCGGACCTGCTGCACCGGGCGTTTCAGACACGCGAATTCTCGGCAAGATCATTTGGACCATCGCGCTGGCTTCACGATGGAACGGACTACACCACAGTCGAACCAGCGGTCGCCCCTCTTGGTGCGCGCGACATTGTGCGTTACGAAACGGCGACGGGGAAGCGCGACGTGCTTATCTCCGCGTCCGAACTAATTCCGTCTGGCACGAGACAGCCGCTGGCCATCGAAAACTATGATTGGTCAGCGGATCTCACCCACGTCCTGATCTATACGAACTCCCGCCGCGTCTGGCGGCAAAATACGCGTGGCGACTACTGGGTTCTCGATCGCCAATCGAAGAGCCTGCGCAAGATCGGCGGCAATGTCCCCGCCTCCACGCTCATGTTCGCCAAATTCTCTCCAGACGGCTCGCAAGTTGCCTACGCGCACGACAACAATCTCTACGTGGAAGACGTTCGGACCGGAGCGATCACCCAGCTCACGCACGATGGCTCGGAAACAATCATCAATGGCACTTCCGACTGGGTCTATGAAGAGGAGTTGGATATTCGCGACGCGTTTCGCTGGAGCCCGGATGGAAAGCGTATCGCTTACTGGCAATTCAATACCAGTACGGTGAAAAACTTCGCGCTGATTTATGACACCGGCGCTCCGTATGAGGTAGTCACGCAAATTCCTTACCCGGACTTCGGCGTCTACCCCGTGGTGAAGCAGATTCCCTATCCCGAACCGGGAACCCCCAATTCCTCCGTGCGTATCGGCGTGGTGCCCGCGGCTGGTGGGGATACTCACTGGATGCAGGTGACCGGCGATCCAGAGAAAAGTTACATCGCACGCATGGAGTGGGCCGGCGACCCGGATTCGTTGGTGATCCAGCATTTGAACCGTAGACAGGATACCGACGACGTCATCCTTGCAGACGCAAACACCGGCGCGATCACCACCGTTCGTCGCGAACACGATGCCGCTTGGGTGGATGTGGTCAACGATTTACGCTGGCTACATGGCGGCAGGGATTTTCTGTGGATCAGCGAGGAAGACGGCTGGCGTCACGTCTACACAATCTCGCGTGACGGCAAGCAAATCCATCTGGTCACGCCTGGCGCCTTCGATGTGATTTCCGTCGAGGGCATCGATCCCACCGAGCAATGGCTTTACTATATCGCGTCTCCGGAAAACGCGACGCAGCGCTATCTGTACCGCGTCGCGCTGAGCGGTTCTTCGAATAACCCCGAGCGCGTTACGCCCGCAAACGAACCCGGCACGCACGCTTACGATATTTCGCCGGACTTCCAGTTTGCCATCCACCATTCTTCGACGATCGATACGCCGCCCGTCACGGATCTCGTACGGCTGAAGGATCATTCCGTCGTACGCGTTCTCGAAGACAATGCGCAACTGCTTGCTAAGGCGAAGGCTCTGTCGCCACAGCCCACGGAATTTCTTCGCGTGGATATTGGAGGTAGAGTCGTGTTGGATGCGTGGATGATTAAGCCGCGAAACTTCGATCCAGCAAAGAAGTATCCCGCGCTCGTCTACGTGTATGGTGAACCCGCGTCGCAAACCGTGCTTGATAGTTGGGGCGGTGAACGCACTCTCTTCCACCGCTTTCTCGCGCAAGATGGCTACGTGATCCTCAGCGTGGACAATCAAGGCACACCGGCGCCACGAGGCCGCGAATGGCGGAAGATGGTCTACGGCAGCGTCGGCGTGCTTTCTTCGAAGCAACAAGCAGCGGCGCTCGAAGCCCTCGAGCGCACCTACTCGTTCCTCGACGCCTCGCGGATCGCAGTGTGGGGCTGGAGTGGCGGCGGCTCGAATACTTTGAACCTGATGTTTCGCTCGCCGGATCTTTACAAGGTGGGAATGAGCGTGGCTCCGGTGGCCGATCAGCGCCTCTATGATTCGATCTACCAGGAGCGCTTCATGGGTTTGCCGGCGGAAAATGCCAAAGGTTACGAGTCCGGATCGCCGATCAATTTTGCAGCGGGACTTCAAGGACACCTTTTAATCGTTCATAGCCCCGATGACGACAACGTGCATTTTCAAGGCACAGAGTTGCTGATCAATCGTCTCGTTGAGCTCGGCAAGCCATTCGATTTCATGGAGTATCCCGGCCGCACACACTCGCTTTCCGAAGGGCCAGACGCTCACTACCATCTTTACAGTCTGTTGACGCGTTATCTTGAGGAGCATCTTTCGCCGGGCGCGGCCAAGTAAGCTCCGGCGCTTCTCGCTGGTCGGAAATGAAAAAGCGAAAACTAGGAGCGAACGGGCCGGAGGTCAGCCCACTGGGGCTGGGGTGCTTCGGAATGTCGCACGCCTATGGCCCCGCACGCGATGCGGAATCCACCGCCACGATTCATCGCGCTTTGGAACTCGGCTGTAATTTCTTTGACACCGCGGATTCCTATGGTGCCGGGCACAACGAACGGCTGCTTGGCGCCGCGATCGCCGATCGGCGCCAAGATGTGGTAATTGCCACGAAGCTCGGGTTCACATGGAACGATCAAGGGGAAGTGACCGGGCGCGACGGAAATCCCGCACACGTCCGCGCGGCTTGCGACGCCAGCCTTCACCGGCTCGCCACGGACGTGATTGATCTCTATTATTTGCATCGAGTCGATCCCCAATATCCTGTCGAGGAAACAATCGGCGCCATGGCCACGCTCGTCGCGGAAGGCAAAGTCCGGCACCTCGGGCTTTCTGAGGCTTCGCCGGCAAACATCCGCCGCGCGCACGCGGTGCATCCCATCGCCGCATTGCAGTCCGAATATTCGCTCTGGACCCGCGACCCCGAGCGCGATGTGATTCCCCTCTGTCGCGAACTCGGAATCGGCTTTGTAGCGTTTTGCCCGCTTGGGCGAGGCTTTTTCACCGGTAAAATGGAGCAATCCGAGCTGACCTCCGGCGATTTTCGCAAAAATATGCCGCGATTCCAGCTGGAGAATTTCGCGCGCAATCTCGAACGGCTGGCGGCCATCGAAGGCGTCGCCCGGCAGAAACACTGCTCCGCCACACAGGTTGCGCTCGCTTGGCTCCTGGCTCAAGGAGACGACGTTACGGCAATTCCAGGCACACGTCGCCGCGCGCACCTCGAGGAAAACTTCGGCGCTCCAGACATTGATTTGACGCCGGAAGAACTACGAAAAATAGGTGAAATGTTGCCTGCGGAATCTTTCGAGGGTGAGCGCTACGCAGAAACGTCGATCTTCAAGCCCGACGCTTAGCATTTCAATTCGCATCATTCCGCAGCGATCCGGTAGGCTCAGCATTAATTAGAGCCTAGCGCTTTGACGCTGCGGATTTCCTCTGTCAAAATTCACCGTGTCCGTCACAAAGGATGGGTTCTGTCGTCTGTAACGGGAAGAGGAGAAGCTCCTTGTCTATGCGAAGCGCGTCCATTCGAAAGGGCTCGATGCTATTCCTCAGCGCGGCGTTGCTTTTCGCCGGGTCGGTGGCGTTGCGGGTACACGCCGCGCCAAAGCTGGAAAGTCCTGCCACCGATGACGCCGAACAAAGCCGCTTGGAAGCGATTGCGGGCGCCGGAATGGTCGGCACGCACACGTTTGATTACCTCACAAATCTGAGCGACGAAATTGGCGCGCGCGTCACAGGTTCGCCGGAAGCGAAGCGCGCCATCGACTGGGGCGTCTCGACGATGAAGTCGATTGGTCTGGAAAACGTGCACACGGAGAGCTGGCAGCTCTGGCGCGGCTGGACGCGCGGTACCGCTCAAGCTGAGCTTCTTTCTCCGATACGCCGCCCTCTGCTGGTGGATTCGATGGGCTGGGTCGGCTCCACGCCTGCGGGTGGCGTTGACGCCGGCATCGTCGAAGTCGATCTCAGTAATTTCGGGCAAGAAATGTCGCAGAACGCGGCCAACTGGGCGGGGAAAATCCTGCTGGCGGTGCGCAAAACACCTCCGGTACGCGGCGTGCCGGACTCTTCTTTCACGGACTTCGGCAAGTTCCTCGAGGCCGCATATAAGGCCCACGCAGTAGCCGTCATCGGCGGACAGGCCGGAAGTCGGGCAACCGGCATGCACATTACGCACACCGGTATTTTGGGCTTCGCGATCTACTATGACATTCCGGTGGTTAGCATGGGCGCAGAAGACCAGTTGCAGCTCGAGCGCTTGGTGGAAGGCGGCAAGAATCCGCGGATCCACATTAATGTCCAGAACACGGCTACTTCTGGTCCGGTGGAGTCGGCCAACGTGGTCGGTGATATTCGCGGCACCGAGCATCCGGAACAGGTGATCGTCGTGGGTGGACACCTCGACTCCTGGGATCTCTCCACTGGTAGCACGGACGATGGTTGCGGCGTAGCGACGACCCTGGGAGCGGCGGAGGCTATCCTCCGCTCCGGCATGAAACCGAAGCGCACGATTCGCTTCGTGCTGTTCACCGGCGAAGAGCAGGGCCTGCTCGGTTCGCTTGCCTACGTGAAGACGCATCAGGCCGAAATGCAGAATCACGTTGCCGCCGTGATTCTCGATAGCGGTCAAGGACCGGTGGTGGGGATGGATCTTGGCCGCGACGATCTTGTCAGCACCGTCAAGCCGTTTGCGGATTCGCTCGCGCCGTTTGGGAAAATTCGAGTATTGGATCATTCCGAATTCGGCACCGATGCCGGGCCTTTCACATTGGCTGGGCTGCCCGGTATTGATCTAAGCCAGGATTCGCCCGATTACCGCTACACCCATCACAGCGCCGTCGACACGCTGGATAAAGTAGACCCGGCGGTCATGGACCGCGACGCCACCGTGATGGCGCTCACTTCTTTCTGGATAGCCGACCGGGCGGAACGACTCGCTTCGCCGCGAGACCCCGAAATGACTCGGCAGATGCTCATAAAGCAACATATGGATGACGAGCTAAAAGCGGAAGGCTTATGGAATTTGATCGGAGCTGGATCGAAATAAGCGGGAATCTCTTCGTTGGGCTATCCGCCGCGGTAGTTTCAAAACGAGACAGTTCCAGCCCGGGATGAACGGATTTCATGCCGCTAATGAGTGGGTACTACTCTTTATAGTACCCGGGTACTAAAACCGAATTACCAGTACTTTCCAACTTGCGTTCTATCCGCTCTTTTTGATTTTCCGCGTACCTTCGAGCCACGCTGCGATTCCGTTCAGGCGGCGTACTGAGGGGTACGTTATGGTTCTCGCACTAGCGCTTTTGCTGTTCCAGGCCCCTGCCGTTCCCAAAGATCCTCAACAAAAGGCAACCAAGCCGACATCGCTCGATCCGATTGTTCTGGCCCATTTTGAGAATTTGCCGATCCATTCGGATGCGTCGTTTCAGCCCGGCCACACGGAGCTAACTCCTGCATTGCCACAGCCCGCGCCCGCGCCCGATGCAGAGCCTGCGGCGCTCGATGCGCTGCCTTTGTCGAGTGAGGCTGCTGCGGCGGAGCCGCTGATCGAGCCGGTGCTTTCCGCTCCGAGGAAGCAACCGAAAAAGTACATCAAGACGTGGTGGGCGCTTGGCGCGGCCGACCACGCCGCGGCAACCTTTGACGCCTACACAACGCGCCGCTTCATACAGAATGGCACCGGCCAGGAGCTAAATCCGTTTTACCGCCCGTTTGCCGGTTCCAGCCTACTCTATGTGGCTGTACAGGTGGCTCCTACCGCGCTCGACTATTTGGCCAAGCGCATGATGGCCAGTGAGCGTCCATGGATTCATCGCGTTTGGTGGGTGCCACAATCGATCGGCACCGCCGCTTCCTTTGCTAGCGGCGTGCACAACCTGACGATTCATTAACACGGGGAGACCGTACCGGGCGAGCGTGGCCTAGCGAGCACGCTCCCGATTACCACGGTCAGGGCCGTTCCGATAAATCTTCACGCGCAAGGACCCGGTTACAGCAAGCGTTAGTGCCCATCGGTCAGATCAGGCGTGCCATCCGACCACTTGGCGACTGGAATCAGGAATACGGTTAGCCGGTCCTGAGGGTCGTCTGATGCCAGAATTGGGGAACCGGGCAGGCTTGCTCCCCACGTGGCAGCATCCGCCAAGGGAACGAAAAACATGAGATGGGGATGCCAGTGTCCGTTGCCGTCACCTAAGTTTCCTTGTTTTGACATCATGTAGCACATCGCGCCAGATTCCTGCGTGGGCAATTCCTTCTTGTCGAGAGCGATTTTGATACTTTCGAACATTTGTGCTTCGGTTTGTCCGGCCAATACCAACTCGGTTTTCTTGATCACCAGCGGAAGGTAAGTGCGTGTGGCTGCCGGATTGAAACAGATGGGAGCACGCAGCTTGGGATTCCAAAAGTCAGGATCGTCAATTCCGGCAGTCCACGATCGTTGCACCATACAGACGAAGCCGTTCTTGCCATGGACCGCGGTTTCGTAACCACGCCCTCCCAGGACCAAGACCTCTGCATCGCGCGAAATGGATTCTGGTGCCGCGCTCCGGGCCAAGGCTATCTCTTCACTTCGCTCCATGCGGTATTGCTCAATGGGGGCCATGCTCGGATAGGGTGTTTTGGTATCCTGCGCTGGGTCCGGCCACGCCGCGCTCAGCAAGATGAGCAGTATGAAGCTTGTTCCCGCGATCGTTCTGAGAATTTTACGCTTCATTGATTTCCCCCAAGACGCGATTTCCTCGCGTAAGACAATTCAGATGCTTGCGGCGTGCTGTTTGTTTTCTGGGCTATTGGGAAGATCCGTTGATATCAACGTAATTCACTTGTGTCAACGGACGCTTGCTTTTGCCCGGTACCTGCAGTAACTTCCCCGCCACTGGAGGCTTTATCGCCACAGGCACCGAAGTGGCGCCCGCCACCCTGGCGTCTTCCGGCAGCACGGTACGGATCGCTCCGCCACCGTCAGTGCGGATGGTTTCGCTCGATATCTTTCGCGGTGTCACCATCGCCGCGATGATCCTCGTCAACGATCCTGGCACATGGTCCGCGATCTACTGGCCGCTCGATCACGCGGAATGGAACGGGTGGACGCCTACCGATCTAATTTTCCCATTTTTTCTTTTTATCGCCGGCGTCTCGATGACGTTGTCATTTGCGGCGCGCCTCCGCCGTGGCGCAACGCGCGGTGAACTCGCGCGCCATATAGCCATCCGGAGTCTCGCAATTTTTGCGATCGGTCTTTTCCTGAACGGGTTTCCTTATTTTCATCTTGCAACGATTCGCTATGCGGGCGTCTTACAGCGAATTGCCATCTGCTACCTGATCGCGGGTCTTTTGGTTCTTGCAACGGCGAAGCGTGCGGACCGCGAAGCTTTTCAGGCGAGGATCGTTGTGATTGCCACCGTGATTCTGGCGCTTCTGATCGGCTATTGGGCGCTGCTGCGTTTCGTACCGGTTCCGGGATACGGTGTCGGGCGTCTCGACCCCGAAGGGAACCTCGGCGCTTACATCGATCGTTTGATCATGCACGGACACACTTGGAGGCCGATGTGGGATCCGGAAGGTTTTCTCAGTACGATCCCGGCGATTGCCACGGCCCTTTCCGGTGTACTCGTTGGGGAATGGCTACGCAGTACGCGCACGCAGATGCAGAAGGTCTTCGGAATGGCCGGAATCGGCGCAGTCGTATTGGCCGCCGGCCGTCTGCTGCATCCCTTCTTCCCGATTAATAAGAATCTTTGGACCAGCACGTTTGTGCTTTTCACTGCGGGCTTCGCGATGATCGTTCTGGGCGTGTGCTATTGGATTGCGGATATCCGCGGCTGGCGAAAATGGGCTTTTCCATTCATTGTGTTTGGAACTAACGCCATCGCCGCCTATGCCATTTCCGCCCTCATCGCCAAGTCGAGCGTGGTTTTTTATCTCACAGCTAGAGGCCGCCGCACGACCTGGCACGGATACGTCTACACGAATTTTTTTGCGACGCTCGCGCAACCGAAGAATGCGTCTCTGATTTTCGCGATCTTTTTCGTCGCGCTATGCTTTATTCCGACGTGGTTGTTATATCGCAAGCGGATTTTCCTGAAGGTATAAACGCCGGCCGCCGTGCCGGAACCGTCTTTCGAGGAGCGATACGCGCGGAGCATAGAATTGTTACGCGTGTATGAAAGCGCTCCAATTCGCCGCAAATAGTTTTGTGACGCGGCACTTGACCATACGCATATACGCCAGCTACGCTGCCCATGCCGGTTTGTTTCCGCTGATTCGAGTTTGCTAAAAGCGCGCACGGACCGGCCTACCCGTATGACCACAAGCCGCATTCTGATTATTGAAGATGATAAAGATATCGTGGAACTGGTGCGCTATAACCTGGCACACGAAGGGTTCCAGGTGACGGCCATCGGCGACGGCGCGTCCGGCCTCGCGCAAATCCGGAAATCTCCGCCGGATGTGTTGTTGCTGGACCTGATGTTGCCAAAACTATCCGGTTTGGAGATTTGCAAGGAAGTTCGCCGCGACGTTTCGCTCAATCGTTTGCCGATCCTGATGGTCACCGCCCGCGGCGAAGAGGCGGACCGCATTGTCGGCCTCGAGATGGGCGCGGATGATTACGTCACGAAGCCCTTCAGCCCACGCGAATTGGTGGCCAGGGTGAAAGCTTTGCTGCGCCGCGCGGCGCCAGCGGGTGAAATCGAACGCTCCATCGAGATCGGCGCTCTGGTGATTGATCCCTCGTCCTATCGCGTGACGCGTGCCGGTAAGGCGGTTACGCTCAGCACTCTGGAATTTCGTTTGCTCTATCATTTGGCGTCGCGGCCCAATAAGGTTTTCACGCGGGACCAGTTGCTCGACACGGTTTGGGGTACCGACCGATTCGTCACGCCGCGCAGCGTGGATGTGTACATCCGGCGGCTGCGCGAGAAAATAGAAGCAGACTCGGAAAGGCCTGTGTACCTCAAAACGGTCCGCGGCGCCGGTTATATGTTTGAAGTCGAGCCGGAGTTGAGCCACGCGGAACGAGGCGCCCGCGTGAGTTAATGCGAATTAACCTGTTTTGGCAATTTGGCCTGATTGTTCTTGGGCTATTGCTGGTCGGGTTGTTGACGGCCGAAGCTTTTGCGGCCGCTGCAATCGAGCGCCGATTCCTGTGGGTCGCTGCCCTCGTTATCGTCCTGCTTACAAGCGTTCTCTCCCTCTTTTTTTCGGCCTCTTTTTCCGCACGTGTACGGCGCCTTGAGGAGTTTTCCCGCCGTCTGGCGGGCGGCGACTTTTGCCCTATCGAATCTGACGATCGCCGCGACGAAGTTGCGGCCCTGACGCGCGCGATGAACGAAACCGCAGCCCGTTTGGCGCTGACGTTTCGCTCGCTCACCGACGAACGAAATCGGACGAATGCGATTCTGGAAAGCATGATCGAGGGCGTTGCCGTAGTTGGCGCGGACGAGCGCGTCGTTTTCTCCAATTCGGCTTTCGCGCAAATTCTCTCCTCTGGTGGCCTGGAGACGATTGCCGCTCCCGGCCGGCCGCTCGTCGAGCTTGTACGTCAGAGCGAATTATTAACCGCCGTGCGCCACGTGCTCGCCACCGGCCAGAGGGAAGAAAGTGAGGTCACAGTCGGCACGGTGCGGCCGCGTACCTTCGCCGTGACGGCGACGCCGGTCGGAGCGCGGGAAGCGAGCGGCACAATGGCAGGCGCGGTGCTCGTGTTGCACGACATTAGCGAGCTTCGGAGGCTCGAGCGTGTGCGTCGAGACTTCGTGGCCAACGTCTCCCACGAATTCAAGACGCCACTCACGGCAATCCAGGGTTTCGCGGAGACTTTGCTCGGCGGTGCGCTTGATGATGCCGGTAACCGGGCACGTTTTGTCGAAATCATTCGTGACCATTCCGTGCGCTTGGCGCGCCTTACCGATGATCTTCTGGAACTCTCACAAATTGAAGCCGGCGGGATGGAACTGGAGGAGCGTTCGATGCGGGTAGCGGATTTAATTTCCTCCTGTGTCGAGACCGTCCAGTTTAAAGCCGAAAAGAGGCAGCAAAAAATTGAAGTGGATTGTGCAGCCGATCTGCCTCCGATCTCCGCGGACGCAAATCGCTTGCGAGAAGTGCTACTCAATTTGCTTGAGAACGCAGTGCAATACACGCAACCCGGCGGGTCACTCCGCGTGCAAGCCGAAGCACGCAACGGCGATGCCATCATCACCGTTACCGACAACGGCATCGGCATACCCCAGACCGAACAATCGCGCATCTTCGAAAGATTTTATCGCGTGGATGCCGCACGTTCCCGCGAAGCGGGTGGTACTGGCCTGGGGTTGAGCATCGCGCGCCACATTGTGGAGGCGCACGGAGGCCGAATTTGGGTAGAGAGCAATCTAGGCGAGGGTTCCCGCTTTCATTTCTCCGTACCATTCAGACAGTCCGAATCAGACGCGCACTGCGGTAACTGAGTAATCGCTTCCAAGCGATTGCTTGCAGCGATCAGCGGGCATGGCGGGCGCGATTACACCGAATTCATCCCCGGTTCAATTCCCCGTAACATCCCCGGCGTACCGTGCGATTGGTGGTAAACCAACTCGGCCGCCCGCTCTTGCCCAACTACAAGTAGGGCCGGTGGCACAAGGGAGTTTTATGTCCGCCGCACCGATTTCAAATCCACAGTTGGTCTATCAGGAAGCTCTTGTCAATTACCTCGTCTCCATGGCCCGGACCGTAGAGCGCAATGTCCAAAAGGCCTTGGATTCTCTGTTGCGCGGGCCGGATGCCAGCTCGACGAGCCTCGCCAGCGAGGTGTTCCTCGCCGAGCCCAGAATCAACGAAATGGAGATGTTGATTGACGAGCATTCCGTGCGGCTGTTGCGCGCCGGCAATCTGACGGATGACGAAATTCGCCTCACCGTGGCCGCGCTGAAAATTACGAACGATCTCGAGCGCATGGGCGATCTGGCCGTGAATATCGCTCAGCGCATTATTTCTCTCGAGCAGATGGCCGTGGTCGAGCTGCCCGAACAGATGCCGGCCATGATTTCAGCGGTTCGCGCGATGGTTACCAAGTGCTTCGGTGCGCTGATCTATCGCAATGTGGTTCTGGCCACGGAGGTTCTGGAGTCAGACGATGTGGTGGACCGTTATCGCGATCAGATCTTCGAACACCTGCTGACCGCTATGGAAAGTGACCCGCGGCAGATCAGCCCCAACATGCAATTTGTGCTCGCGAGCCGGTATCTCGAGCGGATCGCCGATCACGCAACGAATATCGCCGAGGATACGATCTTTTGGCTGCGGGGGTTGGATGTGCGCCATGGCCGCGCTCTGCAAGCCGCAAACGGCCCGATGCGTCTCACGCAGAATTCATAGTGGGTTGACTAGGCGTTCACGTCGAAGGCCTATCCTCGTAGCTGACGGGGAGCGTCGCAAGCTCTTCGGCCTGATTTTCTTCCTAGATCTTCAGGCGACACCCACCTCGGGGCTGGCGTTCCCCTGGCGCCGGCCCTCCTCTTCTTCGGTTCTCGGTTTCTGTTCGTAGCTATGCAAGTGCCAGATTTTTCTGCGGTTCTGGGCGGCCCGCCGAGCGGAAAATATCACTAGATAATCGGGGTAAATTGAACTATAATGCAGTTGCGTTTGTTGCTCTCGTGCAACCTTAAGTTTCGTTTATGAGGTGCTGCAAGCTACAACTTGCCGCACCTTTTTTGGTCTACGGCTAGAGGCGCCGAGCGATCGGACGAGCAAGCACCAAATAGCTAATTTCAAAAAAAGAAGAGGAATTACAGTGAAAGAACAAGGAACAGTGAAGTGGTTTAATGCCAGCAAGGGGTTCGGGTTCATCCAGCGCCAGTCCGGCGAGGATGTGTTCGTCCACTTCTCCGCGATTCAAGCGGATGGATACAAATCGCTCAACGAAGGTCAGGCAGTTGAGTTCGAGGTAACCAAGGGCCCCAAGGGTTTGCAGGCAACCAACGTCACTAGCCTCTAGTCCCTGCGGCGAGCCGGGTAGCTGCCCGGCTCGCCTTTTTTCTTGCCCGCCTAGGCTTTTACCCGCCGTTTCGAAATCCTAAAACCAGGTTTTTTGCTTGTAGCGCTCGTACTCTTCGCCGAATGTCGCCGCGAGCACTGCTTGCTCTTTTCGCGCGCGAATCACCTGCATCGGTATCAGCACGACGAAAGCAAAGAGCCACCATGGGTTCCAGAAGAGGAAGAACCCGGCAATGACCAGGCCGCCAAATACGTAGATCGGATTGCGGATTTTCGAGTACAGGCCATGCGTCACCAGCTTCTGGGCTTTTGCCTGAATGGCAAAGGCATCGCCGAGCTGCAGTCTCGCAACGACCAGAAGTGCCAGTGACGGGGCCAGAATGATCAACCCGGCGATGCGCCGGGGAGTCCACACAAAGTGTCCGTAGAACAAAAAAAGCGCGACGGCGATCACCGGAACGAGCGTGATCAGATTCAATTTCATTCCAGGCTTCACAAGTCACCGCCAGCCAAGTCTTGGCTGAATCCTACCCTAACTACGAGCAACCCGCAGGCAAAGTTTCGAATCGGCGCCGCGGCCCCAAGTGACGTTTTGCCGATTTGAACGTCTTGAAACGTAGGTCGCAGGGGGCTCTGCGGTAGGAATAATTTCGCTGCGCCTCGTGCGCTTTGGTGTTTGCGGAAGGGCGATTCGTAAACAAAGCGGCCGCCCCCGCGCGAACTATTGGAGCCGGATCATCGTGGGCTTGTTGAAGAGGCACCCGCTCTGCCCCATCACGGCAAAACTCATCACCCCGCAATACGGCCCGCCGTGCCCCGTGATCAGGCCCAAACTCTTCGCATCACTTGGCACACGAAACGCCCGGGAGGTGGTCACCGATTCCAGCGGGCTCAGAAACACGTCCAACGGAACCGACGGGTCGTCCCGCTCGGGGGAGTAGCGGCGGCCGCGGTCATCTATGACAAAGATCCACGCGCCCTTTGCCCGTTGTGACACTCTTCGCGCCCTGCTAAAAATCCGGAGTTCGACGCGATAGACACTTGTCGCCCCTTCCGGCGTTTTCGCGACGTTCTGTGCCTCAAGGCACCAGTCGTCAAGACACCAGGGCTCACCTACGGCCATCACGCGCTGCGGCATGAAAAACGAGATTGCGATCCCAATCGCAAGGTAAGTGATCGCGCCCGCCGCGTAGAACAGTAACAGTCGAAGCGCCTGGCGCCCGCGGCCGAGCAAAAGCAAAGCCGCTGACACACAGATCATTACCGCGGTGACGAGTGCGGCGAGCAGAAAAAGCAAATCGAAGTAGGTCACGTACGCCTCAGTGCTTTGTGTTATAAAGTACATTGCCGGAAAATGTCAAGCGCTAATCCACTCGTAGTGGAAGCCCGTGCCTACGATAGAAGCGAATTTCCTATTGTTCCGCCAAAAACAAAAGGGCGGAAACCGTTGCCGGATTTCCGCCCTTTCCGGGGAGAGGCTAAAGCGAAACTACGGGAGAACGTACCGGAGGTCGAGATACGCCATCACCAAGTGCGCGTTCTTCGGGTCCGTTGCGCCGGCCGCAGGTAGCGGATTGACATACCAGGGAGCGCGCGTCAGATACGAAGCCTGCGTGATGAGCTGCAATTTGCCGTAATTCGGGCTTTGCCAGAAGGTTTGGATCAAGCCGACGGTTCCTTCCTGAATGGCCCGGTTATCGGAAGGAGAGGACTTCGTGTAGCCATAACCGACCAAAGCGCCGGTGCTGGATGAAGGGTCGACCAAGGCGGCACGCCCATAATAGGCGCCTCCATAATAGGCATACCACATGGAGTTCTTCGTCGCCTGCCATTCGAATCCGCCGATGCCCGAACCCGCGTGCAAGGGAACGGGAGTAAACGGTGAAGTCGTGGTTGCTTGCGAAACCACCATGTCGGGACCGAGGCCGAAGATGTAGCGCCCGCCGCCATCGCTATAGAAGGCGTTTTCGATCAAGCGGAAGTTCTTGAAGAGCTCGAGATTCATGTTGATCGATCCGCCCCCGCCGGACTTCACGCGCGTGGATGCCGTGGAAGATCCGGTGATCGATCCGGGGGTGACGAGCTTGAACTCGCTGACCAGCCCAGCAATTTCAAAGTGGAAAAGTTTGTCGCCGACTTTGCTGTCATTTGCCAGTTTGACGATCACGTCCGGGGCCACGTTTGGAGTCGGCGGAGTTGCGAGGGTGCCGCCGCTGGTCTCGTCCACTTGGCCGATCACGCCGCTGAAGAGTGTAGGAGTCGTTACCGCGGTGGAGACGAGCTGATCGGAATTTTCCAGTGAAACGGCGAAGGCCCAACTGTCATTCGGATGATAGACGATGCGGAATTGCGGTTGGCGAGCCCATGTCAAGCCAACCTGGTAGTTCGTGTCCATCTCTTGTCCGTAGAAGATATCACTCGGCCAGGGTGATATTCCTTTACGGTTCGGCGTGAGCAAGGTCCATTCCTGGCCGCCCAGCAGTTCCCAAGGTCCGCGCTGGTAGTCCACAAAATATAGGCGGGAACGGAATGTATTGGAGTTGCTGGTTACGTTGGCGTTTTGCGCGATCGCGCCGAGGAAGTCCGCCTCGAAGTACCCGGCCACTTTGCCCCCTGCGACATCGGCATCCACACGCATGGAAATCCGCGAGTTCTGCATGCTCATGCGGTTTTCGGTCAGGCCCGCAGTTGGGTAATTGTTGTTGAACGGGATGCCCCCAAAGCTGGTTCCAATTCCATTGCCCGTCCCGGTGGTCCGAAACACGTCTGTCAAGTCCATGAAGCCGCCGGGCGTGAACCGGGCCGAACCAATCCGGAAGAAGAGCGGACTGGGCTGATCGCTATCCTGTTGCGGCGAAGCATAGCTCGAAGCCGTAGCCGTCGGCGTCACCGGCGAGGAAACGGCGGCCGAAGCCGGTGAGTTGGAAGCCGTGGCTACAGTGGTTGCTGGTGTAGCAGCACCCGACGGCGCGCTGGACGCTACGCTCTTCGGCGCCGCGGTGGAGGAAGGCTGCGGCTCCGAGGCAGCGTTGTTCGAATGGGCTGCTTCGGTGGCAAGCTGCGCTTTCATAGCGCTGATCTCTTCTTCTTGCCGGTTAATTTGGTCCGCCTGCGCGCGCAACTGCGCCCGCATTTCATCCAGTTCTTCGTCGAGAGACGCCTTAGCCGCCTTTTTATCGGCGGATTTCGCCGGTGTCACCGGCTTCGCTGAATCAGTCGCTGTACCGGTCGCGGGTTTCGCACTATCGTTGCCTGTTCCCGCATTTCCATCGGCCAGTGCGGGCGTGGCCATTAAGCCCAAGGCCAAAATCCAAACTGCAAGCTTTCGCATTCTTTCCCCCTGTTTAAATTTGCCGCATCAGCTCAAAGGCGAGCCGGCACTGCCAGCGACACGATTTCTTCCGTCCTCCGGAGACACATCGAAACAAACTTTGAGAAGCGGAATAGTATGGGCCACGCCATAAAGCGAATGTGAGAGGTCTGTGAATACTGCGTTACACGCTAACGCGTTGAAGATGCGGAGTTTCGCTTTCGGTAAGGCGTGGAAGACTCAGAAAACTCACAGCTCAATCGGATCGCCATTCAGCGGCCAGGCGCACTCTAGTCGCGATGGATCCAGTCAACTATCCCTATTGGCACTCACGCGGAACGGTTTAGCGCTATTGCAAGATGCCTTCTTGATAGATCAATTCGGCAAACCTTGAGTCGTAGTCGTATTTTGCGGTGGCTTGAGAGATGGCGGCTTGAGCCTGGTTGAGTTGTGCCTGACTCAATTCCACAATGCTGCTCAGTCCTAGGTGATAGCGCGCACCGGCCAGATTCAACGCCTCATTGGCTTCGGCAAGCAGTTGCGCGGTCACGGCGAGATTCTGGTAAGCCGTATTTGCCGCCAGCCACGCTACTTGTACGTCGCGCTCGATTCCGTTTTGTGTGTCACGAAGTTGCTCGGATGCTTGACGCGCGCGATTGAGGGCTTCCGCGTGCCGTGCATTGAAGAGCTTACCGTTGAAGATCGGTATGTGTACGTCGAAGGCCGCAGCGGCATAGTTGTCCGGCAACGGAGCCTGTCCGTAGGGTATTTCACCTGCCGCCCCCACGAGCGAAAGAGTCGGCATCCACAGATCGCGCTCGGCCACGGCGTATTTCTGAGCGGACTCAACCTGCAACCGTTGGGACATTAGTTCCGGGCGGTTCTTATCGGCAGCGACAAGCGCCTCACTTAACGGAGGAAGAGCCGTAGGCGCCGGCGGCGGCTCCACAAGTTCAAATTGATGTGGACCTGAAAGGCCCAACGCCGCGGCTAGTAGGGCGAACGACGATTGCGCGTCATTCTGTGCTTGCAGCAATAACAATTGCGCTTCAGAGAGATTCACGTTCGCGAAACTAACGTCCAGACTCGACTTCAACTTGCTTTGCTCGAGCGCTGTGACCTGTTGAGATACCACGCTACGCTCGTCCACGGTTTGTTGCGCGACGCGTAGCACCGCTTGCGCGCGTAACGCCTGGTAGAAAGCGCGATCCACTTCGAGCAGCACGTCCTCACGCGTGAAGGTCACTTCGGCGTCCGCCGCCCTCGCCTGCAGATCCGCACTCGAGGCAAGATTGTGCGTTCGCCCAAAATCCGTCACGAGTTGCTGAATGCTCAAGCCACCCGCGAAACGGTCATACACGATCGGGTTGTTTAGCACGCCGGCCGCGATGCGGCTGCCAGGCATAGACTCGGCCCCCGTGAGATCGCTATTGACCATGGGATAGTATGCGGAGCGCACCTCGGTGGTGACGTTGTGCTGCGCCGCAGCGGCGTATTGCGAGGCCAGAAACCTAGGATGGTTCGCGAGCGCCATTTGGTGCGCCTGATCGAGAGTCAGGGAAGGGCTAGGCGGGGATGGAGCTTGTTGCGTCTGGCCTGGCGCGGGCGTTTGCGCCTGACCCGGCTGCACATGAAACGATTGCGCGGAAGCGCTCACGCCAGCCAGAGTCATCGCCAAGAACGGAACAAGGCTTCGCATCATGCCTCCTGCGGTTCTGCAGCCGCGGCTGCCGCGGCGCGCTCGCGCCGCTGGTACATTAGCAAATAGGCCGCCGGTACCACGAAGATCGTAAGTACAATCGATGAGAGCAGGCCCGCGATGATGACGCGAGCAAGCGGCGCATACGCTTCGCTGCCCGTTTCCAATTTGAACGCCATCGGCAGCAAACCAACGACAGTGGCCAGGGAAGTCATCAAGATGGGACGCAGGCGGATGCGGCAAGCGTCAATGACGGCTTCGCGCAGCTTGTGTCCCTCGCTTCGCAATACGTTGGCAAAATCCACGATCAGAATGCTATTCGAAACCACCATCCCTTGAAGCATCACGATACCCATGAGCGACTGAATATTGAGCGTGGTGGGCGTCAACGCCAGAACCAACATCACCCCAACCAGACCGGTGGGCACCGCCAGAACGATCAAAAAGGGATCCACAAAAGAAGAAAATTGCGCCACAAGAATTAAGTAAACCAGAAGTACGGCGAGGAAAAGCCCCAAACCGAAGCTCTTGAAAGAGGAATTCATAGTCACTACGAGCCCTCGCACATCCACTCGCGTATTTGGATCCAGATGCAAACCGGCAAGAATCTTAGAGATCTCCTTATTAGGCTTGCCGAGATCCTCTCCCTTCGGCGCCACATAAACGTCCATTGAACGTTCGAGTTGATAGTGGTCAACTTCGGTCGGCGTCAAGATAGGGGTGATGGTCGCCACCTGATTCAAATAGGTTGGCATTTTCAAGTTTGGCGCCCGCAGCGGCATGGCCTTCAAATCCTCAATCGTACGCACCTGATTTTCAGGATACTGGACCGTCACGAAATAGTTGTTGCCCGTTCTCGAATCCACCCAGTAGCTCGGAGCGATCATCACGTCCGAGGTGAGCGAGGTGATCACATTGTCGACGACCTCTTTGGGATTCAGGCCCAACTGTGCCGCCCGCTCGCGATTCACATCCATTTGCAACCCCGGATAGTCCATGTCTTGCGGCACGTAAACGTCGGAGATGTCTGGCAATGCCTTGACCTGCCTCGCGATGTCTTGCGCCACGGAATCATCCACGTGCAGATTCATTCCGCTTACCTGAACGTCAATCGGCGCGGGCATTCCTTGATTCAATACGGAATCCACCAGCCCACCGGATTGAAAGTAAGTGCGCAGTTGCGGAAGCTCCTCGGCCACTTTTTGCCGCACTCGCGCCATGTAGTCAAAACTGCTGACGTGATGGTCGGGCGAAAGTCCCACCTGCACCACTGCCGTGTGCATTCCCGAATTGGTCGTAAAAAGGGCGGAGAAGTCGGGCATGACGCCGATATTGGAAACAATCGTCGCTAGGTCTTTCGGTTCAACCACCCGCCGAACGATATCCTCGACCTTCTTGACGTCGTCATTCGTGATCTCAATGCGAGTGCCGGTAGGCGCCTTCACGTTGATCACAAATTGTCCCGCATCGGTTTGTGGAAAGAAGGCCACTCCCACAAACGGTACGAGCAGAAAACTGAGAAGAAAGAGCCCGATAAAACCCAAAATCGTGGCGCGGGGGAAGTCGAGGGCCTTGGTAACCCACCGTTGGTAGAAGTTCAGCATTTTTTCAAACTTTGCGTTAAACGCCGAGTGAAATCGCCCTCCCCAGGATTTCTTAACGGGCTCTCCGCCTTCGATATGGTGGTGAACCGGCTTCAAGAAGTAGGCGCAGAAGAGCGGCACCACCGTAACGGCGTCAAAGTATGAAGCGAAAAGGGCGATGACAACGCCGAGAGCGAGCGCGCCGAACAGAAACTTGCTAACACCGAACAGAAACGTTACCGGAAAGAACACCACGACGGCGACGAGCATGATTGCCAGCACCGCCAGCGCGACCTCGTTTGCCCCCTTCACCGCCGCCGTCCGTGGTTCCTCACCCATTTCGAGGTGACGGTACACGTTTTCAATGACCACGACCGAGTCGTCAATCAGGCGTGAGAACGCCAGCGCCAGCCCGCTGAGAACCATGCTATTGATCGTCTTCCCCGCGGCGTGCAGCACAAAAAAAGTGATCATCACCGAGATGGGAATGGAAAGGAACACGGCTACCGTTGCGCGAACGCTCCCCAAGAAGATCAGGATCATGATGGCCGTGAGAAACAATCCCACGCCGCCTTCGCGCAGCACGGTGGAGATCGCTTCTTTCACGAATACCGACTGATCGAAAACCACATGAACCTTTAATTGCGCTGGAATATCGCGAAGCGTTTCAATGGCTTTCTTGACGCCATTTACCACCGCGATTGTATTCGTGTCGCCGCCCTGCTTTTCCACCGGCACGTAAACCGACTTCTGGCCGTTCACGCGGACGATGTTGTACTGCAAGTAGGAGCCGTCCACTGCCTTTCCGACGTCGGACACAAAAACGGATTTCTCACCTTCCGTCTTCAGGGGAATTTGGTTGAGCGCCTCGGCATTGGGGACTTGCGCGTTCGTATAAATGTTGTAGTCGAGAGGACCCAAACGAACATCGCCAGCCGGCAAAATCAGGTTCGACTCATCGGTGGCGCGCACCACGTCCATGGGGCTGAGCTCGTGAGCTTGCAATTTCAGCGGGTCCACATAAATCATGAGCTGCCTGTACTTCCCGCCAAACGGTGGCGGAACAGTGGCGCCGGGGACCCCCGCGATTTGATTGCGAATTTGGTATTGCAGGTAATCGTGCAACTGCGTTTCGTTCAGTCCTTGCCCTTGGACGGTCAGCAAGCATACCGGCAGGTTGGATGCGTCTGTACGCAGAACGACTGGAGGCAGCGTGCCTGGCGGCAACCGCCGAAGGTCGGCCATGGCAAGATTGGAAATACCGGTCACGTCCGCATTGGCATCCGTGCCGGGCTGAAAGAAGACTTTGATTAGGCTCACACCCGTCAGCGATCGCGACTCGATGTGATCGATTCCACTGCCAAGCGTAAAGAATCGCTCAAAGGTATCCGTGATGTCCGCCTCGATCTGCTGCGGAGGCATGCCGTTGTAAAATGTCGCAACCAGCACCATCGGGATATCAATCGGGGGGAACATATCCACAGGCATTTGGGTCACGCTGGTCAGGCCCAGGACGCAAACAAAAAGGCACAGCACAATGATGAAATAAGGATGCTTTATGGAAAAAGTTGGCATGAATGCTCCTAATGCGTTTGCGATGCGTCCATCAGTTTCGGCGAGACGAGTTCGCCAACCGTGTACTGATTCTGTTCGCCAAAGATCACGAGGTCGCCGGGCTTGAGGCCGGAGATGACTTCAACGTCGTTGGCAGTTTGCACGCCCAGGGCGATGTTGCGTTGTTCGATTCGATTCGAACTGTTTACCACCAGTACCGTGCCCTGGCTGCCGCTGCTGCGCTCCACCGCTTGCAGCGGCACGGTGGCCACATTCACCGCGTCGGTCAGCGGGATTTTTACGGATGCATACATTCCGGGAACGATTAAGTACTTCGGGTTCGGCACTTGCACCTCGGTGTGCATGGTGCGCGTGGCCAAATCGATCTGGTCGGAAAAGCGGATGATTTTCCCGGCGAACGTCTTGCTCAGTCCGGAAACATCCACTTCCACGGTCTGCCCATTGTGTATGCTCGCAACCGCCCGTTCAGGCACCGGAATCACCAAGCGCAGCAGGTCATTTTGTGAAAGACGGCACAGCGAGGAGTCACCCTTACTGGACGTGGTTCCGGCGGGAAGCAGTGCACCCGTGTATGCGTTCATCTGCGTGACCACCGCATCAAAAGGCGCGGTGATGCGCGCATATGCGAACATGTCCCGATCTTTTTCGAGCGCGGCTTTGGATGCGGCCAATGCTTGCTCCGCCGCCGAGACAGAATCTCTCGCCGCGGAAAGGCCCGCGTTCGCTTCAAGGTCCTTTCCCTGGGCTACGTCGATATCCTGTTGCGCGATCAGGTTCGGCTGCGTCTTCTGCACGTCCGCCAGCCGCGAGTAGGTTATGTGCGCCACCTTGTACGCCGAATCGGAGCGGGTCACTTCCTCGTGCGCGCGAGCCAAATCCTGTTCGCTGCGATGTACAGCCGCTTGGTCTTCCTCGAGTTGCTGTTGCAGTTCGGGGATTTCAAGCACTGCCAGGAGCTGCCCTTGCTTCACGTGCGTTCCCCAATCCACGTAGAGCTTCTGGATGTAGCCGGAGACCTTGGCGTAGACCTCAATTTCCTGAAAAGGCTGGAACTCGGAGGCAATCTCCAGGTTATCGCTGACGTTGCGCAGAGCTACTTTGACGACTGCCACTTGCGGCGCCGTGGGCTGATTCTCAGCCTCGGCGCTTCGGTCTTTTCCGCACCCGGAGAAGAGACCCAGAAGAATCGTCAAGGCCCAGAATGCATGACGCTTTGCGTATCTCATTTTTGCCTCATACACGGATTAGTCGTTCCGATCTTTCAAGACTATGAAAGTTAAGATTCAATTTTCTTCACTTTTTGCTGGAGCGTCTCAAGCGAAAAGTTGGGCGATTCGCAGAAATCAATCAACAACTTCCGGTTTTGCAAAATGTGTTGCGCAGCGGCTGGGATTTTCGTCGCGATGCTCGCCGGGATGGTTTGCGCGCCATGCAAATCAGCGTGAACCAGATCTCCTCGCCGGACTTCCAGGCCAGCCACGCTCACCGGGCCGCCGAAATCGAAGACATGGGCGTAAGCGTGCGAGACGGACACATTTCCGGCGAACATCGCAAAGCCCATTTTTTGCACCGCCGGCAGATCGCGCACGCCGCCGTTCGTCACCAGAGCGGCGCACCCCAGCCTTTGCAGAATTTTGGCGTGGACTTCGCCGATGAAAGCTCCCAAGCCCGCAGGCTCATCTAAATCCTCGATCACCACAATCCTGGGTGCGGGAATCGTCAGCAGATCGTTCCACCATTCCGTGTGATCGTAGTAGCGGTGCCCTTCCATCGGCGGATCGGAGCTGCGGATCCTGGCGGTTGCCGCATACCCGACCACCGGCGGCATTTCCGGAAACATGGAATGAATGCTCGCCTGGGTAAAACCGATGTTTCGTAGACGCGCGGCAAATGTTTCAATCGCGCTAGCCACCACGCACGTACTGAATCCGGAGAGTTCTTGCAGTAACTCTGGCGTAAAGGGATCGGACGGCATGTGATTGCCTCTCCTCTTCCGATGCTTCGGGCTAGACGTTTGGGGCAAGTATTTCGGCTTGCAAATCGCCGCTTTGCTTTCGTGAGCCGCTGTTGCCATGGGCGTCCACGCAGTCCACGAACTGCCCGGGTTTTCGAATCTGCGCGCCGTCTGATCGTCAAGTTTGAACGATCACGCCACGGAAACTCAACTCACCAAATTGCGAACTTAGCTCTTAAGCCGCGCGAGATCTGGAAGGCGGACCCCGCGTTTGCGGGCTCTGGATGAATCGCCGACAGCAAGTAGGTAGGAGGTCAGATAAGATTGCGAAACTCGCCCGTTCACGCAGAGGTTCCGGGAGCTTGGCAAGCACGGCGACCGGCTGTGGCCGTGGGGAATCAGGGTGAATCAGATTGGCAATCTTTACCGATGCGGAAAAGTGTTCAGATTGCGGGCTCGTCGGAGCGTAATGGAGCGTTTTCGCTTGTACCGCTATAATAACCATACCGACGAGCAAGCACACAACCAGCAGGTTGCGGCCGTGCACTTGGCGCCGTCGTACGTTTGTCAAAGTAGGTTCGGTGCTCACGAAGCGCCCTGAAAGCGGCGCTTCTCTTTTAGTTGGATGCAAAATTCAGACTGCGCGTCGTTTCTGCTTACCACGCGATGATAGCGCCGGAATCAACGTCAGGGCAAGCGTCCGACGAGAGCCGGGGTAAAAACGAGTAACGTATCCAGCACGCTCCTCGTACTGTAGATCGCTGGATTTAAAATACTTGTTGCTTCATTCCGAATTCTTTCCGTTGTAACAATTCCGTAACACAACCCGGCGAGAATACCATATCTAAGGAGAATCCGCCGATCATGAAAAAGACTCTTCTATTGGTGTCGCTATGCCTGGGTCTGGCAGCGGCCGTCGGAGCGCAGAACGTACAGTTAAATGCGGCAGGTGCGACATTTCCCTACCCGATTTATTCAAAATGGTTCGACGACTACCATAAGCTTCATTCGAACATTCAGATCAATTATCAGTCCATTGGATCTGGCGGCGGCATTCGCCAAGTGATCGAGCACACGGTGGATTTTGGTGCTTCTGATGGACCTATGTCGGACGACCAGCTCAAGCAGGCGGGATTCAAGATCCTACACTTTCCGACCGTGCTCGGCGCGGATGTGCCCAGCTATAACATTCCCGGAGTCACCGGCTCGTTGAAGTTCACGCAGAAGGCGCTCGCGGGAATCTTTTTGGGCACAATCGCGAAGTGGAACGATCCGGAGATCACAAAATCGAACCCCGGCGTGAACCTGCCCGGAAACGACATCATTGTTGTTCATCGCTCTGACGGCAGCGGCACCACTTACATTTGGACCGATTTTCTCTCTAAAGCGAGCGAAGACTGGAAGAACAAAGTCGGCAAAAACACGGCTGTGAATTGGCCGGTGGGTCTCGGTGGCAAGGGTAACGAGGGTGTGAGCGGCCTGCTGAAGCAGACGCCTTATTCGATCGGCTATGTAGAGCTGATCTACGCCATTCAGACCCACATTCCCTACGGCGATGTGCAGAATTCCTCCGGTGTGTTCGTCAAGGCCACGCTCGATAGTGTTTCCGCGGCAGCGGCTGGAGCGGCAAAAGATATGCCGGAGGATTTCCGCGTTTCGATCACGGATGCCCCGGGGAAGACCGCCTACCCCGTATCCAGCTTTACGTGGCTCTTGGTCCCCGCGCAGATCCAGGATGCGACGAAGCGCAAGGCCATCACTGATTTCATAAAATGGATGCTCACTGATGGTCAAAACGATTGCGAAGCCCTTTCCTATGCCAAGCTGCCGCCGCCAGTCGTGGCGAAAGAAATGAAAGCTATCTCGCTAATTCAGTAGAATGGTGGGGTCCAGCCGGCAAAATTCCATGGGAGCGACATCAACGACACTAGGGCCTGCGGGCATGGACTGGCGCCCGCGGACCCTGCTGCGCCGGTTGCGCAGTGGTGACGAAATCGCGCATATCCTCACGCTGATTTTTGGCGCTTCGATCCTGATCATCACCGTCATGCTGGTCTACCAGCTTTGGATTCATTCCGCTCTCTCCCGCGCGAAATTTGGCTTCAGATTCTTTTACACCAGCACGTGGGACCCGGTTTTCAACAACTTCGGCGCATTGCCCTTTATTTACGGAACGCTAGTCACCACCGCAGTGGCTTTGATTTTGGCCGTACCCTTGGGGTTGGGCGCCGCGATTTTTCTGTCGGAACTCGCGCCGCCAAAAATCTCGGCGGGGCTTTCCTTTGTCATTGACCTGCTCGCGGCCGTGCCCAGCGTCATCTACGGCCTGCTGGCGATGTTCGCGTTGATTCCGCTCCTAAGATCGCCCATTGACCCCGCGCTGAAAAGATATCTTGGTTTTATCCCGCTCTTTCAGGGGCCTATCTATGGAGTTGGCTTCCTGGCGGCGGGTCTGGTCCTGGCCGTTATGACCGTGCCATACATCGTTTCCGTTTCGCGCGAGGTGTTGCTGGCCGTGCCGGCGGATCAGCGCGAAGCCGCACTGGGCTTGGGATGCACCCGCTGGGAGACCACTTGGAAAGTGGTAGTCCCCTTCGCGAAGACGGGCATATTGGGCAGCATCTTTCTTTCCATGGCGCGCGCCCTCGGGGAAACCATGGCGGTCACGATGGTGATCGGCGGCACGCCCCAGATTTCCCGTTCTCTTTTCGCACCGGGCTATTCCATCGCGGCGGTGATCGCGGACCAGTTCACCGAAGCGACCGGGAACTTGTATCTGAGCGCCTTGATCGAGCTCGGCCTGGTGCTCTTCCTTCTGACCTTCGTGCTCAACGGCGTGGCCCGGATTCTCATTATCTTGACGCAAAAGCGTGGCGGAGGCGTGGTTTCCTGATGAGCTTTCGGCTCTTATGGCGCAAGTCGGTGAGTGCTTTCATGCTGAGCGTGACCGCCCTTTGCGCGTTGCTAACGGTTTCCGCGCTGTTCGTCATTCTTGGCACCCTAGCGTGGAATGGCGCGCGCTCCCTCCATTGGAGTTTCTTTACGAACTTGCCCGCGCCGGTCGGCGAAACCGGCGGAGGTATTGCCAACGCCATCGTCGGCAGCGGCAAACTGCTCTTGCTCGCCGCTGGATTCGGGATACCGTTCGGCTTGCTCGGGGCGATTTACCTGGCGGAGTATGCCGGTGCCACGTCCGCATTTCTGGTGCGGTACGCGGCGGATATGCTCAACGGTGTTCCTTCGATCGTCATGGGAATCTTTGCCTACACCGTTGTCGTGATCCCGATGGGGCATTTCTCGGCCTTGGCCGGAGGGTTTGCGCTCGGCGTCATGATGATTCCCATCATCCTGCGCAGCAGCGAAGATTTCTTAAAGGCCGTGCCGCGCTCGTTGCGCGAAGGTTCCATGGCATTGGGCGCGAGCAAGTGGCGGACGATCGTGAAAGTTGTTGTCCCGGCCGCCTCCGGAGGGATTCTCACCGCCATTCTTCTCGCGTTGGCGCGGGTCGCCGGCGAAACCGCCCCGTTGCTCTTCACGGCTTTGGGGAACAGCTACTGGGCGCACGGGTGGAATGAGCCTATCGCCTCGCTCCCCGTGATAATTTACACTTATGCGCTCTCTGCTTATGATGATTGGCACCGGCAAGCCTGGGCCGCCGGGTTTGTATTATTGATTTTGGTTCTCACAATAAATTTGCTTACGCGTCTCTTGCTTCGGCGCCAAGTGACGCAGCGGAGATAATCAGTTATGGAATTCTCATCTGCCGCAAAACCCGCGCTGGCCCGAGAGGTAGCTACGCCCATGGTGAGTTCCGTATCGAACGACACCTCAAAAGTGATGGCTTCCGAAGGTGCGCTTCGCATGGCTGTTTCCAACCTCGATTTTTTCTATGGCAAATCGCAGGCGCTCTTTCATGTGGACCTCGGGATCGCCGCAAATCGCGTCACCGCGCTGATCGGGCCTTCCGGTTGCGGCAAGTCCACTTTGCTCCGCACGTTGAACCGCATGCATGAGACGGTGAGCCACACGCGGCTTACCGGACAGATTCTGCTGGATGGCGAGGATATTCTGAGCCAGGACGTCACGCGCCTTCGCCGCCGCGTCGGCATGGTCTTTCAGCGGCCGAATCCATTTCCGAAGTCGCTCTATGACAACGTTGCCTACGGTTTGCGCATCAACGGATACAAAGGCGCCCTTGATGAACTCGTGGAGAAGAGTTTGCGACGCGCGGCTCTCTGGGACGAAGTAAAAGACCGCTTGCACCGGTCCGCGTATGCGCTCTCCGGTGGCCAACAGCAGCGGCTCTGTATTGCACGCGCGCTGGCCGTCGATCCCGAGGTGCTGCTGCTCGACGAGCCCTGTTCGGCGCTCGATCCGGTGAGCACGGCGAAGATTGAGGAGTTGCTGATTCAGTTGAAGGAAAACTGCACGATCGTGATCGTTACGCACAACATGCAGCAAGCGGCGCGCGTCAGCGATTCCACCGCGTTTATGCTGAATGGTGAGCGCATCGAGTTCAGTCCAACTCCGCATTTGTTCACGACTCCGTCCGATCCGCGCACGGAAGCGTACATTACCGGAAGGTTCGGCTAGGAGATACCGGATGGAGAGACATTTCGAACGAGATCTGGAAGAGCTCAAGGAGCGGCTGCTCTGGATGGGTAGCCTCGCCGAGCGCGCCGTGCATCAGTCTATTCATGCGGTGCTGGACGCCGACGAGAAGCTGGCCCGTTCGGTGCTGGACGAAGAACCGGTGATTAACGAGCTCCAGAAGGAAATGGACGATCGCGTCGTCCAGTTACTGGCGCTCTACCAATTAATGGCCACAGACTTGCGCTTTGTGCTCGCCGTCTCGCATATCAACAACGATCTTGAGCGGATTGGCGACCAGGCCGTCAATATTTCGCAGGCCGCGTTGCGTGTGATCCGGCACCCACGCGTGAAGCCGTACGTCGATCTTCCGCGCATGAGCGAATTGGCCGAGGAAATGGTTCGCGACTCCTTGAACGCCCTGGTGCGCAAAGACACCGAACTCGCCAAGAATGTCCTTCTCCGGGACGACGAAGTAGATAGCCTGCGCGACCAAATCTTTCGCGAATTGCTCTCTTATATGATGGGCGATTCCGCCGTGGTTTTTCCCGCCTTCGAGCTGATCCTGGTGGCCAAAAATCTCGAACGCATCGGCGATCACGCCACCAATATCGCAGAGGACGTGATTTACATGGTGGCGGGTAGCGACGTGCGCCACGCCACCGCGCCGGACCGCCGCTAGCGATGGTTTCTTATTGCCGTGCCGCGGTTCCGGCGGCTGGCTTGCGGACGCGGTAAAACTTAAGCTTTCTGCTCGTGTACACCACATCGGCAATGCCCTGCAACCCGCCGTCGAATCTAGCTACGTCGTAGGCCCAAACGTAATCGTAGTCTTCCCGTACCTGCGCCCAATCGGGTGGCGCGTCGTATTTCAGGTTCCAGAAGCCATCGGGGTCGTAAAGTTCCGTGGTGATTCGAAGCGGCAACAATCCCGGCAACTGAAAAAGATACGGCGAATACCAGCCGCGTTCGATCACGCCATACGCCCAGAAATGCGGATAAATCTGCCAGATCGGATCCTCATCCTGTCCCTCAACAATTGGCAGCACCCGCGCATTCGGCGGCGTCATCGAGAATGCCTGCGCCATGCCGGTCAGTTCCGGCTGATCGGAGCGAAACTGCCCGGTGATGTTGCCGACTCGTAGAAAAAATAGCACCAGCGCCATCGGCGCCAGCCACCAGCCTCGCTTGCCGACGCGGATCGTGGCGAAGAGCAGCAGAAAAAACACGGGCAGCGCCCGGATATCAATATTCCAGCCATCGCCATAGCCAACGGGCAGCGTCACATAAGCCGCAAGCATGGCGAGCGCCACCACAATCCAGCGCCAGTTCCAATGAAACGCCCGGTTCAACAGCCAGCCACCGGCGAACAAGATCCCCACTCCGGCCAGCGTGGCCCAGTCCAAGCGATCCGAATATCCTTGCACCAGGCTGGTGACAAAAGTCGAAAGCTTGTCGTCCACCGTGCGATATTCCAGCCCGCTTTGGTGCGAAGCGGCGCGTGAAGAGATGAAATAGCAAAGGCCCGGCGGCAAGAACAACAGCGCCGAGAAAAGCCATTCGCGCCAGCGGGGGCGCGTTAGCGAATACACTGCCACGATCAAGGCGGTGAAGAGAAATCCAAAAATGTGCGTGAAATAAGTTGCCCAGAGCGCCGCGCAGGTAAGCACCCAGCCGCCCATCGATCGCCGTGCGAGCCATCGCAACCACAAGCCGCACGTCAGAAACAGCAGCGAAAGACTGCAAAAATATCCAAGGAATCCGTAGAAGAAGAAAACATTGAAGACGCCCAGCAGGCCCCATACCGCCAAAGCATCCTCGCCCGGATTGGCTTGCCTCAAAAAGAACCATATCGCACCGGGAAGAGCGAGGACGCCTAGGCTCAGCACCATCTTGCCCGCTATCAGTTGGGGAATTATCCGGCCGAGCTGGCTCAGAATGAAGTCAACCGTAACGTAAGGGTTGAAACCCCAGGCGCTGGCGTAGAAGTCACTGAATTGATGAGCAGGGTCATGTAGGTGGCCGAGAACAAAGCTGCTCGCCAGATGATTCGGATAATCGAGCAGGGCAGGAAATCGCACCGACCAGATGGGCAGCAACAGCGCGGCGGCGACAATCATGAGGCCGCCCCAGATCGCGGGGTGCCAGGTCCGGCCTTGCGTAGGTTCCGCGTGTGGAATTGAAGTGGAATTCATCCCAAAAGGATCGTCAATTCGAACGAATAAACTCTACTGCGTCGGCGGCGCGAACGGATCGCCCCAAATATAGTGGTCGAACCAGCGGAGATTTTCTTCCATTACGGAGCGCTGTTGCTTGGGCTTATTGATCGGATGGCCAAAAGTTGGGTAGATCACCATGCGCACCGGAACGCCTACATCGCGCAGCGCCTGGTATAGCTCAAAGCTGTCGGAAACCGGCACGCGTTTGTCGCTGCCTCCCTGTTGGATCAGCGTGGGCGTCTTTGCGGACTTGATATAGGTGATCGGTGACGTCTTGCGGTAGATCTCCGGATCGTCCCACGGAGTCGCCTTCAGATATTGGCGTGTGAAAGGGTGAATGTCGGTGCTTACGTAATACGTCATCCAGTCCGAGATGCCGGCGCCCACGGAGACGGCGCGGAACCGGTCGCTCGAGGCCGTAATAAACGCCGATATATATCCTCCCTCGCTCCAGCCCATCGCGCCCACCCGATCGCGATCTACCCAACCCTTCGCGATCAGGTAATCTACGCCGGAAATCACGTCGGCGTAATCACCCACGCCCAGATTGCGCACATTCAGCGAGCGAAAGGCCTCGCCGTACCCCGCGGAGCCGCGATAGTTTGGCTTCAGCACCAAGGCTCCTTGGGCCGCAAAGATTTCCACCGGATAGTAACGATCGGCGCTGAGCGAAGTTCGATCCACCCCGGTCGGCCCGCCATGGATCACCACCAGGAGCGGATATTTCTTGGCGGGATCGAAATCCGGGGGCTTGATTAAAATTCCTTCGATCTTTGCGCCATCCGTGGAATTCCATTGGATTCGCTCGCGAACCGCCGTCTGAAAAGGCTTAAGCTGGCTACCCATCGTAGTGAGGGCGCGCGGAGCAAAGGACTGCGTTGCGGAAACGTAAATTTCTGGGTACGTGTTGTCGCTCGCGCCGGTAAAGGCACACGTCTTGAAATCACGCGTAAACGAAAATTGCGAGGCGATCTCGGCGCCATCTGCGCTCACACGCTCAACCGCGCCTGTCTTCGGATTCGCGACAAATAGATGAGCGTATGTCTTCTGGAGCGCTGCGAAATAAATGCCGTCGGGTCCCCAGACGAGCGGCCCCGCGTCCTCGTCAAATTTTTGCGTGAGTACGCGGGGCGCACCGCCTTCCGCAGGCACCACCGCGATCAGATGGTTCGTGTAAAAGTCATATTTGCTGCCGTTCGCGGTCTGGTACGCGATCTCCGATCCATCAGGGGACCATTGCGGCGACGTGTCCGGGCCCGGCATATCCACGATCTTCTTCACCGCGCGGCTGGGCACATCTAAGACGTAAATATCGGCTGTCTCCGCCGAGCCTAAGTCGGGGTCACGCTGCGCCGAAAAGGCGATGCGTTTCCCGTCGGGAGACCACGCGAAAGATCCCACCGTGAAGTCATTGCCCTCCGTAAGGCGGTGCGGTTCGGGTGGTTGGGTGGATTCGGGGGAGGGTATCGTGATCTGCCACAAGTGCGTCATGGCATAGTCGCTGCTGATGATCTGGATTTCGCCGTAACGCTCGTCGCGATCCTTGCGGGCTTTGGAATCCGGATCGGTGCTCGTGAAGGCAATTGTGCGGTTATCGGGCGACCATTCATAAACGGTCACACCGGTCTCCAGCCGCGTCAATTCGCGCGCTTCGCCGCCTGCTGCCGCCATCACGTAGAGTTGCACCTTATCGTCTTTCTTCAGTCCGCTCAGCACCGGCGGTCGGTCGGAGAGGAACGCGATCCATTTGCCGTCCGGCGACCATTTTGCGTCGTAGCTCGAGCGTTTCGCGCTGGTCAGGCGGATTGATTGGCCGCTCGCCGTATCGGCCAGCCAAAGATCGCGCTCGAAGGCGTTTTCTTCCCAGTTCGCACGCGTCACTTCGTAGACTACAAACCGGCCGTCCGGCGAAATCCGCGGCGCGGAAACGCTTTTCATTTCGAGCGATTGATCGATCGTGGGCGAGCCTGCGGGTACAGGGATGGTAGCCCCTGAGGAGGAACCCGTGGCCGGTTGCTGCGAGAAGCTTGCGGCGGGCCAAAAGACCAGGAACGCCAAAACGGCGAAGTAAAGTCTACGTTTCATGCCGAGACCTCTCAGTGCCACACACGAACTGTAAACGCCGGAAGGGGTGTCCGCGCAGTTGTTTCACGTGAAACAAATTTAAGCGACATAGGATCAGTGGCTTAGCTTCGAGTATTCGAATGCCGTCCACTGCGTCTATGGTTCTACGCCGGCGTAATGTGGAATCGCTAGGCGCGACACATTCTTATAGACCACGCCGCCTTTCATCACGAACGCGACATGGCGCACCGCCGTAATATCCTTCAGCGGATCGCCGTCGAGCGCGATGATATCCGCCTCGAGCCCCGTGGCGATCGATCCGATCTTGTCGCCCAATCCCATGGCTTCGGCGCCGATGGAGTTGGCGGACTCCATGGCGTCCATAGGCGGCTGCCCGGAATCGCGTACGCGATCGATAAACTCTTCTGCGTTTCGTCCGTCGGCTCCCGCCACCGCATCGGTGCCAAACACGATCTTGAGTCCCGGCGTGGCCACGGCTTGGCGAACGAGTTCATGTTCCACGGGAAGGACCTTCTCCATCGCGGCAAAGCCTTCCTCGGTGTAGCCCGGCGACCCGAGGAATTTTGCTTTGTTTTGCAGATAGTTTTCAATCACGAAGCCTGCTTGCGGATCGAAGTATGTACCGTGCTCCGCCATGAGCTTCAAATCCTCGGGAGTTGCGAGGGTGCCGTGTTCGACCTGCGTGCATCCCGCCAGCGTTGCCGCCGGAACCGCTTTTCCATAGGCATGCACAAGCGTGCGCAAGCCCTTTTTCTTGGCTTCATCGCACGCCGCGTTAAGCTGCTCCTGCGAGAGCGTCATGCCCCCGCCCTGCCGGATGCTTTGCGAGGCGAAGATTTTGATAAGGTCCGCTCCCGCGGCGGCTTGCTTATCCACGTATTCTCGAATTTGATCCGGAGTCCCGGTAGCTTCACCCCGTCCCTGGAGGGGAGACATCGCCGTCAGAATCCGAGGGCCAGGCAGCGCTCCCCTCGCGATGGCGTCCCGCAGCGGCTTGTCGTCCGGCGAGCCCACACTCTGCACGGTAGTGAAGCCGGCCATCAGCGTGACCCACGCATTTGACGCCGCGGCATAAGCCGCTTCTTGCGGCGGTTCCTTACCTCCAGCCAAATGGCCTTCGCTATTGAAGAACCAGGTGATGTGCACGTGCGCGTCGATCCAACCCGGCAGCACGGTTAATCCACTCAGATCGTAATCCACCGGCCCCGCCTTGGGATCGATGGCCACGATCTTCGAGCCTTCGACCACGATGCGCGTGTTATGGAGCACGTGACCGCGGCCGTCCAGCACGGTGCTGGCCGCAATCACGATCCGCTTGCCCTGCGCCGGAAGAGATGGCACGACCACCAACGCGAGTGCTGCCAGCAAAATTCCCATCCAAAGGCCGATTCGTGCTGTTTTTGTCATGAAGATTCTCGCTTCCAGGCGTAGCGTGCTGACGTGCCGGCCGTAAAGAGGCTGCCGCCAAACCGTGTGACCCGCACTTTATATCATCATCACGGTCAAGATGTGCAGATCAGAAACGCGGGTTCCGGTGCTCCCCTGATTTTTGTGCTGAAGGACAAAAAGATACAAGACAACGTCCCACCGGGCGTAGCTCGTGATAAATTGCACGTCCGTTCGAACGCAGCGGGAGGCATCTTGACGATTAAATCCGCAGGTAGAGTTTCCGCACTTCTTTTGGCACTGATCGTCTTTTTTAGCGCGCCAAGTAATGTCAGGGCGCAAGGCTCGCCGCCTGCTGGTCCCACTCCGCAGGCCGCGCCGGCCCAAAGACCCGCCGGTCCCTCTGGCGAGGCGCAGCAGATCGAGACCGTCAGCAATGAGGTGGAAGCAGCGCTTTGGCAACTTCGCGTCGGCGATATCGCCAACGTCGATCAATTCGCCGTCGCCAGCACCAAGCCCATTCGCATGGCGAATGCCACCGGCCAAGGCGCGGGCAATCCTCTGATCCTTTATCTCTACACCTTTACGCCAAAGAAACTTGCCGCCGGGCAAAAGGCGCCATTACTCGTCTTCAATCACGATGGAATCCACTCGCATTTCAATATGCCCTATCTGCATATCATTCGCGAGCTGATGGATTTGGGTTACGTGGTGGTGGCGCCCGAATATCGCGGCAGCACTGGTTATGGCGGTGGGTATTACAGCCAAATTGATTATGGCGGCGCGGAAGTCGACGACGTGCATGACGTGCGCAACTGGGCCGTGGCGAATCTGCCGCATGTGGATCCGGACCGCGTCGGCATCATGGGCTGGAGCCATGGGGGCTACATCACGCTGATGAACATCTTTCGCTGGCCGCATGACTACAAGGTGGCATATGCCGGCTGCCCCGTCAGCGATTTGGTAATGCGCATGGGGTACAAGGCGCAAGGCTATCGCGATATTTACGCCGGCTTCATCGGCAAGCAGGCCGAGGACGATCCGATGGAATACCGCAAACGGTCGCCCGTCTTTTATGCCGATAAACTCGATACGCCCTTGCTCGTACATTCCAACACCAACGACGAAGACGTCAACGTGATGGAAGTCGAGCACTTGATCGAAGCGCTCAAAGCCGCGGGCAAGACGTTCGATTACAAAATCTATGACAATGCGCCGGGCGGGCACTCCTTCAATCGGCTTGATACCGCGCTCGCTAGGCAATCGCGACAAGATATCTATACGTTCCTGGCAAAGTACCTGAAACCCTGAGTGTACGAACCGTCCCGCGGAATCGCAGCGGGTTCTGTTGATGGAGGATCATTCGCAATGAATACGAAATCGAAATCACTTTACGTTATTGCCGCGCTGCTTTCGTGCGGCCTTCTCGCGATCGCGGGTGCGGCACACGCCCAAGCCCAGGTGCCGCCGCGACCTCCTCAGGAAGCCGCACGGCCGGCCGGACCCTCGCCGGAAGAGCAGCAGACCGATATTGTCGATAACGAGGTGGAAGAAGCGCTGTGGAACCTCCGCGTCAGCGACATCGCCGCGGTCGACAAGTTTGCGATCGCGAGTTCGAAGCCCATCCGCATGGCGAATGCCACGGGCCAGGGCGCGGGCAATCCGCTCATAATCTACTTCTACTCGTTTACTCCGAAGAAGCTGGCGGCCGGGCAGAAGGCCCCGCTCATGGTGTTCAACCACGGTGGCGTTCGTTCGCACTTCGATCTCACTTACGTCCATATTATTCGCGAGCTGATGGACCAGGGTTACGTCGTGGTCGCACCGGAATATCGCGGCAGCACCGGTTACGGCTCCGAGTATTACAACCAGATTGATTACGGCGGCGCGGAAGTGGATGACGTGCACGATGTGCGCAACTGGGCCGTTGCGAACCTGCCGCACGTGGACCCCGAGCGTGTCGGCATCATGGGCTGGAGCCACGGCGGTTACATCACGCTGCTGAATATCTTTCGTTGGCCACATGACTACAAGGTGGCTTATGCGGGATGTCCGGTAAGCGATCTGGTGATGCGCATGGGCTACAAGTCGCAAGGCTATCGCGATATTTTCAAGACCTTTATTGGCAAGGAAGCGCAAGACGACCCCATGGAATATCGCAAGCGCTCGCCTGTGTTTTATGCGGATAAGCTCGATACGCCGCTGCTTCTCCATTCCAATACCAATGACGAAGATGTGAACGTGATGGAAGTGGAGCATTTAATCGACGCTTTGAAAGCCGCCGGCAAGAAATTCGACTACAAGATTTATGACAACGCCCCCGGCGGCCACCACTTCAACCGCATTGACACGGCGCTGGCGCGGCAATCGCGGCAGGATGTCTACGCGTATCTAGCGAAATATCTAAAGCCCTAACGTTCGCTCGCGTTCCCGATACCGAATGAAAATTCTCGCTCCGCCCGGAGTCAGGTCCTCCCCGCAACCGGCATCCGCGCCGAAGATGACGCTCATCCCGCTCGTCGCGGCGACGTATTTCATGGTGGCCGGCGGTCCGTACGGCCTCGAAGATATCGTGCACATGACGGGTTTTTTCGGCGCGATCCTCATCTTGCTGCTGACGCCATTGTTCTGGAGTATCCCCACGGCCCTCATGGTCAGCGAACTGACCAGTGCGATACCAGAGGAAGGAGGCTTTTATGTATGGGTCCGGCGCGGCATGGGCCCTTTCTGGGGATACCAGGAGACTTGGCTTTCGCTGGCCGGCAGCGTTTTCGAAATGGCGCTCTATCCGACGCTCTTCGTCGATTACCTCGGCCACTTCGCTCCGTCACTCACTGCCGGTCACCGTGGCGCGTGGCTTGGGCTGGGAATGATCGTGATTTGCATCGCCTGGAACGTGCTCGGTGCGAGCGCTGTGGGGATTGGCTCGGTGGCCATGACGATTTTGTTGCTCGGGCCGTTCGTGGTTCTAACCGCTCTCGGCTTGGCGCACCACCCGGCCGCGAACTCACAAACGTCCAGTTCGTTGGGACACGCGGACGTCATGGGCGCCGTGCTGATCGCCATGTGGAATTACATGGGCTGGGACAACACTTCGACCATTGCCGGTGAAGTGGACCGGCCACAGCGCACGTTTCCTTTGGCCATGCTTATTTCCGTCTTGCTGATCGTGATTACCTACATCATTCCGATTGCAGGAGTTGCCCACGCGGGTATCGATCCAAACGCCTGGTCCACCGGCGGCTGGGTGGATGTTGGACGGCAGCTCGGGGGCGAGCCGTTGGCGATCGCCATTGCGGCGGGTGGCGTGATCGGGGCTTTTGGCGTGTTCAACGCTTTGATGCTGTCATTTTCTCGGCTGCCTCTAGTGATGGCGGAGGATGGATATCTGCCGAAGGTTTTCGCGCGAAAGCACGCGCGCACCGGCGCGCCATGGGTCGCGATCATGGTTTGCGGCGTCGCCTGGGCGGGGTGCATGTTCCTGGGTTTCGAGCGGCTGGTGATTCTGGATGTATTGCTGACCGGCTTGAGCATTTTGCTGGAATTTTGTGCGCTAGCGGCTTTGCGAGTTCGCGAGCCCGATCTCCCGCGCCCCTATCGCGTGCCGGGAGGTCTTTTGGGTGCGATTGCCATTGGCATTCCGCCCGCGGCACTGATGGTGATGGCCGCGGTGCGCAATCACGATGAACGCATTGGTTCCATTAGCGGGTTGGCATTAGGCTTTGTGCTGATTGCTCTAGGACCCATATTGTATTGGCTGAGCCGGCTCGTGAATCGCGGCGTCCGGTCCGCGTAATCTTGCAGCCGCTCGTCCTCGCCGTTTGTGAGATAATTCGGAACTTCCGGATTCTTTATACCGTCCAAATCTCTTCGGTACTTTAGGGGTAGAAAAAAATGGCAAACATAAAGCAGTGTTCCGATCGAAATGCACTCCGCTTCACGCTCTTGAGCTTCAGCATCATGGCTTGCTTCGCGCTTCTTGCTGTTCCGGCCGGCGCGCAGCAGCTCGATTCGAACTGGTTCACGCAAATGCGTTATCGCACGCTCGGACCGCAAGGCAATCGCGCCGACGCGATCGTGGGCGAGCCTGGGAACCCCATGGTGGATTATGTCGGCGCCGCTTCCGGCGGAATTTTCAAGACCACCGACGGCGGCCTGCGCTGGACGCCGATTTTTGATAAAGAAGAAGTAATGTCCATCGGCGCGCTGGCCATCGCGCCCTCCGCGCACAACATCGTGTGGGCCGGTACCGGCGAGCCCTTCTACAACCGCGTGGCTACTTCGATCGGCAATGGGATTTACAAATCCACCGACGGCGGCGCCACCTGGAAGCACATGGGCCTGGAAAACACCGGCCGCATTGCGCGCATCGTCGTGGATCCTACAAATCCGGATATTGTCTTCGCGGCTGCCGTAGGCAGCGGCTTTGCGCCTTCGCAGGATCGCGGCGTCTTCCGCACCATGGATGGCGGCAAAACCTGGCAGCGTGTGCTTTTTGTCGACGAAAACACCGGCGCTGCGGACGTCGCCATGGATGCGCATAACCCGCAGACACTGCTTGCGGGCACTTGGCAACTTGCGATTCACACCTGGGATTTGCACAGCGGCGGTCCCGGCAGCGGGATCTTTCTCTCGCATGATGGAGGCACCACGTGGACACGTGTCGTCGGGCACGGATTTCCGACGCATCCCATCGGCAAAACGGCAGTGGCCATCGCGCCGAGTGACGGCGAACGCATGTACGCGCTGGTCCAGGATAAGCATCCGGGTTTTTATCGCTCCGATGATGGCGGCCAGAGCTGGCGGCTGGTAAGTGAGAACGACGAAATCAACGAGCGTTCCCCGTATTACAACCGCTTCACTGTCGATCCTGTGGACGAAGACCGCATCTATTTCGTCACCGTAGGTATCACACGTTCGCTCGATGGCGGCGCTACCGATCATCCCTTTGGAGGTGGCGGCGACAACCATGATTTCTGGATCGACCCCACCGATCCAAACCGCATGATGATCGCGCACGATGGCGGAGCCAGCATCACGCTCAATCGCGGCGCTTCCTGGCAATCGGTGAACTTGCCGATCGCGCAGCTCTACCACGTCACCACAGACGACGCGATTCCTTACTTCGTTTATGCCAACGAGCAGGACAACGGAAGCTGGCGCATTGCCAGCAATAGTTGGGGCGGCGGTATCAGTGCGAAAGCGGAATTGCGTGTCGGCGGTTGCGAGAGCGGATTTACCGTTCCAGACAAAGTGAACAATGAAATCGTCTACTCCGGCTGTTACGACGGCGGCCTCGATCGTTTCGACCTGAAGACCCTTCAGACGCGGGACGTCAAAGTCTGGCCCGTTTCCGAGTATGGCTGGACGCCGGCGGATGTGAAATACCGCTGGAACTGGACCTTCCCCATCGCTATTTCGCCCAACGATGACAATGCCGTTTACGTTGGCAGCCAATTCGTTCACGAAACGACAAACGGCGGCGCGAGCTGGAAGGAAATCAGTCCCGATCTGACGCGCAATGACAAGACGCACGAGCAGAATTCCGGCGGAGTCTCGAGCGACAACCTTTTCACCTTCGACGGCGCTACGCTCTGGTCCATCGCGGAGTCGCCCAAGGCGAAAGGGCTGATCTGGGTAGGCAGCAACGATGGTCTGGTACACGTGACGCGAGATGGCGGCGCGCACTGGACGGACGTTACCGACAAGCTTCCGAATCTGCCCCACTGGGCCACGATCAGCAATATCGAGCCTTCGCACTTCGATGCCGGCGCCGCTTATCTTGCCGCCGACGACCACCTGCAGGGAAACAACGATCCGCTGATCTACAAGACCACGGACTACGGCGCGACCTGGGTTTTAATCAGCGGAAGCATTCCGAAGTCGGTGTTCAGTTATATTTCCTGCGTGAAGGAGGATCCGAAGCGCCAGGGCCTGCTCTTCGCCTCGAGCCAAAATTCTGTTTACTTCTCAATTGACGAAGGAAAGAACTGGACGCTGTTGCAAAACAACATGCCGCACGCGCCGGCGTCCTGGATTGATGTCCAGGCACGTTTTGGCGATTTGGCCGTTTCCACCTACGGCCGCGGTCTGTGGGTAATGGACGACATTACCCCGCTCCGCGAATTGACGCCTGAAATCTTGAATTCGGATGTCCATCTGTTCACGGTCCGCCCAGCGTATCGCTGGAAACCCGAAGGCGGCTACGGCGCCGGAGGGCGCGGGGCCGGTGGTGCGCAGCCGCCACAATACGGAGCCGACATCAATTATTTCATTAAGAATGGTCCGCCGATGGCTGCGGAAGGAGCGGGCGGCGGTTTTGGTGGTGGCCGCGGCGGCCGTGGGGCCGGCGGAGGTGGTGGTCAAGCGGGCGACGTGCCACGCGGTGGTGAGGGTGGCGGCGGGCGACAAAGCGTCACCGTCACAATTCTCGATTCCGAAGGCAAGACCGTTCGCGTCCTGCGCGGCACGAACAACGCCGGGATCAATCGCGTCTGGTGGGATTTGCGATATGAAGCTCCGCACCAGCCTCTGCTTGTAACGCCGCCGCCCGACGCACCTTGGGTCGAGACAAACACGCAAGGCCGCCGTATTCGCACCTGGGATCTGGATTTTTCCTTCAACGCGCCCGTGGCGCCTCCGGGAAAATATATGGTGCGGTTGACGGTGAACGGGCAAACCTCCGAGCAGCCTTTGGAAGTAATCAAGGATCCCCGTTCGTCCGGAACGCCGGAAGATATTCGCGCGCAAGTGAATTTCGGTTTGCAAATTCGCAGTTCGATGGAGACCTTGGCCGGTCTGATCGGCCGCACCGAATGGATCAAGCGGCAAGCGAACGAGAATATTGCGCTGCTGGGATCGAGTCCGCAGCAGGCCCAGCTTGCTAAAGCCGCGCGCGACCTCGAGGACAGGGCGGTAAAGACCGAGGCCCCCATGTTTGATATTTATCTGACCGGCGCGCGCGAGGATCAGTTCCGCAATCCGGACCAGTTATGGGAATGGCTTGCCACGCTCAACCGCGAAATCACCGAGGATAGCGCCGATTTCGCGCCGACCGAGCAGCAGCTCGAGGTTTACAAGATGCTGACGGAAAAGTTGCAAGCGACACAGACGGCGTTTGATACGCTGTGCAAGAAAGACGTAGCGGAGTTCAACGCTGTGATGCAGCAAAACAAGCTCGCCGGCATTTCTGTACCGCCGGCATCCGCGTTGACATTTGCTCCGGCGCAGCGCTCAATCTTCGGCGATTTCCCAATCGGGGCAACGTTGCCGGAAAGCCCCAACAACTAAGAGATGTCAAATTTGTTTCGGTGAGAGCGCCTTGGCCTTTCCAAGGCGCTTTTGCTTTGGCGCACAAGTGATTCGAACGCCGACGGACGCAGGAAGGCCTCTCACTCGTAACGCAAAGCTTCCATCGGATCGACTTTCGAAGCACGCCTCGCCGGTAAGTAGCACGCTGCAAGTGCCACCCCAATTAGAATTGTACAGACCGCTAAGAACGTTTCCGGGTCGTCCGGTTGGACGCCGTATAGCAGCCTTGCCAACAGCCTGGTAAGCGCAAGCGCTGCCGCCAATCCGATTGCGGCTCCCAGCAGAGCGGGCCGCATCCCATCGCCAACTACCATTCCCAGCACGTCGCGCTTTTTCGCGCCGAGCGCCATGCGGATGCCGATCTCGTTCGTCCGCTGCGCGACACCGTAAGAAATCACACCATAAATTCCCACGCTCGCCAGCACCAGCGCGATCGCCGCAAAAAGCCCGAAGAGCCATACGCTGAACTGCTGCTTCGCCACGGAAGCGGCCACGATCTCATCCATCGTGAAGACGCCCGAAATGGGCACCTGCGAATCCACGGCCGCAATATCTTGCCGGACCGCCCCCGCAATGGTTGCCGGATCGCCCGCGGTTCGGACCACCAAGAGCATGTCGGAATCCGTGAATTGCGTGTTGGGCAGATAGATCTGGATTGTGTGTGGGGCGTCAAGTCCCTGGTGCAAGACGTCTCCAACCACTCCCACTATGGTGCGCAGCGGCCCTTTATCATCGCCAAAGCGAAGACGCTTGCCCACAGCGTCACCCGCGGGCCAAAACTGTCGCGCCAGAGCCTCATTGACGATCACCACCTTCGCCGAATCCTCGCGATCGGCTTCGTTGAACGCGCGGCCGCTTAAAAGTGGAATGCGCATCGTGCGCAGATAGTCTGGGGAAATTGAGTAACGATCGGCGCTTGGATCGTCTTCGGGGTTTGGCGCGGATTTGCCCTCGACGTGAATTCCGTAGCGGTCCATATTCCCGCCCAGCGGAATCTGGCTCACGACCGCTGCAGATTCCACGCCGGGTAGCGTTCGCACGCGTTCGAGTACTTCATCAAAAAAAGCGAGAGCGGGCGCATCCGCCGCTTTTGGCCCCCACAACGAAATGCCCATCGTGAGCGTGTGCGAAGGATCGAAGCCCGGCCTCACGTCCAATAGCCGCGCAAAGCTTTTCATCATCAGTCCGGCGCCCGCCAGCAACACCAGGGCCAGCGCCACATCGGCAACTACCAGCAAATCGCGCAGACGATGGCGTTCCTTGCCTGGGGTGCTCTTCCCGCCCTCTTTCAATGTGGTGTTCACATCTGCGCTCGAAGCGCGCAGAGCGGGAGCTATACCAAAAATCAACCCGGTTAGGACCGAGACCGCCAGCGTGAATGCAAAAGCTCGGGCATCGATCTGAATATTCTCCAGACGCGGAAGATTTCCAAGCCGCAGCGTGCGTACTAGCGCGATGCCGCCGATGGCAAAGAGGAGACCCAGCAGCCCGCCCAGAAGGGATAGGGTCAGGCTCTCCGTCAGAGACTGTCGGATCATCCGCTTACGCCCGGCCCCCATGGCCGCACGTAGCGCCATTTCCCGCCGCCGCCGCGCCCCAAAGCCCAACATCAAATTGCCCACATTTACACAAGCGATCAGCAACACGAAGCCAACCGATCCCAGCAGCGCCCACAACAGCGGCCTTACTTCGCCCACGAGATAGTCTTTTAGCGGCGTCAGGATAATTCCCGGCGTGGAATATTCCTTCGGATAGGCGCGTACCAAATTCTCTGAAATTTGGTTCATGTCCGCGGTCGCTTGGCTGAGCGATACGCCATCTCGCAACCGCGCAACGGCACGCAGGTGCCGGCAGTTGCGGCAGGCATAGGGCAGTGAAGCGTTGTAAGCGAGCGGCGTATAAATTTCCGCCGGCTTCGCGGGATCGAAGGAGAATACGGAGGGGAAATTCGCCGGCAACACGCCGACAATTGTGTATTGCTGGCTCCCCAGTTGAACTGATTTGCCAATGACCGTGGGGTCGCCGCCAAAACGGCGCTGCCAAAAGCTGTGGCTCAGCACCGCGACGAAATTATTCCCCCGCACATCTTCGGCGGGTAGAAAGCCGCGGCCTATCTCCGGATGTACTCCGATCACGTCAAAGAACTGTGCGGAGGTCCGAAAGCCATTCAAGGTTTCTGCGTCATGCGCGCCGATGAAAGTGGGCGTCCAGAAACTCAGCGCCGCCATACCGCTGAACGAGTGATTGTCCTGGCTCCAATCCATGAAGGTCGGCCAACCGGTGTTCGTTCGCGAGCCGTCCGTATCGCGCTCCCAAATCATGGTCAACTGATCTTGCTTTGGGAACGGCAGTGGCCGCAGAAGCACGCCGTTCACCACGCTGAAGATCGCCGTGTTCGCGCCAATCCCTAAAGCCAAGGTGAGCAGTGCGGCGGCGGTAAAGCCGGGATTGCGGCGCAATATCCGAGACGCATAGCGAACGTCCTGCGCCGCGGATTCGAGCCAAGCCACGATGTCCATATCTCGCGTCTCCTCTTTCAGTAGCGCGGAGTTGCCGAAGCGCTTTTGCGCGGCGTAGCGGGCCTCTTCTCCATCCAGGCCGCCGGCGACATCGTCATCGCAACGCATCGCGATGTGCGCTTGCAGCTCCTCGTTCAAATCCGCATCCAGTTCATCCCGGCGCCACAACCCGCGCAACCTTGAGAGTAAAGACATTTTCGGCCGCCTCTTTCCTGCCCTCCGCTACTCGTGCCGTAACGCCGTCATCGGGTCCACTCGCGTCGCCCGCCGCGCGGGGAGGTAGCTCGCCACAAAAGCAACGCTGGCCAATAACGCGATCCCGATCGCAACAGTTCTTCCGTCGTGTGCCTGTAGGCCAAAAAGCAACCCTTGCAGCAGCCGTGTGGCCGCCCAAGCCATCGCGAGACCCGCTAGCGCGCCCGCCGCAAAAATTACAGCGCCATCACGCATCACCAGCCCCACGATCGTGCCGCGCCGCGCGCCCAGCGCCATGCGAATTCCGATTTCCTTTTGCCTCTGCAGCACTAGATAAGCCAGTACGCCGTAAAGTCCGATCATTGCCAGCAGCAGAGCGAGTGTCCCGAAGAAACCCGAAAGCGTCGCGATTAGGCGTTCCTGCACCATCGAATCATCTACCTGCTGCGCCAGCGTGGTGAAATCGAGCGCGAGGGATTTGTTCACCTTGCCGACCGCCTGTTCCACCGCGGGGACAAGCGCCGAGGGCGGCACTCCGGTGCGAATCACGACGTCCAAGCCGGACACTTCCTCGGTGAACGCGCCGAACGGAAAATAGGCGATGGGCGGGAAATCCTCGCGCAACGAGTCATATTTGGTGTTGGCCACCACACCGATCACCTCGATCGGAGCGCCAAGCGTGGTGGAGGTCGCGTACCGGCGCATGGTTTTGCCCACCGGGTCGACGCCCGGATAAAACTTCTGCGCCAACGCTTGATTGATGATCACAACGGTTGGGACGGGCCCAGTGTCGCGGTCGGTGAAGTCCCGTCCTTCGAGGAAGCGCGTGCGCATCGTCGCGAAGTATCCGGGCGCGACGCAGTTCAGATCCACGTCGGAATCTTCTCCCGTCGGTGCGTGTGCTCCGTCCACGACTACCATGTCGTCCCAATCGCGGTTGCTGACTGGCGTGAGCACGGATTCGCTGACGCTGGTCACCCCTGGCAGGCTCGCGATTTGGTTCACAATTTCTCTGCGCTGCTCGGCATTCGGCAGCGCCACATGGCGAAAGCTGACGTTCGCGACCAGCACGTTGTTGCGGTCGAAGCCCGCGTCGAGGGAGGCGAGCTTGGCGAAGCTCCTGACGAAAAGAACCGCCGTAATCACCAGCACGAACGACAGCGCCACCTGCACGGCCACGCTCCAGCGTCCGGCGCGGAAACGCGTGTCACCGCCAGCCTGGTCGCCGCCTTTGATCGAGTCGGCCAGCGAAACGCGCGTCGAGCGAAACGCCGGCAACACCCCAAAAAGCAAGCCGGTTAGGATCGCCGTGCCCGCGGTGAAAGCCAGCACGCGAGAGTCGAGCGACAAATTGAGGTAAATGTGATTGTTCTCCGTCGAGACATACCGGACCAGGAGTTGGCTCGTCCACCGCGCGAGCAGAATGCCAATCGCCGCACCGGCCACCGACAACGCTATGGCTTCCGTCAGCAATTGCCGGATCACGCGCCCGCGAGATGCGCCTAGAGCAAGCCGCACGCTGATCTCCTTGCGGCGAAATGCCATTCGCGCGAGCATCAGGCTTGCGATATTCGCGCAGGCGATCAGCAGCACGAGTGCGGCGATGCCCATCAGCATTTTCAGCGGCAATGTGTAATAGCCGCGGAAGTGGGAAAGCCCGGTGGCCGCGGAGCTCCACAAGGATTGTCCAGTTGCGATAGCTGCGCTGCTGCACCGGATTCCAGTTCGTCGGGACGGTAGCGGCAAAGATTTGCGGCGAAAGCGACGCAAGACGCGCGGACACCTGTTCGCGGTTCAGCCCTGGCTTTGGGCGGCCCATCACCTGGAACAACCACAACGAACGGTTATCGAGCGAAAAGTGCTTGCTGTTGATCAGGGCTGCAGAACAGATGGGCACTGCAATGTCAAACGTTTGGCCGACTTCTGTGCCGAAAAATCCCGGCGGCGTTACCCCCACGATCTGGAACGGATGCCCTTCAATCGGAATTGTGGCGCCGATGGCGGAATCCGCTCCGCCCAAATGATCGCGCCAGAAGCCATAGCTCAGGACGGCCGTGCCCGCGCAACCGCGCAAGTCGTCACTCACAGTGAATAGCCGGCCCGCTTCCTGTCGAACCCCCAGCGTGCGGAAATAATCGCCGCTGACGTACATCCCGCGCGCTTTCTGCACGAGCCCACCCTGCGCCAAGTTGAATTCGCTGGTGTACCACGCGAAAACGCCGGAGAAAACATCTTGGTTGTCGCGAATCGCCTCCCATAGCGGATTTGTGTAGAAAGCTCGGTGGCCATTGGCGAATTTCGGCGTCAACATGGTTACCTGCACGAGCTGTTCGGGGTGCTGCACCGGCAGCATCCGGAGCATCACCGAATCCACCAGGCTGAAAATCGCTGTGTTTGCGCCGATGCCGAGTGCTAAGGTCAGGATCGCGACCGCGCTGAAGGCAGGACTCTTGCTGAGCGTGCGCAGGGCGTAACGCAGATCCTGCGCCACGGTTTCCAGCCACTGAATCACGTCCATACGTCGTGCCTCCTCTTTCAGCAGCGTCGCATTGCCGAAACGTCTCTGCGCGTCGTAGGGCGCTTCCCCGGCACTCATTCCAGCGCGAATGTTATCGTCAGAGCGCATTGCGAGATGCGAACGCAGTTCTTCGTTCAGATCCGCATCCAATTGATCTCGCTGCCACAACCCACGGAGTCGGGCGAAGAAAGACATATCGCACCATTCCTTATGCCAACTGCAGCACGGCTGCGACCGCGCGCGTCAGGTCGGCCCAGTTCTTCTCTTCCTCGGCAAGTTGTTTTCTACCCGCGGCCGTCAGCCGGTAGTAGCGCGCACGGCGATTGTTCTCAGTCACGCCCCACTCGGCGGCAATCCAGCCGTCCTGCTCCATGCGGTGCAGCGCGGGATAAAGGGAACCCTCTTCCACGCGCAGAAAATCATTTGAAACTTGCTGGATCCGCAGTGTGATTCCGTAGCCATGCATCTGCCCGTGTTGCAGAGTTTTGAGCACGAGTAGCGCTAGCGTTCCCTGCAGGACATCATTCTTACCTTTCGTCACGGAGGCAGTCTCCCATAGACAGCTATAGGTATAGACGACGGAGATGCTTAAAATGTTCGCAACGTGGGCTGGAAATCTCGAGTGCTTGCGCACTACGCTGACGCCATTGCGAAGTTCGGGGGCAGTGCGCACTCTCTGCTATGATCAGGATCTAGGTATCTACTTGCGCGAAGACCTTGTTTTCTTGCACTTACAATGAACGAAATACTATTTAAGCGCACGCATCTTCCGGTCCCGGCGGAGCGTGCTTTCCAGTGGCACGTCGAGGCAGGTGCGCTCGAACGCCTAACGCCGTCGTGGGAAGAAGCACGGGTGATCGCTTACGTCGGGCGCGCAGATCAAGTTGGTTCGCGCGTGACGCTTTCCGTTAAAGAAGGCCCGTTTCGCAGAAAGTGGATTGCGGTGCATACGGCCTGCGAGCCGGGCCGCATGTTCCGTGACGAGCAAGTCTCGGGCCCCTTCTCGCGTTGGGTGCATACGCACAGCTTTATCCCGGATGGGGAGAATGCGAGTTGGCTCGAAGACCGGGTTGAATATAAGCTTCCGTTAGGCTGGTTGGGCCGAATCGTGGCCGGCAACCGCATCCGGCGAAAATTGGAGCGTCTCTTTGACTATCGGCATCGCGTCACGTTGCAAGCCCTGAGCGTCCAACCTCGGGAAACGTTATGAAGGAACTCATTCGAGTCGTCCTATTGATCCAAGGCGCGGAGGAAGCTCGCCTGCGCAAGCCTTTCGAGGAGCTTGCGCAAGCTTTGCGCAACGAACTGGGCAAGGATCGCGTGCGCCTCGCTTATCTGAAGGCCACGGCGCCGAGCCTGGCCGAAGTCGCAGAAGAGGCCGCAAACGATGGCGTCACACGCTTACGCATTCTTCCTCTTTTTCTTGAGCCGGGAGGCCCGCTCGAACGTGAGATTCCCGAGCAAGTGGCTGTGGTGCGCGGCCAGACACCGCAAATTGTCGTTGAAGTCTTGAAATCCGTGGGTGAACATCCGCGAATGCGCACGTTGCTACACGCGCTCGCCCGCGAGGCAGCCAACTTCTAGCCCTTCAAATCCCCGCCGTTGTTGCGCTCGTTGACTTCCACGCCTCATCGGTTTCCGTGAATTCCCCGCTTGGTGTACATTGAGATGTGGCACCACTCTTTCAGGAACTGTTATGACGCCAGTCAAGCCCGCGCAGCAAACTTCGGAGCAGGAAACATCCTCCGCTCGCCGTGATTCGTTGACGATCACCGATAATCGCACCGGCAAGACCTACGAGGCCCCAATTAGCCATGGCACGATCAAATCGCTTGACCTGCGGCAGATCAAAGCCGGCCCGGACGATTTCGGTTTGATGTGCTACGACCCGGCCTTCAATAACACGGCGTCATGCACCAGCCGCATCACCTACATTGATGGAGATAAAGGCATCCTCCGCTACCGCGGCTATCCCATCGAGGAACTCGCCGAAAAGAGCACCTACCTCGAAACGGCGTACCTGATTCTCCACGGCGAATTGCCTACGAAAGAGCAGCTTGCGGACTGGACCTACCACATCACGCACCACACCTTCATCCACGAGAGCATCAAGAAGTTTCTCGACGGGTTTCACCACGACGCCCACCCGATGGGCATGATGATTTCGACGATTGCCGCGCTCTCCACTTTTTATCCGGATGCCAAAGATATCTTCAATGCCGAATCGCGCCGCAAGCAAACCTGGCGGCTGATCGGCAAAATGCCGACGCTCGCCGCATTTGCCTATCGTCACAGTCTCGGCATGCCCTACGCGTATCCGGACAACGACCTGAGCTACCCTGGTAATTTCCTGAATATGCTCTTCCGCACCACCGAGCTGAAATACAAGCCCAATCCGACCATCGAGCGCGCGTTGGATATTCTTTTCATCCTGCACGCGGATCACGAGCAGAATTGTTCGGCCAGCGCCATGCGCGGTGTGGGCAGTTCGCACGCCGATCCGTTTTCCGCCACCGCGGCAGCCACGGCCGCGCTCTACGGGCCTCTCCACGGCGGCGCCAATGAAGAAGTGCTGCGGATGCTGGTGGAAATCGGCTCGCTCGCAAATGTGCCTGCCTATCTGAAGCGCGTCAAAGCTGGCGAAGTAAAGTTAATGGGCTTTGGACATCGCATTTACAAGAATTACGATCCGCGCGCCCGAATCATCAAAGGCGTGGCTTATCAGGTGTTTGACGTGATGGGGAAGAATCCGCTGCTCGAGATTGCGCTCGAATGCGAACGCATCGCGCTCGAGGACGATTACTTCGTCTCCCGCAAACTCTATCCCAATGTGGATTTTTATACGGGCCTGATCTATCAATCCATGGGTTTCCCCATGACGATGTTTCCGGTTCTCTTTGCCATTCCTCGCACTTCGGGCTGGATCGCGCAGTGGCAGGAAATGCTACTCGACGCTGAACAGAAGATCGCGCGTCCCCGGCAAGTCTATCTGGGTTATGACCAGCGCGCCTACGTGGGGCTGGAGGAGCGCCACTAACTGCAGGTACTGCCTCGGTAAGGGTGCTCGTAGGAGTCATTGGTCCATCTCACCGCTTTTATCTTTTCTGTTTGACTTCTTGATAGCACAGGTCACAATAGGTCTATCCCCTTCCTTTAGTCCGGACTTCTGAAGCCGGGCTTTCACCTTCATTCTCAGACACTGGATCGGTCTCGCAGCGGAGCATTATCGTGCGACTTTCCGGCGATTGACGCAGCGGCATAGGAGCTGCGAGTGGCTGCGGCTTTCCGCGCAGCCCGTCTTCCTGGAGCCTTTATGGAAACGCGCGAAGATGTGACAATTCGAAAAATCTTGATCGTTGAGCACGATTCCTCGGACGCCGAACTGTACCGCCGCGTGCTGCAGCGCGCTAACAGACAGTTCCAAATCGACATGGCTGCGAGCAAGGAGGATTACCTCGCCCGGATTCGCCAGAGTAACTACGACGTCGTGCTTTCCGACTATCGTATGCCGGGGTGGTCCGGCCTCGAGGCGTTGGCCATGCTGCGGAGCGAAGGCAAAGACACGCCTCTTCTCCTGGTCACCGGCACACTGGGAGATGAAGTCGCCGTCGAGTGTATGAAGAAAGGCGTCGCCGACTACGTTCTCAAGGACCGCCTGGCGCGACTCCCCATGGCCATCGAGCGCGCCATCGGTGAAGAACATTTGCGTGAGGATCGCACGCGCGCGGAAAATCTCCAGCACTTGAGCGAGAGCGGCCTGCAGTTCCTCTTCGCCAGCCATCCGCTGCCGATGTATGTCTACGATCTGGAAACTTTTCAGTTTCTCCAGGTCAACGACGCCGCAGTTACCTTCTATGGCTTTACCCGCGAGGAATTCTCGTACTTGAAGGCCTTCAATCTCCGTGCGGACGACGCCTCATTCGGGCCGCTGTGCGAAAGCCACGCCGATGCCGCCGCGGAATGGTTCTCGGGGGAATTTCGACACCGCAAGAAGAGTGGCTCTGTTGTGGACGTCCATATCGTGCGTCACTTGATCAACTATGAAGGACGCAAGGCGGGTCTCAGTGTGGTTCAAGACATCACTGCCCGCAAGCGCGGCGAGCTGGAAATTGTATCGCGGGCCCGCCAACAATCCGCACTGGCGGGGTTGAGCCAGCAAGCTCTCGAGGGATTGGAACTTGGCAAGATTTTTGACGAGGCCGCGCAAATGGTGGCGCTCGTCTTGAGCGTGGATTTCGTCGATATTATGGAATGGCGGCCCTCCGAAAACTCTCTCGACCTCCGCGCCGCAATGCCCGCCGCAGACGCTCCGGTTAGAATCAGTGATGGCCGGAACTCTCATTCCGGTTATACGCTCCTCTGTGGCGGGCCCATAATTCTAGAGGACCTGCGCATCGAGACGCGTTTCCGCTCCGCCCGCTTGACCGCACGAAAGGTTGTTAGTGGGCTGGGCATCGTAATACCTGGCCCGGACCATGCCTTTGGCGTGCTGGGTGCCTACAGCAAGACCTGGCGCAGGTTTTTCAGTCACGAACTTCAATTCCTCCAGGCGACCGCGCATCTCCTGGCAACGGCGCTGCAAAAACGAGCTTCCGAGGAAGCCTTGCGGCATTCAGAAACGCGCTATCGCGAACTCTTTGAAAACGCCACCTATGGAATTTATCGCGCCTCGATCGGCGGAAAATTCTTACAGTTGAACGCAGCGCTCGTTCGTATCCTCAAATATTCCTCCAAGCAAGAGCTTATGGATCAGCCCGCTAACGCGGTCTACCGCAATCCGGGTGATGCCGATCGGTTGATCGAGGAATATTGTCAGTTTGGATGTGTGCACGGTGTCGAAGTGGAGTGGACCTGCAAAGACGGCTCCTTTACCACCGTCCGTCTTTCGGGCCGAGCCGTGCTCGACGAAGGTGGCAATCCCGAAGGACTGGAAATTATCGTTGAGGACGTGGCCCAACGGCGCGCTCTCGAACGGCAGCTTCGACTGGCGCAAAAATTCGAGGCGATCGGCCAACTCGCCGGTGGCATCGCGCATGACTTCAATAACGTGATCGGCGCGATCATGGGCTGGGCGGAATTAGGCGCCGAACAAGCCACGGGCGAATCCAGGCTTCAGAGCTACTTCGCGAAAATCGGCGAACAATCTACTCGCGCGGCATCTCTTACCCGCCAGTTGCTGGCCTTCGCGCGCCGTCAGATTCTCGAGCCTCAAACAATTGACGTAAACCACGTTGTGACCGAGGTGCTCAGCCTTTTGGAGAAGGTGATCGGCGGCAACATTGAAATCGAAACGCGCCTTGGGTGCGAATTGGCGGCCGTCCGCGCCGATCCCACGCAACTGGAACAGGTGCTTCTAAATCTCTGCGTGAACGCTCGCGATGCCATGCCGCAAGGCGGCCGGCTGACGATTGAAACCCGTGAGGTTAAAATAGGGGAGGACTCCAGCCGCTCCGTTCCTGGTCTCGCCATTGGTCATTACATCGAGCTGTCCGTCTCTGACAATGGTATTGGGATGGATGCCGCCACGCGTGACCGCATTTTCGAGCCCTTCTTCACCACCAAGGAGCCCGGCCGCGGGACCGGACTCGGGCTCGCCACGGTTTTCGGAATCGTCAAACAACATGACGGCCATATTCACGTGGAAAGCGCGCCGGCAGAGGGCGCTTCCTTTCGAGTGTTATTGCCGGCCGCGTGTACCGCTGGATCGCTCGCGGTTTCCGCGCAGGCCGAGCCGGAAGTCTTGCGGGGTGGCACGGAAACGCTCCTGCTTGCCGAAGATCACGAGGGTCTGCGCGAAATCGCGCGTGTGGCGCTCGAACGCAGGGGCTATCGCGTTTTGATTGCTTCGGATGGAAGTGAAGCGGTCGCCGTTTTCAGGGAACATCAGGCGGAAATCGCTCTCGCGGTCGTCGACCTGGTTATGCCTCACATGGGGGGACTCGCGGCCGCCGAAGCTTTGCGTGAATTGCAGCCTAATCTTCGCCTGATCTTTACCACCGGATATACGTCGGAGTCTGCCGCCCTCGTGAATGCTGTCGCCAGGGGCGAAGTCGTTCTAAACAAACCATATGAGCCAGCAGTGCTCGCGCGAAAGGTACGCGAGTTGCTGGATCGTGTCGTAAGCGAGCCCAAAGGGACGCCGATTGCCGTGCGGCCACCTGAACCCTTGAAGCGCCCACAACGTGCTTGACAATTTAACCCGCTCTATGTTATTTGGAATATCAAGAAGTGCAGGACGCGAGTGGGCACCTTGCCTGGATGCAATCAACGGTGCTCTAAGGAGCAAGTAAGCAGGCTTCTTTTCCCATAATCATTTAAGAGTTTTTTCCGGCAACACCCCACCCCACCCCGGGAGGTGAAAATCGCCTGATTTTCGCCTCCTTTTTCTTTTAGGGACAACATTTCCCGCTCCCAACGCTACGAGAGAGTCTCGTTAGCTTCGGTAGGTTTTTCTATGGATTCGTTCGAGGAAGCAACGTTTTCAGATAGAGGCGTGCGCGACGGGCAGCGGCGCAGGTTCTGGCCCGCCTTGTTTCGCGGCCCTCTTGTTCGCATACAGAAGCCGGTCGGCCCGTTCCAGAAATTGCTCCGGTGACTCGCCCGGTTCATATCCCACCCATCCGGCCGAAAAGCCTACGGAAAGATCCAAACCCTCATGGCACACGCGAACGGACCGCAAGCGGTCGATCATGGTGCTAACCTGATCCGTAGGGCATTCGGGCAGTATCGCCAGAAACTCGTCCCCGCCCATTCGCACGGCGAAGTCCGAAAGCCGCACAGCGGTGAGTAGTTGCTTGCCGAATTCGCGAAGTACCTCGTCCCCGGCAGGATGCCCGTGCCGGTCATTGATTTCCTTGAAATTGTTCAGGTCGAAAGAAATCACGGTGAGAGGGTGGCCATAGCGCTTGGACCGGGACGCTTCGGCTGCTAGCCGCTGTTCGGCAAAGCGCCGGTTGTAAAGCCCGGTCAAGGGATCGATCGTCGCGAGCCGGTGAAATTCCTCGGCGCGCAGCCGCAGCCGGCCCATCACTTCAAGTTGCTCGGAGAATTGCCGCCGCAGCCTCTTGATTTCCCACTGCTTGTAAATCGTGTAGGTATTGAAGAGCAGCACCAGGCCCACCAACCCGCGCACCGCCTCGTTCATGCTGTATTGCAGCAAAGGGTCCTGTACTTTAACGAGATCGGGAAAACTGAGCGAGACCACGGCAAACGTCAAGAGCAGCATCACCATGATGGCCACCACCCACAGCCACCAGTCGCGACGCTCCAATCTTTTCAGATTTGCCTGGATTTCTTCCAGGCGGTTTTCGGGGGGCACATCCAACGGCATCGGCTGGCTGTTCATGGTTCGCTTATGTCGTGATCGGGAAACCGCTCGCGAGGGTAATTATACAAGTGGAAAGCTCGCGCACTGGAAGGAAAACGCAAGCGTTACTGTTTGCGGATTGGACGCAGACCGTACTATGTACTGAAGTACGGGTTCCGCCATTTCCCCTTAAGAGCGTTCGCCCACTCTGCTCCGGCACGTTGCGCGTAAGTTTTTCTGCTGCGCCTGACCCGGCGTATAATGCTCAGGCGTCGAATGAAACTCGGTTCACCCGGAGCCTTTGTGGATATGTCAGGAGATCATGTGAAACTCGAGATCGATGCCCACTCGCAGGGTGACATTATGATCGTGGAGCCTCGCGGGCGCGCCACGCTTGGAGAAAATAGCGAAGCCCTCGATCACGAACTGCAGCGCCTCGCCGCGGACGGTTGGAAGAAAATGCTTGTGAATCTCACCGGCCTGATCCAGATGGATAGCTCCGGGATCAGCGCGCTGGTGCGTCAGTGCACCGGTTTGACTCGCGCAGGTGGCAGCTTGCGGCTCGTATGCCCTGCGGGTCGCGTGCGCGACGCCTTGAGCGTTACGCGCTTGCTCGAAGCGATCCCCACCTATGAGACGTTGCCGGCCGCTCTCGAGAGCTTCCGGTAAGAAGGATCGTCATTTTCCGGTAATTTTGCTTCTGAAACTTCGGAGTGTTAAGTCGCAAAAAAAGCTTCAGGCAGAGGGCAGCGCAGGGTTAGGAGTTCTTTCGCAGTTCCGCCAGCACGAGCTTCGCCAGGTCGCGCAGGGTTTCGAAGACCCCCAGCCCGTTTACCGCCACCGCTTCGAGCACCGGTTCGTCTTTGCGGCGCAGCTTTTCCTTCAGTTCTTCTACCGGGAGAATGTCCGGCAGATCGCGTTTATTCAATTGCATCACGTACGGAATTTTTTCGAACGAGAGTCCGTGCTCTTTCAAGTGCTCCTGCAGGTTCTCCAACGTTTCCAGATTCGCGTCCATGCGCTCTTCCTGCGAATCTGCCACAAACACCACGCCATCCGCGCCCTTAAGAATTAGTTTTCGGCTGGCCTCGTAAAACACTTGGCCGGGAACCGTGTAAAGGTGCAAGCGGGTTTTGAATCCGCGGACCGTCCCTAAATCGATCGGCAGAAAATCAAAAAAAAGCGTCCGGTCCGTTTCCGTTGCCAGCGAAATCATCTTGCCCTTTTGATTCGATCCAGTGTGATCGTAAATCCACTGGAGGTTCGCGGTCTTTCCCCCGAGTCCAGGCCCGTAGTAAACCAGTTTGCAATTGATTTCGCGGGCGGGAAAGTTGATAAAAGGCACGGAATCTCCGAATGAGAGCTTCGATCACTTATAGCACACGCATTCCAGAGCGGCCAATGCGGGAAGCGCCGCAAGTTGCGGAGCCTACAACATGTAGGAATCTCGCAAAATGTTTAAAATCGCACAAATAGCCGCCACTCTGCGCGAAAAGTGGGCCCGTTGACCCATTTATGTACCTCTGCTAGCATGCGCCTATGCCTCAACGTAAAAAGCGCGCAAAGCATCGCACAGCGCGAACCCATGCTGCGGCTGCCGGGCGAGCTAAGCTAATGAAAGCAAAGATGGTTAAGAAGCCGGAGCCCTCCCGTGCGCCGGCCATTGACTTGGTCGATCCGCGCGTCCAGCAGCAGCTTACCCAGTATGAAGAGGCATTGAGGCTTTTTCAGCAGCAAAAGTTCTTGAAAGCAAAAGAGTTGCTCGAAAAAGTTGTCGCCGGTCCCAGCAAAGAGCTGGCCGATCGCGCCCAAGTTCACGCTCGCGTTTGCGATCAACGCATCGCGAAGGCTCCAGGCGCTTCGCTGCGTTCACCTGACGAACACTACCAGCAGGGCGTGGCCATGATGAATCTTGGCCGGTGGGACGATGCCCGCGAACATCTCCAACGCGCCCGCAAGCTGGCTCCCAAGGCCGATCACGTGCTTTATGCCATGGCTGCCCTCGATTGCCTTACCGGCGAGGCTGATTCGGCCATGCAAAACCTGAAACTGGCCATCGAGTTGCGCCCGGAGAATCGTTATCACGCTCGCAACGACGAAGACTTTGCGTTTCTTCAGGAAGATCCCCGTTTCACCGAATTGCTCTACCCCGAGCGCGAAAATGCCGGCGGTTAGCTTCGGTTCCTCAGCGTATCGGTTTTGAAAAAGCACAGCCCATCTCAGGCAAATCAGGGTCGCATCGTGGTCGTGGGTGGAGGTACCGGCCTTTCCACGTTGCTGCGTGGGCTGAAGCAATACGTACAGCGCCCGCACGAAAGCGGACGCCACCCCATAGAAGATCTCGTCGCTGTAGTCACCGTCACCGACGATGGTGGTAGTTCCGGTCGCCTGCGCCGCGATTACCGCATTCTTCCTCCCGGCGACATTCGCAATTGCATGGTCGCGCTCTCCGATGACGAAGCGCTGATGAGCCGCCTGTTTCAATATCGTTTCGACGCGGGCCGTGGGCTGCGCGGCCACAGCTTCGGGAACTTGTTTCTGACCGCGCTCACTAGCGTCACCGGGGATTTCGCCGACGCAGTACGCCTGAGCGGCCAGGTTCTCGCGATTCGTGGACGCATTTATCCCTGCACCACAAGAAACGTCGCGCTGGAAGCCGTGATGGAAGATGGCCGTGTCGTTCAAGGTGAAACTCGCATACCGAAGGCGCGCGGCCGCATTGCGCGAGTGCGGCTCTTGCCGAGACGGGCCCGGCCGTTGGCGGAGGCCCTGGAAGCGATTCGCTGCGCTAGCTTAATTGTTCTCGGGCCAGGCTCTCTCTACACCAGCATCATTCCGAATCTGCTGATCTCAGGTGTTACCGATGCGATTGCCCAATCGCGCGCTTCCTGCGTGTACATCAATAATTTGATGACGCAACCGGGCGAGACCCGCGGCTACACCGCTGCCGATCACGTTCGCGCCATTTATAAGCACACCGGCAAGCGCATCATTGATTGGGTAATCGTCAACCATCAGCAACCCTCCGCCTCTCTCGCACGGCGCTATCGCGTGCAGGGCGCCGAACCTGTTCGTGTGGACGTGCAGGAGTTGCAACGGTTAGGCGTGCGCTGCGTTTTTGACGACCTCCTCGACGAGCACAGCGTCGTGCGCCATAGCCCAGCGCGTTTGGCTCGTTTGCTGGTAGAGGAATTTGTCGAACGCCGCCCGCCCCGCTAGTTTCCTGCTGATAACCCTTCGGTACCCCACCGCGCCCCACGTTTGTTGCGTGCCCTTATCGAGCCTCGTATACTTGCGTCGCTGTCCGAACAAATAACGCGCGCGCTCCTGGCCGGGGTGCGGGAGCTGCGCCGCGCACTGCGCCATTCCGGTGTCCCTGAGGGGGAATCCATGGTTACCGCCGCGCCCGATAACGAATTCAACGTCTACGAAGCCGCGGAAGCGCGCTTCGAAGTGGCTGCCAAGCGTCTGAACTTGGAAGAAGGCCTGTACCGTTACATGAAGTACCCCAACAAGGAAATCACCGTCTACATTCCCGTAACTCTCGATAACGGGCACATGGAGGTTTTCATAGGTTACCGCGTGCACCATTCGATCGTACGCGGACCGTGCAAGGGCGGCATCCGTTTCGCCCCCAACGTAACGCTCGACGAGGTTCGCGCACTTTCGGCGTGGATGACGTGGAAATGCGCGGTCGTTAACATTCCTTTCGGCGGCGCAAAAGGTGGCGTCATCTGCGATCCGGCGAAACTTTCCCAGGGCGAGATCGAACGCATCACTCGCCGCTATACCGCTGAAATTATCGAGTTCATCGGGCCGGAGCGTGACGTTCCTGCTCCCGATCTCGGCACCAACGAGCAAACCATGGCTTGGGTCATGGACACTTACTCGATGCACATGCGCCACACGACCACGGCCGTCGTCACCGGCAAGCCGCTGGCGTTGGGCGGTTCGCGCGGACGCAAAGAAGCCACCGGACGCGGCCTCATGATCGTTTGCGACGCGGCCATCGCCAAGCTTGGCATGAAGCGTGATCAAACGCGCGTGATCGTTCAGGGCTTCGGCAACGTCGGCTCCATGGGCGCCATGCTCATGCACGCGGCGGGTTATAAAATCGTCGGCGTCGCGGATATTCACGGCGCGCTCTATAACGAAAAAGGCTTTGACGTGCCGAAGCTAATCGATTGGTGCTATACGCAACGCAAACCGCTGCCGGAGTTTCCTGCCGGCGGCGCTAAAATGACGGCGCAGGATGTGCTCTTCCAGCCGTGTGACATCCTCGTTCCCGCGGCCATCGAGAATCAAATCACCACCAAGAACGCCAATGGCGTACAAGCCCGCATTCTCTGCGAAGGCGCCAACGGTCCCACCACCGCCGCCGCCGATTCCATCATCGATAACAAGGGAATTTTCGTGATCCCCGACATCCTGGCCAATGCCGGCGGTGTCACGGTCAGCTATTTCGAATGGGTGCAGGATCGCCAGGGATTTTTCTGGCGCGAAAGCGAAGTCAACGAGCGCTTGAAAGACATCATGGAGCATTCGTTCGAGGAAGTGGTGCGCTACTCCGAAGCCCACGGCGTCAACAACCGCATCGCCGCTTACATTCTGGCGATCGATCGCGTAGCCACGGCGCTAAGGCAGCGCGGCATCTACGCCTGAAGGTCATTCGCTCTATTTTTTAGAAGTCATTCTGAAGCGCGTCTTCTGCGCTGAAGAATCTCTGTGAGAGCCTCGCCGCGCGTTTTGCAATTTTCCAGAAACCTTTGACGCCGCTTTTGTCGCACAATATCGCGCACGTTATGGAAAAATCAGCCGAGGAGAAAGCGCCATGCCATCGCTGAAGATCAGCCACATCATGCTCGGCGTCACAGATCTCCCGCGCTCGATCGCCTTCTATCGCGATCTCCTCGGTCTTCCGTTGCAGGCCCAGCACGAAAGCTTTGCATTCTTTGACGCCGGCACCTGCATCCTGGCGCTAAGCGGTGGCCTCGGATCCTCCCGTGCAGACCGCGCCGGCGCGACTGAGGTCGTCTTCGGCGTGGACGATGTCCGGGCCAACTACGCAGCCTTGCAAGCCAAGGGCGTCGCCTTTATCAATGAGCCACGCGCCGTCGCCGGTCCGATGTTCGCCGTCAATTTCACCGATCCCGATGGCCACAGCCTCTCGCTATTTGGTCCGGAGCGAAAAACCTAAGTCTCAATATGCGGCGTATGATTCTCGCATCGTTGACACGCCGCCACCGCTGCTAAATAATGGCTTCGCCAAAGATTCGCCTGTAGACGCAGTTTGCGTCGCAGCCCGCGCCAAAATGATTGCTCAACTTCACGGCGTTCTTCTCGATAAGCGTCCCAATCAGGTGTTGATTGACGTGCATGGCGTCGGCTACCAGGTGCAGATTCCGTTTTCCACCTATGGCAGCTTGGGCGATCTGCACAGCGATGTGACGCTGCTGATTCATACGCACCTTCGCGAAGACGGAATCTCTCTCTACGGTTTTCTGAGCTCGCGCGAAAAACAATGTTTTGAACTCTTGATCTCGGCTTCTGGCGTCGGCCCTTCGCTCGCGATGAAAATTCTATCGGGCATGAACGTAGAGGCTCTGATCCCGGCCGTGCGCGGCGGTGATTTGGCCGCGCTCGTCAAGATTCCCGGCGTCGGCAAAAAAACCGCGGAGCGCATCGTCGTGGACCTGCGCGATAAACTCGCCGCCATGGAAACGCACGAGCCAGCGCGTGCTGCGTCGCCCGGTGGACCGGCGGAAGACGTGATCTCCGCGCTTGTGAACCTGGGTTACGAGCAGCGCGTCGCGGAAGCCACCGTGAAAGAAATTCGGGCGGCGGGCACCGCAAAGACCTTCGACGCACTCCTCAAGAGCGCGTTGCAAAAACTCTCCGGCCCGGAACGCGTTGCCCGCTCCGCGCGCTAGTATGCTAGAACATTCATGAACGCGATGAAGCCCACTCCGAGAATGGATACGCATCCGCAGCGCGTCACGTCTGGGCAAGCCTATGACGAGGACGCGCGGATCGAAATCAGCGTTCGCCCCAAGCGCCTGGCGGATTACATCGGCCAATCCCGCGTAAAAGAAAATCTCTCCATCTTCATTGAGGCCGCGCGCACCCGCGGCGAAGCGCTCGATCACGTTTTGCTATATGGCCCGCCCGGGCTTGGCAAGACCACGCTCGCGCAAATCATCGCTAACGAGTTAGGCGTCGCCATCAAGACCAGCTCCGGCCCGATGCTCGAACGCAAAGGCGATCTCACCGCTGTGCTTACCGCGCTCGAGCAGCGCGAAGTTTTCTTCCTTGATGAAATTCATCGACTGATGCCCCCGGTTGAGGAAGTCCTCTATCCCGCGATGGAGGATTACCGGATCGATTTGATCATCGGCCAGGGACCGGGCGCACGTATCCATCCTTTTCAACTGAATCGCTTCACGTTGATCGGCGCCACCACGCGCGCGGGACTTGTGACCGCGCCGTTGCGTTCGCGCTTCGGCATCGTCCATCGCCTCGATTTTTACGAGCCGGCCGATCTGGTTCAGATTGTGGTGCGCTCCGCCGGAATCCTCGGTATCGTCATTGACCCCGAAGGCGCCATGGAAATTGCGCGCCGCAGCCGCGGCACGCCGCGCGTTGCCAACCGGTTGCTGCGCCGCGCGCGCGATTTCGCGCAGGTCCGCGCCAAAGGAGAAATTACCCTCGAGGTCGCGCGCGAATCGCTCCAGATGCTGGGTGTCGATGAGCATGGCCTAGACGAAACCGACCGCAACCTCATGCTCACCATTCTGCAGAAGTATTCCGGCGGACCCGTCGGCCTCAATACCATCGCCGCCTCCATGAGCGAGGAAGAAGACGCCATCGAGGAAATCTACGAACCCTACTTGATGCAGCTTGGCCTGCTCGACCGCACCCAGCGCGGCCGCGTGGCTACCGCGCTCGCTTACAAACATTTCGGCATGGAAATTCCACGCCGCCAGCAGCCGCTTTTTTAGCGCCAGGGTTCCGCATGGCAGGCCACACCGTCTATCTCTCGTTAGGTTCGAATGTGGGAGACCGCCGCGCGCAAATCGAGAGCGCCCTCAGCCTTCTGGAGAATGAGTGCGTCCGCATCGTCAAGCGTTCTTCGCTGTATGAAACCGAACCGGTGGACATGGTGGACCAGCCCTGGTTCCTCAATTCCGTAATCGAGGCGCAAACCGATCTTTCGCCGCGCGAAGTGCTCGAGGCAATTCAACGCATCGAAGAACGACTCGGCCGCGAACGCACCATTCCCCGCGGTCCCCGCACCATAGATATCGATGTGCTTCTCTATGACGCAATCGTGCTACGCGAGCCGCAACTTCAAATTCCTCATCCGCGCATGGCACGTCGCCGCTTTGTGCTCGTACCGTTCGCCGAAATCGCGCCGGCGCTGGTCGATCCCACATCGCATCGCACCATCGCCGATCTTCTGGCCGCATGCGTGGACCGCAGCGAAGTCCGCGTGGGTTAGCTCAACGGACCAAATATCGGTATGCTCGGCTAATTCTGGCGGTTACTGTCTGCGGTTTTGAGGTGTGCCTTCCGGGAACTAGAAGCCCGTTTCCGGCGTTTTCTTCTTTTTTTTCTCGCGTTCTTCCGCTTCCTGGCGCTCGTAGTCCGCGATCTCTTCCTCGGTCATCATGTAATCCTCGCGGGTGGCAAACATCGCGTTGCGCGTTCGATCGAGCCGCGTCGTCCGCGGACCGATCGCTCGTGGGGTCGTGCGAAACTCGCGTTGCACCTGCCGCATCGGTTTCGTCAACGCGCCGGTTTCCATTAGCAGGTCGCTTACTTTTTCCAGGAAATCATGCAAATGATAGGGCTTCAGAAGAAAGGGAAGTCCCAGCCGCTCGAGCTCCGGCTGCGCTTCGGCCGCCAAAAAAGACGGCACCAGAAACAATACGCGCGCCGCCGTGCTGTTTTTCTCTTCGATCGGGGCCAGCGCCAGATCGCATAGGATTTCGAAAACGGGTCCCTGCAATCCCGTTCTGGCCACATTGACGATGATCAAGCGCGCCTCGCCTTTCGCCAGTTCGGGCAGCACCTGCTCCAGGTTCGTCACCACGCGAACATTCCAACCCTCGGAATCGAGCACCTGCTCGAGAGCGTTGTGGCTGATCACCTCGTCGTCGAGGATCAGAATGCCGATTCCGGCCAATAGGAGGCTCCTGTGGTCAGTATAGACCCCCGCACGGAAGCCACTCGCGCATGTTTTCCGCACGCCGCAAATATGCCACCGTCCGAGTGTGCCCGCTGCGGGCAGGTATAATCCGCGCATGGTTGCGCGACCCTTGCAGGCTGCCCGTCCGCCTTTTGGCGAAGCGCTCAAGCGTGGCCTGCGGCTTCGTTGCCCCTGTTGCGGACGCGGACCGCTCTATCGCCGCCTGCTGCACATGTATCACGATTGTCCGCTTTGCGGCCTGCGCTACTATCGCGAACCGGGCTACTACGTGGGCGCCATGATTGTGAATTATGGCGTCACCGCGTTTTTCATGATCGCGATTTACCTTGTGTCGTTGTTGCTGCCTGACTTCTGGCATGTGACGACCGGAACGAAGATCATCGTCTGGATGTTGGCCGCGGCGCTGGTGTCGCTGGCCCTGGTGCCGCACGCGCGAAGCTTGTGGCTCGCGGTGGATTACTGGATCGAGCCCTGGCCTCCTGCCGAACCTCTCTTCCGCTCCCACATTCGCCGGTCTTAGGTTGTGCAGGAGGCGAATAGATAGCGAAATATTTTGCTTGACATAGCGAACAAAAGGCGAATATAGTCTGCCCATCGCAGAGAGGCGGGCATGGCCACTTTCCCCAATCCCACCCTGTTCCCCCTCGTCCCTAGCCACCGGGACACTGAGCCACCGGCTTCGCTACCACCGAAGCCTCATGCCGGCCTGACCGGCATCGCTCGCCTCGCTGCAAATTCTCCTTTGGCGGACGCCAAGCGCGGCACCGAGTATTTCGTGATTCCGGTGCGCTCGATCCTCAACCGCTGCACTTCGGAGCGGATGCCTTTCACCTGGACGATCAATCCCTATCGCGGCTGTGAATTTGGCTGCCGCTATTGCTACGCGCGTTACACGCACGAATACATGGAGCTCGATGGCGCGGATTTCGATAAGAAAATCTTCGCCAAGGCCAATGCGGGCGAGATTGTCTCTCGCGACCTGGCCCGTGCCAGGATTCTCGGGGAACACATCGCCATCGGCACGGCCACCGACCCCTACCAGCCGGCCGAGCGCGAATTTGGCGTTACGCGCCAAATTCTCGAGCGCATCGTCCAGTACGAGGGCTTAAGTCTTTCGATCACCACCAAGTCCAATCAGATTCTGCGCGACCTCGATCTCTTGCAGAGGATCGCGGCACGCTCATCATTGACGATTAACATGACCATCGTCACTATTCGCACGCGGCTGGCGAGGTTGCTCGAACTGCGGGCGCCGCGTCCGGATTTACGTTTGGACGCCGTCCGTAGACTGCGCGAGGCCGGTCTGCGCGTCGGCGTGTTCGCCATGCCGGTGCTTCCGGGAATCACCGATAGCGAAAAAGAGCTGGATTCCCTGGCGCACGCCGCAAGCGACGCCGGGGCGCAATGGTTTGTCGGCGGAACCCTGCACCTGATGCCGTCCGCCGCGAAGCAATTTCTGCCCTTTGTGGACGAGAAGTTCCCGCGGCTGGCGCGCCGCTACCACGAATGGTACGGGCGCGCAGCCTATGCCCCGGAGGCGTATCGCAAGGAAATCGAGCAGCGCGTGTCAAAAGTGCGCGCCAAGTATGGCCTGGGAGCGCGCCCCACCGCCCCCGATCGCCCGGCAGCCACCCCGCAATTGTCACTGCCGCTTTCCGCCGCAGGCGAGGGTGGCGACTTTCCAGATGAGCCCCAGTGTTTCCGCAGCCGTAACAACGCTCGACCTCCTATTAATTAGGCCTGCAACCTTCACAGATTGGAAACGCATCTGATGCGTGCGGGGGCTGTTACCTTACATCTCCGCCCCACGAAAAAGCACGTGGCTATGTCGCGCTTCCAGCCATCCGTACTGCTATTTTGTGCTGCATTCGCAACTGCCACGAGCGCTCCGTCTCTCGCGCAGATCCCCGAGGTCCATCTAAGCGCTCAGGAGTCGGTGGAGCTCCATCGCCTTTTAGCCGAAGAAGATTCCGCTATCCAAGAATTGCCTGACGGCCAGCAATATCCCGCCATATTCAGCCTTGCCCGTCATTATTGGCTGATAGGCGACCGAGCTGCGACCCGCGCGCAAATTGACCGCGCCAAAGATCTGATTTTTTCTGTCGGTGGGGGCAAGAACCAGAGTCAGGCGACGACGCCGGACCGCCAATCAGCTCTGGGGAATTTTCCTACTGAACTGCGCATGTTCGATTTCGCTACAAGGATTGTCGGACTCGGGGATGTCGATGATGCATCCGAAATCCTGAGGGGCGTCCCGGAGTCAGGAAGGATGGACTCCGTATTCTCCATGCTGGCGATCAAGCTGGCACAGGCAGGCGAATCCGATTTGGCTGTGCAGTCTGCGCTAAAGGTCACGGAAATCAACCATCGGCGCACAGTGTTTGTGCAAATCACTGGAAAGCAGATAGACAGACACGATTTCAGTGGCGCCTTGAATACAATTTCACAGATGAATGCGTCTCCGGAAAAAGCTGACGCACTGATGATGGTTGTTCACGCCGAGTTGACTTCCGGTGATCGCGTAGCGGCGCTGGAATCGGCTAAGCAAGCGGTCCAGATCGCCACGGAACTGCCCAAGGACTTACCTCACGGCAGTCCACGGTTTTCGTTTGGCCATCGCTGCGCACCTGGAAGTGGTGGTTCCATGCATGACACCGCTCTTCAATATGCCGCACAGGCTGAGTGGGACTTGGGTGATCACGAAAAGGCCAACGCGCTGCAACAGGAAATCAGCGAACCGGCGCTGAGGGACGAAGTCACGGCAGATTTCGTCGGTGTAGACGCGCGATCGAGAAATTTTGCCGAGGCTATGACGCTTCTGGCCAAAGTCTCATCTACTGTTTGCCGGGATGCGGCGCGAAGGGATCTTGCCGTAAGCGAATACGAATCCGGCGATGTACAAGACAGTGTGATCACCGCGACCTCGATTGAGAATCTTGGAGAGCAGCATCAGTTGTGGTTCCAGCTTGCGTTGGATGCTGCCAAATACAAAGACCTCCAGTCGGCGGAATTGTTTTTCTCCAAGACGCGAGAAACGTTATCGGCCGGCAGCGACAAATGGGCACAAGCGGAAACCCTCGCCCTGGTGGCGAGTTCGGAGCGTGAGGCGGTAATGACAGAAGCCGCAAGCAAGGACTCTGCCGACGCCGTAAGATTTGCCCAGTCGCTCACTCCAGCGGATCGGCCCATGGGTATGTCTACAGCGTGGCTTCCGGATCCCGACAAGATGCAAATACAAGAGCTTGCCTTGAATCAGAAAGACTTTGCGGCTGGTCGCGCCCGGGCTTTGGCTCTTCAAGGACAGAATCGTTCAGAAGCCATAGAGACCGTCTCCTTCGCTGAAGCACAATTCGGCGATATTCACGGCGGTGAGGCTTGGGCCTTGTCGTTGCACTCTCAAGATCGCGTCGACGCTCTAGAAGGCGTTGCCAGCGGCTTCCTTCAAATCCTCTTGCAAAGGGAACGGGCGGGAGATCTTACGCAGCCCTACTAGCGACCTGAGATTCTACGGAGCAGCGGGCGGCTTCTTAGTTTGGAGCCTCATGCGCTCATGCGTATTTTGTCTGCAATGGACAATCTGAAGTCCCGTACTCCCTTCCGCGTAGTCGGTAAGTCCTCTAAAATAAGAGAAGTCGAGTGTGTGGCGCCAAACACCCAACTGGCGCCAACACCACTTGGCTGTTGGTCCTTGAAATTCGCGAGCGGCGCCATGCTTGCCCGGCACGCCTGACAATGCTAATTTCTTCCCTTTCCACATGCTTGGCGCGCCCGCACGCCTGAGCGCCGGTCTTTCGCTGATAGAACCGTGAGCTCACCAACACCCCAATTCGAAACGCGGACCGTTCCCGAGCCCGAATCGGCTTCTGCGCGTACGCCGGTTGTCTTCTGGCGCGTTGAAGGCAGCCTGCTCGATTTGACGGCGGTGCGCCCGGTGGCCTACTTCACCTGGAACGCGCAAAGCTTTGCCGAGCGTTGGGGGCGGCGCGGCGGCCTGGCATTTTTGGCTTTGGTGCGGCCCGCGCTCTATTTGGGCAACAAGAAGTTCGCCACGCGCGTGCTGCATGCGCTTTTGCGCGGCGTTACACGCGATCGGTTGGACCTGCTCGGCGAAGAATACTTCCACTATGTTTTGAAAGCGCAGCTCAAACCGCGCGGGATGGCCAAGCTTCAGGAGCACATCGCCGCACACGAGCAAATTGTCCTCGTCAGCCAGGGGCTCGACCACTTGATGCGTCCGCTGGCGCAGCACTTGGGAGTCGAGCGACTTCTAGCGAATCGTCTCGAATTCCGCGACGGCGTCGCCACCGGGCGGTTGCTCGAACCGGTAATTCCTCCGCGCGGTGCGTTTGCCATGATTTCCGGCGGCTCCCCGGACGGACGCATGGCCGCAGCAGAGTTGGCTCGCGTGCTCGATATTCCGGGTGACGCGCAGACCGCAGCCCGAACGCTCGAGTCCGCCGCGGTATCCGCTGCGCGACCCCGGCCCGATGAGCGTGGCACCCTGGTCCTGGCGGGGACTGCATTGCCGGGGGGCAAGCCGCAAGAGCCTTTGTCGGTCTGTGAGGCGCTGCGGGGGAAAAACATCCTGCTGGTGGGCGTAACGGGCTTCATCGGCAAGGTTTGGCTCGTGCAGCTTCTCACCGACGTGCCGGACATCGGCCGCATCGTGCTGCTGATCCGCCGCCAAAAGAGCACCAGCTCCGCGCGGCGTTTCGAAAAAATTGTGCAGGAATCGCCTGTATTCGAACCACTGCACCGCCGCTATGGAGAGGGTTTTGCGCAGTTTGTGAACGAACGCGTCGAGGTCGTCGAGGGCGATCTCGAGGAGTCCGGCCTCGGCCTTGATGAGGGCACGCGCAGCCGGCTTGCCGCCTGCCTGGATGTGGTAGTGAATAGCTCGGGGTTGACGGATTTCAACCCGGATTTGCGGGACGCGCTTTCGAGCAACGTCGCGGCGCCCCTGCACATGCTCGATTTCGTGCGTTCTTGCGATCACGCGGCGCTGATGCACCTTTCCACGTGCTACGTCGTCGGCCGGCGAGATGGCCGCGTGCGTGAGACCGCGCGGCCGAATTACACTCCGCTTGGCGTGCCCGATTTTGATGCCGAGCGCGAGTGGCGTTCCCTGGAAGAGATCGTTCGAAATGTGGAGGCCCGCGCGGAATCGCCGGAAACCACAGCAGCTCTAAGGCGGCAGGCGCTCGGGCGGCGCGGCGATCCGGCGAAATATCCGGCGCAGGAAGTGGATACCGTGCTGCGACGAAATCGCCAGCGCTGGGTCCGCAATCGGCTCACGAAAATCGGCATGCGCCGCGCGCGCCGCTTGGGTTGGCCAAACACCTACACGCTGACAAAAAGCATGGCCGAATCGCTGCTCTTAAAACACGGCGCCGGATTGCCCATCGCCATCGTGCGGCCCTCGATTGTCGAGACGTCCACGCGCTTGCCATTCTGCGGCTGGAACGAAGGCATCAACACTTCCGCGCCCCTTTCCTATCTATTGGGGACCTATTTCCGCCAGCTACCAACGAATGAGCGCAAGTGTCTTGACGTGATTCCTGTGGACATGGTGTGCAGAGGAATGACGTTGATCGCCGCCGCGCTGGTAAAGCGCCGGAATCATTTGGTCTATCAACTCGCCACGTCAGCGATCAATCCCTGCAACATGGGCCGCTCGATCGAGCTGACCGGCCTCGCGCACCGCAAACATTATCGCGCCCAACAAGGGTTGGAGCACTGGCTCCGCCTCCGTTTTGACACCATCCCCGTCTCAAAGAACCGTTATCAGAAGCTCAGCGTGCCCGCGCAAAAAGCGGTGATTTCGCGCATCAACCGGCTCGCCTCTAAACTCGATTTCAAGCAGCCTCTAGTGAAGCAGGAGCGCGATCTTGGCCGCATCGAAAAGCTGATCGAGCTTTACGAGCCTTTCATCCTGTATAACGAACAGGTGTTCGAGGCCCAGCACATCCAAATGCTTTCCGAGGCGCTCCCCGCAAACGAAAAGGCCGAATTCGGCTTTGACGCCGGCACGATCGATTGGTGGGACTACTGGATCAACGTGCATCTACCCGCGTTGCGAAAGTGGTGCTATCCGCTGATTGAAGGCCGCGCGCTCGAAGCGCCGCCGAAGCGATCGGTGCAACTGGCCGCGATTTCGGGAATCGACGGCGATGCCGATTCTTCCGCGACCGGATCGCCAAACTGATGCCATGGCTCTCTTTCTAACAGGTTCCACTGGCTACATCGGCGCCCACGTACTGGCCAACCTGCTCGAGCGGAGCGGTGACCGCGTCAACCTTCTCGTGCGCGCCAAGAACGAACAAGAGGCCGGGGAGCGTTTGTGGAAGGCTCTTCAGCTTCACATGGATTTCGCGCGCTTTCGCGATTATCTCGATTCGCGCATCACGATTTTTCGTGGCGACCTGACCGATTGGCGGCTGGGTCTCGATGCCGCTGATTATGGACGCCTGGTGGCCTCCACCGATTCGATCCTGCACTGCGCGGCGTCACTCAATCGCAAGTCCGAGAAAAGCTGCATGAATGTGAATCTGCGTGGCACCCTCGAGGTCATCCGCCTAGCGCAACGCATCGGCGGTGGCTTGCGCCGGTTCAGTTTTGTAAGCACGGTGGCCGTGGCGGGCAAGCGTCAAGATGAAATCGTCGAGGAAGACCGCTCCATCGAGTGGACCCGTTCCGATTGGGATCCCTACGCGCGCACCAAGAAGTTCTGCGAGCACATGGTGCGCGAGATGTTGCCCGATGTTTCGAAAATCATCTTCCGCCCCAGTATCGTGCTGGGCGACACGCGTTATGGAGCCACCACGCAGTTTGAGATGGTCCGCGCATTCGTCTTTCTCGCGGGTCTACCTGTGTTGCCGCTGCGCCCCAATGATCGCATTGACATTGTGCCGGTGGATTACGTAGCCGACGCCATCGCCATGCTCCACCAGAAAGAAAAGCCCGCGCACGATCTGTATCACCTTTCCTCCGGCGCCGGTTCGGAGACCTGCCGCCAAATCACGGACGCGCTCGCGAAAGCGCCAGGCGGCCACAAACCCGTTTACGTGCCCGCGCTGGCAAAGCCCTTCAATGCGACTGTGGATTGGCTCTCAAATCGCAAAGGGTCGGTCGGTCACGCCGCGGTGCTGCTCAAGGTGTTTCTGCCGTATCTTTACTGGAACGTGGTGTTTGACAATTCCCGCGTAGTCGCAGAGATGGGCCGCGCTCCGGAGCCGTTTTCGAAATACTGTTACCCGCTGCTGAAATTCAGCCGTGAAAATCATTTCGCATATCCCTACCGGGAATGGCCGAAGGCTGCGAGCGCGATTTCTACGCCGGTTTCGAATGCTTTTTCGAAGCCTCTTCCGAAAGAAGGAGCGGCGCTGTGACGGACCTGCTCCTGGAAGCCTGGGTCAGCGGCCTGATTGAACTGACGAAGGTGCAGTGGATGCTGGGCAGCGGCACCCGCTGGCAGCCCGGCGAGCCGCTCAAACTTCTTTTTGCGGGCTACAACGGCACGCGCAACACCGGCTCCGACGTTCGCGTGGAGGAAATGCTTCGGCAGGTCCGGCACGTGCTGGGCTCAGAGCGCGTCGAGCTTTCCGTGCTGACGCAGAATTTTGATCGTACGCGCGGTTATTTCGAAGGCTGCAAGCAAGTTTTCCTTCCCGATATTTTCCCGCCGTTTCTGTATAGCGAAGTGCGGAAATATCACGGTGTGGTGGCGTGCGAAGGCTCCATGTTCAAGAGCAAATTTGCCAACGCGCTTACGGCGATGATGATCGGATCCCTGGGCATCGCCGCGGCTGAAAATAAAATTTCCATCGCTTATGGCGCCGAAGCGGGCGCCATGGACCCAGTCCCCGAAAAAATGTGCCGCCGGTATTGCGGAGCGTCGCTGGTGATCACGCGCAACACGGAATCCCAAGTGATCCTGAGCGATCTGGACGTGCCGACCGAGTTGGGCACGGACACCGCGTGGACGTTCACCCCGCTTGATGCGGACTACGGGCGGGAAGCGTTGCGAAAGGCCGGCTGGAACGGCAGCGATCCCGTCCTCATCGTCTGTCCGATCAATCCATTCTGGTGGCCAGTGCGCGCTTCTCTCGGCAAAGCGGTCGCAAAAGGCGTCACCGGGGCGTTCCAGGAAAGCCACTATCGCAGCGTTTATTTTCACAATTCCGGCCCGAAGGTGAATGCCGCTTACGCAAAATATATCGGCGCGTTAGCCGGAGCCGTTAACGCATTTCGCAAGAAGCATCGCGTGTTTTCGGTCCTGGTTGCGATGGAGCGCCTCGATGCGCGCGCCTGCCACGCCATGGCGGAAAGTTTGCCCGGCGTGCCTGTGTTCACCTCGGACGATTACGACATGTATCAGCTCGTAAGCGTGCTGCGCTGCGCGAATTTGATGATCTCCTCGCGCTATCACGCGATCGTAACCTCCATGCCCGCGCTGGTGCCCTCCGCCGGGGTCACGATGGATGAACGCATCCGTAACTTGATGCACGAACGCGGCCACGATGAGCTGCTCTTCACTGTGGACGAAGAGGGCCTCGAGGAAAAGCTGATCTTCGCCATGGAAACCTTGCTGCGCGACGCGGAATCGATTCGCGAAGCCATTGCCCGCACCGTGGTGCGCAATTTAAAAGTGATGGCGCGCATGGGCGCGTATCTCGAGCAGAACGTCCACACCATCTACCCGGCTTTCCCGGTACGCTCGGGCGTGTATTCCTGGGAGGAATATTTGCCGCCGCTCAATCTCGGATTGCGCCAGCTCGTGGACCGTTACGACGAGCGTACCGAAGGCGACTTGACCGGTTCGCAAGCGCCCGGCATGCAGCAGGCGCGCGCATGATCGTGTCGCACATCGTGCGCTCCCTGATGCAGCGGTTTCTGTCTGGTGATCGTCACCCGTGAATTTCCTCGAAAACATCGTCCAGAATCTCGATCGCGCCGGCGATAGAGCCGTGTTACAGGAAGCGCACGCAGATGGTTTGAAGATTTGCACTGGCCGCGAACTTCGGGCGCAGATCGAGCAGGCTCGGCAATTTGTGCGCCGGACCGGCCTGCAAAAGGGTGACCGGTGCGCGTTGCTGGCGAATAATTCAATTCGCTGGGTGGCGCTCGATCTGGCGCTCATGGCGGAAGGGGTAATTGTCGTGCCGCTCTACGTGCGTCAGGCTGCCGGTGAGCTTGTAGGCATGATGCGTGACTCAGGGCCGTCTTTGATTTGCGCGGGCGATGCAAATCTGGCGGAGGCGGTGCGGGCTGCATGGGCCAGTGGCGGCGGCTCCATTCCGCCCATCGTGCTTTTTGACGAAGTCTTCGGTGCTGAGGACGGGAAGGCGCAAAGCGTCCCCGCAGCTATCCAACTCACCGAACAAGATACCGTCACCATCATCTATACCTCCGGCACATCGGGCGAGCCGAAGGGCGTGATGCTCAACGCAGGCAATGTCTCCTACATGCTGGGCTGCACCGGTGCTCGTCTCGATTTGTTGATGGCCGGACATCGCGGCGTAGAAAGCGTTTTCCATTATTTGCCGCTGTGCTTCGCCGGCTCGTGGATTTCGCTGCTGTCCGGTCTCTCGCGGCAAACCCTAGTCACCCTCTCTACCGATCTGAGCAGGCTCCAGCAGGAAATGCAGGTGGCCGCGCCGCATTATTTTCTGAACGTGCCAACACTCTTGGAACGCGTGCGCCGGGGCATCGAAGAAAACCTCGCGAAACGCGGCGGGCCGGTGGCCAAAATCTTCGATCGTGCGAAGCGCCTCTATATTCCGGCGCAAGAAGCTGCGCTCGATGGTCAAAAGCGCTCCAGAAGCGGCGGCGGAATTTCGCTGGCCATGGCGAAGCTCGCGGTGTTCCCCTCTATCCGCAAACGCATCGGCGCAAATCTGAAAGCCCTGATTTGCGGATCGGCGCCTCTCTCAAGTGAAACGCAACTGTTTTTTCAAATGCTGGGAATTCCGGTGCTGCAAGTATACGGGTTGACGGAGACCACCGCGATTTGCACCATGGACGATCCGCGTAACGTCGAGCCTGGTTGGGTGGGTCCGGCGATCCCCGGGATTGAGATGAAGGTCGGCGATGCCGGTGAAATCCTGGTGCGCGGCCCGAACGTTTTTCCCGGCTATTGGAATCGGTCCCAGGAAACGGAAAAGGCTCTTCGCGACGGCTGGTTCCACACCGGAGATCAGGGCGAAAGAAATTCCAATGGAAATTGGCGGATCACCGGCCGCATCAAGAATCTGATCATCTTGAATTCTGGACACAATATCGCGCCCGAGCCGATGGAGGAAAAGCTTCTCGCCGCCATTCCGGGCGCGCAACAAGTGGTGCTGGTGGGGCACGGCCGGAGTTTCCTAATAGCGATCGTCACTGGCGGCATGGACCAGGACCGCGTCGCGGCCGCCGTCGAATCTTTCAATGCGGGCTTGCCGCATTACCGTCGCGTCCACCGCTATTACATCGAGCGCGAACCGCTCTCCGTCGAAAACGGCATGCTGACGGCCAACGGCAAATTGCGGCGTGAAGCGATTGCGTCGCGGTTTGCGGCGCAAATCGAAATCTTCTATCGTGAAAAGAGCGTGAGCGCGTGAACTCCTTCAGCGGCAAAGCGATTTCGTGGTTCTTGCGCGATGGCGTAATCGAACTCGAGCTGCATCGCGCGCCGGCCAATGAAATTGGCACGCTCACGTTGGGTGAGCTCGAACAATTTGTCGCCGCCCTTGGCGATGCTCGCGGTGAGGCCGGCGCTCTCATCGTTCACAGCACGCTCCGCTCCGGATTTAGTGCGGGAGCGGACTTACGCGAACTTTACCAGGGTTCGCTCGCGCTCGAACCCAAGTCCCGCTTGACCGGGGTGCGCGGATTTCTGGAACGCATTCACGCCGTAATGAACTCCCTGGATGCCAGCCCACTTACCACGATTGCGGCCGTGCACGGGGTCTGCTTTGGCGGCGGATTTGAACTGGCGCTGGCGTGCGATCTGATCGTCGCGGACAAAATGGCGCGTTTCTGCTTCCCGGAACTAAGGCTCGGCTTGATCCCGGGTTTTGGCGGCATTCCCCGGCTGAAGCGCGACGTCGGAAACGCCGTCGTGCGGGATCTCTTGCTCACTGGGCGCAGCATCAATGCGACCAAGGCTTCCGCTGTCGGCCTGGTGAGTCAGGTCGCGGCCGAGGGCGAAGCGCTTCGCGTTGCCCGGGCCACGGCGGCGCAGGTGAATAAATTTGATCGCGCGACCAGCGCCGCAGCCAAGAATTTCGTCAAGCCGGTACCCCGCGAGGAATTGCGCCGGGAAATCGATATTTTCTGCGATCTCTTCACCCGCCCCGCGGTGCTGGCCGGATTGCAGAAGTTTGTCGAAAGCACAGAGGCGTTGCCGTATTTGCCTTGATCGTGGCGCGCGGTGCCGCCCCGGAGTGCTAAAATAAATTGTAGGGATGTTTATGCCCACCCTCGACCAAACGACCGACGAGATACTCCACCTCGCGGCCACGCAATTTAAGGTGCCGCGGGAAACGCTCTCGCCAAACGATGACTTTTTCAAGAAACTCGGAATCGATAGCTTGCAGGCCCTCGAAATGCTCACCCGCATCGAGCAACATTTCGGCGTGGAGCTGCCCGACTACGAAATGCAGGGCGTGAACGATTTCCGCACGCTTGCGGCCCGCATTCAGGCCCGGCTCTAGCCGCTCCCACGAGTTGCGATACATCAATCGCCGATACATACTTGAATCGTTCCTGGACTTATTCTGCAGATTCATATCGCTCGGGCTCCTGAATGCTTGATCTGCGCAAATACGATTCGGTGGGCGCGGCCCTGCGCGATGCGCTCGATCGCTGGCCAAACGAAGTGTGCCTAATCGAATCCGACCGCGACCGCGAAAAAGCGCGGCTCACTTATAAGCAGTTCAAGGAAACCGCAGAACCTTTAGCTGCCGCTCTGGAGGCACGCAGCTTTCACGAGGGCGACCGCGCCGCCATCATCATGACGAATCAGTCTAAGTGGCTGATTTCGGCGTATGCCATTTTTTATGCAGGCGGCATTTTGGTGCCGCTCGACTATAAATTGACCGCGCGCGAGCACCTGCGTCCTACTCGCACATGCAAGAGCGAGCGTTCTGGTGGTGGAATATCCCCTCTGGAGGGCCATCTCCCAGAGCGAAATCTTCGCTCACCATCGCGTCGGTACTGTGCTGGTCACTGAAGCGCCGCCCGGCGCCGAGCTTGCCGGAGCACTACGCTGGGAAGAATTTCGGACCTCCACGAAGGGCGCGCCGGTCTTCGTTCCTCGCAAGCGGTCCGATCGGGCCTGCGTCGTCTATTCTTCCGGCACCGGCGGCAGCCCCAAAGGCTGCGTCATGACGCACGAAAATTATCTCGAACAGTGCCGCGCGCTCACTTCGCTCTATCCCTTTTGGCCGGGTGTTCGTTACCTGAGCATCCTGCCGACGAATCACGCGATCGATTTCATGGTGGGTTTTTTTGGAGCGTTCACTTGCGGGGCCACGGTCGTACACCTGCGAACTTTGCGGCCGGAGTATGTGCGCGAAGCGTTTACGCGTTACAAGATCACTTACATGACGCTGGTCCCTTTGGTGCTAAAAAATCTGCAAAAAGGTTTGCAAACCCGCTTCGATGAACTTCCCAGCGGCAAGCGCAAAGTTTTGAACGCCCTGATCGCCGTCAATCGCAAGCTCACGAAAAATCGCCCTCGAACCTGGCTGAGCCGGCGCTTGCTGGGCCAGGTGCATGCGGCTTTCGGCGGTGAATTGCGCGCGCTGTTTGTGGGCGGCGCCTTTACGGAGCCGGCGGTCCTGCAGTTCTTCTATGATTTGGGTATTCCGGTGGCAAACGCGTATGGGCTCACGGAGGCAGGAACCGCTGTCACCGTCAACGATTTCCGTCCCTTCCGCGCAGACACCGTCGGCAAGCCGCTTCCGGGCATGGAAGTCCGCATCGTGAATCCCGCGGAGGATGGCATCGGCGAAGTCGCGGTTCGCAGCAAGACGATCATGTCTCACTACCTCGACGATCCCGAGCAGACGGCCGAAACGATCGTCAATGGTTGGCTGATGACGGGTGATCTCGGGCGCGTGGACGCAGATGGCCATCTGCAGCTCTTTGGCCGCAAGAAAAACATGATCGTCACCGTCGAAGGCAAGAACATTTATCCCGAAGATATCGAGGCGGCATTCGAAGGCCTTCCCGTAAAGGAATTCTGCGTATTTGCGGCGAATTACATTTGGCCTGCGCGCACCATGAGTGGTGAACAGCTCGTGATTGTGCTGCACCCTGAACCCGGCAAGCCGGTGGACGACGCCATCCGCGCCGAATTGAACGCGCGGAACCAGAAGCTTCTGAATTATAAACGCATCAGCGGTTACGTCGTCTGGGAGCAGGATTTCCCGCGCACCGCGTCCATGAAGATCAAGCGTGTGGACCTCGCGCAGCAGATCGGTGCGCTCGATCGCGATACGGTATTCGTGTCCTTATAAGGCTGGCGCGCGTGAGAAGGTATTCGTTATCGTGAACCAATCCGATCAGCGCATCCTCGCCATCATCAACCCCGCCGCCGGCGGAGGTAAATGTGGAAAGTTGGCCCCGCTGGCCTTGGCAAAACTGCGCTCCGCGGGATTGGCCGTAGATGTGGTGGAGACCGCTACTGCAGGGGACGCCACGCGGGCCGCCCGATCCGGTTATGAGCAAGGCGTCCGCAATTTTATCGCTGTCGGTGGGGACGGCACCTCCTACGAGATCGTAAATGGATTATTCCCACCTGCAAAAAGGGGTAGCCGCGCCGCACTGGGATTCCTTCCGCTGGGCACGGGAAATTCTTTCCTTCGTGATTTCACAAAAGAAGGTCTCGCCCATGCCACGCAGGCCATCCTCGAAGGCAAGCGTCGCCCCTGCGACGTAATGCAACTCACCTACGAAGGCGGCGTGCTCTATTACATCAACATGCTGAGCCTTGGCTTCACCGCCGATGTAGCCGCGCTTGTCAACCGGCGCTTCAAGCCGTTGGGCGAGGTAGGCTATTTGTTAGGTGTCCTCACGCGCCTCGTGCAACTCCGGCGTGGCGTGTTTCCCTTGCGCGTGGATGCGGAATCGCAGTTCGATACCGATCGTTCGCTCTTCCTCGCCTTCACCAATAGCAAGTTTACGGGTGGCAGAATGATGATCGCCCCGAACGCCGCCACCGATAGCGGCCAGATCGAATACGTCCGTTGGGGACCCATCGGCCGCCTGGGTGCGATCTTCAACTTGCATACGCTCTTTGATGGCTCGCACCTCAAGCATCCGCTCGCCTCCCGGCGCAGCGCGTTGCGCATTGAATTTCGCCTCGATCGCCCTGTAGATATCGTCGTGGATGGCGAAGTCCTAACACTCCAGCCGAAAGTGCTCGAGGTGTTGCCCGCCGCGTTGGACGTCATGGCATGAGGAAGTTTTGGCTCGATATGCGCAGCGTCATGCTGTGGGCCATCAGCGGAGTGCACTTCTTTTTTGGCTGCGCATTTCTAATGCTGATGGCGATTTTCGTGGACCCGCGCAAGAACGATCGTCCCCAACGCGCTTTTTCGAGGAACGTGTTGCGGCTTGCCGGCGTGTGTTTCGAAGTGCGCCGTTCCCCGGATTTTGATGCCCAGCGCACCAGCTTCTTTCTGGTCAATCACGTCAATTTATTTGATCCTTTCGTGCTTTATAGCGCGATTCCGCAATTCGTTCGCGGCCTCGAACTCGAATCGCACTTTCGTATCCCCATTTATGGGCTGCTCATGAAGCGCTTCGGCAATATCCCCGTGCCGGATGTGCGCCGCCCATCGGATCTAAAGCGCATGTGGAAGATGACGCGCGAGGCCCTCGATCGCGGTGTGAGCCTCATCGTCTTTCCGGAGGGTAAAAGAACGCTCGATGGGCGCGTCGGTGAATTTCAGGATGGCGCTTTTCGAATGGCGCAACAGTTCGGCTATCCGATCGTCCCCGTCAGCATCGTGGGTTCATTCGAATTCAATAATAAGCACCACTGGGCGCTCCGCCCGTCGCGCATCGTGGTGCACATCCACGGCACCATCGAGACTATCGGGATGAAAAAGGAAGATGTGCGCGAACTCCGCGACCGCGTTCGCCAGATTGTGGCCGCGCCGCTCGATGCGTACTACGCGGGGCGTGAAGTAGCTGGCCAGGGCAGCTAGAGGCTCAGCCGAATACCGGGGAGCGTCCGCCCGGCGCGCGTTTCCTGCCAGGTGAACACGATGCGATGGATCACCGTAAGCGTGGAAACCACGGAAATCACCCACAGCACCGGCGCCATGCGGTCAAACAACCCGCCAATAATTAAAAGCACCATCCGCTCTGGCCGCTCCATGAATCCCACCTTGCACAGGGGAATCAGCGACTCCGCGCGTGCCCGCGCGTAGCTCACCATCACCGATCCCGCCGTCGCCACCGCCGCTAGAATCACGTAAGACGTACGCCCGTTTACGGCGTAATAGACGAGCAGTCCCATATAAAGCGCCATGTCTGAGTAGCGGTCGAGCGTCGAATCGTAGAACGCTCCAAATGCCGTCACGCGATTCGTGCGCCGCGCCACTTGGCCGTCCAGCATGTCCAGGAAGCCTGCGAAGAAAATCACGATCGCGGCGGTTTTGAAGCGTCCCGTGGCAAAGAGCGCTGCGGCCCAGAAGTTCACCACCAGCCCGATAAAGGTGAGGACGTTGGGATTGATCCCGGTGGCCGCCAGTGCGCCGACGATCTTATCCAGTAGCCAGCGGCTGACCACTCCAATTGCTTTCGTAATCATGAAGTCCGCTCGGCATGATACGCTTCGCGAGCGCTTGTCTCAAGTAACCCGAGGTGATGCCCATGGCCGGCACGGTACCTCCAAACGTGGAACTTTTGCGTCATACGCTCGCCACCGTCGCTTACCGTGGCGGAAAAGCGGTGCGCGGTGCATCCCCCGAATTTGCTCAATTTCGAATTGCTCCCGAAGCGCGCACGCCCGCGAACATCCTCGCCCACATCGGTGACCTGTTCGCATGGGCGCTCTCGATGGCGCGCGGCAAACAGCAATGGCATGACTCGCAACCCTTGCCGTGGGAGCAGGAAGTTGCGCGATTTCATTCCACTTTGCACGCATTCGATGAATATTTGGCTTCTGGCCAGCCGCTGGCTTGTTCTGTGCAAGTGCTCTTTCAGGGTCCCGTTGCGGACGCGTTGACGCATATCGGACAGCTCAATATCCTTCGGCGCGCCGCCGGAATTCCGATTCGCGCCGAAAATTATGCCCAAGCCGAAATTGTTGCCGGGCGCGTCGGTTCGGACCAGGCTGCGCCCCGGCGGGAATTTTAGCGGCCCGCTAACGCACTAGCTTCCAGCCAGGGTCTGTATGTAAGCAGCCTAAAATCAGCTTATTGCAAACGACGCCAAGGGACTGCCCAAAGAGCATCACCGCTGCAACGCCCCTCTCTCATGGAATTTCCTGTATCTTCTGCAAAGTTTTCCAATACTGGGCCGGTGAACGTCAGGTAAGCCAATTGTAAAAATCTATTGACAACCTGTACGCAAGGGCATAAAACCCATACCCAAATGGTCGCACTATCCCTTGGTTAGGGATGTGTGGAGTTGCCGTTGTAAGGGGTGTCACAGTCTTTTACCCGTGATATGTGGGTACGGGTCGGTTGCTGTTAATTGAAAATTCAGGAGAGTGGTCATGAAGACGTATCGGTCTACCGGTGCGGGGGTGCGTTTTGCATTCTTCGGACTGGCCATGATCTGCGCGATGGCCCTACTGGGTCTCAACGCGATGCCAGCCTGGGGACAAGCAGGTGTGAATACAGGGACGGTAGTAGGACAAGTCTTGGATCCATCGGGTGCCTCCGTTGCAGGCGCGACGGTCACCCTTACCGATAAAGCCACGGGCGCTTCGCGCTCCGCCACAACCACAGATACGGGACGCTACGTGTTCACCGAAGTCCCGCTCGGCAACTACGACATTACAGTTTCCAAAGATGGTTTTTCACAGGCCAAGGTAGCCAACCAGGAAGTCCAGGTTGGCCAATCGCTCACGGTCAACGTCAGCCTGAAGGTTGGCTCGGCCTCCACCACGATTGAAGTTACGGCAGCCGCCGGCGCGGAATTGCAGTCCATGAACGCGACGGTCGGCGACACCGTCAGCGGTGACGCCATTATTCAACTGCCGAACGTGACGCGCGAAACCACGGCATTGGCAACGTTGCAGCCGGCAACCACGCCGGGCGGCAACGTGGCCGGCGCGATCACCGACCAGAACTCGTACCAATTGGACGGCGCCAACAACACAAACGATATGGATGGCCAGGGATCCGTTTACAACCAGAGCTTCGTCACTAACGGTTGCGGCCCACCGAACGGCACCGTGCCGACTCCGGCGGAAAGCATCGAGCAGTTTAAGGTGGCCACGAACAACATGACTGCCGACTTCAACGGCTCCTCCGGCAGCCAGGTTTCCATGGTGACCAAGCGTGGCACGAACCAGCTTCACGGTTCGCTCTACGACTACTACCTGAGCAGCACTCTTGGCGGCGCTAATAGCTGGGACAACAATCGCCTGAGTGAGCCAATTGTTTCCGACCATTACAGCCGCTTTGGCGCCAGCGCCGGCGGGCCGATCCTTCCGAAGTTCTGGGGCGGCAAGACTTACATCTTTGGCAACTACGAAGGTTTCCGGTTCCCGCAGTCGGTCGAGTTCGAGAGGCTTGTGCCGACAGCGCTGTTCCGCCAGGGAATCGTGCAGATTCCGAACGGATCCGTAACCACGCCGATTCAGTACAACCTGAACCCGGTGACCACGGCTGGAATTGCGCCGGCGGTATGTCCGGCCGGACCGTGCGACCCTCGAGGAATTGGCTTGAACGCGGATGTGAGCCAGCTTTGGTCCAAGTTCATGCCTATGCCGAATGACCCCAGCGCCGGCGACCAACTAAATACACAGGGTTACCGTGCTCCACTGGCGCTGCCGCAAAGTTCCAATTTTGGCGTGGTCCGCATTGACCACGACTTTGGCGAGAAGTGGCATTTCAACGCAACGTATCACTACTACAAGAACGTTCCCACGACGACCAGCCAAGTGGATATCGGCGGCGCGTTGCCGGGCGATACGCTCGGCGTGCCGCAGGCCAAGTCCATCCGCCCTGTGGTGCCTTCGCTGATGTCGGCTGCAATGACCACCAACATCAGTTCGAACACCACGAACGACTTCCACTTCAACTATCTGCGCAATTTCTGGCAGTGGACCGATCAGACGCCCATTCCACAGCTTTCAGGTTTGGGTGGGGCGCTCGAAATCGGCGGCGAAACCTCGAACGCGCTGATTCCTTTCAACGTGAACTCGCAGAATACGCGGCAACGCTTCTGGGATGGACACGACCAGACGTGGCGGGATGATATGTCCATCCTGCATGGCAATCACCTGTTGCAGTTTGGTTTTCTCTATCAGCGCAACTTTGATTACCACGAGCGCAACGACAATGGCGGCGGTATTCTGAACCAGCCCGTCTACATCATTTCGAGCGGCGGTGGAATCAACTATAACGGTTACGTCCCTGCGAACCTCCCGGCGGGCCAAACCAGCAACTGGGAAAGGCTCTATGACGAAGTATTGGGCGTCGTGTCCCAGCCGCAGGATCTCTACACACGCAGCGGTCCGAACTTGTCATTGAACCCTCCCGGGACGTCGATGTTCGATCAGAGCATCATCCCGACCTACAACGAATACTTCAGCGACACTTGGCACGTGAAGCCTACTTTCACCCTGACGCTCGGCTTGGGTTATCAGATCGAAATGCCGCCCTACGAGCTCAACGGCAAGCAGGTCGAATTGGTGGATCAGGCAGGCAATCTGGTGACTGCTTCGGACTACCTATCCCAGACCTACAAGCAGGCCGTCCAGGGCAAGATCTACAATCCGGTGCTCGGCTTCGCTACCGTAGCCAACGTCGGCAAAGGCATCAAGTATCCCTACAACCCCTTCTATAAGGGATTTAGCCCGCGCATTTCGATGGCCTGGAGCCCGAATTTTGATGACGGGATCCTGGGTCACGTCGTGGGTCACGGCAAGACCGTGGTTCGCGGCGGCTACAGCCGGATTTACGGCCGTCTGAATGGCGTGGACCTCGTTCTCGTTCCGCTTCTAGGTACCGGTCTGGGCCAGCCCGTTTCGTGTATTGGGGCCAGCAACAGCGGTCCCCAGTGCGCGGGCACCGGCACCGTCAATCCGACCACGGCGTTCCGCATCGGAACGGACGGAAACACCGCTCCCTTGCCGGCGGTTACTCCAACCTTGCCGCAACCGTACTATCCCGGCGTGAATGGCAACGCGGCGGCGGGCGCCGGCGAAGTGCTCGATCCGAACTTCCGGCCATCGCAGTCAGATGAGTTTGATCTGACGATCCAGCGCGAAATGCCTGGAAAGGGCGTTCTCGAGGTCGGTTACATCGGCCGCCGGCTCCGGAATGAATATCAACCTCTCGATCTAATCGGTGTGCCCTATATGCTGACCGAAGGCGGTCAGCAGTTCCAGAATGCCTGGGCAGGCCTCTACACGCAGATGCTGGGAGGCGCGACCCCGGGCAATTGTGTGACGGGTTCGATGACACCTTGCACGATCACCGCGCAACCGTTTTTTGAGACGGCCCTCGGTGGCTCTAGCTCGGCGTATTGCACCGGCTACAGTTCGTGCACGGCGGCCGTAGCCGTCAAGGAGGCCAATAAAATAGTCAGCGGAAGTGGCTCGACCTTGGTCGGCTTGGGACAGGTCTACGACATTTGGCAGGATCTGACTCCATCACCTAGCCATCCAAATGGGTTTATCTTTGGCCGCAGCATGGCCAGCAGCCCAACGTGCGCCAACACGCTTGTGCCATCCGTCAACCCGACGGCTCCGGTCCCGGTCTGCAACCAGATGACCGGTATCGGTGACAACGCCAGCTTGGGATGGTCCAATTACAACGGTGTGTTCGTTTCCTATAGCACCGCCTCTTGGCACGGGATCACCAACCGCTCCAACTTCACCTGGGCCCGGGCGCTTGGGACGCAGGGTGTCGTTCAGGCTACCAGCGAGTTCACCGAGCCCGACCTGTGGAACCTCCACAATAGCTACGGACCGCAGCCCTTTGACATTCGGTTCGTCTACAACCAAGCCATGGTTTATCAGCCGCCGTTTTTCAAGGGCCAGCACGGCATCGAAGGACGCGTGCTGGGCGGCTGGTCGTTTGCTCCGATCTTCACGGCCGCCAGCGGCTCTCCGCTGGAGATCAACATTGGAGCGGCCGGCTTGGGTGATTGCGAGTCGTACGGAGAGGCGGACTGCAGCGCCTTCAGCAGCTTTGAAGGCCCGGTCTTCACCTCTTCGGCCGGTATCGCAACTGCTCGCGGGGCGGGCAATTCAGTCAACAAAGTCATTGTCCCCACGACCAACGCGGCAAACCCACAAGGTGTAGCCACCAACGGTAACGCCTATGGTTTGAACGAATTTGCCAACCCTATCGCGGTGTACAATTCCTTCCGTGCGCCGATCCTGGGAATTGACAACAACACCAACGGAGCGGGTGCTCTCCGCGGGCTGCCCTCTTGGAACCTCGATTTGTCCGTTACTAAGGACATTGCCATCAACGAGCGTTACCATTTGCAGCTCGTGTTCACTGGCTTGAACGTCCTCAACCATTTCCAGCCGGGAGATCCGTTCATGGATATCGAAGATCCCGCGGACTGGGGAGCTATCGAGGGATCCAGGGGCGGATTCGGACCGCGTCAAATTGAATTCGGCGCGCGCTTCCAATTCTAACCCGGTTAACACCGGAACCAAGAAAGGGCCGGGGCGCGATCAGCGCTCCGGCCCTTTCGCTTTTGCATACAGCATGTGCTCGCATGATCCGGGCGGTCTAGGAAGTTTTCCGCCGCGATGGTAAAATGCCGCAGTTTCATTCCTCTGACGTGGGCCTGTAGCTCAGGTGGCTAGAGCGCGCCCCTGATAAGGGCGAGGTCGGTGGTTCAAGTCCACCCAGGCCCACCAGCCTTCGCGCGCCCTGTCGCGCCGGAGCTTCAGCGAAGGCGGACAAGTTGACATTGCACAGGTCGACCTTCAATATCGGCGAGCTACGGCTCGGCGGGCCAACCGATTCAGCGAGCGAAGGCTGTCGCGCCGGAGCTTCAGCGGAGGCGGACTTCCCTGTGAAATACGTCTACATCTTGCAGAGCGAGCAGGGCCCGGAGCATTTCTACACCGGCATCACGGACAATTTGAAGGCACGTCTTTCAGCGCACAACTCCGGCGCTGTGACTCACACTGCTAAATACAGGCCCTGGCGCATCAAGACCTATGTCGCCTTTACGGATGAAGCCCGCGCAATTTCATTTGAGAAATATCTAAAGTCGGGATCGGGCCGCGCCTTCGCTAGGGCAAGGCTCTAGCTTGTCTCCTTCGTTCCCTGGCACTTCGAGACACGCATCCGGCTCCGCGCGAACCGATTTCGTTGCTGAGATGGGCCAACCGTGTTGGCGTTCGATTAAGGCCTCACCATTCACGAACGAGGGCTGCCAAAGCGATCCTCTCTCCCTTAATTCATACGCTGCCGTAGTACCAATGGGCGGCTAGCACGCTCCGCCATAGCGCGCCACACTGGAGGCCATGGCCGAAGCCACACAACTCCTAGAACCTGTGCAGCAGAACCAGCCCCAATCGCAGCCGCAGGCGCCCCAAGAGGCGCGAACGGTGGCGGAGGGCGTACCTACCCCGCTGTTGATCGCGGCCATGATAAAGGCCTCGAAGCACGTCAGCGACCTCATTTTCTCCCCTGGCCGCGCCCCCCAGGTGGAATCGAGCGGCCAGTTGGTGCAGCTCGGCGTGCTGGGTATCAAGGCGCTTACGGCGGAAGATACCGCGCGCATTGCCGCCGACCTGATCGGCTCGAATAAAGCGGCCATTGATAAATTGCGCGAGCAGGGTTCCTGCGATATCTCCTATAGCCTGGCGGGCGCGTCGCGCTTTCGTGTGAACATTTTCACGCAGCGCGGCAGTTGCGCGATCGTCATGCGCGTCATCCCCGGCAAGGTTCCGGACTTCGCCTCGCTGAGCCTCCCGCCGCAGCTCCTCGATATCGTCCAGTTGCGCAACGGCATCGTGCTGGTCACCGGCCCCACGGGCTCCGGCAAGTCTTCTACGCTGGCCGCGATTCTCGATCAGATCAACATGGAGAAGGCCTATCACATCATCACCATCGAGGATCCCATCGAATTTCTGCACCCGCACAAACGCTCCACGATCCACCAGCGCGAACTCTATAGCGACACACCTTCTTTTTCGTTGGCCTTACGGGCAGCGTTGCGGCAGGCGCCCAAGGTAATTTTGGTGGGTGAGATGCGCGATCGCGAAACAATTGAAATCGCGCTCGAGGCCGCGGAAACCGGGCATCTTGTGTTTTCGACGTTGCACACGATTGACGCCGCAAAAACCGTCGAGCGAATCGTCGGGGCTTTTTCCTTGGCCGATCAGCAAGTGATTCGCACGCGCCTGTCGAAGGCTTTTCGTTACATCGTTTCGCAGCGTTTGCTCCCGCGGAAAGACGGCAATGGCCGGCTCGCGGTGATCGAGATTCTGAAATCCACGATGCGCACGCGCGAATATGTCGAGCGTGGCGAACATGAAGGTAAGACCCTGCTCGACGCCATGCGTGATGGTTCGCAGGATGGGATGTGCGATTTCGATGGCGAACTGGAGAAATTGATTCGTAGCGGCGTAATCGATATGGAAACGGGCTTGGCCTCCTCCACCAATCAGGGCAACCTGAGGCTGCAGCTCGCTGATTTCTCCGAAGGCGCGCCCGAACCCGTTGCCACCTGACGGCCCGCTGACGCGGCGATCTTCCGCCGCCTGCTACGCCAGCGCGATCAGCTCGATCTCCACGCGCACGTCTTTCGGGAGCCGTGACACCTGCACTGTGGCGCGCGCCGGCGGCGCCGAAGCAAAATAGCGGCCGTAAACTTCGTTCATCGCGGCAAAATCGTTCATATCCGCCAGGAAAACGCTCGTCTTCACTACCTGGCCCATCGACGAGCCCGCGGCATCCACAATGCCCTTCAGATTTTCCATCACGCGCGTGGTTTGTTGCGCGATATCGCCGGGCACGACCTGCTGCGTCTGTGGGTCGATCGCAATCTGCCCGGACACAAATACCAGGCCATTGGCCTTCACCGCTTGCGAATAGGGTCCGATTGCCTTCGGGCCCCGGTCTGTTGCCACGATTTCTTTCACTTTGCCTCCTGGTTATGAAGTTTACTTCTCATGAGCGATGCGATCCGCAAACTGTTTTGCTTCCCCCGATGCCGCTCCGCCAGCATAGCGGCTCTGAAAATCAGCCGGAATTCCCGGCCGGTCAATCCATTCGCGAAAAAAGTCCGCTAAATTCGCGCCACATTCCGTTTCCATGGCCGAACGCAATTCCGGCACGCCCCAGGTGCCGCCGCTCGTCACGCGCATCAACCGGGAAAGCGCGGCGCGAACGTGGGGCGAGCTGCAGCGGTCTTCGAGAGCGATAAAAAAGAGCGCGCTCTTCAAGTGCGCGCCCTCGCGGGTTTCGAGAGCGTCGTCTCGTGAAACCGCCGCGAGGGGCTTCTCGTACACAGCCTTGGAGTTGGTGTATTGGGCAAGCAGCGACCGAACGCTAGCGTCGCGCCCCTGCGCGCCGTGTGAAAGATCGAGCGTCCAAACCGCGTAATCCCCTGCAGCCGCCATGGGGTAGGGCGAGCCACTCGGATTCGCGCGTGCCAAAAAGTAAAAGCGCGAGGCCGCGAGTTGCATGTCAATCGAGTGCAAGACCGCTTCGTCGGCGCCAGAATCGGCATCCCGTGCGCCTTCCAAAAACCCCGCGTCCACCACGGCGCTTCCCGGCACCGGCAAGCAGCCGGTGGACGCGATCCAGGGCCGCGGCGTCAGCGCGCGTTCGGCCGGTGGACACTCGATAATCCTCACCGGCTTGGATGATTTTGCGTTCGCAAACTGTTCATCAAGAAACCTCTCGTCCGCGGCAACCCGGTCGGCAAGTTTCTGCGCGCGGCCTGAAGGGACCGGATTTGCCGTCCAGAAGATCACTGTTCCCGAGGACGTGCTGGCGCGCTCTTCCGTATAAGGGCCTGCGATCGCAAAGGGCAAATAGATTTCCTTCTTCTGCGAGAAACGGAATTCCTGTTCTCTTCCGTTCCGATGGCTTTCATGTTCGTGTCCACTCGCGTAGACGCGATAGCCCGACGGAATGCGGAGCACCAAATCCCATTGTTTCGGCGGCGCTCCGCCCTGCCCGAGTATTCCCGGCGGCGCCTGCAACACGGGATACCACCCATAGCTCGGCAAAAAAATGGCAGGCGCCGCGCCTGGCGCGATTGCGGCGCGATCCGCCGGCACCTGCAGCTCATAGCTCACCGTCAAATCTGCCGTTTTCTCTCGGTCGAAGCCCGGGCCGAACGCCAGCCTGAAATGATCCGGCTCTGCCGCCGCGTCGGGGTGCAGTCCCCGCCCCGCCCAGGTGATCTGAACATTCGCCGTTGCAAAAACTTGCGCCGCCGGGAGCTCCAGCTCGAGTGCCTCGATCGGGCGCGTACCCTCATTCTTCAGCCGATACGATGCCCGAATGGCAAGAAGTTCAGGTCGCGCGGCCTGATAGGTCACTTCAATCTTTTGCGATTCGATCGCGTAAGTCGGCCCCAGCGTCAGTCCGCATCCGCTCAAAATGCCCAGGCTTGCAAACGCAATCCCGCCTGCCGAGACCTTCAGAAGTGTGCCGGGTCGCAAAGTGTGGGAAATTCTATCGAGCGGTACGCCGCAGGTCAAAAGGTGGGAGGCTCTAAACCGGAAAACTGGCGGCCCTTCCGGGCCACTCGAAATTGTTACGAATGATGCTTGCTGCTGGCTTTACGCACAAAGCCATGCGGCATCTCGGCGTGTTGGTGCTCCGCGATGATCTGGCCGGCCTGCTCGTCGGAAAGGCCACGATCGATCTGCACCAGCACTTGCGGTTCGCTAATGCCCGTGTTTTTCAGTTCAACTAAAGAAGTGCCCGACACCGTCGCCTGGCCTGCCGCGCGCCGCTGCGCCACGGCCATCACCACCTTATCGGAATAGCCCGCCAGCCGTATGCCTTCGAGGTCCACCGCCCACACGCCCAGCTGATTGAGTTTTGCCAGCGCCATCACGTTGGGTTCGGAGACACCCACGTGCAACAGTCCCGCGATAGCGTCCCCGTCCGCAAACATTTTGTTTCGGCTACGCGACAGCTTCACCATCGCCACGCAATCTTCGTCGGAGAATCCTGCCTCATGCGCCTTTACGATCTCCATCACCTCGGAATCGCTTACTTGCAGGCCACGAAGCTGCTGGATCGTGTCGGACCACATACCCGCTTGGTAGAGAGGATCTTCTTCAGGCTTTTGTGCTTTCCGGCAGCCGGCCAATGCCACAATCAGCAGCAATCCGGACAAAAGAGCAGAGTACCGCGCGAATTCCGTGCGTCTTCGCATGCCTATATTTTAGCGCCCGAGCTGTGCCGGCAGCACACGCCTTCTGAAGCTGTGTTGGGAGGGTAAACCCAGGCCGATCCGCGCCGTGCTCTAGACGTGATAAACCCGGTCCACGCCAAATACACCCGAGATCTTCTTGATGTTTGCGGTGATGCGCTCGAGCTGCTTGCGATTGCCGATCTCGAGCGTTACTTCCACGCGCGCTCGCAGATTGTCCGGCCGGCTCGCAAATGTGCGGATGTTCGAACCGGACTCGCTGATAATGGAAGTAATATCCGCCAGCATGCCCGGCCGGTCTTGCGTGCGCACGATCAGGCTCACGGTGAACTGCGAATCCGGCGATTCCGCCCACTCCACGCTGATGCGCCGCTCCGTTTGATAAAGCAGATTCTGCACGTTGGGGCAGGACGTGTTGTGCACTGCCACTCCTCGCCCTCGCGTTACGTAGCCGATAATTTCGTCGCCGGGAATCGGGCTGCAGCACTTCGCCAGATAGACCATCAAATCGCCCTGGCCCCGCACCAGGATCGCGCCCTGCTTCATCCCCAGCATGCGCTTTACCGTGGAAACGAGGTGCGCCGGCGAACCGGGCGCTGGCTGCTGCTTCTGCTCGGGTTCGCCCAACGGCTGGTTCAGCGCCTTGCTCAACACCTGCCGCGCGGAATATTTGCCGAACCCGAGATCGGCGTAGAGATCGTCCACTCGCGCGCATCCATATTCCGCGGCCACGCGCAATAGTTCGCTTTCCGCCACGCGCTTCAGGCTGATATCGAATTGCCGCGCCTCGCGTTCCACCAGCCGCCGGCCCACCTCCACCGCCTCGAGCCGTTCGTTTTGATTGATCCAGTGCCGGATTTTGCTGCGGGCTCGCGATGTTTTTGTGACGCTGAGCCAGTCGCGGCTCGGCGCGTGGCCCTTCTGCGTCAGGATTTCCACCACGTCGCCATTGGACACCGCGTGACGCAGCGGCACCATCTGCCCGTTGACCTTCGCCCCCGAGCATTGATTGCCGATTTCCGTGTGTACGGCGTATGCAAAATCGATGGCCGTGGCCCCGCGCGGAAGCGCGATTACGCGCCCCTTCGGCGTGAACGCATACACTTCATCCGGGTAGAGATCGACCTTGAGCGTCGCCAGAAACTCGCTCGGCTCCTGCATCTCCTTCGCCCATTCGATCAGTTGCCTCATCCACACAATGCGCTGGTCGTCCGCGCTCGAGGCTTCGCGGCCATCCTTATATTTCCAGTGCGCTGCCACGCCTTGGTCCGAGATGCGGTGCATTTCCTGCGTGCGAATCTGCACCTCAAATGGCTGCCCTTGGTGCAACACCGTCGTATGCAGCGATTGGTACAAATTCGGCCGCGGCATCGCAATGTAGTCCTTGAATCGCCCCGGGACTGGACGCCACATCTGGTGGATCACGCCCAACGCTTGATAGCAGTGGTGCGTTGCATCCGTAATGATGCGAATGGCCAGCAGGTCGTAAATCTGATCGAGCGTGCGCTGCTGCCTCTGAATCTTCTGATGAATCGAGTAAAGCCGCTTCACCCGCCCTTCCACGTCTGCGGGAATTCCGTTTTCCACCAACTTTTCCCGAATGGCCGTTTGCACTTCCGTCAAGAATTTCTCATTCGCCTTACTGCGCGAAGTAACGGCTTTTTGCAGCTCCAGGAATGCGGTTGGCTCCAGGTAGCGAAACCCAAGATCTTCCAACTCGCCGCGAATCAAGCCCATTCCCAGGCGGTGTGCGATCGGAGCGTACACGTCAATCGTTTCGCGCGCGATGCGCTGCTGCCGCTCCGGAGCCAAAAATTCCAGCGTGCGCATATTGTGCAGCCGGTCCACCAGCTTGATCATCACCACGCGAACGTCGTTCACCATCGCGAGCAGCATCTTGCGGAGATTTTCCGCCTGCCGCGTCTCCGGGGTCAGCAGGTCCAGCCGGCTGATTTTGGTGACGCCCTCCACCAGCCGCGCGGTCACCGGGCCAAACAGCTCCGCGATCCGCGAAAGCGGGATCTGCGTATCCTCTACCACGTCATGCAACAACGCCGCGGAGACGGTCGTCACGTCCAGCTTCATATCCGCGAGCACGTGTGCGACTTCGAGGGGGTGCGAAAGGAAGGGCTCGCCGGATTCTCGCTTTTGCGAACCATGTTGCTCCGCGGCAAACTCGTATGCGCGACGCAACAGTTCCACATCATCGGAGGGGCGATTCTGGCGCAACTTCGCCGTCAGTTCGGCGAATCGCGCGTCCATTGTGCGGGCGGACCGGTCGAACCGGAGGAGGGATTTACCGGAAGGCGCCATGCTCTATTTTACTTCACCGGAAGGCTGAACGTCCCGCTGGTTTCCTGTGTCTTGTCCAAAGCACGCTCGGCACGCTGATCCGCGCATTGATCCGTGCGGGTAGCTCAACCTGCTGCCATACGACCGTCTGCAGACACTACGCCACCCGAAGGTGGCGCGTGATTTTCACAACCGGAAGGACAAAGATTCGCGGACTGCTCAGTCGCCCGTTGCCTGACCCTTGCGCTGCTTGATCTGCTTCACTTGTTCGATCAGGTCGTCGGCCTGTTTGATCAGGGCGTTACGTTCATCCGTGCTGCTGACCATGTCGGCTTTCTGACGATACACCAGGTTCAAATAGGCCATGGCGTCGTCGTAATCCGGCTTACGTTCGATGGCCTTCTTCAAATAATCGATGGCTTCGTCCACATCCTGGCCGTACTTGGACGCAAACTCATCCCGCAGATTCGGAGGCAGCGGCTGGTCGTCCTTGATCTGTTTCTTCGGATTGGCGGTGTTATAGGCGGCGCGCATTTCCCGGTTCGCGTGCCACGCCAACGTCCAGTCGATCACGCCCACCCAGTAATAAGGTTCGGGATCTTCCGGCTTAATCTGAATGTGCTTCTCGTGATAGGTCTTTGATTCCTCGAATTTGGAGGCGTCGTAGGGCACCGTCGATCCAGCCGGAGGTGTCGTCCCCATCGAGAAAACCAGCGAACCCATACCGTCAATCGCCGTCAGGTTGTTTGGATCGATGCTCAGCACATCTTTGTATTCCTGCAAAGCCTGGTTCGCATTGCGCTGGTTGTCCGCGGAGGGGGCGCCCGGAATATATTGGCCTTGGTACGCCGTGGCCAGATAAAGCCGGGCCATCATCAGGGTGGGATCGAGCGCCTTGGATTCCTTGAAGTCTTCGATCGCCGCGTCCGGCTGGCCATTCTTATAAGCTTGTACGCCCTGATTCAATTTGTCCCGGGCCTTCAGCTTGCTGCACCCTGATGCGCCCAGAGTTGTTACCGCCAAGACGGCCAGGGCCATAATAGCCACGGGCCTTTTCGAGTCAAAGAGGGATCCGTTCATGGCTCGCTTTCTATCCTGCTCCGGCGGACTCGTGTCCGGGAGATAATTTTCACGGCGCGCGGTACTAAGCGCCGCTGTGCCGGCAGTAAGAAATACCGGCCGGTGTGCTTACTGGCCCTTCTCCATTTGCGGAGTAAGGAAGCCTACGCTGTCGATTCCCGCTTGCCGCATCAGGCCCATGGCGCGCGCGACCTCCGCAAACAGTACGTCGTTGTCGCCCTTCACGAACGCCACCTTCTCCGCGCGGTCCTTGAAAATCGTTTCCAGCCGTGGCTCCAGTCCTGCCCAAGAAGAGTCTTCGTCGTTGATCTTGATCTTATCGTTGGCCAGGATCTGCACGACGATCACTTTGTCCAGCTGTTGCTGATTCTGTTGCTGATTGGGCGGCGCCGGCTGCGGCACCAAGGCGTTCAACCCCATCGGCGTGGTTGGGTTGATCACCATGAAGATGATCAGGAGCACCAGCAAAATATCAATCAGCGGGACCACATTCATTTCCGCTACCGTCCCGCCTTTACTTCCACCTACTGACATTCCCATAGGTCAACTCCATTTCTCATTCAAAACTCGGTTTCGATGAACCTCTTAACCTCCGTCAAGACCCGGAAGGAAGAGCCGATCGGCTCTCCTTCTTCGTTTAAGTCACTGCGCGCGGAGCCAGTGGCACGCAGTACCTAGTCGGATGATGGCGGAGGCGGTGGTGCATTGCTCCGTTCGATTCTTTCCGTCTCCATCCCGACCTTATCCACGCCGGCGCTGCGAATTTCATCTACCACGCTCGCAACGTCGCCGTACTTGGCGCGGCCGTCCGCTCGAATATAGACGGTCTTGTCTAGGCGGTTGGAAATCAGATCCTTCACCTTGTTGGTCAATTCATCCGGTGACGTCCGGTCGTTTCCAAGGAACACGTTTCCGTCGCGGGTCACCGCCACGATGATGGCGTCGTCCTTATCCGCGTCGGGCATATCCAAGGGATTTGGCACGCGCGCCATATCCACCGGCACGCCCTTGGTCAACATCGGCGTCACCACCATGAAAATGATGAGCAGCACGAGCATCACGTCGGCCATGGGAATCACGTTCGGGGTCGACATCGTGGGCCCGGCTTGAGGTTTGTAAGCCATGGCAGCCTGCCTTACTTCTTGGCGCTCCGGCGCGTGATGAAATAGTTGATCAACTCCATCGAGGAGTTATCCATCTCCACGTCAAACGCTTCCACTTTATTGATGAAGTAGTTGTACGCCCACACGGCCGGCACCGCCACCAGCAAGCCCAGCGCCGTCGTAACCAAGGCTTCCGAAATACCGCCCGCCACCGCCGAAAGTCCGGTCGCCTTCGAATTCTGAATGCCCTTAAACGCGTTGATGATGCCGGTCACCGTTCCGAACAAGCCCACGAAGGGCGCCGTCGAACCGATGGTTGCCAAGCCGCTCAACCCGCGCTTCATTTCCGCATGTACGATCGCCACCGAGCGCTCCAGTCCGCGCTTGGCTGCTTCGATCACTTCCTCGTCCGGCACCTGTGCGGAGGCGGACTGGAACTCGGAAAGGCCCGTCGCCACCACCTTCGCGATGTGGCTCTTCTTGTTGCGTTCCGCGATCGAGATCGCTTCGTCAAGCTTCCCTTCGCGCAGCGCACCCGCTACCTGCTGCACGAATACGCGCGATTGCTTGCGCGCTGCCGAATACATCAGAGCGCGGTCAATCATGATGCCGATGGACCATACCGAAAGACCGAACAGCAAAAACACGACGATCCGGGCGACCAAGCTCATCGTGCCCCACATACTTCGCAGGTCCCACGATGTCCCGGCGCTGCCCTCCTGCAGTAGCAGCATCCACATAGCAAATGCTAGATTTGAAAGCATCTCCATTGGCTCCTTTTTTCTTGGATCGCAGCCCTGACCACCGAAGCGGCTATCGCCGCCCCGGCTTCCCCCGCGCGTCCGGCGCTACTGCGAATCGCACCGTGCGATCAACCTCCGAGGTTAAAGATGACGTCAATCGTTGTATCCACCGCCACCGGCTCGTTGTTCAACAGCGTCGGTGAGTATCGGAATTGCCGCACCGCGTCCATGGCCGCTTGCACCAGCAATGGATGTCCGCTGATCACTTGTAGCTCGGTCACGCGCCCGTCCTTCGAAATGATGGCATGGAGCCGCACCGTGCCGGAAATATGCGCCTGTCGCGCCAGCGGCGGATAGCTCGGTTCCGTATGGTCGATCCTCTTCGCCGCCATCACGTTGCCGCCCTGCACGATCTTGGCTGGCACCACGGCCTTCGGCGGAGGCGGCGGTGGCGGCGCGGCCGTCGAAGTGCTGCCGATCAATCCACCAAGCACTCCCCCGGTCTGTCCACCCGGAACTCCGCCAACCACGCCAGTTCCGCCCGTCGCGCCCATATCTGGCGGAGGAGCCTCTTCCTTGATGATGTTTACTTGTTTCGGGATTTCGCGCGGCGCCATCAGCGTGTTGTTCTGGATCAGCCGCGCTACCGGCTTCACAATCTTTGGTGCCGGCGTTGCTGCCGGTGGCGGCGGCGGCGCGGCAGGCGGCGGGGGAGCGATCAGCATGCTGGACATCAGCGTCTTCGGCAGCGCCTGCGTGTAAATCAGCGGGATCAGGATCAGGATAAAGACGACCAGCGCCTGAATTGAGATGGAAATCAACATCGTCCAGGTCTTGTTCGTCTTTTTCTTCCCACCCGGCGAGCACTCTACGAGTTCATCGAACATGTTTACCTCCTCTGGCGGCGGCTAAGCGGGCGAACGCTTTGCCGTTCCAGGTTTTGTTACCGGCTGCGGTCCGGTGCGTGTCGCAACCTTATTGCCAGTCCCTCTCCAGTGGTTCCACGCCACCACCATCGGCGCCGCGATCCCAAAACTGGAGTAGGTTCCTACCACAATCCCGATCACCAACGCAAAGGAGAAACTTCGCAGCGCCGGGCCGCCCATCAGGAACAGCACCAGCACCGTCAAAAATGTCAGCCCGCTCGTCAAAATCGTTCGCGAAAGCGTTTGATTGATCGAGCGATTCACGATCGCCGGAAACGCCTCCCGCCGCATCAGCCGGTTGTTTTCCCGCACGCGATCGAAAATCACGATCGTATCGTTCATCGAGTAGCCCACCAGCGTCAGCAGAGCCGCGATCACCGTCAGCGAAATCGGAAACTTCAACAGCGCGAAAAGTCCCAGGGTGATCAGCACGTCGTGAAACACGGCAATCACCGCGGCCGCGCCGTAGATCCATTCGAAACGGATCGCGATATACACCAGCATTCCTGCCAGCGCGTAGAGCGTCACGAAAACCGCTTGCCGCCGCAGGTCCGCCCCCACCTTGGGCCCTACGATCTGCACGTTGCGGATCGCAAAAGAGCCCGTATAGAAGCCGTCATGCAGCGCTGCTACCACCTGCGCCGGCACGCCCGAATTCGTCAGGTCGTCCAGGTTTGTCACGATCCCGTCGCGATTCTTATCCCGGTAGGCCGCCAGTTGGGTGCCGATTCCCGTGTACCGGTTGCCTGCCGCCGCGCCCAGACCCAGCGGATCGCGCCGCACCAAATAATCCGTCAAATCTCCAGCGGAGGCGGCGTTGAAATCCTGTTTATTCGCTTGCGCTGCTCCAAAGCTCTGCTGCAACGCGGTCACGATTCGCATCTTGCCTTGGTCGAGCGCTGTCTGCTCGTCTTGGCTCTGTTCCGGCAGGTCAATTTCGACCTCGTTGGCATTCGGGTGCGAAATGTCGTGGATTGGTACGATCTCGCTCCGGCCCAACCCCTGGCTTTCCAGGTCCTTACGGATCACATCAATGTCGGGATTCTGCGCAAAACGCACGTCGACGAGCGTACCGCCTTTAAAATCAACATCATACGTTAGGCCGTGCCGCCAAATTCCGGCCACAACACCCACCAACAATAGAAATAAGGATAGCGAAACGAAATACTTCGCTTTGCCCATCCAGTCATAGTTGGGCTGATGGAAGAATTCCATATTGGATCCAACCGTCCTAGTTAGACACCGGCCACCCTATCCCGGTTCCCGAAATCAACCCTTAAGGCCTTAGATGCTGATTTCCGCTTGCCGAGGTAGCTTCGCAAGGTGCCAATCGAAAATGACTCTTGAAACGTAGACCGACGTAAACAGGTTGGCCAGCAAGCCGATGGTCAAGCTCACCGCAAATCCTTTCACCGGCCCCGTGCCAAAGAGGAAAAGAAAAAACGCGGAAACGATCGTCGTTACGTGCGTGTCGATGATCGTTACGAACGCCCGCTTGAACCCCAAATCTACCGCCGTTACCGCGGCCTTGCCGGCACGCAATTCTTCGCGAATGCGTTCGAAAATCAGTACGTTCGAATCCACGCCCATGCCGATCGTCAAAATCACGCCCGCGATGCCTGGCAGGGTCAGCGTGGCGCCAAAATATGTCAGTCCCGCCAGCAGGATCACCAGGTTCAATAGCAGCGCAATCACGGCATTCACACCCGCCTGCCGGTAGTACACCACCATGAAGATCAGCACAACGATCAAGCTCAAGATCGAAGCTTCCACGCCATGGCGGATCGAATCCGCTCCCAGCGACGGACCAACCGTGTTTTCTTCCAAATAGTGAATGCTGGCCGGCAACGCACCCGCGCGCAGCACCAGTGCCAGGTCATTCGCTTCTTCCGAGCTAAACGTTCCGGTGATCTCGCCCGAGTCGTCGATCCGGCTCTGAATCGTGGCTACCGAGAAGACCTTATGATCCAACACGATAGCCATTGGCCGGTTAATATTTTGTTCTGTAAAGGGGCCAAAGCGGCGGCCCGCATCGGTCGAAAGGTTGAAGCTCACGCGGTAATAAGGGGGCCGCTGCGCGTCGCGCGTCGCGTCGGCGCTGCGCAAGTCGCGTCCGGTCACGATCGGCACGCGATCCACCACATAATAGCTCTGTCCGCTGGGTGCCCCGGGGGTTGCATTCGGGCTGCCCGGCAGAATCTCTGTGTTTGGCGGCAGCACGCCGTTGTGCGCGGACATTGCCGCGGCTTCCGAAGGATATGGCGTCTGATCCTGCACCAGCCGAATTTCCAGCTGGCCGCCTGCTTGAATCACGGACTTTGCGCGGACGGGATCGCCTTCGCCCGGCAGCTCCACGATAATTTCGTTTTCGCCGCGGCCATAAGGCGCCACCAGAGGTTCCGTCAATCCCAGTTGGTCGATACGCCGGCGGATGGTGTCTTCCGATTGCGACATCGTGCGTTCCTGCACATCCGCAATCGTCGTTGGCCTCATATTCAGCAGATAGCCGTTGGCCTCCCCGGGTGCCGGCACCAGGTCCCAAGTACCGAACGAATCGCTCACAATGCTGCGCAGCGTGGATATTTGTTCGGATGCCACGCCGGTAATCTTGATCTGCGTATCGGCGTTACGCGTCACTTCGGTGAACGGCACATTCTTGTCGTGCAGCAGCTTGGCGAGTTGGTCGGCAATCTGGTCCGTTTCTTGCCGTACCGCTTCATTCACCTGCACTTGCAGAATCAGGTGCGTGCCGCCTTGTAGGTCAAGGCCGAGCTTGATGCGCTGGCCAAAATTCTGCTTAATGGTGGAGATCGACGTCGGAAAATCCGGCAGCCCGATCAAGCCGTAGACGCACATCACGATGACGCCAAGAATAAACAGCGCCTTCCATTTGATATTAGGATTCATTGTTGAACCTGGCTCACCCGCTGCCCGCGCCCTTTCGAGCGGCTTTTCGGCAGGGCGTCAGCTCTCTTTGTTCTCCGGTTGAGTTCCTGCAATGGCCGACCGCAGCACCTTTATCTTCACCTGGTCCGCGATGCGAAGCTGAATCGCGTCATCTTCCAGCCCCACGATCGTGCCGAAAACGCCGCCCGTGGTTATCACCTTATCCCCATTCTTCAGCGCCGACAGCATCTGCGTCGTCTTCTTCTGCCTGCGCTGCGCCGGCAGAATCAGCAGCACGTAGAAAATCACCATGATCAGGATGATCGGCAGAAAAAACGCAATGCCGCCCGAGGTCGGCGCAGCTTGCGCAAGTAAAGTAAGACTGCCCATGATTTTCAGCACCACCTGATTCAGGATTCTGCCCGGTCTGCCGCACCCAAGCCGCGCCTAAATGAGCAGTCCTGCCGCTCCATAATTCTACCGGAGAGCAGGAGTTTGCCGCTCAACAATCAACACCCGGCAGCCTTCAAAAAAAGGCCCCTGCTCGGGAATCAACGGGAGTCCGCAGTCAGGCGCGACTGCCACTCTGAGGAGAAATCTGCAATGTCCCCAAACTCGATAGCCTGCCTGATTCGCGTCATCAGGTCAAGGTAAAAGTGGACGTTATGGTAGGTCGCCAGCACCGCGCCGAGCATTTCATTGGCCATAAAAAGATGCCGCAAATAGGCCCGTGAATACCGCTTGCATACCGCGCAGGTACAACCCTCGTCCACCGCCCGGGAGTCCCCCGCGTACTGGGCGTTCCGAATCGACAGACGTCCCCGCGACGTAAACAAGCATCCATTGCGCGCGTTTCGCGTCGGCAGCACGCAATCCATCATGTCCACCCCGCGCGTCACGTAGTCCGGAATATCCTCCGGTTTGCCGACCCCCATCAGATAGCGCGGTTTTTTCGCCGGCAGCAGCGCCGTCACCTCCGCAGTCATTTCGCAAGTTGTGGAGTGCGGTTCACCCACCGCCAGCCCGCCAATCGCGTAGCCATCAAAATCGAGTGCGATCAGGTCTCGAGCGCTCGCACGCCGCAAATCCGCATGCGTTCCACCTTGCACGATGCCGAAAAGCGCTTGGCCGGGCCCCGCGCCGGCCAAGCGCTGATTTTCAAACGCGGTACGCGACCGCGTGGCCCAGCGCAGCGTTCGCGCCGCCGCTTTTTCGGCCTGTTCGTGGCTTGCAGGCGCTTCAATGCACTCGTCAAGCACCATCATGATGTCCGATCCCAGCGCCATTTGAATTTCCAGCGCCTTCTCTGGCGTCAGAAAATGCTCGGAGCCGTCCAGGTGCGAGCGAAACCGCACCCCATCGTCTGTTACCTTCCGCAATTCTGAGAGGCTAAACACCTGAAATCCGCCGGAATCCGTCAAGATCGCCCGGGGCCAGCTCATAAAACGGTGCAGCCCGCCGAGCTCGCGAATGCGCTCGTGTCCGGGACGCAGATAAAGATGGTAGGTGTTGCCCAGCAGAATTTCGGCGCCCAGTTCCTCGAGTGCCCCTTGCGTCAGGCCCTTGACCGTCGCCGCCGTGCCCACCGGCATAAACGCCGGCGTCTCGATTGTTCCATGAGGGGTGTGCAGCCGCCCGCGCCGCGCGCCCTGTGGGGTTGTCTTCAGTAGCTCGAAACGAAAGCTCATCGCTGCCAGTCTAGCAGGAGCGGTTTCGAATGGGGCGATGCCAAAACAGAAGGGCAGGCGAGCCTGCCTGCCCTTCGACTCACTGCTTGAACGTGCCGTGCTTACGAACTGTGCCCGCCCGAACTGAGCGCCGCCCAGCCCACCTTCACCAGCACCCACAGAAGCCACAAACCAAACACGATCCCCGCCGCGGTTCCTTTCGAGATCTTTCGCGGGTTCGCCTTCGAGAAGCCGATCGCCAGCAGGATCATGCACCAGATCCAGAAGAGATCGATCGAAGCGCCCAGAGAAGTGAGCCACGGCGCCGAATCCCCGGGCAAAAATGCCGCCAGGTTGGTGGCCGTCATCGCTTGCGGGTCCACCTGGCCGTAGGGCTTTAAAGCGAGCACCACAATCGCCAGGATCGCGCCGAGCATGGCAGGGACCTGCGCATAATTGACGATCGCAAATGGCACACCGAATTTCAGACCGCCGCCGGATAGCACGTTAAACGCGCCCCAATAGACCAGCGTGAGGATCAGCACCAGAATGAGCGGTCCCACCACGCCGACTGCCGAAGTGATGGGCGAAGTCCACTTCATCTGCGTCTCGATCAGTTGTTCCTTTTTGTCGTCCGCCATCTGGTCCCACGTGGAGACCTGTTTTGCGTCCATCTTCTGAAAGTAAGCGCGCCAATCCATCTTTCTCGCAAGCAGAGAGCTCACGCCGATGGAAAGAATGGTGAGAATTAAGAGCGGCACGATCCACGTCGGGCGCCGCACAATGTCTTCAAACGTCTTGCCGGGACTAAACAGCACGCCAAATATGCGTCCGAAGGAGCTGATCTGTTGGGGCTGATCGGGAACCGCCGTAGTCGTCGCAGCCATGTGCGTTCCTCCAAATCTCTATCTTTATTGATCGAACTGGTCCCGCCGTTGTCACTAATACGGTTGCCCTTTTTGGAAGTTTCACCGATCTTAGTCTTTGCCTGTGTAGCCCGCCCCGTTTCGTAGGGGCGGGGCCTTTCGGCTGCGTCCCACCGCTGCGCCTATCCCGGCAGCACCGGCACCGCCGCCAGCAGCGTCTGTGTATAAGGATGCGCCGGACGCGTCAGCACTTGCTCCACCGGTCCTTCCTCCACAAACTTCCCGGCCTGCATCACCGCTACACGCGAGGCGAGTTGCGCCACCACCGGGAGACTATGCGAAATCACGACATAAGTCAGCGAAAAATCGCGCTGCAATCGTGCCAGCAGCTCGATGATTTGCGCCCCGATCGAAACGTCCAACGCGGACACCGGTTCATCCGCCACCACCAGCCGCGGACGCAGCACCAGCGCTCGCGCGATGCCGATTCGCTGCCGCTGCCCTCCGGAGAATTCGTGGGGATAGCGCGCCACTGTCTCGGCGCCCAATCCTGCCGCCGCCAACACTTCCAGCACGCGCTGTTCGCGTTCCGCGCGTTTCAGCTCCGGCTGGTGAATCTCCAGCGGCTCGCCCACAATCGCGCCCACGCGCATCCGCGGATCGAGCGACGAGAAGGGATCCTGGAAAACCATTTGCATCTGCGCCCGCAAACGCCGCAGCGCCACGCCGTGCGCCGCCAGCAGATCCTGCCCGGCGAAGCGAAGCTCGCCCGCATCCGGTTCAATCAGCCGCAGCAGCATTCGCGCTAGCGTCGTCTTTCCGCTGCCCGATTCGCCGACAATCGCCAAGGTCTCGCCCGCCTGCACTTGCAGGCTTACGCCATCCACCGCGATGCGCTTCGCGGCGGACTTGGCCGCAAGCCCGCTCCCGGCGCTTTCAAATGTCTTGCGCAGATTCCGCGCTTCAAACAGCACGTCGCTCACGGAAGGGATTTCCTTTTGAGGCGCGGCGCTTCCATCGCCGGCCCGCTCATGATCTCTCCGCCACGATGTAAAGAGAGGTCACCGCAAACTCCAGCGCGCCCTCCGCATTGATTCTCGGATGCAATCCCGCCGCGTCATCCACCAACGTCGCCTCCAGCAATTCTCGCGTATTTCGATAAACCTCGGAACCCGGCGCCGCATTCACCACACTCATCCAGTGATCGAAATTGCGCGGCGATTCCGCGGTTTCCTTTGCACGTACCCGCAGACCCGCATTGCCAAGCATCTCCACGAACTCATCCTCGCGTTGCGTTTCGGTGTGCGAGGCGTCTCGCGCTTTTTCGATGCCTGCGTTTTTTCCGCGATCGGTTCCTTCACTTACCACGATATCCACGATCGCTACGCGCCCGCCCGGGCGCACCACGCGTGCCAATTCCGCCACCACGCGCTCCGGATACAGCACGTGATGAATCGCGTAACCGCACGTAGCGACGTCGAACGCATCATCCGCAAAGGGCAAACGCCGCGCATCGCCGCACACAAATCCTGCCGACTCGCTCACCCGCTCAACGGCCGCCTTCGCATGCACGAGCATCGCCGGCGTGAGGTCAAGGCCTACCGTGAACCGCATGCGCCGCGCCAGCGATCGCGCAAAAGTGCCCGGTCCGCACGCCAGATCGAGCGCGCGCCAGCTTCCCGCGTCCGCATCGGCAGCCGCCATTTCGGCCAGCCGTTCAGATTCCGCGAAGCGCTGCGTGAGCGCGAAGTCGGCAAAACTTTTTGCCGTGTTCGTGAACCGGTCGCGAACCAGATCGAGCTGTTGCGATTCGTTGGGTTGTGGTTTACCGGCAGCCGGCATGCGGGCTCCAAATCATCCGGATCGGTGCTGCGTCAAAAGTATTGCGCCGGAAAGTCATTTCGCAACAAAAATCGGAAATAGCAAATTGCCCCACACACGAGGTGGTTCTGTAGCCTGGGGCGACCCGGCGCCTTCAGCCGGGGCCTTTCCGCGCACATTTCTCGATCTGTACCCGCATCTCCGTCGCACTGCACCAGCTCCGCTACACCAATATGCACCGCGCTCGATGGTCCGGCGCGGCATTCCGCAACTCCGGCACCGCGGCTTCGCACGCATCTACGCGCAACGTACACCGCGGCGCAAACGCGCACCCCGGCGGCAACGCGTCCAGCGCCGGCACCGCGCCGGGAATCGCCTCGAGCGTCCGCCGCACAAGCTGAGGCGAAGCGCGCAACAGCCCCGACGTGTAAGGATGCCTCGGCGCGCGCAACACATCCTGCGTCGGCCCCTCTTCCACGATGCGCCCCGCATAGAGCACCGCTACGCGGTCCGCCACCTGCGCCACCACGCCGAGATCATGCGTGATGAAAAGCAGCGTCAGCCCCAATTCCCGCCGCAGCCGCGCCAGCAATTCCAGAATTTGCTTCTGCACCGTCACGTCCAGCGCCGTCGTAGGCTCGTCCGCGATCAGCAGCCGCGCGGCGCCGCTCATTTTCTCCGCGGAATCCGCCGCCAGCGCCATCGCGATCAGTACGCGCTGGCGCAATCCTCCGGAAAGTTCGTGCGGATATTGTCTCGCGCGCAGTTCCGGCTCGGGCACGGCTGCCCGCACCAGCGCTTCACGCACTGCCCGATCCAGCGCTTCGCCGCGCAGATGGGGATCGTGCGCGCGAATGGCCTCCGCCACTTGTTCGCCCACGCGCATCACCGGATTCAGCGCCGTCATCGGTTCCTGAAAGATCATCGCGATGCGCCGTCCACGCAGTCCAACCCAATCCTTCTCGGACGTGTTCGCCAGGTCAATCGCACCGCCGTCGCCCGCGGAAAATTCTGCTTTGCCGCTCACGCGTGCGCCCGGAGGCAGCAGTCCCATCAGCGCCAGCGACAGCATCGTCTTGCCCGATCCCGATTCGCCCACCAATCCCAGTGACGCGCCCTGCTCTATGCGCAGAGACACGCCGTTCACCGGACGCACCCATCCGCCCCGTGTGGGCAGCTCCACCGTTAAGTCGAGCAGATCGAGTAGCGGCGCCATGCGGCCATCATAGAATTGCGGCGGGGCAATGAAAAGCTGAGGTATTTTCGAAGCGGCGTGGCGCGCACTAGCGCCGCGCGGAGGGAATCACGAACTTCAGCGCCGTATGCGTCGGCGAAAAACCCACCACCTTTGTATCCACAAGCCCCGCTGCGCGCCCGGCCGCAATCACCTCGGTCTCGCGGATGCTCGCTTGCCCCTTGGGATAGACGATCCACAGCGCCCCGGCCGGCGCCAGCGCGGCGGCCAGTTTCGGCACGCGGTTCAATTGCTTGCTCGAATCCGCGCCAAAGAAGATCAACTCACACGCCCTTCCGAGGCGCTTCGAACAAGTAGCAATCTTGGCGAGATCCTTTTCGAACGCTGCATCCTGCATACTTATCAGTGTTGCCTGCACGCCGGGCTTGATGCCAAGCTTCTCCATCACGCTCTTCGGATGCAAGATCTTGTCCGCCCATTTCGCCGCCAGCGGACCCAATTCGAAAACAGCCTCGCCGCCGGGAAACTTCACGCGCAGTTCGCCGCCCACGGCTTTCGCCTCACGGACCTCTTTCAAGGGGATCACTAGCCGAAAATCGCCGCGAAAAATCAGTTCGTGCGTTTCCAGCAGCGCGCGTCCTTCGCCCGATTGTTTGCCGAACCTCACGCGGCAGCGATTTTCAGCGCCCAAGTTTCAACCTCCAATCCGGATGGCTAAAATAAGCCGAATTGTACTTCTTTCCCAAGGAAATCGATCCCACGCCGAAGTGTATCTGCATAGCGCAGGTCCTTGGACCTGCGGCTTTTCTACGGCATTTCGAATCCCATGGCTAAAATGCGGAGCGGCGGTATTAACTATTGACTAAATGCGGGACCTAGGACAAATTGAGTTCCGAGAATGCGAATGGCACACGATATTGCGCATAAAACTGTTCAAGGCGTTCTGGCAGCCGCGATTGTATCCGCGGTTTCCTTATGGGCTCAGGCCCCAATCCCGGTACCCACGGCTTTCGATGTAGCCTCGATTCGCGAGCATCCCGGCCCGCTCCGTGTGGGGGCGGAGCTTACGATTTCAGGCACTCTCGTCTCCATGGAAGGCTACAACATTCGCTACCTCGTACAAGAAGCCTATGGCCTCAAGGGCTATCAACTCTCATTTGCGTCGTTGCCGCGGCCGCATCGCGACGACCTCGACTACGTCTTCTATGACGTCGTAGCCCGCGCGCCGGGCGAAGGCGTCCTTCCGAAGGATGAGTTCCGCGAAATGCTAAAAACCCTCTTGGCCGAGCGCTTCAAACTGGCCGTTCATCGCGAAACGAAGGACCTGCCCGTATACGCACTGGTACTCGATCAGAAAGGGCTGAAGCTGAAGGAAAACAAAACAGCGGCGAAGTGTGAAACACTCGGATCGCCTGCGCCAAATGGGCAAAAGTTTGCGGCCACCGGATGCTCGATGAGCGTGCTCGTCGGCCAACTCGCCAACTATATAAACGACCGTCCGGTTGTGGACAAAACCGGTCTTACGGGTGCTTACGATTTCATTTTTCTCGCTACGCCCGATTACAAAACCCCTCGTCCGGATGACATTAGTCCCTTTACCGCTATCCGCGAACTAGGCCTCAAGCTCGAAAAGCAGCAGGCTCCGATTGAAATGGTCGTTGTTGATCACGTCGAAAAACCCACTGAGAACTAGCGTCGCTGAGCGTCGCCCGGGTTTTATAGTTTTTCTCGTCAACGTCATTGCTTGCATCCCGAAGCTGCGCGAGAATCTGTGCGACGGTAAGCTGCACAGCAACGTACAAGCTTTCGCGTTATCGAACCTATCCTTCCCGGATCGAAGGAGGCGCAATGCCTGGCCTGAATGCGCTCTTGAATTATCATCCGCTGTTCGTGCACTTCCCCATCGCGCTCTGGCTTGCCGCGCTTCTCTTCGAAGGTCTCGCGCTGTGGCGCGCGAACGACGAATGGCACCGCGCCGCCGTGCGCTTGCTTTATCTTGGCACCATCGGCGGGTTTGCCGCGGTCAGCACCGGTTTCATGGCGCAAAATTCCGTTGTGCCTGAACCTGACGTGCAATCAATCCTCGCGCTGCACAAGCTGCTAATGCTGATCACCACGAGCGTCGCTCTGGGCCTCTGCCTTTACGCCTTCGCCATGCGCGATCGCTTCGATACCGGCAAACGCCGTCTGTTCCTTGTGGGCCTGGTGGTCCTGGCGATCCTGATGACCGTCGGGACCGACAAGGGCGGCTTCCTGGTCTATCACTTCGGCCAGTCGGTCAACCTGACCACCACCCACTAGCGCATGCCGGCCATTCGCTTTGTAGCCGTGGTTTTTGTAGCCCGGGGCGCAGTCATAGCCCCGGGGCCTGCTTCGTAGCCGCCAATGTGGCTTTGCCGGGAATTCAAAGAGGCAGGCACGTAACGCGTTCGGCCCTGGGTTTTGGATGGTGCCCGCGCATCGCGCGTGGATGAAGTGTTATCTTTTCCGTGCTTTCTCAGGAAGTAAGAGCGTTTCGTTGCGAAGGAAAGCGATTTACAAATGCCGGATACTTCGCCCCCCGTTCCGCGTCGCACCAAAACCTGCGAATCCTGCGGCGAGAAGTTTCCCTGCGCCGCACCCTGGGGCCCATGCTGGTGCGAAGAGGTAAAAGTAAGCCCCGAGACCTTAAGCCAGTTGCGCGCGCAATACGCCGATTGCCTCTGCCCGAAATGCCTCAACGCCGCCGCATCCAACAAGGTTCCAAAGAAACCCTCGACCTTCTAACTCTGGAGCTGCGCCAACAAACTCCGGGAGGAAGCTCCCCATCCTCGGGGTGCCCGCTACGAAGCGAAGCCTGTCATTCCGAGGAGCGAGCAGCACAATTTCCGCGCCCAACTCCTCCGCGTCGCGCGGAAATTGCGCGCATTGGCGAACGACGAGGAATCTCGGCGCCGGAACGGCGAACGCCTCGCTTCGCCTTGAGGGTTTCCTGATGCAATCGCCCCACCCCAAAAAATAAAAAGGCCGGAGCAACCGCTCCGGCCACAAGCTCCCCAAATTATAAGAACGCTCAATCTCAGAGGTAATCCCGCGAAGGCCCTTCCAAAAACGCCCGCAACTTCCGCGACCGCGAAGGGTGCCGCAACTTCCGCAGCGCCTTCGCCTCAATCTGGCGGATGCGCTCCCGCGTCACGGCAAACGATTGGCCCACTTCCTCGAGCGTATGCTCGCTGCCGTCATCCAACCCAAATCGCATCTTGATCACTTTTTCTTCGCGCGGCGTCAGCGTCTTCAGCACCGAAGACGTCTGCTCCTTCAAATTCAAATTGATCACCGCATCCGAGGGTGACACCACCGCCTTATCCTCGATGAAATCTCCCAGATGCGAATCTTCTTCCTCGCCGATCGGAGTTTCGAGCGAAATCGGCTCCTGCGCGATTTTCAGAATCTTGCGCACCTTCGCCACCGCGATATCCATGCGCTTGGCGATTTCTTCCGAAGTCGGTTCGCGCCCCAACTCCTGCACGAGCTGCCGTTGCGTGCGGATCAGCTTGTTGATCGTTTCGATCATGTGAACGGGGATGCGAATCGTGCGGGCTTGGTCGGCAATCGCCCGGGTAATGGCCTGGCGGATCCACCACGTGGCGTACGTCGAAAACTTATAACCGCGCCGCCACTCGAATTTGTCCACGGCCTTCATCAGCCCGATGTTGCCTTCCTGGATCAAATCCAGGAATTGCAGCCCGCGGTTCGTGTACTTCTTCGCGATCGAAACCACCAACCGCAGGTTAGCCTCGATCAATTCCTTTTTTGCCTGCTCCGCTTCCGCTTCGCCGCGCAGGATCACCTGCAGCGTGCGCTTCAGTTCGGTAAGTCCGACTTCGCTCTCGGTTTCGATATCGCGCAGTTCGGAGCGCCGCGAGCGCAGCTCCTTGCGCGCTTCGGCTGCCGTGTCGCCCTTGCTGACGTCCGCGCGCCGCTCCAGCTTGCCCGCCTCGCGTTCGAGCGACTGCAGCCGCACTACCGTGTGCCGGATCCGGTCGATCAGCCGCTTACGCTCGAGCGGGTTGAACTCAAATGCCCGCAGCGCTTGCGACATCTCGATGCGCGTCCGTGCCAGCGCGTATTTCGCGTGCAAATAAGGGCGTTTCTTCGCGCGCGGCATCTTGTCGAGCTTCTCGGCTTGTTTTAGGCTGGATTCGTAGAGTTTTTCGATGCGGTCGAGTTGTTTGAGCGTCGCGCGGGTCTTGGCTTCGACCTTTTCTTCGGTGAGCTCTTCGTCGTCAAACTGGACGATTTCCTTGATCGATCGCGCCCCTTCGCGCAGATCCTTCGCCACCGCCATCAATTCCTTCAGCACGATGGGCGAGCGCGAAATCGTTTTCAGGACGAGGTTTTGTCCGCGCTCGATGCGCTTGGCGATGGTCACCTCGCCTTCGCGCGTCAGCAGCGGCACCGTGCCCATCTCGCGCAGGTACATTCGGACGGGATCGTTGGTTTTTTCGAGGGCGCCTGGGGTTAGATCGAGTTCGCTTTCTTCCGCGGCCGGTTCTTCTTTGGCGGGTTCGGCCTCGCCGCCTTCCGCGTCTGCTGCTGCCCGCGCGGCCTTGGCGGTTGCTGCGTCTTCGTAAATATCGATTCCGTAGCGCTCAAATGTGGAGAGGAGGTCGTCGATTTCCTCCGAGGAGTGCACCTCGGCCGGAAGAATGTCGTTTACTTCGTCATAGAGCAGGTAGCCGCGTTCCTTGCCCATGTTGATGAGCTGGCGTACCTGATCGTATTTTTCTTCGAGTCCCAGTGCCAAACTTGCCTCCCCGAACCGGCGGTTCAAGCCGCGCGATGGGTTACATCATTACTGTTAAAACCCTCGTCCAGCGTTGCCGGAAAGGGACACAAACTCTTTGCTGTTCCGAGCCATACGGAAAAGATGATGGAATCGCACCGGTGAGATGACCCCACGCCCGCGTCGCTCACGATCCCGGTCCGCTCGCATGCTGAAATTCCGCACATTGGACCTAGACTCAGCGCCAAAAAATTCCCGATGCAGGCTGCCACCTTGCCGTTACCACAAACCCTGTAAGGCTACCTAAAACACAGCGTATGCGTCAATGGCGCGCGCCCAAGTGTTCTATAGCGAAAACATTTCTCTTCGCAATTCGCTGCGCGCCGCGATTCGTCTTGCTGCGTGCTATTGTTCGGACAAGCGCCGCCGCAGTTCCTGCTTTCGTTCAAGCAGCTTCTTGATCTGGCCCGCCGCCGCCGCGTCCGCCGCCGCGCGCCTCGAAAGCGATTCGATCTCGCGCTGCACCGCGTCCAGCTCTTGTTTGGCCCTCCGCGCCCGCAACACGCTCAGGCAGCTCTCCGCTTCATCCCAAGTAGGGACGGCGTCCGATTCGAACGCAATTTCGAAAAGCAGCCGCCGGTCTCGCTCCTCGAGCGCCGCGCCCAGCGCCGCCGCATCGGGCTTCGCCCCGTTCGCGCAAGCCGCCAGCAGCGCGTCGATGATCGGCTCCGTCTCGAGTCCTTTGTGAAACGCCTCCGCCGTAAGCTCGTTCACCAGGCGCTCGCGAAATTCCTCCGCCTCCAGCAGCATGTGCACCAGCCGCCGCTCCGCCGGCCGCGCGCTGCGCCCGATCATCTCGGGCTTCGTCTTCACCTCGCTGCGCCGCTCCGACGCCGCCTTGCGCAACGCCTCGCGCAGCACCGGCTCGTCCACGCGCAGTTGTTGCGCGATCCGCGTGGCCCATTCCGAGCGCAGTAGCGGATTCTGCACGCGCTGCACGTGCGGCATCAAAAAATTCACCGCGCGCAACTTGCCCTCGGCGCTCGAAAGGTCCATCTGCAGCGCCCGGCCGATCAGATAATCCAAAAATGCCGGAGCCTTGCCCAGTAGGTCCCGATACGCCTCGGGCCCTTTTTTCTGCACGTAACTATCCGGGTCGGCCGGCTTTCCGTCGATCGCCGGCAGCGCTAGCACGCGCGTCTCAAAATTCTGCTCGAGCAGCAGGGCCAGCGAACGTTCCGTCGCCGCTTGCCCCGCGCTGTCCGGATCGTAATTCACCACGATTCGGTGCGTGAACCGGCCCAGCAATTTCACCTGCGCTTCCGTCAAGCTCGTGCCGCAGCTCGCCACCACATTCGCAATTCCCGCGCGCGCCACGCCGATCGTATCCATGTAGCCTTCCACCAGCACCACGAAATCGTTGCGGCGGATCGGCTCTTTCGCGCGGTCCAGGTGATACAGCAGGCCGCTCTTCGAATAAATCGGCGTCTCCGGCGAATTCAGATATTTCGGCATGTCGTCGCCGAGAGTGCGCCCGCCAAACGCCACGATCTTGCCGGACTCGTTCGCGATCGGAAACATGATCCGCCGGCGAAACCGGTCGTAAGCGCGGCCGTTTCCGTCGCGGCCCGCGAGACCTGCCTGCTCGATCAGCTTCTCCGGAAATTTCTGCTTCAGATGGCGCAGCAGCACTTCGCCGCCCGCAGGCGCGTAGCCCAGGCCAAAGCGCGCGATCGTTTCGTCATCGAGTCCCCGATCGGCCAAATATGCTCGCGCAACTTTTCCCTCGGAAGTAGCCGTCAATTGCCGCGCAAAAAAGGCTGCCGCAGCGCGATGCATTTCCACCAGCACCGTCCTCTGCTGGTTGGCTTGCCGTTCCTCGGGTGACCGCTCGCGCGGTTGCGGCACCGCGATCCCGCATTTCTCCGCCACCATCCGAATCGCGTCGGGAAAACTGCACTTCTCAAGCTCCATCACGAATTTGAAAACGTCCCCGCCCGCTCCGCACCCAAAGCAGTGATAAATCTGCTTCACCGGATGCACCGCGAAGGAAGGCGTCTTCTCCGAATGAAACGGGCACAGCCCCACGAAGTTCTGCCCGCTCTTCCGCAGGGACACGTATTCGCCCACCACGCGAACGACGTCCGCCTGCTGCTTCACCCGATCCGCGAATGATCCCGCTTCCGCCATTGAAGGCTCTACTAGAGAAGTGCAACCCGATTTGCTAGTGATTCCCTAATCTTCTGGCGTTATGTATGGCTCCAGATCAATGTTGCTCGGCGAGTCAACCTCGGCTTCATTCCAAAACGGCTTCCCGGTACGCTCGCTCAGCTCATTTGGGCGCGCATACAGCACCAAGCGAAACCCCTTGTGCTCGAGTTCTGATTCGTACTGCATTCCGATCTTCTCCATAACCCGCCGCGACGCCCCATTTTCTGGCTGTGCAATCGCAATCACGCGTTCTAGCCCCACGCTGCGGAACGCATATTCCATCACGCTCCGCGCCGCCTCGGTGGCCAGCCCTTGGCCCCAACACCGCCGCGCCAGCCACCAGCCGATTTCCACTTCGTTGCGAAGACCGATCCCCAGCGGCTGCAAACCGCAAAAACCAATCGTCGCGCCATCGGACTTCTGCACCATGCGCCACAGACAAAATCCCCAGCTTTCCGCGTGCCGCATCTGCCGCGCAATGAATTCCGCTAATTCCTCCTCCGTCCATGGACGTCCGCCATTGATATACCGCATCACCTCTGGATCGCTTGAAATCGGCCGGAACGCATCCGCATCTTCGGCGCGCCATCGCACCAGCTTCACACGTTCCGTCTCGATTTCGCAGCGCTCCGCTGGCTCAGCCATATCTGCCACGCGCTAATCCTTTAACTCCACCACCATCACCGCATTGCCGCCGCGATCCTGCGCTTCCGCCGCCGTTCGCTCCACCAGCGGATGCGCCGCCAGAAATTCTCCCAGACCGCGCCGCAGCGCGCCCGTTCCGTGTCCGTGAATCACGCGCACGCGCGATTTTCCCGCCAGCGCCGCCTGATCGATAAATTTATCCACGCGATTTGACGCTTCCTCTACCGTGCATCCGATCACATTGATCTCCTCGGCTGAAGGTTCTTCCGCCGGCCTCGCTTGCACTGTCACCGTGGAAACGCCCGCGGGCCTTGGCACGCCTTTCTTCACCGGTTCCTCCACGACGGAGAGCAAATCCTCTAGCGCTACCTTCATACGCAATGGCCCGGCTTCTACCTCGGCTCCGCGAGCATCTACGCGCCGTAGCACCACTGCGGAGGGAAACCCCTTCACGCGCACGCGCATTCCCGGAGCGAGCTTGCCGATTTCAATAGGCTTTTCCGCCGGCGCGGCGGCTGGCCCCAGATCGGCTTGCGACTCCGAAAGATGCTGCACCACGGCGTCGTCCGCTTCCTGCCGTGCTTCTCCGCGAGCCTTCACCGTTGCGCGCTTCGCTTGTTTTTCGATTTGCCCGCGCAGCTCGCGTTCCTTCACGCTTGCCAGCGCGCGCTCCAGCGCGCCTTCGTGCTGCTTCATCGCTTCGCCGAACTTCTGTTCGAGTTCGCCGATCCGCTTGCGCTGCCGCTCCACCCACTCGGTTTGCAGTTGCCTCCGCTCTGCATCGAGTTGCGAAGCCTGCTCGCGCAATTCTCGCCGCAAACGGTCCACCTCCTCGCGGCTGCGGTGCAGGTACGCAATCAGATCCGCCGCCTCGCGCGATTCCGGAGTAATTTGCTCGCGCGCGCGCCGGATCACTTTCGCAGGCAGCCCAAGCCGCTCCGCAATCGAAATCGCGCTGGACCCGCCCGGTACGCCCACCATCAGCCGGTGCGTGGGCCGCAAATTCACCTCATCGAATTCCACCGCCGCGTTCAACACACCCGGTGTGGAGGAAGCCCACGCCTTCAGCCGATCGTGATGCGTGGTCGCCAGCGTCAGGCAGCCTTGTCCGCGAAATTCCTCAAGTAGCGCCACAGCCAGCGCCGCGCCCTCTTCCGGGGCCGTGCCCGTTCCAAGTTCGTCCATCAGCACCAGCGATTGCGGCGTTGCCGCTCCCAGCATTCCGCGCAAATTCAGCATGTGTGCCGAAAACGTCGAGAGGTTTTCCGCGATAGATTGCTCATCGCCGATGTCCGCGAGCACCCGGTCAAAGAGCGGCAATTCCACGGATTGCGCCGGCACCGGAATTCCGGATTGCGCCGCAAGCGCTGCGAGGCCCACGGTCTTCAGCGCCACACTCTTTCCGCCCGTGTTCGGACCGCTGATCACCAGTACAGTTTCTTCGCCGCCCAATTCGAGCGTCATCGGCACCACGCTCGACCCCTCGCCGCGCAGCCGCGCCTCCAGCACCGGATGCCGCGCCGCCTCCAGCTTCAGTTGCGGCTCCGTACAAAACGTAGGTAATGCGCAATCGTATTCCCGAGCGTAGCGGCCGCGCGCGAAAATAGAATCCATCTCCGCAATCGTTTGCGCCGCGAACCTTAACGGCCCGGCCTGTCCGCGCAGCAGGTCCGTCAACGCCGCTAAAATGCGCGCGATTTCCGCGGCTTCGTCCTCGGCCAGTTGCACTAGCCGGTTGTTCATCTCTACGGCCACGATGGGCTCGACGAACACGGTTTGCCCGGTGGCGCTCGCGCCGTGCACAATCGCGTCGCGCACGCTGCCCTGATGGCGATCCGCGGCACGCACGGGAATCACGTACCGGTCGTTGCGCAGCGTCACATAATCTTCGCCCGCTTCGCTTCCGCGGCTCCGCAAGATTTCCCGGAGTGTTTTCTGGATGCCGTCGCGCGTGCGCGAAAGCGTTGCCCGAATGCGCCGCAATTCTGGTGACGCATCGTCGCTGATCGTGCCGTCCGGCAACACCGTCCGGCGAATCGCCGTCGCCGCCGCGCGAAAATCGCCCAGCAATTCCGTGCGCGCCTCGAGTCCCGGGCACGCCGGATCGGAGTCGCGAAAATATTCGCGCAGCCAACCAGCCGTATCGAGCAGAGACGCCACGTCCAGCAGTTCCGCAGGCGTCAACACCGACGTGGCCGCCGCCACCTCGGCATTTGCCGGACCCAGCCGTGCGAGCCACGGCTCCGGATCGGCCAGGGCGCCAAATCCAAGTTGTTTCCCCACACGCAGCCATCCAGTAGCTTCCCGCACGAGCGCAAATTCGCCGTCTAGCCGCTCGCGCTCAAGAGAAGGCGCCAGCGCCTCGATCGCGCGCCGTCCGGGCGCGCAGGTGGTGAAGCCGCGCACGATCTCGCGCAACCGTGGAAATTCCAGCAGGTCTGTAGCAGGTCGGGACATTGCTTCTCGGTAGATCGCCGCGAGCGGAGGCCCGCAGCGTGCTGTTAGATTACCGTATCCGAAGGAAATTGGCCCAGCGAGGGGCTTTCACTCCCGATTGCATTTCACACGCCGTTAGTGGGTGCCCCAGGCGCCGTTTTTGCGCCTGGGTTCTCTGCGCGGTTCGGTCAGCAAACCCGGGTCGCTCGAGACCCAAGCCACGCTCATTTCTTCGCGGCGCGTTTCGCCGTTCCGCGTTTCGCAACCCCCAAATCCCTCACCATCGCCACCGTGATTGCATCAAGCACGTCTTCCGCGGGTTTACTCTTCATCATGTGGTTGTTGCCGAAAAACGAAAATATCAAATGCTCGCCGCGCACCGTGGTCGCATATCCCGAGAGTGAGTCCACATGGCCCAGCGTGCCCGTCTTCGCCCACACCTGCCCAGCCGCGGGAGTATTCAACATCCGATCCGAAAGTGTTCCGTCCACGCCGGCCACGGGCAGCGAGGCGCGGTACGCGTCCGCCCACGGCTGCTGCTGCGCCCAGCGAAGCAATTTCGCCACCGCTTCCGGCGTCACCAGGTCGCTCCGCGAGAGTCCGCAGGCGTCGCTCAGCACCATTTCATCGTCCGCGATCCCGATGCCCTCGCGAAATTGCTGTGCAAACTGCAGCGCGGTATCGAATGAAGTATCGCCGGTCTTTTCCCGCGCCGCGTCCCGCAGCAGCATCTCCGCATGCAAATTCTGGCTCACCTTCGCCACCACGCGAACCGCCTCTGCGAGCGGCAGCGAATCATGCTCGGCGAGCACCGTCGCGGCAGGCGCAGATGCATTCGCTGCAAGGGGCGCATCGGACGCGTGCCGCGCCACCGCATTGCCATAAATCTTCACGCCGCGTGCTTCCAGAAGCTGCTTCAGCAGCGCCGCCGCATATTCCGCCGGCCAGCTATTCGCCAGCCCCACCGAATGCGGCTGCGCATCCGCGGGAATACTGCCACGCAACGTGATCTCTTTCGCGCCCGGATCGCGCTCGATCGTCAAATCCTGTTTCGATCCCGGCGCGCTGGTCACCAGTTCGTTGCGAATCTCGTAGAAGCCACCCACCCAGGGCTCGATCGTATAGCTCGCCGCGGCGCCCGGCTGCGCGCCGGGGCTGATCTCCAGAAAAAGCGCGCCATCATTGATTTCCAGTGCGGAGACCGGCGCGCCATAGCTCCACAGCATGTCGTCAATCGACCAGCCATCCGGATAGCGTCCGCCAGCGAAATAGCTGTCGTCGCCCACGATGTTTCCGGAGACTTGCTTCAATCCTCGGGCCACGGCTGCATCCGCCAGTTCCCCGAGTGCTTTCTCCGGCGGACCTTGCCGGTCTGTTTTCTTGTCGTAAGGGATCGTGCGATTGGAAAGATTCGGATCGCCGCGGCCCACCAGCACGAGGTCGCCGTCGAGCGTGCCGTCGTTTCCGATCGGCGTGGCCGATTCGAGCGTCGTGCGGAATTTGTAATCTGCGCCGAGGGTCGCGAGTGCGAGCGCCGTGGTGAAAAGCTTGGCGTTCGATGCCGGAGTGAAATAGCGGTCGCTATTTTGGGCGAAAAGGAGCTGCCCCGTGTCCGCATCCTCGACGAGTAAACCCCAATAGCCTCGCGACACATCCGGCTGCGCCAAAATCTTGGCCGCCTGCGCCCGAAATAGAGTTACATCGGGTCCTTTTCGCGGTACCGCCGTCGAACTCTTAAAGTGGGTTACGGGCGCGGGTGTCTTCGGTGTCTGCGCGTGTACCGCCCATGCAAAACACAGCGCGGCGACGTTCGCAAGTAGCCGCAGAAAAGTGGCGGGTGGAAGCCCGCGAAGGGTTCCCTTTCGGACTGAAGCGGTATGGCTCACGGTGAAGTGAAGCTTACCGTTTTCCGCCCTGGTCAAACAACGAAAGGGGCACTTGGTGACTCTAATGGTTACAGGGGTGAGCACGGCATGTGGCCCCTTCGTTGTACCCGTTCACCAAAGTACTAGAATGAACAGCTTGATATTTCAATTGGAGGATCACTATGCGTAGGGCTACCACTCTTCTACTGGCTGCAGCGCTGATCGCCCTGCCGGTGGCGGGAGCGGATAAGGAAAAAGACGAAGATCGCTTGCGCAATTGCGGCTCGGTCATGCACGAAATCTTGAACGTACCCGACGATATTCCACAGAGTCTGCTCGACAAGGCCGAGTGCGTCATCGTCTTTCCGTCGGTCCTCAAGGCAGCTTTCGGCATCGGCGGCTCGTACGGCCGCGGCGCTATGACGTGCCGTAGCGGCGAGCATTTCAACGGACATTGGGGCACTCCCACGATGATGGCCCTTGAGGGCGCAAGCTTTGGCTTTCAACTCGGCGGGCAAGCCACCGACTTCGTATTGCTGGTGATGAATGACCGTGGCGCCAGCTCGATTCTCAGCAGCAAGGTGAAGCTTGGAGCGGATGCCTCCGCGGCCGCGGGTCCTAAGGGTCGCGATGCGGAAGCCGATACCGACGTCACCATGCGCGCCGAAGTGCTTACCTATTCCCGCTCTCGTGGTTTGTTTGCCGGTATTTCGCTCGAAGGCTCCACGCTTCGGCCTGATAACGACGCCAACGAACGGCTCTACGGAAAAAAGCTCGAGGCGGAAGACATTGTTTTGAAAAATGCCGTCCCTCCCCCCGCAGGCGCGAAAGAGCTGCTGGAAATCTTGAACCAGCACTCGCCGCGCAATGACTCCGACAAGAACTCTCACTAACTGCCGTTTCCGATAATGCTTTGGCCGGGGCTGCTACGAGCTCCGGCCAATTCTTTTCCGCGTACCTCTCCCTACAAAATCGCGCCTCGCAGCCTCGCGTGCGCGGCAATCTGCTACAGTTTGGCCGCGACCCATCCATGTCTACGTCAAACATGCCGAGCCTGCTGCCTGCGGGCGCCGCGCCGGAACCTCTGCGCCCCGGCCAAATCCGCGGATTCCTTGCGGCCTGGGGCGGCTGGGCGCTCGACGGCATGGACTCCTTCATTTACGCACTCGTGCTGGTACCCGCGCTGCGCGAATTGTTGCCGCGTTCCGGCCATAGCGCCTCGATCGGTGAAATCGGTTTCTACGGTGGCCTGCTTTTTGCTCTATTTCTGATCGGCTGGGGGCTCGCCTTTTTATGGGGACCGGTGGCCGATAAATTCGGCCGCGTGCCCACATTGATGGCCACGATCCTGTGGTATTCCATTTTTACGCTCGCGAGCGCGGCCTCCACGCGCGTCTGGCACCTCGCGATTTTCCGTCTTCTTGCGGGTATCGGCATCGGTGGCGAATGGGCCATGGGTGGCACCTATGTGGCCGAAGCGTGGCCGGAAAAACGGCGCGCGGCGGCGGGCGCGATCATGCACACGGGTTATTACTTCGGGGTATTGCTTGCCGGCGTCGCCAATTCGTGGATCGGCGCCCGCTACGGCTGGCGCGCCATGTTCCTCGTGGGCGGCGCGCCCGCGCTCCTGGTTGCGCTGATGCGTTACGGAGTGGAGGAGCCGGAGCGTTGGCGGGAAAAAGTGCGCGTAGTGCGCGCGTGGTCGCTGTGGCGTCCCTTTGCCGAGCTCTTTTCACCGGAATATCGCAGACGGACGCTGCTCAACAGTTTCTTCATGCTGGTTTCAATTGCGGGGCTTTGGGCCGGGTCGGTATACGTGCCTGCCGCGGTCACGGCGCTGGCCGAGGCAAGCCATTTCAGCTCGAGCGTCGCTGCCGATCTGGCTTCGGAGGCCACGATCCTGCTATCCGGCGCGACGATTCTCGGCTGCCTTTGCGCGCCCGTGTTTGCCAATCGCTTTGGCAGGCGCGGAGCTCTCGGCATTTATTTTTTCCTGATGCTGATCTCGATCGCCTACACGTTTGGCTACGCATTTTACCGGCCCGGCGGAGCGGCGATCGAATGGTTTGGCTATGCGCTCTTCGTTCTGGGATTTGGCGGCGCGAACTTCGCGGTGTATACCATCTGGCTGCCGGAGCAATATCCCACGGAGTGCCGCGCCAGCGCCTTTGCTTTCGCCACGTCGTTTGCGCGCTTCGGCGGCGCGGGAATCACGTTTCTGGTGGGCGCGGGGGTCGCGCACTTCGGCACGATCGGTTTTCCCGTCGCGCTCACCGCGCTCGCTTTTATTCCGGGAATGTTGCTGCTGCCGTGGGGATTCGAGACGCGCGGGAAACCGCTGCCAAACTGAAATCCTTCCTCTTTGCTGAGAGACTATTTCGGAAAGGCGTGGCGCGAGATCAGGCGCTGCGTTGCGCGGCGTTTGGATTCTGCGCGAGTTTCGCGGCGGCTTCGTCGGCCGTTGGGTAAACCGAGAAAAGTTTCAGCACTTGCGCCACTTGCAGCACGGCATTGTTTCGTGGGCTGAGTCCGGCCAGCGCCAGCGAATGCTCCGTCTTTGAGCGCCGCACGAGAAGCTGTACCAGCGCGCCCACTCCCGCCGAATCGAGCCACTGCAACTCGCTCATGTCAAGAATCAATGCCGGGGCGGGCTCTTCGCGAAGCGACTGGTTAAATGAGGCTACCGTTTCGAGCGTCAGGCTGCCGCCGAGTGTGACGATCTTCGGTCCGCCTGCGGCCGATTCGCGCGTGCCGATCGTCAGTTGTGCATTGGGCATGAGCGCGCATTCTAGGCCGAAATTGTTACGCGGATATGAATGGTGGAAGGGCTAGGAGTCAGTCTGACGCGCCAAGCAGCGTGGCTCGCGACGCCGGCAGCGACAACTCCCAGCCTGGTCGGGCCGGTAACGGGCCAGGGGTCCCCCCCCCGCCATTTTCACGTAAATACGGCAGCAGAAGGACTTACAGCATCCGATGTTCGCAAGAAGCAGTAGATAAAGAACTTACAAAATCGAGATTTTGCACTTTTGGCAGGTGAATGCTGCAAATAAATGGAGTTACAGGCTCACGATGTACATAAATGCGAGGCCGATGCGAGCATTTTTTCGAATTGCACACATCGCTCGATTCAAAGAAGGACAGCTTCCCTGGTTTCTGCGGAAGAGATTCGACAGCTCGGTTGAAGATGGAGAGACGCCAGGATTACCGCTGTTGCTCGCCCCAAAACCCTCCAAGAGTTGCAGCCGACGCTCGCCAATGTAGCCTCTAGCCTCCAGCACCCTTCGAGACCAATCAAACCCCGCACCCTTTGCAAAAGGCGCAAAGAGTGCGGCACCCGGAAAAGATACGTCACCGGAAGAGTTATGGCATTCGAAAAGTAGAGAACTCAAAATGCAAAGGCTCGGCCGGTTGACGGGGACCGTTTCGATCGGGAACGACGCGATTGACGAATGTTCTTCGCGTAACCGATAGGGCACCGAGGCGCTTTCGCTTCTGCGTGGGGCCTCGGGATGCTGGAAAATGCGAGTGGGTAGTTTTGTCAGAGTAAGTTGTAGCCTCCTCTCGATTCGCAACGTTAGGCTCTTCGTTCTGACGCAGTTGTCACCTCAGAGGAATTCCCCCTTCCACTGAAGTATCGCCAAGCACTGGTGCTATCGCGCGAGTGTGCAAATGCATTTCGTTTGCCCGCCTTCCCGCGGGAGCCGGTGCCAGAACTCCATCACGCGCGGCTCGTCTTCGTGCATTCGAAGACCTGGGTCGAGGGCGAGGATTTGCTTGGCGAGAAGCAGAACGTTTCATTGGCCGGCGTTCGCCTGATTTCGGAGGAAAAAGAATGGATGTTCGAGCGAGGTTGATGCTTTGCGAAGGCGGAGACGTGTCCGCGGTCTTCGCGTGCGGGAAGCGGAAGATTCTAGGGCGCGCGTCTTTTGCCTTCGTGTGTGCCGCGCTGTTGGTGATTCCAGCTTACTCGCAGGCGCCGCAGCCGCAGCAACAACAGAAGGACCTGACGGATCAGAGCCTCGAAGACTTGATGAACATCCAGGTGACGTCCGTCTCAAAAAAAGAGCAAAAGCTTTCGCGAACCGCCGCAGCCATTTTCGTGATCAGCGAGGAAGATATCCGGCGCTCGGGGGCGACGAACATTCCCGATCTGCTGCGGATGGTGCCGGGCATGGATGTGGGCGAAATCAATGGGAGCACCTGGGCCGTGAGCGCGCGCGGGTTTAACGCGCAGTTCAGCAATAAATTACTGGTGATGATTGACGGGCGCGTCGTCTACACGCCCAATTTCGCGGGCGTTTATTGGGACACGGCGGATTGTCCGCTCGAGGATATCGAAAGAATTGAAGTGATCCGCGGGCCGGGCGGCTCGATCTGGGGAGCCGACGCGGTGAATGGCGTGATCAGCATCTTTACGAAGAAAGCCTCGGAGACAAAGGGCGGACTGCTTTCGGCTGGGGCGGGGAACGTGCAGCAAGGCTTCGGTCTGGCGCAATACGGCGGAGAAGTGGGCGGGAACACGCAGTATCGCGTTTACACGAAATACTTCAACCAGGACCAGATGCCAAGCCTGACGGGGCAAAACGGCGGCGACGGCTGGCACATGTTGCGGACCGGCTTTCGGGCGGACAGCACGCTCGGTGCGAAAGACGCGCTGACGGTGGAAGGAAACCTGTACAGCGGGCGCGAGGGCGAACTCGGTTTCGTGCTGCCCTCAATCACGTCTCCGAGCCTGGTGGCCCTACCAGAGGAGATTGATTTGTCGGGCGGCTTTCTGCAAGCTACCTGGGACCATAAGTATTCGGATACTTCCGATTCGACGCTGCAGGTCTCCTACACGCGCTACACCCGAGGCGATCCTGAGGAGGCCGAGACGCGCGACACGATCGATCTGGATTACAAGCGGCATTTCGCCTGGGGTGAGCGGCAGGACATCGTGTGGGGCCTGGGTTACGGCTATACCGCGGATCGAATCGGCTCGAGCCTCACGGTTTCGTTTAATCCTCCAAGCCGAACGCTCCAAGTCTTCAACGGATTCGTGCAGGATGAGATTGCGCTGATTCCCGACCGGCTGTATTTAACGTTCGGCGCAAAGCTCGAGCACAACGATTATACCGGTTTTGGTTTCATGCCCAGCGTGCGCGCTTCCTGGACTCTCGACAAAAAGCAGATGGTTTGGGCGGCGGTTTCGAAGGCGCTACGTGCGCCCTCGCGCAACGACACAAATCTCGTGGTGAATATTGGGTCGTCTGTTGCCGCGGACGGCACGCTGGTATTGACGAGATTCCTGGGAAACCCAGACTTCGAAGACGAAAGATTGATTGCGTACGAGGTGGGCTACCGGAACACATTTTCGGACCGGCTTTCGATTGACATCGCGACTTATTTCAACGACTACGACAATTTGGAGACGAGCGAGCCATCCGCGTCGTTTCCCGAGGCCACGCCGGCTCCTCCGCACCTGGTGCAAACGCTGACGTATCAGAATCTGATGTATGGAGAGACGCACGGCGTAGAAATCGCGATGAATTGGAAACCAGCGCGCCGGTGGACGATCAGCCCCGGCTATGCGCTCGAGCAGCTACACATGCACACCCAGCCCACGAGCGTTGACACGGAAACTCCTTTGTTTGTGGAGAACGGCGCGCCGCATCAAAGCGCCCAGCTTCGATCTCACGTCGAGCTGCGCAAGGGGCTCGAATGGGATGCCGCGGTCTATTTTGTGGGCCGGCTGATGAATCAAGGCCCTACCAACGACCAGGTGATTCCCGCGTACGCGCGGCTCGACACTGGGCTCACGTGGAGGCCGCGAGAAGACCTTTCGATCAGCGTGGTGGGCCAGAATCTCCAGAGCGACCATCACCTCGAGTTCGAGGATGTTTTTGGCAGCATGCAATCGGGGCAGGTAAAACGGAGCGGTTATGTGAAATTGACCTGGCAAATCCGATAGGGGAGCGATTCGGAAAGCGTCTCGCGTCTCGGAAATGAGATTGGCCGCGCCGCTTTTTTAGCGGCGCTTTTCTTTTTGGCGGCCACGCGGCCGATTGAAGCGGTTCTTGTCGCGTTCTTTTACGCGCTGGAGAAAGCGAATGGGCGCGCCGGTGAAGTCGAAGGATTCCCGGAGACGATTTTCGAGGAAGCGCTCGTAGCTGAAGTGCAGGCGCTTATCCTGATTGGTGAAGAGAATGAAGGTGGGCGGCGAAGTACTGGCTTGCGTGACGTAGTAGATCTTGATCTTGCGCGAAGTCGGCGACGTGCCGCGTTCGAGGTCCACGGTCGAAACCCAGCGGTTTAGTTCGCCAGTGGTGATTCTGTGGCGGCGGGCGGCGGCGACCTTGTCAATCAGCGGGAAAAGCTTATCGGCATGCTCGGCCGTGAGCGCGGAAAGAAAGACCACCGGCGCGTAGGCCAGGGCCTTCAGTTTCTCGCGGACGATACGTTCGTATTCTTCCATTAACAACGCGGGGTCGGTAAGGGCGCGGAGCGTGCGCGCTCGCTCGCTTTCCGGATGTTTGCGCTGGCTCTTCACCGGGGCCACGATCTTGTGGCTGGCGCTTGAGCGCGCGTGAACTTGTTCGGACATGTCCCGAGCGGCTTCGAGAGCAAGGTCCCATTTGTTCATCACCACGATGATGGAGCAGCCGGACTCGGCGGCGTACGAGGAAATGGTGGCGTCGCCGCTGGTGATGCCAAGCGAAGCGTCCACGATCAACAGGGCGACATCGGCGCGCTCGAGGCTCTTGCGCGCCATGATGACGCTTAATTTTTCGGCGATGAGGTTCGTCTTGCCCTTGCGCCGGATTCCCGCCGTGTCAATAAATTCATAGGTTTTGCCGCCGTGGATGACAGTCGAGTCCACGGTATCGCGCGTGGTGCCTGGCTCGGGCGAGACGATGCTGCGCTCCTCGCCGGCGAGCTGGTTGAGCAAAGTAGACTTGCCGACATTGGGCCTACCGATGATGGCGACGCGGACGGGAGCGTTCGCTGGGCGGTCTTCTTTGGCGGGCGCTGTGCTTTCAAGCGCTTCGTCGTCCCCAGCTTCCTGAGAATCTCCGCGCGCGATTCCCAGCGTTTCGGTGATGTAGTCGAGCAGCACGTCCACGCCAAAGCCGTGCTCGGCGGAGACGCCAAAGACCGGGACGCCGAGCTCGTAAAAAGGAGCGGTGAGCGATTCGTGCTTGAAGTCGTCGACTTTGTTGGCGGCGATGATCAGGGGCTTGCCGGAGGTGCGGAGCAGGCGCGCCAATTCTTCGTCGAGCGGGGCCAAGCCGGCGCGCGCGTCGGTGACGATCACGAGCAAATCAGCGGAATCGATGGCCACTTGCGCCTGGCGCAGGATTTCGCGCGGGATCAGCGCTTTGTCGTCCGGGACCAAGCCGCCGGTATCGACCAGCTCGAAGGAACGGTCCTCCCAGGTAACTTTGCCGTAGATGCGGTCGCGAGTGATGCCCGGTTCATCGGTGACGATCGAGCGGCGCGAACTGGTGAGGCGATTGAACAGGGTAGATTTGCCGACGTTGGGGCGGCCGGCGATGACGACGGAAGGAAGCTTGGATGGCATGGACGTTTTGTCCGCAGGGGTCTAAAGCGGAGACCATTCACTTTAGCCTACTCGCGACCTTCGCGGTAGTGACTAGCCCAGGGTCGTGACCGGGCCCGGTCCCAAGGTCAGCGATGTAAACCGGGGCGTGAGTTGTACCTGGGAAAGCACCCCGTTGGCGTTCGCAGGCTGGGGGCCGTTCTGATACAGTGCGGGGAAACAGCCACGGCTTTTGGCCTTATGCCCAACCGGCAGGCTTTGGTGGGTCCTTAGGCGCAAGATAAGTGGTCAGCCTGCAAGTTTTTGGCCCGGCGCTGCGTATCCAAACATGGGAGCGATGAAACAAACCGGGGGCCCAGGATTCCGGGGAGAACAGCCTTCTTCTGAGTTGGCCGGCCTGATTGGACGGGCGCAGGCTGGAAACTTAGAGGCTTGGGGCGACCTCTACCGGGAATTCGCGGGGCCGATTTTCCGCTTTTGCCGGCGCACGCTACCGGCGCGGGAAGACGCGGAAGACGCGACCATGGAAATCTTCATGAAGCTGCGGGAAAAGATCGGGCAATACGACGCCAGCCGGCCATTTCAGGCGTGGCTGTATAAGGTGTCCGCGAACCACTGCTGGGACATGCTGCGGCGCCGGCGCATCCGGCAGGACCTGGAAACCGAAGGCGTGGAAGAGATGCCGCTCGAGCATCCGGACCCGAGCCAACTGGACCGCATGCTCGAAGAAAGCAGCAGTGAGGACGTGCGCTTGGCGCTGGCGAAGTTGCCGGCGCGTTCGCGGATGGCGTTGGTGCTCCGCTATTACGCGGAAATGAGCTACGACGAAATTGCGGATTCGATCGGAGTACGGCGCAATTTTGTAGGCGTGGTACTGCTGCGCGCGCGGCATCAACTGCGCGAGGCATTGGGCGGGAAAATGGCCGCGGGAATGGCTGTGGGGGGATCGTGATGAACCACTACGACGAAATCACGTGCCTGCAATATCTGGAGGGCCTGCTGGAACGGCCGCGGGCTCTGGAGCTTTCGGCGCACGCGGAGGGATGCCAGCAATGCCGGGTTTTGCTGCGCGCGCTCGAAAGCGAATCAAAATTGCTAGCACTCGCGCTGCGAGAACAGGAAGAGGCGGTACCGGCGAGGCTGCTCTCTCCCGTATTTCGCGATAACACACCGTGGGCCTGGATCGTGTCGTTTGGAATGGCGGCGGCAGGGCTTTTGTGGCTGTGGAACTCGGTGATCGATCCCTGGCGCGCGCAGTTGAGCCAGGCGGGTTTCGGTGAAACGGACTTGCTGACGATGATGCTATTTCGCGGTTCTCTTTGGAATGGATGGCAAACCATGTGGACGATGATTCAAGCTCTGGCGGTATTTTGCTTCGCGCTGTTGGGCTATTTCCTGCTGCGGCGAGGATCGCGGAGATGGCACACCGTCGCGATGGTGCTCGCGGCGGTGATGGGCGTGATGTTCTTGCCGGCACGGACGGGCGCCGCCGAAATTCACAGGCATCAATCCACCTATACCTTGCCGGCAGGTTCGGAAGTAAAGACCGATTTGATTTTGATCGGCACGATGTCCACACAGATTGACGGCACGGTGGACGGCGATGTGGTTGTGATCGGAGGCCAAAGGGTTACCGTAACCGGGCATGTGATGGGTGATGTGATCGTGTTTGGCCAAAGCGTCACCATAAACGGCGCCGTGGATGGCAACGTTCGCGCGTTCGTGCAGCAGATGACGCTGCGCGGAAAGGTGTCGAGGAACGTCAGCGCATGGGTCAATACGCTGGATACCGAACAGGGGTCCGAGGTCGGACGCGAAGTGCTGGCATTCGCGAATGTAATTACCACCGAGGGCCGCGTCGGGGGGGATATCCAGACGTTTGCGAACCACTTGCTGGTGAACGGCCCGGTCGGCGGAAGTATTCATGCGACCTGCGACCAGATGACGCTGGGCTCGAGCGCGCAAATTCAAGGAGCGACGGTTTATAAAGGACGCCACGAAGCGGAGGTCGATCCCGGTGCGAAGCTTGCGAGCCCGGTGCAATTCACGCTGAATACGCGGCAGCCGGAATATACATCCGGGAAATATTACTGGCACCTGGCGCTTTCCTGGGGCGCTGCCTTCATCTTTGGGTTGGCACTGCTGCTGATCATGCCCAGCCTGTTTATAGAAGCGGTGCGGAACACGGAGAGTCTGGCGTCCGCGGGTTTTGGAGCATTGCTGATTTTTGGAGTTCCCATTGTGGCGATCCTGGTGTGCTTCACGGTGGTGGGATTGGCGGTATCGATCAGCACGCTGATGCTTTACGTGATGGCGGTTTATGCGGGGAAGATGTTTATCGCCGTCTGGCTGGGACAGAAGATGTTCGGAGCCACGCTCAGCACCGGCGGTTTGATTGGGCGCCTCGCGGTAGGTTTGGTGGTGATTTATGCGCTGCGCCAGATTCCCTACACGATCGGCATTTGGATCGGTCTGTTAATCGCGGTGTGGGGAATGGGCGCGCTGGCGCTGGCACTCTATCGCCGGCTGCAGCGAACGCAACCTGCAGCGCCCTTGGCCGTGGCGGCTTAGTCTAGAATTCTTGGGAAGCTTTCACGCTTTTGCGCGCCTATCTTCTGCAGCGCAACCTACGCAGGCGTGATGCTGCTAATGGCCCGTTACCTTCGAGACGGGCATCACGATGGCGGTGCCGGTATTGAAGATCTGCCCGCGCAGCGTCACCGTTTCTCCGTTTGACAAATTGCTGAAACCGGAAGCCGAGCCGGCAAATTCGGTAGCGCTTGAAGTTTGCGCCTGAATTTGCGTGATGCCGGCGGAGGTGAAGAACGGCGGCAAACCATTCACCATGAAATTGGGCGAGCTGAGGGCCGAGATGTTCGCGGCGAAGCGCGAATCGCGCAGACGGACGCGATCGGCCTGGATAGACGTACCCGATGAAGTGGAGAGTTCCTCTACTTGCACTTCCTGCCCGACCACCAGGTTTGCGGACGACAAGAAGAATGCGGTGAAGGGCGTGGTGTCCGGCCCATCGCTATCGATGGAAAACGTGGTGATGCCGCTGGTGGTAACGGTGGCAAGGCTGCCGAGATTCAAACCGACCACCGTAGGCAGCGTGTTCAAGACCACCATGTGAAATTGCGTGGCGGAATCCACCGAGGTGATAACGCCCTCGGCCAGGGGTTCGTCAAGATTGCTGCTCTCGAAATTGATGGTCTGCGCGGTCAGCGTACCATCGTTATTTACGTTTAGATTCATGGCCACGGCTTGCTTATCCGCCAGGCAGCCGATGTTATGCGCGGAACACCCACCCGCGAGAAAACCCGAGAAGACGGTGTTCGAGTTCACGAGAACCTGATACGTGGCCTGGCTGGTGGCTACCGCGAAATTGTTCTGAGCGACGTTGACCTGCGTAATTTCGCCGAGCACATCTTCCATGGGCGTGACGATGCCGGAAGACGGAATCGTGACCGACGAGACCGTCACACCGGTGCTGAAGTTGAGCGCCAAGGTGGGCGCGACGATATTGTTGAGATTAAAGTCCACGAGCAGACCAAGCGGTGTGTTGGCTGTGACCGTGAGCGGAAAAGGCGGCGTAGTGAACATCACGTTCGCCGCAGTGGCCGGCTCGATCTGGCAGATGGTGGCGTTCGGGCAAATCACGGTACCCACGGTAATCGTGGAGCCGGTGTTGTTCAGGAAAGTGACGGCGGGATTCGCGATGCTGACCGTCATGCTGCTATAGGTGCCGGCCGGCACGCTCACCGACCCGAGAATCGTTTCGTCACCTTGCAGGCTGGCCAGTTCGAGCGTTACGGGGTTCGAGCTGGAAACGACGGTCACCGGGCTTCCGGTGGTGGGCGTAAGCGTTACGCCGGTAATGGTGGCCTCAAAGCCGAAAATCGTGAGGCCGGCGGGCGGCGTATCCCCGACAGCGATAGTGACCTGCCCCGAACCGCTGCCAGTGCCGGTGGATCCGCTGCCGCCAGTTCCGCTCTTGATGGGAGCGCAGCCCACGGCAAAAATGCAGCAAAATACTCCGGCGAAGAAAATGTTTCGTCGAGGTTTGCCGCTCAGTTCGATGGCTCGGCGCAATACGCTGCGGGCTGGACGCATGTCGATCACTCCCCTAATGAGATCAGATTAACTGTAATCCAGAGCCCCCTGCTAGACAGATGATGCTGTATGCCCTGTTGTGCAATGGGGTTACTGGCCTTTGGTACAGGGACGCGGAAGAGGCTCGCGCCCCTGTCGTTTGGTTCGCCATCAGGAGCCCCGTTCCCGGCCGTTACTGGCCGGAAGCGCTCGCATGGAGCATCATTTGCGTGCCGCTGTCGAGGTGGACGTTGCGTCCAGTGCCGGTAATCACCGATCCCTGGGTGGTGTTGGAGCCTGCGGCGTTTAGGGACAGACCTTGCAAGCCGACCACGCCTTGGGTCGAAGAGGTGAGCTGAGCGCTGGAGGCCACGCCCCGGAGCGAACCTGCCGCTCCCGTCGCGACACGCCCTGTCGAGTCCACAGCGCCCCCGGCGGTGCTGCCCACGGCACCGGCCGTGGAACCAACTGCACCGGTCGCAGCGGAGCCTGCGCCGCCGACCAGGCCTCCGCCGGCGCGCACCATGCCGCCCCCGCTGCCCACAGCGGCTCCGCCCATGCCGGATGCGGAGCCCATGGCCATGCCATCACTTGCTTCGGTATCCGCCATCGCGGAACTCTGCGCGGCACCGATCGCCTGGATGCCGACGTGAAGTGGGACTTCCTGGCCATTCTTGAGCTGCGCACGATCGAACACGATGCCCATGGTGGAATTGGCGTCACCGCTCGATTTCGCTTTCACCTCCGTAATGTGGCCCATCACTTTCGTGCCTTTGGGCAGGACCACCTTTCCCTCGGACTTGACGTCCTGCGTGGTCTTCGCCGTCACGGAATCGCCGACCTTGTTTTTGTGCGCATCCAGCGATTGCGAAAGCTGCGTTTGAAATGTAGTGCCCTCGGCAAGTTGCGGAGTTGGGGCATTCGTTTCTGCCGTCGCGTGGGTGGCCGCACTGGTGGCCGTCTGAGCGCTGGCTTGCGCCCACGCGCCGCATGGTACGAAAGCCACAGCAGCCAAAATAACGGATATGCGTTTCATCATCCCTCCTGGTTTCCTTGGTCCAGGCGCGAATCGCCGGGGCACGGAAACAGACGCTTCCCTCAGTGCGTCACTATTTTGCAAATGCGTGGCCATGCAGTTAAATGTAGCCATTACATTGGTTTACGAAATTTGAAGGGTGCCGGAATTTTCGAAGTACTACGAAAAAAGTACGCCGATTGGGAAATGCCCGGTTAAAGGATTTGCTGTATGCTGCGGCGGCAGTTGCGCAGCGGGGAGCGTCACTTCTTCGCCCCGATGAATGGCAGGTTGCCGATGAAATTCGTCATTCGCAAAGCGGCCAGCGACGATAGCGCGAGACTCCGCGAATTGATTCGTGCCTCCGTAATTGGGTTGGAGGCGCGCGACTATACGCCCGCGCAGATTGAAGGCGCCCTGGCGTTCGTCTTCGGAGTGGACAGCCAGTTGATCGCGGACGGCACTTATTTTGTGGCGGAGGCACACAGCGAAACGCCAATGCACGGCGATGCGAGGCCTTCGGAATCAGCGCCGCTCATCGTAGGTTGCGGCGGTTGGAGCAAACGCAAGACGCTGTTTGGCGGCGATCGTTGGAGCGCACGTGAGGATGCGCTGCTCGATCCGGCCAGCGATGCGGCCAAGATTCGCGCCTTTTTTGTGGACCCGGAGTGGGCGCGCAAAGGCATCGCCAGCTTGATCCTCGAAGCGTGCGAGGCCGCGGCCGCGGCCTCGGGATTTACGCGCCTGGAAATGGGCGCGACGCTGACGGGCGTGCCGTTTTATCTCGCACGCGGCTATCGGGAGAGGGAACGCCTGGCGGTGCCGCTCGCGAATGGCGAATCGATGGCCATCGTGCACATGACGAAGGAACTAGGCTCGTAGCCGGCGCGGCTTCAGGTTGGGTTCGCGCGACGCTAGATGATTCCGAGCGGCTTTGCGACTTCCGCCATAATCTGGCACGCGCGGGTGAGTTCATCGCGCTTGTGCGTGGCGGTGACGATCGCGCGCAGCCGCGCCTTTCCTTCGGCCACCGTGGGATAGCCAACCGCCGGCGCGAACACTCCCGCATCAAAAAGCTTCCGCGAAAATTCGAAGGCCTTCGCGCCTTCGCCTACGTGAATGGGCACAATCGGCGTTTCGCTCGTGCCAAACTTGAAGCCGTGCTTTTTGAGCGCGCGCTTGAAAAACTTCGTATTGGCCCACAATTTCTTCACGAGCCGCTCGCCTTCAGGCGAATCGAGCAGCGTGAAGGCCGCCTGGCACGCCGCGGCCGTAGCGGGCGGATGCGAAGTAGAGAATAGAAATGGACGCGCGCGGTGATAGAGAAAATCAACCAGCTCGCGTGAACCGCAGACGTATCCGCCCATCACGCCGATGGCTTTGCTGAGCGTGCCCACCTGAATATCCACCCGGCCGTGGCATCCTAGATGATCCACGGTGCCGCGCCCGCCGCGGCCGAGCACGCCGGAAGAATGAGCGTCATCGATCATCATGATGCAATTATATTTTTCGGCGAGATCGCAGAGCTTGGGAAGCGGAGCGATATCTCCGTCCATGGAAAACACCCCATCGGTGATCAGGAGCTTGTGGCCAGCCCAATTTTCGGTTTCCTTGCAAATGCGTTCGCAATCGGCGACGTCGCGATGTTTGAAAACTTTAATCGTGGCGCGCGAAAGGCGGCAACCGTCGATGATCGAGGCGTGATTCAGCTCATCGGAAATGATGAGGTCTTCCTTGCCGAGTATGGCGGAGACGGTGCCGGCATTGGCCGTGAAACCTGACTGAAACACGACGCAGGCTTCGGTGCCCTTGAACTTGGCGATTTGCTCCTCAAGCTGCATGTGTAGCACCATAGTGCCGGAAATCGTGCGCACGGCGCCCGCGCCGGCTCCATATTTGCGTACGGCCTCAATCGCGGCGCGCTTCAGCGCTTTGTGTGTGGTGAGCCCGAGATAATTGTTCGAGCTGAGGTTGATTACCTCCTTGCCGTCAAAATTGGCTTCGGGCTTCTGCTCGCCTTCGAGAACGCGCAGGCGGAAATGCAGGCCCTTGGCCGTCATTTCCTCGATTTGTGCGTGAAGGAATGCGAGCGGAGTGTGCGTCGTGGTGCTCATGAGTCCCCCAAGTGATGCGAGATTTATCTTGCGGGGCCCGCGCGTTAAAGCCGCTAGCGCGAGCCGTTGCCGGGAATGAAAAGGACTTTGCCGGCCAGGCCGCCTTCGAGCAGCCGGAACGCGTCCTCAAAACGATCCAGCGGCATGCGCTCGCCAAAAAGCGGTTCGAGATTGAGCTTGTGCGCCTTGAGCAGCGCCGTCATCTGCACCCAGGTTTCAAACATGCGGCGGCCGAAAATTCCGTGGACCGTGGCGCCCTTGAAAATGACGTTCCCCAGCAGGTCGAGCGTCACCGGTTGCGACGGAATGCCGAGCAGCGAAGCGCGCCCGCCCGCGCGCAGCATCTGAAAACCCTGGCGAATCGCGGAAGGATGCCCGCTCATTTCCAGCAGCACGTCCACGCCGGAGCCGCCCGTGTCCGCGCGCACGCGATCCAGCAGATCGGGCGATGCGGGATCAAGCGCTTCGTCCGCGCCCATTTGAAGCGCCATGGCGCGGCGGTGCGGATTTACTTCCGTGGCAAAAATCGTGTCGCAGCCGCAGGCTTTTGCGACCGCGATGGCCATCAAGCCGATCGGGCCGCAGCCGGTGACGGCCACCGTCTGCCCGGCAATTTCGCCGGAGAGCACCGTGTGCACGGCGTTGCCGAGAGGATCGAGGATTGCCGCGTAATGCTCTGGTATCGCCGGATCAATTTTCCAAATGTTCCGTGCCGGAATGCTGACGAACTCAGCGAAGCAGCCGTTTTGATCGATGCCGATAATTTTCAAATTCTGGCAGACGTGCGGCTGGCCCACGCGGCACTGGCGGCAATGGCCGCAGTTGACGTGCATTTCGGCGCTGACGAATTCGCCGGGTTTGAGGCGCTCGACTTCGCTACCGATACGCTCGATCACGCCGCAGAATTCGTGGCCAAAGGTGAGCGGCGGATGTATACGCGAGGCCGACCAAGGGTCCCAGCCGTAGATGTGCAGGTCCGTGCCGCAGATGGAAGCGGCGCGCACGCGGACCAGCACGTCCATGGGGCCGATCTCAGGCACGGAAATTTTCTCGAGAGCCGCTCCGCGCTCAGGGCGCAACTTGCGGAGGGCCTGCATGGTGGAGGTCGGCATTAGTCGATTGCGGCAACGTGCCCGCAAATTGGCGATGTTAGCACATGGGGTAAGAAGAGGCCAAAGGTGGCTGCGCGAAGGAGAGCGGGGCCAGATTGGAGAAAGGCGCCGGTTTCGCGACGCGGATGTGTTCCGGAAAGTTACGTTCCCAAGATTTTAGCGGAAAAGCCTCGGGGCACCCGGCGAAACGCGCCGGGTCGCCCCAAGCTACAGAGTCTCTAGGGTGTGCGGCGAATCACGCCGACCGATTCGAGCGCTGTCAGATATTCCCTGACCATTTCGAGTGGCACTGGACCATACTCCGCGGAAACGGCATCGCGAATCTGGGCGATGCTCCGCTTGCCGTCAACAAAGTTCAGAACTTCGTAGGCGTATTCGCTGCCGGCGCCGCGCAGACCTTGGTAGCCCAGCAGGGCGAGTTTCGCGGTGCGATCCGCGCCGTAGTGATCAGCAAGATAATCGTAGCCAAATACGGCCATCGGGCCTTTGGCGGTCCCGACGCGTTCAAACACGTAATGTTCGTCGGGCACCTCTATGCCATCGCTATCACTGACGCCGTGCGGGAAGGCAAGAGATTCGCGAGCGCCGGCGAAACGCAAATACTCGGCACGAGTACTCTCTTCAACGCGCGCAAAGTGCGAGATAGATTCAAAAGTCGCAGCTTCGTAACTTTCTTGAAGCCCTATTAGGGCCTCAGTTTCTCGATGAGTCAGACCTTCTTCGCGCATAAGAGCTGTGGCCAAACGCCCAAGGCTGGCACGCTCGACGATGTGCACCACCTCCGGCGTGTCCCCGCTGCTCATGTTTGCTAGGAAATAGCCGCTGGCCGCGCCGATGAAGGCCGCGCGCTTCAGCTTCGTGGGATCGATATTTGCCGCAACGTCGCCATTGGTGTGGATGTAGCGATCGGGCTCGTCATTCATATAAATCGCGGGAATTCGGAACGCGCCCTCTTCATACACGTCGTGATCGCTGCCCATGCTGTATTCCACCATTTGCGCGTGCAGCGGCTCCTTGCCACCCTCGGGATCGACGAACGGGTAGAGCGCCTCACCCGTGCCGCCATATTGTTCGGATTCCTTGTTCACAAAATCGCCGAACGCGGCGCCGATATCGTAGACGAAGGAAGGCAAACTGGCGGGGCCGCGCGTGACGTGAAAGGTGGCCTTGGTGACGGGGCCGCCGCCGACCATATCCATGTGCACGACGACTTTGATGCGCTGCACGAATTCGGGCTTGGCGTTGAGCAGCGTGGTGGTGCCTTCGATCTCTGGCGGCCAGATGAAGCGCAGCGTGCGCGCCGGCCGCGCAAGCTTGCCTTCGTTGATCAGTTTCTGCAACGTGCGCGCGACTTCGAGGATCGCGACGCAGCCGCTGGCATTGTCGTTCGCGCCCGGTCGCTGGTGATCGAGGTGGCAACTGTAGGCGATTTCTTCGCCGCGCAATTTCGGATCGGCGCCGGGAATCGTGGCGGTGACGACGCTCAGCATCCCGGGATGCTGGCCAGCCTTCACGACGGCGTGCATGTGAATTTGTCCGCCACGCGCGAGGCGATCGCGAAAGGCGCGCGCGGTCTTCAGGGACACCATGAAGGCAAACGTTTTGTCGCCGCCGAAAGATTCGAGATGTCCCCAGCGCACGAGATTTTCGTCCTCGCCTGACCACGCGGAGCGCTGATTTTGCGCGTAGCTGACGATGCCCGCGGCACCGTGAACGCCAATAGCCAAGTGCTGCACGGCGCCGGGCTGCGCGCCCACGAGTACGAGCTTGCCGCGAACGTCTTTTACCGGAGTAATCCGATTCGTGCGTGCCGTCGCCCACGTCCACGAGATCGGCGGTCACGTCGCCGCTTTCGCTATCCTCGGCGAGCGAAACGGGCATGGTCTCCCAGCTGGCGACACGCACGGCGGGATACCACGCGCTGCCTTGTTGCCGCAGTTCCCAAAGCTCGGCGAAATCGGCGTCCCAGGCGAGGCGCGACTTTTGCGTGCCGTAGAACGTCTTGCCATCCGCGGGAAATTCAAGGATTTCGGCCTCGCTGAGGCCGTACGCTTTAGCGCGTTCGAGCACGAGTTCGGCGGCGGCGCGAAAGCCGCGCGATCCGCGCACGCGATGCTGGCGCGCGATGCCTTCGAGATTGCGTTTGGCTGCTTCGCCGGAAAGCTCCTGATCGAGCGCAGCCACGATGGTGCTCGAAAGCAACGGGGGCTTCTGCGCGTCCGCGGAATCGGGCGGCTTCTGCGCAAATGCGGTGCGCGGCAGCAGCGCAACGCACAGTGCAAGCATTGCCAGGATCTTCATTGGAGCCTCCGCGAACTCGATCGGGAAGGATCGGAGCGGCCATTGTATGACAGATGGCGCTCGGCGTTCGTTTTTCGGCGCGAAGCCTCGATCTTCCGCTACAATCGCGCCTGCCAAAACAGGGGTCCAGGCCCCGAGGACGTTTCGTGAGCTTTTCCGAACAGTGGCAGGAGATCCGGACCGGGTTCAAGCCCGCGTTCTGGGTGGCGAACATCAGCGAGCTTTTCGAGCGGCTGTCGTACTATGCCGCGTTTTCCTCGCTCGCGGTTTACCTGCATGAGAAGCTCGCCTTTTCCACGGAACAAACCAGCAGCTTGACGGGCTTCTTCGGCGGGCTCGTGTGGTTTCTGGCGATTTTTGGGGGCGCGCTGGCGGACCGGCTCGGCTTTCGACGCGCGCTTTCGCTGGCCTACCTGATTCTGGCGGCGGCGTATTTTCTATTGGGCTCGATTGGGGCGCCGTGGCTTGCTCCGGTGCGCAACGCGGTTCCGCTGTGGTGGCTGGTGCTGCTGGTGCTGATGCTGCCGGCGCTGGGCATCGCGCTGGTGAAGCCCAGCGTGGTGGGCACCATCGCGCGCTCTTCCAAGGAAAACGTCCGCTCGATCGGCTATTCCATTTACTACACGCTGGTGAATATCGGCGGCGCGGCGGGACCATTCATCGCGTCCATCGTGCACAAGCATGTGAATGTCGAAAACGTTTTCCGTATTGCGGCGCTCAGCGTGCTGCTGATGTTCTTTGCCGTGCTGCTTTTCTTCCGCGAGCCGAAGAATGCGGGAGATGCGCCGGCGCCAAGCTTTGGCGAGACCTGCCGGAATTTCCTCACGGTGATCACAAATCCGAGATTCATGTTGTTCCTGCTGATTTTTTCGGGCTTCTGGATCGTGTATTGGCAGCAATACATCGCCCTGCCGCTTTTCATTCATGGGTATATCGATCCGAATGCGGATGTGGAGCGGATCCTGATTACCGATGCGGCCACGGTGATCTGCCTGCAGGTGGTGATGAGTTTTCTGACGCGCAAGATTCCGCCGTTTCGCGCCATCACCATCGGCACGCTGATTTCTTCCTGCTCGTGGCTGGTGTTGGCCGTGCATCCCGCGATTTGGACGACGGTGACGTCGCTGATCGTGCTGGCAATCGGCGAGGTGATTTTGTCACCGCGCTATTACGAATATGTCTCGCGTCTCGCACCGCCGGGGCAGCAAGGCACGTACATGGGCTTCGCGTTTCTGCCCATCGGCATCGGGTCGCTCGCGGGCGGCTGGATCGCGGGGCACGTGGTGCACCATTATGCGGAAGTGCTGCATCGCCCGAATCAAGTCTGGTGGTTTTTTTCGGCGTTGGGAGTAGTGACGGCGATATTGCTGTGGATCTACGATTTAACGCTCAAGCCTACCGCTCAATAATCCCATGGCGGGGTTATTTGACCGTTAATCGGATACAATTTAGCGAATCATTTTTATGCTTCTTACCATCACTTTACGGCACCAGCCTGCAACCGATTTGGGCTATCTGCTACATAAGAGTCCATTTCGCATTCACGCTGCAGAGCAAGCATTCGGCAAGACCTATGTTTTCTATCCGGAGGCCAACGCGGACGTTTGTACCGCAGCGTTGCTTTTGGAGATTGATCCCATCGGTCTTGTGCGCAATCGGCGCGGGCCGAGTGGCGAAGCGTACGCTCTTGAGGAATACGTAAACGATCGCCCTTATGCCGCCTCATCCTTCCTAAGTGTCGCAATCGCGCGCACTTTCGGAACGACAATGACGGGAAGAAGCAAGGAGCGTCAGGAACTCGCTTATATGCCACTGCCACTGGAAGCAAGGCTGGCAGTAGTCCCCTGTCGGGGTGGAGAGCTGTTGCTACGCCGCCTGTTCGAGCCGCTCGGCTACGAAATCACCGCTAAAGGCCACCCTCTTGACACAAACTTTCCAGAGTGGGGTGAGAGTCGGTATTTTACGGTTACGCTCAGCGGCACGGTTAGATTGAGTGATCTGCTGACGCATCTCTATGTACTCATCCCGGTCCTTGATGACGACAAGCACTACTGGGTAGGCGATGCGGAAGTCGAAAAACTTCTGCGGCACGGCGAAGGCTGGCTTCGCGATCATCCCGAGCGCGAACTAATTACGAATCGCTACTTGAAACATCAGAAGCGCCTGGCCCGCGAAGCTCTGAGTCGTCTCATTGGTGAGGAAGAACCCGCAGCGGATGAAGTGGCCGAAACTCACGCGCGCGAGGAAGAAGCCATTGAGAAGCCGATCAGCCTGGCAGAACAGCGCATGGGAGCAGTGATGGCAGCGCTTCGTGCCAGTGGCGCGAAGCGTATTCTGGACCTCGGCTGCGGCGAAGGCCGACTTTTGAGAGAGCTCTTGAAAGACAAAGCCTTTGCGGAAATCCTTGGCATGGATGTATCGCATCGCGCGTTGGAGATCGCTTCAAGGAAACTGCGCTTGGAGGATTTGCCGACGATGCAGAAGGACCGTATTCGCCTGATTCATGGATCGCTGACCTATCGCGACAAACGCCTCGCTGGTTACGACGCCGCGATGGTGGTGGAAGTCATAGAGCACCAGGACCCGCCGCGTCTGGCGGCTTTCGAGCGAGTCCTCTTCGAATTCGCACGCCCGCAGAGTGTCGTGATGACGACACCTAACGTCGAGTACAACGTGAGATTCGAGTCGCTACCTGCCGGAAAAATGCGGCATAAAGATCACCGCTTCGAATGGACACGCGCGGAATTTCAATTCTGGGCTAATGCCGTCGCCGCGCGATTTGGCTATTCCGCTCGCTTCTTGCCGGTTGGACCAGAAGACCCAATCGTGGGCAGCCCCACACAGATGGGTATTTTCACTCGCCAATGAAGCTGACAATTCCAGAGTTGGCAGTTGTCGCCCTCATCGGTCCGTCGGGATCGGGCAAGTCGAGCTTCGCTCGAAAGCATTTCCTACCGACTGAGGTTCTTTCTTCGGACTTCTGCCGTGGTCTCGTGTCCGACGAGGAGAACAGCCAAGCGGCCACGAACGACGCGTTTGAGGTTCTCTATTTCATCGCTTCCAAACGACTAACGGTTGGCAAGCTGGTAGTAATCGATGCCACGAATGTGCAAGCTGAAGCCCGCAAGCCGATCGTCGCCCTCGCTCAACAGTTTCACTGTATTCCGGTCGCCATTGTTTTCGATCTACCGGAAAAGCTTTGTCACGAGCGAAACCGTGACCGGCCAGACCGTTCTTTCGGTCCCCATGTCGTACGCCAACAGTCCCAGCAATTGCGCCGGTCTCTGCGGAACCTTGAACGGGAAGGCTTTCGCAGAGTCCACGTATTGCATTCACTCGAAGATGTTGACGCCGCAGAAATCGAACGTCAGCCGCTGTGGAACAACCTGAAGCACGAGCACGGCCCATTTGACATCATCGGCGATGTCCACGGCTGCTTCGACGAACTTGTCGATCTCTTAACTCAGCTTGGCTATTCCGTCGAGAAGCAATCCCAAAGTCAGCGTGCTCTTGGTTATTCCGTGAAACCCCCGGAAGGACGCAAGGTGGTCTTTCTTGGCGATCTTGTGGACCGTGGCCCGAAGATTCCAGACGTACTCGGCTTGGTAATGAGCATGATTGAGGCCGGTACGGCGCTTTGCGTTCCTGGCAATCACGACATCAAGTTGATGCGCAAACTCCGGGGCAAAGACGTGCAGATTACGCACGGGCTCGCTGATTCTTTGCAGCAACTCGACAAACAGCCTCCTGAATTTCGCACTCAGGTTTCTGAGTTCATTGATGCCTTGATCAGTCACTATGTTTTGGACGACGGGAAGCTTGTCGTTGCTCACGCCGGGATGAAAGAGGAGATGCACGGTCGCGGCTCGGGGAAAGTACGCGATTTTGCACTGTACGGAGAGACAACCGGTGAGACGGACGAATTTGGCCTGCCCGTTCGCTATAACTGGGCCGCTGAGTATCGTGGCAAGGCGATGGTTGTTTACGGCCACACACCAGTCCCGCAGGCTGACTGGCTCAATCGAACAATAAACATCGATACCGGCTGTGTTTTCGGCGGAAGCCTGACGGCATTGCGCTATCCAGAGAAGGAACTTATTTCTGTAACCGCACGTGCGATTTATGCTCAGCCGGTCAAGCCGCTTGTTGCGGTCGTAGACTCCGCGCCCTCACTGACATCCCAGCAGGTCCATGACGATCTTCTCGATATTGACGACGTAATTGGGAAACGAATAGTCGCAACTCGGCTCCACCATAACGTGACAGTTCGCGAGGAGAACGGATTAGCCGCTCTCGAAGTTATGAGTCGATTCGCGGCGAATCCCAAATGGTTGATTTACTTGCCGCCCACGATGTCACCCACGGAGACGACTGCGCAACCTGGCCTGCTGGAACATCCAGAAGAAGCATTTGCCTACTTTCGGCGAGAAGGTGTGCCGCGCATCGTTTGCGAAGAAAAGCATATGGGTTCACGCGCCGTCGTGATCGTATGCCGGGACGAAGATGCGGCTCGACGACGTTTCGGTGTCGTCGAGGAAGGCATCGGGATTTGCTACACCCGCACAGGAAGACGATTCTTTGATGACCCAAAGATTGAGAAGGAGTTCCTCGAAAAAGTACGGACGGCTTTGGACGCCACAGATTTCTGGAATCGGTTTCAAACCAACTGGGTCTGCCTTGATGCGGAGCTGATGCCATGGTCAGCCAAGGCGCAGGAACTGCTACGTCAACAATATGCTGCTGTGGGGGCGGCCGCGAAAGGGTCGCTTACGGAGGCCGTCACCGCACTGGAATGCCTGGGGTCGAAAAATGCTGACGCTCTACCTCTTATCGAGCGATACAAACAACGGCTCGATGCGGTGAATCTGTATGTGGATTCATACCGTCGCTACTGCTGGCCGGTGCATTCGGTTAGCGACCTTAAGCTTGCGCCATTTCATCTGCTGGCAACCGAAGGCCAAGTTCACATCGCGCGCGATCACGTTTGGCACATGGACAAACTTGCGGAGGTGTGCAAAGCCAGCGACGGGTTGCTGCTCGCGACGCATTACAAACAGGCCGACGTGTCCAACACTGCGAGCGTTGAAGACACCACCCGATGGTGGGAGGAGCTGACAAGTCGTGGCGGTGAAGGAATGGTGCTGAAGCCTTTCGACTTCATTGCGCGTGGCCGCCGGGGCCTTGTTCAGCCAGCCATTAAGTGCCGCGGGCGCGAGTACCTGAGAATCATCTACGGCCCAGAGTATTTGCTGCCCGAAAACTTGGAGCGGCTTAGAAGCCGTGGTGTGGCAACCAAACGTTCATTGGCGCTTCGCGAATTTGCACTTGGTATTGAAGCACTTGAACGCTTTGTCCGGCGCGAGCCTCTTCGTCGCGTGCACGAATGCGTCTTTGGGGTCCTTGCTCTGGAGAGCGAGCCCGTTGATCCTCGTTTGTGAAGAACCAGTCCAACAATTTGAGACAAGACAACATACAAGCGTAACTTCTGCTTCGGAATTTCATCCCACAGATGAGGTAGGGTTGGGGCGAGATGAAACGACAACGGGACTATGTTCGGCGGCGCATTATGGCGGGATGCTTGGCCGTGCTCGGCGCGTCACTTGGATGGATAACGCTGCATCCTGCGGAGCAAGCGCACGCCCAGAGTAAGCCCGCCGTGAAGGCCGTTGTGCCTGCTAGTGGTGCGGATGCTGCCGCGGGCAAGAAAGTGTTCGCGGAGCAATGTGACGCCTGCCATTTTGCGAACAGCGCGGCAAAGAAAGTCGGTCCCGGGCTGAAAGGAATTTACAAGCGCGGGAAATTCGCCACGGGCAAACCTGTCAACGACGACGCGATGCGCGTGTGGATTCAAAATGGCGGCAAAGACATGCCGGCCTTCAAGGACAACATCACCGCCGCAGAGCTTCACGAAGTGATCGCTTACCTTCACACGATCTAACGGGCTACGCTCCAGCCGAGTCGAGAGGCTGCAATTCGGCAGGCCGCTGTAAGAGACCATTTTCAAAAAATTTGAATCGGGGGATGCTGCAGCTACCTGGCCGCAGGTGCGTTCGCCGCTTCATCGAGCGCTCGCAACGCTTCGCTGGTGGTCACGAAGCGCGCGCCTAATTGGTCCAGTTCGTCGAGCGTGCTGATTCCGGCAGCGGGATCGAGCGCTTCGATTGCGTCGGTGACCACGGCGACGCTTTGGCCGCGATCGAGAAGCCCCTTAGCCGCCAGCCGCACACAATATTCCGTGACCACTCCGAATACGAAGAATTCCACGTCGCGGCCTTTGCCCACGGAATCGGGCGGTGCGAGCCGCTCGAGCAATTTTTCCGTCTGCGGATTCGTGAAAACGTCAAGCATGTGTTTTTCGAGAACGATCTGCTGCCACGCGAAGGGGTCTTCGGGCAGGCGCGCTTCGAATGAGCTGGCGATACGCACGTGTCGTTCGGCGAGAAGCTCCGGCACGATTTCCGCGCCTTCCGTACCACGAATGCAGTGTGGCGGAAACTGCGCGAACTCCGGGTCGTCAGGCGTATGCACGCAAACGTCGGAGACTAATAAAACGCGATCTGCGCGCGCGGCGTCCACCAGGCGCTGCATGTTGGGGATGCGTTTCTCCGCGCCGAGCACGTAGAGTTTCCCGCCGGGCAGCATGAAGTCCCGCTGCGTGTCCACTTCCCAGAAGATGATTTCGCGAGAAGCCATACGGTGATTATACGTGGCCACGAGCGCGGGAGACTTCGTCAGGCTCGATCCCGAGCCGGCGTGACTCCTGCGTTAGCAAATCATCAAGCTTCGCGGAATAGCGAACCGGGTACGGCACGTCTACGTGCGAAAGCGAATGGAGTTCCGGCGGCAACGAACTGATTTCGCGCCCGCAACGCTCGCGCGCGTCAGAAAGCGCTTCTTTGCCGCGCGGCACGATCGCAAGCCGCTTGCCGTCGCGCATCACGGGCCGCAGCAGCGGCGCAAACCCAGGCGAAAAATCCTGCGCTTCGGCTTCGAGAGCGATCACGTCACCACGGAATGCGCCCTCGGCATGCGCCGAGCGAAACACCTGCTTGCGTCCGGGGTACGTAAGCTTCGATTCGCTGAATTTTGCCGGGAAGCGCACCTCACCTTGGCGCTCAAGTTCCACCAGTTTGTAGATCATGCCGAGCGCGGGGGCGTCGGCGGAAACGACCAGCGCTGTGCCCACGCCGAACGCCTCAATTTTTGCGCCGGCAGCGAGCAAAGAGGCGATGCGGTCTTCGTCAAGATCGCCCGAAGCGAAAACGCCGACGTCCGTCCAGCCGGCGTCATCGAGTTTGTTGCGCGCCCAAATACTATCCGCAACGAGATCGCCGCTATCGAGCCGCACGCCGTGCGGCTTACAACCGCTGTGGATCAAGCGCTCGATGGCGGCGCGCACGTCATAGGTATCCACCAGGAGCGTGGTCTCGCCGTGAAAGACGTCAACGAATTTCCGGAATGCTTCGTCTTCGTGCTCGTGCGCCATGATCCAGGAATGCGCCTGCGTACCGAAGACCGGAATGCCAAAGTGGAAGCCCGCGTAAGAATTCGAAGTTCCGCTGCAACCGGCGAGATAGGACGCGCGCGCAGCAAAGATCCCCGCCTCCACTCCGTGGGCGCGCCGGGAGCCGAACTCCACGATACGCTTTCCCGCCGCCGCGGAGACAATCCGCGCGGCTTTGCTGGCGATCATCGTCTGGAAATGCAGAATCGCCAGCAGAGCAGTTTCGGCGATTTGCGCTTCACCGACTGCGGCGGTCACTCGGAGAATCGGTTCGCCGGGGAAAAAGATTGTGCCCTCCGGCATGGCCCAAACTTCGCCCTGAAAGCGGAAACCCGCAAGGTAATCAAAAAAACGGGCGCTGATGTGCTGGAAGACAGGAAGGCCGCGCAAATAATCAATTTCCGCAGCGCTGAAGCGCAGATTTTCGAGAAAGTGGAGCGCCTGGTCGAGTCCGGCGGCGATCAGGAAATTTCGCCGCTGGGGCAACGAGCGGACGATCATCTCGAAGGTGGCGTTCGCTTCGAATCCGGTCTCCACGTAACCTGCCGCCATGGCCAGTTCGTAGAGATCGGTGAGCAGCCCTGAACCGAAGCGATAGGGTTCCGCGGTCATGTGAGGGCAGATTATGCCATCGCAGCGCGAATCCGCGAAGGGATTGAAGCGAAGAGCGGATACGCCTCGGCGATCGAAAAAATTAGGCGCGATCGCGGCGTAAGGTAAGCCCGCCGTCCACGACGAGCACTTGGCCGGTGGCATAGCCGCCGGGTTCTAGAAAGTAACGTACTGCGCGAGCGACATCCTCTGTGCGTCCAAAGCGAGGGATCGCGCCGCTCGATACGTAGGAATCATATTTGCCGCTGGCGATACTGCTTGCCGCCATGCCCGCTTGCGTAGCGCCCGGCGCGACACAGTTAACGCGAACGTGGCGCCATTGCTTCGCAAGGATGCGCGTAGCGTGCACGAGCGCGGCTTTCGGTGCGGCGTAGTTTACGCTCGATTCGAAGGGCGCAACGGCCTGCATCGTGCCAAGAAATACGACTGAGCCTTCTTCCGCGCTTTCCATGGCTTCGCCCAAGTCTCGAGCCAGCAGGAGAGGGCCGATAAAGTTCACACGCATGGAATCTTCGAGCGCGGCCGCATCGAGATCGGCCCATTTCACGCGCGCGGGATCGCCGGGAAAAATCGCGGCACCGGTGAGCGGAGAGTTCAAGGCGTGGGCGGCTTCGAGGAATTTCCCGCGGACGGCAGCGTCACCGATATCGCCCTCGACCAAAGTTAGTTGAGCTCCAAATTGTTCTTGCATCGCGCGCGCCAGCGATTCGGCGCGTTCGCGATTGGCGCGGTAGCCTACGATCAAGCGCGCGCCTTCACTCGCGAGCAGCGCAACCAGCGCGGAGCCCAGTCCGCCGGTGCCGCCCGCTATCGCGACAGCGCGGCCCGCCAAGGTCCGCTCGGGAAAATCGAAACGGAAACGGCGCCAGCGCTCCATCGCATCGGAATCGGAAAAAGCGGACGCCAAAGACACTCCTGTGGTGAAAAGTGAGGCGCGATAGCACGCAGAAATGACAAAGAAAAAGCCCTTGGGAGCGTCGCGGAAGGGTGCTCTTCGCCGTGGCGAGAGCGGCGCCTTCGCGGCGCGCCCGAGGGCTTTCTCCATCTGAAAGCAAGCGGCGCTGCGCTTTGCTGCGACACCATACAGCGCAAAGGCCGCCAGCGGCCCGCCGGCTCTTAGCTACCCAGCACCGAATCCTTGAACGCCTTTGCCGCGCGCAAACGCACGACAGTCTTGGCCTTGATCTTGATCGCTTCGCCCGTTTGCGGATTGCGGCCCATGCGCGCCTTGCGATGCGCCTTCACCGCGCGTCCGATATTGGGAATCACAAACTTGCCCGCGCCGCCCTTGCATTCCTTCACGGCGAGATTAAAAAGCTCTTCAAAAAATGTCGCCACTTGCTTCTTGGAAACCGGCTTGTCCTTGGAGCTGACCTTCTCCGCGAGGGTCGCCACAATCTTGGACTTGCTCATTGGCTTTGCCATCTAAATCGAATCTCCTTCTCTGTGAAATGCGTTAGATTTTTTTGCAGCTCCGGGATGGGGTGTTTGGAGCCGCACGCACTATAGCCGCAGAGTCGCCGCAAACGCAAGCAGAAAGCTGAAAAAACCCGCAAGAAATGCGGCTTCCGTCTCGCGGGCCGATAGGGAAGCCGCGTGTGATATTCTTCGTGGCGATCGAAATCTCGCACAACGCGGAGAAAAAATGGCGAATTGGCATGACCTCGAACAGCGCTTCATGGAAAAAACGCGAATGCAACGGCGTCCCGTGGCCGTTACATTCCTGGATGCTCCGCCGAAAGGCGTTGAAGCATTCTCGGGAACGGAGCCTTCCGGCTGTAGTTTCTGGCGCTTAGCGGCCGAAGGACGCACGTTCTACACAATGCCCGCGGATCATTTTAATTGCGCGGTGGGAAGCTATACGCACAACATCCCGCTTTCGCCCGAGCGCGAAAAAGAGACGGAAGAGACACTCGGGCTGATGTTTCAGATCGGCTATATCAAGCCGGAGGAAGTGCCGGCGATTCCGCGCTTGCCCAAGACGCCTGCCGCGGTTGTTTACGCGCCGCTCGGGGCCACGCCTGTAGCGCCTAGCGCCGTGCTCTTTGCATGCAAGCCGGCGAGCGCCATGTTACTGCAGGAAGCTGCGATTCGCGCGGGCAGCGGCGGCGTCACGCCTGTGCTGGGACGCCCTAGCTGCATGAGTATACCGCTGGCGCTCACCGCCGGGACGCAGGTCAGCCTGGGATGTATCGGCAATCGTGTTTACACGGGGCTTGGCGAAGACGAAATCTACGTCGTGATACCGGGGAAGGATCTGGAGAAAGTTGCTGCCGCGCTTGAGACGATTGCGAATGCGAACCGCGCACTCGAAGACTACGCGCGCGGTAGGCGCAAGGATCTCGCGACAGCCTAACGATGCCGCCTACAAATTGCCGAGATTCTGGTAGAAATTCGCCACGGCCTTGATCCCGCCGTAATAATTTTCCAGCGACAAATGCTCATCAGGTGCGTGCGCGTTCTCATCGGGCAACCCGAAGCCCAGCAGAATACAGGGCACCTTGAAGGTGTCGTGCATTTGCGTCACGAACGGGATTGAGCCGCCTTCGCGGATAAAGACCGCGCGTTTGCCGAATCCCTTTTCGAGCGCTTTGTGCGCAGCCTCGAAAAACGGGTGCGTATACGGGGCCACCCAGGGCTTGCCCTGGCTGTGCACGTCAAACTTACACGTGACCGTTTTTGGCAACAGCGCGCGAATATGTTTTTCCACGGCGCGCGTAATCTTCTCCGGATTTTGATTCGGTACCAGCCGGCAAGAAAACTTCGCAAACGCTTTCGAAGGAATCACCGTCTTCGAGCCTTGCGCAGTGTAGCCGCCCCAGATGCCGTTCAACTCGAGCGTGGGCCGGCACCAAAGCTGCTCCGCGAGGGAGAATCCCTTTTCGCCGGACAATCCCGGAGCGCCTACAGTTTTCTTGAAGTCTTTTTCCTTGAATGGCAACTTACGCAGCGCTTTGCTTTCGTCTTTCGATAATTTGGCAACGTCATCATAGAAACCCGGCACGGTCACATGAAAATTCTTGTCGTGCAGTTTGGCGACGAGTTCGCAAAGGATCGTGATCGGATTGGGCACGCCACCGCCAAAGACGCCCGAATGCAAATCCTGCGCCGGCCCCGTAATTTCGATTTGATAGTAGGCCAGCCCGCGCAAGCCGTAAGTGATCGAGGGGACGCCGGGAGCAAGCATCGAAGTATCGGAGACCACCAGCGCATCGGCCTGCAGTTTCTTTTTATTCTGCTGGACGTAGTCCCACAAATTCACGCTGCCGACCTCTTCCTCGCCTTCGATCAGGATTTTCACGTTGATTGGCAGCTTGCCCGCCGTCTTCATCAGCGCATCAAGAGCGCTCAGGTGAATGTGCACTTGGCCTTTGTCGTCGGCGGTGCCGCGCCCGAAGAGATTTCCGCCGCGGACCGTAGGCTCGAATGCCGGTGACGTCCACAGATCGAGCGGCTCGGGAGGCTGCACGTCGTAATGCCCGTAGAAGAGAATCGTAGGCTTGCCAGGAGCGCGCAGCGACTCGGCGTAGACGAGCGGATGCATTTTCGTGGGAATGATCTCGACGGTGTCCAACCCAATCGCGCGCAATTTGTCGGCGACCCATTTGGCGGCGCGCTCAACGTCACCTTTGTGCGCGGTTTGCGTGCTCACGCTGGGGATACGCAGAAATTCGTTCAGCTCGTGCAGGTGAGCATCACGACGGCTATCAATGTATTGGGTCAGGTCCATGGTGTCTCCTTGAAGCCAGCAGCGTCCCTGCGCACCGCGCATTGCGATCTGGGAAAGGGACGAGCGGCATCATTCTACGGACAGGGCCAGCATCCCCGCAACCAAAACGCTTCCGTGAGACCTGTCCCTTCGTCCCTTTTGCGAATAGGCACATCCATCGGCGCGCCAGTTGACCGCACCCACTTCCTGCCGGACGATGGATGCATTATGACGGAAGTTGCCTTTGCAAGTCCCCGGCGCAGTTCGCGCGTATTTATGCGTTTGCGCGTCAAGGTCAGCGGCAAGAACGCTCGCGGCCGCCGGTTCACCGAAACTTGCCAGACCATCGTGATCAATGCGCACGGCGGGCTCGTCTACATGAATCAGGAAGATTTGGAAGACGGCGCCATGCTCGCGGTTACGAATCCGGAAACGCTCGAGGAGCTCGAATGCCGCATCGTCTATTTAGGCGAGACGAGCGAGCATGGCCAACGAGTTGGCCTCGAATTTCTTTCTCCGGCCCCACACTTTTGGGGCGTGGAATTTGCCGCGCCCGATTGGATCAATCCACCCGCGCCTCCGGCGCCGATTGCCCCTCCCTCCAACTGACACCCCGCGTATACCGCTGATAGACATCCGGTCAGCAGTTAGTCTGCGCGCTGGCCGTCTTGTGTTCCCGAGCGATTGCTGGTAGTAGTGTGCCGCACTTTTCCCGAAAGGAATCTGCCATGAAAAGGAATCTATCCGCATGCCGGATGGTGTTTGTAGGGCTGGTGGCGGTGCTCTCGCTCGCGGTCACTCCCAATTGCACCCGCGCCCAGGAGAATGTCCCCGCAGCCGTTACCGTGATCCACGCTGGCCGGTTCTTCGACGCCAAGGCCGGCAAGATGGTGGCGAATCAAGACATTCTGATTCGTGGCAATAAAATCGCGCAGGTGGGCGCGAACCTGGTGGTGCCCGCAGGGGCGAAGGAAATCGATCTGCGCAAAGCCACCGTGCTGCCGGGGTTCATCGATGCTCACACCCACCTTGCTTCGAGCGGGCACGGGGCCGGGGCTATCGTGCCGGTGGCGCGGCAAGCGCTGGCCGGAGTGAAAAATGCTCGCCTCACGCTAATGGCCGGCTTCACCACGGTGCGCAATCTGGGCGCGGATGGATTTGCCGATGTGGCGCTGCGCGACGCAATTGACGATGGCGACGTAATCGGTCCACGCATGCAGGTCTCCGGCCCGATTATCAGCATCACCGGCGGACACGGCGACGATAGTTTGTTTCCTTTTACTTTTCATATCTCGGGTGACGGCGTGGCGGATGGCGTGCCGGGCGTGATGGCCATGGTTCGGCAAAACGTGAAATATGGCGCGGACGTAATCAAGTTCGCGGCGAGCGGCGGCGTTTTTTCCAAGGGGGATAACCCCCTGAACGAAGCCTATAGCCCCGAGGAGATGCAGGCCATCGTTGCCGAATCTCACCGGCTAGGGCGGAAGGTAGCGGTCCACGCGCATGCGGCGATTTCCATTAAAGACGCGGTCCGCGCCGGGGTGGATTCCATCGAGCACGGGATTTTTCTCGACGAAGAGGGCATCCAGCTCATGAAGCAGCACGGCACGTATCTCGTGCCGACTACGTTTCCGCTCTACTGGTTTGCGGACAACGTCAAAAGTCTGAACATGCCGCCCTACGTGGTGGAGAAAGCGGCAATCATCATTCCCGCCGCGAAGCAGAACATGGCGCGGGCGTTTCGCGAGGGCGTAAAGGTCGCGCTCGGCACCGACGCGGGCGTCTATCCGCACGGAATGAATGGCGGCGAATTCTGGTCGATGGTGGAATTGGGGTTGACGCCCGTGCAGGCGCTACAGGCGGGCACCGTCAACGCCGCCGACTTGATGGGCTGGAGCGACCGAATCGGCTCGGTCGAAGCGGGCAAGTTTGCGGACATTGTGGCCGTCACTGGCGATCCACTTGCCGACGTAAAGATCCTGCAACACATGAATTTCGTGATGAAAGATGGCGTGGTATACAAAAACGAGTTTTAGGCGAGACAGCCTGTGTATGGAGGCTAGCATCCGAAAATCGTTCTAATTCCGCTGTTGTATTTCCGCGATGGTGGGCTCGCCGGGCTCGACCGCGTGATTCACGTACACGGTTTTGCCGCCGCTTTGCGCGAAAACGTACGTGGAGTTCGGCGGCAAGCGATCGAGAGCTTCCTGCTGGTGATTCTCCGGAACTACCAGGAAAACTCGTCCGGGCGTCTGCCAAAACGACGGAAACTGGCTATCGTCCAGGAAAATTTGTGGAGCATCGGGATAATTCGATCCGAACGCCAGGCCGTAATAGCGCCCATTCCAGATCCATAGCTTCTGCCCGGTGTAGAAGCTCACCGTACATCCCCCGTAAAAATCTCCGTAGAGCAGGATGCGATCGCCGGGCTGCCAATGTTGGTTGATCTCGTCCGCAAGTAGACGCGAGGAAAGCTTCGGCTCGAACACGATCATCGCGCTATGCGCGGCGAAAATCAGCCCGGCAGCAGCGAGGGCCGTGACCAGCGTGGCCGCAAGCTCGCGCCGGTGTCTGCGCAACAGCCACGCAGCGCCAAATCCGAAGACGAATACCGCCATCGTTGCAATCACCTCGCCGCGCAGCGCGGCAAATGCCTGCGTAGTCAGATCGGCGGCGTTCGAAAATGCATGGCGGTAGTATTCCTCCGGTTTCGATCCGAGAAGGCTCGCGATGTCGCCTTGCACTTTCACACCGCGTGACATCCACAGCACCGCGCCGAATCCTGCACTCAGCGCCAAGCCGATCAGCGCCAGCGCGCCCTGCAGGCGCGTGGCAAGCGCTTGCTTCGCCTTTTCTGCGTCGGCCAGCCCCACCCCCAAAAGCATCGCAATCGCCGGCCACGCCCCAAAGCTGTAATACTCGAGCCGGCTCGAGATCGTGAAAAAGAGCATGATGAATCCCGCCCAACAAAACAGCAGCAGGCGTGGCTCGGCGCGATAGGGCTCTTCGCCGTTGCCGGCCGCCGGCAGGGACCCACGCGCTGCAACTAGGGCGGAACGATTGCGCCACAGCCGTATCGGCGGCCATTCGCGAATTCCAAAGTAAACAAAAACGCTCCACGGGAAAAACCAGATCAGGTGTTCCGCCCACCACAGCAAGCGCGGCACCGGTTGATAGTCCATGGACGTGCGCTTGTTCACGGCGCGCAGAAAATGCTCGTTGATGAAGTAGAACCAATAAAAACCTTTAACGCGGCTGCCCACAATCACGTGCCAGGGCACGGCCACGGCGAGAAAAATCAGCGTGCTCGAAAGCCAGGGAAGCTCGCGCCAGCGCCGCCATCCTCCCGTCGCCAGCAAGAACAACACGATGCCCGCGACTGGAAAGATCACGCCGATCAACCCGCGGGCGAGCACCGCGAGCGCCGTAATCACCGCTGCGGTCCAGCACGCAGGCCGCATCGGCAACGATCCTTCCCAAGCGCGAAGAAATAAGTAAAAGACGGCTGTGAACGCCAGCGCGTACATCGGCTCCGCGATCATGCTTCGCGTGTTCAAAAATACGCCAAAGCTCGTCGCAAAAATGAGCCCGGAATAAAGGCCCGCACGTCCGCCAAACCATCGGCGCCCAAATTCATAAACCAACAGCACCAACAGAATCATCGCGATGGCATTGGGAAGCCGCGTGGTGAAAGCTGTCTGCCCCAGCGCGCGATACGTGGCCGCCACCATCCAAAAGAGCAGGGGGGGCTTTTCCAGCCAGCGGATGCCGTTGATGTGCAGCACCGCCCAATCACCGGTTTGCAGGATCTCGTGGGAGGCGATCGCGTGGCCGCAATCCGATTCATCAACCAGCGCCGGAGTTGCTGCGCAGCCGATGTAGATCCCCGCGGTCAGCAGGAGCAGAAGAACAGGAGCCAGACCGCGCTTCATATACGGTGAACTATCATTTGATTCGAAGTCCCCGCCGTCCTTCGCCGGTAATCTTTAAGCGGTGGGCGCGCTCCATCGTTGAAAACGTGCATCGGCAACAGGGCTCGCCCGGTTAGTTCCGTTTGATACCGTTTGCGGTTTCAGTTCGAAGGTGTGCTCACGGCGTCGGTATGGTCATGAATGATACGCCAGCCTTCGGGAAAGCGTTTTGCCACCAGCGTGAACACTCCGCCCACGGGCTTTTCCCGATCAAGATGCCAATGGCCCAGAATCAGCGCGGCATCCTTGCACAGAGGCGTGATTTCAAGCTGGCTGAATTCCAGATGACCCATGGCCGCCTGATCGGGATAGTTGCGATGATAGCGGGCCAAAACCGCGTCCCATCCGCGCGTGACGCCGTTCGTGCCGGAAAATGTAGTTTGTTCGGAGTGCCAGTAACCCTGCATAAAAGCATCAACGTCACCCCGATTCCATGCCGCCTGCTGCTGCTCCAGCAAAACGCGTAGACTCGCGTCAGCCCCGCGACCCGCGGCGTCTTGCTGGTGTCGAGAGGCTGCGCCGCTAGGCGGGATGGCGGGCACGCCGGCTCCAGGCGTAAGTAATAGAAGGAATAGGGCAAGAGCGAGAGATGGATTCACGTGAGCATACCCCCCTGAAATCACGCTCCGCGTGGAGAGGAGCGGTGTTTCGAATCGGAGCTTATGTAAGTTAGCTCTTCCACGCAAGTTATGGTCGCCCGGACCCTCCATTTGCATATGCTTTGGTACCAGCGGTCTATTGTTCTGTTCCCTCGCCTGCGGATAATGGGGGCAGCACAATGTTTCAGTTTCCCCATCTGCGGGTTGTCTCTACGAAAGAGCGCAATCGCTGCTTCCGTGCCTCCCTTCCGAGGCTTGGTAGGCAGTTAAGTGGCTTATATTCAGATGCTTGTAAGCCAATTGCGGCGCTTTTGGTACGGACGATCTATTGTCGCCCGCTGGGGGAACTTGCACACTGTGTCTCGAGGACGGTGACATGTTCAGCTTGCTATTACTGATCGTCTCCGTGATCGCTATGACGCAGTTCGGCGTCTACTACTGGCGTTCCTTGATTGCCGGTTTAGCCGCCCAGCCCGTTCCCAGCCAAGTCTGTCTGGCGGCCGGTCTGGATAGTGATACCCCTGCTGCCGAAGATTTTGGTGCCTTGCTCAGCCTTCACCGGTTGACGCCTGGGCTCCAGAAGCGGTCGGATCGCTTGAGCGCTCTTCAGCTTTACTTCGGGCTGATGGGCGGCATCCGGCAACTGACCAGCACCCACATGCCAGCCGTATCGGCCTGGGCGCGTTCGGAAATGGCCACTTGTTCGCGTTACGTCGCGGTCCTACTTGGTGCGCGGCTCGAACAGAACATGGCCTGTGCAGCGGAAATTCGCTCCTGCTAATTAGCTGTTACGCTGAGATGGAAAGCACCGCCGCGGACCCTGTCCGCGGCCCAAATCAAAAAAGCTCCGCGCACGGAGTCCTTTTACCGGCCGAAGCTCTCTCCCGATTGAGATTCCCTAAAATCGATTGTTTGTGATTTGCGTGTGGCTGAATCGCGGCTCAATAAGCCCAGCGCAGAAGGATTGCGCCGGTAGTGTAGCCTGCGCCGACGGCCACCAGGAGCGCGAGATCGCCCTTCTTCAAGCGCTTCTCCTCGAGGGCATCGCGCAGGCCCAGTGGGATCGTCGCTGCCGTCGTGTTTCCGTAGCGTTCTATATTCACCATCACCTTGGAATCGTCCACGCCGAGGCGCTCCTGCATGGCGCGAATGATGCGCAGATTCGCCTGATGCGGCACCACAATGGCCAGATCATGGCTCGATACGCCGTTGCGCTCGATGATTTGGCAGGCTACGTCCGCCATGCGACGCACGGCGTACTTGAAGACCTGCTGGCCCTCCTGGTGCACGTAATGCATTTTCTTGTCCACGGTTTCGTGCGTGGAAGGGTGCAGCGAGCCGCCTCCGGGCATGTACAGATGGCAACCGCCCGAACCATCCACATCGTGATGGAAATCGAGGATGCCTTCGCCATCGGCGGCAGGTTCAACCAGCACCGCGCCCGCGCCGTCGCCAAATAGCACGCAGGTGGCGCGGTCTTCATAGTTCAAGATCGAGGTCATGGTGTCGCTGCCGATCACCAGAACCTTCTTGTGAGTGCCCGCGCCGACGAACTGCGCGCCCACCGTGAGCGCGTAGAGAAACCCGGAGCAGGCCGCGGAAAGGTCGAACCCCCACGCATTCGTCGCGCCGATGCGATCCTGCACCAGGCATGCGGTGGAAGGGAAAAACATGTCGGGCGTGACGCTGGCCAATACGATCAGGTCGATTTCCTTCGGATCGAGACCCTTTTGCGCGATCAACTGCTGCGCGGCAGCGGTGGCGAGATGCGAGGTGGCCATGCCCGGATCCACATAGTGCCGCTCGCGAATTCCCGTGCGCGTGCGAATCCATTCGTCCGACGTGTCCACAATCTTCGCGAGGCCATCGTTATCCATCACGCGGGGCGGCACGTAGCAAGCCAGCCCCGTGATTTTGGCCGCGATGCGGCGAGACATCGAAGAAACCGCCTTTCCCCCAAAATGATGGAGCGAAAACCGTGATTCTAGTGAATCCGTGAAAACCAGACAAGGCCGCGACTGATCAGCATGGTATGCTGTGCTACACTGCGCAAAAGCGCAAGCGCTGGGCTTCCGCGCGGCGTCTTCGAGGTTCGTGATGTACTTCCAGCCATTTTATTTGAGTTGTCTGGCGCATGCTTCCTACCTGGTCGGCTCGGATGGCGTCGCGGCGGTGATCGACCCGCAGCGCGATGTCGAAATTTATATCGAGGACGCGAAACAGCACGGCCTCCGCATCGCTTACGTAATCGAGACGCATCTGCATGCCGACTTCGTCTCCGGCCATCAAGAACTTGCCGCGCGCACCGGCGCGACGATTTGCATCAGCGAAGCCGCGCACGCGAAATTTCCGCACCGCGCCATGCGCGATGGCGAAAAGCTCCAGCTTGGCCGGTGCACGCTCGAATTTCTCGCTACTCCCGGGCACACTCCCGAAGGCATGTGCATCGTCGTCACCGACCCGGACGCAAGCGAAAAACCCTGGGCCGTCCTGACCGGAGACACTCTGTTTATCGGCGATGTGGGGCGTCCCGATCTTTCGCCGGACTTCACACCGCAGCAACTTGCTTCTATGTTCTACGACAGCTTGCACGGAAAGCTTCTGCGCCTGCCCGACGACGTGCAAGTATTTCCCGCGCACGGAGCGGGCTCGCTATGCGGACGCAACATCAGCAGCGAACGCAGCTCCACGATCGGTAAGGAGCGGCGATTTAATTACGCCCTGCAGCCGATGACGCGCGAAGCTTTCGTTCATCTGCTCACCGCAGACTTGCCCGAACGCCCCGGCTATTTCAGCCGCGACGCGGAAATCAACCGCGCGGGCGCCGCGACAATTGAAAATTTCGGTCCGCTGATGGCGCTCGATCCCGCGCAAGTGGAAAGCCTCACCTGTAGCAATGCGCCCACGGCAGTATTGCTGGATACTCGTCCGTGGATGGATTTTGCCGCCGCGCATGTGCCCGGCGCGGTGCACATCGCGCTCGCCGGCCAGTACGCGTCGTGGGCGGGCACGCTGCTCGGCCTCGAGCACCCCATCGTTTTGCTCGCGGAAGATGAGGCACGCCTCGACGAATCGCGTTTACGCCTTGCTCGCGTAGGAATCGAGCGTGTGGAGGGTTATCTCGAAGGCGGCATCGAAGCATGGCAGCGCAGCGGACGCCGCACGGAACAAGTCGCGCAAATCAGCGCCGGCGAACTCGCCGCCGAACTTGCCCGAGGCGAGCACATCCAGGTACTCGACGTGCGCCGCCAATCGGAATGGGAAGCCGGCCACATCACGCAGGCCAGGCTCATTCCGCTTTCTCGCTTTGCCGCGCTAGCCGAGCCCAATGCGAAATCCGTGGAGGGACCTTTCGCCGGTCTCGATCGCACGCAACCTATAACCGTGCATTGCCAGGGTGGCTACCGTAGCGCGATTGCGGCCAGCCTGCTGCAACGTGCCGGTTTCGAAAAAGTAGTCAACGTCCTTGGCGGCTTCGACGCTTGGTTGGCGCAAACGCGGGCGGGCGCCGTGCCAATGGCTTCGAGCACTTCCGCGTCTCTGCCTTCGTCCAAATAACTAACGAGGCGATTCCGCGAAGTCTGCGCGATCCTCGAAGTGGAAGAAAGCAACGCTCTACATCGCAATATCAGGCGGGATGTATCTCGTAACGGAAGGTGATGGGGGCCGCTTTTCGCAGCATCGCCGCTACCGAGCAATACTTTTCCTGGCTCAGCGTAATCGCGTCGCGTACGGCCTTATCTTCCAATTGTCCGTGCAGTTTGTAGACGAGTTCGAGCTTGGTCCATACCGTAGGCGGTTCTTTGGCGCGTTCGCCACTTACATCGATCTCGAGCGACTCCAGCTTCTGCCGCTTCTTCTTCAGGATAGAAATCACGTCTACCGCCGTGCAGGTACCGAGCGCCACCAGCAGCAGCTCCATTGGTCCCGGCGCGGTGTTTGTCTCGCGATCGCAATCGAGCGGAATGGCGTGGCCCGAAGGCGACAGCGCGATAAATTGCTCCGCTCCCGCCCAACGCACACGTGCGACTTGCATGATGATTCTCCTCAGCCGGACAGACTCAGCCTAACAGAGCAGGATTGCGACCCGAAAGGGGCGATCGTCAGGTCGGCGAAAAAAGCGGGGAAGAAGGCCTCGCGGCGGGATCTGTCTTCAGGAAGCGTCCGTAGTAACCGGTACCGGCGTCGCTTCGATTAGCGGAAGCGATTGCTTTCGCAACGCAGCGATAAAGGCTTCCACGAGCTGCGGATCAAATTGCGCTCCACTGCAGCGCTCGAGTACGGTGAAAGCCTCCTCGGCGCCGCGCCCGCGCTGGTAGCTTCGCTCCGATGTGATCGTGTCGTAGGCGTCGCAGAGCGCGAGGATTCGTGCGCCCAGCGAAATTGCTTCGCCCGACAAGCCATCCGGGTAGCCCGAGCCGTCGAAAAATTCGTGATGATGCTCCACCATTTCCCGGACCGCGGCAATTTCCGGAAATGGCTGCAGAATTCGCGCGCCGTAACGCACGTGCTGCTGCATCAATTCCCATTCCGCGGGATCGAGCGGGCCGCTCTTTTGAATCACGGCATCCGGAATGCCGATCTTGCCGATGTCATGCAACAGCGCGGCCAGGCGAATTTCCTCGACCTGCGCTGCCGGCATTCCCAAAGCCTCCGCCAAAATTCCCGCATAGGCAGCTACTTTCTGCGAATGCCCTTCGGTGCAAGGATCTTTCGCATCGAGCGAGGCCACTACAGCAGTCAGCGTTTCGGCCACGGCCGGTGGCAGCGCGGCGGCGTTCTTGCCGGTCTGCGGCGCCGCGCCTGCCGTGTCCCCTACGGATCGCGTGAACTGCTCCAGACGTTTGCAAATGTCCTCGAGCGCGTCCGGCCCGGTATCCAGCGGGCGCTTTAGCGTGACGTTCAAGTAGCCTTCGAGCACATCGCGCTTCCAACGCTTCGCCTCGTCCGGATCGAGATGCTCGGCGGTCGAAACCGCGTTTCCGCCCTGATGCTTCGAGACGTACATCGAAGCATCCGCCACCTGAATCAACTCCTGCGGCGTCGAGCCATGTACCGGGAAACTGGCAATGCCGAAGCTGCCGGTAATGTTCTTGTCATGCAGCAACGGATCGGCGCAAATGCTCGCCCGCAATTTACTCGCGAGCTGCCGGGCCTGCTCGACGTTTGTTTCCGGCATCAGGATCACGAACTCGTCACCGCCATACCGGGCCACTACGTCGGAGCGGCGGCAAGTTTGCTCGAGAATCTGGCTGATGCGTTGCAGCACGAGATCGCCTTCGAGATGGCCGTAGAAGTCGTTCACAAACTTGAAGCGGTCGAGGTCGATCAGAACTACCGAGAATGCCCGCCCCGCACGCGTCGCGCGCTTCCATTCGGAAGACAGTGTTTCCATGAAGAAGCGGTGCGTTTTTACGCCCGTTAGACCGTCGGTGATCGCCTGCTCCTGCGCACGCTGGAACGTCAGCGCGTTGTGCAGCGCGCCGGAAATCAAGTCGGCCAGTGTGGAAAGCACCTGCAGCTCTTCGTCGGGGAATGCGTGTTCCTTCGAGGTTTCCACATAGAGCACGCCGTGAAGATGGTCGGAGTAATAGATCGGCAGCGCCGCTCCGGAAACAGAATCTTCCAACACCGGCGAACCCGCGCCGCCATTCGAAACGAAGTTCGGCACCACCATCATCTCGCCCGCCCGCGCCACGCGGCCGACCAGTCCCTCGCCCAGGGCAATTCTGCGCCCAAGCGCCTGCTTTCGCGCGCCCGCTTCCGCCTGGATCACGATTTCCTTGTCTGCGTAATCCAGCACGCCGATGCCGATGTGATCGTAGGTGGTCAGCCCTAGCTCGAGCTCGGAGGCGATACGCGTCAGCATTTCGTCCGGATTGAGCGTGGCAATGGCATTGCGCGAAACGTTGTTGAGCAAGGTCAAGTGCCGCGATTTGGTCTGTTCCTTGCGGAAGAGACGCGCATTTTCCAGCGCGATGGTCGCCTCACTCGCTAGCACGCGCATCAACTCGAGATGGCCCGCGTCATACACACGTTCGCGCTGGCTGTGTACCGCGATCAGCCCGATGGCGCGATCGTGCCGCACCAGCGGTACCCCGCAGAAGCAGCCGCGCTGTTGCACGGGATCGACGCCGAGCCGCTGCATGGACTCCGCAAAATTCTCGCGGATCAGCAGCGCTTGCCGCGTGCGGATCACATACTCGGAGAGGTGATCTCCGGCTGGCCGCTCGCGTTTGGGCACGCGCACGCCATCCTGAATTTCAATTTCGAATCGCAGGACGTTGCGATCCGGATCCCAGAAAGCGATGTAAAGATTGCTTGCGTCAAAGAGGCGCTGCATTTCCACGTAAATCTTGTCAAACACGGTATCGGTGTCGAGCGTCGAGCTGAGCGTGCGGCCGATTTCATTTAGGATATGCAGCTCGTCGCTGCGCCGCGCGGTTTGCTGCACCAGGTAGCTGTTCTCCACGGCCATGCCGATCTGATGACCCAGCGCCAGAAGCAGCCGCAATTCGCCGGAGCCAAAGCGGCGGTTGTCGCTGGCGCCCAGCAGCAGCACGCCGAAGGCATTTTCCTTGGTTTGCAGCGTGATGGCGGCCACCGTGCGCAAGCCTTGCGAAATCGCCAATTGCCGGAATCGGCGAAACGCTTCGTCTTTGTCGAGCGCTTCCCAGTCCCCGCCGTGGTGCAAATCGTTGAAGACGGCCAAACCGCCCAGGCGCATCACCAGATTCACCAGGTGATCGTCGAGTCCTTCCTGCATGGAGGTCGAGCAAAAGGTGTCGCTAAAACCCTCCGCCACCACGCAAGTAGGCCCTTGCGGATCGCCATGATGCAGAAAGAGCGCGCCGCGCGGAACTTGCACCACGCTCAGGATTCTTCCCAGAGCTTGCGCGATCATTTTTTGCACGTCGTTGCCGACGAGTCCCGAAGTCGCCAGATTCAGATTGGAAAGCGCCAGCATGTTGCTTTCCACGCGGGATTTGTCGTCCGCATACAGCGTCATGGACATCAGGACCGCCATGCAAAACAACGGCAAGACTGCCAGCGCGGAGATCACATCGCGGATCGAACCATCGAGGTTTATAGCGTTGGACGTGCCCAATCCCAAGGCTCCCCAGAAAAGCAGGGCCACCGCCAAACCGCGGTCGGAAAGCGATTCCCGTTTGCGGCTTTCGCGCCAAAACACCCACGCCGTCGCGAGAATCACGGCTGTAACACCAAACGTGGGCGAGATCCCCGTCTGACCGGTGCTAAATGCCACCGACCACACCGCCAGAACAAACGCTGCCGCAACGATCGCATAAACCTTGGGCACCGCGTGCGCGTAGAGTTGCGCGCTCAGGAAAAACATCAAAGACGCCGCGGCCAGCATCCACAGCTCGATTGCGACGGACCAAGGAATATTCTGCAACCAGATGTGCGCGATTGGGCCGGCATAATGCACAGCGAGCAGGCCCCACGCGGCCGACCAAAACAGCAGGTAAAGCTGCCGGCGCGCAGAATACGAATAGGCAAAGAACACGGCCATGAGCGCGGACGTCGCCACCAACGTCACGGCTACTGTCTCGTGTGCTAGCAAGGTCTGCGCACCCCGAGCCGCGAGCGGCGACGGGCCGTTTTTCGAACGGATGGATGGATGAGTCTCAAGCGTAAGTACCGCGAAAATATCCTGCCGAGGTCCCTCGTAAAACCCTTCCGAACGCCCCTAATTGCAGTCCTGCCAACAGCTTCTGCCTTGCAACCACTATAGAAATCGCTTTTTCTGGGGGTCAAGAGTACTCACGTTCTGATGTCCCTGGAGGTAAATAGCAAGTTGCTATCGCTCGCAGGGCAAATGGCGCGTGACTCACGCTGCGCGCATCCGCTAAACTATTGGTTTCGAAGAGGATCGCCAAAGCGGGTGAGTGCCCGCTCGGATGAGGTCAACCCTGTGAATTCCACCGGACCGCGCGTGCGTTTCGCGCCTTCCCCCACCGGCTATCTGCACGTGGGCGGCGCGCGCACGGCCTTGTTTAACTGGCTCTTCGCCCGCCATGAAAAGGGCGCGTTCATCCTGCGTGTGGAGGATACGGACGTCGAACGCAACCGCCCCGAACTTGTGGACGGCATTATCGAGTCGCTACGCTGGCTCGGGCTCGATTGGGACGAAGGGCCGTATTTCCAGTCGCACCGCTTGCCGCTTTACGCCGCCGCTGCCGAAAAGCTGCTGGCGAGCGGCGCGGCCTATTTGTGCTACTGCGCGCCCGAGCGGTATGCCGGGGGCGATGCTGCGGAAACCGATGAGCCTGCCGAGCCGGTGTCCCGGCGCATCACGCGCTGCGTTTGCCGCGATGGACATCCTGCCTCCACCGGGCAGAAGCCTGCGATTCGCTTTCGCGTAAAGCTCGGCGAGACCACGTCCTTCGAAGATGTCGTCTTTGGCCACCGTGAGGTGGTAAACGAAGAAATTGAGGATTTCGTGTTGTTGCGTTCGCCCAAGGATGGGAGCTCCGAGCGCGGTTTGCCCACCTATCAGCTCGGCGCAGTGGTGGACGACATCGATATGCGCATCACGCACGTGATTCGCGGCGCCGACCACCTTTCGAATACGCCAAAGCAGGTCTTGATCTACAAGGCCTTGGGCGCGCCGGTGCCTCTGTTTGCACATGTCCCGCTGATTTTGGGCGCGGACCGCACCCGGCTTTCGAAACGCCATGGCGCCACCAGCGTTTCCTCCTATCGCGATGAAGGGTTCTTGGCCGAAGCGTTTCGAAATTTCCTGAGTTTGCTCGGCTGGTCGGCGGGGGATAACACCGAATTCATGCGCACGGCGGAATTGCTCGAGCGATTTTCGCTCGAGGGGGTGAGCCGCACGAATGCCGTATTCGATCGCCCGAAGCTCGAATGGTACAACCAGCAGTATTTGCAGCGTCTGCCGATCGAGGAGCTATTGCCGGAAGTGCAGGGCGAGCTGGAACGCGCTGGCATCTGGCGCTCCGAATGGGCGGGCGCCGAGCGCGCGTGGTTTGCGCACACCGTGGACATGCTGCGTCCCCGGACGCGGCTGCTGCCGGACTTTTCGCATTGGGCGCGCGCCTTCTTCAGCGACGATTTCGAATACGATCAGCAGGCAAAAGATAAGTTTTGGAAGGACGAGCGGCTCGGCGCGCTGATTGCTCAGCTTGCGGACGCCTTGGCCGCGCTCCCGGAATGGAATCACGACGCCTGCGAACACGCGCTGCGCGGAATTGCGGAAGTCGCCGGCGTGAAGGCAGGCTTGCTGATCAATGCCACACGCGTCGCCATCGTTGGCCAAGCCGTAGCGCCGCCACTCTTCGAAACGATGCTGGCCTTAGGCCGCGAGCGCGTCGTCACGCGTCTGCGCCGCGCGATTCCCGCGCTCCCTCGATCTGCGGGGTAAGGCTTCCCAACGACCCTCAGAGTTGGGCTTCGATGGCTTTGGCGATCTCGTCGTAGCTGACGAGGCCCATAGTGGTCTTGATCTTGCGGCCGTCGCGCGTGATCAAGTAGCCGGTGGGGAAACCCAACAGGCCGCCAAACTGGTCGGCGATTTCGTCGGTGCCGAGCACCACCGGATAGTTGATCGGCAGTTGTTGGCCGTTCACGTCAAAGCGCGCCTTCTGCAGGAACGGATCGACGACCTTTTGTCCGCCGTCGTCCATGGCCACGCCCAGCACGGTAAAGCCGCGCGGGCCATATTTCTGCTGCATTTCGATGAGCCAGGGAATTTCGATCTTGCAGGGCTCGCACCACGTGGCCCAGAAATCCACCCACACCACTTTGCCTTTCAAGTCTGCAAGTTTGACGTTGTTGCCTTGTAGGTCTTTGAAGACGACGTTCGGCTCGGCCGTGTTGGCATTCGAAACGGGCGCGGGGGCCACGGTACTCTGCGCGGGCGGCTTCGCGGGCGCCAAATGGCGGTCCGTGTAAAACACCACAAAGATCAGTACAGCGACTCCCATCAGCACCAAAAGCGTTTTTTTCATGGCATCCTTCGAAATCCCCACCGCAAGCGCGGCAATTTATAGCGAAAAACGGTTCAAGAAACTTAGTTTACCTGAAAGCCAGAGAAGCCGATTGGTGAAAATCAGATAGCCGACGAACAGCAGCAGCACGCCGCTCGCGACTTCCACAGCGTGCAAGTGCCGCCGAAATTTCTGATAGAAGCGCAGAAATCGGCTGATGCCCAGCGCCGTCAACAAAAAAGGAATCGCCAGCCCGGCGGAATAAATCGCCAGCAGGAAAACGCCGCGGGCTACATTCTCCGTCGTGGCCGCCATGGCCAGCACGGTCGCCAGGATTGGGCCGATGCAGGGCGTCCAGCCAAAGGCGAACGCGAAGCCAAGCAAAAAACCGCTAGTGACGCCGGCAAGCGGGCCGGTTTCCTTCTCGGTGCCGGTGCCCAAATTCCGAAAATGGACGTCGCGATTCAGCCATCGCGCGATCCATGGACCCAGGAGCGGAATGATCGCCAGCGAGAAGAAGTGAATGGGACGCAACGACTCACCCAGTAGTCCTGGCCGGGCATATAGCGCGAACCCCAAGACGATCAGAAGCAAACCAAGCGCGAGCCCGATTTTCCACGACAACTTTACCAACCAACCGATCAGATGCAGTCCAAAGAGCAGCACAAACGCGCCGGCAATCGGCGCTAGAATCGACCGGTTGTGGCGCAAGAATTCTCCGACCGCGCTGGCCGAGGCTCCGAAAGCAATAAAGACAACGGAAAAGCCCATCACAAAGGCGATGGCGGAGGCCATCAAGCTATTGCGCGGAGTTTGCCCTTGGCGAAGCTGTTCGACGCCGATCCCGGAAAGCATGGAGATATAGCCGGGCACGAGGGGCAAGACGCAGGGCGAGAGGAAGGACACCAGCCCGGCCAGCAGCGCCGCAAAAACAGAAACTCCCATAGTTCACGCTCTCCAGGAATTGCATACCACGGATTTTGATGCAGCGCTGACTCGGGCGTCTTTGCTCTACGGCGGCAATGCGGTAACCAGGCGCTACGCACACTGTACAGGGAATGGGCGTCGCGTTTCAACCGCGTCGGAGATCGTCTCCTTACCAAAGTGTGTGAGCGTTCTGAGTTGACAATTACTGACAGGGCAGCAAATACTGCCACCGGCGCATGTAGGGTGCATCGGCGCGTCGCCGAAGGGCAATGCCCACCTACGATCCCATCGTGGAGGCCTACATGCCCAATCTAGAGAACCTCAAGAAGCAAGCGAAGCTCATATTGCGTTGGCACCGCGAACGGCACTATCCCGTCGCCGCGCAAATGCGCGAGCTTCTGCCTCGTTTCCTGAATATGTCCGACTCGGAGATTCTTGCTGCGAGCTTTCAGCTCAGCGATGCGCAAGAAATGGTCGCAAGGCAGCACGGCTTCGCTAGCTGGCAAAGCCTGAAAGCTGGACTTTCCACCATGCCGAGCAAGCTAAAGCCGTCGCCATCCAAAGCAACCATCGTCGGTGCGGAGCCGCAACTGCTCGTCACCGATATCAACAGATCATGCGAGTTTTTCTGTGAAAAGCTGGGTTTTTCGCAGGTATTCAGTTACGGCAAGCCTCCCTACTATGCGCAAGTGCGTCGCGATGCGGCGCGCCTCAATCTCAGGTGTGTCGAGGGGCCGGTAATCGAGTCAACGACCCGCGATCGTGAGGAACTGTTGTCGGCATCGATGACCGTCGTCACAGCCGGCGAGATCAAGCTGCTGTTTCTTGAGTTTCAGTCCGCTGGGGTTATCTTTCGCCAGAAACTGAAGAAGCAACCTTGGGGCGCCAGGAATTTTGTCGTCAGAGATCCGGATGGGAATCTGCTGTTGTTTGCCGGCCCCGCAGACTAAAGTTTCGGGGAATACCCTGTTGCTAGTCGGTGTCAGGTCTTTCCAAAAATTGCTCTGTATTCGGCTCGGCTAACACGATGACCCCGCTGATCGAGCTGCCAAATTCTTTCCGGAGGCCGACCTGCTCGTATCAGGTCGACATACGCATGCCTACTGATAAAGCCGCTGTTCATCACAAATGTCAATTGTTGTCCATCTAGTTCGATTGTGACTCTCGAATCTTTTTCAACATACTCAGTCGGCGAAGTATCCACTACTTCACCGGCTGCGACTCGTTGGGACCACCCCTCGACATTATCGTAACTGGGTTCGACGGGAGGTCCCTTTGGCAGGCTGATCAGATACTCGTGAAAATTCTCGATCTCCGCCGGTGTGGCCGGGACAAAATGATTGCCCGACCACTTCATGAACCCTCCATTGGGTAGCTGGTTAGGCGCATAGAGTGTTCCTTGAAACGGCTCGACGGTGCCGAGCCAGAAATCATTCACAGAATAGGACTGCACCGAATGCGCGTTTACTTCTAGCACCGTTGCAGAGCAATGATTGTCGGCCGGCGCAGAAGCCCCAAATGGGAACAATTCTTGAACCCATTCAACGGCCAGCCCAAGATAGTCGAATCGATATCCTTGGACGCCTTCTCCGATAAAGATGTACGCAGTTCGATTATTCCAGAACAGTGAGCCCCAAGATTGACGTCGCACGCGGTAGGTTCTCACCGGAATGGTCAAAACGATCGCCAGAATGACTGCGACCGCGATCATTTTCTTTGCAGACATCACTCTTTTGGCTGGCCTCGGTTTCTGAGCGTTCCGACTCCGTTGACGGCCTAAACGGTACGAATCGTCAGTTGGCATCATGGCGCAGTCCTCTGTTACTCAGTTAGCCATCAGGGAAGCGATTTACGAACAAGTTTTGTGCAAGACCGGATTTAATGCAACCTCATGTATCTGCATAGTTGCTAGGCGGAATCCCTAGGCAGCATTTGCGAGAGCAACTACTGGGGGCTGGGGGGTTGTGACAGAGACCACTAGCCCAAAACGTCGGGCGGACCCGATTTGTCAGAGAGCTGGAAGCGAAGACCTCAGGTTCTAAGCGAGTCTTGGCCGGCGGCGAAGCTGGGGGTGTGCTTCTTCGAAGATACGCGCGACGGCGAGGAGATGCTCCTCCTGCCACGCGCGTCCGATCAATTGCAGCCCAATCGGCAAGCCGGAGGCCGTCCAGCCGCACGGGATCGAGATCGCGGGCAAGCCGGTGAAATTTCCCGGGCGGTTCAGCCGGATCAGCGCGCTCCTTACGGTTTCTTCCGTGCCGTCAATCGTTACCTTAGCTTCCCCCAAGCGCGGCGCCGCGATCGGCACCGACGGCGCGAGGATCGCATCCACCGTTTTGAAGGCCTCGTCGAAATCGGCGCGGACGCGGTGGCGAATATCCGCAGCGGCTAGATAGGCGGTTGCGCGAATATCGTCACCCATTTTGAGCCGCACGCGAACGTCTTCGCCGTAGTCGGCCTCATGCTGCGGGAACCAACCTGCCGCGCGATGCACGTGGGTGGCCTCGGCCAAGGCCATGGTTGTTGAGGGCTCGTCCCCATCGAAAACGTGCGGCAGCGAAATTTCCTCGACGACCGCTCCCATCTTTTCGAAGGAGCGCGCTGCCGCTTTTATCGAACGCAGCACAGCCTCGTCGACGCGGTCAAAAAAATATTCCCGCGGCCAGCCAAGCCGAAGCGGCTTCTTCTTCGTAAAGCGCAAACGAAGGCGGGAGTCCAGTTCGCGCAAATTGTCGAATGGTTTCAGGCGCGGCTGCGTGAGCGTGGCGGGATCGGCGGGATCGCGCCCGGCCATTGCGCCGAGAAGCAGGGCGGCGTCGCCCACCGTGCGCGCAATCGGCCCGACATGATCGAAGCTGGGAGCGAGCGGTACCGTCCCGTAGCAACTGACGCGGCCGAAGGTGGGCTTCAGGCCCACCACGCCGCACAGCGAGGACGGAATCCGCACCGAGCCGCCCGTATCGGTGCCCAGCGCAGCGATGCACAGTCCCGCGGCGACGGCTGCAGCGGAGCCTCCGCTCGATCCACCACAAACGCGCGACAAATCCCAAGGATTTCGCACCGCACCGTAATGCGGATTTTCGGTGGTCACTCCATACGCGAATTCGTGCAGGTTCGTCTTGCCGAGAATCACGGCGCCGGCCCGGCGCAATTTCTCAACTACGGTGGCGTCGCGATCCGGAATGAAATCCGAGAGAAATTTGGAGCCGGCGGTAGTGCGTACGCCGCGCGTGTAGATGTTGTCCTTGATGGCGATGGGGATGCCGTCAAGCGGGCCTCGCGCCGTGCCGCGGCGGTAGCGAAGTTCCGAGTTGCGGGCTGCAACTAGGGCCTCTTCGCGAGTGACCGAAAGGTACGCATTTAGTTGAATGTTCCACAGCGAAATGCGTTCGAAAAGCAGCGACACCACCTCGACGGGCGAAAGCTCCCGGCGATGAAAGAGCGCGGATAACTGCTCGATCGAGGCAAATTCGAAATCGGCGACCGTATTCGAGTGCGTCTTGCCCTGCTTTTTCACACGCTCTCCCTCAATAAATCTTTTCCTGTCTGCGGACGGTGCCAAATGTGCCGATATTGGCAATCACCAGCGAAAGCCGAAACTGGTTTTCCGTGCGGACTAGCCCAAGGTCGAGCCGGCGGTATTCGAATGTGATTCCGCAGCAAGACCCGTTGTAACTCACCTGTGCGATTTCGTTCTGCGTGACGCCCTGCACGAAGTCATAGCTGACGCCGCCATTGAAGCTCCATCCGGGGCTGTTCAGGTTGCCGTAACCGAAGAGCGTGCGAAGCTGATTGGAAAGAGGCTGCAGGATAGGGTCGTTGCGCAATTCGAAATCGGCGATCGTGAGGTTGAACTTGTTGCGATACGGGTGCAGCTTCACCAGGGTGCCTGCGGCGGTAAGCTTGTGGCGCTGCGTGTCGTAGTCGTCACGAAATTCAATGTCATAGCTCCCACTTGGATTGATGGTCAGATCGCTCACGATAGGCGACATGCGGCGCGGCGTGTCGGCAAAAGGAAAGGGGGTGATGTCGTCAAGCGCTTCGAACACATTGCGCTGGCCCGGAATCAAGGCGCCGCCGAAGGTAGGATCGAAATAGTATTTCTGTGCGACGCGCCAGGTGAGCAACTCCTGCGTGGTGCCATCAGCCCTTTTTCGAAACAGCCGATTGGTGATGCCGTATTCGAACTCGTTTGTGTCCGTGAGCGTATCGTCCTGATCGAAGCGGATAAAGCGGCCGAAATCGTTGATGCCGGCCACATCGCGGTAAAGGATGTCCGGCTCGATCGAGTGCTTCCATTTTGCATTGTGCGTTTGCCAAACGCGTGTGAGCGCCGGCGGACGAATATCCACGGTCAGCTCACTGGCGGTGCGCGCGACAGGCTCGTCAATGGCGAGGCCGCCTTGCAATTCGGCGCTGTAGCGGGCCAGATCGACGGCGTAGGTGGTGGTAACTCCAAGCCACGGTCCCCAGTGCAACGGGAGCGTGACGAGCGGTGCGATTTCATCGCGCTGCACAAAGGCGGCGGTGGTGATGTCCGGATCGCCGCGGCTTTCCGCGCCGGCGGAGGAATCAAAGCCGAAATAGAAAGGCAAGCGCTTCCAGGGCGCCTGGTCGACCGATGAGAAGCGGACCTCGGGAGCGCTGCGGATCGTCACCGTGGTTTGCGGCTGGGCATTGAGAAAGTCGCGGTCGTCGATCAAAGCAAAATTGAGGCTGAAGCCCTTGAAGTTGTTGGTGAGAAACGCGGCGGAATTTGCCTCGGCGTTGACGGCTTCGCCGAAAGTCTCCGCAAAAGCCAGGCGGAAGGTGAGCGAACTCAATTCATTTACGTCCGCGACGGCGCGCCAACCGTGCGCAAGCAAAGCGTCAAACTTCACGGTGACGGTGTGGCCGCCCTCGGGCATCAGAACACCATTCGGACCGGGCAAACCCCGATCGATCACACCAAAGTAGTTGGCGGTCAGGTTAACGTTTTCCCACGGCATCGCACGGATTTCGGCGGTCTGGCTGCCGCCGCGAAGGCTCATGTATTGACCGCCGATGGTGGCATCGAGCCAATCTTTCGGCGCCCAATAGTAGGAATCGCCAAGGACAAAACCCTTGATCGAGGACTGTCCGATCGAGGGAATCAAAAATCCCGACTGGCGCATTTTGGAAGCGGCGGGCGCAGTCGCATAGGGCAGCCAGATCAGCGGGATGCGCAGCAAGCGAAAATTGGCGTTTACCATCGCGACTTTCTGGTTCACGTGCAACACGGCATGCGCGGCATAAAACTTCCAGGTTGGGCGATCGGGGCGGCATACCGTTAATTCCGCGCGCACGATCTTGTAGGTATCCTCATCGAGGCGATCGACTTCCACCGCCTCAAACGACAGCGGATTATCGGTGATCAGTACCGCCGGATTCGGCTTTCGCTCGATTTTTACCTCGCCATGCACGTGATGAAACACCCCGCGCTTGGTTTCGATGTTGAATTTCGCGTCGGAAGCATCGAGGTGCTGATTGCGGTAGTCGAGTTGGACGTGACCGGTGGCGGTGGCTTCGTGCGTTTGCAAGTCGTATTCGATATGGTCGGCGCGAAGCTGCTGGTCCTGATAAGCGACCTCGGCCTGACCATCGGCGATCAAGATGTCACCCTGCTTGGTTTGTTCGCAAGCGCTGATGGTGGCGGTACCGTTGGGCGCAGCCAGGTGGGATTGCGTGCGCTCGGAGCATTGCGCAGCGGCGGTGGCGGCACCGGCGTTCAGCGCCAGGGCGAACCCGGCGGCCCGCGCACCCCACCGCAGCCAATCCCGTATGGATGATTGCATTTTGCTGCGTGGCCTCAATTTTGCAGAAGGGCAAAAATAGTGGGCTAGCCTAACACCGCGTTCCAGCAGCCGCAATCCAGGCAGCAGGATGGCGAACGCCCGGTGCTAAACGTCCCGGTGGCGGATGCCTTACATCGAAGGAAAAATTCGACGAATCGGTGCGCCGCGTTGTTCGATTGGAGACACCCGCGGAAAGGTTGCCGTTTCCTTGCAGTTTCACTGCTAGGATACGTTTGACCCTTTACAGGGGACCGTCCGCAGCGCAAAACGGCACGGTGATCCAAACCTGTAAGCAGTGTGGCGCTATCAATCAAGGCAGCACGGAACTGTGCTGCTTTTGTGAAGCGCGATTGAACTTCGATGAGCAGCCAGCCGGGGTGTCTCCGGCGCCCGCCAAGGCTGCGTCCCCCGCAAATACTTTGAAGCGCACCGGTGCGCCTGGCTGGCGGCAGGAAGTAAGCAAGCGCCTGCGTTCCTATCACGCCCGGCAATCGGGCCTCCCGGAAGAGATTGGCGAGGAGGCTCCCGAAGAGATCGAAGAGCCACAAGCCGCGCTGCCCTTCGAAATGCGCGAGGAAGAGCCCGTCACGCCCGGAAGCGATGAGATGGAAGATCCGATGCAAGCGACGCTTGCTTCTGCTTCCGCCCGTTTCGAAACTCAGCAGCCGCTGCCTAGGCCAGGTGTGTCCCATGATTTCGAACAAATGGTGATTGACGTATCGCGGCCGCCGAGCACGGATTCTGCGTCAAGCCAAGGCAAATGGGGAGGCACGATGAACCCAGAAGCGAACCACGAACGGCAGCCAAGCCTGCAGTCGCCCATTCCTGTGGCGGAATTGGCCCTGCGCCGCCGAGCTGGGATGGTGGATGCCATTTGCCTGCTGGTGGCCTCAACGGGCATCCTGGGGCTGTTTGCGGCCTTTGGAGGCCGGATCGCGCCCGGCAAGGTGGATCTGCTGATCTGCGCCGCCGTGCTGGGCCTCCTTTATACCCAATATTTCACGTTATTTACGATGATGGGCGGGGCGACGCCGGGAATGATGTTCGCGGGCTTGCGGGTGGTGAGCTACGAAGGAAAGACGCCTGACCCGGGACGGCTGATCTGGCGGAGCGTGGGCTATGCCATATCGGGCGGTACTGCTTTGCTGGGTTATCTGTGGGCCTTCTGGGACCAAGACCACCTGACCTGGCACGACCGGATTTCGCAGACGTACGTGGCGCGCGCGGAATCGCTTTTCGAAACGAGGCCGGCGCGAGGAACCGGGGACTGGTTACCGCACCCGCACATTTAGCGGAAAATATCGCGCTATTTCCCGTCGCACCCCAAACGTAGCCAACTTTTTCGGATGGCGGCGTCTTCAACTCCCAGGGTGCGTATTGAAATACCCCGAACCACAATGGGCAGACCCATTCCGCATAAAACGTGAACTATGTCTACGACTTGGTCGGAGACATTCTCTCCCTCTCCACCGGCGTCGGCGGCGCAACGAACAATAACGGAAACGATGCTTATTACACGAGCGGATAAGCACCGTGAACGGAGGCCCGTCCAACGGCGGAACGAGCTATCTGTATAACGGGGAGGATATGCGCGTTTCGCGAACCGTCGCCAGCGCGTCGACGGACTTTATTCGCGGCTTCGACGCGAAGATCTATTCCGACAACTAGGGCCGGGCTGGAGCAACTGGGCGAATAACTACATCTACCTCGGCGATCAGCTGATCGCGCAGTACACCGGCGGGCCGAGCGGCGCGACCCAGTTTGTGCATGCCGATCACCTGGGTTCCACGCGGCTGATAACGAATCTGAGCGGGACGGTGATCGAGTGCGACGATTATCTGCCGTACGGTGAACTGCTCTCCTATGGCGGGTCCGTGCCCTGCAACAACACGCAGAGCACGACACATAAGTTCACGTCTAAGGAGCGTGACGCTGAGTCGAACCTCGACTACTTCGGTGCGCGATACTACAGCAGCACGCTAGGCCGTTTCGTCACTTCTGACTGGGCCATGAAACCCGAGGCGGTTCCCTACGCAGATTTCACTGATCCGCAAATGCTGAACCTTTACAGCTACGTGCGCAGCAACCCACTGGGAAGGATGGATCAGGATGGTCACAACTGGCAACAAGTTTGGAACGATATAAAGGCGGCAGCGAGTCAAGTATATGTCAAAGCGGCGGGAGGCGTAGGCCTAGATCTGGAGGTCGGCGCTGGGCCAGCCAAATTCACTATAGGTGCGGCTGCAATGCTCAGTGGCGAGACCTCACCTGCCGCGATCCTTAAAGTATCCGCCTCTGCTGAGGCAGGTGTCTCAGTGCAGCTCGGCAGCGTAAAAGTTGGGGAGAGTGTTTCTTCTGACACACCATTATTTACCCTTCACAACGACAAGAGTGTGACTGGCGTCGAGAATACTCAGAAGCAGATCGTCGACACAATTGGGGGGCACACGACCACCGGAACTAACGCAAGCGACAGAGTTGGTGCATCTGTTGGAGTTGGGCTCGGGGCACACGCAAGCGGAGAAGCGGGGCTAACGAAACAAGGCAGCGGCAATCTCAGAGATGCCGCCAAGGAAGCGATAAACTCAGTGCGATTGCCGAACCCTCCGCATGCGCCCGCGGCGCCACCTTCCCCGCCAAGCGATTTAGTTGGTGGAGGTGACGTACATCAGCTTTAGAAAGGAAAATCATTGCTTACGTTCGAGACTTTGGACGAATTCATCATCTCAAAAAGGTCGGCCGTCCTCTTTGGTGTCTCGACACTTTTGACCGCCGCAGTGACTGCCATGTTGATCGCCATGAATCAGCATGGCGTCAACGACACTAATGGCCTGCCGTTCCGACTCCGTCTCCCGATCGGCATCATCGGGATGCTCGGCACTGTAGGCACTATCCATATCTTTTTCGGTATGTGGACCTATTGGGCGCGGCTCGATCGTTCGGGCAAAGTCTCCAGGCGAATGTGGTTCGTGATTCTTCTACTAGGTTGGTGGTTTGCGAGTTGCTTGTACTACTATGCTGTTTACCTTCCGCAAGTTATTCGGGTCCGGGAAACGTCGTGACAATCGGTGTCGTCTTTCGGTGGTTACTAGGGATTGGATGGTTCTTCTTCCTGGCTGCCATATGCTTTTTCCTTGGAGATCGGCGGCTAGCTGTAGAGATATTGCCCCTATTGCTTCTGCGACCATACTTCATCGTTCTCGTTCTGGTCACTACGATCTATCTTGTGAGTCGTTTGTATCGTAGGGGCATGAAGAGCAAATAATCGTTAGCGCGCCTTGAAACCTCTTAACCCCATTTTAGAAAGCCTATTCCGTGAAACGAGGGCAAAAGAGTGAGGCTTAGTCTTCGGGCTTTTTCCATACTGTTCTTGGTTCTGTCCGCTCTGGTAACGGCCGCGACATTTTTGCCCCTTTCGCTTGCAATCGCTCGACCGCCCGCTGACCTTCGGGCAATAGCTGATTCCTTGCGCGGAACAGTGACTCCACCCGAAGCAGCGGTAACGATTGTTCACGAAGCCATCAAACAGGGCGGCTTTCTTCGTCGCGCCATTCCTGTTGCCTACTACGTCGGCGGCGAGGTCGTGTATCAAAGTGGTGCGTCGCACCGAACAACAACGAGGGTGATTACATACTTGGCTTGGTTTGACAAAGCTCCCAAAGCAATACTTCTGATAATTCGCCGGGACGAAGAAGACGGGACACTTCGTGACTATAGAATAGGTGTCGGAGACCTTCGAACGCTCATCATTCGCTTTGGGTCGCCCTTACTGATGCTGGCTATAGCGACCTATTCCTTTAGACGTTGGGGACGGACGCCTCCGCGTGCTCCACGATCCCGTTCGGCAATGCATAGAGATGTATCGAGCCACAAGACGGCTGAAACAGACCGTTGACACTCTCCTTTGCAAGCGGGCGCCGCAGATGTGGCAAGCACTGAGGCACCGGGTTTTGGTGACGACGAACCGACCGCGCGCTTCAAACAAGTGGTATCTGGTCGGGCTAAGTCATTCAACTGTTAGGCTTAGCTGGAAGCTGCGCGAGCCGCCGTCGGCCGAGCCGGCCACCGTCAGCATGTAAGTTCCTGATGGCGTGCCAGGGTTGACTGGTGCAGAACTTGAGCTACCCCCGCCGCCACCGCAGCTTACGGCCATGCCCAAACATACGCAGATAGTCGCCAGCAAGATCGCTCCCTTTGACCTTCTCTTTTCCCATGAGGCATGTCCAAAGAGAAAGAGACCACCGCTTAGCACGAGCACGAACGTCATCAATGGAATAAAAAACCGACGACTCAAGTTCGAACCGAGATCGGGGACTGTCGGCACGAGCTTGCTAGAGGCCGTAGTAGAGACCGTCACCTGAAACGGCGCCGGCGAGTTGCCGGTAACCGGTACCTCCAATGGTGCAGTAGCGCATAGCGCCATGCCAGGTTGCCCACTACAGCTCAGCTCAATCGTCGTGCCGGTGATTTGATTGGGAACCACTTGCAGAGAAAATGTGGCTATTTGTCCAGCGCTGATCGTTGCCGACGTCGCACTACCATTCGCGGGCGTGATCGAGAAATCCACCGCGGAAGCGGATAGTGGAATCGACTGCGGCGATCCTGAAGCGTTATCGGTTACCTGCAGATTCCCGGTCGCGGAACCGACAGCCGTCGCGCTAAACGTGACCGTGATTGTGCAAGAGGCTTGTACTGCAACCGTCCCACCGCAATTCGAGCTGGCGCTGAAACTTTCCCCTGAACCAGCAGAAGTCGCGGCCACGTTAGCAATTGCGAGCGGCGCATTTCCGGTATTCGTAAGCTTCACGGTTTGTTGGTTGGTAGCGCCAACGAGCAATGGCGAATAGCTGATTTGCGTCGCACTCAGCGTCACGGCCGCCGCCGTGACAACCTGGAACTGCGCTGTGGTGGTATGCACGAGCGAGTTGCTCGTGCCGGTCAATGTAAATGTATATGTGCCTGGTGCGACCGCGTTACTAAAATTGACGACTAGCGGAACGGCAAATCCGCCCGAGAAGGCTTGGGGCTGCGGCTCGCAGCTTGCGCCCGAAGGCAGGTTCGAGCAGGCCAGTGCGATGTTTTCATAGTAGCCGTAAAGTTGCCCGACAGTGAGGCTAAAGGTGGCTGTTCCCGTGGAGGAACTGACAATGGGAGGGGACAGATTCAGCGTGAAGTCGCCTACTTCGAGCGTCGCGGGCGTGCTCAACGTGGTGAATCCATCGGTCGCCGTGATCGTGAATGGATAAACGCCGGGCGCAGCGCTCGTTGTCGTCGATTCGCTAAAGGTTGCGCGGGGTAGTTTGGAGTCTGCAGCCAGGCAGTACGGCCTGAACACGGAGCCTTCTCCCCGATGGTTTCGGCCTCCAGGGAATGTTATAATTGGAGTTTCGGAGTACTGCGAGCCTACCACCTATGAACCGCCTGACCAAGCTGACCGTTGTCGCGCTATCCTTGGCCGTTTTCTCCTATGCCGCGTTGGGATACGTACTGCGCAAGACGGATGACGAGAAATCTTACCGGTCGCTGACGGTCTATGGCGAAGTGCTGCAGCGGGTGCAGGAAGAGTATGTGGAAGAGCCGAACATGGCGAAGGTGACGGCGGGCGCGCTACATGGCTTGCTGGAATCGCTCGATTCCATGTCCAGCTACCTGAGCCCGCAGGAATACGCGGAATACAAGAAGCAAGTGACTTCGCGCACCCAAGGGCAGACCGGCTTGGCGCTTTCCAAGAGCGGCGGATACATTCGGGTAGTATCCACGTTGCCGGATAGTCCGGCGGAAAAGGCTGGGCTGCTTACCGGCGACATTTTGGAGTCCATCGGCGGGTTCGCCACGCGTGAAATGTCCATCGGGCAGGCGCTGAATTTGATCGACGGGCCGGCGAATTCGACGGTGAAAGTGTCGGTGATCCGGCCGGCGCGCGGATTGACGCCGGAAGAAGTGACGATCACCCGGACGGCGAGCGTGGCCCTGCATGTGACGCTGACGAAGGTAGCGGGCGATACGGCGTATCTGCGGGTTCCAGCGCTCGAAAAGGGAGCGGCCGAGGAAATTCGCGCGAAGCTGGGGGACGCGCAGCATCAGGGCCTGCACAAGTTGGTATTGGACCTTCGAGGTTGCGCGATTGGCGATCCAGCAGAAGGAATCGCGGTGGCGCGCATGTTCCTGAACTCCGGCACGATCGTGACGCTCAAGGGCCAGACCGTGGCAAAGGAAGATTTTGCGGCCGACCCGGGCAAAGTGGTGTGGAAAGATCCGGTGTCGCTGCTGGTGTCGAATGTGACTTCGGGGGCTGCGGAAATCGTAGCGGCGGGATTCCTCGGAAACCATCGCGGCGACGTGGTGGGCGAACGAACGTACGGCAGCGCGAGCGAGCAGAAGCTGATCGAGTTTGACGACGGCTCGGCCGTATTTCTGACGGATGCGTTTTACTACGCTCCGGATGGCAAGGCCATTCCAGAAGAGGGTGTGACGCCCAGCACGACGGTGCAGTTGACGTCAGATGATGCCGCATCATTCAGCCGCGCGGAAAATCCACCGTCGGCACCCAACCCGGCGGATGACGCGGTACTGAGCAAGGCGCTGGACATGTTGAACAATGCCCATAAAGTCGCACAGCAGCACGCGCCCGGCAATATCCGTCGCGTGCGCGTGCAATCACCCGTGCAAGTGTAAAGCTGCGGTGGTCTTCCTCCGGTTCGCTTCTTCTTCACGACGAAACACTTCTCCCAATCGTTTTTTTCTTTGCGGGGCCATGGTTTGCCTGCTGGCCTTTTTCGGTGTGTTTGCGGTCGGCTGCGGCAGAAAGCCTGTGCCGCTGACCGGCGCGCAGGTTCGCGGCATCACGCGGGAATTGGTGTTTGCGGCCAAGAATGCTTCGGACGGGGCGGCTTCGACGGGCATGATGCCGGAGCGGATGGGGAGCGCTCAGCCTGCGACGGTGGCGCGGCGTGGACGCAGTAATCGAACGCCGCTTCCTGCGCCTGATCTGATTTTTATTTCGTTGCCCGCCGCGACCGGCGGCAAGACAGACCAAGCAGCGCTCGACGCGATCGAGAGTGAACTCGCCCGGATCGCGCGCGAGCATCGCTTGACGCGCGTGCCCAGGCCGAGCGCGGCGGGCGTGATCCGTTTTGATTATTTCTACGCCGGCGTGCGCACGCATTCGGTACACATCATCACGCCGCTACTTCCCAAGGTCGGGATACAGGCAATCTCGAACCCCGGCCGGGGCCGCGCAAAGCTGGCGATTATCCTGGACGATCTGGGCTACGACCGCGGGGCTGCCGATGCGATTTTGCAAATGCCCTTTCCCTTAACCATTTCCGTGCTGCCGCACCTGCCGCACTCGACGGACATCGCCGAGGATTGCTTTCGACGCGGATACCAGGTGATGCTGCATCTGCCGGTGGAATCGGATAGCGGCGAAAATGCGGAAGCGGTGGAGCTGCGGCCGGGAATGCCGCCCGAGCTGGTCGCCCGCGCCGTGGAAGATATGCTCGAAACCGTGCCCCACGCGGTGGGCGTGAACAATCATCAAGGGTCGCTGGGCACCGCGGACGGAGCGCTGATGGATGAGGTGATGCCCGCATTGCGAGACCGCGATTTATTTTTTGTAGATAGCCGTACTTCGGCGCACAGTGTGGCGTTTGATGCGGCGCGGCGTGCGCACGTGCCGACGGCCTCGCGTGACGTGTTTTTGGATGACGCGCAAGATGCCGAGTCGGTGCGCAGGTCCCTGGAAGAGGCAGTAAGGGATGCACGCATGCGTGGCGCGGCTGTGGCGATCGGGCATCCGCACGCGGTGACGCTCGAAGTACTGGATGAAGAATTGCCGCGAATCACGCACGAAGGCGTGCAGCTCGTGTTTGTATCACAGCTCGTGCGGTGACGCTGTGGCGGCGAAGTTCACCGATCATCAGAGAGTGGCGGCGGCCATGGGCGCGACGTATCGCGCAATGGCGAGCGCGGACGTGAGGCCGGGCGATTCGATGCCGATCAGATGAATCGCGGCATGGACGCGAGGATCGCGCGCGATCACGAAATCCGCCGGGCCGCCGCCGGGCTCGGTGCCGGAGAGGCCGCGCGGCGGAACGAGTTTGGCGCGGAGGCCCGAGTAGGCCAACCGCAAGTCCTCGACACGCAACTCCGGCAAGAGGGCTTGTGCCATGCGCGCAAATTCCTGGACGGGCAAGCGATCCTTCTCGTAATCGTCTTTTTCCTGGACGTACCGCGCGGTGGGGCCGACCAGCACAGTATCCCACAATGTCTTGGTGAGATGAACGCCGAGGCTCATTCCTTCCGGATGGGGCAGCGGATAGACGAGGCCGTGCACCAGGTCTGAACGGGAGCGAATCACTTCGCAATACTCTCCACGCACCGGGTAAATGCGGTACTGCGAAAAGCCGAGCATGGCGGCCACTTCGTCGGCGTAAAGACCAGCACAATTGATCACGCAGCGAGCTTCAATGGTTTCCTGCACACCGGGATGCCCATCTTCCTCGCCGATTTGCGCGGTGACGCGAATACAGTCGCCCGCGGGTTCGAGCGCGGTAACGCGAGAATTGGTGACGATGTGCGCGCCGCGATCGCGGGCCAAACGGGCGTAGGTCTTCACCAACTCCTCGGCCGAGACGATGCCGGTAGAGCTCAGCCAAAGCGCCGCAAAGCCACGAATGTGGGGCTCTCGCTGGCGAATGCCTGTTTGGTCCAAAAGCTTCATGCCGGTGACGCCGTTGTCGCGTCCGCGGGCAGCCAGCTCTTCGAGGATGTGCTCCTCACCCGGTTCGGCGGCGACGACCATTTTTCCGGTCGCGCGGTGCGGCACGCCGTAAGCTTGGCAAAATTCGTAGGCCAGATGATTGCCTTCGACGCACAGCTTCGCCTTGAGGGAACCAGGCGTGTAGTAAATGCCGGAGTGTAAGACGCCACTATTACGAGTGCTCGAAGCCATACCGACGTGCGGCATTCTTTCGAGCAGAAAGACGTCTGGCCAGCGCGCGGCCAGCTCCATGGCGATGGCGCACCCGACGACCCCGCCGCCGATGATAACGATGTTGGCTCGATCCATGCGAAAAGGATAAACGAGGCTGCGGGAAAGTCTAGCGCTGCGTGCCCGTTTTCGATGCGGCTTAGCTTCGCTGTAGCGCTACTTCACAAGGGACAAGCTTTGCGCCATCGCCATCGTGCACCGCATAGTGATCGTTGTGCTCCGGCGAAGAGGTGCCCCAAAGGGTGGCGGCCCCGTGCGCGCCATCCTTATTGAGCGCGTAAAATTGCAGCCCGATCTTGGCGAGGCGCTCCTTTTCGTTGGCAAAACCGCGCGTGTAATTGCGGATCACGCGGTGCATCGCCTCCATGCAGGCGTCTTGCGGGGACATTCCGTGTCGCATTAGCTCCACGATCGTGTGGCCGCCGGAGATTTTGATGTTTTCTTCGCCGCGGCCGGTGGAACCGGCGGCGCCGACGTCTCCGTCGCAAAACATACCCGCTCCGATGACGGCGGAATCTCCCACGCGGCCGGGAATTTTCCAGGCAAGGCCGGACGTAGTGACGACGCCCGAAATTTCGCCTTTCTCATTCGCGGCCATGCAGGGAATCGTGCCGGTGGGAGGATTGGCGATGACCTCGTTGATCCAGGAAGCCCACTCCTTCTTTTCCGGCGTATCGAGCAAAGCGTCCAGGCGCTCTTTCCATTCGGGGCTATCGAGGCCGGGCGCCCAATTTTCATTGGTGTGTGCTTTCCAGGCGAGCCACGCCAATCGGGACTTCTCGGTGAGTAGGCTCTGCGACTCGAAGCCTTCGGCAATAGCGAATTTGTAAGCGCCTTCCCCGACCAGAAAAACATGATTGGTGTGTTGGAGGATGGTGTTGGCTACGCGTGCGGCATTTTTAACGCGGCGCAAACCGCCGACCGCTCCGGCGCGTCGCGTGGGGCCATGCATGAGGCAGGAATCGAGCTCGGGTTCGCCTTCTTCATTGGGCAAGCCGCCGAAGCCGACGGAATTGTCATTGGGATCATCTTCGACGACGGTGACGGCGGCAATGGCGGCATCGAGCGTATCGCCACCGCTCTTGAGGATGTCCATTCCTTTTTGCAGCGCGTGCAGGCCGTTGGCGCTGGAGATGATTACGGGCCGCGTGCCTTTTGCCGAGGCAGCTTGCATTGGCGGCGCGGCTGCCATGAGTCGCTGGGCGCCGGCGGCAAAACCGCCTGCAAGAGTCGTGAGGAAAAATTTGCGACGAGTCCAATTCTTCATGCGGCGCCTCGCGATTCGAGAGTCCTGCAACGGAGCGCAGCATATGCCTGGGAGCGCTGGCACGGCAAGGATTGAATCCGCGCGCGCGAAAAAATTAGGCGATGGTTATTCGTGCGCAAGCGGGAGGAAGTACTGCGTGCCTTTGACGGGTTCCTGAAGGCGACGCAGCAGTTGCTGGAGATCGGCGTTGCGTTCGACGAAATCGATTTCGGAGGTGTTGACGACGAGCAGGTCCGACGCGGTGTAGTGAAAAAAGAAATGTTCGTAAGCACGTGCGACGGCGGCGAGGTATTCGAGAGAGATGCGCGATTCGGTGGCGGCGCCTTTCTTGGCGATGCGCGCGCGAAGCACTTCGGGCGAGGCCTGCAAATAAATCACCAGGTCCGGCTTGGGTAGATCCCGCGCGAAAGATTCGTAGAACTGCTCGTAGAGTTTCAATTCTTCGTTATCTAGGGCGAGATAGGCGAAGAGCTTATCTTTTTCGAACAGGAAATCGGCGACAAAGGCGCCACGCGTGTGTTCGATATCGGCGTCACGAAGGAGTTTGTGGCGGTTCCACAGGAAATGCATTTGCGCGGCAAAAGCGGCGCCGGACTTCTCTTTATAGAAGTTCTCGAGAAAAGGATTGTTCTCGCCGTCGGTGATGCGGCGCGCGTGCATCTTGCCGGCCAGGACCTGGGCGAGAGTGCTCTTGCCGACGCGGATCGGCCCTTCGACGGCGATATAGCGCGGCGGCTTGAACGCGGGAGCGGATCTAATTTTCTTCGGGCTGGTCGCGGGCACGGCGCGGGATTATAGCAAACGGCGGTCGCGGCCGGAACGCCACAAGTTCAAGCCGCATTCGGTGAGCGGCGGAGGGCGCGGTAGAGCAGCCACAAAGTGACGCCGATCATGCCGAGCCAGCCAAAAATCTTCACAGTGCCAGCGATCTGTACGTCATGATCCAGCAGGCCGAGTTTGCCGAAAAGATAGTTCCAATCGTGGATCACATATTCGGCGTCCCCTACGGTGAGCAAGGGAAGCTGCTGGGCGCGCGCGTCCGCCATATACACAGAGATGGGAAGGAATTGCTGGAAGAAAAAGAAAAGACAGAAAGAAACGGCGACGGCATTGCGTTGAAATGCAAAATAGACGGCCAGAGCGAAGGGAGCGGCGAGCTGTAGAAAGGTGCCGCCCGCGACGGCGATAAATTCACCGAACCAGCGAAACAGCAGATGGCCGCCTTCGTGAACGGGGACGAAAACGATGTCGAGCAGACCGTTGCCGGTACGAACTTCTTCGAGCATGATCGCGGCATAAAAGACCACGGCTACCACGAGTGCGGCACGCGAAACCGGCAACCAATCTTCCTCGAGAGGATCGAGGAACGGTAAGCGCTCCGTGAGTGATTGCGGCAGGTCCATAGGGCGCTAGCGAACGAGCTGTTGGATCAGCGTCTCGCGCTGTGTGACGGCCAATTGAGACGTTTCGTCCAGCAGAACTCGATACAGCCATAGGGCCGCGCCGCCGATGGCCAGGAAGGTGATCGGGACCAGCCACAGACCTACAAGCCAGCGCACGAGTGCAGCAGCGGCGGCCAGAAAAGCCACGGTGCCGAAATAGATCAAGGGCACGACAAAAAATGCCAGCTTGCTGAGGCCGGCCATGCGCTGCCGGCGAACTCCGAATTCGAGGCGCCTGGGAAACGTGAGAGAGAACCAATTTCCCACCGCCATGCTGATCGGCGCAACCACCAGCAGGCCCGCCCAAGTGGTAAGAAGTATGCTGAATGGCGGGGGCGCGACGGCGATTGCGACGATAATCCAGACGAGTACCGCTTCCATCGCGACGAATACGGCCTGAAAGAGATTCTTGCCGAGCATCACTTCGCGAAACTTGACCGGCGCCAGAAAGAACATTTGCACGCCGGAAGAGTCATACGCAAAGGAATTCAGGAAAAGCTGGATCACCACGAGCATGGCGTACGCCACCGCACCTGGATAGGCGAGACTCGCCCCAGAAAATGCGGAGCGGAACGCGCCAGTGCGTGACGGCGTGTCGTGCCAAGACATCCCAAAAATCGCCACCAAAATGATGGGAAGGACGAGATTCAGCAGTTGCATCGAGTTCCGGAACAGATAGCGAATCTCTTTCATAAAAACGGCGGCGACGGGCCCGCTAATAATTTCCGAGGCAGATTTCACTCGGCCGGTCTCAACGGGCAATGCAGAAGCGGCGGTTGCGGCACGTGCCGGGGCCTTCAGCTTGCGTGCACGGGCGGCAGGTGCCGCGGTTTCTCCGAAGTATTCACCCCGGAATTCTCCATGCAAGCGATAAATCAATAGGGCGGCAAACGCAGCGGTGTACAGTGTGAGGACGCCGCAGGCCCCGAGGCCCAACGCGGACTCGCCGTCCGCAAATGAACTAAGGGCCGCGCCGGCTTGTCCGGGAGGGAAGGCCGTCCAGAACACGGCACTTTCCCGGAAGAAATGCGCAAGCGGCGCACCCCAGCGGTGCACCAGCATCCCCGAGAATTGCACGGAGAGGAAAAACAGCATCATCAAAACAAAAAGGATTTCACGCGTGCGCCGTTGGGCCAGCAAACGCTCGAGCCAGGTAAATAGCATGCGGCTGAGGAGCAGGTTCATCGACACGGAAAGCGCCACAATCAAGGCAAACTGCGCCGCAAGCGCAGATCGTGCCATCACCAATCCTGCAAACAGGCAGACATGCCAGAAGATTCCCGTGAGAGCAACCGGATCAGCAACTCCGTAGGAAAGATGCAACGCAAAAAATGAGGAGAAGCGCAGCGGGAAACGCAGCAAGCCGGTGGAATCGAAGCCGGCGGCAAATTGGGAAGCCAAAATGGGAGCTAACTGCCAGAAGAGAAAAAGTCCCCAGAAGAGATAGCCGAGCGCGTCGAAGCGATCGTCGCGCAGCAAGAAATATCCGCCCAAGCCGATGGCGATGCCGATACCAAAAGCAATGAAGCTCCACAACACGCCAGCGATAATGGTGCCTACGAGGCTCAGCTTGGCGGAAACACCGTGCAATCCATTGCGAAACATCCTCCAGCGCAGACCCATCACGAGCCAGACTTGCTCGCGAATTCTTGGGAATGCGTTTACCTCAGCCATGAAAGCTCTTCTTCGGACTTGCGCACGGCGCCCTCTTGTCCGACAGCGGCGAGGAAAATCTGCTCGAGGCTCAGCGGCGTACCCGCTACAGAGTTCACATCCGCAGAGGCGGGAACGCCGGCACGCAACTCCTCAAGCGAGCCTTGGACCACGATGTGGCCCTTGTTGATGATGGCGATATGAGTGCAGAGGCGCTCGACGATTTCGAGCACGTGCGAGGTAAGGAAGATCGTGACCCCGCGATCGATCATGTGCTGCAGCATGGCCTTTAGCGCGCCGGCTGCAATGGCGTCAACGCCCTCGAACGGTTCGTCCAGAAAAAGAATTTTCGGCCCGTGAATCACAGCCGCAGCCAGCGCCAGCTTCTTTTTCATGCCATGCGAATAATCGGTGATGAGCGTTTTGTTGCGATCGGCGAGATCCATGAAATCAAGAAGCTCAGCCGTGCGTTGGGCCGCGGTGGCCCGGTCGAGACCGTACATCCGCCCGACAAAGGTGAGATATTCGCTGCCGGTCAAACGATCGAAGAGCGCCAAGCCCTCGGGTACGACGCCGATCTGGCGCTTGGCTTCGACCGCATCCTTTTCAATGTCCAGCCCCAAAAGCTGGATGCGCCCGGCAGTGGGCGCGAGCAAGCCGGTGAGCATCCGGATGGTGGTGGATTTTCCTGCTCCGTTTGGTCCCAGGAAGCCGAAAAACTGCCCGGCGTCCACGCGAAGGTGAAGGCCATCGACGGCGATCAATTCGCCGAAACGACGCGTCAGATTTTCTGTAAGAACTGCGGGGTCATTCATAGCGCCTCAAACGAGACAGTCCAGAGATGCCAGAATGGCCGAGCAAAAGCAAATGGCCGGGGATAAGAAGTTTTTCCGCAAGGACCACGCCATCTGTGGAAGGGCAGCGCATGGATCAGGAGAGACGCAGAGAGATGCCTGCGGGTGTTTCGTTCGCATCACGTGCGGGGAAAAGAGCGAGTACCGCGGGCAACTCGATGCGGAAAGTGGCGCCGCCTTGGGAGCGATTGAAACATGCGATTTGACCTTTGTGTTCAACGATTACCCCATAGCAGATCGAAAGGCCCAAGCCGGTGCCCTTGCCCGTAGGCTTAGTCGTGTAAAAAGGATCGAAGACGAGATGCGGCTCTTTGATGCCGGGTCCCGTGTCGGCGAACTCGATGACGACGTTCATACCGTCGCGCGAGGTACGGACGGTGAGAACCCCGCCTCCAACTTCCTCCATCGCGTCCACGGCGTTGCTGATGATGTTGAAGAAAACCTGGAGAAGCTGATTAGCGTCTCCGCGAACGCCGGGCAAGTTCGCGCGCGTTTCGAGTTCGATGCGGATGCTACGATCCATCAAATCGAGGCGGCGCAGCTCGAGCGCGCTGGACAGGATGGAATTGATGTCGATCAACGTGCGTTCGGCGGGCAGCGGCTGGGCGAAACTAAGCAGTTTGCCGACCAGGCCTTTGGTGCGCCGCGCCTGATCGCGAATTTTCTGGGCGATGTTTCGCGTTTCGTTAGAGGTGTCGGCGCCACATAGAAGCACATCCGAATAGCCCAAGATGGCCGTGAGCGGATTATTGATTTCGTGCGCCGCGCCGGCCGCAAGCTTGCCGAGCGAAGCCAGCTTTTCGGATTGCACGAACTGGTTTTGGATGCGTTTTAGATTACGGATGGACTCCTGCGAATCGTGCAGCAAGCGCACGCGATCTTCGTCCACCAGGCGCTGGCGCAGAAAGACGAGCGAAGTAAAGACGACCATGGTGGCGAGGGTGACCATAAGCCGAAAGCGGCGTATCGCTTCGGAATTGCCGCTATTGAATTCGCACCACATCGCGAGCACGGGCAGCGAAAGGGCTGCAGCCATCGTCAAGCGCGGAGGCCAAAGGGTATCGAGCGTGGCGTTTTCCACGGACGTGCTTTCGAGGGCTTCGGCAGGGGGGCACACGCGGCGTGCCATGATACCGGTGGTGCCGTACCACACAAACGACGCAATCAGCCCAAGATCGTAGAGGCTGCCGGTGTGATAGACGCCGCGCTCCATCGCGCCGCCGATGACGTTCGAAGAGAGCTGATAGCACAGCGCGGCGCCAGAAAGATGCAGGTAAATACGCCTCCAGCCCTTTTCGGTCGTCGAGGCCAGGTAGAGAAAGCCTCCGATCAGGAGCCAGTTTTCCGCGCTGTAGAGACGGTCGAATCCAATGTTGTAGCGATCAACATCGGGCGAGACGTACTGCCATGGGATTACAACGAACAGATAGAGGTAAACCCACCAGCAGAGCAGCAGCAGCAGATCGACATAGCCGGTGCGAAGGATCCGCTCGGAACGCGCCGCATACGGCCGCAAGCCCAAGGCCCCCAACAGCGGCACGGTGTGCAGGAAGAAGATAACGCTGCCGATAAATGGCGTCGGAATCGGCTGGTGCTGCACGACTTCAACGTAAGTCCACAGCAATTGGCCCGCGAGCCACAACCCCGAACCCAGCGCCAGGAGCATCCAGAACGTGTTGCGGCGCCAATCGGGCGATCCGGCATTGAGCAGCAGCCCGGCATTGGTGAAAAGCAGCACAAGGCATTGCGCCACATCACCGAAGGAATTCAGGGCCCGGCCGGAGGGCAGCGTTAGAGACGCGATGGCATAGCCGCCTAAGAAAAACAGCCACACCGCCAGAATGGCCTTATTTTGACGAACCCAGAGCATGAGGGAAACCTGATCTATTTTAGGGGTGTAGGACTTGTGGGCTGCGAATGGCACCTATTCGCGTTAGCCAAAGCATTATGAAACCTTGGTACCAGTGCCGTAGTACTTTATTAGTCTGCACTTAACGAGATGTAAAAATGGAGGTTGGGCTTGGCATGCGGCGCGAATTCCACTGCTTACGATGATGGTATGGAGTGCAGTGTTTGGGGTATTTCGAGAAATGCCGGTTTGTGACCAAATTACGGTTAAGGGGGATCGCCCTTGGCAGACTCGCAGATGCGGATTTTGATCGCGGACGACCACGCATTGTTCCGCCAGGGCGTTGCCGCATTGTTGGCGGGGACAGATCCGCGGTTTCAAATTTGCGCGGAAGCCCGAAATGGCAAGGAAGCGGTGGAAAAGACGCTAGCGCTTCAGCCCGATATCGTTTTGATGGACGTAAGTATGCCGGTGATGGGGGGCTTCGACGCTACCCGAAACATTTTGCAGGCGTCGCCCGCGAGCCGGATCATATTCCTGACTACCTACAACAGCCCACAAGTGGTGGCCGAAGCGCGAAAAGCGGGAGCGAAAGGCTACGTGGCGAAGGGAGATGTGTCGGAAGTCCTGATCCAAGCGATTGATGCCGTGTCCCGCGACCAAACGTATTTCGAGGCAACTCCGGAAAACTAGGCTAAGAAAATACCGCGATTCAAGATCTTCACTCCTCAAGGCGCTGGTGTCGCGCGTGCCGTCTTCCTACCATTTACCGCGTTGAATTTAGCGAATCATTGTTCGCCGAAGGCGGTGTTACAAAAACCAGGGACGCCAGGTAGATCACAATTCCAAGGCCAATCAGCGTTGCCGCAACAAACGCGAAAAGGACAAACGAAAGCGGATGGAACCAGAGCAGGCTGATGATTTCAACGCCCAGGCCCACCACGATTAAAGCACTCGCAATTCGCAGCATCCGCCGCAGACCGATGGCGCTGAGTTTCATTGCCCGGGCCTCCACATCTTCAAGTGCTCCACCTGCGAAGCGTTGTGCACCGTGTCATGGCAACCGCTGGAAATGCAGGAAAGCTCGTTTGACGTCAGCGAACTCATCATCGCCGAGTGGACAGGGTCTTCCTCAAAGCTTCGGGCCCCTGCGTGGCAATGCAAGCATTGTGCGTTCTTGAATCCGCCGGGTATGGTGATCGGGTTCGGCGGCGTGCCCACGTATTGAAAATAAATGCGCGTCAGACCTTTCACCTTATCCTTCAGAGGGCCGTAAATTGTGTAGTCGGTGTGGCAGGAATAGCAGGCCAGGTCCGGCGGAACGCGATGATTCTGAAAGTGCTGCGCGGGGATGTATTTCGTATCGTCCACGTACAAGCTCTGGCCATACGGCACCATCACGTGACAGGAGGTGCAAAACTTTGTCTGCTCCGATCTCTGCATGTGCAAATTCATGCCGCCCACAATGCAGAGAGCCGGAAGGACACAGAGCCCGATGAAGGCCACGATTTTCCCACCGGCAGAGCGTGTCACGCCGGGTCGAAGCAAAAAGATGAGCGCCAGCACCAGGCCGACCGCAATTTGAACGATGAGAATTCCGACCACAAAGCCCCCTACACATCTGCCGGCAATCAATGGATGCGGTTTGGTTGACCGCAGCGCCCTTTGGAGCTCGGCCTTGATGTCACACTCCCTAGGCCCAGGCGTGCGGCGAGATACTTGCAGCTCCGCCGAGGCCTACTTGTTGCCCAGGTCGCGGACATACGCAACCAGAGCCTGAATGTCGGCGGCCTTCAATTGTTTGTTGTATGCGGGCATCTTGTTCTTGCCATTGGCAATCACGGCGGCAAGGTCGGCGTCGCTTTCACTCTTTACGTCCGGTGAGTGAAAATCGCGCGCCTTCAGCGCTTTACCGGCGGGCGTGCTACCCGTGCCGTCGGGACCATGGCACGACGCGCACTTACTGGCGGTATAAAGTTTCGCGCCATCCTGCGCCCGGGCCGCCGAAACCGTGAACGTTACGCACATCGCAAAAAGTAAAGCTGCCTGAACTCCGCGAAGAAAAGGTCGATTCATGGTGTCTCCTAAGTTATATAAATAAACTTCTAAACTGGGCCGACCGCACCCAAGCCTAAAATGCGTACTTCAGTGAAAACGTCACATTGCTGCCGTCGAAAGTCTGCGAAGGTAATGCGGCAAGACCTGTAGGATTGGCTACGCCGCGATAGCCATAGCCGTAGTAGTTCCAAGCGGTCTTGTAACTTACACCCTTCCAAATATCAATGGTGATCGCCGCGTAGGGCTTCAGATAGTTGAAGTCAAGCGTGCCGGTGGGCGTGAGCGGATTCAGGAATGTCGTGTCCCCACGCACGATGCTGCCCAGGTACCCAACCAAGGCAGTCACTCGCTTGTACGGTTTCCACATCACGTCCGCATAAAGGTAGTGATCCCGGCTCTCATACATGCTCAACGTACCCAGTGGTACCGGGGAAGTGGCCACAGGGCAGGCCTGGGTAAAGGCGGTCGATCCGGTGTCGGCGAAGCAGATTTCCGTCTGCGTGTAGATATCCACATAGTTGTAGCCGAAATCGATCCAGAGAGAGCTATAGGGCGAAAACGTCGTGGAGAAGCTATAGGTTCGCCCGTGCTCGGTATTGTCCACGGTGTAGACATTATCGCGATTTTCATGAATATCCACCGCCGCATCGATGCTCGCCCACATCTTTGGCTTGTAGGAAGCGTGGACCTTGTAGCTTTGAAGCTGGCGCGGGCTGATGCGCGTGAAGGAATTGTCATTGTAGCCGGCCATGATGTCCGCGTTGATGCGCAATTGGTCCGTGGGCCGAGCGGCAAAGCCGAAGACGGCGGCGCTTTCGTGAATGTTATAGAGATTGCGTGCGCTGTCGTTGCCGGCTTCCGGGCCGGTTTCGGTGATGATTCCCGTGGTCTTGTTCAACGAGCAGCCGGATGGCAGAACGCCGCCCGAGAGCGCGCAATCCGCGCGGGCAGCCAGATAGTCGTTGGCCGCCATGCCGGAAGCGCCACCAGGAAGATAGATCTCATTGACGTCAAAAGTGGCGCCGAAGTCGGCAATGGTACGGGCTTCGTAGAAGTAGCCGATGTGCGCGCTGATGCGGTTTGTGAAGTCGTATTTCAGCTCCACCAGATTGTTGCGCACGTTCTGCCCCAGAAATTGCTGGGTGTATTCGTCTTCGACGTCCGGACCGGAACTGGAGGTGTGCTGCGGACAACTCGCGCTGTTATAGGGTGCGGCGGGACACACGGTGGCGAAATTTGCTGGAGTGGCGGGGGAAACGGTCAGCGCCAATCCAGTCTGCCCGGGGGGCGCCGGCTGCGCAAACAGGTTGGTTTCGGCGATAGCCCAGTTCGATGGAATGCGCCAGTTGTCATAATAAATTTCATCGCTCAGACTCAACTTCTCCGTAATGTGGTATTCACCAGCCCAATTGGCGTTGGCCAGCACGCGCTTTGACATGCTAGGGCCAGCGGTGGTGCTTTCACGCGTGGCGGTACGCGAAATCCAGCCGCTGAAGAGCTCGTTGAGATCGTTCAAGGTGTCGCTGCCGCTGCTATAGGAGGCAGAGCCGGACATGGAGAGATTTTTTACGTAATCCGATTCGAAGCTCAAGCGCTCCACGGGAAAGGACGAGCGTGGGTTCGCCACCAAGCCGTAGGACAGAATGCCTGCACAGTTGGAAGTGATGGTCGGCGGCGTGGTAGCCGTGCTGGTAATCGGCTTGGCGCAGGGCGTGGTGCCGTTGAAGACTTCTCCAAGATCGACCGGAGTTCCGTTGGCGAGCTGAAACTGGTAGTTGTTGTCGGTGGCGTTATCGTCCGTCCGCGTGTAGGTGAGCAGCTCGTCAAAGGAAATCGTGGTTTTCGCCAATCCGCGGTAGTCGGCGCCAAAGCGGTAGATGTTTGTGGCGTTCTGAATGTTGGTGGAAAGCAGCCCGTAGGTAGGCTCGTACGTATCGCTTCCCAGGCCGCCGGTCGAAATATGCGAATAACCGGTGCGGAAACGCAGACGCGATTGCGGCAACAGCGTCAGGTCGTAATCCTGCATCTTGCGGTCGTAATAGAGCGCGTGTGGGGAGTTGACGATCGCCAGCGGTGTGCAGGCCGTGGTACAGCCGCTCGGAAACACGGCAGGGTTCAGTGGATTGGCCAGCAGGTTGTAGTCAAAGAAATATTCGTCGCGCCGGAACATCGCGCGGAAGTCGTACCATTTATTTTTGTCAATGCGGAGACGGGTCACCGAATTTGGGTCGCCGCCATATCCGAAATTGCTGAAGCTCAAGTCGTCAAAGAAAACGCCCTGGTGGTTGGTGGAGCGCATGTCCAGCGTGTAATCAAAGAGGCGCATGCCCGAACCCAAATTCACGAACGTGTTGTAGTTATCCATGTTGCCGTGGATCATCGAGTCGCGATAGCCAAACTCGATGGTTTGCTGCACCTGGTAGTTGCCGGTGGTCTTGCCTTCGGTTGGTGGCGTCTGACCCGGAATTTGCTGTGGCCCCTGATCGACCTGTTGCGCTTTGGCCGTCAGGGCAAAAAGCAGCACCAGCAGGAATACCAGCGCCAGCCCGGCAGGGCGAATGCGCGACGCAGTCGCGCTGGACTGGGTTGCGAAAGTCGATGCGGCGCTGGTTGGCCGCGAGGTTCTGATCTCGTTCTCCGGTGTACCTGTTGCACGCGTGCAGTTCATGGTCGCCCCGTTACTTCAAGAGGGTTGGGTCCATGTGTGATCCATGGACCGCCGTGTGACACATCGTGCAAGCCTGGTACTGCGCCGCCTGATTGTGAAAGGAGGGAGTGCCGGGCGCATTGGCGAACGACGCGGTGTGGCAGGAAAGGCAGAGCAAGTTCACGTTGCTCACTTTGAGCAGATGTACGTTCGGCGAGCCGTGCGGCGTATGGCACGAGACGCAGCCCTCGACCTTCACTGGCTCATGCTCGTAAACGAATGGACCACGCTTATCTTCGTGGCAGTTGTAGCAAACCGCACCCATCGCGGAGGAGCTGCGCAGTTGGTGCGTACGCTCGGTGCCGTGAGGATTATGGCAATCGGTGCACTGTACGAGCCCTTCGTTCACACGATGATGCACGGGCAGCTCGAACTGCGGCTTTTGCGCTAAATGGCAGGAATAGCAAAGCTGCGGCTGCGATTTCACCAGCAAGAACTGGGACGATGTGGCGTGGTGCGGAGAATGGCACGAGACGCAAGAAACGTCGTTTTTTGCGTGCAACGAATTGATCGCATGCATCTGCTGCGAGCCGGAAGCATGGCACGTAAGACATCGTTCGTTGATGGCCTTTACGCCGGCCGCGCCGGGGCCCTCGAAAACGAAAATTTTGGTCTTATCCACGGGATTGGCCACGTGCTCGGATCCCGGGCCATGGCAACTCTCGCATCCCTGATGCGACGGGCCACCACGGGTATCGAGCATCGTCTTCCAGTGCGGCGTCTTCTCCCAACCTTCGTAAACGTCCTGATGACAGGTCTTACAGGTGTCCGCGCCGACGTACTGCGCGGGACCGGAAGCCGGCGCGGGTGACGCCGTCGCAGGGGAGGGTTTCGAGGCGCTCGAAGATTGTGCGTCCTGAGCCGGTGTCGCAGGCGCCGGCATCCAGACCAAGCCCAAAGCAACAATAACTATCCAGCGAAAACCCTTCCAGTACCCCATCGGTCCCCCGTTCACCACAATGGACCTGGGCCCTAAGGCCATTTTTCTCTTGCTTGTTAGTACCACCGGAACGCGGTCTTGGCTGTGATGCTTGTCACAGGAGCACAATTAAAGTTCTCTAATTCTCAGGCGTTTGCGTTGCATCTCAATTCGGGTGCCGGGCTCAATCCGAGCAAGAAACGGGCCACTTTGTGGTCCGCGGACATCGGAAACGAGGCTTGCTCTCCTGTGCGAAAAAATCTGATCTATTTACATTTATACTTAATTGAAACGTAAATATATAACAGTTACCTAATCACTGAACGTAGTGTCAGAGAATGTGATGGGTAGTTTTATTGCGCGGCATTAGCCGCGCGCGTCAGAGACAGGTACCCGGAAAGAGGTGCGCAACCCTTCCTGTTGGCGCGGAGCGAAGTAACGCAGCAGTTCGGGCATTCGCGGCTATCGGTACGATAGCGTACGCAGAGCATACTCTCATTTTGACGCTTTGGGGAAGAATGCTTGCACGGCTTTGCAAGAGGACAAAAGCGCCGCGCCTATCAGACTAAATGAAGGAGACAAGAACGGTGACGAAGTACAGGCTCAGGTTCGAATGTAAAGGGTTTTACTAATGTTTCGCCAACCGAGACAAGCCCAGAATTGCCAGCAGCGGCTGCATTTTCGCTACCTCGCTGATTCAGTTGGCCACAGTAGAACTTAGATGGATGGAATTGACACGACAACGTGCCAATGTTCCGCGGCTGGACGACGTCGATGGAGTGATTGCGGATGCCCGGAGAGACGCAACAGCAGCGGGTTAATGCGGATAACCTCGCGGTACCGCTGCGCCGGAAGGGCCCGAGAGGGCCTCAGGTCCGGCGCAACAGTCACACGAAAAATAAACAAAACAACCTGAGCGTTAATCCCTCGAGTATTCGTCCAGTTCCCTGATCAACGGTCGAGCTTCCGCGGGCTGCGGCACATTACCTCTCAGGATTTCCCCGCGGTCGGCGTGTCCGTACAAGTCACGGTCGTCATCGTGTTCCGCATGGACAAATGCGCCCTCCAGGCTCGCGCCGGCAAAGACGCCGTGCGTTCGCGCATACGTCAGAATTTCAGCTTGCATGCTGACGTCCGTACCCGCAGCGGCGTCGCGCCCTACGGGCCCCGCAGCTATGCTCGCATCACCACCCAGGCTGAATTTGTCTGCCAGCAAGCGGGCCACCGCGTGGTCGTTCATGAAAAGCATTACGATGTCAGTGGAGGAAATGCCGATCTGCGGTCCAAAGCTCCCTCCGCCAACCATGATGAACACTGGATCACCCCAACCGCCGGCTGCCTTCCGGCAAACCACCACCCCCTTGCCACCCTTTTCGCCAACAAAGAACGCGACTTTTTCTTCGCCGGGGATGATGCCGATGCACCGAGCGGACGCCAGTAGGTGGTGCGGAATCGCCTTGTCCGGTGTGTCCATGATTTCATGCAGCACCCTCGCAGCATGATCGATCCGGCGGGTGTCCTCATCGCGCGACGCCGCAGCGGCGACGACGGGCAGACCCAATCCCGCAATTAACAAGCCAATGGCGATTTTTCGTATTAGCACGTCTTTTTCCTTTCAAAGTCAAAGTTGGAGTGCGCCCAACAGTCGAATTCCTGTCGTAAGTTTGATGATCCAACCAGCAAAAAAGGGTCTTAGAGACGGAAGACCTCCGGTCGAGTTGCCGTGTTCACGTACCTTTCGCAACGTGGCCAGCGCGTAGGGACTGCCGATGGCACCGTCATTGCTTGGCGCCACGGACTTCGCGTTTGGCGGCGCTTACGTGACCAGCGACCAGAGCACTGCGTTTGGCGCTATTCCCAGCGTGCCGCACCAGGTCGCGCTGTATCTGGCCCTGACCGGCGGGCACGCCGATCCGAAGGCGCTCTACGTGATCGAGGGCGGAGGCGACGACATTTTAAACGCGACGGGCGGGTCGCCGCAGAGTCTCGGCTTCGAGATCGCCGCCGGAATTGCAGAGAGTGAATTCCTGCTGCGCCGCGCCGGCGCTCGGCATTTTCTGGTTCCCGATCTCCTCGACGTAGGCCAATTGCCCGCCGCGAAGTTGAACGCCAGCTTTGCCACGGCGGCCAGCGTGGCGGCGAATAACGCGCTCGATGTGCTCCTCGAAGCAGAAGGGTTCATCGAGGGAGTGTTCATGCACCGGCTGGATGTATTCAGCCTGTTCCACGACGTGGCTAAGGATTCGACGCACTTCGGATTTACGGATGTCACTGACCCGTGCCTGACGTCAATCGTGTGCGCCGATCCTGTCCACACCCTGTCTTGGGATACCGAGCATCCGACGGAATTCGGGCACGCGTCCTTTGCGGTGACGGTGGAAGCGAGCCTCGGCCGCGGCGACGTGGCCTGGAAGCATAGCTCCCGCAACGCCTCGGCGCTGGCATTTCAGGCAGTAAGAAGCTGCACTATACGTATGTGATACGTGGAACATGCGGGTGCGCTAACTAGATGTAGAAAAGAAGGATGTTCTGGCGGAGAGGGTGGGATTCGAACCCACGGGACCCTTTCAGGCCCAACGGTTTTCAAGACCGCCGGTTTCAACCGCTCACCCACCTCTCCGTTTTCAACTGGCCGATTCATTTTAGCTTGCAACCACGTTTCGTGACAGTTCTCACTCCGTGAGGATGCTGCCTCGGAGACACTGCGCCACTCCAATCCATTGGCTTTAATACTCGACACTCCACTTATAGGCTTATATAGTCCGCGTAACGTTTAGGAGTGCCGCAAGATAATGGTCTTCTTCCTCAACGCGCTCAATTTCTGAAAGGAAAATCCCATGGCTCACTTTTTGATAGTTACAGGCAAGGTTAAGGATTTCAAAACCTGGAAAGCTTCGTACGACGACCATATCAACGTACGCAAGGAATTTGGGTTGGCTGAACACCACGTACTCCAAGGCACTGACGACCCGAACGAGATCGTAGTCATGCTGAAGGCTTCGGACCTGAACCGCGCGAAAGCGTTTCTCGCCGATACTAAAGTCCAAGAAGTCATTACTAAGAGCGGGGTCGTTGGGAAACCACAGGTTCACTTCCTAAGTGAAGCCTAATGCAATACGGTAATTTCAGCCCTGGCTGGAATCTTGGCGAGGGACGACGTGCAGGTCGCCCCACTAACCCTTAGATTCTTGCGTGCGCCGTGGGCTCCGGGACGTCAGTGCGCATCGTTACCTGCAGCTGTTCCGTCTGACCAGTTGGACACCGGGATCATGTACTCGGTGATTGGCTCCGGAGCACCTTGAAATTGTGGATTCAACATGACTGGAGAGCCCGGCAGATCTGCTCCCCAAGATCTCGGATCGGTAAGCGGGACGTAAAACATCAGATGAGGAACCCAATGCCCGGCGGAGTCGTTCAGGTACCCTTGCTTCGACATCATGTAGCACATTGCGCCAGGTTCCAGGGCGGGCAGCCTTTTCACATCGAATGCCTTGATGCCATCGATAATCTGAGATTTAGAGAGTCCAGCTAACACCAACTCCGTCCTCTTAACGGTGAGTGGCAGAATGGATCGCGCAGCCGGGGGATTGAAACAAATCGGACCTCGCATCTTGGGGTTCCAGAACTGCGGAAAGTCAAAGGGAGACATCCACGATCGCTCGACGATGCACACGAAACCATTCTTGCCTTTAACCGCCGTTTCGTAACCATGCCGTCCGAGGACCTTGACCTGGGCATCCCGTGAGATGGATTCGGGGGCAGCGCTCTGCGCCATCACTATTTCGGCATTTCGCTCCATCAGATATTGATCAAGCGGAGCCATTTTCGGATATGTTGCTTTGGCGTCCTGTGTTTGCACCCGCCCCGCCGCGCCGAGCCCGATAGCCAACGCAAAGCTTCCTAATGCGATTGTGCTGAGAATCTTTCGCTGCATTGGTTTCCCCTGAGACGCGAGATTCTTGTCATATCAACCGTATGGCCCATCCTGTTCACCCCTCAAGCCGCTTTGCCACATACCTTAACATCATTCCAAAGTGTCACGAATCGTCTCGTTGCGTTCATCCCCTACGTTCAGAGTGCCCGGCCACTTGGAAGCAATCACCTAGCCAATCCGAGGAGCGCCTCACACAAAGACCGCTTTTAGCATTTCCGAACGACGAAGTCGCCGAGGGGCTGAAACGTATTCACCCTTTCGCGCGTTATATATGAAGACCGCCTACATATGAAGGCTTCCGAGGTATAGAGATGGCCTCCAACAAAGCAGACGTGCTGCAAGGAACGCTGGACATGTTGATCTTAAAGATCGCGGCGCTTGCACCAATCCACGGTTACGCGATGGCACAACGCATCCAGCAAATTTCGAAAGACGTCTTGCAAGTGCAGCAAGGTTCGCTCTATCCCGCACTGCACCGGCTAGAGGATCGCGGGCTGCTTCATGCAGTCTGGCGGGAGACAGAAACCGGCCGCGAAGCGAAGTTTTACAGCCTGACACGAGCGGGCCGCCGCAGGTTGGAAGTAGAGTCATCGGAGTGGGACCGCGTTTCGAATGCGGTGCGGCTAATTATGCGCACCGCGGAGTAGGGAACGATCATGCGTGCTATTCGGAACCTCCTTCGACGCAGGAAACTTGATGCTCAAGCCGAAAAGGAGCTGCGCTTTCATCTGGACGAGCAAGTCGCCGTGAATGTCGCCGCGGGCTTGACGCCTGCCGAGGCGGAACGCCGGGCTCGCCTTGCACTGGGAGCGCCGGAGTCTATTAAGGAAGAAATGCGTGCGGCACGTTCGGGACAAAGACTCTCCCATATTTTGCAGGATGTTGGCTTTGGCTTCCGAATGTTGCGGCGCAGCCCGGGGTTTTCCATTCTGGCGATTTTGTGTCTCACTCTGGGAATAGGAGCGAATGCTGCAGTTTTTAGTTGGATCGAAGGGATTCTCTTTCGGCCATATCCGGCCATCCATTACCAGGAGAGGCTGTTCGCACTCACGGGTACGAGCCGGATTGATTCCCGCCCCGACGACATATCCTGGCCCGATTTTCTCGACCTCCAGAGAAGCTGCACGCTCGTTGACGCTCTTGTGGCTGACAAGATTACGGGAACGACTCTAAGTATCGGCGCCCGGGCTGAGCGGGCGACTGGGAGCATCGTTTCCGCGAATTATTTTCAGGCGCTCGGCGTTCGTCCCATCTTGGGCCGTGGATTCCTGCCGGGTGAAGATGTGGGACGCAACGCACATCCCGTAGTGGTGATCAACTATTCGCTTTGGCAGGGGCGCTTTCGCGGCGACCGGGAAATTATTGGCAAGACGCAACGCCTCAACGGAGTGTTGCACACAATTATTGGCGTTGCGCCCGAGGGGTTTAACGGAACGTTCGTTGGCTGGGCCATGCAGTTCTGGGTGCCGGCGTCGATGGAAGACCTTTTTGAGGCGGGCGGCTACAAACTAGAAGACCGCGGTGCGCGGTGGGTGGAGCCTTACGCGCTGCTGAAGCCAGGCGTAACGCGAGAGCAGGCGCAGCAAGAAATTTCGGCCGTCGCCACGCGACTGGAAACCGATTACCCGGCGACCAATCGCGGGCGCGGCATTCGCTTATGGCCGCTGTGGCAAACGCCTTTCAACAACGCCGGCACGTTGCTTCCGACTCTCGGCATCATGTTGATGGTCGTGGTGTTTGTGCTGCTGATCGCGTGCGCCAATGTTGGCAACCTGCTGGTGGTCAGATCCTTCGCGCGGCGGCATGAGATGACGGTGCGAGCCGCAATCGGCGCCGGGCGCGGCCGATTGTTGCAACAACTTCTCACGGAGGGCCTGGTGCTGTCGCTATTTGGCGCAACAGCCGGGCTATTGGTCGCGCATTGGTGCCGTCACGCGCTGGTCCTGCTATTTCCCAGCCGTGGTGGAGTCGTGATGAATCTGCCCGGCGAAATTGATTGGAGGGTTCTTGCACTGAGCTGCGGCGTTTGTCTCGTATCGACTTTGCTTTTTGGTCTGATCCCCGCTGTGCAGGCGAGCAAGATTGATCTTGCTGCTGCATTAAAGGCGGAAATGGCAGGTGTGGTCGGCGGCCACCGCAAATCGCGGCTCCGTTCGTGCCTGGTTCTCGTCCAAGTGTCGCTGAGCTTCATTTTACTGGTAGGTGCGGGGCTGCTGGTGCGGAGCTTGGAGCGAATTCGAAGCGCGAGTCCGGGTTTTTCGACGAAGGGTGTGTTGGTGACATCGGTGGACCTGTTGAGCGCAGGATATGAGTCGCAGCGCGCCAAGGATTTTGAAGACGAGTTGATAGACCGCGTTCGGGCGATACCCGGTGTCGAATCCGCCGCCTTCTCAAGACTGGCTCCCCTGGGGTTTCGCAGCTATTCCTCCACGCCGATTGCTGTGGATGGATATCAGCCGCCACCGGAGGAGCAACCCATTGTCGAATACAACGAGGTAGGACCTGGGTATTTCGCGACCATGGGAATCCCGATGCTTTCCGGTCGGGAATTCACACGAAGTGACAACGAAACCGCGGTGCCGGTAGCGGTAGTGAACGACGTGATGGCAGCCAAGTACTGGCCCGGCGGAAATCCTTTGGGCGAACGCTTGCGGGTCAAAGGCCGATGGATGACGGTTGTGGGCGTTGCGAAACTTTCGAAATACGGGAACGTCAGGGAAACGCCGAAGGCATTTTTCTACGTGCCCCTGCGGCAAAACTTCTCGCTGATGGCGGCATTGATCCTCCGAACGCCACTGACGCCAGAAGCGATCGCACCAGTATTGACGCGGCAGATTCACTCGCTGGACAGTGATCTGGCGGCGTACGAAGTCATCACGCTACAGGAACAGCTCAATCGCGCTACATCGCCGCAGCAAGTGGCGGTGACGCTGCTTGGAATCCTGGGAGGTGTGGCACTTCTTTTAGCGGCGATTGGATTGTACGGCGTAATGTCGTATGCGGTTTCGCAGAGCACGCGCGAAATGGGGCTGCGGATGGCGCTAGGAGCGGGCGAATCCGATTTGTTGCGACTGGTGATGGCACAAGGCCTGGCTTTGACTGCTGGCGGCATCGCCCTAGGTGCAGCACTCGCTTTTGGACTGACAAGGCTGCTTGGAGATTTACTCTATCAGGTGAGCCCGCGCGATCCCGTGGCTTTCGGATCGGCATTGGCGGTGATGATGGTAGCGGCAACGGCGGCATGCTTGTTGCCCGCGTGGCGTGCGGCGCGAACCGACCCGATGAGGGCGCTGCGAGACTGACCACCTAACTTATTTGATCCCCGTTTCGGTTGGCGAAGATATTTGTGGCGCCCTCGCGGTGGTGACGCTGTTTTCGTTGTGTTCAGATCCCGCCCGTTAACGCTTACTCTCGCCCGTGGCGCACCGAAATTCGAGCACGCGGATACGCCAGCGCATGCCGCTGAAGACGTTATAGAAGCGGGCCTTCAGCGCGGCAGCGGGATCGGGCAGGATGAGCTGCTCATTTTCCATCACGCAAGAGGCGCGGAGCCGCTGCTCGGCATCCCAGGCGGGGCCTTCTTGATCGGGCCCGGGAGCGCCGCGTACAAAGTAAACGTAGGGATCATTGCGACTCGCGAGCAGCCAGGTTTCGGCTTCGTAGACTCCAGGGTAGGTGACCGTTTCCGGCAACACTCCCAAAAATCGCCAGCGGCCGCTCTGGGCAGGGGCGGGTATTGCATAGGTGAGATAGAAAAAGAACACCGGGTTGTTGCCGATGACGGTTTGGCCCAGGCGAGCACGCGTGGCCGCGTCGTCCGCTACCTGTTTCCACGGTTCGATCAGGCGTGGAGCGGCGTAGTGCGTGCGCTCGATGATTCCAAGCCAACCGACGAACAGGATACCTGCCAGCGACGCAAGCAGTGTCCGCCGCCAGACGCCGCGCGACATCGTTCCCAGCGTCACACTGATTCCCAGAAGCAGCCATGCTGAGAGCTCCAGCAGATTGCGGGGATTCAAGACGCCCGCCACAGCCATCAGTGCGAGAAGCGCGAATGCATAGAACCAGATCCGCCGCGCTGCTTCCGGCACATAACGCGTGACCACTATGATGCAGCACGCCACGCATATAGTGGCAGGAATGCCCAGTTGCCAGAACCAGGGCGCGACGGACTCGCTGACGAAGGCTGCGTAGACGTTGAACGCGGCGTTCAGCGGAATGGTCAGTACGGAATGCGGAAGATGGGGACCCGCCGCGAAAGCGCGCCAAACTGTCCGGCACAGGGGAATGTAAGCTGCTGCCAAAATTAGAGCGGCGATTACCAGGGGCCGGCTCGCGGGTCTCCCGGCGCCACGCCGGCGCTGAACGAAGTCAATCCCAAGGCATGCGGCGATGGGCCAGCCTAAGAAAGTGGTCCAGACAAGTCCGACCAGCAACAGCATGACGCCCGCGGCACGCACGAGTGTAGGCTGTTCGACGTAGCCCAAATAGCAAAACGTCACGGCAGCGATCAGCAGGAAACCTAGCGGCGAGGCCGTGGCCATGCGGCCATAGTGAAAACCATAAGGCCAAAGTGCGCCGAGCCAAATGGTGATGCGCGCGGCATCGTCAGCTCCCAACCGCTTTGCGGCGCGCGAGAGAAAGAACACGCCGGCAAGATAAAAGAGAATGGAAAGCACGCGCAGCCAATCGAAACTGCCGCTAGTTATGAGGAGCCAGAAATGCACAGCGATGTCACCGAGCGGAGGATGGTCGATGGGAGCCGAGTTATTCCAGATCGTGTGAAAACTTTGGGACACCGGCGCCGCCGCGCCGTTCAGGAAGCTGGCCTCGTCGTCAATGAAGGTGACGCGGGAATTCGAGGCCAGCAGCATGGCTCCCAAGGCCAGGAGCACAAAGAATTCGAGGGCGTGGCCACGAGCTGCCTGATTTCCATAACGCGAGGGACTTGGCTCGCCGGTCATCCGGCACGGATCGTATCTGCGCGCGGGGACTAGGTCAATCCGTTGGTTTCTTTGCGTGCGGCAACCAAGCTAGAATAATCGTAACGTATGGCCGGTGCGCAAGAACGACCGGCTCCGTGAGCGCGAAAGTGGCGCGGAGGAAAGACGAATGCGAGCGGTGATAACAGGCGGTGCGGGTTTCTTGGGCTCGCATCTGTGCGAAGCGATGCTGGCAAGAGGCTGGGAAGTCCTATGCATCGATAATCTCATTACCGGGCGCGAGACTAATATCGCGCACCTAATTGAGAACCGGGGCTTCCGGATGCAGCGGCATGATGTTTCGCGTTACATTGATGTGCCCGGTCCCGTGGAAGCGGTACTGCACTTTGCGTCTCCCGCCAGCCCGGTGGACTACCTGAAATTTCCGATTCCCACTCTAAAAGTAGGAGCGCTCGGAACGCACAATGCGTTGGGTCTGGCGCTAGCCAAGAAGGCGAAATTTCTCCTGGCCTCGACCTCAGAATGCTACGGCGATCCCGAAGTGAGTCCGCAGCCGGAGACCTATTGGGGCCATGTGAATCCTATCGGCCCGCGCGGGGTTTACGACGAAGCGAAGCGGTTTGCGGAAGCGATGACCATGGCGTATCACCGCTCTCACAGCCTCGAAACGCGCATCGTGCGCATTTTTAATACCTATGGGCCGCGCATGCGCTTGAATGATGGCCGCGCCCTGCCGAATTTCGTATATCAAGCGCTGACGGGTCAGCCGATTACCGTCTATGGCGAAGGGCAGCAGACGCGCAGCTTTTGTTACGTCTCTGATTTGATCGAGGGGATTTGCCGCCTGCTCGAATCAAACGAGCATCTGCCGACGAACATCGGCAATCCACACGAAATCACGATTTTGGAATTTGCGGAGCGCATCGTGAAATTGACCGGAGCGAACGTACCCATCGTGTTCAACCCACTACCGCAAGATGACCCCAAGCAACGCTGCCCGGATATTTCAAAAGCGAAGCGCGTGTTGCATTGGGAGCCGAAAGTAGACCTGGAAGAAGGTCTGCGCGTGACGCTGGCGTATTTCAAGGAGCAGGTTGCGGCGGTTTCCTAGAGGTTGCACCCGGCCACTGATGTCTTCCAAAAAGATGCCTCAGGAATGCGCAACTTCGACCGGTACCTCAGGCCGGCCGAAAGAATGATATTCGAAACCAAGTTCGGTCATTTTTGCAGGCTGCAACATGTTGCGTCCATCCAGAATGAGTGGGCGGATCATCAACTGACGCACGCGTTTCCAATCGAGATCGCGGAATTCCGGCCAATCGGTGAGGATTAACAACGCCTCAGCTTCCCTTGCCACTTCATACGGGTCGTCTGTGTAGTGAATGTTGGGAAATTGAGTGCGCGCACGTTCCATGGCCTGCGGGTCGCACGCACAAATCTTAGCCCCTTCCTTATTGAGCTTGCCGATCACATCCATTGCGGGCGAAAAGCGGATGTCGTCCGTATTCGCCTTGAACGCAAGCCCCAAAACGCCGATCTGCTTGTCTTTGACGATCCAGAGCGCGCGACGGACGCGATCGACAAAGGTATCGATTCTGCGCTTGTTCACGAGTTCGACTTCACGCAACAGAGAAAAATTCACGTTAGCGCGTTCCGCCAAGCGGATGAATGCCTGCACATCCTTGGGCAGACAGAAACCTCCAAAACCCAGGCCAGCGCGAAGAAATTGCGGACCGATGCGCGGGTCCATGCCCATGGCGTGCGTGACTTCGTCTACGTTGGCCCCGAGACTTTCGCACAAATCGGCTATCAGGTTGGCGTAAGAAATCTTCATCGCAAGAAATGAATTCGAGGCGTGCTTGATGAGTTCGGCGCTGTTAATGGTGGTGACCACGAGTTTGGGAACAGGAAGCGGAGGGCAGTTGCCGTCGTGCACCGGGCAATTCGCTGCGCCTTCGAGAATGGGACGATAAATTTCACGGAGTTGCTGTTCAGCGCCGGCATCCTCCACGCCAAGCACGATACGATCGGGGTGAAGGAAATCCTCGACCGCCGTGCCCTCGCGGAGGAACTCCGGATTGGACGCCACACTAAACTTGACGCCGTGATTGCGGCCATAGACTTCCAGAGCGCGCTTTACCTGCTTTCCCGTCTGAACGGGAACCGTACTCTTTTCGATGACCAGCTTTGGCGAGCGCGCCTCGAGGGCGATGATGCGCGCGACATTTTCGATCGCGCTTAGATCGGCGTCGCCATCCTCGAGCGGCGGCGTGCCAACACAGATAAAGATCGCATCACCCGAGCGCACCGCTTCCGCGATATCGGCGGTGAAGGCTAAACGTCCGGCTGCGCGGGCGGTATCGATAATTTTAGCGAGGCCCTGTTCGTAAATCGGGATGTGGCCGGCGTTGAGAGCATCAATCTTCGAGCGATCGTTGTCGGTGCATGTAACATGGTGCCCGATAGCAGAAAGGCAAGCCCCGGAAACAAGGCCAACATAGCCGCAGCCAATTACAGAAATTCGCACGACTCACCGCCTTCTCGATCGATTGTAAACGCCTAAGCCGCGCAGCCCTCGTCCTCGTTCAGGGATGCGCTTCAATCGTTACCTTCTGCGGCACGTTCCGGAGGCGCGATCGAGCCGCCCATGAGCACGCCTCGCAAGCCCATCAGGGCGAAGCGCGGCTCGGTGCGAAGAATATTCCATAAAACGCGCGCCGCTTCGTCCCGCGTATGAATACTGAGCAATTGGCGCGCTCGCACGCTTAGCAAATCCACCAACCGGCTGTAATCCGCCTGCTGGAAACGATGCAGGCCGCGACGAATCAGCAAGTGCGTATCCAACTCGCGGCGCAACCGCTTCAATATTTTGCTGCGGCCCCCATTTAAGATGGCCTCCGCTGCACCTGCCGCACCGCGCAGACCGGTCACGATGCCACCGACGGTCGTGACCTTCACCTGGCCCGCGGCATCGCCCACCAGATAGACATCACCCGCGCCGACTGCGCGCCGTACCGGCACCCAACGGCGATAAACCGGGATTCGCGCACCCTGATAGGCAAGGGGCTCGAACTGCTTGCGCTCGAGGAAGCGATCGAGCGCAAGCCGCGTTGCCGCTCCATCCTCGCCGATCAAGCCGAGCGCACCCTGCGTGGCCGACTCCGGAATCAGCCAGTAAAAATAGGGCGTATCGTCGGGCACAAACCAGACGCGCACGGTGCCCGCAGGATAATCCGCGGGCAGCCGTACAATGGCCTGCACCAATGGCACGGTCGGCTGCTTGGGCCAACCCGCCGTCCGGGCCACTTTGCTGGCCGCACCGTCCGCGCCAATGACGGCTTGGGACTCGTGCTCTTCCATGGCGCCGTTTGCGCCACCCTCAGCAATTAAGCGAATTCCTTTGTTCGCCGGCTTTAATTGGATGAAGCGGCGGCCAAAATGGAATCGCGCGCCTGCCTTCTCAGCTTGACCGGCCAGCGTCCGGATCAGAGTGGACCGCTCGATGATGAGATCCGGATCCGTGAGCTCGATCTGGGCAGCGCGACCGTCGGTGAAAAGCTCGAATCGCGAGATTCGATTGAGGATCGAGGGTTCGCCGAGCGGGCCCAGAAGTTCTCGCATGCGGCTAGTAACGATCAGCGTTCGCGGGAGCGGGGCGAGTGTTTCTGAGCGCTCGATGACGTCCACGTGCGCGCCAGCCTCCGCCAGTAGGCCCGCGGCGTACAGGCCGGCCGCCGACCCGCCCACGACGGTAATCGTTTTCGGGGTAACGCGTTGTGGCGACACCGGTCCCCTTTCACCCTGTCACCCGGACGCGCAAACTTTTCCGCCCGGGTGCTTACGTGATGCCGCGATCTTAAGAACGCTTGCTGCGAGCTCTGCGGCTCGTTTGATGAGGCGCAGCAAAAAAATGATGCCATCCGGAATTAAGAGATAATCATGCCGCGAGGAATGCCCAAGTATAACGAAACACAGAGGAATGAGGGAAGCGGGGATGATTCCGCGAGCTTCACGCCGGTGTCGATTGACAAGCTTCGCGTACGAATGTTAGCGAGGCACAGCTTTTCTTTGTTGCCGCTCGTACGGCGCGCATTCAAGCAGGAACACCGCCGCCGGCACTACCATGAGCAGAATGCCAGCTATGGCGTAGGCAGTTCCCATAGGTACTTCGCCGAGCAGCAGTGCCAGAATGCCAAAGACTCCTCCTGCAATATAGAGGCACAAAACTGCTCCACGCTGTCCTAACCCGCAGTTGGAAAGCCGGTGCGCCGTGTGATCCTTACCGGGCGTCGCAAACGGCACCAAGCCACGCCGCGAACGGGAGATGGTCACGAGAGTGGTGTCAAAGATCGGGACAGCCAGAATCAGCAGCGGCAGCATCCAGCTAATCCGATGGTGGACGGCAACAGGCCGCAGCTTTACGCTGAGTGTCGCCATCAGAAAACCGAGTAACATTGCTCCCGCGTCACCCATAAAAATTTTTGCAGGCTTAAAATTCCACAGCAAAAAACCGAGCGCCGCGCCCATCACCGCAGCACCCAGCGTGGTGACGAGCGATTGGCCGCTGCGGTAGGCATACACCGCAAAGATGAACGAGGCGATAGCGGCCACGCCGGCGCAGAGTCCGTCCATGTGGTCGAAAATGCTGAAGGATGCGGTGATCGCCACCACCCAGAAAATCGTCAACACTACGTCGGCCATGACGGCGTAAGAGCCGGGCCGGAACGTCTCGAAAAATTCCGAGCGAACGCCCGACGCCACCAAAATCAGCGCTGCGCTAGGCATGCCGAGAAAAAGCTTTACCTGATGATGCAACATCCCGGCATCATCGAGAGTGCCGACCGCACCTATCAGAGTGGCTCCCAGAAAAATCCCTATCATTTGCGAACGGGCCGAAGGCTCCATCACCACCAGCACGGCGAGCACGATGCCGCAATAGATCGCTAAGCCACCTAATAGCGGCATGGGGGCAGCGTGGACTTTGCGAGGGCCTGGATGGTCCACCAAACCGGTCCATAAGGCCAACTCTCTCACGGGCAAGGTGAGAAATGAAGAAGCCGCGAGGGCGATGGCGAAAGCCATGAGTCCGGAAGTCATGGAAGCATTCCTTCTTGCGAAAGACTCCTACCGTTCCGTAAGTTGGTAGTCAAAAATCTTGGCGACCTGATCGCGATCCTTCGTTGAGAAATACCAATCGATAGTGCGCCTCAAACCTTCGCGGAACGTCACCTTTGGCTCCCAACCGAGGAGCTTTTTTGCCAGCGAGTTGTCGGCGACGCGGTTCAGCGGCCCTGTAGGCATTTCTGGACGGAGCTTGATCTTCGGCTTGTGCCCGGTGAAATCAGACACCATCTGCGCGGCGTCGAGCACCCGGATGCGCTCCATCGTTCCCAAGTTCACGGCGGTGCCATCGTCAATCTTTTCCCCGGCCAGCACGGTCCCGTCGGCGATGTCGTCGATGTAGGTCCAATTACGGATTTGCGTGCCGTCGCCCCACACCTCGAAGGGATCTTGCTTCAGGAACGCCCGCGCGATCATGGCGATCACCGCATGATTTTCCACGCCGCGCGGTCCATACACCGTGAAGTAGCGGCACGAAGCGGCTTTCAGGCCGTGTTCGCGAACGTATGCTTTGAGCGTGAATTCCGCCATCAATTTGGCCCAGCCGTACATGTTGTCCGCGTCGTTCGGGCCCTTTGTCAGATCCTCGGTTAGGTACAGCTCTTCACTAGGATCCGCCTGCAGGAAATTGGGATAGACGCAGCCGGAGGAAGCGAAGACCACCTTGCGAACTTTGGCCTTTAGCGCTTCGGCGAACACCAGTCCATCGAGAAAGAAATTGGACGCCGGCCCGGCCTGGTGCAGGTCCACGTAACCACGGCCGCCGTGATCGGCGGCAAGGTGGAAGATCGTGTCGATGCCCTGCACGGCTAACCGCGTGACGCCTGGCTCGCGCAGATCGGCTTGCAAGAAATCCACCGTGCCATTGGCGAGATGTCCGCGAATATTTTCGAGACGGCCGCTGCTCAAGTCATCCACGATACGCACGCGCGCGCCGCGTTCGACGAGCCGGTCCGCGATGCTCGATCCGATAAAGGAAGCGCCGCCGGTGATTAATACGGGGCGCCCAGACCAGTGGTTATTGCCATTCTGCGTCATGCGCTTATGACCTCTTCGAGAATATGTACGAACTCGTTAAGTTGAATATCTATATCATAAGCACCCGCAATTGCAAGCGCGCGGCGGCCCATCTCGGCCACACGCTCGGGCTGCTCGGCCAGTTCCCGAATCATCGCCGCCACGGCTTCTGGGTCATCCGGATCGACCGCTACGCCGCAACCAGCGGCAGTGACGATGCGCGCGACGTCGGTAGCCGGCGGCGCTACTGCCAGCACCGGTTTGCCGGCCGCTAAAATTCCGTACAACTTGCTGGGGACAATCACACCTTCAAGTCCTCGCTTCACGGTGACGATGTGCACATCGCCTGCTGCCAACACATTCGGAATTTCGTTCGCCGGGCGGAAAGGCAAAAAACGTACCGATTGCGTCCCCCGAGCGGCGGCCGTCAGCCGCTCTTTTTGAGCTCCTTCGCCCACGAATATGATGCTGAGACCTGTATTTTCGAGTCTGCGTCCAGCGGCCAAAAGCGTGTCCCAAGCTCCGTAGAAGCCGAGGTTCCCCGCGTGCAGCGCTACAAACCGAAAGCCTTGGCGAATTTCGCTGCTAACCGGGTTGTCCATTGAGAGGGGCTGTTTGCCGGAAGAACGGATACCGTCCCGTATGACTGTAACTTTCTTAGAATCAATGCCTTTGGCGATGATGCGTTCGCGCATATCGTCCCCCAGCACGATCACTTTGATAGCTTGGCGAAGTGCCCAGCGGTGCATTTGCTCCCAGCATCGCGCTAATAGGCTGGGCCGGACAATTTCTCCGCCAAGTGCCATGTCCGGATAGAGATCGCGAATGTTGTAAACGAATGGGAGTCCGGTTAGTTTCGAGATGGCAGCGCCGACGATGCCGCAAAATGGCGGATCCGTCATACACAGCACCAGATCGGCGCGAATGGTGAGCGCACGGAAAGCAGCCAGCGCGGAATATGTGAGATAGTTGCTCACACGCCGCCGCATCTGAAATCTCGGATAAGCGGTCGAGCCGACCCGCTCGACGGTTACGTTGCCCTGTGTTTCACGGCGCAGAAAGCGCCAGGGATACATCTCGGTAGGATCGTAAGAAGGGCGTCCGGCGAGAACGGTGAGGCGATGACGCTGGGCCAATGCGCCGACGACCACAGACGCCATCTTCGCCGTAGCCGACGTGTCCGGCGGATAATATTCATTCAGCAGCAAAATGTGCACGTTTGAGTTCGTCCGTGTGCGCTAACGAGCTGTCGCGTGATCAGGCGTGCACTGTCGCTACGCCGTAGATGATACCGCAGATGCGGACTCGGCACGCTTTTGGACGATCGTGCTTCCCAGGACGAGAATGTCCATTCGCGTGCGGCGAAAACAATCAATGGCCTCTTCGGGCCGGCAAACGATCGGTTCATTGTCATTGAACGATGTATTCAAAAGCACGGGGACACCGGTGAGATCGCCGAATGCGCGAATCAGTCCCCAATAGCGGGGGTTCGCGAAGCGGCTTACCGTTTGCAAGCGTCCCGTGCCATCCACGTGCGTGGGCGCCGGAATCGTCTGACGCTTCTCGGGGCGGACGGTGTAAGCAAAGGTCATAAAGGGCGATGGTTTGCTGCACGTGAAGAAATCCGATGTCGCTTCTTCGAGAACGGAAGGAGCAAACGGGCGAAACATTTCCCGATGTTTGATACGGCTGTTGAGAATTTCCTTCATCTCGGCGCGGCGCGGGTCCACCACGATGCTGCGATTGCCGAGTGCGCGTGGCCCCCATTCCGCGCGTCCCTGAAACCAGCCGACAATTTTGCCGTCGGAAATCAGATGAGCAGTTTTCTTCGCGACTTCGTCCTCTCCCAGAGACTGAATGTCATATTCACCCGCGGCTAAGCCCGTACGTCCCAGTACTGCGCGCATTTGCTCGTCAGAATATCCCGGACCCCAGTAGGCGTGCTCCATGACGAACTTGCGGGGATGGCCAAGGATCTGATGTTCCACGAAAAACGCTGCGCCGACGGCCAGCCCGGCATCACCTGCAGCGGGCTGCACGTAGACATTTTCAAACGGCGTTTCGTTGAAGATCTTACCGTTAGCAAGGCAATTAAACGCTACGCCGCCGGCCAGACAGACAGATTTCTGTTTCGAGCGTTTGTGCAGTTTGCGGAGCAAATCGAAGAAGACCTCTTCGAGTCGCGCTTGCATCGTCGCGGCAATATTGTGATGGCGATCTGAAAGCGGCTCTTCGGCAGGACGTGTGGCGCCCATGCGCCGCTCGAGGTATTCAGAAAACATGCGCCCGAGCACGGGCGTCTTGCCGGATTCGCGCCAGCTCATCTCCGGACCCGTCCGGTGGTGCGTGAAGTAATCAAGGCCGAGCCGGAAGCCGGTGCTGCCATTCGTCGTGACGATGCGGCGAAATTCGTCGAGGAATTCCGGTTGCCCGTATGCCGCCAGCCCCATCACCTTGTATTCGTCGCCGAATTTCCAGAAGCCCAGATATTGGGTCAGCGCGGTGTAATACATGCCCAGCGAGTGCGGAAAGGCGATCGCATCGTAGATGCGCATGTGATTGCCCTTGCCATTGGCCCACATGGTGCTAGCAAAATCACCCAACCCATCGGCGGAAAGTATCGCGGCATTGTCGTAGGGCGACACAAAGAACGTGCTGGCGAGATGCGCCTGATGGTGCTCCACGCGGTGAAATTTGGCGTGAACGCTCTTAGGTTCTGTCTCGCAGGCTTCCGCCAGCGCTTCGGGAATGCTCACAAAGCGGGACAATACTTTGGCACGCTCGCGCGCGAACCCCGGCATACGCATCGCATAGAAGAGTTTCGTGCCCAGCCGCGCCCACGGATTTCGCGGGACCGCCACATGATCCACTTCCGAAAGCTTGAGTCCCGCCGCATCCAGGCAATAACGGATCGACGCCTCGGGAAACCCCGCCGCATACTTCACCCGGTTGAAGCGCTCCTCTTCGACGGCTGCAACGAGCTGGCCGTCGCAAACGATCGCCGCGGAGGCGTTTCCGTGATAAGCGTTGATCCCCAAAATATTCATGATCTTGCGTCTGAGAAGGTCAACCCGGCCAACGCCAAATAGTTACACGCGGCGGAGCGGGAACGCATCCATGGACGGCTGTTCTGCGACATGCGTGTCCAGATGGCGATTGCACCATTCACTTAGAACGTAAAGGCTCCAGGGACGTGACCAGTTCATTTGATTAGATTCAAACGCCGACCAGACGGCGCGCACCGTCTCGGCGTCCAGATGTGCGGCCAGGGCGGGCGCCACTTCGGCAAGGCTGGCCCCGGCCTTGGGCGCCAGTGGGCCTCGGAGCCAGTGTTGCCAAGGGAAAGTAAACGTTTTTTTTCGCTGGCCGATTACTTCCCCAGGCAAAACATCGCGCAGGGCTTTCACCAACAAAGCTTTGTTTACGCCTGAACGTTGTTTTACCCGCGCGGGCAAACGCGAGACATGTTCGACCAGTAGGTGATCGAGGAAGGGGACACGAACTTCGAGGGAATGGGCCATGCTGACCGAATCGGTGTCTCGCAGCAGCGTCTGCGCCATGTAGGACCTCGCTTCGAGGCAGGAGACCGCTGAAAATGAATCGAGCCTGGCGGCTTGGCGCGCGGAATCATCCAGCCATTTTCGCCATGGCGTTTGCGCCTGCAAATCGGAGTCACCCCGGCGCAAGCGCGCCACCTGCTCCGGCGTGAAAAGTGCGCGCGCAAAAAAGTAGGGGTGTGGCAATTCTTGTGAATCATTCCACAACGCGGCGAGCTTGCGTCGCGCGTCGCTTTCGCGCCCTCCCGCCCGGCCTATCAAATCGGCGGTTTGGCTACGCAACGCCCGGGGAACATACCGGCTGGCCCTTGCCAAACGCGCGGCCCGCGGTACGGAGGCAAAGGTGGCATAGCCGCCGAAAATTTCATCGCCGCCCAATCCCGAGAGCGCCACCTTCAGCCCCGCCCGGTGAACGGCCCAGGAAACAAAATAAGTGTTCATGCCATCCATGGTGGGCTGATCGAGTGACCCAACGGCATCATCAAGATGGTCGAGCATTTCGCCGCCGCGCAGCAAAAGTTCCTGATGCTGCGTATCAAATTGGCGCGCCGTGGTCCGAGCGATTGCGGCCTCGCTGAAATCCTGTTCTTCGAAAACGACGGTGAAAGTCTGCAATCCTGCCTGGGCCCGCGCAGCCAAAGCCACGATGGCAGTAGAATCGATCCCGCTGCTCAGGAAAATTCCGACGGGCACGTCCGATAGGAGATGGCCACGCACCGCCTCTTCGAGGAGAGGTCTCAGCCCGCGGGCGGCCGATTCGAAGCTGCTCTCGACAGCACTCGCTTCGGGCAGGGCCGCATCGCCAAAGTTCCAATAGGATTGCGGCACCGCATTCTTCACGGGGCCGCCTGCGGGTATCTGTAAGTAGTGGCCGGGAGGAATCGAGTAGATACCCTCGACGAGCGTCATCGGTTCGCAGACCGAACCAAACAGCAAATACGAGTCGAGAGCCTCGGGTGAAAGCCGCCTGGGGATCAATCCGGTAGCCAGCAGCGCGCGGACCTCCGAGGCAAAAAGGAGCGTGCCTTGCTGCAGCGAATAGTAGAGCGGCTTGATGCCGAGCCGGTCGCGCGCAAGTAACAATTTTGCGCCGCCCGCGACGGCTTTCCGCATATCAAGCAGAGCGATGGCAAACATTCCACGGAATTTCGGCAGGCAGTCCTGCCCCCATTCTTCATAACTATGAACGATCACTTCTGTGTCGGAGTGTGTACGAAACGTATGTCCGGCGAGTTCAAGTTGCTCGCGCAATTCCGGAAAGTTGTACATTTCACCGTTGTACACGACGGCGACGTCATTCGTTTCGTTGAAAACGGGCTGCTGTCCGCTGGCAAGATCAATGATGCTGAGCCGGCGCATTCCGAGCGACACCAGCGGCGCTGCGACCGGAGCGATCAGCTCACCTTCAGCATCCGGACCGCGGTGATGCATGGCGCAGTTCATGCGCCGAATGGCGCTGGACGCCTTCGCAGAGTTCTCGATACCGATGGTGCCGCAAATTCCGCACATGGGCTAAATCATCCCTCGTGAGGCGCGCGCTATCCAGCGGGACGCTGGCGCGTGCCGGTCTTTCGCAAAACAAAGCAATGTACGTTTTGCTTGGGATTCGCGTCATAAGAAACCAATTGCATGGTTTCCTCCGCCGCATACTGTTCGATCGTGCGCCGTGGAAGGAAAGCGACCTCCGGAGAGACAAAATAGTCGTAGAAGAGATTTCTGGCAGCCTCCCGTTTCACCTTTCCTCCGGACTTCAATCGGTGCGCGAATGCGTAAAGCGGCAGCGCGGTGGAGTGCACCAGCCAACGAGTAGCCCGGAAGCGGAGTCCCCGCCGGATGAGCCAGCCAGGGTACTTGTACAGGAACTCATACCTTCCGCCGGGCCGATAAACCGCGAGATACAGAAGTCCCCCCGGTTTAACGGCGCGGCAATTTTCGGAGAACGCCTTCGGCGGATCGCCAGTGTGGTGCAACACTCCATCGGACACCACTAGGTCGGCAACGCCATCAAGCAACGGCAGACGCAGGTTATCGGCGACGATTCCGGGTAGCCGGTGACGTTGCTGCACGATCGCGATCGCCTTTGCGCTACGATCCAAACCCACGCAACGAAATCCTCGATAGCCCAAATAGGAAAGTACGCGGCCGGCGCCACAACCCACGTCGAGCACAAAAGCGCCCTCAGGCAATGCGTCAATCACTTGCAGCAGCGGCGCTGAAATCACGCGCCGGCGCTCTTCGCCGGGATAAGCCTCGACCCAATCGAAAGGGTGTTCGTCGTAGAAGGTGGCCTGTTTAGTGAGGCTCATCGTGCTTTCCGATTACCTGACCGTAGATCTCTTCCTGTACGGCCAACAACTCGTCCCAACTTAGCTGGCCGGCCACTCGTGGACACGCCTCTTGAAAACTTTGGTACAGGACGTGATCGCTCAACAAGAGCCGCAATGCGCCGGCAATTGCGGGCACTTCTCGAGGGATCACCAGTCCCACTTGATTCGTCACAAATTCGCTAATGCCGCAACGATCGCTGATAATCACCGGGCGGCAGCACGCGATTGCTTCCGCTACACTGTTCGCGAAATTCTCGTAACGTGAAGGCAACGCGAAGAGATCGCAATCCACAAGCGCCGCTTTCTTTTGATCTCCGTAAAGCGGCCCGGTAAAGATGGTTCTAGGTTCCACGCCTTTGCTACGCGCCAATTCGCGAAGCTGCGCGATATAGCCCACCTCGCCTTCAGGTCCCGCAATCACCAGGCGGCCTCGTTCGGGACAAGCTTCCGCGAAAGCCGAAATAAGCAGATCCACGCCCTTTCGGGGAATTACTCTGCTGATAAAAAGCACCACCGGCTCATCGGGCGGAATGGTCCATTCGGACCGAAATGCACCGCGCGGCGGCAGGGTGGCAAACTCGTTCAGATCCACCCCGTTGTAACGCAAAGCGATCTGTTTGCGTGGCAGGCCATCCTCAAGGAACTCGCCTTCCTCCTGTTGCGAGGTCGCGATCATTCGAGCGGCGTGGCGGATGAGAGGCTTGCCGAAGATTTGATGCCAGAGGCGCTTCAATCGGAGTGCCCGGTCGATCGGGCGAACCATGCCCAGAGGCTCAAGCACGTAAGGGATTCCGGCGCGCGACGCATAATGAGCTACCACCGGGCCTAACAGGTCATACAGCCCGTAGATGTGAATGAGATCGTATTGCGGCAGCTCTTTGCGGCAAAAGGCCAGCAGGCCTGTATTGAGGGTCATCGCGCGATAGGTCTTGAGAGGGCGGAGATAGACCACGTCCACACCGTTCATGACTGTCTGACGGGTCGTGTAAGGGCGTCCATACCACGAGGTAAGCACGGTGCAGTGGTGGCCACGCTGCACCAGGCCCTCAGCGATCGAGCGCACCTTTACGGTGGGACCACCCCGTTCGAGGAACGGGTGATAGGTTTGGGTTACGTGGAGGATACGCATTTTGGTGCCCGTGGTACGCGATCACCTGCTTAGATCACGCGGTTCCGCGTCCCATCAACTCTCTAAAGGCCCTATACGCAAAGCTTCCCGCAGACGTTCGCAGAACCGTTCGAAACTAAATTCCGCCTGCACCCAATCGCGAGCCTGTTCACCCATGCGGCGTGTCTCCACCGGTCTCTTTAGCAAGTAGACCAGCGCTTCCGCGATTTCGCGCGGCTCACCAGGATTGACCAGCAGTCCGTCCTCACCTGAACGTATGAACTCTGGCGGAGCTCCTGTGTTCGGTCCCAGCACAGGCTTTCCGCGGGCCATTGCTTCTAGGTAGACGATGCCAAAGCCTTCCCCTCGTGGGGTTTGGGGATCCAGTTCCGTGCACGCCGGCATGGCAAATACAGTGCAGAGATCATAACAGCGGTTCAATTCCCGCCCGGAAAGCGCGCCAAAGAACCGCACCGATCCGGCGATGCCAAGCTCATCCGCCCTCGATTCGAGTCGAGAGCGATCATCGCCATCCCCCACGATCCAGTAGGTTGCTTCCGGGACCTTACTGAGCACGCTAGACCAGGCATCCAGCATGGCATCGTGGCCCTTGTAGCGTTCAGACGCTGCCAGCCGCCCAACGGTAAGCACAACAGGCTGTTCGAAAGCTGCCGGACCTACACAATCAGATCGCTCGCTTGCGCCTTCAGGTAGCGGAGGCGGCAGCATCAGCGCGGAAACCTCGCCCAGTTGGTGCTGATGAACGGTCGCCTGAAGGCTGAACCGTGTGAGCGCGATATAGCGTTCAGCAGATTTGAGCGCTCTTTCCTTCGACGGTGAAAGCGCTCGCCAAACTTCGATTCCGTGCAAGCATTGCCAAAAGGGAATTCCGGTTACTTTTCGAATCAACCGAGCTGCCGGAGCCATGCCGATGTGTGCGCAAATCACAAGGTCCGGGCGCCCACGGAACGCCTGGGTAAACGCCGACGCCAAGAATCGCACTTTGGTGGCCGCACTCAAGGCCATAGCGCCGTCTGCTTGGGCGATCGGCTCGGCGGGCACGGCGCAGAGTCGGACGGCCGAATCGCCCAGAATCGTTTGCAGCCCCCGCACCAAGGCTCTGGTGTAATTCTGCACGCCGCCGATCCCACTCATGGGCGGTGCCAAGACTAGGACTTTTCGAATGGGGTAGGTGGGGTGCTCCATTGCTTTAGTCCCAGCTTACGCGATTTCAGAGCGCGTTCGAAAAGTGTTCGCATTTGATCGACGTTTCGCTCCCACGTGTATTGGGCTGCGGTGCGTGCGGCGGCGGCACCGAGGCTTCGGCGGTAAGCCGGATTTTCAGCGAGATTTCGAAGCCAATCAGCTAGAGTAGCAACGTCGGCTGGATTTTCGAGAATCAGGCCATCTTCGCCGTGGTGCAGGATCGCGCAGACTCCCGCATTACGAGATGTGATCACCGGAAGGCTGCAGGCCATGGCTTCGGCGACCGGCAACGCAAACGAATCGCCGAGAGATGGGCTCGCGTATATGTCCGCGGCTGCATAGTAATACTCGACGTCCGGACGCACAGGCAGAAAACGAACCTGGCCGTCCAATCCTAGATTGTGAATGCTGCTGCGATATGAGGCGGACGAATCCTGTCCAACGACGAAAACTCGCACGCGCGAGTTACTTAAACGCGCGACCGCTTCCAGCAGTAACGGCAATCCTTTCGTTTTCCAATCGTTCCCGATCAACAGCACCGCAACATCGTCTTCACTTAATTCGAGCGCGGCGCGCGCGGATTTTCGCAAGCCGCCGAGGCGCTGCGCATTAAACCTTTCGCAATCAATCGCGTTGTAGACCACATCGATGGCGGCAGTTCGTCCGCAAAGCTGCCCGATTGTTTTCGCGGTTCTTTCAGAAACCGCGGCTAGCAGCAGTTCTCGATTCCTATAGATTTGCCGTTCCAGAAGGGAAATCACCCAGTAGTAGATGCGCCGGTGCAGAAGCACGGGCCAGCGCTTAAGGGCGTTGTTGGAAAACCTTAGCTGGTCCCGCAGTTGTTGACGAAGCTCGGTAAAGACAACGTGAGCGCACACGACGTCTGCGTCCAGGCAATTGATTCCCGCCGAGTAGATGATTTCAGGTTGCCGTTGGTTCCGGCCAGAGGCCCCGCGGCGCTGTACCCGGTTGGCGATAAACCACCACAGATATCGAAAAAGGTGAGGACCTCGGGGTACACGTACGCGGTGCCAGACAACACTCCTTCGGTCTACATCATCCGCGCGCTCACTAAACAGGTGAATTTCATAATCGGACGCAAGACGCTCGATTTGTTCGGCAAGGACGCGTTCCGTTCCGTGACTCTTGTCGACGAACGGCGACACAATTGTCAGGCGCGGCCTAACGGGCGATGGCTGCGGCGGCGTGTCCATTATTTTGTTTTTCGGCTAACAAGTGCGGCAAGCGGAACAATACACCCACCATAAGCCACAGATACGCGTTCATCAGATAGTTTTCATAAGCATCGAGTCCATAGAACGTGCCGATTAAAATAAGAAACACTGCATACCAGAAAAATGCAATACCAATCGGAAACAGCGGACTTTGCTTGAGCTTGCGCACAACCTTCCAAGCGGCCAGCACGAGGCTCACCGACCAGGCGATCCAGAGAAATGGGCCAAGGATCCCGAGTTCGAGAATTAATGTGCCGATACCGCTTTCCGATCCGATCGGCGGTGGGGGTGTTCCCAACACCTTGACGATATATTCGATCCCCAATCCTGCGGTGCCGATCCCGTTGCCAAGCTTCCAGTTTGGCTGGGAGAACACCGATTCAAGATTTTTCTCCGGGTAATCCCAGGCACGAAATCCGAACTCAGAGGACGAGCTGTTGGGCATCAGCGTTTCGGAATAAAAGGCCCAGCGCGCCAGGATCACCTTGGGGTAAAAAGCAATCATCAGCAGGACGGCGGTGCCGGCTAAAATCACGGCCCTGCGAACTGCTTTGCCGATTTGGGCTGTTTGCCGCCGTTTCAGAGGCGCTCCCCAGAATAGCGCCGCAGATAGAATCAGCGCGTTCGCGATCAAATACACGAAGGGTCCGCGAGCGCCGGCCAGTATCGTAGCCAAAACGATGGCAGCCATGGCTGGGAACACGAGCGTACGGCCGCGTTTGCCCCGCAACAGGAAATACACCATTGCGCCAAAGGCGATCAGGAAGAATAGCGTCAGGAATTCGCCAAATCTGCCGTCGCTCACGAAGACGGACGTAACGCGTTCAACGCGCATATGTGTGATCGGGGACTCGCGGATTTCGTGGCCAAGCTCGCGCAGCTCCGGCGCCAATTCGGCCTTCGGAGGGCTCAGGAAATTCAAGCCCAGGATGGACTGGGCCACGCCCACACCAGAGACCACTAGACCGATCCAAAGATTGACGGTGAGAAATCTATATAGATCTTTTTCGGTGCGAATCAACGCATATCCTGCGAACATCAGCGGTACGTAATAAAAGTAAAGCTTCAGACCGAGCAAACCATAGACGATGTTGGGAGAATTCGGATTGAAAACTTGCAAAACACCGGCCCAAAAAAAAATTGCCAGCCACAGAAAGAAGGGCGGCCGAAACATAGGGAACTTGCGATGCCGCAGCGCGATGAGCATGCCCGCATAGGTGACGGCCACGATCGCATCCTTCGCAAAAAACATCGCCAGGTTGTTGCCCAGGAACTTGCGGATTAGATCTTCGAATACAAGCCAAACGAGAAACGCATACAGGCCCCTGCGCCAGTCGTTCAGAATGGCAATGACGAGCGGAATAGCGATGCCAGCGACCGCGACAAACATGATGTCGCGCAAATCCTCAGAGACGATCCAGCGAGAAAGCACCCAGCCAAAGCCTACCGCACCGATAGCGAAAGCAAAGGCTTTAGCCCCTTTTGAGTGCAGAAGTTCGGTTCGCGTATCAAACATTCCCAATATCCGACTCCGCGAAGCAGCGAGCCCATTGGTTCGAACGTAACGGTATGCTTCCTATTCGAAAGATTTTCGGCTCCGGCGGAAGAATTCTCCCCTGTGAGATCATTTCGCCGGTTCCGTTTTCTCGCCGCGCTGATGGAGGCAGAGCTCGAACAGGTTGTAATGATTTTCGACCATATTCGGAAGCGAAAACAGCTCGACCGCCCGGGCCCGAGCGAGCCTACTCAATTTCGCCAGCAGTGCCGGTTCTTCCAGAAAGCGGCGCAAGCAGTGCGCCAAAGCATTTCTGTCGCCGGGGGGGAAGGTGAGTCCGGTGTCACAGGCCAACTCGGCAGCTCCTCCATTGTTGGTAACGATGACGGGCCGGCCGCGCATCATTTGCTCCATCACGACCAGGCCCGCGGGCTCTTCCCACAAGGAGGGTAAGACCAGTACGTCCAAATCCAACGCGGCGCGATTCAAGTCTTCTCCGCGAAGCGCGCCTACGAAAACAATGTGTTGCGACGCACCGTTTTTGGCGGCGATGCTTTCCAGGGAACTTCTTTCGGGACCATCGCCAATGAGTTTAAGCCCAATGGAATGTCCTTCGTCTCGCACCTGCTGTACTGCCTCAATCAAAGTCTGCACATCTTTTTCCTGAACGAGCCGCCCGACATAACCTACCGTCAGCGTAGGTGCGACGATTTTCTGCGGGCTGAAAGTTTGAACCACCTCATGAGGGTTTGCCAGATCGGGAACGCCGTAATAGATGACGGTTGAGCGCGGCAGGCGCACACGATTGGCCACGTGTTGCGTGATGCAAAGGTGGGCGGTTGCTAGCCGACAAAGCCAACGCCGGGGCCATTCGAAGACCAGCATCTTCAGACTTCCGAGCCATCCCGCTTCCTTCGAGTTGCATTTCAGGCATTGCAGGTAACGCCGTTGCATAAAACAGTCAGGGCAGGCGGTCCTCGTGGGCGAATACAAGAGCAGCCCGTTTGGACACACGGCCTGGTAGGCGTGATGCTCTACGATAACGGGTTTGTGCAGCAAGATTGCAATTGCCAGCGGGAGAATCGCGGGTCCGGCAATGTGTATGACGTCTGCCTCGCGAATCAATCGAAAAAGCCCGAGAATCCCCGGCCTTCGTACGACCGTAAACGGAAGAGTGGTGTCGTCGAAATCGCCGGCCGCAATCTCCGTGACGCAAAAGACCTCCGGCGTGCCGTCAGGCTTGCGGGCCAGGCCTTCCGCCAGCAGCCGCGCGTAAGTTTCTACCCCTCCGATGGACGGCGGAAAAAAGCGCGAGTAGATTAGAAGTTTCAAGCAATTTCCCGCGATAGCGTCACTCGATCCAGGGCTTCCACGTACGCCCGAACGTTTTCCGCAGGTGACCATTCTTCCATCAGCTTCTGAGAAGAATTGCTCATTTTCTGGAGGATGCCGGGATTGCACACAATCTGATGCAGGATTTGCGCGAGGCGGTTAACGTCGCCGCAGGGGAATATGAACCCGTTGTCCGGACGGATTAAATCACGCCCTGCACCCACGCGGTCGCTCACTGCGGCAACGCAGCCGCAGAGAAGCGCTTCATTGACGACTACTCCAAATGGCTCATATTCCGACGGCAGAACCAAAACGTCAGAGCTTCGATACACGGACGGCAATTCGGATTGGTTTACAAATCCAAGCAACCGTACCCGATCCGCAACCTTCAATTCTTCAGCCTCACGCTTGATCTGGGATTGCAGCGGGCCGTCACCCGCAAACACCAGCACGACGTTCGGATCGTTGATTTTCGCGAATGCATGCAGCACGTCCAGGGGCCTCTTCCAAGGCTGAAGCTTCGCGCAAAACAGCAGGACTGTAGAATTCGCCGGCACCTTCCACTGCTCCCGGACCGTCTGGCGATTCACAGTAGCGGCCTGCGTTATCCACCATTGATTGTCAACGACGTAAGGGGTCAAGGCGATACGCTCTTCGGGAATGTGAAGGGAAAGCATCAGTTCCTTTGTTCCAGTCGAAGGCGCCGTCACCTGGTCGGCCAAGCGAAAAAGCCAGCGCCAAAACCACCGCTTCACAAGCGCTTTCCATGGCGCACCATCGCGAGGGGCAACGCTGATGGCGTCAGTTCCGAATAGGACTGCGACACCGTTGAGTTTGGCGGCAAGCAGCCCGATCCAGAAGGTCGCGCACCGATATCCAGTCGAAAGGAAAACAGCCTCGTAGTGTCCGCTCCGCAATTTCGTCCACAATGCAGTATTCAGAAAGCCCCAGAAATGGCCGGGGCCGGGGCGACGCGCTCGATTTGGCAGCAGAGTCCATGCGAAGCCGTCCAAGAGCGGCACGTCCCATCGTACTTCCCGGCCGAAATCAGCGTCCATGCCTCCCTCTGCGCCTCGCAAACTACAATAGGCAACTTCTATATCCAACTGCGGATGTTGTGCCATCTGGCGGAAGAGAGGGGAGCTGTACTGGACGACGTGAGTCGCGACGATGAGTAGGCGGTAACGGTGCACTGGCTTGGCGCAACCCTCTTGAACATCACGGGGCATTTTGCCTCCCGCGTGAGATCAATCGCCGCATATCGAAACGGAGCATTGTCAACCTAAGTACGCCACGTTGCGAGATAATTAAGTAGTATACTAACACGATCCATACTTGCGCCCCTTGCGTTCGATGGCTCTGGAAGATGGGAACACGCTCAAGCCGGCAACAATACTGACATCTTGCAACCACTGAGCAGGCCTTGTGATATAGCCCATAACGGGCTAGTCGATACTTTTCAGATAGGCCTGAGCGATGGCGCCCCAGGAAAAATAAAGGTCACGCGCCCGCAGATTCCTCATCCGAAGATTAGTGCGCAGCGCGTCGTCCGTTAGCACGCTGGTCAACGCTGCGGCCAGCCCGTCACAATCTCCTTCCGGCGCCAGCATCACTCCCGCCTCGGTGAGTGGCGGACCGGTCTCGCGGTTCGAAAACGCTACAATGGGAACACCACACACGATTCCGGCAACGGCGCTTCCGCGACGTGTCGATACGCCACCCCGTGCAAATAAAAGCACATCGGCAGCGGAGAGTTGTCGGGCCACTTCATCCGCCGGCAACAAACCGAGTATGACAACCTCAATAGGGTACCGATCTAATGCTGCCCGCAAAGGTGCGGCTGCGCCTTCTGAATTTCGGCCGAGAACGACCAATCGGAGCCCACCAACACTTCCAGACACAGATACAATAATCCGTACAACTTGCTCCAATTCGATTACACCGGAGAAGCCTCCGGCGACACTAAAAATCGCAACGGTTTTCGCGCCGTTTGCCTGCGAGTCTTTGAGTGTGGAACGCACCGGCTGGGGGGGAAGGTTCGCCCCTACGGGAATACAGACGATCTTGGCGCTGGTGTGCGGAATCCAAGTCAAAATGGATGGGGATATGGTCGTAATGACGAGTTCAGCTCGGTGACAGAGGGAACGCATGACCTGGGTTTGCACGGCGGTGCGTGCGCGTTGTAAGAACTGTCTGCCGCCGTACGGCGCGCCATCGTGGAAAACGACGGCGCACCTGGCGCGCCTCAGCTTGAGAATCGCCATCACCGCCAATGCGGGGACCGAGACGCCATGGCGCGACCACTGGAGCGCTGTATATTGCAGAAATACCCAGCGTCCGCGCCAGGCTCGCGCCTTATCCCACAGCCATAGCAAGCCCTGGAGCCAACCTTTTTCCACCCACGGGACGCGCAGAACCTGCATTGTCCGGCCGCACTGTGCGAACTCGTCGCGAAGAAAGTTGCAATAATCTTCGACTCCGTCTACCGGGTTGTCGCGGGCGCCGAGGAGGGTGATCAAGAGCGGCCTGCTTCGGGCTCAACAGCGGGTATCGCAGGCCCGTTATTGATAGCGACTTCTCGAGATTTGCGGTATCGGAAAGTGTGCCCAAGCGCAACGAACGGCCTTTCGAAAAAGCGCCAAGATATCTTCGCGATTCCGATTACAAGAGCCAATGCGAGCAAAGTGACGGCAAGATCTCCAAGGTTCGAAAGCTCCGCGCTATGCCCCCGCAGGAATGCCATGCACAGCGCGTAGACCGTCTCATGAATCAAATAAACGGCGTAGGCGATGGTGCCCAAGCTCATCAACCAATTTCGCCGCATCATTTTTCCTAGCCAGCTACGCGGATCGATTAAGACCAGCGTTAGCGTGGTGGCGTAGAACAAGCTGAGACAGTCATAGCCAACGGTAACCATGGGTGTAGCCATGATGAACGGCTTGGTCGTAAGTGCACCCAGCGCCCCTAGGAGAATGACCCAGAGCCACCAGACCCACCGCCGGTGATCACGAAGAAAAATGGCAGTCTGACGCCGCCGCAACAAATAGGCGACTAGCACTCCCAAAAGAAGAGAATCCATTCGCGCGGGCAATAATACGTAAAGCGCCAAACGGGAGCTGGGATAACGGATCAACCAGGCAATTCGCAGTAACGGAGCAGCCACCGCGGCCCCTAGTAAGATGTATGGAAGCCTGCGACCTACGAATCGGATGACAAGGGGCAACGTGAGATAAAACTGCTCCTCCACGCACAGCGACCACGTGATTCCTAACGCACCCGCCCCAAACACATTGGAGCACGCCATCCAAAAATTCGAAGTAAACGTCACGTACGAATACCAAGGCAGCGGACTGGCGAAGTAACCTTCCACAACCTCACGGTGCGGCGTTCCCAAGAGGTGATAGCAAAGCGCCCATAACATCAGAAATACAAAATAGACGGGCAGGATACGGCATAGACGCCGAATATAAAACACTTGGAAGTAGTTTTCGGAATCGCGAGCATCCATAAGGATGCCGCCAATCAGAAACCCCGAAAGCACAAAGAATAATTCAACTCCAGACCAACTCAGATTTGTTGCAGCTCTCAACCATGCGAGCGGGTTGTGCGGGCTTACTTGCAGAGGTCCATTGAACCAATGGGTGACAAGTACCAGCGCAATGGCCAATCCTCGAAGGCCGTCTAATTCCGGGATACGTCGCGAATCCGCCGGGTTCGCGACATGTTGAGAGGCTCTAGGCACTTCACGGCTTCGACCTAGGATGTTTTGCGGAGAGGCAGCCTCTGAGGCGGCGGTTAAGCCCGCCTTCTGCGAATTAGGCACGGTGCGTGGCATCGGAGGGCTCGTCGAGCGGCAGTGTCTCGCGAAGGCGTTGCGCCAAGTGTTCTAGAGAATGTTCTTGTGCGTATATTTTCCGCAGCGATCTTCGAGGATCGTCAGGGGATTCTGCCAAAGCCTTGCGAACCGCTTCCGCCAGCTCGGTTGCGGTATCACCCAAATACACCAGGTCGCCCAAATTCCAGAAACTGAGGATCGGCGTCGAAACAACGGGCAGGCCCGCCGCGAAATAATCCAAGCGTTTGAGCGGCAAACAATGGAAGCTGAGCGGATTGTAACAATCGTACGGCATGAACCCCACGTCAAGCCCCGCCACAAATCGGCCAAGAGATTCCTGCGATTGCCAGGGCACCGTATGAACATTCGGCAATGGAAATAATTTCTGGTCTCCAAATGAGACGAAGTGCCACTCGGGATGGGCCTCCAATAGTTCGCGGAGAATCGTCACATTCAGGCGCGCTTGCGGCAACCCCAAATAACCCAGCCGCGGGTGCGGGACAGAAGCGAGCCCGGGCGGATCGCCAGAATCATGCAACCCATTTGATGCAATCCGTCCAGCGCTAGGAATCATTTCAATACGTTCCCCAAAGCGAGCCCGCAACAGGTGGTAGATAATCCGTTCAATTACGAGCGTGCGATCGGAGAGCTGGACGTGCTCGAAGAGAAGTGGCTCCGGATAATCCATGGCTACGTGGACCAGGTAAAGACCCTGACGTTTCATTTCCTCAGCGATGGGAAGCTGATCTTCCGGCAGATGGGAATACACAAAAATCGGTTCGTGGAGCTTTAACCGGGCAGCTTCGTTAAGAATCTGGGCGGCAATCATCCTGGCCTGAACACGGGGCAGACCGGGGATACGATTGGCCTTGCTGCTCAGAAAGCGCGGCGTGAAGGAAAAAATCCCCCGCTCGAGTTCGCCCTGTTGGATTCTCTTCTTGCGGAAGTAGGAAATTGTCTGCGGGCAATAAAGCACTCGCGCACCAAGCGAAGCGAGAGCAATCGCATTCCTCTCGGGGATATTAAATGCTTCCCAAGTCCACCCCGAAATAACGATTGCGTCACGCATCGGAGCCAACCATCAATCAAACAGGCTGTACTTGAAGGTGCACCACAGGCCCGGCAGCGCGTCACGCCACGAGATTTTCTTACCCTCGGCATAGGTGCGACCCGCATAGGAGATTGGTACTTCATAGATGCGCCACGGCCCTTTGGCTACTTTTGCCGTGATCTCCGGCTCGAATCCAAAGCGGTCTTCCTTGATGTCGATTTTCTCGATCACCTCGCGCCGGAACACTTTGTAACAGGTCCACACGTCCGTAAGGTTCAAGTCTGTGCACATATTCGAAATTGTTGTCAGGATCCAGTTTGCGTTCGAATGCCAATAGAACAAAACGCGGTGTGGGCCGCCCAGGAACCGGGAGCCGTAAACGACGTCCGCGCGGCCTTTTCGGATTGGATCGAGAAGCGCGGCATAATCCTGAGGGTCGTATTCAAGGTCGGCGTCCTGAATCAAAATCACCTCGCCGCGAGCCTCCCGAATGCCCCGCCGGAGCGCGGCCCCTTTGCCCTGATTCTTGTCTTGCAGGAACACGCGAATGTTACCAGCGCGCGGCAGCCGGTTGGGGGCGCCGAGAGGAATGGCGGTTTTGATCTCCCGCGACCCAGCGGCAAGCTGTTCCAGGAAATCCCGCGTGCCATCTTGCGAACCGTCGTCCACGACGATGATTTCTTTTTCGCGTTCAACATCCACATCCTGCACGCGCTGCAGGATTTCTTCGATCGTTTTTCGTTCGTTAAAAACCGGTATGACCACGGACAGCCAAAGCTGTTGGGAATCGGAAGTCATGCCGCCTCATCCGTTTCGAAGAAGAATTTCAAGAGCTGTAGTTTCGGCTCCCAAAGAAACAGTTTGAGCATGATCTTACAATTGGCGTGAACAATCCATCAAATCGAGGCGGCCGGCAGGAATTCCAGCAACAAGACTCTGTGACGGCCCGAGAATCATCCGACGCTGGTGGCTGCGCGCCCAACTTCTGTCACCTCGCGCCGGCTTTCGAAATGCGCGATCACGCGGTCCACAATCTCTTCGAGTGTGGTGGAAGGGCGGAAGTTCGTCAAACGCTCGAGTTTCTCGAGGCCGGGAACGCGGCGCATCATGTCTTCAAAGCCTGGCTCATAGGCTTCGTCGTAGGGCACGTAAGTGATTTCCGACGAACTATTCGCCCGCGCTTTGACCATTTCGGCCAGCGCCGTCACGGTCACTTCGCGATTGGTGCCGATATTGACCACTTCTCCCACGGCGCGATCGTTGGCCACCAATCGAAGCAGCGCTTCCACGGTGTCGCGCACGTCGCAGAAGCAGCGCGATTGCGTGCCGGTACCGTATACGGTGATCGGGCGTCCGCTCAAGGCCTGCGAAACAAAATTCGGCAGCACCATGCCATACCGGCCAGTCTGACGCGGGCCCACGGTATTAAAGAAGCGTGCAACCACCACCGGTAGCTTTCTTTCCTTCCAGTAGGAAAGGGCAAGGAATTCGTCGAGAGCCTTCGAGGCGGCATAGCTCCAGCGGCCCTTGGTAGTGGGACCCAAGACAAGATCATCGTCCTCACAGAACGGAACGTGGGTGTTCTTGCCGTAGACCTCCGAAGTGGAAGCGACAAACACGAGTTTTCGTTTCTTGCTGGCGGTCTCCAGGACGAGTTTGGTGCCGTCCACGTTGGTGGCAATCGTGCGCACCGGGCTTTCGACAATCAAACGAACGCCGACGGCCGCCGCGAGGTGGAAAATCGCATCGGATTCGTCCACGAGTTCCGCGAGCAAATGCCGGTTTTCAATCGTATCGAGGAAGTAGTGCATGCGGTCGTACTTCTTCAAGTGCCGGATATTCTCCATACTGCCCGTGGAAAGGTTGTCAAACAGTAGAACTTCATCTCCGCGCTCAAGCAGCCTCTCCGCAAGATGAGATCCGATAAATCCGGCGCCACCCGTAATCAAGAATCGCACAAAGCCTCCACTGACAAGAAAATCGCCGAAAGCTCAAACTTTCGATGCTGGCTCCTCGGGTTTCGTGGCATCGTGGCTGTATCCCCGATAGGAGTATGGATAGTAGCGATAGGAGTAGTAATAGTCCGGCGCGTTCGAATCCACCGCGTTGAGCAAGACGCCTAACAAACGGCTTCTCACTCCTCCCAAAAGGTCCCGCGTGCGGGTGAACGCATCTTTCGGTGTCTCCCCGCTTCGTACAACAATCAGCACACCATCCGCGAGCACCGAAAGAATTACCGCATCCGTGGCGGCCATGATCGGCGGCGAATCGATCACGATGAATTTATAGAGCTGCCGCAGGTCGACGATGGCTTGCCGCAATCGTTCCGAAGAAAGCAGGTCGGCCGGATTTGGCGGCACCGGGCCCGTCGGCAGGATAGACAGGTTTTCGATTACCGGGTGCGGAACGATCACCGAATCCAAGGCGCTGACGCCCGCTAGATGGGAGCTCAGCCCTGCATATTTGTTGTCCGACATGCCCATCGTGCGCGAGACTCCGGGCTTGCGAAGATCGGCGTCAACCAGAAGTGTGTTGTCTCCCAATTGCGCCAACGTCACCGCCAGATTGACGGCGGCCGTGGTTTTCCCTTCACGCGGCAACGCGCTCGTCACCAAAATCACTTGGGGAGGATGGCCCGCCTGAGAAAGCAGCAGCGACGTCCTCAGCGATCGAAAGGCTTCAGACATTTGCGACTGCGGCATGGAAAAGGAAGCCAGCTCCACGCGCAGATCCTCGTGCCCGTTTGAGCTCGATTTGAGGAGTCGCGACAGCCGTCCGCGCTTTCCCTCGAGGGCCGTAAACGCAGGTACCACCGCAAGGGACGGAAGATGCGACAGCATCTCGACGTCGTCCGGCGTCTTGACCGTGTTGTCCATATACTCGCGGACGAACGCGAGACCGATTCCGCCCACTAACCCTACGACAATGGCTAGGAGGATATTGCGGCTGGGAATCGGGCGCGCCGGCGAAGAAGGCTGCATCGCAGCATCGACGACGCGGATATTCGACGAATGTAATCCGGCCGAGATACTGGCTTCCTTCAGTTTTTCGAGCAGTCCGTCATAAAGTTGTTTATTGGCATCGGCATCCCGCTTCAGGATGTTGTACTGAACCATCTTCTCGCCCATCTGATTCGTCGCATTTTTCTGCAAATCGAGCGATGCCGTAATCATTTCTTCCCGGCGCACGGCGGTCCGGTAGTCCTGTTCGAGGCGCTTCACCACATCCTGCTTTTGGCTGGCCACGAACTGATCCATGCTCTTAACCTGTTCTTGCAGGCGTTGGACTTTCGGGAAGTTCGGGCCGTACTGGCTCAGAGCATCATTCAACTGTTGATGCAAGTCCGTCTGCTTGCGAACCAGATCCTGAACGAGCTGGTTATCGCGCACGGCAGGCACTGAGTCGATATCTCCGGCGGTGGCTAGGCGATAATCGGCCTCTTTCCTCATCCTGTCTGCCTGCGCGTCGGTGAGTTCCTTATTCAAGTCACCGAGCTTCTGGCTTGTGATGTCCTGTTTTTCGTCGATTTCCCAAATGTGATTGGCGCGTTCGTAGGCGAGCCGGGCGTCTTCCGATTTTTCGACGCGAATCCGGTAATCGTCCAGTTGCTGTTCCAGCCACTTCGAGGCTTGCGTCGTCGCTTCGTAGCGGCTGCGAAAATTGTAGTCAATGAAGGTTTGCAAATGCGCGTTAAGCACGCGCGCAGCCAAGTTCGGGTCCGTTGATGAAAACGTAATTTCCAGTAGGCGGCTATTCGGGACGCGCTTCACGCCGAGCGATCCGATGAAATTGCCCAGAATTGCCGGCCGCGAAATGGGAGCCTGACTGGAGTCGATGGAAGGGACGCTTACGGAACCGCCAGGTGTGCCGCCGAACTCAGGGTTCGACGCGAGCCCTAACGATTTGATCGTTTCAAGCGCTAGCGTTTCGCTCAGCAATACCTTGGCCTGCGTCTCGATATAAGTGTCCAGGTCTTCGTAAGCGCCGTACGGGTCCGTGTTTTGGAAAGGCAATATATTGGATGTTTCTTGGTCCACTTCAATTCTTGCGCTGGCTTCGTAGACGGGCTTCATCTTGAAGGTGGCAATCGTTACCGCCGTAACCACCGTGAGCAAGAACGTGAGAATCAGCCACTGGTGTTTGCGCAGGATCCGCCAGTAGTCGCGAATGTGCGGCTCGCGTTCGGGCTGCTCCCAGGGATGGAGTTGTCCTGGAGGCACGATTTCAATAGCATCGTTTGCCGGAATGCGGCGCGGAATGATTTTGTCTTCTTCCATGGGTTGATCTGTTCGCGATTCCGTTTAGAGTGACCCTGCGCGTATGATTGCTACACCGGTCGTTAGGCCCAATATGGCTGAGCCCGCCGTCCGCCAGGCGCGTTTACTAGCGCTATCCGGGACGAACAAAACGTCGTTCGCTGCGAGCGTCATATCCTCGCCTTTACGCTCCAATATCTTCTTCAGGTTTACCGGGATGTCCTGCGTCTTGCCCGTGACCGGGTCTCGGCGAACAATCAAAGCCTGGCTCGCTTTCGCGGTGGGGGTCATGCCCTGTGCGAGTGCGAGCGCTTCAAGCGTCGTCAACTTATCGGTGTTGTTTTGCAGCACGAAGCCACCAGCATGGACGACCGCACCCACGACATAAACAATGCCACCCCGGGGGACGGTGACGATATCACCCCCGTGCAGCATCAGGTTGTACTTCGGATCGGGCGTTGTCAGCAGCTTACCTAAGCTCACGGAGACCGTTTGCGGTTCCGCGAACGGGTCGGGTGTCACATCTTTGTCGCCGCTTCCATCAGTTCCCGGGGCCGTGGGCGGAGGCTCCGGCTCTTTTCGCGTAACCAGCACCACGTTACCGGCGTCGTCCGCAATTCCCCCTGCATCGGACAAAGCCTCCACCAGGCTCACCGGGCGTATCGACTGGATCACTTTGGGCTGGCGAACCGAACCAATGATCGTAATTGGCTGGCTATGTTGCTCCTTCAAGGCCACGCTGACTTCGGGATTCGACACAAGCCCCTTCGCCTGCAAGATTTCAGTAATCTTCTGCTCGACCTGCAGGCTCGTCAGGCCATTCACCTGGATGCGCATCGGAAGTAGAGGTAGGGTGATAAAACCGGATTGGCTGACGCGAACCTCGCGCGTTAATTCCGGAACTTCGAAAACCTCGACCGTAATGAGGTCGCCGGCACCGATCCGGTAGTCGCCCGTTGCGACCCCGGAGCTTAGCGCGAGTTGCTCGAGTCTATCGTTGGCTTGCTGCGCGGTTTCGAACTTCTGCGGCAAAACGGGTGTCTGTGCAGTTGCTGCGCATGCCATCACCACAGTAAGAGTCAAGCCAGTGAAGGCCCGAGATGTGACCCAGTACCATAAAAACATTGAACTTTTCCCCCACGCACCGGCATCGGCCGGGACCTGCAGTTCGCTGGCACGGTACGGCTTCCCAAGCCGTGCCACCTTACGTCCCCATCAAGTTTTAGAAAATGATTGATATAGCATAATCACATAGTGTATTAAAGTAGTAAATTCACAGCCGTGGCTTGCGAAGAACGCAATAGTACGGCTCATTTATTCGATGCAGCGTCAAAACCTGGCGGTTGGCTTCGGTCTAGGGTATTTGCCGCCGCCGGCTAGGTACGTAAACACGTTGGGCATCAAGAGTTAGGCCTCACAAAAGGGTTTTCGAACACTTCGCGCATCTGCTGAGTTTGAACTGATCCATTTGATGCGCATTGTACCGGATTGGGGTCCGAAATTGCATTTGGCTGGCGCACCGAGGTCTAACGGCACGAACATAGAAATTGCTGGCGATCGTTCGAAAATTGGGGGCTTCGAATCGTGGATCTCGAGATACTAGCAGTCGCAGAAGCACCATGTACAGACGCGGCGTTGCGTGTTACGCAAGAGCCTATTGCCAGCGTTCCGCCCGTTTTGTTGCTCGCGCCGCGCGCCGGATGGCTTACGGTTGATACCCGGGAGTTTTGGTACTACCGCGAACTGCTCTATTTCTTCATCTGGCGCGACATTAAAGTTCGCTACAAGCAAACCGCCTTGGGGGCCGCCTGGGCAGTATTGCAGCCGGTGATGACCATGCTCCTTTTTAGTTTGCTATTTGGAAGGCTTGCCAAGTTGCCGTCACAGGGATTGCCGTACCCACTTTTCTATTACAGCGCGCTTCTTCCCTGGATGTATTTTTCGAACGCTCTCCAAAACACCACCAGCAAGCTTGTCGAGAATCAGCATGTCATCACCAAGGTCTACTTCCCGCGGCTGATGTTGCCGCTTTCCGCGACGCTTTCCGGACTGGTGGATTTTGGCATTTCCTTTCTGATGTTTGCGGTGATCGCAAGCTACTACGGTGTGCGTTTCGAACTCTGGCCCGGACTGGGGCTTCTGTATTTTCCCATACTTCTTTTGCTGACCATTTTGCTGGCGCTGGGTGTGGGGCTTTGGCTATCCGCCTTGAACGCCGTTTATCGTGACGTAAAATACGTGTTGCCGTTCTTACTGCAGTTTTGGATGTTCGCATCGCCTGTTGCCTATCCCGCTTCGCTGATCCCTCCGAAATGGAGATGGCTTTACGGCTTGAACCCCATGAGCGGGGTAATCGAGGGATTCCGCTGGTCGCTTACGGGGCGCGGCGACGCGCCGTACCGACTACTGGCCCCTTCGGCGACGATGATCCTCGCGATAGTCGTGAGCGGCGTTGCCTATTTTCAAGCGATGGAAACCACCATCGCGGACGTGGTGTAGCGATGCGCGGCGCCGCCATACAAGTGGAAGGTTTGGGTAAGCGCTATCGCGTCGGCGAACGCGAACAGTATCGGGCCTTTCGAAACATCATTTCCAGTTCATGTTCCGCCGCAGCCCGCTTCTTAACGGGCGCGAAACGCAGGGCAGTAGGCTCATGCGCGAGCGTCCTTTGGGCATTGCAAGATGTCTGGCTAAAAGTTCCCGAAGGGCAAGTGGCCGGATTGATTGGACGGAACGGCGCAGGTAAGAGCACGCTGCTAAAAGTTCTGGCGCGCATTACGAAGCCAACCGAAGGGTTCGCGCGAATCCGTGGACGTATCGGCAGCCTTCTCGAGGTCGGTACCGGCTTTCATCCGGAATTGACCGGCCGCGAAAATGTTTACCTCAGTGGTGCGATTCTCGGGATGAAGAGAGCAGAAATTGCACGCAAATTCGACGAAATCGCGGCCTTTTCCGAAGTTGAACGTTTTCTGGATATGCCCCTCAAGCATTACAGCAGCGGTATGCAGATGCGGTTGGCCTTTGCCGTAGCCGCTCATCTCGAGCCGGAAATTCTTTTGGTGGACGAAGTCCTGGCGGTTGGCGACACGGCCTTCCAGCGCAAATGCCTCGGCAAGATGGGCGAAGTGGCCCGAGAGGGCCGCACGATTCTTTTTGTCAGTCACAACCTGGGCGCAATCACGCGTCTCTGCTCGCGGGTTCTTTGGCTGGATGGCGGGCGCGTCAGGATGGATGGGCCCGCCGTCGCGGTCGTCAGCGCCTATCAATTGGAAGGCTTCTCACACCGCGCGCAATGGGCCCGCCCCGCGTCGCTCGCCGCCACGGGTGATTTTTCCTTCATCGAGGTTGCCGTGCAATCGCGGATAGGAGACCGCACGAGCCTTTTTGATGGCAACGAGACGGTGAATATCGGCCTGGTGTACAGCGTCCGTCGCCGGCTCTCCGGATGCCAGGTCGGCATACGGGTACTGAATGCCGAGGGGGTGGTGATTTTCACGAGCGGTGACGCCGATTTCCTTGGCACATCTGCTGCACCGAAAGATCCCGGGCACTACAAGGCAACCGTGCAGATTCCCGCCTGCTTTTTGGCGCCAGGCTCTTACTCGGTGCTTGTAGCCGCGCATCTGCCGGAGCGGTGCGTTTACGAAGTGATTGAGTCTGCGGTGGCGTTCGAAATCACCGCGCCGGGATCGCTGGCGGCGCTTGATGGAAGGCTTGGGGTCGTCACGCCATTGCTCCCGTGGAGCACTAATCGGTGCGAGGAGGCACAACCATGATCCAACTCCGGATTCGCCATTTCTTGCACCCAGTGCGGTCTGCGAAGGGGCTATACGGTCTCGGAAGGAAGGACTTCGGCAAGAGGCGAGCACGGCAGGAACTTTCGCGCCTCCGGAGAGGCCGCCGCGATAGCTGCTGGTGTGGCGGCACGCTCGAACCCTTTTCATCGAGGCCGAGTTACGGAATTTGCCGCGCCTGCGGCGGATACGTAAATCAACAGCCGCCGTTACCTGAGGAATTGAGGCGGCTCTACTCGTTCGGTTTTTACTGGCATCGCTTACAAGAACTGAAGGGGCATCCTGAAATTGAAAACAGATCGGCTATGGACCGTTCGGATGGCCGGTTGGATTTTTGGCTTTCCCTCGTCGAGTCCGCTGTACTGCCCGGCAAGCGCGTGGTGGAAATCGGCTGCGCCCATGGAATCTTGTTGCAGGAATTGTCCGACCGCGGATTTTCCTGCGTGGGCGTCGAAGTGGATGCCGAAACCGCCGCGTGGACGCAGAAAGCAACCGGACTCCCGATTCTTGCCGGAATGTTTCCGGGCGTACGCGTGCCGGAGTGCGACCTGTTTCTCGCGTTTGACGTGCTCGAGCATTCCGTTTCTCCGGAGGGTTTTCTGCTGGAAGCCGCGAGGCTCTTGCCTCCTGGTGGCATGGCCATCATTCAATCGCCGATCGAATTTCGGCAACTCGATCCACCATTTGACGCGATGTATGAACGGACGTTCGATGACACACAACACCTCTTTATCTTTTCACGCAAGGGGATTGAGCTGCTGGCTAGGCGGACTGGTTTTTCCGTCGTGGCCGAACATGATTGGCGCGTCGGTCACGAGATCGTCGTGTTGCGAAGGGAACTGGAAACGTCTGTGAGGACAGGACCGAGAGGCAACCTATGACAGCCACCAGCTTAGCACCGGGCGCAAACAGTTCGAGGTGCAGGGTGTCCATCCCGGGAATAGGGAAAGGGGGCACTCGTAATAGAATGCGCCGCATACTCGCGCATCCTATTCGGACGGCCGCCGCCGCTTTCTCGCGGTTGTCGAAGGTGCCTCTCGAAAACCTTCCAGATTCGCCCGATCTGTTTCGCGGCTATCGTCTCTTGTCTGCACATCCCGAAGTCAGAAGGCGCCCAGGAGGGTGGGAATATCGAGAGAAATTTTATCCCGACTACTTGACGGTTGGCGGCGCCTGCCACGCCATATTTCCCATCGCGAGGCAATACTGCCGCGGGAGCGGCGCCGATATCGGAGCGGGGTGGTGGCCGTTACCGGACGCCATCCCCATTGATGTGTGGCGCGGCCCGGGGGCCTCGCGAACGATTTCGCAGATTGCCGCGGGCTCGCTCGATTTCGTCTTCAGCTCGCATTGTCTGGAGCACAACGAAAACTGGCAAGAGACGTTGCAAGAATGGATCGGAAAATTGAAGCGTGGTGGCACTCTGTTTCTCTATTTGCCGCATCCCGAATGTGGCATTTGGGAGCCAGGATCGCCGTTCGTTGGAACCGGCCACAAGTGGGCGCCAGCCCCAGCGTTGCTGAAAACCGCCATCGCTGAATTCGGGTGTGATTTGGTCGCCCATGATGACGGGCCTGATGCCATGTTCAGTTTCTGGATTTGTGCAAGGAAAAGATGATGGAGCTCACAAGTCTTTACACCAATCGCACACCTCCGGCCTTCACTACGATGGAGGCCGAGCTTGAAAACGGCCCGAGCACAAGACTCTCGCAGTGGCCGATTGTAGCGCGCGGACTGCGTGCAGTGGCTGCACGCCTAGGGTCCCCTGCGTTAGCTCGCGCAATTGCCAGCCCCTTTTTGTTCGCTCGCAATCGCCGAATTTCTATGCCCGAGGTGTCGATTCGCGAAGCACGAAGCATTCTCGTGGTACGCATGGATTCGATTGGCGATTTGGTTCTGATGAGTCCCTTTCTCCGGGAGCTAAGGCGCTCAAATGAAGTTGCCTGGATCACTTTAGCCGTGGATTCGCGCTTCGTGAATCTGGTGCAACTGTGCCCTTACGTCGACGAAGTTGTGGGATTCGATCCGCGGAGCGACAGCACGTTTTCCGCGCTGGCACTGCACGCGCGTGCGCTGGCCCTGTGCCGGGCATGTCTTTGGAATCGACGCTTTGACCTGGCTTTGATTCCGCGATGGGATGTAGACGCCTACCATGCCTCTTTTCTCGCATACTTCAGTGGGGCCTCCACGCGGCTAGCGTATTCGGAAGAGGTCTCGCCTCGAAAACGATTGGCGAATCGCGCTTACGATAAGCTTTTCACGCACGTAATTGATGACGACATGCCCAAGCATGAAGTGGAACACAATCTCGACTTCTTGCGCTTGGCCGGCGGTGAGGTTTGCGAGGATCGCCTGGAACTATGGCTTGGCGAAGAGGATCGTGCCGTGGCGCTCGGGGCTTTGCGAAAACAGGGCGTGGCCGCGCAAGATTTTATGGTTGCCATCGCTCCAGGCGCCGGAGCGGCAAAGCGGCTTTGGCCGCTAGACTGTTTCGCCGCACTCGGCCGTTTCTTGATCGGTGAATTTGATGCGCGCCTCCTGATCGCCGGTGGACCGGAGGATCGCGACCGTGGTTCTTACCTCCGCGAAGAGCTTGGCTCGGCCGCAGTAAATCTCGCGGGCGTCTTAACACTGCGCGAGACGGCCGCGGCGTTCGAACGGGCACATCTCGCCGTTACGAATGACAGCGGCCCCATGCACTTAGCTACCGCCGCGGGGATACCTGTAGCGGCAATCTCCTGCCATCCGGCCGGTGGGGATCCCGTCCACGCGAATTCACCCGTCCGCTTTAGCCCCTGGACCTCCCGGCAATGGGTGCTACAGCCCGGCGTGTCCGCCGCTCCTTGTACCTCTGCTTGCGAATCGCCGGAAGCGCATTGCATTCTCGGAGTTCCCGTCGAGGCTGTCTGCGAGGCGGCCAAAATGTTAGTCTCACCCTTGCGGTTTGAAGAAGGAGCCAATGCGGAGGAGCGTCATGGCATCGGAAGGCCTGCGTCAGTTTCTTCAGCAGAATTTGCGCGACGGCGCCGAGGCACGTGCAAAACTGACTGATGCGTGCTTGCCACAGGTTGTCGCAGCCGCGCAGCTCATACACAAGGCGCTTTCGACCGGCAACAAGCTTCTGCTGTTCGGGAATGGGGGTAGCGCGGCCGATGCGCAGCACATGGCCGCGGAGTTTGTCTGTCGCTTTGCAGGGGATCGCGATGCATTGCCGGCGGTCGCGCTCACCACGAATGGTTCAGCGCTGACGGCCATTGCCAACGATTACGGATTCGAGCAGGTGTTCGCCCGCCAGATTCGAGCGCTAGGACGCAAGCGCGATGTCGCCATCGGCATCAGTACGAGCGGGCGTTCTTCGAACGTTATCGGCGGAATTGATGCGGCGCGCCGGTTGGGCCTTAGGACTGTCCTCCTGACCGGGGCGAAGGGCGCGCGTTTGGCGAGCAAGGCCGAAATTGCATGCATCGTGCCCTCGGCGATTACCGCCCACATTCAAGAGGCCCATATTGCGATCCTTCATGCTTTGTGTGCCGCCACGGATGCATGGCTGGTGAGATGAAATTATCAGCCAGCACAGCGGATGAACGAGGCGCGCGAAAAGCCCGAAGTAGACCAAATGCGCTGGATCCAACCCTGCCTTAACGTCCCGCCACGTTCCTTCAGAAAACCGTTTGCCTTATAGTCACAATTAGTATACTAATCTACTAGTAATAGATAATCTCTAAGATCATGCTTACCCTTTTCACGGCACCCAAGCCGTTTGCTGGGCATATTGGCGTCATTCAGCGCAATGCGTTGCGCAGTTGGGTCTCGCTCGGTCAGGACGTCGAGGTTATCGTGTTCGGTGACGAACCCGGCATCGCCGAAACCTGCCGCGAACTAAGGCTGCGCCACGAGCCCGAGCTTCCGCGCAATCAATGGGGAACGCCCCTCGTAAATTACCTTTTCACAAAAACGCATAGCGTCGCACGGCATGACCTGCTCTGCTATTCGAATTGCGACATCGTGCTGCCGCACAAGCTCCTCGAATTGATGAAGCTCGCGTCCAGCCGATTTCAGCAATTCTTGTTAGCAGGTCGCCGGTGGGATCTCGACGTAACGGAACCACTCGACTTTGGAAAGGCAAGGTGGGGTGAAGAGTTGGAGGCGGCTGCGCTGCGAGCCCAGCGTCAGCGCCCTGCATGGTGGATCGACTTCTTCGCCTTCCGCGGCATGTTTTTTCGAAATATGCCGCCGTTCGCCGTGGGCCGTCCTGCTTGGGACAACTGGTTTATCCGGAATGCCCTCGCGAAACAGGTCCCCGTGCTTGACGTTTCGAAAGCCATCGTCGCTGTCCATGAAAACCACGATTATCGTCATCACCCAGGCGGCGTAAAGGGCGTCGCGGAGGGCCCGGAAGCGATTCAAAATCGCTTGCTGGCTGGACGGCATCTCGCCACAATCGATTCTTGCACCTATGAAGTCACTGCAGCCGGGCAGCTCCGCCGAAGGGGGTGGCAACGGCATTTAGGGCCGCTTCGCTTTTTTTGGGTCCGTCGCATATCGCCGGCCCTGAACCGTTTAATGGACCAAACACTCTCTTTCCGCAGCCTTTTCGGCTTGCGCCGCACCGGCTGGCTCGGCAGCGTGCTTCGGCAGCGCAATTCCTAACGAGCCAACCGCCTTTTATTCCCTTCATGGTTCGCTAGCCATCTGAAAAAAGACAGGTTACGATGCTTCGTGGATTGCCGGTTCCGTGTTGGGACGTGCCGGCAAAGCGTCCAATCGCTCTCCGCCCTCATCTGAATCCACATATGGGTAATAAGAAGCCAGTGAAGGCATTCGAAGCGTGAAAATTGTCCACATCAGCCGCACCGACCTAATCGGCGGAGCGCCGCGTGCTGCGTACCGGTTACATGACGGCCTGCGCCGTCTCGGGCACGAATCGAGCATGCTGGTGGCGGAAAAGGTCACGAGCGATCCGAACGTGAAGCTCTATGTGCCGCGGAAAGGCCTGATGCATCGCCTGGCTCGCACTTCGCGGCGGCTGAAGCTCGCGATGCGCCGTTACGCGGAGAATCTGCCAGACAAGCGCACGTACTTTAGCGACGACCGGACGATGTATTATCGCGAGCCGCTGGCGCAACTCCCCGCGAGCGACGTACTGCAGTTGCACTGGTTCGCCGACTTCGTGGATTATGGCGCGCTTTTCGAATGGCTGCCGGCCGGCAAGCCTGTGGTTTGGACACTGCACGACATGGCGGCTTTCACGGGAGGCTGTTGCTACGATTTGGGGTGCGGAAAATTCGTCGAACAATGCGGCGCTTGTCCGCAACTTGGTTCTAGCACGACGGCCGATCTTTCGCGGCAGGTCTTTCAACACAAGCGCAAATACTATGCAAAGCTGAATCCGGAACTCTTCCACATCGTCACGCCCAGCAATTGGCTCGGCGAAGAAGTGGGGCGAAGCAGCCTGCTGGCCCGGTTTCCACGCTCGGTGATCCCTTACGGGCTGGACACACGGATCTTTCAGCCACGAGACCGCCGAATTGCTCGCGACGTTTTGGGCGTGCCGCAGGAAGCCAAGGTCGTTTTGTTCCTGGCGGATGCCGTCAACGAATATCGCAAGGGTTTCGAATTTTTGGCCGCCTCTCTTGCGGAGATCGAATCCATTCCGAATTCATTCTTATTGTCGGTTGGCCGTGGCGTGCCGGCGGAGCTTGGGCGCTTTCCGCACGCCCATATCGCCAACGTCAGCGAAGACCGCCTGTTGTCGTTTGTTTACAGCGCTGCGGACATATTTGCCGCGCCGTCCGTAGCCGATAACCTGCCCAACACAATTCTCGAATCGATTGCCTGTGGCACACCTGTTGCCGCATTCGATGCCGGCGGAATGCCGGACGTGGTACGGCCGGGCGTCACCGGGCTGCTCGCCCCAGCGGGCAATGCGCGCGAACTCGCGGCGGCAATTTTTGAGCTATTGAGCAACGATGCGAAGCGGGCGCAGTTTTCCGCGAACTGCAGACGCATCGCGGTGGCCGAATATGAGATCGGCATCCAGCCGCGCCGCTACACGAAGCTTTACGAGGCGTTACTCCGCCGCGCGAGCGGCCATTTTCCGGTTGAGATTGCTGACCCCCTCTCGAATGAGCCTGGCATTTCTGGAGGCGACGCCATGGCCGCCGCGGCTGCGTCATCCTCGGCCACGTAAGCCTCACTTTTCAGAATATTTGCCTTATTTCGTGCTCAGGTCGCGCCAGCGGCGCGAAAGCGCCTTGCCCAGCGTGCTAAACGCCGGGCGGATCGCGCTTTGGATTGGATGTGGATCGATGGCGCGGACTTGAATCGCTATCTCACGCTTTAGCCCACGCGGAATTTTGCGGCTCATCAGAACCGGTACCCAACGTGCTGACTCTGCTTTGTACAGCCTGTCGAGTACGCAGGCTTCCGGTGTTACTTGGCTCAAAATCCAGCGGACCACGCGAAGATTTTCGGCGACATCCACACTCGTTCTCTCCGTCTTGTTCCGCACGCTCGCCTCATGGCTCCGAAAGTAGTTGAGCGGTTCCCCGATGTACGAGACGCGTCCGGTTAGGGCCATGGCAGCCCAAAGTTTCCAGTCGCCGCAAATGCATAAACTTTCGTCCGCTCCCCCGACGGCCTCATACAGCGCGCGCCGGAAGACGACGGCGCTGGCATTTGGAACGGGGTTTGCAAACACAAAGTAATTCTTGCATTCCTCGCGGCCATCGGCGCAGTAATCAGCCGTCCATCGGTGCGCGTCCAGATGCTCCAAGTAGTAATCGGCAAATCCATCTTGCCTTTCGTCTTCGTGTACACGCCGTGATCGGCAGTAGGCGAAGGCGACGCCAGGATCACCGTCGAGCGAGGCCGTTAGCCGTTCGAGCAATCGTGGATCGGCATAGTCGTCGGATTCCGCAAACCAGATATATTCTCCCCGAGCCAGCCGCGCGCCTTTGTTCCACTGCTTGAACGTGCTTCCCGAGTTCACGTCATTGAACGCAAGCTTGACCCGGGGATCGTTTGCATAAGACGACAGGATGGAACGGCTGTCGTCTGTCGAGCAGTCGTCCAGCAGGATCACCTCGAAATCGAGAAACGTTTGGCCGAAAATGCTTTCCATCCTCCGCCGGAGAAAATGGGCGTGGTTGTAATTCGGCACGATGACGCTTACTTTCGGCATGGGTCCACCGCGCTGGCTACGACATAAATCGGTTTTTCACCTGTCCACTTTGCTTTTCTTTACTCATGTTACGGATAGCCTCGCCCGCGCCCTTTGCGGTGCTCATCGGCTCTTATAACGCCACACAGGAAAGAATCGGAGTTTGGTGCGCAAGCCATTCGCTCGCTGCCAGTTTCGAAAAGAAACTCCGAATCGTGCAAACCGATACATCCACTCGGCTCTTTTGTTCCGGGTCACCTGACACAGAGTCGATAGCATTTCGCGGGATTCAACGTCTTTGCGTTTATAAAGCTCTTCCGAAAGATTTAGCAGTGTTCCGGTGAGTGTCAATCTTTGGCTCTCATTCAGATCGCCGACGCGGAATTGTTTGAGGCAGATTTTGAATGAGTCCTTAAGCATTCGTGCCGGATCCGAGTGCGAAAATGACTTTGCGTGAACTCTGTATTTTGCGGCTGGCGTCGGCGAATAAAGGAATGAGTAGCGGCGGGCGATGCGCATCCACATGTCCCAGTCTTCCCAAGGCAGATCTTCATCGTACAAGCCAACTTCGTCGTAACAGACCCGCCGGACCAGCGCCGTCTGCGCCGCAATGAAGTTACCTTGCAACAGCTTGTCTAATATCTGCCCCTGGGGCATTTCATGAAGATTCCGGCACGATGCGATGAACATTTCGGGCAAAGGGCGCCCATTTTCGTCGATCTGGAAGGCATCGCTGTAGAGGACGCCGACAGTCCCGGGTTGGGATTCCATGATGGCGACCTGGCGCTCGATTTTATCGGGCAGCCAGATGTCGTCCGAGGCAACCATGGAGACGTATTTGCCGGTAGTGAGGCCCACGGCCTCGTTGAGCGATTTGCAGATGCCCTGATTTTTCTGGTGGCGGATGAAATTGCATTGAACTGCGTTTTCTTGCAGCCAGCATTCAATGACGGTGACCGAATCGTCGGTCGAGCAGTCGTCAATGATGATGAGTTCGGTGTTCCTGTAGGTCTGGGACTTGATGCTCTCCAAGGTTTCCCGGACGAAGCGCGATTGGTTGTAGGAAAGCATAATCATGGTGACCAAAGGAGCAGATTGTGACGGAGTCAGCAAAGGTGGCGGACCGCCTGGATCACAATTTCCTGCTGCTCGGGTTGGAGATGAGGGCCTAGGGGCAGGCTCAACTCGGTGTCGGCCATTTCTTCGGCGATGGGAAAGTCGCCGGGCTTTCCGCCGGCGCGGGCGTAGGCTCCGGACAGATGCGGAGGAACGGGATAGTGAATCAGCGTGCCGATGCCAGCTTCAGCGAGGGAGGCTTGCAGGTCATTGCGCCCCTGAGAGGGGCCCTGGGAAGGGCGACCGGCATGGCGCGCGGCAAAGAGATGCCAGACCGGCTCGGCCCATTCGGGAACGAAGGGCAATTGCAGCGCGGGCGTGCCGCTCAGTTCTCGGAGATAACGGCCGGCGACGGAGCGCCGGCGGGCGTTCCATTCGTCGAGTTTGCGGAGCTTGACGCGAAGGAAGGCAGCCTGGAGCTCGTCGAGGCGGGAATTGAAGCCCTGGCAGACGTTCTCGTACTTCTTTTTTGAGCCGTAGTTGCGCAGGGCGCGGAGGCGATCGGCGAGGTCCACGTCGTTGGTGGTGATGGCGCCGGCGTCGCCGAAGGCGCCGAGATTTTTCGCAGGATAAAAACTGGTGGCGCCGGCGTCACCCAAAGAGCCGGTGCGGCGGCCATTGTAACGGGCGCCCTGGGCCTGGGCGTTGTCTTCGATGACTTTCAGTTTGTGCTGGCGGGCGATTGCGAGGATGGGGTCCATATCCGCGGGCTGGCCGTAAAGATGGACGGGCATGAGCGCGCGGGTTTTGGCGGTGACGGCACGCTCGATGCGCTCGGGCGCGAGGTTGAAGGTTTGCGGATCGGGCTCGACCGGCACGGGCGTTGCTCCGGCGTAGGAAACGGCGAGCCAGGTGGCAATGTAAGTGTTGCTGGGAACGATCACTTCGTCTCCGGGACCGATGCGGTAGGCCCTCAGGATTAGATGCAAAGCGTCGAGGCCATTGGCAACGCCGACGCAGTGGGCCGCCTGGCAATAGGCTGCGAATTCGGCCTCAAACTGAGCGAGCTCTTCGCCCAGCAGGTACCAGCCGGAATCCATGACGCGATGATAGGCGGCGTCGAGTTCGGCGCGAACTTCGTCGTAAGCGGGCTGCAGCTCAAGAAAAGGGACTTTCATAGGCTGAGCGTTCATGGATGGATCATTCATCGAGTCAGGGCTTGGCGGAAGGTTTCGTAGTCGCGGAAGTAATCGGCCTCGTCGTAGAGATTGGAAGCGAGGACCAGGCAGACGGAGCCGGAGGAAAAATTATCGAGTTCGCGCCAGATCATGGGGCAGATGTACATTCCGAAGTAGGAGCGGTTCAGGTGGAAGCGCTTTTGCTGCACGCCGTCGTTCAGAACCACGTCGAAACTTCCGGACATGGCGATGATCAGCTGGTGCAGATTCTTGTGGGCGTGGCCGCCGCGCTCGGCGCCTCCGGGGACGTCGTAGAGGTAATAGACGCGCTTCACTTCAAAGGGGACGTGCCGGCCGCCCTCGATGAAGGTAAGGTTGCCCCGTCGATCGTTGATTCTGGGTAGGTCGATGATCTTGCAATCGGCGAGGCTCATGTAGTCAGCACATCCTCATTGGCCACTTACGATGATGCGGACGGTTCGCGTCATCGTAAAGACATTACTGTGCATTCGCGGGCGGCGGCAATTAAGCAACTACGCTGCGAGCGCGGATGCGAGCAGGTATGCCCATGACCGTAGTAGCGGGGGCTACATCTCTCGTGACAACCGATCCTGCTCCTACGATCGCGCCGCGTCCAATTCGGACGCCGGGCAGGAGAACGGCGCCCGCGCCGATCATGGCACCGTCTTCGATCATCGGACCCTGCATATCTTCCTCGTGATAGCCCGTTGCGCCGATGCGGTTGTCGTTGGTGGTGAACACTCCGGTGCTCACAAACACATCTTCGCCGATGACGCAGTTTCCTGTGATGTGGGTGAGGTCCATGATCTTGGTTCGGTCACCCACGCGCGTGTTGTAGTTAATCGTTACGTACCGGCTAATAAGGCACTGCGAGCCAATTACACACTGCTCCCGAACCGATGCGCCATCACCGAGCAAGGTGTTCTCTCCAATGTCGACGTTGTAGAAAATGACAGCTCCAGGGCCTATCGAAGAGTTGCACCCTATGGTAACAACTCTCGTAAACGACGGCTTTCTTGCCGTGGCGCCAGCACCCTTGGGCTCTTTGCCGACTAGGGTATAAGGAAAGATCTCGACCCCGGCCGCGATATCCGCGCCGCCGTTCACAATTGCGTGGGGATGAATGATTACGTTGTCGCCGAGCCTAACATCCTTGCGAACGATCGCGAATTCTCCAATCGAGACGTTGCTGCCAATGTCGTTTGTTTCCACGACGGCTAACTTGCTGAATGCCATATCTTGTCCGCCTTTGGAAGAGAATGCTGCGCTGTCATGATTCCTTAACCAATGAGCATTCTTCCTTGTACGAGTGCCGCCACGAGAGAAGCGGGCGAACTACGCCGGTAGCGATTCCCGTGTTTAGACCTCGAGCAGTCGCGGTGTTCTCGACTTCAAAGGAAACCACGCCGTCGACGCGAAACAGGACGTAACGCTGGTCCTTGCCGAACTGTACGTCCAAGGAATAACGTCCGGCGTTGAGCAAGTGCGCGGGGATTCTGCCGTTTAGGTGATAGAAACCACAGCGCGAATCGCGATTCGAACTGATGATGTGGCCGGATTCAAAAATAAGAATGCCATCACGGCTGGTCAGGTAAACGGTGCAGTCGAGAGTGATGCCCTCGCACAGATTATCGAAACCGATTTCGATCAAAGCTCCGGTGTCGATGGTGACGGCGGCCTCATTCTCCGGCGGGATGATTCGGATATAAGAGAGCCGAACGTTTTCATTGCCCGGCGCGGTAGTGGGATCGGGCCATTTTCTAACGCTCGGCTGAGACGCAACTGCCAGAGAATAATCTTCGATTACGTCGGCAACATTCCCAGAGGAGGCGATGACGCCCGCGTTCAGCAAAATTGCCTTGCGGCACAGGAGCTTTACGGCGGCCATGTTGTGGGAGACGAAAAGGACGGTGCGGCCGGCGCGCGCGGCGTCGCCCATCTTGCCCAGACATTTTTTCTGGAATGACGCGTCGCCCACGGCCAGCACTTCGTCCACGATCAGGATTTCCGGCTCGAGATGGGCGGCCACGGCGAACGCGAGCCTCATATACATGCCGCTTGAATAAAATTTTACCGGCGTATCGAGAAACTTCTCCGTCTCGGCGAACGCCACGATCTCGTCAAACTTAGCAGCAATCTCCCGGCGTTTCATTCCCAGGATTGCGCCATTCAGAAACACGTTCTCGCGGCCAGTCAACTCCGGATGAAAGCCGGTGCCCACTTCCAGCAAGCTACCGACGCGGCCATCAATCTCGATTTCGCCTTCGGTCGGATCGGTGATGCGCGAGAGAATTTTCAGCAACGTGCTTTTCCCCGCGCCGTTGCGGCCGATAATTCCCACCACCTCGCCGCGCCGCACCTGAAAATTCACATCCTTGAGCGCCCAAAATCGCCGGGCATTGGACTTCGCGCCGTTTCCATTGCGGCGGAACCGGCTGGTAATAGCTCCGGTCACCGACTCGCGAAGGGTCGAATAGAGCTTCTGTTCGCCGCCAATGCGATAGAGCTTGCTCAGGCCACGAACTTCGATGGCGCAATCGTTCATGTTCGGGTCACTCAAATATGATGCTTCGTCGGCCGATTACGTGCAGGGAGGACGGCTGCGCGATTATATTAGATCGGCGAAGGTCTTTTCCATGCGGCGAAAATAAAAGAGCCCGCCGATCAACAAAGCAAAAATAGTGATCACGGAAACCAGCGTCATCGGTCCCGGCGCAGGCTTGCCATACATCGTCCAGCGAAAACCCTCCACTACACCGGACATCGGATTGATCCCGAGCACGATCCGCCGCCAGTGCGTTTTCACCATGCTCGCCGGATAAATCACAGGCGTGGCGAAGAGCCAGAATTGCACCAGGAAGCCCAACACGTAACGGACGTCGCGATACTGCACGTTAAGCGCCGAAAGCCAGAGTCCCACCGCCAGCGCCGCCAGCATTGCCAACAGAATAAAAACAGGCAAAAGAAGGATGCTGCTCGTCGGAGGCACGCGATACCAAGCCATCAGCGCGATCAGCAGCGCAAAGGAAATCGCGAAATCGATCAGCGCCGTGATGATCGCCGCGATTGGAATCACGAGCCGCGGAAAATAGACCTTCGTGATTAAATGTTGGTTGTTGATGAGGCTGTTGCCGGCCGTGGTTAGCGAATTGGAGAAAAGCAGCCAGGGAAGCAGGCCGCTGAAGTAAAAGACAGGCGCGGCCACTCCGTCCGTGGAAAAGCCGTTTTTCGCGAACACGGCCACAAAGAGAATCATCTGCAAGAACGGTTGAATTAACGCCCAGGTGACGCCCAGCACGGTCTGCTTGTAGCGCACCTTGATGTCGCGCAGCGCCAAGATCCACAGCAATTCACGATAATGCCAAAGCTCGCCGAAATGGATGGACTGCCAACCCGTTTGCGGGCGCAAATGCACGCGGCGCCCGGCAGGGCGAATCACGGGTGCGACAACGGGTACAGCGGACACGTCATCTCCTCCAGAAATACTGATTCTATGAGTTTGGATGTTCCGCGGGCAAGCTTCGGACGCTCTGTACGCGTCCTACTGTACGCGTCCTTGCCTAGCTTCTAAATTTTGGCTCGTTAGTTTGCCCGAAATGAGTGCGTGGGCCGATACAGTGAACTACTGGCAACCGCGCGGCGCATTGCGTATGGGGGCACGCGCAAGAGAACTCAAGGACTGTGAATGGGCGCGATTGCGCCGCTTTACGCTTCGGGATACTCTGCCGCCGATGCGCCGTCCATCGAGAACACGCAGTCGCTCTAGTTTGTCTAGTCTTATAAACGCAACATTTGTCGCCGCAGTCTTGCTTCTAATTTCCTCGGCGATCTCGCCGCAAACGGCATCGCTGCCGCCGGATATTCCAGCGAACGCTACCCGCTACACCGTTTTTCTGGCGGGACAAAAAGCCGGAGTATTTGCCGTCTGGACCATTCCCGGCAGCGTCCGCAACACGTTCTACAGCTACAACGACCGCGGTCGCGGCCCGGAGCTACGCGCCAGCCTCACATTGGGCGCGAATGGGGCGCCGGTTTCCGTCCACGTGGCCGGACACGATTACCTCAAGGCCGAAGTCGCCGAAGATTTCTCGATCAAGAATGGCATAGCGAAGTGGAAGAACAACTCCGAACAAGGCCAAGGGCGCTCCGCCCATCCCGCATTCTATTTGCGTCTTTCAGAAGCGCCTGACGATCCCGCGTTATTGGTGAAAGCTCTGCTTGCGTCCGGCGGAAAAGTGGCGCTGCTGCCCGAGGGCGAGGCTCGTCTGGAGCACGTCGGCGAAGGGAACGTAAAAGCCGAAGGCAAGACGCTGCGCGTCACGCAATATGCCATCAGCGGCCTCGGATTCTCGCCGGAGTACGTGTGGCTCGATCCGCAGCGGAATTTATTCGCGGCAGGCACGAATTGGTCCGCAGTGATCCGCGAAGGCTGGGAAGCGAATTGGTCCGCGCTGCTTGATATTCAGGAGCAGGCTGCCTCGGCGCATTTTCAGGAATTGGCCAGGACTCTTACGCACAAGCCGTCCGCGCCGGTGATGTTCCAACATGCCGCGCTTTTCGATAGTGAAACCGCAACGGTTCGTCCGGGCATGACGGTTGTGGTTAACGACAATCGCATTCAGGCCGTTGGCCCCGACGGCACGATTCCCGTGCCGCGCGGCGCCGAAATCATCGACGCCAAGGGCAAGACGCTGCTGCCCGGCCTGTGGGATATGCATGTCCACGTGGGTGGCGAAGTAGATGGCCTCGAGCACCTTGCTGCCGGCGTCACCACCATCCGCGACATGGCCAACGACAATGCGAAGTTGCAGCGCATTCGCGGCGATTTTGATTCCGGGGCAGCCATAGGCCCGCGCATCCTCATGGCCGGGGTGATCGAAAGCCACAGCCCCTATCAGGCGCCCACAAACGTGCTGGTGGAGACGCCGCAGGAAGCGCGCGATGCCGTGGACCGCTACAAAAACTGGGGCTACGAGCAGATCAAAATTTACAGCTCGGTGAAGCCCGAGCTCGTGCCGGTGATCGCCGCCGAAGCGCACAAATACAATCTGCGCGTCAGCGGCCACATTCCGCAGGGCCTTACCGCCGAGCAGGCGATTCTCGATGGCTACGACGAAATTCAGCATGCGAACTTCATCTTCCTGAATTTCCTCACCGATCGCGTGAAGGATACGCGCACGCCGGAGCGCTTCACCGCAGTGGCGAAATATGCCACTGAATTTCCGCCTAATTCGCCGCAGATGCGCGGCTTCCTGAAACTTCTACTCGAACATCACACCGCGCTCGATCCCACGATGAACGTCTTTGAGGCGATGTTCACCGCGCGGTCGAACGCGATCAACCCCGTCTACGCCGCGGTGGCGGATCGTTTGCCCCCGCAGGTGCGCCGCGGGCTGATGGGTGGCGGCTTGCCCATTCCGGCCGGTGAGGAGCAGCACTATCGCGACTCGTTTCAGACGATTCTTGACGTGATCGGCGCTTTCTATAGGGCGGGAGTACCCATCGAGGCCGGCACGGACGCAATGCCCGGCTTCACCCTCGACCGTGAACTCGAGCTCGATGCCGCTGCCGGAATTCCGGCGCCGCAAGTGCTGCAGCTTGCCACCCTCGGGGCCGCGCGCATCATGCGGCATGACACGGTGATCGGATCGATCGCGCCCGGCAAGCTCGCGGACTTGATTCTGGTGGACGGCGATCCCGGCGTCAAAATCAGCGATATCCGCCGCGTCGTGCTAGTAATGAAAAATGGAGATGTCTACGACCCCGCACGCCTCGATCGCGCCATCGGTATCAAGCCCCTGCAATAGGCTTCTACGAGCCACCGGGCAGCCCTGGGGCTACCACACTTTGCAGACCTTCGCCGCGGGCTTCACCATCGGCTGCCCTTCCTTGCAGGAAAATGCCGAGGCGAATTCCGGCATGTTCACCACCACGCCGTTGATGCGATATTTCCCCGGGGAGTGCGGATCGGTGATCGCGTTGGCGCGTTCATTTTCAGGACGATTGTTTTCGCACGCCCACTGCGCGAAGCCGACGAAGAACCGTTGATCGGGGCTGAGCCCATCGGCACCGTGCAGTTCCGTGCCCTTGGTGGCGTCTTTCCAGGCAACGTAGGCGAGAATCGTGCCGCCGAGATCGGCCACGTCTTCGCCCTCGGTTAGTTTCGAATTGATGTGAATGTCGTCCACCACCACGTACTTCGCGTACTGGTCCACCACGCAATTCGCATGCTCCACGAACGCGTCCGCGTCCTGCTTCGTCCACCAATCCTTCAAATTGCCTTTGGCGTCAAACTGCCGCCCTTCGTCATCGAACCCGTGCGTCAGCTCGTGGCCGATCGTTGAGCCGGTATTGCCGTAGTTCGGCGCTGCGTCCATTTTCGCGTCGTAGAGCGGAGGCTGCAGCACGCCGGCCGGAAAATTGATGTCGTTCATCTGTGGATCGTAGTAGGCGTTCACCGTGGGCGGTGACATTCCCCATTCGCCGCGATCCACGGGTTTGCCTACCTTGTTGAACTGCCGGTGCGATTCGAATTCCGTGGCGCGGAGATCGTTGCCGTAGAAATCCGCAGGCGTGAGGGTGATCGAACTGTAGTCGCGCCATTTGTCGGGATAGCCGATCTTGTTTCGAATGCCGTGGAGCTTTACAAGCGCCTGCTGCTTGGTTTCCGGGCTCATCCAGTCAAGCTGCTGAATACGCAGCGCCATGGCGTCCTCAATGCGGCGCGTCATATCCAGCGTCGCGTCCTTCAATTCCGGAGAGAACGTTTTCCGCACGTAGGCTTGGCCAAGCGCGTCTCCGAGTTGACGATCCACATACTGTACGCACCGTTTCCATCGCGGCTGCAGCTCTTTCGCGCCACGCAAATATTGCCGGTAAAACTGGAAATTCTCGTTGACGAACGCCGAAGAAAGCAGCGGCGACCGCGAATTGGCCACGTGGAATCGCAGGTACGTCTTCCAATCGCCAAGCGGAGTCGAGACGATCTGCGCGTCCAGGTCCTTGAAAAAGTTCGGCCACTCGACGTTGAGGATCTCGAATTTGGGCACGTTGCTTGCGGCGAAGTAAGCATTCCAATCAAAATCGGGAGCGATCTTCGAAAGATCGGCAGGCGTCATTTTATGTTTCAGCTTGTAGGGATCGCGCATTTCCACGCGGGTAAGCGAGGCGCGCGCCATCCGGTCCTCAATTCGCATCACGGTGGCCGCATTTGCCTTCGCGACGTCCGGCGAATCGCCGATCAAAGTGAAAATCTTCTGCACGTGTTGCAGGTAGTGCTCGCGAATCTCTTTGGACTTGGCGTCGTCCTTGGTGTAGTAGTCGCGGTCGGGAAGCCCCAGGCCCCCCTGATCGACCCCGACGATCACATCTTCGGAATTATCAGGATCCTGCATCGAGCCGGAATCGAAAAGCAGCACGTCACCCTGAAGCTGCAGTTTGGCCGCCAGCGCGGCCAAATCCTTCGTGCTTTTTAGATTTGCGATTGCCGCGAGCTCCGCCTGCATGGGATGCGCCCCGGCTTTCTCGATCGCTGTTTCGTCCATGCAAGCCGCGTAATAATCGCCGATTTCCTGCGTCACGGTGTCGCGATCCTTTGCGACGGCGGCTTCTTGCAGGATGCCGCGCAGATATCTCAGATTGTCCTCATACAGCTTGCCGTAGACGCTCCACGAAGTCTGGTCGGGCGGAATCGGATTGTCTTTCATCCAGCGGCCACAAGAGTACGTGTAGAAGTCGTCGCAAGGACTCACGGAGCGGTCCATCGCCGCAGTATCAAGGCTGGGCGTGTATGGCAGCGATGCCTGCGCGGCTTGTTGTGCCGGGGCTGGTTTGTCCGGGGCCATCGCCACCGCTGCGGAGGCCGTCGCCTCGGGCTTGAATTTCTGGGCGCAGAGAATCGCCCCTAAGAGGAACAAAACAACGAGAATCTTCTTGAGGTTCATGTACTCCTCCGCGAGTGGGGACGAGCATACCAGAGGTCGCGGGTTCTAGAAATCGCCACCTGCAGTGCACCCAGGTCCAATTGTATTTGTAGGACCGAGCGCCTTACGGTTAAGCTCGTGACCGCAAATCGCTCTTATGGGTTGGCATTACGCTCCAGGAGGCGGCAGGATGGCATCGATGGCTCGTTGGTGGGGAAGCTCGGCATTTCGAAGAAATATTCGTGTCGCATTCTTTTGCGCGTTGCTTCTCGCCGCCTATCCCGCAATTCGGCTACTCGGCTCGCCCGGCGCTCAGGCCACGGGCCGCGCGCGAGCGGAAATCTCGTTCTCGCCCGAATTGAGCGCGACGCCCGTAGATGGCCGCGTCTACTTGGTCCTCTCGACCGACGGCACGCAAGAGCCACGCTTCCAGGTGCGCGAAGAAGAGGCGCAATCGCAGCAGATCTTTGGCGTCGATGTAAACGCCCTGGCCCCCGGGGCGTCTGCCGCAATCACCGACGACACGCTCGGCTACCCCGCACGAAACCTAAAAGATATCCCCGCGGGGGATTATTACGTCCAGGCCGTCTTCAGCCGCTACACCACGTTCGAACGCTCCGATGGCCATCGGGTGAAGCTGCCCATGGACGAAGGCGAAGGCCAACACTGGAATTCGAAACCGGGAAATTTCTACAGCAAGCCGCAGCGGATGCGCTTCGATCCAGCGGCACCGGACGCCATTCGAATTCAACTCACGGAGAAAGTGCCTGAGATCGAGCCCGCGCATGACACGCAGTGGGTGAAGCACGTGCGCATTCAGAGCCAGTTGCTCACCAAATTTTGGGGACACCCCATGTTCCTGGGCGGAATTGTGGTGCTGCCACAGGGCTGGGACACGCACCCGAACGCGCACTATCCTCTGCTCGTCAATCAAGGCCACTTCCCGCGCGACTTCGGCGGTTTTCGAACGGAGCCGCCCAGTGCCGATCTAACGGGCTATGCACGCGCGCGATCCGATTCGATGTATCAGTTCTATCAGGATTGGAGCACCGGCAAGCTTCCGCACATGCTGATCCTGCTGATCCAGCATGCGAATCCCTACTACGACGATTCTTATGCGGTGAACTCCGAAAACGTGGGACCTTACGGCGATGCCATCAACCAGGAGCTGATTCCGTACATCGAGAAGCAATTTCGGGGGATCGGGCAGGGTTGGGCGCGCGGTATCTTTGGAGGTTCCACAGGTGGCTGGGAGACGCTGGCGACGCAAGTATTTTACCCGGATAATTTTAACGGAGCGTGGGCCTTCTGCCCCGATCCCGTGGATTTTCATGCGTACCAGGCCGTAAACATCTACGAAGAGAAGAATGCCTTTTGGAAGGAAGGCCCGTTTGGACGCGTGCCGATTCCCGATATGCGCGGACCAGACGGCTTACCGGAAGCGATGATGGAGGGCGATGACCGGTGGGAACTCGTGCTTGGCACGCATGGCCGCTCCGGCGAGCAGTTTGGCATTTGGCAAGCAGTTTTCAGCCCAGTGGGCGACGACGGCTATCCGAAGCCGATCTGGGATCCGGAAACGGGCATGATCGATCACCAAGTGGCGGCCTATTGGCGCGAACATTACGACTTGACGGCTATTCTGCAGCGCGATTGGGCCACGTTGGGGCCGAAACTGAACGGCAAAATTCACGTTTCGGTCGGCACGCGCGATACGTGGTATCTGGACAACGCTGTCCGTCTGCTCCAGAAGGCGCTCGAAGCTACCAGCAACCCGCATTACGCAGGTGACTTCGATTACGGTCCCGATCAGCCCCACTGTTACACCGGCGTACCCACGCTTTCCGCGCGGGAAGGTTCACTCACGGCCACGCGGCGCGTGATGAATGCCGCGGCCGATTGGATGGAGAAGACGGCACCTGCGGGCGCGGACAAGAGTTGGCACTATTAAATCGGTAATGCGCTGAAAACGCGGAACTACCTCCACCTGGGCGGCGGTTGTGCAATGGTTGGCGAAGGATCAGGCACGGCCGTGGCCATGCCCGCCATCACGTAAAAGAGCAAAGCATTCGAAGGGATATGCAGGTTGAAATCCATGAGCCCATGCACGATCAATCCAGTGCAGGCCACTAGCGCGGCCAGATGAACAGCGCGCGCGAGCGGATCGTGGCTGCGTTTGATATTTCGAACGCCGAAACCAAAAAGCAGCAGGAGGAATGCCGCCCAGCACACTCCGCCTACTAAGCCCGTCTCGGCCAAGAGTTCAAGATGATCGTTGTGCACGTGGTCTACAACTTTGGCGTCGTAGGCCGTGTCGTAGCGCGGAAACACCGAAATGATCGTGCCGAGACCGGTGCCCGTTAGGGGATGATCCAAAAAGACGTGCCACGCGCCGCCAGCCATCGCGATCCGCCGCGCTTCAGTTACTTCCGGATTGTGTACTTCAGAAAATCGCTTCAATACCTGGCTGAAACCTAACCACGAGACAAGCGCGGCCGCCACCCCGAGCACGAGGAGGCCGGCCAGCAATTGGCGTTTCTGCGCCCCACACAACAGAAGCAGCAGAACCAACACGATTAGCTCGGCGCCAAACGAGAAAATGCCTCCACGCGACGCGGAAAGAATCAACGCACCTACGGGAAGCGCCGTACAGAGCCCAACCAGAGGCAGTTGATCGCGCCGCATCCCGCGCACTGCTAAAAATGCCAAGCCCATCGGAACGATGAGCTCGATGAATCCTGCGAAGTGATTTCTGTTCACGAACGGGCCGAAGGGTACTCCTCCGAAGGGCAATTCGCGAAACCAATAGATTTTTCCGTTAAACGTCAGATCCTGCAGAATGGCGAATACCGCAACCGCGAATCCGAACCACAGAATGAACCAGCCAAACACGTGCCAATGTCGCATGTTGCGAAACGCCTGCAACGACAAAAAAAGCAACAGCACATAGCTGGCGACGCGCAGCAATTCGAGCTTGGTGAGATACGGGTAGACCGTAAGGTGAAACGCAAGTTGCACCGCCCCAAACAGCGCCAGGGTCAGCAGGGGCCAAAGCACCGGGCACCAGCGCACCTCCGTCCCTTTGCCTCGCGCCACTCCAAACGCCCACCACAGCAACAATCCGGCGATGGCTATTTCCATTACGGACTCGGACCATGTCTCCACCACGCCACTGGCGAGTACCGCAAACATAATTACCAGGCATACGCCGATGCGCAGCGGCCTCATGGTCGCGCTGGCCCCAATGGCGTCAGCGTGACATCGTCAAGCCAAATCGTGCCCGCAAGTTTGTTATCGAACTTCTCGCTGGGATTGCGATTTAAGCCGATCTGCACGATGTGCGTATTCGGACCGGTAGTGAAGTCCATTTGTTGTGTGAGCCAATCATGATCGCCGGCCAGCGGCTCGAGAGAAATGGAAGGTTGGGTGAAAAATGTAAGAGCTAGCCCAACTCCGCTGTCGGTGCTAATTCCTGCGGTTCGAAGCGCGGCGGAGAAGTGATATCGCGTATTCGGCTCTACCGGGACCGGTTGCAATACGTCATGGTAGTTGAGGTTTTGTGATCCGTCGAAAGTTACGCTGAGCGCCCGGCGCCCGGAATGCTCGTGCGAAGTGTCATACGCATACGTAATTCCTGGAACCGGGTTCCAACGCCAGTCGAGGCCATCGTTCACCGAATCCGTCTCAAATCCTCCGTTGAACACAAGAGATTGAGGCGTAAAGCCGCTCGCATCCGTACCGCTGAGCGCCAGGGCCTGGCGCCACACATTCCGCGCCGCATCGCCTTGGTCTTTGCCTACGAGCAGGTCCACGAGCGGCGCGCTGACTTTCAACGGTACGGGATGTGCAATTCGCACCATCTGATTCCACACTGCCAGCGCCCCTTGCGGCTGCTGGGCGTCAATCAGCCAGGTCAGCGCATCGCTCATCACGCGGTCGTTCTCCGGAAGCACTTCGGTGATCAGGACTTGCGGGTCCTGCGTCACACGGAACACGCGCGAGACCGCGAGTGTGGCCAAAGTTGGAGTCGAGAGAAGGGCGCGATGAATTTCTGCGTACGCCTGCTGCAGATCGCCCTGCCGCAAAAGGAAGCTTCCATAACGCCAACGGACCTCGCCGGAATCGGGATAGTCGGCCACCGCCGTTTCGAATGCCTGTCGCGCCTGGGGAATGTCTCCGGTTTGCTCGTATGCGTCGCCCAGCGCCATCCAATTGCCCGCGGAACGCGGATCGATGCTGACGGAGTGTCGAAACGCTTCAATTGCCGCCTGAGGATCGGCGTTCTCGAAATCGAGCATGCGATTCAGGCCCAAGCGGTACCAATCGTCTGCGTTTCCGGGTTCGAGTTCGACGGCGCGGGCGCGACCCTGCGGCGTGTTTGAATCGAAGTCGCGCGCAGCGAGCCAGTTCCGCGCGCTCGCCTCGGTCATCAGAAAGGCCACGACCAGGGCAATCGCCAGGGTGGTCCAGCGCGAGGCAGGCTTCGCCAGGCCAAAGTTCATGGTAGCGTCACGCGCCGATGTTTATCGAGGAGCATGAAGGGTCACGGAGCGCTTTGCGAGACGGCCGCGTCCGCCGCACGGGAGGCCGCTTCTTCGCGAACAATTGTGTGAAAATCAGACTCTCCCGCGAAAAACCAGCCCGCAAAAGCGGTGCGCGGAAATTCACCGGTCACCGGGCAAACACGATGCTCGAGGCTCGGGTCCACACGAAAAATCACGGCATTGCCTAACCCGGTGTTTGCAATTTCGAAAAGAATTTCTTCGGTGCCGGCCCGGCGAAACTGCAGCGCCCCGCCTTCGAAAGGCCGCGGAGAAAGGTTCAGACTCATAGCCAGCAAGCGGTCGCCGCCATGTCCCAGATCGCTGTGCCAGGTGTCGTAGTGGCCCTCTCCGGCGGTAAAGCGATAGATCCGGCCTCCAAAGTGTCCGATGCGCGGGCAGCCGGTTAGGTCTTGGACGAGCTTCAGAAAGTCAGGGTGATTGACCATGAAATGTAGCGTGCCGGCGCAGGCTTCCGGCGGAAGCCAGGATTCGCGCGCAATATTCGTGTCTTGCCGCTGTTCGAATGCGGCTTCGCCCACGCGCTTTGCTACGAAAGCGATCACTTCCGGCTCGATGAGCCCTCGAAACAACGCACAGTGGTGTTCGCGAAAGCTTTGCCGCAAGGATTCCAGTTCGCCGGAAGTCGGCTGGACGGTCGCGCCGGTCCTCGTCAATTGCACCATTCCCAAAGCCTCACCCGTGGTTCCCGCGAACTTTTACGCTATCCGGTGTGCCGCATCATCGGCGCGTTTCCGCGCGGCCTTTTTTTCAGAGCCGCGGCCAAATCCCCAGCCATACTTATGAATCAGGCGCAGCGGCCGCAACACAATCTGCCGCAAACGCGAACCGCGCGCCGATTCCCAATCTTCTTCCGTGGGGGAGGCGATCAGGCGCAGCAAGTATCGAAGTCCCGTGACCGGTCCGCGCGTCGAGCGGATTCGAAACACAGCCCGCTGCGCCACACCGGCCCGAGCGGCATCGCCGGAAAACATTTCGGCAAGAGCCTGCCCGGCGGCGTGTTTCACGGAAATGCCGGACGCAACGCGACTGGCGATTTCTGGAGGCAACGGAAGCAAAAAGATGTGGGAGGCCAGAGCAAGACCTGTGAGCGTCATTTGCTCCGATCCCAATTCTCTCGCCGATTTCATCGCCAGCGGCCACGAAAATTCAGGCGTGGCATGCAGCAGCCAGGCCAGGTCGGTAACCCACTGCAGGCGGCTCCACAGGTGCTTGCTGCCGTGAACGGCCAGAACGTTCAGAGCGTCCTCAGGGCAAAACGTCGCCACCACTGTTCCTGCGAGAGGGATGGTCACGAGCCTCGACCGCAAGCGATCCAGATCGAGGGGTACCGGATAGTAGCGTAGGGTCTTCTCGGTGTGAAATTCCACCGCGCGGAAGTCCGGAGCACGGTCAAAATAATATTGGCCTGGAATGCGGCTTTCTTCACTCGCGCCGGGCCGCTGCTCTGGCAAGCGTAAGGTGTACCCTCCCGCTTGCATCAATTGTGTGACGCCATCGATATCCCTGTGGCGAACGAGGATATCGAGATCGCCGAAATCGCGTAAGCCCAAATCGCCGAAGGCTTGCAGAGCCAAAACCGGGCCCTTGTAGGGAATTCCGAGAATGCCGTTGGCTTCCAGCAAACGCAACAAACGCGCCAACTCCGCCGCGAAGAAAAGGTTGTGCTCGGCCTGTTTTTGCGTACCGTCCTTACAGACCTCTTTCCACCGTTCAGGAACATCCACAAAGTTGACGGCATGCAACATTCGAAACAAAAGCATGCGCACGCCATGCCGATCGGCGGCGGCAAAGAGATAGGGCCAGTCGGTCACCTGATGGAGCAGAGACGCCGCGTTGTTTCTGGCCGGGACGTTCGATTGGGGCTCCGCGCAGGCCACGAGCAACCGCAACTCTGGCCGCAGATTCTCAATGGTATAGGGAATCTTGTTCATTGAATCGTAAAGACCCTACTCCAGCAACCCGCCGGAACACAAGCCGCTACGCTGCTACCGCTATATGGATCCCGGCCGATTGTCGGATGCAAGCGATCCCCTACTAGCCGGCGACGCCTTTTGAGGATCGTCGGATTGCCGGGCGAGAGCGATTTCTGCATCGGCCACAATACAGTCGCAGAGTTTATCGAGCGGCGGAGCGCTCGATCCGAGATTGAGCTTTCGTACCGGCACTTCATTTGCGATGCGCCCGAGCAGCAAGAGCTCTCGGGCATAAACGTCCTGCGGCAAAAGCCGCACGTGATACAGATTCGCGGCCAGACGTACGAGCCGATCCTGCGGTGTCAGGTCGGAGACGAATGGATGCGGCGACGCCACGTTTTCGTCGAGGATATAGATTGTTCCCAGTGGTTGCGGCTCCGACACAAACCTCCAGCCCGGCTCGTCCAGCGGCCGGTAAAACTTCGCATAATCCGCGCAGAGCATTTTCAATGAATGGGATGCGCCAAACAACAATTGGGCGGCGGCGGGCCACAAGCTAAGAACCGGAAAACTCGGCTGCGCAAGAAACGCTCCCTCACGAAAGAGCAGCGGCAACACATCTTCCGTAAGAATGGCATAGCCTCGCTTCGCTAAGGCCGCCGCCGTGGTGGACTTGCCCGACGTGGAGGGCCCGCACAGGGCCACGGCGCGGCCCCGCATTTCGAAAGCGCTGGCGTGCAGACAGGGGGTACCCCGGAGTTGCAGGATCACACCCATCACCACACCGCGAAGTGGGATAGACACATCCTCCAGGTCAAATTTGCCCTTATGAGACGCGAAGATATTCTGGCCTTGCCGATCAAAGCAAAATTCCGTGCCGTTCGCAAAAACAAGGCGAAAATACTTTCCTGCGTCGAGTTTCCAAAGTTGGATGTCGGGCTGATCCTGGAATAGCTCCGGACTCGCGTGAATCAATTCCGGGGAAGAACCCAATGCGCTGGCGGCCCACGCGGGACAATCCTGAAAAGTTACGGAAACATCAGGTGTTACAGAGCTCTCGGCACTTTCGACGGGCGTTAAGGGGATTTGAAGATTGGAACTTATGTGAAGACCGTAGAGCGAATGGAGAAACACTTCCGGTCGCCTAGGTCCGGCGGCGGAAACCCTCTTCACGGACATGGAGACGGCTGGATTGGGTGAGCACGCGAACGTCACCGTAAGTCTTCAGTTCGGGCGCCTGGTAGGGACGCTTGGGAGTTGTTGATTTGGTTTCAGCCACCACAGTCACCTTCCTTCATTCTAGAGCGTACCTGCCTGGCACTTCAACCACAATAGGAGAGTCTTGGGACGAAGATGAAGCGAATCGTTTACCCTCGGCTTGGCGTCGTGGTGCGCGGCGAGGCGGTCCCAGCGGACAAACCGCAGAATCTCTTCATTTGGATGCAGATCGTCGGCCGGTGGTGTCGTTTCCAGATTGGCGCGGGCCACAGCGGCCTCGGGATCCTCGGCATATGCGGCCTTCGGACGCCTCAGGATGGCTTCTGGAAGCAGTTCCCGGAGCGCCTGGCGGACGATTTCCTTCTCCGCGCACCAGGGCAGCGGTGGGAGCCTGAGCAGGAAGCGCATCAGCCGCAGATCGAAATAGGGGTGCCGCGCTTCCAGGGGCTGGCGTGTGATTCCGGGCTCCTCCGTTTCAAATACCCACTGAAAGTAAGGCTCGAAGAATGCTCCATGAGCTTCAGGACGATGTGGATGCTCGGAAGGGCTCTCCCGAAGGATTTCACGCCAGCGGTCGCGCAGCGATAGCCGTGTCACGAAGTCTTCGTTGAACCAATCGGGAAACGGACCGGCCAAATCACGCTGACCGCTTCGCCGCTGCCACCAGACGCGGAATCCCAGACGCGGATGGCGGCCTCCGTGGGAAGCAGCGTAAACGGCGCTGCCCCACAGAAGACGGCCTAATCCGGCACCCATATACCCTGCGATCGACGGCACCAACCCCAAATCGCCGCCCTGTCCGGTGAAAAACACTGGAGCATGCGCCGCCAAAGCCGTATAACATTTTCGAAAAATTGGGTTCGCAATACCTTCGTAGGGCTCGGCTGTGGGTTCACAGGAGCCTTGGAATAGCGCACTACCCGCAGCGTTGAAATGCTCGATCGATATTCCGAGGTGCTTGGCGGCCACACTTGAATACTTCCGCTCTTCGTCATGCATCACTCCGTCATAGGATAGGCTCACCGCATGAAGCTCAAGGCGTCCGGCACGCGCCTCCGGTGAATCGCATGCTACGGCCGCAATCGAGGTGGAGTCCAGGCCACCGCTCATCAGGATTCCGGCGCGACTGGTCCGCACCCGGTCGGAAACCGCCGCGCGAAGCAATTGCAGAAAATGCTCGGGGTAATCCTGCTTGCGCGTGTATCGCAACGGTTCTTCAATGGGAAAGGACCAATAACGCTGCGCATGCACGTCGCCGTTTATGCAAATGAGCTTATGTGCGGCGGGAAGGCGCTGAATTTGCGCGAAGGTTGTGGTGCCCGGATTCCAATTCAATCCGATCAGCAGGAAATCCGCGATGGCTTGTTCGTTGAGTTCCGAAGAAACCTCGGGGTGCAGGCGCACAGACTCCAGCGTGTTGCCGAAAATCAAGGCATTTTGTGTGCGAGCGTAATAAAAGGGCCGCACCGCGAAATGGTCGTTGGCGCAAAACAACGAGCCACGAACGCGATCCCAAATGGCGAAGCTGAAATCGCCGCTGATGTGGTTGAGAAGATCTTCGCCCCAGGCCTGATAAGCGTGGAGCAAGAGTTCCACGTCAGGCATCGCCTGACGCACTTCGCGGCCATTTGTTTTCAGTTCGGCGATGAGGTCAGCCCGGGCATCGAGCCGGACGTCAGCCACACTCCAAATCGCGTCGTCGAGTGTGGCGGGTTGCGTCTCATTCTCTGATTCGAAGGTGGTGCGCAAAAGCGCGTGAGCGAGACCGATGCGTTCGCTCGCCCAAGCGCTCTGTGCGTCAGGGCCGCGAAACGCGAGCGAATTCGCCAGACATTTTATAAATTCCGGATCGGCACGAACCCCGTCGAAACGCAGCACGCCCGCGAAACCGCTCAACGGGATTTCTCCGTGACGGAGCCGCCGTCTTCAAACGGAGCATAATGATTATGCACTTCACCGGTGTCGTTGATTACCTTGCCGTCCACTTCCACCCAGGCATGCGCCTCAAAGAGGGACGCGGTCTTGCGCGCACCCAGACAAATTTGCGCCGGGACGTGCTTGCGGCGGAGAAGCCACCACAAAACGAGAGAGCGTTCGAGGCAAGTTCCACGATGCAGGCCTTCGCGTGCGGCGGCATCGACCATGCGCGCAGCGCGTTCGTGACTTACCGTTGAATTTGCCGGAGCGGCGGAGCCCCTCGTAGACGCAGTTGGCAACCTGGATGCGAGAAATTCATGCCATCGGCGGTATCCGAACATCCGAAGACCAACGGACGTGACGGGCAGCAGGCAGAAAGCCCGTACAAACGTGTTTCGATCCTCGCGAGCAAGTCGGAGAAAACGGTGAATTCGGCCCGAGCGAAGCGGCGTACCTTTAGGGCTGGCGATAAGTGCCGGGCGCGAGGGGGGCGCCGGGCGATGGGCGCTCGATTTCTTCATCGCGGCAATGAATCGATTAAGAGGCTTGCGCGCGAAGACATGAATGTTGCCTCGCGGCGGGGTTAACTCGCGCTGCCGTTACGAACCTCGATCAACCCTTCCGTTTGGAGCTTTCCCAGCAGCATAAACAAGTCACCTTCGCACCTAGCCGGCTCGACTTCATACTCGGCTACGATCGCCGTGCGGAGTTCTTCCACCGTACGCGGCTCCTGCATCAGATTCCAAATGCGCGCACCAACGGGGTCGAGGCCGTAATAAATTCCGGTTTGCATATGCAGGATCGCGGCTTCGTCGCCCAGCGAGCAGGAAACCTGATCCTTGGCCGCAACCACGATCGTTTTCAAAGAAATGGTTTCGGGCATCGCGCACTCCCAGCGGCGAACCACCCATGGATGCTGACGGAGGATTTTCGCTCCGTCCCAAATCAGAACCGCTTCAGCCGCTCGCCAGACGTTTGATGCAAGCTATCTCAGAACGAGCGCCATAAGTGATTAGCCTCAGTGCTTTACGGGCTTGCTCACCTTTTCCTTCGTCTCAATTCCCAAACCCAGTTGCTTGAGTTGCTCGATGCCTTGTTTGGCTTGCGCGCCCCAGGTGCCGTTCGGATCGAGGTCGATCGCTTGCTGGTAGGCTTCGACCGTGCCAGGTTGCATCACCGGCGTAATCTTATCGCCTTCCTGCTTGTAGTCCATCGCGCCCACCAGTGCGGCGCCCAGCAGGTACCAAGCCTGCGCATTCTTGGGATCGAGTTCCGTGGCTTTCTTTAGCGGGGCGACCGCATCCTTCAAGCGATTGGCGTTATAGAGCGTGATGCCGAAGTTCAAATAGGTGCGCCCGGCATTGGCGGGATCAAGATCGACGCCTTTCTGGTATGCGGCTGTGGCGTCATCAATCTTTCCCAGGCGCGCGTACATATTGCCGAGATTGTTATACGTTCCGGCGTCGGGTTTCAGTGCCACCGCTTGTTCGTAAGCTTTTGCCGCTTCGTCGTATTTTGTGTCAATTTCATAGGCCACGCCGATCTTGTCGTAGATCAAGGTGCGATTCACATCGGTCGGGCTCGTGGCCTCGAGAGCCTGCTTGAATTCCGCGACGGCCTGCGCAGACAGGGGATCAATTTGTGCCTGCAGGGCGGCCTTTTGATCGGCTGGTGCCGTCTTTAATTGATTGTGCAAAGCGTCGGCTTGTGTGAGCGCGGTCGTACCTGCCTGATAATGCTGTTTCAGGTTATTGATCTTGTTTTGCGCCGAAGCTTCCTTTTTGCGATCCGCCATTTGTGTCTGCAGGGCCGGGTCTTTGAAATTGAAGTCGCCGGGGGTTTCCGCACCAGCCGCGACGCCCGCTTTCACGGCGTACAAATCCTGATCGCCCTGCTTGACGGTGATGACGTAGGTACCCACCGGTAGCTCGATACGATACTTGCCCTGCGCGTCGGTCTTCGTTGTAACTTCAGGGCTGCCCTTGTCATCCTGAAAGCTCAAGGTGATATCCGGCCATGGTTTGGCATCGGTATCCTTGACGGTGCCAGTCACCGTGCCTTTAGGTTTTGCCTTTTCCTTGTCCTGGGCGTGTAAGACGCCACTGGTCCAATCTGGAACAAGGCCGGCCACGAGCAGCAGCGCCGCGGCTAAGGTGATGTGTTTTGAAAGTCTCTTTTTCACGATGCTTCTCCTGGATTAGGCGGACATAACGGTGGAATCAATCGCCGCGTCCCCTGAACCGAATCTGTATTATCGCTCAACTTTGGCCTGATAGGGGATAGGGTCTCTCTGGCCCGCCTCGGCAAACGCCCGGAGGCGCAGCAGGCAGCTATCGCACACCCCACAAGCCGCATCTTCCGATTGATAGCAGGACCAGGTCAGCTCCAAAGGAGCGTCCAGCTCAATCCCCCGGCGGATGATCTCACTTTTTCTTAACGCAATCACGGGGGTAACGATCTCAATTTGCGTTTCGGGCCGCGTGCCCACGCGGACCAAGTCCTGAAAGACCCGATAGTACTCCGGCCGGCAGTCCGGATAGCCGGAGCTATCCTGGGCCACCGCACCGATAAAGATCTTCCTCGCGCCGATGACTTCCGCCCAACTTACGGCCACGGAAAGAAAGTGGGCATTTCGAAACGGTACGTAGGTTGTCGGGATGGTGCGCGAGTCTTCGACTTCCATGTCTGATTCGCGTTCAGGCACCGCTATGCGCCGGTCCGTTAGGGCGGAGCCCCCAATTTGAGCGAAGTGATTGAGCTGGACGAGTAAACGCTCGCCCGCGCCGTAGTGGTCGGCAATGGCATGAAAAGCTTGGCGTTCGCGGCGTTCTGTGCGTTGGCCATAACCGGCGTGCAGCAAAGCCAGACCGTGCGATTGTGCCGCGATGGCCGTCGTTACGCAGGAATCCATTCCTCCACTGAGAAGGACTACGGCCTTGCTTGCCTTAGGCGATTCGCGCACGCGAGAAAAATTATAGCGGTTTCGGCCTGCGCGCGAAATGTCTGTTCAGTGGCGGCTGGTCCGCAAACCAATGCTCTTGAAACGGTCCTAGCCCGTGCTCATACGCCATGCATTGCGGGATCCCAGATGAACTTATGGAGTTGCAGACCGAGCCGGACCGGCAAACAGTCGGCCAGAATCCATTCGGAGAGCTCACGCGCGCCGAGCCCGGACCACGCGCCGTGAGGATCGGGAAACACGGGCGAGAAGATCAGATGCGGGGTGCGCTTGGCCAATTCATGCTCGGCCACGAATTGCCGTGCGAATTCGTAGTCGCGGCGGCCGGCGATGACGAACTTGACTTCGTCGTTGGGGCTGAGTGCTTCCAGATTCGGCAGAAGAAACGTATCGCCTTCCTGCGAATCCGGACACTTCACGTCCACGATCTTGATCACTTCTTTCGGAAGAGGCGTAATACTTCGCTCGCCGCTGGTTTCGATCATCACGGAGTAACCGGCGTCCAGCAGCGCCTGGCAGAGGGCGGGTGTTTCGGGCTGAAGTAACGGCTCACCACCCGTGATTTCCACCAGGCGAAGCGGAGTGCCTTGAAAGGAGGCGTGGGAGAGATCACGCACGCTGCGCAAAACTTCCTCCATCGTCATTTTCGCGCCGCCGTGAAAGGCATAGGCGGTGTCACACCATACGCAGCGCAGGTTGCAGCCCGTCAGCCTGACGAAGATGCAGGGCAGGCCGGCGCGGGTACCTTCGCCTTGAATCGAACGAAAAATTTCGGTGATGACCATGCGATCAGCGCGGGCCCGGGCGGGCTTTTCGGCGCGTGTAGGAATGGACGAGATAGACGGCGACGCCCAACGCTACGGCTGCCCCAATCATACGGGGATAAGCCAATTTGACCCCGGCATACGCGCTGAGCAGAAAATAAGCGGTACCCACAAGAATGGCGGGAATCAGAACGATCAGGAAGGAGCGATTCATAGGCGCGGCTTTATGGGCGATAGGTTGCCGAACTCGTATCCGTTTCCCATACGGTGATACTCGAAATTCGAGGTGCGTGCTCGCCAGCGCGCAACTGCCCGTTGGTTTGGTCGTAGAGATACTTCGCGATATTTTCGGCCGAGGGATTGATCGCATCGAACGGCGCCTGATCGTTGAGGTATTTATGGTCCATCTCGCCGATCACGCCGTGCAGGATTTGCTTCAGGTGCACGAAATCGTATAGCAACCCCGTGGAATCGAGCGCCGGGCCTTCGAGCGTCACGCGGACCTTGTAGTTGTGGCCGTGCGGATTTTCGCATTTGCCCTTATAGCCGCGCAGGGCGTGCCCTGCGGAGAAGGTTTCATCCACGCTGACTTCAAACATTTGCGAGCCTCATGCCGGTGCGAGAGCAGGAAGGATTGGCCGTGAGCTTATCTTGAAATCGGCTGCCCGCGCCCCTAGCTATCCGATAGCATAAACCGGGCCACTTCGGCCAGATCCCTGGTGATCGAGTAATCGGGCAGCGATGCGAGAAAAATTTTACCATATTGCATGCGCTGAATGCGGTTATCGAGGATCGCCAGAACGCCGCGATCCGAGCGCGTGCGGATCAGCCGGCCAAAGCCTTGTTTTAACGCCAGCACTGCTTCGGGTACCTGAAATTCGGCGAAGGCATTACGGCCCGCCTCCGTTAGCGCGCGGACCCGGGCGGCGACGATGGGGTCGCTGGGCACGGCGAAAGGCAGCTTATCTACGATCACGCAGGAAAGCTGCGCGCCGGGCACGTCCACTCCTTGCCAAAAGCTGGAAGTGGCGAAGAGCACGGCGTTGGGGGTGTTCCGAAATTTTTCGAGGAGCGCTGCGCGCGGGGCGGTGCCCTGCAGAAGCAGTGGGAAATCTACATTTTCCCGAACGCGTCCAAACAGTTCGTTCATCTGGCTATAGCTGGTGAAAAGGCAAAAAGCACGGCCCTCGGTCGTTTCGAGCAGTTTCGTAATTTCATGCGCCGCCTGGGTGATAAATCCCGCGTCGCGCACATCGGGCATATGTGCAGGAATGTAAAGCATGGCCTGGCTCGGGTAATCGAACTCAGTGGGAAGCACGCGTTCGATGGCAGTCGGCACACCTAAACGCTTTTTGAGGTAATCGAAGCGGCCGCCGACCGCCAGGGTAGCCGAGGTAAGAACCACCGTTTCGAAGCGCTCGAAAAGATGTTCGCGCAGAATGTTGCTGACGTCAATCGGCGTAGCCGTCAGGAAGATGCCCTTGTTGCGGCGCTCCATCCAGTAAACGTAATTGCTCTCATCCGATTCGAAAAGAAAGGAGGTTTCGCCGCGGAGTTCGAAACTGCGGCGCGCGATATTCGCAAGCTCATCGGGCTTTGCGGGAATTGCGCCAATTTCCGTTTCGAGCGCCTTCAGCGCATCGAGCAGGCCGTTGTAGGACTCGCGATTGCGATCGACAAAGGCCTCACGCTCGCCCCGTTCAAAGGCAGAGCGGCCCTCGCGCGGCGGGAAACCCTCGAAAAATGTTCGTGAACGCTCCCGCACCCGCACGGCGCGTTTGAGCAATGAGGCGGTACCTTCGCGTAGGCCACGCAAAGCCTGCTCGGTGTCGCGCGCCAGTTCTTCGAAGCGGTAATTCGAAATTTGCCGGCCGAAATAATCTCCGGAAACATCTTCGATTTCATGAGCTTCATCGAAGATCACCGCATCATATTCCGGCAGGATGCTGGCGAAATCGTCTTGCCGGAGCGCGAGGTCGGCGAAAAAAAGATGGTGGTTCACAATCACAATGTCGGCCGTAGCGGCGCGCTGGTGCATCCAGGTGACGAAGCAGCGGTTGAATTCCGGACACTTTTGACCGGTGCACATCTCTCGCCGCGCATCGAGACGATGCCAAAGCTCGGCGTCGTCCGGCAGGAACGACAACTCCGCCCGGTCGCCGGTCTCGGTGAGCTTTTCCCACGTGGAAATTTGCGTAAACCAGTCCACCTCGTCGAATCCCTTCAGCACCGGCTGCCCTTCCATGGAATAAACCTTCTGGCGGCACAGGAAATTACCGCGGCCTTTCATCACCGCAACTTTCAACTCGGGAGCAAAGTGCTTTTGCAGGAAGGGAATGTCTTTATTGAAGAGCTGTTCCTGCAAGGACTTGGTAGCCGTGGAGATCACGATCCGCTTGCCGCTGCGGATGGCGGGTATCAGATAGGCGAGAGTTTTCCCGGTGCCGGTGCCTGCTTCGACGATGGCGTGCTGTTTGGTGGCAAAGGCCTTTTCGATGAGGGCGGCCATTTCAAGTTGCGACGGGCGGTGCTCGTAGCCGCGCGGCATGCACTGCTGGAGCATTCCACGCGGTCCAAAGATGTCGTGAATCGTAGGGCCGGATGATTCGTCGATTGCGGCTGGCTCTGAAGCCGTCGCGGAAACGAATGTGACGGAAATTTCTTCCTCTAACGAACGCGCAGAGTCGTCGCTATACAGGTCGGGCACGTTGCGACGCTCCGGCACTGAACCGCGCTCGGTGTCATCTGGGCTGACTGAGGATTTTGGGGTTCGTTTCGGCACCGGAGCCCTAAAACGACATGCGCAGCAAAGGCTGATTGAAAGAACACCTTAGCACATCATTCCGCGGCACGCTTCAGCCCCTTGTTTATGCCCGCGACGCAGCCGGCGAGCTACGTGGCCGTTTGTTATACTCCGGGAAATGCCAAGCAAGGCGGCAAAGAAGCTCTTCTTAGTGGATGCGATGGGTTTTATCTTTCGCGCGTTTTTCGCGCCGATGGAGCACCTGCGCAATCCCGCCGGCATGCCCACCAAGGTCCCCTATCTTTTCCTGAACATGCTGCGGCGGCTTCTGCGTGAATTTCAGCCGGACTACCTAGCGGTGGTGTTTGACCTGACCGAACCCACCTTTCGAGACAAGCTTTTCGCCTCTTACAAAGCGCAGCGTCCGCCGATGCCTGCGGAATTGGGACAGCAAATCCCTTACGTGCGAAAGCTGTGCGAGGCCATGCGGCTGCCGATTCTGGCCGTTCCCGGGTACGAAGCGGACGACGTGATCGGCACGCTCGCGAAGCAAGCGGCGAAGCGCAAGCTGGAAACTTACATCGTCACGAGCGACAAAGACTTGCTGCAACTAGTGACCCCCGTCGCGCGCGTGTTGATCCCTACCAAGCAGGACCTGCTGGTAGACGAAGCCAAGGTGCAGGAATTGCTGGGTGTGCCGCCGGAAAAGGTGCCGGACGTGATGGCGCTGATGGGCGACTCGATCGACAACATTCCCGGCGCCAAGGGAATCGGCGAAAAAGGCGCGCGCGAGCTGATCCAACGCTTTGGGTCGGTGGAGTCTGCGCTCGATCGTGCGGACGAAGTGCAAGGCAAGCGTTACCGTGAGGCGCTGCAGACGCAACGCGAGCAAGTATTGATGTCCAAGCAGCTCGCCACGATTGCGACGAACGCTCCCATCGAGCTCGATCTCGAGCAACTCGTGCTGCAAACGCCGGACACAGAAGCTTTGCGCGCGCTCTATGGCGAGCTGGGATTCACTTCTCTATTGAAGGAATTGGCGCCGGCGCTCGAACCCGTTTCCACGACACGCGATTACGCCACGCTCGATTCCGCGGATGATCTCCGCGCATTCTTGGCGGCCGTGCCGAACAGTCAGGAAATTGCACTTTGGATCACGCTGGCGCCGGGAGACCGCGAAGAGGAGGGATTCGGTAGCCGCGTCGCGGCGATCGAGCTTTCCCCCAGCGCGGGCGTGGCAAAAACGATTTGGCTTCTGGAGCCACCCGTCGAGGGCGGCGTCACCGATGAGCCTCTACTCGCGCCCGAGCCCGATTGCCGCAGCGCGCGGATGGACGAACCTCGTGCAAATGCGATTCTAGCGGCGTTGCGCCCGTGGCTTGCCGATCCGTCCAGGCCGAAGATCGTTCACGATCCGAAAGTTGTGGACATGCTGCTGGGTCCCGTCGCCGGGATCCGTCACGCGACGATGCTTTATTCCTATCTGGTGCGCCCGACGACGGCAAATCATCAACACGCGGATGTGGTCGCGCGCCATTTGAACGCAACGTTTACGGGCATTGCCGGCGAGCGGGCGGACTCGCTGCAGCGGCTGGCGCCGGTCTTGCGCAAGGAAGTGGAAGATCTGGGGCTTGCGCAACTCTATGAGGAAATGGACTTGCCTCTGGCGTTTGTGATCGCGCGGATGGAATGTGATGGCGTGCGCGTCGATCCCGAGGCTTTGGCGGCGATGTCGGCCACCATGGAAAAGGAAATTCGCGGCATCGAACGCGCAATCTGGGAAATCGCCGAGGTTGAATTCAATATCAACTCGCCCACGCAGCTTGCGGAGATTCTCTTTGACAAGATGGGTCTACGGCCGCCGCCGCGCCGTGGCGGCAAAGCGCGCTCGACGGCCGCCGATATTCTTGAATCGATGGCCCTGATGCACGAGTTGCCGCGGAAGGTTCTCGAGTTCCGCGAAATTGCCAAGCTCAAGTCCACTTACGTGGATGCTTTGCCGAAGCTGATCGACCCGGCGACCGGGCGGCTGCACACCAGCTTGAGCCAGACGGGTACGGCGACCGGCAGGCTCAGCTCGTCCGAGCCCAACCTGCAGAATATTCCGGTGCGCTCGGAATTAGGCAGGCAGATTCGCGCCGCGTTTGCCGCAGGTCCAGGAATGGCGCTTCTTTCGGCCGACTATTCTCAGATTGAGTTGCGACTCCTGGCGCATTTTTCGCACGATCCTGTGCTGGTGGCGGCATTTCGCAACGGAGAGGACATTCATGCACGCACAGCGCAAGAAGTCTTCAACGTAGGCCCGCTGGCGCAGACGCAGGAACACCGGCGCGTCGCGAAGATCATCAATTTCGGAATCGTTTACGGGCTTTCGCCTTTTGGTCTGGCGCAGCAGCTTGGCATCGAGACGCGCGAGGCCGCACAGTTTATCAATGCTTATTTCACGCGCTATCGCGGTGTGAAGGAATATCTCGACCGGTGTCTCGAGGAGACGCGCAAGAGTGGCGTTACGCGAACGCTTTTCGGGCGCGTGCGGCCCATCCCGGAAATCAACTCGCCCCAAGTGAATCTCCGAAATTTCGCCGAGCGCACCGCGCTGAATACGCCGTTGCAGGGTACGGCGGCGGACTTGATCAAGCTGGCGATGATCGAGATTCACCGCAGGCTGGCCGCCGAAAAGCTCTCTGCGAGAATGATCCTGCAGGTCCACGACGAACTGCTCTTTGAGGCGCCTCCCGCGGAGCTGCCTAAGTTGCGCACATTGGTGAAGGAGTGCATGGAGCGGGCGCACCCGTTGCAGGTACCTCTACTGGCGGAATGCAAAGCGGGACCGAACTGGCGGGACATGACTCCGCTAAAGGGCTAGCGCCTGCTGCATGGTTCGTGCATCGAACAATATGCTAGGCTCGACGTGGGTTCCCGTGGGAGGTCCCAGCGATGAAGCATTCAGAAGCGTTTCTACGGCTGGTAAACGAATCGCGCGCGCGTGTGCGCGAGACGAACGTGCAGGAAGTGAAGAAGCGCATGGATGCGGGCGACAAATTCACGCTTGTGGACGTCCGCGAAGATAACGAGTGGGCCCGCGGCCACTTGCCAGGCGCCATTCACATGGGCCGCGGAATTATAGAACGCGATGTCGAAGCGCAATACCCGGACAAAAAGACGGAACTGGTGCTCTACTGCGGCGGCGGATTTCGGTCGGCTCTTTCGGCCGACAATCTTCAGAAGATGGGCTATAGCAATGTCAGCTCGATGGATGGCGGCTGGCGCGGGTGGCTCGAAGCCGGAAATCCCACCGCCAAGGATTGATCCTCGAAACGGACAGATCCCGCCGCGTTTGCCGGCTCAAGCTCCTCGCCTGTGCGCTGCACGTTGATATTACACACGCCACACGACCGGTACATCGGCCCGAATGAATCGAGCAGCATGATAAAATGAGGCTCCTCTTGTCCGTACAATCAGGAAAGTACTGACTTCTGGGGCGTGGTCCAACCGGTAGGACGCTGCACTGTTAATGCAGACGGTGGAGGTTCGAATCCTCCCGCCCCAGCCACTTCTTCAGACCACTAGCGAGCGGCCGGGTGCCCCGTGCGGCCGTGCGGAGCTAGCGCATGCGTGGGGCCGGCGCGGAGATCGCGGGCCCCCAGTTGCTCGGGATCGGGCTCCAATTGCGCGTGAACTCGTCTGCCATCGTAAAGGTGAGGAGCAATCCGAACCAGAAAAATGCTGCGACGATTACCAGTTTTGTGAGCTTGGGGCTGTACTTCACATGCATGAAAAAGAGGATCACCAGCAGCATCTTCACCACGGCAATGGCCAGCGCGGCCACGGTGTTAAAGGGCCCGAGATCGATGTAAGCCACCCCGGTCGTCAGCCCCGTAAACCCCAGGAGTATTAGAAAAACCACCACATAGGTTTTTACGGGAACGATATGTTCAGCCATGTGGGTAACGCCCTCCGATCAAATAGAGCAAGGGGAAGAGAAAGATCCAGACAATGTCCACGAAATGCCAGTACAGCCCGCTGACCTCGACGGGCGCGAAGTAATTGGACGAAAACTTCCCGCGCGCGGCCATGATCAGCAAAGTCGTCAGAATCCCCAGCCCAATAATCATGTGCAATGCGTGCAACATGGTCATGAAGAAATAGAAACAGAAGAACATTTCCACGTGCGGCAGCGAAACGCCGGCGGGTATGCCTTCCGTGGGCGCAAAACGCAGGCCGGGAACCAGGAACTCATTCCATTTGTGCAGGTATTCCGTGAACTTGATGCCGAGGAACACAGTGCCCAAAATCATGGTAATCACCAGAAAAAACATCAAGGCCTTGCGCTTGCCAGTTTGGGCAGAATGGACGGCGAGCGCCATGGTCAAGCTGCTCCCGATCAGAACGGCCGTGTTCGTTGCACCAAACTTCACTTCAAGAATCCGGCTGCCAGCCTCAAACGCGGGTAGATCGAAACCTCGGTAGATGGCATAAGCGGCAAACAGTCCGCCAAAAAACATGATTTCAGTCACCAGAAACAGCCACATGCCAAAGGTGCTGGATTCCTGTTGCTGCTCCATGTCGTCGAAATGGTGCGCGCGGGCCGGAATGCGCTCGGGCGCCACAACGGTCGCGTCAGGCACGTGCTCCCTCCTGTGCGCCGCCGGCGCCAACGATACGCTTGGGCGCGTCGTTATAGGCGTAAGCCTCTTCGGTGACGATTGGGGTTTCTTCGAAATTTTCGGTCGGCGGCGGTGAAGATGTTTCCCATTCAAGCCCTTTCGCGCCCCAGGGGTTCGGTCCGGCCACGGGTCCGTAGCGCATGGACCAGATCAGGTAGACCAAAGGCATGGCGTAGCCGACCGCCAGGATCGAGGCGCCGGCCGTGGACATAACGTTGAGTACCTGAAATTCCTGCGGATAGGTTGCGTATCGGCGCGGCATCCCCAAATAGCCGAGCATGAACTGCGGGAAGAAGGTCAGATTGAATCCCACGAAAATGACCAAGGCGGCGAAACGCGCCCATCCATCCGGATACAGCCTGCCGGTAATCTTGGGCCACCAGAAATGAATGCCACCCATATACGCCATCACCGTTCCGCCGACCATGATGTAATGGAAGTGCGCGACGATGAAATAGGTGCCGCTGACGTGTACGTCCACCGCCAGCGACGCCAGGAATAGACCGGTCAGGCCCCCCATCGTAAACAACCCTATGAAACCAAGCGCATAAAGCATCGGCGCTTGATAAGAAATCGAACCTTTATAGAGTGTCGCCGTCCAGTTGAAGACTTTGATCGCCGAAGGAATGGCCACCAGGAAGCTCAATACGGAGAAAATCAGGCTGGCGTAGACGGATTGGCCGGAAACGAACATGTGGTGTCCCCAGACCAGGAAGCTGAGGATTGCGAGCGCCACACTCGAGAACGCGACAAAGTTATAGCCAAAGATGCGCTTGCGGGCAAAACACGCGATCAGTTCGCTGACTACCCCCATGCCCGGAAGCACCATGATGTAGACGGCTGGATGCGAGTAGAACCAGAACATATGCTGGAACAGCAGCGGGTCACCGCCGAGCGCGGGATCGAAAATGCCAAGGTGCAGCAAGCGCTCCGCGGCAACCATCAGCATGGTGATCGCTAGGACCGGCGTGCCGAGGATAAAGATGACGCTGGTCGCGTAGATGGACCAGAGAAACAATGGCAAGCGAAACCAGGTCAAGCCCGGCGCGCGCATCTTGTGAATCGTCACGATGAAGTTCAAGCCGGTGAGGATCGAGCTGAATCCAACGATAAATACCGAAAACGCCGCCGTCAGCACGTGCGTGTTCGCGTAGATGCTGCTGTAAGGCGTATAGAAGGTCCAACCCGTGTCCACGCCGCCGGTCAAGAGCGTATAGAGAAATAGCAGCGCTCCGGCCATGTAGACGTACCAGCTCAACAAATTCAGCTTGGGAAACGCCAAGTCGCGCGCGCCGATCATCATCGGCACCAAAAAATTTCCCAGCACGGCCGGAATCGACGGAATCATGAAAAAGAAAACCATCACCAGCCCGTGCATCGTAAAAAGCTTGTTGTAGGTTTCCGGCTGGACCAATGTGCCTTCAGGGGTCAACAAGTGCAGGCGCATCAGGACGGCCGCGGCGCCGCCAATAAAAAACATGAACGTGATGGAGAGCAAGTAAAGCAGCGCAATGCGCTTGTGGTCCGTGGTGAAAAGCCAGGACCGAATGCCGTAGCTCGCATTCAGATAGTTGACTCGCGGCTCGGAGGGTGGTGCCAGAGGCGCGTCTACGACAGCGGTACTCATGGATTCTTCCTTTGCTGAACTCCCAGCGACTTCACGTAGGCAATCAATTGCAGAATCTGATCTTCGGTCAACTCGCCCTGAAATGACGGCATCACCGGCGTAAACCCAGGAATGGGCATCGAGTTGGGATTTGTGATCGCCTGGCGCACGAAACCCTCATCCACCGTTAACGTCCGGCCATCCTGCAATTTTTGCGGGTGGCCATAGAGTCCCGCGAGCGACGGACCACGGCCGGTGTTGTCCGGCGCGTGGCACGTGTTGCACCCGTACTGGTTGAAGAGTTTTTCGCCGGTTTGCACCATGGATTCCCCGCGGGAGCCGCCGGCCAGCCATGCGGCGTAATCGTTCGGCTCCATCACGTAGACCCAGCCGATCATGCTCGAGTGCCCGGCGCCGCAGTACTGCGCGCAGAAGAAATGAAACTTTCCCGTTTCCGTGGCCTGGAACCAGATCGAGGTGTAGCGGCCCGGCAGCACGTCTTTCTTAACGCGAAACGCCGGAATGAAAAAATCGTGAATGGCGTCCTGGGAAGTCATCGTGAGCTTTACCGGGACACCAACCGGCACGTGCAGTTCATTGATTTCGCGCGGCCCCTCGGAATGCTGCAAATGCCACATCCATTGCTTACCGACCACGAAGATTTCCATCGAGGCGTTGGGCGGACGTGAATTGCGGAAATAAAGACTGGAGCCCCAGACAAACAGCAGGACGCAGATGGCCGCGGGAATCAGGGTCCAGGTCAATTCAAGCGGGAGAAAGGTCTTCGTCGGCGGCGGCACCTCGTCTTCCGAGCGGCGCCGATAGCGGATCGCAAAGTAGAAAATTGCCGCGAAAATACCAACGCTGAAAAATAGCGTAAGTCCGGTCAGGAAAAAATAAAGCCTGTCCACGCCCTGTGCGATCGTCGAACCGGGCTCCGGTCGCAGCGGCAGGCCAAACCCCTGGAGGAATGCCGCCAACGGAATGAGAAGAGGCTTCACCATGATCCCGTCAAGAACTCCCATGCGTCGCCACCTTACTGTGGCGCGCTAAACGCTTCTTTGTGCCGGATGGCCGCTGCGTTGTGGCGTACCCGCCAGCACGGTTTTCCGGCGCTTCTCTCCCCGAAACATCAGGAAGATCGCGAGCCCGAGCACCAGCACCGTGATCGCCGCGCCCGCCCGCAAAATATTTGCGATCACCATGCCGTACTTTCCGGTCGCGGGGTCATAGTGGTAGCAATAAAGCAGCACGGCGTCTTCCACCGGCGAACCGATCTTCTCCGAGGAAGCTTCTATCAGCGCCAGCCGAATGTCTCTTGGTGCGTAGTGAATACCAAAGAGGTATCGAGAGACGCGGCCCTCCGGCGTGAGCACTACGATGCCACTCGCGTGCGCGAATTGTTTCGAAATTGGGTCATACGCGTACCGAAATCCGACGGACCCCGCGAGCTGTTTGATTTGTGGCTCAGCGCCCGTCAGGAAATGCCAGCCTCCGACGGCGCCTGGGCGCCCATAAATCCCTGCGTACATGATGTGTTTTGCGTCAGCGAGGATGGGCCTCTCGGTCGGATCGATGCTCAGCGTGATTACTTCGAAATCCTTGCCCATATCCAGCGGTACTTGCTTCAGAGCGTTCAGGGTGCCATTTAGCACTTCGGTGCACAGCATCGGGCACTGGTAATAGACCAGAGTAAGAATTACGGGCTTGCCATTCATCAACTGCCGTAGCGTAATGCCATTGTTGTGCTCATCGCGGAACACGAGGTCTAGCGGCACCTGGCTGTCTAGTTTTTGATCGAAGCCCACATCGCGAAGCACTTCGGGCCTGCCGGTGGGGTTCTGCGTTTGCATCAAGTCTTGAGCGCGTACGGGCACTCCCATTGTCAACGCCAGTCCCACAACCGCCACTGCGCCGGCGAGACTTATGGGCCAGCGCCACCGTGAAAACTGAGATTCCTTCATCTCGTTACCGGCTTTCTTCTTTAACAAACTGCCACTGCATGAATATTCCACATTGCTACTTTCGCTGCAGAGTCGAGCGTCCCTTGAGGTTATGGGCCGGCCGGGCATTGGACCCCTGCGCTTCCCCTTCGGTTGGCTGCCGCCGGATCGGCAATCCGCGCTGGAGCACTAGATCCATGGCCCGATCGATAGGGATCCTTACTTTTCCAGTTCCTTGGTCGGACCAGCCATAGGAATTCAAAAGTTGCTCTTGCTCCCCACGAATTAACTGTAAATCCGACTTCGGCTCGGTCTGTAACCGCGGCTCGGGCGGAAGTGCCCGGCCTGTTTGAAAAGGGGTTGGCGGCGCTCCGAGTGGTTGCGTCCGGGCAAAATGGCCAAATACGAGGCGCATTCCAAAGATCACCGCGAGCAGCGTCAGCGTCAGGCTGATACCGAAAATTACAACCATGCGATAATTGACGTCGCGTTTCTCATGCCCCGGTCCGTAGACGTGGGGGATTTCAGTGTCCTTCGACATGCTCGAGAACCTCGACCAGCCGCGGATCGTGCTGCGGCAAGAGCGGCCTATCCGCCAATTCGCCCAAAAACAACCAGAACCAGAGCCCGCCCATGCCGATGACTAGCGTCACATCCGTCCAGTGCACGCGAAACGAGTTCGGGTCGAAGGCAGGCGCCACGATCCAGAAAACGTCGCACAGCGTGAGCGCCAGCAGCATTCCCGCAACCAGATTGATCGCGCCGTGGCGTTTCACTTTGCGCGAGAGCAGCAGCACGAAGGGAACCGCAAAGTGAAAGAGAATGAGGATCAGCGCGAGTACGGCCCACGTTCCCCGGGCGCGGCTCATGTACCACGAAATTTCCTCGGGCAGGTTGCCGGACCAGATCAGCAGAAATTGCGAGAAAGAGAGATAGGCCCAAAGCATCACAAACGTGAGTAGAAGATTGCCCAGGTCGTTGAATCGAATCGGCGTCGCCAGCGTCGCCAGGGGCTCCCCTTCGGAAATCTTGCGCGTGATGAGCACCACCAGGGACATCGCTACCAGCGCCTGCGCCACCATAAAAATCATGCCGTAGATCGTGGAATACCAGGTGGGCTCGAGCGACATCACCAAGTCCACTGTGGCAAACGTGATCGTGAACGCATAAATCACGAGCCCCGGCGCGCTCACGGCTTCGAGCCTGTGCACCCATTTGAGATCGCTGCTGCGATCCTGTTCGCTGGACCAGCGATTGAGCAGGGACGCCATTAGCAGCCATACGCCGAAATAGATCACGCTGCGAACCAGGAAGAATGGCACGTTCAAATAGAAATGCTTCTGATTCAGCACCGGATCGGCCGTGGCGCCGGGTCTTGCCCACGCATAGATGTGCGTCATCCCCAGCAGCAGCGGCACGTAAAGCACTGCTAGTAGCCACATCGTCCGCGTGCCGGCTTCCAAAACGCGCCGAATTAGAAAACCCCAACCGCCGCCGGTGAGGTGATGCATCATCAGCATCGCCATGCAACCGAGCGGAAACCCCAGCCAGAAAATAAACGCGAAGAGATAGGAGTGAAAAAAGACCGTCGGATTCAGAATGAGCTCGATCGCGGACAGCACCAGCGCCGCACCGCCGGCAAACAGCGCATTGCGGCGCAAACCGTCAAAAGGCAGATGATATTCGCTTGCGGTCATTGCTGCGGCGCTGCTCCTTGTCCTGTCTGCGGTACTGACTGCGTTTGCAAAGTCTGCCGCTCCGCGGCGGGTACATCTCCAAGCGTGGCTCCCTGGCTCAATTGCAGCGCGCGGATATATGCGGTGATGCGCCAGCGGTCTTCCGGAGTGATTCGCGCAGCGTAGCTGTACATCACGCCCAAGCCGTTCGTCATCACGTCAAAAAAATGTCCGGCGGGCGCCTGCCGCAGCCGCTCCATATGGAAGGAAGGCGGCTGCGGAAAACCGCGGAGCACGATCATGCCCCGGCCGCTTCCGGTGAAGTCATGGCAAGGCGTGCAGTAGATGTTGTAGCGGTCGCGGCCGCGCTCGAGGTCGCCCTTTGTAATAGGGAAAGGAAATTCGTCCGCTTCTTTCCCGTTGATCTTTCCCGTGTACAGCAATTCGTCCAAACGGAGTTGGCCCCGCGCGACCGTCCCCGGTACCACGGGCCGAACGGAACGGCCATCGTCGAAAAATGCCGAAGGATCGTACGGGTTATAGCGCGGCTGCACCTGCATATCCCGCCGGCAACCGCCGAGCAACAGCGCGAGTGCCGCCGCGCAGACGACCAACCAGCTTCGCCCATGGCTTTCGAATTGTCGCTCAGACCTCAACGTCAGAAACCTCTCGCGCGTGCAAACTCTCCAACAATGCCCGGGTCTTTGAAGGGTCGAACTGGCGATCGCGCGCTTTCACCAGCAGGAAAAAACGGTCCCGCGACGCCAAGGCAAACCGCGCGACGTTAAAAACCGGATGGTACGGCGCGGGCAACCCGTTCATCGCGAGCATACCGAATACGCAGAAGAGCGACGCGCCTAAAATGGTCAATTCAAAGGTAATCGGAATCCACATCGGCCAAGAGTTCAAGGGCTTTCCGCCAATGTTCAACGGAAAGCTGATCACGTTCGCATACCAGCACATGAAGAATCCGAGGGACCCGCCGAGGATTCCGCCGATCAATACAACCAAAGGCAGCCGCGTGCGATGGAAGCCCACCGCTTCCGCCAGGCCCTCGACGGGCATCGGCGTGAATGCGTCCATGCGCTTGTAGCCCGCCGCCTGCGTCTTGCGAGCAGCCTCGAGCAAAGCATCGGGGCTTTCAAATTCCGCGAGCATTCCGTAAAGCGGCCGGCGCTTCATGCCCTTCGTCCTTGGCGCGAATTCGTGTGTCGAACCATCAATGCAAACCTCAACCGCGTTGCTGATTCGCCTTCTGCCCCGGCATCTCCGGATTCGGATTTCGCAGGCGCGCCAGATACGTGGTGCGCGGACGCGTGTTCAACTCTTCCAGCAACGTGTAGTTACGCGGATCGGACTTCCATTTCGCCACACGATTGGCGCTGTTGTTGATATCGCCGAAAACGATCGCCTGCGCCGGACACACCGCCTGGCACGCGGTCACGATTTCGCCGTCGCGCACGAACCGGTCCTGTTTTTCCGCCTCGATCTTCACGGCCTGGATTCGCTGCACGCAGTAACTGCACTTTTCCATCACACCGCGGCTGCGAACCGTCACGTTGGGATTGTGCAGCGCCATCAGCGAAGGCGTGGTCCAATCCGAATACAGCAGGAAATTGAATCGCCGCACTTTGTAAGGACAGTTGTTCGAACAGTAGCGAGTGCCCACACACCGGTTGTAGATCATTTCGTTCAAGCCTTCCGGGCTGTGCGTGGTGGCGGCTACCGGGCAGACGTATTCGCAGGGAGCATTCTCGCAGTGCATGCACGGCACGGGTTCGAAATAAGTCTCCGGCTGCTCGACAGGGCCGCGGAAGTAAGCGTCCACGCGAATCCAGTGCATTTCGCGCCCGCGCTCGACTTCCTCTTTGCCCACCACCGCAATGTTGTTTTCGGATTGGCACGCCACCACGCAGGCGTTGCAGCCCACGCATTTGTTCAGATCGATGGCCATACCCCAGGCGTAGCCGTTGTATGGAAATGCCGGGTACATCGAATCGCTCTTGGGTACGTGTTCGCCCTCTTCTTGTGCGCCCCTTGGATTCGCCCGGTACTCTTCGAGGTCCGCGATTCTGACCAGGTCGCGCCGGAATGCGTTGTCGCTTTCTAGCTCCGTCGCGTTTTCGCTGGGGTTGATCGCGCTATGGTGCTGCGTGGTGGCGAGCGAATAACGCTTGCCCAATTTCGTGATCTGCGCGCCGGACGCGATCCAAGGCGCCCAGGACGCTTGCACGAGGTAAGCGCTGAAGCCGGGACCGGTGCCGATGCGCCCGGCGCGCGTTCGTCCGTAACCCAAGTGGACGGTGAGCGAATTGTCGGCGTGCCCGGGAAGAATCCATACGGGACCTTGCAGATAACGGCCATTCAAATCCAGCCGAACATAGTCGCCATTGGTCACGCTAAACTGCAGCGCTGTCCCCGGACTCATCTGAATGGTGTTGTCCCAGGTCAGCCGCGTGATCGGCTTCGGCAATTCCTGCAACCAGGCGTTATTCGCATAGCGGCCGTCGCCCACCGAAGGATCGGGACGAAACACGACCTCGAGCCCGCTCGTCATCGTTCCGGGCGCGGCCGCGGTTGATGACGCGCCAAAATTTGCGGCCACCGGCGGCGTTATGGGCTGCGAAGCGCTGCCCGCGAGCAGGCCATCGTGCAGTGAGGTCTCCCAGAACGCTTCGAAATTTGGACCGCTCTTTTGTGATTGCCAATATTGGCGCAATGCATCGTGGGACAGCACATCCGGATGCCCTTGCAGCGCGGAAAGGATTTCGTGCGCCGTTTTACCGTCATAAAGAGGCGCGATCAGTGGCTGGATGATTCCCAGCGTGCCGTCATAGGCGCGCGCATCGCTCCAGGATTCCAATTCGTGGGCGGCCGGGATTTGCCAGTGGCAAAGGTCGGCGGTTTCATCTTCATAGAGGCCCAGATATACGCGGAAGCCGACCTTGAGCAGATTTTGCGCGAAATCGAGATCGGCCGGCGCCGAATACACCGGATTTGGCCCCATCATAAACAGCGCTTGTACGCGCCCGGCCGCCATATCCGCTACAAGCTGCTTCAGCGAAGCGATTTCATGTTCGGGATTGGCCTCGATCGAGTTTATGTAAACGACGGTGCTTCCTGCGTTGCCGAGCGCCGCGTTCATGGCATGCGCCAGCGCGTGAACCATAGCGGGTTGCTGTTCGCCCGCGATCACGAGCGATGCGCCGCGGTGATTTTGCAAATCCCGCGCCAGAGCTTCGATCCATCCCACAGGCACTCCGGCAGATGAAAAAGCAGCCCCTGTGGCGTTCACTCCCAGCTTTGCGGCTAGGGCGCGCGCGAAGCCTTCAATATCGGAAGCGCGCATTGCGAGGCGATGATCGGCCATCGCGCCGGTAGTCGTACTGGTTTGCTCGACAACGTACAGCCGGTTCATTCCCGTCTGCGGTCCGGTCTGTCCGCCGCCGTCTGGCGCGGGCTTTCCATCCTGCGTCAGCCGCCGCGCGGCGAAATCGCGGGCGTAGCGCACCGTGCCGGGTCCTGTAAACAGGAAATTCGAATCGAGCGAGAGAATCACGTCCGCCTTTTCGAAATGGTAGACGGGCGTTACATAGCGTCCAAACGCAAGCTTTGTTCCTTCGCGCGGACCGTCGCGGGTTACCGGTTCCCACTGATGCCATTGCCCTTGCGGGAATTGCTTCAGCACCTCTTGAATCTGCGCGGCCAATGTTGGCGAAGTGACCGTGCCCGTCAAAATCCGCAAGCCCTCGCCTTTCGAAAGAGCGAAATTCGTGCGCAAGTCGGAGACCGCGTTCATAAAGGCGCCCCAACTGCTGATTCGGCCCTCGCGAATCACCGTTTTCGAACGATCCGGGTCGTAGAGGCCCAGCACGGAGGCCTGCGCGAAAATATCCGTCGAGCCAAGACTTGCCGGGTGCTCGGGATTGCCTTCGATCTTGGTGGGACGCCCCATGTGGCTTTCTACCAACAAGCCGGTGGCGATGCCGCCCTCGGTCATGGACGTGGCGTAAAAGAGCGGTTTGCCGGGAATTACTTCTTCCGGTGGGTGCACGTAAGGGACGATTTTTTGTTCCGGTAGTTTCGTGCAGCCGGTAAGCCCCGCCAGTGCCGCGGAAGCCGCCATCCATTTCAAGACATCGCGCCGGGGCGTGCCCGCCAATTCCTTCGCCGGATCGTGCGGGAATTCGTTTTCCAGAAACGCGCGATACTCCTGCGTGTCCGCCAACTCTTCCAGATTGCGCCAGAGGCGATTTCCGGGCGGTTTTTCGAGCAGATTCCGGAGCTTCTCGGAATCCAGGGGTGTGTTGGCGTTGGGCTGCGTGGTCATTTTCTCCATAGCTTCTTCATGCACGATGCTACCGATGGCACGTCGTACAGTTCGTCAGGCTCTGAATCTTGTACTGCTTCACGAGTTTCGGTCCGAGCTCCGCCTGGTTGGAGGGCGTCTGGTATGTCACGCTGAAAACCTGATTCCGCGGCCGCACGAAGTTCTGCGGCGCGCGATGGCAATCCAGGCACCAACCCATCTGCAGCGAGTTGGCCTGCCAAGTGAGCGGCATATCTCCCACCGGACCGTGGCAGGTGGTGCAGCCGATGCCTTTATTGATGTGAATGCTGTGATTGAAATAGACGTAGTCGGGTACCTGATTCACGCGCACCCACGGGATCGATTGATCGTCACGGTAGCTGGCGCGCACCGGCTCGAGCATTGGGCTTCCGGTCCAAATTTGCGAATGACACGTCATGCACGTCTGCGTGGGCGGGATGCCGGCGTCCGACGATTGTTCCACCGCCGTGTGGCAATACCGGCAATCAATTCCCAATTCACCCGCATGGTGCCGGTGGCTAAAGGGCACCGGCTGCACTTTGGCCACGTTCACTTCCGTGACGTAGGGCGACCCGGCGAATATATAGAGAAGATAGACCGCCGAGAACGCGATGAGCGCCGCCCCATAGATGCTCACGCGAGCGATGGTATTCGTGCTGCGATGGAAGATCTGTGCCATCGAATTTCTCGGCGGTGTTTCGTCCGTCGCGGAGCGTTACGCTCGCACTAAGACGCCGGCTTGGCCTCCTCGGATTCCACCAGCGTCCGCAATTCGAAAATCGAAATCGCCGGCAGGAAACGGATAAACAGGAAAAAGAGCATTAAGAAAAAACCAATGGTGCCGACAAACACGGCCCAGTCCCACCTCGTCGGAATGTAAAGTCCCCATGCGGACGGCATGAAATCCCGGTGCAAGCTGGTGACTACGATCACAAAACGCTCCAGCCACATGCCCGTATTAATCACCAGCGCCAGCACGAAAAGCAGCGCCACATTCGAACGCACCTTTTTCGACCACAACATTTGTGGAATCGCGATGTTGCAGGCGATCAGGCACCAATAGAAGAATGCGTAAGGGCCCGTCCAGCGATTGAGCGTCATATATTTTTCAAACGTGTTCCCACTGTAAAACGACATAAACGCTTCAATGATGTAGCCATAGGCGACCACCATGCCCGTCGCGAGCATCACCTTCGCCATGTTGTCCAAATGGCGCATGGTGATCACGTCCTCCAGCTGGTAAAACTTGCGCATGGGTATCGCCAGCGTCAGCACCATCGCAAATCCGGAATAAATCGCGCCAGCCACGAAATACGGCGGGAAGATCGTAGTGTGCCAGCCGGGCACGATGGCAATCGCAAAATCAAAGCTCACCACCGTGTGGACGGAAACGACCAAGGGTGTAGCCAATCCCGCCAGCAGCAGCGAGGCCATTTCGAATCGCGACCAGTGCACCGCCGATCCGCGCCACCCCATCGCCAGAAAGCCGTAGACCACTTTTACGAAGCGGCTGCGCGCGCGATCGCGCATCGTGGCCAGGTCCGGAATCAGGCCGACAAACCAGAAGAGCAGCGAAACCGTCGCGTATGTGGAAACCGCAAACACGTCCCAAACGAGCGGGCTACGGAATTGCGGCCAAAGGAACATCGTGTTTGGGTAGGGGATGAGCCAGTAAAAAAGCCACGGCCTCCCCATGTGCAGCAGGGGAAAGACGCCCGCGCACGCCACGGCAAAAAGCGTCATAGCTTCGGCGAAGCGATTGATCGAGGTGCGCCAGGATTGTTTGAGCAGCAGCAGGATCGCGGAGATCAGCGTGCCGGCATGGCCGATTCCGATCCACCAAACAAAGTTGACGATCGCGAATCCCCACGCGACCGGAATATTGATGCCCCAGATGCCTACGCCTTTCACTAGCAAATACGTCACGGCGTAATTGAACATCATGAAAAGTATGAATGAGATACCGAAGCCGACGTACCAGCCACGCGGGGTTTTTCGCGTCAGTATGATGGAGCTGATTTTGTCGGTTACCGACGCGTAAGTATGGCCTGGCTCGATGACGGGCGGGTTTGGGGCGGCTGCCATGTGCTTCGAACGTGGTGCTCCGCTTCTGCTACCGCATGGTGCGCGTTGCCTGGCTGGTTGCTACACGCCGCACGCTGTCGAAATGGCGTTCTTTTTTACCCGCCAAGTCTGATGCACTGCACTGCGCGGGAGATTCGCCGAATGGACTCGACTTCGACTGCGAACTGCCAGGGCACTGCGCTCTCGGTGGGCCTTCGAAGGGGCGAAACCGAGGGGTGAGCATAACGCTGATTATTCGGTGATGCAAGATTTCGAGGGGGAAAAATAAATTGTCACGAAGCGTACGCGCTGTGACCTGCAATTCGCAGCCGGGTGAATCTTCAGGATTCATTTTCCACTCTGGGAAAAAAGCCGAATCAGTTCGCTAGCGCGAGCACATTCGAAGGAAGCTCATTGGAAGGAACGAAGTCGTGGGAATTGGAATGAGCTGAGACGATTTGGCCGCTTCCAAACACACCCCCGCCTTGTTTGGGTACGGTCGTTTGGGTGTGATGGAAGGTAGGCGGCGGAAAGTGTGAGAGGAAAGGCGCGCCGGCCCAGCCCTCAATCCCCTAAAGGGATCCTCGGCTCGCCTTCCCTCGTCATCGCTATGCGATGCATTCGCCATGCCAAAGTGACCTTATTGAAAACACGGGCTTTGCACGCGCACGTCGCGAGTAAAAACCTCTACGCGGGTGGAAATTTTGCTTGTGGCCCCGATCGCGATGGTCCCTGGCTTGACCGCGACCTTCCCGATTGATTAGCCTGAAGGATTATATTGGCCCCATTTTACCCAACTGGGGTGGCCTGCTTATAGAAGGATCTCCCAACGTCCATGGGACTAAGCAAAATCATCGTTCGCGGCGCGCGCCAGCACAACCTGAAGAACATTAGCCTTGAGATACCACGTAACTCGCTGACCGTGATCACCGGCCTGTCGGGTTCCGGCAAGTCTTCGCTGGCCTTCGATACGATTTACGCGGAAGGGCAGCGCCGCTACGTCGAGTCACTTTCCGCCTACGCGCGGCAGTTCCTCGACCAAATGGAGCGGCCGGACGTGGACAATATCGAGGGCCTTTCACCTTCGATTGCCATCGAGCAGAAAACAACCACGCGCTCGCCACGTTCGACCGTCGGCACCATTACCGAAATTTACGATTACCTTCGCGTCCTCTATAGCTCGATTGGCGTGCCGCATTGCCCGAACTGCGGCAAACCGATTCGACGCCAGTCCACCGACCAGATCGTGCAGATGACTCTCGCTGGAGATTTCTGCAAGGTGGACGATCGCGTGATGGTGCTCGCACCGGTAGTGCGCGGGCGCAAGGGTGAGTATCGCAAGGAACTCGAGAAGTTCGCTCGGGAAGGATTTTTGCGCGCACGAATCGATGGCGAACTCCGGCAGCTCGATGAGCCTGTTCCGCTCGACCGCCGCAAGAATCACACCATCGAAGTCGTGGTGGATCGGCTGCTCGTCAAGCCCGGCATCGCCCAGCGGCTCGAGCAATCCATCAATACGGCGTTGAAATTGGCGCAGGGTCTCGTGACCATTTCCGTCGTCAGCGGCGAGGAACGCACGTACTCCGAAAAGCTGGCCTGCCCCGACTGCGGCATTTCCGTGCCGCAGCTCGAGCCGCGCTCCTTTAGCTTCAATTCGCCTTATGGCGCGTGTCCCGCATGTAACGGCCTTGGCTCAAAATACGAGATGGATCCCGCGAAAGTGGTGGTGGATTGGGCGCGTCCGCTTTTCGAAGGCGGCTTGGGTCCGGGTTCTGGCTCGGCGTTTATCAAACGCACCATCGAGCTCGCGGCGTACGCGCACGGCTTCGATTTGAGTAAGCCGTTCGAGGCCTTCCCGCAACGCGTGCAGAATTTGATTCTCTATGGAAACTCCGGGAAACCCCGTGACGCCGAAGAAGGGAAAGCCAGCGGATCGAAGGCGGACCGCCGCGCCAAGCGCAAAAGTGGCTTGCTCTTCAAGGGTATTTTGCCGCTCCTCGAACAGAATTTTGAGGAATCAAGCTCGGACTCCTATCGCGAATGGATGACGCAATACATGTCGCCGGTGCCTTGCAGCGTTTGCGCCGAGCGGCGCCTACGTCCGGAGAGTCTCGCGGTGAAGGTTGCGGGCCGCTCGATAGCGGATTTCGTGAGCCTGCCGATCGGTGACGCGCGCCCGGTTGTCGATGAGATTCTCGCGCAGCTTACGCCACGCCAGCGGGAAATTGCCTCGCGCGTCCTAGAGGAAATTGCCGCGCGGCTCGATTTCTTGCAGGCCGTAGGCCTTGGCTATCTGAGCCTGGGCCGTTCGGCGGCCACACTTTCCGGCGGCGAAGCGCAACGCATCCGGTTGGCCACACAGATCGGCTCACGGTTGCGCGGCGTTTTATACGTGTTGGATGAGCCCTCGATCGGCCTGCACGCGCGAGATAACGATCAACTCATCGGTGCGCTCGAGCGTTTGCGCAACCTCGGCAATACCGTGCTGGTGGTCGAGCACGATGAGGAAACTATCCGCCGCGCCGATTATGTCGTGGACCTCGGTCCGGGAGCCGGCAATGCCGGTGGCTACTTAGTAGCCTCCGGCAGTCCTGCACAGATCGCGGATTCTGCCGCTTCGCTTACAGGACAATATCTCTCCGGCACCTTGCGTATCCAGGTTCCTGAGAAGCGCCGCTCGCCCAATGGCAAAGCGATTCAAATTTCAGGTGCGCAGGCTAACAACTTAAAGAATCTCGATCTGAGCATTCCGTTGGGCTTGCTGATCGTGGTCACGGGAGTTTCAGGCTCCGGCAAATCGACCTTAGTGAATGACATTCTTTACAAGGCACTCGCGCAAAAGCTCTACCGTTCGATGGAGCGGCCGGGCGAACACCGCGCCATCAGCGGCATCGAGCAAATTGACAAGGTGATTGAAATTGACCAGGCGCCGATCGGCCGCACGCCGCGATCGAACCCCGCTACCTACACCGGGGTGTTTGCGCCGATCCGCGACCTGTATGCGATGTTGCCGGAATCCCGCGAACGCGGCTACAAGCCCGGCCGTTTCAGCTTTAACGTGAAGGGGGGACGCTGCGAAGCGTGCCAGGGTGGTGGGCTACGCCGCATCGAGATGAATTTTCTGCCGGATGTTTACGTTACATGTGAGGTCTGCCGCGGACGTCGCTACAACGCTGAAACGCTCGCTGTGCGTTATAAGAACCGCTCGATTTCCGAAGTCCTGGACATGCCCATCGAGGAAGCGCTGCCATTGCTGGAAAATATTCCCCAGATCTATCAGAAGCTAAAAACCCTGGTGGACGTGGGCCTCGGCTACGTGCAGCTAGGCCAATCCGCCACGACGCTCTCCGGCGGCGAGGCGCAGCGCATCAAGCTCGCGCGCGAGTTGAGCAAGCGCCAAACCGGCCGCACGCTCTATATTCTGGACGAGCCCACCACCGGCTTGCATTTCGACGATGTGCGAAAGTTGCTTGACGTGTTGAACCGCCTCGTGGACCTCGGCAATACCGTGCTGATCATCGAACACCACCTGGACGTGATCAAGCAGGCGGATTGGATCATCGATCTGGGTCCGACAGGAGGTGAAGGAGGCGGCAGGATTGTGGCGCAGGGGCCACCCGAGCTTGTCGCGCGCAACAAGAAATCATTCACCGGGCAAGTGCTCGCCCGCGTATTGCCGACGAACGGCAATGCAAACTCTGCGAAGCGCTGATTCGCGAACTTAGCCCTCGCGGTTTTCCTAAAAAAGGTTCCAGAGAAACTGGTTGTACACTTCGTGGTGGTATTGCACTTCGGGAGCCTTTACGAACGTTCCCAGTTGGCGCGCGCAGCGATCCGCCGATGCCTGTTTTAGCTCCGCATAGCGGCCCTTCACATCCTGCCCCAGGAGCTTGGTGGTCCATTCGGCTTCGCGGAAACTTTCGAGCGCCGTGTAAACGTTGTCCGGCAAATATCGTTCGGCTTGGCGGAGATTCTTGATCTTTGCCGTGCTGCCATCAAGACCCGTCTTGAAAATCGAATACATCACGAGATAGGGATTGGCGTCCGGTGACACCGAGCGAACCTCCACGCGTGAGCTCTTCTCGTTGCCGATCGGAATGCGCACCATCGATCCGCGGTCCGTCGGCGAGGCCTTGATCTGGTTTGGCGCTTCGAAGTGCGGATCGAGCCGCCGGTACGCGTTAACGCTGGCGTTCAAAAGCAGGCAAATATCGTTCGCGTGGGTCAGGATACGATCTACAAAAGACCAAGCGAACTTGCTGAGCTTTTCCTCGCCCTTGGGATCCCAGAACACATTCTTGCCTTCTTTGCTCACCGACACATTCGTGTGCATCCCATTGCCGTTCACGCCCACCACCGGTTTGGGCAGGAAGCTGGCGGTCAAACCCATCCGCGTCGCCACCTGCCGGCAGATGAGCTTGTAAAGCTGAATTTGGTCGGCCGCCGCCACTACTTCGCCGTAACCATAGTTGATTTCGAATTGCGAGGGCGCCACTTCCGGGTGATCCTTCTCATTCTGGAAGCCCATCGAGCGCTGCACTTCGGCAGACGCGTCAATGAAGGTACGCAGCGGATCGCCCGGCAGCGAATGGTAATAGCCGCCGGTATTCACGTACTCGAATTTTCCCGTCTGATGATAATTTCGCTCCGCATCGGGCGTATGGAAGAGAAACCCTTCGATTTCGTTGGCGGCGTTTAGCGTGTAGCCCTTTTCTTCATACTGCTCGTCGGCGAATGCCTTCAGCACGCCGCGAATATCTGCGCTATAGCGCGTTCCGCCCTTATCAATCACTTCGCCAAACACCAGCACCTTACCCGCGCCGAATACATCGGCAGGGGCCCAATAAAACGCGCTCCAATCCATCGCCAAACGCAGATCGCTCTCGCGTTGTGCGGTGAAACCGCGAATCGAAGAACCGTCAAACGTCAGGTTGTCCCAGCTCTTCGTGAGGAATTTTTTATCGTAATCGAGCATGTGCAAGCGGCCTTCGAGATCGCTGAACAAGACCGTGACGGCCTTGATGCGCTTCTCGTCGGTCAGATACTTCAGCCGCTCTTCTTGGATTTGGTCTGGGCGCATGCGGCTGCGCCGCTGCTCTTTTGCGCGCAGATTCAGTTCTTCGAGCTCGTCGTACGGCAATGCCAAAAAGTCGCGGAGTTCGTTCACGATGTTCCCTCGTGGGAAAAGTTGAACTGGTTCGCAATGATACGAAGTTTGCCGCGTTCAAGCAACCGAATCGCGGCCCGCGCCGATTCATTCTTTGAATGGCAGCAATCAGCGTGGTGGATGCTCTTCGCGCCGGCTTTTCACAATCTCTAGAAACGAGCCGCGGCGAAGTTCATCCATTCTCAGGCCGATCTTCTCCCGTACTTCTTCCTCGGTCAGAGCGCCGGCGTGAATGGCCCGAAGGAAGTAATTCAGGAGCCCCTGGCCCGTAGCCGCATCGTCAAAGATGCTGCCGATTCGCGTCGCCTGCGCCGCCGCTTCCACGAAGTTGCGCAGACGGCTCGAAGCTGCCTCCAGCCCCGAAAGAAAAAATGCGTACACCGCTGCATAGCGCGTGACGAGTTGTGCCAGGTGCAGATCCCAGCCCTGGTAGAAGCCGTTTGCCAGTGAGTGCTGCACACTTTCGAAATGCAATTTCCAGGCACGATGCACGGACGCGCGATTCTGCTCTTGTTGTATGGCGGAAAGCGGCGGTCCGCCCGGCGCGGCCCGGTGGGAAGGGATGGGCAGCACGGTTGTGGGCCCATCGGCGAGCCAAACCTCCGTCCCGGCGGCCGCCACCTGCATCATCGCGCGCGCAAAATTGCATGCCGGATGCCTCAGGTGTTGATGCGCCGCGGTGATTCCAAGCGACGCCGTGTAGTCGTAAGGACCAAAGTGCAAGCCCCGGCACCTGCCGCCGGCCGCCGCTATGAAACCAGGCAAAGCGCATTCGCCGCGCTCGTTCAGAATGGATTGCGGAGTTTCGATCATTAGCTCCATTTTGAGCGCGCCGGAGCCAAGCCCGAGCGCCGCTTCCAGCTTGTCGAAAACGCTGACAAGCACTTCAATTTGAACCGAAGAGGCGATTTTAGGGAGCGTCACTACAAAGCCGGGCGGCAGCTTGCCGGCCGTCTTCTGTGCCAATGTGCCGAGGAACATATCCAGCGTTCGAATGCTTCGTATGTGAGAAGCCGCGTTGAGCGGCTTGATTCGAATACCGAGATTCACCGGCAGTTGTCCGGCTTCCATCCCGCGGGCCACTTCGCATGCGGCGGACTCGGCGTGGCCGTCCTCCTCGGCGTCCGGGCGGTAGCCGTAGCCATCTTCGAAATCAAGCCGGTAGTCTTCCACCGGTTGGCGCTCGAGTCTTTCAACCGTCCGGCTGTACACGGCTTCAGCGAGATCACTTCGCATGCCAATGGCAGTCGCCAGCGTAACCGCATCTGGCGCGTAGTCCGCCAGGGTGCGTTGCGCAATCGCGCCAAGCTTTTGCGCGGTGTCCGCGCGGAAAAGATGCGCGCCTCCATACACCACATGGATCGGCTGCGTAACGGCACCATTTCGGCCACCGTCAGGGATGCGCCCTGCTGCGCTCGCGAGCTTTCGCCCGAGGTGTGAAAGGAGGTCCGGTGGTAATACCGTTCTCACTTAGTGTGTGGCGTCAGCCTTATCCGCAGTCGCCGCGCCCTTCTTCAGATATTTGTCATACCACGCCAGATAACGTTCGTAGCGGTCGCGCTGGTAGGTCGGACGTTGTATGCCGTGAGTCTCGTTCGGGTAGATGATCAGCTCGGTGTCGATGCCCAGGCTCTTCAGCGCTTCATACATCTGCTGTCCGCCCTGCACCGGCACGTTGAAGTCGCGCTCTCCGCCCAGAAAAAGCGTGGGTGTCTTGATACGGTCGGCGTGAAGAAAGGGATAGGAAACCTTTACGTACATGTCCCAGGCCTTCGGATTCCACGGTGGGCCGAATTCGTTGTCATATTGCGTGATGTATTGATCGGTGCCGTAGAAAGATACGGTGAAAGCCGTTCCCGCGCCGCTCGTCGCGGCTTTCAGGCGCGGGTCGCTCGCAATCATATAGTCGGTCAAAATGCCGCCATAGCTCCAGCCGCCCACACCCAGGCGATCCGGATCGGCCAACCCCATCTTGATCGCGAAATCGATGCCCGCCTTCAAATCTTCCACTTCGTAATGTCCCCAGTCGGCGGCGATCACACGCTGGAACGCCTGGCCCCGCCCGGAACTGCCGCGATAGTTCACGTTGAGCACGGCATAACCGTTCGCCGCAAAAATCTGGCGCTCCATGTTGAAGCTGTGCGTTTCCTGGCTGTCCGGTCCGCCGTGAATGCGCAGCAGCAGCGGGACTCGCGTGCCCTGAACGTACCCGACTGGCGTCGTCAGTATGGCGTGCACTTCCGTACCGTCCGCGCTTTTGAAGCTGACGTCCGCGGTCTTCGCCAGTTGCAATTCGGCAATCCACGCATCGTTTTGATGGGTCAATTGCCGCAGTTGTCCGTTTTCGAAGGCGTAGACCTCGGTCGGCTTATCGTCCTGGCTTGATAACATCGCCACGCATCCGCCGCGATGCGTGATGCTGCTGATCGCCATTGGTGGCGGCAGCATCTTCTGCGTACTGTGATCCGCCACGTTTACAACCATCGGATATTCGGAGCGGTCATCGGTCACCTGCACCACGATCCCTTTCCCGTCCGGCAGAAAGTAAGGCGACGACACGGCGCGATCGAACTTATCCGTGAGCACCGTGGGCGCTGCCGATCCGTCTGCTGAGACGATCGCCAGCCGGTCCATGTTGTAGGCGCTCCACTTTTTCTCGTCAGTCACCAGGAACGCCAGCGTCTGCCCATCCGGACTCCAATCCGGGCGGCCTTGCGCCCCACGCGTCTTGAAATCCGTCACCTGCTTTTCGGTTGCGCCCGGACGGGCATCCGCCACAAACAGCTGCGGAGAAGGCTCACGATCGGGATCGCCGGCATGATTACTGGTAAACGCGATGCGCGATCCATCGGGCGACCACACCGGTGAACCCTCATCTTGCTTGCCTTTCGTCAGTCGCTCGGATTTCTTCGTCGCGATATCGAAGAGATAGATGTACGTGTGGCGATCGCTCAGCAAATAGCCTGCGCCATCCTGCTTATATTTGTAACGGTCGATCACAATCGGTTTTGGGGCCGGTGCGGTGGCCGATTTCGGCGCGGATTCCGCCGCTTCGGCTTCCGGATCGGGATCGCCTACCACGAGCGCCAGCCGTTTCGAATCAGGCGACCACTCGTAGCTCTGTAGCCGGCCCTTCAGTTCCGTCAATTGCATGGCTTCGCCGCCCATGCGGTCCATGATCCAAACTTGATTGCCTTTAGTTTTTCCAGGACGCGACGATAGAAACGTCAGGTACTTTCCGTCCGGCGACCAGCGCGGCGCGTTTTCCGAATCCTGGCTGTAACTCAATTGCAGATCGTGCGCGCCGTCATAACTCACCATCCACACGTGCGCGTAGTGCTTATCTTCCTTGGCGTCGGTTGTAGCGGTCACATACGCTACCCATTTGCCGTTGGGCGAGCATTGCGGATCGCGGACCTCGCGAATGCGCGCGAGATCGTCCAGATTCATCGTCCGCGGTTTTTGTTGTGCCCACGCGGCCAAGCCATAGACAGACAAAATCGCAGCAAGAGAGCACCCTATAAGGAAGGGTTTCAAGATCGCTTTCGCGGAACCCCATGGCATCGTGCGCACGCAATTCCTCCCGGAACGCCCAATCGGCGGAAATATAAGAACACCGTTGCAACGTGCGCTTAGACCCTATCCGGGCGCGCGGACATTCGTCAAGGAAGAGCGCGGCCTAATATCACGGGTGTGCCGCCGCGGTTGAATAAATCATAATCCGTGCTTATAGTGTGTAGTCGCATTATCAATTTGACTCGCTGCCCGAACTAGGGCTGATGTATTTGTGGCGGGCTCGACGGGATAACTGATGGGGTTTGAAAATGTTCCGTGGGTGTGGATGAATGGTTCGATTGTGCCGTGGAAGGACGCGACGCTGCACGTCTCGGCGCATGCCCTTCATTACGGAAGCGGTGTCTTCGAGGGTATTCGCTGTTACCAAACAGAAGACGGTCCGTGTATCTTCCGCCTTCGGGAGCATCTCGAGCGGCTCTTGGCTTCCGCTCGCTTCTACGAGATGGAAATCCCCTACAGCTTGGAGCAGCTCGAAAAGGCCATCTGCGAATTGATCTCTCGCAATGCCTTGAGCAGTTGCTATATCCGCCCGATTTGCTTTCGCGGCAGCCATGATCTGCGCATCCATCCGGGCAATTGCCCGATCGAGGTGGCGATCCTCGTGTGGCCGTGGGGTCGCTATCTTGCAGGCAACGGTTCTCCTGGCGTGCGCATTTGTGTGTCACCCTGGAAAAAATTTCATCCGCAAATGATGCCGACCACGGCAAAAGCCTGTGGCCAGTACATCAATTCGGTCCTGGCCGGGCAAGATGCCGCCCGCCGCGGCTTCGACGAAGCGTTACTCCTGAATATGGAAGGAAATATCGCGGAAGGCGCGGGCGAAAATATCTTCGTGGTTCGCAACGGACGAATCTTCACCAACGAAGCCCAGGACTCCATCCTACTGGGCGTCACTCGCGATGCGGTGATCCAAATTGCCAGAGATCTTGGCTTGTCGCTCGAAACACGTTCACTCGCTTTAGAAGAGCTGCTTTCCGCCGACGAAGCATTCTTCACCGGTACGGCTACGGAAGTCGCCGCCATCCGCGAAGTTGACGGCAAACAAATCGGCACCGTCGCACCAGGACCGGTAACGAAGCGAATTCAGGACGTTTTTGCCCGTGTGATTTCCGGCCGCGTACCGAAATACAGACGCTGGCTGCACAGCCTACCGAACGGTAAGCCGCGTTCGATATGAGCGGCAAAGGCCGCAGCAAAGCCATCGCGCACTACACAGAACGCACGGCCAATCGCGCGATGCACACGGTTGGCTTCGGTGACGGGATTTCGAAAAGGCTCCGGTGCGCGAGGGCTTTCAGCACGAGGCTTGGTTCGGGCGGCCCGGAGCCAAAAACAAAAATCGTCTCAAACGGACCGCCCGCCCACTTCTAGCATTGGCGACACAATATCCCTTTTAAGCGTCGTTGAAAAGTGCGCGTGTCGAAGAGAATACGTGCCCAATTTTCCAGAGGACTCATAGTTCACGAAAAAGAAGGGGCCGACTCTTGAGGAGTCGGCCGGAGAAACGAACTCTGAGGCGAACTGGAGAGGGGAAAGTGGCTTGGTTAAAGTGCTGACACCAACATGATCATAGGGTTAGGTCTATCCCGCACGCTGGCGATACGGTGAATCCTGTATCTTAAACAGGAACCTCACGTTACGGCTTTCAGAGTGATGCGTCCCCGTTCGGCATGGTCCATTCGCTTCGACGAATTGCGTTGAAAAAGTCCGGCAAGTGATCTCTGCGGGGGCTTTTCGCGATCTCCGCCGGGGCCTCTATATAAGTCGTTTAGTTTGTTACGCCATACTAATTTCCTCCTAGTACACCTGTACCCCGCACAAACCCACTTTTCGCCCATATAGCGCCACGCTTCCCTCCGGCAGACTGGGAAATGTCAGGGGGCATTCGAAGTTGTCTTGGGGCCCCTGGGGAGGAAGACATCATGGAACGTTGGTGGTGCATAGACTGCAGAGCGCCGGTGGAACTGAATCGTCACGGTCGTTGCGGCTGCTGCGACTCACAGGCCGTGGACACGATGGAACGCAATTATATGCAGGCGAACGCGATGCAGTTGGACGCGGTGCCGGTGGGCTTGGCGCAGTCGAGCGAATCTTTTCAACCGGTCACCGTGCAGCTCGCGCCGGTAGTTCTCTTCGGAACGAAGGCTCCAGGTCGCGCGGCCAAACGTCTTTTGGAGGTCATGGCCTCTCACAAATCCAAAATTGGAAATGCATTTTTGGAATCCGAGGAAGAGGATTTCGGCGTAGAAGAACGGCAATATGCTGAACTTTCAGCTGCAAAGCGGCGCGTTCGACGCGTGAGCTGATTTATATAATCCCAACTCCTAAGAGAATGGGGCACAGGCACTCTACGGCGTCTGTGCCCTGTTTTTTCGCGCAATCGAAATTCGGACTCGCCACGTTTAGCCGCGTGCGCACATCAGGTGCGCCATTCCGCCGCCGATCTGCAGCCCATCCTTTCGGTCCTGGAAGTAGCGAGCATTAATTTGCTCCGTGTCCAGATCCTCGATATGGCGGAAATTCACCAGGCGTAGTTCGCTCACCAGCTCATCGGTCTTGAAAAAACTTACGAAAGGCTCGCCCGCCGCCGCAACGCGTTTGGCAATCGCGTCAAACGCCATTCGTTGGAGCATCCTCAGCGATTCTCGCGGCACCGCATAATCGAATACCACTCCGTTTTCCGGACACAATGCTGCAATGCGTTCGAACGTGTTCAATACGATTTCCCGGCGCAGATACGGCGTCACCCCGAGCCATGAGAAAAACGCTGCGCGCCCAACGTCAAATCCTCTCTGCGCCAGACCCTGGTCGAATGTTTCGCGCTCGAAATCGACGGGCGTAAACGTCAAGTTTGCGGGGACCGGGATGCATGCCGCTTCGAGCCGCGAACGCTTCCACGCTTGCGTCGCCGGATGATCCACTTCGAAAACGCGCAGTTCGGGATGGGGATTGCGATAGGCGAAGGTGTCCAGACCGGCGCCAAGAATCACATATTGCGTCACGCCGCGGCGCACCGCCTCGCCCATCTGATCCTCCGCGTAACGGCTGCGCACCGCCATGAAGGCGCGCAGCCCGCGAGACACCGGCGTTTGCGCTCCGGCCGGCTCAGCGCGTATTTGCGCCGCGGCTTCGTTGCCGATAATAGCCAGCGCGACGGGGTCGTCAAACACTTTCGGGTTGTCAAATAATTGGTGCGCGGCGCGTCTTTCCGCCACACGTTGTGCAGTTATACTGGCACGCCCTTCTCTCATTCCCCATCGAGTTATATCAAAAACTCCGTCACAGTGCGGTGTTCGAGCGGGCCATGCCAGACCGGCTTAGAAGATGCACCCTAACTCGCCCAAGCGCCCGAGATGGCCGCACGGACATTCGAATACCTTCCCACTGGCGAAAGCAGTATTCTCTGAGACGTTCCTTGCAGAATCCTGACCGAGGTGCTTATGAGCCCTAATTATCGCCGGCGAGCACTCACGAATGGTTTTCTGGCGGGCGTCATCGGTGGCATTTTCATGACGCTGATAATGCTGGTCCTGCGTTATTTCACCGGCGCTTCCACGCTGCCGGAGATGATCAGCGACCGCGCGGCTCCGTTTTTGCCCATCCCGATTTTCTTCAAGATGTTGGGTCTCTTTGGCGGCTATAGCCACCTGAAACAGTTCGGGATCGTCTCGATCCTGGCCGGCATGCTCGTTTTTGCCGGGATGATCGGCGTACTCTACGCCATTTCTATGGAACGCTCGCAGCGTGCGAGCCGGCGCTTGATAGGCGTCTCGCTGGCCATTTCCTGGGCGCTCTCGATTCTCGTGTTGTGGCCGATGCTGGCCGGCAATTATCGGGGTCGGCCGCCTGCAGTGGCCACCTGGTTCAACGCAGCGTCGTTGCTGCTCATCTATCTTGTCTGCGGATGCGTACTCGTAGTGGCATATCGCATGCTAAGGCCGCCTGTCGAGGCCGCCACTGCGAACTCGGCCGGACGCCGCCAAGTCTTACCTGCTCTGTTGGCAGCATTGGGGATCGCCGCGGTTCTTGTGATGCTCCGAAAATTCTATGAGATCGCCGCCTATGCCTATGACGGTACCGAGGAGACGGGCGAGGACTTGCCGCCGATCACGCCCAATGACGATTTTTACTGCGTCACCAAGAACAACGTGGACCCGCAGCCGGAGACAACCTTGTGGCGCCTCGAGGTAAACGGCATGGTCAGTACCCCTCGCACGTACCGCTTCGAAGAGATCGCCGCCCTGCCTTCGGTGGAACAGGAGACCACTCTTGAATGTATCAGCAACCAGGTGGGCAGCGGCTTGATGAGCAATGCCATCTGGCGGGGCGTGCCTTTGAGGGACTTGATCGCCGCTGCCGGTCCAAAGCCGGGTATCCAACAAGTGGTTTTTCACGGCGCGGATGCTTATACAGACGACCTACCATACGAGATGGCCATGCGGCCGAGCACGCTGGTGGCTTATCGCATGAATGGCGATGCGTTGGCGCTGAAACACGGGTTTCCGGCGAGAATCATTGTGCCCGGCATGGTCGGAGAAAAGAACGTAAAATGGGTCACCCGCATCGAGCTGCTGGATCATCAAACAAAGCAGTTCTACGAGCAGCAAGGATGGGGGCCCAGTTTTCGAATTAACACGACCTCGCGCTTCGATTCTCCCGATTTCGATCAGCCGGTGAAATTCGCGAATCCCATCACTTTGCGTGGTACGGCGTTCGGCGGGGATCGCGGTGTCAGCCGCGTAGAGGTCAGCATGGACAATGGAGCAACTTGGCGCGCGGCGGAGATCACTTACAAAAGCTCCCCGCTGGCTTGGGTGCAGTGGCGCTTCGATTGGAGTCCCCCGGGGCCCGGAGAATATCCGCTGGCCGTACGGGCCATGGACGGCAACGGCGAAGTGCAATCGGGTGTGGACAAATCGTCAGGCCCGGAACCGGCCACCGGTTACCAGCGCGTGACCGCAAAGTTGCAGAGTTAAAAAGGGTAACTCGAATCGAAGAGGAGCTTCGGGCAGTGGCAAGGTGCCGGTCTTGAGCGATGGATGGCGGATCAGTTCGCAACAAGCACTTCGTTCGATTCCCGGACGCGGGTCGAAGAGTCTGTTCGAACGTTTCTCCTGGCTCTATGCCTTTTGGCGCGAACATCTGTTTTACGATCATACCTCCGCGATTTCCGATTCGCTCTGGCAAAACCATCCTGTGGCTGGAACGAAAGTGCTGGAGGTCGGATGCGGACCGGGTTTCTATGCGTGTCGTCTCGCGCAGAAATTTCCGCAGATCGAATTGACGGGTATCGACCGCTCCGTACAGCTTCTGAAGCACGCCAAGTCTCGCGCCGCCACGCAGTCCCTGCAGAATTGCCATTTCGTGCGCGGTGATTTTTGCGTCCTTGATGATTTCGCGCTTTCTTTTGATGCCGTGATCGCTTCCCGCATTTTCACGATCGAAGCGCGCCGCGAAGCTGCGCTCGGCGAAATTCATCGCACGTTGAAACCCGGTGGACGCTGTTTCATAGCGGAGCCGCGCTCGATCCTGCGCGCTACCGTGCCGCTTTCGATTTTGTGGTTCCTCGCGCGGGCTCTCCGCGGCCTGGGGCTCGCCAAGGAATCCTATTGCGAGCCGGCCAGGGCCGTGGTGCTCAGCCGCGAGGAATTCCGCTCCCTCGCCGCTTCACAGCCCTGGGAAACCCTGCGGGTATGGGACGACGCGCACTACCACTACGCCGTTTGTGAGAAGGCCTCGTTGGCTGTGTAGCAGGCCAAAACGGAAGGGACTTGCCGGAGCCATACCTCATTCTCGATCCGTCTCTCGATGCACGTATTGCGCCGGGAACCTGCGCGCTGGGCGTGATGGCGAAGGCTCCGAAGGCTGGCAGCGTAAAAACGCGGCTCATTCCTCCGCTCACGCCCGAAGAAGCCGCGCGGCTGAATATTTCTTTCCTGCGCGATACCACAGAAAACATCTCTCGCGCGAAAGGCGGCGTGAAAACGCAGGGCGTCGCGATTTATACGCCCGTGGGCGCCGAAGCAGCCTTCGCCGGCCTGCTCCCCGCGGATTTTTGCATGATTGCTCAACACGACGGCGATTTCGGCGCGCGCTTGTATCATGCAGCGAGCGATTTGCTGCGCGTCGGCTTCGCCTCCGTTTGCCTGATCGATTCGGATAGCCCCACGCTTCCGAACTCTCTGCTGGTGGAAGCGGCGGATCGGCTCGCTTCCGCCGGTGATCGCGTGGTGCTGGGGGAAGCGAACGATGGCGGCTACTACCTGATCGGTGTGAAGTGCGCCCACCGCGAACTTTTTACCGGCATTGATTGGAGCACCGAGCGCGTGCTTTCGCAGACCATCGTCCGTGCCAAATCCATTGCGCTACCGGTGGAATTGCTAGCCGCTTGGTATGACGTGGACGACGCTCCTTCGCTCCGGCGCTTGCACGCGGAGCTTTTTCCGTCCGCACCGCCTCAAAACGCGCCGCATGGACTCGCGCCGTATCCGGCTCCATATACCAGACAATATTTGGCAACGCTTTTGGAACGAGGCCCTCTACGCGGGACGCTCGCACATTCATGAGCACGCAAAGCAGCAGCATTGGTGGAGAGGATTCCGCGCGCAAATTCTTCACCAAGGCAAATATCGCGTTGCTGTTAATTGGCGCCCTTTCCCTTGCCGCTTATCAGTTCGCCGTCAGGATCGACGTGGACGACACGGGTCCTTTTCCGCTCACGATTCTGATCCAGGTGATTCTGTTTCTGGCGGCCGCCTGGATTGTTGCCTACGGAAAATCGAATCGCGGCGCTCTCTTTATCATCGTGGGATTCGCGATTCTCTTTCGGCTTAGCGTGCTTTTCCCCGCGCCGCAACTTTCCACCGACGTCTACCGCTACGTGTGGGACGGCCGCGTGCAAGCCGCCGGAATCAATCCCTATCGTTACATTCCCGATGCACCGGAGCTTGAAAAGCTGCGCGACGCCGCGATTTATCCCAACATCAACCGCGCCGGCTACGCGCCGACCATTTATCCACCGGCCGCGCAGATGATTTTCCTGCTGGCCACGCGCATCAGCGAGACGGTCACCTGCATGAAAGCGGTGATGATGGGGTTCGACCTGATTTCTTTCTGGTTGATCCTGCAATTGATCGACGCGGCAGGCCTTCCGTGCCAACGGCTTCTGCTTTTCGCCTGGCATCCGCTGGTGGTCTGGGAATTTGCGGGCAACGGCCATCTGGACGCCGCAATGATTTTCTTCGTTTTGCTCGCACTGTGGTGCCGTTGGCGTGGCAAAGACGGGTGGACGGGTGTCGCATTGGGCTTGGCGGCGCTCGTGAAGATCTATCCAGTGGTCTTATTTCCGGCACTCTACCGGCGATGGAATTGGAAGATGCCGGTGGCCATGGCCGCCACGATTGTCGCCGGATACTTGCCCTACATCCGTGCTGGGGCCAGGGTGCTGGGGTTTCTGCCGGGATACACGAAAGAAGAGGGCCTGGCAAACGGACAAAGATTTTTTCTTCTGGTGGCAGCACGACGCTTATTTCACGCGCCGGAATTGCCGGTGGCGGCTTTTGCGGCCGCAGCTGCCCTGGCTATGCTTGCACTTGGTATATGGGCGCTCTGGGAAACGGAACGCGCACCAGCAAGCTTTCTTGCGCCGGCGTTTGCCATCGCGGCCACATTTACGCTGCTGCTCTCGCCGCAGTACACGTGGTACTTCTCCTGGCTGATCCCGTTTGTCTGTTTCGTTCCGTTTTTTCCGATCGTTTTCTTCACTGCGAGCGCGTTTTATATGAACCAGACCCCTTTGCAGGATCCGGGCGGGCTTCGCTGGGCAGTCAGTCTGTGCCTCTACATCCCATTTGCGATCTTTTCGCTATTCTTGCTCTGGAAGAAGCGCCGTGGCGGCAGAGGCGCGCGTGAAACTCCACTGGAAAGGGAAGGGCTCGAGTAGTAAGGGTCCTCGGAAGCTGAGAATTTAACCATGAACGCAAATCTCCATCAGCGGCGCGCTCTCGTAACCGGCGGGGCGGGGTTGATCGGTTCGCACGTGGCCGATCTTCTACTGCTCGAGGGATGGAAGGTTCGCGTCCTCGATAATTTGGAGCCGCAAACGCACCGCAACGGCAAACCTCCGTGGCTTCCGCGGCCTGCCGAGTTCGTGGAAGGAAATATTCAGGACCGGGCCACAATTGGTGCGGCGTTGCAAGACATTGATGTGGTGTTCCACCAAGCCGCCTACGGTGGTTACATGCCGGAGATCGCGAAATATGTTCTGGTGAACAGCTTTGGCACGGCGCAAATGCTCGAGGTGATTCGCGACTCGCGTTTACCCGTGAAAAAAGTTGTCGTCGCCTCCTCGCAGGCCGTTTATAGCGAGGGTGCCGCGCATTGTGATGAGCACGGTCTCGTGTTTCCGCCGGTGCGGCCTACCTCACAACTCGCCGCCGGGGACTTTTCCGTGCATTGCCCCGTTTGCAGCGGGCCGACACGTTCCGTCCCAACTCCTGAGAACGCCCCGATTGGCGGCGAAAGCGTTTACGCGCTCACCAAAGTGGATCAGGAGCGGCTGGTCTTGAACTGGGGCCGCCAAACGGGCATTCCAACCGTGGCGTTGCGCTATTCCTGCACGTACGGCCCGCGGCAATCGATCTTCAACCCGTATACCGGGGTGATTGCGATTTTTTGCACGCGTTTGCTCAACGGCCAACCGCCCGTGCTCTACGAAGATGGCGAACAAACGCGCGATTTTTCGTTTGTGAAAGATATCGCCCGCGCCAATTTACACGCGGCAGAGACGAGCGCGCTCGACGGGTTGCCCGTAAACGTTGGCAGCGGGCGCGCCATCACCATTCGAAAGCTCGCGCAGATGCTCTCCGATTTGTTGGATGTAAGCATCGAGCCGCTAGCCCGGGAAGAATTTCGCCCCGGCGAGATCAGGCATTTGATTTCGGATACGCAGCGAGTTGCGGCGACGGGTTTTTCCCCGCACGTGATGCTAGAGAGGGGCATCGAGCGCTATCTCGATTGGATCCGCACGCAAGGTGACGTCAAAGAATATTTTGCGTCAGCGGAGGCGACCTTGCGTTCCGCCGGTATCGTGCAAAAGGCCGCCAGTAAGGCACAGAGCTAGGACCATGGCCGATTCCGCCAGCAACTCCATGCCTTCGTGGGTCTCTGCGGTGATCCCGGCCTTGAATGAAGAGGCCACGATCGCCAATGTGGTGCGCGAGATTCCGCGTAGAGTCGCCAATGAAGTAATCGTAGTGGATAACGGAAGCAGCGATGCTACGGCCCGCTGTGCGCGCGAGGCCGGTGCGCGTGTGGTCTCGCAGCCGCAGCGCGGTTATGGACGTGCTTGTCTCGCTGGATTTCAAGCGGTCGATCCGCATTGCACGGTGGTGGTGTTTCTCGATGGCGATGGCAGCGATTGTCCCGAATGGCTGGGCGAGCTCGTAGAACCGGTCGCGCGCGGGTCCTATGATTTTGTGATCGGCTCGCGAACTCGCGGCATGCGAGAGCCGGGCAGTATGAATTCCGGCCAACTTCTAGCGGGTCAGATAGCCGGAGTGCTCATCAAGGCGCTTTATGGCGTCCAATATACGGATATGTGTCCGTTTCGCGCGATTTCGCGGGGCGCGCTTGCAAGCCTAGGCATGACCGAACTGACCTACGGTTGGAATCTCGAGATGCAAATGCGTGCCGCGCGCGCGGGGATTCGTATTCTCGAAATTCCGGTGCCGCATCGGCGGCGCGCTGGGGGCGAATCCAAAGTCTCGGGCACATTGCGCGGTACGTTCGTCGCCGGGGCGCGCATCCTCGCAACGTTTTTTCGCGTCGCCTTCGAGCCGGGCCGATGAGCGCACGAGTCTTGCTTGGAATTGTGCTTGCCGCGCTGCTGGCTTCTCCACAAGCGAGCGCGTACTCCGTTCTCACCCACGAAGAGCTGATCGATCTGGCGTGGACTAGCGCCATCCGCCCGCTCCTACTGGCGCGCTTTCCCGGAACGACTGAGGCGCAACTCCGGGAAGCGCACGCCTACGCTTACGGAGGTTCGGCGATTCAGGACATGGGCTACTATCCCTTCGCCAAAGAATTCTTTAGCGATCTGACGCATTACATCCGCTCGGGTAATTTCATCGATAGTCTATTACGCGAAGCGAAGACGGTCGATGAATACGCCTTTGCCATCGGAGCGTTGTCGCATTATTGGGGCGATTCCATCGGGCATTTGGACGCGACGAATCCGGCCACGAGCCTCGATTTTCCGAAGCTGGCAGCGCGATACGGCCCGATCGTTACCTACGACGAAAGCCCGCACGCGCACGTGCGAACTGAATTTGGCTTCGACATTGCCCAACTGAGCCATCAGCAATTTGCGCCGCCTGCATATCTGCGTTTTATCGGGCTAGAAGTTCCGCGAAAGCTGCTCGAGCACGCGTTTCTGGATACGTACGGATTTAATCTTCACGAACTCGTTGGCAGGGCGCACCCGGCGCTGCGCAGCTACCGCAACTCCGTGCGCAGCTTCATTCCGGCATTTGCTGAAGCGGAATTGGTCCTGCACCGCCGCCAGTTCGTGCCGGACACGCAGAATGAAGCGTATCGGATCTTCTCGGAGCGTGTTGCAAAGGCGGATTTCGAACGGCACTGGGGACGCGCTTATCGTGGACCAGGATTTGGACCACACGTGCTCGCCGTGATCGTGAAGATCGTTCCGAAGATCGGGCCGGCCGCGATGCTGGCGATCAAGATCCCGGATCGCCACATCGAAGAGATGTACATCGAAAGCGTGAATCACACTGTGGACACGTACATCGCCGCGCTCAATCGCGTGAGGGAAAACCCCAGCGAGACGCTGATGCTGGAGAATCGTGACCTGGACACCGGCGCAAGAGTAAAGCCTGGCGCCTACGCGCTGACGGACAAGACCTACGCCGCGCTGCTCGACCGCCTTACGTCGAAGCCCGGAAGAGTGATTCCGCAACCGCTGCAGGAAGATATCCTGGATTACTATGCCGATCCCGGCGCTCCCAACGTGGTGAAGAAGGATCGCGATGCCTGGGCGCGCGTCCAGCGCGAGCTGCCCATCCTGAAGCAAATGCAAACCACTCCGGACCACTAAAGAGTCTTGCGGTCGGCGAAAAAGCTATTTTGCGAAGCGGCGGAAGAAGCTTGCTTCCTTCCACACGGGATGACCATCTGCGTTGCCGACTCTTATCGTCAGCAATTCGAGGATGTGGTCGAATTGCGCCGCTGCGGCCTTGTCCACCGGTTGGTCTAGGTCGTCTGAGGGGGCGTGATAGCGCACGCGAATCCAGTCCTCAAAGGCTTTTTCTTCTGGAGTGCCCTTCACCCATCCAAATTTAAATGCGAGCGCGGGAATTCCCGCCTTCACGAAACTGTATTGGTCGCTGCGAATAAAGCGGTTCCGCTCCGGCTCTTTATCGGCTTGCACGATCACGTTCTGCGATTCGCACACGGCGCGAATGTCGTCGCCTAGGGTCGACTCGTCCAGCCCCTGCACCTCCAGATAACGCAGCGCAAAGAGCGGTAGGTACATATCCATATTGATGTCCGCGACGATGTGCCGCCGGTCGACCGTGGGATGCGCAACGAAGTATCGCGAACCCAACTCACCCTTTTCTTCACCGGTCACCGCCAGAAATAGCACCGAGCGGCGTGGCGCGTGCCGCTGTAGATGCTTCGCGATTTCGATCACCGACGCGATGCCGGCGGCATTATCCATCGCGCCGTTGTAAATGCTGTCCCCATTGATCGGCAATCCGATGCCCAAGTGATCGAGGTGCGCGCTGATCACCACGTACTCGCTTTTGAGCTTGGGATCCGAGCCGGGAAGCACGCCCACGACGTTTGGCGCGGTGGCCTGTTTGCGAATCACGGCGACGTGCGCCCGCACCTTCACCTGCAAAGGGAATTTCGGCAGCGGCGCATTTTCATCCGCGAGCGCCAGCAGTTCGGCGACCGTGTGCCCGGTGCCCGCAAACCATTTGTCCGCCTGCCCGGGATTGATGGAGGCTGCAAATTGCATCCCGCGCGTCTCCAAGAGCTGCTTATCGGCCAGGTCCATCGAAGGTTGCAGCCGTGCTTGCATGGACCGCGCCCAGGGAACATCGGTTGTTTTCGGATTGCCAATTGTCGCAATACCAATGGCCCCCGCGCGGCGGAGCGCGCCCCAGCGCTCAGCCGTAGACTGCGAGTGCGCCTTGAGCGGTCCCGGAATCGTGGTCGGGCCCCCGCTCATGTAGACCGCGATCTTCCCGCGCAGATCGAGCCCCGCCAGTTCGTCGTATTTCATCTCCGGTACCGCGAATCCGTAGCCCACAAAGACGGCCTGCGCTTCGATCGAGGAAGCCGGTTCGCCACTCACGCGTAGGGCCGCGTCTTCGCCGAGCTTCAGCGGCTCCGCCTTGCCGTCGCGGACCAAGCTCAAATCAGAATGCGCCTCATCGAGCTGCCGCTCTTCGAAATCAATCGGCTGCAAATAGCCGTCGGTCCCCGCCGGCTGGAGGCCGGCCGCCGCAAATTGTTTGGCCACATAGTCCGCGGCGCGCCTGTAATCGTCGCTGCCGGTCTCGCGTCCGCGCATCTCATCGGACGCCAGGAACCGCACGTGCGCCCACCAGGCGTCGCCGGCGGCGTTCCAATCGGTCTGTGCCATTGCCAAGCTTCCTCCCACCAAACAGAGCAGCGCTGCCGCTATCACGGTGTTGGTAGTTCGTTTCGAACGCGCATCCATCAATCTGCACCTCTTTTTCGAAACTACGTATGTACCATCGGGGGCCCGGTTCGTGCATTCGAATTTTGTATCACGCCTGCGCATGCGTGCCGCTTGCCTGCGGTCCGTGTAATTCGAAACGCCTGGGAGTATGATAGCCCCTCAAAATCAACCCTACGGGCTCGGGCAGGGGGTTCACATGAACCACCGGTTCACCATCGGCGTCGAAGAAGAATTCCAGATCATCGATCCTGAGACGGGAGAGCTGCGCTCGCACGTGAGCGAGCTTGTGGCCGCCACGTCCTCGGGTCTGGGCGAACAGGTAAAGCCCGAGATGCACCAATCGATTGTCGAGATCGGCACCAAGATTTGCGCCGACGTGGAAGAGTTGCGCACGGATATGTTGCGGACTCGTGGTGAGTTGGTGCGCGCGGCAGAGCGCGTGGGGTTACGCGTGGCCGCCGCCGGCACGCACCCTTTTTCGAACTGGATCGACCAGGTGATTTCGCCGGGCGAGCGCTACAAAAATATCGTCGACGAGCTGCAGCAGCTCGCGCGTTCTCTTTTGATCTTCGGCATGCACGTACACGTCGCCGTGCCGGACCGCACCACCATGATCGACCTGATGAACATGGCGCGCTATTTCCTGCCGCACTTGCTCGCGCTTTCCACGAGTTCACCGTTTTGGATGGGGCGCGACACCGGCCTGAAGTCCTATCGCACCACGGTATTTCGGCGCTTTCCGCGCACCGGAATCCCCGATCACTTCAGTTCGTGGAGCGAATACGAAGATTACGTCACGCTGTTGATGAAGCTGCATTGCATCGACAACGCCAAGAAAATCTGGTGGGACGTGCGCCCGCACCCGACCTTCGGCACGCTGGAATTTCGCGTCTGCGATGTGGCCACCAGCGTCGAGGACGCCATTGCCATTGCCGCGCTCGTGCAAGCCATCGTCGTGAAACTGCACCGTCTGTATACGCGCAACATGGGCTTTCGCCTTTACTCGCGCATGTTGATCGAAGAAAACAAATGGCGCGCCGCGCGCTGGGGCATCGAGGGCAAGCTGATTGACTTCGGCAAGCAAGCGGAAGTACCCATGCAGGAATTGGGCGTTGAGCTGTTGGCTTTTGTGGACGATGTAGTGGACGACCTGGGGAGCCGCGAGCCCATCCAGCGTATTCGCAAGATTTTGCGCGAGGGCACCAGCGCAGAGCGCCAGTTGCGCGTTTTTCAGCAAACCGGCAACCTTAAAGCCGTGGTGCAGCACATCGTGGCCGAGACCCGTGCGGGTCTCTCACTGGAAAATTCGAATGCTGCCGGCGCTCCCGCCAAATCTTGAGGAACGAAAGGAATTCACGTGAAGATCGGATTGCTCTGCGGGCGCGAATATAGCTTTCCTCCGGCCTTTATTCAGAAGGTGAACGAACTCGGTGCGAAACAAGGAATTTCCGCGGAGTTTGTGAAGCTTGGCGGCACGCGCATGGGCAGGCCTTCGGGCTATCGCGTGATCGTGGACCGCATCTCGCATGAGGTGGAGTATTACCGCGGGTTCTTGAAGCATGCCGTGCTCGAGGGCACATACGTAATCAACAATCCCTTTTGGTGGACGGCCGACGACAAATTCTTCAACTACGCCGTCGCGGCAAAACTCGGGATCGCAATTCCGAAGACCGTCTTGCTGCCGCAAAAAGGCTATCCGCCGGACATCGATCTCAATGCCGAATCGCTGCGCAATCTCGAATATCCCGTGGATTGGGACGGGCTGCTCGATTTCGTAGGCCGCCCCGCGATCCTCAAGCCCTATTCCGGTGGTGGCTGGAAGCACGTCTACAAAGTGAACAACAAGCAGGAGCTGCTCGCTGCCTACGACGGTACTTCGCCCTATTGCATGACGCTGCAGGAATTCATCGACTTTAACCAGTACGTGCGCTGTTTCACCTTCGGCAAAATGGATATTCTGCCGGTGGCTTACGATCCCAAAGAGCGGAAGTATCTTGTCGATCACAAGTATCTCTCGCCCGCTCTGGGAGCGCGTGTGGTGAAAGATGCGCAGACGATCAACCAGGCGCTCGGCTACGAAATGAACACGATTGAGTTCGCCGTGAGGGATGGCGTTCCTTATGCGATCGACTTCCTGAATCCCGCGCCCGATTTCGAACGCGATCGCATCACCGAGTTTTATTTCGAACACGTCGTCGATCGCATGGCAAAGCTCGTGATCGACCGCGCACTCCACGGCACGCCCGACGGATCGTGGCCGCGCTGGGAGGAAATGCTAGGCGTGGGCGGCGCCGCCGGTTTCACGGGTGCGCCACTGAAGAACCGCGTGGAAGCGAAGCGCGTGTGAGCGTGCCGGCGCAAGCTCCGGGAGCAGCCTCGCCGGCGGAAGCCTGGCACCGTCTGCTGGCCGCGGACGCCCGTATAAACCCCGCATTTCTGGCCGAATGGAACGCGCGGATGCGCGCGCAGAAGCTCACCTTCGGCAACCGGCTGCACTGTCCATTTCTCCGTCCATTCTTTCTGACCTCCGCGGAAGAGCGGCGCGTCCGGGAAGTGGCGGAGACGATTGCGCTGCTGGGTGAGCGCGTCGTAAGGCAGGCGCTGGCCGATCCCGCGCTGCTAGCGCAGTTGGCGCTGAGCGAGGAGGAGGAGCGCCTGGCGCGGATCGACCCAAGCTACGCCACTTCAAGCACGGCATCGCGATTGGACGCCTTCCTGCTGCCGGATTCGCTGCAATTCGCCGAATACAACGCCGAATCGCCCGCAGGACCGGCCTACTCGGAAACGCTGGCGGATTTGTTTCTTACGCTGCCGGTAATGCACGAGTTCGAAAAGCAATATCGTGTGCGGAAGTACGCCCTGATGGATCAGCTTCTCGATGCGCTGCTGGCCAGCTATCGCGAGTGGGGCGGCACGGCTTCGCCGCCGCTCATAGCGATCGTGGATTGGCGCGAGGTTCCCACCTGGACGGAATTCGAAATCCTGCAAGCGCATTTCGAAAAGCGTGGCGTGCCCACGATTGTTTCCGACCCACGCGATGTGGAATTCAAAGCCGGCCGTCTGCGGGCGCAGGGCCGCTCGATCGATCTTCTGTATCGGCGCGTGTTGATCAACGATATTCTTGCGCGTCGCGCGGAATGCGATGCCCTCGTGCAGGCCTATGCCTCGGGCGCGGTCTGCATGGCCAACTCGCTCACGTGCAAGATCCCGCACAAGAAAGCTTTTTTCGCGGTGCTCACCGACGACGGCAATTCCGCGCTTTTCAGTCCGGCAGAGCGAGAGGTGATTCGCCGCCACATTCCCTGGACGCGCCTGCTGGCGGATGCGAAGACCACGCGCGACGGCCAATCGTTCGAACTCATGGATTATGTGCGCGGGCGCCGCAACGATTTTGTTCTGAAGCCGAATGACGAGTACGGCGGCACGGGAGTTCTGCTCGGCTGGGAAGCGAGCGGGCAAGCATGGGATCGCGCGCTGCAAAGTGCAATCGCCGACCGCGAACATGCCTGGGTGGTACAGGAGCGGATTGCGGTGCGGCGGGAAGTGTTCCCGATGCAAACGGACAGCGGGGTCGAGATGCGCGACATGCTGGTGGATTTTGCGCCCTATCTCTTTCGCGGAAAGATGGCCGGTTTTTTGACGCGCTTAAGCTCCACCGGCCTCGCCAACGTGACTTCCGGTGGTGGGCAGGTCCCCGCCTTTGCCGTCGATCCGCGCATCTAAGTAAAGCGCCGGAATGGCCGGCTGGATGAAAATCGCGACGCATCCCGTTACAATACTTCGATGAAATTTGGAGCCTTACAACCTGAGCTGCTGCCCGGCGCGCGCAACGCCGTTGAGACTTGTCTTGCGGTGCAGGCGGGCGAGCACGTTACGCTGATTGCCGATCAAGCGAGTGCGCAGGTGGCGGCCAGCCTCGCATACGCAATCGAGCAGCGCAAGGCGATAGTCGAGCCGTTTCTGCTGGAAGATTTGGCGTCGCGCCCGCTGCAAAAAGCACCCCAGCAGGTATTGAACTCGCTCGAGCATGCGGATGCCGGAATCCTGTGCGTGCAGCCGATGCCCGGCGAACTCGCTTCGCGCAAGGAAATCGTCGGAGTGGTGGAGCGGCGCCACATTCGCTACGCCCACATGGTGGGCATCACTCCGGAAATCATGCAGCAGGGTATGCGCGCCGATTACACGCTGGTCGACCGGTTGAGCGAACGCTTGAAGCAGCGCATGAAAACGGCACGCTCGCTAACGGTAAAGACCGAGGCCGGCACTTCGCTCGTCGCGCATTTTGCCGATTCGATCGACTGGGTAAAGACCGGCGGCCTGATCAGCACACGCTATTGGTCCAACCTGCCGGCTGGAGAAGTTTTCACTACACCCGCACAGGTGGATGGCACGTTCGTCTGCGACGGCACGGCCGGCGATCATTTCTGCGGCAAGTATGGCGATTTGCGAAAGACGCCCTTGGTGCTCGAGATCGAAGGCGCGCGGCTCGTCAAAGCCACCTGCGCGCGCAAGGACCTCGAAGACGAATTCTGGAGCTATTGCCACACCGACGAAAATAGCGATCGCGTTGGCGAACTGGCCTTCGGCACCAACCTCAGCCTGTCCGATATGATTGGCGTGCTGCTGCAAGACGAAAAGCTCCCAGGCATTCATCTAGCTTTCGGCGATTCCTACGGCAGCCAGACGCATGCGAACTGGAGCTCGCAGACGCATGTGGATGTGCTGGCCCGTTATTGCAACGTATGGATTGACGACGAGCAGGTGATCGCCAACGGACGCTATTTGCTCGAGCGGTTTGGCCTCGCGGAAACCCAGCCAGCCTGAAGAATCAAAACAGATTATTCACGTATTCCCACATCTGGTGGTGCCAATACGGCCAATCATGGCCGCCTTCTAGCCCCCAGTCGTCGAGGTGATGAGGAATCCCTTTTGCAGCAAGGACAGAAGATAGCTGGTTGGAGGGGCCGCTATTTTCCCAGGGCCCGCAGCCCGTGGCGATGTGGATGTCGCAGTGGCGCAATTGGTCTAGCATCTGCCCGTCGGAAAGATTCGAAAGATAATCCACTGGATTGTTGAAATAGGTGTTGTCGTCGTACATTCCGTCCATAAAGCTGCGAATATCGTAAACGCCGGAAAGTGCGAAGCACCGCCGCACCACGTCGGGATGCTTGAAGAGCGTATTGGCTGCGTGATACGCGCCGAACGACGCGCCCATCGTGGAGATGCCGATTCCCTGCGATTTGCAACTATTTTCGATGAACGGAACCACTTCGTTTCGGACGTAGGCGTCAAACTGCGCCTGCACGTAACTCCGGTGAAATGGATGCGCGCTCTTATTGTAGAAGCCGGCGGAATTGACCGAGTTGATCGAGAAAAATTTTACACGGCCGGATTCGATGTGCCCGGCAAGCGCGCCGATCATTCCCTGGTTTTCAAGTTCCCACTCGTCGCCGGCGCTTGTAGGGAAGCCGAGCAACGGCGGACCCCAGTGGCCGTAGACCACGATGCCCATTTCGGTTCCGAGCCGTTGTGAATACCAGCGATGATATTCCCTTTGCATATGGACCTCGCCCGAGGTTCGCGCGTGTCGTCTGGACCCCGGCGCGAGTCCGGCTATTATACGGTGTCACGCCAGCGCACGCGGCAGAATCGAATGCAGGCGTCGTAACCAGGTCAGCATAGCGACGCGCTTTTTGGCCGGAGGAATTCGTAAGGCACCGTGGACGCAAATTCAAACACAGCGGAAATTGCGGCGTCGAACGTTCCCGTGACGTTGCGTAAACATGAGAAATTTCGGCCCCGATTCCTCTCTTCGGCGCGCGACCTCATCGTCTACTTGCCGCCGGGCTATGCAGAAACGGCGCAACAGCGTTTCCCCGTTCTTTACATGCAGGATGGCCAAAACCTGTTCGACCCGAACACTTCATTTGTACCGGGCATGTACTGGCGAATGGGCGAGACGGCCAACCAATTGATCGTCGAGGGCGCAATCCAGCCGCTCATCATTGTGGGAATTTACAACAGCAAGCAGCGGATTCGCGAATACACGCCCACGCGAGACAAAAAACAGGGGGGTGGCGGCGCGGACCGCTACGCACGCGCGCTCCTCGAAGGCATCAAGCCGTTTATCGAGTCCCGATATCGCGCGTTACCCGGAGTGGAAAATACCGGGCTCGGAGGCTCATCGCTCGGCGGCCTCTTTACGATCTATCTAGGACTCACCGCGCCAGGCGTGTTTGGCAAGCTCGCCGCGCTTTCGCCTTCGGTTTGGTGGAATCAGCGGTCGATTCTCGATATCGTCGCCCGCTCGTCCGGGCAATGGCGTCCGCGAATCTGGCTCGATAGTGGAACACAGGAAGGCGAGCACACTGTCGAGGACGCGCAGCTCTTGCGCGACGCGCTGATTCGCAAAGGATGGAAGCCCGAAAGCGATTTGCACTACGAAGAAGCGGAAGGCGGTCAGCACAATGAAGCCGCTTGGGCGCAGCGGATCGGGCCATGCCTGCGATTCTTGTTTCCCCGGTCAGCGTGACCTTTACCGGCTCAGGCAAATCAAGAATTTCACCACGCGTCTCGCGCGCAGTTTACTGGTGCCGCAACGCCACCATGGGATCGACCTTCATGGCCCGATGAGCGGGCACATAGCAAGCTGCCAGCGCCACGATCACCAGCACCGACGCCACGCTTGCAAACGTCAACGGATCGCTCGCCTTCACCTCAAACAGCAGGCTGGAGAGCAGTCGCGTCAAAGCCAGCGCTACGGCCAAGCCAATTCCCACACCCAGCAGCGCCAGTCGCGCACCTTGGCCGAGTACCATCCGCAACACGTCGCCTTGCTGCGCGCCCAGCGCCACGCGAATGCCGATTTCCTGTTTCCGCAGCGCCACGTTGTACGAAACAACGCCATAAATTCCTATAGTCGCGAGAATCAGCGCCAGCGCGCTGAACAAGCCGAGCAACACCAGCGTCTGGTGTCGCGTGGAAACAGACGTGCTCACCAGGTCGTCCATCGTGTGAATGGCGAAAAGTGGCTGATCCTTGTCCACCGAAGCTACCGCCGCGCGAATCTCGGAAGTCAGCGCCGCCGGGTCGGACGTCGAGCGCACCACCAGCGTCATATCATTCGAAGACGTCTGGCGGTAGGGCACGTACACTTCGAGCCGGGCCGCATTGTCCAGGCCGTACAGCTTCGTATCGCCCACCACGCCAACGATGGTGTAGGTCGTATCGGGCGCGGGGTTGTGTCCAAAGGAAAATCGTTTCCCGATGGGATCTTCGCCCGCGAAGTAGCGGCGAGCCATAGTGGCATTGATCAACGCGACCCTGGGTGTCTTCTCGCGGTCGGCGTCGGTGAAGTTTCGTCCGCGCTCAAGCGGGATTCCCATCACACGCAAATATTCCGGGCTGATCAGATGATAGTCGGGATGCGGATACTGCCCGTGCGGCGGCACCGCTTTCTCGAGAAAGGTGATGTCGGTGCGATTGTGATTGTCGGTCAGCGGGACCACGGTGCCAAAGGCGGCCGCTTCCACGCCCGGTATCGCGTGTACTTGTTCGAGCACTCTTTGCCAGAAATTGATCACGGCGATGGATGCGCTGTACTGCGGTGAATTCAACTCCATTTCCATGGTCAGTACGTGCTCGGGCTGAAACCCAGGATTCACCTTCATCAGCAAATAAAGGCTCTTCATCATCAATCCGGCACCCACGAGCAAGACCAACGCCAGTGCCGTTTCCGCGATAGAGAGCATCCCACGCAAACGGTGCTGCCGTGCACCCGTTGTGGAGCCGCGGCTGCCTTCCTGTAAAGCTTCCTGCACGTCTGGACGCGAAGCCTGCAACGCCGGCACCAAGCCAAAAGCCAGCGCCACCAGCAGCACGATTCCACCGGTAAACAGGAACACGCCACCACTCAGGTGGAAGCTCTGCCCCTGCACGGGATCGGGTCCGATGAGGCGGCTCAGCCCGGCTAGCGCCCAAAATCCGATAGCCACCCCCAGCCCTCCGCCGATCGCCGCGAGCAGGAAGCTTTCCGTCAGCATCTGCCGAATGATTCGGCCGCGGCTGGCCCCAAGCGCCAGCCGCAAGGCAATTTCCTTGGAACGCGCCGCACCACGTACGAGAAAAAGATTGGCCACGTTCACACACGCGATCAGCAACACAAACATCACCGCTCCAAAAAGAATCAGGATGGCCGGCCGGGTGGTGCTCACCAAAGCGTCGCGCATCGATTGCAGCGTCACGCCCTCATCGCTATTGGTTTTCGGATATTGCTGCGCGAGCCCAGCCGCTATGGTTTTGAGTTCGGCTAAAGCCTGCGGCTCCGTGATGCCGGGCGCCAGACGCGCAATCACCATCAGATCGCCATGGCCTCCGCGTTCCGTCATATCTTTCGCCCAGACGCCGATCGGCGCAATCACATCCGTCTTGCCGAAGAAACTGAAATCCGGCGGCAGAATTCCCACAATGGTGAAGCTGCTTCCATCGAGCGTGATAGCCCGCCCGATGGCGTTCGGGTCGGCGCCCAGATGCGATTGCCATAATTGGTAGCTCAGCAAAACAACGGGCGCGGTTCCGGACTTTTTTTCCTGCGGAAGCAGATCGCGGCCCAGAACCGGCCGCACGCCCAACATCGAAAGAAAGTTGGAAGTGACCGCGTAGCCGAGTACGTTTTCGGGGTGCTCGACGCCGGATAGGTTGAAGCCGCGATTATTCGCGGCGGCCATTTGTTCGAATGCTCGGCTTTGTTGCCGCCAATCGAGGAAGTCCGGGTATGCGACCGAGATGGGGTTCTGCACGCGGGCGTCGGTCTCGTTCAAGACCACCAGGCGGGACCCGTCCCGGAAAGGCAGCGAACGCAGCAGGACCGTGTTCACAACGGAGAAAATGGCCGTCGTGGCCCCGATTCCCAGCGCCAGGGTGAGGAGTGCGACGGCGGTGAATCCGGGATTTTTGCGCAACATTCGTGCGCCGAATACCAGGTCCTGCCAAAGAGCGCCCATAGGTACCCTCCCACCCATGTAAGACGCCATGGAACGGAATCTGTTACGGCGAGTGCGAGCTAGGCCCCTCTATTCGTGCCGCAGCGCGACTATCGGGTCCACATCCATCGCCCGGCGCGCCGGGAAGTAGCACGCGCAGAATGCCACCGCCGCAAGAACCAGCGATACCGCGCCCAGCACCAATGGATCAGCCGGCTTTACCTCATACAGTAGCCCGGCGAGCATGCGCGTGACGCCCAGCGCTCCGCCAATACCGATCACCAGCCCGGCGAGCACCCACACGCCGCTCTGCCCGGCAATTAATCTGAGCACGTCCACCGGTCTTGCGCCCAAGGCCATGCGGATACCGATCTCGTGTGTTCGCTGCGCCACGGCGTAACTGACCACGCCCGCGATGCCAACGGAAGCCAGCGCCAAAGCCAACACCGAAAACACTGCCAGCAGGATCATGGGGAAGCGCCGCGATCCGACCGACCCATCCACCACGTCTTGCATCGTGCGAATCCGCGAAATCGCGCGGTCCGGGTCCATGCGCAGCAGCGCGGCCTGCACCGCGTTCGAAAAACCGAGAGGTGACGTCGCGGTGCGCACGACGATCGTCATCACGGGCCAACCCGCCTGGGTGAAGGGGCGATAAAACTCCGGATTAATTTTCCTGTCCAGCCCAAAGTGCCGCACGTTGCGTATCACTCCCACCACCGTGAGCATGGGGTCGCTTGCCTCGAGCCCGCCCAGCTTGATCCGGCGCCCAACCGGGTCGTCATTCGGCCAATACTCGTGCGCCATGGCTTCGTTGATCACGATTACCTCGGGGGCAGCAAGCGTATCCTGGTCCGTGAACTCCCGGCCTTTCACCAACGGAATTCCCATGGTGCGGAAGTAGCCAGGGCACGCGACCGCATATCCCGCGCCGGGTTGATCCTCCGGCTTCGGAACTGGCCGGCCCTCCACCACAAAGCCGCGGCCGGCGCCCGCTCCCGATAAAGGCAGGTGGCTGATGGCGCCGACGGAAACAATTCCAGGGAGCGTCGCCACGCTTTCCTGAAGCTGCTGGCAGAAACGTAAATTTGTCGGCGGGCCATAGTACAGCTCCACTTGTGGCGTCGGCGTACCCATCACGAGCACATTTTTCGCGTCGAGGCCGGGGTCCACGCTCAGCAGACGCGACATGCTTTCCAGCATGAGTCCCGCGCCCGCCAGCACAATGAGCGCCAGCGCTACCTCCGAGGCCACCAGCGCGTGCCGCAAACGATTGCCCCCACCCTCGGTCGAACCGCGCCCACCTCCTTCAAGGTGAGATTAAAATCGCGGCCTAGACCGCTGAGCGCGGGCGCCAAGCCAAACAGAATTCCCGTCAAGCAGGAAATGAGCAATGCGAAGCCGAACACGCGGCCGTCGAGCGAAAAAGACTCGATGTGGCGAAACGGTGTCCGCAGCATGCTTCCCGGCAGAATCGTGGGGAGCAGCTTCGTCATCCAGAGCGCCAGCAGCATCCCCGCAACGCCACCCAACAGGCCAAGCAATGTGCTTTCCGTCAGAAGCTGTTTGGCGATGCGGCCGCCACCAGCTCCGAGCGCCCGCCGGATCGCCAGCTCTTTTTGACGAGACGCGCTGCGCGAAAGCATCAAGTTCGCCACATTGACGCACGCGATCAGCAGAACGAATCCGACCGCGCCCAGCAGAATTCGCAGTGTGCGCCAGCGATCGTTTTGGCTTAGGTCATCCATGCCCGACACAATGGCAGACTGATCCGCGTTCTCCAGCGGATATTCCTCGGAAAGGTGTTTCCCGATGATCTCCATTTCCGCTTCGGCTTGCACTACCGTGGTCCCAGGCTTCAGACGCGCAATGCAAACGAACGAATTGGACGTGCGATCGTGATCGCCCTTCGTATATCCGGCGGGCACCCAAAGCTCGCGCAGCCCGCTCCAAAATTGGAACTGGAAATCACGGGGCATCACCCCGATCACGGTGTAATTGTCGCCATCAATGCGAACGGTCTTGCCGATGATCCCGGAATCGGCTCCATAACGGCGCTGCCACAGACCATAGCTCAGCACCACTTCGCGATCGCGTCCGGCGATTTCCTCCTCCGGCACGAACGTCCGCCCCAGCATGGGTTGCACGCCCAGCACGTCAAAAAAACTCGCCGAAACTCGCAATCCAGACACCTGCTCCGGATTCCGCTCGCCGGAAAGGCTGTAGCTCTTCCCGGCCGAATCAAAAATCGCCATGTCCTGAAACACGTGATTTTGCTGCTTCCAATCCAAATAATTGGGCAGCGAAATGATGTTGTGATCGTCCGGGTCCCGCGTGTTGTGCTGCCAGACCATCACCAGGCGATCCGGGTCGGGAAAGGGTAGCGGCTTCAGAAACACGGCGTCGATCACGCTAAAGATCGTGGTATTCGCGCCAATGCCCAACGCCAGCGTGAGGATCACCACCGCCGTAAAGCCCGGGCTTTTGCGCAGCGTGCGCAGGCTATAGCGAAGATCGGTCCACAAAGTGCCCATCGTCACACCTCTTCGCTGCATTTAGACGCCGTGAAGCGGTGGCTGTCATTTTGATCGAAGGATGAATCCGGCCGCGAGGATATAGCAGGCGCCTATTGCGCGGCGCCCGCCTTGCGAATGTAGATCTCGCCGTCGAAGTTGGTGAACTGAATCTCTGGCCCGCCGCCGCCGATCGTTCCGTGGATGGTCTTGTCCATTTTCACTTTGTACTTTCCACCTTTGCCCCGCGAATCTTCGATCATCGGCTGGGTGGTGCTGGCCTGCATCTGCACGTCGAAGTCGCTAAAGACGTCTCCCCTGTCCGAGCGCAAGCTCAAATTGGCGTGCAGGTCCGCGGGAAACGTAACGTCAATCTTGCCGTTGAGCGAACTGAAAGCCATGGGCTTTTGCGCCACGTGGTCAAAGGTCGCCTTAATGCCCTCATTCAGCGCGTGCGCGATCACGCTGCCGGACACGTGGTTCAGCGTTACGGCCCCATTGACGTCGTCGACTTCAAGATCGCCGCGCACGTCGCTCACCACGATGTCGCCATCGTTCACGGTCCGCAGCGTCAACGATGTCTGCCGTGGCACGGAGATCGTCAGGTCGATGGCGCGTCCCACCGAATCGCTTCCCACACGCACGTGGTTATTTTCTTCCTCCACGGTCAGGCCGGTCGCGCTAATAGGAATGCGCTTCATGTTACCTTCTGAACGAGCCGGCGCCCCTCCTCGAACGCGCGCCTCCACCACGATATCCTTGCCGTCGTACCCCTTCACCGTGATCCCGCCGTTTACCAAGCTTGCTCTCAGCGTGGCCGGCTGTGCCGGATCGGAAAGCGGAACCGTAACGTGGTCGCTGCCGGATTCCGTATTGTTTTGCGCGTAGACGCCGAGCGCGCCCGCTGCGAGCAGCGCCAGCACCGGAACGGACCAGCGCAGCCGCTTCAATCCAAGAATGTTGTTCTTCATGGCTTCTCCAGAATGCGAATGTCACCGTTTAGCGTTTCGATCTTGATCTCCGGCCCACCCGCGCCAATCCGTCCGCCGGTATAGCGGTCCGCGCGAAATACCGACTTGCCGCCTTCGTGTTGCTCTTCTACGGCCCGTACCGGCAGTGCCGTTACGGGAAAATCGCTATAGACGCCGCCGTTAAACGTCTTGAAGCGAAAATCACCGGACAAATTATGTTGAAAATAAAGCTCGATCGCGCCGTTCACCGAACCAAAGTCGGAATTCGCGCTTGGGTTTTCGCGGAAAAGCACGCGCACGTGTCCGTTCACGCTCTTCGCTACGCCCGAGCCCGCTACTCCGGTCATATCGATCGTCCCGTTCACGTTGTGAATCGAGTAGTTCCCGGAGACGTCGCCGATCTGGATATGTCCGGAATTGACGGTCTTCAGCGTCAAGTCGATACTTCGCGGCACGCGAATTTGAAAATCCATTTTCACCGAATAGCCCGGATCGTCGCGGTGGCCGCTGCAATCGTCGTCGCAGTGGCAGCGAAACGGCCCGTTTACGTAGAGCTTCACCGCGCCAGGCTCCTGGGTCACATCGAGCGTCACTTCCTTTTCCGCCAGCGCGATCTTTTCCTGCGATTCCGCCCGAATCGTTTTGTTCACCACCATCTCGATCCGGTTCGTATCGGCGCCGATCACCTCGATCGAACCCGTCACGTTGTCCACGTCTAGCGCGTTGTGGCTACCGGCGGCTAGATCGAACGTCTTGTCGATCTTTTCCGATTTCTGCACGGAAAATTCCGAGTCGCGGTCGCCTTCATGTCGCGAAAGCGTGCCTCGTACATTCCGCGGAGGTTGTGCAGGCGTGGTCCCCGCCAGACCTGTCACCACGATTGCCGCCGCAAAGAGTTTCGCCCAGCCCAACCTCATTCTCGGATTGCTCACGTTCGCACCTCAGCTCAATTTTCGAATGGCCCACTGCGCCCGCTCCCGCACCGCGGGATTCAACTTTACGTCGTGTTGCATGTTTTGAAGCTCTGCGATCGCCTGCGTGTCCCGCAGATCCACGATCAGATCGATCACCGCCACTTGCACCAGTGGCGATTGTTGCGGCTGCAACGCTTCCAGCAAGCCTGCTCGCACTTGCGGTTGGTTTCCATGGCGGCTCAGAGCGTCCAGCGCCGCGAGACGCACATCCACGCTCGTGTCGTACCGCAGCGTGTGTAGCAGCGCCGCCAAAATTTGCGGATCGGCGTACGTTTCCTGCGTACTCCAACTCACTCCCTGCAAACGCTCCGTGGCCGATTGCTGCTGCAGCAGAGAAAGCACCACAAGCTGCCGCATGTTCGTCAGCTCCCCGTGCATCGCCGCAAGTTCCGTTCGCGAACGCGCGTCGCTGCCGTCTGTGTAGCGGCCGGCAAGAAACCCGCCGGTCACTAACACGATGGCGCAAGCCAGGCCGGCAGCCAGACCCAGGCCTCGATTCGCAAAAGTCCAAACCGGCACGAGCGATCTCTGCGGTTCGCGAATGCCTTTTGTGGAAGACCGTCCTTCGCGATACGCCGCCAGCATCGCCTCAAACCGCTGCCGCGATTCTGGCCCCGGGGTTTCTTCGGGCAGCATGGCCAATTCGTTCCACACTGCGAGCGTGTCGCGGCACGGCGCGCACTGTTCGATATGCTCCTCGATTTGGCTCGCGTCTTCGTGGGAAAGCGCGCCCTCCAGATAATCGGGCATCATTTCCGCAATGCGATCACAATCCATGGCCCGCTCCGCGCGGCAAATTTTGTTTTTCGCCTGCCGCATTCAACGCTCTTGCCGATCCGCTGGCCTCGAGCCTGCGGAAGGATTCCTTCAATTCTTGCAGCGCCCGGTAGACGCGCACTTTCACAGCGCCCACTTCGCAGCCCACCAACCGCGCGATTTCTTCATACTTCAAGTCTTGAAATCGGCTCATCACCAACACTTCTCTTTTCTCCTCGGGCAATTGCAGCAGCGCCTGATGTAGCAAAGAACTCTCCTGACGGCGTTGCGCCGGATCGCCCGGCAAAGTGAATCCTTCGCGCGCCGCGCTCAATTCCGCTTCCGGCCGCTGCTTGCGCAACTGATCGAACCGGGCATTGCGCGCAATCTGGTAGACCCAAGCGCGAAACGGCGTGCCCGGCGTATAACTCTGCCGGTATTTCAACAGACGCAAAAACACCTCCTGCACCAGGTCCTCGCTAACGGTGCGATTCCCGGTCATCTTCGAATAAAAATTGAAGAGCGGTTTCTGGTAGCGATCGAAGAGAACGCCAAGACTTTCGCTCGCACCTGCACGTACCTGTAGCATCAGCTCCTCGTCGGGCGCCCACTTGGTCATCCGAACGTTTTCCAGGTGGCCTTCATGGCCCTTGCATAACATGAATACTGGCGCGCGCCGAAAAGGTTACAAGGTTCGGACGGAGACTGCGGTCCAGCGTTACCGGTCTCCTTGAGGATCCGGTGCTTCCAATGGTGGGCTGAAACCTGTGGTTGACCGCGTATATTTCCTGGAATCACAGCAATTCTTCTTGGCATACGGGAATTCTGCGGTGGTAAACTTACCCATTCTCTCCCAGGGTTTCCGGCGGGATTGACGTGGGCAAACCGGACCATCTCGCGAAAAAGGTTTCGCCAGGCGCACTCGAAACGCAACTCGATGCCCGGCCTGATCCTGCCGCTCTGCCTACCCTCGATGGCGGCGTCGCCATCGGCGCGCAGACTCCTCCGCCAATGGACCCTAATTCGACTTTGGGCGCCATTCCTGGATTACCAGCCGATCCCAGCGCAACAATTTCCGTCGAGCACATCTCGATTACTTCGTCTGCGCTGCGTCCCCTGGAAACCGGCCCCGTCGTTCAAACCATCGGCCCTTACAATCTCCTAAAAACTCTCGGCGAAGGCGGCATGGGCCAGGTGTGGCTCGCCGAGCAGACCGCCCCGGTGCGCCGGTTGGTTGCCCTCAAATTGATCAAGGGCGGCATGTACGACCAGTCTGTGATCCAGCGCTTTGATTCGGAGCGGCAATCGCTCGCGATCATGGACCACCCCGCGATCGCCAAGGTCTTCGACGCCGGCACTTCGAATGGCCAGCCGTACTTCGTCATGGAGTACGTGCCCGGCGTGCCGGTCACGGAATTCTGCGACCAGAAGCGTCTTACGCCCCGCGAACGGCTGAAGCTCTTCATCAAAATCTGCGGTGGCGTCCAACACGCGCACCAGAAAGCCGTCATCCACCGCGACCTCAAGCCTTCGAACATCCTGATCTCGGATCGAGACGGCAAGCCCGCTCCCCATATCATCGACTTCGGAATCGCCAAAGCCACCACGCCCGGCGCCGACCAGACGCTCTTGACGCAGGTCGGCTCATTCGTAGGCACGCCCGGCTACATGAGCCCCGAGCAGGCGGATTCGAACGTCAAGGATATCGATACGCGCGCCGACGTTTACGCGCTGGGCGTGATTCTCTACGAAATGCTTACGGGCTGCCTGCCATTTGACGTCAAGAACTGGGTGGGCAAGCCGCTTCACGAAGTGCTTCGACAGATCCGCGAAGACGACCCGCCCCGGCCTAGCGTCAAGCTCAAGGCGCAGATCGCGGATTCGGCGGAAGCGGCAGCCGCACGCCGCATCGAGCCTCGCCAGCTCGTAAACCTGATCAGCGGCGATCTTGATTGGATCACGATGAAGGCGCTCGAGAAGGATCGCGCGCGCCGTTACGATTCTCCGAACGCCCTGGCTGCCGATATCCAGCGTTATTTGGATGACGAACCGGTGCTGGCCTCGCCGCCCTCGGTGATGTATCGCACCCAGAAGTTTGTTCGCCGCCATCGCATCGCGGTGCTGGGTGCGGCTACCGTCGGAGTGATGCTGATCGTTCTCGCCGTTTCCATGACGGTCCAGGCCATTCGCATCGCGCATGAGCGCGACCGCGCCAACCGCGAGGCTGCCGCCGCCAAGAGCGTCTCCGACTTTTTGATTGGCCTTTTTAACGTGTCGGATCCCAGGGAAGCGCGCGGAAATACGATTACTGCGCGCGAGATCCTCGATAAGGGCTCGAAACAGATCGAGACGAGTTTGGGCGCCCAACCCGAGGTACAAGCTCGCCTCATGACCACGATCGGGACGGTGTATCAGCAGTTAGGTCTCTACGGGCCAGCGCAGACACTGTTCGAAAAGGCCCTGGATACGCGAAAACGTGTCCTTGGCCCAAAGAACCCCGATACCCTAACCTCGATGGACGATCTTGCCTCCACTTTGCGCCGGGAAGGTCAGTTTGTGGAGTCGGAGAAAATGCTTCGGCAGACGCTGGAGTCCCAGCGTCTGGTGATCGGCCCCGAAAATCCGGCCACTCTTTCGACGATGGTGGATTTGGCCACGACCTTGGGTGAGCAAGGCCGGCGCATCGAGCAGGAAAAACTTCTGCGCCAGGCCCTTGAAGCGCAGCGACGTGTGCTCGGGCCGGAGAATTCGGACACGCTGAAATCCATGAATGATTTGGCGGACACGCTCGGAGCCGAAGGGAATTTCTCCGCAGCGGAGGAGTTGCTGCAGCAGACTCTCGAGATCGAGCGCCGTGTCCTGGGAGTGGATCACCCGGACACACTCAGGACCATGTTCAACCTCGCCGCTGATCTGGGCTTTGACGGGCATCTTGCCGATGCGGAAAAGCTTCAACGAGAAACTCTGGAGAGCCGTCGCCGTGTTTTGGGGGTGGGCCACGCAGATACGCTGGCCTCCATGGATAATCTGGCGGAGATTTTGCAGGGTGAACACCGTTATGCAGAAGCGGAAGCGCTTCGCCGGGAAAGTCTGGAGGCCGAACGGCGCGTTCTCGGCCCCGAGCACTCCTGGACGCTCTTCTCCATGAGCGGGTTGGCTAACACGCTCAGCGTCGAAGGACGTTATGCGGAAGCCGATCAGCTTCTGCGGGAAACCCTTGAGGTTCAGCGCCGTACGTTGGGACCCGACCACCCGGACACTGCCGGCACCGAGTACAATTTGGCCTGCAATGCGGCCCTCAGCGGGAAAAAAGACGAGGCAATCTCGCTTCTAACCCATGCGCTGAATCACGGGCTTTCTCAAGCGTCGGCTTTGCATATGCAGGAGGATTCAGACCTCCAGTCCCTGCATGGTGATCCGCGATTTAAGGCTCTTATCGAGCAGGTGCACAAGGGCTACCGCTAATCCTAGGCGTGCGTGAGGGGTTGCCGTCCCCTCTCGCTGGTTTTGAGATGCGCCTGGTTTAGCGATGGCGGCTAGCCCAAAGATGGTACTGCCAGTACCCGCAATTGGTCCTTGACGGTCAGCCATTTTCGCGTAGACTCACACATACTGTTTCCCGGTGAGTTGCTAGTGCGTCCTCACTTGCAGCATTGTATATTCACGGGATTGCAGCATGGGGAGGCGTATCATCATGCGATCCGCGAGATGGGTCCTGGCATTGAGTGTGTTGATGTCGTGTGCGGCTTTGGCTCACGCCGACGGCATTAATCCTCCCGATGGCAACGTCGGAATTAAAGGCGGATCAGGTAGCCAGTCAATCACGACGCTACCTTTCACCGGTACGTTTTGCATACCCGTTTCCGCGGGCTGCCCCGCTCTTCCTCCGGATAACCCGCAAGCATATTTTGAAGGAAAGAACGATACGGGTATTCCGTGGACTTACCTGAACTTGACGATCACCTTCCCTGAAACGACTACTGTTGAGGATATCCCGATTGGCTGCGATGGCGGGGGCTTCTTCTCAATACTGGGAGGCGCTTGCGGAACCACGATCGCGACCAGCACTTCGGCGCCTACGGTGGTACTGGTGGATTTTTCACAGGGATCGGGAACGGGAATCAGTTGTTACGACCCGGGAGACACAGCCGCTTATAGTGCCTGTCAGACTTTTAGCAATAATGGAATCGCAAATGGGACCACTTTTGCCGAGCCGGTGTGCTATCCTCCGGCGCCAAATACACCGCCAAACGAGGTTTGCGGTAACTACGATTTCCTCATCGAGCTCGGATTTGATGGCAATACGTACCCGACTCTTCCAGAAACGACTTTTACGGGAACTGCAGGAGTGACGCCTGAACCTTCGGCCCTAATCCTCTTCGGCTCGGGTTTGCTCGGGCTGGCGGGCTTCGCGAGTAAGAAGCTGCGAAAGTCGTAATTTTCGACGCGGCTGGGCGCAGGCGCAACAGTACTCTTTCGCTCCAACCGATTACTCTAGTTGAACACACGGCAAGACGCTGTCTTGCCGTGCCGCCCTAAATCCGTTAGCCTCGATATAGCGTGGTAAAAGACCCGAAAAATCGAGCTCTCACCGTTTGTCTGCTTTCTCCCCATCCGCTGGTTCTCGCGGAATTTGAGCGCATCCTCACCCGCGCCGGTTTTCGCGTGGTGGTCAAGCAGTTGGAGCACGGCCTGGCTGGCGATGCGGACGATGTCGCGTTGCCGCGGGCGGAAATTTATCTGGTGGATGCGCATGCGGTTCGGCCCACCACCAGCTCTCTGATCGTCGGCATTCTCGAGCGGTTCCCCGTGGCGAAGGTAATCGTGGTCTGTGAGAAGTTCACCGATGCCTCGAGCCATTCCCTGTTGCGCATGGGCGCGAAGGGCTTGCTCACCTACACCGAGGCGCTCGAGCAATTGCCCCGCGCTCTTCCTTTAGTGTCGAATGGCGGCTTTTGGGTGCCCCGCGCCGTACTTTCAAGTTTCGTAGACACCATCCTCACCGACCATTCGCGCCGGCGCATGAAGATCGAAAGCCAAGCTCAGCTCAGCCGCCGCGAACGCGAGGTGCTCGATTCCTTGCTCGAAAACGTCTCCAACAAGGAAATCGCCAATAAACTGAATATCTCCGAGCGCACCGTCAAATTCCACGTTTCGAAACTGCTCAGCAAGTATGGCGTTCGCCGTCGCGCGGACTTGATCCTTCTTTGCTACCAACAGCGTGAAGTTCCGGCATAATTTCCCGATACCTGGCATTCACCTTTACCGGTGTGATCTGAATCCAATGCATTTGGCGACAATGTAGTTCCCTGCGCCAGGTGTATTGTTTGTGGGCTGGTAGTTGGCGAGCAGTCTGGAGCTGAAGCATGAACGTTCTATTAACCGGTGGCGCAGGATACGTCGGCAGCGTTTGCGCTGAGGTTCTGGTCCGTCAGGGACACAAGCTGGTAGTTGTGGATAGCCTCGTTGAGGGCCATCGTGCCGCGCTCCCTCCCGAAGCCCAGTTTTTCCAATGCGACCTGCTTGACGCACCCGGACTCGATCGCGCCTTTTCAGCCGCGCCCATTGACGCCATCATGCATTTCGCCGCGGAAGCGCTGGTGGAAAAATCTGTCCGCGAACCAAGCATTTTTTATCGCACCAACGTTGCGGGCGGCGTCCAGTTGCTGGACGCCATGTTGCGCCACGGGGTGAAGAAGATTGTCTTTTCGTCTACCGCGGCCACGTACGGCGAGCCTCGGCAGGTGCCCATCCCCGAGGATCACCCGAAAGCCCCGATCAATCCCTACGGCCAGACGAAATGGATTTTCGAAAACATTCTGGCGGACTACGCGCGTTACGCCGGGCTAAAACACGTCGCTTTGCGTTATTTCAACGCGGCGGGCGCCTCCGAGCTCCGTGGCGAGGCTCATCGCAAGGAAACGCACCTGATCCCTTGTATTCTGGAGGCGGCTGCTGGCCAGCGCCCGCGCTTCGATATCTATGGCAATGACTATCCCACTCCCGACGGCACCTGTCTGCGCGATTACGTCCATGTAGTGGACATTGCCCAGGCACACGTCTTGGCGCTCCAGGCCCTGGACAGCGTCAGCGGTGAGGCCTTCAACGTAGGCAATAACCGGGGGTATTCGAATCTCGAGGTGCTGGAGACCGCCCGGCGCGTTACCGGAAAGCCCATACCCTCCGGTTTTTCGCCGCGCCGCCCGGGCGATCCTGCGGCGCTGGTCGCCAGCTCCGAAAAGCTGCGGCGCGTGCTCGGATGGGATCCGCAACTTTCGAGCCTGGAAATGATTGTGCAGTCCGCCTGGGATTGGAAGCAAAAGCATCCGGCGGGCTATACGGAGGAGAATTCCGGAGCGGCCTCGCGCTAATTTGCCCGGTTGCGGCGCATGACTGTTTTAGCAACGCCCTTCGCTGACGCAGCGGTGCCCTGCAACGATTCCTGCTATATTCAATTTTCCCCCGCGCCGATGTGCCGCGCGAAGGGTTTATCTCTCGACGAGGCGATTCTGACGGATGCCAACGGACCGTAAGCCAGAATATTTCAAGGGTGCGCAACTTAAGGTAGGAATCATCGGTTGTGGATACGTGGGTTTGCCGCTCGGATTGCGTTTTGCCGAGGCGGGACACCGCGTCACGGGTTTTGATACCGATCCCGTCAAAATCGAAAAGCTGAATCGCGGCGAAAGCTATATCCAGCACATCCCCGTCAATAAGATCCGGCAATACGTGGCCTCCAAGCACTTCGGCGCCACCAACGATTTTTCGCGTATTGCGGAAATGGACGCGGTGATCATTTGCGTTCCCACGCCCTTGGATGAACGCCGCGAGCCCGATTTGAGCTATGTGCGGGATACCGCCGTGGCCATCGCGCCAAACCTCCAGCGTGGCCAGTTGATCGTGCTCGAATCCACCACCTATCCCGGCACCACGGAAGAGCTCGTCCTGCCCATTCTCGAGGAAGGCGGCCTGCGCTGCCCCATCGCCAACGGACCAGGCGCGGAAGATATCCCCACCGATTATTTCTTAGCCTTTTCGCCCGAGCGCGAGGATCCCGGCAACAAGCAATATGGCTTGGCGCAGATTCCCAAGGTCGTGGGCGGCACCAATCCTCCCAGCGGACGCGCCGCGGCGGCTCTTTACGCGCAGGTGGTCGCGCGCGTCGTTCCCGTCAGCTCCACGCGCGCGGCCGAGATGGTTAAGCTCATGGAGAATATTTTCCGGTGCGTGAACATCGCCATGGTCAATGAGCTGAAATTGCTCACCCAGCGCATGAATATCGATATTTGGGAAGTGATTGACGCGGCCTCGACGAAGCCCTTCGGCTTCATGCCCTTTTATCCCGGGCCAGGCCTGGGCGGGCACTGCATTCCCGTGGACCCGTATTACCTTTCCTGGAAGGCCAAGGAATTCGATTTTTCCACGCGTTTTATCGAGCTGGCCGGCGAAATCAATACGTCCATGCCCTATCACGTGGTGGATGCCATCGGCGAGGCGCTCAACAAACGGCGCAAGGCCCTCAACGGTTCAAAAGTTCTCATTCTCGGCGTAGCCTATAAAAAAGATGTGGACGACCTGCGCGAATCGCCATCGCTCAAACTGATCGAACTCCTGAGTGACCGCGGCGCTACCGTCGATTACAACGATCCCTACTTTGCAAAACTGCACAAGATGCGCCATTACGATTATTCCGAGAAGCGCTCGGTCCCGCTCGACGCCAAGTCCCTGGGCTCCTACGATTGCGTGGTGATTGCTACCGACCACACCAGCTACGATTACGCTTCCATCGCGGAACATGCCCAGTTGGTGGTGGATACGCGCAACGCCACACGCCGCCTGCTGCGCGGCCGGGATAAAATCGTCCTCTGCTAGCTACGCCAACATCTCTCATCTTTTCTGTTATTTAGCTAGAAAATGGAGCTGTTTTTTGTCCCGCCGCGCGGGTTACTCTTGCGGGTGCATAAGCCTGATGGCCTATTGGTGCACCTCGTAGTTCTCGCCTACTTTCACTCCGCACACTATGGCCACCGTACAAAGTACTGTTGTCGGGGAGCGGCGCAGCCAGCGCCTGTTGCTGCGCATCGCCATTCAAACGCGGCGGCAGAGTCTCGCCGGCAAACCCGTTGCCGAAGCCACGGAAACGCTGGCCGTGAATGCCCATGGCGCCCTGATTCGCCTGACGGCGCCGGTCATCGAGGGGGAGGAGATCGTTATCCGCAACGAACGCACCCAGGAAGAGCAGATTTGCCGCGTGGTTTACATCGGTCCTGCGGAAGGCGCGCGTGTCCAGGCCGGCATCGAGTTCCTACATCCGACGCCGCAACTGTGGGGTATCGTTTTTCCGCCGGATGATTGGGAGCCTGCGATCGGCTTGCCGCACCCACCGAAACGTGCGTAGAAGGTTGTTACTTTTGGTTGGCTGCGTGCACTAATTCCAGGCGGCCGAATCCAATCGGCAATTCCATTTCCAGAAGCACTGGCGTGCGTGCGGCATCCTGCGCGATCCAAAGTGTGAGCTTGGTGTTGGCCATTTCCACGCCGCGTTGCAGCACGTGAATCGCGATGCCCGTAGCGGTAAAGGTGCCGGCGGCCACCTGCGTCGAAGCGCTGCGCGTGGCCAATTCCGCGCGCACGTCGTAAAGATTGTGCCCGTCGAATACCGGCGACCGAAAATCCGAGGTTTTGTTCCAATCGATAGTGCGCAGTTCGTAAAGAAAGCCGAGCGGGTCGTGCGTCCCGGGAAGCACCCGCACGATGGTTGCGCCGGACGGAACGGACATCGCGTCTGCGCCAGAGGAAAGCCGCAAGAGGTTGGTTTGTTCTTTTCCGGACTCGTGCAGGTACATCTCGAATTGCAACCCTTGCAGGTCCGCGGCGGTCGAATACGAATCGAACTGGTCGTCCACGGGGAAGAGCACGCGCAGCGGGTTGTTGGTGTGCAGTTGGGTTTGCAGGTGCCAGCAAGGCTTGCCGAAAAAAGGCCGCTGATCCACCGCGATCAGCCGCGCGGTCACCGTACCGCTGATCTTCAACCATTCACCCGTAAAGTCGAGCGTTTCCCCGGCATGAAAGGGCGCAGCGGCAGGCGGCGCGGCGGGCGCGGGGGCGGGCTTGGCGGCGCGTTTTTTGGGCTTGGTCTGTTGCGCCGCGACGCAGATGCAGAAGAATGCCGTGAGCGCCAGGATTGCGCCAGCGCGAATGAACTTTGAGTTCGCGTGCCCGCGGTTGGCCTCTCGGGCAAGCGCCGGCTGATTCTTCGTTCCAACTCGTGCTCGTGTCACGCTATATTGAGCGTAGCGGAATTGGGATGGGCGCGCCACTTGTGCGCTGCACATCAGTTCACAGGCGGAGAGGCCTTGCGGGGGTCGCCCGCTTGCGTCTGAAGAGATTTAACGAACGACGGAGGTTTTCGAGATGCGGTACGTGGTCACAGGTGGCGCCGGCTTTATCGGCTCCAATACGGTGGATGAACTCGTTCGGCGCGGCCATAGTGTGCTGGTGCTCGATGATTTCTCCGCGGGTAAGGAACAGAATCTCGCGCAATCCGCACAGAAAATCGAGGTCCTGCGCGGAAACATCGTCGATCTCGACACCTGCCACAAAGCCTGCCGTGGGGCGGACTACGTGTTGCACCTCGCCGCGCGTACCTCCGTGCCGCGTTCGGTGAAAGAGCCGATCGAGACGAATCGCATCAATATCGACGGCACACTCAATATGCTGGTGGCCGCGCGTGACGCCAAGGTCCGCCGCCTCGTTTTCGCCGCTTCTTCCTCGGCGTATGGCGAAACGCCCACACTGCCAAAGGTCGAAACCATGCGCTCCGAGCCCATTTCGCCTTACGGCGTCACCAAGTATGTGGGCGAAATCTACGCGGGCGTGTTCGGGCGCTGCTATGGGCTGGAAACCGTTTGTCTGCGCTATTTCAATGTCTTTGGGCCGCGGCAAGATCCCAGTTCGCCCTACTCGGGCGTGCTTTCAAAATTCTGCCTGGCCGTTAACGAAGATAGCCAGCCGGTGATTTTCGGCGATGGTGAACAATCGCGCGATTTCACCTTCATTCAAAACGTTGTGAACGCCAATTTGCTGGCCTGCGAAGCGAAGGACGCTTCCGGCAAAGTCTTCAATATCGGCACCGGAAGCCGATTTACGTTGAACGAGACGGTGAGGCTGCTCGCAAAAATATCGGGCAAAAAGCTGACGGCGCGGCACGATCCTCCTCGCGCCGGAGACATCCTGCATTCCCAGGCCGATATCAACGCGGCAAGGAAGTTTCTCGGTTACGATCCCAAAATCGGCTTTGAAGAAGGCTTGCGGCGCACCTGGGAATGGTACAAAGCCGCCCACAGGAATTCCCCCGAGGGCGTGCAGGCTCGCTAAAAGCCTTTTCGGCTCGCGCAAGAAGCTTTATTTGTTTTCCTTTGTGGGGATGGCATCGCCCTTCCCAATCAGAGGGGCTAGTTCGATGAGGCTGTCGATGCGGGCGTCCGGCGGAAATTCATCGAAGCGGTGGCTCCCCAGGCCGTAGGTCACGCCACAGGCCCAGACCGCCGCATTCCGCGCCGTTTGCACATCTACTTCTGAATCGCCCACCAGCATCGCTTCCTGCGGGGTCGCGGCGAAATCGCCCAGAAGCTTGCGTACGCCAAAGGGATCGGGCTTCTTTGTCTCAAAACTATTCCCTCCGTATACGTATCGAAAATAGTTGCCGAGGCCAAGCCCTTCCAGAATGAGTTGGCTCACCCGTACCGGCTTATTCGTAAGCACCGCCATGGGCAGCTCTGCCAGCTTTTTGAGGCCTTCGCGCACGCCCGGATAGGGCACCGTATTGTCCAGCATGTGTTCGCGATAGAAGTGCAGGAAAAAATCGAGTCCGCGCTGGCAATCCGCGTCGCTGGCATCCGCTCCGAGCGCACGCCGGATCAATACTGGCGCGCCATTCCCCACATAGCTGTAAACGAGCTCGTGATCGAGTTCGGCACAGCCCATGTGCGTCATCGTCGCGTTCACCGCCAGCGCCAGATCGAGCTTGGAATCGATGAGCGTGCCGTCCAGATCGAAGATCAGAACGCGCACATCCGGGAACGTTTTTGCAGGGTTCGCCATTTTAGCTTCGCAAGGATTGATTGTAGCGGAGCGCGCGGCCTGCCGCCTGTTAGAATGGCGCACTTACATTTCGCGATGATTGCGAGGATGCCGAAATACATGGCTCAAATCTTTCCGTTCCGCGCGTATCGTTACAACCCACAGAAAGTCGAGCCTGCGCGCGTCCTCACGCAGCCGTACGACAAGATCACGCCCGAGATGCAGCAGAAATATGCCGCGCAGAGCCCCTACAATTTGATCGCGGTGGAAAAGGGCTTGGCGCATCCTGGCGACACGCCGGCCGACAGTGTTTACACGCGGGCGGCCACGGCCCTCCATCAATGGATCGCGCAACACATTCTGCTGAAGGATGCGGGCCCTTCCTTCTACGCGTACTTCCAGGAATTTGCGGCGCCGGGAAGTTCGGAGCGCCGAATCCGGCAAGGACTGATCGCGCTCGGCAAGATTGAAGATTATTCCGCAGGCGTGATTTTCCGCCACGAGCAAACCCTGGCGGGCCCGAAAGCGGATCGGCTCGAACTTCTGCGGCATACGCGCGCACACACGGGCCAACTCTTCATGCTCTATGACGATCCCTCGCAAACAGTGGACGCCATTCTTGCGCAGGCAGCGGCTAAGCAGCCCGACACCGGCCTGCGCGATGAATATGGCGTAACGCATAAGCTTTGGCGCATTAGCGATCCGCAAGCCGTCACAGCAATCGCGGCAGCGCTGGCGGATAAGAAGCTCGTAATCGCCGATGGGCACCATCGTTACGAAACCGCGCTGGCCTACCGCAACGAGCGCCGCGCGCAGAGCGGCGGTGCAGTCGATCCGAGCGCCCCATGGGAACGCGTGATGATGACGCTCGTGAACGCGCGCAGCAAAGGGCTCGTCATCTTGCCTACGCATCGCGTGGTCTCCGGTCTGGCCACCTTCGATTCAAAGGCGCTGCAAGAAAAGCTCGCGCCCTATTTCGATGCGCGCGAAATAAAACTACCTAAAGATCATGCGCAATGGGCTAACGCAGCCCACAAAGCGCTCGATGACGCCGGACGCAGCGGTCGCGCCATTGGTGCCTATGCCGGCGGCGAATCGCTTCTGCTACTGACCCTGAAGCCGCAAGCCGATCTTGCGCGAGCCTTGCCGAATGTATCGCCGCGGCAGCGCGAGTTAGACGTGGTTTTGCTCCACGAACTCATCTTGGCGCAAAGGCTCGGCATCAGCGCGGAAGCGGTACGGCAGGAAGCAAACATTCATTACGAGCGCGAGGTCGCCGCGGCAATGGAAGCGGTGAAATCCGGCCGAGCACAGGCAGCGTTCCTGTTGAATCCGGTGAGCGTGCGACAGATAATGGAATTGGCCACGCAAGGGGAAGTCCTACCGCAAAAATCCACGGATTTTTATCCCAAGCTGCTCAGCGGCATCACGATTTATCGGTTAGAAGAAGACCACTAGTCCGCGGGCGGGCGAAGTTTCGGCAGGAATTACGTTTTGCGATGGAACGATTCTGCGCGTAGAAACGCGGCGCAGCGGCGCGCCCGCTAAGAGCGCGCCTGGCCACCAGGATCTTGGGAGCTTACTTGGTGAAACTACGGACGGCAGCCGCTTCGGAGTCGTACACGTCGAAGACGGTCAACAACTTCGTTACCTGCAGCACTTCCTGAAATTTCGATCCCAGGTTGGAAAGCCGCAGACTTGCACCTTGCGCCTTTGCACTGTGGTGCGAAGCAACCAGGGTACCGAGGCCCGCGCTGTCAATGTAAGTCACATTGGTCATGTTCAGCACGATGCGCTTCTGCCCTTTTGCCAGCAGTGCTTTCACGCCTTCGCGCAACGCGTTGCTTTCCTCACCCAACACGATGCGCCCTTCGAGGGCCATTACATCCACCCCGTCCACTTCTCTCTGCGTGATCTTCAGTGCCACTTTCCGGCCTCCTCGCGTAGACGGCAGACTCTCGTCTTTGACTCCAACGGCCGCCAAAAAGTTCCAGGACCGGCGGCCAAAATTCCTTGCGATTGTTTCAGTAGTAGTCCGAGCAGGACATGTAGTAGCCGCAAGCTTTGCAAATGAGCTTGCAGCGATGCGGCTCCAGCCGCTCGGAGCAAACCGGGCAATAGAGGGAAGCGTTTTCTTCCACCGGCTGCACTGCGGGCGCCTCGGGAGCGCCTGAAGTCGCAGGTACGTTCGCTATCGGACCTCGCACGGCCTGACACTTATAGCACATCCCCGGCAAGACTGAAAAGGCAACGGTCTAGCGGTGTCGCTGCCGTTTGCAGGGAAAACAGCGGCAGAGGTCGGCGAGTGGGGCCCGGCCTCCCAGATCATCCCGCAATGCAGATCAAGCGATCGGTCCAGGAATGACAGGGAAAACGTGCGTACCCCTCCCCCCCACCTTTTTCACGTAAATACGGCAGCATAAAGACTTACAGGATTCGATGTGCGTAAATGGCGGTATTTAAAGCGCTTAGAAAATAGCAGTTCTGCGATTTTTGCGAATGAATGTTGCAGATAAAGGGGTTATGGATTGGCAATGTACGCGGATGCGAGGTTTTTTGACGCATGATATGTACTCTGAAAAAGGACTGGCTTTTGTTTGACGAGGGTGTTGCAAAGCGATGACCCGAGCTGTGCGTGTTAAGATGAGGCCCGCCTTTTTTGGACCCATTTTGAAGATATTTGTGCGGCTGGCAGTTTTGCTGATGTTGATTGGTGGTACCGCGCGGCCGCCTGCTACCGCGGCGCAGATGCAGATGCCTGCCGCGGCGCCGCAAGGCCAGCCGCCGCCTGCCAAACTCTTGCCTGGGATGGGCGACCTGCACCATCCGATTGCCACCCCAAACGGTGAAGCACAGAGATTTTTCGACCAAGGTTTGACGCTGGTTTATGCGTTTAATTTTCTCGAGGCGTATCACTCTTTCCAGCGGGCGGCCGAGCTCGATCCGAAGGAGCCGATGCCGCACTGGGGCGCGGCCCTGGCCATCGGTCCCAACTACAATTCGGATGCAACCGGCAACCTCGAGCGGGCGGCGTACCGGGAAATTCAGCGAGCCAAAGCGCTCGAGGCCAACGCGCCGCAAAATGAGCAAGACTACGTCGCGGCGCTGAGTGAGCTTTTTTCGGGAGCCGCGCAACCCGATCACCAAAAGCTTGCCGAGAATTATGCGGCGGCAATGCGCAACCTACACAGCAAGTATCCAGATGATCCGGACGCCGCGACGCTTTTTGCCGTAAGCCTGATGGATCTGCACCCTTGGCATCTGTGGAGCGCGAAGGGCGAACCGCTGGAGAATACGGAAGAGATCGTTTCCGTGCTGGAAGCGACGCTGCGGCGCTGGCCCGAGGATATCGGAGCAAACCACTTCTACATTCATACGATGGAGGCTTCCGCGCATCCGGAAAGAGCGCTGCCCTCGGCGAAGAGGCTGGAAACGCTGGTGCCGGGGGCGGGCCATCTGGTGCACATGCCGGCGCACATCTACATTCACACCGGCGATTATGCAGCGGGCGTGAAGAGCAATGAAGCGGCCGTGGCGGCCGATCACGAGTACCTGCGTACGAAGGAAATTCCGAACCAGCCCTACATGACTGGTTACGTGGAGCACAATCTCTATTTCCTGGCGTACTGCGCGATGATGGCCGGCGAATTCCAAGTGGCCGACGGCGCAGCGAAGGAATTGGCCGAGCGCGCGACATCGGAACCCGATCTGACGATGGCGGCAGGGTTCCGCTCGATGCAGGGGCTGGTGCTCTTGCGCTTTGCGCGGTGGGACAGCGTGCTAAACCTGCCCGATCCCGGCGAGAAATCGCCTGTCGCCCGGGTTTACTGGCAATTTGCGAGGAGCTGCGCGCTGGCCGCCAAAGGCGACGCGGAGAAGGCGGAGGCGGCGCAGCAGGCGATGGAAGCGATGTTTGCGAAGCTTCCGCCAGGGCCACAATTCAATATGTCAGCCCGAGGATGGGGCGACTTCCACAAGATCGCGGACGAAGTTTTGTTCGCGCGCATGGCGGCTGCAAAGCACGAAAACGCCAAAGCCATCGAGCACTGGCGTGCAGCGGTGACGATCCAGGATGGGTCCGAATACTCCGAGCTGCCGGAGTGGTATTACCCGGTACGCGAGTCGCTTGGAGCGGCGTTGCTGCGGGAAGGCCAGGCACGAGAAGCAGAAGCGGTATTTCGGGCGGACCTGGAACACAATAAATTGAACCCCCGTTCGCTTTTTGGGCTCGCGAAAGCGCTGGAAGAAGAAAAGCAGGAAGCCGAAGAAAAACAGGTCCGGCAGCAATTCGATATGGCATGGAAGAGTGCCGACACCCAGTTGTTCCTCGCGGATTTCTAACTTTCCCAGATGTGGCTGTTCGCTTCGTACTTGACGGCGGCACGCACTCCAGCATAGATTCTCGGCCCAAAGTAGGCTGCGAGGAGACTCCCCCGTGTATTGCCCGAACTGTGGCTTTCCGAATCAAGATAGTTCCAAATTCTGCGAAAAGTGCGGCAACCATCTAAATGCCCCGGCAGCCGGAGAGGCCATTGTGCCGGCGGTGACGCAGGCGCCAGCGGTGCAAACTCCCATGGCGCACACGCCAGCCGTGCACACGCCGATACAGCTGCCGAAGAATCCGCTCACCGTGGCCCAGATGATGCTGGGAGTATGCATTTTGCTGGCCGTGGTGATTCCGGCCACCGGTTTCTACCAATGGTTTGTCCGCGGCGTGAGCGACGCTTACGGAATCGTGGACGCGGGAGATTTATCGCAATTGCTGGATAACGGCAACGGTGGTTCGGATCTGGGGAAATCCTACTTGCAGCTCTTTACGCTGCGGATTGCGCTGGAAAGCCCGCTGCTGATCCTGAGCCTGTATGCGGGAATCTCGCTCTGGAAAAAGAGGCCGGGGTCGTTGGAATTGGCGAAGTGGTTCCTACTGGCCCTCGTGGTGTTCATGGTTTTTTCGCACTTGGTATTTCCGCATCTGTTTGGGTTAAGCGTACATTACGATGCGACGCTGGCGGTGGAGTTCTGGCTTTGCGTGGCGGTGCTGGGCGCTTGCTATTACTTTTTGCAGACTTCGAAGCAGGTGAAGGAATACTGCGAGGCACCGCTGCTATCTTCGGAAGCGGTGAAGTCCGCGTAAGTTTCCGCTGCGGTGCCACCGGCGTCTCCGATCCGGCATCGATCCGGCCGTAGTGCAATGTTTCCTTCCGATTGCACAAGCGCAAATGGCAACGGTGTTTGCAGCCGCTGGGACGGAAATTTCCGCCGCACTTTAACAAACTTCTATCCGTCAAGAAGCCGATGTGAAGCTGCAACCTCAGGAAGTTTGCGGTCCGATGATCTCAGCCACAGAGGGAACCGCCGCGTCCGCTTCCGCCGCCTTAGCTCCCTCATGCAATTGCTGGTCGCCCGAGACCGAAGCGTCTCCTGAAACTGCGTAAGCGACGGCCGATCCGATCAGCGCAGGAATGATGAAAGCGTGGCCGCCGGTGGCCTCCGCGACGAACACAACGGCCGCGAGCGGCGTTTTGTAACCGGCAGAAATGAATGCAGCCATGCCGACGGCGGCGTACAGTTTGACCGAGGAGGACTGCACGAAGAATTGACCAAAGGCAGTGCCAAAAGTGCCGCCCGTGAGAAATAGCGGCACGAACATGGCGCTGACACCGCCAGCGGCCAAGGAGAAAATCGTTGCCGCTAGTTTGAGCAAGCCGAAGACGACAAGCTCCAAGCCGGAATGATGAACATCCAAGATGGCGCCGACCGCTTCGTAATTGGGGCCGAGGGGCACGAGCGAATCTTTATAGATAAAGACGAAGAGCAGCCCGCATAGACCCGTTAGCAGTCCGCCCACCGCCAGTTTTACCCAGTGCTGCGTTTTCCACTTCACAACGAATTCGCGGGCGCGGCGAAACGTGATAGCAAAGGTCATGGCGATGAGCCCGATCAGCACACCCAAGACCCCGGACCAAATGAGATCGCGTCCCGTAAAGGAAGCATTGCTTGCAAAGTCGAACAGGGGCCCGGCACCCAGAAAGGAAGCGAGGGTGACGTAAGAGATGACGGACGCGATCAGAGACGGCAACAAAGCTTCGTGCGCGAGGTCATCTTTGTAGGGCATTTCCAGTGCGAAGACCAAGCCTGTGAGCGGCGCGCGAAAGACGGCAGCCATTCCCGCCGCAGCGCCGCTGATGAGCATGATGCGGCGGTCGCGCTCGGTCAGGCGAAAGCGCTGCAACTTGGTCCATAGCCAGGAACCAATCGCGCCGCCCGCGTAGATGCTGGGCCCTTCGAGCGCCGCGCTGCCACCAAAGCCCACGGTCGTGACCGCGGCAAGCAGTTTTGGAATAAAAGGCCGCATCTCGATGCGGCCCTGATGATGGTGATAGGAGCGAATGATTTCTTCGGTGGAGTGCTCGTCAGGATCGGGCGTGAGGAACTGCATGATCAGTCCGGTAACGATGAATCCGAACACTACGCCGGGCACGATGGCCCAATGGTGACGAAGGTAATAGTTCAAGACCGGCGGCCACAACTCGTGCAAGATAATCAAGGCGATGGCGGTGGTGGCGAGGCCGGTGATTAAGCCGATGACCGGAGCGATCAGCAGCCACTTGTGGAGATGGCGCGAGTAGGTGGCGCTAAGGTCCTCGTGAACGCGCGGCAAATACTTGCGCAACATGCGATATCTGGAGGTCCATCCGGTGTCGGGCATCTCGTCTGTCTCACTTCCTTCGAAATATTCAGTCGACGTTGCGGGTTTCCGCTCGCTGTTTGAGCGCTATCGGCGCTTTTCAGCCATTGCCCGGGGTCTGTGCTTATCCGATGCGAGAAGACCAACCTTTAACCGTGCAATCTCTTGCGTATGCAACTTAGCGAGGCCCGCAAGCACCGCTTCGCCGCGGGCGGTCAGCGACACGACCACAAAGCGTCGGTCATAGGGATCGTGCTCTCTGCGCACCAGTCCTCGACGGGCTGCCCGTTCGGCGAGCTCGACGGTAGAGTTGTGGCGCTCTTGCATAAACTCGGCTAACTGGGAAATCGTCGCGCGATTCTGGCTCGTAAACCCTGCGACGCCAAGCAACAGTTGATGCTGTTGTGGGGTGACGCCAAACCTTCTCGCCGCTTGTTCGCTAAAACGCAGAAACTTACGAAGCGCATAACGAAACGCCGCAAGCTCGCGCAACGTATGCCGATCCGCCGTACGGTTCGGGAATCGCCTGATGGAAGTTCGCGCCTTCACTACAATTATTATATCGCACTACGATATGATAAATACAAAGAAGCGAATCGCGATTGCTTTAAAGCGTAGTGAAGACAGCAAGACGCTTCGAGGAGGGAAAATCGAGCCGTAAATTAACGGGTTTTCGGTCCAGGACGCGGCGGCCGTGAGTGTGGGCGGATCGGCGGCGCACCGTTTGGCCGCGCCTGCTGGGGCAGCATCAGTTCGAGGAAACCGTCGGCAAGCTGATCGATGGTGAGTCCGCCATCGGGACGATACCACTGCACGGTCCAATTCAATGCGCCGAGCAGAAAAAGCCGAAAGAGCCTGGTGTTCGCGGGGATGATGCCCGTTTTGGCCAGTTCTTCCAGGGCGGCGGAGATGTGGCTTTCGTACTCGTCACGGAGAGCGATCACCTTGCGGCGAGAAGGAAGCGACAGGGTGCGCCAGTCACGCAGCACCACGTAGAAGGCATCACGCTCGACCTCAAGAATGGCTTGCAGGTGCCCGTGCAGGATGGCCGGAAGCTTTTCTTCGGGCGACTTTGCCTGCGCGAGACGGTCGTCCAGGATGGCCACGGCGCGGCGAAGGCCGCCTTCGAGAAGCGAAACCAGGATTTCTTCCTTGCTGGTGAAGTGGAAAAAAAGGCTTCCAGACTGCAGGCCCACGGCGTCGGCGATGTCTCGCACGCTGGTGCCCTCATAGCCTTTTTGGCGGAACAGGCGGCCAGCCGCCTTGATGATAATGTCCCGGCGGTTGGCGGGTCTGGTCCTTTTTTCCTTGCCGGGCACCCAGTGATCCTCACGGAACAGTACTGCGGCGGCGACGCACCAAAAGCCGCTTCATTTTCGGTTCTCTCAGAAAAGCCCAGCTAACCAAAAATGCAAAGCGGCCAAGGTGTATTACTTACTAGACTTTTGAACTGTCGTCTATAGCGGACTCGACTCCAAGGCTTTCATTCGTTGGCGGTCTTCTCGACACCTGAATCACTCCGGTACTTTCCAGTTCTCGAAGCTGCTCCGGTGTTACGCCCGAGCGACCCAGCACTTGAACGGAATGCTCGCCCAGAAAAGGAGCGGGACACGTCCGGGCCTCGCCAGGTGTAGCGGAGAGGACGGTGCTGGGTTCCCTATCGAATCGCCGATCCGCCACCGCTTCCTGGAGCGTCCGGACAGGGGTGACGCAACAATCCTGTTCATGCAGGAGAGCGAACCATTCTTGCGCGGTGCGAGTCGCAAATGCGGAAGCCAGCCGTTCCTTTACATGGCATTGGCGCGGTTCGGGCGAAAATTGATCGGCGATCAGGTCTTCGCATTGCAATTGACGGCACAGATTGCTCCAGAATTTCGGTTCGAGTGCGCCAACGGCAAGCCACCCGCCGCCTTTCGCGCGGTAGAGGTGATAGCAGGCGTAGGCGCCGGAAAGCAGCTCACGTCCGCGTTGGACAGGGCTCCCGCGGGCGCGCAATGCAGCCAATGGAAACGCGAGCAGTTCAGCCATGCCACCGGCAAGCGAAACGTCCACGCGCTGGCCGCGGCCGCTGGTGTGCCGGCTCTGTAAGGCCAGTAAAATGCCCACCACAATCTGCGACGATCCCACGGCTACATCGGCGATTTGAATTTCAGGGATGAGCGGGGGGCCAGCGGCGGGAGAGAGCAGGGGAAGAAGGCCGCTCATCGCGACGTAATTGATATCGTGGCCGGCGACTTGCGAATAGGGTCCATCCTGCCCATAACCGCTGATTGCGGCATAGATCAAGCCTTGGTTGAGTCCCGAGAGCGTTTCGTAGCCAAGACCAAGCCGCGCCATTACGCCGGGCCGAAAACTCTCGACCAGCACATCCGCGGCTTTCGCGAGCTTGAGGAAAGCTTCCTTGCCCCGATGATCCTTGAGGTTGAGCGCGACGCTTTTTTTCCGCGATTGGTTTCTTCAAACAACCAGGAAGCGCCTTGTATATGGCGGGCCGGATCGCCCGATTCCGGTTTCTCGATTTTGATGACTTCCGCGCCAAAGGCGGCGAGCGAGGCAGTGGCCAACGCGCCCGGCAGAAAGCGGGTCAGGTCGAGAACCACGATGCCATCCAAGGGCCGCATCCAACGCTCCTAACTGTGGTTTCCGTTCGCCGGCCGCGCGGGACCCCGTACGTTTTCGAGGGCCTGCGAGCGAGGAACCGAAACTTTATCTTGACAGGCCACGGCTGCAATGGGTAGGGTATGCGCGCGACGCAACCAAGCAAGCGCTTGGTAAGTTAGCCCACGATCCGGCAATTCGCAAGATGCAAGTTACAGGCGGCCGGCAGAAATCGGCCCATTTTACGCGGCGGGCGGTTCCCCGATGACCCGTCCTGGAGGCTTCATGCGTGCCTACCGGTACTCGGTTTTGTTCGTGATGACGGCTGCCCTTTTGCTGGTGGGCGCCATTTCGCTCCGCGCGCAAACCGCCGAAACCGGAGAAATTGCAGGCACTGTCTCCGATCCCTCGAAAGCGGTGGTACCGCAGGCGAAGGTAACCGTCACCAACGGCGGGACGGGGTTTAGCCGGGAAGTGCTTACCAATCCTTCGGGCGGATATTCAGCGACGCTGCTGCCTCCGGGCAACTATCAGGTGACGGTGGAAGCGGCCGGCTTCAAGACGACCAACGACCAGAATGCCGTGGTGCAGGTGGCCACGACCACCACGCTCAACTTCGTATTGGAAATCGGGCAGTCCACGCAACAGGTGACGGTGGAGGCGAACGCGGAGGTCCTGCAAACGCAAGAGTCGACCAACGGCGACACGACCACGGGAAAAACCGTCATCGGGCTGCCGTTAACGAATCGGAACTACACACAGATATTGGGTCTGAACCCCGGAGTTGCAAGCCCCGTACCGAACGCCGCCAATCTTGGAAAGAACAACGTAGATGTGAACGTGAATGGCGGACGCGTGATGGACAACAGCTACCAGATGGATGGCCAGGACTTGTCCAACCTGGAGACGCAGGGCACGACGAACACGGTTTCGATCGGCGGCATTTCGGTACCGAGCCCGGACGCGATCATGGAGTTCAAAGTACAAACGAGCCTCTACGACGCGGCTTACGGACGCGGTTCGGGAGCAAACGTGGATGTGGTGACGAAATCGGGGACGGATGCGATTCACGGAGACGCCTTCGAATTCAACCGAAATACCATATTCAATGCGAACGATTTCTTCCTGAATGCCACCGGCCAGCCCCGCGCGGTGATGAAGCAGAATCAATTTGGGGGCACCGTTGGCGGGGCCATCATCAAGCACAAGCTCTTCTATTTTGGTTCTTATCAGGGAACACGACAGGTGGATGGTGAGGGAAGCGCGTCGCTCGAAAGCGTGGTGTTGCCACCGCTGACCAGCAATCGCAGCGCGGCCGCATTGGGAGCGGAATTCTGCGGACAGAAAGGAAAGAACGGCGGGGTGGCGGTGGCGTGCGACGGATCGAATATCAATCCCATCGCGCTAAACCTGCTCAATTACAAACTTCCGAACGGGCAGTACTTCATCCCCACGCCGCAGGTGATTGAAGCCAACGGGACGGGTCTTTCGGTGTTCAGCAACCCTTCCACCTATAGCGAAAATCAGTACATGGTGAACACGGATTACGTGGTGAGCGACAAACAGCAAATTTCCGAACGCGTCTTCTGGGCGAAGTCACCACAAGTGCAAAGCTTCACGACGTCCAACGTACCGGGCTCGGGAATCGACGCGCTGTTTCGCAACGTAAACGTCGCCTTGAAGGATACCTACACGGTGACGCCAAATTTCATCAATGAGGCGAGCGCGGGATACCACCGGACGTATGGGATCATCAGCACGAACACACCCGTGACAGCAACGGATCTGAATTTGACGGCTCCGTGTAACGATCCCGTGATGCCGACGATGTCGGTGCAAGGCTCGTTCGAGTTGGGGGGCAGCGGAAACGACCAGCAGGACACGGTGAGTCAGACGTTTGCGGCACAGGACCAGATTTCTTGGGTGCACGGCGACCACACAATACGGGCAGGCTTCGGCTGGGAGCGAGTCTCGGATCCCACAGCGGACCCCGGTGTGACGCGCGGATCGCTGACGTTCCAGAGCTTCCCCGATTTTCTGCTGGGTATGAGCGCGGCACAGAATGGCAGCGCTTTCAGCAACGTGTACTCCTCGAGCGGCGCGTGCGGTAACACTTCACATTCCTATCGCGTGAGCGACGAAGACACTTACCTGCAGGACGATTACAAGGTGAATTCAAGGCTGACGCTAAACCTCGGAGTGCGCTGGGACGTTTTTGGGGCGGTTTCCGACGTGACCGGCCGCCTGGAAAACTTCTATCCAAATCTTGCGGTAATGAATCCAGGCACGACACCCACGCTGCAAGGCGTGGTGGTTGCCAGCAATTTCCCGCTTGCGGTGCCCGCCGGCGTAACCCTTAACGGGAATGATACCTATGCGAACAACCCTAGGGCGTGGGGTAACGTGGGTCCGAGAGTCGGGTTCAGCTGGCAGCCCCTTCATATGGACAAATGGGTGATCCGCGGCGGATTTGGAATTTACTATTCGCGGACTTCGGTGAATGACGCTTTCCACCTTTTCTCGAATCCGCCGTTCTATCAGAGCCGCAGCAACTCCGGTGTGTTGAACGCAAACGCGACGTTCCAAAATCCATTCAATCCGGCGCCTGCACCCTATAGCGCGTACCCGGTGTGGCTGCCCTATTCCTCGAGCACGTCGCTAAGCATGACGATCGTCGATCCGCATTTCCGCGCACCTTCGGCGGACCAGTACTCGTTGAACGTGCAATATGCGCTTACACCGAGCACGCTGTTGCAGGTGGGCTATGTAGGCACGCGAGGCCAACATCTGCAAGTGACGCAGTCCTACAATGAGCCCTATCTAGCGAGCCCGACCAACCCCGTGAACGGCATCACGACGAATACGATTCAGAACGCAGCGCAGCGCGTTCCGTACATCGGATTTTCACCCACAGGCCTGAGCAATTGGACGGAAGAGGGAGATTCCAAATACAACGGCCTGCAGACGATGTTGAACAAAAAGTTGCGGCGCGGGCTGCAAGTGCAAGCGTCTTACACGTACAGCAAAGCATTAACCGACGTGACCGGCAACGGAACATTTCCGAACGGCGGCAGCTTGCTCAACGACAATCGAAACATCAGGCAGGATTGGGGACCGGCTGATTTCGACACGCGGCACCGGTTCGTAGCCAATTTTGTGTGGGATTTGCCATCGGTGGAACACAACAAGGGTTTCGTAGGCAGGTCGCTCAGCGACTGGTCGTTGAGCGGAGTGATCGTAATCCAGACCGGCCCCCCATTGACCTTCACCGACTCGCGGTCGGGTAGCATCTACGGCTTCGCGAACCAGCGCGCGCAGCTTTGTCCAGGGGCCACGGCAGCGAGCATCTTGACGACGGGCGGGTCCGTGGAGTCACGGCGGAACGATTTCTTTAATGCGAGTGCATTTTGCGCGCCACCGACCATTGGAAATGGGTTCGACTTCGGCGATACGTCTCGGGGCATCGTGTACGGTCCGGGCCAACACAACGTCGACCTAGCGGTGGTGAAAGAGATTCCTATGCGCGGCTTCACAGAACAAACGCATCTGGAGTTTCGCGTGGAGATGTATAACGCATTCAACACGCCCCAATTTGCCAGCACCACCGCGGTGCAGGGCGCCACGGCTCCCACGGCGGTAGGGTCTCTGAACTTCGGGCAGATCACGGCCACATCGGTGTCGCCGCGGTTGATCCAATTGGGTTTGAAATACATATTCTGAGCAAACGCCGAGAAGCGCGTCACGAGATTTTCGAGGGGGACAGATGAAGACGAGGCTTTTGTGTAGCGTGGCGGTGCTGTTGGCGGCCACAGGCGCTCGGGCGCAGCAACAGCGGTCCGTACCGCCCAGGCGCGCGCTTCCCCAGCTCGCGCAAGAATTTATCAGCGTGGACGCTCCGGTGGTCGTGCTGCAGCACGTACGGGTGATCGACGGCACGGGCGCGGCTCCGATGGAAGACCAAACCCTCGTGATTGAAAACGGCAAGATCCGCTCGATGGGATCGGCCGCGACGGCTCCTGCGGGCGCTAAGGTTATAGACCTGACCGGGAGCACCGTGATTCCCGGGCTTGTGGGCATGCACGAACATATGTTCTATCCGGGAGCGACTGGAGTGGGACGAATACCGGGCGCGCCGGAAATGTACCCGGAAATGGCTTTCAGCTTTCCGCGGCTTTATCTGGGCGCAGGAGTGACCACGATGCGCACCGGCGGGAGCATGGAGCCTTACGCCGATCTCGAAGTGAAAAATTATATCGAGAATGGAGTCATGCCCGGACCGAAGATGCACCTCACGGCCCCATACCTCGAAGGACCTGGTTTCTATTTGCCGCAGCTTCACACGCTGACGGGCCCTGAGGATGCGGTGCGGCTGGTGAATTACTGGGCCGACGAAGGATTTACGTCATTCAAGGCGTATCAATTGATCACACGAGCCGAGCTCGGCGCCGCCGTGAAGGCGGCGCATGCGCGCGGCCTGAAAATTACGGGGCACCTGTGCTCAGTAACTTTTCGCGAGGCGGCCGATCTGGGAATCGATAACCTCGAGCACGGTCTTGGCACGGACACAGAATTCTACAAAGACAAGCAGCCGGATGCTTGTCCCTCGCTTTCGCAGCCGGGATCGCGTTCGGAAGAGCCGGCGATTGATGGTCCCGAGATTCAAAGTACGATCCAATATTTGATCCAGCACCACGTGGCCATTACTTCGACGCTCCCGGTGGGAGAAGCGGGCGTTCCCAACCGGCCTCCATTGACGCAGCGCTTCCTGGACGCTCTTTCCGCTCCATCGCGTACCGATTATCTGATGGCGCGCGCGCGATCGAGCGAAAGCGGCGACGCGAGCGGCGCGCACCTGAAGCGCGAGATGGATTTCGAGCATGCGTTTGCGAAAGCCGGCGGCGTATTAATGGCCGGCCTCGACCCGACAGGAAATGGCGGCGTGATCGCGGGCTTTGGCGATCAACGGGAAGTCGAATTGCTGGTAGAGGCAGGATTTACGCCGGTGGAAGCCATCCATATCGCCACCGAGAACGGGGCCGCGTTCCTGGGTGAAGACGAACATGTCGGCACGTTGCGCGCGGGCAAGCAGGCGGATATCGTCGTGATTAAAGGCGATCCGAGCAAGAACATCGGCGATATTGAAAACGTACAGATCGTGTTCAAGGATGGAAAAGGGTACGACTCGCAAAAGCTGATTAATTCCGTGCACGGGACGGTCGGCTTGCGTTAACGCCGCGGCTACGTCGCGGACACACCTCATCAGCGAGCGCGGTCCTCCTTACGCGGAGTCCTGCGCGAGGCTATATATTCTGCTGCATTGCTCCCTATTTGCCGCCCCGCTAAGTTAAAAGAGGATTCCAATCGACCGGCGCCGCCACCGGGATTGGCAGAGCCATCGCGATCGCTATGGCTGTCTGCACCGCTTTCCATTTCACAGATGTTTCTTGCTGAGCCACCATAACAAGAGAGAGATGGCGAACCACGCTACGATGGCGAGCACAAGCACGGGCGCGGCATTCCACACCGGCAGCAATTTCCAAACAATCAGAGCGAAGCAAGCCAGTCCCATACCTCCCATCGCGGCGCCGCGGGCATCGAGGGCCGCAACTTCAGGGCCTCGAACGCTATTTGCGATTCCGGCCTTTTGCTTTTTTTCTGTTTCATGTTTTTCGAGCAAGGTTGCGCCCGCGGGAAAGATTGCCGGAAATGCGAGAAAAAGCCCACCGAACGCCGGGCCAAACGTTTTGGCCAACAAGCCGGCAACGACGGTAACGGCTCCGCCCAATATGAAGCGCGTGGCATATTCATACCAGTGGATTTGGGCTAGTGGAGCGAAATTGAATTCCACCTTCATGGGCGGTCAGCGCAAAAGGAGCGCCCAAGCCCCGACGGCACAAGCGAGCCATAGGATGAGCGCGGGAATTGTGGTGGACAACGCGCTCCACTTATTTTTCATCATCAGCCGGCAGCAGACAGCCGCATAAAGCGAAAAGCAAAACGCACCCAGGACCATGGAGCGGGCTTCCATAGCAGCATATAGCTTTCCATTCGCAACGATGGTCAGCGATAGGGTCGCGAGGGCGATCGAGGGGGCGGCGCCAAAAAGACCCGCAAAACTCTTCGGCTTCAGCGCGTCGCCAAACGCAGCGAACACAGAGACCATGAGGCCGCCAACGACAAAGCGAAAAATCAGTTGGGCCATTTACAGCCCCGCCGGTGGCCGACGTGCCGTTGGCCGTAGACTACTCTTCTTCATGATGAACGTATGATGATTTCTGAAGCGATTGGACGCTAGGCGCAGCCATTGCGCTTGGGTTTTTGCTGGGCATGCCGCACGCCAGCGATCCCGACCAGGTGATCGCGGTTTCGACCATTGTTTCAGCAGCCCACTTATGAACCAACCTGGTAGACGATAAGCAGAATTGTCAGTGCGTCCTACCCCCACAGCCGATCACGGCGGCTTGTTTGATCGAACGATGGTGGACTCCTCACTCATTCGGCAAAAGAAGTAAAATACACGCTGAAGTTCTGAGTATTTCTGGAGGAACATTGATCTCTGGCGCCCACATCATTGCCTACAGTAAAGATGCTGAAGCGGATCGTCTATTTTTTCGGGACGTTCTCGGATTCAAATCGGTGGATGCGGGGCATGGCTGGCTCATCTTCGCGCTGCCGCCGGCGGAGGCTGCGTTTCATCCGGCCAACGCGAGCGCGACACACGAACTGTATTTCATGTGCGACGATCTGAAAACAGAAATGGCCGCCCTCGAAAAAAAAGGCGTGAAATGTTCAGAAGTTCACGAAGAACGATGGGGTTCTCTTACGACCTTGCGGCTTCCCAGCGGCGGAGGAATCGGCCTATATCAGCCGAAGCATCCAACCGCTCTGGCTCTGAAATAGTCAATGCCTACGTCTGAAAGCCGAGCTCATTAAGGAGTGAATATCGAACGTGCTCGTCCACGAAATCTCGCTTCCTACGAGATCGCGATCTTTCCGAGATCGCCCGAATAGCGTCGGACTATGGGCTCGGTCTGATCTTTTTACCCGGTTCGCAGCGCCACCAGCGGATCGACGCTCGCCGCTCGGAGTTGGCGATGACAAAGTTGCTAAGCGAGTTGGCCAATTGGGATTATGGCTTGCTTTTGTAGTTCTAGCGTTGCGTCCCGTTCACTGTAGGAAGCCGATCTGAAGCGGGTTCGGGCAAGCTCGTCCGAAATGTAGTGAAATCAGGTCTTGAGAAATTCCGCCAGTGCGACATCTTCTCCCAAGGCGCGCCGGATCTCGGCCAAGAATTCACGGTTATCCGGGGGTTTCTGGAAGAAGGCCACTGCCCCGGCTTCCAAAGCGCGCCGTTCATTGTTCGCCGGATCTCTGGCGCTGAGCACGATGACGGGAGTTGCGGCAAGGCCGGGCAACGCTCTCAATCGTTCCAATACTAGAAAGCCATCGCCGGCGGGCAGCCCGAGATCGAGAAGGATCAGGTCTGGCGTCTCCTGTCGCGCTACGGCCACGGCGGAGACCGCGTCCACGGCAGAGACGATGTTATAGCCGTTCGCTTTCAGCTTGGCCGCCAGACCCAGCAGGAGATGCTCGTCATCATCAATAATCAGAATTTTTTTTGCGCTCATTTGAGTCCCTTTCCAACAGATGTGCTTGCACCAACCTGTCGATTCGGGCGGCGACTTCGGCGATTCGTCCTTCCCATGGCTGGTCGTTGGCGGAAAGGTGCAATGTTGTTGCCGTAATGACCGGCCTAAATCTTGATTTATCGAGCTCGGCGTGAAGACGCCTGGCCATGGCCTCAGCGCCGCTCCTATCAGCGCAGGCGATGATGAAAAAAGTCTCGATTGTTTCTGCGTCGGTCATGGAAGGAAGTACCAGGTCCCGACCGGCAAGGATGCAGCGCTCCAGAACCTTCCGTATGCCCGTTAGATCGTGCATCTGCATGACGCCATCGTTGAGCGGGTCAATCGAAAGAAGCGTAACGCAACCGGATGTCAGGTTTGTCGGGGTGAAGATCGCGTCACACAATCTGGCGAGCGAGAAGACCGGCAATGTAAAGCAAAAGGTGCTACCGTGTCCGAGTTCACTATCCACCCAAATTCGGCCGCCCTGCCGTGAGACTAGCTCTTTTGATATGAATAGACCCAGGCCCAGACCTTTGCGGCTTGCTTCGGTGAGAGTTTTTGCTTGAGCCAGACGGTCGAAGACAGTGGGGCAGTCTTCCGCGCCGATTCCGCATCCTGTGTCTACCACGGATAGGTGGAGAAGATTCGCGTCCTCAGCGCAGACCCGCACCCGCACGGTGACCGTTCCATTGTTAGGCGTAAACTTGATTCCGTTATCGATCAGGTTTGTGAGGATTTGACGAACCCGAGCGCGATCGGCCCAAGCAGGAGGGAGAGACAGCGGGACGTCTGAAAGCAGGCTGATGTTCTTCAGCACCGCATTCGCGCGGCATGCCCTGAGGACCTCGTCCACTAACCGTGGCACAAGCGTATGCTGAGGAGTTACCGCGAGTTTGAGGCTTTCCACACGGCTGACGTCCAGAAGGTCGCTCACCATATCCTTGAGTTGTTTGACGTTCTCCAGACTAAACTCGAGATGCTCGCGTTGTCCCGACGTCAGATTACCGGCCACACCTTCCAATAAATTCGTGATGAAAAAATAGATTGCCGTCAAGGGAGTTCGAAGTTCATGCGAAACGTGCGAGAGAAACTGCTCCTGAAGATCTATGCGTTGCTGGCGGACCGCCTCCAATTCGATCGCCGCCTTCCTCCTGTCGGTTACGTCTTGCATAACAAGCGCGAAACCGCGGTGGGAGTTCGCTTCTTCCGCTAACGGCGTGATGATGACGTTGGCCCAGAACTGTGTCTGATTGCCTCGAACACGCCAGCCTTCGTCCTCGCTGCGCCCCTCTCGTGAGGCCTTGAGCAACTGTTTTTCGGGAACGAGGTCCTGAATATCCTGAGCCGTGAACATGCGAGAAAATTCCTGGCCAACGATCTTGTCCTGCGGGTAGCCCAGCATTCGCTCCGCCCCGGCATTCCAACTGGTTACACGTCCTAGAAAGTCGGTGGTGAAGAGGGCATAGTCCGTCACTCCCTCGACTAACAACCGAAACCGAAGGTTCGTTTGTGCCACATGGGTCTCGAGGATGGCAGCATAGCGTTGCCGCAAGAACGCCTGGCCTAGCGTGCCCAGCAAATCGCCGGCCATTTGCAATGTGGCGCGGCTGACGGGACGCTGCTTGCTCGAAAGGTCCCAGAGCGTTTGCGCCGGGACGCCAAATTTCTTTGCGGCTCGCCGCAACAACAAGGACTCGGGATATTGATCGGATACTTGGCCGGCAATAATGGCCCCGAGACGATCATTTCTTAGCGAGAGCGGAACGGCCACGTGGGTAAGGCCTGCGTGGTCTCGTACCATCGTCGGGCGCCCTGTGCGCAACGCTTCTACAACAGCCGTGCAAGGCGAAGACGGCGCCAGGCAGAATGGACAGCCGACCCTTTTTACGGCTGTTGCGCTCTGAACAAACGTCCAAATCGGCTGCGCATTGTGGCACTTTCCCAATAAGCTTCCTTCCATGTCGGTTAGCGCTACTGCCACTTTCATTGCGCGGCCGTATGTTTCCAACATGGGCCCCCACGCATCGACGGCAAGCAATTCAGCGCGCTCTTCGGGAGACAATTCCACCGCGGCAATTCCACTCTGAGCTTTACCGTAACCGGCGGACAAATCCTCCGCTAAAGGAAACCGTTCCGTTCGATCGAGTGCGCTCGGTTCCCGTGAAGTCAGGTGGTGTCCGGGATTCATGTCAGAGTCTTTCACCTGTTCTCTGCGCGCGACGCAACCGCGTCGGAGCCCTGCTCAAGAGACTTGCGTAATCCTGCAACGGCGGTCCACCGTCTACGCTTTGGTCCTGGGGTATGAGCTTCATTCCCCCTTCGCCGATCGTGAATTCGCGTGTCTGGAATGAATGGTTGCTTCCGCGGGCCTTGACCACCGAAATGCAGCGATGAATTGAGTTGTCGATTTCAACCAGGCTCATCAGAATGAGATTGTCCACAATGGAGCTAACGGGAAAATCCGGCATATAGGACGAGATTCCCAGAAACTCAGGATTCTCATAATTAAAGAACGTCGTCATCAAACGATGTTTGCTATAGGCCACCAGGGCGTGAAAAAAGTCCCGATAAACCCCCATGTCCCCGATCGCGCTGCTATAACTCGTCATGCCGTCGATTACCATGCGTTGAATGTCATGTTTCTCGACAAGCTCAACGATTTGGGCGTAATGGGCATCAATGTTTAGCTCTTGCGGACTTTCAAACAGGATTCGGATCGTGCCCGCATCGATCTGTTCTTGAAGGTCTAACCCAAGCGTTTGGGCATTACGGATGATTTGCGCCGGGTGCTCGTCCAAGGAAACCATGAGGCCCCGTTTTTTTTGCTTCAGCGCTCCTTCCCGCAGTAACTGTGTGCCAAGTACCGTCTTTCCTACGCCTGAAACGCCGACAACCATCGTGGTCGATCCGTCAAAAATGCCGCCGCCAATCAGCGTATCCACGGCGTCAACCCCGATCACCGATCGTTTCGTGCTCGAGGTCGGCTGCATTATATTCACGCGATTTGGGGCCTGGACGCGGCGGAATACCTGTAAGCCTTTGTCCGCAGTGATCCGCAGAGAGTGTTCCCCGCTTTCAAAGTCCTGCCCCCTGCTTTTTATGATCTCGATGCTGCGATGGCTACGCCGGTTCCGGCGGTCGCGGTTCAATTGGATCACCGTATCGGCGAGAAAATCGGCGGCCTCTACCATGGCTGCTGAGTTAGCCTGACTGCCGAGTTCGTGCGAAAGCAATACCGTCAAGTTCTCCCGGCGCAATGTTTCGACCAATTGATGCAACAGTTCGCGATACAACTGCGGGCCGGTACCAACGGAGCCGGAAATCCGATCCAGGTTGGCGACGCCGTCTATGAAAATGCGCCGTGCGCCAATCTCGGCCGCGGCCTCAAGCAACAGACTATCCGCCGACCGAAGCTCCTGATCGAATACCTGCGGACTCGTAAAGATGATTTGGAGCTTTTTCCCACGCTGCAGCGCGTCCAAATCCCAGTTAAACTTGGCAGTATCCCGTATGAGTTTCTCTGGAGTCGCTTCAAATACCACAATCAGCCCCGCCTCGTTAAATTGTGTAATTCCGCGGTAAATAAACTCGGTGCCCATGAGGGTCTTTCCGCTTCCGGTGACGCCCTGCAACAGAATGACATTGCCCCTCGGAACGCCACCCAACAGAATCTCGTCGAGGCCCGTGATGCCGGTCGCGATCAAGCCGCTTTCAGCCACTTAGCACTTCCCCTCGAGAAAGACCAGGATCCGCTCTTCCGGAACTGCCTGCTGCGTGTCTGGCTTCATTAGCTTTTCCCAATCAACCGCAATGCTCGATCGCCAATCAAACTCGCAAGTCTGAAAGCAGCTCGCGTGCAAACTTCGGGGAGACTACGACGCCACGGAAACGCACCTTCTTGGATCACCGAACAGACTCTATGAGCATTCGAGATTCCAATCTGCCGAGTGCATTGCAATTGTTGTGCTTCAGATTCTTCAGCGACATCTTCGGCATACGCTACCCATCGAAAAGCCACAACCTCGCAAGCGGTCTTTCTCTAGGCAACTTCATTCGGGCGAACCTGGAGCCAAGTCCGCTTTGGTACGGGGTCCTATGAATTGCTTCCGTGCATCGATCGGAAATGTAGACCGAGACGTGATTCGCTTCACCACGTGACTCCCTGAACAGATTCGTTCGCGGCTCACCCAATCGAAGCGTGGTCGCGGACCGAATAGGGAAACCGATTTGATACTCGAATGGGGTCTTGGCGAAACACTGCTCGCCGAGTTTGTATTACCTCCATATTGCGATCGGCTCTGTCAGGGAGTTCACTCTTATAAGCGCTATGGGTCGGGGCAGTCGCGCGGCACTCCGACCGTAGTCGCGGCGAGACTCGACATAATGTTGAGCGCCTGGCTGCGAAAATTGATGGCGGAGTCCGCTGCTGAACAGCGCAGTTCTCGATCACGATCGCTGTGAGGATGGGGATTTGCCCGAGCACTGTCTGGGCCAGACGGCGGCATGGCAAGCGGGGCCGCCGTAGCTGTTGTGTTGCTGGGACTGGAGGCAGCGGTGGCTTGTTACCTCCAGGCGCGGACGGCGGCGGGCGGGAATCCAGCCGAGGTGTTGATGGCAGGTCATTGTGCCCGTGCGACTACGAGCGTGGCTCGAACATTACAGAACCACGCTGATTGAAACGCGAACGCCGGGATAGGACGGATTGCACAAGTAATATCCGCCATCGATGTAATCAACGTAAACGTCATCTGTGTAGTACCAACCTACGGGCCACGGCTGAACAAACCCAAACCAATAGCCGCCGTACTGAAAGCGAGAATATCCGCCAACCATCCTGGGAGCGCCTATGCGGAACTCGTGCTCGCGCCCAAAATTCGAATGGAAACGCTCGTCAGGAATTCGGCTGTTGCCCCGGGCAGTCAAGCGAAGCGCGGGCTGCGCACGTTGTGTCGCCTGAGCTCGCTGTGTGTGTTGGGGACGTTGTGAAGAGGCCACCTGCGGCTGGCGCTGAGGGTGCTGACCCTGGCCTTGCGGCTGTTGCCGCTGCGTTGCGGTTCGTGCTTGCTGCTGCTTTTGCGGTTCTTGCCGGCTCTTGGCCTGCTGTTGTTGCTGCTGTTGTTGTTGCTGCTGCGGTTGTTGTCTTGCGGAACTGCTTTCCTGCCGCTGTTGCTGATCTTGCTTCTTGGCCTGCTGCTGTGGTGGCTGATCGTTCTGCGTCCTGGCTTGCGGTTGCTGGACTTGAGTCTTCGCCTGGACCGGCCTCGGCGCTTTGGCCTGCTGTTGCTTTGCCGGTCTTGCCGCCTTAGCCGCTTGTTCCTGCTTGGGCGGCGGTTTCTCTTGCTTATCCTGGCTTGCGCCAGCCGGCGCTGCAAACCCGACAAGCAAAAACAACGCCGTGGTACTAATAACGCTAATTGGTCTCATATCATTCCTCCTGAAAATTCTACTTATTGCTATAGCCATCAAATCGACCTGAGATGACCGGGCTTAGATCGCGATCTCTCTGTGCAACGCGGGTCCGCTGCTTGGCCCGTAGGGCCGATGGAAGGTACCCGAGAAATACCTGCCCTACATTCAGCTCTTGAGTTCAACGACAAGCTTCTTCGCCTCGTTCATCCTGTCCTTATAAAACGCCGGGCTGATCAGGACCTTGCGTTTGCCCACACGCACGTGTTCACTGATGCCTTTCTTCAAAAAGAAGCGCGATAATGCCGTGTAGGTCTTGATCTCTTTCTCGAGAAACTTGATGGCGTGCCGATTGGGTTCGTCCATTTGCTGGCCTCCGACCGGTCTATCTGGAAGAGAAAAATAGACCGCAATATCTAACTCATACTTTCGATTTGTCTTGAGCTTGAGCGGCCCGGACCGACCCGGGAACGTCCGCAACCATAGCCGGGCCGGTCTAGATTACGTCCAAGCAAGACGAGAATGACGACGACGACCAGAACCAGGCCTAAGCCGTCCGTGGGCGCATATCCCGATGGCGCTGTGGATCGGACGGATCCCTTCTAGGCATTGCTCCCGGGAAACGGCGCGACGCTAGTTCGTGTCCGGATGGCGGTGGCGCCAATTCCAGTATTGCGACTGCTCTTTTCTGTTGGCCCTGGAGAATTCGTGCGACTTTCTGTGGTTTTCGACAAGAAACTGGCCCCAAGCACGATTTTCGTTGTCGTCCCAGTTGTGATAGTCGTTGTGGCTCCGATCGTAAACGCGGACCTGAACACTGGCCTGCGGTGCGGGGGCTGCTGTTATGGCTACTGGCGCCAGAAGGGCGGCCGTTAGGAATATTGAAGCGATGTAAAGCTGTGCGCGCTGCATTTTATAGTTCCTCCAAAAATGTGGGCTTTCCGTTTTTCGGAATTGCGGCATCCCAGACAATGGACCTACAACCGGTTAATTGATGTGCCGTACAACACACCTACCGGCCGCGCGTTAGAGCGCTCCACGCAAATTTGGGCGAGGTCGTGTAGGGCGCGGCGAATGGGCCCAATTGTTAAAAAACCGCAACTGTCCTATTGCGGACAGTTTCAGTTTCAGCTGACTGATACCCTGCGACGGAATCCCATCTCCAAGGAGGTATCCAAGCATGGAAGCCCCAAATCTTCCTTTCAGTGGGCTCCGGGAAAATATAGTTCGACGGTACCTCGCTGCTGGATTGGCAGCAGCATTAGCTCTTGCTGTACGTGGTCTGCTGGCACAGTTTGGCCTTAATTCTCACCCCTACACAACGCTCTTCATAGCCACTGCCTTTTCGGTCTGGTATGCGGGGTTTTTGCCATCGTTCCTGACCGCTACCGCCGGGTGGGCTGTCGCCAAGTTTTTCTTCATTGCGCCCCTCTATTCACTGCGAATCGCCACGGGGGAAGAACGCAATCGTGCCATCGCTTATTGTGCGATTTCCTGCGCCATCATCCTTTTTGGGGACTTGAGCCGGCGAACGATTACCAAGCAACGCAGAAACCAAGTGCGCTTGCTGACCATCCAGAACGAACTGGAAGACCGCATTCGGCAACGAACGGCCGCGCTCCAGGTAACGAATGAAAACTTGCGGGATCTTTCGGCGAGGCTGTTGAAAGTTCGCGATGAGGAGCAGCGGCGAATCGCGCGGCACTTGCACGACAGCACCGCGCAAACCCTGGCCGCCTTGACGCTGAACCTTCAGCGGCTGGAAAAAGACGCAAAAAAACTCAGCGCCAGCGTGGCTAAGATGGCGGCGGATAGCGCGGTCCTGGCCAAGGAAGTCTCGGACAGCGTGCGTACCGTCTCCTACCTCTTACACCCTCCCTTGCTGGATGAAGCCGGGCTCGAGGGCGCTTTATCGTGGTACGCAGACGGATTTGAAAAAAGAAGCGGCATTAAAGTTCATCTGGCAATACCTTCCGATCTCGAACGCCAGCCCATCGATCTGGAAACGGGGGTTTTCCGCGTGGTTCAGGAATGCCTGACGAATATCCATCGCCATTCGGCAAGCCCGACGGCGGATATTCGTCTATGTCAGTTTGCAGGTGGCCTCGCGCTTGAGATCAAGGACACCGGCCGCGGAATACCGGTGGAGATGTTGTCAAAAATTTCCTCGATTGGTCTGCCGGGTGTGGGCCTTCGAGGGATGCGGGAACGCATCACCGCACTCGGCGGAGGTTTTGAGATCTCCTCTGAAGGCCCCGGTAAGGGCACCACGGTAAAGGTGGCCATTCCCTTGCGGACGAACGTTCCTCAGATCGCGTCCGCCATGCGTGCCTAATGCCTAAAATCCAAAAACAGTCCGATTACGGAAAGTCTGGCTCGTCTATATGTGACCCGCGATGGAGAGTCTATCTTTGTTGTGGGTTTGCGGGCAGGTGACTTACGATATGTCGTGCTACGGAGCGCCGTGCCAAAACAATTGAAGGGTTCGAATGGGATGAAACCAGAAAGACCCAGAGGCTTTGACGCGCAAACCTTTCTTGATTCAGCCGGTGTGTCAAGAAAGGTCGTGGACTTTCGAAGAAGACAAACGATCTACTCGCAAGGTGATGCCTCCAAGAATGTCCTGTACATCCAGCAGGGCGCGATAAAGCTTTGCGTTGTCAACGAAACGGGCAAAGAGGCGGTTGTGGCGATGCTCGGACCGGGCGATTTCTTCGGCGAAGGATGCCTGGCAGGCCAGCCGAAACGCATGGGGTCTGCAATTGCCATGACTGCCACGACGGCGCTCGTAATTGATAAGAACGAGATGATTCGCGTCCTGCATGCCGAGCACGATTTCTCCGATCGTTTTATTGCTTACATGCTCTCCAGAAATATCCGCATCGAGGAAGACTTGGTGGACCAGCTATTCAATTCCACCGAGAAACGGCTGGCTCGTACGCTTCTGCTTTTGGCGCGCTATGGACAAGACGATAAACCTCAAAGGGTTCTTCCCAAAATATCGCAAGAAACGCTCGCCGAAACGATCGGCACTTCGCGTTCCCGCGTGAATCTTTTCATGAACAAATTCAAGAAACTGGGTTTTATCAAGTACAACGGCGGCCTTCAGATTAACAGCTCGCTTTTGAGCGTCGTCCTGCACGAATAGTTGCGCATTTTCACGCCATCTCATTCACTGCGTTCGTGTAAGTCCCCAAACATCCGTAATCCTTCGTCCTCCGCCTATTATGTTGAGCATATTGGGCGGACGTGGAGGAGTTCCACACTGCACCAGTGCCTCAGTTCTCCGAATCCTCAAAGCAAAACGTGTTTAAACGGACAGTATTCCGGATCGGAAAGCCGCGATACTTGATCTCTATCAGCTTCTTAAGGAGACTCAACGTGAAGAAGTCGGCAGTACTCTTGGCAGTCCTCGCGAGTTTGAGCGTATCCACACTGGCTCAGGCTCAAACCGCAACTTCCTCGGAAGCCAATCAGACATCTACATACCGCGTGAGCGTAGTCAGCCGCACGACGCCTGCAGTCCGATACGAGCACCGCAGTGGCGCCACCAAGATCAATTTCCGTGGTACGGACCTGATGCCTCGCGCTTCGGGCGAAGCAAAGGTCCAGAGCAACCGGGGGACTATGGCCATTCAGGCGGAATTTGCAGGCCTCGACAAACCCGGCGCTTTTGGCGGCGAATATCTAACTTATGTCCTCTGGGCCATTTCCCCAGAAGGCCGATCCGTAAACCTCGGAGAAGTGCTGGTTGGCAATAACGATCGCAGCAAGCTCAATGTTACAACGGACCTCCAGGCGTTCGCGCTCATCGTGACTGCTGAACCCTATTATGCGGTGCGACGTCCCAGCAACGTCGTGGTTCTCGAGAACGAAGTCAGGCCGGACACGGCCGGCACTACCGAAGCTGTGAATGCGAAGTACGAACTCATGGATCGCGGCGGGTATATTCCCACCGGCTACGCGTTCGATCCCGTGGTCCTCAACTCCAAATTGCCGCTCGAATTTTTTGAAGCCCGCAATGCGGTGCGAATCGCAAAGTTGGACGGCGCCGAACAAAATGCCAGCTCCAGCTACGAAGATGCCGTAACGCAGATGAAGCATGCGGATGATTTGGGAACCATGAAGCATGTCGACAAGAAATTGCTTATTTCCGTATCGCGCGAGGTAGTGCAAACGGCGGATGATTCCCGGGAAATCGCGGTGAAGCGGATCGATGCCGATCGCGCGAGTGCCGACAGGGCTGCCGATGCGGATCGAGTGGCCGAAGCCGACGCCAAGTCCCAAAGAGCCATGCAGGATCGGATGACCGCGGAAAGCGCGACCGCGGATGCGGATCGTCACCGTGCGGAGGCGGACAGGGCCGCCGCAGAGGCACGGCAAAAAGAACTCGATGCCCAGTCGGAATCCGACCGGAATCGCGTTGCGGCAACAGAAGCCAATCAGGCCACGGATAACGCCAATAAGGCCGCGGCAGACGCTCAGCAGGCTCAAAGAGACGCCGAGGCGGAATCGGAACGTAACAAAGCAGCGGCGGCAAACTCCGATCAACAGCTGCAGCAAGCGACGCGCGATCGTGAAGAACTTCGCGCCAAATTGCTGCTCCAATTCAACGCCATTCTCGCCACTCGCGATACCGCACGCGGTCTTGTGGTGAACCTCTCGGACGTGCTCTTTGATACGGGGAAGTACACGCTCCGGCCGCTGGCACGTGAGAAGCTGGCGAAGATATCAGGGATTGTCCTCGCGTATCCGGATCTAAAATTGGCGATCGAGGGTAATACCGATAGCGTCGGTAGCGATGACATGAACCAGACGCTTTCTGAAAAGAGAGCGAGTGCGGTCCTCGATTACCTAGCGCAAGAGAACATTCCATCCTCATCCATGACGTCACAAGGCTTCGGCAAGACCCAGCCGGTTGCGACGAATGACACGGCGGAAGGTCGACAACAGAACCGCCGCGTGGAACTGATTGTGTCCGGAGACGTGATCGGAACAACGATCGGCACCATACCGCAAGCTCTGCCGCTCACTATGCGCCGCTAACGCCTCACCCACCGGGCAGGCCCCGTTTCTTTCGGGGCCTGCGCCTTCCATGTTTGTATGTGCGGGAAGGGGAGACATTTCGCAATGTGTGCGGAACGGCACAGCTACAAATCGGCACTGCGGCTAGCATGCAGCCGGATAGCCTTTGCTGTACTCCAGAAGGGTTCACCGACACTCGGTTCAGGCCAAAGTGTCTGATTGGCAAGAAAAGGGGGTAAAGATTATGCCGTTGCTCCAGGTATTGTTGGTCCTAATCGCCGTAGGTGTTCTGCTGTGGCTCGTGAATAGCTACATACCAATGGCTCGATCGATCAAATCCATCTTGAACGCGGTTGTGGTGATCGTGGTGGTCGTCTGGCTGCTGAATATCTTTGGTCTGTTACACTCGCTCTCTCGAATTCGCGTCGGCAACTAATTGTCCGGCGAAACAGATTACAGCGTCACTCCGTGCTTCGAAGCAAATTGTGCGGAGTGCGTTGGCTTTAACAGGTACAGCATACCGTGGTAGACGCTTCCGGACGAAGACGCAGGCGCTAGATGGAATGGAGTCTGCGGATTTACCACCAACAGATATTCGTCAGTCGATCTCTAAATCACCAAGCTCGCTGATCGTTTTGCCGAGATTGCGCGAAAAGAGTTTCGCAACCTTTCGTGCGAACAGTACATCCTTGGTAGCCAGATCATATGTAAAGAAGTTGCCCCTATAAGAAGCTGTGAAGCGCACGACGTTTCCGTGTGTTGGGAATAACTGTTCGATTCCGCCTTCGTTATAGCCGAATGGGCTTTTTAGGTTCTGATCCAAGCCGCCCGGCACCGGCGGCCAATCAACGACGTTTGAGTGTGTCCTTATCTTCTTCATGGGTTCTCCGTTTGATAGGGTCTACGGTGTCAACTTCGAAAATGGATTGGGTCTCTCAGGTTTTGCAGCGCCCGGTAGTAATAGAGCGCCGTAGGGCGTTTCTCCTTGAATCGCAATCTGCTCAGGAACTCGATTTCATTGCGATTGATCCCACCACTAAGAGATGCGTCGCGAAGGAACTCCTTCAGTCCCGGTTCCTCGGTAGGCTGATCGGCCTCCCGCTCGACAAACTCAAATCTCTTCGGCGATCCTGGAGCGAGTCTTCTGCTGAGCACCACCACAATTCCGAAGGTTGCGAGGTCCACGTCCCAGGATTCGATCAGCGGGTCAAGAAAGACGACGCAAGTCTCCGCCGACACGTTGAAAATATCCGTATCCAGAAATTCCAGGATATTGACCCGCGTCTGTTCGTAGCTTCTGCCGGTGAGCCTGGCAATGAGATGTAGCCAATTCTCACTTCCCAATTCCTCTTTGGCTACGGTCTTTGCTACGTCCAACAGCTTTTGCGTAACCAGGCGTTCGAGTTCGCCGAATGTCTGCTTCTCAAAAATTCCTCGAATTTCATGCTCCCTTTCGGGATGGCACTTTCTCAGGATCAACTCACGGGTTTCTTTAAACAACGGCGCTGGCGGATCAGCTAGGCCCTTCTTGAGGGCCTCTTTTCGTTGCAGGGTCGCCAACTCTGAGAGTGTCCCGAGGGGAAGCTTTAGGAGTTTCCCAAGCTTCTCGTAGATGTCCGTACGCTCAGGCGCGGGGGGTGATTTCTTGCCCGTCAATAGCTGCGAAATATAAGACTCAGTGACTTTGGCCGCCACCGCCAATTGCCTTTGTTCGAGCCCCAATTCCTCTAAGCGCTGTCGAATCAGCGTGGTTACGTCCACATCTCATCTCCTTGGAAATTAACCTGTTACAGTACAGACCATAAGATAGCACTATTTACTGCTTGACTTCAATGGTAACTTAACCTAGTGTCGTAAACACACTGGGGGATACCTAAGTCATGAGTAAACCAAATTTGGTTATCTCATTTCGCCCTTGGCCAAGGAGAGCACCATGTTTGCACGGCGAGTTTACATGCACTTGAAACCTCTCTGCGTCGAAGAACTCACACAGCGGATGGATAAGGAAGTAATTCCGCTCCTCCGGAAACAGAAGGGCTTCCAGGACGAGATCATGTTTATTACCCCAGGTGGCAAAGACGCGTTCGGTATCAGCCTGTGGGAGACTGCGGCAAATGCTGAAGCGTACAACCGCGACACCTATCCGGAAGTTGCGAAGATCCTTTCTAGGGTTGTCGAAGGTACCCCTCAGATTAAGACTTTTGACGTTTCCAACTCAACTTTTCACAAAATTGGCGCGCTCGTAACGTCATGAGAAAAGCTGGCGCTATACGGCTCACTTCTGTTCGAGCAGGAGACAGGAAATGGACTTAAACAAGGCTTTCCAATATGCGGTGGTTCTGGCTTGGGATAGCTTGCTGGAAGGCAACCCAACCCCTCTTATTCGCGTTGAGTATCAGCGCCAGCCGGGACTGCTGCTGGATTGTGTAACGATCTGGGCTGACAAAGGTCGAGGCTACCGCGATTTGGTGTGTCGTTATTGGACCGCGGAGTCCCCAATGCATGCTGGTGGCATAAGCTTCGGCAACAACTACGCGTCGGCTAGTTTAGCCAAGACCGTTGCTTTTATCATGATGGATCAAGATCGGTTCACGCCGGGTCCTGAAATCTTCGGTCATGGGCAGATTTTTATATACCAGCCAAGCCAAAACGATCGCACCGAAGCGGATGTGTGGTTGGAGACATTCCTCGGCGCCTCCTTGAGCTCCGTTGAAAGTTCATCGCGCATGGGGGACGAAGGCTGTCCTAATCCGGCGCGGGAGTCGCTCGTAGCCGCCGCACAGGCTTAGTGAGGAGAAATCATGCAGGACTTAATCAAGACGGGCACGATTCTCGTCAAGGAACGGACTGCCTTACCTGCGGGTCTGAGCGTAGCGACGGCAACATATGCAGGCGGCTGGGACGCCGTTCAGAACCTCGATGGATACGCCCTTGGGCGAACGCTTCACAACGCTGGCTGGACATTCTTTTGCCTGGCGGGCGAGACAAGCTCGACAACCTTTGGATTTGGCCGCGAAAAGTGCGTCCGGACGGCACTTGGTCGAATCTTGAAGAAGCTGAAGTTAGAGAAATTCAATTCTCTCGAGATCACCGAAATGGTTTCGAAGCGCTTCTGCGGGATACCGTATCTTAGGCTCTCCGCAAGGTCGCGACATATCCAAGATGGTGCGATCATTTTCCAAGCGGACGTTTCGATTCCGGACCGCTCTCTGCTGGTTGCAGCATGATTGGGGCTACTGGGCGCCCCAAGGAGCGACAAGTGTTCATTCTCTTGTGTGTGGTAACCGGAATTATGATGAGCTGGTTAACCGGAAGGCTTGCGCAGGGTATCGGCGACAGCACCATCATGCACATGGCGGCGGGATTCGGCAGCCTCTTAGCAGCGGCAATTTTCATGCGTGCAGGGTTTGCAAATCGTGTTGGCGCGTACTGCAGACCGGACGTCATAACTGCCAGCGCTGGAGCCATGGCGTACAGAGCAGCTTTTATTGCTCCGAACAGCCGCTGCGCCTATCACTTTACGGTCTGAGCTGTTCGATTGAGCTGTCCCACCTACAGTTCTAGCAGACCTGGATGCCCTAGCTGCCGTTTCCGCGGCCAAGTCTATGGAGCTCGAACGGCAAGCGGCGCCGCACTTGGAAGCTGCCCGCGTCAAGAAGGAAGCCGCTGACCTTGAAGCAACGAGGGAGAAGAACAAGAAGGCTTTTCAGCCCTGGTAAACCTCGGGTGATCACCACAACTTTTCGTAAGCTATGAGACTTGAATGGAGGATACAAATGACAACTCAAGTGACACCGTTGCATGACCGAGTTCTGGTAAAACGTCTGGAAGCCAAGGACCTCTTGAAGAGCGGCATCATCATTCCCGATACAGCCAAAGAGAAGCCGCAAGAGGGTGAAGTGATGGCCGTCGGAGCGGGCAAAATGATCAAGGGCTCACGCGTTCCGCTCGACGTGAAGGCAGGCGACCGCATCTTGTTCGGCAAATATACGGGCAGCGACATCAAGATTGACGACCAGGAGTATTTGATCCTTCAAGAGGACGACATTCTGGCGAAGCTTGGCGCCATCGCGAAAGTTGCGTCTGGCCGAAAGTAGTTTCTTTCCCTGCTCGGAACATCTTTCGGGTCCTGAGCGGGCGTGGTTTCATTCACCCAGGAGGGTGAATTTCAATGTCTAAACAAATTGTAATGGGTGAGAATTCGCGCCAGGCAATGCTGCGCGGCGTCAATATTCTGGCAGATACGGTAAAAATAACGCTCGGTCCCAAGGGCCGGAATGCGGTGATCGAAAAGAAATTCGGCGCGCCGGTGATTACGAAAGACGGCGTAAGCGTCGCGAAGGAGATTGAGCTTCGGGATCCGCTCGAAAATATGGGCGCCCAAATGGTCCGCGAAGTAGCTTCAAAGACTTCAGACGTAGCCGGTGACGGTACAACGACGGCGACCGTACTCGCACAGGCGATTTTTCGCGAAGGCGTCAGAACGGTGGCGGCGGGCGCAAGCCCGACGGCCGTTAAGCGCGGCATCGAACGCGCCGTGCAAGTCGCGGTCGAAGAGATCAAGAAAAACTCTCGCGAGGTCAAGGGTGAGATGATTGCCCAAGTGGGCAGCATCAGCGCCAACAACGACAAGCACATCGGCCAAATCATCGCCGAAGCCATGAAAAAAGTCGGCAAAGATGGCGTGATCACCGTCGAGGAATCGCGGACGATGGAAACAACCCTCGAAGTTGTCGAGGGCATGCAGTTCGATCGCGGGTATCTCTCGCCATACTTTGTAACTGCTCCGGAGCGGATGGAATGCGTCCTCGAAGACGTGTACATCCTCATTCAGGAAAAGAAAATTAGCTCGATGAAGGACTTACTGCCTGTTTTGGAGCAGACTGCCAAGGCCGGCAAGCCCCTACTCATCATTGCGGAAGACGTCGAGGGCGAGGCGCTGGCGACCCTTGTGGTAAATAAGCTCCGCGGCACGCTGCAATGCGCTGCGGTAAAGGCTCCAGGCTTCGGCGATCGCCGGAAAGCCATGCTTGACGATATAGCAACCCTTACCGGCGGCAAGGCCATCACCGAAGATCTGGGCACCAAGCTCGAGAATGTGACACTCGCGGAACTTGGCCACGCGAAGAAGGTCACCATCGATAAAGACAACACCACGATTATTGAAGGCGCCGGCAAGGCCGCGGAGATCGCGAGCCGCATCAAGCAACTCCGCGTCCAGTTGGAAGAAAGCACCTCCGACTACGACAAGGAAAAGTTGCAGGAGCGCTTGGCAAAACTCGTGGGTGGTGTAGCGGTGATCAAGATTGGCGCCGCCACGGAAACGGAAATGAAAGAAAAGAAGGCGCGCGTGGAAGACGCCATGCATGCCACCCGAGCAGCCGTGGAAGAGGGCATCGTGGCGGGCGGCGGTGTAGCGTTGGTTCGTTGCATCCCGGCTCTCGATAAGCTCAAACTTGCCGGTGACGAGAACATCGGCGTGAATATTATCAAGCGTGCTCTCGAGGAGCCACTCCGTCAGATCGCCCAAAACGCCGGCCATGAGGGTGCGGTGATCATCGGATTGGTACGCGAGTCGAAAGATCCAAGTTTTGGCTTCGATGCAGAAACGGGGCAGTTCGGCGACCTGGTCAAGGGCGGAGTCATCGATCCTGCCAAGGTTACTCGTCTGGCCCTGCAAAATGCTGCGTCCATTGCGGCGTTGATGCTAACTACGGAAGCGTTGGTAGCCGACAGCAAGGAAGAATCCGAACCGGCCGCAGTTGGCGCACACGCGGGCGGCATGGGCGGAATGTACTAACATCAACGACTCAGATGTACGGGGTCGGGCATCTTTCCTCGTAGGTTCGCGCGGTAGGTTGTTGATAACCGCACGTTCCTAGTAGCGGATAGAACTCGACAGCATATTTTGCCACCATGGGCATGTCTCTTTGAAAGCCCGAATCGGCAGAGATCTGAGAACGCTGACCCTATAAAACTTGTTGGCGTGAGCGCGTTCGCCCACGCCAACAAGAAATTCTCGTGCTTCTCACCCCCAAATGTTGGGTTGTCCGCTGGTTACCGCGACCGGTCTTGACACCGGCTCGCTTAGTGGCATACTTCCGTCGTTAGTCGATGGGAAGATCTTCCGAGCCCGATTTTTTGCCCGGCACGCTGGAGATGTTGATTCTCCGGACACTCAGCCGCGGCTCAAACCACGGATACGGCATTGCCCAGCACATCCAGCAGGTTTCCCAAGACGCATTGAAAATCGGCGAAGGCTCGCTCTATCCCGCACTGCAGCGCTTGCTGCTCAACGATTTCGTCATTGCTGAGTGGGGACTCTCCGAAAACAACCGCAAGGCCCGCTTCTACAAGATCACCGCCGCAGGGCGGAAGCAGCTCGCCCAGGAAAAAAGAAGCTTCGACGCGCTTTTGGTCGGCATTGCGCGCGTAATGGAATCGTCATGAAGCTTTGGAACCGCATTCGTTATGTGAAAAACCGCAAAGCCTTCGATCGGGAATTACAGGAAGAGATGCGCATTCACCGGGAAATGGCGGAGGAGAAGCTAGGACACCTCGACGGCCGTGAAGGAGCCGAAGCGGCCGCAAATAAGGACGAAGCGCGTTACGCCGCTCGACGCCAGTTCGGGAACGCCACAATGCTAGAGGAATCCTCACGCGACGTTTGGACCTTTGTTTGGCTCGAAAATCTCTTCCAAGACCTGCGCTTCGGCCTGCGCATGCTGCGCAAATCTCCCGGCTTCACCGCCGTGGCTCTTCTCACGATAACTCTCGGCATCGGCGTAAATACGGCCGTGTTTTCCGTGGTGAATGCCGCACTCGTAAAATCTCTGCGTTATCCGAAGGCTGATCGGCTCGTCCACCTCTGGGAAACCTATCAAGGCCACGCCATCGCCTCGCAGCGCGAAGCCTCTTGGCCGAATTATCAGGATTGGGTGCAGCGATATCACGCGTTCGATGCCATGGCGGGCTACTGGTTCATTCCGTTCTCCGTCGCCGAGAGCGGACAGCCCGCGATTATGCCGGGTGGTGGCGTGACGTCAAGTTTCTTCACCGTGCTCGGAGTGCAACCATCTCTCGGCCGCGCCTTTGTCTCCAGCGACGAGCAGCCCGGGGCGGGCCACGTGGCGATTCTTTCGAACGGATTGTGGCAAAGGAGATTCGGCGGCGATGCCAATGTGATCGGACGATCGATCGATTTAAGCGGTGTAAGTTACACCGTTATTGGTGTGCTCCCCAAAGAGTTCCAATTCGCGCCGCTCGGTGTTTCGGACATTTGGGTTCCGCTTGTTCCCGCCGGGAATCAAGCTACGAAGCGATATTTTCATTGGCTACACGTAATCGCACGGCTGAAAGATGGCGTCACGATCGACCAAGCACGCGCGGAAATGACGGTCGTCTCCGCGCAGCTCGCCGCGCAATATCCCGACACAAATGCCGGGACCGGAATTCGCTTGATCACTTTACGCGAACAGATCACCGGGCAAATCAAGCCGGTGCTCTTTGCATTATTTGGAACGGCGGGCCTCGTGTTACTCATCGCATGCGCGAATCTCGCCAATCTCTATCTTGCTCGGGCCGCCTCGCGACAAAGAGAAGTCGGACTTCGCATCGCGCTCGGGGCAACACGAAGCAGAATCTTGCAGCAAATCTTCTGCGAGTGCGGACTTTTATCTCTCGCCGGAGGCGCACTCGGTTTGCTTGCCTCAAAGCCAGGGGTGAAGCTCGCGCTGCGCGCGATCCCCGGCGGAATCTTGCAGAGCAGTCTGCCGTATTTGAAGAACGCGTCCATGGACTGGAGCGTTTTTGCATTCGCGCTTGGAATCGCGGTTTTCACCACACTGGCGTTTGGCCTGCTTCCGGCGCTCAAAGCCTCCAGCACGGATGTGCACGAAGCGCTCAAAGACGGCGGCAGGACTTCGCAGGGCGGCGTGCGCCAGCGAACACGCGACGCGCTCGTAGTTTGCGAAGTGGCGCTTTCACTTACGCTGCTTGTCGGTGCAGGAATCCTGCTGCACAGCCTCACTCGCTTGCTCAACGTTGACCCCGGCTTCGATCCGCACAATCTGCTCACGGCGCAGGTATCGCTTCCGCGCACGCAATTCCCGGGCGCGACAGAAATCAATGCTTTGCAGCAGCGTTTGTTTGCGCGCCTCGCGCAAATTCCTGGAGTTACTACGGTGGCTCAATTGACACTCCGCCGATGATGGGTGGGGGCACAATCTCGGTATCCGTTGAGGGCCGACCTGTTCCGCGTCTCGAAGACGCGCAGGAAGTGAACACGCGCCAGGTAAGCGTAGATTATTTCCGAGCGATGAAAATCCCGCTGGTGCGGGGCCGATTTTTTACGGCTCAGGACGACGCGAATCATCTGCACGCAGTCATCATCAATCAAACCCTTGCGAATCTCCTTTTCCACATCGAAGACCCAGTGGGCCATCGTTTGCTGCTCTCCGCCTCCGAGAATCAACCCGCTATCGAGATTGTAGGGGTCGCCGGAGATGAAAAACTCGGTCCCCTCGATCAGCCGACTACGCCGATTGTTTACGACGCACTTTTGCAGGACGCGAGCCGGACGGTGAGCCTTGTGGTCCGCACCGCTGTAAATCCGAATTCCGAGATTGCTCCCTTGCGCGAGGCAATTCGTGAATTGAATCCACAGATTGTGGTCACACGGTTTGCCACGATCGACGACATTATCTCGGCATCTCCCGCAACGTTTCTGCGAAGGTTCCCGGCGTTGCTGATCGGATCATTTGCCGCGCTGGCTTTGCTGCTGGCGGCGATTGGAGTTTATGGCGTCGTCGCATACTTCGTTGCGCAGCGCACGCGTGAAATCGGTATCCGCATGGCCCTGGGAGCAGCGCCCAGTGACATCGTGATGCAAGTCGTCGCGCGCGGGCTGCGCATCGCCGTCACCGGAATTGCACTGGGAACCTTGCTCTCGCTCGCACTAACTCGCCTTCTCGCAAGCCTACTTTTCCAAGTTGCGCCATTTGACCCAGTCACATTTGCCGGAGTCGCGGCGCTGCTCACGGTGATTGCCGCGCTCGCTTGTTATCTGCCCGCGCGGAATGCGGCGCACGTCGACCCCATGGCTTGCTTGCGCGCCGATTAAGATGTTTTCTCGTTTCGGCGTCGTGCCAGCAGCGCACCCGCGAGCACCGCGGGAATAATCGTCAAGAGAAATGTCAGGTGATACCACAGGGGCAATTTGTTCCAAATAGCGATGTGCACGGGTACGAACAATGCAAACACCACGCCGCCGACGATCAACGGCGTCCAGCGGCTCGATGGAGATATCCAATGTGTTACGGCACCGGCCACCAGCGAGGTCACAATAGCCATCAGCAGGCGCGCCCACTTCATAGCCAGCGTGAACTGGAGCGTCTGCTCGGCAGAGGTGTAGTTCGGAAGGGTCAGGCGAAGGACGCGGTTGATCACCGAGACGACGACAACCCAAGTGAGAAGGCCGGCCAGGCAGGCGAGGATGGAACGCTTCATCAGACATCTCTCCTTTAATACAAGTATAATAGTATAATTGGACTAATGAAAGCCGAACTATATATTTTGGGCATTCTGTACCGCGGCGATTTTCATCCCTACGAGATCAAACGGCGTCTGACCCAAGCCATGATTGAGTGCTTTACCGATGTAAATGTCGGCACGCTCTACTACGCCGTGCGCCAGCTTTTCGAACGTGGCCTGTTAACCGCGGTTGCCCACCAGCGCGTGGCTCGAGGAGGCATGCGTACGGTGTACCGCATCACCCCGCGCGGACGCGACCGCTTTTGTGAACTACTCCACGCGCAATTTGCCGCCGAAGGCGACCTTCGCGAGACCCTTTACGGCCCGATGCTCTTCTTGCATCTCGCGGACCTCAAGCTGGTCGCCGAGGCCCTGCGCACCCAAATCGACAGGCAGAATGTGCGGCTGGCGGAGATCCGAAGATTGCATCGGCAATGGGTAAAGATACTGCCCACCGGTAGCCGTCACCTGATGCAACACATGGCGGAGCAGTGCCGCTTCGATCTACGCTGGCTCCGCGCGGTACTTGCCGACGTGGAGTCCGGGCGCATTCGCGATACGCCTGACCCCGCTCGCCTCGCCGCCAAGACCTAAGTGTGCTTATGAATACCGGGACGCGCTTCCGCGTACCGCCTCACGTCACTGGGGCTGCCCGCGAAGAGTTCCGTGCCTTACGGTGGATTTCGGCCACATAATGACGATTCAGGATGCCGGGAACCGCGTAGTCACGAAGTTGATGGCCTTTTTCGGCACGCTCGCCGCGTTCTTGTGCGTGATCGGGATTTTCGGAGTGATGGCGCAGACCGTGGCGCAACGCACGCGCGAAATCGGCATCCGCATGGCATTGGGCGCCGAGCCGGGCCAGGTGATGCGCTCGGTAATCGCCCAAGGACTCAAGTTAACTTCGGTGGAATCGTTCTCCGAATTGCGGCAGCTCTTGCGGCAACGCGCGGCCTGGAGACGTTACTCTACCAAGTCGCTCCCACCGATATCTTCACATTCATCAGCGTGCCGATCGCGTTCGCCCTGGTGGCCGCTGCGGCGTGCTATTTGCCCGCGAGACGCGCGATGCAAGTCGATCCTATGGTGGCGCTGCGCCACGAGTAGTTAGGCGTGCTCCTTGCTCGTGGAGGGCTTCGCGGTCGGAAGCATTCATTCGTTGTTGCCGCTCAGCCTGCGCTGTCGCTCTTTCCTAACGAACACGTGATATGTCACGGCGTCCCAGGCGTTATGAATGCCGGTGAACAGTAGTAGCAGTGCGGCGGCTCCAGCGCCAAACATTGCACCCTGTACATGCTGACGAGCCACATATGCCGATGCAGCGAGCGTTGCATATGCCGCGAAGGGTAGCAGAAAGTGAAACAACCAGTCCTCAAATACGGGTTTGTATGCCACCTGGGTCCGCATACGCTGAGCTACGATAATCGAGTACACCACGCCAACGAGTCCCACTAGCCCCCACATAATCGCTGGGGCGGCGATCCCGTGCCATGGAGCACTCACAATCGCCGATAGCAACAACGCAGTTCCAAAGTGAACGACAGTCGGAGTCGAAAATGCGCTGCCGGCGAGTTCGACATCTCTTACGATCGGAATCTCGGCAATCAGGGTAATGACAACGAACTGGAGTCCGATCAGCGCTCCGGCAGATGACCCGACGATAACGTAGAAGTTCTCCCACCCGGCAAGTGCTGGCATGCTCTGACCTCACATCTCTCGTTTCTTCAAACAACAGGCATGTTTTGCCCTAGGGCCAGAAAATCGGTTTACTCAGTTTTGATCGAAGCCATGTCGATGGAAAAGCGATACTTGACATCGGATTTAAGCAGCCGCTCGTAGGCCTCGTTGGCCTTCTGGATTGGGATGACTTCGACATCGGCGGTGATGTTGTGTTGCGAGCAGAAGTCGAGCATCTCCTGGGTCTGAGCGATACCGCCGATGGGAGAGCCGGAGAGACTGCGCCGTCTCATGATCAGACCAAATACGGAGATACCGAGAGGCTTCTCCGGGGCGCCGACCATCGTAATGTTACCGTCGCGCCGCAACAGATTGATGAATGCGTTGATGTCGTGGTCCGCAGCCACGGCGTCGAGGATGAAATCGAAGCTCTCGGCGTGCTTTTGCATCTCGTCCGTATCGCGTGAGATGACCACCTGATCGGCACCGAGGCGGAGCGCGTCTTCCTTTTTGCTGGGTGAAGTCGTGAAGACAACAACGTGGGCTCCGAGGGCATGTGCAAACTTCACGGCCATGTGGCCCAGACCGCCGAGCCCGACCACGCCAACTTTCTTATTCTTTGTAACTGCCCAGTGGCGCATCGGCGAATACGTTGTGATTCCAGCGCAAAGTAAGGGAGCCACGGCGGCGGGATTCAGGTTCGAGGGCACGCGGAGAACGAACCTCTGGTCCACGACGATGCTCTCGGAATAGCCGCCATAAGTCACACCGCCCAGATGCTTGTCGGGGAAATTGTAAGTTAAAGTGAAATTCGGACAGAACTGCTCGAGGCCCGCTTGGCATTCGGGGCACGTGCGGTCCGAGTCCACCATGCAGCCGACTGCAGCGAGGTCGCCTGGTTTAAATTTGGAGACGGCCGTGCCGACCTTGGCGACACGGCCGACGATCTCGTGCCCCGGTACACAGGGGTATACGGTGGGCATCACGCCGCTCCACTCGTTGCGGACTTGATGGAGGTCGGAGTGGCAGATGCCGCAATACAGAATTTCGATCTGTACGTCGTGTTCCGTCGGCTCGCGTCGTGTGATCGTGGTCGATCTCAGCGGCGATGTTGCGCTGGCTGCAGAGTATGCCTTCGCTTTGTACATAGAATTTGGTTTTCCTTTCAACGTTCGGTCACTTTTCCTGGGGCCTCGGGATAGTCATTGACGAGCTGAGATTATCACAGCGGTTCAGGGTAAAAGCCGCGACCTACAAAGCTCATTGAAGAGATGGCTTACAGCAGTTTATAGCGGGACCGTGCATTGTTCGAAACAGACGACTTTTGTTGTTTGTCGGCGCGAGGATCTGGCGTCAACAAGATCGCCTACGGAGCTTTAGAGGGAACACTCGGGTCCCGGACAACTCCTTGAAAAGATTGGTGGGGGCGAGTGGATTTGGATCACCGGCCTCCTGGTCCCGAAACGGGGATGCGGCGCATTAAAACTTCAGCTATCGCAGAGAATCTGGCACCGCGTCTAATTTGTTTGCCGAGAAATCTTTAGTGCCACAGTCGAATTCTTAGACCGATCACCTTGCCCGAGTTGTCCTTCTGCATTGCGACGCGCCCGAAGAATTCACGCTCGAGAAATCGCTCGACTGGAGAGGAATTAGTGGCCTGCGGCAATGATCTCAGCTTGAAGAGCGAGGCGAGATCGAAAGCCGCGACGCACAGTACAAAACACGGAGCGAATCACTGTGAGCATGGTCTACACAGACTATCTGTGGTAACGACGCAAGTTCAAGCAATTCAATCAGGACGAGGTTTTTGGTAGGGACAGTCACGTGGCCGGTATCTTTGCGCTCAATGGGGACTCCTCCTTAGGCACTTGGCCAATTCGCGCAAGGTGCAACGTTCATGCGGGGTTGTGCCAACAGCCGTCCGGGGCAATGAGAGTATCGGCCTCTTTGGGACCCCAGCTGTGGCGCTTGTAGAGGCGAGTCCGATGGTGCTTCTTGAGGACTGGATCAACGACGGCCCACGCTGCTTCAACCGCGTCCTCACGAGTGAAAAGAGCCCCATCTCCAGCCATGGCGTCGCCCAAGAGTCGCTCATAGGGTGATTCTTCTCCCGGCTGTTCCTCGGACAGGTAGAGTTCTCGTTGCTCGCCAACGAACTCCTTCCCGGCCCGCTTGACGCGAGCGGAGAGGGCAATGGCGGAAGTTGGGGAAAGTTGGAATCGCAGATAATTGCCAGGGCCAGTCGTCGATGTTGAGTCAGCGAAGAGTTTTTGTGGGGTAGGTTTCAGTTCCACGAGGATCTCAGTTTCGTTCTCGGGCAGGTATTTGCCAGAGCGTAAGTACCAGGGCACTCCCGCCCAGCGCCACGAGTCGATGAAAAGACGCAAGGCGCAGAAAGTTTCGACGTCAGAGTTTTTCGCCACGTGTGGCTCTTTTCGGTAACCAACATATTGACCGCGCACCAAATCGCTCGACTTCAAAGGACGCATCGCTTCAAAAACCTTGGCTTGCTCAGTATGGACGGCTCCAAAGTCCCTATCCGCTGGCGGCTCCATCGCAAGCAATGCGACGATTTGAAAGAGGTGGTTTTCGACCACGTCGCGCAGGCAGCCGGCGGTCTCGTAAAACGCGCCGCGGCCCTTAACACCAAAATTCTCGGCTAGAGTTATCTGGACGCTGGCCACATAGTTGCGATTCCAGATCGGTTCCAGAAATGAATTCGCGAAGCGAAAATAGAGAATATTCATGATCGCTTCCTTGCCGAGGAAGTGGTCAATGCGGAAGATCGAGTCTTCCGGGAACACCGAGCGCGCCACGCGATTGAGCTCTCGGGCGGAGGCCAAGTCTCGTCCGAACGGCTTTTCGACGATCACGCGCGCGTGCTCAGCCAATTTCGCGGCACCAAGACCTTTGATCACGGTTTCGAAAAGCGAGGGCGGAATGGCCAAATAGTGAGCTGGGCGGCGAGCCTTGCCTAGCGCTTTTTTTAACGCCGTGAACGTGGCCGGGTCCTTATAATCTCCATTCACGTAGCTAAACTGCGATAGAAGTTGGCGGAAGGCACGCTTATCATCTATCCCACCTGATCGCTTTATGCTATCCGTCACGCGCTTGCGAAGACGATCCAGGCTCCACTTCGGAAAGGCGACGCCAATGACTGGAACCTTGAGGGTGCCATGCTTCGCCATCGCGTAAAGTGCCGGGAAGATCATCTTGTGGGCAAGATCCCCTGTCACACCGAAGAGTACCAACGCATCTGAACGGGAGGTAGTCATCAGGCACTCGTCTTCTTGGCAGCGGTTTTTTCCTCATGGCCGCCGAACTCGTAACGAAGGGCCGATAACATCTTGCCGGCGAAGTCAGCCTCGCCCCGCGAACTGAAGCGTTCGTAGAGTGCAGCACTGAGGACGGGGGCTGGAACGGATTCGTCAATGGCCGCCTTGATCGTCCAGCGCCCCTCCCCTGAATCGGAAACTCGACCAGCAAACTTCGCCAGGTCCGGGCTGTTGAGGAGAGCTCTGGCTGCCAAGTCCAAGAGCCACGATGAGATGACGCTGCCACGTCTCCAGACCTCGGCAATGTCGGCAAGATTCAGGTCGTATGCGTAATGCTCGGGATCGCGCAATGGAGTGGTTTCGGCATCGACATTGCTCTTCTGCTTGCCGGCGTTGGCGTGGCGCAGGATGTCCAAGCCTTCCGCGTAGGAGGCCATCATGCCGTACTCGATGCCGTTGTGAACCATCTTGACGAAGTGGCCTGCGCTACTCGGGCCGCAGTGTAAATAGCCGTGTTCGGCCGTGCCGCCTAATTTTTCGCGGCCGGGCGTGCGCGGGGCCTCGTCGATGTTCGGAGCCAAGGCGGCGAAAATGGGGTCGAGTCGCCGGACAATATTTTCATCGCCGCCAATCATCAGGCAGTAGCCCCGTTCCGAACCCCAGACCCCGCCACTCGTCCCGGCGTCCACATAGTGGATGCCCTTCGACTTCAATTCGGCAGCGCGGCGGATGTCGTCGTGGTAATAAGAATTGCCCCCGTCGATAACCACGTCGTCACTTTCGAGAAACGGGACCAGGGTCTTTAGCGTCGGATCGACCACCGCGGCAGGCACCATCATCCAGACGGCGCGGGGCGTAGTAATGGCCTGCTGCGGTGACACGCCCACGCTGGAGATCTTGGCGGCCGTTGAGCACGGCAATCATGACGATCATCACCGCTGTCACGGGTCACCTCGGTATGGGTGCGATACACCGCAACGACTGAGTCTTGGGTTGACATCTCATATTCTCCACATGCCCTTGATATCAAGCCAGCAAGCTTAAGTCCCAAATAAACTATCGCACTGCACTAGCAAGGAAACTGTTCCATTGCGGACAGTCTGTTTTAAGATCGAGTCTCGAGGTCCGCTCTTCTTCCCTTCGGCTGCGACCAAACTAAATGTGTGCCGTGTTGGAGAGATACCGTTTTGTTTAGTGTTCAACATACTGCCTTAGGTCACCCGCCACTGATCCGGAAACTGGGAGATAAGGAAATGGCCGCTGTGGAAGATGAGAAATGCGCGCGCCCTGTTGGCCCGACAGCTACTGCCTTCTGTTCGTGAAGAGGTAAGCGCAGAAACGGCACCGAACTTGGTCTGAAACAAAATGCCGCCGTTTTAATGGACGATCGCCCCGCGACTGCGCTTTGCGTTCGAGGGCGATCATCAGCCCTAGGGCGAGAGAAGGACCGTCAACGGACCTTTTCGCAGGCGCTCCAGGCCGCAAAAACCTAAGTTCGCAACTATTGGCCTAACGTGGCGCAAAAGCGCAGATTCTGCGTTTTTGAGTATGACTGTCTACATGCGGCAGGCCCAATTGAGGTTTGGCCGAGGAGCTCGTTATATTGTTGCAGCAGGTGACAGAAGCAATTCGAGGGTTCCTATTTTTGCCTCTTGCCTTAGCCACCCGGTACTTCGCCCGTCGCGTGTTATGTCACGGCTTATGGCGGTATTCGTCGCCCATTGTTCCCGAATCGTTCCCAGGGCTAGACCCTACGCGAATTATGGGCCTGCTGGATAGGCGGCTACAAGCCGCCGGCATTTCTCAGCATGCCGCCATCGATCACATACGTGCTGCCGGTAACGTAGGCAGCAGCGTCGGAAGCTAAGTAAACTGCTAGCTGAGCGACCTCTTCTGGTTTGCCCCAACGTCCGATGGGAATTTCCGCCACAATCTGATCGTTCAACTTGGCGTCACTTTCAACATCCTTGTCTATCGGCGTATATATTGCACCCGGGCCGATGTTATTCACCGTAATGTGATGGGGCGCGAGTTCGACTGCAATCGTCCGCATGAGCATTCGCAGCCCTCCCTTTGAGGCGCAATAGGGTGCGTTCGTCGGCATTGGCAGATCCTCGTGGATGGAAGAGATGTTGATAATCCGGCCGCCCTTACCCTGCTGGATCATCTGTTTGGCTGCGGCCTGTGAGCACAGAAAAGGCCCGGTGAGATTCACAGCCATAATCTTGTGCCATTCGTCGAGCGGATAGTCCACAAAAGCAACTTTCTTCTCGATTCCAGCGTTATTGACAAAGATGTCCAGCTTTCTAAAGGCGGCTATTGTTTTCTGAATCAGGTTATTGACGTCACCCGGAAGCGCAATGTCGGCGTCCACACCCAGCGATTTCTTCCCCATAGCGCCGATCTTGTTAAGCGTATCCTCGGAGACAGAAGCTTTGCCGACGTAATCGACGACGACAGCAGCTCCCGCTTCGGCGAAAGCGAGAGCGATGGCTTGACCAATTCCTGTTCCGGCCCCTGTAACGATCGCTACTTTGTCTTGTAATTTCACTGAATTGACCTCGAACTTCCTTCTGTTAAATCAACTCCGGCGAGCGGCGGCGCATCCCATGGGAACACACTTCGATGGTCAAGCCGTAGGAATAATTCGTCGGGCCGAAGATCCGCCCAGGAACGCGCAAACAAGCAGGAGATCGCTCGCATGCTATCCTTGGCCTTGATAAGGCGTGGAAGCCCCGCGCCTTAATCTTACAAGACTTATGGATAGCTCGCGGCAGCGCGATTTTTGTAAGACGAAACTCAAATCTTGGCGATTAAGAACGGAGTCCGTTTGACATACACGGTGAGCGCGGCGACTGGTGTCTCGAATGCGTCGCTGCTTCGCACCTTGGAACGAAATTGGCATCTTTACGCATTTGAAGCTGTCGAACTTGCAATCTTTATGCTTTCCGCATGCGCGTTTACGGTCTTCCTCTTCGACCCGTCGTACCCGGCTATTCATCTGCTCCCGAGCGTGATCGTGCGGCGAATATTGATGGGTATCGCCATGGGAATTACCGCGATCCTGATAATTCATTCCCCGATGGGCAAGCGGTCGGGCGCACACTTCAATCCGGCCATTACCGTAGCGTATTTTAGACTTCGCAAAATTTCTAAGTGGGACTCCATGTTCTATGTAATGTTTCAATTTATTGGCGGTGTGCTGGGAGTGGCAGTCGCGGTCTTCTGCTTCGGTAGTACACTCGCCCTGCCAACGGTTGAGTATGCCGTCACGGTCCCTGGAAAATATGGAGCAGCGGCGGCGTTCTTCGCGGAGCTATTCATGTCCGCGTTGCTCATGGCGGTCGTTCTCTGGATGACTAATCGTCTATCTTTGGCGACTTATACCAGCTATTTCGTTGGTGTGCTGATCGCACTCTACATCCTATTCTTCGCTCCAGTGTCAGGCTTCAGCATCAACCCGGCTCGCACGACTGGTTCAGCAGTATTCGCGGACGTGTGGACGGCCGGATGGCTTTACTTTGCCGCTCCCCTGCTCGGCATGTTAATCTCCGCGGAGATTTACCTGCGACTTTTCGGTATGGACCGAATATTGTGTGCGAAATTACATCCCGATCCGCGCTATCCGTGCCCGTTTCTGTGCAACTTTCCGGGGCATCGCCACACCCTCAAGCATCGCGTGAGAGCTTGAACGGCCGCCTAAACCGTTTTTATGACCGATGACGCTTTGTGCTCATCCAGTCTGTTATCGTAATGAAGTGGCCACGCCGTACGACGCAATTATCATTGGCACCGGAGCGGGCGGAGGGACGCTCGCTCTGCACCTAGCGCAAGCTGGCAAGAGAATCCTGATCCTTGAGCGTGGGCCGTTCATGCCTCAGGAAAAACTCAACTGGGACACCTCCGCCGTTTTTCTCGATAACCGATATCACACAAAAGAAGTCTGGCGGGATAAAGACGGTAAGGACTTGCATCCGCAGCAGTCGTATTTCGTGGGCGGACAGACCAAAGTGTTTGGAGCGGCCATGTTCCGCATGCGTGCGGAAGATTTCGGCGTGATCCAGCACCAAGGTGGCGTGTCTCCCTCTTGGCCAATCTCCTATGCTGACATGGAGCCGTTTTATACTCGCGCCGAGGAGATCTTTCTCGTTCACGGCGACTTAGGTTCGGCTCCCTCGGTACCGGGTGGTTTTGGGAGCTCGTTTGATCCTACCGAACCGTTCCACTCTAAGAAGTATCCTTTCCCTGCGCTCGCCAATGAGCCGCATATGCAATCCATTGAAGACAGCGTGCGTAAGCTTGGCATTCATACATTTCCGATCCCACTTGGGCTCAAGCGCGACGAATCCTCTCCACTCAAGTCCATATGCGTGCGCTGCGACACTTGCGACGGCTACCCGTGTCTCGTTCACGCCAAATCCGATGCCGACATCAATTGCATCCGGCAGATTCTGCACCTCCCGAATGTGACATTGATGACCAACTCGCGCGTCACGCGACTCCTGACAAATGCGAACGGAACAGCTGTTACTGGCGTTGAGGTCATTCACTCAGGTCCGGGACCATGTGGCGTCGGCGACGAGAACTTCGCGCCTGCCTCCACGGGAGGTCAGACCGTGATCTATTCCGCCGATTTGTTCTGTCTCTGTGCAGGTGCGGTTAACTCCGCAGTGATCCTCTTGGCGTCCGCGAATGATAAGCATCCCAACGGGCTTGCCAATTCATCCGACCAAGTCGGCCGAAATTTTATGTATCACCAGGCGGACGCGCTGCTGGCCATCTCAACTGACCGAAATGAAGATTCTTACACCAAGACCTGGGGCACGAATGATTTCTACCTCAAGGATACCGACACAAGCTATCCGTATCCTTTGGGTCAAGTTCAGCCAGTGGGAAGTTTTCACCACGAAATGATGAAAGGCGACGCTCCGCCGTTGACGCCTGTCTTTATTCTTGAATCGATGAAGCACCACGCCGTTCCATGGTGGCTGACTACTGAAGATCTGCCCGACGCAAAGAACCGCGTGACGTTGCACAACACCACGCCGCTATGGGTGGAGAATGTGCAGCCTGGCGTTTCCGGTCCTCATCCCTCGGGCGACACCGGCCACACCAACCAATCCGAATGCGTTTCGGACCACGCCCCTTATCGCATTCAGCTTTCATATACGCCCAACAATGTGCAGAGTTTTGAACGCCTCAAAGACCGCTGGGTCGATACCCTTAAAAGAGCCGGGCACGCCGCGACGTCCGTGCCGCTGCACGCGTATTTCAAAAAGCGCATTCCCATCGAAGGCGTAGGTCATCAGAACGGAACCTGTCGAATGGGGGCAGATCCGTTGTCGAGCGTTCTCGATCCGAACTGCAAGGCGCATGACCTAGACAATCTGTATGTAGTCGATGCCGCCTGTTTTGTATCGGCGAGCGCTGTTAATCCGTCATTGACAATCATTGCCAATGCCATACGAATTGCCGACTACCTATTGTCGGAACGCCTCAGGTGATTACTGTGCGACCCAGTCGACGGCTGCGGCGCACCGCGGCATAGTTCAGGGCTGCACGATGTCGGAAATCCGTCAGGAGAGAACATGGCCGACTTTACATGTGATTATTCGCAGGCCTCCACGGCGTTTCCACATTTTTGGGAGCACACAGTCGGGAGCGGGCATGCGCTACTCGCGTTGCGGGCAGACTGGCAAGCACAAATGCGGCGCTGCCACAGCGAACTCGGCTTTCGGCATGTGCGTTTTCATGGGTTGCTTTCGGACGATATGGGAACACTCGTCTGCGAACAAGACCAACCGCTATATTCCTTCTTTAATGCCGATCGGATTATCGATTTCCTTCTTTCCATAGGAATGCGGCCCTTCGTCGAACTGTCTTTTATGCCGGAAACGCTGTCCTCAGGAGTTACCACCGTGTTTCATTATCAGGCGAATGTGACCCCACCGAAGGATTACAACAAATGGGCCGCGCTCATCAAGAAATTGATTGCACATTGGGTAGAGCGCTACGGCCTCGCTGAAGTGAGCAACTGGTTTTTTGAGGTTTGGAATGAGCCCAATCTCCAGGCTTTCTGGCCCTCTACCCAGGATGAGTACTTCAAGCTCTACCGATCCACAGTTACAGCGATCAAGAGCGTGGATGCTTCGCTCAAAGTCGGAGGACCGGCAACCGCCGACAACCAGTGGATTGCGGAGTTCCTCGCATACACGAAGGAGAATGCGCTCGGCGTTGATTTCGTGACCACTCATCATTATCCAACTGATGCATTTGGAAAACCGGGAGCGGACACCGAGACTCAACTGCAGAATATGCCACGGGGGATGATGAAAGAGCAGGCCGCCAAAGCGCGTGCCGAAACAGGCCACTTGCCTCTGTATTATACGGAGTGGAATATCTCATCGAACCCGCGCGATCCTTTGCATGACGGACCTTTCGCCGCCGCGTTCGTCACCAAAATCATCATGGAGGCGCATGGCCTCGTTCAGGGTTACAGCTTTTGGACCTTCAGCGACATTTTTGAAGAGAACTATTTTCCGTCGGTCCCATTTCATGGTGGCTTCGGTTTGTTGAATCTGCACGGCATCCCCAAACCAGCATACCGGGCATTCCAGCTACTGCATCACGTGGGTAACGAATTATTGGAAATCAACGGCACCCATTCGACGGTGGACACGTGGGTAGTACGGAAAAGCAACTCCGCAACCATCATCATTACCAACCTTGCGATGCCCCGGCATCCGATTCAAACTGAACTTGTGGATCTGCGACTTTCGAGTGCGCCACCGCCACGCACTGCCTGGATCGAGCGAATCGACGAAGATCACGCAAATCCACGGCGACTTTGGCAAACCATGGGTTCACCGGAGTATTTGAGTGCGTTGCGAGTCGAACAGATTGAGGCGGCTTCGGCTCTGCGCAAGGAACCGCTGCCATGCACTTACGAGGCGGGAACCATCAGTCTGGCCGTCGCCCTACCGCCGCAGAGCGTCGCGGCAATTACGATTCAATTCGGACAATCGTCGGTTATCGCGTAGGAGAGCTCCAGAATGAGTTTATCTCTGGAAGTTTCTTGTTCCGAGGGAACAGATTCGGAAATGCTTGACCTTCTTCGGCGCCAGACTTTCGATTTTTTCCGTCATGAAGCAAATCCCGCAAACGGGTTGTTACCGGACCACACCCAACCTGGATCACCGTCAAGCATAGCGGCGGTGGGAATGGGACTCAGCGTCTATATCGTCGCGGTCGAGAGGGAATTACTTTCGCGTGCCGACGCGATCGAGAGAACTCTGACGATTCTAAGGTGTTTTCATTCCAGCCATCAGGGTCCCGAACTCGACGCTACGGGATACAAAGGCTTCTACTACCATTTCATCGACATGAAGACCGGTCGTCGAGCCCGGCGATGCGAATTGTCGACCATTGATACCGCGATATTTATGGCGGGTGTGCTGACCGTGGCAGCCTATTTCACCGGAAAGAGCGACGGAGAAAGCGAAATACGGGAACTCGCAAATGCCCTTTACCAACGCGTCGACTGGAAATGGGCTCTCGATAATGGGACAACAATCTGCCACGGGTGGAAGCCCGAGTCGGGATTTCTGCCGTATCGATGGGATGCGGGCTATAACGAAGCTCTAATTCTTTACGCGCTGGCGCTAGGATCACCTACCTCTCCTATCGGTGCGGAGGGCTACAGGCAATGGATCTCAACTTTTGAATGGAAGAAGCTCTACGGAATTGAACACCTCTATGCTGGGCCGCTATTTATTCATCAGATGTCCCATCTATGGCTGGATTTTCGGGGCATTCACGACGACTTCAACAGGAAAGTGGGGATCGATTATTTTGAGAACAGCCGCCGCGCTACTCACGTGCAAAGGCAGTACGCAATAGAGAATCCCTTGGGGTTTTCGCATTATCACAAATACGGATGGGGATTGACTGCCAGCGATGGACCGGGACCGGCGGTCCTAGAGATCGATGGTATCCGAAGGGAATTTTACGACTATACGGCACGCGGCGCACCGTTCGGACCCGATGACGGGACTATTTCCCCATGGGCAGTCGTTGCCTCTCTTCCATTCGCACCTGAGATTGTGATCGATACTGTTCGTCATGCCATCGAGCGTCTCAGTCTAAAAAAGCGAAGCCCATATGGATTCGACGCTAGTTTTAACCCAACGTACCCTGACAAGGGTAGAAATCAACACGGTTGGGTATCCCCATGGATCTTCGGATTGAACCAAGGGCCGATCATTCTAATGATCGAAAACTTTCAGACGGAGCTTATTTGGAAGACTATCCGAAAATGTCCCTATATCGCTGCGGGCCTTCGTCGTGCGGGTTTTCGCGATGGGTGGCTTGAGAATACTCAGGTCTAAACCGGAGAACTGTTCTTGAAATCGTGATTTGGTGAAGATATGCCCGCTGGCTGGTGGGACGACACCATGTCTCTGAGGCTTTCCTCCGTAGATTCTTTGCAACATTTGCTCCCCTGCCACGTCTAACCTCATCGAGGGTAGAGGCTCTACCATGACACTTCACAAAAAGTCCGGGGCTGAGGGTTCGCGTCCCGAACTTTTGCAGGGCACGCTGGACATGCTGATTCTTCGCACGCTTTTGTTTGGCGCGTCGCATGGCCACCAAATCGCAAAACATATTCAGCGGTCAACCGAGGATGTGCTGCTCGTGGAGCACGGGTCCCTTTATCCCGCGCTTCACCGGCTGGAAAGCAAAGGTTGGATCGCGGCGAAATGGGAAAAGGCTAAGGACCGCAATCGCGAATTCAAGTTCTACCGGCTTACAAAAACAGGACGGGCGCAACTACACATCGAGGAATCGAAATGGAAGCAACTTGCGCGCGCAATTGGCCGAGTTCTTTCGCCGGCGAAAGAGGGTTGATATGGACTGGCGCAGACTCTTTTTGTGGAAGGCAGACTCTCACTGGCGCGCACGGCAAAGAGATCTCGATCGCGAGCTGCGAGCTCATCTAGAACTCGAAGCGGAAGAGCAGCAAGAGTCGGGTTTGCCCGAGGAAATAGCGCGGCACGCTGCGCGTCGCGCCTTCGGAAACGTGACACGCGTTCACGAGGAGATTCGCGCTATGTCTATCCCGCTGTGGTTGGAACAATTGCTTCAGGATCTGCGATTCGGTTTGCGGATGTTGCGCAAGTCTCCAGGGTTCGCCGTGGTGGCAGTGCTGACGCTCGCCCTCGGAATCGGCGCAAACACCGCGATCTTCAGCGTGATCAATGGAGTGCTGCTGAGCCCGCTGCCTTACAACAGGCCTGAAGACATCGTGGTGAAGAAAGAAAACGAGTCACTGCTCAACGTAATGGAGATTCAGAGGCGGGTGACTGCATTTTCCCTGGGCGGCGCAATTAACGCGCAGCCAATGGACTACACAGGCGGTCCTGAACCGCTGCAAATCCAGGTTGGGGTTGTTGATTCGGGTTTCTTCGAAGTACTCGGTATTCCGGCGATGACGGGGCGAGTTATTTCGGCGGCGGAAGATGTGCGTGGGGGGCCGCGCGTCGCGGTGGTCAGCTATTCGTTCTGGCGAAGTTATCTCGGAAGCGATCCGCATGCCGTCGGCAAGACAATCGCACTCAACGGGAATTCGTACGCCGTGATTGGCGTGATGCCCGAAAGTTTTGTGCCGCCAAGGGAGCATGCCGACGTTTTTGTTTCGCTTTGGGTGGCATCTCCCGGAGACGCCACATCGCGCGATTTGCATTCCATGCATAGCTACTGGCGGTTGAGGGAAGGTGTGAGCATTTCGCGGGCGCAGGCGGAGATGGCCGCGATCGACCATCAGCTGGCAGAGCAGTTTCCTAATGAGGAAAAAGTTCGACGGACGCATTTAATTTCGCTGCGTGAGTTGCTGATCGGAGACGTGCGCCCGGCCCTTCTCGTCCTGTTCGGAGCTGTTAGCCTGGTGCTGCTGATTGCCTGCGCGAATTTCGCAAGCTTGCTGATGGCACGCGCATTTGCGCGCCGCCAGGAAATGAACATTCGCGCCGCACTCGGCGCGGGCCGCGGCCGGCTGATCCGGAAATCGCTGACGGAGAGCGCGCTACTTTCGATCATCGGTGGCGCGGCCGGATTGGCGTTCGCGGAGTGGGGCATGCGCATGCTGCTGGCGCTTACGCCCGAGAAATTAGTCCGGCTGAACGGCATCCACATGGAAACGCGGGTGCTGCTGTTTGCTTTTGTGGTTTCGGTATTGACCGGGATCATTTTTGGCACGGCACCGGCTTTGCTCACCGCCGCACAGGACGTTACGGGAGCACTCAAAGAAAACAGTCGAAGCACAACCGCGACCGCGGCCGGACATAGAATTCGCAAAATATTAGTTACGTCGGAATTGGCGCTTGCTTTGGTGCTGCTCGTCGGAGCCGGGCTATTGATCAAGGGGTTCTCGCGATTGCGTTCAGTGAACCCTGGGTTCAATCCCGCCGGAGTGCTTTCGATGTATGTCCAACTGCCCACGTCGCGCTATCACGAAATCCCCAAGCAGACGCAATTCCGCCGCGAGCTAATGGCACGCTTGAATTCACTCCCAGGGTTGCAAGTGGGAATGGTGAGCGATATCCCGCTTGGCAAAAATTATGTGGGCCACAGAACGATCATTGACGGGCGTCCCGCGATTCCAGTGGGCGCAGAACCGGTGGTGCAGACTCTCGCGGTGATGGGCGATTACTTCCGAGTGATGCAGATTCCGCTGCGCGCTGGCCGCGACTTCACAGAAATGGACCGGGAAGGGCAGCCGCTCGCGGCGATCGTGAACGAGGAGCTGGTGAGGCAGTATTTCCCAAACGACAACGCAGTGGGCGCGCGCATCCGTTGGGCGGGCGACGACGGACCGCCGCGATGGATGAACATTATCGGTGTTGTTGGCGACGTGAAATATTCTGGATTGAACCAGCCGGTCGATCCTGCGGTCTACACGCCGTTTGTGCAGTCGGATGAGAGGTGGAGGCATTGGATGACGTTGGTTATCCGGAGTGACAAGCCAGCGGCCGGGATTGTGGCGCAAGTGAAAGCACAGGTTTGGAGCCTCGACCGGCTGATTCCGGTGAGCGACATAAGCACGATGGATGAGTTGATGGCCGTCTCGATCGCGGAGCAGCGATTCAACATGCTGCTGCTCGGAGCGTTCGCGGCTCTCGCGCTGATTCTGGCCAGCGTCGGAATTTACGGGTTGATGAGCTATACCGCCGGGCAACGAACGCACGAGATCGGAATACGAATGGCGCTCGGCGGGCAGCGTAGTGATGTTCTGCAATTGATTCTGGGCGAGGGAGCAAAACTTGCTGCGGCCGGCATCCTCATCGGAATTGTTGGGGCGCTTGGTCTGACGCGCCTGATGGCTAGCTTGCTCTTCGAAGTGAAGCCGGCCGACCCTGCGATATTTGCGGTGGTCGCGATATTGCTGGCACTCGTTGCGCTCGCCGCGTGCTACATTCCGGCGCATCGCGCGATGCGAACGGACCCGATGGTCGCGTTGCGGCACGAGTGAGGAGCTTGCGACTCAATTCCGACTGCTGCGCGAATTTGGTTCGGGGGGAACGTTCAGGCCACCGGCGCCGGTGGCCTGTTACCCTTGTGCTGGCCCGGATCAAGTTTCGCAGCCGATGACCAAAAAAACTCAAGTTGGTTGCGTCCAGACCGGTGAAATCTCGAAGGGTTTGCGTGTCTATAGTTTTATACACTCGTGTGGCAAGATCTTAGGAGACCGAGAAAAGTGATTGATAGAATTGGTCGGGGCGAGTGGATTTGAACTTGAGCTTGCTCTCCAAAAGGGAGCTGACGTTTTGATGAAGGCTACGAACCTTCTAAAAGCCTATGGCTCGCCTCATTCGTGACGCAGCGCGACCATGGGATCAACGCGCGTGGCGCGGCGGGCGGGGATGTGGCACGCGAGCAGAGCGACAACGGACACAAGCAGCCCTACAGAGGCAAACGTAACTGCATCGGTCTCACTGACGCCAAAGAGTTGCGCCTTAAGCAAGCGCGTGAATGCCACAGCGAGCGCTGTGCCCACGGCGAGGCCCGCCAGTGTGAGCCGGAATCCCTGGCCAAGAGCGAGACAGTAGATGTCTCCCTTCTTCGCGCCGAGCGTCACGCGGATGCCGATTTCCCGCGTGCGTTGGCGAGTGGTGTAAGCCACAACGCCATAGATGCCGACGGCGGCGAGAAGCATGGCAAGAAGACCGAACGAGCCGGCAAACGTAGCCGCGACGCGTCCAAAAAGTGTGCCGAGCTGCATGGTGACGGAAAGCGGATTCACATTGAACAGCGGCAACTCCGGATTGAGCTGATGGATGGTCTCTTCCACAGAAGAAGCCATGGTACGCGGATCGCCAGTTGTGCGGAGGTGAATGGTGGTGTCCTGTGTCGGGCGAAATGTCTGGTAAATCGGCAGATAGATGACAGGCTCGGTCGGGGAGGTGAGTAAGCGGTATTTGGCGCTGCGTGCCACCCCAACTATGGTGAAGCGATCGCCGCTGTCCGTCACCTGCTTGCCGATAGCGCTTTCACCAGGCCAATAGCGATCGACAAAGGCTTGGTTGACGACGGCAACGAGTTGCGAATCTGGCGTATCCGCTTCGGTGAATTCACGGCCTGAAATCACCGAGGTGCGGAGAGTGCGAAAATAATTCGGCCCTACGATCGCTCGGGTAATCTCCATCCATTCGTGCGGTTGTGGCACGTAGCCTTCGATCTGCAGGTAGTCGGAGTGGATGCTGAAGCTCAGTGGTGAAAAATCAGCCAAGGTCACGGATTCGACTCCGGGAAGCGCCGAGAGCCTGTCGAGCACCTGCCGGTTGAACGCCACACCCGTCGCGCGCGTGTAACCAGCTGGCGAGAGCTCATAAGAGGCAAGCAGCAGATGACTTGCTTCGAATCCCGGATCCGATTGCAGTGCTTTCTGAAGGCTGCGGGTAAAGAGTCCCGCGCAAACCAAGAGAACGAGCGAGAGTGAAATCTGCGCCACCACCAGGCCGCTCAAGAGACGAGACTTGTGCAAAGTAAGCGAGACGCTGGTCGCTTCCTCCTTGAGAACAGATTGCACCGGCAGGCTTGCAGACCGCAGGGCCGGAAGAATACCAAAGATGATCGCAGCGAGGATGGAAACCGCAATCGTCACGAAAAGCACGCGTTGATCGATGTGCGCGTCGTTTGTCAGCGGAAGAGAGCTGGGCGGAAAAAAAGCGACGAGGCTGCGGGAGGTCCACACCGTAATCACTATGGCGGCAGTACCGCCGAGCAGACCGAGCAGCAGGCTCTCGATCAAAAATTGGCGGATGATCTGTTTGCGTGAAGCGCCCATTCCCAGCCGGATGGCAATCTCGCGGCGGCGTCCGACCGAACGCACCAACAGGAGACTGGCAACGTTGGCGCAGGCCAACAGGAGCAGGACCCCGGCGAGCCCCAGCAACATCGGAAGAATCTTGTAAAGATAGCCGTTAATGCCAAAGGGAGAGCGCCAGAGTGGGTCGAGAGAAATCTCGTTCGAACGATCCCGGTGTTCCTCCGGGAACCGCTCGACGATTCCCTGCATCAGCAGGTTGAGCTCTGCCTCCGCCTGATTCTTCGTGACACCCGCGCGAAGCTTTCCAAGCGCGTTCAGCCAGACAACGCCGCGATGATCGGGACGGTTCGAACCCCAAACGTCGCGATCCATCGAGAGAGGAATCCACAAGTCGGTCCGGAGCCCCGTTTTGCAGCCGGTGAAATCCCGCGGCGCTACACCAATAACAGTGTAGGGATGGCGATTAATCTGAATCGTTTTGCCGACGATTTGCGGATCTCCCGCGAAATGGTTTTGCCAGACGGCGTAACCGATAACGATCACTGCAGCCCCCGCGCGCGGCGTTCCTTCCTCCGGAAGAAAAGTGCGGCCGAGAATCGCGTGGACGCCGAGAACGTCAAAGTAACTGGCGGTGGTCAGAGCCCCGTAAATGCGCTCCGGCTTCGCAACGCCGGTGAGAGACATGTAGTCGTCGTGCCAGCCGAGAACCCCGGAGAGAGTTTTAGTGTGCTCGCTGAGGTCGCGAAGGTCGGGATAAGAAAATGGCGGGGTGGCATAACCGTCGCGATCGCCACGGTCGATGGTGACAAGGTCGCTCGTGAGAGCGACTCCGGGAATCGGGTTCAGCAAGGTAGCGCTGATCCAACTGAGCACAGTGGTGTTGGCGGCGATGCCGAGCGCCAGGGTAAGAACAACGATGGCAGTAAAGCCTGGATTCTTCCGCGACATGCGGAGCGCGAAGCGGCAGTCTCGTACCAGCGTGTCGAGCCATGCTCCGGCCCGTGCATCTCTCACCAGTTCCTTCACCTGCTCGACACCTCCCAACTCGATGTGCGCTGCTCGTTCCGCTTCATTTGGCTTCATGCCTGATCGCAGCTTCTCTTCGACCAGCAGCGAAAGGTGGGCGTTCACTTCCGCAGCAATCTCCCGCTCATCTTGCTCTCTATGCGTTACATTGCGAAGCAAACTGGTCGCGCGCCGAAGCAAGCCTGACCTGACGTTTTTGGTCACGACGCCTCCAGAGTCCGCGACATCCCTAGCGCAATCCGCTCCCATTTCGCTGTTTCCGTTTCTAGTTGCTTCATGCCCGCTTTGGTTAGCCGATAGTACTTTGCCCTGCGATTGGCTTCCGATTCGCCCCAGGCCGACTTAATCCAGCCTTCTTCTTGCATGCGGCGCAGCGCGGGAAAGAGCGAACCAGTCTTCACGCGGAAAGTGCCGTGGGTGATCTGCTCGATGCGGCGCGAGATACCAAGCCCGTGCATTTCGCCGAGGCGCAGCGTCTTGAGGATCAGAAGATCAAGAGTGCCTTGAAGTAGGTTTGTTTGCTCCGGGGTCACGCACTCTCCTATAGATCGTCTACGCGACACTAGCGTCGGACCTATAGAATGTCAACAGGTGATTTCCCCCGAGTGCGCGAGGCCCATCTTTATGAAATCAACCAGCACGAGGAACTTACACGATTCCCAAGAAAAACTTCTTGCTGCATTGCGGGCGGGAAATGTCGGTAGGCGGCGAATTCCAAGACCATGGGAGACTATGCGTGTTACCGCCGTTGGACAAGTCTATAAAGATGGCAGAGAGCGGCTAATTGATATCACGGCGGTGGAAATCGACGAGAACTCAGAAGAAACGGAACCGTCTACAAAATCGCCCACAGCGCTGTAGACGAAAAACCAGAAATCACGTGGAAGTGATTGAAAAAATTGGTCGGGGCGAGTGGATTTGAACCACCGGCCTCCTGGTCCCGAACCAGATTCCGAGCCTTATTGAAATCTATGGATTCTTGTCGATTCTAAGTGATTGGTGTTGAAGCGTTTGCTGCCTTCATAGTGAGGTTGATTGAAGCTGGTGGAAGTTGGGCGCTTTCGCAGCTACAAAATCATCTACACTCCGAAAGATAGTCGATTCTAGCGTCGGATCGAATTTTGGCGAGGCACAGGCAAGGCGCTAACCATTCGGAAGCGAAATCCAGCGCTGTCGATTTTAACTAACCCTCCGATCCCTCTTCTTTCCGGACGACGAAATGGGTGTGATTCCAACACTCAAGCAGGGTGCCTGACGTACTACCAACCATAGGAACGTCGTACTCTTGCCGGTTTCTATCTACGAATGAGACAGTGGGTGTCGAGAGCCCTGGCGACCAAAATGTTTACTCCCGCTAACTCATGGAATTTCGTATCCCCGAGGTCGGAGGAGCGGCGCGAACATCCCCGTTATCCTTTCAACGCCGAGATTCTGATTAAGACGCCGACCCTGGGGGCCGCTCTTCAGGCGCGCACCGCGGACTTGAGCCAAATGGGTTGCCTTGTGGAAACGGATTTTGAGTTGCCGCTGGAAAGCGTGGTGAAAATTCGTATCTTGACGATGTCCAACAGTTTTGAAGCCGAAGCGAGGGTCGTGGATTGCGGAGCGGGCCGGGGCCTGGCGTTGAACTTTGTATCCGTCGGTCCGGAACAAGGCGCGACGTTACGCGAATGGTTGAGCATGTTGATCGAACAAGCGCCGCTACAAGGATTTATAGCCCGCGCCTAGAACAAGCCAATCAGGAGATCTGAAATGAGTCACCAAGTCACTTCATCGCTTGCAGCAGGTTTGCACGATACTTTCGTCCTCGCAGAACGCCGCATGCACCGGCGTTATGAGTTTAGCGCGCTGGTAAAGATTGGGAAGTCCCTCGCAGGCAGCGACGGCTTTAGCGCCGGATCGGTTGATGCTCGCGTAAGCGATCTTGGGAAGCGCGGCTGCTTTGTCAACACGTCCGAAACATTGCCGGTAGGCGCGGACGTCTGCGCGCGAATCATTCAAGACAAGAGATCCTGCGATGTGCACGCCAGGGTCGTCTATTCGCTGGCGGGCCAAGGAATGGGCCTGCTGTTCACCGATATCGAGCCCGAGCAGCTTCGCATATTGGAGGGTTGGCTGGCGGCGTCCCGCGAAGCATCGTGGTTTGCCTCCACGCGGCGCAGAAGCCAGCGAGTGGTAATGAGGGTTCCCATCAGGATTTTCACGATTCCCGAGACGCGCACCGCTTTTGAAGAAGATACACACACAATGGTGATCAATGCCCACGGATGTTCGTTCTCCCTTTCCAAGCGGGCCGAGAAGGGCGACCTGTTGTTTCTGCGAAACCTGCAGACCTCTGCCATGCAGGAATGCACCGTGGTGCACGTCGGTGACCTGCAAGAGGGGCACCGCGAAGTGGCCGTGGAGTTCCTCGTGCCCAATCCGAGCTTCTGGCAAGTGATGTTTCCTCCAGAAGATTGGACCCCGGGCGTCACCCACGTCAAAAGGCGCATACCTCAGCCAATGATACCCAATGCCCATATTCAAGTGTGAGCACAACACTTCAGACCGAACTGTTTGAGGCTCTAACTTACAGCTTGGTTCGCGCCTTCGGTACCGCGATCTGTGTTATTGCGGGGATCAGTTCGTTATAGAGTTCCGCCTTGTGTCGCTGCTAAAAAGTCCGCCCACATTGAAACTGTAGAGTTTAGGACGCATTGGAATATAAGCTGCCGGGGCCATGTTGACTCTGCTCATTTCTCTTCGCCTTTGGTGCCGAACCCGTACCGCTCTGCAAGTCGAGATCATTGCCCTTTGCCTGTCGTTCGCCAAAACTCTGTCCATCGTTGAAATCAACAGTATAGGAGTTGCGTTCCACATGCGATTCGCGGTACCAGCCACGTATGGTTCGCCTCATAGGAGTCATTTTCACGTCAAGTCTTCGCCTCTTGCACACGCGCCGTAGCCTCTTGCTGGAAAACCTGGTTCTTCGGCAGCAACTCGTGACCTTGAAGCGCAAGCATCCAAGGCCACGGCTCGCGCTATTCGATAAGCTCTTCTGGGTCCTTGTGCGAAAGTTCTGGTCCGGTTGGAAACAAGCCCTCATTATCGTGAGCCCAGAAACCATAGTCCAGTGGCACCGAGCCGGCTTCGCCCTCTATTGGCGTGTCATCTCAAGAGCACGCAGGGTTATGGGAAGGAAGAGAGTCTCGAAGGAAGTTCGAGACCTTATATTCCGGATGGCGGCGGAAAATCCGACGTGGGGCGCGCCGCGCATTCACGGCGAACTTCTCATGCTCGGTTTTGACATATCGGAACGAACCATTTCGCGCTGGATGAAACGAGCGCCGAGAGACCCAGAGCCGGCCAAACGGTGGCTCACGTTCCTGCGGAACCATCGCGAGGTCATCGCGGCGATGGACTTTTTCACAGTGCCAATGATCACCTTCGGGATGCTCTACTGCTTCTTTATCATTAGCCATGATCGGCGGCGAATCTTGCATTTCAACGTCACCAAGCATCCGACCAGCCTGTGGGTTGTCCAGCAGTTGCGCGAAGCATTTCCGTTTCAATCGGCTCCGAAATTCTTGATCTTTGATCGTGACGCGAAATATGGCTTGGAAGTCCTGATTGCGGTGCGCTCGATGCGTGTGACTTCGGTCAGAACCTCATTCGAGAGTCCTTGGCAAAACGGAATTGCGGAGCGTTGGGTTGAGAGCTGTCGTCGGGATCTCTTGGATCATGTGATCGCGGTGAACGGATTGCACTTAAAGCGATTGCTCACGGAATACGTTGCCTATTACCACGACGATCGGACGCATCTCGGGCTGGCCAAACAGACACCGCTTGGCCGCTTGGGGTCAAATGGCGTAGGTCGCGTGGTCGCGTCGCCGCGTCTTGGCGGTTTGCATCATCGATACGAACGAGCGGCGTAGAATCTGAATTGCCCCGGGCAATCTGCGGGAAGAATCTGTCGCAATGCATCTGCTTGTGTTTTTCCCTTCGAGCCGTGCGTTCTGAACCCCTCTTGAATAAATTCCATTCGCGAAACGAAAGGAAAAGTGTGTTTATTCGTACACGGATTGAGTTTTGGCGAGGGACAGGCGGTGCCAGGTGGAAGAACCCGTTCTGCACGGGCCGTTGAGGCGATTTCGACCTCGTAGATAATGTGCGGGTCTTCCACTTGGAAAGGACTTCGTTTTAAGTACAGTGAAGGCCGCTGAGATTCAGCCGACCTTGTGACGCTATGGTGGAGTGCCATTCCTGTTGTCTGTGGAAGCCACTTGGATTTAGACTGCAATTGCGCCTGACACCAGACGCACGGGAGATCTTCGTCCTGACCTCTTTGTAGCGCTCCGCAGTTAGTACGTTGTCCGAACGAATATTTTCCGGGATTCCTCGATACAGCATCACGTCCGCCAGCGCTTCGATCACTTCGTACCTCCCCAGCCTTCTCGCCACGCGGATTGCCAGGCACTCCCGCGTGTATTCGTCGATCAGCGTCAGCATCCGCAGCGTTCTTCCGTCGTGCGTCATTGCGCTCACGAAATCGTAGCTCCACACATGGTTTGCTCGCTCCGGCCGCAGCCGAAGGCACGATCCGTCGTTCAACCACAACCTTCCTCGCGGCCTTTGTTTTTGCGGCACTTTCAACCCCTCGCGCCGCCAGATCCGTTGCACGCGATCCTTGCCTACCTGCCAACCGCGATCCCGCAGCAGAGCGGTAATCCGCCGATAGCCGTAGCGTCCGTATTCGCTAGCAACCCTTATTCCGGCGCTGAAAATGCACACATCCGAGATAGAGATTGTCGGCAAGGGGTACGAGGAGAGCATATCGTTATGACTTGCGTGCCAAAAGACCGTCTGAAATAATCCACCTATGATAATCGGTGACAGATTGAGACTACTACGCGAAGAAAAGAACTTAAGTCAGGGCGATATCGAGAAGCGCACTGGCTTGCTGCGTTGCTACATTTCTCGCGTAGAGAATGGTCATACCGTGCCAGCGGTCGAGACAATCGAGAAATTCGCTCGCGCTCTAGAAGTGCCAATCTATCAACTCTTCTATGATGGCGACCAACCACCTCCGGCCAGCGTGACTCAGCACACTTCTAAAAGTCGAAAAGATGAATATGGGAGTACGGGCAAACAAGCTCGTGTGCTGGATAAATTCCGCAGGCTCCTAGGAAAAATGGATCAACGCGAGCGGAACATGTTGTTGGCGACGGCAAAGAAGATGGCAGGGCGCTAGAACCAATACCGGCAATAAATGCGGCTGCGGAAAGCCACAACGTTTTCCATCAGCCTTAAAACGGGCAACTCACAGATTTGTCCGGTTTACATAGCCCGGTCCGACCGTCGCTGCCCAATCTTTTTGAGTGATCCAATGAGATCTTCGGGTTTCCAGTCGTACTTCGAAATTACGTGTTCCACGCCGATTCGTGCCGCGTCTCTTATGACTTGCTCGCAACTGTGCAGCGTTACCATCACGATTCCGATGTTTGCAGCGACATGCCTGACGTGACGTGCCGCTACGAAGCCGTCCATCACGGGCATTCGTAAATCGAGTACGACGATATCGGTTCGAAGCTCGGCGACTTTCTCTACCGCGATGTGACCGCTCTCTGCTTCTCCGCAAATCTTCCGATCGGTATGCGACTCAATGGCAATCGCGCAAAGACCGCTGAATCAGCGCATCGTCATCAACAAGCAAAATCCGAAGAGACAAATATCCGGAGCCCTAGGAAGGCTGCTGTCCGCCAAAAGCGCAGAATTCGGTTACGCGGCGGCTGCGCGGTCCTCGCTATTGTGACCCGCCTCGATCTCGCTCTTTGCTGCTGTTCGGCGGGAGAGGCGAGATTGCGGAACTCAATAAACGCAAATCACTTCCAAGGCCACGCGCTACCCCTCACACCTACGGCGGCACACAAATCGCGAAGGCCTGAAAGCAACACGCCGACGGCCATAATCGTCAAAATCCACCGCGGGATGATCGAAACAGATGGAGCCGCAATCGCCAGTCCCGTCGGCTTTGGCCACCATGTGACCAAGGTCGGTACAAGACAGGTGATCGCAGCGCCATAGACAATACCCATCACTCCGTGCATTACGCGCTCGCCGGGATAGACTCCTCCGAGCTGCTTGCGCACCAAATCTTCTACGACAAAATCCCACAGTGTCAGGATGATTTCAGTAACGAGCAGCGCGACAAGGGCAACAACACACCAGCCTTGCCAAGCCAGCCACGGCAGGGTGCCGAACAAGATCGCGTAGACGAAATCGCGCAGTGCGTGGAGTTGCAATTCCGAGCGTGCCACGATACCTAGGGCTGGCAGCCTAGCGCACCACTCGTGATAATAGACGGTGTCGAAGGCCCCCAAGAAAGCAAGCATGGTCAGTAGTCGGAGAGCCATAGTCATGACTAGAATTTCTCCCGAAGACCTGAACCCTTAATTCTACGATAAACGCGCAAGTGGCAATGTCAATTGGCGGCTGAGATAGGAAAATACGGACGGCTGCTCAACTCGCACCTTCGTCAGGGCCGATTCGTTCCCAGGGCCAGGCCCTGCGGCACCGAGAATCGCGCCTTCGCGCAAGAAACGCAAATTCGAGCAGACACTTAGTTTGCCCGCAACGCATCTAGTGATGATTCCGGACTTTGAGCACATTAGCGGCGTCGGCCGAATACTCCAGAGAGCTCCCAAATACGTGATGATCGTACATTATGGACAATTATTCGCACTGTGGTTGGCAAAGCTGGAGCCGGAATACAGAGTAAACGCGCAGTGACTGTCTTGCGTACACGGCAATGGGCGTAGAACGCTGCGTCTGTGCCTGAAATACCTGTGCTCCGCAAATAATCGATAAAGCAGGCCGTTTGCCCAATAAATAGCCTGAAACGCAGGGTTGTCTCGGCTCCATGAGACGTGGCATGCTCGCGATCCCATGAGAGTGGCCCATTCGCTGCTTTGTCTCGTCTCTTTCCTTCTCGACCTGACTCAGGACGTTCTTCTATTCCTTCTGCTCGGCACGCGTTCGAATGCAGCTCTGAAAGCGGAAAATGTTTTCCTTCGCAAGCAACTGGCGCTCTATCTAGAGCGTGAGACAAGACCGCGTCGTGCAAACAATGCTACCCGCTTGTGTCTGGTTTTGATGTCGCGGCTCTTTGCTTGGCGCGAGGCTCTGGTCATCGTCAAACCTGAGACCTTTCTCGGCTGGCATCGGCGGGGCTTTCGCTTGCTCTGGCGATGGAAATCCAGACCGCGAGGCAGGCCACGGCTGCCGGAAAACATTCAGGAGTTGATCGTCAGGATGGCGCGGGAAAACCTAACGTGGGGAGAAGAGCGTATCGCTGCCGAATTGCTCTTGAAATTGGGAATTCGAGTGTCGCCTCGCACCGTGCGACGCTATATGCCGCTCGACACTGGGACTCGAAAACGCGTCCCATCCCAACCGTGGATGACGTTCGTTCGAAATCATGCGAGCACGATCCTGGCGTGTGATTTCTTTGTTGTAGTGACAGCTCGTTTTCGGGTTCTCTATGTGTTTGTGGCCATGGAGGTCGGATCGCGCAAGCAATTTAGGCAGTCTTGACGGATTGTTTATTCAATTTGTGTAACCGCTGGTGACAAGACTCCGTAGAATTTTCAAGCGACTAGTTCAAGCGTAGCCTCAATGCCGCCACCGAGAAATGCGACAACTGCATCAGAAACAGCAGTTTGCGGTATAAGCTTCTTCGGAATTGCTCCCAGGACCCCGTTGCCGCGGTGAATCGCAGTGTCAACCGCACTGGGAGAAACCAAGCTCAATAAAGCGCCGTGATCATGGGCCTCACGCCGCATCCATTTCACTAATTCTGCCAACGCTGCCTTGGCAGCAGCGTAGTGTCCGGCATGAATTGGTGGAAGCGCATCTGCGGGAAAGCGTGTGATTGCAGAGCCCAGCACAACGAAGTGGGCGGGCGATTTCATGTGGGGCAAAGCAGAGCGAAAGAAGATCAAGAAACCCTTGACGTACGTATCGAATGTCCGATCCCAGTCCGTAAGAGGATACTCGGCAAGCGAAACGCGGACGTCTGGTGGCAATCCTGCGGCATAGACGAGATAGTCGGCTTTTCCCAACTCACCATTGATTCTCTCGAAAAGCAACTTTACGCTGGCCTCATCGGTTGCGTCCGCCTGAAAGTGGCTTACCAAGTGTTTGGCAGTAAGGTCCAAAGAGGTCATCTGCGCACGAGACACAGCCGCAACGCGGATCCCCTTTTTTGCGAGCGCCGCGACGATGCCGCTACCGATTCCACCAGTGCCCCCCACTACGATTGCCGCCTTCTTCATGACTTGGCTCCCACTTTGGTTGTTGACGACAGAACCGGTGCATTTGACCGAACTTCAATTACGATCTTCGAACAAAGGTCTCTAATGACTCCAATCACTGATTTTGAGTCCGAAAAAGTAGCCATCTCCATGAACTCTTCCTGCAAGCCTCGCCAATACTTTGTATAGCGCTTTCTGTCGGAATAGTATGCGATTCCAAATGGGTCGCGTACGATCTCCAGGTGTTCGTCCCAAGTGACGACGGAATCGTAGAGAGAGATGTCCGTGCGAAGAGCACGAACAGCGTCGTCGCTCTCGTCATCGGCGATCATCATTCTCACGTTCAACCTCCGTGTGCTTAGAAGGCGAATCAAGTTTTCTAAGCATGCTTTCCGAACAGGAGCCGGTACTGGTCGGTAGTGGCCTTCGCCAAACGCAATCGCTTTCACGTCGCTCAGAAAATTCAGTTGAGTCACTCGCCAAGTACGTCCTTCGGCTAAAAATTCATTCCTCCGGGCATTTCCGATGCCGTCCCAAATTTGGACGTCCCCGGCCTTGTTCCGAAAGTTAGCGACGTGATGAGCGTGCATAAACTCTGGTGTCTCCAGCGAGCAGGGCAGGAACTCCGCCAAACCTATCAGTTCAGCGGTTTCCGATTGTCGACTGCCCATTAAGGCCATGAACTCAGCGGCTTCCTCGCTGCTATCGGCTACCTTGAGGACATGTCGGACCGATTCGGTCTCATGTCCCAAAAGCTCCTCTACGGGGACACCTACTACGATTGCGAGCAGTTCAATCTCGCGGCAGCGAGGAACCCTCGCCAAGTGACTCGCTGTTGTTTTGCCTCTGGCCAAATTGAGGAAGGACAACACCCTCTTTTCGTGCATGGGCGCAACCGTTCCCGGCGGGCATCTCTGATCCTTAAGCTCGTTATACTTCTGAGCAAACTCTTCCTGGCTTGAACCTGTCGCCTTTATCCAAGCGTCGATATGCAGGGCAATGTTCTTCATTTGATCCTGGCCGACCTCGACGTACTTGGAGACTGTGGGCACGTTGGTCCGCTCCTTTTCGACTCTAGGCTGAGTATGTACCGATAAACGGATGCGCTACAAGATGGGTGACCGGGATGTCACCTAGCGGGCGCGAGCACCCGCGGCGTGCCCGACCGGTCACTTAAGAGATGGACGACTTCTCATTATGCTGTTCAACGGTGAATGTGCTTTATGGGGGAGTTAGATGGGTAGCGTGTTGCGAAAAATCCCCGAGCATGACTCATGATCATGCCCGGGGCGCCTGACTCGTTCTGAGTCGGGCGGCTGCCCACATCGCTTCGCTGGAGGACGGATGCGGGACAACCGACGACTCGGAACTTCCACGTTACACTATAACACTAAAGCATTAATAAATCAACAACTTACAAGACACTATCGGTTGGAAAGCCTGCCTGAGCGCATATCGCAATGCTTCGTCCCAGGCTTTCTAATCCGATCGGTTGAATCGACGCCAGCAAACGTAGAAGCGTGTCGCGAGTCGAAAGCCCGGTGGCGCCACGCCGAATCCGGGCTCCGGGCCGAGCTGATAGGTGCATGTCTGTTTCAAGCTCCATCTGGTGGCGTGATTGCCGTCGTAAAGACAGACGCCCGCTTGGTCCTTTTCGACGGGGAACTCGAAATCGCACTCCCCACAGGAACGTGGATGGTCACACCGTTGCCGTGAGCGACTCTTCACAAAATATTGGAAGACCACAAGCGCGCGCAGGGCATAGTTATTTTGAGCTTTGACGAATTCAAACAAATCCTTGATCAGACCCATGAAGTCGTCGAATGGATCAGTGCGACGCGAAATCGTAGACAGATGTATTCAATCAAGGGATCGGACGGGAAGCTTAGCTTTAAGGTCGGGCGGGATGAGTTTCGGCAGAAAATGTTCGGCCTGTCCGCGAAATCCGAGCCGACTCTGTCGCAAAAAAGCCGCCCGTGTTGACGGCGGGCACAGGACTGTCAAGCGTGCGGAAGATCACGAGTTCAAGCTGACATTCCTTTCCTTAGTACAATGTATTGCCTCCTTTTTCACGAGATTTGCTACGCGGCCGCTTCGTCTTTGCGACGCGCATGTCCTCCTAGATTCCGAACAAGACCCTGATCCCTCCAGATTTGGCTTGCCGAGAGAAGCCGAGGAAAAACTATGGAACATCACGAGAAGCATTTCACTATCATCGTCAACGGCGAGCAGAAGAGTGAATCAAAGCAAACACTGACATTTGTTCAGGTTCTTGATCTGGCGTTCCCGCGCCCACGGCCCATTAAAGACAAGGACTACAGCATCACGTTCAAGAATGCGGAGAGTAAGCCACATCACGGACGATCACCTGTTTGCCTTCGTTCACGAGTCGCTGAACAAGGGGAATGACCCAGTCCCGATGTTTGCCCTCCCCGCGATTTGGCTGGATGTGTCTGGCCTCGTTTCGATGCTCGCCCGTGTCCCCATCCAGATAACGAAATCGCCCGTCGCAACAGATAATTCCTTCGTCGAGCGGGACAGGGCGTTGGCCCTTGCGCAAAAGCCGGCCCCCGAGCCAGCGTTCGAGGCCGTTTGTGTCACCAATCACTGCTGACAGCGCGATAAGCTGAGGCTCGATACCCTCACGGCGGCGCATCTTGAGTAACGTCATCAGAAACTCAAGGTTTGCCCCTCGTCCTTTATCAGCGATCATCTGGACCTCGTCCACGACAATGGTGCCAACCTGTTGCAGCACGTAGGGATGAGTCAGGGCGATTGCCGAAAACTTCTCGTACGTGAGCAGGGCAATGTCATATTGGCCGCGCAACAGCGGGCCGATGTCGTCTGTTTCCCCGGTGGCTTCGATTGTTCGAATTCCGAAGGGACCGTAAACACGCTGGAACTGGCGCAGCTTGTCATTCACCAATGCCTTGAGGGGCATCAGGAATAGCGCCCGACGCCGATCAAGCGCGCCTCGCACGGCGGCTAGTTCGCCCAGCATTGTCTTCCCGGACGATGTCGGCGCGGATGCGACGAGGTGTTCGCCGCGCAGAACGCCGTAGTCATTTATCGCATCGAGCTGGAGCTGGTTAAGCGCCGGGATCTCGCCTGCCCATGCCTGCACAACGCCAGGAGGGAAACCAAAATCAGCGAGACTCTGGACATCGGCGGTGGCAATGGGATTAGCGTGCTCGGGAAATGCAGCCCGGAAAATTGGTCCCGGCGACAAAACTGGCCATGTGAACTCGCCCTCAAACGTTCCGCGGACGGCTGGATGCTGTTCGTGCCCAAACTGGCGCGCACCGTCAACGACTCGCCGCGTGACGTAGTCGAGTAATCCCAACACCCCCAAGCGGTCGCCCTGGCGGATTTCTGCTGGTCCCTTCAATGCCTCCAGCAGGTGCCATGTCATGAGACTGTGCCCAAGTCGAATGACTTCCCAGGCTTTCTCGGTGGGACCGGAGGCAGTGAGAATTACCCGCCCATTGCCGCTGATCTGATTCAGCTTGGCGTCCACCGATTGAATGTCCCGCGGCCGTGCTTCCGCCTGAAGGGCCTTCGCACCCATTCCGCCGGAAAAGCAGCAGTCTAGAATGATGAGAAGCCGTCGCGCAGGGATGCGCGCGCACCATTCGCCCAACAAGGTTAGCGCTATCGTGGTGTTTGCGAGATCGAATGGCTCGGTGTCATAAGCAACCAGCTCATGCGTCTCGGTGCCATGCCCCGAGAATGCAATAACCACCACGTCGTCTGGATCAACCGTCGCAAGATGTTCAAACTTCTCGCGAATAGCGCCGACAGTGGCCTCCGCATCCATCAACAAGGTGGTATCCCCACCCAGCGCGTCGCTAAAAAGTGCGTGCAAAGCCATCGCATCGCGCCCCGAACACGAGAGCCAATCGATGCCGGGAGATGCGTAACGGTCGATTCCGATGAATAATCCTTTGAAGGCCATCCCTACTCCTGAATTTCCGCTTCTTCCTCACTACACGACACATTCTCGAGGCCGTTGCCAAGGAATTTTTTACGAGAGCCAGTCGCCGGGATTCCGCAATCATCGCCCAACGCTACAAGCGAGGGAAACTCGCACTCCGGATGACAATCATGGAAAGCGGGCGGCTCCGTGATATTACCCACGAAATGATAGAGCTGTGCGCCAGGGTTCGGCTGACCGAGCGGATCAACTGTCAGCGCGAGCATCTGCAACATCTGCATGCCGGCGCATGACATCGAGAATGCAAAAACGTTTTCACGCATCTTAAGCGGATGATCGTTGGGCAGTCCGGAAATGTAATTTGGGTCATCTAGTAGGCCTTCGCGCTCGGCTTGCACGAGACCGGGATCATACTGATGCAGACATTGAAGGCACGGGCGCCCCACGGTCGCTGTGTGCGCCTTCCAATCCGCCGCCGCCAGCTTGCCGTGCTTGTTACACCTGACCGCGATTCCCCCATCGATTACCGGGATCAGATGAGCGTATGCAATAAGATTGAGGATATAGCGGCCCCAGGGACGGTCAACACAGGCGAACAAAACGTCACAATCAAGCGCAGCGCGAAAGCCCGCCTCTTCAGAGACAGCCAAAGGAATGGCTTCCACACGGAAGGACTCTGCCGTGGCGCGCGCCGTAAGATGTGCCGCCTGCACTTCAACCTTAAGCTGACCTACATCGGCACGCGTCGCATAGCTCAAGCGGTCAAGATTGTGAATTTCGATGAAATCGAAGTCCATGAGCATCATGTCTTCAAAGCCAGTCCGCACCACCGCGTCACCGACAAGCCCACCGACACTTCCGGAGCCAATCATCCCTACCCTAAGCCGCGCGATATGGCGCTGGGTCTCCTCACCCCATGCCGATACGGTGCGAATCTGCTCGGCGGTAGCTATCGGTGGAGGTGCAAGCTCGTCAAGATAAGTGACCTTCACGCGGTTGCCAACGACGCGCACAGTGGCGCAATTCTGGCGAGCGTAGGTGCGCGGCGCTGTTCTCATCCAGAATCGGCCGCTCCAGCTCCCATCACCCGCGATTGTGAGTCCGACGAAGGGCTTTCGGGTGGCTCCAAAAACAGCTCCTGCATTTCTTTGCTCGGCGCGGACATCATCAAGGCTCATCCCTTGCCATCCCCGCCCGCGCGGGTGGCTGTGCATCAAAGCGAGCCCCGCACCCTTGGCGGCGGCCTCAGCCATGGCTCGCTCGAAATAGGCGGGCGCAAAACTGACGTTTCCATGGACCCGCCGTTCGCCTTCCCTGGGCAATACAAGTTCGTGAATGAGAGCAGTCATCCTGCTGCGACCAGCACTCGGGCGCCACAGAGCAAAGCAGAGATCCTCTTGTCGGTCTTGCCGAAGAAGATGAGCGTGGGCGACGCCAGCAAGTTCCTCCGTCATCGCCACGCTGTAGGCCGCCCGGCTCATTGCGTCTCCCACAACCGCCAGATGTGAGCCATGTAAGCGGCAACGGTTCGCTTATGCTGACCCCACCCCTGAAAAGGCCTTGACCAATACTCCCAATCGCCGCCAGCTAGTCGCTGAAATTCGGGCGACTGATGTACGCCACCCGCGGGATGCGGTTTATCACTACCAGGATGGATCGGCAGAACCTGTGGCGAAACGTGTGGGCCGCCCGGCGGGATATTGGGAAAATCCTGTGGCACTACCAATCCCAGCCGAATCTTCCGCCCGGCGAGGCGCCCAACCTCGACTGGGTAGTCGAAAAAAATATGATCGGACTTGCCTTCCAGGGTATGCGCTTCGTATCCGAGCTGCCGCAAGCCCGCCATGAATGCGTCGGGCCCGCAGCCGTCGGATACTGGCGTTGGACCAGTCGAGACGATCTGGAAGTTCATGCAGTCATGCATTTTGATCTTCTCATCGCCCTTGCCCTGGAAGCTGATCTTGTGGTCGCCTTTGATTTCCACGAGATAGTTCGTCGCCGGGTCTTTCTTGCCGAATTCCCTGATGATCTCATTCGGCGTCAGTTCGCGTTTCGTGGTTTCGTAATCCTCGCCGTCCACAGTGAAGTGGATTTCGCGGTGGTGTTCAGCCTCGCGGAGTTCCTCCGCGGCTTCCTCAACTTCATGCAGCGCCGTCTGCTCAACATCGCGCTCTGCGTTTTGCAATGCGGCCTCGGCCTTCTGCAGATGGGCCTCGCCCTGTTTTACTTCCTCGATGTTTTCCATATTGACCTTCCTTTCGGTCCCGGGTTCTTTCTGTTGGGAACCTGGAAGAATCATATCAAGCACTGCTAAGTTTGTCAAGCATCACCTTAGCGGCGCTTGACAATTCAAGCGGATGGGCGCAGAATGGTCATCGAATCAGTAACTTAAGGAAATCCGGAGGGTAACTTATGTCAAAGCCTGGTACTCAAATTTCGCCGGATGACTCACTGGGGGCGCACCTCACGCGGCTGCGCATCGCGACGGGTCTGTCATTAAGGCAGGTGGAGGAAGCCACTAAAAAAGAAGTCTCGAACGCCTATCTCAGTCAGTTGGAGAACAACAAAATCGTGAAGCCCTCCCCGAATGTTCTCCACGCGCTTTCAGTCGTCTACACAACGTCGTACGAGGACCTAATGAGGCGAGCGGGCTACGTCTCGTGTGATGCTGATGCTTCCGGGCATCGCGCAAAAGCAGCCACCTTTGCGGTTGAGAACCTCACTCCCGAAGAAGAAAAGGCCCTGCTCGATTATCTGGGCTTCATACGGAATCAGAAACGCAAATGACCCGCCCGGACGACTCCCTGCTCGACCCGGATCAGTGTGCCAACGTTCTGCGGCATGCCGATAGGTTGCTGCGGGAGGCGTCTGCCATCGGCCGTTTTCCCACGCCCATCGACGATCTCATGGCGGCGGCAAAGCTCACCGTAGTCGATGACGAGGTGCTGAACGAGGGCTTCCTGCGGCAGTTCATCAAGAAAGCCCAGGCCACCGTCGCCACCATCAAATCTGCGTTGAGCAAGGTGCTGGGGCTCTTCGAAGCCAATGACCGGTTTGTCCTCATCGACAAAAACGCGCCAAAACCTCGCGTGCCATTCATAAAATTGCATGAGGCCGGGCACGGCACGATGCCGCACCAAAGCAAGCTTTACAAAATCATGCACGACTGCAAAAAGACACTCGAACCGGATATCGCGGACCTGTTCGAGCGCGAAGCCAATGTCTTCGCCTCTGAAGTCCTTTTCCAGGGCGATGCGTTTTCTCAGGAAGCCCACGCGCAAAGCTTTGGCATCAAGGTTCCAATTAAGCTTGCAAAGAAGTATGGCGGCTCCAATTACGCTACCTTCAGACGGTATGTCGTCACCAACGCGCATGTCTGTTGTCTTGTCATCCTAGAGCCGCCCGTGGATACAGCGGATGGATCTCTATCCGCCGAGGTGAGGCGCGTGGTGATGTCTAAATCCTTCGAAAACATTTTTGACGGTAAAGTGCTGACTTCGACTGTAACGGACGCTCATCCGCTTGGGCCCGTGGTCCCGATCAACAGAAAGCGCATGAGCTTCGATAGGGAAATCGTGCTCACCGACCGAAATGGAGATGAGCGGATCTGCACGGCCGAAGCGTTTGATACCAAACATCAAATTCTCATCTTGATCCGCGATGCTGGTCTAATGAGGAAGCGCAGTATCGTGGTGCCCGCTAGCTGTTTCTAATTTCGCCGCGTTTAGAGAGACGCAGCCTGTAGATCATCTAGGAATTCGGAGCCAGGCTTCACACACGTAACAAGTAAATGGTCTCGCGCCCGCGTACAAGCCACATATAGCAAGTGGCGTTCGGTGTTGTAGATTTCTTCGAGGTCATTGTCGTCGGTGACGGTTTCGATCCGAGACTGAAGGGGAATTATTTCGTCATCACAAGCCATTACGACAACAGTCCTGAATTCCAGCCCTTTTGCCAGATGCATCGTTCCAACCGAAATCTGACCGCTCGTTGTTTCAACGTGCTCATCGAGCATCTTGAACCGCAATCCGGTTTTGGCGACGGCAGCCCGCGCGCGATCTAGCTCCGCATCAGAGCGGACGAATACGCCGATCTCGTGGGGCATGACCCCCTCGCGGCTTCGTTCTTTCAGCCAGGCGGATACGCCGCTGTTTTCCTCTTCGTGGTTACCGAACGTCCGTACTTCCGGAGCAGGTCCGTTGAAAACTGAAACCGTGCCGTGCCGGTCCTCGGTGTTTCCGTCAACATCGGCCAGTTCCGACCCCAGCAACCGGTCCGTCTGCGTCCTGATCTGGTGCGAGGTACGGTAATTGATATGTAGGGTGCGCGCGCGGCCGCGAATATCGACGCCGAGCGACTTCCAGGAGAACGGTTGTTGAAAGATACGCTGACCCAGATCTCCGGCGAGAAACAAGGCGTCAGGTCGTTTCCCTCCGAGCGCAGCCAGGAATTTCAGCTGCGAAACGCTTAGATCCTGAGCTTCATCTACCACGATGAATTCAAACGGCGGATGTTTGCGGGTCTCCACCTGCACAGCCAGGCGAGTGAAGAGTTCGGCATACGTGGTATAGCCTTCCGCGTGCAGACGGCCGCGCGCGGCATCGAGGACAGCCCAGAGAGCTGCCCGCTGTGATTCCTGCAGCCGTGTCTTTCTGCCTAGCCGTTTAATGTCGCGACAGGATTCCCAGGTCTTCAACTGCTACGCGTCAACCAGGTCTTCCCACTCTGTAATCAAGAAGCTCACGCTGAATTTCAGGTCGGTAGCTGCTGCTGCGGATTCGCTTATGAGCCTCCGGAGAACACTCGGTGGTGCGATTTTCGGGCGGCCGAAATACTGTTCATAGAGCCGTTCGCCGATGGCGTTCATCGCGTGAACCTCTAGGCGTTCGCCCAACCGGGGCTCATTACTAATGAGCCGCCTGAGCTTCGTCCGTAGTGCATCGGCAAGAGTATCGCTGAAGGTTGTGAGCAAGACCCTGCTATCGGGATTTGTGTGTGCCAGAAATACGGCTCTATGAACCGCGACAATCGTTTTTCCGGTGCCCGCCGAACCGGAGACACGAGCGGGACCAGTGTATTCGCGCTCTACCCATTCCCGTTGTGAAGGATGCAGAAAAATCGTCCATTTATCCCAGGGATAAGCAAATGCGCGCTCCAACTCCTCCACATCGCTCATCACCCTGAACCGTCGCAGCGCGTCGGGGTGCGTAAACGGGTCAGCGCCTACCTTTATTAGCTGCGCAGTCTGAGGTTTGCCTCCCGTCGCCAGCTCAAGCAGCGCCTCCCCCGCTTCTGCCGGCAGATGATCCGAGAGAGTCAAGATGCTGTCTTCGGTCGCCTGGCGTACATCGGCGAGCCACTCTTCGGGAACGCCATAACCGAGAAGTACGTCGTCCGCTAAATGCGCGAAGAGCGGGGCCTGGCGCGGCCTCGGCTGAGCAACTTCAACGTAAACTGGAACAGCTATTTCCTCGACGCGTTCGCGTATCTCCACGAATTGCGCCGCCCCGGTCTTCGGGTGCGTTTCCAATTTGCGGCGTTCCGCCCAGGCATAGGCCTTATCGTGGTGATCGACGAAGCAAAGCAACAGGCTGGACGCGGTCTTGTGTACGATGAGACGAATATCGCTGCCTACCCGCACGGACCAAAAATTCTTGTCTTTGACTTTATCGAGGCGGTGAAAATTCAATCCCGGACTGGCTGGATTCAGCTGAAGGTCAAAAGCGGTGGTTTTGACTGCTTTCTGCTCTTCTCCAGTCAGTCGCGCCAGGCTGTCGGTGAAGGTGTCTGCAATGCGGAATTCCATCAGTCAACCTTAAATACCTTCATTACCTCGTCGCCCAGATGATTGATGACTTTCACTGCCACACGCCCGGACTTAGGCTTGGGAAAAGGACGAGATGTATCGCTATTAAGCGTTGACCATGCTTCAAGATTAATCTCGGCTTTCAGTGTCGTTTTCAGGGCAGTGTAAGGATCGTTCGCGCCTAAGAAATAGGCGTGCCGAACGAAAAAACTTTCCTCGTTGTAATCAGTGTCGATAAACCAGCAGGCGATTCCGTCCGCGCCGTCGCTGCGCACTTCGCCTGTATTAGGATGAAATACATCCACGCCGTTGATCTTCACGCGGACTTTGCCGTCCTTTTGTGGAAGGAGTGCGATGTCGGGCTCGCCGAAGATAACGAAGAGGTTTCCCTTGCCAGTGTTTTTCAGATCGTCGGACATGTGGAGGTCGGCGTTCATCCGAGCCTTTAGCACGGGAATACGACCCAACTTGCTAAACTCCGTTGCGCGGGCTTCGTAATTAAATGCGCAGGCGATAAGCACATTAAAGGCAGCATCTCCGGCTTCGCGCGCAGCTTCGACAAGGTCGGGACGGGTCACGGTGCCGAACTCTGGGCCAATAAAAATCGCGGCGCGTTTCTCAGCACCTGATTCCGCGCTGCCCTCGATGTAACGGCCTTCGGCGCAAACGAGGTCCCCCGGCCACGGAGTAAGCGCAGTGAAGTTAATTTTGTCTTCCTTGTGTGCCTGCTGGACGCCAGACGTCTTGAGATTCTCAAGAATCATCTGGGTAAAACTTTGCTTCTCCCCATACGCAGGACTAATCCTCTCTAGCTGGTCGATCAACTCATCGTTCTCGTCCACGCCAAGCACACGGTGCGGCGACAGACTTTCAACCGTAAACGGACCGGCTACGCGAACCTTTTTCTTATCCTCGTAAGGTTTGTCGAAGAGCTTTTCAAACTCGGCTTTCGCCGCAATAGAGCCATCGATCTCGTTCTGGCGGTGGATGCGGGCCTGCCACCACTGAGCGTGAAAGGCCTTCGTCTCATCCGGCCATTTGGGATCGGCTTCGCGCGGGATCTCCCACTCCTGCCATTGCTCTGTTAGCGCGGAGTTCAGTTTCTCGCGCAATGGCTCCAATCTCGCCTGCCACTTATCCCAGATGACATCGATCTCCGCGTTGTTGGCAATCGATTTGAGCGTAATGTGCGGTACGCGCTCGTAAACGAATCCTTGTCGAATGTTCCCATGTACGGGGTGCGAACTCGGCACGCTGCGGGTAATCTCAGCTTCCTTGAGTTGCCCCTCGCGGGAATCAGCAAGCAAGTAAAACGGATAGCGCGCACCCATAACACGGGCGCGAGCCAACGCAAGTGCAACTCGCGAAGTATCAATCGTGATCCAACGCCGAGCCCATTGCTCGGCAACGAACGCGGTCGTGCCGGAACCGCACGTAGGGTCGAGCACCAAATCGCCGGGGTCGCTGCTCATGAGAAGGCATCGTTGCACTACCAGAGGAAGAGTCTCCACAACATAATTCTTCTCAAGCGACGATCCCGAGATGACCGTATCTGTCCAGATCTGATGAAAATTCGCCGCGGTGAAGTCTTTTAAGCCGGCGAATGTACGCAAGGCTGTTCTTAGACGCGCTCAGCCGCCCGGCCTTCTGAAGTCTGTCCATTCCTTGCTGGTTAGTTTTCCATCGAACCTTCAGGCTTGAATAATCTGCCCATCAATCTTTACAGGAAACCATGATGCCGCACCCTCGCCCTTGTCGCGACCAATGCTCTGTGAAGTAATATTGTCGAACCTGATTATGTCTGCCTGTGCTTTCTCTTCTTCAGGCACCGCGGAGAGGGGTTTGATGGCACCATCTGGGTAGCGAACCTTGTTGTATGCCTCGAAGGAACCGTATCCGAGCTCTTTTGTATATAAGGGCTCCCGAAACTTCACAGCCTCTTTGTTCTTGCAATACCACAGAAGATAATCACAAACATTTCCCAAGTAATCCGATGTACTGCTGGATGTCTTGAGGAAACTGATTTGGTTGAGGCGACAATTCTCTCCGAATACCTCATCCATCACATCCCTAACGCGATGAACGTTTTCATCTCCGATCTGGACAAAGATCGATCCCGATTCTGCGAGCAAATCGCGAGCGACAGTAAATCTGTCGCGCAGATAGGTCAAGTAACTATGGATGCCGTCGCGCCAAGTGTCGCGGAAGGCTTTAACCTGCTCCGGTTCGCGGGTGATGTGGTCGGTGTTCCCATCTTTAACGTCGCGACTAGTCGTGCTCCATTGAAAATTGCTATTAAACTTTATCCCGTAAGGTGGATCTAAGTAGATGCACTGCACTTTGCCCCGCAAGCCTTCCCGTTCTGCGAGGCTCGCCATCACTTGCAGTGAATCGCCAAGTATCATACGGTTCGACCAGTTTTGATCGTGTTGATAGAACTCTGTCTTGTCCACACCCTTCGGAATTCCATTGAAATCAGCGAAGAGATCGGCGGTGGTCTGTCCAGCGTCGTGTTCGTGTTCGCGCGTTTCGCGCAACAGTTCGTCGATCAGGGCCTTGGGTTGAACTTTTTCCTGGATGTAGAGCGGAGAGGCCTGGACAATCAAATCTGACCAGTCCTTCTCGTCTTTGCCGCGCCAGACCAGCTGCGGGTCCAGGTCACGGTTGCGACGCTCATAGGCCACCCGAATCGGACTCTGTTCCGCCTTCTGCAAAACTGACTGATATTCCGCCGTGGGGATGTTCTTCCGCTTCGCCTCTTCGTGTTTGAGGACTTCGACAGTCTTCGCAGTGGGTGGTCTTTTTGCCATCGTTTGTTTCCTAGACTGCCGCCTTTTCGGTGACGGACTCGATCATCTTATTGAATTCGCCTTCGACCTTCGCCTCAAAATCCGATTCTATCTGGTACACCTCTCTGAATTCGGCAAAGGCCCAACGCCCGTGCGAGCCCAGATGATTTACGCCTGGGACCCAGTACGTGTCCATCGTGGATTTCTTTTCCTTCGCGTCCTCGCGGCGGTAACCCTTGATTTCGACGATTAGGTTGAGGAGGTCATCGTCGCCGTGGCCGTCATCCACGCGCACGATGAAGTCAGGGAGGTATTTGCGCACCTCCGAACCATAGCGGTACGGAACTTCCAGGCCAAGGCTCTGGTTCTTGACGTAGGAACGAATACGCGGATGCGCTTCCGCGACACGGCAGAACTCACCCTCCCAATTGCTGTCGAGCACTACCCAGTTAATTTGGCAACGCCGCGCATCAGTCTCCCACCGGAGTTTCTTCGTGGTATTGAAATTGACGTGCGTTGTGGAGCCAGTTGGATTGTACGGGTCGAGCACCGCTTTGATCGGACGTTCGCCGATGAATTTGCGGTTGATGCCGTTGATGATCTTGCCGCACGCCATGTCGGCGAGCATTTTATATTTGAGCTGCGCCGGATACGTACCGCCCTTGCACACCAAGTATCCGTCGAGCCATTGCTTGGCGACGCGCTTAAGCTGCCCGAAGAGATGAAGCTGGGGGCCTTCCCCCGGGCTCCCGCCATCTATGCAGGACCAGGTGCGATGTCAGCTCGTATAAAACCTGCGACGGCCGGACATCGCCCGTATGAACCAAGTTGAGATCCGCCTTTTCTCCAATGATTCCGGAGTTTTGCGTCTCGGTAGCACCGACCAGATCTGGCGTCAGTTCGAGCACGGAGTCTTCATTGAATTCCGCAGAAAGACGGTCTTCGGGAAGCTCGATGCGATAGCCTTCCACTCGCGGGAACCGAATCTCAAGCGCGTCCCGGTCAGGCCGCACCGCTTTGACCTGAATCGTTTCGCGCGGCGGCTGCGGCGGCGCGACCACCGGTTTGGCAGTGAAATCGAACGGAATGCCGAGCACATCGGCGTATTCCACATCGAACAGACCTTCGTCGTTCAGATGGTAGGACTGTCGCCGCAGCGCACGGCCGATCACCTGCTCGCAAAGTAGCTGCGTGCCGAATGCCCGCACGCCCAGCACGTGGGTCACAGTGTTGGCGTCCCATCCTTCCGTCAGCATGGCGACGGAGACCACGCAGCGAATGGACCCGCCTAACTGGCCGTATTTCCCGACGGTGTTCATGACTTCGCGCAGCAGCGTCACGTCATCGAGTTCCTTGCCTTCCTGCAGATCGTCGGCAAGCTTGCCTCCGCGCTCGACAATCTCGCGCCGGAAGCGCTCGATTTCATCGGATGCCATGTTGCGGAAATTGTCGTCAAGCCCCTCCCCTGATTCGAGCTGCTCGCTGTCGATCAGCAGCGTGTTCGGTTTCGGAAACGGGTTTCCGTGCTCGTCGAAATTGCGGAACAGCTCCAGGCGGCCGGCTACGGGGGTCTTGGAACCGTCATCATTGTCCCGGAGAAACCCGGAGATGTAGTCATAGACGAGCTTGGATGTCGATGTGTTGTTGCAGACCACGATGAAACATGGCGGCACGCGAATCTCCGCCTTCTTCCACAGCTCGAACGTCTTTGCGTAGTGCCCGTAAAGAGCTTCCAGTGCTGTTTGCAGCACGGGATGCAGCTCATGAGGATCGAGCTTGTCCTTGCCCCTCCCCTTCTTGGGCATCTTTTTGCCGATGTGATCCCATAAATTCCGGAACATAGGCATTTCGGCCCCCGGAATATTGTCGGCAACCGGCACACGCGGCAGTTTCACGATGCCGCATTCAATTGCGTCCATGAGGGAAAAGTCGCTCAGCGTCCAGGGAAAAAGCGTTCCTTCCGCGTAGCCCGAGCCACTCAGGAAGAATGGTGTCGCAGACAGGTCGATGACGCGCGCCACGCCCAGGTTGCGGTTTACGGCCTCCAGGCCCGAAATCCACACGCGAGCGGCTTCCTTATTTTTCTCCGCTTCCTTCTTCTCATCGCCTTTCAGATCGTCATCGTCGTCAGCGGCGGCTTTTTCGCGGTAGCAGTGATGCGCCTCGTCGTTCAGTACGAGGATATTTTTCATACCCATCAGATCGGGCATCACCCGCTGCAGCATCTGGCCTTCGGTTTCGAGGGTGTTCAGTTCTTCGCCACGTCCCTGCAGCAGTGATCTTCCGCCCTTGGAAAGGTCGATGCGCTCGCGCAGCTTGAACGCGTGATAGTTGGTAATCACGATCTTGGCGCGGTTAACCTCTTCAAGCATGTCGGCGGGTACTAATTCGCGGCTCTTGTAGTAACTGTCGGGATCGTTGGGCTGTAATACGCGCAGGCGGTCCTTGATCGTAATGCCCGGAGCCACAACGAGAAAACCGCGCGTGAATTTCTTGCTTTGGGAATGCCGCGCCGCATTGATGGCCTGCCAAGCAATCAGCATCGCCATTACCGTCGTCTTGCCGGCGCCCGTCGCAAGTTTTAGGGCGAGGCGCATCAGCTCCGGATTGGCGTCGTTATTGGCATTCGCCAGATGTTCAAGAAAACCCTCACCTACTTTCCCAACCTGCGGAGCAACTTCGGTCAGCCAAATGGCCGTTTCGACCGCCTCAACCTGACAGAAAAAAGGACGGATGCCGCTGAAGTTGTGGTGGCGCCAGTGTTCAAGGAGACGAGCTGTCTCAGGGGTTACACGCCAGTCGCTCGGGTTGGGCAGGCGCCGCCATTTATCTACCTGATTGCGGACCGAATTGATGATCGCGGTGTGGTACTGCTGATTTTTGGTTGAAAGCCCGAGGCCCTCATCAAGCACCAGCGATATTTGTTTGTCTTTACGCTTTTTAGGTTTTGGGATCGGCGTAATAAACTCGGCGGGGCGGCGGGTTTCGACTACTTTCTGAGTCGGCTGTCCTTGACCATCAAGTTCCCAGTGACGCTCGGGGTGGCTGTATGGAGAGTTCAGAATCGGATGGTCAAAGAATGGATTTCCACTAGTCATGCGCTGGCGATGTCCTCCGCGCTCCGATGTCGTTCAACAAAGCATTTCTCCCCACGTCAGTGACGAACGTCTCTTAACACAAGTTGAGCAATCATTTACACTTCCGTCCAGCGGTTGCATACCAGAATATACTTCACCTGGCTAGGCAAGCCCCCATACGCTTACTTTTGCGTCACCCCTGCCCGCCTGTCGCCGCCAGTCATCTGAAAGTTCCGGACAAGCCCGGCAGTTGATGGCGGAATACTTCATTCCGCCATGGCTAGCAAACGCCCGTAGCGGAGAGACTGTCAAGGATAGCGGTCTACCGCTACCGCGCGAGCGGCGCGAAGCGTCCTTGACTGGCTCGTGAGCGGAGGGCATTTCGTCTTGATAGGGGGTATGGGGCGGAAATCGGTTCAAACATAGCTGGTGGAGCTTCTCTGTGGTTCCTGAAGTCGATTTTCAGTAGGAGATATGTCCCGCCCCCCTGCCCTATCAATTCGCCCCATATTCTTTTTTGCCGAGCCACTGTCCTTTACACATAGTTTGTCGGTGAATGGTGGCAGTGTGATGCAACGTGATTTTGCCAGGATGGTTATGGAAGGGCTGGCTTAGAGAAGCCCTTCCATAGGAAGCGAAAGCCCTGGTAATGGGCTTGAGCTTCCAGATCAGCGAGTCTCCAGCGTCGGGTTATCAGGAACGGAATTGCCGTTAGATATTTAAAATGATCTGTTAAAAGAGTTAGACGGTTGAGTCATGGCAAATATGGATTGAAATACAAATACTTGCCAGAGGGGGCTGTTCCCGATACCCCGAGGAATTGTTCCTGATCACCCGATCAAATCGTTCCTGATACCCCGTGCCTTTGTTCCCGATACCCCGATGATTGTCTCTTTGCGTCAGGAAGTTATCCCCAGATCGCACGAGGAACACGACGTTTGGTGTTCGATCCGTTCCCGATACCCCGAAGGATCAGCGCCAAGAGATTGAATTATCACAATTCACTGTTGATGAATGACGGTTTTGACGGGTTATCAGGAACGCCGTCAGGCAAGCTGGTAGCGGTTGCGCTCGTGATGCTGCTTCACCCATCCGTAAAATGCAGCCTCGTAATCATTGGGTTTGCGCGTCGGGTCCTCGTCTATCCATTCGTCGAACTCTGCCTTGAGCGCATATATATCCCAACTAGGAAAGTCATGGCGAATTCGAATGATGGTGCGTTCTGAAAGATTGCGGATTATCGGACCGAGTAATGGGAGATCGGAATCGGAAGCCGACTTAACCCGCTGCTGGTGCGAGGAGCGCACCTCTCTTTTGGCCGCGGGGTGATAGCTCTGGGATGCCCCCTCCCCTGCATATTCACGTCTCAGCATATGAATCAAGGGCTCGCTGCCACTGCCTTCCCGTACTGCGAGCGAAATTCCCGGCAGATTGTTGTTTTTCACGATCCGTAGCATCTCGAACTTGAAGCGTCGGTATGTACCTTCAGCTCCCGACTTCTCGAATAGTGTCGGCATGGAAATGGCAAAACCGTCCGCGCCATTCCCTCCGGCATGCTTTCGAGCAACTCGGTAAAGCCAGCGCTCACGGCCGCCAGTAATCGAAAAATAGGCAAAGTCGATGGCCAGCAGCCCTCCGTCTTCCATAACACCACGATAGAACCACTCGGAAACGGAGAGTGTGAGGCCCCTGCTCTCTTTGGTCTGAGCATCGATCAGGTCTTCCCATCCGTCGATCCAGCTGAACATTGTGTTTTTCTGGCTGCGCTTGACGCGGATATTCGTCGTAACGACGGTGGTCTTGAGCCGTTCGAGCGAATCGCGCAGCTGAGCGTACTCCTTTCCTCCGGTTGACCTGCCGATTGCTTTCAGAAGGTCGTGCGGCTGAAATTTAAGTTCGCGGGGAATGTCATTAGTACCGCGATTTTTCATATCGCACAGGACGGACGCAGCCCAGATCAGGATGTCAGCGTCCCAGATGGTCGCCATGCCGTAGTCCTGGTGGGGTTGTACCGTGACGAAAACTCCGTCATTCTCGTTCTTGTACTGAATTGGCTTCATCCGTTTCGATTTGGACAAAGAGAAGAATGGCCGTTCCATCGTGTCCTTCTGGTCACGGAATCTCAGGTCAACGATGGTTGGCAGAAAGAGATCAAACTGGGGATTGTAAAATCTTGCCCGACTCATCGAGCGTCTTCCAGCTCGCGTGTCAGAGCTGCTACTGCACGCTCCAGCGTGTATCCGAGTACCCACCCTTCATGCGCTTGAGTAATCGCATAAATGTCATCGATCGTTGTTTGCAAAGCCTTGACGTTGAACTGAACGTTCCGCCCTGTCCGGTGGACTCGCGGCGTTCGCTTTTCGGGCACTTTGGCAACTACCGGCTTTGATTCTCGGCTGGGAAAATTGGCAGCCCTTGCGAGCGCCTTCACATCTTCCGCTGCTGGAGCTTTGGTTTCTTCACGGGATTTTGGGGTGAATGCCGCAATGTCGATGTCCGACGATTCGAAGAAATTGACACGTTGCTTGGGCATCAGGCTACCTCTTCGTGCTCGGTCTTCCTGGCAGCCGACTTCGGTTTGACGAGATCCACTACTTCGCGGGTGAAGTTGTGGGCGTTCAGAATTGCCGCCGGAATATTCGACACCTGGGTCGGATCAAGAGCGTTGAGTGTTCCTCCAAATGCAAACAGCGCCCTATAGGCATCGCGCTCGTTCAGCTGCGTTTCAAACATCGGAATATCCTTTTCTTCAAATTGGCCTTCGATGCTCTGGAATGTTCTGGTGCGGATTGCGGCGCTCGTTCGGGTGAAAAGGACTCTGTGTGGAATGGTCCTTTTGAAAGCCACTTCCTGAGCGCGGACCAATTTTATGGCCTTCGCAGCTTCAGCAGCATCTAGGTAAGAACCCTGAACAGGAATCACAACGAGGTCCGCCCTACTGATGGCGTAGGCAACCATCATGGAGGCTGTTCCTTCGAGATCAACGATTACGAATGGTGTCTTTCGACCTTGGGTTTCGATAGCGTCGATGATCGAATTCTCGCTAACGTCTGCGACTACAGTCAGATTGTTGGGCTTGCCTGGCAGCGTTGCCCAACGCGACAACGGTTTGTTCGGATCAGCATCGATCAGAGTCACTGCGGCGCCATGGCTCGCCAATTGGGTCGCGAGTAGCACAGCTGAAGTCGATTTGCCGGCTCCTCCTTTAGGACTTGCAAAAACTATGGTCGGCATGTCAAAAACACAAAATGTTGTATGGAATGTGCGAACCATAGCCGACATGTAGTCGGTACTCAAGGGAATTCAGAAAGCCGACGGACAGCTTTCCGATACGGGATTGCTTTCTAATTTCCTTTGGTTATCCGATAGCCTTCAGTGTGCTTTCGACTGGCTATCTGGTATCCCCAGATAAATCGAAGAGCGCCCGTTTTGTAGGAGATCGCCAAATGGAGTCGCTGCCCAGAGAGTGCGGAGACTGTCCTCAGTTTCTAGGAACGACTTTGACGCGCCGATTTCCCGCAGTTATGTTGATGCTATGAGTGCTAGCAATGACAGGCTGAAGCAGTTGCTAAACCGCGGAGAAGGGGCGGTCCTTGATATCGCACGGGCCGTCTGCCAGGCGACAGGAACGTCGCCCTTTGCGAAAGTTCGCATCGCCGATGCGGTGCGTATCGAGAACTCTGGCATTTCAAACGAGCTATACCAGTATGCGCTGTCGGCCCATTTTGATGTTCTCATTTCAAAAGATAACAAGGCGTTTCTCGCGGTCGAGTTCGACGGTGATGGACACGATCCGAAAAATGACAGCAAAAAAGCGGCACTGTGCAATCATTTTGGAATTCCGATGGTTCGGGTCACACAAAACCATCTCGACGCTAAGCTGTTTGAAGATACAGCCGTAGCCTTCTTCATTTGGCACCTGTTTTGCGTGGATGCGTTTCTCGATGAATACGGTTCGGACCCTTATGAGCCATACGACCCCGCGTGGTTTGTCGGCGTAGCCGGGAAGACTCGACACTGGCCGTTTGCATATGCGGAGCGCTGGAGAGGGAGGTTGAAACGCCCCTTTATGGAGTCTTTGGAAAAGTTTGATTCAACCGTGCGTGATTTCTATGGACACGGACTCTTGCAGTTTGGAACTATGACTTTTACGTTTCACAAGGGTTTGGAATATCGCAGCATCTACGCACAGCTTGTGGGAGAGAATCGCTCTGTGTTCGGCGAGGCACAGCTTGGGCTAGAAGTGCACGGTCTTGACGGAAGGCGCTTAGAGTTGTTTGGTGAGATCGCAAGCTTCGTGGAAGGTCTCGCTGCCGAACAAATGTACCGGCATGGTATAGCGTTTCTGGAAGACAAGGCAGAGACAGCGTCGTCGGAGGATTTGAGAGGAAGGGTCAGGGAGTGGGAAGCCGAAGGCTTCACGTTAAGAAGGGCTTTGAATGTCAAAATCTGAACCCACAACCCAACCCACAAATCTCGATGTCTTGTGCGACTTAGCGGTACTTTGGCAGTCCCCGCGTTCTTGTAAGTTGTTGTAAGACCGAAAACGGCTACGCTGTCACGGCAGCGGTTAGGCGGAAAATGGATCGGTTGAATGCTCGCCTTCCTTTCTGCCGAGAGGTGCCGACGCCTACAAAATCATCTACCGTGCTGTGGCGGAAACACCAAAAGGCCGAGATAACCCCTTGAAAGAATTGGTCGGGGCGAGTTGATTTGAACCACCGACCTCCTGCTCCCAAACCAGATTCTAAGCCCTATCGAAATCTATGGATTCTTGTTGATTCTAAGTGATTGGCGCTGAAGCGATTGCGGCCTGATCGTAAATGAGTTGGTTCTCGTACTTGATGTTTGTTAAGGAGTTGTGGTTAGTTTTTGCGCAATCTTACTTTGAGCTTATGGCATGCACCTGAATCGTTAGCGTGGGTGTTGAAGACTACCTCACTTTGGCGGCCATCGGTGGCGTGAAAGCCTTGCGCACAGCAAGAGCATCGGAGCCCGAATTCCTGTAGAAAACTCAACAGATCCGCTGGCGGCCCGTCAGTTGTGCTGACACGAATGACATGTCAGTATGTATGGCATAGCTATTCTACAGTCTCACCGAGGACACACTAGTTGACCCCAATACCTAGTCGCGGCATCCTCTATGTGGCGACTAAGAAAGCCAGATATCTTGCTGAGGCTCTTATCTCGGCCGACAGCGCAAAGCGGCGCTGCCCTAGCCTTCCAATCACACTATTTACTGATAACATCAACGACACACTTTGTAGTGCGACCTGCTTTGACAATGTTATAGCGATCGATGATTTAGGAATTGTCGCTTCGACGTGGGCGGGAGGCAAATTAGCTCGCATTCACTGTCTTCGTCTCACGCCGTATGAATACACGCTTCACATTGACACCGACACGCAAATCCTCACTGACGAGTTGCCACGGCTGTTTCACATCCTTGACGAAGAAGCAGATGTAGCAATGGTCGAGACTAGTCTAGATGACAGCTATTCACGCTCCCACTACGGGCGACGCATGTTTAACAACGGGCTGGTTCTCTACCGGCGCAATGCCCTCGTATGGAAGTGTCTCGAAGAATGGTTTGCCCTTAGCGAGCGCAATTTCCGTCTCGCAGCCAGTACAGACCCGCTACCATCGTTACCAGGAATGGAACATGTGAAGGAGGAGAAAGTGCTTCGTCACCTGCTTGGCTCAGATCAAGTCGCTCTAGTGGAAATATTGAGTCCCGAAGTTAATAAATTCGGCTTAAAAGTTAAAACTCTCGATTACTCATGGAATCATCGGGGATCGATGCAGAAAGACAAAAATGTTGAAGCACCTCGGATCCTGCATTATTTAAGGCGCTTGGTCGACCCACGAGCGGCCTTTGAATCGGCTGTGAACAGAAGAATACTAAAGCCTAGGCCCGCGGCCCATCAATAGCGGGACCGAGCCGGGTCCAATGCTTAAGAAGAACCGAACGTTTCCTCGCGGTGGGCGCCCATATACATTTGATTAACTACATTGTTATGATGAACGTGATCGAGCGGCTCAATGCGTATCCATGCGCGACTATTTTGGCTAGTCCTGCTACGTTTTGCTGCAGCGGTTTCAGTTAGATGAACTATCGAAAATGAAGAACGGGCTACTAAGTTCCGGAACCATACTGTATCTTCCTTACCCATCCCGCGTAGGAGATCAAGCGGTATCCTGCCGTGATTTAGCTGCTCGATAAAATAATTAAGCAGAAGCAGTGATGGATGGATTGTCGACGCGCGATCGATAAATATAGACGAGTATTCGGCCATTTTTGGCAAATAGTATCGAAGAAGGGACGCGCAACCCATTGGCGTTACCGGCGTGGCATCGGCGAATAGTAGATCTATTTTGCGTGCTTCTGGGCAGAAGAAGTCGTTTTCACCGAGATGTAATTCAACGTGACTTATGTACTTTTCTAGCTCAAAGGTACTTAGGAGGCGTTGCATAAACTTGGAATAAGGTTCGTTGTGATCCTGATAGCCTAACGCCTCCTGGCAGGATTCCCGCAGTACGTTGTCCTCTTGCCAAGCCGACCCGTCGTCTACCGTCCAAATGTGACCTTGGCCATTGCCTCGCAGAGCCTCGCCGACCATGAGGGCGGTAGTGGCCGCCCCGGTTCCTAGTTCAACGACTACATTCGGCTGCTGCATGAGTACCAGCGAATAAAGGAAAATCGCAAAATGCTCGGTGCCATAGCCTTGGCCGATTGTGCAATTGTTTCGATCACGATGATTTACGTACTCAAAGATGTTATTAAGCGCCATTCGCGAACCCTCAATGGATACTTATGTCGTGCGGTAAGCAAGTACATTGCGCGTTACAAAGTGACCGGACCGACTTTTTGTACCACGGCGAGTGAGAGAGTTTACATCACAACCTCATCGGGCAAAGATGCAAATGGCGGATCGCTAGTCACGCATAATCGGCAGCCATCTGTGGTAGAGCGGGTAAGCCCGCGTGAAGGCGCCTCGCACAACGCGCACAATAAAGGGTGTGCTTGCTCGGCGCATTGTGCCTCTGCCGGTAGCTAATCAACGGCCAGCTGCCCAATCCTAGCGCCGGATGGCAGCTGGCCGTTACTTAACCGCATTCGTTCACCTATTCCTGGGAGGTTTTTGCAGGAGGTGGTGAAGCTTCAGGATAGTTTAGGAGATTGTCATGATTATGATGATGGTTATGGGCACCATTGGTGTCATAATCCGAATCGTCTGCTTCAAAAAGTAGATTCGGATCAGACGCGTTCGAAAACAACTCATCAAGCTTATTCTTATCTAAATCATCGATCATACGGTCTCCTTTACTGTGTGGTTTCTACTTCAGGGTTACAGCCATAAAGCCAGTTATGGTTAAGCAAGCGCCTGGGCCTACGCGGTAGCCGTAGTGCCAGTCGACTCCAAGAGGCTATGTAAAGTCCGGGCCGTCGCGACAACGTCATAGCGCAACTGCCCGGCAAACGGACCAAGAGCGTCAATCGGATTGGGTCCCCTAAAGCCCGAAAGACACCTGGACAATTCAAGCTGCAAGTCCCGCGGGTCAAATAGTTCCGAAGCTTGTGGCAACGTCCAGAACCGCACGAGTCCATACCAGATGAAGCAGGCGTGAATAAACGAATGAAGCTCCAATTCACGTCCAGACCACAATGATTTCACGCGTGCCGGCCTTTCCTCGTCGTCTACAGGTGGTATGACGAACTGACCCGCCCACTCGAGTACATAAAGCAGCTGGTGCATTGCTTCGTGTACGAGTGCCGACGCGAGCTTCGCTGGAGAGGCATTCTCGACTCCGCTCAACAAGACTCGACCCGGTATACGTGACTGAGACGTTGAGCCGGAACCAGATGGGACTTTGAGCGGAATAATAACTTTGATAAAGTGCCGAATCAACTGCGCGGCAGTCGCGCTAAGGCTCTCCACTCTACTGAAAGCGTCCCGGACCTTATCGACGACTATAGAGACTTCTTCGGCGGAATACTTGCCATAACGAATCGTTGCAACATATTCCTTCGATCCAGACGTTTCCTCCGCGTGTTGTACATTTGTGCTAAAGACATCAATCGGCAGGTCGTCGACAAGACACGGGGATTTAAACATGTGGATAGCGGCCGAGCCTCGGTCGGTGGAGGCAGGCGTGGCCTCAATTCGTGAGGCACGGGCATAGTAGACATCACCAAGCGCCGTACAGTAACCCTCCTTAGCAGCACCCAGTCCATGCAGGGCCGCCTCTCCATTCAGGAAAGTGCAAAGCGTCATTACAGAGTTCGATGGATACTTCCTTAACAAGGAGATGCACCAAGACGTCTCAGGCGCCGTCATAAAGCGTAACTGGCCCCTAAGCGGCAGACTCTCAAATGTTTCTTCCATGGATTCTGCTAGATGTCGCTCGAACAAAGTGATGTGGTGGAAGCAGCTCTGCAGACGCCTTAGCGCAACGCTCTGTCGCAATACTTCTAAGTTATCGAAGAAGTCAGCGGACTCTTGCCAAGCAAATGCACGGGGTATTCTGCGTAGCGCAGCGCGATACTTACCGTTGGCATTGGCAACCCATGATATATCTGCCGTCGCCAATGCTACCGGGTAGGCATAACGTCTACCTGTCGTCTTATAACTGTTGTCAGTAACGTTGGCCCCGGCCGAATGTGTCATATGTGCTGTTACCATAGTGCCGTAGTCTCCGTCCTAGTTAGAATAGCCAGCATTGGCAGAGCCTTGACTCGGGCTTGATCGTAAAGCACCGTTGTGAATCGTCCTTGATATATGTTAAGGAGTGGTACTAACTAGTGCGCAATCTTACGGCGGTGTTGCCGCTGATTCTTAGCATGTATCATAACCAGCGCGCTGAGAGTCCCAACCAACTAATGATCGGTCGGTAGGGGTGAGCTTGTGCTCGCGATCAGATTATCCAGCAAAGGTGATGGCCACACGGGCGGTACCTGACATACATAAGCCAGGTTAGGTGTTCGCGAAATCAGGCTGGTAACTCATGATAAGAGACGTTGAGAAAGCGGCACAGTTGGCAGAGTTAGGCCGCCGTCATCAGGTTAGCCGCGCGGTCAGCTTCAGCTTCAAGGACTTCAGAGAGCGGATAGGAAGGAACGTACCTCGTGGTTTATGCGCAGGGCTGGTACAGGTCTGGTGGACGGAATTGCGAAAAGGCAAGGATGCCATTAGATCCCTTAGAGCAGCAAAGCCTTCGCTGGTCCGCCACGTCCTGTTGAGTCAGGCTCGCAGTTGCTATCTGCGCCACGTTCCCGCGACAGATGCTGACCTTACAGTCTCGGAAGCGGCGTTGCTAGAGTTCAAATATGGTGGAGCTAAGCTTTCGCAAATAGCGTGGCTCAGAAGCGTGTTCGGCGTTGGCAGCCTTATGGAGCTCGACCTCGTGTTACACCATGGACTGCCAATCGCGCAACGGTGGGACTTTGTAAACGTCGGAACGGAGTTTCTCAATAGGGTTAAGGAATGTACTCGCCCCGGTTTACATCTGTTCCTGTTCCGTTACCTAAATCCAAACCGAGCGGCCAGGGAGACGGGGCATCGAAGTGCGTTGGTGGTCCGCGTAGGAGGCTCGTGCGTCTTTTACGACCCCAAACTTGGCGAGCTGAGCTTCTTGGCTATTAATAATTTTACGGCCTGGTTTGCTGAATATTTGAGTCTGCAACATTGGGATTGGCTCTTTCAGAAGGGTACGCCTTTTTGGCCGCCAGTTAGAATCTATTTCTTTGGTGGGCGCTTTTCGCCAGTGGCGCACGCAGAGCGCATTGCCTTGGAAAGGAGATTTTGGGGTTCCGCTCCACGATTGCAATGAAAGATGAAGACACGACGAGTTGTGAAGCTTTGCAAGAGCGCCTGGCCGCGCTTTGGCCTTCTGCTCTTCACTTTTATCCTGCGGGCGTCAATCTGATCAAACAAGGATTTCCGGTTCAGTTTATTTACGTCCTGATGCGCGGCGTAGTTAAGCTATCGTTTGTCGAAGAATCAGGGCGGGAAATAATCGCAAATTTACGGCCATCAGTGTGTATCGTGGGTGCAGACGCTGCTCTACTGCAGGTGCCATCATTGGTAACGGCAACCACAGTAACTGGTTGTAGAATCAGGCAGATACCTATCGCACGGATTATGACGTTGCTCCAGAACAATGCGAGTCTTTCCTTCTATATGAGCTGTTCAATCGCCCGTGAGAGCCTCACGCAAACAGGTGCAGTGATCGACATGACTTCCGGGAATGCTCGACAAAGGTTACTCAGACTTCTTAGCCACTTCACATTATCTAGCGACGATGCACCCGCGGCCGCCTCCGCTGGCACGCTCCTTAAGAAAAACGAAATTGCCAAGCTGCTCGCGATTACTCCTGAACATTTGAGTCGCCTTATCCGAGGGTTGAGACGTGATGGCATTTTGGATTCTCACGATCGGAAGATCGTTCTACGGAGAGCAGTAGCGGCTGGATGCCGCGGAGCATAAACCCTTTATGGCGGTTTTGACACGGGCCAGCACAGAGTTACCTTGGCGGAAGCACTTCAGTTCTATAGCCAACTTGTGGACACTGGCTGCCACATTATGGGCTACAAGCCCATGGCTTTTTGTCGGTACGGTACTTGTTCATATCACACGTGCATGCTTCCCCATAATGCTGCTGTGGATTCCGAAGCAAATCGTGGACGGAATAATAGCCATTTCTCGTCACAACGGCGATGCGCGCCGAATCTGGTACCTTGTATTGCTTGAACTTAGTCTCGGTGTGATCGCAGAGTTGCTCTTGCACGGTAATAATATCCTGGATGGTCTATTAGGTGAACACCTCAATTGCTACGTAGGATCGCGCCTAATCGAGCACGCAGCGAGTCTCGATTTATCTTCATTTGAAGACCCTCTCTTTTATGACAAGCTTGACCGCGCGCGCGGGCAAGCAACTGGACGTGCAGTGCTGCTGGTTGCTGTTTTGGCGGCCGCCCAAGAATTAGCCACACTTGTGACCCTGTCGATCGGCGTCATAGTCTTTTCCCCCTGGCTCATGGTCCTCTTAGCCGTTGCTACTATGCCTACATTTATCGGTGACGCATCTTTTTCTAGATTGTCGTGCTCCCTATTCTTTAGACGAACGCCGGAGAGGCGCGAACTGGAGTATTTACAACTCTTGGGATCCTCGATACAGAGCGCCAAGGAAGTTAAAATATTTGGGCTGGGTTCTCATTTGTCTGCACGTTATCGATTGCTATCTGAGCGCATTTATAATGAGAACAGAAGCCTCGCAATAAAGCGAGGAATCAGCGGCTGGCTCATGGCCGTGCTGGCCTCGCTTGGTTATTATGGCGGGTATGTGATCATACTTACTGCGGCAATTTCTGGCCGTATCTCCATTGGAGTGTTTACTTTTCTAATAGGTGCTTTTGCTAGATCGCGGATGAGCACGGAGCATATATTTTCTCAGCTTAATAGCATTACCGAGCAATCTGTATTACTTAAGGATTTGTTCGATTTCTTTGAAGTAGTGCCCGCCATTCGTTCGTCGCCGAACGCTTTGGCTCTACCCCGCCCGATTCGCGAAGGCTTTGAGTTTCGGAATGTTAGCTTTAGCTATCCAGGCAGCACAGAACTTGTGTTGCGAAACGTGAGCCTGCGAATCGGCGCTTGTGAAAGAGTGGCTTTCATCGGTGAGAATGGCTCCGGCAAGACGACGATTGTGAAGCTGTTGGCACGTTTGTACGACCCTGTTTGTGGACAAATTTTGTTGGATGGTGTTGATCTGCGCGATTATGATCTGGTGGAGCTGCGCAGCGCCGTCAGCGTTGTCTTTCAAGACTTTGTGCGCTATGACCTGACAGTGCGCGACAATGTTGGGTTCGGCGACCTTCCGTCACGGGTTGCTGACCGTCATTTGGAAGCAGCTGTGCAGAAAAGCGGGGCTCGAACGCTAATTGAAAAGCTTCCACTCCGCTACGATCAAATACTCGGGCGCCGTTTCAAAGATGGCATTGATTTGTCTGGCGGCGAATGGCAGAAAGTTGCCTTAGCGCGCATGTTCGCGCGGGACGCTCAACTCTTTATCCTCGATGAGCCAACGGCTAGTCTCGACGTAAGGGCGGAGCGTGACTTCTTTGAGCGTCTTGGCAATGTATTGAAGGATCGTACAGCGGTTATGATATCGCATCGGCTCTCAACTATACGAACGGTTGACAAGATTGTGGTCCTTGACAAGGGCGAAGTATTAGAGGAAGGCACGCACGAGAAGTTAATTAGCCTCGAGGGGCGGTACGCGGATTTGTTTAGGTTAGAGGTCTCGACGCTGTCGGTCGGCGCCGCTAGGTGAGTCGAGAGAGTTGTGATGCGCAGACAGAGGGTGGCGTAGGTCGGAATTGGAAGTTGGGCTGCTCATGTCGACTCTGAAACCGAGCAGCAAGTCAACGAAAGGGAAATCCGAAAGCGCGGTGCGTGGCACAATTCGAGGGAAGGGGCTCAACGGGAATGCCCGGACCAATGCGAAGCGTACTGGTTTCAAATCTGGTGAGGGATTTGGGCTACGGTCTTCGGCTGTTGCGCAAATCGCCTGGGTTCACTGCTATCACTGTCCTGACCCTTGCCCTCGGTATCGGTGCCAATACGGCTATCTTCAGCTTAATCAATGCAGTGCTGTTGCGCTCCTTGCCCGTGAAGGACCCGCAGCAGCTTGTCCTTTTTCGTTGGACAGCGCGCCACAATCCCACAGTCCACGGCTTCATGGGATTCGATGATTGCAACAAAAGCAAAGGAAGCTGTTCGTTCTCCCTTCCATTCTTTCGAACTATCGATGATGAGATCACCACATTCTCAGGCCTCGCTGCCTTTGCGGGTCCGATCGATATCGATTTCAGCAGCAATGGCACGGCCAGCATGACGCGCGGCACATTTGTCTCCGGCGATTTTTTCTCCACGCTAGGACTGAAAATGTTTCTCGGCCGTTCGCTCAGCCCGACGGACGACTTGCCGTCTGCTCCCCCTGCCATCGTCCTGACGTATCGTTACTGGTATGTTGCTTTCGGCGGCGACCAGTCGGTGGTTGGTCGGGTTGTCCGGTTGAACAACGTGTCGTCAACCATTGTTGGTGTCGCTGGTCCGGGCTTCGCCGGCCTCACTCCCGGGAAGTCACAGGACTTCTTCATTCCTTTCGCCGTTGCAGACCGAATCCGCGGCGAATGGTGGGGTAGACAGGATCTACTATCTGACTCGAGTATCTGGTGGATTATTATGGTAGGCAGGCTCAAGGCCAGCACTTCGGTTGGTCAAGCACAAGCGGCCGCAACTGTCATCTTCCGTAATCAAATGGTGCACGGCTCGCCGCCAATGTCTACGGAAGCTGAAGCTCCGAGGATTGTGCTACAGGCTGTCGGAGAGGGACTCAATGGCGAGATAAGTCAAGTCGCACCAGGCCTCTATCTCGCGATGATCATCGTAGCTTTTGTCCTGCTGATCGCGTGCGCCAATGTTGCGGGCCTTCAGCTCGCACGTGGCGCCACACGCCAAAAGGAAATGGCCGTGCGACTCGCGTTGGGGGCGGGCCACATTCGCATCATTAGCCAGCTTTTCATGGAAAGCACATTACTGTCCTTCGGCGGCGGCGTGCTTGGAATTGTTGTCGCCATTTGGGGCGTTAGCGCCGCCAGCAAGTTAATTTCCGGTGGCTCCGATCAGCCATTTCCGTTTATCGTCGCTCCCGACTTGCGCGTGCTTGCTTTCACTGTTGGAATAACGATGGCGACAGGAATATTGTCAGGTTTCGTGCCTGCGCTACGCAATGTGCGCGTCGACTTGACTCCGTCTCTTAAGGACAGCGCCTTATCTCTATTTGACACTGCCGGGCATCCGAAACACCCTATACGCTTGGGCGATGCGCTCGTCGTCGCCCAAGTCGCCCTTTCGGTCGCCGTTTTGATCGGCGCTGGATTGCTTGTGCGCACGCTGCGCAATCTCGAAACCCTAGATCCCGGCTTCGACGCGCACAATATTTTGCTCTTCGGTATCAACCCCACTATTGCTGGATATACGGATCAGCAGACCGCGCAGCTGTATAGTGATTTGCAGCAACGTTTCGCGGTGATGCCCGGCGTAATTTCCGCGAGCTACTCCGAAGATTCGCTTCTCAGCGGGAGTTCGGCCGGCGACGCAGTTCATCTTGACAGCGCGCCGCCGAAATCGAATGTAACTATCACAACGCTTCCGGTGGGCCTGAATTTTTTCTCCACTATGCGCATTCCACTTGTTGAAGGTCGTGAGTTCACTTCCGTTGATTTTGCAGCAGCAGCGGCAGTCAACGGCAACAGTCAAACAGCCCCAGCAAAGTCAAATGCCGCCACGCTAGCAGCACGGGTGTCTCAGTCATCGACAAGTGTGCCTCCTCAACTCAAAGGGGCGCCTGCGCCCGTAATCATCAACCAAGCCTTTGCACAAATATATTTTCCGGGTCAAAGTGCTCTCGGGAAGCATATGGGGGACGCGGACTGGCCGACTGGTGGACCAGGCTACGTCGTGGTCGGTATTGTCGGTAATACCCTCCATAACCTACGGAGTGCCGTTAAGCCCACAATGTATTCACCTCTCGTCAGAAACAGCGCCCATTTCGAATTGCGTACGCGCTCAGATCCGCATGCATTGATCAACACGATACGCGCAATTGTTTCGCGCGCTGGCGATAATTTGCCGCTCTTTCAGGTACGCACGCAAACGGAACAGATCGATCGAATGCTTTCCCGTGCTCGTCTGCTGTCGCGTTTCTCAAGCTTTTTCGGTTCGCTCGCGGTTGTGCTAGCGTGCATAGGTCTGTATGGCTTGCTTTCTTTCGAAGTTGCGCGACGTACGCGCGAACTCGGCATCCGTACAGCGCTCGGCGCGCAGCGTCGCGACCTAGTCCGGCTTATTGTTCGTCGCGGAGTTATTCTCGCGATTGTCGGCGTGTCTCTGGGGATAGCGGCCGCCGCTGGGGTAACGCGTTACCTGGTCGGCATGCTTTACGGCGTGCACACGAACGATCCGTTCACAGTTGGCGCTGTCATATTCCTGCTCATATTTGTCGCTCTCCTAGCTTGTTACGTGCCGGCCCGTCGTGCGATGCTGATCGAACCGATGGCCGCTCTACGTGACGAATAAGGCCTTGCAGTGAAACAGCCTCGTTCGCCGGGATCTGACGAATGCGCGCCTCCAGATTTGTAAACAAGTCGAGGCAAAAGCACCGAGAGCCTTCAAACACCACCTCTTCCCTGCAAGACATGCACCGATCTGCCCAAACTAGCCTGCCGCCCTTCGCACAGGGGCAAAGCTCGTGTATATTCTTGGAGTTCGGACCGACATCGGAGAGGACGATATTGTGAACCTACGTCAAACGATTGTACGGTTACAAGCCGAAAGAAGCCGTTTCAGAGAAGAAGTAAATCGCCTTGATCAAGTGATTTCAATTCTCGAAAAGCTGGCACGCAAAGGGCCTTTGGCTGCTGGTCTTCGTCGTGGAAAATCCCATAAGCTTTCTGCAGAAGGGCGCCAACGAATCATCGAAGCGCAGAAAGCTCGTTGGGCAAAAGCTCGCAAGCAAAAGCGTAATGCTGCTTGAGTACGGTTACCGTTCTTGGTTCACAACTGCTTCCGACGGGGAGGGCTCTATTCTGGCGATGTCCCCGACCGAAAGCTTAAGACGTTTGGTCGAGGGGGCCGGAATTGCTTTTGGTCTGCCGCTTGAAGTGATGAGATACGGCGTTCTATGTCTCTGATCTTTGCACTCGCCCGCCTACGCAGCCGTTTCAACCGCGCGATAATGTAAGTCAGCTCTATTCGGCGGGACTGAACTTTGATCCGTATATTGTCTTGTCTGAGACCGTAGGTTTGTCGATGGCCAAGGATTGCTCTGTCCCTACAGCCTAGGTTGCCATGGCGCGGAGGCCTCACGGGGGTTATATCGATTGTACTTTTCATCGAGAAGAATGACTTTCAGATTCGAAACAGAATGGAACTCAAGTGGGCTTTTGCGTCGAGTCCTTCGGCATCATCGATATGACGCCGTGTTTGACTAAGCCTGACAGAAACTCGGCACATTGTTCGGGCATGAAACTCCCTTCGAATCGTCTGTGGAACTCTCCTACAGTAATCGGTGCCTTTTCAGCTAGATACTCAAAAAGAGGCATTGTGGCATCACTAAAAGTGAGTCTTTTACCGGCGAAAGCAAGCACTAGGGTGTTGGTGTCCGCCGTAGGGATGATTTCTAGCTCCCGGGGCGCAAGTATGCTGATCATCCAATCCTTGCGATCAGAAATGGAATCCATCGCGATGCTCCAAGGTAAAGAAAAAGCCGGTCGCGGCACCGCTGTAGCATTAAGGTGTCGAAGGAAGCGACTCAATAGATCCGGCTTCTCTATCAGATCAGTGACTTTGCTTATAAAAGACGAGAGGTATTGCGTTTCATTCTCGCCATCGAATCGCGGTATGTCCATCCTCATGAATTCTTGGAGCCGCAGTTGGTCAGCCACCCATTGAAGTAATTTCACACCAGTTGGATTAGTCGTACCAACTGTCAAATGAATCGTGGGTTCATTTAGTGGCGTGACCACATGCCACCACCCACGGGGAATGTACAACGCGTCGCCTTCCTTCATGAGGCCATCCCAGACGGCGCTTCGATCTGGCGGTTTCATGGTTTCGGGATTGCGCTCAAGCGGGAATTTTGTCGTGGGGCCAAAGATCTGCCATCGCTTTCGACCTACAATCTGAAGAATTATCACATCGTGATCATCCCAGTGCAGATCAAAACCAGGCGACGCACGCCAACTCGCGTACATGTTAACTTGGATTCGCACTTGCAATGTGCGTTCAAGCGATTGGGCCAATGCTAGGATAGGTTCGTGAAGTTCATCGATAGCTTCGATGACTAAGGTCGCGCCTTCCCGCAAGCGATCGACCAAGTCCGCAGCCGATAATACCGGGATAACTCCGCGAACTTGTTGTTTGTTTATCAGATATAATTCAGGGGGCACCGCTTTACCGTCTTTGGACATTCGCAGTTGACTTCTACTTATCTGAATGTGCCTCAGAATTCCGTTAAGCGCTGGCCACGAAAGCAATCCTGAAAACTTATCAGCCGAGCCTTCCACATAAAGTAGCTCTTTGCCGAAATATTGCTTGAGGAAGGTCGAAGCATCGCAAGGGCTAACAATCCGCTGCAGTTCCGAAGGACCTCTCGATGTCTCTTGCTGACTCATGGCATTGCGTACCCATTCCGGCCCAAGAAAAGAGCGCCCTAGTTTTCCCTGGCGTCACGCTGCAGTATCTGGAACCTGAACCACAGGAATCGCTATCCTTTCGATTGCTTCCCCGATATTACAAGTCAAGATGGTCACCCGATAAGGTCTTCGCGCAACCATCGTCGCTAAGATCAGAGTAATGATTTCCTAGCCTTTCCTCGGATATGAGTACCGTTCAGGCGGTGAGCCGCAAGCGACGCGACACCTTCTAAACCGCGGCGCAACTAGATTGGCACAATACCACGAGCACAGTACTGAGCATGATGCATGCTCCTTATAGACATAGGGCGTTCATTCGCGGTTAGCATTCTAATTGTGCTTATAATACCGAGCAGTGATATAACGGTAAGTAAGCGGATGCGCCAGAATAACATACTCTTATATGGCTCTGCACATGTGAACTGTTAACTTATGGTTGGCGAAACGTCGCAAGGTGCTTTGTAAAGAAAGCAAGGACATGAAATCCTGTCCCTCGCCAAAATTCTGTCCGCCTTTGGATGCGGTGGTCTGCACCACCGCTATGAACGAGTAGCATAAGCATCGACTGCGAAGCTTGCGAAGTCACCCTCTTGGAGCGGCTTTGACAGGATATGTGTCCCCTTCACCGCGGATTCATTCTCGCTTCATCTGCCGGATTGTATTTGAAGGTCAGACTAATAGGAAAGGCGTCCACGTAGTAAGTGGAGAAACAATTTCGACGCCGGATCGCATTTTGGCGAAGCACAACGCAATATATAATTGACTTACCTGATCTTTGAAATGGCAGCAGGATTCCTCATCATCGCGTTCAGCTTGGACATTCCGGCCGTTCGGGAAGAAGGCGTAAAACTAAGCTTGGTGAGTCCAGGGAGCCGGAAGCGGCTGTCCCTACCAAAAACTCCGTTCTAATTGAAGCTATTGAAATTATATAGCTCCTGCGCGTAGTCTGCGCGAACCATGTTGACCCTCGTCCGCTCGGTAATTTTCTCACTCCGCCGTTCATTTCTGAGTCGCGCAAGGTTGCAAGCAGAAATTATCGCCCTCCGGCATCAGCTCTTGAGTCCAAGGATAGAATAACCCAATGAGAACTTCGCGTTCCACGGGAGTCGCGACATTTGTTAAGCCAATCACCATCACTTCTGTATATCTCTTGTCTACAATCGTTATCGGACCTATACTCTCTATCTTTCCTGGCCGATGGCGAACGCTTTGGTTCTCTCAGGCGAATATTGACTGGCGCGTTGCTGCAACGTTATCTGGGATTCTTCAGTTTTTACTCGGAATGGTGTCCTTGGTTTGGTGGTATTCGGTGCAAGTTGTCGGCCCAGCTGGCGATAAAGTGTATTTCTTGTTGGACCGCAACCCGCAATTACAGGTGCCGGATCAAGCCGTTGGGTTTCTGGGGCTGCTATTTGTGGTGTTACATCCATTGACTTGGCTGTTGCTCTATCTGCTTTTTGAAGGCGTAGTTCGTGCTCTCGCTCCGACAATAACCGGAGAATCGCCTGGTACACTGCCGATATTACTGGTGGATGAGGTTTACGTTGGACTTTTCCGTCCTCTCGTTGCTCGCAGTCGGACACAGATACCCGACAAAGTCGTTCTTAACGATTACCGGCTTAAGATCGAGACCGTCTATAAGCACGTAGATTGGGAGGTCGGAAAAATTATGCAGTTTCGCGGTGCCTATTTTCGACTCGAGGCAAGTATGACTGTAAAGAGTGAAAGACCATTTGTCTTTCTACTTGAGCGCTTGCCTGCGGGAGTACCGAGTCGAACGATTCTTTACTATTCGGAACATCCTTTTCTCGATCAGTAGTGAGCCTGTTCCAGAAACTCGACCTCTCAGCTCGCGTCCTGGCTAAAACCCCGATGCATTTCATCATTTCATCCCACCGCTAAGTCGCTACCTTGTCGTCCACCGTGTTCCCCTGGCAAGTATAATAAGGGGAAGCTCGCGGTTTCGTGAGAGGTTGAAGTCTCTCGAATATCGCCGCCGCGACAGGGTATTGCCGTTCCGAACTCGAACAATGTAAATCAAGTCACCTTCACCGCGATAGCTCGACACGAGGCTTTCGGGATCGCTTACAGGACCTGCCACAATGTTAGCAGCGTCCGTTCCTTCGTTTCGCCGTCTCTACTCCAACGGCTCCTAGTTTTCGGAAGGTTTGCCTACATGATCGATCACTATGACTTCAATTGGGGCTTTTTGGGATTCCAGTTTCAGGCCGAGCTGTTCCTGCACGGCATCGAAGATTGAAGGACCGAAGGAATCATTCGCGGGAGTGCCGTCGATCGATTGCCGACCGTTGTCCGCTCCGGTCAACATAGAAAGTTGGCTCTGGTCTGGATTCCACCGCAGCTCGAAATCATAGTTGCCAGTGATTCCGGTCTTGTCCAGAACTACCCGACCCAATTGCCGCGACAACACATTCGCCAAGGTTGCCATGGAAACTCCTTGACCCGTCAGCAATCCTACGTTTCCTGCGTATAACCCCGGCCCTCCACTACCGTCAGGCCCCCTTAATCCGTTGGTGTAAGTGTCGCTTGGTTTCGACTCCTTAAGCTTGGGACCGTTCTTTCCAATAATCAATGCGTAGACTGGAAGCTCTCTAGTTTCACGGTTGACTGTCAACTTGAAACGATCCGCCAGAAGCGCCTGAAGCATCCGCTGCCGCTGAAGTCTGAGCTGAACCGGACTGAGCTTTTGCAGCTCATCAGCGATAGAGCTGTCCACTTTGGCCTGAATATCGTATTTTTCTGAGGTAAGCCAGTCGGGGCCTCCTAAAATCCGGTTTTCTTCGACTGGTCCGTAAGCGAATCGAATCAGCACTCGCAGCGTGACGTTCGCCGCGATGAATCCATTTGGCGTGTAGTAGAGGGCAATCCTTTCTCCATCAGACCTGTTTGGCTTAATCGAAGCGACCTCGTATGAGGGCCCCAGCGTGGCTGCTCCCTGGGCTGGCGATTGAGCGTGGCTTTGCGTTGCATTTACCAGGCTGAAGACGAGCACGGCCACCGATCCCACGGTGAGCAAAAGTTTTCGAACGAAATCCACAAATACATGCAAGCAACGCTGGTCTTCTTTGCGTACGATGTTAGTTATCATGGCACTCCCACCGCCGCGAGTTTACCACCGCGCCGTCGCTCGTCCCTTGGCAAATTTTATGCTCGTGCGAACTCAGCACTATGCGAGTTGCTTTCACCTACCATTCACAAGCACTGTGTCTCCGCAAAAAATCTGTCAACGCCGTTTCGAGCAGAGTCTGTTCTTCTGCTGGAGGTCGGGACCCGGCGCATCGTGCACTGCAACGTCACTGCTCACCCGACGGTAGATTCGACCTTGCAGCAGTTTCGGGAAGTGATTCCAAGCGATCATTCCTACCGTTTCCTTGAAGTTGACGGCCCGCACTCTGTGCCGAGTACAAATCGCCCGCTCAGCAATCCGATTCTTGCTTAGTAAACCAAGCAATTCGTGGTCACGGCACACCCTGTTTCGGACTCGGATTTACTTACAGCAGAAAACGCCACTCGAGGAAAACGTCAAGCGGTGCCGAATCCCTTCGATGCTTTTCAAGCCATTGCTACCGTGGTTCTTTACCGTTGCTAGTGATTCGCTTTTGGGTTTTTTTTGTCGTTTTATTGGTAGCGTTATAAAGTGTGTGAATCTGCAGAGCGTCACCACCGGCCGCTGGGTCTTCCCTAATATGCATTCAGAACAACGGTTTTGGGGTCTCCCGCAGACCCGAATATTCGATAATGCTGGCGCCGGCTTTGCCAAAGTAAGCCGTCCAGAACGCCCTCACGCTGTCCCATTGAGCGAGATTCTGGCCGGAGGCGTCTGCTCCTGCTACATAAACAGAAACACCTTGAAGGTCCGCGAGAAGGCGACGGTTTTCAAGGTCTCGAAGGACTGGACTTGGGTCGGGAATTGTTCGGGTTTCCAAGTTTAAGTCCTGGGTCGCGTTGCGCATGTCTGAATAAACGACGAGCACTCTCGTTGCCGCAGACCCATCGTAAAGCAACTCGCTTGCGACGCAGAGCGCTCCTAAGATATCCGTCTGCAACGCAGAGGGTTTCAGCCGAGCTGATCTCTTGCGCCAAGCAGCGAAGAGCTGGCGTCGGGCATCCGCGAGACGTTCACCGAAGTATCCTGGATCCTCGGTGGTTACAGCCGAGAGCAAGATGTAATGTTCTGCGAAACTGTTCTCGGTAATGCCGATGATTGTTACCTTTGCCGAAGACGGCATCGTTTTGAGCAAACGTCCCACGGCATCGATGTTCGCCTGGAATTCCGTTCTTCCGTCCCGGTCTTTCACGGACTCTGAAGCGCTCAGGTCGAGCGCTACAACGACGTTAAGTTTTTGCTGCGCGGATGCCCGTCCCCCGCCTAAGAGGAAGACACAAAGAACGACGCCGAGAAGCTTGATCAAGGACTTTCGCGCCGTCTGAGTGAGCATCGCCCGGTAGTAGTCTCTCCAGAATCGTTTCTCGAAGATAGCCGGAGCGTTCGCGAGCGCTCTGATCTCAAAGACGATCTCGGCCAAGCGCGTACGAACCGCCAACAACTCGCGCATGAGGTCAGATCGGTCTTCGCCCGCAGCGGCGCCCAGCTCGAGCGCACCATGGATTGCGATCCCCGCTCCCAGGTCTATGGCGATCGTGAGCAACACCATGAGTGCTCGGAGCAGCTTGTCTGTTGATTGGTAGAAATTGTCTTGCCGCTCGGTCTGAGCTGGCGCAGCGCCATCGATCACCACCGCAGGCGCACTTTGCTCGGCCTCTCTTGAAAGCAAGTCTCCACGAACAGCGGCTAGAAGCACTCCCCCGGTGATTGCGGCAATGAACACAGCGGTAACGATTGCCTTGAGAAGCTTTTCGCTGTTCCATGCTTCGAGGAACCGCTCTGTCGCACATGGTGTGACGATCGCAATGCCCATGCAATAGAGCCAGGCCTTAGGGCCGAGCCTGAAGGGATCGAACGCGATGAGCGAAAACATGAAAGCCGCAAGGGTGAGCGCAATTCCCGTTGCCCAATGAAAAAAGATGCTTCGCCTGCGATGCTTGAAGTCGCCGCTCGGCGGAGCGAGGCGCAGCCGTTCCTCGAGTTCCCGGTCGTGCCGTGTAAGCGAAGCGCCTTCGACATTGAGCATGGTGATCTTAGGTTCATTGGCAAGCGCCATCCGCTCGCGCTCGGCTGTACAGTAATCCTGGGCGCGGCGTTCGATATGATCGGCGGCCTCATCGCCAAATCCGCTGCCAATATCTTCTCCATCCTCTTCGTGCTGCATGTTGTTTTCTCCTCTCGTGGCCTATAAAAAGGAGCCTGCCGTTGGGCAAGCTCCAAAGTTAGAGGGCTAGGTGGATTCGAGAGTCTTCCGAATCTCTTGAAGTTTCTGTAGTTGTCGCTTCGCGGTTTTGAGGTCTTCTTCCCGCTGGGCGACTTCGTCTTCGAGCCGGTCGATCTGGTCAAGCATGTGTTCGACCGGGGTCTTCTTTTTCCACGGCTTTCGCTCGCGAGCCGTGGTAAGACCCAACTGCGGCGCCGTGGTATCTGCTGCCTTCTTCGGTGTCATGCGGTGTCCTTTCTTTTGAATCGCGGCTTTGGTTCAAGACCTGAAGCACGTGCGATATCGCGCCGACACGCCCAACAGGTCTCGGCATCCGCGATTAAGTGGCGCGCCCGTTGAGTTACGACGAACGCGGAAAGAGGTTTATCTTTGAGGTCCGAAGCCATCTGTTCGGCCTCCTGAGGATTGAGGTTGTGATCCCAGACCGTGTACACGTTGTTCCGCGCGTCATTGAGAATGACGAGCTTTAGTCTTGGAGACGATGTAGGGTCTATTCGTTTGGGTTTGGCCTTCGTTTGAGTCCTCCTTTCCTTCGGGAAGGTTCTGCAATTCCGAACCTTTCGGTTGCTCAATAGCCTGAGCCTTGAGCCACACTTCAAGCTTGCGGATCGCCTCGCGCTTTACGGGCAGTTCGATATGGGTGTAAATCGAGTTGATGTCCTCACCCAAGCTGTGACCCATGAGCGTCTTGCGAATCTCTTGCATTACGCCCGCTTCCATAAGCCGCGTGTTAAACGTGTGACGGAGATCGTGGAAGCGGTAGTAGCGGATTCCCGCGCGGCGGATGGCAGCTTTCCAAGCGGTCTTCACGATGCGGATGGGTTTGCCTTTGAAGGTAAAGATAAGTCCTGCCGACTGCCGCGAAGCGAAAAGCAGCGAGTAGACACGCTCGGTAAGCGGTATCTCCCGCCCCTCTCCTCCGGCAGTCTTGGACCGAGTGACAAAGAGCAACTTACGGTTGAAATCGACATGCTCCCAGCGTTGATTGACGAGTTCGCCGCGACGCATTCCGGTATCAAGCGCCGTGATGATGATCGACCGCAGGTGAGGCGCGGCGGCCGGGATCAGCTTCAATTCTTCCTCGAGGCTCACGACCGCACGCGGTTTGCGACGTTCGGGAATCAGGCGTAGCCGGACGAAAGGATTCGTCAGCAGCAATCCTTCATCGACTGCCCAAAACAGAATGTGCCGAAGGGCTTCGAGATCACGGTTGATGGTAGTGTCGGTCAGCTGTTTCTCGGCATGTCTCCGTCGCCGATAATCGGCCACCATGGACTTGTGAATTCGGCCGATCGGAACATTGCTCCAATAAGGAAGCAAGACTTTGAGCCGATCGACGTGCCATGCCTTTGGGTCTCCATCGGCGAGAAATCGCAGGGCGAGTTCGCCGAAAGTCATATCCGGCTTGGGCTCGATGATCTGGTTACGCCTGAGGTTGAGTTCTTCTCGGAAGCGCTGATCGATCAATTCCGCTTGGCGCCGATTGGCCGTGCCAGTCGCTTTTACGTACCGAATTCCGTTCATCCAGATGTAGCTTGAGTAGAACCGACCGCGCTTCCAGAGAGTCATTCGTCCGAACCTCCTTTCTGCTGCCTAAGCAGCCATTGAACGACTTGATTGCGGTAGAAAATCAGTTTTCCCTTTGGATCGAGTCGGAAATGCGGCAGTCCCCGCCCGAGATACCGCTGCCGAATGGACCAGGGTGAGCAGCCGATGAGGGTCGCGACTTGCTTGATGGTCAATGGTTCGCCAAGACGGTCGTCGTTTATGGCGTGCTCGTTAAAGCGCTCTGCGGCTTCTTGGTTCGTCATCGTTGTGTTATCCGAGCATTGCGTCCTCGAAGCTGCGGGCACTGCCGTGGGCAGGTTTGCCCTAGGCGGAAGCTGAAAAGCCCGGCAAATCGTTGGGATTTCGCGAGAAGCCGCAGCCGTATATCCTTGAAAATCTCGGGGCGTTCGGCCTCCATTCATTGCCGTTCCTCCTTGCGCCTTCGCTCGAGCAGCCGCTTCACTGTCTTGCGGAACCAGAGCGGAGTCTGGCTCCAGATCCAAGCCAGCACGGCGAGAGCAATGCCAAGGAACGCCAGTGCGAGAATCCACTGCGGATGCGTAAAAAGCTCCCGGAGGAACGCCAATAGAACGAGAATAGAGACCAGAAGTAGTAATGCTCCGGGAAGGAAAGAAAGGAAAAATGCGGTGATGCGAACGAGAATCGGAACCCGTGGCTGAGGCGTCGACAAGTCTCGACTGCCGCACTGCGAGCAAACCACAGCGCTCCGCGGATTCGCGTGGCCACGTGGACAAAGCTTGACTGAGTAGCTCCGCCCGCAATAGTTGCAGTAGAGTGGCTCGCCCACTGTGATGTGCCCGCATTGGTAGCAATACTTCATGGCGTTTCGATAAGGGTTTGCGGTTCATTGCCAGCGGGCCGGAACCAAATGGGCGCCCACAGGCCCGAGCGTTTAATCGACTCGAATGTCGCAAAGCGGAAGATTTTTGGGGTCAGTTGTGCGGTCGCACGGCGCAACGACTCCTGCCGCCCGTTGGAATCCGTTACGACGAGGACGAAAAAGCGATTCCTGCGGAATTGCTCGTTGAACTTGCCCGAGCGGGCATACTGCAGGTAATTGCGGACCTTCCCGCGCCAGACCGAGAGACGTTCGTGCCCCAGATCGACTTCAAGGAATGTCGCAAATGAGGAAGTCGGCCCCTCAACCTCGACAAAGCCATCCGGGATCAGGGGAATCGCCGGATCAACGACTGCCTTAAACTGTAGCCAGCGACGGAATTCAGCTCCGGTTGGGGCCGGGACGCCGTATTTGAAGGCGCAATAGATCTCATTTACAACGAACTGGTGAGCGACGAAGATGTCAGCAATCACAAGTTCATCGCGCTTGCGCCTCGGCCCAACGGTGGCGACCCCGATGAGCTTTGCTCCTTTCGGCGAAAGCGTGTAGATCGCTTTCTTTCCACCACCTGTCGTTCCCAGGAAGAACCGGCCCAACAAACCAGCTTGGGTGAGCCTTAGCAAGCGCGTGTTGGCGCGTGTGACGGACCTAAATCCGGCAACTCGCCGGGTCTGCTCGCGGTCTATTACGCGCATGACCGCGAGCTCACGCAGCAGGTGCCGGTCGCGCTCCTGAAGCACCATTCCATTTGGCTCATTCCCAGTCATTGAGTGCCTCACTTGCCGTGCGGCCGATTCCGGTTTGACGCTGTTCGATCTCTCGTTCAATCTCGCTGCGCATCCGAGCCCAGCGGTCGCGCGAACGGTTATAGATATCCGTTGGATCGACCTTTGGATTGGCGACCGTGGGTACCAATGCCTCCTGCCATCGCTCGTGCCCGGTCTTCACGACCATGTGACGGCGGGGCAGGTTCTTGAGAAGCTCGGCGAGTGGACGCCCGCCATCGAGTGAGGTGGCGATCTGCTGGGCATCGGGGGTTGAGAGTTGAAAGAAGATGTGGGTTCCTACGGCGAGGATCGCGGCACGCATTTCGGGTGGATACTGATCAAGGAACTGGTTTGCGGAGACGACGCCGACCCCGAACTTACGCGCTTCACTGAGGATGGTTTCAAGACCGCTGCCGTAAGAAACGAGGTTCTGGATTTCGTCGCAGTAGAGGCTGAAGAGTTCCCGGTTCTTCCGGGAGAACAGAGCATTCTTGATCGTCGCGAGCAACAGGCTGCCAAGTGTGAGCGCCTGTTCTCCGAGCTTTCCCTTATGCAGGTTGAGAACGATCCAGAGTCCCCGATCCATACCGTCGAGAATCGAAAAGGTGGAGCGCTGCTGGCCGATGATGTGCCGGAAGTGAGAATCAGCCGTGAATGCCGAAGTCTTGTTGAGGATCGGCTCGCGCATTACAGCCCGCATCGGCTCACTTGCCTGGTCGTAGCGAAGCTCGAAGTACTGCCTGATTTCGGGGTTCTTGAGCTTCTTGAGACAATCGGCCCGTAATGATGGATCGCTCAACAGTGGTGCGAGTTCGAGAAGCGTCAGCCCGTTTTCGGCTAGCAGGTATAGCGAATTTCGAAGTAACTCATCGGTACGCGCCCCGAACGATTCAAGATGCCAACGCTGTCGTAAGACTTGGGCGAACTCGGCAATCTGTACAAACCGTTCGCCGGCGTCTTGTCCTTCCAGGGGGTTAAGGCCTATCGAGAAATCCGGGTCGGCAGGTTCAATGACGATTAGCTTCTCGCTCAAATCTTGATGCGATATGCGTTCCTGCGCTGCGACCGAGGACACCAAGAACTCGGTTGCGTCGCCGTGAAGATCGAAATAGACGAACCCACGGCCTGCTTCGATGTCTTGTTTGGCTAGATTCCGGAGCAGAGAGGATTTGCCGGTGCCGGTCTTGCCGAGAACTGCAATGTGTTCCGCGCGGCGCTCACCTGCAATTGTAATGCGGCCAGCTCCAACGCTTCCGTCAACGATCTGAGTTCCCAAATAGAGTGCGCGGGCGAACGACACCACGCCGGGACGGCTCTTCCGCCCATTCCAGAGTTCCGCAAGGAGCTTTTCGAGATACCGCTTCATCGCTGGCCTTTCTGACTCGAAGCAAAGTTCGTAATGAGCAGTTCGCGATAGCGTTTACCGGCCTGTCTTTGCGCAGTGTAGTGAAGATCGATCTCGCGAATCCTGAAGGCAGAGAAAAGTTTGCGAACTTCCGGCACATCGTTGAGCGACAGAACGAACCTGCCGCGCAAGGTCCGGAGCCGTAATTCAAGTTCCTTGAAATCACTGTCCGCGAAGTTGTAGCGGTAAAGTTTGCGGCCGAAGTACGGCGGATCCAAGTAGAACAGCGTGGTTGGCCTGTCATAGCGGTGCAGAATGTCTTGGTATGGCAAACACTCGATCTGCACTCGTGCAAGGCGCTTATGCGTATTCTCTATGAGTTCGGGCAGGCGTTCGGGATTGAATCGTGATGGCTCTTCAATCGCGTAGCCGAACTTCCGATTCCTGACAAGGCCGGCATAGGCGTTCTTCTGCAAATACATAAATCTGGCCGCCCGCTGGATGTCAGTGAGGGTTTTCGGATCTTGTGCCTGCAACAGATCGAACCATTCACGGCTAACCACCGCAAACTTCATGTAGCGCAGAAGTTCTTCGTAGTGCGACTGACATACCCGGAAGAACGTTACTACGTCTCCGTCCAAGTCATTCAGAATCTCAACAGGTGACGCTTCTTTGTGAAAAAACACCTGCGCTCCACCAGCGAACACTTCCACGTAGGTCTTGTGCGCCGGAAAGATCTCGATGATGTTGTTTGCAATGCGGTTCTTTCCGCCGATGTACGACAAAGGCCCTTTCATTTGGAGATTGATTAAGTGGATTTCGTGGAGGAGAGTGTTGCCGGGGCTTGCTTCGATATCGACCGGATCGAAGCGTGCGACCATTTTAGCAGCGTCACTGCTTCGGTAAAGGTGGCAGAAGTTGTGCGGCACGCAAACCACGAACGTCATGGCGACGCACCTCAGGATGATCTCAACAAATCCCATCTTTCGCACGTGCGCCACTTTGTCTAGCCCAAGTCGGGTATTAGGTGGTATCAGTTGAATCGGTGCGTGAAGAACGCTTGGCATCAAGACGAACTTACGCTCGATGAGCTAATCGGCGGAGCGGCAAGTAGCGGCTAATCGCGATAATATGCGGTGACCGTCAGCGAGTGCGCGCTTCGAATCGTTGTGCTCGCGGAAACTCGATTGTTCCATGAAGGTGTGACGTGGAAGGTGTCCTATCGGGCTGGGACGAGATTGCTAAGTACCTGCGGATTCACGCTCGAACAGCCCAAAGATATGAGTTGTCGCGTGGTCTTCCGGTTCACCGGGCACCCGGCGGGGGGGCGAAGGCTCCTGTGTTTGCCGTTAGGTCCGAACTAGATAACTGGCTAATAGGCGTGCAGGAAATAGTCGGCGAAGCTTTACACCAAGCTCGAGATATTTATCCTGCTTTGGACTGCCGTGCTGAGATTGCCGTCCCGGTTCTCAATCGCATTAGGGGAATAGGGCGGGATACGATTTTGTACCGCCGGGACTATGTTTTTCGTTTTGATTTGAAGCGCTACCTGAAAGGGGTACAGGCGAACCTTGATTACAGGTTTGAGCTGTGCAATGCGGCTGATCAAACGCAACCATACATTCAAGAAGTAACGGTTGATGATAGCGATCAAGGCTATGTAGAGAGCATGTCGCTCTCGATTAATGGGCAACTGACTTACAACTTGAAGCAGCCGGCGCCCGTGAAGAAGTACATTGGATATGCGAGCTACCAAGCGCCGAAGCAGTTGATAGCCCCGAACACTGGGCCAGCCGTCTACCTCTGTTCCGCGTCGTGGGTAATACGCCGCACCGAAAGCGATATTTGGTACAACCACATGATTCTGCCAACGGTTGGAGTAAAGGTGGAAACGCACGCCCCAGCAGCATTCGAGATAACGCCGCCGTTCTCGATACCTGGCCTAGTCATGAAAGCGGAGCACCTCGACATCGCGTGGCACCGGCGATACTGAAGGCTTCTACGGTGATTGCCTTCATTCTGACACTCTTGGAGGGGATCCTCGTCGCAAGCCCAGATTGTTAAGGCAAATGTTCCCCACCTTGACAACTTTCCATCTCCGGACACAATAAAAGTGCTGACAAATCCATTGTCAGGGGCGAGTTCTTCCTGCGGGAGAACTTGCCTCGCAGCATGACCTTGCCAGAAAGGAAAGCAGGCATGAGTGCTGCCGTGATAGTCAAGGCACGGTTTGATTCGGAGACCCTGGATACCGTAGATGCTTGGCGCTTCAGGAAGGGTGATGTCGGCGTTCTTAATTGGAAGAGGCACCGAAGACATCCACGTTTTCTCGAACCGTGCGTGGTTTGGGATAAGGACCCAACCCAAAGATCGCGCCGGATTATCCTGTCCTCAATCGCAGTCGTCGGACTGCAAACGCCAACGTCTAGGATTGTGCTCCTTCCTCGATTGGGCTAACATCATTACGCACGTCTCGGGACGTGCGTTTTTTTTTGCTTTGTCGACCGCTCTGCAGCCCGCCGCCAAAATACGAACGACGTGGGTCAGCCCAAGGCGATTGCGTTCTGTTCTCCAGTCTGATACCACACCTGATGTTGTACAACACGCGCACTGTCGCCATGATCCGATACTAGTACCCTTATCCGCCCCTACGAAAATCGACACTTTGCAAAACCCTCTCGGTTTGGGACCAACGGAAACGACACGATTTGTATTCGGCTGACAGAACGACATCGCCTTCCAAATCAGAGGACGCTAGTCACCGGTTGGCAACATCGAGGCTCTTTCGGCATGGCGCTAGGATCTATTGGCGACGACGCATGTTTCTTGGAAAACCTGATTCGCTCTCTCTTTTCCGACTGCCCCACCGCGCGCTAGCACTTTAGTGATCTTTACAGTCGTTTGAACAAATAGAAGGGATCTGGCGTCGCCTCTCGTTCTTTACTGCAGCCGTCGTGTGACCCAATGACTATTCCCCCTTTCCTGATCGTCACGTGCTGTCTTGCAATGATGGCGTTGGGAATCTATGTCGTTTATGAAGCGATAAGGCACCCACCTCTCGGCGGTCCGTCGCAGATGAGCCTTTTTGGTGCCAGTTTAGTACTAAAAGGTCCAGCGTGGCTTGTCATGATCGGGTTGGGCGCAGCGATTGCCGCCACCCCCATTGTCGCCGCCGTTGTTCAACGCAATTCACAGGCTCCATTTCAACCTCCTGTATCCGCACGAGTCGTCGCCACAATACGAGAGCCCGAATATCGAGATTTTCGTTTCGTCCGAGACATAAGTTACTTAGATCTCCGCAACTCCCTGACTCAGCCCTGGTACACCTATCTTCCTGGGTGGAAGCGCGTAGCGGGCAGGCATTCGCGGATACGGCCGGCTAGCTTGCTCAACTACATGTTAGTTCGCAAGATCGGACCAGCCGATACGATCCATATCGCATACTCGACAAGCGGCTTGCTTGATCTGAGATGTCTTACGCAGACCTATTCCGTTCAAACCTCGTACGAGGACGACCAGAATGTCGGCGACCTCATAATCGATGTCGGCTCCATCCCGATTAACAGCGAGTTTGCAATTATTACGGAACTTACCTATTGGGATGCATTTGGAGGCAAAACGGGAGACGATTTCACGACGTATTCCCACAACCAACAGGACCAACCCGAGGACGTATCGGTGGTTTTGATCTTCCCGGATGCAAAACCGTTCACAGAAATAAGCGCCCTAGAACAGCCTCCGGGAAACTCGACCATGCGCATATTCGAGGGTGTGGGTCAAAATTTTGTCGGCCCTCGAAACCAAACGTATTACTGGTCCACGACAAAAACCGGCATCGGCAGGTGGTTTTACACCATTAGGTGGAAATGGTAAGGCCGGGCATGATCTGTTTCTGGACTTCGCCTGTACCGGGAATTCTACTACGGCAAATCAGATTGCAGGCGATAGGCGGATCGCATGATCCTTTGGTTCCTATTGAGCAGCTTCAACTAGCTGTCTTCGTTATCACGCGTTTCCGGAGCAACTTTCAGGATGGGGACCTTTTCTTCCCTTAGAGTCTGGCACACAAACAGGACGTACGGTGCGGCTGCTGGTTTGCTTGGATCGACAGGATCCATCACCTCAATGCGATATTCGGCAGGCACGAAAGAGGTACCGCCTAAGGACCTTTCTGGACTGCACAGACTTATGCGGTAAGAAATGCAACGGCGATCCAAAACTAGTTTCGCTTCGCGTGCCGAAGTCGTAAGAAGGTGATTTGGCTTCAGTGGACCGCCGATTTCTACCTTGAATATGGCTTCGCGTTCGGGCGAGAGACTATCAGGGCGTTCCGACCTTGGTGGCGGAGGAGATTCGAACTCCATCCACCAAGTATAACTGATAGTAATATACATGCAAACTGAGAAGGATAGTGTCCACCTTGTAGTTTAATCAGAACAGGAGGCGTCCGATGCCATTTTGTGCCAGCTGCGGTGGAACTCTGACTTCTGACTCGGGCTTTTGCGGCAAATGTGGACAATTGATCGTTGCCAATCCTCAGGCGACGGCTGCAATTCAAGCCCCTCGCGTGGCGGAAAAGACATTTTTTGAAAGCGATGGAGTACTCGTCACAAACACAAGGCTAGTAAAGAAGGATGGCGAGACATTCGCAATGTCTGGAGTCACTTCGGTTGCTTCATACGCCGAGGTCCCTTCGAAAAAATGGCCAATAATTCTCATGGTTTTGGGAATCCTCGTCTTGCTGTCCTCAATCCGATCGAGCATAGCCGGAGTACTGATTGGAGTGGCCCTGACAGCGCTTGCAATCTGGTGGTTTCGGAGCATCAAGAACATTTACAAGGTCCGTCTAGTAACAGCATCAGGTCAAAGAGATGCGATCGCCGATACCAACCGTGAATACATCTCTAAAATTGTTGACGCCGTTAGCGGAGCGATCGTTTATCGCGGTTAGAAGGCGAATACCCTGCTGATTTTGGGAGAGAGTGCTCTGACGCCACTGGCTGCCCCGTCGAGATTCCGAACGCTGAACCTGATGGATGACTACACGCGAGAAGCACTGCGGATCGAGACATTGGCAGAAATGTGGCACATCTCATGACCGCTCAACTCTCTTACTCTCAGAGAGAGCCCTTCGCGCGACTTCCGGCGGAGGCAATGGCACGGACCCTTGGCATTTCTAGCAATGATCTCTACGTGCATTGTCGCCGGAGCGAGCGAACGACTGGTACCAGGATTGATCAAGAACATGGGCAAGTCCATTCATGTCACACGCGAATGACAGTTGGTTTTCTTTATCACTCAGAACCGCGAATGGTTTTGCTTGAAAATATCTCCTGACTTGCGAAGGAGCAGAGACTTAAGATCTCCCACTCGGAGTTTTGGTTGTCGTGTGAGTCTGTGCAGCAGGCTCTAAAAAAAATCCCCGATCGTTTGAACGGGGAAGTAGAGAACCAGGACGTATTCTTGCTCTAGCGCCTCTTCGAATCTCTCTTTCCATTGAGTAAAGAACTCTAAGGCTTTGTCAGATTCGTGGATCTTCGCTAGGCCGAACAGGTATGTAAGATGGTCGATCACGACGGTTTTGCTAGATTTCTTCTGCCACCAACCTTTGAACAACGCCGGTGCCAGAGGATTTGCCTGCGTCACACCCTCATATTGCGCTCTAGTCGAATCAATGAATTCCCGGAGCAGCGGATCGGGCAGGGCATGCACCGATCTAGACTTTGCACCGGTCCGGGAATTCTCTTGAGTGATGGTATAGACAGTTGGGATGTAGATTTCGAAGCGAGTATACTGTGCCATTCCAGTTCAGCGCGGGACTCGATCCATCTCTTGTCTAGTGCGTTTATGCCGGTTGATAAGGTATCCCTAAGCGATTCAGAACTTCCAGCGAGCGCTCCGGAACCAGAAAGACCCCTGAGCGTTCAGTCCCGATCACGGTGCCAGAAAAAAAGATTGCGTAGGTCCCTCGCGAAATATCCTTGGGCTCGAACGTGATAGTTTGCGCCTTGAGATTTTGATCCTCTGGCGGTAATGAACCAATGATTCGTGAAATTGCCTGACCGACTTCCCACGCTGTTCTTGCGTACTCGTCGGCAAACACGATCTCTTCCTGAATCGGTGCCAAAGCAGCCTTTATCCCTGTTTCCGCCATACGAGATGTTTTCCTGTTGGTAGCTCGAGAACGCTGCATTATACATCCTCCATTACGTTGTCAAGGACCACCTACTGTTAATTAGTGTACTAATATATTTCTGAGTATCAAGTCCTGAGCCCTTGAGTTCCGAAACGGGTCGTTCCTAGGCAGTTGTAAAGATAACCAGAGGGGGCTGAAGACGCCACGGTACCTGTACAATCGCGTTCCTATTGTTCAACACTGCGCCAAGGCTCCTAGTGCTTGTTAGCAATCTCCAAGCCTGCCAATTTGATGCGACTGGTTGTGCGCGTGATGCTTTCTAGTGCGCCGATGGGTGACTGTCCCTGCCTGAACGTAAGCACGGTAATGAGCAGTTGCTCGGAGCAACGATGGGGTCGAGATTCACGAAGAATATGGCGAGCTCTTTCAGCGCAGAAGAGGAAAACATGTGTTGTCATCAGCGCAAATTCACCCACCTTTTCAGGCCTGGATGAGTTTCTGCAACACAAGAAATATCGACTCATTCTTTGGATTGAGTGCTTTCGACCTTTGCACTTGTCGTACTATCTTGTAGGCAGTTTGGGAAGGTTCCAGGAGTTGCGGTTCAGCAAGTCCGAAATGGCCCGCATCTTTGATTTCCGTACTGCGGAGAGTAGGATTCAAAGCAACGCATTGATATGGACAAGGGTGCACACTTTTATAAATGCGATTTTCAAGTCCACACGCCTCGAGACGCCCGGTGGGGTGGCGGAGATGCGGTTACCGAGGCGGAGCGAAAGGCGTATGCTAACAAGTTGATCCTTGCGTGCAGGCAAAAGGGTCTCGACGCAATCGCAATCACGGATCATCACGATTTTGCGTTCTTCCCCTACATAAAGAAAGCCGCACAGTATGAACTCGACGATTTCGGGAAATCCATAGCTGTCGAGAACAGGATCGTAGTCTTCCCAGGCATCGAGCTGACCCTTACATCTCCTAATTGCCAAGCTATGTCAGTTCTCGACGCTGATTTTCCTGAAAACCTCTTGCAGAGTGTTTTAACCGCGCTCTCGCTTGCTCCAGCGGCGGGCAATATGTCGAAGCACGCGCTGATCCAACGCATTCCGCAAAATGTGGTAAGTGACTTGACCGATCTATATGAGAAGCTAAACAGCCATCAACATATTAAAGGAAGGTTCATCGTCTTCCCGAACGTCAGCGAAAACGGCCACGGTACCATGTTGCGGTCCGGATTCGCGAATTTCTACAAAACGATGCCTTGCGTCGGAGGTTACACAGACGGACCAGTATCGAATTTTGGGACCGGTAACCTCTCGATAGTCCGCGGAGAGAATAGGGATTACGGGTTCAAACCGATCGCCGTCTTCCAGACTTCGGATAATCGAAAACGCGACCATTCGGACCTCGGAAAATATACGACTTGGGTGAAGTGGTCTGAGCCAACCGCTGAGGCCTTGCGGCAGGCTTGTCTACCGAAAGAGTCTCGGCTTTCACACGAAGAACCACAACTCCCTAGTCTCTGGATCGTTTCAATGAGTGTCTCGAATTCGAAATTCCTCGGCAGACTTGAAATCGATTTCAACCAACAATACAACGCGGTCATCGGTGGTCGAGGTACCGGCAAGTCTACGATTCTCGAGTACCTACGTTGGGGCTTATGTGACCAGCCAGTCGACGATACTGATTCGGATATCGCGCCTGTCCAGACAAAAAGAAGGAAATTGATTGCCGATACCTTGCAGAAGGTGGACGGCGAGGTCGTCGTCACATTCCTTTTGAATGATGTAAAACACACCATTAAGAGAAACTCAAAAACTCAAGACATTCAGCTCAAGATCGGTGATGCAGAGTTCGTCGAAACCACTGAGCAAGACGGGCGAAATATTTTCCCCGTGCAAGCATACAGCCAAAAACAGCTGAGTAGCGTCGGGGTCCGGATTGACGAATTGAAGCGTTTTGTCGAGCTACCCATCAAACAGAGGCTCGATCAAATCCGTTCGGATATACGAGACACCGAAGCAAAGATTAGAGCTGCTTACAGCAACTTGGTGCGCAAGAAAGAGATCGAAACAGAGAGAACGAAATATGACCTTGAGATCAACTCTCTCACCAAGCAGCTTGCACGATTACGCAAAACTCTGAAGGGGCTCTCTAAGGCGGATCGGCAAATCATTGAGCAGAAATCGGCATACGACAATGAGGAAGTCATCATCGAAAATCTCAAGAACGAGCTGAATCGGATCGAAGAGTTGGTCACAACTCTCGCGGCAGAATTAAATGAGGAGGACGAGGCAGAAGAAGGCTCGGAAATCCTCAATGAGGCCCTGCTTAAGAATATTAGAGCAAAATATGTCGCAAAAGTCGGCCAAATTAGAAAGCAGATCGGCATGCTTTCAAGTCTCTTTGCCCCCGCATCCTTGAAGGAGATGGAAGACGAGATCAAAAAGTGGGACAGGGTTAAAAAAGAATTTGACAAGAGATACGAGGCGGCAAAGACGAAGGCGAAAACCAATCAACAACAGTTAAAACAAATTCGGGATATCGAAATGAGAGCCACTGAGTTAAACAAGCTACAGAGAGCGAATCGTAATGCCCTCGCGCTCTTGGGTGATCCTCAGGCCATTTACAATAACCAAAGATCGAGATGGAACGATCTTCACGCTCAAAAGATCCACGCGCTCGACGACCAATGCCAGCAGTTTTCGGCGCTTTCTGATGGGCTCATCAACGCCGACCTCAAAGAAAGCCTCGATACCGAGACATTGAAACTAAGATTCAAAGCGGCCTTTGCGAGTCTAAACATAAAGGATCAGAAAATCGACGATCTCTGCAAGCATATTATTGCAGCCACAGATCCAATGGCGGCCTGGAATGACACTCTTGCTGAGCTAGAACAGCTGGCTCTCAAGAGTAAGTCTGGAGGTGATCCGTTGCCGGCAACAGCGATCATGGATCGATGTGGATTCATTGAGAGCGAGAAAGGCAGATTGGTTGCAGGGTTCAACGCCGAGAGATGGCTTGAGCTTTCGGTTACCGAGCTTGAATTCAACCCTATATTTCAGTATTGCGCCAATAAGGAAACTAGCGAATACATAGAATTCACGGATGCATCCGCAGGCCAACAGGCGACTGCGCTCCTAACGGTCCTGTTGAACCAGCCGGGTGCTCCCCTAATTATCGATCAGCCCGAAGACGATGTGGACAGCAAGATGAGCCCGAGCATCGTGCAGCAGATATGGAAGGCGAAGAGCGATCGACAGCTGATATTCGCTAGCCACAATGCAAACTTCGTCGTGAACGGAGATGCAGAACTCGTAGCCTGCTGTGACTATGTGAGAGCCGGTGATCAGACTGGAGGGGGAGTAAAAGCTGTCGGCGCGATCGACAACTTAACCATCAAGGACGAGATCACTATAGTGACCGAGGGCGGTAAGGAAGCGTTTAAGCTTCGAATGGACAAATACGGTTTCTAACCAACACCCCACAGTTTCTGCCGAGCGGATCCGGCACACAAAAAAGCCCGCGCAGAGAATTACAGTGCTGCGCGGGCAAGAAGGAGCGAATTGCTATTTAAGGACAGCGGCAAAACCACCACGGAATGAGCTCTAATTGCTATCCACATAGCTGACGTCAAATGTCCGGTTGCCAGGACATCCTCCTAAGCATGGGACGAAGCTACGACCACTGGTGAAGCGCTGTGCCATGACGGATTCTCTTTCTGCCAGAGGACTATTGTCCGACCAGGAATCGGAGGTCGAAAAAGGACTTCGGAGAACTGCTCACTTTGTATGCCTTCTCTGGCTGTTCGTCAAAGATTTGCGTCCCACACAATTTCCTCCACCTTTTCAAGCAGCGGTGGACTGATAAGATGGGAGTCCAAGGTCGAAATAGGAAGAGGTACATCAAAGCACACGGATTTGAATCGCGGAACGTACTGCACTGAGAGAGCGGAACTTATGCCGCTTTCTTCAGGTAGTTATTGAAGTTTGTTGTTGGATCTAATAGATCTTTGATGATTTGTTCCCAGGTTCGACAGGTCCCCGACATGGACGACCCCTACTTGACAGGAAGTTGATTTTGTTGGCTGGTAGAGAAAAACCGCTGAGAGGTCTCGCGTTTCTCTCATGATATGACATGTCGCCTCTTCTTGCAGCCTGCCGCGACGATGCGTTGACAAATTTTTGCTGCCCCCTACACTGAAGTCAGTTCTCTGCCGGCCTCTGCGCGGTTCCTTCCTGTAATCACTCAGCACGGTAAGCCAAATGAAATGAGGTCTTATGCCTAAGTTCCGTTTTCTGCGTTACGATGAGGCGCCCTGGATAGTAAATCTCTTTGGATGCGCAACCGTCGTCTCTGCAGTGGCGAGCCTTCCTTGCATGTGCTTGGGTCGCCTCAATTCGGTTTTTGCTGATTGCGGCGACATCGGTCTTCTGGCTACGGGAGGCTTTCTATTCCTGACGATAGCTGCGTCGATTATCCATACGATCTTCTTTGATCCGTGTCCCTAAGTTCAATCAAAAGCTGCAGCGCTTCGCTGCAGCTTTATATTTGACTAGTGCTCACCGCGATGGTTACTATCATGTTCACCTGCGCCGTAACGATATAATACACACACGAGACATCGACAGTGGAGGCCATCGCCGATGGAACCACCGGTCCTAAGTAGTCCGCCTGCGTTTGTGGTCTTAGCAATCATCATGGCGGTATCCGCATATCTATATTCGGTCACGAAGACCCGCGACTCTGAGATCGATGACATCGAAGATGGGAAACTGGAATACAGGTACCCTCCAGGGTCGACGGAGCGCGCGGACCGAGTTGAATATCTAAAATGGTCACGAAAGCGGCTGGGTCAGGTCGCGTGGATTATGATTGTGGCGACGATTGCTCTTTCGATGCGTCTGGTGGCCATTGCCATTCACCGCCTGCCGCCTTCTGGTTCCGGTCTCGCAGAGATTGCAGCCAGATACTTTGACCTTATATTTCTTCTCGCGATGACTGCCACGTTCTGTTTCCTTTGGTACTTTCACATGACAGGACGCGAAAGAAGCGATGAGATTCGGCGGCGCGTGAGGGAGCGAAGGGATAAGTCGAAAGCGTCAAGCTGAGTTATCAGGGGTTTTATCGCTAGCTACGCCTCAGGGAGACAACTCCGCACGCAAACCGGGTGAGCTCAAGATGTTGAGATTCGAGTGAAAGTGCTTGTCGATCATCGTCTTCGGTTGATTTTCTGCAATACAAGAAATATCGACTCATTGATTCGATCGAAATGCTTTCGACCTTTGCACTCGTCGTACTATCCGGAGGGCGACTTGAGAAGGCGGCAGAATTTGTGGATTACGCAACAGTTCCTCTTTGACTTCCCCCTACAGCGCGGTACGATTCAAATCAATTCCACATGCCCATTCCTCAATCCCAATTAGATACTTGGTCGAGAAAAGGCGGAACGGCGGCGTCGACCGACGCATACGCTAGTATTCGATTCGCGTTGGAAAAGCAGACCTCTCCGCTTAACGGTCGGCCTGTCGAAATCTTTCTTCAAGGTTCGTATGCGAACTCCACAAATATTCATGCGGATAGCGACATCGATGTTGTAGTTCTCTATCACTCGACTTTCTATAAGGACATGAGCGCTCTCACGGGAGCGCAGCAGCAACTCCACGAACAACTCTTTCCACCAGCGACCTATAACTGGACGCAGTTGCGAGACGAAGTATTTGCAGCTTTGTGGGCACACTATGGGAATAACGCAGTTAGATTCGGAACGAAATCTATTAAGGTTGAAACTGGTGGTGGACGGAGAACTTCTGATGTGGTGCCAGCGATGGAGTTTCGTCGTTACGCTACGTTCACGGACCAAAACAATTTAACGGCTCACTGGGGCATGCAATTTTTCGACTCGTCAAACGTGGCGATTGTGAACTATCCAAAATATCATAAAGAGAATGGCGAAGCTAAAAACGAAGATGCCCGAACGCGGGGACGTTACAAGGCAACGGTCAGGTTATTCAAAAATTTGCGCAACTGCTTGATCGATCGCCAGACACTCGCAAGCGGCGTAGCGCCATCATACGGAATCGAGTGCGCTCTCTATAACGTTCCAGATAATCTCTTTATTGGGGACTTCAGTCAGACGGTTCCCGCAATTCTTCACTACCTCCTTACGACTCCATATGCGCCCTTTATGTCCCAGAACTCCATTCTACCTCTCATTGGCAATGGACCTACCCAGTGGTCTGCAGCCAAGTTCGGAGCATTCGTCGTTGCCGCCAACAATCTTTGGGATAACTGGAGATAATGGCCCACAATTACTCAACCGATTCTGATGAGCGGCGCTATATGCCATTCTTCATTGCCGCGGCCGCGATTGCGGCTTCGTTTGCGACCTTCTCGATTCTCAATCAATACCACATAGTTTTGCCCTGGTGGTTGAGCCCGCCAATCGACACGATGGCGTTCTATGGTGCTTTTTATGGTGTATTTGATCGGATCATTTGGAAATGGTCTTGGGTTCATAGACTGCGGATCACGAAAATTCCAAATCTTTCAGGCACATGGCGTGGACACGTCGACCCAGCACGCGGAACGAATTCTTTCCAATATCTCGGAACCAAAACTGAAATAACACTGGTGATCAAGCAAACTTGGTCAACACTGCTTGTGGTTGGTCAAACTCACCTGTCGCACTCGCACAGCTTGTCGGGCACTTTCATCACTTCACACGAATGTACGCTCAGCTACGAATATTTCAATGAGCCTTTGGCTCATGCAGTCGGCACAATGCATACGCACCGTGGATTTGCCCGCCTCACTGTCGACGGCGCTTATCGGAAGTTCGAAGGAGAATACTACTCGGGTAGAGATCGTCAAAGTTTTGGCACGATTCGGCTGACCAGAATCGCCTAGAAGGAAGGTGGTCACTGGTCCTCGACTGCAATTCCCCTCACCTTTTCAAGCAGCGGTGGACTGATAAGATGGGAGTCCAAAGGTCGAAAATATAGCGAGGTACGTTAAAGGACGCGGATGGGGATCGCGGAACGTACTCTTATGAGAGAAGGCGGAACTTATGCCGCTTTCTTCAGATTATAGTGAGGTTCTGCTTCTCGTATGAGATCTCTTAGTATTTGTTCCCAGGTTCGACAAGTCCCCCGATATGGTCGACATTCATCGTCTTTTGCACGCTCTGAGATGAGATTAAACGGCACAGCTAGCGTCACACTTACGTTTTTCTGAGATACGCTCACGTTCGACAGTAGAATTCTCGAAAGGTTTCGCCTTTCCGCTGAGGAAGCCATCTTGTATTGGATTGACGGACTCTTTGCGAGTTCGACAGCGATCTCAACTCGTCGCGTCGCTTCCAGGTTCCCACGCTCCAGGTCAAGAAGCGTGGCCCTAACCTTGGTTTGGTCCAATAGAATGTCGCGTTGCTTGGTTTCGTAGACCGAGCGGTCAATCATACCGTCCAGAAGTAGATCGCCAGCTTTCGCTAAACGAAGACGCATAGCTTCGAGTTGTAGCCGAAGACCATTGATTTGAGCCTCTCGATTTTTGTCATTTTCTTCGTGGCTGGCTCTTAACATCGAGCGACCTAGCTCGAGTTCTTCGTTCGTGAGATCGATTCTTTCAAGCGCCAAGATGACCGCTTCGTCGACGTCTTCCTCTCGAATCGACGTAGGCGGACATGTAGTAGGCGTCTTAAATGGCCGGTTATGGCAGCGATAGTACACATGTCCCTTCTGTTGTTCAGCGATGAGTGAGTAGCCGCAAGACAGACATTTCAAGCTTCGACTATACGTGAATACCTGTGCATCAGCCCGGTCAACACGTTTGCCAGCGAGAACGGTTTGAGCGGTTTCAAAGAGTTCGGGTGAGATGATCGGCTGGTGGAGGCCTTCGAAAGTCTGCCCGGTCTTCTGGATTTTCATGAGGCCGGTATAGAAGGCGTTTCTCAGAATCGTGGCCATTCCGTTCACCGTCACTGGACCACCTCTAAGGTTTCGCAATCCACGCGCATACATTTCTTCGGCCAACTGGGGTAACGAGTATTGTGCCGTGCTGTACAATCGGAACGCTTCCTGGATCAATGGTGCTCGAATTGGATCCGCAACTTTTGGTTTGGCAGATCCTTGATCCAAATAACCCACGGGCGCACGTAACGGATAAAAGCCTTGTTTGAGCCGTCCGTACAAGCCTTTCTTTACCTCTTCTCGCAGATTGCGACTGTAATGCGCAGCGACGACGGCCTGAATATCGGCAGACAAGCGTCCGGCAACGGTTTTAAGATCGACGTTTTCTGCCGCGAAATGAACCTGGACTCCGGATTCGGACAATTTGGCGATGTCAGCCCAGTCGTAGAGATTCCGGGCGCTCCGGTCAATCTTGTGGATGATCACACCCTCGATCTTTCCAATGCGAAGCAATCGGAGCATTTCTGAGAAGGACGTGCGGCCAGTATGAGAAGCACTCTCTCTGTCTTCGAACCAGCGGGAAATCGTCAGACCGTGAATTCTAGAGTATCGCTCGATCGCGTCTCTCTGCTCCTGGAGCGAGACGCCGCGCTCTCCTTGTCGGGGTGTCGACACCCGGGCATATGCAAAGTATGTTCCCATGGTGTGACTATGTTTTGAACGTTTTCGACCTTTCTTTTATACTAGGATTTCGGTGCGAACTGTCAACACTTCCTGACACGGCTGACCGTACCTGATGTTTCGCTGCCGACATTGCTTCAAAATAGAGACTTAAATTCCGCCCTCCTTGCAGCAATTCTGCGTTGGTCAAAGTGGGATATAGCCCCCGCATTTGCTCCAAGATATGTTCATTGAGTGATGGCATTGAAGGAGTTGAAATTAGGCCGACGGCCGTCGCCTAAGAAAGTCATTGCGACACACTCAGCATATTCAAACTGCCGGAAGTTAAAAGGTACGAGAAACTGTCTTTTGAACAACTTCGCGAATCCCCAGTCTTAAGCCATCCGGCGGTTGTAATCGGCACATAGTGTGTGGTCTATCGCTGATTCGGAAATCTGACACCATTGATACCATGTTTTGGATACAACTTTTCGTCGCTAAGATCTGGGACTGGCTGCTCGAACTGCCGCCCGAGCTGTTTGGTCGCAAAATCGAGCAAGCATTGGATCGGGCAGCAGCGCGTCGGCGAAGACGCAAGTCTCGTCGTTCGACCCGTTCCACTCGAAGTTCACCGCGGAATAAGAAAAGAATAGTCTGAGGTCGCCTTCACTTGTGTCCATTTCTGGTTTCAAACCTATCTACGAAACAGAAGCAATATGTGAACGTTCAGACTATACGCCTCCACTGAACGGGTGCTGGCCCCCGTTTCGCGTTGCTTCTGGTGTGGGCCTGAACTGCAAATTCATCTATCTCGACTGAGTATCTGTACATGCTACAGTTTCCTAAAGGTCGACCAGATTTATTTTCAGGTTCTAGGAAAATGAAACACAAGGCTCTACAAAACTATCTAAAAGCATTCCGAAAGAAAAGTGGCCTAAGTCAGTACGAAATCGGAAAAATAATAGGCTTTCACGATGGAGGCCAAGTTTCGCGTCACGAACGTTCGCAAAGTGTCCCCACCTTAGAAAACGCCCTAGCGTACGCGGCGATTCTTCAGGTTCCCATCACTCAAATCTTTGCGGGGCTTTCCAGCGCGACCGCGCACGCTATTGAGAAGAAGATTGATCAGATCGAGTCAGACCTGCGGAGTTCGGATAAGGAGAAATGCAGCTCCATAACCGCGCAGAAGCTGGCGTGGATAAGCAAACGCAAATCATTGTAAAGACCTCTCAATATGGTTATGGCAAGCTCTACTAAAAAAGTTCTCGCGCTCGAAATCCGGGCCAGTAAGTTTGGATTTGCAGCGTTTGAAGGTGCGGCGACGCTATTGGATTGGGGAGTGAGGTGGTTTGGAGACGGGCCACTCGATTTGACCGTTGCAGACAGAATAGCGACTTTGCTCGAGTTCTACCGACCTCAAGTTGTTGTTGTTCGAGACCGTGAACGGAACTCTGCCGTTGAAAAACGGCGGCTGGCCAGGATTGTGAGAGTTATCCGAAAGGCAACAGAAAAGAATTCGGCGAGGTTTACGATGCTTAGCAGCCGTAAGCTCAAGGCTCACTTCGGATCGTACGGCCCCACCACGAAGCACTCAATCGCCTCATTTGTTGCCCAGATGTTCGAGGAGATCTCATGGAAATTACCAAACCGGCGAAAGCCATATGAGAGCGAATCTCCAGCGATGGTTGTGTTCGATGCCGTTGCAACCGGAGTCGCTTACTTTGACAATTTAGGATCGCTCACCGATCGAAATGTCTAGTCGATTCAGACGTTTCGATGGCCTCTCACTGACGAATAGACTACTTTCGAGTCCGTCAGTCATAACGAGAGGCCATCGAAGCGCCTGGTTGGCCGATATACGTTAACGCCTTACATCGATCACGAATTCATGTTCATCACGTGAAATGGCTTTCGGTACCTTTTCTTGAAGCCGCGGCAGGTTCCCAAAAAGCGCATAGGAGTATCGACGAATTGCCCGAAATTCACTCGTTCCAGGGGCAGCCGTAAAGAAGATTTTGCGAATTTTCTTTCGTCGGATGTATGTTCGTAGCGACAACAATAGGGCATGCGTAGCACCAGTCTGTTGCCCACTTAACGATGCAGCAAGTTGCCAAACGTATAGGCCTTTTCCGTTCGAAGTTGCAATCACAAGTGAAAACAGATAAGCGATGGGACCGAGCCTGACGTGTTCGGCAATGAAGCATGAATCGGAGTGTGCCTTCTGGAGCAGCCAAAGTACATACTGCGGAGGCTTCGTAAAGTTTCGCTGTTTCGACGCTAAGCGACGAACGAAGCCGAAATCGGCTATTTCTAGCGCTCGGATTTGTAGTTGGCGTGGTTTGTGAGGCATCTAGGGATCTTTGCTAATGTTCGTCACTTTCATTAACTGTATGAACGTCTGAGGCGTCTGTCAAACTGCACGAGAATTCGGCTTCAAAGTTAAAATGACTAACGATTATTGGGATTCGACCGTGACGCTTCAAGAACCGCAGTCGATTCGGTGTCAGAGCGTGAACCCGACCACGGGGCGTATGGTCCATGTTGACATCTTTCGATATCACCGCTTTCTTGACTGTTGTCCCACAAAGCGAGCTTTCAATTGTCCTGCCCACTAAGCCACTTTCCCTAAGTCAAATCTTCAGAGAACCACAAATGAGCCAGAATTAGGCACACGCAGGCTTCGAATCGCCTGCTTTTTTCTGGGCCCCTCTTCATCGAGTGTTCTGTTCTCCCGGGGGCTGGCAGCCTCCGCGCCAGAGACTCTGTCCAACAAAAAGGGGCCAAAGCGTGCGCGAAACGCCCTGGCCCGTCCCTGCTAATCGCAGGCGTGCGCACCACGAGGTATCGTCGTGACGAGCACGAAGTCCGATTTCAGGTCCCTTTTTTGTAGATTCTCCGTTTATAGGGTATGGCGCCCTCTCCAAACCAGCGTATTGTATTTTCGATTATATGTCAATGCACTTACTATATTAGCCATTGATAATGCAGGTGGAGGTACATCATGCACCTGAATCACGCTATTGGAGCGATTGCTATGGCTGTGGCGACGTTAGGACTATCTTGGCCGTAAACCAAGCCTGGTGGTGATGGTCGATCTTTCGGCTTCCATCGAAGCAAAGGATGCAGATAGAAAGGCTAGCTTTTAATACTATGCGGAACAGTAACCACGCTGCTTGGACTTAGGGGGCGGCATTTAGGACTAAGCCGCGATTCCTGCGTCCCCACGCGCTGTCCGTTCTAGAGAGGTTGCGAAGATCGAGTTTTCGACATCCTGGTCGAGGTATGACTGCAATAAGCTTAGTAAGCTTGCTTCACGCGCCGAATAGGTCTTCACGTGCTCTTCGACCCGTGACCTGACTAACCACCAGGAGTTATGGTTAGGGACAAATGATGGGAACGCTCGAATCTCTCTCGCTAAACCCTCGACGAGGTCGCTGCATTCGTCGACTGTTTGCTTCAGCGCCATGGCGGCTATAACCTCGTACAAATACGAGTAAATTTCGAAGCCTTTGCTGGGTCTAAGAGTTCGAATTCTGTTTGTCGTGTTTTGCACGGAACCGAAGCGCCCACCGGCGAGGAAGGCGGCGGCAAGCACGACGTAGTTGTTAGAATGATATGGCGAGTGGTTCACGGCATTTTTTGCTTGAGCCTCCGCCTTCGGGATGTCACCGAGAGCCAAATACGCAGATGCGATAGCGATCTCCAAAGGGGCCGGAACTTTGGCGTGCTTCAAGCCTTCTGAACACACCGAGATTGCCTTAATGAGAAGCTCATTTCTCTGTTCATTCATCGCGGCACTCTCAAGGGCACGCTCAAGCCAGAATTCTGCGGCGACGAGATAGAGATTATAGTCTTGAGGGTTACATGTTTTGGCAAATTCAAGGTCGCGCAAGGCTTGCTGTATGTCCGCGTTCGTCCCGCGCGTGAAGAGCATTTTGGCTCGCAGAGGGTAAAGGCCCCACACTTTCGGCCTTGCCCCTATCGAAGTATTGCACTGGTTAATGGCCTCATCTAACTTGCCATGTCCAGATAGATAACGGACGTAATCGCGAACAGCGCCCGTGTGCCCAGGATACTTATCAAGGAATACCTGCATCAGTATTCCCTCTTGCTGAGGGGATCGACGGACAGCCACCCTTACCAACGACCAAGCAGCTTTTTCTTCTAGCCCTGCAACGCCATCCCCAAGTTCGAGAGCGCGTTGCAGATGTTCAGCTGAATGTTCCCATTGGCCTAACCTGCGTTCAGCCTCCCCCAACAGGGCGAAGAGATCCCCGTCTTCTTTGGCTTCCGTCGCAACCCTCAAATGCACGATCGTCTCCCTTAGCCACTGGCGTGGCTCCTTCCGATTCTGACTTGTCACATGCAGCTGAAAAAGACTACGACCAAGCCACTCGTGAGCAGCAATGTTTCTTGATTCCGGGAGCTCGTCTTTCGTAATCTGTCGAAAAATCGCAACCGCAGGTTCATACTTACCTTCGTAAAAGAGAATGCGGCCGCGAAGAACCGACTCTGAATTCATAAACTTCCGACGCACGTCGTCGGTGTCAGCTTTTAGGGCATTAAGCTGGGCGAGCAAAGTGGTGCCGGTTGCCGCGAACTCAGCCGCCCCTCGCCCGGTCTCTTCGAATCTACGGATAAAATAGAGCATCAAACCCAGCACAAGTAGCGGAAGGTACTCGTGGATTGAGCCCATAGTGTGGGCCAGCCGTGGATGGTTCGGGTTCATTGCCGGCAGCATCCCCGCTAATACCTGAGCTATCGCAAGTAACACGAACAGTCCAATACTTACCCTAAAGATCCAGCTTCCGTTGTCGATGCTGGAATGCTCCCTTCCGGTCCCTTGTTTGCGCATGTCGCCATCCTCCTAGTGCCGCTGTGGCCAACCGTCGCCACTGCGTCCGTTATGCATGGCGCTTACATGTGAGTAAGTATACCTACCATTCTGTAGCATTTCAACGCCGACTTCGCTGCTTGTAAGTATGCTTTCGACGTGGCTAATATATGGGAGCCGATATAAATTGACGGCTAAAGCCTGCGACGGGAGAGTTTTGCGATGCCTAAGCAAAAAGTGACGCTTGAACAGAAACTAGGGACGCAAAACTCCACACGTCACGATGCTGCTTTTGCTGTTGGGTCTGTTTTGGGTTTCTATCGACGATTGGACGGCAGGTCGCAAGTGGCGCTTGCAAATGACGCGGCTTTGCACCCGAGCGAGGTTGCGCTTTACGAGTCTGGTCAACGCCTGCCATCGCAGGCGACTCTCGATAAAATTGCAGAACAACTCAGCTTAGATGCTTTTCAAGCGAGACAGCTTAAGCTTGTCGCCGGTTATCCGAACCGCGCGGAGGCGGCGGGCCATGAGTGGATCATGCCAGAGGATATTCTTAGGGGTCTTCCAATTTTTCTGCGTCGTTTGGAACGAGAGGCCGAACTTCAACGAGAGGCTGATATATCCGAAATGTGGGTTGTGGCAATGAGGCCCCTTGCCCTTGAAGGCGTAATTTATGAAATACTAAAGACACGACTTCTGCATGATAAGACCAAATTCGTATATTTCGTCGGAAGCGAAGCAGGAGAGCAAATGTTCCAGACTCTTTGGCGAAGGCTGTACACGGATTCGCCGAAACGAGCAGCCAAGACATTGGGCAAGCTCGAATGTATCTTGAGTCCCGAGATACTCTTTCTAAATCATTTCACAATAGCTAATCCGGGCCAGCAGAGTCGCATGTTTGGCCGTGCCATTATGTACCAGAATACTTTGCCGGTGGGATTCTACCCGATGGATCCGGTGTTTGTTGATCGTGCTAGTAACATCTTGCAGTCTGTATACAGAGAATGTGTCCGGAATGTTGGCAAAGATGTGAAATTAAAGTTCGGCACCTTCAGGATGGTTCGGCCGCGGATTTAATGGTTTTTGCTTTCATCCAGCGTACCTGATTGCTCGAACACGTGCTCGGAGCACACCACCTGCCAGTGTTAAGGGGCAAACGAAAGTCGCCCGTTGTGCCGGGGGCCCAGACTCAGGTGTGGACGCGCCTGGATTGAAAACGGCGTTGCGGCTGCCAAACTTCGAATGTAACTGGCAACTCCAAAAGGTTTCGAAGGAGTGCTGTGTGCATTCGCTCGCCCAAACGAGCTGTCGTCAATGCGTGATGGCAAGCCTTCTCGGTCACAACGATATCGCAGTAAGGTACGGCGAGCGCCATGGCATCGATGTCATAGATGTCGTTTGCGCTCCAGGTTTTGTCACGGTTGCGATGCCAAGCCGTCTTCAGTTCGATGGATACCTCTGTGCTGGGCATAGCACGAACAAACTTGCGAGCACCCTCCTGATCGCAAATCACATCGCGAAGCGCAAGCTCTCTCCGCTCTAGTGCCTTTGGCAGAATGTTCTCGAATTCGATACACAGCTCGCGTACAGCGACAACGTCGCGTAGTCTCCCGTGCCGCCATCGGGTTTCCGTATCGAGCGCTGGGCTCAACTCGCGTTCTTGTGCAGCTCTTTTTTCTGCGGCTTGGACGGCACTTTCGGGTTTCCATCCGCGGGCTCGCAGGTCTGCCATTTCACCGGCGTCACCCGGCCCTCGGAGAACCGACCGGTCGAGAAGCAACTCCGCTTCCGCCACAAAACGATCGAATGCTTCCGCACCCATCCGCGCGCGGACTTCCTCCGTTGCATCTCCGTTTGGGCCCATGAAGCGCACTCCGCTATTTCGACCGAAGCAGTGGCGAACACCTTTTCCAAGAAGGGGAACTCGTGCCAGCGGGCTTGCCGGCTTAGAAAACGGGTCGAGCATGGCGTCGAGTTCCAGATTCATGACCACAACACGGTCCACGAGGGCGTACATTTGAAGGTCGAGCACAGTGATCGCGGCCTCGACATGCTGAAACCAATCTTTGATCGGAATTCCGAGATATTGTGAAGGCAGTGCAAGAGGAGGCGCGGCAGTGACCGTCAGACTCAGCAAATCCCGATTCGTTGCGGGCTGCCAGTGCTTGAAGCGCCTTTACCTACAGGTTCACCGCCCCAAACTCGCGGCTGAGCCGGACGGTGGCGCAGAGGCGACCATTGAGCAGGGGCGGGAGGTCGGCCTGCTCGTGCGTCAGCTTTTTCCGGGCGGTGTCGAGGTTCGAAGCGACGGCGGTCTCGATCAGGCGATCCGCATGACAAGGCAGCTAGTGGCGAATCCTGAGATTCCTGTCATTTTCGAGGGTGCCTTTGAACATGAGGGCATAATCGTCAGAACGGATGTCCTGCAACGTCGCAAGGAAAACCTTTGGCGTCTTGTGGAAGTGAAATCCGCCAGCGATTTGAAAGATCAGTACGTACAAGACGTGGCGATTCAGAGCTACGTGCTTTCTGGCTCCGGCTTGAAACTAGCGTCGGTTTGGTTGGCTCACATCAACCGAGCATACGTGCTGACGGGAACAACGGTTGATCCTCGCCAGTTGTTCTCATTTCGGAATCTCACCCAGAGAGCACAGAACTTCCAGCCCGAACTTATCTTGCGGCTTCGCTCACAAATTCATATTCTCGCCATGCCGGAAGCGCCCGACGTTCCCACTGGACCACACTGCATCAATCCGGTCGTCTGCGAGTTTTTCGATCAGTGCAATACACCCAAGCCGCGCGATCACATTGGCTACCTTCCACGGCTCGATGCCAGCGCAATGGAAAAGCTGGAGGAAATGGGTGTCCGATCCATCCAAGATATACCCGCTGACTTTGAGTTAAGCGAGATGCAACGGCGTGTATGTACGGCGATACAAACAAGTCAATCGTGGTTTAGCCCAGACCTCAAGAGGGAGTTCGAATCTCTCACGTTCCCCCTCTACTTCATGGATTTTGAAACCGTCAACCTGGCGATCCCGCGATTCTGCGGCATGCGTCCCTACGATCACCTCCCGTTTCAGTGGTCAGTGCATGTGCAGCGGCAGTCGGGTGGTACACCTGAACATTTCGAGTTCTTGGCTGTGGACAGCAGCGATCCTCGGACCGCATTCATCGCTTCTCTGTGCGAGGCGCTAGGTGAGGATGACAGCGGGAGCATTGTTGTGTACAACGAGCAATTCGAGTCACAGCGACTTTGGGAGCTAGCAAGTTGGCTGCCCGCCTACACTGATCGCATCAGGGGCCTCCAACGCCGCTTATGGGATTTGCTCCCGGTCGTGCGCAAGCACGTGTATCATCCAGCCTTCGGAGGCTCGTTTTCTCTGAAAGCAGTTCTGCCCGCCCTCGTCCCCGACATGACATACGAGGGCATGGAAATTCCAGACGGGCAGGCTGCTGGACTGGCATGGGAGGTGCTGATCAGCGGGACGTGCAGCGATGCGGAGCGGCAGCAGAAGCGAAAGGCTCTGCTGGATTATTGTGGGCACGACACGCTGGCACTGGTCAGATTGCTTGAAAGCCTTCGCCAAGCCTGACTGGAACACATCCCGTTAGGAACTCTTGCATCCCGCCCGACACTGTTAGACTCTTCATTGGAGGGGTACCCTACTCTGGCATTCCTGCGTTCCAGCCCATTGAACCTCTACACGCTCGGCTATCAGGGAGTGGATGTACTTACTTACATCAAAAGACTGAAAGCTGCCGGAGTTGCAATCGTGGCTGATGTGCGCGAAACGCCGTGGAGCCACAAATCGGGCTTCTGCAAAAATGCTTTCAGTTCAGAACTGGGGAAAGCCGGAATCGAATACATACATGTGAGATCAGCGGGAAACCCCAAAAAGAATCGGCGCACCGCTCCAGACTTGGCAGAATGCTTGAGGCGGTACAAAAAATATCTGACAGTAAATCCTGCTGGCATCATAGACCTTGCCGACCTCGTTCGTTCTGCTGCCGCACAGAACCGCACAGTGTGTCTAACCTGCTTTGAAAAGGACGCGGATGATTGCCATCGTTCAATTCTAGCCAGCGCACTTCGAAGGCGGATGAAAATAACGGCAGTACATCTCTAGTTGAATGGCAGCAGATTGGCTCGTTTCGGGTACCATAACCCGACGATCATGAAGCTTGTGGGGTACTGGAAGAGATTTCCTAAGAAGAACTTCAGGTTGTATTTGTCCAGATTTGCTAATTCCTTCATCCGGTTGAGGGCTGCTTCGCTTCCTTCTCTTCTTTGCAATTCGCAAAGCCCCCAATCCAACACCTGCATTCTGTGCCCCGGACATTTTGTCGAATCGCATGACCACGACACGACCACTCTCGATTTCAGAAATTCGAGTTTCTTCATCTCCGGCGGAATTGCTTGTTCGAACATGACGATTTGAGATCGCTGTGCATCCACCGTCTTCTTGAGTTCAGTAAATCTTTGCTCAAAACTTCGGGCGTCTTCTTCGGAACGATCAACCGCCTCAATCTTGGTGATCTCTCGTGGAGCAACGATGCCGATAGAGGTACGATCCTTCTTCTGCGCTTCCTGCAAGGCTTCGGCTGATTGGAACTGCCAACCGCTATCTTTGAACATGAACTCAGCTCGTTTTCCCCACTCGTCCTTTGTCGTGGGCACCTTCTCGCCAACTTGGATCGCGTCGCAGTCAATCTTGTGGCTCTCGGGGCGGGTGTCGGCGGGGTTTTTCAGAATTCCGGCAGTAATCCACTGGTATAGTTCAAATCGTTCGCCAGTGAGATAACGATAAGTGATCGGGTACAGACGAACGGGCTTGCCGGATTCGAGCACGCCTGCCGTGCAGACCGTCTCGATGTGTTTCGTGCTCAGTTCCGGGTACGTCTTACCCCAGATCAAGATTTTGTGCTCTGCGTAACCCGGCTTCATGTGCCCTCAAGTCGTAAGGGATGCCGATTTCAAACATCGTCTGCACTTACAACCACCGCGAACGACGTTCCAATTGCATCGAAGTGTTTTTGACCGCAACGAACCTTGTCAGCTTCCGTCGTGCGGAGCTTTAGAAAGTCCTTCGTGCTCTTTGTCTCTCTCACCAGATATAGAGTTTCTTCATTGTGCTTTAGAATCGCCCAATCCGGATTGTACCTGCCGATGGGAGTCTCGATCTCGAACCACCGTGGCAGTTTCACGAAGAGCTTGATGTCCGTTCTTCCATCGAGCTTCTGAGCGAATTCTCGTTCGACCTGAGAGTCGTAAACGATGTATTCGTAAATTGAGTGGTTCACTTGCAGCGCCGTCAAATAGTTGATGAGTTCTTCGTTCTTGAATAGCTCCTGACGCCATTCGAACTCGGGATCTGTTGTGGGGATACGCTCGTACTTAATTCCATCCACGATTAGCTGATGAAGTTCGAACTTCAAGATCGTCGCAACCGAGTCCATGAACCGCTGAGGATTTATGAAGAACTCCGATAATCGCCCAGATTCCTTGAGGATGCGGACAAGGGTGGAGCGCGTAAGCTCGGTTTCGTTCTGCAAGTAGGCAAGTATGTCCGGCAGCGAACCTCGGTATTGAGCTGTCTCTGTCTTCGCTGCGACGGCATGGGCCTCAACCCCAGCGTTCGTGACTGAAATCTCAGCCGTGGTGAAACTTACCTTGGCAGCTTCCACCTTCTGCATCTTGCGAAGCGCCTGCACTGCCCGGTGGACTAGGTCGTCTGTGGTGAACTCAACCTGATATGTGGTTCTGGGTCTAATTCGCTCCCATAGCGCTTCGAATTCGGGACTCAACTGGACAGCTTTCCTGAGTTTGTTCGCCCCTTCTTTTCGGTTGTCCCGAATGTGCCGCTCGATCTGATAGTTGCTCAGCACGTCAATAATTTGGCTCTCCAGCGCTTTGTGTTGCTCCGGCAAATTAAGCGTGAATCCATCTTTCTTGGGATCGAACTTCGGCTGAATCTTGCCGTCAGCGGCGAGGATGCCGTTAGCAATGAGGCTGTTCCAAATTTCACTCGCGATCTCTTTGCCAAGTGGCTGTTCTTTCCCATCTACGACTTGCGGCATTTTGACGAGCGCCTGTATTGGGACTTTCCCGAAGGTGACGCCGCAGTCCTCTTCGTATTCTGTCTGGAGTTTCCGGGCGAAGTCGTCGTAGCTCTCGTTGGCGATCACAAACAGTTTGTTCACCGATTCATCAAAAACACGAATGCCCTCCTGATTCACAGGGACACGAAGACCTCGACCGATTTCCTGTCGTTTCTTCATGACACTCTGCGTTTCGTTGAGCGTGCATATCTGAAAGACGTTGGGGTTGTCCCACCCCTCCCTAAGGGCCGAGTGGCTAAAAATGAAGCGCAAAGGCTCGTCGAACGAGAGTAGCTGTTCCTTGTTCTTCATAATCTTGTTGTAGACATCGTCTTCTGCGGCGGTCGTGCGGTCTTCCGAGGAATCCTTGAAAATGCCTCTCTTGTCTTCAGCGAAATAGCCGCTATGCAGGCTTTTGATCGGTAGCTTCAACCATTCGAGGGAGCTAAACCGAGGGTCTCTTGCAAGGTGTGCCAGCGTCTCCTCAAATTCCTGAGCAAATTTGCCAGCAACAGGCTGACCTGAATTGTCGTAACTACGATAGTTAGCCACACGGTCGATGAAAAAAAGGCTCAGCACTTTCAAGCCGAGGCTGCGCACCTGAACCTCCTTCATAAGGTGCTTCTCGACCGTCTTTCGAATCTGGGCTTTCCACACGTCTTCCCTCATCCCGCCTTGTTCTTCGCCGAGTCGAAGTACCAACCCACCATTGAATTTGACGAATTCAGCGCCCGGCGTGCCGTCGATCTCGGTGACCACGAATCCGTCTTTGTACTGCGCCCGGTTCTCGGATAGCTCGTACAGGTCGTACTCGTTCTTAACTGTCACGGACTTTTCTTTTGCGCCGTTTGGGGTCTGCACCTGAATCCGCAGCTTGGCTTTGATAGCGTTCCTGATGTCGATCTTTTCCACACGAACGAAGGCGTCGTTCATCGCGCCTGAAGTAATCGCGCTATCGACAACGATCTGCTTCACCAACCGCAGTTCAAACGCCCGAATGGGATCAAGCCGATAAACCAAGTTGTACAAGTTGCGGTGAGTCGCGGAATAGCGCAGCGTGCAGAGCGGATTTAGGGCTTTAATAGCCTCCTGCGCCTTTTCCGTGTTGTCTACGCTCTGCGGCTCATCAATGATCACTATAGGCGTTGTAGATTGGATAAACTCGATGGGGCGCACGCCGTTCGTCTGATCGCGATCCTGATAGATGATGTTGCTCTTGTGTTCTTCCTCGGTTCCCGTGAAGTTCTTACGGAATGCGTCAATATTAATGACTAGAATTTGAATCGTGTTGCTGGACGCAAACTGCCGAAGCCGATTCGCCTTTTTGGCATCGTAGACGAAGGACTCGAATTCAATGTTGTTGTACAGCGCTCTGAAGTGTTCCCGCGTGATCTCGATGTTCTTCAGAACACCCTCACGAATCGCCACGCTCGGGACTACAATTATGAATTTCTTGAACCCGTAGCGACGGGACAACTCGAAAATCGTTCGCAAATATACGTAAGTTTTTCCAGTTCCGGTCTCCATCTCTACCGAGAAGTGATGGCAGTAGCGGGCGATTTCTCCCGACGATCCTTGCAGCAACCAACCCTCCAATGCCGCATCCTGGTTGGAGACTTCGATCTCATTTCTATCCTGAATCGCCCGAACATTTTTCCGACAACTTTCAGCAGTGACCGAAAGTCGATTGCCGATTCCCATATCGGTCTGAACCTGTCCTTCAAATAATCCAGTTCCTTGCCCTGCCTGAATCACGGCAAATTCCGGCTCCTCAAGCGGCTGCCCGTCAAAGAGGTCCACAACCGCCGAAACCGCATCGAGTTGAAACTGCTGTTGGGCATCGAACTGAATTTTCATTCGGCTAGACCGTCCTGAAGCTTGTTACGCCCTTACTCCTCATGATTTGAACCGCATTTGTCTTTAGCTGATCATTTCCGGCAAACCCATCGTCGAGCAAAATGACGCGCTCTGGCTTCCTATTAGCAAGTGCCCTTATGAGTTCAAGCGTTAAACCCTTTTCAAGGCAGATAAGCATCGCGCCATCGGAAATGCTGAAAACCGTCTTCCCTTCCGCCACTATGGAGGCTACTTTGGTTGTTAAAGGGAAGCCGCTCTTTAGTAGCAACTCGAAAAGAAGGTCTCCGTCCTTCCGTCCTTCTCGTATGTGATCAATATGCAGTTCAAGCTGCTCGGTCAATTCAGGCACTCTCATGTCTTCGTCACGGATATCCGATGCTAAAGCTCCGTCCCACGTTCTAAAATTCGAGCGATTTAGTTTGAACGCCCGGAAGCCGCTATCAACTGTCCTTTCGGGATTCAGATTGAGTTGTTTGGAATCTGAGGCAGCTAGCTGTGCGCCAACACGCCTCACCCGCTCCTTTGTAATGTCAGCGATGGAGCGAAAATCATCTCGTCCCGTTGGTTCTGGAAGTTGGACGAGAACAAACTTTCGCGTTCCGTCATCGGTAGCATTCTGAGCAAGCACTGCGCTTGCGGTGCTACCCGACCCTGCAAAGAAGTCGAGAACTATGAAGTCTTTCTCAGGGTGAGCGTATTGTAAAAAGTGTTGAATTAACCCGCTCGGCTTCGGAAAAGGAAATATCTTGGCGTCTCCGAAAATGGCTTCTATTTCTGCCGAGCCAGTTTGAGTGTAGGGTCCGTCGAGAATTGAAAAAGGCTTCGCCCCACGTTCCACGCCATCTTCGTCATACAGATATTGCTTGTAGTTGACTGTGTACTCGTCTTTCTGCTTTGTGATCACGAGTTCATCATTCGCAAGCGCCTCAAGCGTTCTCGTTTTTTCCCATTGCCATTGCTTCTCAGGCCAGATTTCCTGCCCTTCATAGGGAATGGCGTACCGCAGATTCTCGCGGTCATCATTGCTGTTGGTTGCGAGAGGTTGCAGTCGATACGGCCCTCTAGTTTCGAATTTGGAGTCCTTCAGTTTGTAGTATTTTCGTGCTTTAGGGTCTGGAGGGAGTTCGATACGACCGACACTCTCCTTGTCCCGCGCATAGCACAATGCGTATTCGTGCAGGATTATGACGTGTTTAGTTTTCGACCCACCGCCGTAAGATTTTTTCCACACGATCTGCGCGATGAAATTTTCCTCGCCGAAGATTTCCTCAAACATTCGCCGAAGGTTGCTGATCTCTCTGTCATCACAGGAGACGAAGATGATGCCGTCGTCCCGAAGCAAATTTCGGGCAAGATAAAGACGCGGGTACAGCATGTTCATCCACTTGGAGTGAAACCTGCCGTCAGCTTCAGTGTTGGTCGAAAACTTTCGTCCTTCAGCATCAACTTGCCCGGTGTACTCCAAATACGTTTGTAGGCTTTCTGAGTAGTCGTCCGGGTAAATGAAATCGTTGCCTGTGTTGTACGGAGGATCAATGTAAATCAGCTTGATCTTGCCCAAATATGCTTTCTGCATCAGCTTGAGCACTTCCAGATTGTCGCCTTCAATGACCACGTTTTCAGTCGTATCGAAATTGACGCTTTCGTCGCGGCAGGGTAGAAGCGTACCGAGGCTGGGACTCTGGATGGCTTTGAAGCAATCTGCCCTACCGGGCCAGGTCATTGCGTAACGTTCTTTGCCCGGATCGACGGTCTCACCTAGCACGCGTTTCAGTCGGTCGAAGTCAATCTCGCCGTCTTCTGTGCGAACTTCTGGAAAAAGAAGAAGAATCTCCGCCTGTTTGTTACCGATGATGTCGTGGGATCGCAAATCCAGTCGTTCAGGCTGCTCGGGTGATGGGGTTTGCGCTACAGTCCTCTCAGCGTGCGAATCGGTCATTGGTAGTCACCTAATTCAAATGCCATCGAATGAGAAACAATTCTTCTTGCCGAGTCTGTTGCTTGAGCCGTTGGCTGATTTCGTCCAACAGCGCATCTTTCTTCAATTCCACCTGTTGGGCGGCGTCATCATACTCGCGCCACGCAGCGTTGCGCTTCTCTTCCGCTTGCCGAACTTGGCGCTGCAACTCAAGCTTTGTTGGAAGATTGGGGCGCTTCGCGCCTCTTTTCGCGTCTCCTTGATCTTAAGGTCAAGCTCGTCGAGCGTAGATTTCAGTGATCTGCGATGATCGTCTGCCCAACGATCCAGTTTGTCTATCTCGATCTCAAAGAACGCCCCATTCCGCTCAGTCAGCTTTTCAACCGTTTCGTTCTGCTGAAGCCGCTGCAGCTCCTCCAGTTTGGCACGTAGATGTTCGGGTACGGAGGAGCACGATGATGGCTGTTCTGATGCGCCAATGGAAAAGAATCTGCGGCACTGTTCGGCATCGACCGGAGTGCCATCGTCACATACACCGCTCAAGAAAATGAAATCCTCCGTTTCAAGAGCCGAAACCGTTTGGCAAGTCACACGCATGAAACCGCTTTCCCCGACTAGCGGTTCAAGAATTGAGATTTTCTTCCCGGAATGAGTGTAGTCGAATGCCACCGTCTGCGAGTCTGGGGTGAACGCCTTACACTTCTCAATTATCTTCTGCGCAAGTGGATGCCCCAACCGATACAGGTTGGCGTCCTCAACGTTCTTTCCGCTGCGATACGGGCCGGGATGAATCTGCTCCTCGGGGAAAGGGTTCTTGATGAGCGTGAATCCGGGTTCTCCATCCTCGAACTTGGCATAGGGCTGAAGATAGAAACGGGTCAGTTCCCACAACCAATGATCGAACTTGTTCTTGACTTCGTTGCTCTCGCGGTCATTGATCCGAAGTTTCTCGTGAACCTCTTCATCGAAATTCTCAAGAAGCTTTTGGCGAGTCTGTTTTATACGGTCGTCAATCTGTATTTCCATCTCCTGTTGTAGCTGGTCGAAATTGAACTGAATCTGCCCCTCAGTTCGGCATTTCTGATAAATGTCGGCTATCCTCTTTTCGAAGTCGATTCCAGAGCCGATGCTGCCCAAGACCTCGTCGCTGGCACCGAAGACACCGCTGAAGAGCTTGAACTTCTCATCCAGCAGTTGGTATACGCGCTGGTCAGCAGCGTTCTTCTTGTTCAGGAAATTGACGACGACCACGTCGTGCTTTTGACCGTAGCGATGGCAGCGTCCGATGCGTTGCTCAATGCGTTGAGGGTTCCACGGCAGGTCGTAATTGATGACCAACGAGCAGAACTGAAGGTTGATGCCCTCTGCGGCAGCCTCAGTGGCGATCATGATAATCGCATCATCACGAAAATACTCGACCAACGCAGCCCGCATGTCGGCGGTCTTGGAACCCGTGATGTGGTCGGTGCCTTCATGCTTCTTCAGCCAGTTCTGATAGATTTCCTTCGACTTCGGATCGTTGTTCGAACCGTTGAATAGTACAACTTTGCCTTTATAGCGGGATATTTCCTCTAGAATGGAGCGGACGTATTCCTGAGTCCGGGTGGACTCGGTGAAGATAATCGCCTTCTCCCTACCGCCCTTACCCTTGGCTTCCGCCAGCCCCCTCTTCAGCGCCGTTTGGAGCCTTTCGCCCTTGGAGTTCTTGACAATCGAGTTCGCGAGTTCGGTGAAGAGTCGAAGGGATTGAATCTCTTCCGCGACTTTTTCTAGCTGTTCGGGGTCGAGTATTCGTGGGTCGGATTTCCTTTCGGGTTCGCTTTCGTCCTCCTCTTCTTCCCATTCGTCTTGCATTTCTTCGAAACTCTCAAAGGTCTCAGCAACCTCTTGGGGCGGCTCAACAACGGGCTTTTGTGACTCAGCAGCTTTTTCGAGCTTGTCCGCTAACCCTTTCAAGGTTCCGGCAATTGCAAATGTGGACGAAGCCAAGAGCCGCCTAAGAATAAGAGTCATCAACTGGCGTTGACTTGCGGGGAGCGCGTAAAGGTTCTGCCGTTGCAGGTAATCGGAGACGAGATGGTAGAGCTTCTGCTCCGGCTCGCTGGGAATGAACTCTTCAACCAAGGCAATGCGGTTCGTAAACGGGATGTATTCGAGCACCTGACGGCGAAGTGTCCGTTGGCAAATCGGCTTCAGACGTTCACGTAGGGACTGAAAATCACCATCCGTTTCCAGCCTAGAAAACTGACTGCGAAAGCCCTTGATGTCCCCGAAAATGTGTTCGTCAATGATGCTGACCAAGCCGAAAAGTTCGAGCAATGAGTTCTGAAGCGGCGTGGCGGTCAGAAGGAGCTTGTCGAATGGCGCAAGGGCGCCCTTGATGGCGTTGCCGATCTTGTTTGAGGGCTTATAGACGTTACGGAGTCGATGAGCCTCATCAATCACAGCGAGGTTCCACGCGACTTGCCGGACATACGGCTCTTTGGAGCGAGCAAACTGGTAGGAGCAGATAACGATCTCGGAGCGGTCGAATGGGTTAAGGTTTCCCCCTCGAATCTGTTCGTTGAACGTTTTTGTTTCCAGGATCACTGACGGCAAGAAGAACTTGTCGGAAAGTTCCTGATGCCATTGATTTCGGAGGCTCGCCGGAACGATTATGAGAATCTTGCGTTTCCGCTCAGCCCACTTCTGCGACAGAAGAATCCCTGCTTCAATTGTTTTGCCGAGTCCAACCTCGTCAGCAAGTATTGCTCCCTTCGAGAGCGGGGAGCGGAAAGCAAACAGCGCAGCTTCGACCTGATGTGGGTTCAGATCAACCTGCGCATCAGCAAGGGATGCGGCAAGCTTCTCCATGCTGTCTGAGGCGCAACGTTTCGTCAGTTCGTAGGCGAAGTATTTTGCGTGATAGGCGGTGCTCATCGGAAGGCGCAAAGCTATGATACATCGAGAATCGGTGAATCCTGTTGTCCGAATCGCCAATTGCGCTCGAAAGTGCCTATACTGTCAGCAAGACGGTTGTTTTCAGAGATTGTCGTGTCGCACGATTCGAGTACAGAAATGCTAAGTCGGCATCACCACCAATGAGACCCGAGCGGCTCTGTGTACTTGCGCAGCGCATCGCTGAGGTCACGCCGGAGTTCTTCGGCACAAAGGGGCCGGGCAAGGGTGATCATGCGACGGCAGAATTCGTGCGGTCGGTACGCGAAGCCGCCAGAGGGATGTTTGGCACGGATTACAGCGAGAAACCCGCTTGCACCTCGGCAGGGTTCAGATTCGATTTCTTTTTCCCTCAGGAAGCAGTCGCGGTCGAGTTCGCTTTCGGTTTGCACAATCCAAACTCAGAGTTCGAGCGTGATGTTTTCAAGTGCCTGCTCTCAATTGAGGATGGGTGCCCTGTGAAGAGGCTTATGCTGATTGGCAAACCCGGGGCCATTGGACGATTAAGTGCACCAGCGCCGAAGGCGATCATCGCCTTTGCTAAGAAACGATTAGATCTAACGGTCGAGGTGTTCGAGTTACGGCGCTAGTGAAATCAATTGACGGAGAGCTTAGATGAAAAAAGAGGATGCCTCGATAGCGGAGCTAATCAAAGAAATCAAGCTCGGCGGATTGCTGCTGCCAGAATTTCAGAGGGGTTACGTCTGGAAAAATGAGCAGGTCAAAAGTTACGTCGATTCGCTTTACCGTGGGTATCCGACCGGGCATTTTTTGATATGGAAAACCTATAGTCCACAATCTGCAAGGGGGCAAGAAGCACCTTCGGAGGGACCGTTCTCCCGTTTAATCCTAGACGGGCAGCAAAGGCTGACGAGTATTTACGCCTTGTTCGAGGGCAAAGCGCCTGCTTTTTACGAAGGCGAGAGCCTGTATTTTGATTTGTACTTCGATCTGGCTCAAGAGGAGTTCCAGTTTTTTCAGAAACAGAAGATGACGGGCAACCCGCTTTGGGTAGCCGTAACGCCCTTTCTCCAAACGGGGATCAATCGATTCCTAGAGGAATTGAACTCTCTCCCTGACGAGCAAAAACATCTGTACATGGCTTACATAAACAAGTTCAACCGATTGGACTCCATTCGGAACTACGCATATCGGCTGGACGAGATTAGCGAGAAGCCCATCGAAGAAATCGTTAAGGTATTTAATTTGGTCAATTCCAGCGGCACGCCTCTCAAGAAGGCCGATCTTGCGCTGGCAAAAGTGTGCTCCTACTGGCCAGAGGCCCGCGAGACTCTCCGCCATTCCCGAAAGTACTTCAAGAATGTTGGCTTCAGTTTCGATATGGAGTTCTTTACGAGGAGCATTTCTAGTGTAGCCGTAGGAAATATCTATTTCGAGGGCGGGTTCGACAAAGCTACTCGCAACGAAATCGAAGAGGCTTGGAATCAGGTCTTTCATACGCTCGAATATGCTGTGAACATTCTAAAGACCGATTGTTTTATCGACTCCACCGATAACCTAACAACTCCCTACGTGCTTGTTCCCCTGATAGTCCATTTGACGCGGCATGGTGGAGTGTTCAAAGGCGAATCGGATAAGAAGAGATTCGTTCACTGGATGTACGCTGCACTTATGTGGGGCAGATACAGCGGCAGCATGGAGTCCTCACTCCAAGCCGATCTGAATACTCTGTCGGATGATGATCCCGTCAGCAGCCTCATAAACAATATCTTGAAAGATCGCGGCAGAATCCGTGTCGAGCCCCAGGACCTTGAAGGAAAAGGGACCAGCAGCCCCTTCTACACTATGGCGTACATTGTTGCGAGGAGCCGTTCGGCGGTCGATTGGTTCACGGGAGTCCAATTGTATTCGGGAAATCTTGGTAAGAGCTTCGGACTTGAAGATCATCATATTTTTCCGCAATCGGTCCTCTACAAGAACGGCTACGACGCCAATGAGTCGAAAGATCGCAAGAAGGTAAACGAAATTGCCAATCGGGCTGTTTTGACCAAAAAAGCAAACCTCAAGGCCGCCACGAACACACCCAGCAAATATCTACCCGATGTGAAGCGAAAATATCCTCAGGCACTGGGTGCTCAGTTCGTTCCGAATGGCCCAACGCTGTGGGAACTGGAGCACTATGACGAATTCCTGAGTTCCCGGAGAGGATTGATTTCAGCAGGCATAAACGCTTTTATGGATTCGTTCGTCGCGGAAAAGGGTACCAAACAGCCATCCAGCACGGAACTCGTAATGCAATTGTTGAAGAACGGCGAGAGCGAGCAAGTTGAGTACAAGTCCTCGTTCAGATGGGACTACAAGGAAAATAAAAAGAATAAGGACCTGGAATCTGTCATCGTTAAGTCTGTTGCGGGTTTTATGAACGCCAAGGGGGGCACGCTCCTTATCGGCGTCGATCCCAATCGGCTAATCCTCGGACTTGAGAATGATTACAAGTGTTTCAGCAAGGACCCGAACCGTGATGGCTTCGAGCAGAAACTGACTGGGGTGATGGGGGCTGAACTGGGAAAGGACGTGACGGCCTTAGTCACAGCGTCATTTATTGATGTCGAGGGGAAAGACATATGCTGGGTTAGGGTCGAACGGAGTTTTCGCCCCGTTTATATAGAACAGAACGGCGATTTCAAGTTTTATGTGCGGTTGGGAAATTCGACTCAGCCAATGAATGTGAAGGAATCGGCGGATTACATCACTCATCGCTGGGGCGCAAAATAAATTCGTGAGGCCGATGACTCGAAAGCAAGCCTTCAACAAACAGATGTATTCCGAACCCTCGGATCGGCAATTTTCGCTCTTTGAGATCAGCAGGTTACGGCGAGGCTGCCAGCAGGGTTTTTTGAAGGTGCCATAAACGCTGGCTGCACCGAAGCTCCGGCGCTCCAGTCCTATTGGCGTTTCCGCTTGGAATTCCCATGGGGATGAATGAGAGCGATCCCGGCGAGAATGCGGTCAGGCGTTCTGGTGGACAGTACTTGTATAGGACGGCGGGTACTTGTGCCATGAAGGGCTCAACGGACAAACTCGAACTCGATTGCTTCCCGTTTCCTTAAAACGCCTACTTCGATCAGATTAGTCAGGAAATCTAGATAGGCGCTCGGTGTCGTCAAACCGGTTGGAACGAACTTATAGCAGGCAAAGACGCCAGCATCCAAAGGCCACAGCGGCGTGTGAATTCCAGCGGCAATACGGGCGACGCGCGGCTCTTTGTCAAACGGGATGACGGTAACGAAATGGAGATGGTCGAGCGAGAACCCCAGGCGTAGCTGAATTGGGATTTCGTCTCCGAAATGATCAGCTGGACTGGTGTACAGAAACCCTTTTGGAAGATTCTGTTGCTGATTTGCAAAGACGAAGCAGCTTTCCGGCCCGGCTGCCTCGTCCCTTCCGAGCGCCTGAAAGATGTCCAACGGGAGCGCAAATTTTATGGTTTGCGAAGTCGAAATCATGAAACCAGTTTTGACACCCCAACGCGAAAGTATTCGGCGCTCGTCATCCGTCAACATCAAAATGCTTTTCTCTAAGCGCATAAGTGGCAGGAGTATAAGTTTAGCTTGGTTTTCCAGACGACTCATCCATCCGTTGTTACACTGAGCGCACACCTGCCTGGACTTAAATGTGTTGACATCGTGGCTTCGGAGCACTTTATCGTCTGGTTTGCTCTCGTCATGGAGGAAGTGACTCAATTTTGCGTCGGGTAGCCTTATTACAGCAGCAAGCCACTTGGGTAGAATGTCTTCCAACGTAGCCACATCTCCGGTCAATTCGACGCCGCAACCAAAGCACGTTCGCTTCGCCATAGAGAACTCCTGAACGCATTGTAGCATTGGGGCGCATCCGTGCCGTTACCAGAAGGTTATTACAGCGCAAGAGTTCCGCCAGCACGAAACTGCGTGAGTCAACTCTTGCCGGCATAGAGCGGGCTGTTACGAAGGATCTCATAATACTCACTTCGGAACTGCGGTGATAACCCCCGCTGCTCATATTGTGTCGTCAGCTCGGCTAGCTCTGAATCTAAGAGCGGTGTCTGGTGGTAGACGTACACACGCCCTGAGGGTTTCAACTCAGCCCAAGTTTCCGATCGCTCTCCCGGCAGCTTGTGTATGATTCCGGGGAACAGACTTCTCAGGTGTCCCGTAAGAACCTGGTCATGCACGTTCGGGAGATACCGACAGACTAGCAGCGTTGCGTCAGAACTCGGCAAGTCCCAGAGGGCGTCTTGGCCCAAGGAGTTTCGCGGCTCGCAGGGTTCGATTCCCCGACCACCGCGTCACACCCGCCAGAAAGAGCCCAGCCCGGCGCGTGACGCCATACAAGCCTGCACTGCCAGCCGCACGAGCATTGGGTCAGTCCCAGGGAGTCCAGTCCAGCGCTCCTTCAATCGCCCGGCGATACGCAGTAGCGATCTGCCGTGGTACGCGTCTTACATACTCCTCCGCAGCCGCTCGTGCTTCGCCTTCGAGCGCTCGCAAGTAGGCAACTACGTCAGCCTTAGTCGGGATGCGACCGTCACGTCCCGCAAACTTCGGCGAAAGATTTGTCCAAACCGCAACCTCCAAGTCCCTCGTGGCTGCCCAAGCTGAAATCGTTGCGTTAGGCTCAGAGACTGGGTTTTCACCCCGATGCCATTCGGCGATCAGGTCGCCTGCACGGGAACGGGGGATGCGCTCGCGTTGCCGCAACGACTCACGCGCCTCCACTAGGTCGCGAGCGTTGAATACGCTCCACAGAGTGGGAACCGACGCGAAGCCTTGAACGATAACAAGCGTGATTCGTCCATCGCTCGATTGCCGAGCAAACTCGACTGGCAGAGCGGGACCGTCGGCACGCCAACGACCGTCCACGTCGAGATTACGCCTGTCCCAGATTAGCGAACCCCAGCCGATGCACGCGATCATTTCTCAGCTATTCCAGAATTCAAAAGTAGATCGTAGGCCCAATACCCTTGGAATGTATCCACCGATGACCAACTCTTGTCCAATTCGCCGGGGCCATTTCGTGTCGGCGGGTTTGTCGTCCCAGGGAATGTTCTCGTGCGTCTTAACGATCTGACCGTTTTCCCGTTTCAAAAATATCCGTAGCCGCTCTCCAACAGGACTTGCAGTGTGCTGCATCCTTGCCGTACCGCCTATCGTGAAGTTCACAGCACCTACATACACACCGCACGGCATATCTTTCATATCCCACATCCAGCTATATCGAATCGAAGTAGTGGTTCGTGCTGTCTCTTTCATGAGAGCGTGTCGATACACAGCAGCCCCAGTGTCCCAATTATAGATGGTAAGGTCAGCCGCTTCTTCAAGAGTCCATCCGATAGGCAGCCCACCGATCTCAATTTGCCATTCGTAGTTCGGAATCGGAACTGCTTCTTTGAAGCCCATATCTTTTTGAATCAACCCTGCGGCAAGTGTGTAGGCTTCTTTGCCTACCAATTCCATACTCTTTTCGGGCGTGTGAGTCGGGTCAATGGCAGTTGACCAAGAAGTGAATTCTCCGATAGCAGTAGCAACCTGTGAACTGAAAGTGCTCGTGGGTCGCATGTAGAATTGGGGCAATTCTGGAAGCATCGCAGTGACCGCTTTACGAAATGCGATTTGGCGGTTGAGGTCGAGATACTTGGCATCCATCTTTTCAACGATGCCAGAAACAAAATGTTCGAGATGTCGTTTTGCTAACCAATAGCCGAACAGAGTTCCTAGTAGGGCAAGCACTACATCGAACCACTTCTCAGCGAGACGCTGACCCAACCATGTCGTCGCTTCGTAAACAAAGCCAATCCATGAATAGTGCATTTCAATTGGCGTCATGTATCACAACCTCACAGTCTCCCAACCTCGGCAGCATACTATTGACTTAGGCGTTCGAGCAGTTGAAGGTCGCTGGAAACCTGACGAGGCTGCTGAAGATGCATGTCCAATGTGCCTTGTTCACCAGATGGCAGTGCAGGTCGGTCAATAAAGCTCTTGAGGCTCCCGGACCACCCGCATGCGCCCACAAGGTCAATCGCCGCCGTTCGAGCGTTCCTGCGGCTCGTGGCAGGAGCACGGTCTCGGCATCATGCGTCACGGGAGTTGCGCGTTCGGCTTGGGAACAATTTCGAGAACGAATTGCCCGCCTTTATGAGCAAAATGCGCCCCGTGTGTTTTTGCCCGCGTTCCGTTGGCCACTCCCTTCACAGCGTCGCTCGCGCCTCGGCTGAATCCGCCGCAACCCAGTGGCAGCCAAGTCCTTGACTAATCGCCTTCCAAAGATAAGTCCGCACTGAATGATCTGGATGATTGATTTCTATCACTTCGAGCGCCAAGCGTCTCATCCTAGCTACATTGTGCTCGGAGCCGCCGAGCATATGGTATTCACCATCGGAGTAAGAAAGTGTATAGGCACTCCCGCAACCGCGTCGCGAACAGCAACAGCGTTCGTTGTGAGGAAGGCCACTCTCTATGCGCTTTCCATCTGTTAGGTCCTGCGTGAGCATCGCCGCCATCGTTTCACGAACCTCCTTTCGACTCTCTCCGGGCACCATAGTGGTGGTGCTTCCGCCGTCTGTCCGTATTGAAAATCGTTCTGCGTCTTGCCTTCACGCTTTCTCCTTCGACAGCCTGTTGAACAGCGCCGGTATCGAATCCGCCAGATGATCCATGAACTGCCCTATCGTATAGAGCTTCCTCTTCCCGTCTTTGTAGAACAAGGTCACGGTGGAATGCCGGTGCGTTCGGCGCTTATCCGTTGTAATTCGTTGTCTTGCGTTTCATAATTTCCACCTACGATTTTGTTTTCCGTGCAGATAACCCTAGACCGTAGGCAATTGCCCATAGAGCTAGTGCCATGAAGAAAAGCCATCCGAGATCGTAACCTGCGGCTTCGAGGCTAACAGGACGCGGCACGTTGACCATATTGCGAAGTTGTACAAAGCCGAGAAGCGAGCCGATGAATAGCACTAGTCTTCGAAAGACGGTTCGCATGGCTCGCTTCATAGCTTCCTCCCAACCACGATTGTAACCGGGGTGCCCGGTGCGGCTGTAGCCGGCGCCGACACCACTACCCAATCGCCCGGCGCGACAACCTCCTCGACGAGGTAACGCTTTTAGTCATGCTTGGAAGCAGCCGCTCTGTTTCGCCGACCTTGACAACGGTCGTAGCTGCACACTAGGCTCCGCCAGGCTAAAGATATCGAAATGCGGTCTTCATTTCCCGAATCTGACTTTCGGGCATTCGGACTTGTGGCGCTCTTCATCGCGCTGTTCGGAACAGGTCTCGCATTTCCACGGGGCAGCGCCTCCCAATCGAAGCACGAAAAGGAAAAGGAGGCGGCAGAGGATGCCTTCTACGCGGACATCCTTCCCTATCCGGAAAAGCCCGTGGAGCAGCTCATCCCCTGCATTCCCGAGCTGAAAAAGGTGAGGCCGACGGGCCGACCCGGATGAGCTCAATATGATTCTCGAAAACACCGGCAAGCGCGTGGATGAGTTTCTAAAACACGTCGTGGATGTGATCGCGCACGAGCAAGTCTTTCAGGCGAGGCTCTCAGTGCTCTCAAGAATCTCGTCAGCAAGATGAAGGGAAATCTGTCCCCGAAAACACAGCGCACCGACGTTGGCTACGCGAAAGAAGTCCGCAAGTCACTCGTGGACGACGAGGGCGAGGTGATGTTCTCCGTCACTTGGAACAACGGATTCATCGACCTTCCCAAAATCAACAAGCGCCTTCAGCGCCGTGGCAAAGTCACTGCTCAGGACATCGAGCGGCTAATTGAGCTAGCGTCGAAGGAATGGCTTTGGATGCTGTACATCCTCGCACCTGCTGCCGGAATGAGAATAGCGGAGCTTCTGGCGGTCGAAATTGAAAAGCACATTTCGCCCGACTACTCCATGATTGTGGTCCGACAGCAAGTCAAGGGAAGCAACATAGTGCAGTATCTCAAGACCGACGCCGCGTATCGCGTCATTGATCTGTGCCCTGAGGCCGCTGAGCTTCTTCGCAAATTCATTCGCGACCGCAAGGGATTGCTGTTCCCGTCTAAGACGGGCACAACACCGATTTCCTACTCCAGTCTTCTGAAGCGCCATATTACGCCGGACTTCAAGAAACTCGGAATCAAGGAACCCGGCAAGGCCGCACACGCATTCCGGCGTTTTCGTGCTTCCATCCTCGGGATGAAGTTCGTGGATGAGAACCTAAAGAAGTTCTGGATGGGTCACGAGAACAACGACATCACCGCTCAGTATGCCGAGCAGATGTTCGAAATGAATGTGTGGCGACAAACGGAAGCGGCTAAGGTCGGACTCGGATTCAACGTCCCGCCGTTCGTTCCGAAGCCAATTGTCCGTAATGTCCGTAGAAATCGAAAGGACATCGAAGTTGCTATCGCTTGCTAAAGCATGAATGGAACATGGGTTAGAGTGGTGCGCCCGGAGAGATTCGAACTCCCGACCCTCTGGTTCGAAGTTGAAGAAGTCAATCTTGTAAGCTGTGACTTGTCTTGCCCTTACAAATTGTCATAGGCTGGAATCTCGGTCCTTCGCGACACGTTTTGCTCTCTTAATGTTCCCAAGTTTGAGAGCGAACCGAAGTTCGCAGTTGCGACCTCATTTTCCGGCCTGACGTGAGGATCGGGTTTCGAAAATGCCTCAACGACAGAGCTAGTCCTCCCCTCTTTCGTCTGTACCCCAACGATGGGTATCCGGCTCGTTTGCCAGTCTTTCCTCGACCGAGAATGCAAATTGTCACAGACTTTGCCCTCGCATCGATTGAATTGGAGATGGCTTCGAGCACGATATCTAACGGATTCCCGAAATCGCTGGCACCCTCTAAGAATTCCGCCTCAGCGTTCGACTGAGGCCTGACAGTCCGTCCAATCAGTTGCGATAAGATTTTCTCGTACCCCTCCAGGCCATATCTCGCTCCCTATGTCTTTACAACTAGCTCACCAGCAACATAATGCTTTCGTACCGATATCTTTTACTATAACATCGGCCCGGCTCCCAACAATTGGTTACGTTCCGCTGCGGTCTGGCTGTTGCGCGGCTATGCTGGCCCAATTTGAAATCGACAGCCACTCCCCAGCTACCGTGATCGTATCGGAAGTACAACAGAGTGACTTTGACACGGCAGCCAACGGGTACTGCCGTCTCTAGTCCGTCGTCCTTAAGCCCTAGCGCGAGAAAATATGCTGTGAGTTCACCCCCTATAGATGAAATCGTTGATCTCTTGAATAGCCACGCTCCGGCGGCACTCAATCAACTTCGAGCCACATTTCCTGAACAATCGGCTCTATTGACGCCTGGTATGCTCGCGGGTGAGGCCTTGACTGCTGATTGGGCTGTTCGCATCGGCACGGCCACTGCTGGTCTTGGTGTTGCAAAAGAAGCGTGCAGAATTTGCATTTTGAGAGTTCGTCAAAAGCTCAAGTTTGCAGATCGAATGCAACTCGCTGGTCAACTAATCACACTGCTCGCGGGTGCATCCATTTTCGGAGTCGTTGAGACCACCCAAGAGCTGCTTGCTAAGTATTGTGTTGCCATACTCGCGCTCGCGGGCTCGGCCCTGACGTTTCTGGCGCAGCATTCAATGCGGGGCTTCGGCGGTCAAGACAACAATCTGTTTAATTCGTATTCAAGACTCGTTGATTGCCAGATTGAAGCCGATGGTGTGGCCGCGGAGCTTGCGATTAGAAAGCAAACCGGCGAATTAGATCACCTCGCTGACTTAATCGCCAGAGCCAACACGCTAGCTGCCGACATTATGCGACTGGAAAGCATTCTAGGAATTTAACCTTTTGAAAAGATTCCTCGTGACATCACTTAACAAGAAAATACTGTTGGTCGCTGTTAGTATCCTTTTCTCGGGGTTTCCGTCCCCAGCCGCCCACACGCCATCGATTCAATTTAACAAGGCGCGCTACCTACTCGCTCAGCATCCCAGTTCAACTGGTTTTGTCGCGTGTCGAACTCCGGGAATAGACGGTTTTGAAGAAGTAGCAGCGAGAGCTGTTGGCCGCCTACCAAACGACATCACACGGGTACCTAGTGAAACAGTAGTTTTCATTACCGTAGCGAAAGACTCGCTGTATTTGCATTCTAACTTCGTTACCAGGGGCTTCCCGTACCCAACAAAAATAAATACAACGCGAACAGATGCCGATTTGATGACACTCAGCCTGAATCTAATTGGCGTAGAGAGAGAGAGCGGAATTTCGCTGGAACAGTTTTTGGCATCCTTTCCACAGATGCACTTTATTGTCGAGGGCGCACTTTTCAGAGATGAGAAGTTTAGGGATTTCGACTTCAGTGGAGCACCCCACGTTGAGGTGATCGGTGAGGACGGAGTTGCGCGTAAAAGCGAGGAACTCAGTCTTCCAGGTGGCAATCACAAACGAATTGTCGAATATTATGACAACATCTATGCTTCGGCCCAAGACGCGAATGCGGCTTCAAGTTTTCGACGATTGGGCGGGGATCACTTCGACAAACAGGCAATTCGCTTCATGTCGTTGGTTCTAAACAGAGCAACTGAACAGTCTATTTCAAAGCTATCCTCCCAAATTGTGCTCGACGCCGGAGACAGATCATTTGAGGCGGTCAAGAGAACATTGTCAGGACAAAGCGGAAACTACATATTCGTGTTGGGTCACGTCGAACGAGACACATTTGTCGTTCGAAATCCTCGCGGGCAGGAAGTCTCTCGTATTCCGATAGCTGAATTACTTGCGGCCGGATCTGCCAATAATGTCCGCATTTTTCCTGTAGGCTGCAATTCCGCAGCAGCAACTCAGGTAGGGGTAGCGACAACGTTTAATACGGTTGACGCAGTCAATAGATTGGCGTCAGCTTTGCAGGCGACGGATTGGTTGGAATTCTATCGCGAGCTGTCATCCCCTGATCTTAAGCTGGTCTTGGACTCCAGCATGCTAATGGGCGACGGACGAGCTGAATTGATGTTCGATATTCGGGACAATAAGCCCGGTGTGAGTGAGCAAGTGGGGTCAGTTAGACACTATCTCTCAGCCACATCTTGTTGCGTTGCGTCACCCGGCCGAGAGAGACAATCGACACACGATGCTAAAGATTACAGAGTGGTTTGGGTGATCGTATTCACTGCTTGTATCGTCCTTGTTGCCATTCTTTTCATCAAACGAACGAATGGGTAACGCGATGCTCGTTGGTGATTGTAGAAGTTCTCCTCGTCTCGTCAATCCAACAGACGAATCCAACTTGATCTTTGCTCCTGGTTCGAACCCGAATCTGCGACACGCACGGGAGGTGATTGAAGCTTGGCGGTGGAACAACACCGCGCGCCCGCACAGTTCACTAAGGCATCTGACAGCGGTCACAGCAGCCCTTGACGATGCTCAGTGCTCCGTCTCGGGGAACCAGACCCGATGGCTCAAAGCGTCTTGAGATACTCGATGATCTCCATGCGCTCCAGTTCCGACAGCTTGCGGCCAATGACTCCGTTGCCCTTTGGTCCGTCGTTGAATTCGTGCCCGGCGTTTGAATTTCCCATTCGATCGGTACGGAATTCGGCCGCTCCCTTTAGAGGTTCGGTGCTCAACCCGAGTTTCACCGGATCATATTCCTTGCGACCCAGATAGAAGACCTTGGGGCGCTCGGCGACCGGAGACAGAAGAGCGTAGAGGTTCGGAACGGATCCGTTGTGAAGGTAGGGGGGCGTCGCCCAAATGCCGTTGTGGGGCCTGGCCTTGTACGCGAGAGGCGCTCGAAGTTCGTTCATGCGATAACCGTTCCACTCATCCTGCTCTTGGGGCGAGAGTCTAAAATCCGCGTACGCCTGTTCGATGACCCTCTGGGTGATGTACTTCAACCCGTCACTCGCGGACACAACTCCTAAGCCAAGCGGGCCGCTGTCCGCGGTTCGTTGGGCGAAATTCTCGGCTTCGGCAGGATCCGTGCCGATTTCGGCAAGCGGAATCATCGTGACTTTGAAGAATTGCCGGCCCGAAGCATTGGGGGCCGTCCAGTGTTCGGGCTTGCGCCCCTCGTCGGAGAGCATCGGTGGCTGATGGCAGCCGACGCACATCTGGTTGTAGAGTTGCTCGCCCTTTGCGGCTTTGTCGCGATCAATCTTGCCGAAGATGTCCTCAGGCCACCTCGGCGACCACACGCCATTGCCTGGTGCGGCCCCGCCAATGAGGTTTTCTACTTCGTGCAGGTTATCGACGCGGATGGTGTTCTCGAGTTGGCGCCCGGGATAGCCGACCAAATTCACGCGCGAGCGGACACCCAAGGCTTCACCGACATTTCTGCCCATGGGTTGCTGAATCGAGCCGTTGTATTGGACCCAGTCCATCCACGAAGCGTCCCAGATGGGCGGAAAGTTTGCTGGTGCATTGCCCTTTCTGTAGTTCTTGCGATTGTTGAGCTCGGTCCCGAAGACGAAGTTGCCGATGCGGGCCAGCGCATCGCTCCGTCCGTAGCCTTCAGGGGTGGGAAATAGCGGTAGGTTCGCCTTCAATTCAACCCAACTCGTGTCTAGAAAATATTTTAGGGCTTTGCGCAGGCGAACCTCGTCTGCGTGCGGAGGGTTCGGTCCGAGTACGCGGTGTGCAAATCGATGGAATCGAGGGATATCGTAGTAGGTCCTGAAGACTGCGAGGCCCAGGGCCGTGTTGAACTTTTGGAGTTCCAGAAGAGAGGGGCCGGCGTCGATCCGGAGGGCCTTGTCCTTGTAGAAGAGTTCTCCGGTATGGCACGCCGCGCAAGTGAGCCCAACCACGGCGTTCTTTTCTCCGGTGTACGGATCGGCGAAGCTATCGTCGCGCGTGAACCCGACCGGCAACCCGTCCGGATTCTCATTCGATCGGCCGTCGGGGATAAAGCCGAACCCCTCAAGGTACGCTTCGTCCCGGAAGAGCGGGTCGCTCCGCACGCTGAGCCGCGGTTGCTCCAGCGCCAAAAACCACGCGTAAGGCAAGAGCTCATTGCCTTGCGGGATATGGTAGAAGCGCTCGCGCTGATCATCGCTCCAGTTCTGTGCGAGCCAAACCACGTTCGGAGGCCTTTCGATTTTGGGGACAGCGATTGTATGTGCCACTGTAAAGATTGCAATCGCGAGGACGCTCAAAAGAACGAGGCCGAAGAGTACAAGGGCCGTGACAAACGCCGGATGCCGACGCAGTGGAGGTCTGGGCGGAGCGGGCACGGGCTGTCCATGGACCGGGCGAGGTACAAGCTCGCAGGGGACGGCGGGCTGTTGCGCTGGGGCCTGCGGCAAGTTCTTCGGGTGGTACTTTGTCGCTGGATTCTGCATGCGATCAAAGGCGCTCTGGTGAATGTGGGCGTTGGGCGGAATGAAACGGGCGCGGCCGAAATTGATTCGGATGGTTTGCTTCCATTGCTCCGGAGTCTGTCCCGGCGGGGAGACCACGCGCGAAGAAAGCTTGGGCCAAAGCTCGGCCAGCCACCAGATCCCGTGCAGGGACTTGTGCAGTTGGGCGGCGAAATCGGGGGCCACGTATGGGAGGCTTCCTCCGAGCATGGCCATGACTCTAGCTGAATCGAAGGACAGTCCGGCCGATTGTGCCTCGCACAAGATCCATCGCAGGGCGATCTTCGAGAGGCCGCTTTCGTTTTCGGGGTCGGAGCCACCGACGTCGGAGTGTGTGCCCGGGAACCACACTTGTTGGAGATCCTGATTCGGGGGTGCCGGTTCGTGAAAGAGATTCTGCCGAAAAAAGGCCCGGCGCTCGTCGATCGACACCGCGTGGCGAACGACCGGGATGTCGTGCAGCGTGGCCGTGAAGGGTAGGTTGCCGCCTCGGATGAAAATCGGGCTGAAAAACCAGCCGACCGAACTCACCGTGTCCCAAAGGCCAAGGAAGTGAGGGGCGCAAGGAACGCTGAAGGTTCGCCTAAAGGCTGCGGCGATCTCAAATTTCCGCGGGTCGTTGCTCTTGAGTAGCCGGATCGCGTACGGAATCAACGCCTCGTTGCCCGGAGTCAGCAACCCGAACATTTGCAAAAGGCCGCACACGGCGCGAGCGGTGTAAGCGCCCCGACTGAAGCCGAAGAAGAAAATCCTGTCACCGGGCTCGAAACTCGCCATGAGGAATGAATAGACGTCGGCGATGTTGTCCGAGAGACCGTAGCCGAAGGCGAGCCCCTTCACCTTGGTCCACCACTTGCTAATTGCCGACAGGGCGCTGCGCGCCCCCATAGTGCCAAGGCCCGGGTGGTAGTAGGCCGTATGCTTTACAGGGTAGGCCAAGGTCCAGTAAAGCTTCACGACGTTGGAGTTCGCGCGTCCGTATTCGTTGCCTGTCCCGTCACAGCAGACGACGATGTCTTTGCTCATAGTCAACAATCTCCCGTTCAAAGCGCGTAGCGTCCGCTGGGAATCGGTGCTACCGATCCTATAACGTCCCCAAAGAGTGAATCAGCGAACGGTGGCCTGCTCGGGATACCAAGCGAATCCCTGGCAGGATCGTTGCGTGCAGTAACACCATGGTAGTAACCTAGCGACATTACCGATCATATAAGGGAGGTGGCCAAAGAGAAAGGCAGTGGGCCCGCGCACGACTGCTCTGCCGAAGTACGGGAGGAGAAGGGTATGAACATCGCTAGAAAGCGCTTTCCGAGTAGTATGGAACGAGTTGCGTTGATCGTCGCCGCTGGTGTGTGCGCTGCTTCGCTCCTTCATGTTCACGTGCTTTCAAGCGCCGCAGGTGAGCCGCCCGCGCAAGGCCAAGGGATTCAACCTCTTTCGGCAGACGACGTATCGTTGTTGTTTCCGGCCCCGACCAAGGCGGCCGATCTTGCCAATCTCATCGCCGTGCACGACCTGACGGCGCCCGACCCACAAGATCCGACCAAGCGCGACATGGTTTGGTCCGATCGCGCCTTCAAAAGTCTTCTGAGCATCGCCCAGGGCCCATTCGGGCAAGTCGCGGGAGCACCAGCACCGAACCAAATCGGTCTCCCGCAGGAAGCGCAATCTGAAACGAATTGGTTCATCGCCGGAATTCGCATCGATCCGGGCGCGCCGGGTCTTTCCAACGACATCCGTGCCCAATTCGGCCAGGCTCCCCAGATTCGCTTGATCGTCCAGCCGGTCAAGACCAACGCGGATGGGACGGTGCACGTCGACGACCTCGCCGTCCACCTCATATTCGACTTCACGAAATCGCCCGCGGCTCCTGCGCAGCCGGGGTGTAATGTGCGATTCGTACCCGATGACGTTGCTTTTGAGTCCGTTGTTGCCGACGTCATCGCGCTGCGCGACAAGCTCAGTGCGGGGCAACTCGGTGCAAAGAAGATCAGCACGGCCGGTGCTCCGCTGGGTGTGCATCCAGGGCTGGTCGACCCAGCCACGGCCAACGCGTTGCTACAGGAGATCCAATCGTTTCTCGCAAAAAACATTGCGGCCGAACGCCTCGACGCGATGGCCATCGCGGCGACGCCTGCGGGGCAACCCGCGCCCTGGATATTTCTGTCCCTGGTCAACCTTCCTCCAGGGTTCTCGCCGGCCGCGCCCAATGGGGGGTTCGTGCCCGTTCCGGGGCCGACGCTCGACGGCCAGCAGCCTTCCGAGCTGCTCATGCCCGATACGGTGTTAACTCGGCGCGCGTTTCCGCAGCCGACTACGAACAACCTGAACCCAACAACGTGCAAAAGCGCTGCGGCGCCCGGCGGCAACGTGCCCGCCGCACAACGAAGCGGAGTTTCGACCGCCAGCCTCTTGGTTACGCCTGCTCCTTCGGCGGCCCAAGTCGCTCCGGTGCTGGATGTCATTGCCGACCCTTCGAAAAGCCACTTCTTCAACACCGATTGCGTGAGCTGCCACACCGAGACCCGTCTCAGCATGCATCTGTTGCAGACCAAGGATTTTCCGGGAATCGATCCGGCGGTATTGCCCGCGGGAGACTGGGACATTCGGAACTTCGGTTGGGCGCCGGCTGCGCGCGGGGTCGCACACGCGATGGTGACGCGCCGCACAGCTACCGAGACCGCCGCAGTCGTTACCTACATCAATACGAACCTGCTCAACCGGCTGGCGAGTTCGAATCCTTGAAGTCCCATGCGAGAGAGCGGCCATGCTTTTCTGAAATGTTCGAGTAGGAGGACGAAGCCGTGAAACCCAGATTCCGGCTCGCGCATGCGGCCGTCCTACTGACGCTCGTTCTGCTGGTCTCCTCGGAAGATTCGCGTTATTTCACCTACGCCGAACGTGTCGGTAATGACTCCCCCACGCCTCTTTTAAGCGTCGGGCATCCGGTCGACTGGTGGTTTGTTTTCAAGTTCAACACCAAGGCTTTCCCTGGTTGCGGTGATGCAGCCCTAAGAATGTGCCCGTTCGGCGGCAACGTGCGGAACTACAAAGCAGGATTTGGGCAGCAGTTCGTGTATGCGAGCAGCGACGATGCGTCGCTCAAGAAGGGCACGGGCTGCGCGGGTGATTCGACGGCCGATCCGATCGGCGCGACATTCGATGAGGTATACAACAGCTCCTACCATTACGTGGTGTGGAATGATCAGTTCTACGATGATCCTACGATCAGGGGCTGCACGAAGGAATGCGGCAGTCCCTGGGGCCATTCGAAGGGCCTCGTAGCCTGGAACGAAGCGGGACAAGGATTCGTCTTGCAGGTCACCACGCCTTCGTGGCCCGCTTCCGGGAGCCGCGATTTTCCCCGCAAGAGCGACGGGAACACGCTCGGTTGCGTGATCGACGACGATGTCGAGGTTAGTCAGCATTTCTTCGCTCTGAAGCTGACCAAGGATGATCTGCTCAAACTTCTCGGGGCGCTGCACAACGCCAGTGTGGTCACCGACCCAGCCAACCAGCAGATTGTCAACAACGGTGGCCCCCCCGACATTGAAGCGCTCGTCGCAAAACTGGGAATCCGATCCGACAGCGAAGCACCTACCAAGGACCTCCTATCGAGTGGAGTCGTTCTATTGTCCAAACCTTCGCGCTTGCATGTTCCTCCCTGGCAGATGGTCTCAGCCCTGCTGGATGGCGCTTCCCTGCGAACGGCGACGTGGTGGGCCAAGCCCATGATCTATACAACCACAGGATCGTCGCCGATCGCTTGTTGGAGCGATTCTTTGGGAACTCCGGGACCCGTGGAGATTGCCACGACGGGCGAGTGGGAAGGGGCGACCTTCGGGCTGAAGGGTGGATCGGGTCCTAATTTCAACCATGCAAAGCTGGGGGTTTCACTGTCGGTCGATAGGCGCTTCGCGATTTTTGGCGATATGAACCAGCAGGGCAGTCTGTCCGGTCCGAACTGCGCGAGCAGTCAGAATGGACGCGGCGGGCTTTTTTACGTCGTCGACAACGGGGACCTCGCGGAAAGTGTTGGCGCATTGATCCGTGGTGATACGGCGCCATCGCACCCAACAAACTGACGAGTCCATCCAATGGTTCGAGAGAGCCGAGCGAGTGTAGCAGGCATCGGATGTCATTTTGTCTCATTTTTCGAATTTGAAATTAAGTCTTGTCAGCATCTCGGCAAGCCCAATGCAGGGCACTTCGAATGCAGTGCAGACATTCGGGATCTTAGGGGTCAACGAGGACTTATCGACTCTGGATTCATGGGAGACCACGGTCCCACCATCGCATTTCGCATGACCAATGATCCACCCATCCCCGCCGCTCAGAAATTCAGCGGCCTTGGCGCGTCGTTCTGAATAATACTTGATGGTGTAATCCGCAATCTGGCCGTAAATAGCCTGCACGTCCCTAGTGGGTAAGACAAACATACCGTTGGTTCTTCGATTCTTCACCCAAGCTGCCAGTTTGTCGCGCTCACCTTCGCGTTTGAGAATTTCCTCGTAGATTTTAGTCGAGGAACACAGCTTCCGGTTCTTCACTTGTTCGTCCAGAAAACTCCAAAAAGGTGGCGCTATCTCAAAGGAATAGAGTCCGTTTTTGGCCTGAATCAGAACGTCGGCATCCAACCAGAACCGCACTGGTTCACCCAAACCGTTCTGCAACCTTCATTATGGTTGCGATTTTTACGCCAAGCAGTTGGGACGCACTTCTAAAGCTGATCTTGTTTTGTCCGAGCGCACTCAGGACTCCAGAAATAAGTCGCTTGCCGTTCCTCGCACCGAATGTGTTGTAAAAATCTCCGCCACCGTCCTCATTTTCGCTCGTTGCTGCTTTCAAGAACCACGGATGTCGGTCAAGATAGTCTTGATATTGGTCGTAACTGATTCGATTGGATTCGGTCGCCTGGCGGGCCACTACGTAACGGCTAACGCGGAAATATCGTGCCAAGTTTGCAATATTGTCGTCAACCCCTACTCCCGGCCGCCAGAGTTGGAGCAATGCGGCTGGAGGGGCTAGTACGTCAGCGGCGACCCTGTTGCAAAACCTTTCTATGGCGTTCGCTTCATCGGCGGACCGCTTTCGCAGGTTCGGATTCGAAATGCCGCTTTCTCCCAGCCACAAATGACAAAGCTCGTGGACGATTGTGAAATTCTTTGCAGCCTTGGCATCTCGCGCATTGACAAAAACAAGTGGAGCAAACCTGTCCGAAACGGCGAATCCTCGAAACTCATCAACATCCAAAGGCATTCTGGTGTTGTTCCCCACAATACCGCGCTGCATTACCAAGACTCCGAGATTTTCGGCGCGGCGCACGATGTAACTCAGGAAGTCTTGCCAGCTGTGAGCACCTGCTCTCGCCTCATGGTTAATTCCGAGGGCTTTCTCCATACTGGTCACGACATCCTGAACGCCATCTGCAGCCTTGTAGCTGCCTACAAACGGAATCTTCTTTGCGCCGCTCGCTTCTAGGTACTCGCTGTACCACTGCTGCTTGAGAAGAGCATCATTCACAACCTCAACGAAATTGAGGCTGGGCTTTGAAACGGCAACGTTGCCTACCGTTCGAAGGTCTGGAAGGGGAAAATCGTCTTTGGGCGGCTCAGAAAGGAACAAATACCCGAATGGTATGCGGAGCTTGTGGGCCAACTTTTCGGCTGTACCGAATGGAGGCGGTTGCTGTCCGCTCTCCCATGCCGCAACAGTGCGAGAATCTACCTTCAATGTACGTGCAAGCTGCTCCACGGACATCTGAGTCCGTTTTCTTGCCCATGTGACGACCTGCGGCGTAATGTACGCGGCATTCATTTCTCGGGTTATGCGCGGTCAAGGTGACTGCTTCAAGTCACAGGGTTCATCAATCCAAGAAAAATCATCAGGGCTGAGATACGCAATATGGCGATGGCCGCCGACTTTAAAACAATCAGGCTCAGAGTTATCAATACACGCCTGAATAAAGTCTGTTACAAGCCGTATGGAATCCTCAACCGTGCTCGGAACAACAGCGAAATATTTTTTGTTTTGCTCCCCACATCCGCTAAAGAGATTTCTTGTCGGTGATGGTAGCGGTATATGAATCTCGCTAGCGTCGACTCGTATTCTGTCTTTATCCCGAAGGTAAAATTCCGCACTAAAGGCCACACCGCCGAAAAAACCGTTCACAAGCATACGTGCTCTCGAATCATCTTCGCCGGTTGAATTATTTAGTTTCTTGACCCCAGGCGAACGACATATTCCGTCGTAAATGCCTTCACAACACTCCTGAATAAAATTCGCGAAATTCAATTTACTCGTTCGAGCCGCCAAGTCCAGAGTCTCTCTGGTTATGGCGTCCAAATCGAGGCTAATTGCACCTGCTTCATCCATATGCCGTACCGTTCCACACCACATATAGGCAACATTAATGCGGCGATACTTAAAGTGAAAATTTTTTTGTGTACTCTCGCAAACAATCTTATCGTCTTTGCCTAACGTCCTGCCGTCTGCTCCGATGATAAAGCCGTTCTTAGTGAACGCCGATATGATCGCTGTCATGTACCTTCCAACACGATCTAAGTGAATCCTTGTTATACCAGTTTCGGGAAAAGAATTACCCAATGAGTGTTCGCTTGACGCTCTGTTTACCCTTAAACTAAACGGCAACGTTACGTACGTTACGTCACGCCCACGTTGGGGCCAGCACCCGGCACCAGGTTAAACGGTATTTGTGCCTTGCATTTCGGGCAAACATGATCGCGAGACGGTCCTTTGTACTTACAAGAACACACAATGTAATACTCAGCGCGAAGAATGCGATGGGCCGTGCGAGTCTTTGCCCGTTCCCGATTGCAAATATCCCGGGATCGACGCGGACGTACAGCTCCATATGCCGCAATTGAATCCGTAAGGAAGTTGATTCGCGGCTTCGGCCTCTTAGGAAAGCTAGGACCGCGGACAACCTGGAGAATCAAGCCTGCGATTGGCCGAAACTCCTCCAAGTGTGGCCGTACGTTATCCAGCGTCTTGATTACGTCTTCTTCTGTCTGCGCCTCTGTTAGTGCTGCGCCTACAACCTCCCAATTTCGGCTAAGCATTCTCCGATAGTTATCGGCTCGGCCAATAAGTACGGACGGAACTGCCTGCCGGGGACGGCCTCGGCCTCGTTTGTTGGGAAATATGTCAAGAGCTTCCTCTGAGCTTTTCGTGCCCGCCTTGCGCTGTTTCATTTATGCGCAAGAATAGCACATATCACGCTTTAATATACGTAGGGTTCCGCTGAACCCCGCCACAATTAAGCGCTAAGGCTTTACCCTGCTTGTTGTTATAGGTTCCCGCACTAATCTCCGAAAGGCAAAACAGGCCTTATGATTATCGCGTGATAAGGCCAAATTCCAATTGCGAGGCGGACAGCATGAGCGATGGCTTATTAGGCGGAAAGAAGATGTTTGCGTGCCCCGTTTGCGCAACCCCCTGCGACGTGCGGATTACAAAAAAGAAGAAGCCGTACATCACGTGCGACCCCTGCGGCATTCAGCTTTTCGTTCGTGGACCAGCGTGGATCTCTGCCTTTAGCCGAGCCATCGAACGCGGCGGCTCTGGGGGCACGCTTTCCAACCTTCGCGAGATGGAGCGGCGCTATCACCTGGAATGTCTCAGGTGTGGATGCCGCTTTTGGATTGAGCCGCAACTGGCAAGGACGAGCGTGTTCGACGGGAGCCTTCAGGGGTTTCGCTGCCCCGAAAAGAAGTGTGGCGCAACCGTGCGGTGGGAAAAACAGCCATGAGAATCACGTTGGTTGGCGCGCTCCTAATTGTCGCGATGGCGGTCGCGGTGATTCTTGCTCTGCGTTTTCTCAAACAACACCGCGAGTCTGGCTCACAGGGCCTATCGAGTCTCGATTAAGGGTAATCCTTGCTGACAGACGACCCAAGCCGTACACTTTCGCCCGAACAAAGGGCAAGACGAGCCATAGAGAAAGGAGCGTGTTTATTGGCTCGTCGCAGATACCAGCAAGGGTGTCTGTTTGTACGTGTAACGAAACGAAAGGTTTGGGTGCTCCGCTACCGCGAAGACGTAATGCTGCCGGATGGACAAATCGCAAGGGTCAATCGTTCCGAGATACTCGGAAGCCTTGAGGATATTCCGACTCGGCGTATTGCTCAACGGCTCGTGGATACGAAGCTTCGAGCGATAAATCAGGGTACCTATCGCCCGAAAACAACTCTGACTTTTCGCGAGTTTGTCGAAACGCAGTGGAAACCAAGTTTGCTTCCGACTTTCAAGCGGTCTACAAGCCAAGGTTACCAATTCCTGTTACGCAAGTACTTGATGCCGGTCTTCGGCGATATTGGTCTAGCGGATATCAATCGCCAAATGATTCAGGGATTTGTCGCCAGGATGAGCAAGAATCTAGCGCCAAAGTCCGTCGCCCTTGCAAAGAACGTTCTGAGTAAGGTTCTCTCGACGGCTGTGGAATGGAGCTACCTTCACGACAACCCGGCAACTGGCGTTCGACTTCCCACACTTAGCATTCAACAAGAGCGAATCGCACTTACGCCCGACCAATTCCGCCAGCTTCTCGCGGAATTGAAAGAACCGTGCAGAAGCATGGTCCTTATTGCAGTTCTAACCGGGTTGCGACGCGGCGAATTGTTCGCTCTTCGTTGGGGTGCCGTGGATTTCGAACGAAAGGTGATGCGCGTACGCGAAGCGGTGTACGAGGGTCACTTCAATACACCAAAAACTCGCAGCAGCATCCGAAACATCTCGATGGGCGGAGCGTTGGAGCGATTGTTTGTGAGTCTTCGTCCAGATGGAGCAGTTGCGAGCGATTTGGTGTTTGCCAGTCAAAAAGGAACCCCGCTTCGGCCCGAAAACATTCTCAAGCGTGAAATTCATCCCGCTTGCAAACGTCTAGGGCTTCCAAGAGTGGGCTGGCACAACTTGCGCCACACAAGCGCGACTCTGCTACACGAGCATGAGCCGTTGCGCGTTGCGCAAGCGATCTTGGGGCATTCGGATTTGCAGACGACGTTGGGCTATACGCATGTGCTCCCGGGGTGGCAACGAGACGCCATGCAAAGGCTCGAAACCGCTCTACTGTTCCCGAATGTTCCCAAATCAGAGAACGAACCGGAGAAGAAGGATTCGGAACTTATTGGAGCGTCAACGATTTAAGTGGCGCGCCCGGAGAGATTCGAACTCCCGACCCTCTGGTTCGAAGCCAGAGGATCCTTTTCCTGTTGATCGTGTATCGAACCGCGAGGTGTCAACGTCTACAAAATCGTCTACAGTGCTGTAGCCGCAAAACCAGGAGCTCTAGATATCTCATTGAAAGGATTGGTCGGGGCGAGTGGATTTGAACCACCGGCCTCCTGGTCCCGAACCAGGCGCGCTAGCCAGGCTGCGCTACGCCCCGAAGTGTGGCGAGATAAACCGCACACGAGTTTAAGCTACGCCGCGCCGCTTCGCAACTCACCTCACCAGGGGGAGTTTCCTGCCCATCCGAATGCCATTTCGCAGCGCTGCTGCGCTCACGGTAGGCGCGTCCTCCCGGAAGTAATTGATCCTACGTAACTAACGTTTCTTATGCGAGAGCACGGCACGTTCCCACGCGCGCAAATGCAGTCTACGATATGAGCCGTTCCGGCGCGTCATGCGTCAAATAGATGTAAGGGCGCTATCCATTGGTAGCGTTCCGAGGAGGGCCCGTGGCTGTAGTGGCAATGGAGCTATCTTTGAGCGAGGAAGAACGCGAAATTCTATCGGAAGCGCTTAATGGAATTCTCCCGTCTCTGCGGCAGGAGGTTTATAAAACAGAGAACTACGATTACCGGAAACAGCTTCAGCAAAAAGAGGCAGTGTTGAAAGGCTTGCTTTTGCGGCTGGATCCGGCAGGAATTGTTCGAAGCTCGTAGGCTGGCCACCGCATCGAACTAGTGGGACCGGAGTTTAGCTTGGTCGGCAGCGGACGAACGGCTTTGAAGCACTTCCGATCAGGACTTTCGAATAGCGAAACAATCGTTCACCTGGCTCGAACCAACACAAAGAGTGAGCGGAGAATTAGTAGCTAGTATATGTGTGCAGAAGGAAGCTTTAGGTTAGTTTCAGGCGGGCGGAGCAACGGTCGCCTGCCAGGGCCCCTGATGTTCAGGAATTTTCTCAAGGAATGCAGGAGGGATCATCGATGAATACGGAATTATCGTCATCGCGCCGCAAAGGCTCGGCCATCGTGCTGGCCGCGGCGCTTATGATTGGAGGAGCGATCGGGGCAGTCGCCATGTCGGCGCATTCGCATCTCGCGCAGAATAGCAATGCACACATCGCTTTGGTTTCGGCGCCTGACGCGGCTCGGGTTGCTAACTCAGTTTCCTTTACCGCAGGCTTTGCGCCGGTAGTGAAAAGCGCCGTGCCGGCGGTCGTAAATATTTCTTCCACGCGCGTGGTGAAAACGCGTGGGCAGCAAATGCCATTCCTCAACGATCCCTTTTTCCAGCAATTCTTCGGCCCCGGAATGCAGCAGCAGCAACAGCAGCCGCAGGAACAGCGCGAGCATAGCTTGGGCTCGGGTGTGATCGTTACGCAGGATGGCTACATCCTCACGAACAATCACGTGGTCGAAGGGGCCAAGGATATTGACGTGGAACTTTCCGATCAGCGCCACTTCACCGGCAAGGTGATCGGCACTGATCCGCAAACGGACGTGGCCGTGGTCAAGATTGAAGCTTCCGGTTTGACCGCGATGCCGCTCGGTGATTCCAAGAATCTCCAGGTGGGCGACTTCGTGTTGGCCATTGGCGAACCGTTTGGTCTCCGTTCCACGGTGACCATGGGGATCGTCAGCGCCACGGGACGTACCAGCTTGGGTATTGAAGGACAGAACAGCTACGAAGACTTCATCCAGACCGACGCTGCCATCAATCCGGGCAATTCCGGCGGCGCGCTCGTGGACGTGCACGGCGAACTCGTCGGTATCAATACGGCCATCCTGGCGGGCGGCAACAGCGAAATGGGCGGCGAAGGCGGCAATGAAGGCGTCGGCTTCGCGATTCCCGTGGATCTGGCGCGCAACGTCATGACGCAAATCGTCGAGCACGGGAAAGTAACTCGTGCGCAACTCGGTGTTTTCATTGGCCAGCTCACTCCTGCTCTTGCCAAGCAGTTCGGGCTTTCCAAGGCGGAAGGCGCGTTGGTGCAGGAAGTGCCATCAGATAGTCCCGGTGCGAAGGCCGGACTGCAGCGTGGTGACGTGATCCTCGGAATGAATGGCCAACCGTACCCCGATTCGCAGGCCTTGCGTCTGGCGATTTCGGAGATGGCGCCAGGAACCGTCATTCACTTGAATGTGGTCCGCAACGACAAACCGCTGACCATTGACGTGAAGCTTGGCGAGATGTCGGACAACCAGCAGGCGGCAAACAACGATCAAGGAGAGACCGACGGTGCTTCTGGATTGCTTTCCGGCGTGCAAGTAGAAAACGTCACGCCCCAGATCGCGCGCAGGCTCAATATTTCTCCGGACACCGACGGTGTCGTTGTCACGCAAGTCTCGCAGGATAGCCCGGCAGCGGAAGGCCAGCCGACGGGTCTACAGCGTGGCGATATCATCGTGGAAGTAAACCACCACGCCGTTCACAACGTGCGCGAGTATCAAGACCAGCTCTCGCATGCCGGCAAGGATTCTGTGCTCCTGCTCGTGAACCAGGGTGGGCAAACGTTCTACACCGTCATTCAGGCGCAGCAATAAGCCTGGATGGCATAGTTCTTAGGGCTTCGCCCGATTCGTGAACACGAATCCGCTGGCGCCGGCAGGCAAGACCTCCGGCGCCAGCGTCCGGCCCTAATACCCCGGCAAGGTGCCTCCGACTTTGCCGGGTTTTCTTTTTGTATGGAGTTGCGGCGGTTGTCGTTTCCCAGGTTCGCCGTCGCCCGCATTCTTGCTTAGTCCGGTAGCCTTACGATCCTCGCGTCGCTCATCGCTTCAATCTTTCGAATCGGTTCGAGAATCGAATCCGGTACTTCTCCATCAAGCCGCACCAAACCCATCGCGTCGCTGGCGGGCTGCGCACTCCTCCTGCCCAACGCAAATGTGGAGATGTTCATTCCGCGCGCGCCCAGCGCTGTGCCCACTTGCCCGATCACGCCCGGCACATCGCGATTCCGAAAGAAAACCATCGTCCCAGCTAACGGAGCCTCGAGACCGACACCATCGACGCTCAAAATACGCGGCGACACGCCGTTGAGCACCGTGGCTTCGGCGGCCGTGCGCTGCGACCCGTGAGCAGGCCTCACGGCAACCTCGATCGTATTCGGATAGCCTTGCTCGCGTCGCCGCGTACGCTCTTCCACCACAAACCCTCGCGCCGCCGCGAATGGTCCGGCATTCACCAAGTTCACCTTCTCATCGAGCACGGCATTCAACAAACCCGCCAACACCGCATTCCGGAGGACGGCTGTCCCTAATTCCGCAGGCTCGCCGGCAAATGCCAGGTCTACGCGTTCAAAGCGTCCTTCGGCCACCTGAGCCACGAACGCGCCTAGGCGCTCTGCCGCCTCGATCCAAGGCTTGATGCGGCGGTACTGCTCGCCTGAAAGCGACGGCAGGTTGACGGAATTGCGCAGCACGCCTTCGGCCAGATAATCGCACACTTGTTGCGCGATCAGCGTGCCCACTTCCTCCTGCGCTTCGTGCGTCGAGCCGGCGACATGCGGCGTGCCGATCACGTTCGAAAGACCGATTAGCGGCGAATCCTTCGGAGGTTCCACGGCAAATACGTCCAGCGCCGCGCCAGCCAGTTGCCCAGATCGTAGCGCTTCCGCAAGTGCGGTTTCGTCCACCAACTCACCGCGCGCTGTGTTGATCAGGCTCGCGCCACGCTTGCACTTTGCTAGCGAAACCGCATTGATGATCTTTGTCGTGGCGGGGCTGAGCGCCAGGTGCAACGAAATGTAGTCGGACTGCGCGAGGATATCGTCAAGCGGCAGGAGTTTCACGCCCGCGTCGAGCGCTGCGGCCTCGCTTACGTATGGGTCGTGCGCGATCACGTGCATTTCTAGCGCGCGCGCGCGTTGCGCGACTTCATGGCCCACGCGGCCGAAGCCCAGCAGCCCAAGCGTCTTGCCGCGCAACTCCGTGCCCGTGCCGCCGGATTTCTCCCAACGTCCCGCATGAATCGCGGCGCTCAGTTGCGGAATACGCCGTGCCAACGACATCATCAGCGCCAGCGCGTGCTCCGCCACGCTGACGGCGTTTCCACCGGGCGTGTTCATCACCAGCACACCGCGCTGTGTTGCCGCCGCGAGGTCCACGTTATCCACACCCACGCCGGCACGGCCCACCACGCGTAGTTGCTTCGCACCTTCGAGCAATTCCGAGGTGACTCGCGTTGCGCTCCGCACGATCAACGCGTCCGCATCGGCGATCGCCACGGCAAGCTCATTCTTGCCTGGCGTTAGGACCTCCCAGCCTTTTCCCCGTAGCAATGCCAGCCCTTGCTCGCTAATGGGGTCGGCGACAATGATTTTCATAGTGCTTCGAGGTTACGGAGGTGCGTTGACGCTGTCAAATACGCTTCGCGTGAGCGATTACCTGCGCTTGCGTCCGCCGCAACTCTGGCCCCCGTCGGGCCCAAGGTTCATCGAGCCGCGTGCTATAGTTATTTTCCCGCAGAGGTGAATTGCAATATGACAACGTTCGAACGCATTCAGCAGGACCTGGTTGGCGCGATGAAGTCCAAAGACGAGCTGCGGCTGAGCGTCCTGCGCATGGTGAAGTCAGCGCTCAAAAATAAGGAAATCGAAAAGATTCGGCCGTTGGATGAAGCCGAGGCCATGCAGGTCCTGCAAACGCTGCTTAAACAGCGGCGCGAGTCCGTGGAAATGTTCACCAAGGGAGGGCGCACCGATCTGGCGCAGCAAGAAACAAAAGAAATCGCCGTCCTCGAATCGTACTTGCCCGCTTCGGCCGGTGCCGAGGAAATGGATCGCGCGATCGAATCCGCCATCGCCCAAACCAGCGCGACTTCGGCGAAGCAAATGGGTGCCGTGATCAAAGCCGCTAGGACCCATTTGGAAGGCAAGACCGTCGATGGCAAAGCGCTCAGCGATCGCGTCCGCGCTCGGCTCGGCGGAAGCTGATCTCCTCGTCTCACGCTTTCTGACACAGCCCCTTTTCGTTTTGACCTGGCTTCCCCTCGCCGGGTATTCTGCCCGCGTGCCCCTGCCCGAAACGATTCCGGCGCGCTACACCGAGGAAGAAGCCGATAATTTCAGCATCCGTCCGGTCAAGCGGCAGGATTTTCGGTTACGCGAATTGATTGACATGATTCTGCGTGTGACCGGCAAGGATCTGCCACGCGTGCAGCAGATCTTGCGATCCGGCACGATCGTCTATCACTTTTATCGCTACTGGTGGCAGGGCTTTGACGCTGATGTGGGCGAACTTAGCGCTATTCTTGCCGAATTTCCGGGAGATGACCCCGCGCGTCCTTTTCGGGCCGAAGCTTGTACGATGGTCTTGCTCGAGGGAAGCTCGTCGATGCGTAAGCCGGTGGCGATCGCTCGTGAAACCGCCGAACGCAAGCCGCTCTTTGGCGCGCAAAGTTTTTGGGAGTGTCTACTTTCGCGCGCGCAAAAATCGGCTCCCATCTATGCGGGCTATTCGTTCGATCGCGTTGCCGACCTCTATCAGGTGGAACTAACGGCGGGGGAATCGTCGGGTCTACAACGTGACGCCTCGCGTCTCGCTCCCCGGGCAGTGCGTCTTTCGTTGGAACTGCTGAATCCCATCGCGCGGCTTACCTTCATTCTGCCGCGCACACGCTGAGGATACGCATCTATTGCGAAGCCTTGCGGAGGACGACGCTCGAGGTTTCATCGGCGGCGACTTCGCGATTGAATTTGCGCAATTCGCCAAGCTGATCCACGGGCACTAGCACCTGTTTTACTTGGTAAGTCCGCGTATAGCGAATCTTGCCGTTATCCACCTGGATCTGGCTTTTGTAGCTTGCAAATGGTGCATCCGCCTGCATCGGAGGTGGTGCGTCGTCCACCACATAGCCGGGCGGCAGCGTGATCTCAAAATCGTCGGTTTGCAGGGAAGCTTCGCCAAATTCCACCGGGAAGCGGCGCGATTCCTCCTCCGCGACCGCTGAGGATTTTTCTCCCAGTACGCGCGGCCGTACCATCAGCAGCCCTCCTGCCGATTTCGCATATTGATCGGCGGTAAATTGATAATGCAAGCCGAGAGAATCACCCATGCGATCCAGGTTCGTTACCGAAGCATGCGTCAAATGAAAGCCGGCCAGGAAGCCGCCGAGAAAGTTTTCAAGCACTTTGGCCCGCTCTCCGCCGGCTGCGGCAAGAAGCTGGGCGCGCTCGTCGGATGCTTCAGATCCCATTCGTGTTTCGTCCACTGTTCCGGATAACGAGCCATCCGGGTTGAGCTGCAGCGTTGCGTGGCGCACCAATTGGTTGGTAGCCGGGGCAAGTAGGGGCAACCGTACGAGCTCTCCACCCGCGGGCCCGGAGACAAGAACGTAGTTTTCCTGCAGCGGTGAAGGCAGATATCCTAATGGCACATAGGTATCGGTCGGATCGAAGAAAAGTACGCGCCCGAGCTTTGGATCGGTCACCGCGGCGAAAAGGTCCTGCGTGGGCTCGCCCTCGGGAATCGGAATCGCCACAATCACGTGGTTGAACGTAAGGGCCGATGCGAAGGCTGGCATCACTACCCCTCGATCCACTTGCGCCAAAGCGTAATACGATTCAATGCCCGCTTCGTGCAGCATCACGCGCAGTAAAGTAGCTTTATCCTTGCAGTCGCCATATTGGTGCCGGAAAACATCGCCCGCGTTGTGCGGTTGGAATCCTCCAATCCCAATTTCGATGGCAACGTAGCGAACGCCGCTCTGCACGTACGAAGTCAGCGCTTGAAGTTTGTCGCGCCAAGCTGTCTTTCCGGCGGTTAGTTCCTTTACCTTTTGTTGAATCTCTGGCGTGGGCTGCAGGGCCTGCGCCGCCAGACCCGCGTACCACGCTCCGATTTGTTGCCAGTTCGTGGGACCCAATGCCGCGCTTTCTCCGGAGGGCGGGTGATACGTCACACCCAGGCGGCCCACGACCGATTCTACCGGCGGCATGTAATCTTCATGTTTAATTGCCGGCACATTAACCACTTCCCACACCGTTTGGGTGGGTGCGGTGCTGAGGGGCTTCTGCTCATCGTAATGCATCCAAAAACTGCTGAATTCCCAGGAGGCAGGCAGATTCAGCGTAAAGCGCGCGCGGCGCACTGGAAGCTCACCCTGAAACCCCCATTCGTCCTGCAATATAAACGGACGGCTTTTTTGTATGTACTCATAGCCGATCACGTTACCTGGATCGGCGGCCGGAATTTGCAGGATCTTGTGGTGCAGGTCGGAATAAAACTCTTCGGAAAAGCCGATCTCCGCGGCGTCTTTTTCCTTGACGCTATATTCTCTTCCTTGCTTTGGCAGGCACCACGCCTTTATCGACGTGATTCGCGTTTGGCTATCAAACGGCACAAACAATTTGCCGTAATCGCGGCCTTCGGTTCGTTGGATCAAGTAGGCCCGGCGATAGAGAGTTTCGACCTCGCCGTTATCCTTGACGGTGGTCTGCTGCTCGTCATATAGGATCACCGCTTTGGCGTCGGACTCCTTGCTTGAGGTGGCGTCGCGAGCCGCCTCACGCAACCAACTTGGTACGTCATCAGCCGCAGCCGAAAATGCCGTCAGCAGTACCAATCCCAGAAGCGCAGTCGCGCTACTGACGGCCCGCAGATACCGCTTGCGGCTGTAGGACCGCCTGTTGATCGTCGTCTGCTTTTGCGGTGCTGAAGAATTTGCGGATACCGGCATAGGACCCCACTTGGTAAAGAATGCCGCCCACTATCAGCTTTCGCTGAAAGTGAATGGTGTCGCCTTCCTGTTTTTCAGAAATCTCATAGTGCAGCCGGCCCCCCGGTTCGAGAGTCTGCGGTGGGGGAATGGTTTCTACGCGGAACGTCTGCGGCAGGCGAATGGTTACGTCATCCGCTTCCTCATAGGGAAAGGAAAAGTAGACCGGCTGTTGTCTGGAGGCGTGCTCGAAAAGCTGGGGCCGCCCAGCGTCGTAAAGTCCCATAGTCATCAGTACGCGCCGGCCCGCCGATTGAAACATTCCCGGCAAACGCAGATTGCCCTTCACTTCAATCGGTTCATCGGGCTTGTCCCAACCCGTGATGCTGCTGACTTCAAACTTCGCGTTCGACGGAAACCAATACTTGATTTCATTCACGATGAATTTGCGTTGGCCCGCCTCATCCTCCCGGCGCGTGTCTTCGCGGTACTGCAATGCGCGTTGGCCCGTAAAGCGAACATCGAAGGGGCCTACCAGCCAACCGTTGTCTTCGAATACAAGCTGCGCGCTTCGTTCGGTGGCAGATTTCTCTCCCGGTGTTCCTGGCACCGCCATCCAGGCCGCTCCTTGTTTTGTAGGGCGAAAGCCGGTGACGCTATCCTCGTACCAGGGCAGCATCCCAAATGGACAAAGCGTTGTCGCCGGGTCCAGGAAATAATCCTTCTCGCCCGCATGCACCCACACGATGTCGGCTTGCAGTTCCTTTTCGTCCTGCAATCCCTTGTCAAACATCGCCTGATTTCTGGGCGCGACCCACACAATGCCTGCGTCGAAACCCGCCGCCTGCGCCAGCCCCACAAACAGGCGGTTGATGTCAAAGCCCGAACCCGCGCCGTGTTTCAGCACATCCGCGACATTGGCGTTGTCCTTGAGCTTTTCGCGCTTTTCTTCCTGTGCCGTCTTGTCGTTTTCTTCCTGCGTGTTGTGAATTTGCTGCGCGCGGGCATAGAGCTTCCGCAGCCGCGTTTCGGGAGGATCATTCGGGCTGAAGGCTTGCTCCGCGGCCTGGCGTACTTCGGAGTGCTTGCCGATGAAGTGATCGTTCTCATCAGCCCAGTTCTTCGCGACCTTATTCCAGAAATCGTCTGCGTTGTTCGAGCGTTCAATATCGGTGTATACGAATTCGATATGTCCCCGGAGATCGTCCTCCGGTAAGCCGTAGTCTTCCTTTGGAAGGCCGGCGACGTCGCTGACCTCCAGCGCATACGAGCCGTCTTTCTGCTTCTCCGGCTTTACATTGGCGGGCAGGTGAACGGTGCGCCAGATCAGGCTCGCACGCACGACGCCTTGAAACGGTTTGTAGACGAATCGCGCTCGTTTTGTATAGAGCTCGCCTTCTACGGGCCAAGTCGCGCCATAGACGTAGTCTGAGTCCCTTTGGATCCGGTAGCGGTATTCGATGATGCTTCCGGGAGAAACGTCCGGCAGGGTAAAGGTCTTTGCCAGCACGCGAAGGCCGCCCACCTTCACGATCAGCTTTTCATATACCTGGCCATCGAATTCGATCACTCGTCCGTCCGGGTGGATGGTTCTCGCCCGAATGTTTTGGACGTTTTGCGACCCCTTCAGGAAAGGAACTTCCACGTCCGCATACTTCTTTCCTTCGTCGCTAAAAATCTTGACGCGATAATAATGATTTTCGGAGGAGCTCGTTCCGTCGCAAATCTGTTCGCGATACAGAATCATCGCCTGCGAGCCGAGGCTTGCGGGATTGTCTTTGAGCGCGAGTTCGTCCGCCGAGATGGGTGGCCAGTCATCTCCTGCACGCGTGGGCGCAGGGACGCAAAGACACGAAAGAGCGAAAAGCACAAGAAGAGAAACTACGGATTTCCTTCGCAAGGCTGGGCGCCTCCCTCGATCCGTTTGCGTTACCGGTACCCAAATTCCGCGGAAAGAAGGACCCCATCCCGCACCGACGGGTTGCAGAAGTTGAAAAAGTCTGTACCGTAACGGGGACGTTATCTGGCGCCACTGCGTATTGTCAAGTAGGTATTTAGTTCTATAGGTACCACGCGCACTCGCCGCCGTCATGCAACCTGCACCAGCGAATCGCTTGCCTGCCCGTGCTTCTGATGCTAGCTTGCGCAGCGGCAGGACGGCTCAGGCAGCGGCGCGATCAGCGGGCGCCTCGCCGTATCGCGCGGAGGTGCATTTTTGGCCAAGACGAATAAATCCTGGAATTCCGCCGCGCCCCCGGGTGAATTCCAGCCGTTCATTGCGCCGGAGGAGTCCGTCAAGGAATTCACCATCCGCGCCGTAGTCCTCGGCGCGATTTTTGGCGTGCTGTTCGGAGCGGTTTCCGTTTACGTCGGCTTGCGTGCGGGCCTCACCGTCTCCGCGTCGATTCCCATCGCCGTGCTTTCCATCAGCATTCTGCGAGCGTTTGGCCGCTCGACGATTCTTGAAAATAACATCGTGCAAACCACCGGCTCGGCCGGAGAGTCCGTCGCAGCCGGCGTGATTTTCACGCTGCCGGCGCTGATCTTCCTGGGCTTCCCGCTTGAATACACGCGGATCTTTATGTTGGCTCTGCTCGGCGGCTGGCTCGGCGTGCTCTTCATGATTCCGCTGCGCCGGCAGTTGATCGTAAAGGAGCACGGCGCGCTCACCTTTCCGGAGGGCACTGCCTGCGCCGATGTGCTGGTGGCGGGAGAGCGCGGCGGATCGTTTGCGAGTCGCGTTTTCTGGGGTCTCGGACTCGGCGGGGTCTATACATTTTTGATGAACAGTGTCGGCGCTTGGCCCGGTCAACCCGAATACCGCCCGAAATGGCTGCCGGGTTCTTCGATCCGCGCGGCCGTCACCGCTGAATATCTTGGCGTGGGATACATCATCGGACCGAAGATCGCGGGCATTCTGTTTGCCGGGGGTGTCTTTTCCTGGCTGGTGATGATGCCTGCCATCAAATTCTTTGGATCACTCACTCCGAATCTGGCGCTTTACCCAAGCACGATTCCAATCCCTCAAATGACGCCCGACCAACTGTGGTCGAGCTACATCCGTCCGATGGGCGCAGGCGCTGTGGCTGCGGCGGGACTGATCACGCTAATCAAGACCGTGCCGACGATCGTGTCCGCGTTGACGGCCGGCCTCAAGGATGTCCGTGCCGAGCGCGCGGGCGCCTCCGCGACGGGCTTGCGCACCGAACGCGATCTGCCCATGAAGTTCGTGCTGCTTGGGTCGCTCGTGATCGTGGTGCTGATGTGGGCGATGTTGACCTTTCGGCCAGTTCCCGGCGCGCAAACCGGAGTTTTTTCGAATTTGCTGTCAGCCGTCATCGTGGTGGTGTTCGGCTTTCTGTTTGTGACGGTGGCCTCGCGGATTAGCGGCCTGATCGGCAACAGTTCGAATCCCATCAGCGGCATGACGATCGCCACGCTGATGGCTACGTGCGCCGTTTTTCTGTTAGCTGGATGGAAACAACCGCCCTTTGCCGTGCTCGCGCTCATGATTGGTGGCGTCGTGTGTATCGCTTCGGCCATCGCCGGTGCCACGTCGCAAGATTTGAAGACGGGATACCTCGTCGGCGCGACACCCGCCTACCAGCAGATTGGCCTGATGATTGGAGTTATGGTGTCGACGTTTGCTGTCGGCGGTACGTTGATTCTGATGAATAAAGGCCTTGCGCAATACAATCCCGTGGACATACCTGTGAATGCCCAGCAGTTGCCTGTCGGAGTGGCCGTCGAGGCTCAACAGTACACCTATAACGGCAAGTCTTATGTATTGCTGAACGCCATCGGTTCGTCGCAGATCCCCGACGGAAAGTATCTTTATGATCCCGGCGTCCAGAAAATTGACGTGCAGTGGGTGCAGGGGATCGGCAGCGAGGCGGCTGCCGCCCCGCAGGCGCGTTTGATGGCCACGGTAATCAACGGCATCCTCAATCAGCGTCTGCCGTGGCGGCTCGTTCTGCTGGGTGTATTTCTGGTGATCGGTATCGAATTGCTTGGTGTGAGGTCGCTACCGTTTGCCGTAGGTTCCTACTTGAGTATCGCCACCACCATGGCCATTTTTGCCGGGGGATTGGTGCGCTGGCTCGCCGAGCGCGGGCAGAAGCAGGGCTCTGCGTCGGAGAGCGAGGTCAGTCCTGGATCGCTCTATTCGAGTGGTTTGATCGCTGCGGGAGGCGTTTTTGGGTTGCTCGCCATCATTTTCAAGCTGATGGAAGATGCACACTGGCTGCCGAAGGATTTTTTCCTGCTCGGCCCGAAGTTCCTGGGGAGTCTCGCCACGAATTCCTGGATGGGCGTCATCATGTTTTTCTTGCTGGCGGCCTCGCTCTTCATATTTGCCCGCAAGAAACTCGATTAGGCATCCTGCCACCTTTGAATCTTACATGTCATTCTGACGTCCGCTGTCGGGCCGAAGTATCTGCGTGAACGCATCGCTGGAATACCGTGCTTTACAAGCTCCGTCGTCCTGAAAGTCCACATTTTGACAATGCGCTCCGCAGCCTCTTAGACTGTTAGGCAATGGCAATTCCTTCGCGCCGTTTCAACAGCACCGGTTTCAGCCTGGGTGGCTTTTGGCGCGGCGTTCCCCCGGCCATAAAAACGTTGTTGATCGTGATGACGGCCGTTTTCCTGGCACAGGTAGCGACCGGCGTAGTCTTCGGCGCCGCGGGACTCATCTGGATCAACTACCACCTGGGGCTGGTGCCGCTCGCGGTCGTCAAAGGGCTTCGTATATGGCAGCCCTTCACGTATATCTTCCTGCACGGCGGTCTATGGCATTTGCTGGTGAATTTGTTCGTTCTGTGGATGTTTGGCGCGGATATCGAGCGCGTATGGGGCGAACGCAAGTTCTACAAGTATTTCTTCATTTGCGGCGTGGGCGCCGGATTGATTGACGTAGCTGTGAACTGGATTCCGGCTGCGTTTGGCCGCAGCGTTTCCACGGTGCCCACGATCGGCGCGTCTGGGGCGATCTTTGGCGTGCTGATCGCGGCCGCAATGGTGTTCCCCGACCGCCGCGTCTGGCTGCTACCGCTGCCGATCACACTTTCGATGCGTGTATACGTTGCGATCATGGTGGGCATCGAGTTTTTCCTGACTTTGGACGCGCCCGGCGACAATATCAGCCATTTCTGCCATCTGGGCGGAATCCTGGTGGGTTACCTCTATCTCCGGCGCGGTTCATTTTTTTACAAGGTGCGCAATGCCGGCTCCGACTGGAAGCGCCGGCGCACGCGGCGGAAGTTCGAGGTTTACATGCGCGACCACAGCAAGGATGCCCCGCCCCGCTCGGGCCCGTGGGTGAATTAGCGGTAGTGACGCGCCGGCGCGGCGACCCACGCGTCGTTTTGGGTGACCGGAAACGTTTCACAGTTCACATGTTTCACGTGAAACAATTTTAATTGCCCCGGAATGAGTTACTTCGCTCGAATGTTTCGAAATCCCCACAGTTTCATGAGATGCCCGCAGGAGAATTCGTGAGGAATTGCCTTGAGGTAGGGGGATTGCGTGGCTCAGCGCTGAAAACCCACAACGTGGAGCTTGATGAAGTTTGTAGTGCCACGGATGCCGAGCGGCGTTCCAGCCACAATTCCCACCACTTCTCCGCGCCGCACGAGCCCTTCTTCCAATAAGCGCTTTTCTGCGAGGCTGGCCAGGTCATCTATGTTTCGAACGCGTGCGATGCTTCGCGGCACCACGCCCCAAAGCAATGCCAAGCGGCGCCGCGTCTCGGCAAGAGGGGTGAACGCGATGATGGGCGGCCGCGGCCGGTGTTTCGAAATGAGGCGAGCGGTCGAACCCGTTTCCGTAAACACCGCGATCGCGCGCATGGGTAATTCTTCCGCACCATGGCAGATCAGTTCCGCGGTCGTCTCCGCCACGTCCCAGGCTCTTTCCGAATGCGGATGCAAGAACGTGCCGATACTTGATTCGGCCTCGCGAATGATGCGGTCCATCATTTGTACCGATTCCACCGGATACAGGCCCGCCGCGGTCTCCGCGCTCAACATCAGAGCGTCGCTGCCGTCGAGCACCGCGTTGGCCACGTCGGAAGCTTCCGCTCGTGTGGGCCGAGGGTTCTGCGTCATGGATTCGAGCATTTGCGTGGCGGTGATCACCGGGCGCCGGGCGTCGCGCGCTCTTTGGATCACCAGCTTTTGCACTACCGGCACGCGCTCGGGACTCATCTCGACACCAAGGTCGCCGCGCGCGACCATTACGCCGTCCGCCACATCCAGGATCGAATCCAGGTTCTCGATCGCCTGCGGTTTTTCGAGCTTTGCAATCACAGGCGTGTCGTGTCCGGCGCGGCGTATCGCGCGTTTCACCGTGGCGATGTCGGCTGCGCGCCGCACAAAACTCACCGCGATGTAATTAGCGTCATGATCGAGAGCAAACGCCAGATCGGCGTAGTCTTTTGCCGTCAAAGACGGCACCTTTAACTCCACGCCTGGCAAATTGATCCCTTTATGTTCGCCGAGAATTCCACCGTTCACCACCACGCAGGAAACGGCATCGCGCCGTGTGGCCAGCACGCGCAATTCGATCAAACCGTCGGAGAGCAAAATGCGGTCGCCGCGATGAACCTCGCGTGGCAGCATTTTGAATGTCGTGGAGACACCGCAAGCGTTACCGGTGCGCTCGCCCGTTTCGATCGTGAATTTCTGCCCTGCGCGCAACGTAACCGGCAGCCCGCCTTCGAGCGCACCCGTGCGAATTTTTTGGCCGCTCAAATCGGCGATGATGCACAGGGGCTTTTGTAACTTGATCGCCGCCGCGCGAATGCGCGAAACGGTCTTGGCATGCGTCTCGTGCGTTCCGTGCGAGAAATTCAGGCGCGCCACATCCATCCCGGCTCGGATCAGCCGTTCGATCATATGCGCGGAATTGCTGGCCGGGCCGAGCGTGCAGACGATCTTGGAGCGCCGAAAGCTCATGAGAAGTGTCTTGCTTTGCGAATCCTATTTCTTCACCACAAATGCATCCACGATCCGATAAAGGTACTCGACACCTTTGCGGAAGGAATCGAGTGGGAGCCGCTCGTCATCCGCGTGCATGCGCAGCACGTCGGGTTCGGTAAGCGGAAAGGGAAGCAGCCCATAGGCCTGCACGTTGTGAAGCCGAAGCTGCGCCGAATCCGTAGCGCCGGTGGACATGAAGGGCATTACGGCGGTTCCTGGGAACACTTGCCCGCTGACCTGCTCGATCGTGTGATAGAGCGGCGAATCGAGTGAAGAAGGGGGCGCGGGCGATCCCGGATCGGCCGCCACTCCGAAGCGGATTTGCGGGTCGTTCACCAGGGTGGTCAAATTGGAAATCACCGTTTGAATGGCGTCTCCTGGCAGGAGCCGCACATTCAAATTAGCGCGCGCCTCGGAGGGCACCACGTTCGCGCGCACGCCGGCTTGCAGCATCGTCGGCGCGATCGTGTCGCGAATCATCGAATTCCACACTGGACTCAGGTCCGAAAGGCGCTTGGCGGCCAGCTCTTTCCGCTCCGTTTCGAGCGCCCGCATCCATTTCCCGGTTTCGTCGGGTTCCACCTTACTGAGCGCTTCGAAATAACGCTCGACGATCGCGGTCAGGTTCACCGGCGGCTGATACGCGCCGATCTTTCCAATCGCTGTAGCCAGATGCACTACGGCATTGTCGGGGCGCGGTACGGACGCATGCCCAGACGTTCCCGTAGCGATCACGGTAACGTTCGTAGGAACCTTTTCACTGGCTTGGATGCCGACGTACTGCACCTTGCCGTCTTTCAGGATTACGCGACCCTCTTCGTTCAGCGCAAAGCCCGCGGCAAATTTATCCCAATACTTTGCGATGGCGGGCTTGATGCTGGCTTCACCGCCCTGCTCCTCGTCGTCATCGGCCAGGAAGATCACATCGCGATCAAGGAGCACGCCGCCGCGCTTGAGCTCCACGATCGCCGCCAGATTGGCGGCCACCATGCCCTTGTCATCAATCGTGCCGCGTCCATAGATGTAGCCATCCTTGATCACCGCGGCGAAGGGGTCCACGGTCCACTTGTCCGGCGAAACACCCACCACATCCAGGTGCGCCAGCAGCAGTAAAGCGCGGGATGGATCGGACATGGCCGATGCATTTAAGCGTCCCACTACCATCGAGCGGGTCGGCGTCATTTCCAGTAGTTCGTTGGGGATGCCCTCTTTCGTCAGGATGTCTGAAACATATTTTGCCGCCGGGAGTTCATTTCCTGGTGGGCTGGTGGTGTTGATACGCACGAGATCCTGCAGCCAGCCGAGAGCTTCCTGCGAAAGCGCCTTGAAATCCGGTGCGGCACCTGGCGACGGGGCGGGTGCCGTCGTTTGCACGATCTGACAGTGCGCAGCGCCCGCAAAGGCTAGGGCAAAGAGCAAGGTGCAGATTTGGAAGCGCCGTATCATCCTGGGTGTCTCCCGGAAGAGGGATGGAAAAGCAGCAGCAGACAACTTATCGTATCACGCCCGAACGCCCAGCAAGTGTGGACGCGGTAGGATGTAAGCATTTGAACATCATTTCGATTCGTGGCAGCATCCTAGTTTCACGAGAAGGGGGTCTTATGCGATCGCCTGGCCTTCGAGCCATTATTTTCGGCGTGTTAGTTCTAGGTTTAGCATTTCCCGCGGGTGAGTTGATAACGCACGCTGCGGCGCTCCCCGGTGCGCATTCCGCGCGAAATCAGGACCAGCAACAAGGCCAGCAGGGCCAGACGCAGCAGCAGACCGGCCAGCAGCAGGGCCAGCAACCACAGCCGCCCGGGGGTTTTTCGATGAACGTGCAGGTCCCGGTCGTCGATCTCGACGTGGTAGTCACGGATGGCAACGGCAATTTTCTGCCAAACCTGAAGAAGGAAAACTTCCGGGTCATCGAAGATGGCAAGCCACAGCAGATCGCGAATTTTGGCGCAACGGACGCCCCGATCACGATGGTATTGCTGATCGAGTTCAGCAAGCTTGGCGGGGAGTGGTATGCCTATAACTCAAAAATGTGGGCGGCCCAGTTTCTGGGTAATCTGAAGCCGGCGGACTGGATCGCGCTCGAGGATTTCGATTTGAAGACCCGCGTGGATGTGGACTTCACCCACAATCCCGGCGACGTAATGGACTATCTCCGGCAAATGATTTTCCCGGGCTTCCACGAGGCTTGCTTGTTTGATGCCATTCTGGAAACGACCGATCGGCTCAAGGATGTAAAAGGCAAGAAATCCATTCTGGTGCTCGCCTCCGGCTACGATACCTTCAGCAAGCACACGCTCGATCAAACGATCAAGTCGCTCCGCGCGACCGACGTCTCCATCTATACCGTGGGCACAGGTCAGTGGGTCCAGGATGCGTACGGGGGCACGGGCGGGCTCCGCGACATCCGGTACGCGCAAGCCAAGAATCAAATGCATGCGTTTGCGGAAATGACCGGCGGCCAATCCTTTTTCCCGGATTTCGAGGGGCAGATTCCCGAGATTTTTCAGGATATCGCGGCGAGTCTGCGCAACGAGTACAGCATCGGCTACGTGCCGCAGCAAGGTTCGCTCGACGGCAAATACCACAAGATCAAAGTGGAGCTAGTAGCGCCCGATGGTGGTCCACTGACGGTTACGGACCAAAAGGGCAAGAAGGTAAAGTTTGTCGTGTACACGCGGCAGGGTTACACCGCGCCCAAGGAAGGTGTCGGCGACTAGCGGATGTCACATCAGTATCCCTGCTCCAGATCGACGCGGTTGATTAACTCGCGGCCGTCGAACCATCTTTCCAGGTTTGCCGTCAGTAATTCCGTTTGCCGAATCCACAACCCTTCCGTGGCCGAACTCGTGTGCGGCGTGATAAACACATTCTCCAGTAGCCACAGCGGACTCTGCGGCGGCAGCGGTTCCTCGGTCGTTACATCGAGCGCAGCGCCCGCGATTCGCTTTTCCTGGAGCGCCGCAATCATGGCTTGCTCGTCCACCAGCGTTCCGCGCGCCACGTTCAACAAAAATGCGCTTCGCTTCATCGCCGCAAATTGCTTCGCGCCAATCATGTGCCGCGTCGTGGGCGTATCAGGCGCCGCAATCACCACGTAATCGGCCTCGGGCAGCAACCGGTCGAGCTCCGCCACCGGCGCAATCCGCTCCGCGAGAGATGCGTCGCCTCGTCCGGATCGGGTCACTGCCAGAATGCGCATGCCAAACGCTTTAGCCAGGCGTGCTAGCTCCCCTCCGATCGCACCCATGCCCACCAACAGCAACGTTGCGCCGTGCAACTCCGAAGGCCGCGGCGGGCCGTCCCAGATTTCCTGCTGCGCCCAGTGACGCTTGGCTTGATAACGGAAGGCGTCTGGAAATTTGTGCGCCATCGCCGCCATCATTCCGATGATGTGTTCGGCCATGGGAATCGCGTGGATGCCGCGCGAATTCGTCACCACCACGCCGCTCGATTTCACGTCGGGACGGATCAAATGCGTCACGCCCGCGGCCGTTACGTGTATCCATTTTAGTTTGTGGGCCATGGCGATTTGCTCGGGCGTCAGCGTAAAGCCTGCAAAAATGTCGGTGTCCGGCAATTCGGGAGGCAATTGCGAGTTGTCTTGGAGCAACACCACGCGCATCTCTGGCCAGCGCGCGCGAATCGCGGCAGGCAATGATTCGGGCACGGTCCATAGCGAAAAGCGAAACTTCACGCAGAAAATGAGTTTCGTTTTAGAAGGGACGGTACGCGCTGGAGTATTCATTTCGCTTGGATGGCGCGCAGATCGTGGCCCGTCATCTCGGCCGGCTCCCCAACCCCCAGAATGCCCAGCATGGTTGGGGCGATGTCCTGCAACGCGCCATTTTCCTTTAGCCGCATCCCGGTTTCATTTGACACAAGCACCAGCGGCACAGGATTCGTGGTGTGATACGTGTGCGGCCCGCCGGTGACGGGGTCGATCATCGTTTCCGCGTTGCCGTGATCCGCCGTGATCAGCCATGCCGTATCGGTGGCGGAATCATGCAACGTCTGCCGAATGCGCCCCAGGCATTCGTCTACCGTTTCCACCGCTTTGATCGTGGCTTCGAGCTTGCCGGAATGGCCCACCATGTCTGCGTTCGCAAAATTCATGATGATAGCGTCAAAATCGCCTTTGCGAATCGCGTTCGTCACCGCATCGGCAATTCCGGCCGCGCTCATCTCCGGCTTCAGGTCGTAGGTCGGCACTTTTGGCGAAGGTACCAGGATCCGTTCCTCGCCGCCGAACGGTTTTTCCACGCCGCCATTGAAAAAATAAGTCACGTGCGCGTATTTCTCTGTCTCCGCGCAGCGCAGGTTCTTGTAGTTCTGGTCGGCGAACACCTGCGCGAGGATGTGCTCGAGCTTCTCTTGCCCCAACAGGTAACGCAGCCATGAGAACGTCTTGTCGTATTGCGTCATACCAACAAAGAACAAGTTCTTTGGCCGCTGGGCATCCGCGAACGCGGTGAAGTTCGGATCGGCGAGCGCCTTGCTGATCTGGCGGGCGCGATCGGCACGGAAGTTAAAAAAGATCACGGCGTCGTCGTCGCGGATCAAAGCGATGGGGCGCTCCCCACGGGCGCCTTCGGCTTCCGTGATCACGATCGGCTCGATAAATTCATCGGTAACGCCGCGCTCGTAGCTGGCTCGAATCGCGGCAACAGGGTCGGACGATCGAAATGGGGCGTCACCGTGGACCATGGCGCGATAGGCGCGCTCGATGCGCTCCCAGCGATTGTCACGATCCATCGCGTAGTAGCGACCGGTAATGCTGGCGATGCGGCCCACGCCGAGCTCGTGAATCTTCTGCTGGAGCTGCTGAATATATTCCACACCGCTGTGCGGAGGCGTGTCGCGTCCATCCATAAAGCAATGTATGGAAACGCGCGACACTTTCTCCTGCCGCGCCATCTCTAGCAGAGCGAAGAGGTGCTCGATGTGCGAGTGGACGCCGCCGTCGCTGAGGAGCCCGATCAAGTGGAGCTGGCGTTCGCGTCCGCGCGCCATTGCTTCCCGTAACAGCGGCTGACGCGAAAATTCGCCGGTCTCGATCATGCGATCGAGCCGGGTGATGTCCATGTAAACGATGCGGCCCGCGCCGATATTCAGGTGCCCCACTTCGCTATTCCCCATTTGCCCTTCCGGCAGGCCCACAAAGGGCCCGGACGTATGGATCAGCGTGTTCGGGAATTTACGCAGCAGATCGTCGTAATTTGGCTTGCGGGCCAGGGCGATAGCGTTGCCTTTTGTTTCGGCCCGGTAGCCCCAGCCGTCAAGAATGGTGAGAACGATGGGTCGCGGTCTCTTCGCCATAGCATGTAAGGATACAGGTTCTTAGGTCGGCTGTTTAGAGGGGCGCGCTGGATCGGATCGGCGAGGCCGGGATCAGTGATCGTTGTAATCGAAGACGAGTTGTCCATTCGACACTTCGATTCCGCTGACGTTATTGGGAAGTTTCATCTTTTCACGATTCTCGGGCGAGTCGAAAAGATGCTCGGCAGCGGATTGCAGCGTGGATTGGGGGAGTGGCAACGAGCCAAGCGTCCCGCTCACCGGGTCAAAATGCAAATAACCGTTTTCCGCGCGCAGATGACCATCCAATTCGAGCGAGAGATCGGCGCCGTGAAAATTGAAAACAACGTAGGCCTTCACCAGGTCCCCGACGAGGTCCACGTGAACGTCTTTCACCGCGGATTGCACTTCTTCTAGAGTAGGCTGCGCGGCGTTTCCCGTGTCGAATTTTGGTAGCTGTGGCGCTGCTGTCTGCGTGGAATCGGCGGACGCAGTGCCGGCTGGCGGAATAGCCATTGTCGGGGCAGGGCCCGGATCGGGCGCGGCGGGCTGTGTGCGCCCGTTGATGGCGAGGTTCTGGTTTAGGAACGAGTTTAGTTCCTCGCCGTCGAGTTGCAGGCGGTGCGGAACACCGAGCTTGTCATCTGCTTCGGACGCTCGAATCTTTTCTTCCGCGCGGTGCGCCGCCTCGGGAGTCGCAGCAACTGTGGGCGGCGGCGACTTGTGAAACACTAGCGCAAAAAGAATAATCGCGATTCCTAACGCCACCCAACTTGCGGCGCGATAGACGGTGCGAATCCTGGTGAACAATGTCGGCGCGGAAACGGCGTTAAGAGGAGCAGGAGTAGCGGCCGGTGTGTGCTGGGCGGCCTGATTGGGTCCGGGTGACGCAGGTGCATCCGACTGCCTCAGTTGCGCCGGCGTGTAATACGCAAAGAGCGTCGAGCACCGATTGCATTTCGCGGCGCCTTCCTGCTGATTCCCACAATTCGGACAAGTAACCATAGCCGATTCCTAGCCTCTAATGGCAACGTATCAGGCAAGACTGGCCGAGTGGTGGCGGCACGGAAGCGGTGACGTATGCATACCTGTACGCGCGGCCAGCCGCTTTGAACGCCTCACTTCCGGCGAAATGCGGGGAATGCAGAGAACCTATCCGTGGGCCAGCGCGCTTCGGCCGGGGAATTTAGCCGCGGCGCCCAATTCTTCTTCAATGCGTAATAGCTGGTTATATTTTGCGATGCGGTCGGTGCGCGATGCCGAGCCGGTCTTGATTTGGCCTGTACCCATCGCCACGACGAAGTCCGCGATAAATGTGTCTTCCGTTTCGCCCGAGCGGTGCGAAACGATAGACGCGTAACCCGCCTTACGCGCCATCTCGATGGCTTCGACGGTTTCCGTTACCGTGCCGATCTGGTTGAGCTTGATCAGAATTGCGTTGCCAATTTTCTCGGAAATGCCGCGCGCGAATCGTTGCGTGTTGGTCACAAATATGTCGTCGCCCACGAGCTGCACCTGTTTGCCGAGCTGCTCCGTCATGAGTCTCCAGCCTGCCCAATCGTCCTCCGCCATTCCATCTTCGATGGAAACGATCGGATATTGACGCAACCAGTTCGCCCAGAAATCGGCCATCTGCTCAGATGTTCGCGAAGATTTGTCCGATTTCTTGAAAATGTATTTACCGCTGGGTTTGTCGTAGAACTCGCTGGCCGCCGGATCGAGCGCGATCGCCACCTGATCCCCAGGCTTGTACCCCGCTTTTTGTATGGCCTCGAGGATGACCTCGAGCGCCTCTTCGTTGGACTGCAGGTTCGGAGCGAAACCGCCTTCGTCTCCAACCGCCGTCGAATATCCTCGCTTGTGCAGCACGGCTTTCAGATTATGAAACACTTCCACGCCCATGCGCAGGGCTTCACTGAAGCTTTTCGCGCCAACGGGCATCGCCATGAATTCCTGCGGGTCCACGGAATTATCCGCGTGCGCACCACCGTTCAGGATGTTCATCATCGGAACGGGAAGCGTGGTCGCGTCCGTCTTGCCGGTGGTGACGCTGGAGCACTGTGAAAGATACGAGTAGAGCGGCAGCCGCAGCGCATTTGCGGCAGCTCGTGCCGCGGCCATGCTGACAGCCAGGATCGCGTTCGCCCCAAGCTTGCTTTTCGTGGCTGTGCCGTCGAGATCGATCATGCGCCGGTCGAGTGCGCGCTGATCGGCAGCATCGGCGCCGCGAATGGCGTCACCTATCGCACGATCCACATTTTCCACCGCTTGGAGCACACCCTTTCCCAAATAGCGCGACTTATCGCCATCGCGCAGCTCGAGCGCTTCGTGCTCGCCTGTTGATGCGCCCGACGGCACGGCGGCGCGTCCGACTACGCCGCCATCGAGTTCAATGTCTGCTTCTACCGTAGGATTGCCGCGCGAATCCAAGATTTGCCGAGCGTGAACCTTCACAATGCGTGTGGACATTCCTGCTCCTGGGTAAGTCCGCTATTCGGGTTCTTCCAGCATGGATTCTTCGCGAACGACAACGACCACGCCATTGTCGCTCACGTGATACCGCTGCTTATCGGCCTCGATGTCGTAGCCGATCTCCGTATGTTCCGGCAAATTCACGTGGCGATCGATGATGGCGTTGCGGATGCGTGAGTGCCGGCCGACGATCACGTGGTTATAGATGATGGAATCCTTGACGTCGCTGTAACTATTGACGCGCACGTCGTAGCCAAGCACAGAGCGCTCCACATGCCCGCCGGAAATGATGCATCCGCCGGCTACGATGGAATCGATCGCTTCGCCGCGGCGTGAAGGATCGTTAAACACAAACTTCGCCGCCGGATATTGCTGCTGCCAGGTGCGGAGGATCCAATCTTTATCGTAAAGATTAAAGATGGGCGATACGGAAACGAGATCCATATTCGCCTCATAGTAGGCATCGAGAGTGCCCACATCACGCCAATATTGCGGCCCTTGGCGGTTTTCGTCCACGAAGTTATAGGCGTACACCCGATATTTCGCGATCATCTTCGGCAAAATGTCGCGGCCGAAATCGTGAGAAGAATTCGGGTCTTCGGAATCGGCTATCAGCACGGGAATCAGCAGGTTCGTATTGAAAATGTAGATTCCCATGGACGCATTCACTTTTTCAGGGTTCGTGCGTGAGCGCGCCGGGTTCGCCGGCTTCTCCTCGAATCGCAGGATGCGCCAATCACGATCGGTTTCCATCACGCCAAAGCGCTGCGCGGCTTCCGCGGGATCGACTTCGAGCGTGGCCACGGTTACATCGGCTCCGGCGTCCACATGCTGCTGCAGCATTTTCTGGTAGTTCATTTTGTAGATGTGGTCGCCGGAAAGGACGATCGCGTAATTGGAGCGTTCGCTGCCGATCGAATAGATATTCTGATAAACGGCATCGGCCGTCCCGAGATACCAGTTCGCGGACACGCGCATTTGCGGCGGTAACACTTCGATGAACTCGCCCAGACCGAGCAGAGAGGTCCAACCACGGCGAATGTGCCGGTTCAAGCTGAGTGCCTTGTACTGCGTTAGCACGAAGACTCGGCGCAGATCACTATTTATACAGTTGGAAAGCGTAATATCGATGATGCGGTAGGTACCGCCAAACGATACGGCCGGCTTTGCGCGGTCGCGGGTCAGCGGCCAAAGACGTTCTCCCTGCCCGCCTGCCAGCAGGATTCCCACTGCGTCGCGCATCAACGACATCGCCGCACCTGCTTTCCCAACGGTTTCCTTAGGAAATCAATTCGGCCATTCGATCCATAAGGCGTCCAGCTCGCCGGCCGTGGCGAACTGCCTATTTGCATCATCGGCCGTACGGCGGGCATTTTACCAGTATCCTAGTGGCGCACCTATCCCGCGCAGATCCCATGTCCATGAGCTGGTCGGGCCCGCCACCTCCGCCGGGAAAAACAATCCTTGACATCGGGTTGCGCGTTCGCTAGAAGAAACGGACAATATAGGACATAGGTGATCCTTTCAGGACGATTTCTGCCTAATTAAGGTTCATGACAATCGGGCGGGAGGTGAGTACTGCGTGGCTGAAGTCACGATTCAAGAAGGTGAATCGTTAGAAAATGCGTTACGCCGCTTCAAGCGGAAAGTGCAGCAGGAAGACATCATCAAGGAAATCAAAAAGCACAGCTTTTACATGAAGCCAGGAGAAAAGCGGCGCACCAAAGAGGCACTTTCGCGCAAGCGGCTCCGAAAAAAGCAGCGTCGCGAACAAGATTGATCGGGCCCCGTTGGGATGAACGACCCTAGGTTCCGTGTGCGGTTTGTGACCGGGGGGATCAGAAGAGGCCTGATTTCGGGCCATTTCTGAATCGCGCCCGGATCGCATCCGGAAAACAGGCTGCCAGTCCTGTGAGTTATTGCAGGACTTTGGGAGCGGGACATGGAATACCACGATCGAGTCCTGAAGTGCGGCGAATGCGGTGCGGAATTCGTCTTCACCGCCGGCGAGCAGATGTTTTTTGCCGATAAGGGCTTCAAGAACGAGCCTAAGCGGTGCAAGAACTGCAAAGCCAAACGCGCTCAGGGCCCCGGCTCCAGCGGGCAAGCTACTTTTGCACGCTCGGAGACGAAAACCGTCTGTTCGCAGTGCGGAAAAGAGACTACCGTGCCTTTTCGGCCGACACAGGGAAGGCCCGTTTATTGCCGCGAATGTTTCCAGCAGCGGCGGTCGATGGGGTCACCGGCCTGAATTGGGCGCGGCGTCTCGAAATACAAGGTTTCTGCAAGGCGGCAGGCCGATTCGTTCGCGGTCTGCGCATTCATCCCGGTTTTTCTGGTCTGATCAGCCGTTATTCCAAGAAAAAAGGCGCTACGGGTTCGTCCCCGAGCGCCTTTTTTTGGAATATTGCTCAATCGTTCAGGCGGTCGCTTTTGCACCCGAAGCCGGCACGATCTCCCGCAGCGCCGACATAAAGGACTGCATCTCGCCCGGCGTCCCCATAGAAACGCGTAGCCAGTTGTTCATCGGTGGAAACTTGCGTCCCACCAGGATATTCCGCTTCCGGAAGGCGTCGCCGACCGGCGAGACGTCCTGGCCAACGTTGATCATCACGAAATTGGCGTGAGAAGGAATGTATTCGCGGTGATCGCGATCCAGTTCGTTATAGAGCCATCGCCGCGTTTCAATATTGCGATGCCGTTGATCCACTACATGAGCCTGGTCTTGCAAGCTCGCAATCGCTGCATCGAGCACGGCAACGTTTGTGCTGCTCCATAGCTTGCAGGCACGCATCGCGTGAATATTCTGCTCGGAGCTGATCGCGTAACCCAGCCGCATGCCGGCCATACCGTAAACTTTGGAAAACGTCCGCGCCACAATCAGGTTCGGAAACCGTGCGGTCCAGGGAATCACCGTGCCGTAGTCGGAATCTTCCACGAAATGAAAATAAGCCTCATCCACCAGTACTGTCGCGGTGAGTGGGATATGGCTCATGAATTTCTCAAACTCTGCGAGCGTCACGATGGTGCCCGTCGGATTATTCGGATTGCAGATGTAGATGAGCCCGGTCGAGGCGTTGGTCGCAGCCGCCATCGCATTGAGATCGTGGCGGTGATCCGCGGTTTGCGGCACCTTCACAGGATTCGCCTGCATCACCTTGGCAAAGCTTAGGACCGCTTCGTAGGTCGGCTCGGCGGCGATGACGTTCTTGTTTGGCCCAAGAAAGACGGTATCGGCGCAGCGCAAAATTTCGGTGGACCCGCAGCCTAGCAGCACTTGGTCCACGGACACATCATGGTGTTTCGCGATCGCTTCCGTCATGCGGACTTCGGTTACGTCGGGGTAGCGGCAAGCGATGGTTTCGGAATTCGTAATGGCGTCGCGTGCTTTGTCGGAGGGGCCGTAGGGGTTTTCGTTTGAATCGATCTGGATCGCGCCATCCGCGGAACGCGGCGCATGCTGCCGGGCCTCGGCAGCCGGCACCACGAGCTCGGGGAGTACCAGCGCCCCACCGAGCGCCAGCCCCAGGGTTTGTGCAAATTGACGCCGATTGAAAGTCGCGTCGCTCATCACCGCCTCCTCTTAAAGCCGCAATAGCCCGGATTATCCGCCGTTCGGAGGGCGGGCGCAAGGAGAAGCCCGTGCAAAGCTTCTCAAGTTTCGGCAGGTATAGAAGGAGCGGATCGCCCCGCCCCGCCTAATACGAAATGCGGCCCTCTTTCTCCTTCCAGACGCGGAACGCGGCGAGCGCCTCGTCACGCAACACCTGCTCCATCGGTATCCGCCGTATGCGGGGTGGCTTCGCGAATTCGCGGAAGATCATCGCGTCGTCGAATCCGGCCGCGGCGGAATCCGCGGCTGATCCGCCGTAAAACACGCGCGCGGGACGCGCCCAATAAATCGCGCCCAGGCACATCGGGCAAGGTTCCGCGCTGGAGTAAAGATCGCAGCCGGCGAGCTGAAAATCATTCAGCTTGCGGCAGGCCTCGCGAATCGCCGTGACCTCCGCGTGTGCCGTGGGATCGTTGGAGGAGGTGACGCAGTTCGTTCCCTCGGCGAAGATCTCGCCGTTCCGCACGATCACGGCTCCGAAAGGTCCGCCGCGGCCGCTATTCACATTTTCAAGGGCGAGCACGATGGCACGCTCCATAAAACGAATATCCATTCTCGGCGCTGCCTCCCTTGCCGCTTACTTCGCTTGTGTGTTATCCACAAAGCACCAGTGCACGAAGTCTTTTTTATAGCGGTTCACGATTTCGGCCGGCACTTTGCCTTCCTCCAGCCTGTGAAACTGAAAGTCAACGGCGCCGCCGGCTTCCACGTTTCCCATCAAGTATCCGTAAACGTTCGTCTCCGCCGCAGCCGCGTCGTTCTTCTCGGGAGGAAGCGGGTAGCGCACCGCTCCGGCCGTCCCCACAATCCAGCCCGGCAGCACTCCGCCGTGCGATTTCAGATAAGTCGTGTTGAAGATATTCGCCATGTAGTAGTGCGAATGGCTGGCCAGCACGAAGATGTGTTTGTGACCTTCGTTCTGGGCGTGTAGCAGATCCTGATATACGCGCCGCCCGCTCTCCGTTCCAGCGGGTGACTGGCTCATACTGTGATCCTCGGAAATGCTGTCCGGGAGCGCTTCGTGCATGCCAACGACGATGGTCGCGATCTCGGAATCAGTCTCATCCCGGGTGAGCACGCCTTCGAGCCAGCGCAATTGCGGCAGATCAAACTGGTCGGCAGTGCCGTTGTCCAGGCTGATGAAGTCCACATTGTGCTCGCGCCAGTGGGAATAGGTGTGAACGCGATGATCGCGCGGATTGTCGTGCTCGCGCTGCTCGCGAAGCACCGGCGTATTCAACCAGTCCGCAAACTGCTCGATCAATTCGTCACGCGTCTTGGGCGGATAGAATTCATGATTGCCCACGCCTAGAAAAATCGGCAAGTCCCGGAACGCCAGAAGCTGGCTTGCGATGAAGTCTTCCCACGCGGAGTTTTCATAATCGAGAATCGTCATCGGCCGCCCCAAATGTTCCGGCTGATGCAAAATGTCCTCGTCGAAGGTGTAAATCGCTCGAAAATCGCCAAGGTGCCAGTAAAACTGCGGCCGATGCTGCAACAAATCGGCCGCGATGGTGGGCATCACCACGTCGCCGCAATTGCGCGAATCGCCGGAAACCGCGAATTGCCACGTTCCGCCGGGCATCGTCTGCGCGCGCACCCCGATCGCGCAAGCAGCCCCGAAAATGAAGAGCACCGTCAGGCAAACCACTCCCGGGGTCCCTAGCGCTCGAATTTCTCCCGCCCGCATACCGTCCACCTCGCCAGATTCAACGCGAGAGCATGCTAGCAGACCGCCGAACCAGCGGAAATGTGAAAGTCAAAAGTTTGCGAACGAAAAGGCGGCCGTGTGGGTATAATCGCCGCGCACAATTGGAAGCGATTCGCCGCGGTGATTTGGACGGCGATTGAATTTGGACGAGGAGGATTTTTCATGCGGCGTTTTATGGTATTGGCAGGTCTCTCCTTTCTATTTCTGGCGTTACCGGCGCTGACGCAGGAGCGCGCGGCCACTCTGGACGGTTTTTCTCCGGAGGGTGCTCGCGCCGAGCAGCAACTCGAGGAAAAATTCCGAGCGATCCCCTCGCCGGAAAATATGCGCACGGCCATGAAGCAGTTGAGCGCGCACCCTCACCACGTTGGCTCGCCCTATGACAAGCAGAATGCGGAGTGGATTCTCTCGCAATACCAGAAATGGGGCTGGGATGCGCACATCGAGACCTTCAACGTATTATTTCCGACGCCGAAGGAGCGCCTCGTCGAACTCGTAGCACCCACGCATTTCGTGGCCAAGCTCCAGGAGCCCGCAGTACCGCAGGACCCGACGTCGAACCAACAGTCCGAGCAACTGCCCACCTATAACGCCTACTCGATCGATGGCGACGTCACGGGGCCGCTCGTCTATGCGAACTACGGAATACCCGCCGATTATGATGAACTCGAGCGCCACGGTATCTCGGTGAAGGGCGCGATCGTGATCACTCGTTATGGCGGTTCCTGGCGCGGTATTAAGCCCAAGGTCGCCGCCGAGCACGGTGCCATCGGCTGCCTGATTTATTCCGATCCGCATGACGACGGGTACTCCGAGGGCGCCGTTTTTCCGGAGGGAGCGTACCGTCCCAAAGAGGGCGTGCAGCGCGGCAGCGTCGCGGACATGCCCCTTTATCCCGGCGATCCGCTTACGCCTGGCATCGGCGCCACCGCCGACGCGAAGCGCTTGCCGATCAAAGATGCTCCAACGATCACCAAGATTCCCGTACTGCCCATTTCTTATGGTGATGCGCAACCGCTGCTGGCCGCCATGGGCGGGCCGGTGGCTCCGCCGGCATGGCGTGGAGCGCTGCCGATCACTTATCGCCTTGGCTCTGGCCCTGCACGGGTTCATTTGAAGGTAACGGCAAATTGGGATACCAAGCCGGTTTACGACGTGATCGCGAAAATTCCGGGTTCAACCGAGCCGGACGAATGGATTATTCGTGGCAATCACCATGATGCGTGGGTCAACGGCGCCGACGATCCGATTTCCGGCCAGGTGGACGAGCTCGAGGAAGCGCGCGCTCTTGCTGAATTGGTAAAGTCCGGCTGGAAACCGAAGCGCACCATCATTTACTGCGCGTGGGACGGTGAAGAGCCCGGCCTTCTCGGTTCCACGGAGTGGGTGGAAACGCACGCTGATGAGCTTCGACAGCACGCCGTCGTTTACTTGAACTCGGATACCAATAGCCGCGGCTATCTTGGCGCGGAAGGCTCGCACGCGTTTGAGCCGTTTGTAAACGATGTGGCGCGCAGTATCACCGATCCCGAAAAGAACATCACCGTGTGGAAGCGATTGCAGGACCGTCGCATCGAGATGGCCCGCACTCCCAAGGAAAAGGAAAATATCGAGAAGGAACAGAATTGGACCATCGCAGCGCTCGGCTCGGGCTCCGATTACACCGCGTTTCTCGACTTCATCGGAATCTCGAATATCGCCCTCGCGTATGGCGGTGAAGCGGGCGGAGGCGTCTACCATTCCGTTTACGATGATTTTTACTGGTACACGCACTTCGGCGATCCCACTTTTGAGTATGGGAGAGCCGAAGCGCAGACGATGGGCACCGCCATTCTGCGATTGGCGGATGCCGACCTTCTGCCCTACGACTTCAGCGCGCTCTCGGCCACAGTGTCGCGTTACGAAGGCGAGCTGGAAACCCTGGCTCACACCACCGCCGATGAGGTCCGCCAGACCAACCAGGGATTGGACAATGGCGTCTACACCAACGCCAGCGATCCCACGGAGACTTACGTGCCGCCGAAGCGCGAGCCCGCTCCACAGGATCTCGACTTCGCTCCCATGAAGCATGCCGTGGATTCGCTAGCCAAGGCTGCTGCGCACTATTCGGAAGTGCACTCACACGCCATGGAAAACGGCTCCGCCCTCGCTTCAGCCTCGCTCGACGGCGTCAATCAGAAGCTTTATATGACCGAGCGCGCGCTCACCAGCGACAAAGGCTTGCCGGGGCGTCCATGGTTCAAGCACCAGCTCTACGCACCCGGTTTTTACACAGGATACGGGGTAAAGACCATCCCCGCCGTGCGTGAGGCCATCGAACAGAAGCAGTGGCAACTCGCACAAGAGCAAATCGGCGTGGTCGCCGGAGTGTTGGAGAAGGCAGCGGCGGCTATTGATGATTCGGCTTCGGCTTTACAAGCCGCCGTCCACTAAGTATCGCGTCGCGCATGCGGCGGTGGAAGGCTCTGGAGTTTCTGGCGAGCTCCGCCGCTTCTGCGTGAACTATGAACCTTACGGTCCTCTTCGGCCTGCTCGGCGGATTGCTTGTGTTGGCGTTTCTGGCCAACAAGCTGTTTGCGTGGACGCGGGTTCCAGACGTGGTGGTGCTGATCGCCACGGGCATCGTGCTTGGTCCGGTGCTGCACATTGCGCGCGCCGAGCAATTCCAGGCCGTCACGCACGCCTTTGGAACCCTGGCGCTGCTGCTGATCCTCTTTGAAGGCGGGCTCGATCTTGACGTTAAGAAGACCCTGATCCATTTCCCCGGCGGTCTTGTCTTCGGGATTCTTTCCTTCGTCGCGGCTGTCGGGTCAGTGTCGGCAGTATTTCATTACACGCAGCGAAGCTCCTGGTTGGACGCGGCGCTGGTCGGCGCCGTCCTGGGATGCACCAGCAGCTCGATCGTTCTCCCCATACTTCAGCAGCTTCAAGGACGCGATCCGATCAAAATCATCCTGCTGCTGGAATCGACGCTCGGCGACGTTTTTGCGGTCCTGACAGTTGGGGTTTTGCTGGACTTCCGCTTCGGAGCGGTAGCCGCACGCGCCGTTTTGGCGCGTGGTGTTGCCGTGCAAATTCTTGTGGCCGTGGCGCTCGCGGCGGGTTTGGGTTTTGCCTGGGGGCGCTTGGTGTCATTGCTTTCCGAGCGGCGCTTCTGGCCGGTTCTCACGTTTGCCGTGGTCCTATTGCTTTACGCCGGGACCGAAGCGCTCCACGCCAGCGGTCTGCTGGCGGTTCTTGGATTTGGGCTGGCGCTAGCGAACCTCCCGAGCCGCAGCCGGGATACGCTCGAGCGCCAATGGAGTTTCGTGCCGCGGACCGATCCCAAGGAAGAAATTCTCAGTTTTCATTCCGAGCTGTCCTTTTTGATCCGCACGTTTTTCTTTGTGCTGATTGGCGTCGTCGTGCAGCTATCCGGTTTACGCGCGCTGAAATATGTGGCCGCGAGTGTGATCGCGGCAATTTATCTCTCGCGATGGATCGCCGTGCAGACCAGCCGCTGGAGTTGGCGTGACGTCACTCCCGCGGAACGCGAACTGCTCCTACTGATCCATCCTCGTGGACTCGTTACCGTGGTTTTGGCTTTGCAGGTGGTGGAGGCCACTGGGACCAGTTTTCAATTTCTTCCCACGCTCGCCTTCGGCGTGATCGTTTTCACAAACCTGCTGGTGGTCCTTGGCAGCGTTCGCGCTCGCAAAAAGGCCCGCACAGCCCCGCCGTCCATGGTCGAACCCCCTGCCGCAGCGCCTTCGGCAGCGCAGGCCTAAACGCCCGATTCCCCTTGCGCTTCGACAGGTGCTTGTCGTATGCTTTTGTCGAAGTGAAAGGGAAGAAGAAATGGCCACGCAGCGTATCGAATTGCCGCAGGGCACGCTCGACCTCCTCATTCTGCGAACGATCGCCCTCGAACCCCAGCACGGTTGGGCCATCTCCGAGCGCCTGCAACAGATCTCAAGCGATGCATTGCGCATTCAGCAAGGTTCGCTATACCCAGCGCTCCACCGTTTGGAGCGCCGAGGTTGGATCAAGGCGCGCTGGGGCACGTCGGAAAATAACCGGCGGGCTAAGTATTACGAACTTACGAAGATCGGCCGCAAACAGCTCGAAATCGAAAAAGATGCCTGGGAAAGGCTGACGGCCGCCGTCGCCCAAGTATTGGGTACGGCATAGGGAGCGCTAGATGATCAGCGATCTGCTCTTTCGGCTGAAATCTCTACTTCGGCGGGGCCATGCCGAGGGCGAGCTTGATGAAGAGCTGCGCTTCCATTTCGAGCGGCACGTAGAAAAATTTGTCCGGTCGGGGATGCCTCGCGAGGAAGCACTCCGCCTTGCGCGGCTTGAATTCGGCGGGCTCGACCGCGCGAAGGAAGAATGCCGCGACGCCCGTGGCGTGCGCTGGATAGAAACGCTCTTGCAGGACATTCGCTTTGGTCTGCGTATGCTACGTAAGTCGCCCGGCTTTACCGCCGTGGCGATTCTCACGCTAGGCCTTGGAATCGGCGCCAATACGGCGATTTTTTCGGTCGTCTACGCCGCTTTGCTGCGCCCGCTGCCTTACGCTCAGCCGGATCGTCTTCTCACTCTCGGCGAGGTGCGCTCGCAGCAAGAACTAGGAAGCGATTCGCAAAACGAGAATTGGAGCGTTTCCTACCCCGATTATCTCGATTGGGTCCGCCAATCGAAGGCCTTTCAATCCATCGCGGGCTTTGATGCGGATGGTTTCATCATGAAAGGCGTTGGCGACCCGCAAGTGGTTAGTGCCGCGGAAGCAACCACAAATTTCTTCCACACGCTCGGCGTGCAACCGTTTCTGGGACGCGATTTTGCGGCAGGAGAAGATATTGCCTCCGGTCCCAAGGTCGCCATTCTCACGTATCAGTTTTGGAGAACCCAATTTGGCGGCGATCCAAACGTGCTTGGCCGCACGATGCAACTGGACGCCAATAGTGTCAGCATCATCGGGGTTTTGCCCAAGGACTTTCAGTTCGCGCCGCGTGGAGGTGCTCAGTTCTGGGTGCCGATGCATATCGAGCAGGAACAAGTCACGCGGCGCAACCTGCGATGGATGCGCGTGGTGGCTCGGCTTTCGCCGGGAGCGACTGCCACACAAGCCGTTGCGGAAATGGGCACGATCACGTCTCGCCTGAGCGCCGCCTATCCCCAGGAGGACGGCAAGATCCAGGTGGTGATGATTCCGTTGCGGGAGCGCATCGTCGGTCAGGTCCGGCCCCTCTTGCTGGTGCTCTTCGGCGCTGTTGGATTTGTGCTGTTGATCGCTTGCGCTAACGTGGCGAATTTATTCATGGCGCGCGCGAATGGCCGCAGGGTTGAATTTGTCTTGCGGGCCGCGCTGGGCGCGGGACGTGGACGCCTGATTTCCCAGTTGTTGGTTGAGAGCCTCATGCTGGCCGCCGCGGGCGCTGCTTTGGGCTTTCTTGTGGCGCAATGGGGGACATCGCTGCTGATCGGAGCGATTCCCAAGCCACTGTTGAATTCCATGCCTTTTTTGCGGGATGCGCACGCGAACGCCTTTGTTTTCGCCTTTCTCTGCGCCGCCACTATTTTTGCCGCGCTTGCCTTTGGTCTTGCGCCGGCCCTACAGATTTCGCACCAGCGCATGAGTGACGCGCTGAAGGACGAGGCGCGGGGCTCGTCCGGAGGCGGCGGCACGCGGCTCCGCGATGCCTGCGTCGTGGCGGAAATCGCATTTTGCCTGGTGCTGCTGGTAGGCGCAGGCTTGATGTTAAAGAGTCTTTCCGCGCTCTTGCACCGCAACCCGGGTTTCGACGCTCGCAATCTTCTTACGTTCTCGGTGAATCTGCCAGAGAACGCTTATCCCAAAGGGGCCGACGGCGTCCGCTTTGACCGCGATTTCGCCAACCGCGTCAGCAGTTTACCGGGCATTCTGGGCATTGCGTCCAACAGCGTGATTCCTATCAGCGGTGACAACAACACCATTCGCTTTGTGGTCGAAGGCCAACCGGTGACGCCAGGCCAGGAGGACGAAAGCAGCATCAATGACGTTTCGACCGCCTATTTCCCTATGATGAAGATCCCGCTCGTGGCCGGTCGTTTCTTTAGCGACGCGGACGATTCCGCCAGCGGGCTCAAGCATGTGATCGTCAATCAGGTCTGGGTAACCAGGTATCTTCATGGCGAAAACCCCGTCGGCAAGCGAATCAAATTCACCTACTCTCCAACACAGCCGTATCGCGAGATCGTCGGAGTAGTCGGTGACACTACCGGGGCGGCACTGGATGGGCCGGACGAACCGGCACTTTTTGTGCCCTTCAGCCAGGCCGGAGACACCGACTTCAACTACATCGTGCGGACCGTTGGCGACCCGGCGCTTGCAACAGCAGCGATTCGCGAGGAGCTACGTCGGATCGATCCGCAATTGATGATGGTCCGCCCTCTGACCATGGACCAGATCATCGCGGAGTCCCCATCAGTCTTTCTGCGCAGGTATCCGTCTTACTTGATCGGCAGCTTCGCGGGGCTGGCGCTGATTCTGGCGGCGGTCGGCTTGTACGGCCTCATTTCGTATTCGGTCTCCCAGCGCACGCGGGAACTCGGCATCCGCATCGCGCTAGGCGCTCAGCCGCGCGACGTCTTGCGTTTGGTGATGGGTGAGGGCGCGCGTCTGGCGATCATCGGTGTGGCGATTGGCGTGGCCGCGGCGCTCGCGCTGACGCAACTGTTGCGCAGCCTGTTATTTGGCGTGAGCGCGTTCGATCCGGCCACTCTTGTAGCGGTTTGCTGCGTAATCGGAATCGTCGCCATGGCCGCTTGTTACGTGCCTGCCCGGCGGGCCATGGGCGTGGACCCGATGACCGCGTTGCGCTGCGAATGACGTAGATGATTTTGCGTTCTGCGATTCCGCGTTCCTGAAGCCCTGGCGCTAGATGCACACCCCAGGAAATTTCAGATTTCTTTGGTCGCTTCCGCCTGCCGAGCCTATATAATGAAGACGTGGCACGCGGATGGGAAAGTAAGTCGGTGGAAAGCCAGATCGAGTCTGCCCGCGAACAGTCCCCGTCCGAGCCGCACTCCCGAATGAAAAAAGAAAATCAGGAATTGAATCGCCAGCGCGAACTGCTGCAGCTTTCGCGCGCAAATATCCAACGCCAACTCGATAGTGTGGAAAATCCTCGCTACCGCGAACAGCTCAACCACGCCCTCACCGATCTGGATGCCAAGCTGGCCAAGCTGACGCCCGCAGAATAAGCAGCGGCGATTAGCGAACCGTCTGGATCATCTGCCCGGCCCTCCGGCGCCCTCGTTTGTGACGTTGCCGTACGTGACGATCGATTTCCCAGTTTTCTTCTCGAACAATTGCATCTGTGCGCGGCCGGCGGGCAGCGCCTCGTCGATCGTTATTCCGATGCCTTTGTCGCTTACTTGGAATCGTGCATCATTCGCGGATTCCGAGATAAACAGGTAGAGCACGCTATCCGCGAATTCCACTGGCCTTACCAGCACGCCGTCGGGAACCTTGCCATCGAATCGCTGAGTGACTCCGGCGTGAGCGAGCGCCCAGCCATAAAGCTGCGTGACCGCGTCAAAGCCTTCTGCCAGTTCCACAGGTTCGCTCGAGATGTAAATATGTCCGTTGCCATATGCGATCGCATGAAAGGTGCTTCCGTCGGCAAACTGCAAACCCTCCGCCGCTTGTTGCTTGTCGAAGGCAAAATTCAGCGGTACAGATTTATCGCCGATTTGCTGGGTGGCTGCGCGCAGCAAGAGTGCCTCGGGCTTCGCGGGCGCGCCCAATGCAGCCAGCCGCTGCGTCACGCGCCAGTGCGCGTCGCGCTCCATGGACCCGGTAATCAGCAACGAACCACCGCCCGTGACGTACTTCAGTAGAGCCTGCCAAGCTTCTTCGCTGAACGCCTGTGCCGCAGGCAGAACGATCAATTTCGGCGTCCGTCCGTTTGCCAGCGTGGCGGTCAGTCGGTTTTCCGTGATCACACTGGCCGGTACGCCACACACGTAATTCATCGCGCGGACGGACTTCTGCTGCGCTTCCAACGCCAAATTCTGTAGCGGAGAAAATTGCAACGATTGCGCGGTGACGATCGCCACTTCTGGCGCAACTGCGCGGCTCATGTGCGGCCCCGCCGCTGCGGCAAATTGTGCGAAGCGCCGCAGCACCTCGGCTTCCGGTTTTTCCGTGCCGTCGGGACGCACGGCGCCAATCGTTGCCTCGCGATCGTCGCGCATATAGGCGTTCACGTTCCAGAGCCATTCAATGGCACCCGCGCTCGTGCCCGCGGCCATTGCCAGCTTGCGTTCAAAGAGGGCCGCCTCTTGACTTAACGTTCGCCGGCCTTCGCCATCCTCCTGTACTTCGCGGCTCACGCCCGTTTCCTGCACCAGCATTGGCTTTCCGGGCAGTTTTGCCACAAGAGAATCCCACAGCAGCGCGTCAGAAGCCCACCACGTGTGCGTGGTGGTGAAGTCCAGCACGTCGCCAAAAAAGGCTGGCGACGGACGATCGTTTCCTCCGCCCTCGTCCTCCCCGACCGTCACCAACTGAGTGCTGCCTGCCGCGTGAATCGCATCGCGCATTTCCTGCGCCCAATGCCGGAAAGCATCCTGCGCGAAGAACTCGTAGTCGAGCGCACGCAAAGTGTTATCGCTCGGCCACGCTTCGTACGCCGCGCGCGACGAAAATTCCGCTTCGCCGGGCAATGGCACAGGTGCGTCATTCGGCACTGTTACGCTTCGCCAAGCCTCCGCGAGGGCGCTCCGGTTCGTGTAGCGTCTTGCGAGCCAATCATTCCAGGCGCGAAGCTCATAGTCATCGCCGTTTGGACGCGTTTGCCAGGTATGCGCCGGATTCGAGAAGCTGGGCTCATTGATCAAATCCCAGGAAAGAAACGGCACCTCGCGAAAGCGCTCCACAAACGCCAGAACTAGTTCCTTCTGCCGCCGCACCGCTTCCGGATCGAGATAGGGATTCGCCCCGCCGAAGACTTCGGGTGTAAACGCAAAAAATGTGAACTGCACCGCAAGATTGTGCCGGCGAGCGCACATGAGGAAAGCTTCGAGCGTACGCAGCATCTCTTCGTGGAGCGTGCCGCTGTTTTCCATCACTTGATCCCATGCCGTCCACCACCCGGTGCGAATGGTATTGATCCCCGCCGCCTGGATCTGCGCCATGTCGTGGTCCCACACATAAGGATTGGGCCGCAGGAAAAATTGGCGTTGAACGTCGCTCGCCATATAAGTTGTGCCGGCCACCAGAATCGGCTTGCCGTCCATGGTGAACGTGTCACCTGCAACGCTCACGTGCGGGCCCGACTGCAGATATGCCTTATCGCGAATCCAGAATCCTGTGTGATACATGGCGCATAGACGGCCGCCTTGATAAAGAGTTGCTGTAAGGGTGCGCAAACCCGGCGAGACAAACGCGCGGAGCGTGATTTGCGAGCTGAACGGCAAGACGCCCGGCGCGAAGTTATAGGCTTGCGCTGCCTCGGGACTTGCGGGCGCATCCGCCACATCCACGCGCAGCTCAATTCGCGCCGGACCGGCCGTTTCCGAAAAGCGCATCCAATGCAGGTTCACCGTAACCGGCTCACCCGGCAGGAAAACGGGCCAGGACGGTTGCGCGCGAAAATCCTCCGCACCGTCCAGAGCTCGCTGGACAAGCCCAGAGACCATCTTCGGCGCGGTGTCCGTCCAGAATGTTGCGGGCAGTTCGGCGCACAACAAGATCCAACGCCCACCGGCGAAGTGATTCTGCAAGTGATCCATCTCGATCAGGGGCGCGGCCAATTTGCGTTCGTCAGACACACCCCACGCCAGCGTATCGAGCCGCGTGTCGAGCGTGCCGGCCGAACCTTCTCGTGGATAAAGACTCTCGTCACTTAAGCGGACCGTCGCACTCCAGGCTCTCGTCCACGCGAATGTAGGCAAACGCAAATAAGAGAAATCCTCGTTGGGTGTGAAGCTAAGTTGTGCTGAGCCTGGTGTCTCCTGGTAGTCATTCAGAAAAAGCGAGCGCGCAAACGCTTGGTCTAGCTCGCGCAAATGCCAACCCCGCGAGTCTTTGTAGGCAGCGCGTGTAAACGGTCTGCCCCCCAAAGCTAATAAATTTCCGCCGCGCTCCAGAAACCGGTGAATCGCAGGCCACGTCTCTTCCGGAAAGACCGAACCAAACGGCAGCACCAACAGCTTTGTATCAGTAGAATCAAGGGTAGTGGCCAGGGCATCCGCCGCGACCATGGCGGCGTCCGGCAATGCGCCGGCAATTTGCGCTCGCTCTGGCGCAGCCGTGTCAGCCGTTGGAAAACCGTCCTCCCAGAACACGGCCACTGTTCTTGCCGGCAGACTCGATGATTGCGTGCCCGGTGCCGCTTGCGATCTGCGTACGACCGAGGCGTTGTCGCCCGCGCCGGCCGCGCCAGTCCTGAACCCACAGAAGACCAGAAGCGTTACGCCGGCGCTCCCTCGCAAAAATATGCGCAGTCTTTGCCTTGACGCCATTCGGCTGTCATCCTTTGCGCGCGATTCTACCCAATCAGTCGTGCCCCTGCTTATGTTTTGAAGTTTTCGTACCGCCGAGGCATCTGGGAGGCGCCCGGTGGCCGCAGCTTATTGCGCGGCCGCTGGTTCCCTTGCTGGACTTGCCGGTGTCGCATGCGTGCCGATGCCAATTTCCATCGCGGTGTTGCGCGGGAAAATCACTTCGCGCCCTCGCGCGATGAAATGCGTGTAGACGGAAACTCCCGCTCCATACGCTCCCATCGAAGCCCCAAATACACGCGACCGCACGACGGCCCCCAGCACCATGCCCACCAGTTTGAACCCGCCGATGCCGCCGAGCGCGCGATTGCTCGTATTGCCCGCCGTGCTGCTGCCCACGCCGCCGTCGCGATCGCCGCCCATCGAAACCATAGCGAGCCCTACGGAAATTCCGGTTGCCAGGTAGCGTGTCTTGGGAGTCGTCGCCTCGGCGCCGCTTTCCGAATCGAGCTTCACGCTTTCTCCCGCGCTGGCCTGCACGCCCTGCAGCGTGGCTTCCACCTTCTGCTCGACGCCGTCCGGCGGAATCAATTCGCGAAACGTGATGCGGAGCTGGCCATTGCGATTCATGCGCCGCGCTGGACGCACTTGCGCGACATATCCTTTCAATCGGCTGCCTTGTGGCAGGATCAGCTTGCTGCCGTCAAAGAGCGGCTGCGTCAATACCGCCTCGACCTCGTCGTCTTTGTGTGCTGTCGCGGAGCTGAGCGGTGTCAAGAGCCGCGCCCGCACCGAACTCCCGTCCGGCGGCGTGCTATCGATTCCGGAAGCCATCTGCTGCGTTATCGGCTCGCTGCCAAAATCGAGCGGCTGCTGCAATTCGGCGAAGTACACCGTTCCCGCGTCGATGTATTGCGGATGGACGGGAAGTTGCGCCACGGCGTAGCGCTCGGCGCGATGGACCTTTCCCGGCTCCTGCACCTGCTTCATCGCGTTGTCCCAATCCTGCTTGGCCTGTTGCTTCGCTTGATTCACTTTTTGCGTAGCCGCGTCTTTCACCATGTCTTTCTTGCTGTTCTTGCCGTCCTTGGCGGTCACGAAGCGAATCACTTGTCCGGAGCCGGGAGTCACGCTCGTTTGCACCGGGATGCGATTTCCGTTGGCTAGGACCAACTCGTTGAATTCGATTTCAATTTTTCGCGTGGGGGTAAAATCCGCGTTTAACGCTTCGAGCGTGCGTCTGCCATTGGAGACGTCCTCGATCTTCGTGATTTGGCCGTCCGCTTCGGTGCCCACCGGCACTACCAGCTTATCGAACGCGTACACTGGCTCGACCACATGCCCGCGCACCGGCTGGCCCACTTTTTCCACTCGCGTTTCTTTATCGAGCGCCACCTGCACCGGAGTGCCCTTCGGCACCGTCAACGCAACTTTCTCGGCTGGTGCGCTTGTTGGCGCATCCTGCTGTCGCGCGATGGCCGCGCCTGCGCCCACACAAAGGCAGATCGCGCAAATGCCGCCCCGCGCGGCCGGGCCTTGGCCCCTAAACCCGTGAGGCCAAGCCTTTCTATTCCTGCGAGGTGCATGAAATCGCGGCATCAACTATCTCCGGGGGCGTGCAGTAATCACAGCAAAAGTGATGCGGATGCGCCGGTCGCAGTTGCATCGGTTCTGGCGCGCAGGCTGAAAGTCGTATTCTACGCCTTTGCGGCTCGGCCCGCCGATTCTGTCGCGGGCATGCACGCCCTTCCTTGTGAGAGAATTTCGCCGCACTCTTCGCCGGCAACGGCATCCATGAAAGCACCTCGATGTTGCACGACAACCCGCTTGCTGCTATGCCGCCCCGTGTCTGCCGATGCCGAACTTATTTTTCGGCGTTACGCTTCCGATCCCGAAGTGACGAAATTTCTCGGCTGGCCGCGTCACACTTCGATCGAGCAAACGCGGGCTTTTCTGGAGTTCAGCGACGCCGAGTGGGAAAAGTGGCCCGCGGGTCCCTACCTCATCGAAAGCGCGCAAGACGGCCGGTTATTGGGCAGCACGGGGCTCCTGTTTGAGGCCCCCGATCTCGCCATGACGGGTTACGTGCTGGCGAAAGAGGCCTGGGGCTTCGGCTACGCCACGGAAGCTTTGCACGCAATGGCGCAGCTGGCCAAAATTTTGAAAATTCGAGAATTGTCTGCCCTCTGCCACCCCACGCATCGTGCGTCACAGCGCGTATTGGAAAAGTGCGGCTTCGTGCGGCAGGTAGAACTTGTGCATTCCGTATTCCCGAATCTTCCGGACGGCTCCGTTGCGGAAGCGTTGCGCTACGTCCACACATTTCCCTTAGCGTGACATCGTGACATGACGTACCGTCGCGATGGAAGCAGCCGATCGCTTACGCCCCTCGCGAGGGTTGTATCCAGCACCAACGGATCTGCTTTTTCACACGTCAACGGCTGGGTTTGTAGCATACTCACCTGAAATGCTGCGCTTCCCGATTCACCGCTTTGCGTGCTCTGGGAAGCGGCCAGAAAATGGAGGAATTCGCACATGCGAACGTTGCTGCGGGCTCGCCATCTTGTGCTCTTTTCCTTACTGTTCGTTATACCCACCGTATCGCACGCGCAGGTTGGCGTCGGCGTTGCGATTACCGTGGCGCCGCCGGCGCTGCCCGTGTATGAGCAGCCGCCCTGTCCCACCGAAGGATTTCTTTGGACACCTGGCTACTGGGGTTACGGTGTCCGGGGGTACTACTGGATTCCGGGCGTGTGGGTTGCGCCTCCTCGTGTTGGCGTGCTGTGGACGCCCGGCTACTGGGGGTTTGGGGCTGGCATTTACGGTTGGCACGCGGGTTACTGGGGATCACACGTCGGATTCTACGGCGGAATTAATTACGGCTTCGGCTACGGCGGCGTCGGTTTTTGGGGCGGACGCTGGGAAGGCGGCCACTTTCTTTACAACACGGCAGCGTGGCACGTTGGCGCCGGCTTCCATGGCGTATACGAAGATCGCGCGTTTATCCATCCGGGCGAGTACAACCACGCCAGCTTCAATGGCGAAGGCGGCATCCGGGCCACTCCCACCGCCGGCGAACGCGCCGCGATGAACGAGCAGCATTTCGGCAGGACTCCGGATCAGATCTCTCATCAAAACTACGCCCGGGTTGACCGCAGCAACTATGCGTCGGTGAACCACGGCACTCCGGCTCACCCGGAGGGGATGGGCGTGAACGCGCGCCAGGATCGCCAGCAAAATCGTATCAATCAGGGCGTTCACTCGGGCCAGTTGACGCGAGGAGAGACTTCCCACATCGAAAAAAACGAAACCGCCATCCACAACGAAGCGCGCAGCGATCGCGCCGCGAATGGCGGCCATCTGACGCCCGGAGAGCACAATCAGATCGAGCATCAGCAGAATAAGGAGAGCCGCCAGATTTACCGCGATAAGCACAACGCCAAGACCGATGCCCACCCAAAGGGAGGAGCAAAGGGCGGAAGGAAATAGCCGTGGGCACAGGCTCTGGCGCAGTCCCTGAACCTTTCGGGGCCGCGTAACGGACTGCTAGAATCCGCAAGGCAGAATGCCGGTCCGTAAAGACATCCGTTTCGCGGTTCAGACTGAAGCCGAAACCTCGGCGATTCTTTTGCGTCCGCCGAATGCCGTTTCTCTATTGGTGCTGGCACACGGCGCGGGCGCCGGAATGGCGCATCCTTTCATGGAGTCGCTGGCCAATGAGCTCGCGGCCGCGCGGGTCGCGACGTTTCGGTTTCAGTTTCTCTATATGGAGCACGGACGCAAGGTTCCTGACCGCCCCCCGCTCCTTACGGCCACCGTTCAAGCCGCCGTCCACGCCGCTTCAAAAGCCGCTCCGGACCTGCCGCTCTTCGCGGGAGGAAAGTCGCTGGGCGGGCGAATGACTTCGCTTGCGGCCGCACAGAACATGCTCGATGGTGTCCGGGGGCTGGTTTTCTTCGGCTTCCCGCTCCACCCGCCCAATCAGCCGGGAACGAAGCGCGCGGAGCATTTGCGCGACGTCAAATCGCCGATGCTCTTCCTCCAGGGCACCCGCGACGCGTTCGCCGACCTCAACCTCTTACGGCCCATATGCGCCGAACTCCGCCCACGCGTGACCCTGCACGTGATCGAAACCGCGGACCACTCTTTTCATGTACTGAAGGCGTCAGGGAGAGCCGACGCAGATGTGCTGCAGGAATTGGCGCAAACCGCAGCCGCCTGGACGGGCGCGAAGTCGTGAGATGGTGGGCCCGCTAGGATTTGAACCTAGAACCAACGGATTATGAGTCCGCTGCTCTAACCATTGAGCTACGGGCCCCGCGCGTGAGGCATTTTGATTTTATATCGGTTTGTCGGGACGCGGTCCACTATTCAAAATGGAGAAGAAGGCGATTGTAGTAAATTTGTAGTAAAAAACTTAGTTTTGCAGACGGACACAGGAAAACTAGACCTTATCGCCGGTTGACCTATTCGTAGAACAGTTCCGTGCCTTTCACCAACCTCCTGGACATGATCACCTTGGTATCGACCACTTTCTGCAGAAGCCATTCGACTTTCTCTCCGTTTGAACCGATATACCCATGCTGTTTCTTCTTCGCTAAATCCAGCGCCCTCTTCTTTGCCGATCGGCCACCGGCAGCTCTTAGCAAGAAGAAACGCCTTTCGAGAAGTCGACCCCGTTTGCGGTCTCCATTAATCACCGCGCGAAACAGGCATTCCGCTATATGCCATTGCTTCGACATCACCTTGTCTCCCCGTCGACGACGGTTCGCTTTAGGATCTCACGACGCCGGGTGCCCCATCCTTCGCTCTTGGAAGGGTGGGGCCGTTGCTTGGTCTTGTTCGGGGAGGCGTCATGGGGCATTCACATTGTTGCGAAGCACTACGCCAGTTCGCGAATGGCGGCGAGCAACTCCGCGGGTTCTACCGTCGCGGTGCCAAGCTTGCTGACGACGACTCCCGCGGCGGCATTGGCGAGCACGGCGGCATCCCGCAATGCGCCGTGCGCCGCGACGGCGAGCGCCAGCGTGGCCAGCACCGTATCGCCTGCGCCCGTCACGTCAAACACCTGCCGGCCGGTGGCTTCGCGATCCACGCCGACTTGGCCGACCCGCGCGTAACTCACCTCGAACCCCGTGGCCGGCACGTGCAGGTGGCGCGGCGAACTTTCCTCGATCAGGCTCAGCCCCTTTTCGCCCATGGTGATCACGATGGCCGAGCAGCCGAAGTGCGCGAGCAGCGCGCGGCCCGCTTGCTCCACGGATTCGGAATCGGAAAGCGTGCGCGTCACGAAAAACCCGGCTTCCTTCGCATTGCAGACGATGGCCGTGGCGCCGCGGTAGGCAAAAAGCCGCGAGGTCTTCGGGCGCACCAGCACCGGTAAATTTCGCTCGTGGCAGGCATCCAACACGCGATCCGCAAGCGCGTCGGTGACCACGCCCTTGTCGTAATCGGAGATCACCAGCGCATCGAGATCGCTGGCGGCGGATTTGATGGCGCGAATTAAGCGCTCCTCGAGCGGCTTCGGCAGAGGCTCACGGCGCTCCTGGTCTACGCGGACGACTTGCTGGTGCCGCGCGATGACGCGTGTCTTGGTGGTGGTGATTCGCGCGGGCGCAGGCAGAATTCCCGCCGTGGGCATGCTCGCGGCTTTCGTGCAGCGCAACACCGCGCGGCCGCTGTCGTCATCGCCTACGATGCCGAAGGGAATCGCGCGCGCGCCCAGCACTGCGAGATTCGCGGCCACATTTCCCGCGCCGCCCAGGCATTCGCTTTGCGAGACGAAATCCACCACGGGCACCGGCGCTTCCGGAGAAAGGCGCGAAGCCGTGCCCCAGGTGTAGCGGTCCAGCATCCAATCGCCCACCACGGCCACGCGCCGGCCGCGCATGGCGCGTATTAGCCGGGCGAGCCTTTGCGGCTGCGGCGTCATGATGTTTTTGGAGACGTTTCTTTGGTGGGGGGCGTGGCTTCCTCGGGCAGCATGATCGGCAGGCCGTCGCGCACGGGATAGCGCCGCCCACACGCTACGCATTCAAGTTCGGTCTCGGCGTTTATTGCGCGCACGGGCGTGAGGCACACCGGACACGCCAGGATTTGGAGCAATTCTTCATTCAGCGCCATGCGGCTGACAATAACAGAGGATTTACGCCGCTGGCAACACACGGAAAAGGCGCTTCACGGAAATCCTGTGTATCGCAGCGCTGCGCCATTCGGTGAGCGCGGCAGGGAGACCCGGTCGGGAGCCGATTCCCCCAGATCGTGGAGCCCGGTTACGCGGTCATTTTGAGGCTCGCCGCTTGAGCCGAAGAATCTGTGTGCCGCTGCGCCGTGGACGCTCCGAAAAAGCGCAAGCTCACTGGGATTCCCACAGATGCAAAGGCGGTACACACGTTCTTCGCAACGCTTAGAACGACAACCGACGGAAAGTGAGCGTCACGCGAGGTCACGCGTGCGCTTTGCTTACCTTAAGTAGAAGCTCGGCTTGCCACGGAACGCCCGGCTGCAGCTCGGGCGTCCACAGCGCGAGGATTTGCGAGCCTTGGTAGACGCGCTCAAAACCCTCCTCGGATTCGGAGACAGTTTCGATCGGCGCGATCCAGAAGGTGCCGCCAGGTGCCTCGAGCGTCGCCGACACGTCTTGCCACTCGTCCACGGCACGTAGTGAGTGGCTGCTCGTCTCGCCGCTCCAGCGCAGCGGGTGGCGCACGCCGCCAAATTCAAAATAGCGATCCGGCACGTTCGGCGCGAGCAGGTTGATCACGCTTTCGAGGCCTACATGCAACCGCAGTGGAATTCTTGCCGTGTGACTCAGCGAAATCGTGCAGCGAATCGCAAAAGCATCGGCGCTCGTCTCGAATTCGAGCGTCTTCTGCGCGCGCAACAGTGCGCCGGCTGGCCATGGTACGCCCTGCAAATCGAGCGGCGCTTCGCGCGAAAACTCGAGCCGCGCACCACTGTGGCTGATAGCGGCGCCGGCGGCGGTATACGCGCCCGCCGCGAACGGCGCGCTTTCCCCGAGCTCGATCACTTCGTAATCCGCGTGCTTCTTCATTGCGGGGAAGAGCAGCAGCCGGAACGAATGGCGCGGCCAACGGTCATAGCGCAAATGCTTCTCAAGGCCTGGCTCCTTCGAGCGCGTCTGCTCGTGAATGCTGGCGACACTCGCGCCGCTGCCGCGGGCGGCTTCGGCCAGGCGCGCATGGTAGGCCTCGGGGCGGCGCATCAGGGAATTGATCAGCGTCGCCGCGGTAGGACGAAAATCGAGCGCGGCGACGGTGGCGCCGTCGCTGGGCTTCACGATCGCGGCAAGTTGCGGCGCACGGACGCAGAACTCTTGCTGGCCGTCGAGATCGAAGTCGATCTTTTCTACGCGGATTGTATCTTCGTGCGGCCCCGCCGCTCGATCCAGCAGGGTTTCCGCATGCAGCAATTCGCGATAGAGCTCACTGCGCAGGTGCGGCGCGTAGATGCCGCCGAAGATGCCGTGCCAGTAAGCATCGTTGCATTGCGCGCGCAGGATATGCGTGTGCGCCTGCTCGAGCGCGGGCTCCGCCGCGCGATCGTGCGCCTGTGCGCGTATGGCGTGCAACCGGCGTGAGGAGCTCAGCGCCTTCTTGTGCAGCAGGTTCACCTCAGAGTACTTCATTAAGAAGCCGCGCCAGATGCCGCCCCGTAGAAAGCGCTTCACGTCCGGGCGCGCGGTGAATTCGGTTTCGACGGCGTGAAACTGTTGCCGCGCCGCGGTCGGGAGCACCCATTCCATCATTTCCGTGTAGGACGCGGCGGGCAGATCGGCGCGGCCGAGAGGTGCGTGTGTGGCCAGATATTCGCCGGGTGGCGTGGTCGCCAGCCAATCGGAGTTCTTCTCCACGACAGTGAAGAATTTGTCGAGCCAGCCATTGGTGTAACAGTGCTCGTAAGTACCCGGCCACCCGCCGAACTTTTCGCAGTCGTCGCCGGTGGCCACCATGCCATCCGGATGGCGCTCGGCGGCATCGCGCAGGTAAGCAATGGATTCGTCTACGGCTTGGAACGGCACCAAATAGCGCATGGCCTGCAGACCCGGAATCACCTTTACGGTGGCGCCGCCCTCTTCCGCGACGTAGTAGCCGAAGAGCTGCTCGGCTTCCAGACCGGCGCACAGAAAATGAATATCGTCGAGAAGCGTGTAATCCACCTGGGCCGCCTCGAAGACGGCCGGCAGATGTGGCTCCCACACGCGCTCGGCCAGCCAGGCTCCCGTGGGCGCTCGGCCGAAACGCTGCGAAAGATAGGCGCGCATGCGGCGGATTTGCTCGGCTTGATCGGCGCGCGGAATCGAGATCAGGATCGGTTCGTAGAACGCACCCCCGATGATTTCCACCTGGTGGCGATGCACCAGCGCGGCCAGCCGCTCGATAAAGTCCGGATGGCGCGCGTCCAGCCATTCGAGCAATGGCCCGGTATAGTGCAGTCCCAGCCGTATCGCCGGGTGGCGCTCGACCTGTTCGAGAAACGGCAGATACGATTGCCGGTAGAGCTGCTCGAAGACGTGATCGAAATTTCCCACCGGTTGATGGGCATGGATGATGAGGACCAGGTGAATCTTCGGCAAGAAAGAGTCTCCGGTAGCGGGAAAGATCACCGCGGATCGCGGTCGGATAAGCTTGCGTGACTCTGTTGCGAACTGCGTGAGGCAGCAGAACTCGGCTGCAAGCGCGGACGCGGCCTCGCGGGCCGGACTTTGTTATTATGCCGAGTTTTGGAAATGAAGTCCAAGTCGAGACAGATACGGCGTTCCCGCCAGAGCCACGGCGCGCCCAAGAGCGCGGCGGCCAACTATAGCGCGCATGAAGTCGAGGCCTTCGCCCGTGGCGTGGAACTTTTTAACGCGCGGCGCTTTTTCGATGCGCACGAGGTTTGGGAAGAAATCTGGCTGCCCGCTACGGGCCACGAGAAGCGCTTCCTGCAAGGACTGATTCAGATCGCGGCGGCATTTCATCATCATTCACGCGAGAATTTATTGGGAACCGAGTCGCTATTGCGTGCCGGCGTAACCAAACTTGCCTCCGCGCCCCGCGCCTATCGGGGCATTCATGCCGCAAGGATTTGCGTTCACGCACGGCGCTGGATCGCAGCGCTGGAGAAGGGAAGCGATGTGAGCGTGCGGGTGCCGCCTCAGCTTGAACCCGCCGGCGCCACCGCCCCATCGCGGCAACAAAAATCGCGTCAGAAATGGCACTGAGAAACTAGACGCTGTGCCGCGGAGAGACTCCATACCTTTCTCCGCCGTGGGACACCGAGCGGCCACGTCTGGCCCTCACCTAGGACGAACGCCTTCATACCGGTTTGGAGCGCGGCGAATTCTCAGGCGCGATGGTCCGGTACTCCATAAAGACGCTGCGTCACCGTTTGCGGCGCTTACCGCGGCCAAGCGCGAAACGCGATCACCGCGTTCAATCCGCCGAACGCAAAGGAATTGGAGAGCGCCGCGCCCACACTTGCAGCGCGCGCGGTGTTGGGAATGTAGTCGAGATCACAGGCGGGATCGGCTTGGGTGAAATTCGCCGTGGGCGGCAAGAGGCCTTCGCGCATCGCCAGAATTGTGGTGACGGCCTCGATCGCACCGGCGGCGCCGAGTGCGTGCCCGTGCATGGACTTTGTGGAGCTGACCGGAATGCGCCCGGCCGCCGCGCCAAATACTTCCCTGATCGCGCGCGTCTCGGCCGGATCGTTACCGGGAGTGCCGGTGCCGTGCGCGTTGATGTAGCCAATCTCCTCTGGAGCGAGGCCGGCATCGCTCAACGCAATGCGCATGGCACGCGCCGGGCCTTCGATGGTTGGCTGCGTCAGATGGTGCGCATCGGCGGACATGCCCGCGCCCGCCAGCTCCGCATAAATTTTCGCGCCACGCGCTTGTGCCGCTTCGAGCGGCTCGAGCAGCAGCATCGCGCCGCCTTCGCCCAGAATCATTCCTTTGCGGTCACGGCAGAAAGGACGGCACGTATCCGGCGCGACCACGCGCATCGCCTCCCACGCTTTCAGCAGGCCGAAGCTGAAGGGTGCCTCGCTGCCACCGGCAATTGCGGCGTCGGCCGCGCCCGAGCGCAACAGCGCCAGCGCCTGCGCAAACGCGTGGTTCGATGACGAGCACGCCGTGGAAATCGCGAAGGCCGGGCCGGTAAGGCCAAGCTCCATCGAGATTTGGCTGGTGGCTGCGTTGGCCATGGTGCGGGGAATTGTGAGGGGGTGCACGCGGTTCTTGCCGCGGCGATACACATCGTCGAAGCCTACGTCCTCGGTGGTTTGTCCACCTACGCTTGATCCCGTGACGATTGCGGTGCGCTCGCGCAACGCGGGCGTCCACGCAATCCCGGAATCGCGCACCGCTTCGCGCGCGGCCACAAGAGCGAGTTGCGCAAAGCGGTCCAAGTGGTCGAGCTGCGAAGGAGTAAAATGCGCGGCGGGATCGTAGCCCGAAACTTCCGCGGCGTTGTGGAAGCCGATCTTGGAAGTATCCAGCAACTCGATTGGACGAATTGCGCTGCGCCCGGCGCGCAGAGACTCCCATACCGCGGCCGCTTCGGTGCCCAGCGCGCAAACCACTCCCACGCCCGTGACGGCGATGCGGCGTTGCGGCGTCATCTATTCGGAAGGCACCGATTCGAGCGACGATCCGGACGCGGACTGTTCCGCAAGCAGCGTGCGAATCCCGGAAACGATTTCGTGGACGTAGCGGATGCTGCGGGCCTTATCGTCGGGTATGGAAATTTGAAACGCGCTTTCCAACTCGAATAGCATCGAAATAGTGTCGAGGGAATCAAAGCCGAGATCGGCGAGCGAACTTTCGAGTGTGATCTTCTCCCGCGGGATATGCTTCACCGAGGCCAAGATCGAGATCACTTTCTCCGCCAAATCTTCGGGCATGACCGACCTCACTGGTAATTGCGGGCCTGGCGGGCTTCCCGGCTCGCAGGAACCTGCCCATCATAGCCGCTTTGCGCCGGGGATGCGATGCCCGGGTTTTCGCGCGTAGTGTGCGCTGGCGAACATTCGGATGGCGAAATGGGCCGTGGCGTGTCAGAATCAGCACGGACCCAAGCGGAAAACGGCGATCTTGGGCCGCCCAGCGGACGCGTCCGGCCGGGCGTTTCCAAGAGTGCGAAGCAATCCGGGACCTCCGCGTTCAGAGACCCGGCAGCGAGGCGCAATGACCATAGATTACCGCAGGCCCGTTGAGACCGCCCTGCCGCAGCCGCATCGGACGAGAGTTTCCAGCGATGCCGAGGGTGCGCCGATTCGCGTGGCCGCCACCGCTACGGCCTTGCCCGAGCATGTGCTCGATCGCGAAGGCTCTCGCGCCTACCTGCAAAAAGTTTTCCCCATGCTGGGCGACGCGCGCACCGGCACCATGCTCGAAGTGATCGAGAATGCGAAGATCGACCGCCGCTATTTTATTTTTCCGATCGATTACACCGTCGAACCACGACCGCTACAGCAGACCTCGCGCGAATACCTCGAGCATTCCGTGCGTTTGGGACGCCAAGTGGCGGCTGATTGCCTCAAACGCGCGCATCTGGCGCCTACTGATGTGGACTTGCTGATTACGGTTTCCTGTACGGGCGTGATCATTCCCTCGCTCGACGCGCACCTGGTGAATGACCTCGGTTTCCGAAGCGATGTGCGCCGGCTCCCGATCACCGAACTTGGCTGCGCGGGCGGCGCGGCGGCGCTGGGGCGCGCGTGGGATTTTCTTCGTGGAGTGCCAGAGGGCGTGGTGCTGATCGTCGCCGTGGAATTGCCGAGTCTGACCTTTCAGCGCCGCGATGTTTCGCCCGCGAACCTGATCTCAGCCGTGCTCTTTGGCGATGGCGCGGCTGCTGCTGCCATCACGCGCGGGAAGAGCGTCGCAGTGAATGGCGCTCCGGTAAACGGAGGCGCGTCCAATGGCGGTTCGTCGAACGGCAATTCGGCAAATGGAGATTCGTCACATTCGGGAGCGGCAAAGCCAGGCCCTCGCATCGTCGGCTCGAAGAGCCACCTTTTTCCCAACACGATTGACGCCATGGGCTTCGACTTGAAAGATGGCGGCTTCCACATCGTGCTCTCGAAAGACGTTCCGCAACTGATCCGCGAAAACATCCGCGCGCCGTTTGAGGCGTTTCTCACCGAGCAGGGCTTGCAGCGCAGCGATCTGAAAGCGTTCGTGCTGCATCCCGGGGGCCAAAAGCTTCTGCAATATATGGAGGACGAACTCGGCCTCGATCGCTCCGAGACGCAATTTTCGTGGGATGTGCTGCGAGATTACGGAAACCTCTCGAGCGCCTCGGTGCTCTTCGTGCTGCACGAATGGCTGCGCAAGGGCAAGGTCGCCGCAGGCTCCCACGGCTTGCTCGCCGCGTTTGGGCCGGGTTTTAGCGCGGAGATGCTGCTTCTCGAATGGGCGTAAGCCGCATCGCCTATCTTTTCCTTCTCGCCGCCGTGGCCGCGGGGCGCCTGCTTGAACTCCGCATTTCCCGCGCGAATCAACGAAAAGTAATGCAAGCGGGCGGCAATCGCGTCGCCGAACCGCATTTCAACGCCATGGTGCTACTGCATACGGGTGTGATCGTCGGCGCCGCAGTCGAGGTGATTGTGGCGCGGCGTCCGCTGATTCCTGCGCTGGCAATCGCCATGGGCGCCCTCTTCGTGCTTTCGAACGCGCTGCGTTGGTGGGTAATCCGCACCATGCGCGAGCACTGGAACGTGGAAGTGATGAACTCCGTACCGCTTGGCGTGGTTGCTTCCGGTCCTTACCGTTGGGTGCGCCACCCGAATTACGTTGCGGTTTATATCGAAATGATTTCGCTGCCCCTGATCCACACCGCTTGGATCACGGCGCTGGGCGCAGCCGTCGGCAACGCCTGGGTGCTGCATGAGCGCCTAGCCGTCGAGGATCGCGTGTTGCTGGCCGATCCCGCCTACCGCTCCGCCATGGGCGCTAAGCCGCGCTTTTTGCCCAAATTCTTGTAAGTCTTCACTCATTGACGGGTGCGCCGCCTTGCCTTGACGCTCCCCGGCGTTTCGCATAATCTCAAACGCGCCCGTATGTGCCGCAAATGAGCCGCCCATGAGCCGCAAAAACACTGCCATTCTCGCCACACTTGCATTCAGTTCGCTGGCCCCAATGTGGATCGCCGCACAGCAAAAGCCGGCGTCCGCGGTGCCACAGACCAAACAACCCGCGCCGCAGGCCGGGCCCCTCGAGTATCGCGAGACCGACGTAGCCGCGCGGAATTGGCCTAAGGAAGCGGTACGCGCCCCAGAGGCCATGATCGTGAGCGACAACGCTCTTGCCGATAAGGCCGGGCTCGAAATCCTGAAGAAGGGCGGCAACGCGGTGGATGCGGCGGCGGCCGTAGCCTTTGCGCTGGCGGTGGTCGAGCCACGCGCGGGCAACATCGGCGGCGGCGGTTTCATGCTGCTGCGCTTGGCGAGCGGCAAGACGGTTTTCGTGGACTACCGCGAGGAGGCACCTGCGTCCGCCACGCGCGAGCTTTACAAGAAGGCTGACGGCACTTATGACACGGAAGGCTCGCGACTCGGCTATCGTGCTTCGGGAGTTCCGGGCACCGTGGCCGGAATGGCGCTCGCGGTAAAAACCTACGGCAAGCTAAAGCTGTCTGACGTGATGGCTCCTGCCATCCGCTTGGCGCAGGGCTTCACTATCAGCGACAAGCTGGCAACTTCGCTCAAGGATTCCGCCAAGCGACTGCAGCAGTTCGATCGCAGCAACCAGATCTTTCTGAATGGCGGCAAGCTCTACCAGGCAGGCGATTCGCTCAAACAGCCCGCGCTCGCGGAAACGCTGAAGCGCATCGCGCAAAATGGTCCCGCGGAGTTCTATCAGGGAAAAACGGCACAAGAATTGACCGCGGACATGGTGCAAAACGGCGGGCTGCTCACCATGGCCGATCTCGCCGGGTACAAAGCCAAGATTCGCACGCCGCTGCATGCCAGCTATGACGCCAACGGATCCAAATGGGACGTTTACACCAGTCCGCCTCCCAGCTCCGGCGGCATCGCCATGATCGAAGCGCTGAATATCCTTTCGCCCGAGCAGCTCAAGGGCTGGAATGACGCGACCTCCGTGCACTGGGTGGCCGAGGCCATGCGGCTGGTTTTTGCCGATCGCGCCACATTCCTCGGAGATTCCGATTTCGTGCATGTGCCGCTCGCGGGCCTCACCGATCCGCGCTACGCTGCCGAACGCCGTGCCACGATCGATCCTACGCACGCGTCTTCGAGCCAGAGCGTCGGCGCCGGCGATCCCGCGCCATTTGATAAGCCGAAGGCCGCGGCCGGAGCGGCGAGTCTAAGCACGCACCCCGACGCTTTCTCGCGCGAGCAAGCCGTGGCGCTTTCGCTCTACGAAGCGCAGCGCGAAGGCCACACCACACACTTTTCCGTTGTTGACGCCGACGGCAACGCCGTCTCCAACACTTACACGATCAACGACAGTTACGGCTCCGGCGTGACCGCGCCGGGCGGCTTCCTGCTGAACGACGAAATGGACGATTTCACCGCGCAGCCCGGCCAGCCCAACATGTTCGGCCTGATGCAGAGCGAGGGCAACACCATCGCGCCGGGAAAGCGCCCGCTCAGCTCGATGATGCCCACCATCGTCTTGCGCGACGGCAAGCTCAGCTTTGTGACCGGTTCTCCCGGAGGCCCGCAGATTATTTCCGCGACGATGCTCACGGTGATCAACTGGATGCGTTTCGGTCCGCTCGATGCCCGCGGCGCCATGGCCGCGATTGACGCTCCGCGCTTTCATCACCAGTGGATGCCGGATTCACTGATTGTCGAACAGGATTTTCCGGCGGCCACAGCCGCGCAGCTCACCGCGATGGGTTACAACGTGGTGAAGCGCACCTGGATCGGCGAAGTGAACGCCATCGGCATCGATCCAAAAAGCGGCGAACGCCTCGGCGCTCCCGACCCGCGCCGCCAGGGCGCCGCGCTGGGCAACTGAAAATTCCGCGGTCCGAGGGCCACAGGATGCAGCGAATTCTATCCACGTATCTGTACATTCAGCAGAAGCTCACCACCACGCACCTGAGCGATATCGAGCGCGCCGGCTTTCACGGCATCGAGATTTTCTGCGCCGGCTTTCATTTCAATTACCGCTCGGCGGATGCCGTTCGCGAATTAGGTGATTGGATCGGCGATCATCACTTGAAATTGCATTCACTTCATGCTCCCACCGAGCGCGACTTCAGCCCTGCGCGCGAGAGCGGCACACCGATCTCCATCTGCGATCCTGAGCCGACGCGAAGGCTCGATGCGGTGGACGAAGTGAAGCGCGCGCTGGACGTGGCCGAGACCGTGCCGTTTCCCTTGATGGTGCTGCACGTCTGCACCTCGCGCGACCCGAATGACCGCCGGCATTGGGACGCGGCGTTCACTTCGCTCGAGAACTTGAACGTCTTCGCGCGTGAGCGTGGCGTCTCGCTGGCCCTTGAAAACACACCCGGCGAAATGGCCACGCCCGCGAACCTGCGCCATTTCCTCGAAGACACGCGCCTGCCGGGCTTGAGGCTGTGCTTTGATACCGGCCACGCGCACCTTGAGGGCGAAGCGCTCTCGGGTTTCGATGTGGTTCGCGAGCTCGCTGCGACCACGCACATTCACGATAATCACGGCGCCGAAAAAGACGAGCACTTGCTGCCCTACGAAGGCACGATCGAGTGGGAAAAGCTCCTGCCCGCGATGCCCGCGGAGTTGCCGCTGGTGTTCGAGCTGCGCGAGCAATCGCCGCAGACGCCGTCGCTCGACGCCGTGCGCGCCATGGTGGATCGCGTCGAGCGCGCCCGTTCCTAGACCAAGCCGCCCATTTTCCACGGAGGTTTTTGCCAGATGCCCGTTGTGAATATCGCCGATGTGGGCCGTTACGATGGCCAGGAAATCACGCTGCGCGGCTGGCTTTACAACCTGCGCGAATCGGGCAAGCTGGTGTTCCCGCAATTTCGCGATGGCACCGGGATTCTACAGGGCGTCGCGTCACAGAAAGAAAATCCCGAAGCGTTCGCCGCGCTCCGCGAGCTGACGCAAGAATCGAGCGTGATCGTCACCGGCAAGATTCGCGCCGACCAGCGCGCGCCCGGCGGCTATGAAATGCAGGTCACGGGCGTCGAGACCGTGCAGCGCATCTCCGAATCCGATCCGTATCCCATTCAGCTCAAAGAGCACGGCGTGGATTTTCTGCTCGACCGTCGTCATCTGTGGATTCGCTCGCCACGGCAGGCGGCCATCCTGCGCATCCGCGCCGAAGTGGTCCGCGCCGCGCGGAATTACATGGATAGCCAGGGTTATACGCTTACCGATCCTCCGATCTTCACGCCCGCGGCTTGCGAGGGCACGACCTCGCTTTTTGAAGTGGATTACGTCGACGAGAGCAAGGCCTACCTCACGCAGTCCGGACAGCTTTATCTCGAGGCGACGGCCGCGGCGCTCGGCAAGGTCTATAGTTTTGGTCCTACCTTCCGCGCGGAAAAATCCAAGACGCGCCGCCATCTCACCGAATTCTGGATGCTCGAACCCGAAGCTGCCTACGCGCACGTAGAAGACATGATGGTCCTGGCGGAAGGGTTGGTCAGCACCGTGGTGCAAAGTGTGCTTGCCAATCGCACGCGCGAACTCGAAATGATCAAGCGCGATCCGGCGAAACTTGAAACCGTGAAGGCTCCCTTTCCCCGGATCAGCTACGACGAAGCCATCACCATCCTGCAGAAAAGCGGCAACCCCGCAAAATGGGGCGACGATTTCGGCGGCGACGAGGAGACCATACTCTCCAGCCAATATGATCGCCCGGTGATAGTGCATCGCTACCCCACAGCCATTAAAGCCTTCTACATGCAGCCCGACCCTGCGCGGCCGGAGCTAGCGCTCGGATTTGACATGCTGGCCTCCGAAGGTTATGGCGAAATCATCGGCGGCGGCGAGCGTATCTCGAGCTATGACCTTTTGATTCAACGGCTTCACGAACACAAACTGCCTGAAGAGTCTTTCCAGTGGTATCTCGATCTTCGTCGCTATGGTTCCGTGCCGCACGCTGGTTTCGGCTTGGGACTCGAGCGCACCGTGGCCTGGATTTGCGGAACTGAACACATCCGCGAGGTTATACCCTTCCCGAGGATGATCTATCGCGTTTATCCTTAGCGTGTTGCATCCCCAGGCCTTTGGGGCTGGGCCTAAATCGTGGCGCAAAAAATCCGCATTATCGGCGTGCCGATGGACCTCGGACAGAGCCGCCGCGGCGTGGACATGGGTCCTTCCGCGCTCCGTGTGGGCGGCCTGCTTACCCGCCTGAAGCAGCTCAATCACCAGGTCGATGACATCGGCAACATCCACGTGAAACAGCCGGAAGAACAGCCTTACGGTGAAAAGCGCGCCAAGTATCTGAACGAAATTGCCGAAACCTGCCGTGGGCTCGCGGAAATGACGGAGAAAGCGCTCGCCGAAGGTTACGTGCCCCTCGTGCTCGGCGGCGACCATTCGATTGCGATAGGCAGCATCTCCGGTATCGCCAGCCACTTTCGCAAACAGTCCAAGCGCATTGGACTGCTATGGCTTGACGCGCACGGCGACATGAATACGCCGGAATCTTCGCCGTCAGGGAACGTACACGGGATGCCGATGGCGTCGGTCACCGGCTATGGTCCGCCAGAGCTCGTGGACCTGATGGGCTTTCACCCCAAGGTCGAGCCGCGCAATGTCGCGCTGGTGGGTATTCGCGATCTGGACGCACGGGAACGCCGGCTGATGAAGGAGTCGGGCGTGCACGTTTTCACCATGCGCGATGTGGATGAGCGCGGGATGCGCGAGGTGATGAGCGAGGCGATCCGCTTTGCATCAGACGACACCGATGGGGTTGCCGTCAGCCTGGACATGGATTTTGTGGACCCGACAGACGCGCCAGGTGTGGGTACGCCCGTTCGCGGGGGCGTTACTTATCGCGAAGCGCACCTGGCCATGGAGATGATCGCCGACAGCGAGGCGATGGTGTCGCTTGAAGTGGTGGAGATCAATCCTGTGATTGACTTGCACAACAAGACGGCTTTGCTCGGCGTGGAAATGGTCTGCTCCGGACTCGGCAAGAAGATTTTGTAGCGCTCGCATGGTGGAAAAATCCAAAAAACGTCTGCGCGTCGGCGTGCTCTTTGGCGGCCGCTCCGGCGAACATGAAGTATCGCTGAGCTCCGCCGCATCCGTCATGCGCGCTCTCGATCCCGATAAGTATGAAGCGGTGCCTATCGGCATCACGAAAGACGGCCGCTGGCTCGCCGGCAAACCCGCGCAGAAAATGCTTCCGGATGTGCTAAAGAATGGCGAGCGCGTGATGCTTTCCGCCGATCCGAATATTGCCGCTCTCGTGCCCATTGGCGAAAAGTCCGGGGGCGCATTGCGCGTGGACGTGGTTTTTCCCGTTCTGCACGGCACTTACGGCGAAGATGGCACGGTCCAGGGCTTGCTCGACCTCGCTGGGCTGCCTTACGTCGGAGCGGGAGTGCTGGGCTCGGCCGTCGGCATGGATAAGGACGTGCAGAAGCGGTTGTTCCGCGAGGCGGAACTGCCCGTCGGCGAATTCTTGGCTTTTCCGCGCACGCAGTGGGAAAAGTCGCCCGCACATGTGCTGAAACTGATCCAGAAGGAGTTGAAATTCCCAGTTTTCGTGAAGCCCGCTGCCCTTGGTTCTTCCGTGGGCATGACGAAAGCGCACGATGGCGTGGAACTATCCGCAGCGCTTAACACTGCCGCGGAGTTCGGCCAGAAAATCATCGTCGAGCGCGGCATCGATGCGCGGGAGATTGAGGTCGCGGTGCTCGGCAATGACGATCCGCGCGCGTCAATTCCCGGCGAAATCGTACCGCACCGCGAATTTTACGATTATGCCGCGAAGTATCTTGAGGAAGGCACGAAGTTGCTGATCCCCGCGCCCCTCAAGGCGCCGCAGGCGGCTAAGTTCCAGGAGCTTGCCGTGCGCGCATTCCAGGTGCTTGATTGCGCGGGCATGGCACGCGTGGATTTCTTTCTTGAACGCAAGACCGGCCGCATCTACCTCAACGAAATTAACACCATTCCCGGCTTCACATCGATCAGTATGTACCCAAAACTTTGGGAAGCGACCGGAGTGCCCTACCGCGAATTGATCGACCGCTTATTGCAGCTCGCCCTCGCCGCCCATGCAGAGAAGAAACGCACAAAGTTTTCGATCGAACTCCCCGCCGGCTCCGGCGGAGCCCTGGAAAGCTAACCTACGCCGCGGCGAGTTGCGATGTGCAATGCTGGCAACGCGTGGCCTTCAGGGGCACCTGCTGCAGGCAATACGGGCAATCGCGCGTTGAAGGCGTCACCGGCGCGGGTTTGGCCGCCCAGCGGTTCACCTGTTGCACCAGCAAGAACACCGCAAACGCCACGATCAAAAAATTGATGATCGTATTGATAAAGAGACCATAGTTGATAGTGGCCGCACCCGCTGCTTTCGCCGCCGCTACCGTGGGATAGGCGGAGCCGTTCAACGAGAAGAACAGGTTCGAGAAGTCCACATGGCCCAGCGCTCGTCCGATTGGCGGCATCAGGATGTCGTCCACCAGCGAGCCCACAATCTTACCGAAGGCCGCACCGATGATGATGCCCACGGCCATGTCCATTACATTGCCGCGCATGGCAAACGCTTTAAATTCCTTCCACATTGGGATCTCCTTTGTAGACGATTCGCTCGGACGCTTTCGGGTTTGGCGGACGCAGACTCACACCCGCCGGGCTGTGGCGGTGGCGCGCCTATCCTATGCAATTTCAGCGGGAGTTACAAACAGGGGCGCGGCACTTTCAGCCGGCGTAGTTGAACCCTGCTTCACGGAGCGTGAGCGGTTCTTCGTCTCCGTGCGTGCCGGCCGCGACTACCTCGCCCACGAAGATCGTGTGATCGCCGCGCCGCACGGAATCCGTCACACGGACCTCGAACCAGCCGGGCGCATCCGTCAGAATCGGTGAGCCGGTCTCGCCGGGACGTATGGCATATCCATTCAACTTGCCGTTTTCGAGCGTCGCGCCTTTGAAGAAACTGGTCGCCAGCATCTTCTGGCTTTTCCCAACGATGTGCACGGCGAAGGCTCGCGAGGCTTCGATGGCGCGGTAGAGCCGCGTGTCCTGCTTGATTCCCGCCATGATCAGAGGTGGTTCGAAGGACGCTTGCGAAAGCCAATTGATCGTGCCTCCCGCGGGTCCTTCGGCGTCCTGCGAGGTCGCCACGTAGAGGCCGTAGGTCACCATGCGGAGCGCCTTCTTTTTCTCGTTGGGATCCATTGGCCCCTCGTTTCAATGTTGCAGTGAAGTTCGCAATGCCATCCCTGCGCCGAGCAGGCCGCGCAATACCAGCACGCTCCCGGCGATCATTAGCAGCAACACCACCCAGCCGATGGGCACCCAGGCCATGGCGAGCATCACGGCACCCACCAATACCAGCGAGGCGCCGCGAACGAGCGCGGCCCAGCCTTCGATGCCACGGCCCGGCTGTCGCGTGAGCAATGCTATCAAGCCGAAGATGAGGACCAATCCCGCGAGCAGCAGCCACGCCATGCGCCGGGGATCGAAGAAGAAGCGGTTCGTCGCGCCCACCCAGATCAGCATGCCGCCGAGCAACACGAAGATCAGCTCGTTGAAAAGGCGAAAGAGCTGGATGGTGCTGCGCATCGGGATTAGACGCGTTCGATCTTCACGTGCTTCAAAACGATCGGATTCCTGGGGCGATCGCTGCCGTCGCGGCTGGCTTCGGAGATTTTCTTCGCGACGTCTTCTCCCTCCACGATCTCGCCAAAAACGGTGTGCTTGTTGTCGAGCCACGGCGTTGGCGCCACGGTGATGAAGAATTGGCTTCCGTTGGTATTCGGTCCGGAGTTAGCCATGGAGAGCTTGCCGGCCTTGTCGTGGCGCAGCGAAGGATGGAATTCGTCCTCGAATTTGTAACCCGGACTGCCCGTGCCGGTACCGAGTGGGCATCCGCCCTGAATCATGAATTGCGGGATCACGCGATGAAAATTCAAGCCGTCGTAGAACGCGCGCTTGGTCTTCTGCGCGGTGCGCGGATCGGTGAACTCCTTTGATCCTTCCGCCAGCCCGACGAAATTGGCAACGGTTTTTGGCACTTCTTTTTCAAAGAGCTTGCAGACGATGTTTCCCTGTGAGGTTTCAAACGTGGCGTAAACGCCAGGCGTACGCGTCATTCGGTAGATTCTCCCTTTCGCCGCGGGGGCGAGCAAAAATTATCCCGCACCAAGCGGAGGGAAGCAAACGGCGGGGCGCGTTCCGTAATAGGCGGCAAAGCTCCGCGCCCGGCAACGATCCGTGCTACCAGCCGTTACGCCTGCGCAACTCCGTAATATGCGCGGCGTGATGCCGTCCATGCCATTCGTAAATCGCCAAACTATCGTCAAGCGTCATCGGACCGCGCTCGGGATGCCGCACGGTCCGCGCGAAATCCTCGGGCTTGAATGAGCGCAGCAGAATCACCCAGCGGTGATGCATCGCGTCCAACATGGCGAGCGAAGTGTCAATGGGCGCCTTGCGGGCGTCTGGCAATTCCGCCCAAAGCTTCTCGTCATATACCTTGATCGTGGGCTCTTTTTCGGTAAGCGCCAGCCGGAAGCGTACATAGGAGTTCATGTGGCTGTCAGCCACATGATGGATCACCTGCCGGACAGTCCATCCGCCCTCGCGATAGGGCGTATCGAGTTGCCGGTCGTCGAGTCCCTTTACAGCGGCGCGAAGCTGAGCCGGAGCGGTGGCCATGCTCTCCACCATGTGGGAACGTTCAGCAGGTGTGAACGGGCCCTTTTTTTCGAGCTTGCCGATGGGATAGCGCGGATCGTTCACAGGAGCCTCCAGGATCACGGAATTTGGCGCAGTTCCTACGCGCAACTCTGGGATTTGAGGGACGCCACTATAGCGGCACGCGCCTTGATTCGTCAAACAGGCCGCCAACGACATGGCGACGCAATTTTCCCGCGGAATGCTACAATACAAATTCTTTTGTAACTCTGTGTGATTCGCCGTAACGGATTTCTTGTCTGGAGGCTGGCCACCCAGTGCATGACGTCATCGTAATTGGAAGCGGCTGTGCGGGACTTACCGCCGCGATCTACACGGCACGCGCCAATCTGAAGCCGCTGGTCATCGATGGTTACGAGCCCGGCGGCCAACTGACCCTCACCACCATGGTCGAGAATTTCCCCGGTTTTCCGGACGGCATTCTCGGCCCCGAACTGACCGAAAACATGCGCAAGCAGGCGCTCCGATTTGGAGCGGAGTTTCGTTCCGGTGCCATCACCAGCGTGGATTTGAGCAAGAGGCCCTTCCGCGTTATCTCCGGCAAGGAAACGTATGAAACGCAGGCCCTCATTATCGCTTGCGGCGCGTCCGCGCGCATGATCGGCCTCGAGTCCGAGCGGAAACTGATGGGGCATGGTGTCTCCACGTGCGCCACCTGCGACGGCTTTTTCTTTCGCAACAAAGACATCGCTGTTGTCGGCGGCGGAGACTCGGCGATGGAAGAGGCCACGTTTCTCACGCGCTTTGCGAATAAGGTGAGTTTGGTGCACCGGCGGAACGAGTTTCGCGCGTCAAAGATCATGCAGGACCGGGCCAAGGCGCATCCGAAGATCGAGTTCGTCACCCCGGTGGTGGTCGAGGAAATTTTGGGCTTGGACAAAAATTCGGTCGAGGGAATGCGAGTACGAGATCTCCGCACTGATAAGACTTCGGTGATTCCGGTCGAAGGCGTGTTCGTGGCTATCGGTCACGAGCCCAATACCAAGCCGTTTGTGGGCCAGATCGAACTCGATGCCAAAGGCTATATCGTTACGCACGATGGCAGCCGCACCAGCGTCGAAGGCGTGTTTGCCGCGGGCGACGTGCAAGATACCGTCTACCGCCAGGCCGTCACCGCCGCAGGGTCTGGGTGCATGGCGGCGCTCGATGCGGAGCGGTTCCTCGAAGCGCATGGCATCGAGTGAGCGACATTTGGAAATCCGGCACGATAGCATTGGCTGCCTCGCCAATAAATTCGCCTTGCATGCTCATCCACCCAGCCAGTAGCGATCCAAGGGCCCACTCATGATGCGATCGATCCTTTTGAAGCTTTCGAACAGTCCCGGGATGGCGCGTTGGGTGACCACCCACAAGACCACTCGGCGCATGTCCGAGCGCTTCGTGGCCGGCGCGCACTTGGACCAGGCAATCGCCGCAGCCCGCGTGTGTAACCAGAATGGCTTGAAGGTGAGCCTCGACCTGCTCGGGGAAAGCGTTTCCAACGCGGAAGAAGCGCGCCGGGCGCGCGAAGCATATTTCATCATCTTCGATCGCATCGCCGAAGAAAAACTCGACGCGAACGTTTCCATCAAGCTGACGCAACTCGGTCTCGATATTGACGCGGCAAAATGCCATGAATACCTCGATGCGTTGGTTGCCCACGCCGCCGCCTACAACAATTTCGTACGCGTGGATATGGAGGCGTCCGCTTACACGCAGCGCACCATCGATCTGGTGAAGCAAGCCCGCGTGACAACTCCCGCCGTCGGCGTGGTGGTGCAAGCCTACCTCCGCCGCACGGAGAAAGACGTGCAAGAGCTGATTTCCGCTGGCTGCCGCATGCGTTTATGCAAGGGCGCCTACAAAGAGCCGGCCACCGTCGCCTTCCCCGATAAATCCGACGTGGACGCGAATTACGTGCGCTTGATGCAGACGATGCTACCGAGTGGGATTTATCACGGTATCGCCACACATGACCCAAACATGATCGACGCCACGAAGCGATTTGTGGCCGAGAAGGGAATTTCCAAGCAGGCCTTCGAATTTCAGATGCTTTACGGAATCCGCACCGATCTACAGCAACAGCTCGTTCGCGAAGGTTACAATATGCGCGTCTATATTCCCTACGGCAGCGATTGGTTCCCCTACTTCATGCGACGACTCGCTGAGCGTCCAGCGAATCTTCTGTTCTTCGCAAAGAATCTCTTCCGCGGCTAGGAATTTGTAGCGCAGGTCCTTGAACCTGCGGTTTTTGTCAGGCATCGCTCTCGGGTGGCAATTAGAGAAAGGCCGCAGGTCCAAGGACCTGCGCTACAAATACTCCTCATGAGGCCGACGCACCGTTTGGAAAGCAGAATGTGCCGCCGGCTTACTTCTTGCGGCAGACCAAAACGCCGTCTCGCAGCGGCACCAACACCGGGAATAGCTCTTCGGAAGCGTAGGCGAGCTTGTTGAATTTCTGGATGGCGCGTGTAGAGGCTTGCGTCGCTTTTTTTACGACCCGGCCGGACCAGAGCGTGTTGTCCGTGACAAATAATCCTCCGGATCGCACGCGCGGTACTGCCTGACGGAACACGTCCGGATAGCCTTCTTTGTCGACGTCGTTGAAGATCAGATCGAACTCGCCCGGCGTACGCCTCAACAACTCGAGCGCGTCGCCTGTGCCGATGCGAATCCGGTTGGTCACGCCGGCCCGCTCGAAATATCCACGGGCGCGCTCCGCGTTCGCCGGGTCGCCGTCGGTGTAATAAATTTCGGCGTCCGGCCCTGCTGCCCGCGCCATCCACAGCGTGGAATAGCCGATTGCGGAGCCCAATTCGAAGATGCGTTTCGCGCCGATGAGCTGCACGAGTTGAAAGAGCAGGCGCCCCACGGCGGGGCCGACGATGGGAACGTCATGCTTTTTGGCATGGCGCTCCATTTCGGCAAGCACGGGATCACGCTTGGGCAGTTGCGCGTAGAGATATTTGTCGACGGCTGGATGGACGATGTGCACGTAATCTCCTCCGAATCGTTACCCACTTGATTTTGCAGCGTGCGACTCACCCAGCGACTCACCGGGTTTCAGCGCGTGGATCTCGAGGCCGGCGATATCCTGCGTGGCTTCACGCAACGCTTCGGGGGTGCCGGTCAATTGCGGAAATGTAGCATAGTGGATCGGCAGCACATGGTGCGCGCCGAGCAGGCGGATCGCGACGGCGGCTTCTCGCGGTCCCATGGTGAAGTGGTCGCCAATGGGCAAACACGCGAGATCAGGTTTGTGCAATTCGGCGATCAGCTTCATGTCGCCGAAAGCGCACGTGTCGCCCGCGTGGTAGAGCGTTAAGCCGCCGGGAAGCCGGACAATAAAGCCTGCCGGCTCGCCACCGTAGAGCAGTTCTTTTCCGTCCTCCAGCGAGTTGGAATGCACGGCATCAACCATCGTTACTTCGATGTTGCCCACTTTTTGCGTGCCGCCCTTCCCCATGGGCGATACGTTTTTCACTCTTTTCTTTTCCAGCCATTTGCCCGTCTCGAAAATGGCCACTACCTGTGGCTCGTGCTCCTTGGCAATGTCGATCAGGTCGCCCAAATGGTCGCCGTGCCCGTGTGTCAACAGGATCACGTCTACGCGCGAAAGCTTCTTTTTAGAGACCGGGCACTGTGGGTTTGTGGTGACCCAGGGATCAATGAGGATCACCTTGCCATCGGGCGTAGTGATCTTCACCGTGGCGTGGCCGAGATAAGTGATCTTGTTTCCGCGCGTCTGCAACATGGAATCTCCTTACACTGAATGAAAGTTTTCTTCTCAGCGATGAGATGAACCGCTGGCGAGGATCGTGGCACGAATGGCGTTTTCGTAATCGGCGCGGGGACGCTCGCCATCAAGACGCGCGATCATCTTGCCGTCGGCCGCGAAGAGAAAATTTACAGGAAGTTCGCCCGGCCACGTGGGGTCCACGCCATGGTCGAATTCATCCACGCCGCCCATGCGCTTGCGGTAGTTGGTAAACGTTGGCTGTATTTTGGCTAGAAAATGGCGGACCAGGTGCATCTCCGCATCGTCATCCAGGCTCACGCCGATGGCGGTAAGGCCTTGCGGTGCGTACTGCTTCACAAGTTCGTTGATCAAGGGATATTCGTCCCGGCAAGGCTCGCACCAGGTGGCCCAGAAGCTGACGAGCAACGGCTTGCCACGATGCGCCTCCAGAAGCTTTTCATAACCCTGCAGCGTAATGATTTCCGGGTCTTTCACCGCCGGCGAGCTTTGCGCGGCATGGGATACCGCAGCCGGATGGGAGGCCTGCGGTTGCGGCGCAGGCTGCGATAGAGCGGTCCCGGCGCAGAGCAGCACTGCGCCGCAAAGGACCGGCAGGATCTCATGGAAATGGAAGTGGCCGTGTCCAAAGGCGCGTTCCTTGGAAACCAGCAAAGACTGCGAGCGTGTCATACCGCCATTGTATTCGTGGGCAACCGAAAGATTCAAATGCCGTACGAATGCTTTGCCGGGGTTGCACGGGGATGCGGGCCGCGCCATAATGGTGAGGACTTCTGCGGCATTGGGAAACCTTGTCTGCCGGAATGTTTGATGGTATATACGCACTTCTTTTTCGGCCACCCGCCGGGTTATTGCGCGAATGGGGCCGTGAACGCCTGAAGGAGAAACTGGAATGGCCTACGTGATCGCTGAGCCATGCATCGGAACCAAGGACACCGCGTGCGTGGATGTTTGCCCTGTGGATTGCATCCATCCCCGCAAGGATGAGCCGAATTACGAGTCCGAGACACAGCTCTACATTAATCCGGTGGAATGCATTGATTGCGGTGCTTGCGTGCCGGTTTGCCCGGTGACGGCCATCTTCGCCCTCGAAGACTTGCCGGAGAAGTGGCAGAGCTTTACGCCGATCAATGCGGATTGGTTCACCAAGCAAGCTTAGATCGACGCGCGCCAGCGTTTTACAGTGCTGATATTTGCGCGTGCAAGACTTGCGGCGGGGCCAAAATGGCTCCGCCGCTTTTTTATTCGGTGCGACCCTCGAGATCGAATTAAGAGGAATTTACGGCTAATTGCAGAGCGATTATCCGAACTTAGCCCTGCGCATCGGTTGAAGCATCGCCCACGCTGAAATAGGTGCAATCCGGGTGGTGGAACACCAGCGCGCTCACGCTGGCTTCCGGGTCCATCATCATGCCCTCGGTGAGTTGCACGCCGATATCCTCGGGACGCAGCAGTTTCCAAATACCCGCCTGGTCATCCAGATTGGGGCAAGCCGGATAGCCGAAGCTGTACCGCTTTCCGCGATACCTCGACGTGAACCGCTGCGGCATGGTCATCTCCGGCGGGTCGGGGAAGCCCCAATCTTCGCGGATCCGGCGGTGCAACCATTCCGCGCTGGCTTCGGCGGTTTCGATTGCCAGCGCTTGCAGCGCGTGTGAGCGGAAATAGTGGCCTGAATTTTTGGCCTCCTCGCCCCGCGGCCGGATTCCTTCGCCCGCGCTCACCACGAACAGCGCGAAGTGGTCGCGCGTACCCTTTTGTGCGGGCAAAACATAGTCGCTCAAGCAAAGACCGCCGGGCGCGCGCTGGCGTTCGAAGCTAAAGATGTGTACGGGATTCGCTCCGCCGGGCGCAAAAATCGCGATCGAATTGCCTTCGCGCTCTACCTCGAAGAATTGCCACACGGCGCGCACTTTCATGAACTTTGCCGCCTCGGCCTTCACTTCCTCGACGTCGTTGAAAAGCTCGATCGCCCGCGGATTCCTCTCCGCGAGTGCTTTTTCAAAATTTCCGCGGAAACCGAGATGCCTGCAGTACAGCATCAGTGGATTGATATAACTCCACACGTCGGCGAGATCGGGAACCTCGCGCACTTTGCGGTCCAGGTAAGCCACGCGCGGAATCGGCAGATCGAGGCGCACCTTCGGCGAGCGTTCCGTGCCGGGATCGATCGCAGGCGCCGGAGCGGCCGCCGCTACCACGCTCGCTCCATCGGCAAACGTGTGATCGCGGATCACCGCCTCCCGCGTCGCCGGGTCGGAAAGGTGGTTCATCAAGCTCAAGCCGGACATGGCGTCCTTCGCGTAGCAAACCGCCATGGCGTAGCTCGGCGCAATCTTCTGCCGCGTGAATTTGTCGGAAAGCGCCGCTCCGCCCACGAGCAGCGGCACGCGAATTCCGGCCTCGCGTAGATCGGCCGCCGTGATCACCATTTGTTGGGCGCTTTTCACGAGCAGCCCGCTCAAACCAATGGCGTCCGGCTGGTGTTTCTTGAAGGCGGCGATCAGCTCCTCTGGCGGCACCTTGATCCCGAGATTGATCACGTCATAGCCGTTGTTCTTCAAGATGATTTCGACGAGATTCTTGCCGATATCGTGGACGTCGCCCTTCACCGTGGCCAGCACCACTTTGCCGCGCTTCGTGACGTCCGCCTTTTCCATGAAGCGTTCGAGATGGCTCACCGCGGCCTTCATCGCTTCGGCGGATTGCAACACTTCGGCCACGATCAGCTCGTTCGCGTTGAAAAGCCGGCCAACCTCGGACATTCCGCCCATCAGCGGACCATTGATGATGTCCAGGGGCTTCGCACCTTCCGCGCGTTTCCGGTCGAGGTCTTCGATCAGGCCGTCGCGCGTGCCCTCGATGATGTAGTTTGCCAGGCGCTGATCGAGCGGGAGCTGTTCCTTCGATTTCTCTTTCTCTTTCTTTTTCGTGGTGCGAAAGTGCTCGGTGATCGCCGCAATGTGAAACTGGTTGATCGCGGCCTTCTGCTCGCGCGATTGCGCGCGCCAGTCTTCCGGAGCGCCATGAATCAGCGGCGCCTGCGTGAGCCCCTCCGGCACGTGCGCGGGCGGGTGGTTGAAGAGCAAGTCTTCCGCGAGCCGCCGCTCGTGCTCGGGAATCGAAGCGAAGCGCTCGATGCGCTCGGTGTTCACGATCGCGAGATCGAGTCCGGCTTTTGTGCAGTAATACAAGAAAACCGAGTTGACGACCTCGCGCGCTCCCGCGGGCAATCCAAAGCTCACATTGCTGATGCCCAGCACCGTCCGCACGTACGGAATTTTCTCTTTGATCAGCCGGATGCCCTCGATTGTCTCTACCGCGCCGCCGATATAGTTCTGGTCTCCGGTTGCGCAAGGGAAAACGAGCGGATCGAAAACGATATTTTCAGGGGGGATCCCATATTTCTGCGTAAGCAACTTGTGCGAGCGCTCCGCGATGGCCAGCTTGCGCTCCCGGGTGAACGCCTGGGCCTGCACCGGATCTTCGTCGATGCAACCCACCACGACCGCAGCGCCATAGGCATGCGCCAGCGGACAAACACGCTCGAATTTCTCCTCGCCATCTTCGAGGTTGATCGAATTGATGATGCTCTTGCCCTGGCAATATTGCAGCGAAAGTTCGATGGCGCGCGCGTCGGTCGTGTCAATCATGATCGGCGCCTTGATCTTGCGAATCAGCTTCTCGTAAAAAGGCGCGATATCGCCCATCTCTTCGCGTTCGGTGGATTGCAGGCAGACGTCCACGATTTGCGCGCCGCTGCGCACCTGGCGGCGTCCAATCTCCGTGGCTTCCTCCCACTTCTCCTCGGCCACTAGGTTCTTGAAGAGACGCGAGCCAATCACATTGGTGCGTTCGCCCACCAGCAGCGGCCGCGTGGACTCCTCCGCCTCCACTATCTCAATCCCGGAATAGACGGCGCGATGGCTCGGGGCTGGAGGCCGACGGGGCGGCTTGCCTTCCACAACTTGCGCAATTTTGCGAATGTGCGCGGGCGTGGTGCCGCAGCAGCCTCCCACAATGTTCAGCCAACCGTTGGCGACAAAGCGCTCGAGCTGTTCGGAAAGCGTTACCGGCGTTTCCAGATACTGGCCTTCCTCGTTCGGCAGGCCCGCGTTCGGATAGCAGGAAACGAATCTCGGCGTCAGGCTCGAAAGCGTACGGATGCGGTCCGTCATGAATTCAGGACCGGTGGCGCAATTCAGCCCGAGCGACAGCAGATCCAAGTGATCGAGCGAAGCCCAGAGCGCTTCTACGCCCTGGCCCGCGAGCATCGTGCCCATGGCTTCGATGGTCGCCGAAATCATCAGCGGAATCGGTTGGCCGATTTCGCGAGAAAGCTGCTGGATCGCCAGCGCCCCGGCCTTAATGTTGCGTGTGTCCTGGCAAGTTTCGAGCAGCAGGATATCGGCGCCGCCGTCAATCAGGCCGCGCGCTTGCTCGTGATAGGAATCGCGTAATTGATTGAACGTTGTGCCGCCCGTTACCGTCAGCGATTTCGTGGTTGGGCCCATGCTCCCCGCCACGAAGCGCGGCCTGCCGGAGCTCGCGAGTTCGTCCGCAACGGCCCGCGCCAGCGCGCCCGCAGCGCGGCTAATCTCGTAGGCTTTTTCCGCGAGTCCGTATTCGGCAAGCACGATGCTGGTGCTGCCAAAGGTGTTCGTCTCGACGATGTCCGCGCCCGCCTCGAAATACTGTCGGTGAATGTTCGAAATCACATCAGGCCGCGTCAGGACGAGATTTTCGTTGCAGCCTTCTAGGCCCGCTCCACCAAAATCGGCGGCGGTCAGTTGCGCCTGCTGGAGCATGGTGCCCATGGCGCCATCGAGCACGAGGATGCGCTCGCGCAACAGCTCGTGTAGCAGACGGGAACGCTCGGTCAAATTACGCATCGGTGTCTTTTGTATTGTCTCACGCGGGAGTTGCGGTTGGCTGCGAGCTGCGCCGGGGGATGGCGAACCCGCTATTGGGGAGTGCGGTTGATGCGGATGGATCGAAGCGTTGTTTAGAGTAGCCTCCTGGTTCCGGCTATGCCGGGGAACGCCGCAGGTTCCCGACCCCTGCGCTGCAAAATTGCCGTTTACGCCGCGGGTTGCTCGGCGCCGGCCCCGACGAAATCGATTTCACCGACGGCAGGAACGAGCTGCGCTTCCGCGCCACGCCGCAGGAACTCGCGCACCGCGCGGCGGCCCGGGTCGCCATAGCCGAGCGTCCATTTGTTCACGTACATGCCCACAAATTGGTCGGCAATCTCGGTTTCCATGTCCCGAGCAAACTGCATCGCGTAGTTCAGGGCCACCTCTCGATGTTCGAGAGCGTATTCCACGCTCGACCGAATCGCCTGCGCCACACGGTGGGCTACATCCACGCCCAGAGAGCGCCGGATCGCGTTGCCACCAAGAGGAAGCGGCAGCCCGGTTTGCTCCTGCCACCAATGGCCCAGGTCAGCCACGCGATTCAAACCCGCCTGCGGGAAGAGGAGCTGGCCCTCGTGGATCAGAAGGCCCGCCGGCACCGTGCCCTCGCGCACCGCATCCACAATTTTATCGAACGGTACCACTACCGCTTCGACGCTTGGTTCAAAGAGCTTTAGAGTCAAATAGGCGCTGGTGCGCATGCCCGGCACGGCAATACGACACCCCGCCAAGTCCTGCTTTTTCATCGGCTTCTGCGAAACGATCAGGGGCCCGTAGCCATCGCCAAAGCTCGCGCCGCAGTCGAGCAGCGCGTACTTATCGCTCAAATAGGGGTAGGCGGCGAAGCTGATCGCGGTTACGTCGTAGGTTTCTTTATCCGCGGCGCGGTTCAGCGACTCAATATCAGCGAGAACGTGGGTGAACTTCAGCCCCTCCGTGCGCACCTTGTTCGTAGCCAGCGCATAAAACATGAACGCATCATCGGAATCCGGTGAGTGCGCGAGCTTGATCTCCATCACTGGTGTTGCCGCATGCCTACTCGCCATTGCTTACCTGCTCTGGGCTTGGCCGGGGGAGCCAGCGCCGGTTCGCATTTCGTATGGGTGGGCCGTTGCCGACAGCTTCGCCGGAAGGGTCGCGATGAGAAAGACTTCCCCCAGCGCGAGCGATCCGTAGAATAGCTACCGTGGTCGAACGAGACCTGCTAACGGGACCTGAGGGCCCCCCACACCGCGATTAACCAGTGGAGGGTAACACAACGCAGCGGCTTCGCCAAACGGCTGTTTCCTGTACGCGAAATCGGTTGTTCAAATCGGAACACCGGCACTTAAAGAGCGGTTATTCGTGCTGCGTCCGGGTGGCCGACTGCTCGTAAATCCATGCCGCGATGTCCGAGACGGCCTCGGCTTCGCGTATCTCTATAGCGCCGCTACCATGCGATCCACCGTAACGTCAAAACTCACGCCGCCATTCAGATATGGCTGCCAATAGGTGTGGAGAAGCTGTAAGTAATTCGCCCAGCCCCGCATATCGAGGCTATCCTGCTCTCGGAGCGCCTGATCGCTCGGGCGCACGGGCGCATCGGCGGCGCGTTCATGGAGTGCCTCCTCTTCCACGATCGTACCGGTGGTGTAAAACACCAGAGCATTCCACAGATTGCGCGGGATCAGCTTTCCCTGCTCGCGGCATTTGCGGATGATCGCGCTCAGTACCGGCACAGCCACGCCGTGGGACGCCTCGTTGAACAAAATCTCAAAAGGCGTCACGCCGGCATTTCCCTGGTTGCGGGGATCGCGGCTCGAGATCAGCAGATGTAACGGTTGCAGCGTTGTGTATGCTCCCAACGGCCCGGCATACCCCACCATATCCACCGGAATGCGCCCGCGCGGCCAGGAAGATTCGTAGGCATTCGAAAGTTCGTTCGCCACGCGGACTCCCCATTTTTCCACCAGTGGACTCACGGCCGTGATCCACGCGCGGTTGGCACGGTCGTCCTCCTTCCACCAATGTGCGCGATAGATGGGCGCGGCGGCGGAAAGCACCGCGATCATTTGCGGGCGTAGTCCGGATGCGCATTTGGGGTCGCTTGTGCCTGTGAGTTCTTGGCAGCCCTCGAGTTCGGCCAGAACGTCGTCCACGGCGATCAGGTCGCCGCTATCCATGAGGTCGCGGGTCGCAATGTTGGCGATGTAATAGTCCAGCGCGGCGTTCCAAGCGCGCTGGTCATCCGTGGAAAGCGGTACCGTCACGGGAACGAACACCTCGCGCGCCTTCGCAGCCTCACTGCCTGACACCACGGTGTTTGGATCGGTCCTAAGCAAAGCTTGTTCGTAAAGAAAGTGATGGAGATTTGGTCCAGAATCCGCTGCGGAATTCGAAAGTTGGCAAAGAGCCGGGCGCCGCATTCACGGGCACTTGCGCTTGCTCCTGGATTTCCGGCACGGGGACGCCGGGCGGATGCGGCTGGGGCCGTACCAACTGCGCGGCACACGGCGACGCCATGCCCACGAGGGCCAGCGCTAGCGCCAGGAGTGGAAATTCCTTCACAAGCTTTCTGTTCATTGGGATCGAGTGAAAGTGACGAAGTTTTGATTGCCAAAACATGCCGTGACTCTCAGCAGCCTAGCATAAATGCGGGGAAGTGAGCTCCCGGCACTCGGGAGGAGCGACTCGCATGGCTGAGAAGGGCAGGCTTAACAGGACTTCTATTGGGAAGTTGTATCGACTGGAGGATCGCCGGCAGTGGCGGGTGCGCCTTGCTTATCCCCACCCCTCAGGGTGCCAGTGTAATCCAGAAAAAAAGAGCGCACGCCTGACTTGCCGTATTCCTTCGGCGTGGCGGCCAGTTCGAAACCAGAAGAATGACGCTCTTCGTCGTCACTCGGCAGAATCCGATAGCGAATTGTATATCCGCCGGCTTGTCCTTGTGCGAGCTGCGAATCGAGCAGCCCGGCCGTATCCGGTGAGATTCCATTCTTGGGTGCGGGACCAAGCTGCGAAAGCGCGTCGGGCAGTTTCTCGAAGGCCTTGCGGTAAGTATCAAGGGCTTTCGCAATGTCGCGCAGCGCGTTGATCGCCTCATTTTCGCGATCTTCCATCGCCTGGCGGGTCCACTCGGCCGTGAGCTGTGGGATGTCCAGCACCACGAGGCCCAACGAAAACACTTTCCAGCCGCTCGAGGCGCGCACCATCCCGAAATCCACTTTGCGATCCTTCGTGAGAGATACCGGCACAAAAGCCACGTTTTCATCAATTCGTGCTGTACCTAGGCGAATCTCGGCGGTGATGCTCGGCGTTTCGCAACGCAACACGATGCCGCCGTTGGCGTCAGTCGAACGCAGCGGCTGACCCGGATCCTCGAGTTGTACGAATCGCTTCAGCAAGCCGATTTGCTGGTTGGGGAGAAGACCACGGTAGGCGGCACTGCTGGAGGTGGTGAGGAAATCGGTGAACGCGTTAACGTCATGTTTGCAGGCCGCGGAAAATGCGGAGGCCAACGTATCTGCCGGTCCATTCGGCAACGGCTGGCTTAGCGCGTCGCCACCTCGCGCTTGATGCAGCGCGGTTGAACCCGACGCCTGGCCCGCAGCCAAAGCCCAGACCATTACGCTCATTGCAAAAATGCAGCCAGTCCTTCGCACCATTACCTCACGATTTCGCACGCGACAAGATCGTCGCCAGTTCCTGGGTGAACTTCGACCGCGGCATCACCTCTGCGCCACCCACCGCACGTGCGCGTTCGGCCAAATCCCTTTGCACGTGAGAAAGGAAGGCAATCACAGGCGTTTGGTTGCCTTCGGCGCGCAGCCGTTCGAGGGCCTCCACGCCACATCCAAACGGTGTAGAAGTTTGCGGTTTGGCGCCCGGTGAAGCACCCCCGCGCACATTCAAATCCACCACGATCAGCACCGGCCGCGCGGAGGCATCGCTTTGGGCCGCAGCCAGCAACGCATCCACGGTGGTGGCGGCTTTGAATTCCACGCCTATGTGGCGGGCCGTCTCCGCGATTTTCATTTGAAAGAAAATGTCGTCCACAAACGCTAGCACGCCGCCCATTGATTTTTCCTCACCCCGAGTCGAGAAATCGCCCCGCACAGAAGTCTACGGCTTCTTGGGGCTTGCGGGAAGCCTGGGGCAGGCTCGGCGCTCGCTTTTGACCGCGAACCCAAATGCGGTATAAAGAATGCCGGACCTGAAGGAGCGAGAATGCCGCCCCGTTCGCCACAGAATCTGCCCTGTTTGAACCTCTTGGAACAGACACCCATCATTATCGAAAAAATTCTTCTGGATGTGCCCGATTCGACTCTGGCGTGGAAACCCACGCCAGACCGATGGTCGATCAGCGAAATCCTTGGGCATTTGGCGGACGTAGAGCAGACCAACCGGGAGCGCACGCGCCTGATGGCGCAGCAGGATAATCCTCCCATCATCAAGTATGACCAGAATGCGGTCTACGCTACGGGCAAATATTCGAACGGCACAGGCCGCGAACAACTTCACAATTTCTGCCACGAGCGCGATCGGTCATTGTCTCTCCTGCGCTACCTCCCAGAAGGAGCGCTGGGGCGCACTGGACAGCACTCGACGCTCGGGCGCATCACCCTGAGCGACTTGCTCCACGAATGGGGTTTTCACGATCTGGGTCACATACGGCAAATCTCGGAAATTTATCGCGCTGCGGCTTTTTATCCGAAGATGGGCGGCTTCAAAACGATGTACAGCGTAAAGCCGTAGGAGGCATGGGCGGTTGCAGGACTCAAGCGCTGGAGTTACGCGATGAATCGGCTCAGCCGACGATTGCTTGCCGCTTTTGATTCCGCCGCGGGTGGTCCACTCGACGCAGCCGCGCTCACCGAATATGCCCGCGAACATTCCGCCGGCGATGAGCAGGTGCTAGCTGAGTTGCGGCGCTTAACGGGCCAGGGCCTCCTGCGCGAAGACGGCGGCCATTGGTACCGCACCGAAGACGGCCGCCTGGCGACTGCCGGTCCTCGTGACATTACGCTCTACACCCGCCCGGGCTGCCACCTATGCGACGAAGCGAAGCAGACGATTGCTCCTTTGGCAGAAAAATACGCCGCGCCAATTCGCGAAGTGAATATTGATGAAGATTCCGTATTACGCACGCGCTACAACGAAGAAGTTCCGGTGTTATTTCTGGGTTCTAAAAAAATAGCGAAATTCAAAGTCGATGAAGAGCAGCTTCGGCGGCGGCTCGAGCGCGTTAAAGCAAAATAGGGCTGAATCACGAGCTAGGTGTTTCTACCAAGGGCCTCGAGGTTGGGTTAGGGCAACGCGGTGTGGCGCGTCTTCGCGATTCTTTCCGGCACGTCATTATCCGGCACGTCGCCCTTGCGGCCCTTTACGCGGTCGTATGCTGATACGCGGCATGTCGAGCCTAGCGCCTCGTTGTAATACGTGGGCACGCCCAGTGCGGAACGCAGCTCCTCGTTGAACTTCCTCAAGTTGACCAATTGCGAACTTTGCGCCGGGTATTTGCGACCATCGTCGAAAAGTAAGAATTTCTGATACCCGGCGTCCCATAGCCGGGTAAATTGGCCCTTCATCAGGATCGAGGGCAGAATCGTCATCTGGTATTGGCCGTTCGGTGTGCGCCTAAATTCCGAGCCGCACCCGTATTTTTCCACACGCACGACGCCGCCAGTGCTGCCGACTTTGAAGCCCATCGGTTGCAGGTTTTCCAGAATTAAAGGCTCCTCGAAGCGGTCGGTAACGTTCCACATAAGGATCCAGAGTAGGCAAAGCTCTTGCCGATGTCAAAGCGCCTGGCGCGCAGCCAGTACGATTCCCGCGAGCGGATTCACTTGGCTAACCTCGTCGTTCTAAGCGGGATATAAATCGCGCTCGTTTGAATATCGGACGCAACCAGCCGCATCGAATAAGCCTTAGTGGGAAGCGGCCATGACTCGTCAGCAAAGCACGCTTATACAAGGCCTGGACCGATTGGCTCCCGCCATGATCGCTCCGGCCTCATTGCTCGACAACGTCGGCAATACGCCATTACTGCGTCTTGCGCGAATTGGCAGCGGCTATCCGGATATCGAGTTTTACGCCAAGGCCGAATGGTTCAATCCGGGTGGTTCCGTGAAGGATCGCGCTGCGCTGAACATGATTCGGGAAGGCGAACGCACGGGCGCCCTGTGTAAGGGCAAAACGATTTTGGACGCCACCAGCGGCAATACTGGCATCGCCTACGCCATGATCGGCGCGGCGCGAGGTTACCCGGTTACGCTCTGCTTGCCTTCCAATGTCTCCCCCGAGCGCAAGCGCATTTTGGAAACCTACGGCGCCGAATTGATTTTTACGCCCGGCGATGAAGGCAGCGATGGCGCGATCCGCAAAGCGCGCGAAATTTATGCCGGCGGCACGGAACGCTATTTCTACGTGGACCAGTACGGCAATGATGCAAACTGGCTCGCGCACTACGAAACCACAGCCATTGAGATTTGGGAGCAGTCGCGTGGACGCGTGACGCATTTCTGCGCGGGTTTAGGTACCTCCGGTACGTTTATGGGCGTCGCACGCAGGCTCAAAGAATTGAATCCTCGAATCCGCTGCGTAAGTTTGCAGCCGGATTCGGGGTTCCATGGCCTCGAGGGTTGGAAGCATATGGCCACGGCCATTGTTCCGAGGATCTACGACCCTGCGCTTGCCGATGAGAATTTTGAAATCCGTACGGAAGATGCCTACGGAATGGCCAGACGCCTGGCGCGCGAGGAAGGATTGCTTGTGAGCCCGAGCGCCGCTGCGGCGATGGTGGGGGCGCTGGAGATCGCGGAGAAACTGCCGAAAGAGACTCACGCCGTTATCGTCACAATCTTCCCGGATTCCGGCGAAAAGTACTTGAGCGAAAGGTTCTGGGACGAAGCCGCCGCGCGCTAGTGGTTCAGTGACCTGCCTCGTTTCCGAGCATCTGATCCAGGGTATGGGTTTATGCAGCCGGGCAAGCCCCAAGGCATATGGCGCACAATTTGTATTTAAGCGAAGTGCTGGCGGACCGCATCCGCGCCCATGGTGGTGAAACCTATCCGCACGAGTGTTGCGGAGGGTTGTTGGGTATGGATGGCGAACTAGCACGGGAAGTGCGCGGCCTGTTTCCGCTGGTGAACCGGCGCGAAGATTCCCCGCGCAACCGTTTTTCCATCACGCCCGAGGACTTCCGAGATGCGGAACGCGCCGCACGCGATGCCGGACTCGACCTGATTGGCTGGTATCATTCGCATCCGGATCATCCGGCGCTGCCCAGCGAATACGATCGAGAGCACGCTTGGCCATGGTACAGCTATATCATTGTGAGTATCGCCCAGGGCGAAGCGCAGGCCATGGCTTCCTGGCGTCTATCGGACAATCGCGTGCGTTTCGAGCCGGAGACGATCACGATGGGGATGAAGCCAAACGAGAAGGTTGCCCCGCGCGAGAGTTGCTGACGCGCACCTTCTTTGGTGGTGCGAGGCGAGTTCCCCTTATTGGAGGAAGAAAATCATGGCAGTGAAAGTCTTGATCCCCACACCGCTCCGGCAATTCGCCGGGAAAAGTGACACCGTCGAACTCGAAGCGCGGACCGTCGGCGAAGCCCTCGGCGGGTTGACGTCAAAATTTGGCGAGTTGCGCAAGCATCTTTACACCGACGATGGACGCATCCGCAGTTTCGTCAACGTCTATTTGAACGACGAAGATATCCGCTATCTCGATAAGGAAAAGACACCGACCAAGGATGGCGATACCATCAGTATCGTGCCTTCGATCGCCGGCGGGATGATTCTCTGAAGAAATCCCCGAAAGAGAAAGAACATGGCTACGACCACGGAAGCACCGGCCCCCAAACTTTCGCGTGAAGAAATTCTGCGCTATAGCCGGCATCTGATCATGCCGGAAGTTGGCATGGATGGGCAGCTCAAGCTGAAGCAAGCCCGCGTGCTAATGATCGGCGCGGGCGGCCTCGGCGCGCCGCTTGGATTGTATCTTGCGGCGGCAGGGGTGGGTCATCTGGCCATCCTCGATTTTGACGTCGTGGATTTCACGAATTTGCAGCGCCAAGTGACGTTTTCCACTCAGGATGTAGGCAAAGCCAAGAGCGAGGCCGCCAAAGCCCGTTTGGCGAGTCTGAATCCGGCCATCGAAATCACGACGTACAACACACGGTTGACCAGCGCGAATGCGCTCGATCTTTTTCGCGATTACGACCTGATCGTGGACGGCACCGACAATTTCCCAACGCGCTATTTGGTGAACGATGCCTGCGTGCTGCTCGGCAAACCGAACGTTTACGGTTCGATTTTTCGGTTCGAAGGCCAAGTGAGTATTTTCGGCATGCCCGACGGCCCGTGTTACCGGTGCCTCTACCCGGAACCGCCGCCGCCTGGACTGGTGCCCTCGTGTGCGGAGGGGGGCGTCCTGGGTGTGCTCCCGGGTATCGTAGGGTCGCTGCAAGCAATAGAGGCGATCAAGCTGATTCTCGGCAATGGGGAACCGCTGGTGGGCCGCTTGCTGCTATTTGACGCGCTGGCGATGCGCTTTCGCGAGCTCAAGCTGAAGAAGAATCCTGCTTGCCCACTTTGCGGCGAGCATCGGACGATAACGAAGTTGATCGATTATGAGGAATTCTGTGGAATTCGCGGTGAGGAAGCTCCTGCTGCGGCTACCGATGTTCCGGAAATCACTCCCGTAGACTTGAAGGCGCGGCTGGAACGTGGCGACGACCTCTTCATTCTGGACGTGCGCGAACCGCACGAATACCAGATTTGCAACCTGAACGGCTACCTGATCCCGTTGGGCGATTTACCCAAGCGCGTCAACGAACTCGATAGCTCGCGGGAAATCGTGGCGCATTGCCGCAGCGGCAAGCGCTCCGCCGATGCCGTGAATTTCTTGAAGCAGGCAGGCTTCCGCAAGATCTGGAATCTAAAGGGCGGCGTATTGGCTTGGTCGGATGAAGTTGATCCGTCTATGCCGAAATACTAGCCGCAGCATTCGAAACCGGCAGCATTCGAAGTGCATTCCTGGAGGAATACATGGCTCAGGTAAAGATCACGATACGCCCTAACGGCCCGCTTCGGGTCGAAGCCCCGGAAGGCTCGATCGAAATCGTCGATATCAATGGCAATCCCTTCAATATCGCCGGGAAGCCGGCGTTTTCATTGTGCCGGTGCGGTGGGAGCAAGAATAAGCCGTTTTGCGACGGGCAGCACTCGCAGATCGGTTTCCAAGCCGCTGAGGCCGCTGTAAAGGCCACGGACGAGCAGAAGCCTCAGAGTTAACCGAAGCCCCGCGAGGAGCCTCGACGCAGCCATCAGAAGTCCCCCTCAGCCTCTTGGGTCGACGCTGTGTGTAGAATTGAGCACAGTCAATACGGCCCACCTTGGCCATTGCTTTGTATCCGTGATTCTTCTATACCCGATCCCCTTCGAATATCCCTTCGTAAAATCGCTTCGGGCGGACCAGAATGGTGCTGACCTCTTCGAGTTGCGAAGCGGTAACTAGGAAGTCTCCTTCCTAACGGCTAAGTGCTTCGCTGTAAGTGTATTCCATTAGGTACTAGAACTCTGAAACGGTAACAGTTCTACACGCTCGCCTCGGTTAAGGCGGAACGACCCCTACGGGTTCCACATAGCTCGGGAACAATTGTCTTTTCTTTTCTGCAGCTTACCGGCATAGGCATCCCGCTTCCCAATCGGCCCTAGGTTTGCAGCTTTTCATCGCGTTCTGCCGCACTCGTGCGGCCGGCGGAGTTCTGAGGGGAGTCCGTTGGTAGCGTTGAGGCAAGTTTCGACACTTATTCGCCGTTTCCGGTGGCCGCTCGCGGCAGCCGGGTTGGCGGCGTCAGTTGCCGCGCTGGTCCAATTGCGCGGATTGCACATCGCGTTTGAACCCTTCCCATACGCGACGCTCTCCCTTTTTGGCAGCATCCTGATACTCACCTTTTCGGCCAACGCGCTGGTCCGTTTCCGCGGCACCCACGACCGAATATCGCTAATTTTGGCTTTTGGTTTCGCGCTGGCCGCGCTTGTCGAGACCGGCGGCAGCTTCAACTTCTTCGAAGGGCAGTCGGCCAATTCGAGCGGGCCCTTGGTCGTGCCATTGACCTGGATGGTGAGCTGCACCGTCCTTGCCGTTCTTTTGCTTCTCGCACAGGCCGTGGAGCGGCGCTTGCCCAGTTCGCGGGAGCCGGGCCGCGAAATCGCGGTCGCCTTCTTTATCGTGGCCGGTGCGGGCTACCTCACCGGCGCGGCGTTCTTGAGCTTCCCGTGGCGGATCAGTATTCACCCGTCGTGGTTCTTGGCGCGTCCCTGGGAACTGCTGCCGGCAGGTCTCTTCTTCGCGGCGGCGCTTGGTTTCCGGCAGCGCCTGCGACGCGCTTCCTCGGCATTTGATAGTTCGTTGTACTGGATGGCCTGGCTGAATGTGGCCTGCCATCTCGTTGCGACGCAATCGGAGCATCTACTCGATGCCCCAGCGCTCGCAGCGGAAGGTCTCAAGGTCGCCAGCTACGGTGTCGTCCTAGGCGGGGCGCTCATTGACAACGCGCGCCTCTTCGAAAAAGTACGCCGTCTGGCCGTTAGCGATTCGCTGACCGGGCTTGCCAACTACCGTACGCTAATTTCGAATCTCGAAAGTGAAATGCAGCGTTCGAAACGGTCCCACCGGCCATTTGCGGTGGTACTGCTCGATTTGGATCGCCTCAAAAGCGTGAACGACCGCTTTGGCCACCTGGTGGGCACGCGTGCCATCTGCCGCGTGGCGAACGTGATACGCACGCATTCCCGCGTGACCGATACGGCGGCGCGCTATGGCGGTGACGAGTTTGCCCTGGTGCTGCCGGAAGCGGGTTTCGAAGAGGCCACACTTGTGAGCCAGCGCATTCGCGAGCGCCTCGCGTCCGAACCCGAGATGCCCAGGCTTACGGTGAGTGCCGGCGTGGCCGTCTATCCCGTGAATGGCGATACGCTCGAAAAGCTGCTCGGTGCTGCGGACCGCGCGCTATACCGCATGAAAGAAAATCTGGAAGACGCCCCGCGCTTTTCATGCGCGGCGGCTCGTTAGGAGAGACCGCTCATGCAGAAACAATTCGCCCTTCCGAGAGCGGAAAAAAGAGTTCCGATGACCGTCGCCGTGCAACTGGAAGGCGACGAACGCGTGCCCGGCGTGGAGGCGACGTTCACACAGAACGTCAGCGCCCGCGGCGCCCGCGTCTTGACGGCACACCGCTGGGAAACCGGCGCGTGCTTGGAAGTAGCGATGCTGCCTGCGGGTTTTCATGCCCGTGCGAGGGTCGCCTACTGCAAAGCCGCTCGTAGCGAGGGTTTTGTCATCGGTGTGGAGTTCCTGGAGCCTAGCGGCCATTGGGTAGTTACCGAAGCCGCAGCCCCGGAAAGAACAATACTCGGCTAGGAGGAGGAACTGGGAGAGACAAACAGAAAATTGGCGCAGTTGTAAAGGCGCCGGCTCGAGCCAGCGCGGCTCTTCCGGCGCCCGTTTTTTTTTCCGCTAGCGCGCTGCTTCACGCTTCCGCAGAATATCCAGATAACCGAGGATCGTATTTTCCGTCATCACATCGGCGGAGAAGCGTTCGGACATGTCATTACGTGCGCGCTTCCCAAGACGCTCTCGAATCGCGCGATCCTTCAGCAACGGAAGAATCGCGTCGGCGAGAACCCCGGGTTTGGGCTGTGCGACCAGAATCCCGTTAACCCCGCTTTCCACGTATTCGGGCACGCCGCCGCTTGCCACCGCTACGACAGGCAAACTGTAGGCCATTGCCTTTAGCAGGGAAGTTCCCAAGGGCTCCGCAATCGATGGAAATACAAAAAGATCGAGCGCCGCGTACACCTCCGTGATCCGCTCGACAAAACCCGCGAAAAGTACGCGGTCGCGGATGCCGAGCCCTGCTGCGAGCGTTTCCAGGCGGCGGCGCTCCGGTCCGTCGCCCGCAAAGAGCAACCGGCACTGCGGCGATTGCTGAAGGATCGCCGGCATGGCTCGTACGAGCTGGTCCTGGCCCTTCTCCGGTAACAGGTATCCGATGCATCCAAGCAGAGTTTCTCCCTCCGGGATGTGCAGGGACCCGCGAGCAGCATGGCGCTCGGCTTCACTCACCGGAGCTGGAATTTCCACGCCTTCGTAGACGAGTGTGATCCGGTCGCGTGGAATTCCCGATTTCACCACGCTCTCAGCGACAAACCTCGAAATCGCCAACACACCGTCAGCGGCGCGGTAGCGGTCCTGCGACGCCCACCCGCGCCCGAGTGGATATGCTACGCGCCGCGACACGACCAAGGGCCCACGCCGGTGTGCCCTGGCGAGCCATGCCGCCGTCAGCGCGTGCGGCTCATTCGCATGCACGATCGCAGTGCCGCCGTTTCGCAGGAGTTTGCGCAACATTTGGGCTGCGTGCCAGCGCCGCCGATGACCACTAACGCTTCGCACGGGTACGCCGCTATCCCGCGCTCGCCGCGCCAAGACCCCCGTTTCCGCAGCGACAAGTTCGGCTTCATGCCCGCGCGCGATAAGGCCCTGCACGGTGAGCAATGCTTGGCCTTGGCCGCCGCGCCACTCGGTTTCCAGATCGACGTAGACGATTTTCACGGCCCCACATTCCTGGCGGCTGTATTATTTGGGACGCCGGCGCTTTGTTTTTGCCGCACCAGCGCTCCAAGCTTGCGATATTTCAGCCAGGTATATCGGAAGCTCATGCGCGCAATGCGGTAGCCGCGCCAGCCGTCAAGAAGCGCGCCCTGAAGAAATATCTTCCGCGCAAAGGTCCAGGCTGGTGCAACGCAAAGAGACGCGCGCCAGCGGCGCCGGCCATTTGCAAATAGCTCCGCTGCGGCGCTGGCACTGTAGGATTGCACAGTCGCCTCGTGTTCTTCCGGCGTATCAAACGCGTGGTGCAAGAGGTCCCCTGCAAGCCGCCCGACCGGCGATCCGGTGCGGAATGCATCGTGGGTAGCGCCGGCAAACTGACCGGCGCCGCGACGATAGAGCCGGGTCTTCCAGTCCGGATACCAACCTGAGTGGCGGATCCACCGGCCCAGATAGTTGGCGCAGCGGGCAAATTCATAGGCGTCAAACTCTGCAGGACGTTCTTTCCAGTCGCGAAGCGATGCGCGCAGTGGCTCGCTCAGCTCCTCGTCGGCGTCTAGCGCCAGCGCCCATTCGCTCGTGCATTGCTCGCCGGCGAAATTGCGCTGGTCCGCAAAGCCTGACCAGGCCCGCTTATAAATCTTGGCTCCCTGCGTTGTGACGATCTCTAGCGTGCGGTCCGAACTGCCGGAATCCACTACCACTAGCTCGTCTGCGAGATCTCCCAACGATGCGAGGACGCGCGGAAGATTCCGTTCCTCATTTTTTGTGATTAGGGTGACTGCTAGGCGATTCATCGGAGTCTGCCGGGCCGCGTGGAAAGCAACTCTAGCACGCGCAGAGTGAAAGACCCTGAAAGCTTGAGGGTTGGGCACCCGCCGGATTGGCCACCTGTCAAACGGGCGGGGAAGTTTCGCACCCGTAGGGCGCTAGCCAAACGCGCAGGCCTACTGCAACAGCCCAACGGATGGCGCGACGGCGGGCGCTGGGTTTTCGCGGATTGCACCGAACTGCGCCTCATAGCGCGCAATATTCTCACCCAGGGCGCGCCATAGCCTTTTGGCGTGCGCGGGATTTACGATCACGCTCGCAACCAATTTCCCTTGGGGCGCTCCGGCGGCAGCCACGTTTGGGAACACGTACACATAGTTGAAAGTGAATTCTTCCGGGCTGTGATGAATCATGGCCAGATTGCTGTACTGCCCGAGCATTTCCTTCTCATCGGCCTTGATTTGGACCTGTTGTGGTTGCTGTTGCGGAGTGTCGCTCATGGCTCTCCTTTGGCGTCAGCGGAGAAGTATAGCAGACACACGTTGACGCCAGTGCGATTGAGGCAAATGACGCCAACGGCCCATTGACGCGGCACGATATTAAGTATAGTTTATGAAAGAGCTTTAGTGCGGTTAACTCCGCGGTCACCGATGAACTCGATCCCCTCCCCAGGCGTTGCCCCCGAATCCACGAAAGCGCAACACCAGCCACCGGCCGGACGTTTGCCTTCGCTGCCGGAATCGTTTCGGACCATCCCAATCGTGGCGGGCGCCTCCTTTTGGCGGAAGCTTTTTGCGTTTGCGGGACCGGGCTACCTGGTGGCGGTGGGGTATATGGACCCCGGCAACTGGGCGACCGATCTTGGCGGAGGCTCAAAGTTTGGCTACACGCTGCTAAGCGTGGTGCTGATGAGCAGCCTGATCGCGATGTTCTTACAGGCGCTTTCGGCGAAGCTGGGCATCGCGACCGGACAGGACTTGGCGCAAGCCTGCCGGGACCATTACTCGCGGAGGACGACGTTTTGCCTTTGGATTCTGTGCGAGGTCGCTATCGCCGCGTGCGATTTGGCGGAGGTGCTCGGCTCGGCCGTGGCGTTGAAGTTGCTCTTCCACGTGCCCCTGCTCTACGGGGTGATCATTACGGGCGCGGACGTGCTTCTCGTGTTGGCCTTGCAGGGCAGGGGGTTTCGCTGGATCGAGGCGCTGGTAATCACGCTGATCTTTACCATCGCCGGCTGTTTTGCTTACGAGATCTTCTTCGCGCAGCCGTTATGGAGGGAAGCCGCCATCGGCCTGCTACCGCGCGCCGAGATCCTTCGCGACCGCGAAATGTTGTATCTCGCCATCGGCATCCTGGGCGCCACCGTGATGCCGCACAATTTGTATCTACATTCGAGCATCGTGCAGACCCGGGCCTTCGCGTATCAGGTGGAATCGAAGCGCGAGGCCATTCGTTTCTCGACACTCGATTCTTCGATCGCTTTGGGTTTTTCGTTCTTTGTGAACGCGGCGATTCTGGTGCTGGGCGCCGCAGTGTTTCATCGCCGCGGCATGGCGGACGTAGCCGATATCGAGCAGGCCTATCGCTTGCTGGCGCCGGCCCTTGGCGTTGGTTTTGCGAGCGTGGTCTTCGCGTTCGCGCTGCTTTGCTCCGGTCAAAATTCGACCTTGACGGGCACGCTAGCCGGGCAGATTTGCATGGAAGGTTTCCTGCATTGGCGCATTTCGCCATGGTTGCGCCGTTTGATCACGCGGAGTCTGGCCATTATTCCGGCCGTGATCGTGATCGCCGTGATGGGCGAAAAACAGGTGACCAGCCTACTGATCCTGAGCCAGGTGGTTCTGAGTTTCCAATTGCCGTTTGCCATCGTGCCCTTGGTGCAGTTCACCAGCGATCGCGCCAAGATGGGCGAGTTTGTGAATCGCCGCTGGGTTGCGATCCTGGCCTGGATTACGGCCGGGGTGGTGATCCTGTTGAACTTCCTTCTCCTGGTGCTCATCCTGCGGTAGCGGTCACAAGTGCGACACAGTGCGCCGACCGTCGCACTGGCCAATCCTCCGCTCGCAGATAACAATTATGGTCGCCCGCGCGTCTTATGATGTGCGGCCGGTGCCGCGGCCAAGAGGTGCAAGGACCCCTGGACTTATGAAAAGGAAGATCGACGAATGGTGAGCGGAAAGAGACCAGTGGTCGGCGGTCTGCTGGTGATGGGTGCGGCGCTCTTGCTTGGGCTATGGACGGACGCTCGCGACAAGGATTGGCCCGTTCCCGCCGAAGCGGCGAAGCTGAAAAATCCCGTGAAGCCGACGGCCGAGAACCTCGCGGCCGCGCGCGCCATCTACATGGATAAATGCGCGAATTGCCATGGCGATAAGGGGCTCGGCGACGGACCCGAAGCCGGAATGTATGATCCGCCGCCGGCCAGCCTGAACGATGGGCCGATGATGAACGCCATGCCGGACGGTGAGCTCTATTGGAAGATTACCGAGGGCCGCAAACCGATGCCGTCATTCAAAAACCAACTCAGCGACGAGCAACGCTGGCAACTGGTGAATTTCCTGCGAACCCTCGTAACGAAACCCGCGCCATCAAAACAAGGTGGCCACAAGCCTTAGCGCCATTGGCCGCTTGCGGCCTCCTAGCGCGATCTACTTCGTCTGCGATAGTGCCTGCGCGACCTCGTTGATATCCGGCACGGTAGGAATGTCATACTGCTTGAACCAGGCCACTTTGCCGTCTTTGTTCACGATAGCGATCGCACGGCCAGTGATGCCTTTATCCGCAAGATAAACCCCGAACTTGTCCGCGACGGCGCCACGCGGCTGGAAATCCGCCAATAGGGGATACTGAATGCCCATTTTTTCGGCGTAGGCCTTGTGCGACCATACGCTATCCACGGAAACGCCGAGAACCTGCGCATCGAGCGTCTCAAATTTCTTCATGTCGTTCACCAGGCAGGCATGCTCGTTGGTGCAGACCGGGCTCCAATCGAGCGGATAGAAAACCATCACGACGTTTTTCTTACCCTTATAATCGGCCAGCTTCACTTCCTTTTGATTTTGGTCTTTCAACGTAAACTCCGGGGCAGCTTGTCCGACGGAAATCGGCATTCTTCCTCCTCAGGATATGAAGTGATTCGCAGCGGCGAACAGCGAAGGTTTCCGCGGCAATCTTCAGCAGACGCGACCATCATAACATTCCGGCTGGGTGGGCTGCGTCGAGCAGGCGGGAAGATGGCCAACGTTCGCAGCGATACAAAGGGACACGGCTCCAAACGCGCTGCGCGAATCTGCTAGCATGTCCGTGTGAGACGCCGGCGCGTCACCGAGTCCTACCCCACGCTTTCCTTTCGTTCCAGGACGCTCAATCCGCTGGCGCAGCTTACGCGAAGTCTCCCCGAGTGCGCCCACCTCGACACCGAATACCTATGGATGGCTACATTTTCACCGGATATTTTATTCTTGCGCGGTAAAGGAGTGCCGCAGCGTGAAAAACCCCGGCCGGAAATATCCGTGTGCCGCGCGTGCCTGCGCAGCGTGATGGAGGCGGAACTTGCCGCATATTCCGGCCGCGTGGTTGCGTTCGAACCGGATGCGGAGAATTTCACGCAGTATTTCTTTGTGGAGCGCGGCGATTTTGAGGCGGCTGGCCTGGTTCCCGAGGTTGGCGAAGCAATCGGCCGACGGCTTGGAAAACTTTCCGGTTCTTGCGAGGAATGCGATCGTCCGGCGCATTGGATTTGGTTTTCTCGTACCGAAGTGCAGAGTTTGGACAACGTAGGCAGTATCAGCGCCGCGCCCGGGCGCACGCTGTGCTCAAAACATGGAGCAGCCCAACTCTGGACCGCATTTGAGAACATAGCCGAGGCGAATCTGTTCTACGTGAACCTGCCTTACGGAGAATCCGGAGCTTACGTTTGGATTTAATTGCCGGGCGGGCGTAAACGATTTTGTGTCATGCTGGGGCGGGTCTTCCCATGCACCTTCGCGAACTTGTGGATAGATATTTCGCGCTAGCGGGCGAATTCGGCCGGCCGCTACCGCTCGAAACTCTTGGCTTAAGCACCCAAGAAATCGAGCAGCTTTTCGGTTTTCTGGACGAGGATTACCACATCAGCCGCTACTTCCACTTCACCAATACAAGCGGCACGCCATACACCATCAGTGGGGAAGCCTGCACGCACGTGGCGATTGATGCTGCCATCCGCGAAATTCTCTGAGGTGTCCGTGTTCGCTAGTCGTGATATTTCTTTTCGCCCACAGGCAACGCAATCGGCAAACGATTCTGCGGAGGTGGCAGAGGACACGTAGCGTACCCACTGTATGCGCAAGGCGGATTTTCCAGGTGGTTGAAATCCACCACGAACTCTCCCGCTTGGGTCAGACCATGCTCCGGCAGCGGTGTATAGAGAAACCGACCGGCGCCATAACTGGCGTCAGTGCTGGTAGTGTCGCGCATGATAAAAAAGAGATGTGTCGGCACCTCCTCTTCCACCACCGGCTCGAGGCGAAATGTTTTGCCGCGTAGCGTGAATTCCACCGCACCCGGACACGGATATTTCACGGTTGTACCGATCACGGTGGCGATGGAAAGCGTTTTGGGCGGATTGTACGGAATCCATTTCCCGTGGACCACGTACGATTCATCGGGAGCGAACCAATGGAGCCGCTGAAAATGCACACGCGCCGGCGCCCTTGAATCCTTCACCCGCAACGCAAAGCGGTCGCCGCGATGAATCACGAGCATCGTCAACGTTCCCGCCGTGAGCGTGGAGGGTTTCTGGGAATCCGTACGAATTTCCTCGTTTGGTTCTGGCGCTTGGCCATCCACTAGAAAGCCGGAGGGGAAGCCACCAGTGGGCGGCAGTAAGTGGATAGCGCCTGCCTGCAGGTGGAGATCGCCAAGGCGCGCCGCCGCACCGCCTGCGACGCGAAACTCATTGTTCAGAGCGGAGCCGAAACTGTTATCGCCTTCCTTCAGCCAATCAAGACCGGTGAGCGACAGCCAGCCGTCCGGAGCGTCCATCTCTGCTGCATGCTTCGTGCGCCAGTCATTGAGGTCGTGCAGCCAGGATGCGTGGTTCGGCAAAGCATCAGGCGTGCCCGCGCGAACGAATGCCTCTCCTGACGCCGCAAGCGCGGCTACGCATAACCCCGCCAGCCAGATGGATTTCATGAGTGGAATTATAAGGCGGTTTTGCCGCGCCACGGTCATGGACACGACGCGAGGGGCGACGTTGGGGTCCGGAGTAAGCTAACGCGCGGCGGTCAACTCGCCGGAAAGGCGCGCTGCAAGATTCGATTCCTCTTGACGCACTTCACTGGGCAACTCCGCGCCAAACTTGCCGAAGAAGGTCTTTACTTCGTCGAGTTCGGCCGTCCAATCCTGTGCATCGACGCTCAGTAATTCGTCGATCTTCTCACGCGAAATGTTGAGACCGTCGAGCGTCAGCGAGTTAGGCGTAGGTACGTAGCCGATCGGCGTTTCCTTTGCTTCCGCGCGGCCCTCCACGCGCTCAAGAATCCATTTCAGGACGCGGACATTTTCGCCAAACCCGGGCCACAGGAATTTGCCGTCCGCACCCTTGCGGAACCAATTCACATGGAAAATCTTCGGCGGGTGCGGTGTGCGGCGGCCCATCTCCAGCCAGTGGCCGAAATAATCCGCCATGTTGTATCCGCAGAAGGGCAGCATGGCCATGGGATCGCGGCGCGTGACGCCCACCTTTCCTGTTGCGGCAGCGGTAGTCTCAGACGCCATCGACGCTCCCACAAAAACGCCATGGCGCCAGTCAAAGGCTTCGTAAACAAGGGGCGCGAGCCGCGCGCGTCGTCCACCAAAGAGAAACGCGGAGATCGGCACGCCGGCGGCGTCCTGCCAGTGAGGGGAAATGCTCGGCGATTGGCACGCCGGCACCGTGTAGCGCGAATTCGGATGCGCCGCGGGACCTTGCGAGGGATCCCACGCGCGTCCTTGCCAATCTTCCAGATTTGCCGGAGGAGCGGTCTCGCTGCCCTCCCACCACGGCTCTCGCGAAGGCGTCATCGCCACGTTCGTGAAAATGGTGTTCTTATGCATCGCTTGCATCACATTTGGATTCGTGTGTACGCCGGTGCCGGGAGCCACGCCGAAAAAGCCATTTTCTGGGTTGATCGCGCGGAGGTATCCATCCGGACCGATCGTCATCCAGGCAATGTCGTCGCCCACCGTCCAAACGCGATAGCCTAGATTTTCCAGGGCGGAAACCATCATGGCGAGATTGGTTTTGCCACAGGCGCTGGGAAACGCGGCAGCCATGTAGGTCACTTTGCCGCTGGGGTCTTCCAGTCCGAGAATCAACATGTGCTCGGCCATCCAGCCTTGGGTACGCGCCATCCAGCTTGCGATGCGCAGCGCGAAGCATTTCTTGCCGAGCAATGCGTTACCGCCATAACCCGAGCCGATGCTCCAAATGAGTTTTTCTTCCGGGAAATGGACGATGAAGCGGCGCTCGGGATTCAAGTCTCCAGTGGAGTGCAGGCCCGGCACAAATTCGCCGGAATTTCCAAGGCGGTCCAGCGCCACGCGGCCCATGCGGGACATGATCCTCATGCTGGCGGCCACATACGCGCTATCGGTGACCTCCACGCCAACCCGGCTTTGCGGCGAATCCGCCGGCCCCATGATGTAGGGGATCACGTACATCGTCCGGCCGCGCATCACGCCATCAAACAGGGGCCCGATTTTTTCCTTGGCCTCCGCCGGCGCGATCCAGTTATTCGTGGGACCGGCATCTTCCTTGCGGCGAGTGGAGATAAACGTCACCTTCTCGGTGCGCGCTACATCGTTGGGATTGCTGCGGTGCAGGTAACAATTGGGGTAGGTCGTGGGATTCAGGGCCTGCGTGTGGCCCTCGCGAATCATTTCATCGAAAAAAGTTTGCTGCTGGGCATCCGATCCGTCGCACCAAACCACTTGCTTCGGCCGCGTCTTGCCTTCCATTTCCGACACCCACTGCTCAATCGGAGAAGACACCTAGCCTCCTCGAAAAATTCACCCCGGTGGCGTCGCCGGGCTGGAACCAGCCTCCAGGCAGGGGCGCGGCGCGCTAGATGTTTTACCAATCCCCAATTCAAGTCTAGGGCAGCGACGCGGTGGGTTGCAAGCACGCGAAGCCGATTCGCCGCAGTGTGTTGCTGCATTTGCAAGCCTGCCCGCCGGCTACCTTTTCCGAGAGTGCCGCACTCGATCCGACTCCGCGGCATCCATGTATAATTTGCTTGTGTACGCCCAGAAGCTCGCGGTGTATGTGGTGATCGATGGCGAGCGGAAGCCTTGTCCGCTCGATTGGCTCGATAGCTTCAGCATGCGCAACTTCACAAATTCCGCGGATTTTGACGAAACGTTGCCTACCGGCGATGGACGGCTCGAGGCGAGCTTTCGCGTAAATCCAGAGCACTTCGCCGAAAAACTGGGCGATTGGCTTACGCAGCGTGGCAAGGGAAATGGGCAGCGCGTCGCCGTCGAAATTGTGAAAGCTTAGGTGGGATTCCGCGCGTAATTCTTGGTGCGCCTCGACTGTTTCTTACTAAATTTGGCCGGAGTTAGTCTCTATTTTGATCGCGGACGCGCGGAACATTGGTCCGCGGCGGATCGCCCGCGCGGCGGCGTGGCGCGATCGCTTCACGGATCGCCGGAATTGCTAACCGCGCCGCGGCCTCGCCGACGGCGATCAGTTGCGGCGTTTTGTCGAACTCGTCCCACATAACATCGGCAACGCCGGGCTCGATCAGGACCTCGCACTTCTTTCTCCAGTTCACTTCGTCGCTTTCCTGCAGGATGGAGAAGGCTCGCCCGATCACCTCGAACATGCTTCGCGGCTTCGGCGCCAAGCCGCCCGTGTGCAGATGCACCGCGATCACCACTTCGGCCCCCAATTCCCGCGCGCCTTCGATGGGCACGGTAGCGGTGACAAAGCCGTCCACCAGCGATCTTCCCCGGTGCTCGACGGGAAGAAATAATCCCGGATAGGCGCACGAAGCCCGCACCGCGATGCCGAGATCGCCCTTCGTGAAATGCATCGTGGTCCCGGAGCCGAGGTCCGTGGCTGCGATCGCCAGCGGAATTTTCAGATCCTCAAATCGCCTGGCGCGCGTGTAACGCGTCATAAACTCTTCCAGCCGCTGATTGGTGGCAAGCCCCATGCGGGAAAGCGTCCATCGTCCGAAGTCGCTGAAGCGCGTGCTACCGGCCTGGTTGGCCATCTCGTCGAGAGGCGTCCCGGAAGCGTAGGCCGCTCCGATGAGGGCGCCTACGCTGGTTCCTGCGATACAGTCCACCGGGATGCGGTGTTCTTCGAGCACACGCAGCACGCCGATGTGCGCGATTCCGCGGGCGAATCCACCGGAAAGAGCGAGTCCCACGCGGGGCCGAGTCTCTTTTTGCGCCGTTGCGTTGGCGACAGGGTTTTCGCCCCGGTCCCCGACGGTGCTGGGTCGCGGCGTCGCGCGCCTTTCACGAACAATTTTGGCCAAAGCCTAGCCCCTATGCAGGATGTCCGGTTGACCTTACCCCATACGGGCTGTAACCTGCACGTTTCGAGCCGGTTTGTCCAGTACCGCGCCCACAGCATCGTCAAACCTCGGCCATTCAACAATCGAACCGACTGCGAGGCGGAATTGATGAAACGCAGAATCGAACGCGCCCTGGTGCTGGGTGCAGGGACCATGGGCGCACGCATCGCGGCCCATTTTGCCAATGCAGGAATTCCTGTTTACCTGCTCGACGTTGTGCCCAACGCGCTGAATCCAGCCGAACAGGCAACGGGTTTAACCCTTGCGAGTCCTGAAGTCCGCAATCGCATCGCTCGCGCCGGGCTCGAAGCCGCGCAAAAATCGCGTCCCGCCTCCTTTTTTTTCTGCCGACGCCGCCCGCCACATACAAATCGGCAATTTTGAGGACAATCTCGATTGGTGCGCGAAGGCCGATTGGATCATCGAGGTGGTCGCGGAAAATCTCGAAATTAAGCGCTCGCTGCTTGCGCGCGTCGAACAATATCGCCGTGCCGGCACAATCGTCGCCACGAATACCTCGGGTCTGCCGGTGCGCAGCATCGAAGAAGGCCGCAGCGAGGATTTTCGACGCCACTGGGCGGGTACGCATTTTTTCAATCCTCCGCGTTACATGAAGCTCGTGGAGTTGATCCCGGGTCCCAGCACCGCGCCCGAGGTGATCGATACCCTGGCCGATTTCTGCGACCGGCGTCTCGGCAAGGGCGTCGTGATCGCGAAAGACACTCCCAATTTCATTGCGAATCGCGTAGGAACATTTTCCGTGCTCAATGCCATTCGCCGCATGGAAGAGTTGGGGATGACGTTTGAGGAAGTGGACGCCTGCACCGGACCTCTCATAGGCTGGCCAAAATCGGCCACGTTTCGCACCGCCGATATCGTGGGGCTCGATGTGCTCGCGCATGTGATCCGCAATATCCATGAAAACGCGCCCAACGACGAATCGCGTGAAATGTATCGCGTGCCACCGCTGATTGAGGAATTGCTGCGCCGCGGCTGGCTGGGCGAAAAGTCCGGGCGCGGTTTCTACCAACGGGTGAAGAAAGGCGCCGAAAGCGAAATCCTGACGCTCGATCTGAAAACGATGGAATACCGGCCGCGGCAGAAGGCGCGCTTCGCCTCGATTGAAATGGCGCGTCAGATCGAAGACACGAGGGAGCGCCTGCGCGCCATGATTGCTCCAGCGCTTGCCGGCCAAAGCGGCGACAAGGCTAACCAATTTCTGTGGAGCACGATCTCGCGTACGTGCCTCTACGCGGCGCGCCGCATTCCAGAAATCGCTGATTCTGTGTTGGAAATTGATCGAGCGATGCGCTGGGGTTTTGGCTGGGAGCTGGGACCGTTCGAAGTATGGGACGCGGTGGGCGTGGAAGCGATGGCGCGGCAACTGGAAAAGGAAGGCGAAACGCTTCCGCCGCTCGTGAGCCGGTTGCTCGCTTCAGGACGCAAATCGTTTTACCGCTCGGAGCGCGGTGTCACGTCATTCTTTGATTTTGCTAGCGGTGGCAGCAAGCCGCTGAGCGAGCCGCCAGGAATGATCGTGTTGGCCGCCCGCAAGGAAGCCGGCGCGGTCGTGGAGAAGAATTCGGGCGCGAGCTTAATCGATTTGGGCGATGGCGTGGTGTGCTGCGAATTTCACACCAAAATGAACGCGGTGGGAGGCGATATCGTCGCGATGCTCAATGCGGGCGTTCGGCGGCTGAAGACGGATTTCGACGCTATGGTGATCGCGAATCAGGCGGTAAATTTTTCGGCCGGCGCGAACTTGATGCTGCTGCTCGTGGCGGCGCAGGACGAGGAATGGGACGAAGTCGATCTTGCTGTGCGCCAATTCCAAAATGTAAATCTCGCGCTGAAATATGCCTCCGGTCCCGTGGTCGCGGCCCCACAAGGCCTGGCGATTGGCGGTGGTTGCGAGATGTGCCTGCACGCTGTGCGCATTCATGCCGCGAGCGAAGCGTATGTCGGTCTTGTGGAAACGGGGGTCGGCCTGATTCCGGCAGGCGGAGGATCGAAGGAAATGATTCTGCGCGCAGGCGAACACGCGGCGGACGGCGAAGATCTCGACCTGTTCCATGCCATGAAGCCGATCTTCGAAAATATCGCCATGGCGAAGGTGGGCACCAGCGCCGAAGAATCGCGCGGGCTTGGATACCTGCGTCCGGCGGATCTCGTATCGCTCAATCGCGACCGGCTCGTGGCGGACGCGAAGGAAACGGCGCTGGCGTTGGTGCGCGCCGGGTGGCACCCCGCGGCGGCATCCCCTGTGGAGGGAGCGGCGCAAACGCAGATTCGCGTGCTCGGCGAAGGCTTTTCTTCGGCGGCAAAGCTTGCGATCCACATGATGCTGCGCGGCGCTTACATCAGCGAATATGACGCATTGGTCGCGCGCAAGCTCGCGCACGTCCTGGCCGGCGGCGAACTTTCCGCCGCGCAATTTGTCAGTGAGCAATACCTGCTCGATCTCGAGCGCGAAGGTTTCGTCAGCCTATGCGGCGAACGCAAAACGCAAGAGCGTATCGCCTTCACGCTAAAGACCGGCAAACCCCTGCGCAATTAGCGGCGAAGGCATGCGACGCTTAGCTGCAAAGACCGCTATCATTAGCGAGCCGCATTCGTCTTTGCAAGAATTCGGAGGGCCTTCCGGTATCTCGCCATTCCATCTTTGGCAATTCTGACCTGCGCCCGAGGCTCGGAATCACGTTCGAGGCCTACCTTGCGCGGCTCTCTATTCTCTAATTTCCTCGGTTTGCAGTTGACAATCGTTTTGCCCGCAGCTCTGTATATCGGTCAATTTGTTTATCTTTTCGTATTATTTGCTATTGCGCCAGGCTATCAGTCGGAATTATAAGGCCGTATTCATGAACGAGCGTAAGGCCGAAAAGGTACAAGTGACGAACGCACCGGACTACACTCAGGAAGTCGCTCGTTATTCGGCAGCACACGGTTATCTTCGAGAGCCTAAAGGGGTAGGAGGCTGGCTGGTTATTTTCATTCTAACAGCGGCCATTGTCCGACCTTTGGTCACGATTGGGAGTCTTCGGAATTTCTGGAACAGCTATCACTCGCCCGTCCATACCCCGGTGACTCGCGCAATCGACATCACGCAGACAATCGCCTACGTCTTCATTGGTTGTCTCGGAATCTACGCTGGAATCTCTTTAGTGAGGGTCGGTCGACATGCGGTTCGCGATGCAAAAAGGTTCTTGGTAGCTATCGTAATCCACGCGAATCTCGTTCTTTTGGTCTTTTCAGTCTTGTTGGGACGCCCGCTATGGACGTCGGCAAAATGGAATTCGGGCTTGTTATATCGATTTGTCCAAGCGCTTATTTATTTTTCGATTTGGTACCTTTACTTCGTACGGTCAAGACGGGTGGCGAACACCTATGGCGCCGGAGCGAAGGAATCCTGGCTATTGCCCTCCAAAGCTTCTTGACTCCGCCGAAGCGCGGGAATAGGATCGCGCGTCTGCTGGCTGTATCACTCAGGAAATACTACGGATTGTCGTACATTGTTGATCTCGCCAGAGAAATGTCGGAAGGAGTCCCTCATGCGCATTCGTAAATCGGGCGGAATTTTGCCCGTCCTGCTGGTACTTGCCTGCGCCTTTGCGGCGTGGAGCGCGCTTTCCACGCGGCACGCCAGCGCTTCGGAGCCACCTTACTTCGCGATCCGCAACGCGCGCATCGTGCCGGTCTCCGGGCCGGTAATTGAAAGTGGCACCGTCGTCATTGCGAAGGGACTGATTCAGGCCGTGGGCGCGAATGCCACGATCCCGCCGGAAGCCGAAATAATCGATGGCTCGGGTATGACGGTGTACCCTGGCCTCATTGATGCGGGAACAGACGTGGGCCTCGGCGCCGCTGCGCAAGCTGCCGCTGCCGCGGGACGCGGGGGCGGTGGAGGTGGCGGCGGGCGCGGCGCCGCTACGAATGCGCCGCTCTCGATGGGTCCCGAAGACCGTCCGGCGACGACCCCGTGGGTCGAAGCCGCGGACGAGCTAAAGCCCGACGACGCACGCATCACGAGTTGGCGCGAAGCCGGCTTCACCACCGCTTTGGTTCTGCCGCGTGCTGGGATTTTTCCTGGGCAAGGCTCCATCGTTGATCTTCGCGGCGCGGATCTTCCTGGCGAACGCGTGAACGAGATGGTGGTGAAGACGCCTGCCGCGTTGCCGATCAATTTTGCCGGTGGCCGCGGACTTTACCAAGGCTTCCCCAGCGCACTGATGGGACAACTGGCTTACGTCCATCAAGTGTTTCTCGATGCGCAGTGGTACGCGAACGCCGAAAAAGTCTACGACGCGCACCCAGAGGGAATCGCGCGTCCCGCCTACGACCGCACCGACACGCTGATCGAGCAGGTGATCGCAGACAAAGAACTCGTGCTCGTGCCGGGCAACACCGACGTGGATATCGAGCGCGCCATCAAGCTCGCTCCGCAGTGGGATGTAAAGTGGGCGCTCTACGGCGCGCAGCAAGGCTATGCCGTTCCCGCCGATATCGCGGCGGCACACGTGCCGGTGATCGTGAACCTTGACTGGCCGGAACGCGATCGCAACGCCGACGAGTACGCCATCCAGCACGAACAACTGCGCACGCTGCGCTTCCGCGACCGCGCGCCGGGCACGCCCGCGGCACTTGCCAAGGCCGGCGTGAAGTTTGCCTTCGCGACGGAGAGCAGTGCCAATGCCGCCGATATCCTGCGCAACATCAATAAATCCATCGCGGCGGGGCTCGCCCCCGAAGCCGCGCTGAAGGCCCTGACGCTCGATGCCGCGGAAATCCTCGGCGTCGGCGCGCAACTCGGCAGCATCCAGCCAGGGAAAATTGCGAATCTCGTCGTCACCAGCGGCGATCTCTTTAAGGAAGGCACCGCCGTGAAATGGGTCTTCGTGGATGGCGAACGCTATGAAGTGCGCCCGAAACCGCCTGAGCCAGGTGGCGGTGGCGGCCGCGGACGGGGTGGGGCGAATCCGATGCAAGAGAGCACGAGCCAGCCGGGCGGCGAGGTGCGCGAGTGATCCGGCTTACAACACATTGCTCAACGAGATTGCTTGGCGCGGCGCTCGCGGTTACGTTCGGGTTATTCGGTGCAGCCGCGCAGGCTCAGGAATCCAACACCACGCTGATCAAAAACGCCACCGTACTTACGATCACGCACGGGACGATCGAGCACGGCTCGGTGCTGATTCGCGACGGTAAAATTGCCGACGTCGGTACCAATATCGCCGCACCCGCCGGCGCCACCATCATTGACGCTACCGGCCAATACGTTATGCCCGGCATTATTGATTGCCACTCGCATATTGCCATCGAAGGCGGCGTGAACGAAGGCAGCGTCTCCGTTTCCTCCATGGCAAATATTGCGGACGTGATCAATCCCGAGGACCCCGATATTTACCGCGACCTAAGCGGCGGGGTCACCGTGGCGAATGTGCTGCACGGCAGCGCGAACTCCATCGGCGGCCAAACGGAAGTGATCAAGCTGCGCTGGGGTCTGCCGGCGGACAAACTCGTATTCGAAGGCGCACTGCCGGGAATCAAGTTCGCTCTCGGTGAAAACCCGAAGCGCTCGAATTCGCCGGTGTTTCCCGGCGCCACGCGCCGCTACCCGGCCACAAGGCTCGGCGTGGAAGCCACGATTCGCCAGGCGTTCACCGACGCGAAAGCCTACAAAGCGGAATGGGACAATTACAACCGCCGCAAGGCTGCCGGTGAGCAGAATCTGATTCCTCCGCGCCGCGACGTCACGCTCGAACCGCTTGTGGAAGTACTCGAAGGGAAACGCTACATTCACGCGCACTCCTACCGCGCGGACGAGATTCTGATGCTGCTTCACGTTGCCAAGGAATTCGGCTTCCAGGTGCGGACCTTCCAGCACGTGCTCGAAGGCTACAAGGTTGCCGACGAATTGGCCGCCGCGGGGTCGGGTGCTTCCACTTTTTCGGATTGGTGGTCGTACAAGCTCGAAGCCTACGACGCCATCCCGTATAACGCCGCGCTTATGACGCAAAAAGGCGTGATCGTTTCCATTAATTCCGATGACGCCGAAGAGGCTCAGCATCTGAATCAGGAAGCCGCGAAAACCATGAAGTACGGCGGAATGACGCACGAACAGGCCATCAAAATGGTCACGATCAACCCGGCCATCCAACTCGGCATCGATAAGCGCGTTGGCTCCATCGAAAAAGGCAAGGACGCCGATTTCGTGATCTACAACCACGATCCGCTAAGTGTCTACGCCCAGGTGCAGAAAACGATCATTGACGGCCACACCTATTTCGACCGGCAAAAAGATCTTGCCATGCGCGCCGATCTGGAAAAAGAAAAGAAGGCGCTAATCGATAAGGAAAATAAAGAAATGCAACAGCAGCGCGGGACCGGAGGCCGTGGCGGCCGCGGGCCCAATCCCGGCGGCGTGCGCGGTATAGCCGGTGATAATTCTGACGGCGGGAGGTCGTAATGATCGCGAATAACTCCGCCGCTGTGAGAATGGAAATCATGGAACCTCGAGCGAAGAAGCACAACAGGATACTCTGGAATGCAATCTGCATAATATTCGCGTTCGCGGCTGCTTTCGCAACGATTCCCGTCGCGCACGCACAAGGCGTTTACGCGATCACCGGCGCCAAGGTCTATCCGATTTCCGGGCCGCCGATCGAAGGCGCCACGGTGGTGATCCGCGACGGTAAAATCGCGGCGGTAGGAAAAGGCGTGTCCGTTCCCAGCGGCGCGAAGGTGATCGAAGCTCGCGGTCTGGAAGTCTATCCAGGAATGTTTGACGCCATCACCGAGATGGGACTCAACGAAATCGGCGAGGGTGTACCGGGTTCCGTGGATTCACACGAGCTTGGCGAATTCAATCCCGATCTCGTTGCCGAAACCGCGATTCAAATCGAAAGCGAGCATATTCCCGTCGTACGTGTCTCCGGTATCACGCACGTGATCACCGCTCCCGGAGTTGGTGGCGGCGGCTTTGGAGGTGGGGCGGCCGAGATCATCGGTGGTCAGGCATCGCTGATTAATCTGGCCGGATGGACTCCCGGCGAAATGGACGTCAAGCATTCTGCGGCGATGATCGTCAATTGGCCCAGCCAGCCCGGAGGCGGAGGCCGCGGCGGCTTTGGCGGTGGTGGCAATCAATCCTCGGCACAGGAAGCGCGCCAAGCGTACCTGAAGCACGTTGACGATCTCGGCGATTGGCTCGATCGCGCCCGTCATTATCAACTGGCGATGCACAATGGCGCCGTCAGCGACGAACAACGCGATCTCAAACTCGAAGCGTTAGTCCCGGTCGTCAAAGGTGACCTGCCTCTGTTTATCATCACCGAGGATCCGCGCAGCATTCGTGACGCCGTAAACTTCTGCGACAAAAATAAAGTGAAGATGATTCTTGGCACCGGTACCGCCGCGCTGGAAGTGAAGGATCTGCTAAAGGAAAAGAACATCCCCGTCGTGCTGCAGCCTACGCTGACCCTCGTGCGCGAGGAAGACGATCCATACGATCTATCGCTCGCCATGGCCGGTCAGTTGCATGCCGCTGGAATTAAGATCGCTTTCGGCAGCTACACCAATGAGTTTGCTCGGCGACTCTCGCAACAGGCCGGCAATTCTGTTGGGTTCGGCTTGCCGCACGACGAAGCGCTCAAAGCTCTCACGCTTTATCCGGCGCAGATGTTCGGCGTGGATAAGGAACTCGGCTCCATCGAGCCCGGCAAAATGGCAAATCTCGTGGTCACAAATGGCGACTTGCTTGAGCTCAACACCGAAGTAAAGTACCTGTTCATCAAAGGCCAACTCACGAGCCTGGACAATCGCCACCTGCGCCTCTACGAAAAGTATCGCAAGCGCCCGTAACAAGTTCTTCGTAGCGGCAGACTGCGGGGTCGCAGTAAGGTTCTTCGTGTAGCGCAGGTCCTTAGACCTGCGGCCTTCGTGTGCCGTATAGGACGAAGTATCTTCCTTCGCGTCCTGGGCTGAAGCTCGTGTGCATTGCAAGTCATCTAAGAAGTAGATTGTCCCCGGTAATCAATCGAGGTATGCCATGTCGCAAACGCGTGACGCCGTAATCGTCAGCTCCGTGCGGACGGCAGTCGGCAAAGCTTTTAAGGGAACGCTCCGGGCGGCGCGTCCAGATGATTTGGCCGCCACAGCAATTCGTGGCGCATTAGGGCGCGTCCCCGGTCTTGATCCGCGCGGGATCGAAGACGTGATTCTCGGTTGTGCGGAACCCGAGGCAGAGCAGGGAATGAATGTTGCGCGAATCGCCTCCCTGCGCGCGGGCTTGCCGGTGGAAGTTTCCGCGATGACCGTGAATCGCTTCTGCTCGTCCGGTCTGCAGACGATCGCCATGGCCGCTGAGCGCATTATGTTGGGCGGCGCGGACGTGATCCTTGCGGGCGGCACCGAGTCCATGAGCATGGTTCCCATGGGCGGACACAAGATTTCACCCAATCCCTGGCTGATGGATCACTACCCGGATGCATATCTGGGAATGGGCCTCACCGCGGAAAATCTCGCGCGAAAATACGGGATCACCCGAGAGCAAGCCGACGCATTTTCACTGGCCAGCCACCAGAAAGCTATCGCTGCCATCGCTGCCGGAAAATTCAAAGAAGAGATCGTGCCCGTGGAAGTGCAGCTCACTGCCTATGCCGATGCAGCAGGAGGAAACGGACACGGCAGCAGCGGCGGTGTCGCGCTCAAAGAGAAAGTAACTACGCTCACTACGACGTTTGACACCGACGAAGGTCCCCGCCGCGACACATCCCTTGAAGCGCTCGCAAAACTAAAACCCGCATTTCACGCGCAGGGTACGGTAACGGCAGGCAATAGTTCGCAAACCAGCGACGGCGCGGCGGTTTCCGTCGTGATGAGCGCCGACCGTGTTCGTGCGCTAGGGATAAAACCGCTCGCGCGATTTGTCTCGTTCGCCACGGCCGGCTGCCTACCGGAAGAAATGGGCGTTGGTCCGGTGTACGCCATTCCCAAAGCGCTAAAGCTCGCCGGTCTTAAGCTTGAAGATATCAGCGTGATTGAATTGAACGAGGCTTTTGCTGCACAAGCCCTCACCGTGATGCAGCTTGCTGGGCTCGATCCTTCACGCGTAAACCCCAACGGCGGCGCAATCGCACTTGGCCATCCGCTGGGCTGCACGGGTGCCAAGCTTACCGCATCCATCCTGCGCGAACTTGAGCGCCGCAATGCGCGCTACGGCATGGTCACGATGTGTGTGGGTGGCGGCATGGGCGCCGCGGGAATCTTCGAACGCCTGTCTTAGGCTCGCTGGGAGCCTGAGGGTTAAGATAGGGGCTGCTCCTGTTTCTGCCCCAGGGTTCCCCAGTAGGGCCCTACGAATTGCCCACACGATTGCTTTCCCGGTAAGATAGGAGCACCGCTACGGCGGCCCACCTTGTTTTGGATCGGAAAATGGTGCAAAACGCTTCCTGGTATTTCGCGTATGGCAGTAACCTGAATCGCGCGCAGTTCCGTTCTCGTGCGGGTCAGGTGTTGGAAGAAATCAATGGAGAGCTGAAGAATTACGAAATCGCGTTTAATCATAAAGTGCGTGGCGGCACCGCATCTGCCAACATCAAGCAGGCACCCGGCAAGGGCATTCACGGGATCCTCTACCGCATACCGGAGTCGGCATTTCGAACGCTCGACCGCTTCGAAGGCGTGCCGATGCACTATCGCCGCATCGAAGTTCGCGTAACGGCGGCCGACGGTCGCGAAATCAACGCGCAAGTCTATATCGCCACGAAAGTCGAATCAGGGCTGCGCCCCGCGGGACACTATCTTCAATCTATCGTCGAGGGCGCCACGCAGGCGGGCTTCCCCGGCGACTACATCGAACAGGTTCGCGCGGTCGCAAGCGGGCGCTAAGTTTGCGCAATCGCTTCGCTTGATTAGCCGCCCCCAGCAAGGAGAGCCATGGCCACCACAACGGTTCCCGCGAATATGACGAAGGGGGGCAGCTTTCTGTTGGAAACCACGCCGCTCGATCAGGTCTTCACGCCCGCCCAAATCAATGACGACCAGCGCCTGATTGGCCAGACGGCGGAAGAATTCGTGGTGAAAGAAGTTTTGCCGCGCGTAAAAGAACTCGAAGAAAAAAAGCCCGGTTTGATGGTGGAATTGGTGAAGAAGGCTGGTGAGCTAGGCCTGCTCGGCGGAGGCGTGCCCGAGGAATATGGCGGAGCGGGGCTCGACAAAATTTCGACCACCGTATTGACCGAGAAAATCTCAGTTTATGCCGGATTTGCCGTCACGCATGGAGCGCAAGCGGGAATCGGGACGCTGCCCATCGTCTATTTCGGGACGGAGGGGCAGAAGAAAAAATACCTTCCGAAAATTGCCAGTGGCGAGTGGCTGGCCGCCTACTGCCTCTCGGAGCCGCAAGCGGGCTCGGACGCGCAGAATGCCCTCACGCGTGCGGAACTTTCCGCCGACGGCCAGCATTGGATCTTGAATGGCCAGAAGATGTGGATCACCAACGGAGGCTTTGCGGATGTCTACATCGTCTTCGCGAAGGTAAACGGCGAGAAATTCTCGGCCTTCATCGTCGAGCGTTCGTTTCCCGGTTTCACGGCGGGCAACGAAGAGCACAAGATGGGCATCCACGGCAGCTCCACCACGCCGATCTTCATGGAGAATTGCAAAGTTCCCAAGGAAAATCTGCTGCACGAAATCGGGCGCGGTCATATCGTCGCGTTCAATATTTTGAACGCCGGACGTTTCACCTTGGGAGCCTCCTGCGTGGGCGGCGCGAAACAAATTCTCGCGATCGCGTCGCGCTACACGAAAGAGCGCAAAGCGTTTGGCAAACAGATCGGCGAATTTGGCTTGATGAAAGAGAAGTTGGCCGAAATGGCCATTCGAACGTTTGCCGTGGAGTCCATGGTCTACCGTTCGGCGGGTACGATGGAAACCGCCATGGCCGCTGCTGCGGGTTCCAGCGACAAAACTCAGCAGACGATGAGAGTGCTCGAGGAATATGCCATCGAAAGCTCGATTGCCAAGGTCTACGGCAGCGAAATGCTGAATTATGTCGTGGACGAAGGCGTGCAGATCTTCGGTGGTTACGGATTTCACGAGGATTATCCGGTGAGCCGCGCCTACCGCGATAGCCGCGTAAACCGTATTTTCGAAGGTACCAACGAAATCAATCGGATGCTCATCATCCAGATGCTCATGCGGCGCACGATGTCGGGAGCGTTGCCGTTGATTCCGGCCGCAATGAGGCTGGCCGATGAGGTTTTGGCCGGGAGTTCTCCACGCGATGCGTCCGAAGGCGTTTTAGCGGACGAAGCGGCCCTTGTTTCGAGCGCAAAAAAGATCTTCTTGCAGGCTGCCGGCGGCGCCGTACAAAAGTATCGAGACAAATTAGCCGACGAGCAAGAATTGGTTGGCGCTCTGGCCAATATTGTGATGGAAATTTACGCGATAGAGTCGTCGCTCCTGCGCGCCCAGAAGGCGGCAACGTCGCGCGGTGCGGAAGCCTCGGCTGTAATGGTGGCCGCCACGCGCGTACTGATCGGCGATGCCATGGAACGCGTCGAACACGATGCGCGCCGCGCGCTCGCCGCCGTTCACTCGGGGGACATGCTAACCACGCAGATGGCGGTGCTGAAGCGTTTCACCAAGCGCGTCTCTGTGGACACGATCGCACTTCGCAGACAGGTCGCCGCGGCAGTTCAAGCCGGCGATCGGTATCCTTTCGAAGGTCGCTAAGTTACTCTCCGTCAGAATCACCCGCGGAGTACCCGCCTCATACTGATTTCTTGCGCGATTCATCGCGATCTCCGGGTTTTACTGTACGAAAGTCGCGCGAAAACGATTGTGTTTTGCTTCGAACCTAATCTGACCTTGATGACGGCCAATCATTTTCCCAAATTGTGAATCCCATCTTGACGATTTCTAGTACCAAGTACGCCCGGCCTATAGACCGTTCAATCGTCTGTACCATTGAGACGAAAGCAACTTAGCTCTCTACTAGTTGGAGCGAGTCTCTTGGGCACGCACGTGCAATAGATTTCATGTCGTGGGGGGCGTGTATGGGGGCGAGGGTCGAAGCGAGGAAGTCTGCGTTCGAATTGCAAAATGCGCTCGTATTGCAGGGCGCGGATCCATCTCCAAGCGCATTTGAATTGGCCAGCAAAGACGCCTCTGAGCGCAAAAAAGAAGATCCTTGGCGCAAATGGCTCTGGCGTGTTCTGGTCGCTGCACTCATTCTGCAAACCTATTACGTACGCGAAATGCTCGCGGCGCTGGCGGTCTTCACCATTCTCTTTATTGTGGTTGCTGTAGTCGCGGGGATCGTCTATGTGCTCGGACGCGCCGGAGAGATCACCATTTTGTTGGCGGAGCCTCTAGTGCGACGGGGCATTGCGCTCGCCGAAGATTTCAGCAAAAGAGCATCCCGCCGTCCACGTTCAGCGCCTGCCCCGTGATGGCACTGGCCTGATCGCTCACGAGAAAGAGCGCCGCAGCCGCAATTTCGTCTGCCGTTTGCGGGCGCCCTTGCAGGATTCCCTTGAGGAACTCCTGAAACATTTCATCCGCATCGCGGCCTGCGCGTCTCGCGAGGCCTTCTCCTAGCTCCTGTGACATTTTCGTTTCCGGCACAGGCCCCGGGCAGATGGCGTTTGCGCGAACGCCTTGCCGCGCCCCTTCCGCAGCGGTTGTCCGCGTGAGTCCAAGCAATGCGGCTTTCGCGGCGGCATACGCCGCTCCCCATCCGAAGGCCGCTTTTGCCGCGATACTTGAGATGTTCAGCACCGCACCGCCTCCACCCGCGTAAAACTCGGGCAGCAAGAGCCGAGTCAGCAGGAAGGCACCACGCAGATTGGAGGTCACGACGGAGTCCCATTCCCCCAGGGTGATCTCCTCGATGGGTTTTACGGGCCCATAGATTCCAGCGTTGTTCACGAGAGTTGTCACCCCGCCAAATTTCTCCTTGGCCGTGTACAGAATGCGTTCACAATCTGCTTCGAGCGAAACATCTGCAGCCACCCATGCCGCCCGGCCCCCAGTCTGCCCAATCTCTTCGGCTGCATTTTGAAGCTGGCTCTCGGTACGCGCAGCGAGCACAACGGCAGCTCCCTCCGCCGCAAAGCGTTTGGCAATGGCAAGTCCAATTCCACGCCCGGAGCCCGTGACGATTGCTACCTTGCCGGAAAGCTGCATGCAACCTCCCAATTGCGACATGTATTCCGATGTCGGCACGGCAGGATAGCATCGGCTGCGACCCGCCGCACAAAATCGTTACCTTTCGAGCGCCCTACGCGAGCCGGGTGCTAACGCTAACTATTATATGTATTAATCAGATGCGAGCTTTCGCGCCAGCCTCTCTCATGCGCTCGATCCGAAAAGGCGCATGACGTAACCTGCACAGATAAGGTATGATTAAACGGTTCACGGGCGAACAAAACCAGATGAGTGATTCTCTGATTCAAATTCGGGGCGGCAACGGCGCCCATACCACCGGTGGCAAAACCCTTCTTCGCGTGCGGCCGCGTGGCTTTTGCGCCGGGGTGGTACGCGCCGTGGATATCGTTGAGCTCGCGCTCGAGGCATATGGTCCGCCCGTGTACGTACATCATGAGATTGTCCATAACCGTTACGTGGTGGATCAGCTCCGCCGCCGTGGCGCGATTTTCGTGGAGACGGTCACCGAAGTGCCAAACGGCGCAGTGTTGATCTTCAGCGCACACGGCGTTCCTCCTCCGGTACGCGAAGAGGCTTCCACCCGGCAACTGCGTGTGATTGACGCCACCTGTCCACTGGTCACGAAGGTCCATCTCGAGGCGCTGCGCTTTGCGCGCGAGCATCGCACCATCATTTTGATCGGTCACAAAGACCATCAGGAAATTGTCGGTACGTCCGGTGAGGCGCCGGAGCAGACCATCGTCGTGGATAGCGTTGAGGCCGTAGATCGTCTGCAAGTGGACGATCCCGAGCGGCTGGCGTTCCTCACGCAGACCACGCTGAGCCTTTACGATACGCAGGAAATCGTGGCGCGCCTTCGTGAGCGGTTCCCGAGCATCCAGGGGCCGGCCTCGGACGATATCTGCTACGCCACGCAAAATCGGCAAGAAGCCGTCGAACAGATGGCACGTGACGTCGATCTCATTCTGGTCGTCGGCTCACCGAATAGCTCGAATTCGAATCGTCTGGTCGAAGTAGCAAAACGTTCCGGCGTGGCCGCGCGCCTGATTGACGATGCGTCCGTAATCCAGCCGGAATGGCTCGAGAATGTGCGCAGCGTCGGGTTGACGGCGGGCGCGTCCGCACCGGAGGTGCTCGTGGAGCAGGTGAGCGAGCGTCTGGCGGGTCTCGGATTTACGAACCAGCGCGATCTCGATCTGATTCGCGAGGACGTGAGATTCACATTGCCCACGGAGCTGGCGGCTGTGGCTCCTGGCGGCAGGCGAAACTAGATTTCAGCCGCATGTAGCGCCACAGAACAGCGTTCGGCGATTCTGGCAGAAGGAGCCACTGTTGGCGGTCAAGATTGTCCGTCAGCCCAAAAAAATAGCTTTGATTGGCGCGCCGACTTCCGCAGCGGCGCTCACCCTAGGCCATGAACGGGCCCCCGCTGCACTGCGCGAAGCGGGACTGGTCGCAAAACTCACCGAAGCAGGCTTCGAAGTCACCGACCTTGGCGATTCGATTACGCAAACTTTCCAACCCGACGACGAACATCCACGCGCACGCAATGTGGCTGCGGTTGTGGCCGTTCTGAACGATCTGCGTCCGCGCGTCGAACACGCGGTGAAGTCCGGAGCCTTGCCTCTGATTGTCGGCGGAGACTGCAGTATCGCACTCGCTACCGTGGCGGGCGCGCGGCGTTATTACCGCCATGTGGATTTAGTCTACGTGGATGGCGATGCGGATCTGAATGTGCCCGCCACCACCCCTTCCGGCTGCACCGATGGAATGGTGGTTTCGCACGTAATCGGCAGGGGCGCACCGGAACTCGTGCGATTCTGGGGCGAAACGCCGCTCGTCCGCGAGCCTGACATAGTCTTGTTTGGGTTTGAGCGGCTTGACCCGGCGGAAGAAGTCGCGCTTTCCCGGTCGCCGATGCGTCGCTTCCGTGCGAACGAGGTGCGTCGCGCCGGCGCTGCGAACGCCGCGCAGTCCGCGATCCGGCAGATGCATGGCGGGCAACACGAATTCGTCTTGCACTTCGATGTGGATACGATCTCGGGCAATCAATTTTCCGCCACCAACTTTCCCTCTGCCGAAGGATTAAGCCTCGACGAAGCGCGCGACGCTCTTCGCGTCTTTGCCGCTCAGAAGAATCTGGCTGCCTTCGAAGTCACGGCCTACAATCCACAGCTTGACCCTGACGGTAGCAGTGCACGTACCTTGATTGAGCTGATCGTCTCGGTGCTGAGCGGAAGGCTCGTGGAAGAGCAACCGCCCGCGGACACCGCCGGAGCCTCATCGCTAACGAGCGAACCCGCAGCCGCCGAATATCGCGTCGAGCCTAACCCACCGGAAAATATTGGCGAGGGCGACGCGGAGCAACCCTCTGAACCGGCTGCGACTCCGGAAAGCGATTAGCCCGTTCCTACACTCTTCGCGTTATAGACCTCTTCCTGCCGCTGAAATGCACTGCGGCGTTCCGACGAGTAATTTCATCGTTGTGGTTCCCATACTCATGTAGCGGCAGCGTTCTTCGGCGAATCAAACCATCGACCTGAATCCGAAAGGACTAGCCTATGCCCAACCTGTTCGAGCCATTACAAATTCGTGAAGTGGGATTTCGCAATCGCATCGCGGTCTCATCCATGTGCCAGTATTCGAGCGTGGATGGCTTCGCCAATGATTGGCATCTGGTGCATCTTGGCAGCCGCGCGGTGGGCGGGGCATCGCTGGTAATGACGGAAGCGTGCGCGGTGCTTCCCGAAGGACGCATCAGCCCGGAAGACTTGGGTATTTACAAAGATGAGCACGTCCCCACATTGGCGCACATCGCCGAATTCATACGCGCGCAAGGAGCCGTGCCCGGTATTCAACTGGCGCACGCCGGCAGAAAGGCAAGCCTGCCTCCTCCTTGGGAGCCACAGAACGCGTTGACCGACGAAGCCGGCGGCTGGACGCCAGTGGCTCCGAGTCCGGTTTCGTTTAATGAGACGTACCGCGTACCGGAGGAGCTTTCCCTCGACGGAATCCGCGCCGCCATTGAGGGATTTGCCGCCGCGGCTGGCCGGGCGCTCGCTGCAGGCTTTCAAGTGATCGAGCTGCACGCGGCGCACGGATACTTGATCCACCAGTTTCTTTCTCCTCTCAGCAATTGGCGCAAGGATGCCTACGGTGGCGAGTTCGAAAACCGGACGCGATTCGTAGTCGAGATAGCCAAAGCGGTGCGGCGCGTATGGCCCGCGTCCTTGCCTCTCTTTACCAGAATCTCCGCCACAGATTGGGTCGATGGTGGCTGGGACATCGATCAATCTTCCCAGTTGGCGGGCCAACTCAAAAATGTGGGCGTCGATCTGGTGGATTGCTCTTCCGGAGGTTTGGTGCCGTACGCGAAAATCGAGCCGCGCCCGGGATACCAGGTTGATTTTGCTCGGCGTATCAAGGAAGAGACGGGAATTCTTACCGGTGCGGTTGGCTTGATCTCTGAAAGAACACAGGCGGATGAGATCATCAGCCTAGGCAAAGCAGATATGATCTTTATGGCCCGGGAATTTCTGCGGCACCCATACTGGCCTTTGGCTGCCGCGCGAGATTTCGGGTTCGGCGTGGATTGGCCGATACAATACCTGCGCGCGGCGCCCACCGGTAGCACCGCGCGCAAGCCGAAGTATCCCGATATCAGCAAGGCCGTGACGAATCGGAATACCGCGCTCGGCGTAAAATCCGGGCACAAATAAAAGCCTAAATACACGCGCGTTTGCGCTGACCTCGATTTCGTCGGTCAAGCTGGCGCAGGAATCAAGGAGCCACGCGCGGTGCAGGCTTCACAAAGCCAGGCTGCCTCGATGGGGCCGCGGCATCGAGCGGCTGATCCGCCTTCACCAACAAGAACAAACTGCCCGAAGCGATCGAAACTGCGGCTGCGCAATCCAGCGCGCGATTCCACCCAAAGCTCGTTGCGACGAACGCAGTGACGATCGGTGACAGCCAGCCGCCCAAATTGCCGAACGTATTCATCATTCCAGAAAGCGATCCAGTAAATTCCGGGGTCAGATCAATGCACGTTGCCCAGAAAGTGCTTGCGGCAAACATATTCATACCCCCGCCGAACGCCAATGCAGTTACCGCCGCAGCGGTGTTTACCATGCTACTGCCCACCCAAAGCAGCACCGCGGAGCAACCCATCCCCACGCAAACCGCGGCCCTGCGGCCCCATCGCTTGCCGAGACGTTTCGAAGCAAAATCTGAAAAGAACCCTCCCAACGGCGCCAATACTGCGATCGCCAAGTAAGGCGTCGCGCCCCAAAGGCCAGTCTGCGTGATGCTGAGATGTCGCACCTGTATCAAGTACTGAAAAAACCATGTGTGATAGAAATAGATCGGAAAGCCTTGGCAGAAATATGCGAGAAAGAGCCCCCAACAGGAAGCGGAGGATAGGAACCGGCGCCAAGGTGTTCGAGCGTGGCGCTCGATCGGCGCAATGCCAAATCGTTCGCTGTGAATTTGCGCCAACTCTGCAGCGTTGACGCGCGGATTCTCCTCCGGCGTGCTGGTGACAAAGATCTGCCAAAACAGCAGAACCCCCAAACCCAGCGCGCCGCCCAGATAGAACGCCATTCGCCAGCCATACTTCTGCATGATCCAGGCGATTAGCGGTGGTGTGATGGCGCCGCCGAGCCCGACGCCCAGAATCGTAAAGCTTGCTCCAGTCCCGCGGTGGCCAGGGCCCATCCAGTTCATCACAATCTTGTTTGCGTTGGGTGAAGTGGCCGCCTCGCCGGCACCGACCAAAAATCGGATTACAAGAAACGTGACGAGCACGCTTGCCCAGCGGCCAGCCGCCAACCTTGGTGCGAGGCCCGTCAGCGCGGTAAAGAGGGACCAAAAGAAAATCGCCAGCCCGAGCACGCGCTTTGGACCGTAGCGATCGCCGGCCCAACCGCCCGGAATCTGAAACAGCGCATAGCCCATCAAGAATGCGCTGAAGACCCACCCCATGGTGCGAGTGTCGAAGGCGAATTCGTCTTGAATGAACTTGGCGGCCACGCCTAGATTCAGCCGGTCCAGATAAGTGAGCATGGTGACCAGCGTGATGCAACACATCACCTGCCACCGGACCGTAGTGGCGCGCTCGTGGAAAGCGCGCGCATCCCCGGATGTATTCTGCCGTTCGCTTGCCATTTTGCCGGTCGATTGTGCCACCGAAGCGCTGGAATACCACGAGGAATGTGCTACGGCATGGCCGAGCTAGGTGTTTTCGCGGGCGTAGATCATGAAAGAGATCACCGGCTCCGTATCGCCTTGATGGAAACTACGGGCACGATCGCGAATCACGCGATCGGATGTAGTCATACGTTCGCGCTCACGCAGGAATTCAAGCCATGACTCCACCACGAAGGTTTCCACGAAACGTTCGGGCTGGGCAGTGTCCTGAAAAATCCCCCAACGTATGGCTCCGTCACGCAGCCGCACATGGCGTAACTGATGCATGGTATGCGTAAAGGCTGCGTAATCCTGCTCGCGAACGCGATATTCGATCGTCACCAGCACCGGTCCGGCCTCCGGATGTGGCTCGATCACCACCTGCGGCGCCGGACGGTTAAGCTGGTAGGGACTCACATCCGGCGGCTGGCCGCGCAACATGTGAAACCGATGTGCCAGCGGAATCGAACAGAGCATCGCGATTCCCGCTACCAGTAATGATATGGGTGTAGACCAGCGCTCCGCGAGCAGCCCCCATAAGGTGCTGCCCGCCGCCATGCCGCCCATAAAAATCATCTGGTAGACGCCCAACGCGCGCGCCTGCACCCACGCCGGCACCGTAAGCTGCACGGCCACGTTCATCGTGGAAGTCATACTCGTCCACGCAAAGCCCGCGGCAATCAGCCACACTACGATAACGGGCACATTGCGCACCAGGGCGAGCACTAACAGCGTGCAGCCAAATGTACCGCCCGAGAGGGCGCCGATTTTGTCCGCCGAAACCTGCCGCCGAATGCGAGGCAAAAGCGAGGCGCCAACCACCGCCCCCAGGCCCAGGCATCCCGTCAAGATGCCGTATGCCATTGCGCCACGATGTAAGTCTTGCTCCGCGACCACTGCCAGCAGAGCCCAAACCGCACTTGAGAAAAACGTGAAGATCAGCGCGCGCAACAGCACGTTTTGCAATGCCGGTACATAGCGGATGTAGCGGATGCCTGCGCGCATGGAACCCAACATGCGCTCGGAGGGCAGAGCGCTCTTATAGGGCGGCGAGCGCTTCCAGCGATACAACGCGATGATTACCGCGATGAACGAAGCCGAATTCAGCAGAAATACTAATCCCGCGCCGTGTGCGGCCACCACGAATGCCGCGACCGTTAGCCCACCCAACGCCGGGCCCACGGCGCGTGCAAGATTGAATCCCGCGCTGTTGGTCGAGATCGCGTCCGGTAATTCCGAGCGTGGCACAAGTTCCGGTATGATCGCCTGCCACCCCGGATTGTTCATTGCCGACCCGATATTCAAAAGGAAAGTCAGCACCAGCAGCGTCCACGGAGAAATCACTCCCGTGAAGGTCAGTACGCTCAGAATGGCCACCGTCGCCAGCATCCACGATTGCCAGAAAATCAGCAGCTTGCGCCGCTCGAAAATATCCGCCGTGGCCCCGGCGGGCAATCCGAGCAGCAGCACTGGCAAACTTGCTGCTGTTTGCATCAGCGCGATCAGCAGTGGCGAGGTCGTGAGCGCGGTCATCAGCCACGTGCCTGCGGTGTCTTGCATCCAGCTTCCGAGATTTGAAACGAGCGAAGCGATCCAGATCGTACGAAACAGCGGCCGGCGTAGCGGCGCCCAGCCGGAGAGATGTTCGCTGGTTGGTGGGGAACTCAAAATTCAGTCCGGACCGATGATAGCAGCAAGGCGGGGGGAAAAATGTTGCTGCTACACAGGCAATCGGTGGCTTCTACACGGAAACGCCCAAACAATGATCACAATGCTGGAGGGAGTTATCGCATTAAGACCCGATTCGTAAACTGCGAATCGCGTGAAGCTTCACGCTGCATTCTGCCCGGTGTACGATATCCTGCCTGCCGTGGCATCGCGTGCGTGCCACTGCAAGATCATCTGTAGTGAAGAGCGCCCGGGTGGCGGAATGGCAGACGCTGGGGACTTAAAATCCTCCGGCCCTAACGGGTCATGCGGGTTCGACTCCCGCCCCGGGCACCAACTTGGAAATGATAGGAATCTTGGCTTCGCGCGGGCCCAAGGTTTGACCTGGAAGAAACGCCTGGCGAAGATCGTCGTAAGATGTGCGAAAATCTGGCCGTATAGGAATTAGCCGATCGTTTCGTCCGTACCGACCCAAAACTGCGCGAGGGATTTCAGATTCGCCTTGTACGTGCGCGAGACCGTGTATTCCTTGCCGCCGATCACGCGCAGCACATAGCTGCCTGCAACCGAAGGCTCGATCTCCAGCACAAACGAAGCATTTACCAGCACAGACCGGTGGATGCGTACGAAACCATACGGTTCGAGCTTCTCCGCCAACTCTGAAATGGGTACGCGCAGTAGATAGGAATCCGGCTGGCGTTGCAGCAAAACATAATTTCCCTGAGCTTCCGCCGCGCGGACCTCAGAAATATCGATGAATACGATTTTTCCGCCGGTCTTGATGGCGATTCTCGAAGGTTTCGCCAAGAGTTGCTCCAGTTGCTGAACTTTTTCCAGAATTCCCGATACGGATTCGTTGGCAGCCTCGTTTGCTACCGAAGCCACATCGTGTTCCCCGACAACCAGCGGTGCGGAATGGCCATTGTTTCTGTCGCGATCGTGCTCGTCTGTAAAGTCGGACATGCGCAAATCGAAGATTCTATTCATCGGTCACTGTGTCGTTGGATTGAGGGGCCGCACATCGTTGAAAACCCATGGTCGGACTGCCTGAATTGCTTGAGAACACTCTACCAGCGCGCTACGACACCTCATAGAATGGATGCCTCATCCTAAACTCCGGTTGCAGTAAATTGCATAATTATGAGCGCTCGGTTGTCATCCGTGAAATCTCCACACGCCACACCGAGATCAGCATCCGCACCTATATAGACGCGGCTCGTCACATAATGGTTTGGATTTCTTGTGCTGCGGGCTATAAAAGAATCACCATAATGCGAGCCGGAAGCGATTACCTCCTGTAAGGCAACCGACCATATTCGCTTTCGGCTCGTTCCTACAAAATTGCGAAGTTTTCTACCGTAAACTGAAGTTTTCTACAGGAATACATAACTTAAGTTTTTTCTGCCAGTGCCGGGTGGAACAATTCCCGTTCTAGAATTTCGCCTCTTTCTCCTGTTTTGCAATTCGCAGAAGAAAAAAGGCCGGGGCGCCGATCGCGCCCCGGCCTTTTCTTGGTTCCGGTATTATCCGGGTTAGAAGTGGAAACGCACGCCGAACTCGAGCTGACGTGGCGTATTCGCTTGGAGTGTGCCGTTGTTGGCGTCGTCGAGCACTCCGAAGTCCGGCTGGTTGTTGATGTCCAGTAACGGATCGCTGAGCTGCATGTGGTTCAGTACGTTCAGGCCCGTGAAAAACAACTGCAGCCCGAACCGCTCGTTGAAATTGATGTCCTTGATAAGTTGCACATCCAAGTTCCAGGTCGGCATGCCCCGGAGTACTCCGGCCCCGCCGCTTGCCGCTGTGCCGTTGTCCAGGCCCAGAATTGGCGTACGGAAGGAGTTGTAAACTGCGGTCGGGTTAGCAAAGAGATTGAGACCCGCGCCGCCGTTCGCTGGATTGCCGTTCGAGCCGACGTTTCCGGAAACAACGCCAACGTTCTGAACCGAATTACCTGCTCCTCGGGCCGTGGCAATGGCTGCCGACGACACGAAGATGGCGTTCGAGTTCGTCGAGAACGCGCTGCAATCCGCCTGTCCAAACTGTTCACAATCGTTGTTGCCATTGGCCTGGCCAATATTTACGGCCAACGGGAAACCACTGCGAGCCGTGAATATCGGAGCGAACGACCAGCCGCCAAGGATGTGGCCCATTACGCCATGCTCACCCTTAAAATATGTTGGCTGGTAAAGCATCGCCAGGTTGTAGACGTATTTCAAGTCAAACGGTTGTGGTCCGTAGCTGTTGCCCAGGTTCCACAGGTTGGGTTCCGTGAATTCGCTGCTCGCCTGCACCACGCCTTGTGTGCCGAGCGAACGGCTGTAGGTGAAGTTCGAGCGGGCCGTCAGCCCGTGCCAACCACCGGTGCTGTAGGAAACGAAAACACCATTGTAATTGCCGTAGCCAAGCGACGCGTTGTCAGCAACACCCGTCATCTGGTTGCAGATTGGTACTGGCTGCGAACTAATGGTCGGAACAACCGCAGTCTGGCAATTCGGGCTGCTCGCCATGCTACGGCCAAATGTGAAGCTCGGTGACAGCGTCTGCCACAGGTCATACACCTGCGCATTGTTTAGGATCAGGTTCGATTCCTTCGATGCGACTGCGGCCGTGCAGGATCCGTAGACGTGCGGAGCGCCCGAATTATCGGTCGAGCAGAAGGTTGACGAGGCCCCGCCCAACGCCGTCTCGAAGAAGGGCTGGGGGGTGACGGGTTGGTTGGCTGCCAATTGCGTGTACATGTTGGCCCAGGCATTTTGGAATTGCTGCCCGCCTTGGGTCATCATGAATGGCACCGCCGTGAGGTCAAGAGGCTGATATTCATTCCGAATCCTTCGGAAGATGTAGCCAACCTCGAGAACGCCCTTTCCAGGCATCTCGCGTTGGATCGTGAGGTCGATCTCATCCGACCGCGAAGGGCGGAAATTTGGATCGAGCACTTCGCCCGCTCCGGCGGCTGCGTTGCCGTTGACACCAGGATAGAACGGTTGCGGCAGGGTTGGCGTGACGGCCGGCAAAGGAGCCGTATTGCCATCCGTACCGATGCGGAATGCAGACACCGGCGTCGCACCGGCCGTGCCCAAGCACTGGTTTCCGGCGACTGCATTGGCAGTATTCACCGCTCCAACGCAGGATACCGGCTGTCCAAGCCCCGTACCGAGCAGCGGAACGAGAACGAGGTCTACGCCGTTCAGACGGCCGTAAATCCGGCTGTAACCTGCACGAACAACCGTCTTGCCGTGTCCGACCACGCGTCCCAGAATCCCGTTGTCAAAGCTCGGGTTCCACGCCGTGGAAATACGTGGGCTAAAGCCACCGTAGAATGGGTTGTAGGGATATTTCTGACCGCTGCCGACGTTGGCAACCGTAGCAAAGCCCAACACCGGATTGTAGACCTGCCCTTGGACCGCATCCCTGTAAGTTGTCGAGAGATAGTTTTGTGCGTTTATCAGATTGCCTGACTGATCCACCAACTCGACCTGTTTGCCATTAAGTTCGTATGGCGGCATTTCAATTTGGTAGCTCAAGCCCATGGTTAGTGTAAAAGTGGGTTTCAGATGCCAGGTATCGCTGAAATACTCGTTGTACGTCGGGATGATGCTCTGATCGAACATCGGTGTTCCCGCAGGATTCAAAGTCAGATTCGGGCCGCTGCGGGTATAGAGATCCTGCGGCTGGGAGATAATTCCCAGCACTTCAGTATAGAGAGCGTTGTAGGTGTTGATGGAGGTGGACGGCAAGCAGCCCACCGAAGTAGCGGTGGGGCAGATGGCCGGTTGATAGCCATTGTAGTTGATGCCGCTACCGCTCGTGCTGATATTCACCGGCTGGTTCAAGATTCCGCCGCCGTTGTCATTGCGCTCGTGGTAATCAAAGTTGCGTTGATACAGGAAACCAAACTGGAGCAAGTGGTTGCCGTGGAGAATGGAAATGTCATCCCGCCACGTCTGATCCTGTCCATCCCAGAAGCGCTGCCGCGTACTCTGCGAGTTCACGTTGAAGGGAATCAAAGCGTTCGAGGTTTCGCCGCCGATTTCGAGCGCTCCCGTCATGTTCGAAAGCTGTGGGATGGGCGTCTGATCGGTCCACTGCCAGAAATTGCGCAGGAAGTTGAAGTGGAAATCGTTCGTGGTGTTCGAGCTGATATTGGTCGTCAACCCGGCCGACATGAGCGAAGGCACCACCGGACGAATGGACTTGGCCGTGGGCACGCCGAAAGTGTCACCCGGCAATGCGCCGCCGATGTCCACTTGACTTGTCGTCGTGGGTACATTTTTGTAGTAATGGTACGTACCGTTGAAGTGCCACTTCTCGCCAAAGTCGTGGTCAATACGCACCACGCCGAAATTTGAGGATTGGGGAATATTTAGAGTTGCGCGGTAGTCCCCGGTATTGAAACCATCGCCGCCCGGCACGTTCGGCAGAGGCATGTACTTGGACCAAAGCTGGCTCACGTCCGCGTTCAGGCCCAGTCCGCGAGGATCGCATGGCCCGGCACTGCAAACTGCCGGCATGTACGTCGTCCCGCCTACCGTGACCGGGGTCGGATTCAGGTTGTAAAACACCGGATTGCCTTGCCCGTCTTTTATCTCGATGACTCCGGCTCGCATCGTTGCCGTCGGCGTGAGCCGCTGGAATTCTTCGCTTTGTGGGAAGCGGAAACCCTCGTAATCGCCGTAGATGTAGGTTTTGCCGCCCCAGAATTTCGGAAGAATCGGCCCACCGGCACTGCCACCAAACCGGCTGTAGTGATCCGAGGTAATCGGTTCACCGAAGCGGTTATTATCAAAGCTATTCGCCCCGCCGAGGGTGCTGCTCAGGTAGTAATCGTAGAGCGAACCGTGAAATTGGTTCGTTCCGCGCTTGGTCACCATCGAAATCTGGCCGCCAGAGGAACCGTTGAAGTCGGCCGTCATATTGTTCGTGGCCACTTTGAATTGCTCGATGGTTTCCGCCGGTGAAGGCATTGCTCCGTTGGGCGGTCCGCAAACCGCGTTCGTTACGAAGCTTTGATTGTAGATAGCCCCCGCGCCATCCATGTCATTGGTATTGTTGGCGCCGTCGAGTTGATAGGTGTTCTGGTCCATGATCGCGCCTGCGACGTTTCCGCCCGGCGTGGTCGCCGGCTGGAGCGTAGCCAGAGCCGTCGTTTCGCGCGTGACGTTGGGCATGTCCAGAATGGTTTGGCCCGAAATCGTGTCGCCGACCGTCGCGTTCATAGACTGCAGTTCCGCGCCGGCCGACGCCGTCACTTCAATGGTTGTGGCCGCCGAGCCAACCTTCAGGCTCACATTGACGGTCAAGGACTGCCCGACTTCCACCGTCTGGTTGGCTATCTTGGCCTGGGAAAAGCCGTCTTTGGTGACGGTGATGTCATAGGTGCCGAGCGGCACTTCCGTGAACACATAGCGCCCGGTGTCGGTGGTTGTTGACGTTCGTTGAGCCCCCGTGGCTTTGTCTGTGATGGTGACCGTCGCGCCCGCAACGGAGGCGCCGGACGGATCCAAAACTTGTCCTACGATCGTTCCTGTATTTACGCCCGCTTGCCCCCAGGCCGGCATCGCGTTGAGGCCCAACAGAGCCACTACGCAGATCAGTGCCAGCCCAAAGAGCGCGGAACGCATCCCTGCGCTTCTTACGGCACGTGCTTCCATAAACTGCTCACCTCTCGCATTTGATTTTGCTGCCATAACCACTTCGAGCCCGCCATTCCAGGACTGAAAACCACTCCAATCCTGATGAGGGTGAAAGCACGATGCAGACCTAACTTTTAGTTTTAGAATCAGTTACTTACGAGCTCTCCGTGGGGGCCTCTATGAATCGACAGATAGGCAGTTCTTGGCCCGTCCTCGGATGTGGGGCACTGGCATTTGCCATGTAGAGACTCGTCCCCAAATAGCGTCAAGACACACCAAATGGAAGATTTCGGCATACATACAGTTTTTGGGAGGTCTACAGGGCTAACACCCGGACTTAGGTGTCCAGGGACGCGGCGACAGCGTAAAGTAATTTAGATTTAGGCTGGAAAACCGCCCCAGCTCGGGACGGCCCCGAGGTTTTTTGTAGGGCCCTTAACAGCGCGCGGTATCGGACTTTGTTCTCTTCCTCGGGAATCACGATCGAAACTCCCACACCTTTGCCGCGCACGATTCGCCGTACCACGCATTCCACGTGTAGCGGAGCATCCAGTGCCAGCCGGCCGGAAAAACACGTGCCCAGGTACACACGATCGCGAAGCTCGATAAACATGCCTTCTTCGCTAAAATCGCAAGCTCGGCCTCGCAGGATTTTGGTTTGCCAGGCAATTTCAACGTCCAGATAGAAGCGATACCGGGGGGAAATACGGCGTTCCGCCGGCTCCTGGGAGGATATGTCGGCCGAAGTCTGTGGCATGGTTCCCCTATACGAGATTCCTCCAAGGAATGGCAAAGGGCAATAGTACGCGCGGACAGCTATCGATCCCACGAACCTCCGATTCCCAGCAAACGCGCCGCATTCTCCCCAAGGATCTTCTTCTGAACTCCGGTGGGGACTCGTAATTCCCCGATGCTTGCCAACATCTTCGGAATGCTGCCGATCTGGTGGGGATAGTCGCTGCCCGCGAGAATATGATCCTCGCCCGCAAAGGCGATCGCCAACTCGATCGCACGCGGATCGAAATTCACGGTGTCGTAGTAGAAATGCTTTTTCAAGTAGACGGTCGGAGGCTGCGCGATGTTCTGCCGGCAATCGGCAAAAGCGAAATATCCACGGTCCAGCCGTTCGGCTAAATAGGGAATCGCGCCGCCCAAGTGCCCAAGTATCCAGCGAATCTCCGGGAATTTTTCCACTACGCCGCTAAAGACAATCCCTGAAGCCGCGAGCGTCGTATCGCACAAAAAGCCTACGAGCGGCATCAACCAGTAGTCCAGCATCGCCTCCACCCCCAAGGGATTCGTAGGGTGAATGTAAAGCACGGCTTCAAGTTCGTTTGCCACCTCGTAGAGCCGCCAGAATCGTCGGTCGTAAAGCGCTGTGCCATTCACATTGCTGAAGAGCATCGCGCCAGGAAACTTCAATTGCTCGACGGCTCTCCGGAATTCTGTCACTGAGGCCGCCGGATCGTTGAGCGGCAAAGTCGCGAGGGCCGCGAAACGGCCATGCTTGTCGGAGACCACGCGCGCGAAAGCGTCGTTCACCAGGCTGGCCAGCCGCGCGGCCACTGCCGGTTCCTCCACATGCGTGCCCGGCGTGGTCAGCGTGATCACTTGCGTATCCACGCCAGCTTCGCGCAATACCCGTTCGCGGTAGACAATATCGCGATGGCCGGGCACGGCGACGTTGTAGTCGCCGGGATAGTGTAGGCACGGGTTGCCTTCGGCGTCGCGTGTGATCCGCACCGTGCTCGGGCCACGCTCGAGCGCCTCGATATAGACCGGCGGATAGTAATGGTTGTGAACGTCAATCACCGGCATCGGATGCGGCCTCCCTTGGCTCTGTTGTGGTGCGTCGAGACCATACAAAATAAACCGGCAACCCTAGAAGCAACAGGCCCAATCCCAAAGCGCTGCCGCGTGGATTCGCCGCGGCCTGCACGCTGGCAATCGCGAGCGCAGCCGCGATAAAGAGGGCCGGAATTACAGGATAACCGCGCCCGAGAAAAACCGAATGATACTCTCCGCGCCTATGCAGTACAAAGAGACCAACAGCCAATAACGCAAAAAAAAGCCATTCCGTATACACCACGCGCGAGAATAACTCGCGATAGCTGTTCGTGGCCACCAGCACGCAAGAGCAAACCGCCTGCGCCGCGATGGCAAGATAGGGTGTCTGCCGCCGCGGATGCACCGCTCCCATCCACTGGAACGCAAGTCCGTCTTGCGCCATCGCGTAGTAGACGCGCGGCCCGGCGAGTATGATTCCGTTCAGCGCACCCAGCGCCGAGAGAATCACCAGCACGGCAATCGTGCCCCCCGCCTTTGTACCCAGCACCCGTTCTGTCGCTGCCGCGGCCACGCGCGTGGAGTGCGCCACTTCACCAAGCGGCAGCACGTATAGATAGCCCGCGTTTAGCGCCACATAACACGCCGTCACGATCAGCGTGCCCCACAGCAACGCTCTCGGGATCGTACGCGCGGCGTCTCGCGTTTCGCCTGCCGCATAGGTCACCATATGCCATCCGCCGAACGCAAATAACCCTGCCGCAATCGCCAGACCATAAGAGCCCAAGGAAATGGATCCTTCACCCATGGTTGCCGGCAATGTCTTATGCGCGGGAGCACCAAGCAAGAAGAAAAAGAGCGCCATCAGGACGATCGCGCCAACCTTGGCCACCGTCAACGCCAATTGCACTACGCTACCTGGCCGCACCCCCAGGTAGTTGATCGCGGAGAGCGCCAAAATGACCGCCATTGCCAGTGCTCGGGTGCTTGTCTCACCAAGCGGCGCAAAGTAACCGACGTAACGCGCCAGGATCACCGCAATGGCGGCGATGATTCCGGAGTGGATGCTCCAGAACATCGCCCATCCCCACAAGAATCCAAATGCTGGAGAAAAGATTCGCTTCAGAAAAATATAAACGCCCCCAGTTTCCGGATAAATTGCAGCTAGCTCCGCGCAAACGAGAGCCCCGCTGACCGTGAGTGCTCCGGCCCCCAGCCAGACAATCAACAAGCCGCAAAGCGACGGCACCAGCCGCGTCATCTCCGAAGGTTGCACGAAAATCGAAGCGCCGAGGATGATTCCCACGACCATAGCCATTGCGTGGGAAAGCCCCATCGAACGGCGCAGGGAAGAGTTCATTGAGAGAAGTGAAAGCCGCGGCGATTCTAACACGTGCAATAAAAAGGCAGAGCCTTTCAAAAGCGATGCGACCGCGACTTTGTGAAGTTTCGGCCCCTGCGCGTAGCTAGCCGCTCCAGCATCTTATAGAGGTCCTGTAAATGCTCTTGCGGGGAACCTGGCCAATCGAGATGGGAGAAGAAAATAAGAAAGTTGGTCCCCCCATCAAGGGCCGTTTGCGGCTCGCGGAAGTACTTCGCCCGCATTGGGTGGCGATGTCTCTGGCCGCCGTGGCGGTAGTCGGCGAAACCGCCGCCGATCTCGCCCAGCCTTGGCCGCTAAAAATCGTCCTCGACTACGTACTCCCAAAAAATCCGAAGCATATGCCCGGCTGGCTCGCCGCCATCGTGCATCGCGTTGCCGGAACAAATAATCTCGCCATCTTGAACGTCGCCATCGGCGCGGTCGTCGTCATCGCGATTGTCGGCGGCGCCAGCAGTTATGCCGAAAAATATCTCACCACCAGCGTGGGCCAGTGGGTAACCCACGACATGCGGCGTACCCTCTATCACCACATCCATCGCCTCTCCCTTTCGCAACACGACGAAGCGCGCACCGGTGATTTGATCAGCCGCGTCACCAGCGACATCGAAGCGATTCAGGATTTCATCACGCAAGCGTTACTCGGCATCGCGGTGGACGTCTTGACGATTGCCGGCATGGTCGGCGTGATGTTCTATCTGAACTGGCAATTTACTCTCGTCGCCCTTTCGGTGGTCCCGCCGCTTTTCGTCGTCGTCTATTTCTATACGAGAAGAATCAAAAAAGCCGCCCGCGACGTCCGCAAAAAGGAAAGCGAACTGCTTTCGGTGGTGCAGGAGGTGCTTTCGTCAATTCGCGTGGTGCAAGCCTTTGCGCGCGAGGATTATGAACAAAAACGCTTCGAAGGTACCAGCCTCGCGAATGTCGAAACGGCGTTGCGCGCCCGCGTCATGAAAGCGAAGCTTGCGCCGATTGTGGATGTGATCGTCGCGGTGGGTACGTGTCTCGTTCTTGGCTTGGGTGCTCGTCTTGTTCTGGCGGATCGCATGGAGGTCGGTACGCTCGTAGTCTTCGTTCTTTATCTCGCCAGCATGTACAAACCGATGCGTGACCTTTCGAAAATGACGGATACAATTTCGAAAGCCTTCGTCGGCTATGAACGCATCAACGAAGTCCTTGAGACCGAGAGCCGAGTGAAGGACTTGCCACGCGCGCGTCTTGCGCCGGCCTTCAAGGGTCTGATCGAATTCGAGCACGTAAAGTTCGGTTACTCCGAAGACGTCTGCGTGCTTGAGGATGTAAGTTTTCGAATCGAACCAGGCAAAATTGTCGCGTTTGTCGGGCCCACCGGCGCGGGCAAGAGCACCATCATCAGTCTGGTCGCCCGCTTTTACGATCCGCAATCGGGAATCGTCAAAATTGACGGCCGCGACATCCGTACCTACACCCTGAAGTCGCTGCGCAGGCAAATGAGCTTCGTCCTGCAGGATACGCTGCTCTTCCGCGCGCCCCTATGGCAGAACATCGCTTATGGCAAGCCGGAGGCGAAGCGTGATGAGATCGTGCAGGCAGCACAACTGGCCAATGCCTCCGAATTTATCGACAAACTGCCCGACGGCTATGACACGATGGTCGGCGAACGCGGCGTCACGCTCTCCGGCGGCCAGCGGCAGCGCATCGCCATCGCTCGCGCAATCTTGCGGGGTGCGCCCATCCTCATTCTGGACGAACCCACATCCAGTTTAGACGCCTCGTCCGAGCAACTCGTGATAGAGGCACTCGAGCGCCTGATGCAGGGGAAGACGTCTATCGTAATCGCGCATCATCTTTCCACCATTCAAAAAGCCGACGAGATTTTTGTGGTAAAGGATTGCGCTGTAGTGGAACACGGGGCGCACGCTGAGTTGCTTTCGAAGGGCGGTGTCTACGCCGATCTTTACCATCTGCAGCGGTCGCCGTCCGAAAGCGAGCCCGAACCCACGCCTGCCGGATAATTCGCAGCATAGAGACGGCGACTTGACTTCACGGAAGTTGGTTCAGCGTCGCGATTCTTCCTGTTACCGCCTTTGCGTATGCGGCGACTTCGTCCGGGGCGTACCCGGCAGCTCGGAAGGCGTCTTGAATTTGCTCGGGCGTCAGCTTTGAAAGTTGCTGGCCGATCCACTTGGCATCGGCTTCCGGAATGTCTTTCACCACACCCTCGACATCTACCCTCTTCGCATAATTTCCCGGATCAAACGGCGCGAAGAGCGGAAAGGGGCGCGTGGCCATTTCGAAATCCACGGAATTTGCGTTGGCGTGCGCGACCAATTTCGAATTTTCATAGTCGTCAAGCACACCCTTCGAACGCTTGGTCACGCCGCCGGTCTTGCCAAAACTCGCGCCTAGATCGCTCACAACGAATCTCCGCTCGGATTTGTCTTCCTCATAAACCTTATTGTTCGCAGTCTTCAAGTCCCAGTTATTGAGGAAGGCCATCATCACCCGCAAGCCGTTGAGCTCTTTCGTGCCCGTAAATGGATTCTGCTTCCAGGGCCAGTTGGCGATTTTCTTCTCGCTCTTGTCCTGGCGTTTCAGCCGGGCGTCCTTCACCGTCCCATCCGCCCCGATAGAAGCGTTCTGTCGATGCAGTTTAGGCATTCCGGTTACATGGATTTGTTGCAAGTAATAATCTTTGTCCGTGTAATAGCCCATGGCCCAAACGAAGCGCGTAGCAGCCGTCTCCGGCTTGGCTTCTTCGCCCACCTTCACTAGCCAGCGAATCCCAGCGGCATCATCCACGTAAAATTTCGGCGAAGTGCCGTTCATGTCTTCTCTTACGAATTTATAGTCGGCATCGGGGCTCGGCGCAGCATCCCTGCCGCCTTCACCATTCGCCAGATCGAGCGAACTAATATCGCCTGGGTCGTGCCATAGCACGGCCGGAAGATCGGCTGCCTTCGCCGCCTTATCGGCCTTCGAATGCTTGCTCTTATCGGAAGTGTTCTGGGGTTGTGCTGATAGGGACGTGGCCAGCAAGACTGAGGCGACCACGCCAAGAACCCGGCACGACCGGTGGGCTGAATGCATCGTGTTCTCCTATTTCGCGTTCGAAGTGGCAGAACGGTTTAGACCGCAGCCTGTGCGAAGGCCCGCGGGTCTGGGTGCATCAGGGGACGTCTTTCATTGGATGCAGTGGACTTCTGGGCCAGTCACGCGTGGCGATTCTGCCGCATCTGATATAGGAGTCCTAGGCTTCCGTTAGATCTGGCGCGCTCGCGCAAAGGTGTGCTTTGAAACTGATCGTCCAGCCAAACGATGGGATCGCGCCCGTACTGTCGGCCATCAAGGCCGCCAAAAAGTCGGTCGAAATCGTCATTTTCCGCTTTGATCGCAGAGAAATCGAGACAGTTCTCAAGCTCGCGGTGGAGAGGCGTGTCCATGTGCACGCGCTGATCGCCTCTGCCAACCGCGGCGGGGAGCAGAATCTCAGGCGGATCGAGATGCGTTTTCTCGAGGCAGGCATGACGGTCGCGCGCACCGCCGGTGACTTAATCCGCTATCACGACAAGTTTCTCCTGATCGATCGCAGGGTTCTGTACGTTCTTTCCTTCAATTACACGGCCCTCGATATCGACCATAGCCGGGGCTTCGGCATCGTCACCAAGAATCGCAAATTCTTGCAGGAAGCCATAAAACTGTTCGAAGCCGATACGAGGCGGCGCCCATACACCCCCGGTTTCAATCAATTCATCGTGAGTCCGCTGAACGCCCGGAAGGAATTGGGCGCATTTCTACGAAAAGCTCGCAAGCAATTGTTGATCTACGATCCCAAAATTTCCGATCCGGAAATGTTGAAGATTCTTCACGAGCGCGCGAAAGCCGGGGTGGAGATCAAAATCATCGGACGGTTAGGAAAGAACCCGAATGGCTTGCACTCCGAAAAGCTCACGAAGATGCGGCTGCACACGCGGACGATTATCCGAGATGGCGCGCAAGCCTTTATTGGCAGCCAGAGCCTGCGAAAGGCCGAGCTGGATTCCCGCCGTGAAGTGGGGGTCATAGTTCGTGAACAAAAGGTGATTCGTGGCCTGATCGAAACGTTCAAGGTCGATTGGGCTACCACGGAAGGCGGCGTGTCAAAAGACGCAGCCGCCACGCCGATGGCCGCGGCCAATGAGGCCGCACTGAAAAAGACCGTCAAGGTAATTTCGAAGGAATTGCCCCCCATCGCAAGTACGGTGAAGAAAGCGCTCAAGAAAATCGTGGCCAAAGCTGGACCGGAGGTTTTGGCGGACGGCAAAGTGAAAAACGTGATGAAGAAAGTGGTCAAAAAAGCCGTGAAGCAAGCGCTGAATGAAATCGTCGAACAGTCCGACGCTGCCTCTTAGCGAATCCTCTACAACCATCGAGAACTTGTCGCGCAAGTATGCCGAGCGTAGACTTGGCGAATCCTGGAGCGGAGGTCCTCATGCCCCGAAACGTACGTTGTGGCGCCATTCAGGTGCATTGCGAATGGTCCCCAGAAAAATATTCACTCGATCAGATCCGCGAGAAAATGATCGATAAGCACGAGGATCTGATTGCTTCTGCGGCAAAGCAAAAAGTGCAAATCCTCGGTTTGCAGGAATTGTTCTACGGTCCTTACTTTTGCGCCGAGCAAAACGTCCGCTGGTACGGCCTCACCGAACGTGTTCCCGATGGGCCCACGGTCGGCCTGATGCAAAAGATCGCCAAACGCCACCACATGGCGATTGTGGTTCCTGTGTACGAAGTGGATTTGCCGGGCCTCTATTACAACACTGCCGCTGTGATTGACGCCGATGGCCGCTACCTTGGTAAGTATCGTAAGCACCACATTCCCCATTGCCATCCCGGCTTCTGGGAGAAATTCTATTTCACGCCCGGCAATGCCGGTTACCCGGTGTTCGAAACAAAATTCGCCCGCGTCGGCGTTTATATCTGCTACGACCGGCATTTTCCGGAAGGCGCGCGCATTCTGGGCTTGAACGGCGCGGAAATCGTATTCAATCCCTCGGCCACCGTCGCCGGCCTGAGCGAGTATTTGTGGGAGCTCGAGCAGCCCGCGCACGCCGTCGCCAACGGATATTTTGTCGCCGCCATCAATCGTGTTGGCACCGAGCATCCCTGGCAGATGGGCGAATTTTACGGAAAGAGTTATTTCTGCAATCCGCGCGGAAAAATTATCGCGCAGGCGAGCCGCGACAAAAATGAACTGGTTGTTGCCGATCTGAATCTCGAAGAAATTCAGCAGGTTCGCACCGTGTGGCAGTTTTACCGCGACCGTCGCCCGGAAAGTTACGGCGAGATCACTCGCACAGTGACGCCGGGCGCCGTACAGGCTGCCGACTAATATCTCACATGCCGGAGCCCCTCCAAGGCAGCCACGCGTCTGCGGAAAATCTTGCTACGGTGGCAGCGCAATCGCCCGATACAAGCTGGCTCTACAACGAAGACCTCGCACCGATTCCGCTCAGCCGGCGCACTTGGGGTACCTACAACTACGCCGCGCTGTGGGTCGCCATGAGCGTCAACATCCCCACGTACATGCTCGCGAGCGGCATGATTGCGGGCGGAATGAACTGGAAGCAGGCGGTCTTCACCGTCTTTCTGGGAAACGTCCTCGTGCTTGTGCCCATGCTTTTGAACGCGCACGCCGGCGCCCGCTACGGCATCCCATTTCCGGTCTTCGCGCGCTCGTCGTTCGGTGTCCTCGGAGCAAACATTCCCGCTATTCTGCGCGCCCTGGTGGCCTGCGGATGGTTTGGAATTCAAACGTGGATTGGCGGCCAGGCCATCAGCGCGATGATCGGCGCCGCATTTCCCGCCTGGAAGGATTTCTCTCTCGCGCTGCCGGTATGTTTCATCGGATTCTGGCTGATCCACGTAATCGTAATCCTGCGTGGAATTCGCATGGTTCGCTTCTTGCAGGGCGTGTCGGCGCCGTTTTTGCTGGTCCTGGGCCTGGTGCTTCTGTTTTGGGCGCGCAATAAGGCCGGCGGTTTTGGCCCTATGCTCAACACGCCCTCGAAATTCCAGTCCTTCAGCGAATTCTTTCGGTTCTTCATCCCGTCGCTCACCGGTGTGGTCGGTTTCTGGGCTACCGTCGCGCTGAATATCCCGGATTTTACGCGCTACGCCAAAAGCCAACGGTCTCAAATGCTCGGCCAAGCCCTGGGGCTGCCGGCGACGATGACGCTCTACGCCTTTATCGGCGTGGCCGTCACCAGCGCCACCACCATCATTTTCGGCCAGGCGCTCTGGAATCCCGTGGACGTCTTAAGCCGCCTCGGCAATCCTGTGGCCGTGATCGTGGCGATGATCGCGCTGCTCATCGCCACGCTGAACGTCAATATTGCTGCCAACGTCGTTTCACCCGCCAACGACTTTTCGAATCTCTCTCCGCGCTGGATCAGCTTTCGCACCGGCGGCCTGATCACCTGCGTGCTCAGCATCGCCGTCTTCCAACCCTGGAAGCTGCTCGCCGATTACAGCAACTATGTTTTCGGATGGTTGGTGGGTTATTCGGGCTTTCTGGGGCCGATCGCGGGTGTGTTGATCTGCGATTACTTCGTGATTCGCAAGAAAATCATCGTTACCGGCGATCTCTATCGCCGCGGCGGCTTTTACGAATTTTCAGGAGGATTTCACTGGCGCGCGATTGGTTCCTTGGCGGCTGGAGCGGCGGTTGCCTTTGTCGGCCTGCTGTATCCGCCGCTGCGCATTCTCTATAACTACGCCTGGTTCGTCGGATTCGCGGTCAGTTTCGTGGTCTATTACTTCGCGATGCTGTCCGAACGCCGCAGGGTCGCCACGGCTGGCTCCTCTGCGTCGTAGGTTTCAGTGCGAAGCCGCCGGCGGAGCGCATTCTCCGCTTTCCCCCAGTTGCTCGGCGCGCTGTTTCCAGCTCATCGGCGGCAGCCCGCGATCCACCTCCCGCATCGTGATGCATTGTTCCACGGGACAAACCAGCGCGCACAAATTGCACCCTACGCATTCGTCGTCCATGATGCGCGGCACGTGCACGCCCTTGCCACTCGCATTGGTCTTGCCAATCGCCGCCAGTGTGTACGGCTCGATGCATTGGTGCGCGCCATCCTCGCAGGCCACGTAGCAGAGCTGGCAGCCGATACACAGGTCGCGGTTGATGTCCGCAATGATCTTGTAATTCAGGTCGAGGTCGCCCCAGTCCATCACGTTTGGCAACGCGCGCCCGCGAAAATCCTCGATGGTTCGGTAGCCGTGGTCATCCATGTATTGCGTGAGGCTGTCGGCCATGTCCTCCACGATCCGAAATCCATAGTGCATTGCCGCGGTACACACCTGCACGGTCGAGGCGCCGCACGCGATGTGCTCGGCCGCATCACTCCAATTTCCGATTCCACCGATCCCGCACACCGGAATGCGCACCCTCTTAGCCACGCTCGAAACCAGGTGCAGCGCGATCGGCTTCACTGCTGGCCCGCAATAGCCGCCGTGTGAAGACTTTCCGGCGACGTTCGGCCGCGGCGCGAAGGTCTCCAAATCCACGCCCATCAGCGAATTAATCGTGTTGATCAGGCTCACCGCGTCAGCCCCGCCTCGTTCGGCGGCCTCGGCGATTCGCGTAATGTCCGTCACGTTGGGCGTAAGCTTCACGATCACCGGCGTGCGCGCCGCTTCTTTCACCCAGCTCGTGATCATCTCGGTGTAGTCCGGCACTTGCCCCACGGCGGCGCCCATCCCCCGCTCGCTCATCCCGTGCGGACAGCCGAAATTCAGTTCGAGCGCGTCGGAGCCGGCATCCTCCGCGCGCCGCGCAAATTCGTGCCACACCTCGCGTTTGCTTTCCACCATCAGCGAGGCAATCACTAAATTCTTCGGATAGCGCTTCTTGACTTCGGCAATTTCGCGAAAGTTGTCCTCGACGGACCGGTCGCTGATCAGTTCGATGTTGTTAAAGCCGATCACCTTTGCGCCGTTGTAATCGATCGCGCCATATCGCGAACTTACGTTCACGATCGGATCGCCGATCGTCTTCCACACGGCGCCTCCCCATCCGGCGTCAAATGCGCGCATCACCTGGCCTGCGGTGTTCGTGGGTGGGCCGCTCGCCAGCCAAAAGGGATTCGGCGATTCCAGCCCGCAGAATTTCACGCGTAGATCGGCCATGCGGTTCCTCCTACTTGCCCAAATCGCGCCACTAAGCTTTGCGCGAGCTCATGCCGCGCGGCTGCCCGAGCCAAGAATCGATTCCACGCGCGGCGGCCATTCCTTCGGCCACCGCATCCACCACTTCCTTGCCGCCGTTAACGCAATCGCCCGCCGCAAAATATTGCGGATTCCCCGTTTGGTGGAATTGGTTCGTAACTACCGTTCCATTGGCACGCAATTCGATCCGGCCCGCAACTCGGAGGAACTCCGTTACCGGTTTCTGTCCGACGGCGCGCACCACCATATCCACTTCGACGGTGAATTCACTCCCTGGAATTGCTTCCGGGTGGCGTTTTCCTTTTGCATCCGTGGCTCCAAGCCGCGTCTTCTGGCATTCGAGGCCAACCACTGCGCCTTCTTGGCCCAAGATTCGAACCGGCTGCGTTTGCCACAGGAAAACAACTCCGTCTTTCTTGGCCAGATCGTATTCGTAGGGAAAAGCAGACATTTCGCGCTCGCTGCGCCGGTAGACCAGATAGACGGTCTCCGCTCCCAACCGCCGCGCGGCCGTCACCACGTCAATCGCCGTGTTGCCGGCACCGATGCAGGCCACGCGCCGTCCCACTCCCACTTCGTGCAACGGCTTTGTTTTTGTCTGCGCGATGAATTCGAGCGCCCCGAAAACTCCGCGTAGTTCCTCGCCCGGCAAATCCAGCTCCGAAGTCTCCCCAAGCCCCACGCCAATCAGGATCGCGTCAAACTGTTTTTGCAGTTCGGCAAAAGAAATATCGCGCCCCACAGCCGTGTTGAGGCGAAATGTCACGCCCAGCCTTCGCACGGATTCAACTTCGCGCAGCGAATCCTGAGCGCGCGTCTTGTACGCGGCAATTCCATAGGTGCTCAATCCGCCGCCCAGCTCATTCTTATCGAAGATCGTTACCTCGTAGCCTCGCTGCGCCAGCTCCGAGGCGCAGGCGAGCGATGCGGGCCCCGCGCCGATGCACGCGACGCGCTTTCCATTCGGCGCACCTGCGTGAAAAAGTTCGATCTTGTGATCGAGCGCATAGTCCACCGCGTATCGTTGCAAACGGCCGATCTCGATCGGTTCCTCGCCGCGCTCGTGCATCACGCAAGCGCCTTCGCAGAGCTCTTCCGTGGGGCACACACGCCCGCAAGTCTCTCCCAGAACGTTTGCGGAAAGGATCACGCGCGCCGCGCCACGCAGGTTCCGCGAGGAAATCTTCTTGATGAAAGAGGGCACGTCGATGCGCGTGGGGCACGCCTGAATGCACGGTGCGTCAAAGCAATAGAGACATCGCGCGGCCTCGGTAAGGGCCTGCTGCTGCGTCATGGGAGGAGCAATATCCGCGAAATTTCTCTCATATTGTTCGGGAGCAAGCTTGGGGGCCGCGTGGCGAAAGGGCATGGTGTCTCCGGGGCCGGTCTGCGCGCGCGGCGATTCTACCATCGCGGGCTTGCCGCAGATCAAACAGGGTGCGGCTCATTCAACCTGTTCGATGACAAATGCGAACCCACACGCAGGCACGCTAGGCGGCACGTCGTGGAGATAGTTGACAAAGACAACTAAATAGTGGACGCTGTCAACGATATATGAGATCCGTAAGCGAGGTATCTGCGATCGCTGCCGATCTGGATGTGCGCGCCGGCGCCGTTCGCGCTTTTAACCGTTTCTACACCCGGCAAATTGGCATCCTGAGCGATGGCGTCTACAAAAGCCCGTTCTCCCTCACCGAAGTCCGCGTGCTTTACGAACTCGCCCACCGCACCCAGCCCACCGCCTCGGGCCTGGCCGGCGATCTCGGTTTGGACGCAGGCTATCTCAGCCGGATTCTTCGCCGCTTTTCCGAACAGGGCCTGCTCGATCGCGAAACCTCGAAGGCGGACGGCCGCCGGAGTTTCCTGCACCTCAGCAGGAAAGGCCGTGCCGCATTCGCTCCGCTCGAAGAGCGCTCCCACGCGGAAGTGAAAGAGATGCTGAACAAGTTGCCGGCAGCCGGGCAAGCTGCGCTCGTCGAGTCCATGCGCACGGTGGAACGTCTCTTCTCACCCAATGTGAGTGAGATGTCAAAAACTCCTTATATTCTGAGACCGCATCAGTCCGGCGATATGGGCTGGGTCGTGCACCGCCATGGTGTCCTCTACGCGCTAGAATACGGCTATGACGATCGTTTTGAGGCGCTCGTCGCCGAGATTGTTGCCCACTTCATCCAGCACTTGGATCCCAAACGCGAGCGCTGCTGGATCGCGGAAAAAGATGGCGAAATCGTTGGCTCGGTCTTTCTTGTGAAGTATTCGAAAACCACCGCGAAGTTGCGGCTGTTGCTTGTTGAGCCTGCGGCCCGGGGGCTAGGAATCGGCGCGCGCTTGGTCAACGAATGCGTGCGCTTCGCCAGGCAATGTGGCTACCGGAAAATCGTGTTGTGGACGCAAAACGATCTCTACTCCGCCCGTAAAATATACAAAGCAGAGGGATTCCGTATCATTGGCAAAAAGCGGCACCGCGATTTTGGCCCTCCTTGCGTTGCGGAGACTTGGGAATTGGCCTTGTAACGCTGCCGCCTTTCCTACCTAAACAATTTTCTTTCGAACGCACCTGCCCTATGTATTAGGCTATGGAGCGGCAGCGAGAGAATAAAGCGATTCGTGGCATCGCGAGTGCTCCGGGGAGAGTCCATGCGCTTTGATACCGTCATTCGAAACGGCACGGTCGTCACCGCCAGCGATACCTATGCGGCGGACGTCGGCATCGCGGGCGACAAAATTACCGCCATCGCGCAATCCTTACCCGTCGAAAATGCGGGCAAAGTGATCGATGCCGCCGGCTATCTCGTTCTCCCCGGCGGCATTGATGTTCATACGCACCTGGATATGCCTTTTGGCGGTACCACTAGCGCTGACGATTTCGAAACCGGCACGATCGCCGCGGCGCACGGCGGCACCACCACGCTGGTGGATTTCGCCATTCAATACAAAGGCCAGACGCTGCGCCAGGCGTTCGAAACCTGGATGAAAAAAGCGGATGGCAAAGCCGTGGTGGATTACGCCTTTCACTGCATCATCACCGATCTGGGCGATGCGCAGCTCGAAGAGATGGGCCAGCTTGTCCGCGAAGGCGTCAGCAGCTTTAAGCTCTTTATGGCCTACCCGGGCGTCTTCATGCTGGACGACGCCACGATTTTTCGCGCCATGTCACAGGCGGCGAAGTATGGCGGACTCGTCTGCATGCACGCGGAAAATGGCGGCGCGATCGATGTGATCGTCAAGCGCGCCCTGGCCGAAGGCAAGCGCGCCCCGAAATATCACGCGCTCACGCGGCCGACCACGGCCGAGGCGGAGGCCGTTTCGCGAGCGATCGCGCTGGCGGAAATGGCCGGCGCGCCAGTTTACATCGTGCATCTATCCTGCAACGAGGCCCTGGAAAAAGTTCGCGAGGCGCGCGACCGCGGCTTGCCGGCGTATGCCGAGACTTGCCCCCAATATCTCTATCTCTCGCTTGAAAATTACGATGTGCCCGGTTTCGAAGGCGCGAAGTATGTTTTCACGCCGCCGCTGCGCGAGAAATGGCACCAGGAAAAGCTTTGGCAGGGCCTCGCAAAGGATACTTTGCAGGTCGTGTCCACCGACCATTGTCCCTTTTGCTTTAAAGAGCAAAAAGAACTCGGCCGCGACGATTTCACGAAGATTCCAAACGGCGGTCCCGGCGTCGAGCACCGCTTGAGCCTCATTTACAGCGGCGGCGTTCACGATAAGCGATTCTCCGTGAATCGTTTTGTACAACTCGTTTCTACCGCGCCCGCGAAATTATTTGGTCTTTACCCGCGCAAGGGCACAATTGCGGTGGGCTCGGACGCCGATCTTGTGATTTTTGATACGAACCAAAAGCAGGTGATCAGCGCCAAGACACATCACATGCGCGTGGACTATTCCATGTTCGAAGGGATCGAGGTCACCGGCGTCGCGAAAACGGTGCTCTCCCGGGGACGCGTTGTGATCGAGGGCGGCAAATTCCTGGGCCGGGCGGGAACCGGCGAATTTATCCGCCGCCAAACTTTCTCGGGGGCGCAATGAAAAAATACTCTGCCGGCCTCCTTTTCGGAACGGCCCTGCTATCTTCAGCCTTCGCGGCGGCGCAATCGCAGCACGCGCTTTCCTCGGCTATGATCGAGAATGAATTCGTGCGCGTTTCGCAAACGACTTTCTCCTCCGATTCGCTTCCGCTCAGAGTTATGTCGGATGATCTGCCGTTGCTGATCGTGACGCTCCATTCGAAAAGCTCGGTTCCAGCAAATTCCGCTTCGGAGCCGGACGCGTGGAGCTTCGTAAGCGCCAGGTATCTAACCAAGGCTTACGCTGAACCTTCCTTTCGTTTTGAAAAAGGAGGCGCCACGCGCCAGATCTGGATTACGCTGAAATCCTGGCCGCCATCAACGCCATTCGAAAAAGATGCCGTCAAGCTCGATCCCGCACACAACAAAGTCGTGTTCGAAAATGACCGCCTGCGCGTGGTTCATCTCAATTTTCCTCCCGGCGCCTCAGGGCCGCTGGTAGATAAGCGTATGCGCGTGATTGTGATGCTCACGGATTCCCACGCCATCGTTACGCGTCCCGGCGCCACCACTGCCGTGCGGGACGGCAAGGTGGGCACGGTCGCCTACAGCAAAGGCGGCAGCCAGGCGACTCTAAACGCGGGTACCACGCCGCTCGAAAACATCGTGGTCGAACTCAAAGGAAAGTAGCGCAAGCGGCCCGCAACTTACGAAATCCTTCGGAGGCAACATGACCAGGCTCTTGGGATGCGCACTCGTGGTGATCGCAGGAGCGTTGTCGCTCGGGCCACGTCTCGACGCGACCCGCGCGGCAATGCCGCCCGCGGGGCTCGACCGCGTCAAGATATTGGCAGGGACCTGGAAGGCAGACGGGCAAAGCTTTGACACCGATTTTTCGAAAGCGGGCCGCGACACATCGGTCCTGAAAAATGACTGCTGGTCGAGCGGAGAGTTCTTCGCGTGCGATCAGATCGTCAACGGCGAATCGAAGGCCCTCATCATTTTCTCGTATAATTCGAAAGACGATAGCTACAATTCTTATGCTGTTCCCGCGGGCGGCGACCCGGCCAGTTCCGGCCATCTGAAGATCGATGGCAACAATTGGACTTATCAGAACCCTCCGAATCCAGACAGCAAGCCGCCGTTCTTCCGGACCCTGAACGTCTTCGAGGGTGCCACGGTGATTCATTACACGGTGCAGTTCAGCAAGGACAATGCGAACTGGATCACCATGAAGCAGGGAGTAGAGACGAAGCGGAAGTAGCTGCGAACGCGATCCACGAGCCAAGGCCGAAAGTTCCGAGCGACTGCGGACTATCGTGCGGGCACCGATCGCTTTGGATACGTTATAATCTTTCCTCGGAGGTTTTTGATCTTGGCTACTACTACTTCGTCCCAGCACTCTTCCGCTCCGCGCAAACCTTTCGCCAACGAGCTCGTGCTCGATTTCACCAAGGAAGAAAACGCCCGGCGCATGCGCGACGCCCTCGAAACAGTCGGCAAGGAATTGGGGCGGGAATACCCACTCATCATTGGCGGCGAGCGCGTGACCACGCCGGAGAAGATCAAGTCCGTCAATCCGGCGAAGCCTTCGCAAGTGGTGGGAATTCACCAAAAAGCCGGAGCTTCCCACGTCGAACCCGCCATGAAGGCGGCTGTCGCCGCATTCGAAACCTGGGGCCGCAAGCCCATGGCGGAGCGCGCCGAGCTTCTTTTTCGCGCGGCCGATGCGATCCGCAAACGGCGTTTCGAATTTGACGCGTGGCTCGTTTTCGAAGTGGCCAAGAATTGGGCAGAGGCTGATGCGGATATCTGCGAAACGATTGATTTCCTCGATTTTTACGCGCGCGAAGCATTACGGCTGGCGCAAGCCGAACCGCCGGTGCAATTACCCGGCGAACGCGACACGCTGCACTACATCCCGCTCGGCGTCGGCGCGGTAATCCCGCCCTGGAATTTCCCCGCGGCGATCATGGCGGGGATGACGGCGGCGGCGATCGTTTGCGGCAATACGGTGATTTTGAAGCCATCGAGCGATTCGCCGACGATTGCAGCGAAATTCGTCGAAGTACTCGAACAATGCGGCATGCCGGCCGGCGTGGTGAACTTCTGCCCCGGAGCAGGCGCCACGTTTGGCAACGCGGTGGTGACGCACCCGAAAACGCGCTTCATCGCGTTCACCGGCTCGCGCGACGTGGGCCTTGATATTCACGAGCGCGCCGCGAAGCCCCAAAAGGGACAGGTGTGGATTAAGCGCACCATCCTCGAGATGGGCGGCAAAGACGCGATCATCGTGGACGGCGAGGCGGACGTGGACGCAGCGGTCGAAGGTGTTGCCGTTTCGGCATTCGGTTTTCAAGGGCAGAAGTGCTCGGCGTGCTCGCGCGCGATCGTCGATCAGAAGGTCTATGACGAGTTCGTGCAGAAGCTCAAGACGCGTGTGGACAAGATCCAGGTGGGTGACCCTGTCGAAAATCATTACGTCGCGGCGGTGATCAACGAAACGGCCATGAAGACAATCCTGGAATACATCGAGGCTGGCAAGAAAGAGGGGCGCTTGCTCAATGGCGGTGCGCGCGATACGAAGGCGGGCGATGGCTACTTCGTGCAGCCGACGGTAATCGCTGACGTTGCGCCCAATGCGCGTATCGCGCAGGAAGAGATTTTCGGTCCCGTGCTGGCGGTGATCAAGGCCAAGAATTTTGACGATGCGCTGGCCATTGCGAACGGCACCGAATACGGCCTGACGGGCGCGGTCTACACGAAGTCACCCGAAAAAATCGAGCGCGCCAAACAAGAATTCCACGTGGGCAACCTTTACATCAACCGGAAGTGCACGGGCGCCATGGTGGGAGCGCACCCGTTTGGCGGATTTAACATGTCCGGCACGGATTCGAAAGCCGGTGGGCCGGATTATCTGTACTTGTTCACGCAGGCAAAATCGGTCGGGCAGAAGGTTAGCTAAGCGCTGTGTCCGGCGTTTGAAAGGTAGCGCTGCGGCTAGCGCTGAGAAGCTTTCCAGGAAGCGTAGTAGAGCCCTGCGTCCGACGAAAAGCCGCGATGCCGGGGCGACCAACCTACCAGGCGCCGCGCTTTGCCTGAGTCTACGTGCTGATCGAGCGCAAGACACTCGGCAAAGTCACCCATTTTTTGCGCTGCTTGCGCCACCGGGATAAAGCGCACGCCCGCGGTATTGCCGGCCGCTTTCGCGGCAGCAGCCGCCATCTCTCCCACCGTTTCGCGTGAAGGATCCACTAGGTCGAAAACCTCTCCGGACAATCCGCTCTCCGCGATCAGCCGATATCCAACCGCCAAATCGCTCACGTGTACGATGGCCCAGTGGTTGCGGCCTCCTACCACGTCGAGCGCTTGCCCGCTATTCGCGGCCGCAAACCACATTCCGGTAAGGCCACCCTCTTTTCCATAGACGCATCCGGGGCGAATCACAATTGCGCGTAAGCCTGGCGCGTTGAGCGTCAATTTCTCGACGGCCGGCCTCCACGCGACCAGTTTTGCGGGTGCGAGGGGACACGTTTCGTCGATGTATTCGCACTTCGTATCGCCGTGCACCCACACGCCGCTCGTATAGATCAGCGTCTTGGGCTGCGCGCCATTATTCGCGGTAGAAGCGAGAGCCTCGATGGTCTTGCGATCCATCTCTGCCTGGGCGGACGCGTCCGAAGCGGCATGAATCAAGACGGAACAGGAGGCTGCAGCCTTCAGGTAGCTGCCGGGCTCTTCCATCGAGCCAATCACTGGTCGGATCTCATTGTGAAGTAACGGCTGGGCCTTCACCGCGGAGCGTGCCAAGCCGAAGACTTCATGGCCCGCCCGTCGAAACTCCATCGCCACGTTGAAGCCGATATACCCAGTCGCGCCCGTAATAAAAACTCTCATGGTGCTCCCCAAAACGGTTCCAGCCCAGGACCCAAAAGCGATCGCGGGCTGGAGGCCGTGTTCTCGTCTTTAATTCTACGCTCTTCTACTGATCCTTCCAGTTCGGCACGCGTCCTGGGGTGTGCGGAACTCCGGCAGCATCGAGTTGTTTTTCGAACTTCGCCAGATCCACTTCCACCAACTCACGCAGCTTCGCCTGGATGGGGACAAAGAGCTCGCCGGCAACCTTGTAGTCATTGATTTGGGTGCCGGTCGGTTTCGTGGTCGCGTCAAACAAGCCTCCTGAAACCTTGCCGATACGTTGCGCTATCGAAGGGACAGTTTCTTCCTGATATTGCCGTGCGATGCGATCGCCGCTCAACGCCAAAATGATCTCAGCATCGCGGTGCTCGAGGTCGTCCGCCGTTTTCAGTAGCGCAGGATCGGCGCTCGGCATGGCCCCCAGCGCGCGCTTGATGTCGCCAAGCTCCGTTTGGGTGTTGTTGGCCACATCCACGGCAGCAGAAACAGCCGCTTGCAGCTTCGCCGCTTTCTGCGCGAAGGCCATTAGGGCTGCATGATCTTCCGGCGAAATCGGCTGGACACCATCGGCAATCACATTAAACTCGACGGCTCCCGCCAATTCCGAAGTCTTGCCGTCGGCTTCAAGCTCCATGCTGACGTTGTATTTGCCCGGCATAACCAGCGGCCCTTCGGCGGCGCCGCCGCCGAAAAAGCCCCCACCACCGCCGCGTCCGCCCTGCGCATTACCCAGCGGGATGCTGGCGGCAGCCGAGTGCATGTCCCAAGAGATGCGGCGCATACCGGAGGTCGCCGGCGCGGTCAGCCGCCGCACCGGATGCCCGGCAGCATCGCTGATTACAAAAATAAGCTGCGGTGCAGCCTCTTCTTCCTCCGCGCGCAGCTCTTCCAGAGTGGGATAGTTGATTTTTCCACCGTTGCGCTGGGCCTCACGCTCCTCGGCCAGGCGTTTGGCACGTTTGGTCTGCGGCGCCTGCTTCACTTCATAGGTAATCAACGCGCCCATCGGCGGATTTTCGCCGGTGTAGAACGAGTCGCCCTGATCGGCTTTGCCTGTGCCTCCGAAAGGAGTAGAGGGAATATAGAGCCAAGAGTCGCGCACCGGAAAAATGGCGGCGGATTTGGCGCTGGCCTGCTCAGCCGTACGCAACGGCGTGTAATCGTCCAGCACGTAAATGCTACGTCCAAATGTGGCGATCACGAGATCACCCATCTGTTTCTGGATCGCGAGATCGCGCACGGCGATGGTCGGGAGGCCGTTCCGCAGGCGCGTCCAGTGAGCCCCGCTATTCGTCGTGAAGTAGAGCCCGAATTCCGTGCCCAGAAAAATCAAGTTGGGATTCACGGGGTCTTCGGCGATGGCCATCACTGGCCCATTTTCCGGCAGATCCCCGGCGATGGAAGTCCAGCTCTTTCCCGCATCGGTGCTTTTCAGGATATGCGGCTTGAAGTCTTCGTTCTGATGGCCATCGAATGATGCATAAACCGTATTCACGTCATGTTGCGAAGCAAAAATGCGGGAAACGTAGGTCATCTCCGGCACATCCGGGAACGTATCCAGTTTTCGCCAGTGCGCCCCGCCATCTTCGGTGACGTTGATCAAACCGTCGTCGGTGCCCACGTAAATCATTCCTTCTTTTTTGGGCGATTCGCTGATCGCCGTCGCATTCCCAAATTGCGCGGTGGAGGTATTCTTCGCCACCGCTTCTGGAGGCCACACTTTGCCCATGATCGGCAGGGAATTGCGGTCCACGTGGCGCGTCAGATCGCCGCTGATCGCCTTCCACGAATCGCCGCGATCGTCGCTGCGATAAAGCCTGTCGGACGCGAAATAAAGCCGCGTGTGTGCATGTGGGCTCACCAGGATCGGCGCATCCCAATCCCAACGGACGGGTGGCTCGCCGGGCGCCGCCGTCGGAATGATGTTCACCCGTTCGCCGGTGCGCCGATCGAAGCGCACCAGATTGCCTTCCTGCAGCTCGGCATAAACGGTATTTGGATCCTCGGGATCGACAGCGGAATGAAAACCGTCGCCTCCCTGCGTGTTGAACCAATCGGAGTTTATGATGCCCGAGGCGCTGCGCGTGCGTGCCGGCCCGCCCACGCTCGAGTTATCTTGCGTGCCGCCGTAGACGTGATAAAACGGCGCGTCGCTATCGGCGACCACGTCATAAAATTGCCCCAGGGGCAGGTTCGCCTTGTAGTCCCACGTTTCGCCGCGGCTGTAGCTTTCGTATAGTCCGCCGTCGCAGCCCACCATCACGTGCTCGGTATCGTCCGGATCGATCCAGACCACGTGATTATCCACGTGCTTGCTGCGCGTGTTCCAGGGAGTCAGTGTGTGTCCGCCGTCTCCCGAGGTCATGATCAGCGTGTCCATCACGTAAATCCGCTCGGCGTTTGGGTCGGCAAAGATCGTGCCGTAATACATTGGTGCGGAGCTGAAAAAGTCATTCCGCTTTTCCCAGGTTTCGCCGCGATCGCTCGAAACAAAAATGCCGCCTTGCCGGTTTTCCGCTTCCACCACCGCATAGACGAGCTTTGGATCAGCCGGTGTAACAGCCAGGCCGATGCGTCCCAGGTCTCCCGGGGGCAGACCTGCGGTCACCTTGTGCCAGGTTGTGCCCGCGTCGGTCGATTTGTAGAAAGCCGATTCGGGGCCGCCGTCAATCAGCGTCCCACATGCCGCCGTTCGCGCTGGTACGCTGTCGCGTAGATCGTATCCGGGTTGTCGGGAGCGAACGCCGCGTCGGAAACGCCTGTCCATTCGCCGATCGAGAGAACATTTTTCCAGGTCTTGCCGCCGTCGGTGGTTTTGAAAAGCCCGCGATCTCCGCCGCTGCCCCACAGAGGACCCTGCGCCACCACGTAGACCACGTCTGAATTGCGCGGATCGATCAGCACGCGCGCGATGTGTTCGGAGTGCTGCAGGCCCATGTTCTTCCAGGTGTGGCCATCGTCATCGGAGCGATAGACACCGTCGCCATAGCTCACACTGCGCTGGCTGTTGTTTTCGCCGGTGCCCACCCAGACCACGGATGAATTTTTCGGGTCGATCGCCACATAGCCGATGGAATAGGAGCCTTGGTCGTCAAAGACGGGCGTGAACGTGACGCCGCCATCGGTGGTGCGCCAGACGCCGCCCGAAGCCACGCCGATAAAGTAGTGGCGCTTATTGGTCAGGTCGACGGCAATGGATTGAATGCGTCCGGAAATCATGGAGGGACCGATCAAGCGCATGTGCAACGCGCCATATTGCCCGCCGCCGCGGCCCTCGCCTCCGGGTCCACCCGCTCCCCCACCGCGCCGGCTTCCGCCCTGGCCTCCACCTTGCTGCGCTACCTCTGGTGCCGGCGTCGCCGTTTGGGCGACGCTGCTCTGGCCCGGCAGCCGCTGGGCCAGGCCGAAAATCGCTAGCACCAGGAGCGTGCTCCACGCGGGCAGGCGAACCGCAAAAGACACCTTCGAAGAATGCTGAGAAGCCGGGCGATCTGAATGCAAGGCACTCACCTCATTTTTGGGAGTCACTTCGGGCTTATTCGAACTACTACCGCCCTCGGAGTTACCGATGGTATCGCAGACGCGCCGCGGAGTCGCGCGGTTTCCGAGATTCATTTCGGCGCGACTCGATTCGCGCCGGGCCAACCAGCACTCCGCCCAGTCATTGTGCGGTGCGCGCGATTGACAAGGCACTCCCTCGTCGCACATTCTTAATCGCCGACCGGTCGCTCTGGAGCGTCGCCCATGCCCAAGGATTCCGAGCAGGAAAATCTCTCCGCGCTGCTACAGGAAAACCGCAAATTCCCGCCGTCTGCGGAATTTCGCAAGCAAGCGAACTGGTCCGATCCTGAAATTTACGAGCGCGCGGCGCGCGATCCTGAGGGTTTCTGGGCCGCCGAAGCGGAAAGGCTCGATTGGGCGGAGCCCTATAAAACGGTGCTCGAATGGAACGCTCCTTGGGCGAAATGGTTTGTGGGCGGCAAGCTCAACGTCGCGTACAACTGCGTGGATCGTCATGCTGCATCCGACCGCCGCAACAAAGCCGCCATCATTTGGGAAGGCGAGCCGGGCGATTCGCGAGTGCTCACGTTTGGCATGCTCGAACGCGAGGTGAATCGTTTCGCCAACGTGCTGAAGTCGCTTGGCGTGAAGAAGGGAGATCGCGTCGCCATTTATATGGGCATGATTCCCGAACTGCCGATCGCGATGCTGGCCTGCGCGAAGATTGGCGCTCCGCACAATATGGTGTTTGGCGGATTCTCTTCAGAGGCGCTGCGCGAGCGCATCAACGACGCGCAAGCCAAAATTGTAGTCACGGCCGATGGCGCCTGGCGGCGCGGCGCGGTGGTCCCGCTCAAAGCCAGCGTGGACGAGGCGTTGAAAAATACGCCGACGGTGGAAAAAGTGATAGTTGTCGAGCGCGTGGCGCATATCGCGCCCGCGTCCAAAGCCAAAATGCAGCCCGGCCGCGACATCTGGTGGCACGACGCGGTTGCCAATGTCTCCGACAAATGTCCCGCCGAGCCGATGGATTCCGAGGACATGCTGTTTATTCTCTACACGAGCGGCACCACCGGTAAGCCGAAGGGAATCGTCCACACCACCGCCGGCTATCTGCTTGGCGCGAGCGTCACCCACCGGAATGTGTTCGATATTAAAGAACGCGACGTCTATTGGTGTACTGCCGACATCGGCTGGGTGACCGGACATTCCTACATCGTGTATGGACCGCTCGCCAACGGCTGCACCACGTTGCTTTACGAAGGCTCGCCGGATTATCCGGATCGTGGACGCTTCTGGACCATTGTGGATAAGTATGGCGTCAATATTTTGTACACGGCGCCCACCGCTATCCGCACCTTCATGCGCTGGGGCGTGGAATGGCCGCAAAAATATGATCTTTCATCACTTCGGTTGATCGGCACCGTCGGCGAGCCGATCAATCCGGAAGCGTGGATGTGGTATCACATCAATATTGGTCACGAGCGCTGCCCTATCGTGGACACATGGTGGCAAACAGAAACCGGCTCGATCCTGATCGCGCCGCTGCCGGGAATCGTTGCCACCAAGCCGGGCTCCGCCACGCGCCCAATGCCCGGAATTGCGGCGCAGGTGGTGGATGCTGCAGGCAAGGAAGTCGGCCCGGGCGCCGGAGGCTACCTGGTGCTGACCAAGCCCTGGCCTTCGATGCTGCGCACGATTTACGGCGACCCCGAGCGCTACGTTCAACAATACTGGTCGCGCTATCCGGGCCGTTACTTCACCGGAGACGGCTGCAAGATTGACGACGAAGGCTACTACTGGCTGCTCGGCCGCGTCGACGACGTGATGAACGTCGCCGGTCATCGTATTTCCACCTACGAGGTGGAAAGCGCGCTAGTGGATCATCCTTCGGTGGCCGAAGCGGCCGTGATCGGGCGCAGCCACGAGGTGAAAGGGCAGGGAATTTCGGCGTTTGTCACGCTCAAAGAATCAGCGCAGCCGAGCGACGCGCTTAAAGAAGAGCTACGGCAGCACGTCGCCAAAAAGATCGGCGCCATTGCGCGGCCGGACGATATTTTCTTTGCCTCGGAGCTGCCGAAAACGCGCAGCGCGAAAATCATGCGCCGGTTGTTGCGCGATATCGCCGAGGGCCGCGTCTTGGGTGACGTCACCACCCTGGCCGATCCAGCCGTGATCGCCAAGCTCAAAACGCAATACCAGGACGAGGGCTGAGCGCAGGCCAAGCACGATTGACCCCTTGTTTCGCCAAGGCTAAGATCAAATTACGTGACGCCGGGGCTTCCAACTCGTTCTGAAGCAGAGGCGTCTGCGTCGCCAGACACGTCGCACACGCTGGCGGATGTATTCGGCCGCCCGCTGAATAACTTGCGGCTCTCCGTAACGGATCGCTGCAACCTGCGCTGCCAATACTGCATGCCGCACGAGGATTACGTCTGGCTGCCTCGCGAAGAACTACTCACCTTTGAAGAAATCGGCGTGCTGGCGGGAATCTTCACGAACCTGGGCGTAACACGTGTTCGCTTGACCGGCGGCGAACCGTTGTTGCGACGCGATCTGCCCGTGTTGATCCGCATGCTCGCGGAAAATCCGCGAATTCGCGATCTCGCGCTTACCACCAACGGTGTGCTGCTGGCGCAACAGGCGGATGCGCTACGCGCCGCCGGCCTCGGCCGCCTCACCATCAGCCTCGATACATTGCAGCCCAAGCGGTTCGAAGCGCTCGTGCGGCGCGATGCTCATGCCGATGTGCTGCGGGGGATTGACGCGGCCCAACGCGCCGGATTTTCGGGCACCAAGATTGACGCGGTGATTCTGCGCGGCTTCAACGATGACGAACTCAGCGACCTTCTCGATTTCGGGCGCGAACGCGATGCCGAGGTACGTTTTATTGAATATATGGACGTCGGTGGCGCTACGGATTGGTCGCTCGCGCAGGTATTCTCGCGTAAGGAAATGCTGGCTACGCTCGAAAAACGCTATGGACGCATTGAGCCAGTCGCGGGCGATTCGTCTGAAGGTTCTAACGCGCCTGCCGAACGGTTTCGTCTGGCGGATGGCACGGTTTTTGGCATCATCGCGTCTACTACCTCGCCGTTTTGCCGGAATTGCGATCGCAGCCGGCTCACCGCCGACGGCATGTGGTATCTGTGCCTCTATGCGAGCGAGGGCACCGATCTCCGGCGGCTTCTGCGGGATGGCGCACCGCGCGAGGAAATCGCGGCTGCGATCTCGCGGGTTTGGGCGCAGCGGACGGATCGCGGCGCGGAAGAACGCGCATCGCAGCCGAAGCGCGGGGCATTGGTTCCGGTCGAGCAATTGCGGCAGGATCCGCACCTCGAGATGCACACGCGCGGTGGCTAGCGTCGCGCTAGGAATTGCCGGCTTGGAACGGCCTGAAACCAGCCGCCGCATCGCGCGACCCTACTCGATGTATCACCTCATCTCATGCGCAATCGTAGCGAAGACCTGACGGAGGTAATCGAGTGGCAGGACGGCAAGGTTCGCCGCCTGGAAGACTCGGTCGCCGGCGAAGAGCCACTCGAGATTCGCGTCGGGCGCCGCTCCGTCGCCGTCACGATGCGCACGCCAGGCGACGACGCCGAACTAGCCGCAGGACTCCTCTTTACGGAAGGCATCGTCGAAAGCCCAGAGCAGATTGCTTTTCTAGATGCGCCTCGCCGTTCAAACAACCTGATTCGTGTGCGGCTGGCACCCGGCGCGAAGCTTGACCTTGGACGCGTACGGCGCAACATCGCGGCCAATTCGAGCTGCGGCGTTTGCGGCAAGGTATCTATCGACGCGGTCCATTCGCGAGCGTTGCGCGCCCCCAATACGGCCTTTCGAATTTCCGCGGAATTCCTTTGCGCGTTGCCGGAGAAAGCGCGCGCGGCGCAAACCGTGTTTGGCCGGACCGGCGGCTTGCACGCCGCGGCGCTTTTCGACGCTGCGGGTGAGCTGTTGGTGTTGCGAGAGGATATCGGGCGCCATAACGCCGTCGACAAGGTCGTCGGCTGGGCATTGCTTGCAAAGCGATTACCGCTTGCGGAGCAGGTCTTGTTGGTCAGCGGTCGCGGCGGATTCGAAATCGTGCAGAAAGCCGCCATCGCGGGCATTCCCGTGCTTGCGTGTATTTCGGCGCCGTCGAGCCTCGCGGTCCAGCTTGCGCGGCGCATGCAACTTACGCTGGCCGGCTTTTTGCGGGGGCGGCGTTTTGTAATCTATTCCGGTGAAGAGCGCCTGCGAATCGCGTCGTAATCTTCCGGCATATTTACATTGCGAAAGAGCAAGCCATCCGGCGAAAACGCGCGCCATTCCATCTCGGCGATTCTTTCCAATTGTAATTCGGCAAGTGCGTCGGTCACTTTACGTGTGCCGCGTTCGAATGCTTCGCGCAGAGTCTTCCCACAAGCCTTCCTGTAAACAGCGCACAGCGGTTCTAGCCCGCGCGTCGATTCCGGAACGATGGCGTCGACGTCACTCTCCTCTCCTAGGCCGGTCGCACGTTCGCACAGAAATCGCAACCAATCAGCGGTCAGAAACGGCAAATCGCACGCGACGATCACGCACCAGGGCGCGCGAGCGGCATCTAGGGCGGTTACCATGCCGCCCAAGGGCCCTTCTCCGGGCCAACCGTCCGCCACCACCGGCAGACCGAATTGCGCATAATGCTGCGGATTGCCCACGAGCGTAACGCGCGCGACGATCGGCGCAAGCAGGTCCGCCATCCGGGCTGCAAGCGGCCTCCCCGCAATCTCAAGCAGCGCCTTGTCGCGTCCCATACGTGAGCTTTTCCCGCCCACCAGCACGAAGCCTTCGACATGTGGAAATCGCGCCATGAATGTTTCCGAATTTCCCGCCGCGCCGACGGGAAGTTCCTATCACGGACTATAATCCAACAATGCTTAGCTTGGACCATGCGCGCCAAATGATCCTCGCGGCGATCGAACCGCTTCCTGAAGAAACAATCTCGCTGCAGGATTCGCTGGGTCGCGTCGCGGCTGCCAATATCATCGCCACGGAAGACCTGGTACCCTTCGCGCGCTCGGCGATGGACGGATTTGCCGTGCGCGCGGCCGACACGGTGGGCGCGACAGTGGAACAGCCGGTGGGTTTACCGATCTGCGGTAACGCATTTGCCGAGGCGGGGACCGCCGAGCTTGTTCCTGGCGCAGCCATTGCCATTTCCACGGGCGCGCCGATGCCCGCCGGAGCAGATGCCGTGATTCCCATCGAGCACGTCGAGCACTCTTGCCGCGGCATCCGCGTCCGCGCTCCGGTTTTCGCGGGCGAATCCGTTTTTCCACCCGCCGAAGACGTATGCAAAGGCGAGCTACTGCTCAAGCGCGGCGAAATCGTACGCGGCGCAAGGATTGCGCTCCTGGCTTTTGCCGGTCACGCGCACGTCAGCGTTCGAAAGCGGCCTCGTATCAGCATTTTGGCAAGCGGCAATGAATTGGTCGAAGCCGGCGCCCAGCCGCTTTACGGGCAGATTCGAAACAGCAACGCCCCGGCCCTGCTCGCGCTGGCAACCGAATCTGGTGCGCAGGCGCGATTCGCCGGCGTGGCGCCGGATGATCCCGCCACGCTGCGCGCGATGCTCGAATCCGCGCGAGCGGGAGCCGATCTGATCATCACCACCGGTGGGGCGGGACGTGGCGAACGCGATTACATGAAAGCAATTCTGGCGGATTTGGGAGCCGAGTTTCTCTTTCGCGAAGTGGCCATGCGGCCTGGCCGCCCCACCGGATTCGCCACTTGGCGGGGAGTTCCAGTTTTCACGCTCGCGGGAAATCCCGCCGCCGTGTTTGTTTCATTCCATCTCCTCGTCCGCCCGGCGCTGAATCACTTGCTGGATTGTGCAAATGGAGCTGCCCCGCGCCAGATCGCCGCACTCCGCGCGCGTGTGCATGGCCGGCCGGGCATGGTCTACGCCGTCTTTGCGAAAGCCTCATTCGGAGCACATGGCCTGGAAGTTATGCCGCTCCCGAACCAATGCTCGGCGTTGGTGCGAACCTCGGCCGAAGCAAACGCCCTGCTATTTGTGCCGGAAGATCGCGACGAGTTTCAGGCTGGCGAAAAGGTGGAAATTGAAGTTGTGAATTGGCAAGACGTTGCGGGACGGTCACCCTCGGAAAATTCCAGCGCCGTACCTACCGCTGCGGAGAAAGCCCAGGTCAAAGATTACTCGCCACAATAGCGCGAATCGGAAACCACACTCAAATCGGCAGCGAGCGTACTTCCGCGCGCGTTTGAATCACACGCAGAATCGTTTCCCGCGTAATCATCCCCACCACGTGTGGCGAAGGCTCGGTTTGCAGCACGGGCATTTGATTCACGTCTTCGCTTTGCATGCGGTCCAGGATGCGGAGCACCGGCTCATCGGGTGCGGCCCAGCGCATGCGCGCCAGCGGCATCATCACGGCTTGCACCGACATTACATTCCAATCCTCGCGCGGCACGTGGCTTAGCGCATGAACGCTGACCAATCCGCTCAGTTGGCCGTTAGTGACCACAAGATGGCAGCGCCGCCCCGTGCGCAGCACTTCCTGGCCATAATCTTCCAGCGAAATGTCGCGAGCTACGGAGGGAAGATCGAGCGTCATCACGTCGGTCGCACGCAATCCTGCCAGCGATTCGCGCATGGCCACTTGCGAATAGCTTTCTTGCGCCGCGGTCAGTAGGAACCAGCCGATAAACGCGATCCACAGTCCGCCCGTCCAGTCGCCGCGCAAAGCGTCCCAGGCGCCAAATCCGATCATTCCGTAGGCAACCACCCGACCTGCGCCCGACGCGATGCGCGTGGACTTCGTGTAATTCCCGGTGATGCCCCAGGCCGCCGACCGCAACAGCCGCCCGCCATCGAGCGGAAATCCCGGCACCAGATTGAAAGTTGCCAGGATCACATTAATCCAGGCGAGCCAGCCCGTCAGCGCCACAAACATCTCGTTCCCTGGAAGCGCTCGTCCAAGTCCCCAGAAAACGCCCGCGAGAAAATAGCTCGATAGTGGCCCGGCGATCGCGATGTTGAATTCCTGCAAGGCGCTTTCCGGCTCGCGCCCGATGCTGGCCAACCCGCCAAAAACGAACAGCGTGATTCGCGCGACGGGAATCTTGTAATGCATCGCCACCACGCTGTGGGAGAGTTCGTGAAAAATCACCGAGCCGAAGAAGAGCAAGCTGGTGAGGATGCCCAGCACCCAATGCTGTTCTGGTGACCACAGCGGATGCTGCTCCGTAAACTGCGTCCCCAGAGACATGGTGAGCAGCAGGAAAATAATGAACCAGCTCATATGCAAATAGATTGGGATGCGCCAAACACTCCCAATCTTCAGCCCTGAGCTGCGGGGCAGTTGCACGGTAGCCTCCAGGAATATCTCTATTATACGCGTTCGCGCGTGCCGGATAAGCTTCCACAAAGCCTGGGTGCCTTAGGCAATGTGCGTTCGAATGGCCACAGCGTGTCCGAGACCCCACGGCCAACACACCATTGAGAGCTCGTAAGTTCTTTCCTTGCAATGCACAGAGGGTGGCGCTTCTCTTGCGTTGTCTCCTGGCGGGCGCGCCTCGAAGCCGCCTAGGGAAAAAGACAATGGAAGCATTCATGGCAGGTACCGCAATTTTGGAAGTTTTCATGGCCTCGGTGGCCATCGCCACCCTAATCGCCATCGTGGTGCTGCGCGGCTCCTTTGCGCTGATGCGCGGGGCGGGGATCGGCCGCCAGCCTGTCTTGCGGTTAAGAGCACGGCCTGCGGCGCCGGTGGCCCACGGCGCAACCGGCGGCCTCGCGCACGCTCCCGCGGTGATCGCCCGGATTCGTTAAGCCATTCGCTGGCCGCCGAATCACGCTTACGACCGAAGTGAATTTCGCGCGCCAGGAAGTGACCGAAGAAGGAGAACGACCATGCTGCTACTGAAGTACCTGATGTTGGCCGCAGGCTTTGCGCTTTTTGGGACCGCCGCCGGGGTGATTGGCTATGACGTGTGGGTGGCCACGCAGCTTCAACGGCTCTTGCGGCGTGAAGATTCAGCAGGCGCTGCCGGAGAGGCCAACATCCCAACGGAATTATCGGGCGCGGGCGGCGTGTCTCGCCCGCTGCGCGTGCAACTCGCAGCGCGAATTGCTGGGCTGGGGTTGGCGCTGGTGCTCTTCAGCGCGGGAATCGTGGTGATCCCGGATGGATTTGCCGGCGTGCGCATCAGCCAGCTTTCCGGCGTTCTGCCGCGAACTCTCTATCCCGGCGTGCATCTCGTGATTCCGCTCGTGCAGCGCATTGAAACGTATGACGTCCGCGAAGACCTGTATCAGACGTCCGCCGTTGCATCCATCCTGCACAAGAACGGTGAGCTGCTAACGGTGCAAGCCCGCGAAGGCTTGACGCTTGGCGTGGGCGTATCCGTTCGCTATCGCCTCGATCCGGAAAAGCTGGCCTACGTTCATGACAACGTTCCCGTACCGATCCAGCGCGAAGTGGTCGAGCCGGTTGTCTCCAGCATCTTGCGCGACGTTGCCGCGAATTATGTGGTGCGCGATATCTTCAGCACGCGCCGCGACGAATTCCATCAGCGCACCGCCGCCGCGATCACGCAGCGCCTCGCGGCCGATGGCATCGTGGTCAAGGAAGTGATGCTCCGCGATATCCAGTTGCCTCCCGAATATGCCAAAGGACTCGAAGGCTTGCTGCTAAAAGAACAGGAAAGCGAGCAGATGGGTTTCGAAACGGATATGAAGCAAAAGCAGGTGAAGATCGCCGAACTCGAGGGGGAGGCACAGAAGACCCGTGACATCAAGCAGGCCGAAGCCGCCGCGCAAGTGCGCGTCCTGCAAGCCAAAGCGGAATCAGATGCCATGCAATACACGCTCCCTCTGAAACAAAAACAGATCGAGCAAACACGCCTGGAATCTGCCGCGCGAAAAGAAGCCACGATCCAGAATGCCGAAGCCGCTGCGCAATCCAAGGTCATCGACAGCAAAGCTGAACTCGAGCGCCGCAACCTGCTTACGCAGGCGGACGCGAATCACATCCGCGTTACCGCTGCCGCCGATTCCGAACGCATGAATCTGGAAGCCGCCGCGCTCAAGTCGAACCCAATGCTGATCCAGAAAATCATCGCGGAGCGGCTCTCGGACAAATTGCAAATCATCATGGTGCCCACGGACGGCAAAAATTTCTTTGCCGGGGATGTGTTGCGCTCGGCGTTTTCCGGAACGCAAATGGCCGATCCGCAAGCGGATCCACCAAGAAACGATGCGGCGGCGAGCCGCCACCAGAATCAGCAACAGCCTTAGACGAGTTCCGCCGGCAAATTCCCTTGCCAGCGGCTCGTAGCCGACTTGCTGCTCCGGACCCAGGAGTCACGGACACAGCGAGGCGAGCCGTTCCGCCGGCGGTTCGGCAAACACAACACAAAGCGCCTCGCGGCCGACTGCATGCGGCTGCGGGGCGCAAAGTTTTCTATGCTGCATCGATTTCGGCTGTCGAGCGGAATGGCCTAATTTCACGGGCTACTACCACGAACATAATCTCGTCCATTTGCCGGCCGGGGCCTGATAGATTAATTTCGATGCCACCTGTTTCCGAGCGACCCTCGCCCCTGGGGGCAACATTCCTCACAGCGGAATGGCGCGATCTGGTGATGCTCAACTATGAGGTGGATCCCGGCCTGCTAGGGCAGTACGTACCGCCGGGCACCCTGCTGGATTCTTTCGGCGGAAAGACCCTCATAAGCTTCGTCGGCTTCCGCTTCTGCCGAACCCGATTGTTCGGATCTCTTGCGGTGCCGTTTCATTCCAATTTTGACGAAGTGAATCTCCGCTTTTACGTTCGTCGTAAGGTAGGCGATGACGATCGCCGGGGCGTCGTGTTCATCGCCGAAATTGTTCCGCGCCAATCGGTGGCGCTGCTCGCCCGTCTGCTCTATGGAGAAAATTATGTCTGTCTTCCGATGAGGCATAGCCTCGCGGCGAATAGCTCAGCCCGCACGGTGCAATATAGCTGGAAGCTTCAAGGGCAATGGTGCCGTTTGATTGCCCAAACCTCCGGCCTTGCCGCGCTGCCGAAAAGCGGCAGCCTCGAGCAATTCATCACCGAGCACTATTGGGGTTATTCGAAGCAAGGCGCGTCCGGCTCGCTCGAATATCACGTGGCGCACGAGCCGTGGAGAGTGTGGGCAAGTACAACAGCCGCCTTCGAAGGCGATATGGCTGCTTTATATGGCCCCGAGCTGGCGAAGGTCCTGCAACGCGCCCCTGACTTCGCGTTTATCGCCGATGGCTCGCCAGTCACCGTATTCAAAGGCGCGCGGCTCTCGTGATCTCGCGCACGACTTGTGGGTTAGAGAACGCTTCGGTCTCGATGCGCTGGATTGGGAGGCGGCCGGGGCCTATGCTAAAAGTGAGCTTACAATCCTGTGAATCGCCGATGTTTTGCGTTGTTGCGCCCTCTCGTTTTGGCCGGTCTCCTACTGTTTTCGTCGCTCGCCGCGGTCCCTGCCGCTTGTGGCGAAGCTGCCATGACGGGCGGGGCGCGGCAACTCGCGCAAAAGCTTGCGGCGGATTTGAGCGCGAAACAGCCTTGGCATTTCGAATTCCGAGATCTGACCGATTCTTCCGTAGCCGATTTCAACGAAGCGAGGCAAGCGTTCGAGGCGGAACTGACCTCGCACGGATTTCATCTGGTGCCGAGTGCGCCGGCAGAAAATTCCGTGCGCGTGACCCTTTCAAAGGATCCACAGGAGGGCCTCTGGATCGCGGAGTTCCTCCGCGATGGCAAAGCAGACGTGGAGATCGTTCCGTTTACGTTGATCGCCATGGGCGCCGCAACGCTACCTCCTCCGATTTCTATTCAGAGGCAATTTGTGTTCGAACAGCCGTCGCCGTTTTTCGATTTCGTTTGGGCGGGGCCTCCCGATTCGAACTCTCCGCTCTTGGTTCTAGGGCCGGCCGGGGTAAGCCTGCTTCGGTACAACAAACCGCAGTGGCAGTTGCAGGCCTCCGTGTCGCTTTCTCAACAGCGCGCGCTGTCGCGCGATGCGCAGGGCCAGGTGACGTTTTCAGGGGGCGCATTTGAAGCCCGTGTCGCGGACGTGTTTTGCACCGGTACGATCGCAGACATCGCCGCCATGCAATGCAACGCGGGACCTCAAAACGTATGGCGCTTCCAGGGAGCCGATGGCGCAAGCGTCAGTGCCATCCCTGCGAGCGCGCGCAATTGGTTTGCATGGAGCGCTACGGCCGGCGCCGCAAGCGATGCGTCCAGGCGCGTGCCATTTTTCTCATTGGCCGCTCTCGGAGCCGGCGGCCAATCGCTGTGGGTCGCGTCCGGCGTGGACGGAAAGACTCGAGTGTACACCGGCGCAATTACCGATCCGCTTGCCACCGTCGCAGGTTGGGGCTCGACGCTGGCGGGCATACATTCCAATTGCGGCAACGGTTGGCAAGTTCTGGCGACGCGCGCAGGCGATTATGCCAGTCCCGACGCCGTGCAGGCTTTCGAGTGGAGCGGCAAGGAATTTCGCGCGGCGGGCGCGGCAATTGAATTTGATGGACCGGTCGTCGCCATGCAGCCCGACGCAGATTCGGGCGAAACGCGCGCCGTCGTACACAATTTGAAGAGCGGAAATTATGAAGGTTACACGCTTAAGGTTTCTTGCGGCCGCTAGCTGCCTGCTAGCGGTTGTTGCGGGCGCGGCGGCATATTCGCACGCAGCCACGCGTCCGCGCTATGGCGGCACGCTGCGGGTCGAAATGCGCGCATACGTCAATTCGATGGACCCGCGCGACTGGTATCTCGGCACGCCAGATTCCGCCGACTCCGAGCGCCTGTTGGCGCTGGTTTTCGATCGTCTGGTGGAGCTCGATGGCGATGGGCGGGTCGCGCCGGCACTAGCGATCGGCTGGCAGCACGATGCCAATTTCACTCACTGGCAATTTCTATTGCGTGACGGCGTGAAATTCCACGATGGTACGCCGTTGACGGCGAGTTCTGCCGTTGCAGCATTGCAAGCCGAAATTCCGGAGCGCTGGCACATAGCGGCTGCCGACCACGCTGTAGCGTTCAATTTTGCGGAACCTCATCCGCAACTCTTGAGCGAGATCGCTTCAGGACGCAGTTTCATCTTTCGCGCCACCGGCGACACCGTCATCGGCACCGGTCCTTTTCGCATCGCGGGATGGCAAGCGCAACAGCGCCTCGAGTTGACTGCCAGCGACGACTATTGGGCGGGACGGCCTTACGTGGACCGCGTCGAAATTGGTTTGGGTATTGCCTTGCAGCAGCAATATCTCGACCTGGGCAAGACCGATATTGCCGAGTTGGCGCCCAACCTTCTCCGTCGCGCAGAAGAATCCGGCGCCCACGTCTCGGTTTCGCCACCGGTTGAAGTATGGGCCTTGATCTGCGATCCGGATGGCCGGGCTGTCGGAGATTCCCGCTTGGTCCAAGCACTTTCGCTGAGCATTGATCGCACGTCCATCGTCAACGTTCTGTTGCAACACCAAGGCGAGCCCGCCGGCAGCCTGCTGCCACAGTGGCTTTCCGGTTATGCCTTTGCCTTTTCCACCGGCCCCGACCTGACGCGCGCCAAGCAACTCCGCTCACAAGTTTCGAGCAGCCCGGCATTGACTCTGGTCTATGATGCTGCCGATGCGCTAGCGATGCAGATTGCGCAGCGCGTGGCGGTAAACGCACGGGATGCCGGTATCACCATCACGGCCACAGGGGAAAGCCGTATCGCGGATCGGGGCGCGTCAAAAGTCGATCTGAAGTTGATGCGCCTGCGTCTGGTGCCGCCGGATGCCGGGCAAGCGTTGGGAGCCTTGCTCGCGCAAGTCGAACCGAATAACGGCGCCACACCGCCGGCACCGCTCAATTCGCCCCAAGAACGTTATGCTGCGGAGCAGGCCGCCATCGAAAACGCGCGTGTGATCCCGCTGGCGTTCGTGCCGGAGCTTTATGCGGTGAATCCGGTGGTAAAGGATTGGCGGATTCCGCGCTGGGGCGGCTGGGATCTTGCGTCCGTGTGGTTGGACCTGCCCGAGCCGCCTGTCGCGTCGAAAGGGAATGGCCGTTGAGCTTTCGCTTCAAACTCGTTCTGCTTTTTACGGTTACCCTCGTCGCCGCGGTCACGTTGGTCACCTGGGGTGTTTCCACCTACACCGCCAAAGCTTTCCAGGGCCTCGATCAGAAGCATTCCGAGGCGCTTACCGATCAATTTCAGGGTGAATATAAGCAGCGCGCCGATGAAGTCGTCAACCGCGTGCAGGGCATCGCCGATGCCCAAGCGACCGTAAGCATGGCGATTGACGTTGCGCGCAATCTTTCCGATGCGTCTGTCTATGTGGAAGACGCCACCGGTTTGGCGCGGTCCCATCGGCTCACGTTTCTCGACATCGTCTCCGATGACGGTACGCTGATTTCGTCAAAGGAGTGGCCCGCGCGCTTTGGCTACAAGATGCCATGGGTAACCGCGGAAGGCGCGCAGTGGAATGATGAGCCGGCGTTCCTGAATCGCGCTGAATTGCCGGATGGCTTCGCCCTTTCTCTCTCGGCCGTTCGCGCCGTGCTGATCGGAGATAAGAAACTTTACATCGTCGGCGGCCAGCCCCTGGATAAGGAATTCTTGAGCACGCTGGTACTCCTCCCGGGTATGCGTGCGCTCTTCTACAGCAATCTCCAAAAGGATTTTGATCCCAACGCTCTGATCGACGCGAATGGGCCGGTGTCGCAGTCCGATCGCCTCTCCGCATTCATCGAACAGGTCTGCAGCCGCGGCATGCCCGCGGATCATACGCTCCAGTGGTCGAATGATCCGGCCAGCGCGGAAAGCTTTCATGCTATCCCGCTCAAAGGCCGCCAGAATCAGGTATTAGGGGTCTTGCTGGTCGGTACCTCACGCGCCGATCTCGTCAAGCTCACCAGCTTCATTCGCACGCTAGGTATTCTTGTGGGCGGCGCGGGCATCGCTCTCGGAGTGTTGCTCAGCTTGTGGCTTTCCGCGCGCATCTCGCGGCCCATCGCCAAGCTCTCCGAAGGCGCGCGGGAGGTTGCGGCGGGCCGTTGGAACACGCGCGTGGATGTGCGTTCGCATGACGAGATCGGCCAACTCGCCGCGAATTTTAACGACATGGTGCGGCAACTCGAATCGCAGCGCGACCGCCTGATGCAATCCGAACGCGTGGCCGCCTGGCGCGAACTGGCGCGGCGCCTGGCGCACGAGCTGAAGAATCCTCTCTTCCCGCTTCAGCTCACCATTGAGAATTTGCAGCGGGCGCGCAAGCAAACGCCCGAGCAGTTCGACGAGATATTTGTGGAATCCACGGCCACGTTGCGTACGGAACTCGAAAACCTGAAGAGCGTAATCGCGCGCTTTAGCGATTTTTCGAAGATGCCCACGCCACAATTGCAGTCCGTGAACTTAAACGAAGCGGTGCGCAGCGCCGTGCGGCTTTACGACGCGCAATTCAACGCCATCGGCCGCCCTCCGGTGATGCCGGAGCTGTACCTCGACGAAAACATTCCGCCGATCCAAGCTGATCCCGATCTGCTGCATCGCGCGTTTAGCAACCTGGTGCTGAATTCCCTCGACGCCATGCCCGGCGGCGGCACCTTGACGATCCGCACCGGCCAGAAAGATGGCTCGGTCCGCGTGGAAATTTCCGATACCGGCGCCGGCCTCACGCCCGAAGAATGCGAGCGCCTATTTACGCCGTATTACACGACCAAGCGGCACGGCACCGGCCTCGGTTTGGCCGTGGTGCAATCTATCGTGAGCGATCACCACGGCAAAATCTCCGTGGAGAGCGCTCCGGGCGCGGGCGCCACTTTCCGAATTGACTTGCCCATCCGCCCGCGCGACACCAACGGGACAGGTGCAAGCAGAGACGCTATTTCCTCCGAATAGCGCCGCGGCAAAAATACCTTGGCAACCAAAGCAAATCTCCTGCTCGTTGACGACGATCCCAACACCCTGGCTTCGCTCGCCCGCGCCTTTCGCCTGGCCGGCTACGAAGCCACCGTTTGCGACAACGCCGCGCGTGCCCTCGAGTTGGCAAGGACCGAGCGCTTTGACCTGATTTTCTCCGATGTGGTGATGCCCGGTCGCGACGGTCTTGCGTTGCTCGAAGACCTGAAGAGTGCCGGCGTAGCTGCGCCGGTGGTGATGATGTCCGGCCAGGCCAATATCGAAATGGCTGTGCGCGCGACGCGTTTGGGCGCGGTGGATTTTCTAGAGAAGCCGCTCTCGAGCGAGAAGTTGATGGTTACGGCCGAAAATGTGCTGAAGCTTTCGCGCCTCGAGCGGGAAAATCGCGAACTGAAGCATCGTCTCGGAAAACACGAGATCATCTGGCAAGGGCCGGTTATGGAGCAGTTGATGGCGCAAGTTCGCCGCGTGGCCGCCAGCGAAACGCGAGTTTGTATCCTTGGCGAGACCGGCACTGGCAAGGAACTTGTGGCGCGAACGCTGCACGAACACAGCGCGCGCCGTGGCGGGCCGTTTGTTACGTTGAATTGCGCGGCTGTGCCGGCGGAGCTGATCGAGTCTGAACTATTCGGCCACGAGAAGGGCGCGTTTACCGGCGCTGGCTCCCGCCACCTGGGAAAATTCGAACAGGCTCATGGTGGCACGCTCTTCTTGGACGAAATCGGAGACATGCCCTTGCCGATGCAGGCGAAGCTGCTTCGCGTGCTCGAAGAGGGTGAAGTCGAACGCGTCGGCGGCGACCAGCCGTCGAAAGTAGACGCACGGGTGATCGTAGCCACTCACCGAAATCTGGAAGATTTGGTCCGGCAGAATTCCTTTCGCCAGGACCTCTTCCATCGCATCTACGTTTTTCCGATTGTGCTGCCTGCACTGCGCGAGCGGGTGGACGATATAACCGTGCTGACACAACACTTCGCCCGTCAGGTGGCGGCGCAAAATGGTTGGAAGGAAAAGCCGTTTGCCCCGGAAGCCTTACAATTGCTGAGGCACTACGCCTGGCCGGGTAACGTACGCGAGCTTCGAAATGTAGTCGAACGATTGCTGCTGCTCGCTACAGGCGAATCGGTCAGTGCCGAAGATGTGCGAATGGCCCTGCCGCAATCGGCAAGCACGTCTCGCGAGGGAACCAGTGTGCAGGCCGCCACCGGTTCTCTCGCCGAGCGCGTCGAGACTTTCGAAAGGGAAGTACTGCTCCGCGAACTCAAGCAGCACAACTACCACATGACCAACGTCGCCAAGGCGCTGGGCCTGGAACGCAGCCACCTGTACAAAAAGTGCCAACAGCTCGGCGTGGATCTACGCGATCTTCGCAAAACCGAATAGCAAAGGTCTTGAGCCGGCCAAGGCCGCCGTTACCTTCCTGACCCGGACGGTCCGCCGCTCGGAGCCGAAGCCGCGGCCGCTGGCTTGCGCAGCGCAAAATAACTTCGCGCGAAAGCCGCCTGTGCGCTCCCCGCGACGATCGCCACCGCCTGCACTGTGTACGATCCCAGTGGAATTTTTTCCAGCGGGATGCTGATGCGGAATGAGGCCGTCCGCGTCTTCGCATCCACTTCCGTGGGCTCTACCATTGCGGTCGCGTTCGATTGCTTGCCGCCCTGGAAGAATACCAGCCCCGCTCGCAGATTCGCAGCGTCGGCATTCGCCGGCAGATATGCCTGGAAGAAAACGTATAGCGTCTGCTGTTCGGTGAAAACTCCGGTCACGTTGGGCACGATGCGCTCGCCGTTCACGTCGAGCGGCGATTCCTTCATCTTCGTATCCACACCGAGCGCCTTACGCTGCACTTCGGCAGTCTTTTGTACCTGCACGATCTGGCTCGAGAGCATCACCGTGCTTAAGCTCAGCCGGCTCGGATTTGCCGGCAGCAGCGTCAGGTCCTGTTCGAACGTCCCCACGCGCCCACTTTCGTTTTCGCGCGCCAAAAACTTCAAGTGATATTTGCCGGGGCTCAATAGGAATCCGCCCTGGTACACCATGGCCTGTTGTTGCACCTGCTGAAAGCGCCCCGTATCCAGGCGCACGGTCATGGTGTCGCGCAGGGAGCTGGCCACACGCTTCGAATTTGCGTCGGTCACCTCCGCCAGAAAGTCAAACTGCGCTTCGCGACTCCCACGCTTTTCGGCCCATTGCAAAGCGCTCGACGCCAGTTTCGCGGAAACCGGCACGAAAATTTGCCCGTTGGGCATGTGAAACTGCGCGGTTTGCAACGCGATCGGCAATTCCACGAGCGGCACGTTCGAAGCCATCGCGTCGTCGAGTTGTTTTTCGCGATCCTCCGTGCTGTAAATGCCCCAATCCTTGGGTGCGTAATAGCCTTCGCGGAATTTCACGTGCGCGCCAGGGACGTTTACCAGCTTCACGCGGACCCGGCGATAATGCCCATCGCGCTTCGGGTTCGTGCTGTAGTAATTCAGCAGGTAGTAGCCTGTGGTTTCGCTTTCTACCTCCTGAAAGATTTTGCCGAAATCGCCCTGATCGAAAAACGCCTTGCCACCGGTGTCTTCGGCCAGCGTCGCCAGCGTGTCGCGTGATTCCTGCCGCGCCTGCACCTGCTGGAAGACGGCCGCTCCGCTAAACGATGACGTGCCCGTTGCCATCCCCGTGCTCGCATCGCCGCCCGGCGTCTCTGCAAGCAACCCACGCGCATCCACCGAATAAAGCGACACATTGTTGCGGTTAGCCGCATTCGTGGATGCCTGTAACTGCGAACGATTCTCTTCGCCGGTTTGCGTGATGCCGCCCGTGAACTGCAGCACCGCCTTCTTTCCAGGAATCGCCCCCAGCATGTTGCACAGCGCTTCCACGGCCGCGAGCTTCAAATCCGTGTTGAAAATATTGAACTCGGTGTCGTCGGCTGTGAACGCCGCGCCGTTATCTTCCGTTACCGAATCATCGCCTGCCGAAGCGGTCGCGGCGGCCAACCCAGCCAATTGCGAATCCTTCCCGGGAATCAGCGAAGCGATCGCTTTCAGTAAGTCGTCGTGATTGTTCGTAAAATCCAGATTCACCCGCATCACGCTGCCAAACGACACCACGCCCACCAGATCGGCGGGGCTCATCTGCTCGCGCACGAATTTCTTTGCCGCATCGGTCGCGCGGATCAGGTCCTCCGGCTGCAGCGAGCTCAGATCGAAATAAAGGATCATCATGCGGTGTTCGCGCACGATCGGCCGCAGCGTCTCGGGATTGTTGGCCTGCTGCAGCGACACCACGATCGGCGCGGTGTCGTCTTTCTTGGCCGTCTCGATGGCCTCCACGTCGAAATAATCCACGGCGTCGATCTTCTCTAACTTATCGTCTTCGTAGATTTCAAAATTCTCGCGCTTCAGGCCCTTGATCAGTTTTCCATCCTTGCCTGTAACGGTCGTATCGATCTGTACGAGGTCGGTGTACGCGCGGATCGTATTCTTTCCAGGCTCGCCGTTGTTGGCAGGAGGCGGCGGAGGAGCTTGCTGCGTATTCACCTTTGGCGGCGCGCTTTGCGGCGGTGTCGCTTGCTGCGGCGTTTGCGTGCTTTGCTGCGGACTGGTTGGCGGAGGCGGGGTTGTTTGCTGCTGTTGCGCCGGTGCTGCTGGAATCAACAGCGCCGCCGTAGCCGCCAGCGTCAACGCGCGCTGCCATAGGGAAACTTTGTGGACGTCACTGCGCATTTCCGTTCTCCCGGAATCCAAACGCTAAAAATTAAACCGCATCACCATATCCATCGTGCGCATGCCACCCGCGCTCACCACGCTGCCAAAATTCGGGCTGCCGAACAATGTGTTCAAGCCCGTAAAATTCGCATGGTTCAGCACATTATTCACTTCCCAGCGCAGATCGAGCCGCGCGCGCCCGTCCTTGCCCATCGTGATCGTGCGCGCCAGCTGCGTGTTCCAGGTGATCATCCGCGGACCTTCGATGGTGTCCCGGCCGGCATCGCCATAGTCGCCCGAAGGCGGGGCGATAAAGGCGCCGGTGTTGAAGAAAAGCAGCGGCGTGCGCTGGCCGTAAGGCAGATTCGGATCAAGCAACTGATTCGGGCGCGTCGAAAAATTGCCACCCGACCCGCTGAAATCCGCGGCGCCGGAGTTGTACTGCGCCGTGAACGGCAGTCCGGTTTGAAATCCGGCGTTCCCGCTCAGCCGCCAGTTGCTGAGCAGCTTTGCCTCAATGCCGCTGTGCGCCCATTTCTTGCGCTCGCCAAACGGCAGCTCGTAGGTGTACGTGCCGCGGATCGTGTGCCGGATGTCGAAAGTGGAAAGCCCGCGCTCGAGATTGAACAGCGGAAATTGCTGCACCACCGTGGCTGCGTGTCCGCCGATACTGCTCGCATCATCGATCGACTTGCCGTACGCATAGCGCAGGTTAAACGTCATGCCGTTGTGCATCCGCCGGATCACGTTCGTTTGCAATGAGTGATAAATCGAATTCGCCCCATAGGTATCGTAAGTGAATCCGCTGGCATTCGCGATCGTGCCCGTCTCGGAGGAAACGCCCGGCGGCAGGCGGTTCGGCGCCGTCAGTAAATCTAGGTCTGTTCCTTTGGTGCCCTGGTACGTAAGGTTCAGCACCAGACCCTCTACGATCTGCGTCTCGAGTCCCAAATTCCAGATCTGCACGTAGCCGTTGCGATAGTTCGGGTTCACCGCCACCGTGTTCGTATTGGTGTTGCAAGTAGTGCCCGTGCCCCCTACCTGGCACGGAAACCCATCCGCCAGGGTCAAGATTTGGCTGGCTTGCGTCGCGTTTGTCGCGGCCACGGACCATGGCGGCTGGTTCGCCAGCTCTTGAGCCAGCGTGTTGTAAATCGAGGTGTTGTAAAACATGGCGTACCCGCTGCGCACAGTCAGCGCATGCGTCCCGCTAAACATCTTTCCCGGCACGCGCCAGGCAATCGCTAGCCGCGGCGAAAAGTCGTGCCAGTCCGGGCGAATCAGGGAGTCCGGCAAAGCGCCGCTGTAGGGCGCCACTTCGCCCGGCGTCACCACCGCCGTGTTCGTGAAATTCGAGTTCACGTCCAGATCGGCCAGATGCCCGTTGATTTCGGTGGGCGGCGTCACCGCTTCCCAGCGCACGCCATACGTCACCGTGAACGTGGGCTTCACGTGCCAATCATCGCTGTAGTAGCCCACAAATCCCCAGTTCCGCAGATATATGCTCGGGTTTCCGAATTGCTCGTTCGTCGATTGCGGCAATCCCAAGAGGAAATCCGCGAGCGGCGATCCGGTTCCCTGCACCGCGCCCATCGCGCCGGTCGTCGGATTGGGCGCCAGTTGTTCGGTCAGGTAACCCGTAAATGTAAAATCCCCCAGCGGGTTGGGATCGCTAAACGTATTCACTTGTAGCCGGCGAATTTGCACGCCGAAGTGCAGCGTGTGTTTCGGCAATGCGTAACTTAAGGTGTCGCCGTACATAAAGGTTTCGTTGCGCCGCAGCGCGGGAACGGGGTCGCTCAGCCCCGTGAAGCCCGCCAGCGCAATCTGCGGGATTCCATAATCGATCGGGGCCGTGGAAATGCCGGTGATGCCCAGATTCGCCGCCACGTCATTCACGTTGGAAAAAGGATTCAACGTTTGCGTGCGCTGCCGCGTGAAATTGAAGCTGGTGGCATTGATCAGGCGCGCTGTTAAATTCTGGTTGAAGACGATGTTCACACCTTGCCCGCGGGATGACGTCGTGCCCGTCAGTGCCGGGAAATTTGCAATCGTCTGCGAATAAGCCTGCCGGATGTTGTAAGCCACCATGAAGTTGAACTTCGCATTGATGGTCTGAATGATCCGCCCGTTGACGCTGAACGTATTGCTCGGCACCGTCGTTTCCAGCAGGTAGTTATAGGGACTACTCGCCGTGGCTGTCAGGTTCGGCGTGGGCACGTACTGCAGTAGCCCCGCCGAAATCGGGTTGATCATTCCGGCGATATTGCAGGGTAGCGCCGTGCGGGGCCCGTCGAAATTCGATGTGTAGTCGTAGAGCGTTACGCCCGCGCCGCAGAAATTTCCCAAACGTTCGGCTGCGGTGGGCACCGTGGAAAAATCCGTCAGCGGATTCTGATTGCGTCCCACCTCCACGTTCACAAAGAAAAACGTCTTGTCCGTGCCGTCGTAAAGCTTCGGAATCTTCAGCGGCCCGCCCGCGTTGCCTCCAAAGCGCTCCTGATAATAAGCGGGCTGCGATTGGCTTTGCCCTTGCAGCGAGAAGGGCCGCGCATTCCACACCGAATCGCCAAAAATGTTGTACACGCTGAAATGCTCTTGATTGATCCTTTGCCGGACCGCGCGCTGCAAGCCCCAGGGCACGCCGGCGGGGCCATTGCCTCGGCCGCCCCGCCCGCCACCGGGACCTCGTCCGCCGCCCCCGCCCGCGCCACGTCCACCGCCGCCAGGGCCGCCAAATCCGCCTCCGCCTGGCGGTCCGCCGCCAGGTGCACCGAACTGCCCGCCGCCCTGATTGCCCGTGCCCGTTTGCCCGAAGTTTGCCGCGCCTTGATCGCCGAACTGGCCACCGGCCGATTGGTCGCCGCCGCCGCCAATTGCAAATGGCAGGCCGCTCTGTCCTTCACCCACGGATCCGCTCATCACGATGGCTGCGTCCGCCGATTGCCCGCCTAAACCCTGCTGATCGGCCCCGGTTTCATCGGCGCCCGTCGTGGATTCGGCGCCCTGCCCCGAAACATTCAATTGTTGAAAGCCGCGTCCACCTTGTCCCCTCCCGGCTGCGGCTCCACCTCTTCCACCTTGGTTCCGCGCGGTGTTCGCGGAAGCATTCGGCGCCGTTGTGCTTGGCGTGCCTGGTGCTGCGGGTTTGGCCGGAGTCGCCGGCTCGGATTTTGCTGCGGCTGGATTGTTTGCGGCGCCGGCAGCGGAATTATTTGCTGCCGCCAATGAGCTTAGCGTTGCCACGTGCATCGTCACGACCACGTCATTCGTCTTGCCAGCGGCTAGCTCAAAATCCTGCGCCGCATTTTCCAGTCCCAGTTCGGTCGCGTCCAGGTGATAGGAGCCCATCGGAATGCTATAGAGCGAATATTTGCCGTTTTCATCCGACCACGTCAGCCACTTCTGGCTGGTCTGCGTATTTATGATCGTGACGCTCGCGCCGGGAATCACGGTTCCATCGGCGGTGCGCACAGTCCCGGTGAGCGTCACGCGTGAGACGGCTTGTTCTTGTGACTGTGACGCTGCAGGCGCCGCCTGTTGTTTTCCGCGTGCCGCCAGCGGTAGCCACACCACTGCGACAAGGGCGGCCACGCTCAGTAAACGCTTCCCAAACTTCATTTGCGTCCTCTCACCGGTGGTCTTAGCCTTGGCTAGGCTGCGTAGAGAATTGCGAGGTACTCGCTGCGCCGCGTAAAGCGATCGTATTGCTTGGACGTATACTCTTGTCAAAACGTTACCTGCCGGGTTTCTGCGTGGCGTCTTTCGCTCCAGCCCGGCTATGATAAAAGGGCGGGCTCGAAAATACCTGGGTGGTTTGCCTGGTTTCGAGTCTGCGTTTCAAATTCAATGTGTGCAGGCCGGAGAGAGTTTCGATTTGAATCCCTGGTCCCTAAGTGCGCCGGTAATCGCTGCGGCGGCAGTTGGTGCTGGATGCTGGGCATCCGTCGCGCCGTCCGCGCAGATCTTCGGCAAGACGATTCATCATCTGCCTGAGCGCGGCGCGGCTCGCCAGATTGCATTGACCTTCGACGATGGCCCCAATCCGCGCGTTACGCCGGATTTGCTCGATCTGCTCGACCGCCACCAGGCGCGCGCCACCTTTTTTCTGGTCGGCCGCTTTGTTCAGGCTTGTCCCGAACTCGTTCGCGAAATCGCCGCGCGCGGACATCTGCTCGCCAACCACACCGAAACGCACCCGCACATGATTTTTCTATCGCGTGCGCGCATTCGCCGCGAATTGCGGGAGTGCGAAGACGCCGTGCAAGAGGCGCTCGGCTCGATGAAAGCGTCCTCGCAGTCTATTCGCCGCGAGACGTGCCAAAGTTCCATGAAGTACATGCGGCCTCCTTTTGGTTTTCGCGGACCGCAAATGGATGGCGTGGTGCGCGCCCTCGGTTTGAATGGCGTGGTGATGTGGTCCCGGCTTTGTTATGACTGGAAGCCGCAGCCGCCTGGGCGCATGGTCGAGCGCCTCGCGCTCGTGCAGCCGCGCGATATCGTTTTGATGCACGATGGCGATCATCGCCATCTCGGAGGTGATCGGCTTCACGTCGTGCAGGCGCTCGCGCACTGGCTACCGCGTTGGCGCGACGCTGGATTTGAATTTGTTACAATTTCATAGAGGAAGGAATCTGCATTCGCCATGGACGATCGCGCCTTTTATACCGAGCGGGAAGAAACCAAAAAGCAGAAGCTGCAATGTCCGCATTGTAAGAATGATTTCGAATTTCCAGTGCGCTGGAAATCGTGCATGAAACGAAAAGAGCTGCCGCGCGGCGCCGGTGAAGAAGACAAAAAGCGCTTCGCCAAAGCGCAATCCTACATGGTCCGGCTTGACGATCTCGCCGTCTGCTACAAGTGCCGCAAGCGTTTCGAATTGACCGGCCAATCCACCGTGCTCGTTTCGAATGCTCTGGGCGATCCCAGCGCCGATCCGGAAAACTTCGGCAATCGTTAGCGCGCCGAATCTTCGCATGCGAACTCTCGCGTGGCTTACTCCGCTTTGAGCGGCAAGTTTTCGAATGCGTAATCTCACCCATTCGCGCTATTATCAGACATCCGGTTCCCCGCAAGCCTGCATCGAAGGCAGCAGAGGCGGTGTGTCATGCGTTGCCATCTTCGGGCCAAGTACATTTCCTTTTTCATCGCTGTTAGCGCGATGGCTTTTCTGCATTGCGGGCGCGCGGCCGCCCAGGATTTAACGGGCCCGGTGCCCCCGCCGAAACCGGTGCAGGCTCAACCGGCGCAGCCCGCGGTGGCAACTTCTGCGAAACCAGCACAAGCGCAATCCACAACACCCGCGCAGGCGTCGCCTGTAACGCCCGCGCCGGCCGCTGAGGCAGCCGTTCCCGCCAAGCCCGCGCGCCTCGAAGTGCCCACAGGAACGAAGTTGCCGCTCATCCTGCACAACGCCATCACCACGCGCAACGCCCATCCTGGCGATCCGCTCTATCTCGAAACGCTCTTTCCCATCGTGCTCAACAACAAAATTTTGATCCCTGCTGGCTCCTACGTGCAGGGCGAAATCGTGGATGCCAAGCGCCCGGGCAAGGTCAAGGGCCGCGGCGAAATGCATATCAAGTTGAACTCCATGATTCTGCCGAATGGTTACACCGTGAATTTCAACGCCGTGTCCACCAACGCCGGCACCGGCGGGGACGAATCGGTGGATAAAGAGGGCAAAATTCAGGGCGATACGGACAAGACCACGGACGCGGGCACCATCATCAAGGGCACCGCGATCGGCGCGGGCATCGGCGGAATCGCCACACGCACTGCCGCAGGCGCGGGAATCGGTGCGGGAGCAGGAGCCGCCGCTGGCCTGCTGGCCGTCTTGCTCACGCGCGGTCCCGAACTCGAATTGCCGCGCGGCACCACCTTTGACGTGGTGCTCGATCGCACGCTTTATCTTGACGCCACCTACATCACCTTCACCGACCCCGGACATGCCTCCACGTTGCCCGGTCCTCCGAATCGCGAACCGACTCGCAGCCGCTCGCCCTTCTGATTTTTCGGTGGTGAGCGATCTCCAAACGATGTGCTCTGCTCTATGCATCTCGACGCGAAGCGCGGTCATTTTCCGCGGCGTGCGTGAAGCGCAGTGGGCTAAAGGCCTGTATGTCCAGCGCCGTGGGTGTCCCGCTGATCGAGTCCGCGAGCAATTTCGCGGTGATCGGCGTCAGCAAAATACCGTTGCGGTAGTGGCCGGTGGCAATCCATAGACCTTCTGTGTCCGTTGGACCCAGGATCGGCAAATGGTCCGGCGTGTCCGGACGCAGCCCGCACCATGTTTCGACAATTTCCGCATCCGCCAGCGCCGGGGCGATCTCCAAGGCCGCATCCAGAATCCTTCGGATTCCCGCAGGCGTCACGCGCTTCTCGAATCCAACATTCTCAATCGTGCTGCCCGCGACGAATTTTCCGCCCCCGCGCGGCACGATGTAGGCCTTCGCGCTGCGAATCACATGTCCTAACTCCACTCGCTCAGACCGAAGTGCCACCATCTGTCCACGCGCAGGACGCACCGGCGCATATCGTGCGGCGCCCGCAATGCGGCTCGAAAAGCATCCCGCAGCCACAATGGTGTGCCGGGCTTGGATCCGCTCGCCCGCCACCACCGCTCCATTGCAGCGATTTGCTGCGCACAGCAGCCCTTCTACAGGAGCGTTCGCTCGTATCTCCACGCCGCGAGCCGCCGCTGCCGCCAGCACCGCGGTAGTCATCGCGCGATTATCTACGCAGGCCTCGAATGTGAAAATGGCGCATGCCGCCGCCTCGCGATTCAGCGCCGGCTCGAGCTCAAACGCTTCGTCCACCGGCAGCGGCTCCGTGTGTAACCCGAGCCCACGATGCAGCGCGATCAGCGTGCTCAGTTCGCGCTGCGCATCGCCCGAAAAAAACACCTCGATCGCCCCCACCGGCCGGTACTGCGCCGGCAATCCCGAAGCTTGCTCCACCGCCGCAATGAATTCTGGATATCGCGCGAGGCTGGCGCGCGCCAGCGGCACCAGCGGAATCGCATCCATGCTATCCGGGGCGGCGAAAGCATCCCGGCGGCCGCCCAGGAGGCTTCGCGCCCCGGCGTCTGGCTGTCGCAAACCATCACGCCCAATCCGCGGCCGGCAAGCTCGAACGCAATTGCGCCGCCGATAATTCCGCCGCCCGCAATCAACACATCGCAGGTTTTCATGGAAAGGACCGCTCAACGATCACGGTCCTTCATCTTAGCATTTGCGGGAAGCGCGATGTTCTACCGCGAAGTTCAGCCGAAGCAGTTCAACCAAGTCAGTTCAGCCAAGAAAGCTCAGCTTTTGCGTGGTGAAGTTTGCCAGATTCGGGAAAATCGCGGGCAGCGCGGACGCCGGCACGCCAAACCACGTCGCCAACGTTGCGCCATACTGATCGATTGCCGTCGTCGGAATCCACCGGCCGTTGTTGCCCACATCGTTCGGCCCGCCCAGCGCGAACACCGGCAAAGTTCCGTAAATGTCGCCACCTTTCACGGCGCCGCCCAAGATCATTTGTACGCTGCCCCACGCATGGTCGGTACCACCGTCGGTCGCGGGTTGGTAGGTGCGGCTAAAGTCCGACATGGTAAACGTTGTCACATCCTGCGTAATCCCCAGCTCGGTCGTCGCGCTGTAGAAAGCTGCCAGCGCCGGGCTCAGTTGCGAATAGAGCGTGTCCTGAATCGAGATTTGGTTCGCGTGTGTGTCGAAGCCGCCCAGCGAACAGAAAAACACTTGGCGGCTCAATCCCAGCGCCGAGCGCACTTGCAGAATCTTTGCCACCTGTTGCAACTGCGCACCGATGGAGGTCGCCGGAAACACGGTGGACAGCGCGCTCGCGGAAGCCAATGCGCTGGAAAGCACGCTCGAATCCTTTAGCGAATTTGACGTAATCGAGCTCGCCGATTGAATCATGGCCACGCCGGTATCGAACGTCAGCAATTGTTGCAACGCCTGCAGCCGCGCCGTTGATGCCGCCGAGGAGTTGAATCCCGAAAGCGTCGGCGTCGAGCCGGGAATCATCGCGTAAGGCTGCGTTTGATTGCCGGTGCCAAAAATCGCCGAGCCCGCCACCGAAGTGATCGGCGGAAAAATAGAGGCTCCGTTATAGAGGGATTGGACGCTATCCGCCGTGCGGCCCGCCCAGCCCGTCGTCCCCGGTCCGGCCACGTCGCAGGTTTGCCATTGTTGCTGCTGGTCCGCATGCGAAAAAAGATTCACCGGCACCGGCAAACTATTACCGAGATACTGCGCGCGCGTCACCGGTTGCGCCAGCGGGCCGACGTTCGCGAGAAACGCGAGATTCCCGTTTTCAAAAAGCTGTTGCACGCCGGTGAGTTGCGGATGCAAACCGAAAAGCGTCGAGCCGTTTTGCGCCGTCTTCGATGTGATCGGCAGCAGCGTTCCCTGCGCAAGCGCCAGCCCGCCGTTTGCCACCGGCACGCGAATGGTCTGGTAATTTGCATAGCCCGTCGAATCGTTGGGAATCAGCAAATTATTGGCGTCGTTTCCGCCAAAGAGAAATACGCACACCAGCGCGCGAAAATCGCTCGTACCCTGCGCAAGCGCGTTTACCAGCCCAAACCGGCTGAAGTTTGCCGCCGCACCCAGCGCCGCCGCGCAGCAACAACTTCGCCGGATAAAATCCCGGCGCGATTGCGTCATGCCTTCGGATGAACTGCGTCGCTTGCTCATGATTTCCTCGCTCAGTATTCCGCCTGGTATTGCGACGACGATGCGATCAGGTAAATGGCCGCCTGCGCGCGCTGCAAATTCTGGTTCGTGCCCGTGGGCACCGCATTCACCGCCGTCAAAATCGCCGTGCGCGTCGTAGCCGACATCGTCCCGTGCAGCAGCAGTGCGTTTAGCGCATCCACCAGTTGCCCCGGATTCCCGGCCAGGTTTGTAAAAGTGGTGAAGCTCACCGTCGTTCCCGTTCCGATCGATCCGTAAACGAATGAGTTGACGAAGTTGATCTTCACCAGCGCTGTCCCTGTGGTCTGCAAATCGAATTCGGGTCCGGTCAGGCCCGTGCCGGGGATCTGATAACCCGGCGGAAAGAAATTAAACACGCTCGGCGACCGCAGTGGCGCTTGGCTCAGGTTGGTTGCATAGTTCACCGGAGCAGCGCCATCCGAAGTCGCCCCGAACGCCCGCAAGAGGTCGGTGATGTAAAGAATGGGTTCTCGCAAGTGCCCGCCGGTCGTTGCCCCTTGCGTCGGATCGTCATTTTCGCGAGCTTCCGGATCGAGCAGGATTGTGGCAACCACCGCCTGCAAATCGCCGCGCTGCCCGGAGCCGAATCCATTGAAGCTGCCGCTCGCAAACACATCCGCCACGCGTTTCACGTAGGCTGTGCTCGGATTGCTGGTCACCAGATGCTGGATCAGTTGTTTGGAGATAAACGGCGCCACATTGGGATGGTTGAAAATATCGTCGAGCGCCCCTGCCAAATCCTGCTCGGCCGTCTGTCCCGCGGGCAACGTCGTCCCCACTAGGAGCGTTTTCGCCGTCTCATCGTGATTGCTCTCGAAAGGCGCCATGGCGCCAATGAAATATTGCGCGTTGTGTTTTTGCAGAGTCTGTCCCGTTTGCGTCGGGTACGTCCAACCCGTATACGCGCGCGCGAATGTTTGTACGTTTGCCTGGGTGTACGTGGGGATCGGATTTCCGCTCGAATCCAGCTGCGGGGTCCCGTCGTCGTTCAGCAGGTCCAGTCCCAGCGTGAAAAGCTGCATCAGTTCGCGTGCGTAATTTTCGTTTGCGTGCCCGGTGGCGCTGGGTTTGTCATTGTCCACCATGTTGAGGTATAGCCCCATCGCCGGGCTCAGGGTCACGTCGTTCATCAACGTTCTGTAATTGCCGAACGCATCCTGCAGCAGCAAGCGCATATACGGAGCCATGCCCTGGGGTGGCACCGTCACGTTTGACGTCACCCAAATCTCGCTTAACGCCAACGCCACGCGCTGGCGAAGCTGATCGGAATTGTTCAGCGCATTCGTGAACAACACTTGCTGCGTCGGGGTAATAGACGTCACCGTGGACGCCGGGTCCGGATAGGTCGATCCCGACGCGGCGAACTGGCTCGTGAGGAACGCTGCAAATCCAGATTGCTCCACTTGGCTGATCAATTGCGGGGTCGGCCCAAACGTCGATTGCTCCAGAAATCGTACCGCCGCGTCATAGCTCACTGACGAATTGGCCGTAACGCTTTCCGCTTCTGAATTTGTGGATGTAACGCCGCCCGGATCGGGGTTCTGCACCGTCACGGTCACGCTGCCCAATTCCGCGGACGTCGCCGTGCCCGTGGCCGTCAATTGCGTGGCAGAGTTAAATGTCGTCGTTAGAGCCACGCTGCCGAACATCACCTGCGCGCCCTGCACGAAATCACTGCCGGTGACGGTAAACGAGAACGCTCCCACTTCCACGCTCGCAGGGTTGATCGATGAAAGCAGGGGCACCGGATTCTGCAGCGTCGCCGTGGTGCTGGAGTTGGCCGTCGCGTCGGTGGCGCTGATGGCCTCAACCGTCACGGAGTTGGGATTCGGCAGCGTCGCCGGCGCCTGAAACATTCCTGTCGCGCTGATCGTCCCGGCGGTCGAATTTCCGCCTGTCACTCCGTTCACGGACCACGTGACGCTGGTGTTGGAATTTCCCGTCACGCTCGCGGTGAATTGCTGCGTCGCTCCCGCGCGCACATTCGGGTTGCTCGGAGCGACGGTCACCACGGTCTTTTGCGGCTGCGTTCCGGTCGAGCTCGTTTCTGCGCACCCGCTCGCCAGCCATCCCATCGTCAGCACGCACAAAATCGAAATCCCAAAATGTCTCATGGAGGAAGCTCCGTTGACTGGCACTCTAAACCCTGATGTCGAAATAAAGTTACGGGAAAAAGGACCAGGTACCCGCGGCCAGTCCAAAGGCCGCAAGGCCAAACGGCGAGCACGCAACGAAGGGAATCCAAAGAACGAAGCAAAAACAAGAGAGAAGAGAAAAGAGCCGCCGCCGAGCGAAGGCAAGAAAGTATTGTGCGTACCAGTTACAGCCACGGCTGCTGCCGGTCACTCTGGTCCGTTAGATCGCCGCTTTGGCTTTAGCCCCACCGCAAATCGCAAATCGCAAATCGCAAATCGCAAATCGCAAATCGCCGCAACGAAAGGTGTCATCCCGAGGAGCGAGCAGCGCAATTTTCGCGCCCAACTCCTCCGCGTCGCGCGAAAATTGCGCGGTGTGGCGAACGACGAGGGATCTCGGCGCCGGAACGGCGGCCACTCCATTCTTCCGCATATTCCGATTAGGGCCGCGTGCTCTACGGGCTTGTCTGTAATCGTACCGTGTAGGATTACCGACTCGGATTTGTGACAGCAAGGACGACCCAGAATCGAAGTACTTCCCAGCATTCCATCCAAGAAATGCGGCTCAAAACGAATGCACCAACTCCTCCGAAAGCACGCGCGCCTTTTCTGCAAGATTCTTCGCCGTCAGCCAGTCTCCGGCAGTAACGGCCTCGCGAGCCTGCGCCATAAAGCTGCGAATCTTGTCCGCAAGGTCCTGCTGTGTCGAGTTCATCTGCCGCCCCGCCACGGAATTCAGGTTTTGCCTTGCCGTATTCAGATCGGCTTCCGCATCGGACTGCGCGCGTGCCTGATCCTGCGGCGCGAGTTGCGGCGAGATTTGCGGCGCCGAAGGCGGCTTGGCGGGTTCAGGCTCCGGCGGCGCCGCGCGATGCGGTGGCGCGGGACGTTCGGGCGGAATCGTGATCACCACTGGCAGAGTGGTCTGCGCTTGATCCGCATTCGCCTCGAGTAGCGGGGCCTCCTCGGTTCCTCGCGTCACCGGTACCGGAGGCCGCGCAATGCCGCGCCACGCATATTTCGGCGCCGGCGCCGCGTGCGGACATCCTGTAACCGCCATTGCGGCGCAGCAAATGAGCCCGCACAGGAGAATGCGCGCCCCTCCGCTCGCTTCCGTGTTGGAAAAGCTCTTTTGCATCAATGAGCCGCGGCCTGCTCGGAACTGGCCTGCGGTGCGTGTCCGGTTGGCGAACTCAAATTGCGGGCCAGCGGCAACTCAATGCGAAATTCGGTGCCTCGCCCGACTTCCGAATGAAAGTCTATCGAACCATTATGCAGTTGCACAATCCGGAACGCCGTCGCCAGGCCCAACCCGCTTCCGCCCTTGCGCGTCGTAAAAAAAAGCTGGAACACGCGGCCCCGCTGCTCCGGCGGAATCCCTTTGCCCGTATCGCCTACGCGGATTACGGCGTTGTCGCCGGCCCTTTCCAGTAGGATGCTCAATTGTCCGCCATCCTTCATGGCTTCCACGGCATTCAGTACGAGGTTCAGCACCGCCTGTCGCAGCAATTCCTGATCTCCGCGCGCCGCCGGCAGATCGCTCGCGAGCTTCATCTTCACCGTCACGTTGGCGCGCTCGATTTGCGGGCGCGCCAACTCGATCACGCCTGAAAGCACCTCCGCCAGCGAAATATCCTCCATGTGCATTTCCACCGGCCGCGTGAAATCCAGGAATCGTTTCACCACGCGATCGAGCCGGTCGATTTCGTTGTCCAGCACGCGTACCGCCTGAAACGAAACTTCGCTATCCGCGGGCAGGCTCTCTTTCAGGTTTTCGAGCCACAGCCGCATGGAGTTGAGCGGGTTCTTCACTTCGTGCGCCACGCCCGCCGTAATTCGCGCCAGGGACGACAATCGCTCCGATAGCTCGAGCTCGCTGCCAATCCGTTCGCGCGACTCGAGATCGCGCAAAGTCACCAACGCGCCCCAGTCATCGGGAGACGTCGCGCCGGCCTCCGGTACCGCCTGCACCGTGATGCCGATGCGATGCGGGCCACCCGGCGCGACGCTTTCCGCCAATTCCAGGTCGGCATTTTCCACCGGCTGCAGCTTATCGCCTGAAAAACGCAAAGCACGCCGCAAAGGATGGTCCGGCGGAAAAATCGCAATTGCCGGCCGCCCCAAAAACTGATCCGCTGGGGCGCCCAGAAATTTTTCGACGGCCGGACTCACCAGCACCGCTCGCGCATCTTGCGTGAATAGAATCAGCCCGTCGTCGAGACCGCCCATCACCTGGTTTAGGTTTTCCCGTAACGTGCTGAAGATCTGACGCACTCCGCGGAGCTGTTCGCCGAGCTTGGTGATCTTGGTGCTGACTTGCCCGAATTCGTCACTCCTGCCCCCCGGGTCTTCCTCGGTGGAATTCGAATCGAACTGTCCGGCGGAATAGCGGTCCAGTTGCTGGTTGATCGCTTCGATCGGTGAGAGCATAAACCGGCTGACGATGCTGCCCAGCACGGTGGAGAGCAACACCGCGCCCAGCGCCAGCAGCGCCGCCGAGCGCAGCCCCGGCGTCACCTGCGCCCGCAGCAGCGCGGTTTCCAGCGTAACGCGTACCTCGCCATAGGGGACTTGCCGCGCCCCTTGCCGAATCGAAAAGGCGTCGCTCACCACATAGAGCTGCGTCGGCCCGAAAATCACTCGGAGCTGGTTGAAAATATTGCTGTGCGTCAATTCCGAGAATGGAGCGCGGGGCGGCAGCCGGCGGTTCACCAGCGAGGGGTCGCTGGAAACCAGCGCGTTTCCACCGCTATCCGCGATGCTTACCTCGTAAACGGCCGGATAGTTGCCCAGCACCGCATCCATTTCGGAGGAAAGCCCTTGGCTCTGATCGAGCGCGCTCTGCAGGTAATCCCGAATACTATCCGGGGAATTTGAAGCCGGCGCTAGTCCCGCCACCGCCGCCTGGCTCACGGCGTATTGCGCCTGTGAAAGCACTTGCCGCGCCGCCACGCCCGCATCCGCTTCCGTACTCAGGATCGCGCGCCGCGCCACTTGTGCTACGTACGCCGTCGAAATCGCCACTGCCACCACCAGCACGAGCAGCGCTGTCGTCAGCGTGAATTTTGTTCGTAGGCGAAGTGGCATTGTGCTGCCGGTGAAAACGGAATCCGCCGGTCGCTTCCGCGCGCGAAAGCGCCAGTCAGCTCTCGGCGCGTGCGGCTTCGTATTCTTTCAGCTTATTGTGCAGCGTTTTCAGGCTGATGCCCAGAAGTTCCGCGGCCCGCGTCTTGTTATTCGTGGCCGCCAGTGTTTGTTGGATAAGCTCGCGCTCCGCCGCTTCCACGGTCGTGCCGATCGGGAAACGCAACGCGGAAAGTTGCGATGCCGAAGCCGTCGACGGCGCTCGTCCAAAGTCCGGCGGCAAGTGCGCGCGATTGATCACTTCGCGATCGCACACGATCAAGGCGCGCTCCAGAATATTTCGCAGCTCGCGGATATTGCCCGGCCACGAATGGCTCTGAAAAAGATCCAACACGTCGTCCGTCACGCCTCTCGGCGCTTTGCCGTGCTTGGTCGCTAGGTCGGTCAGCAATTGCTGCGTCAACGCTGGAATATCGTCCTTATGATCCCGCAGCGGAGGAATATGAATCCGAAACACATTCAGCCGGAAAAAAAGATCCTGCCGCAAATCGCCCTTGCTCACCGCTTGCTCCGGCTCGCGATTCGTGGCCGCAAGCACGCGCACGTTTACGGACGTTTCCGACTTGCTCCCTAGCCTGCGAATTTTTCCATCCTCCAGCACGCGTAGCAGCTTGGCTTGCGTTGGCGCGGGCATCTCGCCGATCTCATCCAGCAGCAGGGTGCCGCCATCGGCCAGTTCAAAACACCCCAGCCGCCGCTCGGCCGCTCCCGTAAACGCTCCGCGCTCGTGCCCAAAAATTTCGCTTTCCATCAACGACTCGGGAATCGCCGAACAATTGATGGCGATAAAAGGACGCTCCGCCCGCGGTGATAATCGATGAATCGTCCGCGCCACAATCTCTTTGCCCGATCCAGTTTCTCCCGTAATTAGCACCGACGCTGAAGAAGGCGCCGCCAACTCCACCAGACGCATCACCTCACGCATCGTCTTCGATTCGCCGACGAGGCTTCCCAGCCGCCCCGCGTCGCGGAGTTGCCGCGTCAAGGCCGCCACTTGCTTGCGGTCGTGTGACCGGCCCAGCGCGCGTTCGAGTAACGCGCGCAACACCGGCGCCTTCAGCGGCTTTTCGATATACCAAAACGCCCCGGCTTCGATTGCCGCCACCGCGCGATCGTCGCTTCCGCGGCCGGTAATCACAATCGCGGGTACGTTTTGCAGGTCTTCCAGGTGGGAGAGCAACTCCAGGCCATTCATGCCCGGCAGCTCGACGTCTGCAATCACTAACGAAGGTTGAAACTCAGGAATGTTTTCGAGCGCGTCTTCCGCCGTTCCCACTCCGAGAACGGTGTATCCCCACTTTCGGAGCAGCGCCTCATAACCGGTCCGCGCGTTTTCTTCATCCTCAACAATCAATATCCGCGCTGCGTCGTTTGCTTCTTCTGGCATCCGGTGGCCTCAAAAATCCCTCTGCAATCTACCAGCAGGGCAACCTGAATGCCACCGTAGTGCGGCCGACCCTCTACCGCGGCTCCGAAATGTAGAGCGGCCTCGTCAATTCAATTTCCACTTTCGTCGCCTGCGGCAGATCGATATCCTGCCCAGCTCCGGACGACGCTAGAAATCCAGCCACTGCGCCCGCCGCCGCCCCCATGGCCGCACCCTTCGACCCGCCTGCCTTCGCTCCTGCCACTCCTCCTACTGCCGCGCCCGTAGCCGCTGCTTCCGCATCCTTCTTGGGATTGCTCGCCGGTCCTTCAATTTCGCCTTCCTTGCTTTCTTCCTGCTTCACGCTGAAATCTCCGGGTACGTCGATCACCGTCGCGATCACCGGCCTCCAACCGCTCGGCGTCTTGATGTCGTCGAACGTCAGCCACAGTCGCGCGTGTCCCGTCAGCGCCGCCGGTTGTATCCGGCTAATGTGTCCGCGAATTTCCGCCCCCGGAGCGATCACCGAACCGTTATCCGCCGCCAGCGGTTCGAGCGTGCGAGCCTTGAATTTGTCGTTCACTTTATTTCGCGCCGTACCCAGCGGCCCTTCCAAAGAAATCAAGAAGCGCGTCCCATTCGGCACCACCGGATAGGAGGAAGCATTCACCGGCGTCGCTTGCTGTGCGCCAGTACCGATCGCACCCGCCAAACAAAAACAGGCCAGCGCCATCGCCAGCGTAGTGGAACGGCGCAGTACCGGCAGAATTTCGGCCATCAAACTCTCCTTTATCTATGCGTCTTCGCTTTCCATCTGCATCGCCCGATCCATTTCATTCACAAACAGACCGCTTTGGCATTTTTCGGAAGGAAGTCTCTACTGTACAACTGGACTCTTCAGATGGCGCCGCCGACAAAAGGGATGGCTTCTACCTGCCGTCACACCCTCCACGTGCGATGGTAAGCCTTTGTAAACATCTTATCCTAATGAGGTTGCCGCCTCTGTTCTGCTGGCATAGAATCGCTCGCGAATGGATGGGCGTGCCAACGCCTTCTCCGTTCTGCATCGGGCTAGCATTGGGGAATGCGGCAACCGGTCGTTTCGGTCATGAATAGCGTCACCTTTCTTGCTTAAAGCCGGTCTAATCGCAGTACGGTTGCGGGCTACCCGATATTTGTCGTTTGGGGTTCGAGACTAGAGGAGGAAGAGAATGAAGACGTGGTGGAAGATAGGGGGTATTGCCGCCTTGGCATTGTTGCTAGCTCCCTTTGGGAGTGCACAGACAGATAGCCAAGGCGCGCAAAACCAGGGGTCGCAGGGTCAGACCTCGGCAACCAAGACTAAGAAGAAAGAACTGCCCGATGTTCACATCAAGCCCGGAACCAATTACCCGCACTTGGAGGGCTTCGTCGGCTACTCATTCGTTGATTTTCACGTACAAGGTCCCGGCACCTACCATTTCAATGGCGGCAGCGCCTCCCTGGCTTACAACCTGAATAACTGGTTCGGCTTGGTCGGCGACTTTGGCGGCTACCACACGGGCGATTGCGTGGATGGTCCGTACTGCTATCCGCCGACAACAGTCAAATCGCAGTATCACACGATCCTCAGCACCTATATGTTCGGCCCGCGCTTTTCTTACCGGCACGGCCGCTTCACTCCTTTCGCGCAGGCCCTGTTTGGCGCGGCGCACGGTACCGATTTCTACGGCTTCTCCGGCAGCTCCAGCAGCAGTCTTGCGATCACGAATGTTTCCACAAATGCGTTTGCCTGGGCCGCCGGAGCGGGTGTCGACATTCGCTTGAACAAGTGGATTTCGTGGCGCGCGATCCAGACCGAATATCTGATGACGCGTTTCTCGAATTACAACGACACGCATCACGAGAACGCTCTGCGCGTCTCGAGCGGTTTGGTCTTAAGCTGGGACCGTCATCCCGTCGAAATCAACCGCCCGCCCACCGTCTCGCTCTCCGCGGATAAGACCTCCATCCAGGATGGCTCGGGTGACTCGATCAATCTGCAGGCCACCGCCAGCGATCCCGATGGCGATACGCTCACCTATACCTGGACGGCAAACAATGGTCAGGTGCAGGGCAGCGGCAACCAGGGTAAGTTCACCCAGGGCAGTATGGGCCCCGGCACGGCTTCGGTAACCGTGCACGTGGATGACGGTTACGGCGGCACGGCCAACGCCTCGGTCGATCTGACCGTGAGCCCGAAGCCGCCGCCAGCTCCGCCGACCATGAGTTGCTCGGTCGATCGTAGCTCCGTGCAGGCCGGCGAACGCGTCACGGTTTCCGCGCAGGCCAATAGCCCGGGTAATTTCCCGCTCAGCTACACGTGGCGTGCCAATGCCGGACAAGTTGTAGGCAATGGTCAAAGCGTGCAGTTTGACACCACCGGCCTCGCGCCCGGCAGCTACACCATCACCGGCCGCATTGAGGATGGACACGGCGGAGCCGCGGATTGCCAGACGGCCGTTCAGGTGCAACAGCCGCCGCCACCACCGCAAGCGAGCAAGATCAACGAGTGCGCGTTCAAACCAGTGAACGGCGCGCGCGTAGACAACGTTTGCAAGCGCGTGCTCGACGATGTGGCCGTACGTCTGCAGAACGAACCCAAGGGCAGCGTGGTGATCATTGGCTACGCCGATCCGAAGGAACGCCATTCAGACCGCTTGGCTACGCAGCGTGGCGAGAACGTCAAAAAGTATCTGACGGACAAGGGAATCGACCAGAGCAGGATCACCGTACGGCAGGGCAGCGGCCAGGAAGGTGCCAAGGCCGCGAACCGCCGGGTGGAGATCATCTGGGTTCCCGAAGGCGCCACCTACTGATTCCATCTCCAACCGGCTAGCCTGGCACCAAGTCACAGGCCGGCCGCAGCAGGTTCCGAAGAAGCGAAGAGGCCCGATGCGAAAAGCATCGGGCCTTTTTGTTTTTGGCGGGAGCGCGGCGCGTGTGACTCCTTTGCGCGAGGGTAGCGCGAAGGAAGCCGGTTAACGTCGCAGCCACGGGGGTGCGGATTCTTCGTCGCGCGATGCGCTCCTCAGAATGACCGCGAAAGAAAGTACGTTGTCATTCTGAGCGGAGGAGCGCGCTTTTGGGTTTGCGCTCCGTAGCGAAGAATCCCCGCGATCCGAAGGTGCGGTATGTCCAATCGTGACGTTCGCGCGAAGCGCCGAGCAGTAAGACGCGCGCCGCAGCCGCCCACACATGGCGTTACCGGCCTCCCAGCTCCAATTTCTGCACGCGCCAGTTCAGCAGTTCCGCCACGTAGATTTCGTTTTCCGAAGGGCACGCCATCTCGTGAATCCATCCGAATTGCTTGAGCTGCTTGCCCGATTCGCCGAACATGCCCAGCGCTTTTCCGTCGAGCGTCATTTTGTAAATGCGTCCCGGATACGCGTCCGAGCTGAAGAGCACTTGCTTCGGTCCCGGCGTGATGCAGATCGCCCATGGCGCGCCGGAAGCCATCGTGCCTGTCGTCGCGGTTGGCTTGTTGCCGATTGCGGGACGCGCGTCGGGATCGGCGGGCACGTCGATCGTCATCTGCCGCAGAAATTTTCCATCGCCGTCGAACACCTGAATGCGCCGGTTGCCGCGATCCGCCACGTACACGTTGCCCTGCGCGTCCACCGCGATGCTGTGCGGCGTGTTGAACTGTCCGGGCTCGCTGCCGGGCTCGCCCCAGGATTTGATCCAGTTGCCGTTCTTATCCACCTTGGCCACGCGCGAATTGATGTAGCCGTCGCTGATGTAGGTGTTTCCCGCGGCGTCCCACGCCACATCCGTCACCTGGCGAAACATTCCGTCCACCGGCGGCAGCGGCGGGCGCACGTGCTTTAGCGGACCGGTGCCTTCGTCGGACGCTTCCTGCTTGCGTCCAAACACCATCGCCACGCGCCCCTCCGGCGTGAACTTGACGATCATGTCCGAGCCTTTGTCGGTCACCCAGATGTTGTCCTGCGCATCGATCTTCACCGTGTGCGCGAAAGACCACGCATACAAATTGTGCCCAATCTCGCGAATGAATTTGCCGTCCGCGCCAAACTCGAGCAGTTGCGCCGCCGCCGCGCCATACGCCGGCCCGGTCGTATTCCCGCGCGAAAACACAAACACATGCCCCTTGGAATTCACCGCCACGCCCGAAACCTCGCCAAAATAAATATCGCTCGGCATCTTCAGAAAATCCGCCACAGAGCGAAAGGGAATCACCGGCACGCTCGCCTGCGTGCCCGCTTGCTGGCTCATTTGCTGCCCCACCACGGCATGGGCAAAAACAACAACCACTGGCAGACTCACCATTCGCAGACCATACCGCGCCACCTCAAAGAACCGCCTCATGAAACGCCTCCCTCGCTCTTGGGAGCGACCCTCAATTTTCGTTCACACCGATTCGCCGCGACCTTAGGCATTTGGTTTTGTGTAGCGCAGGGCCTTGGCCCTGCGGCCTTTGTACACCATTCGCAAAAGCGTAGACCAGGACCGTCGCGATTCGGCGGCGGCATAGCCCGTGTTAGGATTTCCGCGTGAGCCGGCTGCGACGACTTGAGGATCGCGACCGCATCTTTTTCGTAACCTCCAATATTGCCCGGACGCAAACCCCGCTTGCCCCTATCGAACGCGACCTAGTTCTCGAGACTCTCGCAACGCAACGCACCGCTGGCCGGCTCCTGCTATTCGCCTATGTCGTGATGCCTGACCACGTGCATCTGCTTTTGGCCGCTCGTGGCCTCGGGCTGGCCGCTGCAATGCGCGACTTTAAGCAACTTGTCACGCATCGTCTGGTACAGGACAGCAAACGGTCCGGGCCGTTTTGGCAGCCTCGATATTTTGATCGCATTCTTCGGGCCGCTCGTGATTTTACGGAAAAGCTCGATTACATTCACAACAATCCTGTTGCTGCAGGGCTGTGCGCCGCGCCAACGGCTTGGCGGTGGTCCAGCGCGGCCGCCTACGCGAAATCTCTTGACGGTTGCGAAGCGCCGCTACCGGTAGACACAATCGATCTGCCCTTTGACAGCAAAGCATGGCTGCGCCCTTAGGCATCTGGTTTTGTGTAGCGCAGGGCCTTGGCCCTGCGGCCTTTGTGCGCCATTGGCGAAAGCATAGCCAGACCGTCGCGACGACGATTCCTCGTCACATCAACCCGAGAATCGAGAAAACCCGCAGGGCCAAGGCCCTGCGCTACACAAGCATACCTAGACCGGCACGTCCAATTACAGTGTTCGCATCGACCGTAAATACCCTGCATCGCGTGACGTCGCCTCGTCGTAACCCCTTTGTTTGCCGCACAAAAGTCCACAATGTGACAAATCCGCAAAACTTAAGTCGTTTCATTTGTGTTGATTGCGCACATCGGATGCTGTAAGTCCAATCCCTGCCGTATTTACATCAAAACCGGGGGGGGGGCATCCGCAGGAGAAGTTCCCGAATTGGCACTCGCGTGTCTGTAACGCCGCACGGCGGCGCAGGCATTGGTGGCCCTAGCGCAAGAGGCGAAGGCCGATTTTTGTGCCCATGCCCAGCACGCGGCCCAACTGGATGTTGATCAGCGGGAATTGTTTTGGGTCAAGGCGAGGACGGCGTAAGCGGTGGCGGCATCATTCATGAAGGGCCACGCTCGATCGGAAGGATCGCGCTCTTTGTTGAGCGAGTAAGAGCGCCAGTAGCCGGTCGCGGGATCCTGGTTGTGCGCGAGCCATTGCAAGCCGCGCTTTATGCTGGCGTCGCGATTTGGCGTCGAGTCATTCTTTGTCGCGCCCGGCTCGCTCTTCGCACCCGGCTCGTGACCGGCGCCACTCTGTTCGAGCGCGAGCGTGACCAAGCCCGTGGCGTAACCGTCGCTCTTCACTTCGAGCGGAGTGCTGTCTTTGCGCTTCCATGGGCCCACGAGCGTAGCAAGCGCCCAGCCGCCGTCCTCGTGCTGCTGTGCGATCAGTTCGTGCGCGATGGAGTTCTTTTGCGCGTCGGTGAGCAGCTCGGGCAAGCGGGAAGACGCCCAAAGGACCAACGCTTGGTTGACCGGCGTCTGCGTATCGAGACCGCGTTGCAAATATGCGCAGAGCGATTTCAGGCTGGGCTGAATTTCGGGGACAGCATGATAATTGCCGGGCGCTGTGCCAACAGCGAGGGCTGCGAGCGCCGCGCCATAATAATGCGAGCTGGGACCTTCCCACGGCTCATTCTTGAAATCGAGCCAATCCCACGAGCCGGCGTCATCGCCGGACGTTAGCTGCAGCGACCACATATTGGCGAAGGCCAGCCGCGTGTCGCTGCTCGCTTGCCCGCTATGCGAGCCATCGTCTGCCGCGTCGTATCGCGCCAGGATCAGCGCATTCAGGATCGCTTCGGTGCCGCGCGCCTCGGGCGTTTTGTGCGGGCCGCTTTTCTCGTCGTTATAGAAGGGCTTCACTTCATTCCAGAAGCGGACGCGCTCGGTAACGTTTTCGAGAAGCTTGCGTTCGTCCTCCGAAGGCCCCGTTTCATGCAGCATGCCGCGCAGCGCCGGACGCGCCAGCGCATAGGGCGCGGCCGTATGGCAGGAAATGCAGAATGTGCCGTGATCGCGGGCAGCCAGCGGCCAGGTTTGCCAGTAGGCGGCGCGCTGATCGAGATACGCTGCGGCGGCTTCCGAGTTCCAGGAGCCGTTGGCGGCATTTGGCGCTGGGCGAGCAGGCGGCGAGCCAGCGTGCGTGGCCAGCACATTGGCAACGGCAATCAGAAGCGCCAAGGCGGCAAGCGCCAGGCTCAATCTCGCTTTGGACGGGGATCGCAGCATGCGCGGCGTAATTCCTGCGTGCGGATGATTCTAGTGAGAAATGGCCTTACAGACAATCGCAGTTTGCGGACATTTGAGGCAATCGGATCGAGCAAAAGGTGCTGTTCGAGCGAGTCTCGATTCTGCCGGCCGCAGACGAAATTCCGGGCTTTAGTACTAGATACTCTTTCTCTACAGAGGCTTGCGAAGACGGTTCTAGTACCCCCTTTCGGGCTATTCTACAAACGGTGAATTGTGGCCCAGACGTCAAATTCTGAGCTGGAACAAGCGGCGCCAGCCGATCCGCGCCGCCCAGGCTCCAGCCAGCAGCAAACGGTTCGGCTTGCGGGCGATTCTGACGCTTCCGTATTGGTGTCCCCGGTTGCGGTGCTCGACCCGAAGCTCAGTTCCGGCAGCCTGGCCGCGCTCGGGCGCCGCTATGACGTGCTGGGCGAAGCCGGACACGGCGCCATGGGCAACGTGTATAAGGCGCGGGACCGCGAGACCGGCGAAATCGTCGCGCTCAAACTGCTAAAGCCCGAAATTGCCTCGGACGAGGCGATGGTGGCGCGCTTCAAGAACGAGCTTCTCTTCGCGCGCAAAATCACCCACAAGAATGTTTGCCGCGTCTACGAATTCAATCGCGTGGACGGCGTCGCCTATACCTCCATGGAATTTGTGGAAGGCGAAAGCCTGCGCTCGGTGCTCAACCGCTTTGGCGGACTGCCGCTGCGCAAGGCCGTGGGCATCTCGCTGCAAATCTGCTCTGGACTGAAGGAAGCGCACGCGCAAGGAATCGTGCATCGCGACCTGAAGCCGGAAAACGTAATGATCGATTCGCACGGCGATGTGAAGGTGATGGATTTCGGCATCGCACGCTCGATGGAAGCGGTAACGAAGCTCACCGGCACGATGATCGGCACGCCCGCCTACATGGCTCCCGAACAGGTGGGCGGCAAAGCGGTTGATTTCCGCACGGACATTTATTCACTCGGCTTGATGCTCTATGAAATTTTCACGGGCACGCAGGCTTTTCAGGCGGAGAACGCGGTGGCCGTGGCGCTGAAGCAAATGCGTGAATCGCCCGCGCCGCCGCACGAAGTGGACCCCACAATTCCGGTGGGCATCGAGCGCGCGATTTTGAAATGCATTGAGAAAGATCCGGCGAAGCGTTTTCAGTCGATTGCGGAATTGGAGGCTGCGCTCCGATTGCCGGCGACCGCACCTGCGCTAGCGGCAACGCCGAGAGCGAACGCCGCGGCTGCAGTTCCTATCGGTGACGCTGCTGCGGTACCCGCGTCACAGAGACCCGCTGCCCTGCACGCGCCCAAACCACATACGGAGCGGCGTGGTTCTTCTGCCTGGGTCTGGTGTTTGGTGGGAGCGGCCGCGGTGCTGGTGCTCCTAAGCGCTTTGCGAGGACTGGCGATTACGCGAGCTGTGAAGCAACTGCAGCCCCCTGCTGAAATAGGCGCGCCGCTGCCGCCAGCAATGGCGTTTATGAAATCGGCGCCGCACAAGGTCCTGGTGGCCGCGGCAAGCGATACGGCGGCAGACGCGAAGCCGGCAACGTCAGTCGAGAAAGTGAAGACGGATGCAGCGGTTGGCAATGCCGTTCCTGCCGCGACGATGTCTGCCTTGGACATGAAAGCGTCGAACGCGAAGACACCGAGTGTGGCGCCGCCCGGTTCGGCCGTGGATGCGTCACAAACGGGCGCTGCGCCGAATGCTACCGGGCCGATCGCCGGCGGTTCGACGGTGCCTGCGGACGTAAGAGAGAGAGCGAATCGCGCGTTCAAGGGATTCGGCCAAGCTGCCCAGGCTGCCAAAGATGGCGCGAATTATGTTTGGGTGGGACGTTACCTGTATCAGGATCGCGCGCAGAGCGTGGCCAAGAAAATTGAAGAAGCCGGGCTCACCACCGTAGTGGTGCCGCGCAGCAATCTGCAAGGTCAGTTCTACGTGGTATTGGCCGGGCCGCTGCCCCCAGGGAAGGTCTCTGCGGTGATGGACCAGCTCGGCGCATTGGGCTTTGCGAATACTCACCCGGTGAAAGCGCCGCCTGCCGCGCGCGGTTTTGCTCCTGGTGGCAACCCGTAAGACCCGGATTTGGCGGACGCAGCGAAATTTTTGAAGAGGAACTTTTGTTTGGAACGTTGAGCACGTTACCCGAAACAGCTACGGCGCTTGATTGCGGCTCGCGCACCGATCGTGGACGCGTGCGCGAAAATAATGAGGATAGTCTGCTGGTGGCGCCCGAACTAAATCTGTTTGCCGTTTCCGACGGCATGGGCGGCATGGCGGCGGGCGAAGTGGCGAGCCGCCTAGCGGTGGAAGCCATTGCGGAACACTGCCGGCGCGCGGAAGCCGATCCCTCGCTTGTTTACTCGGGCGGCTATCTCACCGATGTTTCGGACGCGACGAATCGGCTGGCGAGCGCGGTGCGCCTGGGCAATCAGGCGATCTTTACGGCTGCGGCGCGAGCATCCGAGAAGCGCGGGATGGGCGCGACGATCGTGGCCGTGCGCCTCGAAGGCGAGCGTTTGAGCGTAGCGCACGTGGGAGATAGCCGCGCCTACCGTTTGCGCGACGGCCATCTCGAGCAACTGACGCAAGACCATTCTTTTATCGCCGAACAAGTACGGCGCGGGGTGATCAGCGCGCAGCAGGCGGCCGAAAGCAATCTGCAAAACGTGCTGACGCGCGCGCTCGGCGCCGATCCGGACGTGCAAGTGGACGTCACGGAAGAGCTTTTCGGCGATGGCGACACCATCCTTTTGTGTTCCGACGGTCTCACGCGGGAACTTTCCGATACCCAAATCGCCGCAATTCTCGGCGAATCCCGCGACGCGCAACGCGTCGCGGATCATTTGGTGGATTTGGCCAATCAGGCCGGCGGCGGCGACAACATTACCGCCGTAGTGCTGCGGCCCGCGGCGAAGCCGGCCGGTCTGCTGGAACAACTCGGCCGTTTCGGAAAGCGTTTTAGGAGTTCCCGAGGTTCAAATTGAGTTTTTCAAGGAAAGGAACTGGCGATGACGAAGCTGTTGCTGAAGTTCGATGAGTCGGTGCTGAAGGAACTGCCGGTGCACGAGGACGAAGTGCGCATCGGGCGATCGCCCGAAAATACGCTGGTGATCGATAACCCGGCGGTGTCGCACCACCACGCGCGCGTATTTCATGAGAAGGGCCGATTGATGCTCGAGGATTGCGGAAGCATGAACGGCACCTTCGTCAACGGCCAGCGGGTGAAGACTGCTTCGATCAAACCCGGCGATTCCGTAGCGATCGGCAAACACACAATTCTGGTGGCGGATTCCGTGGAGGATCCCAGCGGCGTGGCATTCGGCACGCCGGTGAAGGCTGCGGTGCCGAAGATCAACGAGACGGTGATGCTGGGCACCAAGGTACGGCTCGACTTTTTGCAGAACGCCGCGGCCGCAGGCGAGAGCGCGCAGGTGGCGCCTGGCCGTTTGAAAGTAGCGACGCTGGTGGTGCGGCATGGCCGGACCGAGCGTCCGGAATATACATTGACGGACAAGCTTACGGTGATCGGGAAGTCGGCGATGTCCACCGTCAAGCTGAAGGGCTGGTTCGCTCCGAAAGCCGCGGCGCAAATCAACCGGCGGGAAGACCAGTCGTATTATGTGGGCGCCGCGGACAAAGTGCCGATGGTGAACGGCCAGCTCATCGCGCGGCCGACGAAGCTCGCGCAGGGCGACGTGATCGAAGTGGCGGGAACGGAACTGGAATTCGTCTACCGCGACTGAGCAATTCTTCTTAAGGTGCGATTTCGGGGGTTAACAACTGCTTCTCATCCACTGTTTTTCTCCCTTTCGTGTCCAAGGATCGGATCCGCTAATGGTTGTGAGAATGACTAAGGTCGAAAACTTTTCGGCCACGGCTCAGGAAGGGCTAGATTCACGACGCTGGAAGTTGTGGTTGAGACCGAGGTCAATCCTGAAGCGTGAAGGGCGGGTTGGGAGGTCGATGGCGCAGATTCAAATCGTTCGATCGCCGGGCGAATGTCGCTGTACATCTTCTCCACGGGCCACTCCATGGTTTGTCTCGCACGTACGGGAGTGGAGTGCGAGAGAAATTGCGAGATTAGGCCATAATATGAGCCATGAATGCCGTGCTTCAGGTAGTGTTTATCTGCCAACAAGATCTCAAGCAAGTTCCGATAGTGAAGCAGGAAAACTTCCAAATAGGCGGATTCTTCTAAACTCGGTCTTTCATGTGTCGATGAGCGAATGTGGGCCAGACGTTCTAATGCGAAATTTAACATCTGGGTTTCGTACTTGCCAATTTCTTTCTCTTCGGCAGTAAAGGTTTCCTTTAGCATTTTCATTCGGCTATTGTTGCCTGAGCGTCAGCCTCACCACTCCACTCTTCCAACCACTTCTCCAGCTTCCCCGCGAATTCCGCGTCACCTCGTGCACCTCGGATCATCATTTCGGCGAATGTCAGCAAAGCATCTGATCGAAATCGCGTTGCGTTCTGATGGAGGTCGCGCAGCTTCCTAATCTCTTCCTCCATTTGTTGGCGAGCTTCGGGCGCGAATGGCGTTAGGAAACCTTCCGCCGCATTCCGCCTGAGCATACCTTTCCATCGCTGTTCAGAACCGACGAACCACTTGTCCAATTGCTTTCGAATTGACGCCTCGGTATCCGGTGGGGTGCCGGGCGGTACCTCATATTGTGTTTTGACTTATACTTTCATGAATAAATCTTACCACGTATCAGTATCGTAATTGACTCTAGCAACTTGACCGGCGGCGGCACACTTAAGGGCGGTCGTCGAAGCGTGGGATGACTACTTCTTCGCATTGACCGTACGCCAATTATAGTGTTGGGTAGCTCCGAGGATGGACTTTATCGTCTCCTCAAATAGCGGAACCGCGACGTTCTTAAGGGAACATGCGCCCGTTCGAGCAAAAGCGTAGTCATACTGTGACTGCGCTCCAGATATTTGCCCGAAGGTAATAAGGGAGAATTCGAGGAAATCCCCACACGCCGGGTTCGCCAAGTCCATAATTGCCGGATTCGCCGCAGCCTCATATGTGCGGAATAGACGGGTATGAGACACCAACGCCTCACGTACCGCCGACCGTTGACCGTAAAGACCGCACGCGACCACTTCCCGCGACACTGAATCGGTGAGACCATCGCAGAACCTTGCGGAATTGTCTTTGCACATCATGGATGAGGCTATGTTCGCGATCAGATGATGTGCAAACGCCACCATGGCGATATGGAGGTTTCGGTACAAGACCTGCTCATCAACCGAGAGCAGAGCGGCGGTTATCTTAAACGTGTCTTCATAGCGAGGTTTAAATCCAGCCGCCTCCATATCGGAGACAGACTCGAAAACTTCAGAGTAAGCGGTGACACCCAATTCTTTTGGTCGAGTCCCATGGTTGAAGAATGCCGAGTTCGCTAGTCCGCGACCGCCCTCCATCACGGTTCGACGACCCAGGACTTTGCCGTAGGCGCTCGGCCCAGCTACTTTTCCGGCGATCCAGTCCAGAAGGCCGACCATTGAGGATGGAATCTTATCACGGCTAGATCGGCCTCAATTATTGCACCCAAGCACCGCGGAGGCGATGTTCAGAACAATCTCCTCACCCGCGGGGCGCAGATGGTTCAGGTTGTAGTTGCCGAGGGCGTTGGTGGTGCTGGGCTGACTGCTCGCTGATAGGCTGGCCAACTGTGCCCACGAGCCTGAATCGGGCGGTGTGACCGGATTGGAACCCGGCGCAGTCAGGTACACCCGGTAGATATAGTTTTGAGTTCCAAGGAAAGGCACCGCCCGCGGGCGGCGCGATCAAGGGGTTTTGATTGCGGCGAGCATTTTCGCCACGAAGGCGTTCATCGCGTCGCCGCCTTTGATCCAGCGCACCACCGCAACGATGTCATTATCCCAGTCAATGTAGATGATGTTGGCGCCGTTGCCCTCGAAATATACGGCTGTTTCCGGCGCGGCGGGCAAAGGCTTTTTCCCCGTATTCAAAAACCAATTTGCAAAGCCGTAGTTTGGATTCGCCGGACCCGGCGTCCGCGCCATTTGCATCCACTGCTCGGACACGATGGATTTGTGATTCCATTCCCCTTTGCGTAGAAACAGATAGCCGAAGCGCGCCATGTCGTAGGCGTTGATAAACATTCCGCCGCCCCAATGGCCGCCGCCGGTGACGGATTGCATTTTCTGGCCATCGATTTCCACCCAAGAATTCTCGTAGCCATACCAGCGCCAAGTGGAGGAGGCTCCGATCGGCTCCATCACCTCTTCGCGGAGCACTTCCTGCAGCGGACGGCGCCAGACGTGGAGGGCCGCGAGCGCGAGCACGTTGACGCGCACGTCGTTATATTTGTAATGCGTGCCCGGGTCCCACAGCTTGCGGTTCGGCCAATCGGAGGGTTTTTCGCCTTCGGGACGGTCCGCCCAATCGGGCTTACCCCAGAGCGTGCCCTGCCAATCGCTGGTCTGGCGGAGCAGGTCGTCCCATTTAATTTTTTGGTTGTGGGGCGCGTCGAAGAGATCGACGCCGGCGGGCATGTAGTCGCGGGGGTAATCCTGCACATCGCGGATGAGGCCGCGCTGCCAGGCCAGGCCGACCACGGTGGTGAGAAATGTTTTTGTGACGCTGAAGGTCATGTCCACGCGCCGCGGCTCGCCCCATTCCGCGACGATATAACCGTGGCGCGTGATCAGGCCGCTGGCCGGCCCGCGATCCTGGATAGGGCCGATGGGAGTGTCGAGCGGTTCGTGCGCGCCGAAAGTGGTGGCGAGAAATTCCATCATGTTGTGCGTAGCGGGGTTCTCGCTGGCTACGGCCTGCTTCACGGCTTCATCCAGAAGCGCCGAATCCATGCCCACTTCCTCGGGTTTTTTGTGCTGCCAATCAAATCGCGCAGGGAAATAGGCTGCCGCTGTCTCCGGCGCAGTTTTCGCGGGAGTCTGATTCTTCGCAACGCGCTGTTGCGCCAAGAGCACCGAAGCCGATGTGGCGGCAAGCAGCGCGGCCAAAATCACGGGAACGGAAACGCGGCGGGACATGTCGCAACCTCCTCGAAAAACGCGCCAGTATATCGCCTTTCCGATCGTCCAACGCCAGCGGCCAAACTCTTTTCCAAGGACGGCGATTCACCTGTATTGACTTGGAGGCTGGCGCGTCCTAGTGTTCCAGTACCCAAGCTCGGAAAGCACAATCATGGAATTTGAGGTTTCCGTCCGCCAGTCCGGCCCCACCACGATTTTCGATCTGCGCGGCCCGGTGATGCATACCGAGGCGCGGGCATTGCATGAAATGGTGTGCGAGCTGCTGAAGATCGGCCACAAGAAGATTCTGGTGAACCTGAGCGAGGTCACGCGCCTGGATAGCTCCGGCATCGGATTATTGGTGCGCACTTACACTACCGTGAAAAACGATGGTGGCGATTTGAAGGTGCTGCACCTGAATAAGCAGATCCAGCGAATTCTGGAAATCACGAATCTGACCCGCGTCCTAGAAGATTACCCCGACGAAGAATCCGCGCTGCGCAGTTTCCTCTGAGGCAATTTTTCCGGAAAAGACGGATTCCGGCGTGCCTCCCGTACAGCGCCTCAAGCGTTTGCTGATTGGAACGCGCTTCATTCGCGCCAGAAGGCGGCGTGCTAGACTCGGCGCCATCGATTGCAAACCAGCCGCCGCGCGATGAAGCGGTGGCTTGATTGCGACGCCATTCGCTTTGCCGCGGAGGAAACCTCGTTCGCGGATTCGATCGGGAGGAACAATGAAGAAGATCTCGCTCGCCGTGTTTATCCTGGCGATCTCAACCGTGTTCGCGCTCAAGACTTTGCCTTCGGCGGCAGCGCCGCAGTCAGACCGTCCAAACATGAATCGCCCAATGCCAACCGGGCAGGCGGCGCAGCCGCTGCAGGGACAAAATCGCACGGGGCAGAACATTTCCTGCAGCTCGCTGCAATTTGGTTTGACGATGCCGGCAAGTTCCTTCGGCGGCGGCATGGCGGGCAGACCGCAACTCAGCGCCATCACCTGCCACCGGCCCATCGATCAAGTGTCGCTCGAGTTGCTCACGGACGGATCGCGGGGCACGCGCATGCAGTCGGTGACGCTGACGACGGCTAACGGGTTATCGGCGATGCTTACCTCGGCGGCAATCACCGGCGTGCAACTCACTACGGAAGCGAATTCGCAACCGGTCGCCGAGATTTCATTTTCCTTTGAAAAGATGACGTTGCAGCAAGGTGCTGCGCGAGCCGATCTCGAAGGCCCCAGCCGGTAAGCGGGTCCGGCTTCGCCGATCTCGACATGCGGTGTTCGCGGCCCGGCATCATGTGACCAACGTGGCTCCGGGCCATCCAAACGCATATGAAGCTCAACACTTTGCCGGGTGATAAATCGCAACTTGGCGTGCTGCGCCGCGCCGCTTGTGCGGCGCCGGTGGCGTTGATGCTGTTTTCGCCGGCATTTGGCGGGGCGCCCGGAAAGATTCTCGGCACCGGCCCGATCTTTGCGATGCAAGACTCGGGCGCGCATGCCGATCGGCCTGCGGAAGTTGCGGAAGCTGGGGACGCCTATAGCAATTATGAGGTTATCTTCGATGGATTCTTCGTGCTGCGCGTGGAGCTTGCTTCGGACGGCTCCATCACCCGCATCCGCCCGTTACGCACTCCTGGTGGAAGGATGATTCCGCGCGCGATGTCCGCAATTCAATCCTGGAAATTCAACCCGGCCTTGCAGGACGGAGTGGCGCGGCCCTCTGAGATCACCGTCGCGTTCGTGTATCCGCCGCGCGTTATTGGCACGCCGGCGTTGGGCAAGTTTGATCCGGTGATTCCCGAGCCCCGGCGAAATCCGCCGCCGCGCCACAACGGCGGGCATCGCGATTCAGCACACCCGGGGTACGCGCCGGCGGGAATTCTTGCGGTCGCGTATGCCAACAACATCAACACGGTTACGACGGCTTCCGTGGTCGCGCAGATTTCGCTCGATGCCGCCGGACAGGTCACCGACACGCACGTGCTCTATGGAAAGGATCCTTTTACCGCGCAAGCTCTCGAGGCCTTCAAGAAGTGGCAATTTCAGGCGGCCACGCTCGACGGCAAGCCCGTGCCATCGGACGTCGTAGTGGCCTATATTTTCCCGATGCCGGTGGTAAACACCCAGTAGCCGCAAGCCGGAATTGTGGTCCTAAGCTGCCCGCCAGAAGGGTTCCCGTAATCTAACTTGCAGGTCGTGCCTAGGCGGAACCCAGAACGGCAAATTCGCGTGAGAAAGCCATTTTTCGACTAAAATACCCCTATGGTGTCGCTGACCCACTCCCGGCGCTCTTGTCTGCTAGGACTCTTCCTGGGACTGCTGGCGTTTCCCGTTTTGGGCCAAACCTGGCAGCCGATGGGTCCCTCCGGCGGCGATGTTCGTATGCTGGCCGCCGATCCTAGCGATCCGAAGCGCTTATTCTTGGGCACGGCGGATGGGCACATTTTTGGATCGACCGATGCCGGGGATCACTGGGTGATTCTTGGGCGCGCCGGTGTGCGGCAGGATAGCGTGGTCACGGCGATTCTGGTCGATCCTCGCAATGGGGATTCGCTCTTATGCGCCGTGTGGACGCAGGATCCCGCAGCCGGAGGCGGCATTTACCGCAGCACCGATGGCGGTCAGACCTGGCGCGACTCCGGTTTGAGCGGACATGCGGTGAGAGCCCTGGCTGCGGCACCCTCCGATCCCGATATTCTTGTGGCTGGAGCTGTGGATGGCGCATATCGCTCCGGCGATGCGGGCAAGACGTGGCAACGGATTTCTCCCGCAGGCGACGAAGAGCTGCGCAACCTCGATTCTGTGGCGATCGACCCCAAGAATTCTGATGTGATTTATGTAGGTACGTACCACCTGCCGTGGAAGACGAGCGACGCGGGGAAGAAATGGTCGCCCATTCATCAGGGGATGATCGACGATTCCGACGTGATGAGCATCATCGTGGATCGCACCAATTCGCGAAGAGTGTATGCGAGCGCATGCTCGGGAATTTATTTGAGCGAAGATAGCGCGGCGGGTTGGAGAAAGATTCAGGGCATTCCGTATTCCGCCCGGCGGACGCAGGCCATCCTGCAGGATCCAGTGGCGCCCGCGATTGTTTACGCGGCCACGACCGAAGGGTTGTGGAAGACTTCTTCGGCGGGATCGAACTGGACGCGGCTGACTCCGGAAGACTGGATTATTAACTCGGTGCTGACGCTACCGGGCAATTCAGAAATTAGCCGGCGAGTGGTCATCGGCACGGAAAAGCTTGGCGTGCTGGTGAGCGACGACAACGGCAAACATTTCCGGGCGTCGAACGACGGTTTTTATCACCGGCAGATCGTGGCGCTCGCGCTCGATCCGGCACGTTCGGGACGCGTGCTGGCGGTTTTGGCGAACGCTCCCGATCCGATCCTGGCGACCGAAGATGGCGGCAAAACCTGGGCTCCGCTGGGTCCGGGGCTCGGCACAGGCAATTTGCGGCATGTCTACGCGTCACCCGACGGATGGTGGGCGTCGCTAGGGCGCGGCGGCCTAGTGCGCTATAGCGCGGAACATAGCCTGTGGATGCCTGCGGGAAAATTGACGTTCGATGCAGCGCGCACGATTGCGTCGGCAGAGCTGCATGAGGGTCGCAAGCGGACGAAACCAATGGCGTCGGCGGAATCGGAATTGGCGCTGAGCGTGAACGATATGACTTTCTGCAAGACGGCGTGGTACGCGGCAACCGATGAAGGGCTGCTGCGTTCCATGGATCACGGCGTCACATGGTCGCTGCAGCCGCTGGGACCTTTGCCGACGCTGCCGGTTCGTTCGGTGCGCGTTTCCACCGATGGACGTGATTTGTGGGTTGTGTCGCTGCGCGGGCTGGTGTTCTCGCAGGATGGCGGGAAAACGTGGAGTTGGCATGACTTGCCGCTGAATTCCGGCGGCGCGCAATGGCTGGATGTGGCGCTCGATGCGGAGCCGGGCCAGCCCGAAACGATTGTAGCGGCGGCTGAGAATGGGCTTTATCTTTCGGCTGATGGCGGCAAGGCGTGGCATCTGGTAGGTTCCGGGCTGCCGCAGGCGCCGATTCAGGATCTGGCGATCGAAGGATCCACCTTTTTGGCGTCCATGCGCGGCGGCGGCCTGTATCTTTCGCGCGATCGCGGCGAGAACTGGACGCGCGTGTCGGGGACACTTGCGGAGGGATTTTTTCCGGTGGTTACGACGGAAGAGCAAGCGACTCGCCTGTTTGCGGCCTCCGCTACGGAAGGGCTTTACGCCGTACAACTGACCCTGCCAACCCGCGCGGCGAGCCGGGACGCTTCGCCCCGCTGATTCGAAATCTCCTGTTTTGCCTGCCTCTAAAAGGTTTGAGCGCCATTTTGAAACTGCATGTGTGCCGATCTTGTACAATTGCCGTCTGCAAAATATCAACGGCTAGTGTATTTCTTGACATCTATAAGATCAACAAATAAGATCAGGTCTGTACTTCTCAATTATTTACAGATCGGCGAGCGTAACATCGGTCATCGCAACGTGCTGAATTGGCACGCAATGTGCAGTCCATTTGGGAATTGGAGGCATTGTGGGAACGCTCGCGTCCAGTCAACGGCGCATTTGAGAGTATCGCCTGCCACCGTATTAATCGTAGACGACGAAGAGTCCACACGGGATGTTTGCCGCGGCGTGGCCGAGGACGCGGGAATTCACGTACGCACGGCGACCACTACCGAAGAAGCGATGGCGATTCTGGAGGAGTCGCCGGTAGACGTGGTGCTGACCGATTTGCGAGTGCCGGAGCTGGGTGGGTTGGGATTGCTGCGGCACCTGCGCGCCAATGCGCCGCACGTCGCCGTGATCGTGCTTACGCAATATGGCACGATTGAATCGGCGCTGGAGGCGACACGTCTGGGTGCGGCGGATTACGTGACCAAGCCTTTTCACGTGCCGGAACTTCGCGCACGGCTTGAACGCACGCTGCACTCCGTGGAGCTCGATCAGGAGAACCGGCTCTTGCGGGAACAGCTGCGCAGCCGTCCCGGCTTCGGAGGCCTGATCGGCACCTCCGCGAAGATGCAGAAGGTTTACAAGTTGATTGAAAAGGCGTCGCAACACAATTATTCCGTGCTGATTCTGGGCGAGAGCGGAACGGGTAAGGAGTTAGTGGCGCGATCGATTCATTATATGGGGTCGCGGAGGGAGAAGCCGTTCGTGCCCGTGGATTGTTCGTCGCTGGCGCCCACGCTGATCGAATCGGAACTGTTCGGCCACGTAAAGGGAGCCTTCACCGGGGCGCACCATAATAAGCAGGGATTACTCGCCACTGCCGACGAAGGCACCCTGTTTCTGGATGAGATTGGAGATCTGCCCTTCGATTTGCAGGCGAAGCTCTTGCGGGCATTGCAGGAGCGCGAAATCAAGCCGATCGGCTCGAACGAACGCGTACGCGTGCATGCGCGCGTCTTGGCGGCGACGAACCGCGATCTCGACTCTTCCATTCGCGACGGGACTTTCCGGCAGGATCTCTACTTTCGTCTGAACGTCGTTCAGATCAAGCTGCCCCCGCTACGCGAGCGACGCGGCGATATTCCGCTGCTGCTGACCGCGCTGCTCGAAAAGCATGCCGATCTGAAGCAGCCGGTGCGCTCCTTCTCGGATGACGCCATGCGGCGAATGATGGCTTACGATTGGCCGGGCAATGTGCGCGAACTCGAAAATGTGGTGGAGCGAGGGCTCGCCATGGCCTCGGGAACGGTTCTGCAATTTCAGGACCTTCCCACCAACCTGCAACATGGGCCGGCGGAGCGTCCCGTAGAGGAAAACGAACTGGTGCCGCTCGAAGTGATGGAAAAGCGTGCAATCTTTCGTGCGCTCGCAGAAACCAGCGGCGATAAGCTGGCCGCGGCGCGCTTGCTGGGCATCGGCAAGACGACGCTATATCGCAAGTTGAAACAGTACGACGTGCCCGCCACTCATTAGGTTTATCCCGCGACCTGCCGTTTCAGTTTACGCTGTCCGCAAGGACGGGTGAATCCGTTTCCGATGCAATGCACGACGTGATCCGCCCCTTTTTGGTCCTGTTCGAGATGGCCATCCCGCAGATGGATCCCACATCGGGAATTCGCGAATCGTTCATTTTTCGCCCCACTTGTAAGCCGCTGATTTGAAGGTGATTTTAATCCTGAGATTGGTAAGTACGATGCAGTACGTTTGGTATGAACGATCGTCTGATCGAAACGCGTGTGGTTGTTCTGGTGCGAAGTGCAGTGCCGATGGGTAGACCGAGGCGCTGGGCGCGCGTTGCGCGCACGGTGGCGGAATATGGTGTAACCATCGGCGTGGGAATTCTGGCGAGCTACGTGATCGTGCACGTAGGTTTCTAGGCGACCAGATTGAGCGCACCCACCATGGCGGCACCCTCGGTCTTGCCGGCGGAATTGATCAGCGTCGCGGAATCGGCGGACGTAGGGCTCGTCTTATTTGATCCTGGGCAAAACTTGCGTCTGGTCAACGCGCGGTTCGCGGAGTTTGTGGGAGCGGAGCGGAATGTTTTGGCGCAGATGCGGACCTGGCGAGCCTTGGCGAATTCGCTGGCGGAACAGTTTCGCGATCCGCAATCCTTCGTCAGTTCCTGGAGCGAGCGAATGGCGCGCGTGGCGGACGCCAGTTGGGACGAGGTAGAAATTCTGCGTCCGGTGCGGCGGGTGCTCGAGCGCTTTGGCCGCCCGGTGCGGGACGCGGCGGGAACTTTACTCGGGCGGCTGGAAGTTTATCGGGATGTTTCCGGGCCGCAGGTACGTCCAGAAAGTTTGCAAGCGGACAAAATGGCGGGGCTCGGCCGGCTGGTGTCCGGAATCGCGCATGAGCTGAATAATCCGCTCACCAGCATTATGGGCTATTCGCAATTGCTGATCGGGAAGCCGCTCGCCCCGGTGATCGCAGAGGACGCTCTGCGCATTCATCAGGAGGCAGAACGCGCGTCGCAGATCGTGAAGAGCTTGCTGCTCTTCGCGCGAGAAACTGCCCCGGAGCGCCAGCCCGTGGATTTGAACGATATCGTGCGGCGCACCGCCGCTCTTCGCAGCTATGAATTGCACGTGGAAAATATCGCGCTCGATCTGGAGCTGGGGGCGGATCTGCCGCGGGTGCTGGCCGATCCCATGCAGATGCAGCAGGCAGTGCTGAACTTAATCCTGAACGCGCAGCAAGCGGTCGAGGGATCGGTGCGCGGGCGAAGAATCCGCATTCGCACGTGGAGCGCCGAGCAAAGGCAGGTGTTTCTGGAAATTTCCGATTCCGGCGCGGGGATCGCGCCGGAGATCCTCCATCGTGTTTTCGATCCTTTTTTCACCACGAAGCCGGTGGGCGTGGGCACGGGCCTGGGACTTTCCATCGTGCACGGAATCATGCGCGACCACGGCGGGCAGATTTCCGCGGAGAGCCCAGCGGGGGCCGGCGCGCGGTTTCTGATCGTGCTCCCTGCTTTGCCGCAAGGCGAGGTACCCAGCGGGACCGTGGCGCGCGCGGCCGTCTCACGCAAGTTTTTGGCCGCGCCTCTGCGCAGCGAGCGTGCGCTGGTGGTGGAGGATGAGCCCACCGTCGCGCAACTGATCGCGGACGTCCTCGGCGAACAAGGCCACCTGGTAGACACCTTTCTGGACAGCCAGCAGGCGCTCGACCGGGCGCTCACGGGCAGGTACGAACTGGTGATTTGCGATCTTAAGATGCCGAACCTGGACGGGCGTGCGTTTTACCGAGAACTCGTCAGGCGCAACAGCCCATTGCAACACCGCATGATCTTCGTAACCGGAGACACGCTCGCCGCACGCACGATGGAATTTTTGGAGACGAGCGGCGTACCGTATCTGGCCAAGCCGTTTCTGGTGGAAAATTTGAAGGCGACCGTAGCGCAAGCCCTGGCCAATCCGGCACCCTCGTCCGGCGCTCCGGTCCCTCGTGCGGCGGGCCGCGCATCGGAGAGTGCGCGATGATGGCCGCGTGCACGGCGTTGGTGGTCTGCGCGGACGCGGAGCTGACACAAAAACTGGTAGCCGGACTTTCCGCCACCGGGTGTGGGCTGCAAACGTCTCAGGCGTCCTGCGTCGCGGAGGCGCTGAAGATACTTGTGGGGTTGTCACCGCAGGCGATTCTGGTGGATGAATCGGCGATGCTAGCGACCAGCCCTCGCTACCTCGATCTGGAAATCGAGGGCAATTCGCTGGAGTCCTCGGTCGCGGCGCTGACGGAACACGCGCCCGTGGTGTTGATCAGCGCCGCGCACCATCACGAGCCGCTTTCCTTCCTGATCGGGTCGGGCGCCGTGGATCTGGTGGCGCGCATCGGGGATTTTGTGCCGATCGCCGTGGGGCTGGTAGCGCGGCGGCTGCGCTTGGGAGAGCGCCTGGGAGCGGGGGACTGCGCCGAGGGCGAGCCGGCCGATTTTGGAGAAATGCTGCGTCACGAAGTGAATAATCCGCTCACCGGAATTCTGGGCAACGCGGAACTCCTGCTATCGCGCCGCGACCATCTATCGCCAAAGACCATCGCGCGCATTGAAACCATCGCCGAGCTCGCGATGCGGCTCCGCGAGACCGTGCGCCGCTTGAGCGATACCTGGGCTTTGCAGCGCGATCACGCGCACACCGCGTAGGATCCCAGGCGGCGCCCGCGCCGGGAAACTTCTGGCCTTCTTCGCTAGAAAACACAGACACCTACAGTGTAGGGATTTGTGCCGCTAGACCCTTCACGATTGCTGAACCGCTCGGTCTGAACCGCTCGACCAGCCCTTGCCGCAGCACTTTTTCGCGCATCGGTGTTATAAACCTGAGAATGGATCGCAGAAAGTTTCTGGCGATGGCGGGAGCTTCCGCCTGCATTGGTGCGGCGCCGCGGCTTGCGGCGCAAGCCCTCGCGCAGGAGCAACACAAAGAATCCATCGTTGATGAATTCGTAGTAGCTATAGGCGGCGGATTTCGCCGGGGCTCGGGAATCACCGGATCAAACTTTCCCAACACGGGCGTACCAATAACGCGCGGCGGATACACAAACGCGACGGTGATCTCCGAAGGCTGCGCCACGCCATCCTGCATGGCCGGCTTGAACTTCCAGGATTGAATCGCGGAAGTCGCGTGCGATGTTTGGTTCGCAGGCTGCCACGGCCAATGGATCTTCCTCAATCGAGGCGCCAACGATTCCGCTGATCTTCCGCCACAAATTTGCCAGCAATCATTGGGTGGATTTTGGTGACCGCGGGCTGGCGATACAAGCTGGTGTTCGACAATCAAAGCGACGAAGCGCATCCGGTGCACCTGCACCGGCATTCGTTTGAGCTTTTGAAATTTGCCGGGAAGCCGACAGCCGGAATTTCGAAGGACGTGGTGGTGGTGCCGGCGCGCAGCCAGGTGGAAGCCGAGCTTCTCGCGAACAATCCGGGAGACACGCTCTTCCACTGCCACCAACAACTTCACATGGATTTTGGGTTTATGACGCTGCTGCAGTACGCATGACCGCGCGCTGCACAACCGCTCGGGGAAGAATGCCTTCAATTGCGAGTCTGCGCGTTGGCAAGGAACGCCAGCACGTGATCCGCGTATGCGGTAGGTTCTGTGCCAAAGCCCGCAGCGTGCGGGGCGTTCGGCACGATCCAAAGCTGTCTTGGACCAATGGCGCTCGCGTAGATACGGCGCACATGGCGCAACGGCAGCGTCCGGTCGCCGCCGTCTCCGATTAAGAGAATCGGAAAGGCTCGCTGCGCGACGGCGCGCTCGGGCGATATTTCGTCCACGCTGAATCCGCCGTCCTTTTCCATGGCGTAGATCCCGGCGGCTACGGCGGGCCGAAGAAGAGTGCGGCCCAGCAGCGGGCTTTCGTGCAGTCCTACGTAATCGTAACTGGCCTCGCGCAGACTGCAGAAAGGTGCCTCGGCCACGACGCCGGCAATGCGCGGATCGTATGCTGCGGATTCCAAGGCGATACTGGCACCCATCGAAACGCCGAGCTCGAAGATCGCCTGCGCGGTAAATCTGCTTTCGAGTTGGTCCACGATATCCTTGACGTCGCCGCGCTCTCGCCAGCCGTAAGTTGCTTGCGTGCCACCGCTTTCTCCCTGCGCTCGTGAGTCCATCATCACGACGCCGTAGCCGCGCCGCAGCAGGAAGTCAGCAAAACCAAGCACGCCCATACGGTTGTCGGCCACACCGTGGAACAGCAAAACCCAGTCTCGGGGCATGTTTGTAGGTTCACCAGCGGGATAGGCAAGCCAGCCTTTTAGAGATGCGCCGTCAGCGGCGGCCACTACGAAGTCCTGATACTTGGCGTTGGCGCGATCGAAGACCGCGCTTGCTTCCAGAATTTCCCGGGAAGTCAGACCACGCCGGGCGGGATGCAGAGCGGCTTTACCCTCGTTATATGCGACCACGATTGCGGCCGCCGAGATAGCGACTAGCCCTACGCAAAGCCAAAGCTTCCAGCCACGCATGGTTGTTGTCCGGGTAATACGAGCCTTCGAGGCTCACTGGCTGATACGAGTTTGCGAGCGCGGGAGTTCCGTTTCTACGAGCCGGTGGAGGAATAATGGCGGACGCCGCGCATCCAGGCTAAGCCGGAAATGAGCATGCAGGCGGCGGCGACGACCGGCACGAGCAAAGCATACCGGTGAAATTCCGCGTGATTGAGCAGGCGCGCGCCCGGATAAAAAGTGGCGAAGGCGAAGGGCACAATCCAGCTTAGAAAAAACTGGATCGAGCTCGAATAGATGGAAAGCGGATAGCGGCCAAAGGCGATCAGGTTCCAGAACGGCGGGTGAATGCCGATGCGGTCTTCAAACCAAAAAGAAAACGTGCTAAGCAGCAGGAAAACCGAAACGTAAATCGCGCCGCCGCAAATCGCGTAGAAGAGCAGCAGCGCGGCGTCCATGACCGACCAATGCAAATGCAATTGCGTGGCGGCCCAGGCTACGATCAGGACGCCGCTGGCCGCTTCAAAGAAAGATTCGATCCGGAAATTTTCAAAGAGCACTTGAAACAGGGAACTGACCGGCCGCAGCAACACGCGATCGAATTTTCCCTCCATGATGTAGGTGTTGCCGAATTCGTAGAGATTCAGACTGAGCACGTTAAAGAAGCCGTAAGGAATCAGCGAGAAACCGTAGAGGAACGCAATTTCCTGGAAGCGCCAGTGCGGCAGCGTCACGCGCTTGAAGAGAATCACCACGAAGGCAAAGGCGAACACGGTGGCCGCGGTGCTGGTAGCGATGCTGACCAGGAAGTCTCCGCGATAGCCGACGCGTACCTTGAGATATTGCAGGAAATATTCCCAAAGGAGGCCGGCGTGCAATCGCGCGCGTTTTCCAAGCGAAGCCAACGTCTCAGCCTCCGTGAATGGTAATCTTGCGCGTGGCGCGCTCCCACCACACTTTGCCCAGCCAAAGCAGCGCCGCCACCCAGAACCACTCGATAGCCAGCGCTCTTCCGGCTGCTGCACCGGAAAGTTTGCCGAGATAGAGCTGCAGCGGGGTAAAGGCGATATGTTCAAACGGCATCCAAAAACAGACGGTTTGCGCCCACTTGGGAAAGATGGTCATGGGGATCAGCAAGCCCGAAAGCAGCTCGATCAGCCAGTATTTTGCGCGGATCAGCGCCAGGATGGACTTCAGCGGAATGGCCAGCGTTCCGATCATGAAATTGATCGCGCCCATGAGTAAAAAGCTGCCCGCGACCGCAATCAGGAACATGCCGAAGCTGTTCCAGGAAGCCGGGCGGCGCACCGGAAACAGCAGGGCCACCACCACGGCGGTCGGGGCCGTCAACATGATCAACCGAAAGGCCGATTCGCCAATCGCGCGCGCGATCCACATCCACTGGATCGAGACCGGCTTGATGAAGTCCATGGCGATCTTGCCTTCGATCACCTCGTAGGCCATTTCCTGATCGATGGTGTTCCAGTAAAACGAACGAATGATCCAGCCCACTGAAACGTAGGTGAGCATCTGCGGAAGGTTGTAGCCGCCGATGCTAGCGCTCGATGCCGCGCCGCTGGCCGCCGCGGCCGATTGCGCGCGAAAAACCGCGTACCAGATGAAATAATAAACGGTGACGTTGATCAGGTACGTCAGAATGCCGGTGTAATAGCGCAGGCGGAAGGCGAGGATGTTGACGAAGCCGATGCGCGAAAATTCCAGATAGGGCGCGAGCACGTTCGAGCGCGCGCTCACCGGCTCTCCGCGGCCGTGGGCATTTCGGTAAGCCCCTCGCCGGCGTAAATACGCTTGATCACTTCTTCGATGGGTTCGTCTTCGATCAGCAAATCGCGAACGTCCGCGGCGCCAAGAATTTTGCGAATCAGCTCCGCGGTGGAGACGCGCGTACGATCGAAGCGCACGCGGTGCGTGGTCTCATCAAGCGCCTCGAGCGAGAGCCCGTCACTTTGCATGGCGAGGGCCAGCTTGGCTGCCATTTCGGCGTCACGCACGGAAAATTTGATTTGTTTGGTGCGGAGAAGCCGTTCCTTGAGGAGCGCGAGCGAGCCGTCGTAAAGAAGCTGGCCGCGATCGATGATCATGATGCGGCGGCAGAGCTCTTCGATATCGTCGAGATCGTGCGTGGTCAGTAACACGGTAGTGCGAAAGCGCTGATTGATGGTGCGCAGGAACTGGCGAATGTTGTCCTTGGCGACGACATCGAGGCCGATGGTGGGCTCGTCGAGGAAGAGGATCGGCGGATTGTGCAGGAGCGCGGCGGCCAGGTCACAACGCATGCGCTCACCGAGGGAAAGTTTGCGAACCGGCGTATTCAGGTACTCGCGGATATTGAGCACCTGGTTGAAGAGTTCCATGCGCTCGTCGAAATCGCGCTGCGAAACGTCGTAGATGCGGCGTAAGAGCTTGAACGATTCGATGACCGCGATATCCCACCAAAGCTGCGTGCGCTGTCCGAAGACCACGCCGATGTTTTTCACGTAGGCTGTACGCTGCTTCCATGGAATGAAGCCATTTGCCAGGACGTCGCCGGAGCTGGGAACCAGAATGCCGGTGAGCATTTTGATGGTGGTGGATTTTCCGGCGCCGTTTGGGCCGATGTAACCGACCATTTCGCCGGGTTCGATGGCAAACGTGATGAGCTCGACGGCGCGAACGGTGTGGTACTCGCGCACGAAAAGATTCTGAATGCCGCCCCAAAGACCTTCGCGGCGGCGGAAGCTACGGAAGTATTTGCAAAGATCGCGGACCGAAATCAGCGGCGAGCTAGACATGAAAGCCGGATTTTATCACGAGCGGCGTGGCCGTTCGGCCGGGGAGCTCGCGGATCATCTGGTGCGAGCAGCCAAGCGCCGCCAAATTGGCTGGCCCCAGCGCAGCCGCTTACGTCCGGAAGAGCACGTCCTCGCGCTGGAAGAGCTTCACGGCGATCCCGAGCGCGGCTGCGGCATAAACGCAAGTGGACGCAAAGATCATCGCAATGTAATTCCAATGATAGGTGCCGCTGGTGATTTCCTTGCACACCAGGCTCGTGTTGAGCACGGGGATCAGCGCCATGCGGGTGTTTAATTCGGTGCCGGGCAAAAGTGCCATGATCGCCGGGATGATGACGACGATCATGAGTGGCGAGATGTAGCTCTGCGCCTCTTTGTAGCTCTTGGCGAAAAGCGCGATGCACAGGAGGCCCGCCGAGAACAGCACCGCCACCGGCACCACCATCAGGAATACCGTCAGGATGGCCTCGATCCCGATGCTGAACTGCAACGGGTTGTCCTTGCCCATCATGCTGGCCAGCATCCTCTTGGCGACGGCGAAGCTGCCGCCCATCGAGAGCATCGCGAGGATTCCGGTGGATAGCGAGGCGGTCAGCACCATCAAAAATTTGCCGAACACGAGATCGGTGCGCGAGACGGGGCTGCACAGGATCGTCTCGATCGTGCCGCGCTCCTTCTCGCCCGCGGTCAGGTCAATCGCCGGGTACATCGCGCCGGTGAGGCAGAGAATGATGATGAAATAGGGGATGAACCCGCCGATCGCTGCGCCGCTCACTTTTTCCGGCGGGGCGACGTTTTGTTTGGTCACGTCGAAGGGCTTTACCAGGCTTTCCGGCAGATTGCGCACCGCGAGATGTTCTTTCACTGTGTTATCGCGCAAATCGTCGAAGAATTTCTCGATCTTTGTGGCGGCAAAGCCCGACTTCAGGTCACCCTCGTAGTCATAGATCCTGACGGTGGTCATCTCACCGCGACTCACGGAGGCATCGAAGCCGGCCGGAATCTCCACTGCGGCGCGAACCTTTTTGTCGGAAATTTGCTCGGCATAATCCGAAGTTCCAGGAACAAAGTCCACGTCCTTCAGGGCCTCGAGCTTTGCGGTTACACCGGGCGAGTCGGCACCGCCAAGTACCATCACCTTGGGCACCTCTTCCATCGCCTTGCCGATCAACTTGGCGGAAAGCACGCCGATGCCGATGGTCATCAGCGGCATCACCAGGATGGGCACCACGATCATGGAGATCAGCGTGCGACGGTCGCGCAGCGAATCGCGCAATTCCTTGCGGTAGACGACGCCAACGATGTGCAAGCTCATTGTGCGACACCCTCCCTCGCATGGAACGATTCCACGATATTGACGAAGATATCCTCGAGATCCTGCATTCCATATTTCTGGCGAAGATCGGCAAGAGTGCCTTCCGCGAGTAGTTGGCCGCCGTGGATGATTCCGATGCGGTCGCAGAGCTTTTCCACTTCGCTCATCACGTGCGTGGAAAAAATCACGGTTTTGCCGTTGGCGCGGCACTCGCGAATAAATTGCACGATGGTGCGCGCGGCCATCACGTCCAGGCCCACGGTTGGCTCGTCAAAAATCATCACCGGCGGGTCGTGCACCAGGGTGCGCGCGATGGAGACCTTCTGCTTCATACCCGTGGAAAGCTTGTCGCAGCGGCGGTCGCGGTAGTCATTCATCTCGAGCCGCGTGAAGAGGTCATTGATCCGGCGCCCGATCGTCGTTTCGTCCAGGCCGTAGAGGCGCGCAAAGTATTCCACCATTTCCTGCGCGGTCAGCCGGCCGTAGAGCGCCGTAGCGGTGGAAAGAAAGCCTACGTTGGCGCGCACCTTGGCAGGCTCCTTCAGGATGTCAAAACCAGCGACGAGCGCGGTACCCTCCGTAGGCTCGAGAATCGTGGCGAGCATGCGCAGCGTGGTGGTCTTGCCGGCGCCATTGGCGCCGAGCAAACCATAGATTTCGCCGGGATTGCAGCGAAAACTCACATCGCTGACGGCCCGGACCTCGCCGCGCTTTTTGTCCTGAAAGACTTTGGACAGACGTTCGGCTTCAATCATGCGGAGAGCCTCTTTTAGCTTCCGATCGGTCTCGTGGCAACCGTCTCGTGATGATTACGCAAGCTTCGGAGAAAAATTTCAGCGGTGTGGGAACTTCGATTGGACCAAGGGGCGCTACGGCGGTTCCCCATCTGCGCCGTTGCGTTCGCCGGCACCTTCCACGCACCGTACTGCGCTATCCCGCAGGATGGGCGTGCCTTAGCCTTTGTGGCAATTCGGGCACTGCTTTGCGTCAAACCGGTCCGGCGTCACGCGAAACATGTTGTTGCACTGGATGCATACGCGATGAATCGCGGGCTGCTGCTCGCCGGGTTTCGGCTCCGCGGGAGGATGCCCATGTGGTTCGGAGGTCATGCGAGGATTTTATCACGATGCGCAAGAGGCTCTCGGGCAAGATCGTTGCCGGGCGGGTGCCGCAGCAAATCCCACTCGCGTCTAATGCCCAGGCGCGCGTTGCATCTCGAACGCGGGGTCTCGCATCCTCTTGTAGTGCCCGAGTATCTGAAGTAGGGTATGCGGCAGTGGAGTCGAAGCGTCCGGCAAGGGTGGGTCCAGGTGCGTCTGATAAAATGAAGGGTCTCCTCGCACGCAGAATCCCGGAATTCTTTAGAGGCGAATCGGAGTGAAACGGGCGACGCGCGTATGGGTGTATCTGTTGCTGGCGTTAGCTTTGGTGGCGGTATTGGTGTTGGTAAGCCGCCGCAAACCGTTGCCGCAAGTCGACGTTTACACGGTAAACCGCGGAGAAATCGATGCCGCGATTACGACGAATGGCAAAGTCGAGCCGGTGACGCCGTATGAGATGCACTCGCTCGTAGACAGCTTTGTGACGAGGATAAATGCCGTCGAAGGGCAGGCTGTCCGCAAAGGGCAGTTGATCCTGGAGTTGGACGATTCTGCCGCCCGCGCGCAGCTTTCCGAGGCCAGGGCCCAGCTTCTGAGCGATGAAGATAGCTTGCGCACGGCCCGCGCTGGCGGAAAAGCCAGCCAATTGGCCGATCTCGATAGCAACATCAAGAAGGATGAGGTGAACCAAGCCCGCCAGCAGCAGGACGTTGCCACACTCGAGAAGCTCGTAGCGCAGCAGGCGGCTGCCCCGCAGGAATTGGCTGTTGCTCGCGCAAACCTGGCCGCAACGCAGGTGGATTTGCAACGCGTGCAAACCACGCGCTCGGAAGCCGCGCGGGAAGCTGGGGTCGATACCGGGCGGCTCGAACTCGCAGTGCAGCAAATGAAGGATACGATCGCGCTTGATGAGGCAAGACTGCGTTCTACGCGCGTAATCGCCCCGATCGATGGAACGCTATATTCCTTGCCGATGAAATTGAATGACCCAGTCCATATCAGTGAAGTTCTCGCAGCTGTAGCGGATTTGCATCAGGTTCGCGTGCGTGCATACGTGGACGAGCCGGAAATGGGCGGTTTGCAGCCGAATCAGGTAGCGATCATCACTTGGGACGCAATCCCCAACGAAAGCTGGACCGGGCGCACGGGTCCCGTGCCGCGCGAGGTGGTTACGCACGGAACGCGCAGCGTGGGCGAAGTTCTTTGTACGGTGGAAAACAAGGATCAGCGGCTCATTCCGAATATCAATGTGAACGTGCGCATTGAGGTGAGCGAAAAGAAAAATGTGCTGGTGGTGCCGCGCGGCGCGGTGGTCTTCAGCGGATCGCACCGCTATGTCTTTGTGTTGGCCGATGGCCAGCCGGGCGTGAAGACGACCGTGCGCCAGCAGGAAGTCGGTATCGGAAGCGCGAACTCGACGATGTTTGAGATCGTGAGGAATCTGACCGAAGGCGAGGCGATCGCGCTGCCGAATAATGTCGAGTTGAAGGACGGCATGCGCGTGCGAGTTTCTGAACCCGAATGATTGCCGGGCTTACGCTTGGAATGCTGCTCGCCGTGGCGAGCCTCAGTTCGGGTCCGCAAAGTTCCACGGTGACGTCAGCCCAGGCGCTCTACGCCAGCGGCCGGTATGCAGAGGCGGTGGCGCTGCTGCGCGCGGATGTGCAAAGCGATCCCAACAATGCCGAGGCTTATTTCTGGTTGGCCCAATGCACCTACGAGATGCGCGAATTCGATGACGCCATTCAATACGCCGAGCGTGCCATCGAGCTAAGTCCCGCCAATTCGGACTACCATCACGTGTTGGGTAAGGCCTACGGACGCAAGGCCGAGCACGCCAATTGGTTCACCGGGCTTTCCCTGGCAAAGAAAACTCACGCGGAATTTGAAAAGGCCGTCGACCTCGATCCGCATAACATCCCCGCGCAACGCGATCTGATCAACTACCTCGCGCGCGCCCCCGGTGTGGCCGGCGGCGGTGAAGAGAAGGCCGAACGCCAGATCGCCATCTTGCGGGCCATCGACCCCTTGGAAGGACAACTCGGACAACTCGATCTCGATGCCGTGCGAAAGCAATGGCCGCAAGCGAGGGCCGAAGCTGCCACAGTACTAAGTATCAAACCGAAGGAGGCCGAGCCTTATCTCGATGTGCTCGAGTATTTTGAGCGGCGGGGCGACGTCGCCGGGATTCGCCAGGCGCTCGAGTCAGCCGCCCAAAACAATGTGCAGAGTCCCAGCTTCGACTATTACATTGGTGTCGCCGACATTTTGAGCGGCGAAAAGCTGGACGAGGCCGAGACGTCTCTGCGCCGCTTCACGGTGCGCGTTCCGCCGCGCAGCATCGGGCCATCGCAATCACGTGCGCATCTCTGGTTGGGTAGGCTCTACGAAAAGCTCGATCGGCGCGAGGACGCCATCAAGGAATTTCGCGAGGCGCTGAATCTGGAGCAAAACGACAAAGAAGCGCGGGACGCGTTAAAGCGACTAGGAGTTTCCTGACGATGTCGCCATCAGCTCGCAGGCCGCAAGCTTAAGGAGCCGATGCCGCCCGGGCCCGCGGCTTGGGTTGCTCAAATTCTTGTGCGGGTCCGGCGGCAAGCGGCTCCGGAATCACAAAGCTTGCCAGCGGCTCGATACGGTAGCGGAAGAGCGCCCGCAGCGCGGCGAAGCCATCGATTAGCCGGATCTTTTTTCCTTCCGCCGCCGTACGAGGCGTATAGGAAATCGGCACCTCGTGAATCTTCTCGCCTAACCGGCATACCTTAGCCGTCACTTCCGGACAAAATTCGAAACGCTCGCATTGCAATCGAATTCGGCTGAGCAGGGAGCGCCGAAAAGCCTTATAGCACGTCGCTTCATCGTGAATATCTGCACGAAAGAGCAAATTCGTGACTACCGTCATCAGTTTTGCACCGAAATAATATGCAAAACCACGCTCCGGCCGCTCGGGCCTTACACCGTAGACCACGTTCGCCTGATCCTGCACAAGCGGTTCGAGCAGCGCAGGATAATCGTTCGGGTCATATTCCAGATCGGCATCCTGGATCAATACGAAGTCGCCGTGCGCAGCCTCTAAGGCTGTGCGGATGGCGGCGCCTTTGCCCTGGTTGCGCTCGTGAAACAGAATCTCGACATCACTTTGGCGCGGCAGTTCCTGTAGAAGCTTTCGCGTACCATCCGTGGAGCCATCGTCCACCACGATTACTTGCTTCTTCATGTTGACGGGAAGCGGCGCTCGCCGGATGCGGCGCATGAGTTCGGCAATTTGCCGAACTTCGTTGCAAACCGGCACGATGATGGAGACGGTCGTCTGTTGCATGGGGCTCTCAGTGCGCGCTTCGTTCAGACACCATTCATCCGATGTGGGCCGAGCCTGAGCTGTTGCATCCTGCGCGCATATTATGCGCTGCGCCTGCCACCGAATACTATCCAGCTCCTAGCGGATGCGGCAGACGAGCAAGCCGCCGTGGTCATACGGACAATCCAAGTTCGACGCCGGCAGCGGCGCAGGGCCTTCGAGCACAACCCAATTCACACGAAATAGTTGTTTTAGTCTTGCGAAATCTCGCTCGCCGAAGTTGGGCCAATTCTGAATGGCCGCGAACTGCTGGTGCCAGTCAAAGGCCATGTCCGCATCGATTTGCACGTTGCCGCGATCCTTCGTCCAATCCGCCAAGGTACTGCGTTCGGCCCAGGCGCGAAAGCCGTGCACGTCTTCGCCGCGATGCTCCATGTAATAGGGGTCGAGCGCGAAGAGCGCGTCTTTTGGAGTGTTAGCGCGTACCCACAAGAACGCCTGGAGCCAGGAATTCTTCGGCGAGCGCCCCGGCCACTCGATGTGGGCGCTGGCCGGGCAGCTAACCCGGTCGGCGACATAAAACACGGCGCTAAATGCCACCAGTAGCGCCAGCCAACGAAGCTGGTGGTCCTGCAAGAGATAGTTGCCGAGCAGGCCTCCGGCGAGCATCACAAAGATCAGGTAGACCATTTGCAGGATTCGCATCGGCTCGAGTGGCACCAGCGGAATCAATCCGGGGACCGTGGTGATCACCAAAGCGGCGAGCGTGCCGAGCACGCCGGTAATGGCCGCGCGGCGCGCCACATGCGCGGCCCGGATGTTGCCTTCATGGCGCGCGACCGAGCGAAACAATTCGAGCAAGATCAGCGGAGCAAGCACCCCGAGCCATTCATACCAATACCAATGTTGCAGCGGATAGAGATGGTGGCGCGCCATCACCACGGCATACCAGGCGGGATCGCGTCCGCCAAACCAAGCGAACGCTACGGCTGGGGCGGCCAGCGGCACTACCGCGGCTGCAGTTATCGTGCGAGGTGGTTTCCAAGCCTGTATCGCCACGTGAAAGGCGCCGCAGATGGCCATCGTGGGATGCATCATGGCCGCCGCGGCCAGCCACGCAAAAGCGGCGAAGCGCCCTTCGAGCGCCGCCACCAGAGCGAATACGACGCACGCACATGCCAGATCCCGCGGATGCAGGTAACGATCCGTGATGTTGAGAGCGGTCCCGGCGATGGGCAGGAGGAGCGTGCCCCAAAGCGCCACAATCGCCCCCCACTGCGAGCGCGCAGACGAGAAGACAAATCGCGCCAAGCTCCGGCAGGCGAGCAGAACAAAAAAGATGCTCAGAAAGTGCCAAAGAAACACAACTGTGTCCACGGATAACCCGGAGAGGCGCACGGATTCGCCGATCAGCGGGACGAAAAGGGAATAGCGCGTCAGCGAAAGAAAAAAAATCGCGTCCCAGGGGTAAAGCGAAGGATTCAGCCAGTGCTTGATCGCGGCAAGATACGTAGCGCTATCTTGATAGCCGGTGTGATAGCCGTTGACGGCTACGGAAGCCGCGGCCAGCAGCAGAAGAAGCGCGATATCGCGGATGGGGAGGCGTCGCAACGTCTAGTCCACAGGCACCCTGCCGGCCGGCGCACGCCGGCACATCGCGGATATCACACCACGCGCACGGTATTAGACACTGGCCGGCAACCGAGCGTCAAACGCCGTGCGGTCGCAGCGAGTGTGTCCGGTTTGCTTGTGTTAGTCTTATTTGGCAGGATGCGTAAAAACTCATGAAGATGGGCCGCGAAACCTGGAGCGTGGCGATTGACGCGCTGCGCGCCAACAAGCTCCGCGCGTTTCTCACCATGCTCGGCGTGGTGATTGGCAGCGCCTGCATCGTGCTGGTGGTGACCGTTTCGCTCACCGGCCGGCGCTACATCTTGCAGCAAATCGAGAGCGTCGGCTCCAACCTGATCAACGCACAAGCGGTGCATTCGCCGAGCGAAGCGAGCGCGCTGAGCTATGAAATGACGCTTGGCGACATGGACGCGATCCGGCAGGGCATACCGAATGTGACCCTCGTAGCCGGGATGCGCGTGATGGACATGACCGTGGTGGTCAACGGGGTGGAATATCCCGTGTCGCTGATTGGCGTGACGCAGGATTACGAGGAGATTCGGCACCTGGTGATCATGCGCGGGCGCTACTTCGATAATGACGACATGGCCGCGCGGAATAAGGTTGCGTTGATCACCGATAACCTCGCGAAGCGCGTTTTCGGCGCGCAAAATCCCGTGGGATTGCCGGTGCGGCTTGGCGAACTGACGTTTACCGTCATCGGGGTGTTTCGCGAACGCGTGGCGACCTACGGGCTCTCTGAAATTCAGACCGACTCGGTGCTGATCCCTTTTTCCCTGATGAAGTATTACACCGGCGATGACTACATCCGCGGGCTCTACGTGCAGATGGCCAATCCCGACGATGTGGCCCCCGCCACCAAGCGCGTGGAAGGCCTTCTGCTGGCGCGGCATCCTCCCGGGTCGGCATTCGAAGTAGAAAACCTCAACGGAATTTTGAACGTGGCCAAGGAAATTTCTTCGGCTCTCTCGATCGTGCTGCTGGTGATTGCGCTGATCGCGCTGATCGTCAGTGGCATCGGGATCATGAACATCATGCTCGTCACGGTGACGGAGCGGACGCGCGAAATCGGCATCCGGCGTGCGATTGGCGCGCGCCGGCGCGAAATTCTCTACCAGTTTCTGCTGGAGTCTTCGCTGATCAGCGGCGTCGGCGCGGTTCTGGGTGTTCTTGCGGGCGTCAGCATCCCCGTGCTGGTGCAGCCGCTGCTGCCTGGAAATCTGCGCGTGCCCGTGCCCTGGCTCGCGGTGGTGGCCGCGCTCAGCGTTTCGTGTTTGACCGGTATTCTGTTCGGATATTTGCCCGCGAGCAAGGCCGCCGAGTTGCAGCCCACCGAATCCCTGCGCTACGAATAGAATTTCTCGGCATCGCATTAAGCGCATGTCCTACAATTCCGCTAGAATCTCCGTGACTTCGAGTCAGGGGCGGTGAAGATATGCTTACGATTCGGCGTGGTTTTCTCATTTTTTGCGGCTGGACACTTGCGACGGCGTGTGCCGCTCAGCAGCCCGAGCCTGCGGCGAAACTAACGCTCAAGCAGGCCGTGCAGCTTGCCATCCAGAACAGCCGCGAAATCCAGGCCGCGCGCTTGCAGACGGTGGTCGCGCAGAAAACCGTCGGCGTGGACAGGTCCGTATTTCTGCCCAACTTTTACACCGGCTCCGGCTACGAATACACGAGCGGCTTTCCGCTGGCGCCCGGTGGCAGCCTGCCGACCCTCTTCGAACTCGCCTACAACCAATCTCTCTACGATCCGCTTGCCAAAGGGCACGTGCGCGCGGACCGGGAGCGCGAAACGGAAAAGAATATCAACGTAGACGCCGTTCGCGATTCCGTGATCGCGCGCACTGCAGCCTCATATTTCGAGCTTTCCAAAGTCCGCCACTCGCTGGAGTTGCTGCGCAAGGGCCGCGAAAGCGCTCAGAAAATTGCGGACGCCACACGCGATCGCGTCACCGCCGGTTACGAACTGCCCATCGAACAGACGCGCTCCGAATTGAGCACCGCGAAAATCGAGCAGCGCATCGCCCAGCAGGAAAATCGCTCGGATGAGCTGGAAAGCCAGTTGCGCGACTCACTGGGCTTGGCCCCCGATCAGCCGATCGAGCTGGTGGATCAGGACCTGCCTCAATCGGCCGAGCAGCCTGCCGACGCCCTCGTCAGCGAAGCCATTTCGAACGACCCCGGCCTGAAGCAGGCGGAAGCCGAGCAGCGCGCCGCCGCCGACATCCTGCAGGGCACGCGCCGCAGCCTGTGGCCGAGCATCGGTCTCGTGGGCAATTACAGCGTGCTCAGCGACACCAATAATTTCAGCGAGTTCTTCAACAAGTTCCAACGCAATAACGTGAACGCCGGCGTCCAGATCCAAATTCCCATCTTCGCCGCAAAAACGCACGCGGCAATTTCTGAGGCCCAGGCCGAAGTCAATGCCGCCGCGCTCGAAGTACGCAACCGCCGCAGCCAACTCGCATTAAGCGTGCGCGCGCAGGCGCGAAAAGTACGCGAAGTCGAGCTCAACCAGGATGTGGCGCGTCTCGAGCTGAAGTTGGCGCAGCAGAACCAAGGCGTTATTCAGGCGCAGTTCGACCAGGGCCGCGCCACGCTGAGCCAGTTGGAGCAGGCGCAACTGGATGAAAACGACAAATGGCTTGCATTCCTCGAAGCAGGCTTTGCGCGGCAGCAAGCCGAGCTGGCGCTGCTGCAGGCGACGGGCCAAGTGAACCGTATCTTGCAGTGAACAATCGGTTTCCGCGAAGCACCACGTCCGAGGTGGACGGCATCTAAGCCGGAGGTAGGTCGAGCGTTTGCTGCAATGCGTTTCGCGTGCATTTCTCGCAACCGCGCTTTGGCTCAACCGCGTAATCGGGTAGAATAACCACTACAACATCACAGGTTGGATAGCGCGCCCAGCAGCGCGCAGCTTTCTTGGGGGAATGAATGGCAAGCTTCTTGAAAACATTGTTTTTGAATCCGCCGAGCTTTGAAGGCTTTGACGGCGGCGCCGGCTCGCGCTACCAAGCGCGGCGTGAGATTAAGTCCTTCTGGTACCCCACTTGGCTCGCGCAACCGGCGGCCATGGTCCCCGGCAGCAAGCTGATTGACGCTCCTCCCGATGAGCTGACCGTCGAGCAGGTGGCTCCCCTCGCGAAGGATTACGAATTGGCGGTGCTGCACACGAGCACGCCTTCTTTTGCCAATGACGCAAAATTTGCCGCGCGCCTGAAGGAAGAAAATCCCAAGATCATGATCGGCATGGTTGGAGCGCACGTCGGCGTGCTGCCGCTACAATCCATGAACGCCGCGCCCGCCGTGGATTGGGTGGCCGTCGGCGAATTCGACTACGCCTGCAAGGAAGTAGCCTCGGGAAAGCCGCTGCGCGACGTGCAGGGAATTGCCTACCGCGAGAATGGCCGCGTGGCGTTCACGCCTCCGCAGCCCACGATCGAGGATATGGACGCGCTGCCCTTCGTGGTGGACGTCTACAAGCGCGACCTTACTATCAAGAATTATTACATCGGCTATCTGCAGCATCCCTACGTATCGCTCTACACCGGCCGCGGCTGCCGCTCGAAGTGTACCTTCTGCTTGTGGCCGCAGACGCTCGGCGGCCACCGTTACCGCGTGCGCAGCGCCGACAGCGTGGAAGCCGAGATGGCGCTCGCGAAAAAATACTTCCCGCAAGTGCGCGAATTTTTCTTTGACGATGACACCTTCACCGACGACCTGCCGCGCGCCGAGGAAATCGCGCGCCGGTTGGGCAAGTTGGGCATGCGCTGGTCCTGCAACGCCAAGGCCAACGTGCCGCGCAGGACGCTCGAAATCCTGAAGGACAACGGCTTGCGCCTGCTGCTCGTGGGCTACGAATCCGGCAACCAGCAAATCCTCAACAACATCAAGAAGGGCGTTCGGCTCGACATCGCGCGCGAATTCTCGAAGAATTGCAAGGACCTCGGCATCGTGATCCACGGCACGTTTATTCTCGGCCTGCCCGGAGAAACGCCGGACACGATTCGCCAGACGATCCAGTTTGCCTGCGATACGGAGCCCGAGACGATTCAGGTTTCGCTCGCCGCCCCCTATCCCGGCACCGAGCTTTACCGCCAGGCGCAGGAGCAGGGCTGGCTCGAAATCCAATCCAATTCTGGCGAGCTCGTGGATAGCCACGGCATCCAGAATGCCGCGATGAATTATCCCGGCTTGAGCTCGACGCTGATCTTCAACTCCGTCGAAGAGTTCTACCGCAAGTTCTATTTCCGCCCGCGCAAGATGTTCACGCTCTTTGGCGGCATGCTGCGCGACCCGGAAGTGATGAAGCGCCGCTTGCGCGAGGGCGTGGAGTTCTTTCAATTCCTGCACGAACGCAAGGCCACGGCGCGCGCCACCGCTCGTCAAACCCCGGCGGCAGCCGCCTCCGGCGCCGCGCAGTAAAGCGGCGCGTATGGCGCAGGCCGTGAAGGTGCACTTTCCACCCGCGGCCATTCCGTCCCTATCGCCTCGCACGAATACTTTATTCTTGCCGTGCCGCGCGGCGGCTTCATCCCGACCGCTCCGTGGGACTAGCCCGCCCGTGTCGTCCCGAGCGCAGCGAGGGATCTGCTTTTGCATTTCGTCAACACCGAGCACAACAACAGATTCCTCCTCGCCTGCGGCTCGTCGGAATGACAACCTTTGCTTTCTGGTTCGCATTGTGCCGCAGCGTCGCGGTAACGCCTTGTCAGTGCAGAGCTTCCGTCGCGCCGAATCGCGCGCCAGCAGCCTGTGGCTTTACCACTGGCGGATCGCGGCATGAGCCCTGTTCGCAAACACCGCGTCAAGACCTACATCTTCGTTTTTCTGCTCGTGCTGCTCGGCTCGGTGGGCAACACCATCCTCAGCAAGGGCATGAAAAATGTGGGTGACGTCGAAATTTCACATTTCTCCGCGCTTACCGCCAGCCTGCTGCACATCATTTCGAGCGGCACGATCTGGCTCGGCATCTCCTGCATGCTGGCTTTTTTCATCTGCCACATGCTGGTGCTTTCCTGGGCGGACTACAGCTTCGTGATGCCATTTCAGGCGTTGGCCTATGCGTTGGTGCCGCTCTTTGGCTTTTTGTTCCTGGGCGACCGTGTCGCCGCCACGCGGTGGGCGGGGATCGTGGTGATCGTCGCGGGCGTGATCCTGATCAACCGCACGCCCGACCGCACCACGCACGCGCCGGAGCTGCCGCTTATGCCGCCGTTTGATAATGCGCTCGGGCCTACGCTCGACGTGCCGGCGCGACCTTCCGCAGGATCTCGCTGAACATGCGCACGATACTGATCCTCGTGTTCGTGGTGGCCACCGGCACCGGCGGCGAAGTGGTGCTCACGCACGCCATGAAGCAATTGGGCGAGGTGCACGATTTTCGCCCGCGCGCGATTGCCAACTTCGTTTGGCGCGCCATGCGCTCCGGCTGGCTGTGGATCAGCATCGCGCTGATGGCCACGTCGTTCTTCGCGTTCCTGACGATGCTTTCCTGGTACGAGGTCAGCTTCGTCGTGCCGGTCACCTCGCTTGCGTACGTGGCGGGAGCGTTCGGCGCGAAATGGTTCCTCGGCGAAAAGCTCAACGCCACGCGCTGGGCGGGCATTGCGCTAATCTGCGCGGGCGTGGCCATGGCCTGGTTCGATACGGTGCCCGCGCCACTGGTGCGGCTGGGCGTAGCGGGAGCGATGCGCTGGGCGGTCTACGCGCTCGCAATCGCGCCGCTCGCGTTCTATGCCATTGCGATCTTTGCGGCCTGGCGCTTTTTCCGCGTAGCGCACCATGCGCCGGAGCCGCCGCGCGATTTCGCGCCGCCGGTCAGCATCCTGAAGCCCGTCCACGGGCTGCCGGATGGCGCTTACGAGAATTTCGCCAGCTTTTGCCGGCAGGATTATCCCGAGTACGAAGTCCTCTTTGCCGTGCGTGACGCGGCCGACCCCGCGGTCCCCGTGATCCGCCAAGTGATCGCCGATTTTCCGCAATGCGCGGCGCGGCTGATCACTACTACGGATTTCAGCGGCGCGAATAATAAAGTGGCGAAGCTCGCGCGGCTCGCGCAGGAGGCGCGCTTCGATCTTTTCGCCATCAGCGATAGCGATATGCGCGTGGAGCCGGATTACCTTCGCCAAGTGGCCGCAAAATTCCGTGACCCGCGCGTCGGCGGCGTTACCGCGCTCTATCGCGGACGCGAAGCGCGCGGCGTGGTGGCGGCGATGGATTGCGTGGGGTCGTCCGTGGCATTTTGCGGCGCGGCGCTCGTCGCGGCGGAGCTCGAAGGGCTGAAATTTATGATGGGCTCGACGATGGCCTTCACGCGCGAACGTCTCGCGGAAATCGGCGGCTTCGCGCCGCTGCTCGATTTGCACTCCGACGATTACGAACTCGGCCGCCGCATTGCCGCGCGCGGCTATCGCGTGGAGCTGCTGCCCGAGCCGGTTTGGATGGCGTTTCCCGCAATGACGCTTGCGGAATATTTGCGGCACGAGCTGCGCTGGTTTATCGGCATTCGCCATATCCGCCCCGCGGGCCACCTGGGCATGATTTTCACGCACGGGTTGCCGTGGGCGGTGGCCGCGGCGTGGCTTGCGCCGTCACCGGCCATCGGCGCCGGGTGGATCGCGGCTTATTTCATCGCGCGTCTTGCGATGGGTTGGACGGTGGGTGTGTGGGGATTGCGCGACCCGGTGCTGCGCCGCAAGCTGTGGCTGCTGCCGGTGCGCGATTTCTTTGCGTTTTTCGTGTGGCTCGCCAGCTTCGCCTCAAACCGCATCGAGTGGGGCGGCACAAAATTCAGGCTGCAAGAGGGACGCCTCGTCCCGGTAGCCGCCCCCGCCCCCCGCGCCTAATGACCGAAGTTGTTCTAGTGACGGGTGGCTTTTTTTCGAGCGCTACGGCCGCGATGGCGTCCATTTGGCTGCTCCTATGGGGCATTCGAAGGCAAGGCGAGCTGGATTATGAGCTCGACAATCCCATGAAGACCATCCGCTGGGTGGCGGTTGCGCTTGGGCTATTTATTTCGTTTGTTTGCGGCCCCGGATTTAATTCAGTATGGTGCGCAGCCGTTGGATGGATTTGCGCGACTGCGTTCCTCGCATGGCCGAACCTCGCATATCATGTCGCGCGCTTATTGCGCCGCCTGAAACTCCTTCGAAATCCCAGCGTGGTTGAGCCGAGCTAGCGCGGTCAAGGTGGGCGTGAATTGCCCTTACCGGCTCTCCTTCACTACGCGCCCATTCAGCGGCTGCACGGGAAGCGCAAAAAAGTCGCGCGCGGGCAGCAAGGGCAGATCGGTCCCGGTACCGGCACCAGCCCCCCGCGTGTAACGCGCGCATTGTAGGCAGGTGTAGCCCACGTTTTTGTAGTTTAGGTTTTGTAGCCCAGGGCGAATCCATAGCCCTGGGGCTTTTCTCGAAGGCGAAAACGCGCCGCGCATCATCGCGTGGCATGAGGCAGGCGCATGCGGCGTTCGGCCCTAGGGTTTGCTACAACACCAACGTCAGAATCCTCAGGGCCGTCGCGCAAACATCGCGCGCCGCACCCTGAGCTACAGTTAAACCAAAAGCAGCGCAGCCTATTGCCCCTGGTTTCTGTATAGCTCAGGTGTCCCGGCGCCGTTGGCCGGGAACCCTGAGGACTTTGCGATTTGCCACTGCCGCAAACCCAAGGCCGAACGCCGTGTGTGCCTGCCTCATTTCAAGGAACGAAACTCCGGCCGCTTTGCTTCGAGAAAATCCCCAGGGCTATGGAGGCGACCTGGGCTACAAAAACCAGCGGCGATCACGGCAACCTGAGCTCCACGTTTCAAAAACGAATAACCTTACCGGCTTTCCTGTACCACGCGCCCATTCAGCGGCTGCACGGGACGCACATCGTGCGGATATAATTTCGCGAACGCGCTGATCTGCGCCTCCGAAATTTCCATCGGCGTCTTGAGCACGATCCACGTGACGCCCTCGGTGCAGGGCGGGGCCGTTTGCGAACCCATATACGTGTAATAGCCGGTGTCGTGCGGGATCAGGTTTGCGGGATCGGCCTGCACGCCGGGAACTTCCTCGGGCGGTCCCGCGCTTTGCGGCATATGTTCCCAAAGTTGCGCCACGGTGGAGTTCGCCAGGCCCGCCTTCAGCGGCACGGCCACGCCCAGCACCTTGCCGCCGCTTGAGACGTGCATCAGGTGCAGCACCATGGCGAAATGCTTGCCGTGCAGCGCCTCTTCGCTCGGATGGTGAAAATGGAATTGCGTCAGCTCGTAGCGGTCGCTGCCCACCAGCAGGAAGTTTCCATTTCCGCGGGCGTAGTCCACGCGGACGGCGGTGTAGCCGTTGTTGATGAGGAAGATCGGTCCGGGCTTGTATTGGAATTGGAGCGCCGGCAGATCGGCCTTCTCCGCGCTGCGAATATCGATGGGGGATTGTTCCTTGCCGTTGCAGGCCGCGTAGGCCGGGTCGAGATCGCTCCAATGTTCGGCCCCGCGCGGCCCTTCGTAGCTCCACGGCGTTTTCCAGGAGCTGGAGGTAGGCGCGGCATTCTGCGCCCGCGGCCCCGCGGGGGCCAAAACCGCCGCCGCGGCCACCCACACAAACATCAGCAAGCCTTTTCGCACAGGGCGCCTCGGTCTAGATGTACGGGAGTGTATAGCACGTCCGCTGGCAATAATTCGTTCTGTACAAAAGTGTGGGTGTGGATTGGCGCACGTCGGGGCCTCCGCTGAATGGCGCGAATTGGCCGTAATAGAGCTATTTGGCGCATACCCCGAAATGTCGTAAACTATTGAGCCTGCAGGCTGCTGGGAGGTCGTACAATCGGCAGTACATCAGCCTCTGGAGCTGACTATCCTGGTTCGAGTCCAGGCCTCCCAGCCAAATCTCTTGCGGTGGCAGAGCTTTTCCACACGCTCTCGCGTGCTTCCTTTTCGCGTCCACGTGTTTAGAGGTGTCATCCCGAAGCGCAGCGAGGGATCTGCTGTTCGGCTCTGGCGCGGAGAAACAGCAAAAGCAGATCCCTCGCTGTGCTCGGGATGACCCGAAGGCGACTCGTTGCGCACGGGATGACTCGCAAAGGCGACTCGTTGCGCACGGGATGACACGAAGGCGCCTCGCCTGCTCGGATGACACAAGGCGCTGATGACGCGAAGCGCCAAGGTGCAAACGGGCAATGGGCCCAGGCGGGCAAAGTCGCAAGGGGCGGCCATCTCGCGCGAAGCGCATCCTTTCTTCCGGCGGTCTTGCACGGAGCGTCCTCCTTTCTTTCGGCCATGGCGCCGGAAGCGGCTTCTTTCCTCTCGTCCTCGCGCAGGATAAACTGCCATTGCCCTGACGTTTCTTTCCATGACCCTTGTGAAGCGGAGAACACTGTGAAGCCAAGTCCATCGGGAATCTGGCCGCGCGCCAAATATGTGGCGGCGCTGGCGCTGATCGTGGCTGCGGCGGTCATCGCGCAGACCGCGCCGCAAATTTTGCAGGCGCCGAATCCGCCGAACGCGGCGGCGCAGCAGGAAAAGCCTTACGTGGTGCTGGTTTCGCTCGATGGTTTTCGCTACGACTACGTGACGAAATACAGCGCGCCTAACATCACGGCACTGGCGCATCGCGGCGCCACCGCGCACTCCGGCATGATCCCTTCGTATCCTTCGCTCACGTTTCCCAATCACTACGCGATCGTTAGCGGACTCTACCCGGAAGATAGCGGGCTCGTGAACAACCGGTTTTACGATCCCGCGCGCGGCCAGCATTACGTGTTCACCAGCAAGGATTCGGACGACGGCTCGTGGTATAGCGGCGTGCCCTTGTGGTCGCTCGCTGAGCAGAATCAGATGCGCGCGGCGTGTTTTTTCTGGCCGACCTCGGGCGCGGAAATTGCGGGCAAGCGGCCGAGCTATTACCTGGAATACAGCGCGAGCGTGCCCAACGACGAGCGCGTGGCGCAGGTGTTGCAGTGGCTGCAATTGCCCGCAGCCGAGCGGCCGCATTTCCTCACGCTCTACATGAGCGACGTGGATCACGCGGGACACGATCACGGTCCCGATAGCCCGGAAGTGGCCGAAGCGGTGAAAGTGGTGGACGGCGAAATCGGCAAGCTCGTCGCGGGAATTGACGCGTTGCACATGCGCGTGGATGTGATCGTGCTGGCCGATCACGGCATGGCCAAAGTGGACGGCGGCTGGATCAATCTGGACCAGTGGGCCGATCTTTCGGATTTCGTCACGGACGGTTCCCTGTTGTATGGGAAGACCGAGGCCGACCCGGAGAAGGCCTACGAATCGCTAAAGAACGCGAGCCCCAAATTTCACGCCTATCGCCGCGCGGACGTGCCCGCCGCGCTGCACTACAATGCGAATCCGCGCGAAGGCGATCCGGTGATCGTGCCCACAGGCCCGTACTTGATTCGCGCACATGCGCCGGTGCTGCAGCCGGGGCAGACGGAGCGTCCGCCACTGGTGGGCGAACACGGCTACGATCCGCACACGATGCCGGAGATGAAGGCGCTCTTTGTGGCGGAAGGTCCGGACATTCGAACGGGCGCGGACGTGCCGCCATTCGAAAACGTGGATGTTTATCCCTTCATCGCGCAGATCCTGGGACTGCCGGTGGGGAAGATCGACGGCACCGCGAAGCCGCTGGAAGCGATCCTGACGCGCCAGAAGCCAGAATAGCCAACCGCCGAATTGCGCCCGGCAGAAGCGCTCTATTCGCCCCTATTGCTGGAATCACGACGCGGCGCATCCTGGCGTTGACTTTCCTCGCGCGCGCACGGAAACTAAACGTATTACAATTCGAAAGGCGTTGGAGTTCGCCTCTAACCGCCCCGTTTCGGGGCAGATGACTCCTACAAGGGTTCGCCCTGCTAGGAGTTTTCCTTCTTTCCGTAGTTCCCGGCATCGCGTTCCCTTACAACTTGGCTTCGAGCGTTCGAAAACCGGGGCGTTTTCGAAAAGGGAAAAGGCGGTCCATTTCATGACGAAATACTTGCTGGTTGGCATCGGCGGGGCGTTGGGTTCCGTGCTGCGCTTTTGGGCCGGCGGCTACATCACGAACCGGATGGGGACGCGATTCCCGTACGGCACGTTTGCGATTAACGTGACGGCGTCGTTCCTGATCGGTTTCATCGTGACGCTCATGGCGGAAAGGGCGCACTGGGACGCGAACTGGCGCTACCTGATCCCCATCGGGTTTATCGGCGGCTACAGCACCTTTTCCACGTTCGAATTCGAAAGCTTCCGGCTGCTGCAGGATGGAGAAATGATTCTGGCGGCGCTGAACCTGGTGGGCAGCGTGGTTTGCGGATTTGTATCCGTATGGCTGGGCGTGATCACCGGCCGGGTCGTGGGGTAAGGCAAGCGGCGCGGGCTTAGACTAGGCGGTAAGGCACGGCTTTTATTGGCTCTCTTATTGGCTTTTGTTGCGCACGATTTCTGTTTACACGGGCAAGGTAGCATTTTCGAGGAGGTCTCGTGCTCAGGGCTGGACCGGCGAAGAAGGTGACGATTTATGTGGGGGAAGACCGCCAGTATCACGGACGGTCGGTTTACGGAGCGATTCTCGATTATCTATTTTTTCGTGGTGTTTCTGGCGCGAATGTGGTGCGCGGGATCGCCGGCTTTGGCGCCGACCATCATCTGCACACTACCCGCATTCTGAACGTCAGCGAAAATCTGCCGATCCGGATCGAGTTTATCGAATCGGCCGAGAAGGTTGAGGAGTTGGTGGCCAAGCTACAAGAGATGGCCGGGACCGGGCTGATCGAAATCCAGGACACGACGGTCGCGAAGGCTTCCGAGACTTCCCAAGCCCATGCTCCCAAAGAGACCGTGCCGGCCTTGAAACAGGCAGGCAATGCGCGGCTGATGCGGATATACGTCGGCGAAAACGACAAATGGCGCGATCGGCCGCTCTATCAGGCGCTGGTGGAAAGCATGCGGGCCAACGATATTGCCGGAGTCACGGTGCTCCAGGGAATTTTGGGTTATGGCGCGAACCGTAGAATCCACAAGGACAAACTGCTGAGCCTTTCGCACGATCGCCCGATTCTGTTATCGGTGGTGGACGCCGAAGAAAAATCGCGAGCGATCTTGCCGATGCTCGAGGAAATGATCCAGCAAGGTCTGGTGGTGCTCTCGGATGTGGAGGTGATCCAGTACACGCCCGACCGCCAAGCCGACAGTGCGAAGGAGCCACGCCGATGAAACTCGAAGGCAAGGCAAAAATGCTGCGCATCCATTTCGGAGAAAACGACAAATGGCAAGACCGGCCGCTCTATCGCGCGATCATCGAGAAATGTCGCGAGTTGGATATCGCCGGCGCGACGGTCTTCCGGGGTATTGAAGGCTATGGCGCGAGCACGCTGATTCATCGCGCGCACCATTTTTCGTTTTCGTCCGATCTGCCGGTGATGGTGACGGTGATCGATGCCGAGGAGAAAATCCGCCAACTGCTGCCTTACCTGGACCAGATGGTGAAGGATGGATTGATCGCGATGTCCGAGGTCGAGGTCATCAAGTACGTGCACCAGGACGGCGTCCGGTCATAGCTGTTGCGGAGCGAACGGGAAAGCGACAAGTTTTAGGCGCTGTGCTGCAACGCGTGTTGAGCGTGCTCGGAGCTTTCACCAGTTGCTCGATCCAGATGCCGATGATGAAGGGCAGAAAGTCCATGCGCCGCCGAGAAACATTTACTTGACTGAATAACCAACTCTCGATAGTGTCGCCCGCAACCGGAGGCATCTCGATGATGAAAAATCAACGCTTGGCGATATTGGTCGTTCTTGTTACCGCGCTGGTAGCTGTGATGATTATGGCACCGGTATTCGCGCAGACGGTTTCGAGTGACGCGAGCAAGTCTACCGTAATGAAGGGCACGAAGGGCACGGGTACGGCCGACAACGACCCGAATATCAAGGGCAAGTCGCCCGACAACGATCCAAACGCGAAGGTGCCGCCGCCGCCGGGCAAAGGCGCCGCCACGCGCGGCCCGAATCCTTGGCCGTGCCGCGTAAACGTCGACAACCGCACCGGATGGAAGATTCAGGTGTATGTGGATGGCCAGTATGACGGCCTGTCGAGTCCTTGGGGCAACGCTTATATGAATACCGGCAGCGGCACCACCGGTTTTTACGCGATTGCTACCTTCACGGACGGCTCGAAGGTTACCTGGGGACCGTGGTCATTTGCCTGTCCCGCGAACGGCACGTTTACCTGGACGCTGAACCCCTGAAGCTGGGCGGCGGCATTCGAGCGAAGTGGATGGCTTTGTGGGCGGAACGCTGGCGCTACCCGGCGGACCGCCCATTGTTTTGCACGTGGCCTATCAAGAAGCTGCTACAAACCCCCCATTTGCCTGCCATACAGACTCCTGCTGATGTCGCACGCCGCTGAATAAGCATAGGCTTAAGTCTTGGCCCGCGTTCGAGACATCTAAGCGAAGGAAACGTCGCGTACGGCGATCACGCCTGCCCAGGAGAGCCCATGGACCATGTACTGCCACGAGTTGACCACCGAATGCGCAAAGGGGACCGTTGGTTTCTGAGCTTGGCCGGGGGCGCGTTGCTGCTCTATGGCGTTCGGCGGCGGTCCTTTCTTGGCGGTGTGCTGAGCCTCGCCGGAGCCGATCTCGCCCTGCGCGGACTCACCGGTCACCATCTGCACGAAGCGCTGGGAATGACATCACTTACGGCGAAGGGCGCCGGCGCCAGTATCCCTCATCAACTGGGTGTGCAGGTACGAACTTCGATCCTGATCAATGCGTCACGCGAGAAAATCTATGAATTTCTGCGGGGGCTCGATACTTTGCCGCGGTTTATGTCGCACTTGAAGTCGGTCTACGTGATTGACGCTACGCATTCCCACTGGGTGGCGCACGGTCCGTTTGGCCGGGAAATCGAGTGGGATTCCGAAATTATCAACGATGTTTCGAATGAGGTGATCGCCTGGCGTTCGGTGAATTCGCCGGAGGTCGAAAGTGCCGGTTCGGTGCGGTTGGAAGATGCGATAGGCGACCGCGGAACGATCGTGCGAATCTCGCTGCAGTATTTGCCGCCGGCGGGCGCGCTGGGCGTGGCGATCGCCAAGGTATTTGGCAACGATCCCGGGTCGCACGTGAAGGAAGACCTGCGACGCCTGAAACAGATGCTCGAGGCGGGCGAAGTCCCGACGACTGACGGCCAACCCGTGGGAGGACCGCGAGGCCGGAGACAATTTATGTCCGCCGGAGGGCCATACCGGAGGGCAGCAGCGGTTGAGCATCCGCACACGTCGCTGCCTTACACGGTGCGGAGCGCCTCCTCAGGCGTGTAGTTGCTCGGGTTCGAATAGAACACGGAGAATTTCGATGAGAGCGGTCTGCTGGTATGGCAAGTCTGATGTGCGGGTGGAGAGCGTGCCCGACCCCGAAATTTTGAATCCGCGCGATGTGATCGTGCGCGTGACGTTGACGGCCATTTGCGGTTCGGATTTGCACCTTTACGGCGGCTACATTCCGTCGATGGAAAGGGGCGACATTCTTGGGCACGAATTCATGGGCGAGGTCGTGGAGGTAGGCCACGAAAACGGCCTCAAGCGCGGGGATCGCGTGGTGGTTCCGTTTGCAATTGCCTGCGGCAACTGCTTTTTCTGCAATCGTCAGCTCTACTCGGCCTGTGACAATTCCAATCCTTCGGCGGCTCTCCTCGAGAAGACCCACGGCTACAGTTCCGCCGGTCTTTTTGGCTACAGCCACATGTATGGCGGATACGCGGGCGGCCAAGCCGATTACGTGCGCGTACCGTTTGGCGATTTCGGGCCGTTGAAGGTACCGGAAACGCTGACGGATGAGCAGGTGCTATTTCTTTCCGACATTCTGCCCACCGGTTATATGGCGGCGGAGAATTGCAACATCCAGGGCGGCGACACGGTAGCCGTTTGGGGCTGCGGACCGGTGGGGCAGTTTGCGATTCGCAGCGCATTCCTATTGGGCGCCCGGCGCGTGATTGCCATCGACCGTTTCACGGAACGTTTGCATCTGGCGCGCAGCGCGAACGCGGAAATTATTGACTACAGCAAGAACGACGACGTGGTAGACGTGTTGAAAGAGATGACCGGCGGAATGGGACCGGACGCCTGCATTGATGCCGTCGGCATGGAAGCGCACGGCACCAGCATCGGGGCGCTTTACGACCTGACCAAACAGGCCGTGCGCCTGGAAGCCGACCGCCCCACAGCTCTTCGCCAGGCCATCCAGGCTTGCCGCAAGGGCGGCACGGTTTCCATACCCGGTGTGTATGGCGGATTGATTGACAAAATGCCGATGGGCGCGGCGTTTGGAAAAGGCCTGACGTTTCGAATGGGCCAAACCCACGTCCACAAATACATGCAGCCGCTGCTGGAAAGAATCGAAAAGGGGGAGATCGATCCGTCGGAAATTATCAGCCACCGCCTGCGGCTCGAACAGGCGCCGGAAGGATATGAAATGTTCCGGGATAAAGAAGATTCGTGCGTCAAAGTGGTGATGCGTCCGTAGATTGTTTGGCTCACCGGTTGTCATCTGCATTAACGAAGACCCACCCTTCAGAAAACGAAGGGTGGGGCACCCACCACCTGTAGAGTCTCGCTGAACGTCGGATTTTGGCGCGCTTTGATTTTGTCGTGCGAAGCGACGACAATAATGGAACCTACCCGCAGCGATTCCTATCGCCGTACAAACGGGTGGCGTTTCCATTTCCCATGAATCGTTCCGGCCAATCCGCTTTGCCAATGCCTGAAACCACGCTTGCCGCCGGCGGCGATATGGCCTGGGCGCACCCAATCGTTCAGGAATGGTTTGCCGCAAAATTTGGCACGCCTACCGAGCCTCAGATCGAAGGCTGGCCGGTGATTTTGCGGGAACAGAGCACGCTGATCTCCGCTCCCACCGGGTCCGGGAAGACGCTCGCGGCATTTCTTGTATGCATTAACCGGCTGATCCGCAAGGCGCTTGCGGGTGAATTGCAGGATCAGACCGAGGTCCTCTACGTTTCGCCACTCAAGGCGCTGAGCAACGACATTCAGAAAAATCTTGATGCGCCGCTGGCTGAAATCCTGCAACTGGCCGGCGAGCGCGGCTTGCTGATGCCGGAAATTCGCACGGCGGTGCGCACCGGCGATACGCTGATGCACCAGCGCGCGGCGATGCTCAGGCGGCCTCCGCACATTCTGGTGACCACGCCGGAATCGCTTTACATTTTGCTGACCGCGGCGAAGAGCCGCGAAATCCTGCGCAGCGTGCGCACCGTGATCGTGGACGAAATCCACGCGGTGGCGGACGACAAGCGCGGCGCGCACCTGGCGCTCTCACTCGAACGGTTGGAAGCGCTTACGAGGACGCCACCCGTCCGTATCGGCTTGAGCGCGACGCAGAAGCCGATCGAATTGGTGGCGCGGTTCCTCGCCGGAAGCGAACGTCCGGAACCCGCGATCGTGCAGATCGCCCCAAGGCGCGAACTCGATCTTGCCGTCGAGGTGCCGGCCAGCGAACTGGGTCCCGTGGCTTCGAACGAGATGTGGGAGGAAATCTACAAACGTCTGGCCGATTTGATCGGGCAGCATCGCTCCACGCTGATTTTTGTGAATACGCGCCGTCTGGCGGAGCGCGTGGCGCACAATCTCGCGCACGTTCTTGGAGAAGAGGCAGTCGCCTCGCATCATGGCAGCCTTTCGCGGCAGCGGCGGCTGGCGGTAGAAGAGAAGCTGAAGAACGGTGAATTGCGAGCGCTGGTTGCCACAGCGTCACTTGAGCTGGGAATTGATATCGGCACAGTCGATCTGGTTTGCCAGATCGGATCGCCACGCGCCATCGCCGTGGCATTACAACGAATCGGCCGGGCGGGCCACTGGCGCGGCGCGCGGCCCAAAGGCCGCATCTTTGCCACGACGCGTGACGAATTGATCGAATGCGCGGCGCTGGTGAGCGCGATCCGGCGCGGCGACCTGGATCGCATTGAAATCCCGGCGGCTCCGTTGGACGTGCTTTCGCAGCAAATTGTGGCAATGTGCTCGGCGGAGGAATGGAAAGAAGAGGATTTGTTTGCGCTGGCGCGGCGCGCCTATCCCTATCGCCATCTTTCGCGCGCGGATTTCGAAGCCGTTATCGAGATGTTGTCCGAGGGCATCGCAGCGCGGCGCGGACGCTACAGCGCCTATTTGCATCGCGACCGAGTGAATGGCGTGCTGCGCGGAAGGCGCGGAGCGAGGCTGGCAGCGATCACGAGCGGCGGGGCGATTCCCGACAATGCGCTCTATAGCGTGATCCAGCAGCCGGAAGGCATCACAATCGGCACGGTGGACGAGGATTTCGCCGTGGAGAGTTTGCGCGGCGACATCATGCTGCTGGGAAACACTTCCTGGAGAATTCGCGGCGTACGTGGCGGGTCCGTCCTCGTGGAGGATGCGCACGGGGCGGCGCCGAATATTCCGTTTTGGCGTGGCGAGGCGCCCGGCCGCACGATCGAGCTATCCGAGGAAATTGCGGCCGTACGGGAGAAAATCAGTTCGCTAACAACGAACGTCTCTCCGGGCATTCGGCCGGAAAAGCCCAGCGATATTGTCGCTGCGGTCGAATGGCTGAAGCAAAATTGCGGTCTGGACGAGGCGGGCGCCGAGCAAGCCGTGGAATATGTGATTGCGGGCCGCGCGGTACTGGGTGCGGTGCCCACCCAGCGCACGATTGTGGCCGAGCGTTTCTTCGATGAGGGCGGCGGCATGCAACTGGTGATCCATGCGCCGTTTGGAGCGCGGATCAATAAGGCTTGGGGATTGTCGCTGCGCAAGCGTTTTTGCCGGTCGTTCAACTTCGAATTGCAAGCGGCCGCCACCGACAATGGCTTGAACATTTCCTTAAGCGATCAGCACAGTTTTCCGCTCGCGGATGTATTCAATTTTCTGCATACGGCGACCGTGCAGGAAGTGCTCGAACAAGCAGTGCTGGCGTCACCGATTTTCGGCACACGCTGGCGCTGGACGGCAAATCGCTCATTGGCGCTGTTACGCTTTATGGGCGGAAAAAAAGTACCGCCGCAAATTCAGCGCATGCGTTCAGACGATTTACTGGCGTCGGTTTTTCCGGAAGCGCTGGCGTGCCAAGAAAATATCGAAGGCGATATCACCATCCCGGATCATCCGCTCGTTCGCGAGGCGATGAAAGACTCCCTGACCGAGGCCATGGATATCGACGGGCTGCGCGGTCTGTTGGACGGAATTTCGAACGGATCGATTCGCTGCGTGGCCGTGGATACGCCGGTTCCCTCACAATTCTCGCATGAAATCATAAACGCCAATCCCTATGCCTACCTGGATGATGCGCCGCTCGAAGAGCGCCGTGCCCGCGCGGTGGAAATGCGGCGTACGCTACCCGAGTCTGTATTGACGGAGGTTGGCAAGCTCGATCCGGCGGCCATCGCCGAGGTTCGCGCCGAAGCGTGGCCTGATGTGCGCGACGCCGATGAAATGCACGATGTACTGGAAACGTGGATCGCGCTTCCGGAGGAGGCGATTTCGTTGAAAATGGCGGCGCCTAGCCCTCCTGCTCCCGGCGTGCTCGTGATGCCGTCGCAAACATTCCTATCGGAAAGCGCCACTCTTACGGAATCAGATCATATCTGGCTGCAACATTTGCGAGCATTGGCCGCTGCGCATCGCGCAGGGCGGGCCACGCTGGCAGGACGCCACTATTGGGTGGCTGCGGAACGTGCCAAATCCTTCCGGGCTCTTTTTCCGGACGCGCAATTCGAATCGGCGCTTCCTGACGTGGAACCACTAGCGCCGGCACGCGAAGACGCGTTTCGAATGCTGGTGAGCGGGTGGATGGCGCATATCGGGCCGGCGACCGCGGCGTCTCTTGCCGATTTGCTGGGCGCGAGTGAAATAGATATTGACCACGCGCTGCTGCGATTGGAGGCCGCAGGGACCGTGCTGCGAGGCCATTTCACCAACGGTTCTGTGGATACTCTTGAGTGGTGCGATCGGCGTTTGCTGGCGCGGATTCATCGGCTCACGCTGGGCCGGTTACGCAATGAAATACAGCCGGTGAATGCGGCGCAGTTCATGCGCTGGCTTCTGCGGTGGCAACATGTGGCGCCGGGGACGCAGACGCTCGGCGAACGCGGCACGCTCGAGGTGATGCGGCAACTGCAAGGCTTCGAAGCTCCGGCTTCCGCCTGGGAGCGGTTCATCCTCGCGCGGCGCATCGCGAACTACGATCCAAAAACATTGGATCAACTGTGCTTGACGGGGTCCGTCGGTTGGGGACGGCTTTCACCGCATCCCGCGACGCTCGAAGAAAATGGAGAGACGCATCATCGAGTGATTCCCACGAGTGTCGCTCCCATCGCCTTTTTTATTCGTGATGATGCCGATTGGATGATTTCGAAACATGTAGGCGAGGGCCAGAACGACCCCCGCGGCTTGAGCGTGAATGGACATGAGGTCCTGAAATTCCTGCGACAGCGTGGGGCCTCCTTTTTCGCGGAGATCGTCCGCGGTACCGGCAAGCTGAAGGCTGAAGTGGAAACTGCTCTCTGGGAGCTGGTGGCCGCAGGAATGATTACGGCCGACGATTTTGACAACATGCGCGCGCTGATTAACCCGCGGCGCCGCGCAGGCCAGGGTTCCGGCAAGACAGCGCGGCCCCGGCACAGTGCTGGGCGCTGGTCGTTGCTGCATGCGAATGAAGATGTGGACCGCACGCGCACGCTCGAATCGGTTTGCTGGATGCTGCTGCGGCGGTATGGCGTGGTGTTCCGCGAAGTGCTGGTCCGAGAAAGTATTCTGCCCAAGTGGCGTGAAATTCTGATTACGCTGCGCCGGTTAGAAGACCGCGGCGAAATTCGCGGTGGGCGATTTGTGAGCGGATTTCTGGGCGAGCAATTTGCGTTGCCGGTGGCCGTGGAATCGTTACGTGCGGCCCGCAAACTGGCACCTTCGGGCGAACGGATCACGATCTCGGCGGCCGATCCTTTGAATTTGGTGGGAAGTATCGTGCCGGGTGATCGCGTACCGGCGATTGCGGGAAAGAGCGTGACCTTTGTGGACGGAGTGGCCGTCAGCGAAGAGGTAGTCACACCAGTGGAACATTACGCCGCCGGCGCCGCATTCTAGTAGTCCTTGTGGAAGCGAATCATGAGTGCGTAGCCGCCATATTCGTCGCGCACTACCGAAAAACCCACCTTCTTTTGCGTCCGGTACTCGAGGCCAATCACTTCCTGCTGCGTATCGGTCAAATCCGTCGAGAAAGAAAAGATCAAATTGCCGGTGATGTGCTGCTGGAGGGCAATTCGCGCGCCCGGGTCGGTTTGATCTCCGCCAAAGGCTGGGCTGATGGAAAATTGCGAAAGCCCAGCAAAGTTCTGCACCCGGCTGCTGACGACGCTTCCCACGCCCTGGGCCAGCACGGATTCGGCGCCGAGGCTGGTGGGCACGCTGGGGCTGGTGGCCTGCTCCTCCATCGTTTTGCCGAATGCCAATAAATTGATGATGTCCGCCGGAGGCAAGGCCGGCGTCGAGGCGTAGCTCGTCCGCAATTCGTCGATGGGACCGATGAAATTCATGGTGATGTTGTATTGATCGACGTTGGTCGTGACGTAAAGATTCAGCACGGGCTCGGTGCGCACGGGGTTCGCGAAGTTGATCACGCCATTTTGAATGTCGTAGCGATTTCCCAGGAAATAGACGTTTCCTCCGGAAAGCGTGGCACGCCCGAGCACGATAGGATTCGCGAGCGTGCCCGCGAGCCGTAAGTTAGCGGCGCCCTGGAGGCTCAGTTGATTGCTGGCGAGTTGCAATTCGTTCGAGGACTGTATGCCGATGTTGAGTCGCGTGTTTTGCTCGAAGGCCGAACTGTTGGACGGAACGGCCTCACCGGTGAACTGCGTGACGAACGAGGAGACGTCAAATTGGTTCGTGAAAGAAAGCCGGCGGATCGTCACGGTGCCGCCGATGGCGGAAGCCGCGGCTGTGCCCGTCCAAGTGAGCCGGCCATCCAGGACCGCGCGAACGCCGCGGGGATATCTGACGCGGACATCCTCGGCGTCAGCGGTCAGGTCGATCGTCGTCGCCGATCCGAGAATCGCGAATCCGGAGGCGTTGATCGTGCCGCCCCCGGCCTGCGCCGTGAGCTGAGTGATTTGCAGGCGATTCCCCTGCAGTCCGATGCTCCCATTCACCTTTTCGAACCCGATCGGAATGGTGGGGGTCGAATAGGACGCGTTCGCGAATTGGATCTTCCCTTGGACGGAAGGGTGCGCGCGATCTCCGCGCGCTTCCACGTCAAGCGTGATTTGCCCCGCGCTATCCGCATTCTTTTGGACGAGCTTCAACAGGCCCATTTCCACCGTGCCGTGCGCGGAGGCGTTGAGCTGCCCGCGTGCCTTTGATCGGCACCGAGCCTTGTATGCGTAGATCGGTGCCGTTACCTTTGAATTCGGCGGGCGCTAGTGTCACTACGTCATTTTGAAAATCGACGCGAATCGGTTGCGCGGAGGCGAATTGCAGCGGTCCATACGCGATGGATAGGTTGGGCAACGAGACGTGCGCCTCGAAGCGGGCCGGATCTTTCAACGGACCCCGCAGCGTGGCATGAATTTCCGTTTGCCCTTGGAGCTGATCCGGCGCGCCCGGGACGTACATGGCCAGAAACTCGCCGATGGGGAACGGCTTCGTATCGAGCGTGACGTTGGCGTCATAGGCGCCGCTCAGGTTCACGCCGCCCGTTGCCTGGATTGTGTTGTGCGCGACTTCCGACTGCAACGTGAAGTTCACCTGCCGCCCCGCCAGGTCAGCGTGGGCTTGCAACCGTTGAATCGATTGGTCGCGAACCTGGAGCGGATTAACGCTGGCGCTGAGGGTAAGTTGCGGTTGCGCGAGCGTGCCGCGGCCATTGACCGAGGCGACCAGCGTCCCCGTGATCTGGCCGCGGGTTTGCAGCGCCGGCAGTTGCTCGAGCTTCAGACCAGAAGTATCCAATTTCATTTCATAACTTTTCGCTTTCGGCGCATAGGTTACGTCCGCGGTGACGGTCCCGGCCGGAAGGCGCAGATTGGCTGTCGAATGGATCGACGCACCGGTGCCCTGGAATTGCACGGTCAGGTTCTGCACAGCCTGGTTGTAAATTGTAGCTTGCGTTAACTGCAGCGAACCTTGGCCGCCTGGGTTGAGCACCGAGCCGCTTGCGGAGATTTTCGCGGAGAGGTTGCCGGCAACGGGATAATGTAAATTCGCGATTTCTTGCAGGTCGGCGACGGGCATGCGGTCCGCCGTGACCTGCGCGGTGACCGGGCTGGCCTGCGAAAATGCCCAATGGTTGAGCCCGACGGTAGCATCGAAGCTAACGCGACCGGTGTTGGCTTCGGCAATCTCGCCGTCGCGCAGGATGACTTCCGACGGGCTAGCTTCCAAATTCGTGCGTACCGTGCGCAAACGAATGGAGCTGGTTTGTAAATTGGTCGCGGAAAGACTCCCGGAAATCTTTGGGTTCTGTAGCGATCCAGTGACTTGCACGTTCAGATTCCCGGCGCCGTGAATATCGCTGAATGGCGGGGACGCTTGGCCTTTTTGCGAAGGAGCGAGCGCTGATTTTACGGCCAAAACCAACAAGTCCGCTTCCTGCAAGTCCGTAATATTGGCCTGCACGCTCAGGGAGGAATGGCTGCTAACGGTGCCGTCCAGATTCAGCGTAGTGTGAGGAGTTTTCAAATAGGAATGGCTTATAGACAGCAGGCTGCGGGGACGGTCGTAAGCCAGATGCAGAGTGCCATCGACGGGCAACGCGCCGCTGGTTTGCAAACTGGCATTTGTTGCGGAGTCATTCGTGTTGGCGGATGTGATCGTGGCGTCGGAGGTCAGGCGCAAGTCATCCGCACTTCCACGCCACGAAAGTTGCGCTTTCGCGTCTACGCGGCCCGCCAGCGGCAACTGTTTGAGTTTTGCCTCGCCCGATGCCAGGGCGACTGATTGGAGCGACATTCGCTGTACGGAAGCGGTCAACTGGGCGTCCTGCAATGTAGCCAGGTGACGCATTACGAGAGTGGCGTTGAGCCGCCCGTCGTAAATTTCTCCTTCAACGTTTTGCGCGGAGAGATCGCCATCCTGTATGCGAAAACGGCCGCGAACATTCCTCACGTCCCCACCATAAGGCGAAACCCGCGCGGGGACATTTGGAGCGTGAAACTGGCCGTCCACATACAGCGCATCGAGGAAAGGCCGGTCTGGCTGATTCCGGTAGCGGATCGCGCCGGTGGCGGTCACCTGGGCGATGGGAATCGCGTCTTGCTTCAGAATTCCACGAACGTCCGCGGTTTCGACTTCGGCCTGATAATTGCCGTCGATTTGCGGATTTGAATAATTTTTCAACGTCGCATGCAGCAGAAGGTGTGAATGGTTCAGCGTCAAATCGAGCGGGTTTGCAGAAAATTGCGAGCGGGAAGCCTCGAATTGCAGCTTCGCGGCATGCTCGAACGGTTCATATTCCTTTACGGCAAACCTGCCGCGATCGTAAGAGAGCGTTCCCCGATAAGCCTGTTTCAGCGTCTCGAAGTCGATAGCGGTTTGCAGATCGTGTAATTCGGCGCTGAGCGGAATCTTCTCGTTGTTGTAGTAGCACTCCCCGTTGACGATCGACACGTGCCGGATCGCAAGGTTGAAGAGGTTTACCGTCCCGCTGCCGCCGGCACTTTGACGATGCGGCAGATTTGTGCCCCCATCGCGAGCTTCGACCAAATGAAACACGGGGTGCGTAAGAATGAGTTCGCTTAGATCGACTTTGTGCCGGAAGATGGAAATAATCTTCAGCCCTACCTCCACACGATCGGCGGCAAAGAGCGGAATTTGGCGCGGTCCCTCGAAGCCGTGGACAACGATGGCGTCCAAATTCACACGAAGCGCCTTCCACTGGATCGCGAAATCGCGAATCTCTATTCGCGCGCCGGTGGCGCTCTCGGTCTTTTCGATCATTTTGCGCAAAGCCCACTGATGAAAAGATTGGCTGTGCTGCACCCAATAGACGCCGATGCCCAGCAATAGGATCAGCGCAGCCAGCGCGCCAAGTATCCATTTGATCGCCTTCTTCCACTTCATAAAAGCCCCTTTGGTCGAACCGTCCCGCGCGTTGGCGCGAAGACGGCGTCGTCTAGAACGCTTGTCCAATCGTGATGAAATATTGCGTCGCTTTCACGCCAGGAATTGGGCTGAGATTTCGCCCGATATCCAGCCGGATGGGTCCCACCGGCGTGTTGTAGCGCAGGCCGAATCCCACGGAATTGCTATATTGCGAAATTAACTGGTGAAAATTGATATTGCTGTAGACGTTCCCGCCGTCGTAGAAAACGGCGCCGCCCAAATCCTTCTTGAGAGGGATGGGAAAGCGCAACTCGCTATTGAAGATGGCCAGCATATTTCCGCCAACGGGAACGCTGATCAGCGTGCAGGTCGCGGGATTGCTCGGATTCGCGCACACGTTCACGGGACGTTGCGGCCCCGCGCCGTCGATCGGGAAGCCGCGCAACGTATCGCTACCGCCGGAAAAGAATTCGGCGCTTAGCGGGATGACGCTGCCGCCAAATGGCTGCTCGAGCCCGAGGCGGATATTATTGGCCCATACCAGCCAGGAATTGACGGGCCAATAATAGGAGGTGCGGCCCAGCAGCCGCGCGAAGTTGGCTTGCGAGCCAATGATTTTCGGCGTGATCCCCACGTCCAACGAGCCGTAAAGTCCCTTGTGCGCATCCAGCGGCTTATCTCGCGTATCGTGAACGAACGTCGCAGAGAGAGTCGAGAGCCGGACGGACAAGGCATCCGGCGGCACCAGGTCTGGAATGACGACGTGAGACAACGTGGTGTGCTGAAACGTATACCGAAATTGCAAAGTATCGTGCTTCTTGCGGTCGATCACGCGTTGCACTTGAAACGATCCCTGCACGACGGCGGCCGCGAAGATGGGGTTTTCCGTGGTGCGCTCGCCTTCCAAGCTCAGCTGCGAAGTCCAATTGCTTCCGCGGAAATGCGCGTCGGAATAGGTAGAGACGAGACGCTGGTCGAGCCGCGAGCCGAGCAGCGACACAGTCAAGGTGTGGTCCAGCCCACCAATTGCCCGGCGCGTGTAATCAATTGATGCGCGGGGACCGACGAAGGTTCTCTCGCTGGTCGTAAACTTCGATCCAAGGCCCACGACGGGGAGCCCAGGCAACACGACGGCGCCGATGGGAACGTTGCCGCCTCGATGAAACACATCAAACCCAAACCCGTAATCAATGGAATTGCGTTTGGCTTCGTGGACCTTGATCAGCACATCCTCCGTCGTTTGGTCCGTGATCGGCTTGCGCGGACCGATGTCCGCCCAATCAAAAATTCCCAAGCCGTAGAGTTCGCTCTCGGAGCGCAATAGCTTGCTCTCGCTGAGCGGTACGCCACTGTGGATATCCGCGATCTGGTCGATCAGCCAAGGCTGCGTCCTCTGCCGTCCCAGGGTCACCACCTGGCCGACGTGCACTAGCGGCCCCTCATCGATTTGATACACGATGTCAAAGCGGTGCGGATTGCTCGCAACTGGGGTGACCTTCGGCTGAAGAGTTGCTTTCAGATAGCCTTTGTTCAGATATTTCGCGATAATCTCATTTCGATCCACGTCCACGCGATGTGGAGAGAAGGGCTTGCCCGCCACCTCCTGCAAGGAATTTCCACCCAATTGCGCCAGCGGTACTTGTCGATCGCCTTCTAGCCGCAAGCTGTTGGAAATATCCTGAGGGCCCTCGGTGATGATAAACATCACATCCACTTCGGGGTTGTAGTCGGTGACCTTGCTCTGCACTTTGACGTTTGCAAATCCGGCGTCTTTGTAGAGCGCGGTGATGGCGTCTTCGCTTTGTTGAACCAAGTCATCGTTGTAACTGCCGTGCGCAAAAGGGAGAAAACTTGCAGTTTTCACCTTGAGGTGCGGCAAGAGTTGCGCCCGGCTGAGGTAATGATTTCCCTGGAACGCCAGATGTTTCACCTTGTGGCGTTTTCCTTTGTCTACTTGATATACGATCTGGATGTTGTTTGGTTGTTCGTCGACCTTGACGTCTACCTTCGCATCGAAAAAACCCTTCGCTTGGAAATAGGAGGTTATGTTGCGTTTGCCTTCCTGGACCAAATCCTGATCGTAAGCATTTTCTTCGAAGATCGGCACCAGCTTGTGCATGGTGCGTGTGAATAAGTGCGCGCCGCTTACTTTGACCGTCAATTCGGGACCGAGGGTGACCTGATAAGTCACATTGGCGCGATTAGTAGCTTCCTGATATTGCGGTTTCAGCAGGCGGACCTGCGGCGCGAGGTGGCCTTCCTTCCGTAGGTGTTTTTGAATGAACGAGGTTGCGGAATGGAGGTGGCTCGGGGAATATTTCTTGCCGCTCCGGACATCCGCGAAGTTGAGGCGCGCCCAGAGGGAACGGAGGGCCTGCCGCACATCGTTTGATTCCTCGGGCGAAACACCGTCGATTTGAATGGTGCCGATGCGGGCAATACGGTTTAAGTCGGTATGAAAGGTGACGTTCACCAGCTTGTGCGCCTCATCCGTTTCGGTGGTGACTTCGACGGTAGCCTCGAAATAGCCTTCTCTCGCGAAGAAATCGAGCAACGCTTTGCGCGCCGTTTCCGTCTCGTCCTTGATGAACGGCTCTTCGGAAGGGAAGTCCGCCACTTGTAGCAAACGCGGATAAGGAAAGGGCCCGAGCGCACCCGGAAAATAGATCATTCCTATGTAATAAGCGGGCTGCAATACGAAGAGCACCTGCAGCCCGCCGGTAACCGGCTCTACCTGAACGGTGACGCCCGAGAATTGGCCCGTCTTCTGAATCGCGGTGACGGTCGCCTGCACTTTCGCGTTCGAGTAGGGTTCGTTTGCTTTCTGCTGGATCAGCGGACGCAGGGAATCGACGTTTACCGTCGGGCCGGCGGACAGGTCGATGGTGGCGACATTTTGGCCTTCGTAGGAAATGCCCTGTTTTTGCCGTGCCTCGGCGGTTCGTACACTCCAGAAAAGCAGGAACAGGAGAAGGCAGCGGCGGCCGGCACGCGCCATCACGCCAGCCCGCGCGGCCGGCGTATGCCCTCGAGAACGCTGTTGGTTTCCGCGCCAACCAGGAGAACGAAGCTCGTGAGATAGATCCACAGCATCAGCGCGATGAACCCGAGCAATGCGCTATAAGCCCGGTGATACATGCTGAAGTGCCGCATGTAAAAATTGAATCCCAGCGTCACCGCGGCGAGAGACAACGTCACCATTGCCGATCCGGGCGTAACCCACCGCCAGCGATGCCGCAAATTCGGCAGTACGTAATCAATCAAACAGATGCCCAGATTGAGCAAGAGCAGCGTCACACTCCATCTCGCAATTTCCCAGTAAAGCAAAAAGCGCGGTCCCGAATGGATCTGCGAAGCGACCAAGATTCCCAGGTGATGTCCCGCCGCCATTAACGCAAACGAGGTGATAAAGAAAAAAGAGACGATCACCAACATCACCAGCCCCAGCATGCGCCTCCACCAATAGCCGCGTGTTTCCTTCACGCCATATGCCACGCTGAGGGATTCCATCATGGCCATGAATCCCGAAGAGACCGTCCAGGCCGTCCCCAGCACGCCGAAAGACAAGAAGCCCGTCCTCCCGTTAGTCAGCCCTAGAATGGTTTCCAACATCGACCGCCGCAAGTCTGCCGGCAAATAGAGGATCATCCAGCTCACAATTTTGTCCCACAACCCGGTAAAGGGAAGAAATCCCACAAGGGCCGCGAGAAAAATCAAAAAGGGAAAGAGCGCCAGGACGAAATAGAACGCCATCTTCGCAGCAAGGTCAGAGCAATCATCGTCCACGATATTCCAGACGATTTCCGTCACCAGCGACACAAACGCCGCACGGCGACGCAGATATCCCGCCAGCGTCCGCCACGGCCGGCGCTCCTGGTGACGAACCAATGTGACACCTGCAGCGGTCATGCAAACTCCTAAACGGAGCTAGCGCGGAAACCCCTATTCTCTCACTCCGATCCGTACCGGCAATGCAGCGCAAGCTGTACCGATCTGTGGGAACTTCTGTAGGTCACTTCCCCTCGAAAAGCAGGGTCACGCCGGACAGCGCCAAAATCCTCACCGCCATCGTATGAAAAGAGAATGCGAAATGACCGCGGCGGGCGACACGTGTTTTTACCACAGAGCCGCTGGAAATCTCTAAACGTCAAGCCCAATCAAACGCATCAGCGCGATGGCGTTGCTCTTCGCAACCACGCCCTCCCGCAGCGTGTAGTCAAAGCGCATCTTTCCATCCTCCACATAGTCCTGGAAATGGGCGTTGTGGATCACGCTGCCGAGCGTCATGGAAATAGCCGTCAGAGCGAGATCGTGCGTGGTCAAAACGCCGATGGCGCCGCGCTCCAGCAGCGCACGGATCAACCCTTCGGCGCCGATCTTGCGATCCTTCGAATTGGTACCTTCGAGCAATTCGTCAAAAAGAAAAAGCACCGGCGTAGGAAGCTTCGTCAGGTCGAATACCTGTTTGATGCGCAACACTTCACTATAGAAGCCGGACCGGCCTTCCTGGAGCGAGTCCGGAGTGCGCAGGCGCGTGCCCACGGCAAGCGGCGTCAACGTGAGCGAGGCGCCGCGAATCGGCGCGCCCGCCATCGCGAGCACAGCATTGATGCCAATAGTCCGAAGAAACGTGCTCTTGCCGGACATGTTCGACCCGCTGATCAGCAGCACGCGGGTTTCCTGATCGAGCCGCGCGCTGTTGCGCACGCAGGTCGCCGCGGGGATCAGCGGGTGCCCGAGTTGTTCGCCATGGAGCACCGCATGGCCGTGCTCGGCTGCGACGAACTGCGGAAAGGGATCGGCGGGATGTTCGAAGGAATAGGCCGCGAGCGAAAGCAAAGCTTCCATCTCTCCGGCCACGTCAATCCACGTCCGCATCTGCGCCCCACAATATCGCCGCCACGCCTCGGCCGAATAGGAAACCTGGAGCGTATAGAGCACGGGTAGTTCGAGGAGCTTGGCGATCAAGCCCTCGCGAGCGTCAATCCAGGTAACGATGCGAGAAAGTTGGCGCACTGCCGCGGACGCCGTATCGTTGGCGCTCCCCGCGATTTTGAGCGTGGCCAGCAGCGATTGCAGCCGCGGCGAGGAAAAGTTCTCTTGTTCCAAGCGCCTGAGTATCTCCGCGAAGAGCAACAATCCTTCGGCATTGGCAGCCGTCGTTTCAATCGTGGATTCCGCACGCTTTCGCAACCAGAATAAAATTAAAAACTCGACGAAGAGCGTCACATAAAGTGGCCACCAGACGCTCCATCCGATGCCAAGAACAAAAGTACCCGCTGCGCAGATCGCCAATACGGCCCAAACGATTCGCAAGGCTGGAATCGGCAGAATGGGGGGCATTTCCGCCCACGCCGCGAGAGATTTCGGGTCGAGCCGCGGCCGTAGCTCGGCGCCGACTACCGCCAGATGCTCGCGCAAGTCGAGCTTTTCACGAAGGTCGCCAACCATTTCCTGCCGCGCCAGAATAGCTGTCACGTCCGAAGGGACCGTGAGCCAGCTTGCCAGCCGCGCCTCGCCCATGGGCGTCCTGGCGTTCGAAAGCAGCTCAAACAAACTGCCGCGCCCGAAAAGGTCGAGGTCGCCGGAGTAAACGTGTTTGTCGTCGCGGAAAGTGTCGCCGGTTTCACCGCTTCCGGCCCAGCGATCGGCCATACGCGCGAGCCCCCGACGATAAAACGCGGCGGCACGATCGGCCCTGTTTCGCAAACGCAGGGTGCGCTCGTGCAGAATGGCGAGCGCGAGATACACGATGATAGCGGCGGCAATCCACCACGAAGAGATCTTGTGATCTCGCAGGGCGAGCCAAGCGGCCACGAGTCCGGCCACGATCACCAACAGCTTGCTGTTGCCGAGCCGGATATGTTCGCGCTCCTTTGCCGCGAACGTTTGCATGCGCGCTTCGAGCCTCTGGGAATACTCCGTTTGCGGACCGATCACTGCGGATCCTCAGTGATGTTCGTGGCGGGAATTGGCGGAAGCATTGGCTGCGATAGTAACATCGGCGCACTTGAATCACCCCGGGCACGAATGCAAAGAGCATGTTATTTCCAGCACCGAGGTTCTCAATGCGCCGCGTCCATTGTAAGCTTCGGGTCAGGCCGTGAGGGGGCAAGCGCCTTCCTGGAGGACTCATGGGATTTCTCGACAGCAATTTGATTCCCGGCGAACAGGTCATCTTCAGAACGCGGTTGCACTCGATCATTCTCGTGGGGCCGATCTTTATTGCAGCGGTTCTTTCCGCTCCTGCCGTCTATTGCGTGTGGCGTGCTTATCAGGAGCAGGATCGCTCCGCGCAGACGTTTAAGATTCTTTGCGGTGCTGCAGCGCTGCTGTTCCTCTTGGCGCTGATTTCCATCATTCGCGGGCTGGTGCGCAGAAATGCGACGGAGATCGCCGTAACCAACCGGCGCGTGCTGATGAAGTGGGGCATCGCGAGCCGAAAAACGCTGGAAATTCCCGTTCAGAAGGTAGAGAGCACGGAGGTTCTGCAATCCTTCTGGGGCAGGACGCTGGGTTACGGCACGATCATCGTTCGCGGCACGGGCGGAACGCCTGAGCCGGTGCATAAAATGGCGCGGCCGGTCGAGTTTCGCCGCGCTTTACAGGAGCAAATTCAAAATGGGTTCGCTCCCGTAACACCGGTGAATCCGGCGCCGCGGTAGGTCCCCCCCAAAAAATGGGCCGGAGATGACTCCGGCCCGGGCAAATGAAGAGCGGCTAACGTCTATTGATGGTCGTGGTCGTTCTTGTCCCAATCGCGGTCGTTGTGCCACTCGTGGCCCTTCGCGTCCCACCATTGGTGGAATTTGTTCCAGCACTTCTCGTGTTCCTTGTCGAGGTCATTGAGCCGATCCTGCGCTTCCTTGCTGTGTTCGCCATACTTGTGTTGGGCTTCATCCAGCCGGACCTGCGCCTGCTCCACATGTTTCTGGCAATCGGCACGGTCATCCGCGTAGACGCGCGGGGCTCCGGCCGAGGCCAGCACGAATGCACCGAGCAGCATGCCGCCCAAGAGCGATTTCACGAACTTTGAAGAGCTACCTTGATTCACCACGTCGGAAAGTCCTCCGTTTCAAGAGTATAGCCGCTCGACAGCAAACGGCCTGAACCAGGGCCCGGCATCAGCCGAGCCTTTTCCCATTTCGGGACATTTGACTGTTGCAGCGAATCCCGCGTGACACCGTATTTTCCGGTATTGCGGCACGGTGAACCCTATCCGACTGGGAATCATCTATCCTAGTGGACGATCGCGAATCTCTCTGTCATTCCGGCGTTGAGAATCCGAGAAAAGAGGCGAACGTGCCCGCCAAAGACGATAAGAATAAGAAGACGCCGCCGTCTGGAAAGACTCCGGTGCAGGACAACCCGGCCCCTGGCAAACCAGAGCCGGAGGACGTGGTAGACGAGGCCTCGGAGGAATCCTTCCCAGCCAGTGACGCACCCTCGTGGACTGCCGAGCGCCCCAAGAAGCCTGTCGCAAAGTCGCGGCCTACACGTTAAACGCCCCGCAATACTGCGCCGATGAGGCACCGGTGGTCCCAATCGGCATAGAGATTTTTTGGTAGCCGTGGGCCTGCCTGCCCTTTCGAATGTCGAAAACGCGCCGCATAATGGGAGGCTCCAACGTATTCCGAGGGAGCTCAATGGCAGTCACATTTCGTTCGAATGCTGAGGATCGGCGGCTCGAAGAGTCGCGGCAGCGCAAGGTTCATTGGAAACGCTGGGGTCCGTACCTAAGCGAGCGCCAGTGGGGCACTGTGCGCGAAGACTACAGCGCCAACGGCACCGCCTGGGATTATCTGCCGCACGATCACGCGCGCTCACGTGCCTACCGTTGGGGAGAAGACGGCATCGGCGGAATCTGCGACCGTCACCAGCGCATTTGCCTTGCCCTTTCGCTTTGGAATGGACACGATCCGATTCTAAAGGAGCGCCTTTTTGGCCTAAACGGGGAGGAAGGCAATCACGGCGAAGACGTAAAGGAGTATTACTTCTACCTCGATTCCACCCCGACGCATTCGTATATGAAGTTTCTTTACAAGTACCCACAGACGGAATTTCCTTACACGCAGCTTCTGGAAGAAAACCGCAAGCGGGGCAGAGGACTGCCTGAATTCGAACTGTGGGACACAGGTATTTTCAACGAGAATCGCTATTTCGACGTGTTCGTCGAATATGCGAAAGCGTCGTCGGAAGACGTTGTGATGCGTATCACAGCCTGGAACCGCGGTCCGGAAACCGCGCCGCTGTGGCTGCTGCCGACGTTGTGGTTTCGAAATCGCTGGTCCTGGGGACGCGATCCCGATCGTCCGCGCGTAGCCCAGGCCCAGGAGAGCACGCCCGGTGCCGTGATTCTGGATGTGGAGGAGAAGATGTACGGCCAGCGCTGGCTGGCCGCGGAAGGCGCGCCGCAGGTCCTCTTTACGGAGAATGAGACGAATTTCAAACGCCTGTTCGATATCGAAAGCCGCACTCCGTACGTAAAGGATGCGATGGATGAATTTGTGGTGCATGGCCGCGCCGATGCGGTGAACCCAGCACAAACGGGGACGAAAGCGGCGGCGCTCTACCGCTACGATTTGGCGCCCGGCGCCAGCACCACCATTCGGCTGCGCTTCACAAATGCACTCTCCGGCAAAGGGAGCTCACGGACTGCCGGCGGCAGCGACGCTATCTTTGGCCAGCCTTTCGACGCGATCTTTGATGTTCGTAAGAAAGAAGCCGACGATTTCTATTCGAAAGTCGGCGAGAGGCGAAAGCTCGGCGGCGACGCCCAGAACGTCATGCGCCAAGCCTTTGCGGGACTTCTATGGTCCAAGCAGTACTACCATTATGACGTTTCCAAGTGGCTCGAGGGCGATCCTTCAGGGCCACCGCCTCCACCGGGGCGGCAGTTCGGCCGCAATCATCTCTGGACGCAACTGTACAGCGAGGATGTGCTCTCCGTGCCGGATAATTGGGAGTTCCCCTGGTTTGCCGCGTGGGATTTGGCATTCCACACCCTGCCGATGTCCATGATCGATCCGGACTACGCGAAGGACCAACTGATCCTATTGCTGCGCGAATGGTATATGCATCCCAGCGGACAACTACCTGCGTACGAATGGGCCTTCGACGATGTCAACCCGCCGGTACATGCTTGGGCGGCGTGGCGCATCTATCGAATTGAAGGTCGGATGCGCGGGAAATATGACCGCGATTTTCTCGAACGCGTATTCCACAAGCTGCTTATCAACTTCACGTGGTGGGTAAACCGCAAGGATCCCGAGGGCATGAATATTTTCGAGGGCGGTTTTTTGGGTTTGGATAACATCGGGGTGTTCGACCGCTCCGCGCCGCTTCCCACCGGCGGCCACCTCGAGCAATCCGACGGAACGAGCTGGATGGGACTGTACTGCCTAGTGATGCTGGTGATGGCGCTCGAATTGGCGAAGAAAGACGATGCCTACGAAGATGTGGCCAGCAAATTTTTCGAGCATTTCGTCTACATCGCAGAAGCCATGAACAATCGCGGCGGCGAAGGCATCGAGCTGTGGGACGAGCAGGATGGCTTCTATTACGACGTGCTCCATTTGCCGGATGGCTCCCACCACTATATGCAGGTCCGCTCGATGGTAGGATTGATCCCGCTTTTTGCCGTCGCAAACCTCGAACCCGAATGGCTCGAGGGTCTCGACAGTTTCCAGCGCCGCATGGATTGGTTTGTGGAAAACAAGCCGACGCTGGCGCTGCACATGGACACTTCGCAGAAATCGGCCAAGGGCACGCGCCGCTTGCTTTCGCTAGTGAGCCGGAAACGCCTGCCCCGCCTGCTCAGCTACATGCTCGACGAGCGCGAATTTCTTTCTCCCTATGGCATCCGCGCGCTTTCGAAATTTCACCGCGATCACCCCTACGTTTTGCGTGTCAACGGCACCGAGCACCGCGTCGATTATGAGCCCGGCGAGTCGCGTACGGGCCTTTTCGGCGGTAATTCGAATTGGCGCGGGCCGGTCTGGTTTCCCCTGAACTACCTGCTGATCGAGTCGCTTCAGCGATTCCACTATTACTATGGCGACGATCTGAAGGTCGAGTGTCCGACTGGATCAGGGCATATGATGACGCTGTGGGAAGTCGCGGCCGAATTGTCCCACCGTCTGACGCGCCTGTTGTTGCGGCAGCCGGACGGAACCCGGCCCGCGCTAGCGTCTGTGAGCGCATTCCAGAGCGATCCGCATTGGAAAGACTTGTTACAGTTCAACGAGTATTTCCACGGAGACACCGGCGAGGGCTTGGGGGCGAGCCACCAGACGGGTTGGACCGCGCTTGCGGCGAAGTTGCTCGAGCAAAATGGCGAGTAGCCGGATACCCCGGCGAATCGCCGCGCCATGCCGAAAGCGGATTTTCAGCAGTGGCCTTTGACGGAAGACATCGCGAAGGTGATTCTGTTTTTGTGTTCGCCCGGTACGCGCGTGATTCATGGCGCGGCCATCCCTGTTTACGGCCGCACTTAAGTTTGCTTTCTTCCTATACAGGCTACACCGCTAGACGCGGTTTCTTTTCGGCTCAACCAATTCGATCAGCAGTTTTTTTTCACCACTACAACTTGCGAGAAAGAAGTTTACGCGGGTGCCGTCGGCGCCGGCGCGCGTCTGCGGATAGATGGCTCTTTGGCCGAAGCGCTCGTCCAGAATTCGCGTTGCGCGGTCCACATCTTCCACTTCAAATTCCACTTGCTGGATGCCTTCGCCGAACTTGCGTAGAAAATTCGCGATCGCTCCCTGGCCACCCGGCTCCTTCGATGTCAGAACATCGATCTGGATCGGGCCACTCTGCAATTCGCCTGTTTCGCGCTGCACGGGCGCGAAATGAAGCTCAAATTCCTGAGCATCCTGGTCTGGCGGCACATCGGCCAGGGGCGGTAAGCCGTTGGCCTCGCGAATACGCGCGAAAGTCTCAGGCGTGACTGCAATTCCACCGGTAACGCGCAACGGTCTGCCGGGAACATCGTGATGAAGCAACAGGGAAGCGAACTCCCGGTCCTGCGTCCAGCGATCCGCAACGGATGCGCTCATCGCACATGCCTCCGCGAAGAAAGCCGCGGCGCCGTGTGCGCGAGTCTCGGCATCACCACTGCTCAATTGAACGATCCAATCGCCCTTGCTCACTGCATTCCCCTTCTAGGTCGAGGTTCCGCGCCCGGCATGCTCCAATTTTTGTGAGCTTTCCCGGCGAGCCGCAAGAATCGAAGCCACGGTCGCTATCGTCAGGATCGCCGCGACGCCCGCCAAGGTTGCGAAGGTGGGAACGTCAACCCACTTCGCGCAAATCATCTTCAGCCCGACCAATACCAGCACGGCGGCAAGCCCGCGCCCCAAGTAACGGAAGTAGGGCAACACGCCGGCCAGCAGAAAATAGAATGCGCGAAGGCCGAGGATCGCACAAACATTCGAAGTGTAGACGATGAAGGGATCGCGCGTGACCGAGAAAACAGCGGGGATGGAATCGAGCGCGAAAGCGATGTCGGTACTCTCAATCACCAGTAGCGCCAGCAGCAGCGGGGTCGCCGCCCAGCGTCCCTCCTCGCGCACGAGCAGATGCTGGCCTCGCGCCTCGTTTGTCACGGGAAATAACTTGCGTGCGGTGCGCACCAATGGATTTCGCTCGGGTTGGGGCTTCACGTTCTTCTGAAAAAACATGCGCGCCCCAGCAAATAACAAAAACGCGCCAAAGAAGTAAAGCAGCCACTCGAACCGGGCTATCAACGCGGTGCCCAGCCCGATCATCGCTCCGCGCATCACCAACGCGCCGAGAATTCCCCAATAGAGAACGCGATGTTGGTAACGCGGCGCAATGCCGAAATAGCCAAAGAGCAGCACAAACAAAAAAATATTGTCCACGCTGAGCGATTTTTCGATCAAATAGCCGGTTAGGAATTGCAGCGCCGGTTCGCGGCCGTGGGCGCTGTAGATCCACAGGCAGAAACACAGGGAGAGCGCGACCCACACCGCGCTCCAGACCAGCGCAGCACGGATTGATATCTCGTGCGCGCGCCGGTTGATTACGCCCAGATCGAGCGCAAGCAAAAGCAAGACGGCGAGGTTGAAACCGATCCAAAGGGCGGGATTGCCCATCCGAGAAGTTTACTGCGGTATCTGCGGTTTGCGGCTACTGCTCGGCGATTTCCACGGCATTCACATTCGAAAGCTGTACGTTCGCGGTCTTGCCGGCGGTTATGCTGACGGGGAAGTCCCAACGCACGTGCGCATCGCCTGAGATCGCTTCCGTCTCGAGCGTGCTCAGCCAGTAGGTCCCTGCGGGCAAGCCGGAAAATCGTCCGCGGCCATTGAGATCGGTGTCCGTGGTTGCCACTAGATACGTGGTCCCGGCAAGCTCCATCGCGCGGCGGTGCACCTGCGCGGTGCGTTCCATTTGCAAATGCTGCCACTTCGGGCCGGGATTCACGCGAACCTCGTCCAGCGCGATATCCAGCGATTCGAGCGTCTCCGGATGTTTTTCGATGAAATCGTGCAATTCTAGGTGGTATTCATTCAGTTCCTGCGCGTACTTGTCCGGGTACTTTTTCGGATCGGTCTTCAGGTACTTCGCCTCCGGCAGCCGGATCGTGCGGTCCCCGGAATTGCGGTCGCTAAATGCCTTCGAAAACTCCGGCACCTTTAGGACGTCGTCGGCGGTAATCTGCTTCGGAAAATCCGGGCCCGAGAGTTCCACGCGATCGTGCTTCTTCATCCAGGCCTTTAGCTCGGGAGAGACTTCCAACTTGTCAATGAAAGCGCTCTTATCGGGCGCCTGTTCGGCGGCATCAGCCTCTTTCTTTATATCCGCAAAACTTCTGCGAAGCAGATAGACCGTAATTCCGCGCGCCGGTTCGGCCTGCCCGCTTGCGGGCGTCACGCGTGCCGCGAAGTCAACACTGCCGCTTTGCTGCGCGTACGCTCCCGGTACGGACAAAATGAAAATCGCTGCGACAATGGTGGCTGCCGCAATACCCGCAAACTTCCTCTGCTTTTGCATAAAAACGCCTCGATCTCCCGATAAATCATGCTAGCAGACAGGAGCGCGGGCGCGAGATCGGGTGCAAAGGGCGATGTTCGAGATGACACTACCTAAGAAGACGCGGGGTCCAACAAAAAGCCCGGCAGGAATGCCAGGCAGGGAAATTAAATAGGCAGAAGCGTCAGAAGAGTTGAAAGACGACTTCCACCGTGATTCGCGTGGGCACCGGTTTGCCGTCAGGACCATTCGCCGGCTTGAACTGCCAGTTACGCACGGCTTCGATGGCCTTCTGGTCGAGCCCGAGTCCAGGACTCTTGACGACTTCGATATTGGAGGCTTTTCCGGTCGGCATCACCACCAGACTCAGCAGCACCTCGCCCTGATACTTGGCTTTGCGTGCCTCATCCGAGTAATCCGGCCGCGGGCAATAAATGCACGCCGGCGTGCCGACGCCGCCCGTGCCCGCATTGAAAATGCCGCCACCGGTGCCGCCGCCTTGGCCAGGCCCCAAACCGCCGCCGTTGCCGCTGCCGATTCCTCCACCGGAACCGGAACCCATACCGCCGCCGGAACCCGATCCATTCGAATCGGTGACCATCTTGGCCAGGGGGTCGCCCCAACGATCCGCGTTCGGGCTAGGCACTTTCAGCGCATCGGGCCCGATCAAGGTCGGTGTCACCATCATGGCAGGATGCGGGTTTCTCGGAATGGCGGGAGGCGCAAGCTGCGCTTGCATGCTGAACTTCGGCAACATTCCCTTGCTCGCCGGGATCGGATTATGTTCGCCACCGCCGCCACCACCGCCAGCCTTTTTCGCCGCGGGAGGGAGTTTTGCGGTGTACGGAGAAACGTCCACGGGAATGATTACGATGTCGCTCTTGTTCACAGCCTTCACGGCTGTGGATGCCATCTTGTAAGTCCCAAAAATCAGCAGCGCCAGCAGCGCGCCATGCACCGCGAAAGACACGATCTGCGCCCGGCTGAAAACTTCGTCCTTCGTCCAGATATCTTTCACCTTCACGGGCTGGCTGGTGACCTTCAGGGGGGGAAGCTTCTGCGGCGCGATCACATCGCGAATGTTTTGAAAAAATGTCTTATAAAGCGGTTGCCATTCCACTTTGATGCCCGGGGCATCCGCACCGCGTAAGGAATTTGCGCCGCCAGGAATGGCCTTGGGAGATGGTTTGAACCATTCCTTCAGGTTCGCCACGAAGCCATCATCAAACGTAGGAACCGTGAAGGCTCCGCCTTCCGCGCCGCCCGAAACACGCACGGGCCGTTCGGTGAGGAAATCCTTAACGTTGCCGATGAATCCCTGAGAGAGAGAGGGATCGCGCTTGCCCAGTTTGGGCACCGAATCGCCCGCAGGCAAGTTTCGATCCGCGCCGCGAACAGCGTTCGGGTCAGGACCGGGAGTAAATTTCATTGGCATATCGCGGGCAATCCCCACCCGTTACTGCTTCGATTCTCATAACTCGAAAACCGTTGTCCGGCCTCTTCGGCGGATCGGCTGGTTACCATCAATTCTACCATATAGATAGACGTAGCCGCGTTTAACGGCGTTTCCTAGCTGGCAGGCTCCCATGAAGCGAAGGCCGAGTCAAGATGCGTAATTGCCTCGTGTTACGCGAATTCAGAAAAGCTGGAATAGAACTTCGATTGGAATCCGCGTAGCCACGGAGTTTCCTCTGGCGTCTGTCCCGGGCCGGAAATTCCACGTCTTCACGCTGTTTATGGCTTGCTGGTCCAAGCCCATGCCTAGACTCTTCAGCAGTTCAATGCCTCCCACTTTGCCGTCCGGTAGCACAATCACGCTCAGCAGCACAGAGCCTTGCACCTTGGCCTTGCGAGCTTCCTCGGAATAGTCCGGACGCGGGCAGGTAATGCAGACAGGAAAGCCGATACCTGTGCGCGACCCGGGCGTGAAAACGTTCCCTCCGGTGCCGCCATTGGAACCCGCAAGGTACCCCGGACCGCCGTCGTCTCCCATGCCTCCGTGCAGGCCTTTTCCAAACCCGCCATCACTGCCGGGGCCTTGCGAATTCGTGAACGCCGCCGCATTCGGCAAGCCCCAGTTCTCCATTGCAGGCGCCGGCATGTTCAGTTGCTGCGATCCAAGCAAGGTCGGCGTCACTTGCAACTCCGCGTTTGGATTGCGCACAAGGCCCGGAGGCACGATGGGCTGCTTCATGCTGAATGTGGGAAGCATTCCCTTGGTGGCTGGAGTTTGCTCGTGGTCGCCGCCACCGCCGCCCCCGTGAGATGGGTCGGCAACGGGCCGCAGTTTGGAGGGATACTCGGAAATTGGCTGAGGGTCAAAGATTGTTATCCTCGGGCCCTGACGGTGAGGCAAAGGAACCACGCCAAAATAAAGCGGCGTCACAAGCAGCAGTGCAAGACCGCCATGAATGCAAAGAGAAGTCACCTGCGAGCGGCTAAGATAGGTATCTTTCGCCCATACCGCGCTGGTTTCCAGCCGGGCAAACGACCGAAGGGCCGAGAATCCACTTGTGCCTGGGCTTGTACCGCCGGGGCCTAGGATCATGTCCGCTCTCCTTAGAAGAACCGCCCAGGTGCGGCGCCCGAGAAGCGCCCTTTCGAAGCGCCGTCCGCCACCGCGAAAGCGCTCATAACCCGGCCAAATGTGACATCCGGGTGCGTTCGTTGGTAGCATAGACGCTCTTTCGCCGGAGAAAGGTTATCCGCGATTGCAGCCTTTGTGCCCGGATTTGGCTAACGGCAAGCTGCGCGGAAAGTCCAACAATTAGCCCGAGGTTCGCGAAGCAATCGTCCCATGTCAAAACCCACAGACCTGAAGAGCACGCTCAATTTGCCGCGCACGGATTTCCCCATGAAGGCAAATCTGCCGCAGGCCGAGCCCGCGCAACTCGAGCGCTGGGAAAAGGAACGCATTTACCAGCAGATTCAGGAGTCCCGCTCGGGCGCGCCTACGTATGTGCTGCATGACGGTCCGCCATATCCCACGGGTACGATCCATATCGGTACCGGCGAGAACAAGATTCTGAAAGATATGGTGGTTAAGTCGAAGACCATGGCTGGTTTTCGCGCTCCTTACATTCCCGGCTGGGATTGCCACGGCTTGCCCATCGAGACGCAGGTGGAAAAAGAGCTTGGCCGCAAAGGCGCGGTCGGCCCCGCGGAATTTCGCACGATGTGCCGCGAGTTTGCCTTGCGCTATGTGGATCAGCACCGGCGCGATTTCAAGAGGCTCGGCGTTTTTGGGCGTTGGGAAAAGCCTTATTTAACGATGGATCCCGGCTACGAAGCCTGCATCGCCGACGCCTTCCTGACGTTTATCGAGAAGGGCTACGTCTATCGCGGGTTAAAGCCGGTTTACTGGTGCATTTATGATTCAACCGCGCTCGCCGAGGCGGAAGTCGAATACGAAGATCACACCAGCCCTTCGATCTGGGTGCGTTTCAAGCTGATTCAAGATGCCGGGAATGTGCCGGAAAAGCTTCGTGGCCGCGACGTCTATGCGATCATCTGGACGACCACGCCATGGACGATCCCGCACAGCATGGCGCTCGCGTTTCATCCGGAGTTCGAATACGCCGCAGTCGAAACTCGCGATGGCGCGATCTATCTCGTGGCCAAGGATTTGGCCCTCGGCGTTGCTGGTGCGTGCGGTTTTGAAGCCACGGGCGTGCTTGCCGAATATAAAGGGAAAGAGCTCGAATCGGCGAGGCTCATGTTCCAGCATCCATTTCTGGATCGCAAAGAACCTGCCGTCCTGGCCGATTACGTCACGCTCGACCAGGGCACCGGGATCGTGCACACCGCACCTGGACACGGCGTGGAAGACTTCCAGACCGGGCAGCGCTACGGAATCGAGACGTACGCGCCTCTGGACGCTCAGGGCCGCTACCTCGAAGGATTGCCTGCCTACAAGGGCAAAAACGTATTCGAAGCCAATCCAACCATCGTAAGTCTGCTACGCGAAAGCGGCGCGCTGCTTGGCGAAAGTAAATTCGTGCACAGCTACCCGCACTGCTGGCGCTGCCATCGGCCAGTCATTTTTCGCGCGACCGAGCAGTGGTTCATTGGCATGGACGCCATCCCAAAAACCGGCGGCGAGAAAGGATCACTCACACTGCGCCAGCGGGCGCTGGCAGAAATTCCGCAAATTACCTGGACGCCCGCGTGGGGACAGGAACGCATGCGCTCGATGATTGCCGACCGCCCCGATTGGTGCGTCTCCCGACAGCGCTACTGGGGCGTGCCGATCCCCGTTTTTTATTGCGATGCGTGCGGCAAACTATTTGACGACGTGCCCGCGTTGCGTAACGTAATCGAATGGTTTAAGCGCGAGGGCGCAGACGCCTGGTACCGCCACTCCGCCGAGGAATTGTTGCCGCCCGGAACGAAATGCAGCTGTGGCGCGGCGCCGAAATGGCGGAAGGAAAGTGACATTCTGGATGTGTGGTTCGATTCGGGGTCGTCGCATCTCGCCGTGCTTGGTTCCGAGGAAACCCCGTGGCCCGCGGATATGTATCTGGAAGGACCAGACCAATATCGTGGCTGGTTCCATAGTTCGCTGTTGGTTTCCACGGGAGTTCGCGACGCCGCGCCGTATCGCCAGGTGCTCACGCACGGATGGGCGCTCGATGAACATGGGCGTCCGATGTCCAAGTCTTTGGGCAACGTGATGCTTCCACGCGACATCTGCGACAAATGGGGCGCGGACATGCTGCGGCTCTGGGTTGCCGCGCAGGATTACACCGCCGACGTGCGCATGTCTGAAAATGTGCTCAAGCAGCTCGGTGAGGCGTATCGAAAATTTCGCAACACTTTCCGATTTGCACTGAGCAACCTGTTCGATTTCGATCCTTCCCGCGACGCCGTTCCCTCCGAGGAAATGCTCGAGCTCGATCGCTGGATGCTCGATCGCACCGCGGAACTCTCTGCCAATTGCCGCGCTTGGTATGAGGCTTTCGAATTTCATCGCGTTTACCACGCGTTGCACGATTTTGCGGCCGTCGAGCTGAGTGCTTTCTATTTTGACATCTTGAAGGACCGCCTCTACACCTTTGGTGCGCAGAGCAAAGCGCGGCGGTCAGCACAAACCGCGATTTGGCGCATCGGCGACGCATTGGTGCGTTTGCTCGCGCCGATCCTCGTTTTTACGTGCGAGGAAGTCTGGCGCTATTTTCCGAAAGCCGCCGTCGAGTCGCAAAGCAGCGTGCACGTGGCGCACTTCCCCTCCGCGGAAGAGCTGCGCACCGGTATCGACGACCGCAAGGCCGCGAACTGGCAGGAATTGCTCAACGTGCGGAACGAGGTGCTCAAAGTGTTGGAGACGGCGCGCAACGCCAAGCAAATCAATAGCGCGCTCGAAGCTTCCGTGGAGCTGGCTGCTGAGGGAGATCTGCAGAAGATTCTTCAAGCGTACGAATCCTGGTTGCCTGCGCTTTTCATCGCCTCGCAAGTGAAGCTGGTGCCGCAGGCCGCACTCGATGCGGTGCGCTCCGAGGCGTTGCCGAATCTGGCTATCGCCATCCGCCGCGCGGACGGAAAGAAGTGCGAGCGCTGCTGGACGTATTCCACGCACGTGGGTGACAGCGCGCTATTTCCAACGGTTTGCGAACGCTGCTTGCCGGTCGTTGAGAGCCTGCTGGGTGGGGTGACCGCGTCTTGAGGCGCGGCGCGGCACGCTTCCGTTGGATCATCACCGCGATCGAGGTGTTCATCCTGGACCGCGCCACGAAAGCCGTCGTCGAGGCCTACACGCCGCTCGGATATCGCCACACTGTGATTCCCGGCTTTTTTGAGTTCGTGCACGCGGCGAATCCGGGCGTGGCATTTGGGTTATTTGCGGACACGCCTTCGCGCGGAATAACCACGGCGCTGGCCGTCGCCACGATTTTGGTTTGCGCGATGCTGATCTGGCTCTTGGCTACCCAGCGCGCGGGAGCCTCCCTCGCGACGTTCGGCATCACCCTGATTCTCGGCGGAGCGCTCGGCAATCTTTACGACCGCTTGCTGCACGCGGGCGTCACCGACTTCCTTTATTTCCATCTCGGCAGCCATTATTGGCCGGCCTTCAATGTGGCGGACTCCGCGATCACGATAGGCACGGTGCTCGTGGGGATCGAGCTGATTTTCCTGGACAAGGGTCTGCATCACTCTCCGGAGCTTTCTTCCGAGCGCCCGAAAGCGGAATAGGCCGGCGCGGCGCTGAATCTTGTCGGGATTATCGCGCGTCTCGATCCTACGCAAGCAGCTCCAGCAATTCGACTGATACACTCAGGAGCGCATAAATAGATATGCCGGACAGGATTGAGAATTTTCGGGTTGAACAGGATGACGAAGGCGCGCGCCTTGACCGCTATCTGACGATGCACCTGCCGGACTTGAGCCGTTCGCGCGTGCAGGAATTGATCGAGCAGGGCCGCGTACGCGTCTCCGGCGATACGGCGCGGTCGTCACACCGCGTCGCGCCAGGGGAACGGATCGAGGTGGAGGTGCTCGAAAGGCCGAGCCTGGACGCCACCGCCGAAGCGATTCCCATCGAATTGCTCTATGAAGATGACGACGTCGTGGTGGTCAACAAATCCGCGGGCATGATGGTGCACGCCGGCGCGGGTGAAACGCACGGTACGCTCGTAAACGCATTGCTTCATCGGTTGGGCCAGCTCTCGGGTACTGGCGGGGCGGTGCGGCCAGGGATCGTGCACCGCCTGGATCGCGGTACCTCGGGTGTGTTGGTGGTGGCGCGAAACGACGCTGCCCATCGTGCGCTGGCCGACCAATTCCAGGAACGGCACGTTGAGAAATATTATTTGGCCTTGCTTCATGGCAGCCTGCCGGAAAATTCCGGCTCCATCACGTTGCCGATCTCGCGCGATCTGGTAAGGCGTACGCGCATGACCACCCGCCGCCGCGAAGGGCGCGAGGCGCGCACGGACTGGCGCGTGCTTCTGCGTTTCAAAGCGTTCACGCTGGTGGAAGCAAGATTGCACACCGGCCGCACGCACCAGATTCGCGTCCATTTTTCCTCGATCGGCCATCCCGTTGCTGGCGATACCGTCTATGGCGCTCCGCACGTGCCGCGCATCGGCAATGACGCTCTGCCGAAGCTCGGCCGTACTTTCCTGCACGCCGCGCGCATCGTCTTCGCGCACCCGCGCACCGGCAAGCGCGTGGAAGTTCGCGCGCCGCTTACCGCGGAGCTGCGGGCATACCTTGGAGCCCTCGCACGCATCTCAGCTATGGAAGAAACGCGCATTGACGCTGCTCTAAAAGGCTACCTATAATCGTAGATAATCACGAAAGGCTGGGGACTGCCATGCGTCGCGCTTCAGTATTCTGCGTTTTAGTGATCTTGGGAATTTCGGCCGGTGTGTTCGCGCAACAGCAAACCTCTCCACCGCCGCCTGCGCAAGCGCCACCAGGGCAACAGCCCCTCGTCTCCAATGTGCGGCTGGTAGACCTGCTGTTTACCGTCGTTAACAAGCGCGAGAAGTTCATCACCGATCTCGATCAGGCGGATTTTAAGGTTCTCGAAGATAACCAGCCCCAGCAAATCCGGTTTTTCAGCCGACAGTCCGATCTTCCCCTGCGCGTGGCGCTGCTACTGGACACTTCCAACAGCATCCGGCAGCGCTTGAAGTTCGAGCAGGATGCCGCCACGGATTTCCTGTACAACGTTCTCCGTTCCAACCGCGATCAGGCGTTTTTGATGACCTTCGATAGCGAGCCCCAAGTCGATCTGGATTACACCAGCGACCTCGACAAGCTGCGCAACACGATCAACGAGCAGCGTGCCGGTGGCGGCACGGCGCTTTACGAAGCGATCATCGCCGCTTCGCAGAAACTCGCGAATGCCCCGCTTCCTGCCGGGCCGAATCCGAGCATGCGCCGCGTGCTCGTGGTGATCAGCGACGGCGAAGATAACCTGAGCCGCCACACGCGCGCTGACGCCATCGAAGCTGCGGAGCGCTCGGGCGTGGTGATCTATCCGATCAGCACCAGCACGGAGTGGGTGTCCGCGGAGGATACGGACGACCCTTCCAAGCGCATGAATCGCAAATACCTGAAGTCCGAAGGCGACGAAGTGCTGACCGCATTTGCAAATGAGACGGGGGGTCGCGCCTTTTTCCCTTACCACGTCGAAGACGTGTCGGAATCGTTCCTGGATATCGGCACCGAGCTTCGCAGCCAATATTCGTTGGCCTACTCGCCGGTCAACGGCATCGTGGACGGCAAATACCGGAAGATTCAGATCGAAGTTGTGGGACGCAAGGGCCTCGATGTGCGTACGAGAAAGGGCTACTACGCGGTGCCGCCGATCGTCACCACTCTCGTTCCTGGAGAAGGGCAGTCGAATCAGGAACCGTTCTGACCCGAGTTCGGCTTCAAACTACACGGTAAATTTGGTAGGAAATTGTGGCATTTGCAGGTTGCGCTTCGTCAGTTTTCCGGCGCGTAATATCCCTTACGCGTCAGCACCTTGTTGTCTTTATCCGTTACTTCCACGCGTATCTTGCGAAATGAGCCGTCGCGCTTGTCATTCGTAGGGTAGTAGCCAAGGACGTATTCGCTTCGTAATTCGTCGGAGATCTCATCGAACGCTTCCTGCATTTTCTTCTCGCTGTGCACGTCGATCACGCGCCCACCCGTTTCACCCGCTAGCTGGCCCGCCCCGCGGCTATCCGCGCCATAGCGCGGATCGTATACGAGTAGCACGTGTACCACCGTGTCGGCGCGCTGTGCGGCTTCAACGGCTTCTTTCAACGTTAGTTTGCTACCGTTATCTTCCGCATCCGTCAGGACTACGAGCGCTTTCCGCCCGGTTTCGGTCGCCATTTTGTCGTGGCAAGCGAGATACACAGCATCATAGAAATTTGTGCCTCCGCTGCCGGAACTGGGAAACGGCCCTACCGTTACTGGCCCGCCGGAGCTCGGTGCATTGATCTGCGCGCGGCGAACGGCGCGATTGAGTTCGCCGAGGTCTCCCGTCCAATCTGCGAGTAGGTCCACATCGGTGTCGAAGCTGATCACCAGAGCTTCGTCTTTTTGTTTGATCACTTCGCCCAAAAACCGGCTGGCGGCAGCTTTTTCCGCTTCGATCATGAACTGCTCGCTGCCGCTGGTATCGATTAATAGGGCCAGCGTGATGGGCAGCGTCTTTTCACGCGAAAAGAAGGCAACTTTCTGTTCCTTGTCGTCCTCGTAGATACGGAAGTCTTCCTGCTTCAGGTCCGGCACGATGGCTTTGTGTTTATCGCGCACGGTAGCGTAGAGGTTCACCAGGCTGACGCCTACGCGAATCGTGCCCTGATCTTGCCCGGCGGCCGAGCGGCCGAAAGCACGCGGGGCGGGTATCGCGGCAAGAAGCGCGGCTGCCGGCAAAATTAGAAACGCTGCTACGGCTGGGCGAGGTCGCATGTATAATCCTTTGAAAGTCTTCGCAGGTTTTGGATGCACGCTGCTTGGAAGAAGATGCGCGGGCGGTTTCGGCCGTTCTTCGCGCCGGCGCGAGTCGCAACCTCGTGTTCCATCTTGTGAATGGCGAGTCGTGAGGAACTCTCTTGAAGCTGGAGAGAAAATTCAGGTGAACGTTTGCGGATGAACTGGATCAGGAAGCTCTTCGCCCTAGGCGTCGTCTCAATGGTTTCTGTGCCCCTCCCGGCGCAACAGACCACCAATCCTCCGCGGGCTACCCAGCAAACTCCGCAGGCCACCGGGCAGCAGCCGGGCACCATCGTCATGCGCAGCGGCCTGGTCGTCGTGCCCGTCACGGTGAAGGATGGGTCGGGCGAACTCGTCAGCGATCTACAGGAAAGCGACTTCCGCATTCTCGATGATGGTGTCGAGCAGCGCATCTCGCTGTTTTCGGCTGATCCCGTGCCGATCTCCTCCGTGGTGCTGATCGATAATGCGCTCAACAGTAAGAACGCCGAGGAAGTACAGAAGAGCCTCCGCGCCATCACCGCAGGCATGGGTCCGGGCGATGAAATCGCGCTCTACCGGTTCGACCAATATTCGCAGCAAGTTTGCGATTTCATTTCCGATCCGGACGAATTGATGTCGCAACTTTCCCGCATTCAGCTTTCCGGTGCCTACGTGGCGCCGGCGGGCGATCCCATGACGGGCGGCCCCGATCCGCCGGGCCCGGCGCCCGGCGCGCCGGCGGTGAATATTCGCCGAACGACCGGCGTCCCCGAGAAATCCATCAACGACGCGTTGTATTCCGCGGCCGAATTGTTACACACCCGCGCGCGCGACCACCGCAAAATCATCTACCTGATCTCCGACGGCGTGGATTCCAAACACAGCACGTACGATTTCAAGGATACCGTCAAGCTGCTGATCTCATCCGAAACCGCGGTCTACGGCATCGGTATCGGCGAAGCGTTTTTCAAGCGCGGTATCAACGTAGTGGCGAGATTTTCGCACGCCACCGGGGGAGACGTCTTCTATCCCGGCAGCCGCGGCAACCTCGAAGCACTTTATTCGCGCATCGCGGAGCAGGCTCGCAACCAATACACCATCGGCTACGCGCCGCCGCACGACGATCGCATTGTCACCTATCATTCCATCGAGGTTCGCATTCGCCGCCCGGGTTTGAAACTGATTGCTCGCGATGGATATTACTCCGCGCCGCGTGCGTGAAGATCAACTCTCTTTTCTTTACTCGCGTTTTTCCTTGACTTCGGCGGTGCGTGCTCGTATAGAAGAACTCGGGCCCGCGCGGCGAATTTTTCGCACGCGCGACCCTGTGAGGGAGAATCACCCAAGGAGTATGCGCGATGGCGAAAGCAGCGAAGAAGAGCCCGAAAAAAAAGAAGAAGTAAGCGAACCATCGGGTTTCTAAAAGAGGGCGCGTTTCGCAATCGCGGAATGCGCCCTTTTCGTTTTTTCGCATCGTGTTTCGCTCGATCAGTTCCGGTATTTACGGCCGCTACTGGAAAACCACAGCCTTGATGGACTAGGATTCCGCCCGGCAGATCGTCTTGCACTGGAGAATTTCATGAAAGCTACGCTGAGCGCTGTCGGCCTTGCAACGGCATTTTTCCTTACCGCTCTTATTCCGGGCGCCGCCCTGGCGCAAAACTTCACCGTAGAACAGGTGATGAGCTCCCCCTTCCCGGATAATCTCACCGCCGCGGCCCACGGCGAACGCATCGCCTGGGTCTTCGATGCCAAGGGCGTGCGCAACGTCTGGGCCGCCGATGGGCCAGATTTCCGCGCGCGGCAAGTTACGCATTACTCCGACGACGATGGCCAAGCCATCGCGAGTCTGCGCCTGACGCCCGACGGCCGCTCGATCGTCTACGCGCGCGGCAGCGAGTTGAATCACGATGACCAGGTGGCCAATCCCACCAGCAACGTGCAACGGCCCGAGCAGCAGGTGTGGACCGCGGAAGTGGAAAATGGCATGCCGCATCTTCTCGGCACGCTCAACTGCCAGGAGGAAGGCTGCGAAGATATCGAGATTTCTCCCGACGGGCAGACGGCCGTTTGGGCCGCGCGTGGGCAATTGTGGATCGCTCCGGTTTCCGGCGCGGTGCCTGCGCAACAACTCTGCTACGTGCGCGGGGAAAATGACCAGCCGCGCTGGTCACCAGATGGAAAGAAACTTGCGTTCGTGAGCCATCGCGGCGACCACAGCTTTATCGTTGTCTACGATCGCGGCCGGCAAACGCTGCTCTATCTCGCACCTAGCGTGGATCGCGATCAAGCGCCGCGCTGGTCGCCGGATAGCCGCCAGGTCGTCTTCACGCGCGAGCCTGGCGCCGAAGCGAAGATGCCCGTCATTCCCGAGCGTCCGAACCCCTGGTCCATCTGGATCGCCGACGCCGAAAACGGTGCAGGCCACGCGCTTTGGCATAGCGGCGCCGCGGATAACGATTCCTATCCGCAGCTTACCGAGCAAGGTTCACTCAATTTTTCGGCGGATGGGCACATTATTTTTTCTTCCGAGCAAGATGGGTGGAATCATCTTTATTCCATGCTCGTCACAGGTGGCCAGCCAACCCTGCTGACGCCCGGCGAATTTGAGGTAGAAAACGCGGCTATGAGCTCCGACGGAAGATCGATTATCTTTTCGTCGAACCAGGAGGATATCGATCGCCGGCACATTTGGCGCGTGAGTGCCGCGGGCGGCAAACCGGAAGCGTTGAGTAAGGGCGAAACGATTGAATGGGCGCCGGCGGAAACCGGTGACGGCAGATTCGTGGCGTGCTTGGGTTCCACGGCCACCTCGCCGGCGATGCCCTATGTGCTGCGTTCCGGCGGCCGGGACATGCTCGCCCGCGAAGCCTTACCGGCGGATTTTCCTTCGGCGCAGCTCGTAACTCCCAAGCAAGTGACGTTTCCAAGCGAGGATGGTTTTACCATTCACGGCCAGCTCTTTGTGCCCAACGGACGCACTGCCGCGGGGCCGGCTCTGGTCTTCATGCACGGAGGTTCGCGCCGCCAGATGATGCTCGGATTTCATTACATGCAGTACTACCACAACTCCTATTCCGAGAATCAGTATCTCGCGAGTCAGGGCTTCGTCGTGCTCTCCATCAACTATCGCACGGGCATCATGTATGGCCGCGCGTTTCGCGAACCCGCAAACGGTGGATGGCGCGGCGCTTCCGAATATAAAGATGTGGTGGCCGCCGGGAAGTATTTGCAGACGCTCCCGATCGTGGATGCGCACAAAATTGGCCTGTGGGGTGGTTCCTACGGCGGATTCCTCACGGCCATGGGTCTCTCGCGGAATTCCGAGATCTTTGCGGCCGGCGTGGATATGCACGGCGTGCACGATTGGTCGGCACGCGGGTTCGTCGGCGGCGGTGGCGCCGCGGGCGCGCCCGATATGGCCGCGGCGGCGAAGCTCGCCTGGGAATCTTCACCCGATTCCACGATCGGCACCTGGAAATCGCCGGTGCTGCTGATCCAGGGCGATGACGATCGCAATGTGGCGTTCAGCCAGATGGTGGACTTAGTGCAACGGCTTCGCGCGCAGCACGTGCCCTTCGAACAAATCGTGTTTCCCGATGAAATTCACGATTTTCTGCTGTGGCGATCTTGGGTGCACGCCTACAAGGCCGAAGCCGATTTCTTCCAGCGCGTGCTGGTACGCGGAGAAACGATCGGCACAAACAATTGATTTTTCGCGTTGACTCCGCTATTGCAAATGCTCGTCGTACCACGCGACGATGCGGTTGAGCCGGTCCACCAAGTGTTTTTCTTCGCGTAAACCGTGCGGCTCGCGCGGATAGATCACCATTTCTGCCTCAACGCCGTAATGCTTTAGACCGCGATAGAGCTCCTCGCTCTGTCCAATGGGATCGGTGGTATCCGCATCGCCCTGCAGGATTAACGTGGGCGTTCGCGCGTTCTTCAGGTACTTCACCGGCGAACTTTTCATGAATGCGTCGAGATTCTCGTAAGGCGTTCCGTAAAACCATTCATCGTATGCGGGGCCATTTTCGGTGCCGAATTCCGAAGCGAGGTTTGCGAGGCCGGCCCCGCAGACTGCCGCTTTAAATCGCGTTGTTTGCGTGATGGCCCACTCGGACATATAGCCGCCATACGACCATCCGCCGATTCCCAGCCTTTGCGGATCGGCAATCCCTTGCCCCACCAGATAGTCAACGCCGGCCATCATGTCCCGATAGTCGCCGCCGCCCCAATCGCCGCGGTTCATTTCGATAAATTTGTGGCCGTAACCTGTGGATCCGCGAATGTTGGGATAGAAAATCGCAAAGCCGTGAGCCACAAGAAGCTGTCCCCAGCCGTCAATGGAATCGCTCCACGCGCCCGTAGGCCCTCCATGCACCAGCACGATGGTCGCGAGCTTTGCGCCTGCCTGTGCGTTGGCAGGCTTCAGCAGCGCGCCCTCGATATCCGTGCCGTCAAAACTCTTGTAATGGATCAACTCCGGCTTGACGAGTGCGAATTGGGCCCAGCTCGCGTTGAGATTCGAAACGCGTTGCGCTTCGTTCGGAGCCGTGCCGAGCCACAATTCTTCTGGCGCGGTAGCGGTACTTCCGGCAAAGACAATGCCGCCCGATGGCGACATGTCGAACGCACGCACATTCACGGGAGCCGCCGGCAATGTTCTCGCGCTGCCGCCTGCGGTAATCGAAATGAGCTTTGTCTTGAAGCCATCTTGTACCGCGGCGATCAGCGTTGCATCCGGCCGCCAAGCGTAAGCAACCACCGGCCGGTCGATGGCTTGGCCGGTAAGATTGCCCGCCTTGCCGCCCTGAATGGGTAGCGTGTAGAGATCGTGTGGGCTGGGTCCATCTACTCGGGAACCCACGTAGGCGAGCGCCGAACCATCCGGCGAGACACGGAGAGTGTGAAAGGGCCCGTGCGGCGCAGCCAGTTGCGTCATCTTCCCATCTGCAACATCAATCGCGAAGATGCGGTTCGTCTCCTCGTCCGATTCGGGATGATCCGTGGCCGAAGCGATCAGCCTCGCGCTATCCGGCATCCATTCGATTTCATTGATGCGCCAAAGCCCTGAGGTAAGTTGGCGTTGCTTGCCCGACTCGACATCGAGCAGCCAAACGCGCGCAGGATGGTCGTCCCGATCGGTCACGCGCGCATCGTCTTTATCTTTTTCCTTTTTCTCTTCCGCGTCGGTTTTTGGTTCGGGGGCGAGGAAGGCGATCTGCTTTCCGTCGGGCGACCATGCAAATGACTGCACCGCGCGTTTTCCGGTAGTGAGCGGCGCCGCTTCGCCGCCATCCATTGAGATCGCATAAATTTGCCGGAACTCCCCGCGGTCGGAGAGAAACACCAGCCGCTTGCCATCCGGCGACCATCGCGGCGTATCCTCCGATTTCGCCGAGCTCGTAAATTGCCGCAATTCGTGCGACGTGGCGTCGAGCATCCAGATGTGCCGCAGCCGGGTGGTGCCTGTGGGAGGCTCGGTGACGACCAGGGCCACCAGTTTGCCATCCGGCGCGAAGCGCAGATCGGAAATATTGCGCGTCTGGATGGCCTGCTCCGCCGTAAGCGGCTTCTGAGCCGGCGCGTCTGCTTGCGCTTCGGCGGTCGGCGGCATTCCGGCCAAGCTCAACACTGCCGCGAGGAAAACGAGCGGCGATCGTATTCGTCGGTTCATAGGTATTCTTTTTCCGGAAGATTGAATTGCGTTTGCAGCGGGAAGCTATCGTATTGCGCGATAAAGGTCCAGTGCGCCGACCGTGCCGATGCGGAAACGGTCGAAAAATCTAGGGCTTGAATCCCGCAGCCTTCCAAAGCGGCGCAGTTTCGTAGAGGCGTCCGCCGGTTACCACGCGGGTGACTTTCCGAAGCGCGCTGAAGTCCTCGAGCGGATTGCCCTCCACGAGAATCAAATCGGCGCGCTTTCCAGATTCGATCGTGCCCGATTCCTTCTCGAGGCCCATCGCGCGTGCAGACACAATCGTCGCCGTCTGGATCGCCTGCATCGGCGTGAGCCCAGCCTGCACGTAAAGCTCGAGTTCGCGGTGCAGGCTGAAACCGGGAACGCCCTTGTCCGTCCCCGGCACAATGGGAATTCCTGCGTCATAAAGCGCCTTCACCTCGCGGAGCGATTCGTCCAACCGTTCACGAGATCGCGCGCCTTCCTCCGGCGCTACCCCGCTCTGCCCAATGAGTGACGAAAGCTGGTAGGGAAGCCGCGCGAATCCCGGCTCGAACGACGTAATCGGCTGGTCGGTGGGATGGCCCAGCAATTCGCCCCACGAAACCGTGGGGTCGATCACCGTATGATGTTCCTTGTAAAACTCAATGGCCTTCTGCGCTTCCGAGGAAGCGGGATCGAATCGCGCGTCTCGGGCCGGCGCCCGCATCACCGCCGCCGCGTAGCCGATGTGATTGATCTGGTCCATGCCGTCGTTCACGCCGTCGTATGCCGTCATGCCATTCGGTATGTGCCCGGTCACCGTCATGCCCAGCCGGTGTGCTTCCGCCGTGATGGCACGCAGCACCTCTGGCTCGATCAGGTTGTAAATTTTGATCTGCGAGAAGCCTGCATTCTTGTAGCGATTCACCAGCGCGCGGCCTTCTTCCGGCGTCGTCGCGGTGTTCACGCCAAAAGAATCGGGACCGGCGCCATCGATCAACCCTGCAAGCAGAAGCCGCGGGCCGAGCCCCGCATGCTGCGCGATTTCGTCGCGAACCGCGGTGATGAATTCGAATTCATTGCCGCAATCCCGCGCCGTGGTCACTCCGGACGCCAGATACGCCGGACCCCACACGATCTGCGCGTAGTGCGCGTGCATCTCCCAAAGGCCCGGCAGCAAGGTCAAGCCGCGTGCGTCAATCTTTCGAATGCCCGCCGGTACTTGCACCGAACCGTGCGGGCCGGCACCGGCAATCTTGGCGTCCTGTACGATTACTATCGAATCCGGCACCGGGGCGCGCCCCGTACCATCAATCAGCGTCGCGCCAACAATTGCAAAGCTTCCTTCTGCGAGCGGAGGCACGCCTTTCGAAATCCCCGCCAAATCCTTCACGCGGTCCGCCACCTCGCTGCGAATAAACTGCGGAAACGCCGGTTCATACTCTTTTCGAACGGCCTCGAATCCCAGCCCACCCGTATATGTGGTGACGGCAGCAAGCTGTTCCTGCGGATCGAGCCAAACCGATTCGCGGCCCCATACCACGTTATTCACGGTATAGCGGTCGAGGGCGACCGCGTGGGCTCCGAGCTTCACCGTCTCGTGCCCCGCAAGCGCAATGGTCACCTCCGCGGCACGGTCTCCGGCAGGCAGCGCCAACAAATGAGCCGTCCGTCCGTGGTGCAACCAGTAGCGCATCATCATGGCCTGCACCGAGATCGGCGAATAGCCGTCCACGGTGAAAAATGGCCCGGACAGGACAACTTGCCGCGATTCCTGGCCCTCGCGCACGGCGGCGTTGGCTCCGGCGATGTCCACTGCGGCGTCCGCATTGAAATAGCGATAGCTCTTTCCTTTGATTTCGAAATGTTCCGGCGTGAAATCGGGCTGCATTTCGAGCGTGGCGTGGAGCGGCACTTTTACGCCACGATCCGTGTATTCGAAAGACGCGTCGAGCGCTAATTTCGAATGGTCCGCCGAGGCCTTCAGCTCGTAGTGCTCGTTGCCGATGGCATGCTGCAGAAAATGCAGAACGTAATCGCCCTGCTCATCTGCTGGATGGGTTTGGAGGGAAGAAGTTTGTGGCTGGATAGCAAGAGCCGCTTGTGCATCAGCAACTGCCCCGCGCACGGCGGCGAAAACGCACAGCGCGGCCATCGCCGCGAGTGCCGCCCATGTTGCGAAACGTTTCACTGGCCGCGCATTCTATCAGCACGCGCCGTGCGATGTCAGGATTGCATCGTGAGCACCACGCGAAACTGCGCTTTGCCGCTCATCATGCGTTCGAACGCTTCGTTGGCCTTTGCGAGAGGAAATTTTTCGATCATGGCGCGCACGCCGCTGAATGCTGCGAATTTCATAGTGTCTTCCGAATCGGTGGCCGTGCCAGAAGCCCAGCCTTGCAAATTCCTGGTACCTGAAATCAGTTGAATCGGCGTGACGGCGATGGGGTCTTGCGAAGCGCCGACCACGATCATCGTGCCGTTCACGCCCAACCCGTCAATCAGCGGTGACATGGCCTTTGCGTTCGGGGCCGTCGTCAGGATGATGCGCGCTCCGCCCATTTTCTGAAGCTCTTCCGCCGCGTTCGAAGCGCTCGTGTCAATGTAGCGGTGTGCGCCTAACTTCGCGGCCAGCGGGGCGTTTTCCCCGCCCCGCCCGATCGCCACCGTTTGGAATCCAAACTTGCTCGCAAATTGAACCGCCAGATGCCCCAACCCGCCGATTCCTTGGATCGCCACCAAATCGCCGGGCATTGCTCCGCTGTGCCGCAGCGCGTTGAACGTGGTGATGCCAGCGCACAGCAGCGGAGCGGTCTCGGCGGCATCCAGCGGATCGGGCATCGCTGCCAACGCTTCGATAGGCGCCACCATGTATTCCTGATAGCCGCCGTCATAGCTCATGCCGGGAATTTGCAGTTTCTCGCAATGAATGAAGTCGCCGCGCCGGCAAGGCAAACACACGCGGCAATGCCCGCCGTGCCAGCCGATCCCCACGCGCTGCCCGGTTTTCCAGGTCGTCACGCCCGCGCCGATGGCGTCAATCACGCCCGCGATTTCATGCCCAGGCACCAGCGGGTATTGCAGGCCGGGCCAGTGGCCTTCCTTGGGGAAAACATCGCTGTGGCAGATTCCGCACGCCAGTACCTGCACGCGAACCTGGCCCGCCCCCGGTCGGGGTACTTCGCGCTCTACAAGTTCAAACGAGGCGCCCGGCTTGCCAATCTGCGCGGCTTTCATTTTCATGGCTTCATCTCGAATGGGTATTTTGTTCGAATCAAGCTGCACCTGTCCGGTTCGATGCTAGGCCTGTTTGCGGAGGTATATCGCAGGACAGCGATTCGCATACCGTTTTTGCCCCGCTCCATCTAGAATCGCCATCCATATGACTTTCACCCGGGCAATTTTGTTTTTGGCGATGGCATCTCTCGGCGGCTTGGCGTTTCGCACGGCGCCGGTTGGTTCGACCTACCAGTATTTCCGCGTAGGCAATCCAACCGATGTACACCCCTCCGGCGTGAAAGCGGGATTCGCGCTGCTGGGTGGCGGCAAGGATTTAGACGAGGCTTTCCGCTGGCTGTGCGAGCGTTCGCATGGCGGCGATTTTCTGATCCTGCGCGCCACCGGCACCGATGCGTACAACCCTTACGTCAGCGGCCTCTGCCGTGAAAATTCCGTTGCCACGCTGATTGTCCCGAATCGCGAAGCCGCCTCCGATCCCTTTGTCGCGCAGACCATTCGAAATGCGGAGGCGATCTTTATCGCTGGCGGCGACCAGGCCAACTACATCAATTTCTGGAAAGACACGCCGGTGCAGGAATCGCTCGATGACGCAATCCTGCGCGGCATTCCGGTTGGCGGCACCAGCGCGGGCCTCGCGATCCTAGGCGAATTTGCTTACACCGCTCAAGCCGATACCCCAAATGGGCCGGACCTTACCTCGCGGGTGGCATTGACGAATCCTTTTCACCCTCAAGTGACGATCACACGCGGCTACCTAAACATTCCAGCTTTGCGAGATGTCATTACAGACACGCATTTCTCCACTCGCGACCGGCTCGGGCGTCTTCTCGTTTTCATGGCGCGTATTCTCGCCTCCGGCCAGATACAAACGGTTCATGGACTGGCTGTGGATCAGCAGACAGCATTACTGGTTGATGGGCAAGGCCAGGGCGAAGTCGCGGGTTTGGGCGCCGTGTATCTTTTCGGTGCCGCAGGTGTGCCGGCCATCTGCAGACCCAATACGCCACTTACGTTCGGCCCGATTTCCGTCTTGAAAGTAATCGCGGGCGGAAAGCTGGACGTTCCGAAGCGGCAAGGGGATGGGACGTCCTATTCATTATCCGTACGAGCCGGAGAGATTTCTTCAACACAGCCAGGGAACGCGATCTACTGATACTTCAGCGCAAGACCCACACCGGTGCGGCGCCGAACGAAGCCATGCCAAAGGTGAGCCACGCCACGTAGTCATAGGCGGCGTGCTAGTGTCAGCCTTCTTCGGGCTGATTCAGTACGACCTTTGAATCGCGCGCCGATACTTTACCGACTTTGATCCACGCCTGCCGCGTGATCATCGAGCCGGCGATCGTGGAGGCCGCGGCCGCGCGCCGCAATTTGCGGGAGTTTTGGCGGCTCGCGCCCAGCGACAATAGGCGCAACGCCAGCGGTAATGGTCCGGAAAGTAACCCGCCAAAGCGAATCAGCGCGCCGGTCGCACCTTCCTTGAGCGGTTTGTTCACGCGTTTCTGGCCGAGCTCGATGCGCGCACCTACAACTGTTTCCGCTGCGGCAGCGGCAATCCCCATTGCGTTGAGCGCCCGATTCGAATCGTGTCCACGTAATTCAAGCATCGAGACGGCCGCGCCGGTCCCCGAGGCGGCAAAATGAATCGGCAGCGTGCCCACATGCTCGGCCCATATCGGGATCGCCGTGGCGCCGATCAGCACGCCGGTGTAGGTCGTTAGCGCCAAACCCGAGAACGCGGCGAGCACTTCGGCGGCATTCCCGACGAAACGAACGAGGCCGCGCCGGCCGGTTTTCCGCGCAATCGCGTCTGCCACGGCGGACATGGCCGCGCTATTCGAAAACGCGACCAGCGTCCACGATCCCACCGACATCGGACTTTGAATCTTGAACACGCGCAGCATGTTCAAAAAACGCGATGGCGTGCCCAGGTCGGAAATTAGCAATGCTGGGGAAATCGCTCCCCCGATGGCGGCGAGCCAACGCGCGTCGCGAATCAGCCTGCGGTCCGCGCCGGTAAGATTGCCCACCGCGCCGATCACGGCGGCCGCACCAGCCGCACCTCCGGCAAAAAAGTATGCCGGTATTTCCCAAGTCCATTGTGGAGCTTTCAGCGCGGGCAATCCGTAGTAGCCCGTCTCCGGCGAAGCTTTCGGGAACGGCGCGTTCGCCGGACGAACCCCGGAACCCTGCGCGGCCCCGCGCATTTCGGCCTCGCGGCGGATTTCCGCGAGACGCGTTTCGTTGGCTCGCGGGCGTCCGGCAGCGTCATGCCCGTCAGGATTCATCGCCGTTGCCTCCTAAAAACGCCAGCAGCGTGCCCGTCACCAATGCCGCGGCGGCAATTCCCGCGGAGGTCCAGCCGCGGCGCAAGTGCACGGTGGGAACTTCCGGCTTCGGCGGCAAATTGTAAGATTTTGGATCGCCGCGCAGGATAAAAAAGGCGTGCGTGCCGCCGACGCTTGTCTCTTGCGGGTCGTAAATTTGCGCGTCGTCGATACCGCGGCTCTTCAGTTGTTCGATGCGCCTGTTAGCCGCTTCGTGCAGTTCGCCGATCTCGCCGAACTTGATCGATTCGGTCGGGCAGGCCGTCGCGCAAGCAGGCTTCAGATTTTCTTTCTGGCGGTCATAACAAAACGTGCATTTAAAGGCCTTACCCTGATCGGGATTTCGTTGCACCACGCCAAACGGGCAGGTGACCACGCAATACGCGCATCCGTTGCACACGTCCGGCTGAATGAACACTCCGCCGAACTCCGTGCGCACGATTGCGCCAGTCGGACACGCTTCCAGGCAACCAGCATTGGCGCAGTGCTTGCAGACATCGGAAAGAAAACTCCAGGAAAGTACTTCGCCGGCATTGCCGCCGAATCCCTCGACCGGGGGATTTTCCACGAAGGCCACATGCCGCCACGTGGAATGCCCGAGCGCTCCGGTATTGTCATAGGACAGTCCGCTCCATTCGAAGCCGTCCGCCGCAACGCCATTCCATTCCTTACACGCCACTTCGCACGCTTTGCAGCCGATGCAGAGCGTCGAGTCGGTCAGAAAGGCGGTGGTCGTCATCTGCGTTCCGATGCTTGATCCGTAACCGGATCAGCAGGCCGCTCTTCCGCTTGGGCCAAATTTTCTTTGCCTCGCGGGCGCCGGCCGGGCGCCACATTGCAAACAAGCGCCTTGGTTTCCATGATGCGCACGTTGGGTTCTTGCGAAATCGCCACCAGGTCGTTGGCGGCGTCCCCCTTCACGATGCCTTTGTACCCCCAGTGGTAGGGCAGCCCCACTTGGTGCACGACCTGCCCTTCCACGTGAATCGGCTTCATTCGGCTGGTCACCAGTGCCCGCGCTTCGATAACCCCACGTGGCGAACTGACCGTTACCCAACCGCCTGGCGTGATGCCCGCCTCTTCCGCCAGCTCCGGCGAGAGTTCGCAGAAAAATTCCGGCTGGAGCTCGGCCAGGTGGCTCAGCGTGCGGGACATTCCTCCCGCCGTGTGATGCTCGGTCAGGCGATACGTCGTCAACACATACGGAAATCGCGGGTCGGGCGATTCGGCATAGGGATTGTCCGCGCGCTCTCTTCTCTTGGCCGCCGGATCGGTCGCGTGATTTGGATAAAGCAGGTTCTTCATGGGCGATTCGAGCGGCTCGTAGTGCGCGGGCAGTGGACCATCCTTCAATCCGCTCGCCACCCAAATCCAGCCGAGGCCGTCGGGATGCATAATAAACGGCTGATCGCCCGCGATCGCAGCGTCGCCCTCGGCGCCTTCCGGCGGCTGATAATCCGGAGGCTTATCGACGGTAAAGTCTGGCGTATCTAAACCTGTCCACTTCTTGGATTCCGCGTCCCACCAGACGAGTTTCTTGCGATCGCTCCACGGCTTACCGTCAGGCCGCGCGGAAGCGCGATTGTAAAGGATGCGCCGATCACTGGGCCAAGCATAACCCCACCCGTGGCCATACGGACCTTTTGGCTCCCGCTTCCTGGCTTTGTTTTCGCCCGCGGCTGGAAAAACGCCTGAATAGATCCAGCAGCCGCACGTCGTCGAGCCATCCGCCTTCAAATCCCGGAAGCCCTTGACGGGTTTGCGATCGGCTGTCGTCCAACCGTTAATTTCCTTCAGGATTTCCTCGGCGCTCGGCTCAGCGGTGAGGCCATTCGTTGGATAGTCCCACGTAAGTGCATTCAGTCCGGCGTTTCGCGGACGCGGATCCTTTCGCGCTTTTTCCTTTAATCGGCGGCCCAGATGGTAGATGAACCACGTTTCGCTGCGCGCATCGCCCGGCGGTTCCACGGCCTTCTCGTGGAATTGGAGCAGCCGCTGCGTGTTCGTGAAGCAACCCTCTTTTTCCGCATGGCTCGCGGCAGGGAAGAGAAATACTTCCGTTTGTACTTCGGACGGAACCAGCTCGCCGCGCTCGACCTCCGGCGAATCGAGCCAAAATGATGCCGTCTCGATTTCTACCATGTCACGAACCACGAGCCATTTGAGTTTCGCCAGTGCCTTGCGCTCGAGACGTGAATTCGGAGCACCCACCGCGGGATTCTGCCCCATCACAAAGAGCCCTTCCATTTTCCCGTCGGCCATATCGAGCCAATAGCCCAGATGGGAATGATCGCCCGTAACTCGCGGAAGCCAGTCGAAACCCCACGAATTTTCCTTTGTGGCTGCGTCGCCGTAGTAAGCCTTTAGCAGGCTCACGGCGTACTTATCAAAATTGTTCCACCAGCCCTCTTTCGTTTTGTGCTTCTGGATGTAGTCCTCGAAGCGATTCTCATCCGCGTTGAAAAATGGCATCGGCAAATATCCGGGCAGTATGTCGTATAGCGTAGGGATGTCCGTCGAGCCCTGGATCGATGCGTGCCCGCGCAACGCTAGAATGCCGCCGCCGGGCCGCCCGATATTTCCCAATAGCAATTGCAGGATCGCCGCCGTGCGGATGATCTGCACGCCGTTGGAATGTTGCGTCCAACCCACCGCATAACAAATGGCCGCCGTCTTGTCGGGTCCCGAAGCGGAGCAGAATATTTCCGCCACCTTTTGAAAAACGTCGCGCGAAATTCCACAGGCGCGCTCGACCATTTCCGGCGTGTAGCGGGAAAAATGCCGCTTCAGAACCTGATAGACGCAGCGCGGGTTCTGTAGCGTGGGATCGGTGCGGTGGACCCCTTCATCGGTGCTTTCTCCGCCGCGGTCTTTGCCGTGCCCTCCGCGCGCGCCTTGTCCTCCCGTTTCGGTGACGGGCGCATCTTTGTAAGCCCAGGTTGCGGTCTTATATTCCTTCTTCTCGTTATCCCAGCCCGAGAAAAGTCCCTCGAGATCTTCCGTGTCCTTAAAATCGTCGCGCAAAATCACCGGCGCGTTGGTGTAATGGAGAATGTATTCCCGGAAGGCCAATTCGTTTTGCAGGACGTAGTTCACGATCGCACCGAGCATCACCACGTCGCTGCCGGCGCGAAGGGGAGCCCACACGTCCGCCATCGCGGACGTGCGCGTAAATCGTGGATCGACGTGGATGATTTTAGCGCCGCGCTCGCGCGCCTCCACCACCCACTGGAATCCCACGGGATGATTTTCCGCCATGGACGATCCCATGATCAAAATCGCGTCGGCGTTTTGCAGGTCCTGCTGCGCCGTGGTGGCGCCCCCGCGTCCGAAGGAGGTGCCCAGACCGGGCACCGTCGAGCTATGTCATATGCGGGCTTGGTTGCTTACGCAAACCAGGCCCAACCCCGCGGTGAAGAGTTTCTTGATGACGTAATTTTCTTCATTATCGAGCGTCGCCCCGCCCAGGTGCGCGACGGCCTTGGTCTGCATCACCTTCTGGCCGTCCTGCTCTTCCTGAAACGTGCGGTCACGGCTTTTCCACAGCCGGTCAGCCACCATATCCATCGCGGCTTCGAGGTCCAGGTCTTCCCATCGCGTTCCGCCTGGGCGGCGATAGCGCACCTTCGTCAGCCGTCCTAGGTGCGTCACCAGTTCGTAGCTGGCCGAGCCTTTGGGACACAAATGCCCGCGCGAAATCGGCGAGGCTGGATCGCCTTCAATCGAAATCAGCTTGCCTTGTTTGTGAAAAATAAGTTGGCCGCACCCGACGCCGCAGTATGGGCAAATAGACCGCGCGGCTTCGGCTCCGTGATTCTTCATCCGCAGGCTGCGAGTCTGATCGCTCATAGCTTCGGGACCCGTGCCGTCGCCACCTTCGAGGATCTGCCGGACCAGCGGCCACTTCGCGAAAAGCTCGCTAAGCATAAGAATCTCCGAGCGGGAAGATCGGTCCCGAAAGAGTGAGATGCCGTTCGAATCGCACTCTACCAGTTCCTCTTGAATATAGGAATCAGCGGCTTGGATCGCATACGCCGGAGGCTGTAACCACGAAGCTGAGTGTCTGTATGCGCGTCTGGGCCGAGCCGGGCCGGGCCGTCGTTACGGGTATAACGCTCCGTTTGCCAGTGCTGGTATAATGCTGCCCATCTTGCGCCACCCCAATGCGCTCGCGCGGCAGAGTGTCAAGGAGATCGAAGTATGAAGAATTTGTTTGTCGGCAACATGAGTTTCCAGACCACCGAGAGTGAGCTGCGCGCGCTGTTCGAGCAATTCGGAAAAATCACGCGCGTGCACATTGCCACGGACCGCGAGACCGGCCGGGCGCGAGGGTTTGCCTTCGTCGAAATGCCCAATGACGAGGAGGCAGCGAAAGCCATCGCGGGGCTGGATGGCAAAGACGTCGGAGGTCGAAATCTCAAGGTGAACGAAGCGCGCCCCAAAGGCGAGGGCGGTGGCGGTGGTGGCGGCGGCAGAGGCCCGGGCGGCCCCAGGGGCGGGGGCGGCGGCAATCGCGGCGGCAGTGGCAGTGGCGGCGGCGATCGCGACCGTCGGCCTGGAGGCGGTGGGGGCGGTGGTGGTCGTGGGCGTCGTGATAATTTCTCCACCGAGGATTATCGCGAATCTGTGCGCCAGCCTCGCGAGCCACGCTGGTAGCATCGCTCCAACCGATTTTTGCAAGTAAATGCGGATTCTAAAGAGGGTTGATGGCAACGACTTTTCAGAAACGTCAAAAAGAAATGAAGCGCAAAGATAAGCAGAAGGCCAAGGCCGAGCGCCGCGCCGAGAAGAAGACGCGGCCGCCTTCCGAGGGTGGGCCGCCGATCGAACACATGCGCGAATCCGATCTGGGGCTCGATCCGGATATGCCGCGCTTCCCGGAGTAGCCGCGCAAAGGAAGTTTTCCTACCATATTTACGCGCGCACCACGGGCAGCTTCTGCATCCATTTACGTTTTGAAGCGAAGCCGCCCGCCAGCTTTTGGACCGTCCCCCAACTTTCCACTATTCTCTCCGCAATTCGATTGGTAAACCTCGCCTGCCTTGGCGGTATACTGCGCGGTTCAGCAGCCTGTTTCGAGGACCCATGAGACGCACACGAACCGTCATACTTCTGCTCGTACTCGCGCTCTGCATTCTTGTTGTGCGAGCCCCGAAAGCGTTCGCGCAAGCGCAAGTCGCGCCGCCGGTGCTGGCGCCGGAGAATCATTTGAGCGATCCATTCGCCACCGGATGGATGCTCGTAGATACCAATGGCGATGGTCTTGCCGATGCAATCCACGGAAAGATTGTAGTTCCGGAAGATGCCTCGGCCGCCGAAAATGCCGCCGCCGCGAATCTCGCCGCCCGCGCGGCTTACGGTTCCACAGGGCTCACTCTCCCCTTGGTCGTCACCGCGAAGAGTAATTCCGCGAGCGGCCCGCATATCTTGATCGGGCAAGCCGCGGACGCTCTTTCGAATGACGGGAAGCAAATTGCGTCCCAATTCGAAAAAGGCGAGGGCGGTGTAATTCTTTCGAATGAAGATTTGGCTGTCGTAGGGGCCGATGACGCCGGCCTCGAAGCGGCTGCGGAGGGCTATTCGGCTCGCGCACCTTATCAGTGGAAGGTTCCGGGCGATAAGCTCGCGGCGATCCCAGGGGCCATCAACACCGCCGCGCACGGCAACGGCGCGGAGTTGATCGGCGTGACGTATCAGCACGGGCAACAGGGAATCCGCCGCGCTTTCGTGCGCGCGAGCTTTGCCGTCACGGTCGCGGACTTGACGGCCGCTTTTGCCGCAGGTCACCTTGCGGCCGTCCGCGAGATCGTGATCCTTGGCGGCCCGAACCCTGTCACCGCGACCAATCCGAAATTTCAGGCGTCTGCTCCGCTTCCCACCGCAGCCAGCGAAGAAGGCGCTCCGACGCCTCCCACCAACGAGACCACCGCTCCTGTTGCGGCGGCAGCGATGCCGGATACCGGCGCCACGCCTGGCGCGGGTGCGCCAGGTGGCGGAGCCGCTGGTGCTTCCTCCGTTCGCCTCGATCTAGCCACTCTTTACACCAGCAAAGGACTCTTCACCGGCAGCTCGAAAATGCCAATTCCTTCCGCCTCGGACGCGCATCTTTACGTACCGGCAGGTGCTGCCGGCATCGCGATGGCCAATCTCGCCGCGCGCATGGGACTCGAGACCACCGGCATCACTTTGCCGATCGCGTCGCCGGCCGCCGATGCCACACCCAAGCAAGTTCGCACCCAAGCTGTGCTTGTGGGCGATTCGCCGCTGGCGCAGGAAGCCGCGCGTAAGCTGAGCGCCGGCGACACCGTCGCGGCGCAGTCGGCGCCGGTCCTCGCCTCCGGTGAAGGCGAGCTTCGCATCGTAGACGACAGTTTCGAAAAGCACGGCGCCGTGCTGGCGCGCGGCGATGGTGCCGGCGCATCGGCGGCTCTGGACCTATTGACGGGCCATTTTCCGAACTTGTGGGAAACGGGGAAGCAATATCTTTCCCTCGAGGAAATTCGCTACGACCTGCACCGCTTCTTCTCATTGCGCTCGGGAGCCGGCCAAGCCTCCGCGGCTCTCTATCATCTGGACCGCTGGGCCGCGGAAATTGCGCAAGACCCGAAGGCGTCCTCAACAATCGGCAATGTAAAGGCGGAAGTTTATGTGGAGCTCGCCGATCCGGGCCTCGCGGATTTCATTCGAAAGGAGCTCCAACAGCAGCTGCACGTTGCAAACGTCGAGGTAAAGACAGGCAGTCTGCACGCCGGAACGCAATGTTGCGACAAGGATCCCGAACTGCATTTCGAAGAACCTGACTATCCGTTTCACCAAGCCGCCCCCACATTTTCGGACGACCTGGTGATCCCGTGGGAAGGGAATCGCCTGCTCAAGCTTGTACGTGCCGCCGCGCCGCGCATTCGACGCGGACAGGGCGTCACTCTGGTTGCGCGTGTAAGCGAAGGCCCCGAAGTGCGCCAGAAGCTCGCAACGCAACTTACCGATATTCTGTCTCGCGCGGGCGCGGACCGAAAGCACTCCCGTGTGGAGGTTCTGTGCGCCTACAAACAAGGCTATAGCTGGCTGATGGACGAGATTGCGCCGCAGCTTGCCGGAAGAGACGCTGCAAATCTCGAAATTGATTTTGCCAAGGATGTGGACGCAACCGGCGTCCGCGCCATGTATTCGCCGGCGAGATGGGTGCAGGAACTGTATCCCGTGGACGAAATGTTGGCCAAGCAACTCGGCATTCCACTGGAGAAAATCACCCTGAACGAATTTACTCCGCCGGCGGCCGGAGGCCCCACCTACCGCGTGCGCGCTCTCGATGCCGCAGGCAAGGAAATCCTGAGCCGCGACTTCACCGTTACCACCGCAATGCAACCGTACAACGGTGTGATCCCGCGCTACGAAGAGGTGCAGGTGGATACCGGCTGGGTCCATCTGGAAGCCGGTTCAAGAAAACTACTCGATGAACGCGTCGAAACCGATCCCGAGGTGTATTGGGACTACTACCAGAATAAAATCCTCCCGCGCATCTATCATTTCGTGATGGCGCAAGCGCACGGCGACCTGCGTCCCGAATTCGCGCCGCCCTTTGACACGCTCAAAATCGATATCCACATGAGCGAGCCCGATTACGCGATCGCTCTCGATAAAGAGCGCATCTCCTCGCTTGAAGCACTACAGGAAGACACGTTCTATTCCACGGACACGTTTATCAACATGATGGGCGACCTCGAGACCGGCCGGCCTATCAACTACATCGGCCGCGTAATTCCCATCGTGCATGGTTCCGAAGACGGCCGGGATGGCCATGTCCACTTCGAATTTTATGGCAAGCCCGCGGCGAATCCCGTGGTGCGGCTCAGTTGGACGGATGCCCAAGGCCATCCCCAGCACCGCGAACGCAATCTGCCGGTGATCGGCGGCGAAATCACGCCTCGGCTGATCGCGGCCCGCGTGCGCGCCGGGCAAGATGGCGTTGAGAATCTGACGTGGTCGCTTCCCGCGGACTACATGAAGGACGATTACGAGCAATGGCTAAAAGTGGAAGGCCAGGACCAGGTCGACCGCTCGATCTTCAGCGTCGAACAGGCTGAGGGAGAATTGCATTCGCTGACGCAAATGCACGCGGCAGGTCTTTACCGCGACGACCTTGCCTATCCGCATTTGGCGAATATGGCCGTGGAATTCGAATTGCCGCCCGCGCTCAATGCCAAGCAGAACACGCCCGCCGTACGCGCTTATACGACGTGGGCGATCTCCGCTCCGGCCACGCCGCGCCCGATGATTTCCGACTATGCGGGGAAACTTACGCGCACGCCCATCGTGCAATGGGATGAACCCATTAGCCCGGAAGAAAATACCGAAATCCTCGCGCGCTTTGCGAAATCACCCGGCGTAAACGTCTACTGGATGGGCCGCAGCTATCTGGGGCAAGACATTTGGGCTGCCGACGTGATGTCGCCATCGCCTTCCGCGCTGCGTTCGTGGGCCAAAGAAACCACGCTCAAGACCGCCATCGTTTATTCCGGCCGCCAGCATGCCAACGAAGTCTCGAGCACCAGCCACATTGATAAGCTCGGCGAAGAACTCACCAGCGATCCAGCCGTACGCGCCGCTCTGAAACAAGTCAACGTAGTCTTGCATCCGATCGATAACCCCGATGGCGCGCAACTTTCCGTCGAGCTTGCGAAGATCACACCCGATAACTTGCTGCATCCCGGCTATCACGGCTCGCTAAGTGCCGATGTTTCCGCCGGGCAAAGCGAAACCGATCCTGTCTATCCCGAATCGAGAACGCGAAAGCAATTGATCGATGCGTGGTTGCCGGACGCTTTCCTGAATCCGCACGGGTATCCCTCGCACGAGTGGGTACAGCCGTTTTCCGAATACACCGGTTGGGTACAAAGCCGCGAAGGCGCCAACCCCGGGCGTGCGTGGTGGATTCCGCGCGGTTGGTTTACCAGCCTTTCCTACTTGCGCGATCCCGACCATCCCGAAAGCATGCGCGTCACTTATGCGTTACGCGACCGCATCGTCGAAGCCGAGCGCAACGTGCCCGGCTTGCTGCCGCTCGAGACGCGTATGAATGCCCGCTACGAACGCTTCGGCCAGCGCTGGCAGCCGCGAGACATGTTCCAGCCCATCGTCAATGGTATCCGCATCTATATGGCGCTCAAAGGCACCGTGCCCGCACGAGGCCCCGGCGTTGCTCCGGGTAGCGGCGGCGTTGGCGGAATTTCGCCGGACATCACCTGGGATTCCGCCTACACGGAAGCTCCGGACGAAACCGCGCACGGAGATTACATGAAGCTAATGGCCTCGGCCGGTCTCGCCTTTGACAAGGTTCACCTCACGTATCTTGCGCAAGGCAAGCTTCGCATCACGCGTACGGAGCGCGAAGTTCCCGGAGGTGTGCAGTGGCGCGTCGAGCGCGCCCGGCCCATCCTTCCCGACGCAGCATTGTCTCCATCGCAGCCATAAACCCAGCGAGTCCCAGAGACTCCGCCCAGAGTTCACCGGGGATTGCACCCTAAGCCAGCGTACGAAGCTACAGCCTCTGCTGTATCCCGCGTCTGGCCCGCGCCACCGTATACTTTGTCCAACAGGTGGGCAGCATGAGAATGTGCAAGAACAGGTTCGGAGTCGAAGTACCACTCGCCCTTCTATTCTTTGCCACCAACTTTGCATTTGCCCCTTCCTCGTGCGGCCAAAATACCGGTTCAGCCGTCTCCCAACTCAACGGAAATGCGCGTGAGCTCGTGCAGCAAATGGTGCAAAACGAGCTGAACGCGCAGCTTCACGATCGCAGCCGCTGGCAGTTTCGCGACGACAAAATCGAAGACGGCAAACCGGAACAACTCACGGCGGTGGTGCAAACGAACGATGGCGATATCCGTCACATTCTTGCCACGTCCGGCCAGCCGCTAACGCCCGCGCAGGAAGAGGCGGAAAACGCCCGCATCGAATCGCTCATATCGAATCCCGACCGCCTGCAGGAAGTGCAGAAACAGCGGCATGAGGATGCCGAACGCGAAAGGCGCCTCTTGGCCATGCTGCCGGACGCTTTTTGCTACGATTATGCCGGCACGGAAAATGGCATAGTCACGCTAAGGTTTCACCCGAATGAGGAGTTCCGCAGTTCGCAGCGCGAAGAACGCGTTTTTCACCACATGGAAGGCATCCTGCGGATCGATTTGCAGCAAAAGCGCCTGGTCGAACTCAGCGGACGCTTGACCAGTGAAGTCAAATTCGGTGGCGGCCTATTTGGCCGGCTTGATCCAGGGGGCACCTTTGACGTGACGCAGCGAGACATCGGCGACGGCCATTGGGACGTCACGCACATCGACGTGCACATCAATGGCAAGGCGCTGCTCTTCAAAGACATCAACGTCAAGCAACAGGAAACGCGCTCCGATTTTCAGGCGATACCCGGCAATCTGACGCTGCAACAGGGCTTCGACATTCTCGAACGCGATGCCACCACTTACGCGAAGGTCAGTACCGGCCTGAAACCTCCCAACCGGATGCCGATTCGCGGCAATGCCTTTGTGCCCCACAAACCTTAGCGCCTCTCGCTTGCAATTAGATTTCGGTTCGTCGAATTCGCGTCATGATGGCCCTTTATCTGCCGTCCGGATATCCGCCACGGTGCAAGATCATCGGAAAGTGTGGCAACGTGCTGGGCGGCGGTACCTTTGACCGCCAGTTTTCTGGATGCGGTTTCAGCCCTTCGAAGAGCGCCGAGGCCTCCGGCGTGCCATCGCCTTCGAGCCCCTCGAGCGATCTGCGTAGTCCCAAGATTGGTGCGATGCCGAAGCGCTCGCGCCATCTTTCCTCGATCCCTGCAAGCAACGCGCTGAGTTCATGCTGCATGGCGCGGCCGAGCGCGGTCAGCCGAATCACATTGGTTTGGCCGTTTTTCGGGTCGGTACCTTCGATAACCAAGCGGGCCTTGCGCAGGATCCCCATTGCCATCCGGATGGACTCCTTCGAAACGCCCGTCATCCTCGGCAGGTCGCGCACCGGTATCCCTTCTTCGTCAAGCACGCGCAACACATTGGCATAAATCGCGAGCGATAATTGCGATTCGGCTTCGAACTCCACCGCAAACGCGAGCAGCGCTTTGGAAAGCAGCGTCGGAAGCGGCAATTGCGATCGATCGCGCTCTATTTGCGCCACTGTGGTCTGCGTTGGCAGATGCGGCACCCCGCAGAGCAATCCATAGCCGAGGATCGGCATGCAATCCGGTAGCGCAAAGTCCATCTGCCGAAGGATCGCCAACAGTGATTCCCGAAGCTGCGCGATTTCCTTTTTGCCGAAACGTTCCTCCCAGCGCTTTTCGATCGTGCCGAAGAGCGGTCGCCAGATTTCTTGCGCGATCCGTCCGCCAGGGGTTGCGCGGATCACCCAATCGCGGCTCGGTGGTTTTGCCCGGCGGTCCGCCGGATCGGGCGCCACCGTGACATAGCCCCACCGCAGCATTCCGTTCAAGTTCGTCTTTGTACGCGCTCGCTTTTCCAGTTCGCCAACCGCGATCCCTTCTTCGCCAACGTGCTCCATACAGTTCGGCCACATCACCAGAGACACCAGCCAGGTCGCCTCCCGTGAGCCACCTGCCGATCCATAGTTCGTGGTCCAGTGCGGCAGTTGCCGCTCTGCCTCATTGTCAAATTCAATCGTGAATGCCACCAGCGCGTGCGAAAGCAGCGTGGGCAAGGGCAAAGCAGCCGCCGCATCGCGGTTCTTCAATCGAGCGGATAACTTGGTCCGCCGCTTTATCTGCCTTGAGTCCTCTGGCATTTTTCGGTCTCGCCCCGAATTCTAAGACAAACGGTGCTCATCTCAAGATTTTCTTGACAGGCGTGCTAACCTTTTGTCGTTTACATAGTCTAACTATGGCAGACGGGGAGGTCCTCTTGCATCGTGACGAAATCCCGCCCGGTACGCTTTACATGCTGATCCTGCGCACGCTGGCGCGCGGGGGCGAGCTGCACGGCTACGAAATCGCGAAGTCCATCCAGCAGATGTCGCAGGACGTGCTGCAAGTGGAAGAAGGCTCCCTCTATCCCGCGCTCCAGCGCATGTTGATCAAAGGCTGGGTAAAGGCGCAGTGGGGCGCCACCTCGGAGAATCGCCGCGCTCGCTATTACCAATTAACCCCGGCGGGCCGTAAGCAAATGGAAGCCGAGGTGTCACAGTTTGAGCGCGTGATGGCGGCCATCGTGCGCGTCATTCAGACCGCCTAGCGCCGCGCGCGAATCGGCCAGAAGCAGAAGTTGTTGCACCGGAGGCACGCCATGAACCTGCCGCAATGGTTAAGTGAGATTTCCCGCCGGATTTCCATGCTGATTCACCGCGGGCGTTTTGACCGCGAACTCGCCGACGAGATGCGCGCTCACCGGGCACTCCGCGAGCTGGAATACCTCAAAGAGGGAGCGGGGCGGGATCAGGCGCGTTACGCCACGCAGCGGCAGTTTGGCAATGAATTGGTGCTCCGTGAAGAATCCCATGACGCCTGGGGCTGGGCCTGGCTCGAACATCTTTCGCGCGATGTCCGTTTCGGCGCGCGCATGCTGCGCAAAAATCCCGGCTTCACGGCCATTGCCGTACTCACGCTGGCCCTCGGCATCGGCGCAAACACCGCGATTTTCAGCGTACTCGAAGCGCAGATTTGGAAGCCTCTGCCATTTCCGGAATCCGAAAACCTCGTCTCCGTTTTGCGCACTGATCTCAAGCATCCGAAGCGCACGGATCTTCTCTCCGGGCCGGATTTTGAGGATTGGGAGCCGCAAGCCAAAGTTTCCTTCGAAAACATCTGCGCCTTCGACCCTGGGAGCCACCCTATCCTGCGCGGCCCGGGCACTTCCGAACGCGTGATATCCGAATCGATTTCCCTGGATTTTTTCGAAACGCTTCGCGCGCCGTTGCCCGTGGGCCGTTCTTTCACGCCTGAGGAACACGAAGCGGGCCATGACCATGAAGCGATCATCAGCTATCCCTTTTGGCAAAATCATTTCGGCGGCGGCCAAGCCGCCATCGGCCAGACGCTCACGCTGGATGGAATTGCTTACACCATTGTCGGTGTCGCGCCTCAGGGTTTGCGTTTCGAATTCTTCGGCGATCCCGATCTGTATGTTCCGCTCGTGCTCAGTTCGAAGGATTATGGGAACCGCGGCACGCCTGCTTTGTTCGTAGTGGCACGCGTGAAACCAGATATGCCACTGCCGGCAGCGCGAGCGCAGATGGAAGTGATTGCGAAACGTCTCGCAAACCAGTACCCAAGAGAAGACGTAGACCGGGGAATTGAAGTCCAGGGTCTCCGCGAAAGCTTTGTGGGTTACGCACAGATGCACCTATTTTTCTTTGCCGGGGCGGCGGCGCTGGTGTTGCTGATCGCTTGCGCCAATGTGGCGAGTCTCTTGTTGGCGCGCGGCCTTGCTCGCCAACGGGAATTTGCCGTTCGCGCCGCGCTCGGAGCCGCCCGGGGCGCTCTCGTCCGCCAGTTGCTGATCGAAGGCGCACTACTGGGGGCCCTCGGCGGAGGCTTGGGCAGTTTGGCGGCGGTATGGGGAGCGCAAGCTTTTGGCAGGTTTCTGCCGGGCGATCTTCTGCCACGGAAAGTTGTTCCCAGCGTGGATGGGCGCGTTTTCGCATTTGCCCTCGCGATGTGCTTCGTCACCGTGCTCCTTTCGGCGCTTCTCCCCGGCCTCTTTGCTTCCCGGGTTGATTTGACCCAGGCGCTGCGAGGTGGCTCGCGCAACATCTCCGCAGGTCCGGGACAGCGGCGTGTTCGCGGTGTGCTCGTAATCGCGGAAGTCGCGATGGCGGTCGCGCTGCTTTTTGGAGCTGGGCTTTTCCTGAATAGCTTTATCCGTGAAATGCGGGCGCCGCTCGGTTTTGACCCGCACAACCTCCTCTCGCTCAATGTCGCGTTCCCCAAGGATCGCTACGCCCAGCCGGAGCAGCTTATGGTTGCGTACGACCAGATTTTGCAGCGTGTGGCCGCGATCCCGGGCGTGCGCGGCGCGGGCTTTGGTAGCCAAATCCCGTTCGCGGGCGGCATAGGTTCGAACTTCACAATCGTCGGGCGGCCTGGCGCGGCTAGCGGCGAACAGCCTCACTCGCTTCTTCGCAGCGTCACGCCAAATTACTTCCAGCTTTTGAAGATTCGCTTTTTGGCCGGGCGATTTCTAGCGGAATCCGACACGCAAAATTCTCCACGCGTCATCGTGGTCAATCAAAATCTTGTCCGCCGTTACTTCGGCGGCGAAAATCCCATCGGCACGGAGCTGGATATCGTCCCGGAAGAGTGGGGCGAGGGCATATCGAAGCAGCCTTTTCGTGCGCGCATCGTCGGCGTCGTCGAAAACACGCACATGTTCGGCCCGAATGAAGTGCCGTTTAGCGACATTTACTTTCCAGTTGCCCAAGCGCCGGTGTCTTCTCTCTTCCTCGTGGCGTCCACGGGCGTCCCGGCCGGCTCGGTCCTCGCTCCGATCCGGGAACAAATTACGCAATTGGACCGCAACATCCTCCTTAGCCACGCGGCCACCATGGACGAGCGTGCCTCGCAGGCCTTGCGCGGTGCGCGCGGGAACTTGGCGCTGATCGGGATGTTTGCGGGCTTGGCGTTGGCGCTGGTTGCCGTGGGAATCTTTGGCGCCATCGCTTATTTCGTCGAGCAACGCACGCGCGAATTTGGCATTCGCTTGGCCCTCGGCGCGATGCCGGGACGCATTCTGCGGCACGCTTTGGCGCAATCCGCCGTGCTGGGTGTTTGCGGTCTCGCCCTTGGGATCAGCATTTCTTTGGTGCTCGGGCGGTTGCTTCGCAGCGCGCTCTACCTCGTTCCCGGAGAGCACACCGGCCTTCTCTACGGCGTCAGCATCTACGATCCGCTGACGCTTTTCACGGGATGCACGCTACTGGTCTGCGTGCTCTTCTTAGCTAGCTACATTCCGGCGCGCAAAGCCATGCGCGTCGATCCGCTCGTCGCGCTGCGCTACGAATAGCGGTGTAGCCTACAACCGTCGCAAAGGCTGAAACTCCTCCGCGAACGTATACCTCGCGCGTTTGCCGATTGTGTCCCTATGCACTGCGGTTGTATATTCGGCACCTTTGGAGGCTACGACGAATGCGTACGTCCCGGTTTTCGCTACTTGGTGTGTCAGGAAAATGCGGTTTGGCAACTGTCCTCATACTTGCAGCGGCATGTGTCACTTTTGGCGCGCTCGCCACTGTGGCGCAGCAATTTCCAGATAGCGCATTTCAGGAAATGCGCTGGCGCAATATCGGTCCGTATCGCGGCGGACGCACCCGCGCCCTCGCCGGCGTGCCCAGCCAGCCAAATGTGTTTTACATCGGCTCGGTGGGCGGGGGTGTCTGGAAGAGCGACGATTTCGGCGACACGTGGACGCCGATTTTTGACGATCAGGACACCGGCTCGATCGGCGCCATCGCCGTGGCTGCGTCCGATCCGAACATTATTTATGTCGGCTGCGGCGAAGGATTGCCGCGCCCCGATCTCGCCGTGGGCGACGGCATGTACAAATCCACGGACGCGGGCAAAACCTGGACGCATCTCGGACTGCGCGACGCTCAGCAGATAGCCAACATCGCTATCGATCCGCGCGATCCCAATAAGCTCTTCGTCGCCGTTCTCGGTCATCCCTTTGGACCGAACCCCGAGCGCGGCATTTACCGCTCGACCGATGGCGGCAGCACGTTTCAAAAAGTTCTTGGCCGCGATGACAACACCGGCGGCTCCGATGTTGAGATCGATCCGTCGAACCCAAGCGTCGTCTACGCTTCGCTCTGGTCCACGCGCCAGGGCCCGTGGGAAGACGGCAATACCTACAACGGCGGCGGCGGCGGCGTTTTCAAATCCACCGATGGCGGCGATACTTTCAAGCCGCTTACGAATGGCTTGCCGGAAAGCGTTATTCAGGTGGATATCGCCATCGCGCCCAGCAATTCCAATCGCGTCTATGCCACTGTTGCGGCAGGACGCGGCGTAACCATTTTTCGTTCCGATGATGCCGGCGAAAGCTGGAAACGCGCCACCACCGATCCGCGGCCCGCATTGCGCATCGGCGGCGGCGATTTGCCCGTCCCGAAAGTCGATCCGAAAAATCCGGACGTTCTCTACACCACCAGCACCGTCACTTGGCGCTCGGAAGATGGCGGCAGCACCTGGACCGGCATCCGCGGCGCCCCCGGCGGCGACGATTATCAGAACATCTGGATCAACCCGAATAATCCCAACATCATCTTTCTCGTCAGCGATCAGGGCGCGCTCATCAGCGAAAACTACGGCCGCACCTGGACCACCTGGTACAACCAGCCCACCGCGCAGCTCTATCACGTCGTCGCCGATAACGGCGTGCCCTATCGCGTTTGCGCCGGCCAGCAGGATAGTGGCTCTCTATGCCTCTCCAGCCGCGGCAACGATGGCGAAATCACCTTCCGCGATTGGCACCCCGTCGGCGTGATCGAGTATGGCTATGCCGTGCCCGATCCGCTGAATCCCAACATCATCTATGGCGCGGGCCGCGCGGACGTCACCAAGTACGATTGGATCACCGGGCAGGTACAGAAAATCACGCCGATCGTGCTCACCTCTTCCAAATACCGCACCGACCGCACCCAGCCGCTGATCTTTTCGCCGAAGGACCCGCACATTCTCTATTTCGCCGCCAATTATCTCTTCAAGACGATAGACGGCGGCCACACCTGGCAAACGATCAGCCCGGACCTGACGCGCGAGCATCCGGGCCTGCCCGCCAGCGTCGGCGACATGGCGGCCAACACGCCGGGCTCCGACGCGCATCGCGGCGCGATCTATTCCATTGCGCCGTCGTTTAATGACGTGAATACGATCTGGGTTGGCACCGACGACGGCAATATCCAGCTCACCCGCGATGGCGGCAAGACGTGGAAGAACGTCACGCCCGCTGGCCTCGAACCCTGGAGCAAGGTGACGCAGCTTGTGGCTTCGCGCTTTGACGAGCAGACCGCCTACGCTTCCGTCAGCCGCTTCCGCGTGGACGATCTCCATCCCTACATCTACCGCACGCACGATGGCGGCAAGAGCTGGCAACTGATCGTCACCGGCATCGCCGACCACGCCGCGGTAGACACCGTCCGCGAGGATCCAGCGAACAAACGTTTACTCTTCGCCGGCACGGAGAATGGCGTGTGGATTTCTTTCGACGGTGGCGACCACTGGCAATCGTTACAGCTCAATCTGCCGCACACTTCGATGCGCGATCTCTGGATTCACGAGCACGACCTGATCGTTGCCACGCACGGCCGCGGCTTCTGGATTTTGGACGACATCACGCCTCTCGAACAATTGACCGACGCCTCGGCAAAGGCCGCCGCCTATCCTTTACAAACCCGAAAGCGCCTATCGCTTTCGCCGCGATACCAATACGGACACGCCTCTGCCGCCCGAAACGCCGGCTGGGGAAAATCCGCCGGATGGCGCGATCATCAACTATTCCCTGGGCCAAGCGCCTAGCGGGCCGGTCACGCTTGAGATTTTTGATGCCACCGGCAAGCTCGTGCGCCGCTTCTCCAGCACGGACAAGCCCGAATTCGATCGGTCCGAACTCGAGCGCACTCTAGGCGTGCCCACCTATTGGGTGCGCCCGCCGCACGTGCTCTCCGCCGAGCCCGGCATGCATCGCTGGGTGTGGGGCATTCATTACGCTCCGCTCGCCACCACGCGGCACGACTATCCCATCTCCGCCGTGCCGCATGACACACCGCGCGAACCGCTTGGTCCTCGCGCCGCGCCCGGCACGTACACCGTCAAGCTAACCGTGGATGGCAAGACTCTCTCCGAGCCGCTCGTCATTAAAAAAGATCCGCGCGTGAAAGCCACGCAGCCGGACTTGGTCCTCGAAACTTCCGCTGAACTTCGCATCGCCGACGCCATGAGCAAAGGCTCGGAAGCGATCGAGAAAGTTCACGTGTTGCAGGCCGATCTGAAGAAGCTGAGCGGTCAAGCAAGCGGAGCCGTTGCCGACGCGATCACCGCTCTCGATAAACAGGTCGCAGCCGTCGCCGGGCAAGCCGCGGGTGGGTTCGGCGGAGGAGGTGGCGGGGCTGCGGGGGCAGCGCCGATGACCCTCGCGCGTCTCGACGGTGAATACGGTTCGCTTTTCGCCTCGATCGACAGCGCCGACGCCGCGCCAACGATGCCGCAAAACGAAGCTTTGCAAGAACTCAACGCCGACTACACCAAGCTAATGGCCGCGTGGAACAAGATCAGAACGCAGGACATCCCGGCGCTCAACCAGCAACTCCAAAAAGCAGGATTGCCGCCCATCGAAGTGAAATGAACTAAACCGAACGGAAATGATACGAAGTGAGGTGGCTGTTTCGACATGAACTGAAGTTGGCCTGCCACGAGCACTAAATTACGCAGCCAAAGGCGACGCCCATCGCGCACTATGCATTGCCTTCGTGTAGCGCAGGTCCTTGGACCTGCGGTTTTTGCGAGCCATCAAACACCACTTCTAGGAATCAGAAAGCGTCGGCCTTCTAGGCGCGTGCTCGACGCAGTCTTGTCGAGGCTCCATACTCCCTCCCATCGCCAAACATTTTGCAGCAATCCTTCGTAAAGGATTGTAGCCAGCTTCGAGCGCTAGCGTCACGCGGGAACGAGAGGCCCACGCCATGCAACTCGCCGTCGAGAATCTAAGCAAGACCTATCGCGGTAATGTGCGGGCCCTTCGCGGCTTCACGCTCGCGCAAGGTCCGGGCGTGCTTGGACTGCTCGGACCCAACGGTGCTGGCAAATCCACGCTCATGCGCGTGCTCGCCACCGTCACGCAACCTACCGCAGGGCGCGTCCTCTGGAATGGAGCGGACATCTCCCACGATCCCGACTCGCTGCGCTCCGTGCTCGGCTATCTGCCGCAGGATTTCGGCGTTTATCCCAATTTGAATGCGTTCGAATTCCTCGAATATCTCGCCGCTGTGAAGGGAATTGGCGCCGCTTCAGCTCGCCGCCGCATCGCCGAGCTGCTCGAGCTGGTTAACCTCACCGGCGCCGCGCGCCGCCCGCTCGGCGGTTACTCCGGCGGCATGCGCCAGCGCGTGGGCATCGCGCAGGCGTTGCTCAACGACCCGCAATTGCTGATCGTGGATGAGCCCACCGCAGGCCTCGATCCCGAGGAGCGCGTCCGCTTCCGCAATTTACTTTCCGAACTTTCCGGCGAGCGCATCGTGATTCTCTCCACGCACATTGTTTCAGACGTCGAAGCTGTCGCCACCAGTATCGCCATCGTTTCGAGCGGCCAATTGGTCGCCCACGGCGCCCCCGAAGAATTGCTCTCGGCCGTCGCGGGCAAAGTATGGGAAGTCGTGGTCCCCAGCGCGGATCTCGCCGCCTTGCGCCAACGCTATCTCGTCAGCAGCACTGCGCATCGCGGCGACGGCGTGCACGCCCGCATCGTCACTGCCGCGGCGCCTTCGCCCCTCGCGCGCCGGCTCGATCCGTCCCTCGAAGACGCCTACCTCCTCGCCCTAGCTGAGTCACGCCAGGCCCCTGACCTTCGCGGAGCGGTTGCGTGAATCTCGCGCGCTCCATTTCTGCGATTGCCTACGCCGATTTTCTCGAACGCGTGCGCCGTTACAGCTTTCTCGTCACGTTGCTCTTCGCGGTCTATCTCGGCTACGCCGTCGCCACCGGCAAAGTGTTGTTGAAGCTTGGTGAATATCGCAGCGTCTACAATTCCGCTTGGATCGGTGTGATGAGCGCGCTGGTAACCTCCCTCTTCGTTTCGTTGGTGGGTTTCTACATTGTGAAGGGTTCCGTCGAGCGCGATCGGCAGACGGGTGTGGGCCAGATTCTCGCCGCCACGCCGCTAAATCGCTTCTCGTACCTCGCCGGCAAAGCCGCGAGCAACTTCGGTGTGCTCTCTTCGATTGTGTTGATTCTTGCCGCCGCAGCGTTGGCCATGCAGGTGCTCGTTGGGGAAGATCCGCACGTGCATTTCTGGCCGCTGCTCTCGCCCTTTCTCTTGATCGCTCTGCCCGCCATGGCCTTCGTCGCCGCCTTCGCTGTCTTGTTCGAGACCGTGCCCGGTCTTCGTGGTGGCTTCGGCAACGTGCTTTGGTTTTTTCTTTGGAGCTTCGGACTGGGTCTTCCTGAGATCACGAAGCGGCACTGGCTCGATCCGCTCGGCTTCTTTTCTGCCGTTGACTCGCTCACGCCCGCCGCACAGGCACAGCTTCCGGATTACAAAGGCGGCTTCTCGCTCACGATTGCGGACCGAGCCGCGAAAATCGCCACCGGATTTCATTGGGGGGGAATTGATTGGACGCCCAGCGTAATCGCGCTGCGTTTTGCTTGGCTAGGCGTCGCCGTGATACTGATCGGAATCGCCGCCGTATTCTTTGACCGTTTCGATCCCAGCCGTTCTCGCGCATTCTCCGCGCGCAAGTTCCAGGATGCCCAAGCCGCGAACGATATCGTTCAGCCCGACGCCGGCTCCGTCGCCATCCCCGGCGAGGTCGGAACAAGCGCCGGAGGTTCCACCACATCACTTGTTGGTGCGACCGCCACACCGGCGCTTACCCATCTCACACCGCTGACGTCCCGCAACAGCTCCGGCTTCCCACGCATCTTCACCGCCGAATTGAAACTGGCGCTCAAAGGACTGCGCTGGTGGTGGTATGCCGGCGCGCTCGGCCTGCTCATCGCGCAGTGTGCGGCGCCGCTCCCAATCTCGCGAGGCCCTTTGCTGGCCGCCGCCTGGATTTGGCCCGTACTGATCTGGTCGGCGCTGGGCACGCGCGAACGCCGCAATGGCACGGCGCAGATCCTTTTCTCCTGCGCCAGAATTTTACCCCGGCAATTGCCCGCCAGCTGGCTCGCCGGAGTCGCCATCGCGGCCCTCACCGGCGCAGGTGCTGCTTTGCGTCTCCTGATCGCCGGCGATAAGATCGGTTTCCTCGCTTGGTGTGCCGGAGCGCTCTTCATTCCCTCTCTCGCTCTCGCCCTGGGGGTCATTGCCGGTACCGCCAAATTCTTCGAAGGCCTCTTCACGGTCCTCTGGTACGTCGGCCCGATGAACCAGACCCGCGGCCTTGACTTCACCGGCGCCGCACACACCCTGCAACCGGCGCGGGACGCGGCCATCTACCTTTTGCTCAGCGCCGTCCTGGTCGCAGCGGCGGCAGTTGCCCGCGCCCGCCAGCTCCGCCACAACTAAAAGCTCCAGAATCTTGTCTGGATCGCTGGCCGAGCCTTGCCACCGAGACCTTCCAGCTCTTATGTAGCGCCCGGTTTCAGCACGGCGTCGTCGCCGCGTCAAATTATTCTCGAATCTACCTTTAGCTCCCCACTCGCAACCTCGCTTCCTCACTAGCCACTAACCACTAGCCACTAGCCACTGTTCTCTTACCCTTCCGACACTCCGCAGAACGCGAAAATCTCCCACAACCGACCCCGCGCTAAAATAGCGAAATGGATTGCCCCAAATGCAAAACGGCGAATACCGGCACCGCGCGATTCTGCGCGCGTTGCCACGCCACGTTGCTTTATAAATGCCCCTCGTGCGCGGCCACCCAGCGCCACGGTGGCACGTGCGATAAATGCGGCGTGGACTTCGCCAAGTACGCCACCATGCTCATCAGCCAGGAAAGCATTCGTGCCGAACGCGACCGTGAGAAAATTCGCTCACGCGCCGGCATCTTGAAGCAAGGCCTACTGCTCCCCATCACCGGCGGCTTCTCGCTGATCCGCTACCTCTTCCGCCGCAACTAGCCGAATCGCTTCTTAGACCTCCTCCGAATCTACAAGCAGGGCTCGCTGTGATTTTTGTAGTGGGGTTTTGTAGCCCAGGGCGGTTCCATAGCCCTGGGGCTCGCTTCGGAGCCGCACCTGCGGCGCTTGTCTGAAGCGCGTGAGGCAGGTGACTGAACGAACCCGCTTATCCGTCTTTGCTCTTGGGGCATCGAACGGATGCGGAAACGGAGTGCCTCTTGACAGTTTGTCGGTTACCTACCGCTAACGACTTCGTGCTGCAATCCAAGTGTTGCCGCATTTGGCTGCGCTCTGGATCTTCATTCGCTCGCTCCTTATGCTAGCGCCGTCATTTACGATTCACGATTCACACAAAACCACGAGTGTCATTCCGAGGAGCGAGCAGCGCTATTTCCGCGCCCAACTCCCCGCATTGCGCGGAAATAGCGCGGTGGAGCGAACGACGAGGAATCTCGGCGCCGGAACGGCGGCCATCGCGTATAAAGGCTTGCCTTTCGCGGCTACCGGCTGGAATATCACCGCTGCCACCCTCACGCCCCGGAATACCTCCGCGCCGTCTCCGCCAGCACGCGCGCGCAATCCACCACCGAATCGATGTCGCCCCACTCAACAGCCTCATGCGCGCCCGCCCCGGCCGCGCCGTAATTCACCGTCTCCATCCCCGCCGCCGCAAAAAGCGCTGCGTCCATCCAGTACGCCACGCCATCTTCCTTCGGTTCTCGCCCGTGAATTTTCGCCGCGGCCCCGCGCACGCATTCCGCGATCCGCGCCTCGCGCGAACACAGCAGCGGCGCGCGATCGAGTATCAGCCGCACCTCCGCCTCTTCGCCCGCCTTGGCAATCACACCGCGAATTTCCTCGAGCACCTGTGCGGGAGTCTCCCCCGGTAGCGTGCGGCGCTCGATCTCAAGCGTGCACTCAGGCGCATACGTGGAAAGCCCCGCGCCGCCATGGACCGTCGCGCAGTGCTGCGATGCCGGACCCACCAGCGGGTGCACGCGCGCCCGCAATGTGGTTCGGTCAAACGCGTCGAGTGCCGCAATGATGCGTCCCATACGTGCCACCGCGCTCACGCCCACGTCCCAACGGCTCCCGTGCACCGCATGTCCCGCCGTCGTAACGGAAGCCCACACAAATCCTTTGTGTCCGAGGATCAACCGCCCCTCGCTCGGCTCGGTCACCACGCAGGCATCCGCTTTATGGTTGGCCACAAAATGCTGCGCGCCCAGGCTGGCATATTCCTCGTCGGCCACCAGCGCCACCCACACCGATCCTGCCAAGTTTTCCCGCGCAAGCTGCGCCACGGCCGAGAGAATGGCCGCCGCCCCGCCTTTCATGTCATAGCTACCGCGCCCGTACACGCGATTGCCTTCCACGCGCGGCTCAAAGGGAGGGATCGTCATCCCGGCGGTGCTCACCGTATCAATGTGCGCGCAAAAAACGAGTGAAGGCCCGTGCCCGCGTCCAATTCGCGCCACCGCGTTCGGACGTCCCGGCGCCGCCTCCTCAAGCCAACTCTCCACGCCGCGCTCCGCCAACCAGTCCCGCGCCACGCCGGCAATCGCCGCCTCGCCCGCACCTTCGCCCTGGGCTAACGTAGGATTCACCGAGGGCGTGCGTATCAGCAGCCGCATCACCTCCAGCACCGCATCACGCGAAAGCGTCTCTCCGTGCGTCATGAATCGATTTTCCTCTTCCCCGTGAGTAAGTTGTGGGTGCCCCACACGTCGTCTTTACGTGTGGGTCTTTTGACTCATAACGTTGAATCGCTCCTCACTCAACCGGATCAATTCGAACCAATCCAACGGGGCCTTTCTCATAGAACGAATAACTGCTCCAGATCCAGTCACCTGGATTTCTGACCAGTCCACGTTTTACTGGATTCGCGTGCATATATTCCAGCTTTTCTCGCCTCTTCGTCGCACTGTACACATTAAAATCGTAAAAACGCGGCTGCCAAAATCGCGGCAGAATCAAGTTCGCCTTGGTACCCGGACGCGACAACCGGCTTGACCCCGCCAGTCCCCTCGCACTAATGAGGTCGCGCGAGAGTTTCTGCTTTAGGACTTTCAATATCGTGGAGGGCGTGTGTTCGGCTGTTTCACTAATCAGCAGATGTACATGCTCCGGCATCACCACGTAGCCAACCATTAGGAAATTGTAGCGTTTCTGGATTGTAGCCAAAACTTGGACAAAGGTATCTCGCGCCCGTTCGGTTCCCAGAAGTGGTAATCGTCGATAGCAACTAAAGGTGAGGAAGTGAAGATGCCCGAGCCCAGTGTATCGCTTCAGGTTTTTTGGCATGGAGCACCACCAAAACCCCCCACACGCAAAACAGGCGACTGGGGCACCCCTTCTTGTGCATCGTGCTCCGCCACCTATACGGTCCCATTCGTCAGTATATCTTTCCGCTGGATATACTAGATATAGAACTTACGTGTATCGAGGAGCTGGGTGCCCCACACGTCGTCCTTACGTGTGGGGTCTTTGACCTGGCTGCCGGCATCGACGAGGCGGCCCTCGATCACAAATCTATCTCTTCATCACCGGCCAACGTGTTCAACCACAAACGACAAAGTCACCACGGTCAACGTCGCCAGGATTGCAAAGCTCACCTTGATCCACGGCTCGCTCTCCGCCAGTGCAGCGCCAAATTCAGAAACGCGATCGCCCGCATCGCGCAAAATGCCGCGGCCAAAAATCAGAGCGATCACGATCAGCACCCACAGCCAATGTGTCGGGCTCCACTCGCTCACGCGCGCTCCGTTCGCACAGCCATTCTTGCCCGCGCTCTCTCGATCCTCTGTCGCGTACAAAATCTGCACGCGCCAGACTGCGTGTGCAAGGGTTCGCATCCGCAGCTGTCTTGGCCCGTGTAGTCCGCCCCGTTTTGTAGGAGGGGGGCTTTTCACAGCATATACCTCGGCAGCCCCCTTCCGAGATATCATTCAAAAGGGATAGGCGGCAGAAAGCGCTCGCTGACGTACTCTCCAAACAATAAAAAACGGCGGAACGAGCCTGCGCTCGCCCCGCCGCAAATGTACCGCTAGCCGGTCCCCAGCCCACGACTACGACTGCGGGTTCAGAACCAGCGCTTCCTTCTGTCCGCCGAAATCGATTTCTTGAACCTGATCGTTCGAGGCCATGACCACCGCGGTTGTATCGTACTTTTGATCGCGTTGTTCCATGCGGCCTTCCGTCTCCGCCACCACTTTCTTGCCTTGCTCGATGGTGACCTTATTGCCGTCCACGATCACTTTGTAATTGCCGGCGCTGAGTTGTGTGGTGCCGACTCTCACCGAATCGCCAAACGTAACGGTCTTTTCGAAGGTGCTGCCGAACACGGGCATGACCAGTGCGGTCGCCCCTAATAGAGCCAACGTGCTAATCACTGATTTCCTCAGCATAAGAGAGCCTCCTTTGGGATTTTCGAGAGTCGTTATGCAGGCAAGGGCGAGCGGAACTACTGGCAGGGTGCCTCGTGCCGGAATTCCTTGGCACGGGCACGCTAGCCTTCCTGAGCGCACAGCCGGTGAAGCCTCTCGTGTTGCCGGGCCTCGCGATCGCCGCCGCGGGGCTGCTTCTTCACCGGACATATCCCACAACCTGCTATCGAGCCATTTCGAGCCCGTCGTGCTTGGGGCATCGAATGTTTTCCCGGCGGCCAGAATCAACCGGTCACCGGTTATGAAGGAAGCGCGGCGACTCCCGCATTGCTCCTTCACAAAATTAGACGGATGCGGCGCGTGGAATGTTACGAACTTAATCTACTGTATTAGCTGCATAACGCAGGGGACGTGACGTCGAAATCCGCCTCGCATCACTTCCATTCCGAGCGATCGTAATGGGTCGCATCCGGCCGCTTTTTGGGACATCGCTGTATCGTAACCTCTTTATAATCAACATCGGCGGCCCGAACTGACAAAAGTGACAAAACTTAAGCCTCCTCTTTACAGTAACTTGTGAACATTCGATTCTGTAAGTCCTGTCGCTGCCGTATTTACACGAAAAAGGTGGGGGGAGGGGCACCTCATTCTGCCATCTGGCGGCGAGCCACTTCACAGGGTAAAATGGATTTGTATGGCGAAAGCGACGTTTGCAGCAGGTTGTTTTTGGGGCATCGAAGCGAACTTCCGTGCGCTTCCGGGAGTCGCTTCCGCGACGGTCGGCTACATCGGCGGCCACACCGACAATCCCACCTATCAAGACGTGTGCACGGATCGCACGGGACACGCGGAAGCAGTCGAAGTTGAGTACGATCCCTCGAAAATCAGTTATGACGCGCTGCTCGACGCGTTTTGGGCGATGCATGATCCCACCACACCCAATCGTCAGGGACCGGACGTGGGCACGCAATATCGCTCCGCGATTTTCTATCATGACGCCGCGCAGGAAGCGGCCGCGCGCGCCTCGCGCGATCGCCTTGCCAAATCCGGCAAATTTCGCCGTCCCGTAGTCACCGAAATCGTTCCCGCCGGCACGTTTTATCGCGGCGAGGAATATCATCAGCGTTACTACGAAAAGCACAATCTGCACGGCTGCGGAATCTAGCATCGCATCGGTCCTCGCCCGCGCAATCTTCTGTGCAGCGCATTGACCGTCAAAGCACGGCAGCCGCCTGAAATGTAAAGAGCTGTTATAAACTGGCATCGCCGTTGGTGCATGCGCGCATCAGAGCAATAGACCTTTGACGCTGGCTATCGGTGCCGACGCAATCGCTGATATGGAAACTGTCCTCAATCTGATCTGGCTAGTCCTGGCGCTGGCGATGTTTTGCGTATGGCGTTACCGTTGGGGCGCCTCGCAGTACAATGCCACGCATAAGTGGACCGCAGCGATCGCGCTAGGCTGCGCGTTGGCGCTGCTGTTCCCGGTGATCTCGCTGACGGACGATTTGCACCCGGAGACCGTGGCGATCGATGGGTCCACGGGAAAACGCAACGGCCGGCGGCTGCTTGTTGCCGCGTCGCTACATCATCCGCTAGCTCAGAAATGCGCCGCGCACTCGATTGCTGCGGTGTTGCCCAGTTCCACGGCGGTGATAAACTTCGCGGCTGGCCGAGCAGATTTCTTAGTTGTCGTGCTATCTTTTGCTTCGCTCTCCCCGCACTCCAGCGGACGTTCTCCGCCTCTCCCGCTTTAACGCCGCGCCGTTTACGTTCCGGTCAGGGATTTCTTGTAAAGGCGCATCTAGCACGCGGCATCTTCCGCGGCGCGTCAGGGCCCTTCGCCCATGCGGCAGACAAACCCCGGGAAGATTGGAACTTCCGCAACGATCCCGGTGAATCTTCTAAATCGATGTGGGTGGAAAGATGTGGAGAAAGCTTATGAGGAAGCCAGGCTGGATTGCAGGGATGTTCGCGTTGCCGTTGCTGGCGTTATACGGCTGCGGGGGCGCGGCTGAGCCACAGGCCGCGGCGCCGCCCACCGGCGAAAAGACGGCCGACGTATTCGTCGCTAAAGATGCCAAGGGCGTACGCACCATGACGGTGCAAGCCCAGACGGTGCCTGAATATCAGGAGATCCCCGGACGCGTAACTCCGGACCCCACGCTGGTGGTGCACGTGTATCCCACCGCCGGCGGGCGCGTCACCGAAATGAAAGTACGCCCCTGGGATCATGTGGAAAAAGGCGAAACGCTCGCGTTGCTTGAGAGTAGCGACGTCTCGCGTGCCGTGGCGGACTACGAGAAGGCGCGCGCCGACGCGGAAGTGAAGAAAAAGGAACTCGATCGGGCTACCGACCTCTTCAATCACCACGCCGTTTCGCAGCGGGATTTCGATCAGGCGCAAGCCGATGATGCCATGTCGAAAGAGGAAGAGCGCGCCACGCTCGACGCATTGCATTTGCTGGGTGTCGACCCGGCAACGGGCGCGAATCAACTACGTGTGACCTCGCCACGCTCGGGCATCGTGCTCGATACCGGTGCCTCCTCAGGCGAAATGTCCAAATCTCTCGATGCGCCACAGCCGCTCTGCACCATCGCGGACTTAAGCACCGTGTGGGTTGAAGGCCAGGTGTATGAAAAGGATCTGGCGGCGCTGAAAACCGGCGCGGCCGCTGAAGTCACGATCAATGCCTATCCCGGTGAAAAATGGCCCGGCCGTGTCTCGGTCGTCTCCGGGGCGGTGGACCCCAACACCCGCACACTCGAAGTGCGCGTGGTGCTGGCCAATCCCGGCATGCGCTTGAAACCGGATATGTTCGCGACGGTGCGTTTGCTGCGGTCTTCCACCCAGGGCATCTTGATTCCCGCCACGGCGATTGCGCGGGAAGGCGCAACGGCCTACGTCTTCGCGGGCAAAGGGGACGGCAAATTCGAGCGGCGCGAGGTCACACTGGGACGCACCGTCGATGACTCGGTGGAAGTGACTTCCGGGCTTGCGCCGGGCACCGTGATTGTTTCCGAAGGTGTGCTGCTGCTGCGGGATTCGGCGCAAAACTAAATTCATGCGAAACCTGGTCCGCGCGCTGCTGCGCTATCGTCCCCTCATTGTGGTGGTGTTGCTGGCCTGGCTGGCCGGTGGCATCTATATGTTTCTACGCCTGGATATTGAGGCGTATCCCGATCCTTCCCCTCCGCTGGTCGAATTCATCACGCAAAATTCGTCATGGTCCGCGGAAGAAATGGAGCGGCAGGTCACCGTGCCCGTGGAAACCGCGCTCTTCGGGATCCCCGGGCTGCAATACACGCGGTCCATCAGCCTCTTTGGGTTGAGCGATGTGAAGCTCTATTTCGATTACGACACCGATTACTTCAACGACCGGCAGGAAGCGCTGAATCGTCTTGCGGAATTGAACCTGCCCAACAATGTGACTCCGCAGTGGTCGCCCTGGTCCCCGACCGGCGAAATCTACCGCTTTCGGCTGGAAGGTCCAAATTATTCGTTGAACGAACTGAAGGCCACCGAGGATTGGTTTGTCGAGCGCGAGATCAAGCAGGTGCCGGGCATCATTGACGTGACCACGTTTGGCGGGACCACGCGGCAATATCAGGCCGAGATCGATCCGCAGAAGCTCCTGCAATACAACGTGACCCTTCCGCAGGTGTTAAACGCCGTCAGTTCGAGCAACGCCAACGTAGGCGGAAATTACCTGACGCTCGGTAGCCAGAGCGTGAACGTACGCGGGATCGGCTTGCTGCAGACGATGGATGACATGAAGGATGTGATCGTCAGCGAGCGCAATGGTGTGCCGGTCTTTTTGCGGGACATCGCGGACGTGCGCGAAGGATTTCAGCCGCGGCTCGGGCAAGTGGGTATCAATCATGCGGACGATGCGATCGAAGGGATCGTGCTCCTGCAGCGCGGCGAGCAGTCGTTGCCCGCGTTGCGAGCGTTACGCGACAAGATTTCCGCGTTGAATCATGGTCTGCTGCCGCACGGCATGACGCTCCGGATGCTCTACGACCGAACCAACCTAATCCATATGACCACGGATACGATTTGGCGCGTGGTGATCGAGGGATTGTCGCTGGTCACGCTGATCCTGATCGTGTTTCTGGGCGATGTGCGCATCTCGCTGATTGCGGCATTGACGATTCCTTGTTCGCTGCTCTTTGCGCTATCTCTCATGGTTCTGACGGGGCGCTCCGCGAACCTGATTTCTCTCGGCGCGGTGGACTTCGGCATTCTGGTGGACGCATCCGTGATCGTGTTGGAAAACGTTTACCGGCGATTGCATGCGGCGAGGCCCGGAGAATCGGAATTTGAAATCATCGCGGATTCGACGGCGGAGGCGGTGAAACCTGTACTGTTTTCCGTACTGGTAATCATCGTGGCGTTGATTCCGCTTTTTACGATGCAAGGCGTGCCGGGCAAGATCTTCGGCCCAATGTCCGTGACCTATGGATTTGCGCTGACCGGCGCGCTGCTCTTTGCCGTGTTCATCGCGCCGGCATTGTCTTCCTGGCGCGGATCGAAGCCGTCCAGCCATGCGGACACCCGTCTGGTGCGATGGCTGCGGCACGGTTACGCGCGGACGCTGAACTGGACGCTCAAGCACAAGCCTGTGGTCGCGGGGATCGCAGCGATCATTTTGCTTGGCGCGCTATTTCTGGCGCCGCTCTTGGGCGGCGAGTTCATGCCCAAGCTTGAGGAAGGGAACATGTGGGTGCGGGCGACCTTACCGCAAGACGTTTCGTTTGAATCGGCGCGGCAGATGGCGCATGAAATTCGCGAAACGTTGCAAGGCTATCCGGAAGTGACGCAGGTGGTTTCGCAGCTAGGCCGCCCCGACGACGGCACGGATGTGACCACGTTCAACAACATCGAGTTCATGGTCTCTCTCAAGCAGCCCAACGAATGGCCGCACGGGCTGACGAAGCCGCAACTGACCAAGCAGATGGATGACGCGCTCGGCAAATATCCCGGTGTGGATTTCAATTTTTCGCAGAATATTCAGGACAACGTGGAAGAAGCCATGTCCGGAGTGAAGGGCGAGAATTCGCTGAAGCTTTTTGGCGACGACATCGACGTACTTGTGTCCAAAGCCGGCGAAATCCAAAGCGTGATGGCGCGCGTTCCCGGCATCGAGGACCTCGGCGTATTGCAGGAGACCGGGCAGCCGGAATTGCTCATTTCGGTGGATCGTGCGGCGAGTGCGCGATATGGATTGATGGCCGCGGACGTCAACGCCGCGGTGGAAGCGGCGGTGGGAGGGTCGGCCGCCACCCAAATTTTGCAAGGCGACCGGCGCTTTGATTTTGTGATCCGCTACCGTCCAGAGGCACGGGCGAATCCGGACGCGATTCGCAATATCTTGCTTTCGACACCGGACGGCGTCCGCGTGCCGCTTGGGCAGGTGGCGCAGATCGCGATGCACGAAGGCGCCTTCATGATCTATCGCGAGAATGGGCAGCGCTACATCCCGATCAAGTTCAGCGTGCGCGGCCGCGATCTGGCGGGGACGATGACGGACGTGCAGCAACGCATCGCGAAGGCCGTGCGCATTCCCGAGGGATACCACTACGAATGGGCCGGAGAGTACGACAGCTTGAAAAAAGAGCAGCGCCGGCTGGCGGTAGTGTTGCCGGTGAGCCTGTTGATTATTCTGGCGCTGCTTTTTACCGCGTTCAATTCGCTGCGAGACGCCGGGCTGGTGATGTCCATGCTGCCGTTTGGGCTGATGGGCGGCCTATTTTCCCTACTGATTACGCGCACACCGTTCAGCATTTCAGCGGCGGTGGGGCTGGCATCCGTGATTGGAGTGTGCACGCTGGGAGGGGTGGTGATGCTTTCCGGGATGCGGCGCAAGGAGCGCAGCACCGCGTCTCTTCGCGAAGGCATCGAAGCGGGCGCGCTTTCGGAAATGCGTCCGGTGCTGATGGCGTGCGCGGCGGCCGGGCTGGGCCTTCTGCCCGGGGCGGTATCCAGCGGGATCGGCGTGCAGGCGCAGCAACCGCTGGCGCGCGTGGTGGTGGGCGGGATGGTGACTTCGCCGCTAGCGATTCTGTTTTTGTTGCCGCTTTTCGCGAGTTGGGTGATGCGTCCCGCGCAAGGCGCGAGCGAAATGGCGGCCGCGAGCGAAGAGTTAAGTTGAGTGAGTGTATAGCTCGCGCAGATGAATATCCAGTTTGTCGCGACGTGCTGGTTGGGCTCGATTTAGTCAAATCGGCGCAAAAACCCCGCCCCGACGAACCGGGGCGGGCTACACAAGCCACTGCCACGGCCGAGGGCTACTTCGGCTGGGTGAAGAGGCCGAAGCCGATACGGAACTGGATGGTGTTGATGCCGGGGTTGGGAGTGGTGAGGCCGGCGTCGGAGATGTGCAGGAAGCGGATTTCGGCGCTCCAATTGTATTTCTTGCGGAGGAAATGCAAACCGGCTGCGCCGCCCGAGGCGAAGTTTACGCGCGAGATACCGGCGGGAATTTCCTTGCTGGTGAAAAGCGTGCCGCCGCTCAGCTCCAAATAAGGCACCACGTGATGGTGTTCCTCGAAATCCCACTTCAGCGCGATCGGATCGAGATCGAAACCGTAGGCCGTGCCGGTAGGCTGGAAAACCCAGAAGATCGGGACTACATCCACGGCATATTCAAAGCGCCCGCGCAAAATGGATGGACCGTGCGCGCCGGTGATGATCCACCCGTAGCGTAATCCGACGTTCCAGGCGCCGATATCGGTGGCACCGCCGCTGACGTTGTGCCCGCCACCCGACCAGATTTGCAGTTCGTGTCCGCCTTGTTCGGGGCCAGATTGCGCGCGAGAGGCCGGCGCGTAAATCAGAAATGCCAACAAGAGAGCGGCGATAGTTTTCATTTGGAATTAGGGCTCGTGCGCGGCTGCGATTGCGCGGAAATATCGATACAAAGCGCGGCGGCGCCAGCGATGCCCGCGTCCGCCATGTAATGGGCCAGCAGCAAAGGAGTTTCGCCGCTACGTTTATTGATCGACCATGTGGGAAGGTTCGCGCGAATGCGATCGAAAAAGTGGCTTGCCAATTCGCCGATGCCCCCGCCGAAGACGATCACTTCCGGCTCGAGCATATCTACCACATTGCCGAGCCAGATGGTAAGCAGATCGGCGGTTTCGGTGAGAACTTCGGTGGCGAGGAGATCACCTTTGCGCCACGCTTCGGCGACCTGCTCGGAGTGAATTCCGGCGGCGTTGCCACCGGCGAGCTGGAGCAACAGGCTGCCGCGTTTCGGATCGGCGGCGACCTTTTCACGGGCCCGCGCGGCGATGGCTGGGCCGGAAGCGAGAATTTCAATGCAGCCGTGTTTGCCGCAGCCGCACGTCGGGCCGTGCCAATCGATAGTGACGTGGCCGCCTTCGGCGGCGGCGCCGGTGCGTCCGTGGTAGATGCGGCCATCGAAAATGATGCCCGTGCCGATGCCGGTGCCGAGCGTGGCGTAGAACACCCAGCGATAGCCTTTGGCGGCGCCCCAGATGACTTCGGCAAGACCGGCGGCGTTGGCGTCATTATCCACTTTTGCCGCAACGCTGTAGCGCTCGCGGATTTCCTCGGCGAGTGGGAAGTCCCGCCAGCACGGAAGATTCGGCGGATTGATGATGACGCCCGTGCGCGGGTCGAGCGGGCCGGGCGCGCAAATGCCGACGCCGGCCAATTGCGTGCCGGGACGCGCGGCGAGGGCGGCGTCCATGGCGCGCTGCACAGAGGCGAGTCCTTCGGCAGCGGTGCCGTGTGTGTTCATCGGCTCGCGGGTTTTGAAGAGAATTTCGCCATGCGCGCTTACGAGGCCGGCGGCGACTTTTGTGCCGCCGATGTCAACGCCGAGGTAGAGAGGGTCTGAAGAGGTCATTTTTGTTTTCAGGCTGTTTCACGCCGAACCGCGGGCGGAGGCCGCCGCCGTACCGGCGCCGAGATTCTTCGTCGTTCGCTACTGCGCGCGATTTTCGCGCGATGCGTCAAGTTAGGCGCGGAAATCGCGCTGCTCGCTCCGCACAATGGCACCGCTCGATTGTTATTCGCTACCGTGAATCGGCGCGGCCGATGACAAATTTGTCCGCGGGGAGCGCCTGGGAAAAGCCGCAGGGCCAGAGGCCATGCGCTACACAAAGGCAAAAACTTCCATCGCGAGGCAAAACCATTCCACCACAAAGGCGAAACCAGTTCACCCACAAAAGGCAAAAGCGACCTATTGCTGGACCCATTGGCCGGCGACCTGTAACACAATTACGGCGAAAATCAACAAGGCGACACCTGTTAGCTGGATGCGCAGCGGTGTTTTGCCGGTGCCGTGCCACTCGCCGGTGCGGATGCCGTGAATGCTGGCGGTGATCACGATCAGCGACATGAATGCGGGCCAGGCGAGAATCGGTCCCCAGGTGCCGGGCAGGAAGCGCGTGGTCATGCCGTACATCAGGGTACTACCGAACCAGCAGACGGCCATCACGAAGCTAAGCAGCCAGTATGAACCGGTGGAAGGCTGCGAGAATTTGTGGCGCGATGTGTTCTTGCTCATCAGGTAGACGCAATAGAGTACGTTGGGTATGCCGCCCGCGACCATGAGCGGGAGCCACGCGGCGTTGGGTGACCAGAGCGGATTGGCACCGGCTCTTTCGCTGGCGTCCAGCAATCCGCGACCGGCGATCAAGCCGAAATTGACGAGCGCCGATCCGAGCCCGCTGATCAGGCAATAGAAAAGCCCGCGTCCCAAGGAAGCTTTGCCTTGCTGCGGGCCGGCGCCCAGCGCGGCTTCGCGTTTGCGTCCGGCAACGGCACAGGTGCCGACGCCGACAACTACGAGCGCGACGCCGGCGATCACGCCGAGCCCGCCGGAGGTGAAGACTTTGTCGGAATGCTCACGCAGCAGAGGAACGAGGCTGCCGACCGCGGCGGCAATTCCGAGGATGACGGAAAAGGCGAGCGCGATGCCAACGGATTCGACGGCGAGTCCAAAAAAGATTTGCGAGATGCCCCATCCCGCGCCGCAAGCCGCCACCACGAGCACGGGATGCATGCCCATCTCCGCGTAGACGCCGCGAACTTGCGGGAGCGTGATGAACGTGACGGCGAGGGGCAGCACGAACAACGCGAAGAGCGTGTAAGCCAGCCAGGTATTTTCCCAGGACCACAGCTTGGTGTACTTCATCGGCAGCGTGAAGCTACCGTTCATCGCGCCCGCGATGATCAGAAGGATCAGACCGACGGCTGCATTTTGCATGTGCGCGCCTCGCGTCCGGCCTGCCCGAGGCAAGCATGGGCGGCGGGAAGCGAGAGACTATCACAAGCGGCGACTGCCGGGCGATTTGCTCGAGGAGCGGAGACGAATCGCAATGCGACGTGAGGCGGCCACCGTTCTGGCGCCGAGATTCCTCGTCGTTCGCCACAACGCCCGATTTCCGCGCGATGTATGAAGTTAGGCGCGAAAATCGGGCTGCTCGCTCCTCGGAATGACAAAGAGTTCTTTGCGAGCGCGAATAGCGCGGTCGCGGTGATGCATGGCTTGAAAATTTAGGCGCGCTGGTTGTCAGGCTGCCAGTCGCGGATCATTTTCTTGATGGCGGCGCGGTCCGTTAGTTTTTCTTGCAGGACTTTGCGCGAGAGTTCGGGGAGTTCGGCGTCGCTCGCGAAACGGAGCGCGACCAGTTGGCCGACGGTGAATTCGCCGATGCGCGGGCGCAAGTCGGCGGGCAAAATTCCGGCCATGCGAAGCTGCATTTCAAGGCGGATCACGCGGTCCTGCACGGCGAGCGCGAACATACGGGCAAATAGCGCGGAGAGAAGCAGAGCGATGGAAAGCAGGACGCCGACGATGGTGTCCGCGGAAACATTTTTGATCAGGTGATCGATCGACCAGCCGATGTAGAAGATAAAAAACGGCAGGACGAAGAAATGGAAGAGCGGTACGTTTTTTCTGTGATTCGCGTAGGTCTGGGTGTCGCTCATCAGGATCCTCCTGAAAATCGTTTCGGCGCGCGGCAAGTTTACTGCGTGCATCCGTCGCGCAACTTTATTGGAATCGACGCCGAGCTCGGCAAAAGCCATGCGTCCAAAAAGTGATGGCAGGAATATACGACGTTCGCCGCTGGAACGGAAGCGAAGGGGCGCTTTAGCGGCGCTGGAATTCGGGCGTACCGAGAACCAGGCCAGAGACGACGCCCAGGTCTATGTGATGGACGGGGTCATCGAGTTTGGCGTGCACAACCTGCGGATCGGTGGCGCGCTCCTCGATGGTGGCGCGGGACTGGGGCGAAAGTTGGCCGCCGAGAAACGTGTCCACGGCGCGATTGAGCGCGACATCCGCGTCATTTCCAAGGTCGGCGCCCAGTCGTGAGGGGAGGTCGACTTGCGCGCCGGAGACCTTATTGGTGGCGAGGGCGAGTGCGAAATTTAAGCGATTGAGCAGCGCGCCGGTGTTGACCCAGGTGATGGCGTCGTCTTTGTAGCCCGTGGGCGGCTGGCACTGGTAAAGCGGCTGGCCGATGCGGTTCACCCAATTGATCATTTGCACGGGCGAATCGACGTCGGCGCCCAAAGCGCGCGCCGCGGAGGCGACGAACTCGAAAGGCGTTTTGATCTTTGCGCCATCCGCGGCGCGCGACCAAAATTCGGGCGAATAGATCATGGTGCGCATCACTTCGCGAAGATCGCCTTTGGATTTCTCAAAACTCTTTTGCATGCGGGCCACGAGCGCAGGAGGAGGATTATCCGAGACGAAGTGCTCGGCGAGTTGATAGGAGATGTGATGCGCGGTGGCGCGATTCTTCACGAGCAGATCGAGGACCTGCTCGCCATCTTTCATTCCCCCGGCGTGAATTTTCTTGCCGAGAACGCGCTTTTCGCCGGGGTCGTGAATGCGCGGATCGAAGAAAAATTCGGGATTCTTCTGCGGATCGCGGATGGTCCAACCGGTGAAACATTTGGCGACGGCGATCACATCCTGCTGCGTGTAGCCGCCGTCGACGCCGAGCGTGTGCAGTTCCATGAGCTCGCGGCCATAATTTTCGTTGAGTCCACGCTTACCACCAACGGGCGGCAGACCTTTCCATGCAGCGCGCTCTTTGGGCGTGGCGTGCCTGATGCGGTCAAAAGCGTCGGGATCGGCGCTCACGGAATTGTCCAGATAATCGAGCATAGCCGGGCTGTGCGCCGTGGCCTCCAGAAGATCGCGGAACTTGCCGAGGACGTGCGGGCGGATGGCGCCGCGCTCGTAGTCGCCGAGCAAATAAATTTCCTGGCCATCTTTGTAAACGAACACGTTGAAATGATTGAACCAGAAATCGGTGAGCTGCTCGGCAAGCTGGCGATCGCTGTAAACGGCTCTAACGAGCTTCGACTGCATGAGCTCATTGAGGATCACCTGGGGACGCAGATCGAGGGAGGGCCGGACGCCTTGTGGCGGGTGGAGTTCTTCTTGGACGCGCTTGTTGTACTCCTCAACGGTGATACCGAGCTTTTTCGCGGCGACTTCCGGCCGCTGGTATTCGCCGATCAGCGCGGCGGAAGACATGGCGAGCGTGCGATAGCCTGCGAGGCGCGCTGCGATCGGCGAGTCATCGATGGATTCAGGATGAAGTTGGCGGCCGATCCAGGTCTCGAGACCGGTTTGGCGAATCCGTTCGAGATCGCCGGGACGCGGGCCGTAGCCGAGGCGATTGAGCGCGTGCGTGATGGCCTCGTCTTCGCTGAGATCGGTGATGGGGAGGCGGCCCTTCCAGGCGGCGTCGGGATTCTTGCTGGCGCTTGCCCGAGGCGGCGCGGCTTCTAGCCAGAAGGGGACGAGGATCACCGCGGCGGCGACCAGGGCCGCGAGGGCTTTGCGCAGGCCGCGCTGGCGCGTGTTACTTGCTGCGGCGGATTTGTTCGGGGCTTGGTGCGTGGGCATGAGTCTCCCTAGTTTAGACTCAATTTACTGAACCCGGTGATGCCTGGAGAGTTTCGGTTCATTTGTCTGCAGGTTGCGCAGCCGGACTGCCATGCGAGGTGGCCGCCGATTCGGCGCCGAGATTCCTCGCCGTTCGCCAAGGCGCCCGATTTCCGCGCGGTGCCTGGAGTTGGGCGCGGAAATCGAGCTGCTCACGTCTCGGAATGACACGGTTTGGAGGTGATCTGGCGGCCTTGCAGGGATGGATCGTGATGCGGATTGGGGCAAAAGCCGCAGGTCTAAGGACCTGCGCTACACAAAGCGGGACAAGCGGGGCAATGCTAGGCGGGCATGGGTTTGTAACGGACGATCATTACGGTTACGTCGTCAGCTTGGCGGGCGCCGCGCGCGAACTGGCGTACCGATTCGAGGATGGTGTCTTGCACGGCGAGCAGAGGTTCGGCGACGCTGCCGGTGACGGCCTCCTTCAGGCGCTCGACGCCATATTCCTTCTGATCGGGGTCCATCGCTTCGCTGACGCCATCGCTGAAGAGCACCAGCGTATCGCCGGGCTGCAAGGTAATTTTCGAGCTGGCGAATTCCACGTCAGGAATCAATCCTACCGGACAGCAGGCGGCCGGGAAGGCGGCGTCCACCGTCGAGCCGCGAAGTAGCAAGGGCGAGGGGTGGCCGGCATTGATGAATTCGAGTTCACCGTGAGTATTGAGAACGCCGAAAAACATAGTGGCGTAGCGCTCGACCTGCGCGTGCTCGCAGAGAAACTCGTTGATGTGGGAGAAAAGCGCCGCGGGGCTTTGGCCGAGCGTGACGGCGGAGAGCGCGCCCTGAAGCATGGTGGTCATGAGCGCCGCGCCGAGTCCCTTGCCGGAGACGTCGGCGAGGACGAACGCGGCGCGATCCGGGCCCAGGTCGAAAATATCGAAGTAATCGCCGCCGACCTCGAGGCACGATTGATTGCTGCCGGCGACCTCGAAATAAGTGTGGTGCTTGAATTCGCGCGGAAGCAAGGCGCGTTGGATGTCACGCGCGATATTGATTTCGCGCTCGAGACGCTCGCGTTCGCGTTCGGTCTCGACGAGGCGCGCGTTTTCGAGCACGCTGCCGGCTTCGAGGGCCAGCGCGTCCAGAATTTGGCGCTCGAGCTTGGAGAAGGCCGCCGGGCGGCGGCTATCCATATACAGCACGCCGAGCAAGCGGCTGGCGCTTCCCGGTCCCACCGAGGAATCTTCGCCAGCCTGGCGCGATCCGCCGACGAAGAGGGGGATCACGACCACCGCGCGCAGGCGCTGCGCGATGATGCTGCGCGCGGCCTGGAGATCCTGGTCGGCAAAGGCGACGTCTTCGGTAACCACGCTGCGCTTCTGATCGACAGCGGCGCGCAGGGCGGTCTGGCTTGGTTCGAGATTTTCGCCTGGAGAAGCGCCGCCACGCTGGCGCGCCACGCGCGTCCGCAATGCGCCCTTCTCATCCGGTTCAAGAAGCAAGCCGCGATCGGCATCGGTGAGCGAGATGGCCTGGTCCACCATGTTCGCGAGGATGGTGTCCAGAGGCATATGCGAATGCAGTTGCAGGGTGGCCTCGAGCAGGAGGCTCAATTTACGCAGGCCGGCTGCGCCCGATTCGGACGCGGTAAGGTGTTCCATGCGGTCGAGGAGTTGCGGGAGGGCGGCGGCGCTCGAGCGAAAAATAATTTCGTAGGAATCGGGCAGGCCGAAGGTGATGGAATCGCCATCGCGCAAGGGATTCGCTTCGGCTTTTTCGCCGTTGACGAAGAGACCGCGCTTTTGGCCGCGATCTTCCAAGCGAAAGACTTTGCCGTCAAAAATCAGCGCAGCGCACTGGCGCGAAATGCGGCGATCGGTGAGCTGGAGATGGTTGCCGGTCTCCGCGCCTCGGCCGATGAGGAAGGGCGAACGGTCGACGCGTAACATGGAGCGGGCGCCGTCTGGCGAGATGACTTCCAGAGCAGCCTCCGGAAGTTCGGCACGCATGATGATGGTTTCAGACATGGCGTTACAGGTGGCACATGGTAACACGGGTGCGCGGCAGGAGGGAGAGGGGAAGCCACGGCAGACACAATTTCGGTGAGCGATCCAGACGATAGCGGGCACAAGAAGCGCGCCCACCGAGCATTGCAGCAGGTATTACTTCAATCCGGTGACGACATAAGCTTGTGAGAGGGCGCGCGCGTATAGATAGGCATAGCTCTTACCGTCGGTAGAAAGCAAAACGCCGGCAATGTGCGTGAACCCGCCAACGCCCGCCATGCCATTCCCGAACGTTTTCCATGGCGTTACTTTCCCGGTTGCGAGATTTAGCTGGTCCACTGCCCGGCCTATCCCCAGCACTTCGCCGGAGATCACGTACACAGAACCTCCGTCAGCGGACCATCCGATGATGGCGCGCTTCGATGCCGCCGCCGGGAGCGGACGGAAACTAGCGGCCTCGAACGACCAGATGCCAGGCGTGCCGTCGGATTTTACGACCGCGACGCTCTTACCATCCGGCGCGAGGTGCGTACCAACGATACCCTCGGGAGTGACAGGCTTCGTATCGCCGGTGGCCAGGTCAATCAGGTAATCGCGAGCGCCGTGGCCTACTTCAATTCCTGAGGCCAAGAGGTGCCTGCCATCAGGCATCCACCGGAGAGTGTTATAGACAATGGCGCCGTGGGTGAGAGGCCGCGACTCGCCCGCTCCCGTTGGAACCAAGCTTAGAGAACCGTTTTTTGCCGATTGCGTGACCACCCATTTGGCGTCCGGCGAAATGGCCTTGGCGACGCCCTCGCCAATGCGTACGGGTGGCGATCCATCGGTATCACGCACGTAGACTGTGTAATTTGGACCGCCGCCATCGCCTTCTTCTTCGAAGACAACCTTGCGGCCGTCGGGAGTCATATCGCGCAACTCCGACCAACCGAACCATCCCAGTTCGCGCTCTTCCTTCGCGCCGGGCGCCAAGCCGCGAATGCCGAGACGCGTCTGCTGCGTCACGACCAACGCCGTGCCATTTCGCATGTCCTCCAGCCAAACGCCGCCGGGCACGTTTCCGATCATTCGCAGTTTGCCGGACAAGGTCACGGCGGTGGGATTCTCGGACGCCCCTGCTTTGGAGGCGGTAAACCAAACTTCGTCGCCGGCGGGCGACCATAGGATCCCCTCAATAGAGATCCAGCCCGAAGAGAGTTTCTTTTCCTGACCGGTGCCGTCCGAGCGAATCACCGCGATCGACCCTTGGTCATCGCCGGCGGGGTTTTCATGGTCGGCAAATGCCACCCACTTCCCATCGGGCGAGATTTTGGGATCGCTGATCCAGTTGATGCCTTCGAAAAGCACCTTTCCGACGGGATATTCCAGACGCCAGTGACTGTTGTCGCGAACGTACCGAACGATGGCCATATTCTCACCATCGGCGGCCCAGTCCGCGTTTTGGACGTCATTGAGTACTTCCCTGGCCGTCCCTCCGCTCAACGGAACCCGTGCCAGCGTGCCAAAACGCGCATAGCCGCCGAAAGAAAGCGTTTCGAGGCGAATCGCCAGTTCCCCATTCTTCGAGATGGAAAGCAGCTCGGCATTCTTGATTCCCAGTTCACGGGCTCCCGGGTCGTCAGGACGGGCCAGATAGAGCTGATTTTCGGCTCCTTCCCAAGCCGCGCGGTAAACGATGCTGCCATCGGGTGTGAATCGCACATTGCCGATGGAGCCGGTACGGAAGGTGATCTGCTTGTATTCGGCGAGAGAAACACCATGCCCGCGGCCCAGCCACCAGCCCAGAGCAAGCAATGCCGCGGCGAGAACGAGACCAGCCGCCAGCCCAGCGAAAAGTTTGCTGCGGGGCGGTTTGGGCGCCGCTACTCTTGCGGTGGAACCGGAAATGCCGGAGAGATGTTCGAGATCGAAGGCGATGTCGCTCGCGGAATGGAAGCGCGACTCGGGATTCTTCTCGAGGCAGTGATGCACGATGCGCTCGAGCGCCGGCGAAATATTGCGATTCGTTTCCGTTAAATCCGGCGGATCGTCCTTGAGGATCGCGGTCATGGTGTCCGCGGGAGTTTCACCATGGAAGGCGCGCTTGCCGGAAAGGAGCTCGTAGAGAATGGCGCCAAAGCTGAAGATATCGGAGCGCGCGTCCACGGCCGTCCCGCGAACCTGCTCGGGCGACATGTAGCCCGCGGTGCCCATCACGACGCCAGCTTCGGTGCCCTGGGTTACGGTACGCAAGGAAGTTTGCGCGCTGGGCTCGATCTGGGTGAGTTTGGCGAGACCGAAGTCCAGAATCTTTACGCGTCCATCTTTGGTGAGAAAGAGATTTTCCGGCTTGAGATCGCGATGGACGATGCCTTTTTCGTGCGCCGCGGCCAGGCCATGCGCGATTTGCAAAGAGTAGTCGAGCGCCTTGCGTACGGGAATAGCTCCGCTGCGCAGGCGCTCGCGAAAGGTCTCGCCCTCGAGTAGTTCGGAGACGACGTAAGGCGAGCCGCCTTCCGTACCGATGTCGAACACCGCGAGAATATTCGGGTGGTTCAGCGCGGCGGTGGCGAGGGCCTCTTGTTCGAAGCGGCGCAAGCGGTCCGCGTCCAGAGAAAGCGCTTGCGGCAAAACTTTGACGGCTACATCACGTTTGAGGCGCGTGTCATGAGCGCGATATACCTCGCCCATGCCGCCTGCGCCGATAGAGGATTGAATTTCATAGGGGCCGAGTTTTGTTCCAGGGTTGAGGGCCATTGGCGGGCGGCATTATAGCGCGATGACAGGGCCACGCGCCCGATGTTGCGCCAGAAGACCGGTGCCACGATTACATTTCGCGGAGCGCAGCATTGGGATCGAGCCTGGATGCGCGCCAAGCGGGAAACCAGGACGCGAGCGCGGCGATCAGGAGAAAGGTGAAGGCCATGGCCACGAAAGTGACCGGGTCAGTGGATTTCACGCCGACCAGCATGGACGTCATAACGCGGGTGACGACGAAGGCGGCGATCAGCCCGGCAATGATGCCAGAGAGCGTAAGGCGCAATCCCTGGCCCACGATCAACTGGAAAATATTGCCGCCGCCGGCGCCCAGCGCCATACGCACGCCGATTTCGGAGGTCCGCTGGCGGACGACGGTGGAAAGCACGCCGTAGAGGCCCACGCCGGCAAGCAATGCGGCGATTACGGCGAATGCTCCGATCAAGAGCAAGGAAAAGCGCGTGCCTGCTTGGGCTTTTTCCACGAGCGCGTCCATCGGTTGCAAGTCCGTGATCAAGAGGTGCGGGTCGAGCGATTTGATCGCCGCACGAACGTCATTGGCATATTTGGCGGGATTATCGGCGGTGCGAATGGCCCATTGCTGCACGGCGCCGGAGCCCAGATAAGCGTCCGTGAAGTAGATTTGCTCGCGGCCGGGTTCGGCGAGAGAAACATCGCGCTGGTGTTGCACGACGCCGATGATTTGCACCCAGACGGGCTCGGGAGTCTGGATGCGGGTGAGGATGCGTTTGCCGACGGCGGATTGGCCAGGGAACGCTTTTTCGGCGAGCGCTTGATCCACCACCACGAGATCGCGGCCGGGCTGGTTGTCGTCCTCGGTGAAAGTACGGCCCTGCAAGAGGGGCGTGCGCATTGCTTCGAAATAGCCCGGGAGCACGATTTGCGGATCGGTGGCTTTGTATTTGCTGGCGTCGGCGAGCGCATCTTCGAGACCCCAGCGAATGGGGCTGAAGCCGCCGGCGAGCGGAAAAGGAGCCGCGGCGGTGACGCTTAACACTCCGGGAATGGCGCGCAAGCGATCTTCGATTTGGCGCACGGCAGCGGCGCGGGCTGGCTGCGCCGGGTCGAAGCGGTTGGTCAGGACTTGAAACGTCAGCAAGCCATGGGGATTGAATCCGGGATCGACCCGCTGCAGATCGAGGAAGCTGCGGAACATCAGGCCCGATCCGATCAGCAAAACGTAGGCGAGCGCCACTTCGATGCCGACGACAACTTTGCGCGAACGGCCACCCCTGGCGAGACCCTCATTGCGGCTGGCGCCACGCAACACGATCATCAGGTCCGGCCGGGAAGCGCGCCACGCGGATGCCAGTCCAAAGATTGCGGCGGCCAAGAGGCTCGAGAGCGCGGTGAAAATCAAGACGGACGAATCCATGCGAATGGTATCGAGCCGCGGCAGATTGGCCGGAGCAATGGCGAGCAGTTCGTGAATTCCGGCCCAGGCGACCGCGAAACCACCTACGGCGCCGATGGCTGCCAGGAGAAATGACTCGACCAGCATTTGCCGGGCGAGAATCCACCAGCTTGCGCCGAGCGCCGAACGTACGGCGAGCTCCCGTTGGCGCAAGGAGGCGCGCACGAGCAGCAGGTTCGCGACATTAGCGCAGGCGATGAGCAGAAGAAAAATCACGGCGCCCAGCAGCGCCAAGAGTGCGGGACGCACCTCCGACACAAGATGCTGGCGCATGGGTTCGACGCGGATGGCATAACCTGCCGTGCCGAGAATCGAGAAATCTTTTCGCTCCTGTGCGGCTACCTGGTCGGCATCGGCCTGCGCGCGTCCGATGGGCACGCCGGGTTGCAGCCTGCCGATCACTCGCATGGAAACTGAATTTCGCTGAGCACTGTCGTAACCCAAGCGATTGGCGAACCAAACGTCCGGCGCGGGGTCGATCTCGGAAGAGGGCGGAAAATAGAGACGGAAGCGCGGGGCCAGGACGCCGACGATTCTGGGGCTGAAGGGACCCCCGGTATCGAGCGTGGTGCCGAGCACGGCGGGATTGAGGCCGTAGCGGCGCCGGAAATACTCGTAGCTCAGGATGGCCATCACCGGGAGTTGCGGCGGGGGCGCCGCGGCATTCTGAGCGCCCGCGGGTGCCTGCGTTTGCGGGGTTCCGTCATCGGGCGTGAAATCGCGGCCGACCGCGATCCCGGCGCCAACCAGGCTGAAATAATTTGTGGTCACCACGCCGAAATGCACTTCCTCGGGCGAGCCGTCGCTCTTCGTCAAGATGATATTGGAGGTGAAGACGCCGGCCATGCCGTTCAAGGCGTCATGCGAACCCTCGCGCAGGTCGATGAAATTGGCGTTGGAGAAGGGGAAGTCGCGGACGCCGCGATTGCGCATGTCGGTAGAGATGATTACCAGGCGATCGGGATCGTGATAAGGAAGAGGGCGCAACAAGACGGCGTTGGCGACGCTGAAGATGGCGGTGCTGGCGCCGACCCCGAGCGCGATAGTGATGGCGGCGGTGAGCGCAAAGATGGGGCTCTTGCGCAACGACCGCGCGGCAAACGTCAGATCTCGAAACGCCACGGTTTCACCTCGGCCACTGACAGCTATCGGCGCGCGACGCTCAAGAATACACCTGAATTACGATGCAGGATTTCCAAAACTGAATCGGCGCAGAGGTTTCGTCCGGATTCGATAGAAATACGCTCTGCGCGCGGATCGATCAGGGGTGTTTCGTGCTTGCGATTTGCGCGACTCGCGCTTTCACGAGCTTTTTGATCAGCGCGATGGGCAGCGGCTTATCGGCCGGGAAACGCACGGTGCCTTTGGAGACGGAATACCTTTTCAAGTCGTTCTCAAACTCCGCGATGACGGCGGCGGTAGGGAACAAGCTACAGTGATCCGCGAAGGCGGCGAACCAGACTAGAATTTTCCCAGCGCGAAACGCGGGCATTCCATAGCTGATGGTCTCGAAAGCGTCTTTCGGCACGGCGGATCGCACGGCGGCGCGCATTTTTTCAAAGGCGGTGCGCGAGCCTGTGGGCACGCGAGCGAGATACGCGTCCACGTTTGCCGGGGCGGCTTTGATTTTGGGTGCGGATTTTTGCTTCGCGGATTTCGCTTTTTTCATACTTGCACGCTATTTTTGTGGGGCGGTGGCGTTGAGAACGATGCGCAGCGGGGCTACCTGCTCAGGCTTGATGTACCGGTTGACGAGAAAACGCTGGCCATCCTTGGTCACGTCATAGCTGAAAAGATCTGTGGAAGAAACCGGGGCGCGAAGCTGGCTCTGGAACAGCGTTACGGGGTTCCCGGGCGAAAACGTTCCCTCCGTGCTCACCGGCACCGCGGTGAACGTGGACTTCGCTCCGATATAGAAAATCTCCTTGCTGTCGCCGCGCCACCGCGGTTCAACGCCTCCGCCGCGGGAGACCTGCCACTTGCCGGCTGCGCCAGGAAAAGTGGTGACGTAAATCTCCGAGTCACCAGACTCGTTGGAAGCGTAGGCCACCCACTTGCCGTCGGGGGAGATCTGCCCGTTCGTCTCACTGGCCGTGGCCGCGAGGAATGGGGTCATCTTCCCGGTGGAAATGTTGACCAGCGTCAGGAGTGATCCGCCGGTCGTGGGCTGCAAGGTGCACAGTATCTCTTTGTCGTCCAGCGACCATGAGGTCGGAACGACGTCGCCACTCTTCTGGGCATCGGTTTCCAAAGACTTCATGTCAAAGATCGATTTAGGGGACAGGATCCCTTGCGCCTGTTTTAAAAAGATTTGCGAGTAACTCGTCTGCGTAGAGCGAAGGGCAATTCGCGCGGCGTCATGAGACCAAACGGCGTCGTCGTCCTCACCAGGGTCGAACGTAAAGCGTGAGCGGGTGCCATTCTTGAAGTCGCCAATCCAGATATTGACGCTGTCGGCCTTCGCGTCGGCGATATCCACGGCCACGCGGCTGCCGTCGGGGGAAAGCGCCGGATTCGCAAGGATGCCGAGATCTCCTACGCGGCCAAGCTCTTTGCCGGCGCGGTCATACCAGGTCAAGACGGAAAGGGCCGCTCCCACGGTCGGGTTATAAACGACGGTGCCATTTCCCGCCACGGAGAAGGCTCCCCAGTAGGTAGAGGGCTGATAAGCAACCTGATTGGCAATGATTTGGGGCTCGCCGGAAATGCTTCGTTTGGCCAGATTAAAGGAAACCGTGCGCAGCTCTCTCTTATCGTCCAGATAGAACAAGCAGCCATTGGCATATCCCGGATTTGAATGAGCCAAGACCAGCAGCGACTTTTCTTTGCCGGTCAACGAGCTGAGGTAGATACCATCTTCATTCACTGCGTTATTGAAACTGGCCGTCAAAAATAGAAAGTGGTTGCCGTCCGGCAAGAAGAGTGGCCAGCGGTGCGACGCCTCGGTTGCTCCGTTGAAAATCTTGTCGGTGAGCGATGTGAGCCCGCTGCCGTCGGCGTTTACTTTCCACAACCATCCGCTGGACTGCGGAGAAAAGACAATGACGCCATTAGAATTCCAAGTGCCTCCACGGCCGTCCGCCGCGCTCGCGAGAACCTCCGAAACCCCGCCGGTAACGGCGATCTTTTTCAGTTTGCCGTCGGCGAAGAATGCGATGTGAGTGCTGTCAGGGGACCAGAAAGGGTAGCTGGCGCCTTCGGTGCCCGTGAGGATCGTCATCTCCGTCGAGCCGATGCGCTCGATGCCCAGCATATAGGCGCCAGAGGTTTGATCCGGCGACACGAATGCCAGCAGCGTGCCATCCGGGGAAACTGCCAGATGGCTCGTTTCTTGCTGCATAGGGATGGCAAACTCGAGGCGATTGGTCTGCGAAGGAGTTTTCCTCAGCAAAGACATGAGCGCCGCCCCGGCCAGGAACGCCAGTACAGCCGCTGCCCAAGGTAGCCACGATCGCTTGCGCTGTGCCGGAGCCGCGCCGAGGGCGGCAGTGGATTCGGAGCCCGAAAGCGCCCCCAAAGCGAAAGCCAAGTCACGCGCAGATTGAAAACGATTCGCAGGATTTTTTTCCAAGCAATGGCGCACGATCCGATCGAAGCCTGGAGAAATCTTGATTTGCGCGGGGTCAATTTCCGGAGGATCATCTTTGAGAATGGCGTTCATCGTTTCGACGCCGGATTCGCCCTGGAACGCTCTCTTGCCCGTGGCCATCTCGTAAAGGATTGCGCCCAAGCTGAAGATGTCCGAGCGGTGGTCGACCGCCTGCCCACGCACTTGCTCGGGAGACATATAGCCGACGGTGCCCATCACCGTGCCGGCCGCGGTCGGCGCCGGAGTGGTGAGCGTCGCCGTCTCGCCGGTGAGCCCTGCGGCCGGCAACTGTTTCGCGAGACCAAAATCCAGAATCTTTACGCGGTCATCCTGCGTGACGAAGATGTTTTCCGGCTTCAAATCCCGGTGGACGATGCCTTTGTCATGCGCGGCTGCCAGACCGTTGGCAATTTGCAGCGCGTAGTCGGAAACCCTTCGTTGGGAGAGCGGACCGGCGCTCATCCGTTCGCGCAACGTGTGACCTTCGAGATATTCCGAGACGAGATAGTGAATTCCCGCTTCGGCGCCGACATCGTAGATGCCCAAGAGATTGGGATGGCTCAGGGTGCTGAGAACGCGAGCTTCCTGCTCGAAGCGCAGCAAACGGTCGGGGTCGTTGGCAAGTGACTGAGGAAGGACCTTGATGGCAACGGTGCGGTCGAGGCGCGTATCACGCGCGCGATACACTTCGCCCATGCCGCCGGCGCCAATGGCGGAGACGACTTCGTAGGGCCCCAGTTTTGTGCCGGAAGCTAAAGGCATGTGCGGCGGATTTTATACCATGGATCGCCATGTGTCGCAGGCAAGCGATAGCTGCGCGGAAGGCCGCTGCGAGCTAGACGAAGCGGGACGCGGCGTCTTCGAGCCGCAAACGATGCCGCCAGAAATCAGCCCAGAGGTCGCCGACTTTTGCGAGACGCGCGGGCATGGTGCGGATGTTCCAGGCGTTGGCTTGCAGACCTTTTTTCAATTCGCGCGGGCTGATGGGGGCCGAGACTGGAGCGCCGGGAAAGGCGCGGACGGCGTAGGCGGCGGCTAAAGGCTTTCCGTGCGCGTTTTGCAAAGTGTCTATCAAAACACGGCCCTTGGGCCGGCGGCGGACGGCGCGCTCGGTGGTGATTAACTGCGGAACTTGGGCGCGCGCCATTTCGACGATGGCGTCGGCGAAGGTGCGGGCTTCCTCGTAGGTGTAGCCCTCTTCTAAAGGAAGATAGATATGGAAGCCGGTGGCGCCGGAAGTTTTCAAGAAGGTCTTGATGGAGGCGGCTTCGAGAATTTCTTGAATGACCGACGCCAGCTCGACGACATTTTCGAACGGCGTGCCGTCGGTGGGATCGAGATCGAAGAAAAGATAGTCGGGATTTTTTTCACTACCCGGACGGCTGGACCATGGATTGTGATCGATGCAGCCGAGATTGGTGAGGAAGAGCAGTGAAGCGAGATCATTCGCGAGAGCGTAGGGCATTTCGCCGCCGCGTTCCTTGGATGCGATCATCGCGATTTTGAGCCAGTCCGGGCGCGGCGACGGGGCTTCCTTTTGAAAAAACGTTTTGCCGACAATCCCATTGGGATAGCGGCGCATGACCATGGGGCGATCCTTGAGGAAGGGAAGAATGTACGGAGCGACGTGCGCATAGTAAGCGAGGAGATCGCGCTTGGTGTAGCGCTCCTTGGGGAAATAAATTTTATTCAGATTGCTGAGGCGCAATTCTTTGCCTTCGACGGTGAAGATCAGCGTATCGGATGGCGCGGCACAGATTTGTTTTTCGGCGTCAGCGGATGCCGCAGCCAGATTGTTGTCAAATGAGGCGGAGGACGGAGGTTTTCGCGTGGCGGAGTGCTGGTCAGCCGAGCGCACGGTTTTGGCAGTTCGCAGGGCTCTGTGGCGTGCCTCTGGAACAAAAGCCTCGCTCTCCGGGAGGGTTTTCGGCACCGCTGGAGCTGCGCCCTGACTGGGACCACCTTGTTGACGTAAAACAGGGCGCTGATGCGACGGCTTGACCTCGGACGGCTTCACCTCCTGCGGAACCTCGCCTTCCATTTGGCAATCCTTTGCAGTGCGGTCTTCGCGGAAGCCCAGGAAGGCCGGCTGGCGCAGGCGTCCTTCGGAGGTCCACTGGCCGTAGCGGATGCGTGCGACAAATTGCGGCTCCGTCCACCAGGTGCGCTCCTTTAATTTTGGAACCGTGGAGAAAGGAGATTTGGGCCGTTCGATTTGCTGCAGACGCTGGTAGATGGATTCGAGCGATTCTTGCGAGAAGCCCGTGCCGACGTTGCCGACATAGATCAGGTCGGCGCCTTTGTACAAACCCATGAGCAGCGATCCGAAGCAATCGCGCGTCTTTCGCGGCGCGGTCCAGCCGCCGATGACGACGTCCACTTCGTGGAGAATTTTCAGCTTCAGCCAGTATTGCGTGCGTCCGGAAACGTAGGGGCTATCGGATTGCTTAGCGAGAATGCCTTCGAGGTGCTGATCCCGCGCGGCGTTGTAAAGCTCCTGGCCCTTTTCCACTTCGTGCGCGGAGTAGCGGAGGAATTCGGTGGGCTGGATGATTTGCTCGAGGAAGCGTTTGCGCTCGATGAGCGGAGCCTTGCGCAGATCGTAGCCATCGCAGAAGAGAAGATCGAACGCGTAATACGTAGCGGGGGAGGATTTTTGCAGCACGGCCGGCGGGTTTACGGCGCCGAAGCGTTTCTGCAAACGTTGAAAATCGGAATGGCCGGAGTCGTCCAGCACTACGATTTCGCCATCCAGAATGGCTTCGAGGGCCATCACCTGCTTCGGCACGTTGTGCAGGTCTGGAAATTCCTGCGTGATGATGCGGCCGGAGCGAGCTTGCAGGGTAAGTTCGCCGCCCTGAAGGTAAGCGAGCGCCCGCTCGCCATCCCATTTCACTTCGAAAAGCCAATTGGAATTGGAAAAAGGCTTGTCAATCAAAGTGGCGAGTGCCACTTGTGGGTTTTGTGGCATCGCGGAGCGCTCGGCACCGGGCAAGAATTTTGCCTGCAGGTCAGTGAGGGCCGCTTTGCGACCCGCGCGAGAGGGCGCTGCTGATTTCTTAGACGAACTCGCGGATGTGGCCGCCTGAGCCGGGCTGCTTTCCTCTTCTTCAAGATCGGGACGATTGTGCTTGAGGAAGAGCCACTCGTTGCCGCGGTCCGAACGCCGCATTTTCACGAGAACATAGCTGCCTTTGAGGCGCTGGCCGTACAGCCGGAATTTGATTTCGCCGCGGCGCACCTGCTCGCCGGCGGGTAAGGAACCTTCGGCCTCGAACGTACCCTTATCCCAGATCTGCACGTCGCCAGCGCCGTAATTGCCTTTGGGAATTTGCCCCTCGAAGCTGCCGTATTCGATCGGGTGATCTTCTACGTGGACGGCGAGCCGTTTTTCGCCGGGTAAATCGGGCGGACCCTTGGGGACGGCCCAGGATTTCAGAACGCCGTCAATTTCCAAACGAAAATCGTAATGCAGCCGGCGCGCGGCGTGGCGCTGCACTACAAATTTATGATTTCCCTCGACGCGTGCTTTGCCCTTCGGTTCCGGAGTTGCCTGGAACTTGCGCTTGCGCCGATATTCGGAAAGCTTTGCCACTCGAAACCCCGGCTGGGGCGTAAGGATACCCCGACACTGGCAGGAATTCGATGGCGACCGATGGACCGACGGTGGTACGCGAGCGGGCCCAAGTCCCATTGTTAGAACGCCATTTGCCTACAGAGTCGCCACGTGGTGCATACGGTGTCTGCCCGATGGAGCAAAAACGCCAACTCGTGAGAAATGTTAGATACGGGAACGATAAAACGATGGCATCCACTACGTGGAAGGGCGTGATGACTTTTGGACTGGTATCAATTCCCGTGCGTCTGTATGCGGCGGCGCGCAGCAAACGAACCTACCTGCACCAGCTCCACGACAAGTGCCATACGCGCCTGAAACAGCCGCTATTTTGCCCGACGTGCAATCGCATCGTAGACCGCTCGGAAGTGATCAAGGGCTACGAATACGAAACCGGGCAATACGTGATGATTGAGAACGAGGACATTAAGAAGATTACGCCCGCTTCGCAACGGAATATGGAGATTTTGGCGTTTGTGCCACAGGCACAAATCGATCCCATCTATTTCGATTCCTCGTTTCTGCTGATGCCCGAGAAGGAAGGGCAAAAGGGCTATCAGCTTTTGCTGAAGGCGCTGGAAGATACGCACATGGTGGGCATCGCAAAAATTACGATGCATCAACGGGAATACACGGTCTTTATTCGCCCGCGCGATCACGGATTGACGCTGCACACGATGTATTACGCGAATGAAATTCAGAGCGTGGCGGGTTACGGCCAAAACGAGGATGTGAAGCTCAAGCCGCAGGAAGTAAAGCTCGCCGAGCAACTCGTGCAAGACCTCGCGGAGGACTTCCAACCGCAGCAATACCACGATGAGTTTCAGAAGCGTTTGCAGGAGTTGGTAGAGGCGAAGGCCAAAGGGCAGAAAATCACGGTGGCGCCCGAGCAGCATCGCGGCCGCGTAATCGACATTATGCAAGCGCTCAAAAAGAGCATAGCCGAACGGGAATCGCAGGCCCAGAAGGGCAAGGGGCGCGAGCCCGTGCCGATTTCCGGCAGGCATCTCCGGCGGAAGGCGGGGTAAAGCCGATGCTGCGAAGCCTTCAACCCGGGTTACGTGGAAAAAGAGAGCGAATTTCCTGTAGTGGCAGCATCCGTCCCGTTCATCCGCAGAATCTCATCCGCGTGCTCCTCGCAGTCGCCCCTTAAGTAAAAGGCCCGGTTCCGTAAGGTCGGAACCGGGCCTGCCTTCCTTTTCATACGACTACGCTAACGAGCGCAATCCAACACCGACAGCCTTACTTCGAGGTTCGCTTTGCGGTGAAGTCGCGGGCCATTTGGCCAGCGCTCATCGAGCCCGTCATGCTATCGCCGCTGGCGGTGGCCTTGTAGGTGATCGTCATGGCGTTGCCGCTACGTCCCGTGCGCTGCACGGTGAAGGTGATGTCGTTCCCGGAAACAGTGCCGTCAATGGGAGCATCGCCACCACGTCCGCCAGCCAGGGTGCCGGAAAGCTTGGTGCCGTCCTGCTTGATGGTGAGGGTCTGAGGTTGCGGCGAACCGCCTCCTCCTCCATTCTGCGACGCGGCCATGGTCAATTCCCAGGTGCCCGCGACGTTCGCATTATCTTGCGCATGGACGGCAACTACGGTGAGCAGCAGCGCGAAGACGCAAAGTCCCGCGAGCAACAGCCCAGTCTTCTTCATATTGGCTTCTCCTCGGTGTTGAAGTCGTGTCTGGATCGGGCGCAAGTTTTTGTCGTGGGTAGGGTCTGGGTGTTTCCAGCGATTCAGCGCCCCTGGGTATTCGACGTAGGCAGCGCTTCTTTGGTTGCGGTTGCACGGTTGACGAGGCAGAGCCGTCATCCTTGGACCGGAGCACCCGCGCGGCGGGCCGAGCAGTATTCGGCCACGTAGGAAGCGAACGCCTGTTCCAAACGAAGGGTTACCGGGCCGGGAGCAGATGGGAAACGGTGGCCGGCGATCTCGCCGACGCCGAGAAGGTTCCGGTTGGTCGAAGAAATGAATACTTCTTCGGACGCCAAAAGGTCGGCCGGAACCAGCAATTGCTCGACGACCGGGAGCCCCTGTTTGGGAGCGATTTCCATCAACACGCCACGGGAGACGCCCTCGAGGCAGCCCGAATTGAGCGGCGGCGTCAAAATGCGGCCCTTCTGCAAGCAGAAGATGTTTGCGGCCGTGCACTCGCTCACCTCGCCGCGTTCGTTCAGCAGCAGCGCCTCGTCAAAGCCGGCTTGTTGCGCCTCGGCGAGATTCCAGACGTTATTGAGCCAGGAGGTAACCTTCACTCCAGCCAGGGGTGAAGCGGCATGCCGGCCTTGTTCATGCAGGGCGAGCCTCACCGGCTCGCGATAGGAAGGCAAGCCCGCGGAATACAGAATCAGGTCTACCTGCGGAGCGGGTTCGTCGCTCTGCCAGAAGCCAACCTTGTTGTAGACCAGATAGATTCGCGCGGTGCCCTCACTGACCTGATTGGCGTGCACGACCTCGTAAAGCTTCTTGAGTGTGAACTCCGCCGAATAGGGCATGGGGAGGCGGGTGCGGCCTGCGTCTTTTTGCAGTCGGCGCCAATGGCGTTCGAAAGCGAATGGCTCTCCTTCGAAGATGCGGACCGTGGTGAACAGTCCCCAACCGGAAAGCAGACCTGCCTGACCGGGCGAGAGCCTAACCTGCTCCATCGGCACGAGCCGGTCATTATGGAAGACGAATTTGTGGAGCACGGAGGCCTCCTGCGCTGCGATTCGCTTGGTAGCGGACATTCTAACCCAAATCCCGGCGTGCCCAAGGTTGCGCTGGATTTGCGGGGCGGCGCCCGGCTTATCGGGACATACCAGAAACTCCTTACGTCCGTAGGGCGATTAGAGATTGACAGCCGCGGCCAGCCCTCCTAGCATGATTGACGTGTATCTGTGGGAGGCTGCTGTGCGGAAATTGAGTGTGACGCTTGGAGCGATAGCTCTCGCGCTTCCTTTGCTGGCTGCGCCGGCGTTTGCAAAGCCGGACGCTCCTCTTGGAGTGGTGATGCTTGGGAATCGCGCGAATGTGGGTCTGGCCGCGGCAGCGAGCGGCACGTCGGTTTACAACGGCGACACTTTGACCACGGACGCGAGCGGAACTTTGCGCGTGCGGTTTGGCGGCGCCCAAATCATGCTGGGCCCGAGCACTACCGTCGATTTGCACGAGCAGGATGGCATGGTGGACGTAATCCTGCGGCAGGGGAACGTACGATTTGCGGGCGTTCCCGGTTCGCCGATTCAAGTGCATGTGCTGCAGGCGATGGTCCGAACACGCCAAAGTGAGGCGGGAACAGGCCAAGTGGCCGTTTTGAATTCGCGCGAATTCCAAGTAGGGAGCCAGAAGGGCGACCTCGACGTAAACGTGAACGGCGAAAATCACGTGGTTAGCGCACCGCACGCCTACGACCTGAAGATCAATTCCATGCCGCTGTTAGGCGCGGGTGCTCCTGCGACCGCAGCCAGCGGATTTGCCCCAACTCCCGGGCAGGATAACGGTCAGGACCAGGGATCGAATAACAACAACAATAACAACAACAAGAACAAAGGCGGTGGGCCGGTGACGGTGGGCGGCGGCACCACGACGATTACAATCGCCGAAGTTAGTGCGGTCGTGGTCGCTTCGATCGTTGTGATTTATCTGGCCTGCGAGAGTCCCTCCAAGTTGTAAAAGATTTTCTAAACGACAAATGAGTGCGACGGGGCGAGCCATCGCCCCGTTTTTATTTTGCACGCTGCGCAATCAGAAATCGGCGGCTTGCAACCAGCCCGCTCAATCCTTCTGGCAGAGAATGGTGGATTCAGGATCGATCAGCAAACGCTTCGGGGGAACCGATGTGACAAATTGAAAGGAGGTCTGGCTTCCACCGGCTACTACGTGTCCCAATAGCTCAGGTTTGCCCGCGGCACGTGTCGCATACAAGGGCACGCTTTCGACGAAGTTGTTGGGGACGCCGGACTGATGCAACACGCCTTTGACCACGTAGCCATCGCCGCGACGCGACGCTGTGAACTCGACTTTGTAATGCGGGATCCCGGTGGAGCGTACCCACTCATCGAAAAACCAATCCATCGAGCGGTCGCCTTCGATATCCATCGTTGGCGTCATTATTTTTTCCACGGCACGCTGAAGATCGGCGGTGCTCATCGGCGAATTGCGGTGCGATTCCACGAGTCCCCGCAACAAGGCAGTAAAACGCGCGTCGGGATCGGCGGCTCGCGGATCGCGCAGCATTTCGCGCAGCATGTGAAACACCCAGGTTCCCTTGGGATAGGTGATTTGCTCGTAGCCTTGCGGGTCCTGCGACGAGCGCAAACGATAGCCGAGCGCAAGCGGCCCGGCCGAATCGACGATTTGGTCTTTGTCCACCATTTTGGCGAGCAAGTCCTTGCGATAGCGATCAAGCCAGAGTTCGAGCTCGTGTTCGTGAGCGGAATCCTTGCGGGTGTCCGCGAAAAGGAGCGCGATGTAATTGGCCACCCCTTCGCTGATCCATTGATCGCGATAGCTTTGCCAGGAGACGACGTTGCCCCACCACTGGTGGGCTAGTTCGTGATAGGGAACGATATCGGTGAAGTGTTCGCTGGTGACCTGGTTGAGCCCGGCGACGCGCTGAGCCGAAGGCGAAAGAAAGGAATACGTCGGAAGATACAGAAGACCGGGCCAACCTTGTCCGGTGAGTCCCGGAATCTGCGAAACTTCCAGCCTGCCAAACGGAAAAGGTCCGTTAAAGCGCTCAAAATATCGAGAAGCCTCGCCGATTTCGTTTCCGAGCTTGTTCAGAAGCGCCGTGGGGCTGGGTGGTACCAGAGGAATATCCACTCCCGGTTTCATGCCAATATTGGGACGGTCGTCGTAGGGGCCGACCTGCGGCACACCGTCTATGGGAGTGTTGGGCCGCAATCGCTGATAGAGCTCGTGCTCAAGCTCCGAGTTCGCATAGACCATAATCTTGAGCGAGCCGGCCTTTGTAGAGGCCGCGCGATAATCGCCCAGATTGAAACCGGCAATCAGGTAAGGCAGTTCGGAGCGCCATTCGCCCTCGCGCCAATCGCCCGATTCGCTCTGGGACACCATATTTCCGGTGGCTACCAGGTCCCATTGTCGCGGCCAACGAAATTGCAGGTCGAAAGGTGTGAAATCGCCGTTGCGGGTGGGATGCGGGTACCAGCTGCCTCGCGCACCCACGTAGAAGACACCCGGGCCGGCCTGCGCGATCACGCGGCCATTGTAAGTAAGGTGCAAGCGGATAGTGTTGCCCTTGCGCGACGGCTCGGGAAGTACCACAAAGAGTGCGTCGTCCCCTTCTCGAGCAATCTCCTGGCGGCGAGCCGGATCACTCTGGAAATATTCGAGCTGGCGGCCGGAATCATCGGTGATGGATTCGACGCGAAGCAGGCTCGAAAGCTCCAGCGGCATTACGCGCTCGCCATCTCGTGTGGGACGCAGCGTGATGGCCGTCTTGCCGTCGAGGACCAGATCGGGGGATACGGAAGTTTCGATCGAATAATCCACCGGCTTCCACATGTCCGGCGATTCGGCTGGAGCGCCGGCGCGCCGGAACGAAGCCCAGGAATCGAAGAGCGGTTCGTCATCCACGGTCTTCGGCTGCCCAATCGTGACCTGTTCCTCGCGGCGGTCATCCAGAAGAATGTCAAAAGGGCCGGAGACCTCGCCACCCACGCCCGCATAGAAATAGGGGAGCGGCTTTTCAGACAGGATGTCGCTGATCAATCGCAAAGAGTGCCAGCGGTTGAGCGTGGCGGTTACAGAATCCCAATCCAGTCCTACGGTGGGATCATTCACGGGTAGCGCGCCGGCAGCGTCCAGCTTTGCCTTTAATTCGGCGGCGGTATCGTCGTCAAAGCGCAGGTATGCATTCGCGAATCCTTCGTCGAGCAACGGGGCGCCCAGGAAACGGCCCAAAGAAGCCTTCTCCGTGGAATCGCGCGGGATCGCGAGAACGCGACCTTCGCCGGAGAAAACAGCGCCGGTGATCTTGCCGCGATAGGGTTCGAGGAATGCGAGCTTGCCGGTGGTGAAGGTGAAGTGGACGACGTCGCGCCGCAAATCCAGGTCTTTAACCGGATAGACCTGGGAGAAATTTACCTTCAAGCCGTTCAGCGCGTCATAAATCTGATGAACCGGTCCCGAAACCGGCGGACTGGCCGGCGGGTCGTCGGCAGACGTGGCAACACCGGCCGCGCCAGGAAGAAGAACTGCCAGCGTTAACCAAAGTGAAGTGCGGACCCACCCTTGCATTTGTTTCACTCTAACAAGCGATTGCAGCCTGCGGCAAGATGCTTGCTCCGTGGTTTACAGGTTTATTCATAGGCGTGCGGGCCGGCTGATCTCTCCGCGAACAGGAGGCAAACCGCCTAAAATTGAAAGATGCGATTCACCAGCGTGCTCGCCATCAGTGTCCTCGCTTCGCTATGTCTCTGGCCCCAGTCTGCCGTGGCAGACGTGATCGTGCTGAAAAGCGGCCGGCGGATCGTCGTGCTGCTTGCGACAGAGACGGAGAATCAGGTAACAGGTGAGATGCTGGAAGGTGAGATCACGCTGCCCAAGTCCTTGGTGGAAAAGATAGAGCACGGCCCTGTGGCCCACGCCTCGACCAAGGGCGGGCAAGCGGAGACGCTATCCATCGCGCCCCCTTCCGACGCCGCGGATAGTCTGAACGGCGCCGATCCCGTTGCCAGCAGCGCGGCGGTGCATAACGGCAAAATCGATGCCGCGTATTTGGACGCTGTGGACCAAACGGCCGCGACGGGGATTCCCGCGGCCCTGCTACGAGCGGCGGCGGCACATAATGCGGCGGCGCTGTTTGAAGCTGACCATGGGAATATCAATGATGCGGTGACGCAGGAAGAGCGCGCTCTGCATTTTTCGCCGGACAACACGTCGGTTCTGCTGAATCTTGGCTACTACCATCTGCGGCGCAGCGAGTTTTCCACGGCGCTGCAATATCTGGCACATGCCAAACAGCTGACTCCTGATTCGCCCGATGCGGCCAAGCTGATCGGCTGGGCCGATTACGGGCTGAATCGAATTCCGGATGCCGTGACGGAATGGAAACGCTCGCAACAGCTACGCCCCGATCCGGAGGTGGCCCAGGCGCTTGACAAGGCGCAGCGGGATGCGGATGCCGAGAGCCGCTTCCGCGAAGGGCAGACGAATCACTTCGTGCTGCGATATTCCGGCGAGGAGACGCCGGCGCTGGCGCACGAGATTCTGGACACGCTAGAAGAGGATTTCGACGAAATACGAGACACGCTGCGCTTTACCCCGCCGGAACCCATTGGAGTGATCCTTTACACGAACGAGGAATTTGCGGGAATCGCGCACGCGCCTTCCTGGGTGGGCGCGGTGAACGACGGCAGGATCCGCGTGCCGGTGCAAGGCATCACCACGGTCACCGATGCGCTGGGGCGCGAGCTGAAGCACGAATTGACGCACAGTTTCTTGCAACAGAAGACGAGCAACCGGTGTCCCACTTGGCTGCAGGAGGGCATCGCGCAGTGGATGGAGGGCGCGCGTTCGCGGCAATCGGCGGCGGCCCTGGTGGCCGCGTATGACGCGAAGACGGCGATTCCGTTACGCGATCTCGAGGTTTCCTGGATGAATCTCTCGAGCGAAGGTGCAAGCCTCGCTTACGCTTGGTCGCTCGCGGTGGTGGAGACGATCATCGATCGCGGCGGCGTGACGGACCTGAATCACATCCTCGACGCTCTGACGGTGAAAGGCGCCGCAGAACAGGCCGTCCGCGAAGTGCTGCGCGAAGATTACTTTGCCCTCGAGAGCGAAACGGCTGCGTATCTGCGGCGCGCTTACCTGAACAATTGAAGGCCGCGGCATCGAAAACCGGCGGCGCTAAAGCGTAGCCATCAAAGCGCCGAGCAGTGCGGCGCGCCGCGCCAACTCACGAATCATGATGTGTTCGCGCATGCTGTGCGCGCCCGCGCCCACCGCACCCAATCCATCGAGCGTGGGGACGCCAATTGCGGCAGTGAAATTTCCGTCCGAGCCTCCGCCCACCGCAGCTTCTTGAAGCTTCCAATGCACAGTTGCCGCCAGCTTTCGCGCATGGCGAAAAAGCGCAGCGCTCATTTTCCGCTCGAGCGGCTGCCGGGAAAAACCGCCATGAATATCGAGGCGGGCACCGGGAAGGATCGGACGCAGGGCGCGAAATTGCCGCTCGATGCGCCGCATTTCGCTGACGCGCGAGGCACGTAGGTCAACCTGCGCGCGCGCCTCGGCAGCGATTACGTTCGTACGCGTGCCGCCGTGGACCACGTTTACGTGCACGCCGGTGCCGCGGCGCGGGTTATCCCAGCGCGAGAGGCGGGCGATCTGCATCGCCAACTCCCGCACGGCATTGATGCCCTCTTCCGGAGCGAGGCCGCTGTGTGCGGCGCGGCCGATCGCGCGAATCTCGATTTCGCCGACGCCTTTACGCGCAGTTTTGAGCGCGCCGCCCGGCTCCGCTGCAGGTTCAAGCACGAGAACCGCATCGCTGCGGCGCGCCTCGTGCTCGATGATGCGGCGCGAGCTTTCGCTGCCGATTTCCTCGTCGGTAGTCCAGAGGCAGACGATATTCTTGCGAGGTTCGATTTTGCAGCGCTTGAGCGAATCCACTGCTGCCAGCGCCAGGGCGAGACCGCCTTTCATGTCAAAAATGCCCGGTCCCCAGGCGCGTCCGCCTGAAACGCGGTAGGGCATGCGCTCCAAGGTGCCCAGGTCGTAGACGGTGTCGAGATGGCCGAGCAGGAGGATTTGGCCTCGAGTGCGAGGCGCGCCGGGAGCCGCATTTACGAGCAAATGATCGCCGCGCTGTTTTTGTGGAATGCGCGTTACCCGAGCGCCTCGCCTGCTCCATGCGGCGGCGACGATCTTTCCGAAACGATCCACTGCGGATTTATCGAGGCTGGGGGACTCCGCGCGAACAAAGTTTTCAATCAGCCGCAAGATTTCCGCATCACGGCCGCGCAGATCGCGCAACAAAGCCGGCAGCACTTCGAGGTTTGACGCATCATTGGCCATTGCGGCGCCCATGCTAGCAAGGCCGTTCGCCGGGAGCAATCCAGCGGCGGCTGGTTCGACCCTCGCGTTTTCCTCGCGTATAATTGCCCATTCGCGAAATGTGAACGGCAGACGGCCTCGGGCGTTTCTTGGGAGACAGGATGATTCTCGATTCGAACGGCATCCAAAAGATATTGCCGCATCGTTACCCGTTCCTCATGTTGGACGCCGTGCTGGAAATGGAACGGCTGAAGCGCATCGTGGGCGTGAAGAACGTCACGATCAACGAAAGTTATTTTCAGGGCCACTTTCCAGGCAAGCCCATCATGCCGGGCGTGCTGATGATCGAAGCGATGGCGCAAGCCGGCGGGCTGCTGCTCTTGCTGGAAATTCCAGACCGCGCGGACAAACTGCTCTATTTCGCCGCCGTGGACAATGCGCGCTTCCGGCGTCCCGTGGTTCCCGGCGACCAATTGATTCTGGAAGTGAATGTGCTCAACTGGCGGGGCACATTTTGCAAGTTGCAGGGATATGCGCGCGTGCAGGGTGAAATTGCCGCGGAAGCCATTCTGATGTGCAAGATGGTGGATCGCGACGCCACAACCGAAACTCCGGCGCAGGGTTAAAGCAAGCTTGACGAAAATACCGACCAAAGAAGCCGCGCCCGCGTCAACCACGGCGCAGGCACAAAACACCGCGGGATGGCATGCTGATCCGCGCGCTTCAATTTCGCCGAGCGCGCGCATTGGCGCAGGCGTGCACATCGGGCCGTGGGCGGTGGTCGGCGATGAAGTAGATCTCGGTGAAGGATGCCAGCTTTTGCCGCACGCGGTGGTGCTCGGTCCGGCGCGGATTGGCCGGGACAACATTTTCTATCCGTTTTCCTCCGTAGGCAGCGTGCCGCAAGACCTGAAATTTGCCGGCGAACGCTCCGAGCTCGTGATTGGTGACGGAAATCAATTTCGCGAATGCGTCACAATCAGCCGCGGCACACACCACGGCGGTGGCGCTACGCGCATCGGCGACAGCAATCTCTTCATGGCGTATTCGCACGTGGGGCACGATTGCCAGATCGGCAGTCATATTATTTTTGTAAACGGAGCGACGCTCGCAGGCCACGTCACCGTGGAGGATTACGCCAATGTCGGAGCGTTCAGCCCCGTGCACCAGTTTTGCCGCATCGGAAGGTACGCGTACATTGCGGCCTCGACCGTGATCACGCAAGACGTTCCTCCCTTTGGAATGGTGGTCACCGAACGCGAGACCCACTGCGTGGGCGCGAATAAGGTTGGTTTGCAGCGCCGCGGATTTTCCGCCGAGCGCATGCACGCCATCGAGCAAGCCTTTCGGTTGCTGCTGCGCTCGAAGCTCAACACCTCGCAAGCGCTCGAGCAGATGCGCGAAACGCTGGCCGGCTCGGAAGACGTCAAAGAGTTGATTGCATTTATCGAGGCTGCCGAGCGTGGGCTGGTGAAGTAGCCTTCTCGTATGTCCATTTCCCCGTCATCGAATCGCCTGGAAAATCCGCGCGCGGGCGGCTGGGGTCTGATCGCGGGCAATGGGCGGTTTCCGTTTCTCGTGCTGGAGGGCGCGCGGAGCCAAGGCATCGAAATGGCGGTGATTGCGTTGAAAGATGAAGCGTCGCCCGAGCTCGAGCGGGTGGCTTCGCGCCTGCATTGGGTTGGTCTGGGCGACCTGGGGCGCACGATTGATTTGCTGCATCAGGAAGGCGTGGACCACGCCGTAATGGCGGGCCAGGTGAAGCACAATAAAATTTTTAGCTCGATCCGGCCAGACTGGCGGCTGGCGAAGTTGCTGTTTGCGCTCCCGAGAAAAAACACTGATTCGCTGATCGGCGCCGTGGCCAAAGTTTTGGAATCCGAAGGAATTCAACTGGTGGATTCAACGGTGTTCCTGAAACCGCTGATTCCCGAGGCGGAGCTGCTCACGCGCCGCGCGCCTACCGAGCGCGAGGCGGAGGATATGAGTTACGGGCTCGAGGTTGCGCGGCATATCGCCGCCATGGACCTGGGCCAGACCGTCGTGGTTCGCGATTGCGCGTGCATCGCCATCGAAGCGATGGAAGGCACCGACGAAACGATTGAACGCGCCGCGCGCATCGCGGCGGGCCAGGAACTCACGGTAATAAAAGTCAGCAAACCGCAGCAGGACATGCGCTTTGACGTGCCGGTGATCGGCTTGCCGACGATCGAGGTGATGCGCCGTTCGAACGCGACCGCGCTCGCGATTGATGCACACCGCACTCTGCTTTTTGATCGCGCGCAACTGATCGAAGCCGCCGATGCAGCGGGCATCGCCGTTCGTGCCTTTGCGCCTGGAGCAGCGAAAGAGTTCACCGGAAGAGAGTCATGAGCAACGTGGAAAATAAAATCGCGCAGCCGAAGATTCGCGTCGCCGTGGTGGGCGTGGGAGATTTTGGACGCAACCATGTGCGCGTCTATCGCGAAATGCCCGAGGCTGAATTGGTGGGCGTGGTGGACGCGAATGCCGACCGAGCCGCGCAAGTTGCGTCGGAATTTGGAACTTCGTCGCTGCCCGGCATGGAATCTCTGCGGGGACGTGTGGATGCCGTAAGCCTTGCGGTGCCGACCGTGGAACACGCGCGCATGGGTTGCGCGCTACTCCGCATGGGCCTGGATGTACTGGTGGAAAAGCCCATCGCGGCTTCGCTTGCCGAGGCGGATGAGCTAATTGCTTCGGCGCGCGAAAGCGGACGTATTTTGCAGGTGGGCCACCTGGAGCGTTTCAATCCCGCGGTCATCGCTGCCGAAGGAATTCTGGGGCGACCGCTCTTTTTTGAGGTGCACCGGCTGGGTGTCTTCACTCCTCGGAGCCTGGATATTGACGTGGTGTTTGACGTGATGATTCATGACCTGGACATTTTGCTGGCGCTGGTGGGCGAGCCGGTGACGGACGTAAAGGCCGTGGGAATCCCCGTGCTGACCGACAAGGTGGACATCGCGCACGCGCGAATCGAGTTTGCCTCGGGGGCCGTGGCTAACGTGACGGCCAGCCGGGTTTCCACTGAGCGTGTTCGAAAGATGCGCTTCTTTCAGGACCACGAGTACATTTCGCTCGATTATGGGCGCCGGGATGTTTTGCGGGTAAGAGTGGGTAAACCGGGCCCCGCGCCGGAGTTCGCCTATGAGAAACTGCCCACTGAGGCGCGCGAGCCGCTGGCGGCCGAATTGGAATCCTTTTTGCAGTGCGTGCGGACGCGCCAAGTTCCACGCGTTGATGGAGATGCGGGCCGCCGGGCTTTGGAGCTGGCGAACCGGGTGGCGGAAAGCATCTTCGAGCATGCACAGCGCGTCCAAGTAGGTGCGTTCGTGTCTCCTCAAGCCATCTCGTCATGATTTCGCGAATCCTCGTTCCTACAGACGCTCGCCCGCTTTCGGCCACGGCTATCGAAGGCCGCCGGCGTAGCAGCGACCTCGAGTCGCGCACGCTTATTCCGGCGGACTTGCCGGTGGCGCCCCTGGAGACACGTTCGAATATTCCCGCATACATGCCGCTAGACGTTTTGCCAAGCCGTGTGCTGATCGCGCGGGACATGCCTATGGGCGGGCTCGATGTGGCCAGCAACCTTTCGAAATTCGTGCCGCTCGATGTGATTGCCACGCAGGTCGCGGTTCCCAAGGATGCCAAGCCGCCGGAAATCGTCGCGCACGCGAAAATGCGTGCTTGGGAAATGCCCGAGGTGCTCGACCCGGACGTAATGACCACGGGCGAAGTGAATCTGCTGGCGCAGCCGCCCGCGGCGATGCGGGACGAAAAAAGTGGGTACTGCGCGGCGCGTCCGCATTGCTGCACGCGCTCGCGCTTCTGATGCTCGTCATGATGATGCAATGGTTTCCGGGCCACCAGCCCACCCAGGCGGAAATCGATCAGGCGGCGCGACAACTTGGGTATCTTTACCTTCCGCCGGATCTGAAGAATGCGCCGCACGTGCAGGCGCCTCCACAGCCGCAAAGCAATAAGCTCAAGATCGATCCCAAGTTTCTGAAGAGGATTGCGCCTCCCACGCCACAGCCACGTCCGGGATCGACACAACCTCCCATCGCGGCTCCGCAGGATGCACGTGAGATTCCGCAATTGCCGCGTTCGAATCCCGACAACACGCAACAGCAGGTGCAGGCTCCGCAGCAACCGCGCACGGAAGCGCCGCGTCCCGCGCCTTCCATCGAGCCAATTCAGCCGGGAACAAGTACTCCCCAAAGCGGGCTCGTCTTGCCGCGCTATTCCGCTGGCGGATCGGTGCAGCAGGGAGTGCAGGACCTTTCGCGCAGCGCGAACGCCGCGCCCTCGATTGGGTTCAGCGGCAGGCTGGGCGGTGGCGGCGGATATTCGGGCGGCGCTGGTGGCGGGGGAGACTTCGCCGGCGGCCTGCAAATGCTCACGCCGACCGAGGGCGTCGACTTTACCAATTATTTGGCACGTGTAGTCGCCAGCGTGAGGCGCAATTGGCTTGCGATTATCCCGGAATCGGTGCGCATGGGCGAGAAGGGACGCGTGATCCTGCGATTTCGCATCATGCGCGACGGCACGGTGCTGAATCCCGAACCGATCCTCGAAGGTCCTTCGGGCAAGGAACCGCTCGATCGCGCGGCCATGTCTTCGATCCGCGCGTCGTCGCCCTTCGAACCGCTGCCGCCTGCGTTTTCGGGTCCTTTCATCGAGTTGAGGTTTATGTTTCTCTACAATCTTCCGCTGCCACAGTGAAAGCCGGTCGCAATCAAATTCTGGGGATGATCCTGCTGGGATTTGCCGTGCTGGTATTTCTGTTGTTGCGATATTGGAAGCGTTTTTGATGTCATCCACACGATCGTCCGGGGTGCCAGGCGGCGCAACTTCGAACCCTCTCGTAGCAATTGTCGGTCCCACGGCGTCGGGCAAATCCTCACTTGGGGTCTGGCTGGCGGAGCGCTTGAACGGCGAAATAGTCGCGTGCGATTCCACCCAGGTATATCGGGGTTTTGATATCGGTACCGCGAAGCCGGGCGTCGCGGAGCGGCGAGAAATTCCGCATCACCTGATCGATCTGTTGGAGCCGCATGAGGTATGTACCGCCGGCGAATATCGCAAGCGCGCGATCGGTGTTCTGCAGGAAATCGAACGCCGCGAACGGCTGCCGATCATGACCGTAGGCACAGGCCTATATCTACGAGGTTTGCTGGAGGGGCTGGCCGATGCGCCTCTGCGGTCGGAGGATTTGCGCAAACGATTGCTGCGCCGCGCGGAGCGCAACAAGCCGGGACATCTGCACCGGCTTTTGGCGCGCATGGACCCCACGGCTGCGGAGAGAATTGGCCCGCACGACACACCCAAGCTGGTGCGGGCAATTGAGGTTTGCATACTTGCAGGAAGGCCGATCACCGAAGTGCATCGCAGCGGCCGCGACGGTTTGTCCGGCTTTCGGCCGATCAAGATTGGCTTGAACCCGCCGCGCACGGCCCTTTACGAGCGGATCGAGCGGCGCACGGTGGAGATGATCGAAAACGGCTGGATCGAGGAAGTGAAGGCGCTCTTGGCGCATGGCGCCGCCAAAAATGCGAAGCCGCTGCTATTCATCGGCTATCGGGAGCTGCTCGAACATCTGGACGGGACGCGGGCGTTGCCGAGCGCCATCGCCGCAATCCAGCAGGCCACACGAAGATATGCGAAGCGGCAACTCACCTGGTTTCGAAAAGAATCCGGCGTGCAATGGTTCGAAGGGTTCGGCGACGATACAGCCGTTGCCCAGTCTGCATTGCGCTACCTGCAAGAGGAATTAGGCAAAACGAATTCGTCCGGCGCGGTCCATGAGCAGGGCTCCTCGGAAGTGGCGTAGTATACTTCCCGGCGCGGACCGAGTTATCACCCGCGCACCGACATTCCATGAAAGTCGCACAATCCACTGACAATCGGGAGCGCGTTCTGCTCGTCGGCGTGGGTCGCAAGCGTGCGCCGCGCGTGCCGGGCGGAGAAACGGGACAAGTGGAGCGGGACGCTCTCGTCGAGTTGGCGGAGCTCACGGAAAGCGCGGGCGGTAATGTGGTTGGCTCGATGCTACAGCTTCGCGACCGGCCCGATCCCGCGACTCTGGTCGGACGCGGCAAACTCGAAGAAATCGAGGCCGAAGCTCAATTTCGCAAGGCGAACCTGGTGATTTTCGATGCGAGCCTGACGCCCAGCCAGCAGCGAAATATCGACGACGTGCTCGACCGCCGCGTGATCGATCGCACGCAGCTGATCCTGGATATTTTTGCCAAACACGCGCGCAGCCGCGAAGGGCAATTGCAAGTCGAGCTGGCGCAACTGAATTATTTGTTGCCGCGTCTGGCAGGCAGCCGCACCGAGCTTTCGCGTTTAGGCGGCGGTATCGGAACTCGGGGACCCGGCGAACAGAAAATCGAAACCGACCGGCGGCGTATCCGCGATCGCATCCAGCGCCTGCAACAGAATATCGAGACGGTTCGGCGCCAGCGTTCGCAACGCCGCTCCTCGCGGCAAGCCGTACCGCTGGGGACGGTGGCGCTGGTGGGCTACACAAACGCCGGGAAATCTACACTGTTCAATGCCCTAACAAAAGCCAAGGTCGTTGTGTCTTCGCGCATGTTCGCCACACTCGATCCCACGGTGCGCGCAGTGCGCATGCCATCGGGACGCCGCGTTCTCCTGTCAGATACGGTGGGTTTTATTCGCGCTTTGCCTCCGGCGCTGATTGCGGCGTTTCGCGCCACGCTCGAAGAAGTGCAAGAAGCGGCGTTGCTATTGCACGTGACCGATGCGGCCAACCCGCAGCATGCCGAGCAAGACCAGGAAGTGGAGAAAGTGCTCGCTGATCTCGGTGTGGAGAAGACGCCGCGGCTTCGCGTTTACAACAAGGTGGATTTGCTGCCGCCGGAGGAACTTGCCGCGCTGCGACTGGCGAACGGGAACAACGCGTATGTATCGGCGGCCACGGGCGACGGCCTGGACAATTTGCTGGCGAGAATTGATGCAGGCATGCCGATTGACCCCGTAGTGCGTTTAAAGCTGCGGGTGCCGCTCGCGGATGGAAAATCGCTTGCGCTGATTCACGCGCTCGGTCGCGTGGTGAATTCGGTCACCGGTGAATCGGAGATGCGCCTGGATGTGGAGCTTCCGGAGTCCCTGGCGCGGCGCGTGGCCCAATATGCGGCGAAGCCGGCAAAGCAGGCGGGATAAATATCTCGCCGGAATGTGCGCCGATTCGGGTGAAACATATCTCGCGATTTTTGCGTAACTGAATAGGGAACTCGCAAATGACCTCCTTTCTATTGTGGTGCATTCTTTTGGTGTTGTGTTGGCCCTTGGCCCTGGTTGCTTTGGTGCTCTACCCGATCGTTTGGCTGTTGCTATTGCCATTTCGGATCGTGGGCTTTGCTGTGGGCGGCGCACTTGATTTGGTAAAGGCCATCATCACGCTTCCGGTGCGCATCCTGCGCGGGCCAATCCGAGCTTAAAGCCAAGAAAGCGGCCTGTTTTCCATCAGGCTTTGCTACCCCACAGCGGTGGAAAACCTTGTGGAAAATGAATTCGTGGATTTCGCCGAAATTCGGTGCACCAAGCTTGATGTCAAGCTCAACTTGGCTCCGATGCCATGCAAGCCAATTGTAATCAGCCGTTTGCGGGAGATGCCTGGCGGGACAGTTGCAGGTCTGGTTAACGGCACTTCCGGGCCCGGCTAGTGAGTTTTGCACAGTTGTGCAGCATCTATGTACGTGAAAAGTAACTGATTACGCTGAATCGGACCTGCGCAAATCGGACCAAAATTGCAAACTTTGCGGGCGCGAAGTGGCGTTGACTGGGGCGATAATGGGGGCTATAGTAAGGTGTTCCAGCAGGAAGCCGCGGCTCGAAACGTTTTTGACGGCCCTCGGTGGCCTATGAACCTGCCTAACGCGCTGACCCTTCTCCGAATTTTCTTCGTACCCCTCTTGGTTGTAGTGCTCCTGACGCGCGAGCCGAACGTCGTGCTCTGGGGAGTGCCCATCCCGTTTGTGATTTGGGGCGTGCTGATCCTGCTTGTCGCCGCGGCCACCGATTGGGCGGACGGATTTTTGGCGCGGCGCCGCGGCCAGGAAACCACGCTCGGAATTTTGCTCGATCCCATCGCGGATAAATTGCTCATTTCGGCGGCATTCATCTCTCTGGTGCAAATGGGGCTGGTGCCGGCGTGGATGGTAGTGATCATCATCGGACGCGAGTTCACCGTGAGCGGTTTGCGCAGCATCGCTTCCGCGGAGGGTTTGACGATCCAGGCTTCGACGCTTGGCAAAACGAAGATGGTCCTGCAGGTTCTTGCTGCCAGCGTGGTGATTCTGGGTGCGAGACACCTATTGCTGCAAAAGCTCGGCGCCGTCCTACTATGGCTCGTCGTGATCAGCGCCATCGCGTCGGCAGTGCAATACTTCCTGAAATTCTGGAGCCAGGTGGATAGCAGCATCAAGCAGCGCCGCCAACTCCGGCTCCTTGAATCCACTAAGAAGAAAATGCAGGATGTTCCCACTCTCTAGCGAAGACCGGCGCAGCCTGCTCGAGATAGCGCGACGCGCAATTGTGGAAGCGGTGATGCTTGGCCGCACGTGGGAAACCGGCGCCGTCAGTGCGGCGCTCGCGGAGCGCCGCGGCGCTTTCGTCACGCTAAAGAGGCACGGAGCTTTGCGCGGATGTGTGGGGCAGCCGATGCCGCTGGATCCGCTAGCGAACACCGTGGCTGCCTGCGCGGTGCTGGCGGCACGCGAGGATACACGGTTTGCGCCCGTGCAGCCCGATGAGATCGGCGAGTTGACGGTTGAGATTTCAGCCCTTTCACCGATGGAACCGATTCTGCCCGAACAAATCGAAATCGGCCGGCATGGTCTTTGGATCGAAGCAGGCCGCCGCCGGGGACTGTTGCTGCCCCAGGTGGCCGTCGAGCACGGCTTCACCCGCGAACGCTTTCTTGCGGAGACTTGCGCCAAAGCCGGTCTGCCGCCCGACACCTGGAAATTGCTGGACACAAGAATTTCAGGATTTACGGCGGTAATTTTCTCGAGACGAAGACGCTGGAAGAGATGCCCCCACTGGCCAGCGATTTTTGTATAGGCCCGCAAGCCCAACAAAATAAATCTTCCTGCGCGAAACCGTAGTCTTCCCTCCGAGCGTCTCAGTCTGTTATGGTGCGGCGGCTCTAGCGGTGGATGACATTCGCATGTTCTTGAAAGGGTCAAGAGAGAGCGGCGATCCGCTGAATCTATAACCTAATGCTGCCGATGGGCATAACCGTTCTCGATCTTTCTGCCTACGTGGGCCTGGTGGCCGTGGGCGCGGTCGCGATCAACATGCTGCTGGGGATGTTGATGGCCTTTCGGTACAGCCCCGTGCGCTACTGGCCCCATCGCCGGCTGAATTATTTCGCGTGGCACAACTGGTCGGGCTACATCGCCATAACGGTTTCCATCTTGCATCCGATTGTGCTGCTCTTCAACAGGACGACGCGATTTCGCGTGATGGATCTGGTCTACCCCGTGCACTCGCCGAGCCAGCCGCTCGAAAATACCATTGGTGCGATTGCGCTCTACATGGTGGCGATTGTGGTGGTGACTTCATACTTTCGCGTGCGATTGGGCCGCAGGACGTGGAAGGCCTTTCATTTCAGCGTTTACGTAGCGGCCATTGCCATGTTTTGGCACAGCATTTTCACGGACCCTGATTTGAAAAATTCCCCAGTGGATTGGTTCGACGGAGGAAAAATCTTTATCGAAATCTGTTTGCTGGTGATCGTAGTGGTAAGCGTGCTGCGCTGGCGGTATTCGGTTCGAAAAGCGCGGATGGAAAAAGGCGCCGTTCGAGAAGCCCTACCGTCTTGATCGAACGGTCCGGCCGGAACGGCGCCCTTCCCGCGAAACGCGAAGGCTAGCGAGATTCGAGTTCGACGTAATCGCCCACGAAGATGGAACTGCGGCGCGTGGCGACAATCATGACCGTAGCCGTGTTCTTGGTAACGCGCAGAACGACTCCTTCTCCGACGACGTCGCGAGGCAGATCGGCTCCAGTGTAGCTTACCGGAGTGCTGCCAAAGCCGTACGCCCGGTAGGCGAGGCCTTTGACGTTATAGACGTATTCCTTGGAATCACCCTGATAGCGGAACACGCGGAGATAGCTGCCCACCTGCACGCCTTGCTCCAAGCCCATATTCACGTAGACAATTTCGTCGTGCGCCACGGCCTCGCCAAAGCCCTTGGTGCTCACTATCATCGCGGTCTTGCCGGAAGGCGGCGCGAAATAATCAAGGGACGCGGGACGAAGCGTGGGCGCAGGCCGTTCCGCGAACGGCAGCACGAGGTCGCCACGCTGCAGATAACTGCACGCGAACACAATTTCCGCGGTTGAGACCTTCGGACCGACATGCACGACGCGAATGCGGCCGCGATCCGAATAGGTGGTGCCCATTGCGCGCATCAGGGAGTTCTGGTGCTTGAACCATTCCTGCTTTAACTGCTCGCTTTCTGGGCGAATGACGAGATACTCGTCGCCTTCTTTGACGCCTTGTTCGCTACCGCGATTTACGTAGACAAGGTCGTGCAGGAGAAAGGTCGTCTTATCGTACGACTCTTCGCCAGAGATCAGGTAGCGGTCTTGGGGGACGGCGTCCGATGTCACGACTCCAGAGCAATACATCGCGGAAGTATCGGCCGTCGCGGGCGTCGTTTGAGCCGCGGCGGCGCCGGCAGCCAATCCGCAAATCAGAGACAGTGACATCCATTTCGCTCGCATCTTATTCACTCCTTAGAGGTTATGCCCCCAGCAATTGCGGCCAAGAGCCTCGCAACTCGACGCTAACAAAGGGCCTAGTGAGCGTCAATAGAACCACCCGTGTCGCTTTACACACGCGATGCCGCATGGTAGAAGCGCAGTTCGCTTCTTTTTTGAGCTCCGAAACCAAGGACTCTGTGCTGTTTCGAGACCCTATTTGCGCCGTGATAGCGGAACCCTCCGCCGACGCCATGCTGGCACGTATCCGGGCGGTGATCCGCGGCCGCTCCCGCAAGTTTCGAACGATCGAACTCCGGCTGGATTGGCTTTCGAGTGGACGTGAGCTAGAGCGCCTGCTGAAGCTCTTGCCCAGGGCGCTGGCCACCCACGGAAAGCGGGCCGGCACACGGCTTTGCGTGATTGCCACGCTGCGGCGACGTGTGGCGGGAGGCCGATTTGCAGGCGGCATAAATGCGGAAGTGGCCGGCCTGGTGGCGGCCGCGAAATCTGGGTGCACTTGGTGTGACCTTGAGATTGAATCGGCGGAACGCCTGGGCGCGGCGGGAATACGCGAACTGCGGAATGCGGGTGCGCGCATACTGATGTCCTTCCACGACTTTCGCCGAACGCCGCCTGATCTTGCGGGCATCGTTCGACGGCTCAAGCGTTGCAGGGGCGACGCTAGCAAGATTGCGACACAGTGTCGCACGCTAGGCGATAGCGTGCGGGTGCTCCGTGCGGGCCGTGGGCGGCGAAACGTGGTGGCTGTGCCTATGGGCGACGCTGGATTGCCCGCACGGATTCTGGCACTGCGCGAAGGCAGTGCCATCGCTTATGCGGCTTTGGAGAGGGCCACCGCGCCGGGCCAGCTCTCCGTAGCAGAAATGCGCGAGAGATATCGGGCGGATAGGATCGGCGAAAAAACGCGCGTATATGGCGTGATCGGCGATCCGGTGGTGCACTCGCTCTCGCCCGTCTTGCACAACGCAGCGTATGTGTCGCGGGGCATGGACGCCGTCTACCTGCCTATACCGGTGCGCGATGTGCGAGATTTCGTGGCGGTGATCCCTGAGCTTCGCTTGAAGGGCTTCAGCGTCACTTTGCCGCACAAGGAGTCGGTGTTGCGATACTTGTCTGAGTGCGATCCGCTAGCGGCAAAGATTGGGGCGGCAAACACCGTCGTGGTTCGTGGCGGGCGGCTTTTCGGATACAACACCGACTATGTTGGAGTGCTGAGCGCTCTCGCTTCGCGAATTACTCTTGCCGGCGCACGCGTGCTATTGCTGGGCGCGGGCGGAGCGGCGCGCGCTGCCTCCTTCGCATTGGCGGAGTCGGGAGCGAACGTAGCGATTTGCGCTCGGCGGCCGGTGCAAGCCAAGCAGTTGGCGCTTGCGGTAGGTGGAGAAGCCATTCCGAGGGAGAGCGTTCGCACGGAATATTTTGCGGCGATCATCAACGCGACGCCGTTGGGATGGTCGCACGTTGGCGGTTCGCCGCTCGATGGGGGCGAAATGCATTGCGACGTGGCAATGGATATGGTCTATCGCCCGATCGAGACCCGATTCTTGCGGATCGCTGCTCAGCGGGGCATTGCGACGGTCTCCGGTGTCGAGATGTTCCTGGCGCAAGCGGCGGCACAATGGGAGATATGGTTTGGCAATCGGGCGCCGGTAGGCGTGATGCGGCGGGCCGTCCTGGCGGCGCTCAAGCAAGAGAAGGGCGGGGCGTGATACTTTTCGTAGGCCGATGATTCAACCCGATTTCAAAACGTTTCGAAAACTGGCGCGGCAAGGAAACCTTGTCCCGGTGTACGAGGTGATGCGCGCCGATTTGCTGACGCCCGTCTCCGCGTACCTAAGGTTGGCGCGCGAGGCTCGGTACGCATGTTTGTTGGAAAGTGTGGAGGGGGGCGAGAAAATCGCGCGCTACACATTTGTGGGCGCCAATCCTGCCGAAGTGTTTCGCTACCGCGAGGGCGCGTGCGTGCTCGAATCGAATCATCACACAAAATGGCAACGCGCTCGTCCGATGGAGTATTTGCGCAACCTGGTGCAGCGGTATCGAGCCGTTCGCGTGCCGGGCTTGCCGCCGCTCGTGAGCGGCGCGATCGGATATTTCGCATATGACATGGTCCGACAGTTTGAAAAACTTCCTGACACCGGCCGCGATGACCTGGCGCTGGACGATGCCGTGTTGATGTTTTATTTGGGGCTCGTAGCGTTCGATCACGTGCAGCACCGCGTGTGGATCGTGCGCAGCGTCTTCACCGAGGGCAGCGGGACGCTGAAGGCCAAGTATGACGCGGCCGCGCGCGAGATCGCCGTAATGCGGAAACTGCTCGAGCGGCCATTGCCTGCGGAAACGGCCCGGCGCAAGAAACCGCGGACAAAACGCGCATCTCCGAAGTTTACGTCCAATTTTTCCAAGCCAAGGTTTCTCGCGGCCATTCGCAAATGCAAGCAATACATCCGCGCGGGAGATGCTTTCCAGGTCGTGCTGAGCCAGCGATTTGAAGCACGCCTACGGAGTGACCCGTTTGAGATTTATCGCGCGCTCCGCGTGGTGAATCCATCGCCGTACATGTATTTCCTAAAGCTTGGTGACGTTGCGGTGGCGGGAAGCTCGCCCGAGATGCTGGTAAAAGTGCAGGGACGCGAAGCGTTTTACCATCCGATCGCCGGGACGCTGCCCCGCGGACGCGACGAAGCCGAAGACCAGCGCAACGAAGCAAAACTTGTGGCCGATCCGAAAGAGCGCGCCGAACACATCATGCTGGTGGACTTGGGACGCAACGATCTGGGGCGCGTGTCCGAATACGGCTCGGTGCGTGTGGCAAAGCTCATGGAAGTGGAACGCTACTCGCACGTCTTGCATCTGGTGTCGAGTCTGCGCAGCACGCTACGGCCGGACGTGGATTGCTTTGACGCGCTGGCGGCCTGTTTTCCGGCGGGCACGCTGACAGGTGCTCCGAAGATTCGCGCCATGGAAATTATTGACGAACTCGAACCCACCCGGCGAGGAGTTTATGGCGGCGCGATCCTGTACCTGGATTTTTCCGGAAACCTCGATTCGTGCATCGCGATTCGCACGCTCGTAGTAAAAAATGGCAACGCATACGTACAAGCAGGCGCCGGTTTGGTAACGGATTCGGTTCCCGCGCGGGAGTGTGAAGAGACCGTGAACAAGGCCAAGGCTCTTTTTCGCGCGATTGAGATGGCCCACGAGCCGGCGACGTAGCGCGTGCTAAAGTGAGGATCCCGGTTCCGCAATGATCCTGCTGCTCGACAACTACGATTCGTTCACTTACAACCTGGCGCAGTATCTCGGCGAACTGGGAGCCAGGCTCGAGGTGCGCCGAAACAACGAGATCACGCTCGATGAAATTGCCGTGCTGAACCCCGAGCGCATCGTCATTTCACCGGGCCCGTGCACGCCACAGCAGGCGGGCATTTCCGTCGCATTGATCCGGCGATTTGCGGGCAAGATTCCCATCTTGGGCGTCTGTTTGGGTCATCAGGCGATTGGGTACGCATTTGGCGGGCGCGTGATCCGCGCGCCGCAAGTGGTACACGGCAAGACCAGCGAAATATTCCACGACGATAAGACCATCTTTCGAGGGTTGGCGCGGCCATTTACCGCGACGCGGTACCACTCGCTGATCGTCGAGCGAAAATCGCTGCCGCGTGAACTGGAAGTCTCGGCGGAAACGAGCGACCACACGATCATGGGTTTGCGGCATCGCAAACTGCGCGTCGAGGGCGTGCAATTCCATCCCGAGTCGGTGCTCACGGACTCAGGACGCCAATTGCTCGGCAATTTCCTGGCGCTGAAATAACTGCGCGCTCCTACCACTTCAAGTCGGCGAGAATGGCGCCGTAAATCTCCATGCCGCGCCAGAAATACCCGATGCGCAGATTTTCGTCTGGGCTGTGCTGGTTGTCGTCATAATTCACGATCGGAACGCCGATCACCGGCAGGCCCAGGTTTTCGAAAATGTACATCGGGGAGCTGCCGCCGAGGATCGGCATGTTCACCAGTCCGCCGCCTGCCGCCGCATCCACCACTTGAACCATCGCTTTCGAGACGGGCAAATCCATCGACGTCAACGAGGCAGGATAGCCGCCGGCGGTCATCGTCACTTTGGCGACCTTGTCATGCGTGCGCCGTTCGTCCATGGTGGGTTCTTCCGAAGTGACGAAATAACCTTGCGCGCGAATGTGCTCCACCAGGCGCGAGAATTGCATTTCCGGCGTGATGCTCTTTACCAAGCGCATGTCGATGGCCGCGGTGGCGCGATCGGGAATTACGGTGCGCGATTGTGACCCCACATCCTCACTGCGCAAGCCGTCCACATTCAGCGAAGGTTCGGTGAGCAATTCGACGAGCTTCTTTCCGCCGCCCTCCGGCTTCGCGATGGCCAAATCGTGCTCAAGTTCAGCATCGTTGGCAGGCATCTCTTCCAGGGCCTTTTGCGCGGTGGGGCCAAGCGGCGTAATGCCTTCGTAAAAGTTTGCGACGCGCACATGACCGCTCTCGTCTTTCATCGTGGCCAGGAGTTGCGCGAGCCGCATCGCGGGATTCGGCGCCCAGTTGCCGTAATGCCCGCTGTGCAGCGGGTGAGCCGGACCGTAAACCGTAATTTGCGCATCCACGATGCCACGATTGCCAAACGTCAATTCCATGCGTCCTGATTGGTGCACGGGGCCGTCGCCATTTATCAGGAGGTCGCCACCGAGCAAGTCGCGATGCGCGAGCAGTGTTTTCTCGAGATGGGGCGAGCCGGCTTCCTCTTCGCCATCGAAGACGACTTTCACGTTGGCGCCCATGGGAATCTGCTTTGCGCGCAAGGCATCGAGCGCGGCCAGCAGCGCGACGACGGGAGATTTATCATCGCCCGAGGAGCGCCCGTAAAGGCGCCAGTCATCCTCGAAATGCCCATCTGTGGGGAACGGGATGATCTTGCCGCCGGCCTCGAGCGGCGCATCCCGCAGCGTCGGCTCAAATGGTTTTGTGCCGGTCCACGTAGCCGGATCGACGGGCTGGCCGTCGTAGTGCATGTAGAAAATGATCGTGCGCTTCGCTCCAGGCGTATCGAGCCGGCCGAAGACGACGGGGCCGCGGCCATTGACGGTGGGAAGAAGCTCGGTGGAAAAGCCGCGTGCATGGAGCATCTCGACCAGCTTCGTGGCGTTGCGCGAGATGTTTTGCGCATCACTCGCGACATTTGGAATCGCCAGCAGCGAGACCATCTCATCGATCACGCGCGCCTCATTGGCCTCGCGCCACGCGCGCACTTCGGCGGCGGTGTGCGCTGCTCCACTGTTTGACATCTGCGCGCTTGCTGGATAGGCTACGAAGGAAAGCAAGAGCCCCAAGGTTACGCCTATGCGAGTCACCATCATCCTCCGCTGACCGGCCGTTTTCTTACAAAGGCCGATCCTCTGACTGCCCTACCGGGTGGCCATTATAGTTTTCCCCAGCCGCGGACTGCGGATTATTTCCAAACAAAGTTTGGCTTTGTAGAGTGCCGAAAGGTGGGTCATGGCTGAATTTGCCTTGCAGGTCGAGAACCTTGTGAAGATCTACGCTCCACGCGGGCTATTTTCGCGGGGGCGCGCCGCCGTGCAGGCGGTCAACGGGATGAGCTTTAGCGTAAAGCCCGGCAGCATTTTTGGCCTATTGGGGCCGAACGGCGCGGGAAAGACGACCACGCTGAAGATGTTGACGACGTTGGTGAGGCCTACCAGCGGGCGCGCCAGCGTAATGGGTTTTGACGTCGTGCAGCAACCGATCGAGGTGCGCCGGCGAATCTGCGTGGTACTGCAGGAGACAGCCGTCGATTTATTTCTCAGCGTGCGGGACAACCTGTTCAGCTTTGCGCGCTTTCACGGTCTCGATTCGAGCACGGCGCGAAAGCGCGCGGGCGAAGCGATGGAGCGGTTTGGATTGACAGGCGAAATTAATCGCAAAGTGCAGGACTTGAGCGGTGGGTTCAAGAGGCGCGTGCAGGTCGCCAAGGTTTTTATGGTGGATACGCCGCTGCTCTTCCTGGACGAGTTTTCGACCGGGATGGACCCATTGCTCAAACGCGCGGTGATGGATGCGTTTCGCGAAGAAGCGCGCCGCGGACGCACAATTGTGCTCACCACACAAATCCTGAATGAAGCGGAGGAGCTTTGCGACGACATCCTGATCATGCAGTACGGCAAGCAAGTCGCGCGCGGCGATTTGCACGCGCTGAAGCTGCTCTCGGACGGCGTATACGAAGTGGCACTGACCTTTGACGCGCTGCCCGCCGGAATCGAAGCCGAAGTGGAGGCTTTACAACCGCTGCGACGCACGATCAACAACAACACGGTGGAACTCGCGCTCAAGGCCAGCGAAGCGCAGGTGCTCGAATGGGCTTCGCAGCTCGCGCGGCGCGGGCGGCTACTGCATGTAGAGCTTTCGGGGGCGAGCCTGGAAGATATTTTCGTCACCTTGACGCAGAGGGGAAACTGAACATGTCCGCTATCACCGCCGTGCTGTATCGCGAAGCGCGCATCCGTTCGACGAACGTCACCTTCATTTTCTGGGATCTGTGCATGCCCGTGCTCTACATGCTCGTTTTTGGCGTTGGCGTAAATTACGGACTGGGGGGCCCGGTATCCCTGCGTGGCGCCAGCTACAACTCGTTCTTTCTCGCTGGTGCGCTCGGCATGGCAAGTTTTGGCATCGCGTCAAACACCTCGTGGAGCTTTTTCCTGGACCGCGATAACGGCATTTTTTACGAGATGCTGACGTACCCCCTGGCGCGCGCACAGTACCTGTTAGGAAAGGTAACGTTTAACCTTTTCGTCGCGCTCACACAAGCGGCGTTGACTATCGCGCTTGGAGAGGCGCTGCTCGGAATAAGGATTCGCGTCGACCGGCTGCCGCTTCTGGTGCTAGGGGTTCTTGGCGGCGCCGCAGGCTGGTTTTTCTTCTACGCGATCTTTGCACTTAGAATTCGCCGGAACGACGTATTCAACGGCGTAACGTCCGTTTTCTATTTCGTGTTCTTGTTTGCGAGCTCGATGTTTTATCCGCTCGCGCCGCTGCCGGCGTGGTTTCGAGGGATCGCAATCGCCAATCCGATTTCTTGGCAAGTTGATTTTCTGCGATACGCTTCGGTGGGGATTGGGTCCGGACGTTCGGCCTGGATCGAAATCGCGGCCTTTGCGGTATTCTCAGGGGCGTCATTCTTATGTGCGGTGCGTGCGCTGCAGAATCAGGAATAGCTCGGTTATTTGTGGGTGAACCTGGCAAGCGCTTCGAGTTTTTCTCGCGCCGCGCCGGAATCGAGTGATTCCACGGCAAGGCGCGCGCCCTCGCGAAAGTCGTCTGCGCGGCCGGCCGCTACCAGCGCTGCTGAGGCATTGGCGATCACGATATCGCGCCGTGGTCCGGGCAAGCCATCCAGCACGTCGCGAATGATCTGCGCATTCGTCTCCGCATTCCCGCCGGCCAATGCGTCCACAGGCGCGCGCGAAAGGCCGAAATCCTCGGGCGAGAGGCGATACGTCTGCACCGAGTTGCCGCGAACCTCCGAGACCTGCGTCTCGCAGCTCAACGCGATTTCGTCAAGACCATCGTCCGCGTGCACCACGAACGCCCTGCGCGTGCCGAGTTCGGCAAGAGCGAGCGCCACCGGCTCCGTCCATTTCGCGGCGAAGACGCCCAGCACTTGCGCGCGAGCGCCCGCAGGGTTCGTCAAGGGTCCCAGCAAATTGAAGACGGTAGCCGCGCCGAGCCGCTTCCGGGCCGCGGCGGCATGCCGCGCGGCAGTATGCGCTACCGGCGCGAAGAAGAAGCCAATGCCAATTTCGTCGATCGCGGCCGCTGCTTCCTCCGGTACTCCGTCAATCTTCACGCCGAGGGCCTCGAGCACATCCGCTGAGCCGCAGCTTGTGGTGTAGGAGCGATTCCCGTGTTTTGCCACTCGGACACCTGCGCCAGCCACCACGAAAGCCGCCGCGGTGGAGATATTGAATGTGCGGACCTTGCCGCCACCGGTGCCACAGGTGTCCACCAGGGCATCCGCGTGTACGGCGACACGAGCGAGGGCGGAGCTGGCTCGACGGCGCATCACGCTCGCAAAACCCACCAACTCCTCGACAGTTTCACCTTTCGTGCGCAGCGCCTCGAGCAGACGGACAATATCGTCTTCGGCGATGCGCCCGGCGAGGAGCTCCTCCATCACGCTGGCGGCTTCGTCGCGGGAAAGGTTTCCGCCGGACTCGAGCCTTGCGAGCATTTCACTAAGCGTCAAGATTTCACCCGCGAAGCGCAGTGCCGATGCGAAGCACAAGCATGGCTTGTGGCAAATTGCGGCTTCCGGCGCGTCCTTGCTCGTCTTAGCGCTTCCATATAAACTCGTACGTTTCGCGTATAGAAAATTCTAGCACTGATGGAAGGTTCATGAAGATACACGAGTATCAGGGCAAAGCCATTCTTTCGAAATATGGGGTGCCGACGCCGCGCGGCGAAGTGGTCTTCACTCCCGACGAGGCCCGCGCCGCCGCACAGAAATTGGGCACCCCGGTGGTCGTCGTAAAGGCGCAAATTCACGCCGGGGGGCGCGGAAAAGCGGGCGGAGTGAAGCTGGCAAAGTCGCCGGAGCAGGCGGCCGAAATCGCCAAGTCCATGATCGGCATGAAGCTGATCACGCCGCAAACGGGACCTGGCGGACGCATCGTCAAGCGCTTGCTGATTGAGGAGGGTCTCGACATTCGGCGCGAACTCTATCTTGGCGTGGTGATCGATCGCGCGGTGGCCGCGCCGGTGTTTATGGCGAGCTCTGCCGGCGGAATGGAGATCGAGGAAGTTGCGCACAGCAATCCGGACGCTATTCTTCGCGAAACGATCAATCCGGCCATCGGCCTGCAGCCCTTTCAGGCGCGCAAATTGGCGTTTGGCTTGGGACTTTCGGGTGACGCCATCTCAAACGCGACGCCTTTCTTTCAAGCGCTTTATCGCGCCGTGATTGAAACCGACGCGTCGCTTGCGGAAATCAATCCGCTGATCGTGACCGGCGACGGCAAGCTGGTGGCGCTCGACGCGAAAATGACTTTTGACGACAACGCACTGTATCGCCACAAGGAGCTGAAGGAACTGCGCGACCTGGATGAAGAAGATCCGCTCGAAGTCGAGGCTTCGAAGTTCAATCTGAATTACATCAAGCTTGACGGCACGATCGGCTGCATGGTCAATGGCGCGGGCCTGGCGATGGCCACGATGGATATCATCAAGCTGGCGGGCGGCTCGCCGGCGAACTTTCTGGACGTAGGCGGCGGCGCGAATGCCGAACAGGTGAAGAATGCTTTTCGGATCTTGATGAGCGACCAGGAGGTGCGCGGCGTCTTTATTAATATTTTCGGCGGAATTCTTCGCTGCGATGTATTGGCTAACGGCGTGGTCGCGGCGGCCCGCGAACTGGGCATCAAGGTTCCGGTGGTGGTGCGCATGGAGGGAACCAACGTGGAGTTGGGCAAGCAAATTCTGGTGGATTCGGGTCTCAATCTTACGATTGCCGCGGACATGAAGGACGGCGCGGAAAAGATTGTGCGCCTCGCGGGGAGCGCGCGATGAGCATTTTGGTGAATGAAACGACCAAGGTCATCGTGCAGGGGCTGACCGGCCGCGAGGGCAGCTTTCACGCGTCGCAGATGATCGAGTACGGCACGAAAGTGGTGGGAGGCGTCACGCCGGGCAAAGGCGGAACGCTGCACAACGAAGTGCCGGTCTTCAATACCGTCGGCGATGCCGTGAAGCAGACCGGCGCTGATGCGTCCATCATTTTTGTGCCGCCGCCATTTGCGGCAGACGCAATCCTCGAAGCCATTGACTCCAAGTTGCCGCTGGTGGTGTGCATCACCGAGGGCATCCCGGTACTGGATATGGTGCGCGTAAACGGGGTGCTGCGCGCCAGCAAGACGCGCTTGATCGGGCCGAATTGCCCGGGAATCATTTCGCCGGGCAAATGCAAAATGGGCATCATGCCGGCACGAATTCACAAACAAGGCCAGGTCGGCGTGGTGAGCCGCAGCGGAACTTTGACGTACGAAGCCGTGGGGCAATTGACGCATCTTGGCATCGGGCAATCCACCTGCATCGGTATCGGCGGCGATCCCATTATCGGCACCAGTTTCATTGATTCGATCCGGCTCTTCAACGAAGACGCGGATACGCGCGGCATCATTATGATCGGCGAAATTGGCGGAAACGCGGAAGAACAAGCGGCCGAATTTATCGGCAAGAATGTGAAGAAGCCGGTGGTCGGTTTTATTGCCGGCCAAACCGCGCCGCCCGGACGCCGCATGGGCCACGCCGGCGCGATCATCAGCGGCGGACAGGGCACCGCAAAGGATAAGTACGCGGCCATGACGGCAGCGGGCATCCGCTGCGTGCAGAGTCCGGCCGATCTCGGCAAGACCATGGCGGAAGCGCTAAGAGGTTGATCTTTCCGGACGAACATCCAAGGAGAAATCGGTGTCCATTGAACGAACTTTTGCCATTATCAAACCGGATGCGGTGAAGCGCGGAATCGCGGGTGACATATTGTCCCGTATCCACAAAGTTGGTTTTCAGCTGGTGGCGATTAAATCGTTGCGCCTAAGTAAGGAGGAAGCCGAAGGGTTTTATGCAGTACACAAGGCCCGCCCATTTTTTGGCGAGCTGACGGACTTCATGAGTTCCGGAAAAGCGATCGTTATGGTTCTGGAAGCCGAGGGCGCCATTGCCAAATGGCGCGAGACCATGGGCGCCACCGATCCCGCCAAAGCTGCTCCCGGCACCATTCGGCGCGACCTGGGCGCCAGCATCCAGGCCAATTGCACCCACGGATCGGATGCGCCGGAAACCGCCGCTTTCGAAATCAGCTATTTCTTCTCGGGAATGGAACTCTAAACCGGCAGGCTGCTAGGGGCGGGCGGTAGCCCTATGGGGTTGGCGGTCTATGGTAGGCTAGATTTCTGGCCCTCACCGAGAACAACATGTCCCCGAATCCCATCTCCGCGCGCCAGAAGGCGCGTTTCGCTTTCATCCTGGCCATCGGCCTGTTCATTGCCAGTGGTGCTGCAGTTTACTTCTCGGCGGACCGCTTTATCGGCAGCGAAGGATGGGTAATGCACACGCACGAGGTGCAGGCGGCCATTGATAACGTGGATACGGCCGTCGCTCGAGTGGGGCGCGCGCGTTTGGGCTACGTCTCCACCGGCAATGCGGTCTTCTTGAACGATTTTAACGACGCGGTGGGCAAAGCTCCGGAATCCTTGCAACATCTCCGCCAAATGACGGCCGACAATCCGGTGCAACAGCGGTTTTGCGATCGTCTTGAAGCTGTCGTGATGCAACGGCTCGGCGTGTACCAACAAGCGATCGCGCTGCGACAGACGCACCCATCCGATCTTGCTGGACAAGACGAGCTGAACCGGCAAACGCTCCCGCTACTTTCCCAAAGCGGCGAAGTGACTCGGCAGATGCAAGCGGAAGAGGCGCGGCAACTTGCCGTGCGCCAGGTGCGAACGCGGCGCTTGCAAATCGCGGTCCTGATCCTTCTATCTTTCAGCTTTCTCCTGGCCCTCGCCTTATTCTATTGGCAATTTGTGTTGCTCTCGCATGAGTTGGCAGCACGGCAGGCCGCCGAGGAGGCTTCGAGCAACCTGAGCGTAAAGCTGCTTCACCTACAGGACGATGAGCGCAGGAAGTTTGCCAGGGAATTGCACGACAGCGTCGGGCAATCTCTTGTAGGAATTAAAATGTCTTTTGGCCAACTCGCCGCCCTGCATCGAGAGGATCCGACGTACCAGGATTGCATCACGCAGCTCGATCAATCAATTGCCGAGATTCGTACCCTCTCGCACCTACTGCATCCACCGGGTCTCGACGAGGGTGGGTTCCAGGCGGCAGCCAGATGGTATGTGGATGAATTTGCAAGGCGCAGCGGCATTCGAATTAACTGCACCATCTCGGAATCCGCCGGCCAGTTGTCTTCAGCAGCAGAGCTGATGCTGATGCGGGTCCTGCAGGAGGCGCTGGGCAACATTCACAAGCACTCAAAAAGTAAGTCGGCCGAAGTGCGTCTGACGATGAATTCCGAAACCGCGGTTTTCAAGGTGAAGGACGAGGGCGTGGGCGTGCATCCGGATGTTTTGGAGCGCTTCCGGCAAAGCGGACTCAGCGGCGTGGGCTGGGCCGGAATGCAAGGCCGCGCGCGCGAACTCGGTGGCAGGTTCCGCGTGGAATCCAGCCGAAACGGCACGGTGATCGAGGTTACGCTTCCACTGACGCCGCAAACGGCCGGGGTACTGGCCGGTGAAAGGCGCAGCTCCTAGCAGGATTGCCGATGGAGCCGCTACGCGAGATCGGCCGGCTTCTGATCGTGGCGGGCGTCATGCTTGTGATTGTGGGAGCCTTCCTGGTCTTCAGCGGCAAGCTGCCTTTTCGACTGGGCCGTCTTCCTGGGGACATTTCCTGGCAGGGCAGGCATTCCGTGGTGTATTTTCCGGTGGTTACGTGCGTTGCCGTCAGCGTGGTGCTCAGCCTGGTATTTTGGCTGATCTCGCATTTCAGAAAGTGACGGGGCGGATCGTTTTATCTCGGAAGACGAATGTCTCAGCTCCAATTTAACCTCATCCCCGAGCGCAAGGTTTGGACGGTCAGCGAGCTGAACGCGCGCATTCGCGAGCTGTTGTCCGCTGCGTTCGCAAATATTTGGATCGAAGGTGAAATCTCCAATTTTCGCGAAGCGCAATCGGGGCACCTCTACTTCACGCTCAAGGATGTGAACGCGCAAGTTCGCTGCGTCTGCTTTCGCAACTCCGCGATCCGCCTGAAATTCCGCCCCGAGGATGGCTTGCACGTTCGCGTGCGGGGCTCGATCAGCGTGTATGACGCGCGTGGCGAATATCAAGTCTACGTCGAGCACCTCGAGCCCGTGGGTCTCGGCGCTCTGCAGCTTGCTTTCGAACAGTTAAAGAAAAAGCTGGAGGCGGAAGGCCTCTTTCACGCGGACCGCAAGAAGCCGCTGCCGATCCTGCCGCGCCGTATCGGCGTGATCACCTCGCCCCAGGCCGCCGCGCTGCGGGACATTTTGCGCATTTTGCGCCGCCGCTTCCCCAATGCGCGTGTGCTGATTTATGGCGTGCGCGTACAAGGCGATGGCGCCGCCGAAGATATCGTGCGCGCGCTCACATTTTTTCACACGCGTCTCGCGGCGGACGTGCTGATTCTGGCGCGCGGTGGCGGTTCGCTCGAGGACCTGTGGCCATTCAACGAGGAAAAAGTGGCACGCGCGATCGCCGCGTGCGTGATCCCTATTGTCTCGGCCGTGGGGCATGAAACCGACTTCACCATTGCAGACTTTGTCGCGGACGTGCGCGCCTCCACGCCATCCGCCGCGGCGGAAATCGTAATTCGCGAGCGGGAAGCCTTTGACCGTCACATCGCCGAACTCGATCGCAAACTGGCCGATTGCATCCGCTATGCAATCCTGGTCCGGCAGCGCCGATTGCAGGACTTGCTGGCGCACCGTGCCTTCCGGCGCGCGGAAGACCTGGTGAGGCAGCACCGGCAACGCCTCGACGAATTGGGCGCGCAGCTTGCGGAGTCGTTGCGCGCACGGCTCGAAAAGATACGCTCGCGCTTTACTGATGCGGCCGCACGCATTTCCGCATTCGATCTGCGCGCCAGGTTGGAAGCCATGCGGTTGCGCACCGAACATCGCGCGGGCGAGTTGCATTTGCGTGTGGAAAGACTCCTCTCCGCCAAACGGCAGCGCTTCGAGCGGCTGATGTTGCAGCTTGACGAGCGCAGCCCCTTGCGCGTGCTGGATCGAGGCTATGCCATCGTCTACGATACGAAGGGAAATGTGATTCGCGCGGCGGATGCGGTGGAAATCGGCGAAGATATTTCGTTACGGCTGGCGCGAGGACGAATCGAGGCGCAAGTCCGCCGGCGTGAAAGCTGATTGCTTAAAGTGCACGTACTACGCTGCATCTCTACGTCGGATTAGCCAGAATTACTCTTCCTCACTGCCACCCGTAACCTTCAATACCGCCAGGAACGCTTCCTGGGGAATATCCACGCGGCCAACGCGCTTCATGCGTTTTTTGCCTTCTTTTTGCTTTTCGAGCAGCTTGCGCTTCCGCGAGATGTCTCCGCCGTAACACTTTGCCAGCACATTCTTGCGCATCGCGGCGACGGTTTCTCGCGCGATGACGCGGCTGCCGATGGCGGCCTGGATGGGCACTTCAAACATCTGGCGCGGAATGAGCTTCCGGAGGCGCGAAACCAACTCTTTCCCGCGTTCATAAGCTTGGTCGCGATGGCATACCAGCGTCAGAGCGTCCACCGGCTCGCCGCCCACCAGCACATCCATTTTCACCAGATCGGCTTCCTGGTATCCGGCGAGCTGGTAATCGAGCGAAGCATAGCCTCGCGACACGCTCTTTAGCCGGTCATAAAAATCCAGCACGATTTCGTTCAGCGGCAAATCGTAAGTGAGCATCACGCGCGTGGGCGATAGGTATTCAAAGTTTTTCTGCACGCCGCGCTTATCTTCGCAGAGCTGCAGAATCGGACCCACCGAATCCTCGGAAGTAATGATCATGGCGCGAATAATAGGCTCTTCGATTTTCTCGATGGCGTTTGGCGAAGGGAATTTGGTGGGGTTATCGACCTCGAGCCGCTCTCCCCCCGTAGCCGTGATGCGATAACGCACGCTCGGCGCCGTAGTGATCAAATTGATTCCAAACTCGCGTTCGAGCCGCTCCTGCACGATCTCCATGTGCAACAACCCTAAAAAACCGCAGCGGAACCCGAAGCCTAGAGCTACCGAATTTTCCGGCTCGTAGAAAAACGCTGCGTCGTTCAGGCGCAGTTTGCCCAAAGCGTCGCGCAGGGTTTCGTATTCGTTTGCGGAAACGGGATAAAGTCCGGCGAATACCATCGCCTTGATGGCTTCAAAGCCCGGCAGCGGTTCCGCGGGCCGCTCCGCATCAATGATCGTGTCGCCCACGCGGGCGTCGGAGACGTCCTTGATCCCCGCCACGATGAAGCCCACATCGCCCGCAGCGAGTGCTTGCAGCACCACAGGCTTGGGCGTCAGTGTGCCCAAGCTTTCCACTTCGTGGACTTCATTGTTGAAGCAAAGCTTCACTTTCATTTTCGGTGTGACGCGGCCTTCCATTACGCGCACCAGCACTACCGCGCCACGATAGGGATCGAACCACGAGTCGAAGATGAGGGCCCTTAATGGCGCGTCCGGCAAACCTGTGGGCGCCGGAATGCGAGCTACGATGGCTTCCAGCACCTGATCGACTCCCAATCCGCTCTTGGCGCTGATTAGCAGCGCATCCGCGGCCGGAATCGCGAGCACATTTTCGATTTGCTCTTTCACCACGCCCGGCTGCGCCGCCGGCAAATCCACTTTGTTGATCACCGGGATGATCGTGAGGTTATGGTGCGCGGCGAGAAAGGTGTTGGCCACGGTCTGCGCCTCCACACCTTGGCTGGCGTCCACTACCAGCAGCGCGCCTTCGCAGGCGGAAAGCGCGCGCGAAACTTCGTAGGAAAAATCCACGTGCCCCGGGGTATCGATCAAATTCAGTTGATAAGTATTGCCGTCTTGCGCCTGGTAGTGCAGGCGAATGCTCTTCGCCTTGATGGTGATGCCGCGCTCGCGCTCGAGGTCCATGGAATCGAGCACCTGCTCCTGCATCTCGCGCTGCGTCAGCGCCCCCGTCATTTCCAGCAGGCGGTCGGCGAGCGTGGACTTGCCGTGGTCAATATGGGCGATGATACAGAAATTGCGTATGAACTTCGGGTCCATGCACTCGCTCTTGCGTGTGATTCACCACGGAGAGGTTTCCGGGGCGCGTCTGAGTTCTTCAGTCTGCCACATTTCCACGTTCGCAGCCAACGCGGTACCCGTAAATTTGAGAATCTTCATCTTTCAAACGCTCTCCGGATGCCTCATGTGGCATTCGAAATGCCTGTTTCCTGTTGCGAGGTCTCGCGACGCGGGATTGTAAGGCGCTCTCGACTATCTCGTGAAAGGTCAGATTGAGAATCGCGTGCTTCCTCGAGCGCTTTATTATTCAATCGAGCGCTACCCGACCCAATGGAAACCGAGCGCATCCGGAATCAGCAGGTGCAGCTCAACGATGAGTTCCTCTCTCACGTTTCGCACGAGTTGCGGTCACCGCTCGCTGCCATTTATGAGTTTATTTCCATCGTCAGCGACGGAATTGCGGGCGAGGTAAACGCCGAGCAGGCGGAATATCTGCAAATCGCGACGAAAAACGTGCTCCAGCTTCGCTCGATGATTGACGATTTGCTGGACGTTGCCCGCGCGCAGGGCGGCAAGCTCAGGATTGAACCGCGCTGCATTTCGGTGCCGGATGTTGCGGTGGAGGCCGTCAATCTCTATCGGTCGACCGCAGCCGCAAGGGAGATCGCTCTAACGTTTGAGGCAGCGGCGGGATTGCCTCGTGCATACGCCGACCCGCGGCGCATTCGGCAGGTGACCGTCAACTTGATTTCGAACGCCATCAAGTTCACTCCAGCGAAAGGCCAGGTGAAGGTGCACGCCACCATTTATGAGAAAAACCCAAAGTTCCTATTGATCGAGGTGACGGATACGGGGCTTGGGCTCAGCGAAGAGTCCAGCCAGCATATTTTCGAGCGTCTCTACCAGGTACCCGATTCGCAGGTAGCGCACAAAGGCTTGGGGCTCGGCTTGTATATCTGCAAGGAACTGGTCAGCCGTCACGGTGGAGAGATTTGGGTACGAACCAGACTAGGGGAGGGCAGCACGTTTTGCTTCACGGTGCCCATCTTTTCTCTCGCGGCATTGATTGCCCCGCTGTTTCCAGACACCAAGCGTGCCGAACCGGTAGCGCTCTTTGTCGTGCGCATGCGCCCCGAAAGCGGGTGGGCCAACGAGGAGGCGCGCGAGGAGGCTTCGCTCGACACTCGCAACTTCCTCCAACGATCTTTGCCTCCTTCGCTGGACATCCTGCTGCCGGAAATGGGGCCAGCAGGCTCCGACGACGTGTTGTTTCTGCTGGCCGCACGAGCGAACGAGGCTGAGGCCGCCGTGATGAATAGGAGGATTTGCGAACAATTCTCCAACAATGAGCCACTCGCGAGATTGGGGCTGACCTTCGCCATTTCCCACAAAGTACTCGCGATGGCCCCGCACGACGATCGTGAGCCCACAGACGAATTCGTTAGCCGGATGGCCGCCAGAATGCAGGAATGTATCGACAACATCACGCGACCAGGGAGCGATCGAGATGAACGATAAGAAGATTCTAATCGTGGACGACGACCCAGATGCAAGACGAGGATTGCAAGTCCGCCTGAAAGCAAATCACTACGAAACCCTATTCGCGTCCGACGGGATCACCACGATTGCGGAAGCCCGGAAGCATCAGCCCGATCTGATCATCCTCGATCTCGGCCTGCCTGCCGGTGATGGATTTGCGGTAATGGATCTTCTCAGCTCGAATGACGCTCTCTCCGTCATACCAATCATCGTCGTGTCCGGACTTGATCGGTTCGCCAACAAAGATAAGGCGCTCCAGGCCGGCGCGTGCGCTTTCTTTCAAAAGCCCGTGGACAACCATAGCCTCTTAACCACGATCCGAAAAGTGCTGGGGCAGCGTAGCCTCGCGGCAGATGCTTTCGTGCACGATCTCGGCGAGATTTAGCCGTAACCCAACCATCTTGACGTCCCCTGGCGCGCGGCTAGTATGAAGGCGCCATGGCATCCTGGGACGCCGCGCAATACCTGAAATTTTCCGACGAGCGTACGCGGCCGAGCCGCGATCTGGCTTCACAAATCGCTATCGCCAAACCGCGGCGCGTGATTGATCTCGGTTGCGGCCCGGGCAATAGCACGCAGGTTTTGGCCGATCGCTGGCCCGAAGCCGAAATCACCGGTTTGGATAGCTCCGCGGAAATGATCGCCCGCGCGAGGGAAACGCAGCCCGCGCAGACGTGGATCGTGCAAGGGATCGAAGATTGGGCGGCGATCGAAGGCACCGCATACGATGTCGTATTTTCCAACGCCGCCTTGCAGTGGGTGCCGGACCATGCAGCGTTGCTGCCAAAATTGCTTTTTCGTGTGCGAAGCGGTGGCGCTTTTGCAATGCAAATGCCTGCCAATTATGGCGAGCATGTTCATCGCGTCATGCGTGACTTGGCATCATCACCCGGTTGGCGGCGATGGTTCCCCTCGGGCAAGGCCACGGAATGGCACTCGCATAGCATGGAATTCTATTATGATGTTTTGGCCCCCCACGCTTCGCGTCTGAATCTTTGGGAAACCGAGTATCTGCATGTGCTGCCCGGCGCGGAAGCAATCGTCGAGTGGTATCGCGGCACCGGAATGCGTCCCTATTTACAGGCCATAGGCGATGCAGCCGAGCAGGAGAGGTTCGCTGCGGAATATCTCGCTGGCGTTCGGCCCGCTTATCCGCCTCGCACCGATGGCCGCGTGCTATTTCCGTTCCGCCGGTTGTTTGCCATTGCCTACCGCTAGCCTGCCAAAGCTTTTTTCCACTACACAATCACCCCGGCGGAACCTATCGGACACACGCCCATCGCTCGTTCGTTGGCGCGAGTTTGGACGGGGTATATAGTAATAAGGCTGCGCGTCTTCACTTTGCGTAATCGCAATCGCAGGCGCAAACCTTCTCGCTCCGGGCTGCCCGCGTTTGGGCGAGCGAGCACGCAGCGCCCGTGATGGAAGGGTAGCCGCCACCCAAAGGGTTTAGAGGTTGACGCTGGACCATGGCCACCGACGTCGAAAAACTGCTCGAGCGCGCAAAACGCTACCTGGAAAAGAATAAAGTCCAGGATGCGATTGACGCCTATCAGTCCGTTTTGTCCGTCTCCCCAGGCCAAATGGAAGCCGTGCAGGCGCTTGGCGATCTGTATTCACAGCGCGGCGACGCCGGTCGCGCAGCGGTCTACCATGGCATGATCTTTGACCGGTTGGTGGACCCTCGCGAAGAATCGAAAGCGATCGCGATTTACGCGCATTTCCTACGCGCCGCTGAACAGCCCCCGGAACGCCAGTCGCGTTACGCCATTCTGCTTCATAAGCAAAATCGTATCGCGGATGCGGTGGAGAATTATTCTGCCGCCGCCGAGCGCTTCCTTTTGCGGGGCCGTGACGACGACGCGCTCAAATGTCTCGAGCAAGTCGCCGAGCTTGCGCCCGATGATGAACGCCGCCAAATCGAAATGGCGGAACTCGCGGAACGTCGCGGCAAGCCGGCTTTGGCGGTGCGCGGCTATGTGCGCGTCGGCAAAATCGCCATTACTCGGCGCGAAACGCCGCTGGCCCTCGAGATGATGGGAAATGCCCGCCGTGTGGCGCCCGAAGATCGGGACGTCGCCCTGCTGACGGCGCAAGCACAATTATTGGCCGGTGATCCGGCAGGCGCGGTAGCAACTCTCGAACCATTTTCGGATAAGGGAGCGAGTTTGGCATTTCAGAAGTGTTATGGAGAGGCGCTGCTGCGCGCGGGACAACTCGATCGCGCCCGCGAACCGCTGACAGCTTTCTACCAGCAGGCCGGCGGAGATCACGCGCTGCTTTTTGAACTGGCCGAGCGCTATGCCTCCGCGAGTGAAGATTCGAAAGCCGTCGAATTGCTTACCTCCATTCGAAAGGATTACCGCGACTCGTCGGCACAACAGGAATTCGCGGTCCGGCTGGACCGCATCGCGCAGGCACACGCTTCGTCACAGCCGATTATCGAGTTCTGGAGCCAGGTTTACAGCGGTCTCAATCGTGAATCGCGCTATTTCGAAGTGCTGGTGCACCTGTTTGACGTATACCTAAAAAATGGCAATGTAAATGGGGCGTGCGACGTGCTGGATCGTATGGTGGATATCGACCCCTACGATTACCGGAATCAGCAGCGCCTCGAGCGGCTCCGCGGGCATGCGGAAAATGAGCACTTGTCCCGCGTGGCTTCGCGCCTGGGGATTACGCTCTCTACGGCGGAGGGGCCGCAGTCCGCGCAAGAGGCCGCAGCAGCGTTGCTGGCAAATCCCTCGCAGCCCAGGGAAGTGACGCTCGACGATCTTCTGGTGCAGGCGGAGATTTTTCTCCAGTACTCGCTCCACCCGAAAGCGGTGGAACGGTTACAACGTATCGCGCAACTGTATCCCGGCGAGGACGAGCGCAACGAGCGTTATCGCAACCTCTGCGATTCGGCGAAGTGGTGGCCGCCTGGATTTTCGCGCATACTCAACGAAACACCGGCCGCCGCCGAAACTCATAGCAAAAACGCGCCGTCCAACACGCGTGGCAGCGACTACACCGCCGAAACGCTGCGCGATCTGGCTAAAATTTCGGAAATTGGGCAGAGCATTTACCGGCAGCCGAATCCCCGCGCCATGCTGGCCCTGGCGGCGAATGAGATTGGGAAGCACCTGAAGGCTTCGCGTTGCGTAGCCGCGATCGGAGCTTCCGGGCAGCCGCCACAATTTATGGCGGAATACCGGGCGGAGGGTTTTGACGCCGCAACGCCCGCGCAGGTGGCCGATCTGGCCTTGCAAATCGAGCAAGCCACGCCCGACCCTCTCGGTGGGTTGCCGGTGGAATCCGCGCTGGCGCCCGTGATTCGCGGGATGGGCCTGGCCACCGCGCTCGGGGTTATATTGATCGACAAGGAAAAGCAGGTTCCCGCCGGCATCATCGTCGCTGGCCACTCTGGACCACATCGCTGGAAGCCCGACGAGACCTACTTTCTGAATGCGGTGGGCGACCAGATGCTGCTGAGTGTGAACCATACGCGGTTGCGGTCGCTCGTGCAGACGCTGCATGCGGCCGATGAACGCACCGGTCTGCTGGCGCGAAGTTCGTATACGGATCGGCTGTTGGGTGAGACGCAGCGCGCCAAGGCGCAGGCCGCCCCGCTCTCGCTGGCCATTTTGCAAATCGATCGCGGTCCCGAGATCATTCGCCAGCATGGCGAGGCGCTGGTCGAGAAGAATCTGGAACACGTGGCGCGCACGATCTTGCCGCTGGCTCGTCCGAACGATCTTTCCGTGAAATACACGGCGTGGTCCTTGGCGCTGATCTTGCCGGACACCACTCTGGCCGCGGCCCTCGGTTTGATGGAAAAAATGCGAACAGCAGCGTCCGCCAAAGGCGCGAACGGCACCGAGCCTGTGACGCTGAGTGCGGGCGTGGTTGAAGCCGTCACCCGAGTCGATTACGATAATGAAGACATTGTGACGGAATTGATGAATCGCGCGGAAATGAGTCTTGAAGAGGCTCGCAAGCGTGGCGGCGACACGGTGGTATCGCTGGCCGAACCGAAAAGCTAGATCCTGTTCATTTAAGCTCTCCAGTGCCGGTCGAAAGAGGGGGGATGTTTCCAACCGATGTTGTGATTGTGGCGGGAGCGCGCACGCCAATGGCGAGGTATGTGGGCGCTTTCAAGGATATTTCGGCGATCGAACTGGGCGCGCTGGCCTCGCAGGAAGCCATCCGCCGGTCTGGCGCCGATCCGGGCGAAGTGGATCAGGTGGTGTTTGGAAACGTAATGCAAACCAGCGCGGACGCAATTTTCGGTGCTCGCCACGTGGGACTGAAAGCGGGCCTCAAGATTGAAACTCCTGCGGTGACGGTAAACCGATTGTGTGGTTCAGGCGTGGAATCCATCGCGCAGGCTGCGCAGCGAATTACGCTCGGCGAAGCGTCCGTGGTGCTTGCCGGCGGTATGGAAAATATGACGCAGGCGCCACACGTAATTCGCGGCGCGCGTTCTGGCTTTCGGCTGGGTGAGGGCAAGCTCGAGGATTCCTTGCTGGTCGGGCTGCTCGATAGCTATTGCGGTTGCACCATGTCCGACACGGCCGAAAATGTCGCCGAAGCGAACGGGATCACGCGTCAGGCCAGTGATGAATATGCGCTGCGCAGCCAGCAGGCTGCCGAGGCGGCTTTCCAGGCAGGTATCTTCAAAGATGAGATTGTGCCCGTCGAAATCAAGAATCGCGGCAAGAAGGCGCTCTTCTCGAACGACGATCACCGGCGGCCCGAAACGACCCTCGAAACCTTGGCAAAGTTACCGGCAGCTTTTCGAAAAGAGGGAATCGTCACGGCCGGCAATGCCAGCGGCATTGTGGATGGCGCAGCCGCGGTGGTGGTAGCGCACGCGAAGAAAGCGAAAGAACGCGGGTGGAAACCCTTGGGCAAGATCGTTTCCTGGGCCACCGTCGGCGTTGAGCCGAGGCTGATGGGCATCGGTCCGGTGCCTGCCTCGCAGAAGGCGCTGTCCCTGGCCGGCTTGACGCTCGAGCAGATGGATCGCGTGGAAGTCAACGAGGCCTTCGCTCCGCAATATCTAGCGGTGGAAAAAGCGCTTGGGCTGAATCGCGACAAGACAAATGTGAATGGTGGCGCCATCGCGTTCGGCCATCCCTTGGCCGCTACCGGAACTCGTCTCGTCCTAACGCTCTTGCTGGAACTGCGCCGCCGGAATCTGCGCTATGGACTGGCCACGGCATGCATTGGCGGTGGACAGGGGATCGCGATGATCGTGGAAGCTTTGGCGTAATCTGCTCATCCCAGGTTTGGCTCGACCTTCGGGGGGATTTGATGGCAATTCAGAAAGTAGCAGTCGTCGGCTGTGGGCTAATGGGCGCGGGCATCGCTCAAGTGGCCGCGCAATCCGGCTGCGACGTGATCGTGCGGGAGGTCTCTCCGGAATTGGTGGAGAAGGGCCTGAAAAGTATCGAGAAGAATCTCGGACGCCTGGTCGAGAAGGGCACGCTCTCACAGGAAGCGCGCGACCAGGCGCGCGGGCGTTTGCGCGGCACCACGAAGCTCGAAGATCTCGCCGACCGCGATCTCGTTGTGGAAGCGATTATCGAACAACTTCCCGCCAAAAAAGAATTGTTTGGAGCGTTAGATAAGATTTGCGGACCGTCCACGATATTTGCGAGCAACACCTCTTCTCTGACGATTACCGAGATGGCCACGGCGACCAAGCGTCCCGAACGTTTTGTCGGATTGCACTTCTTCAATCCCGTCCCGATTATGAAGCTCGTCGAAGTCGTGCGCACCATCGCTACCGACCCCAAGGTGTACGACGAAATGGTGGCCTTCGGATCGAAACTGGGCAAGGTGCCGGTGCGCGCGGCGGATAAGTCCGGATTCATCGTGAATCGGCTGCTCGTGCCTTATTTGCTGGACGCGATTCGCGCGCTCGAAGAAGGCGTCGGCTCGATCGTGGACATCGACAATTCCATGAAGCTCGGCTGCGGCTACCCGATGGGACCTCTCACGCTGCTCGACTTCGTAGGCTTGGACACCACATACTATATTGCGCTGATCATGTTCGATGAATTTCGCGAGAAGCGCTTCGCTCCGCCGCCACTCTTGAAGCGGATGGTGCTGGCGGGCTGGAACGGCCGGAAATCGGGGCGCGGTTTCTACGATTATGCCGACGCGCAAAACCCGAAGCCGATGCAACTTACCTGAACGGAGCGTGCGATGGCTGTCACCTACGAAAATCTGCTTTACGAGGTACGCGACCAGATCGCACATGTAACGTTCAATCGCCCGAAGGTGCTCAACGCTCTGAACCATCGCACCATGGAAGAATTCGGCCAGATTCTGGACGCGGCGCGGGCGGATGCGGATGTGCGCGTGCTGATTATTACCGGCGCCGGCGAGAAATCGTTTATCGCCGGGGCCGATATCGGAGAGTTGGCAAAACATACGCCCATCACCGGGAAAGAAGACACTCTGTGGGGACAGGCCGTGCTGCACAAGCTCGAAATGCTTGGCAAGCCTTCCATCGCGGCCATCAACGGCTTTGCTCTTGGCGGCGGTTGCGAGCTGGCCATGGCCTGCACGGTTCGAATTGCGAGCCGCACGGCGCGCTTGGGCCAGCCTGAGGTGAAGCTGGGCATCATCCCGGGCTATGGAGGTTCGCAAAGATTGCCACGCTTGTGCGGCAAGGGCGTGGCGCACGAACTCGTGCTCACCGGTGAGATGATTTCGGCTGAGGAAGCGCTGCGGATCGGGCTCGTAAATCGCGTGGTAGACGCTGCGGAACTAATCCCTACCTGTGAAGCGATGGCCAAGAAAATTATCGCCAACGCTCCGCTGGCGGTGAAATATGCGATGGAAGCGATCGAGCACGGAATGGAAATGACGCAGGAAGAAGGCCTGTTTCTCGAAGCCACGCTGTTTGGTGTCTGTTGCTCCACCGACGACATGCGCGAAGGTACTCGCGCATTCCTTGAAAAACGCGCCGCGCAGTTTCACGCAAAATAGCCGATGTCATCACGCCTGAATTCGAAAGCCGCCACCGGCAATTTCCGCGCAGAAGGCCTGCGTTTTGGAATTGTGGTTAGCCGTTTTAACAGCTTCATCACCGACCGGCTGCTCCGCGGCGCTTTGGATGCGCTGGGGGCCGCCGGCGCGAGCGAAGAGCAACTGCAGATTCTCCGTGTCCCCGGCTCGTTCGAAATACCGCTGGTCGCCAAGAAGTTAGCGGTCACCGGAAGCGTGGACGCGATCATCTGCGTTGGTTGCGTGCTGCGTGGAGAAACATCCCATTACGACTACGTTTGCGCCGAAGTTGCCCGCGGGGTGCAACTAGCACAGATGGATTCCGGCGTGCCATGCATCTTTTGCGTCCTCACCTGCGATACGCTGGAGCAGGCCATTGACCGCGCGGGCAGCAAAGGCGGCAACAAGGGATATGACGCGGGTCTCGCGGCCGTCGAGATGGCTACACTCTCCCGCAAAATTTTGAAATCGCAGGCGGAGACGCCTATGCACGCGGCGCCTGTGCCTTCGAAACCGCTCCTGCTGAAACCATCGAAGCCGTCTGCTGCAATCCGTGCACACCGCACGCGCGCCCGCTAATGTCCATCCGCACGAAATCGCGGGAGTACGCCCTGCAGATGCTGTTTCAATGGGAAATGCATCATCAGCCTGCCGCGCAGATCGAGGCGGGTTTTTGGCGCGGCGTAAGCGCCGCGCCAGAAACGAGGGAGTTCGCGAATCAATTAATGGAAGGCGCCACGGGCCAGACCGAGGCCATTGACACATTGCTCGAGCGCCATTCAACCGATTGGCGGCCGGAGCGCATGTCCGTGGTGGATCGCGCCATCCTACGGCTCGCGATTTGGGAATTGCGCGGCACGGGCACACCGCCCAAGGTCGTGATCAACGAAGCGGTCGAGCTGGCGAAGAAATTCTCGTCCGAGGCTTCGGCGGCCTTTGTGAACGGAATCCTTGACGCAATCCTCAAAGAGCAGAACGCCGCGTCCGGCAACTGAACGTCCGTTACGCCTCCAGAAATCCTTCAACGACCACGACTGCGGCGCCGCTTACGCGTGGCACGGACTTGCCCCGTTTTTCCTCCACCACCACACCGATGCGGCTGGATCGGCCCATCTCTACACCCTGTGCAATTGTGAGCGGCTCGCCCGCTTTGAGTTTTTCATGCCGCACCAGATAAGCGCCCAACGACCCAGCCGCCGAGCCGGTGGCCGCATCCTCATAAAGATTCCACGAAAGCATTCCGCGCGCGAACGCCTGGCCGGGTTTGCCAAGCGCAAAGCAATACGCGACCGTATCCGCTCCATGTAAGGCCGCCCGCAATGCTTGCGGATCGGCCGCGATGCGGCTGAGCGTGGCCCGCTTTACCACCGGCACCATCAAGTTGAAAATTCCGGTCGAAACGGACTCGACGGGCAGTTCTGATGAAATATCATTTGGACCCAGGCCCAGGGCGCGAGCCAGCGCCTTTCGCGAAATACGGTCGTTTCGAAATTCGGCCGGTTTCTGTTGCATGGTGACCCGCTCCGGACGCGCATCCCGAAAACTGATCTCTACCGGCAAAAGACCCGCGCCGGTTTGCTGCCATACGTGCACCGGCCCCTGCTGCGCGGGAACCACTCCCAATTGCGCCAGCAGAAACCAGGTGCCGATCACGGGATGCCCTGCCAGCTTCAGTTCGCCGTGCGTGGTGAAAATCCGCAGCCTGGCGAGTGCCTGCGCGTTCGCGGGCTTCTGCACGAAGACGGTTTCGCTCAGGTTCATCTCGCGCGCGATATCCAGCATGCGGCGCGAACTCAGGCCATCGCCATCGGTGATCACCGCTAGCGGGTTACCGGCGAAGGGGGTCCGGGTAAAGACGTCAAGCTGGTAAAGGCGTCGCTTCACAACTGAGCTCCAGTTTGCGCGTTGCGATTCCTGGTTTCCTGGCGCACCGCGAAAGTTCACGGCCCTGAAGGCAGCTCGCGGCGCGACCGCCGAGCTGAGGGCGCCTAGAGATTTTGCACGAAGTGAGCGGTTTCGTCGAGCAGCCGGCGCGTCAGCTCCGGTTTTGGCGTCTCGGAATAGAGGCGAAGCATCGGTTCGGTGCCGGAAGCGCGTATTAGGAGCCAGCCAATTTGGTCAAAATAGAGCTTAATCCCATCCATTTCTTCACGGCGCTCGATGGGCCAATCGAGGTAGCGCATAAGCCTCGAGTTGGAGAAATGTTCGATGGCGCGTTCCTTTTGGCCGGGTTTCAGTTCCAGGTCCAGGCGCCCGTAATGATGCTCGCCGAATTCCGCCTGCAGTTCGCGCACCAATTCGCCAAGCCCTTTGCCGTGCCAAGCCATCAATTCGACGAGCAGAAGGGCAGTCACGGTGGCGTCGCGCTCGGGCAAGTAAAGTTTCGTGCCGATGCCGCCCGATTCTTCGCCGCCGAGCAGGATGTCGCGCTCGAGCATCAGTTCGCAAATGTATTTGAATCCGATGGGGACCTCGTACAGCTTGCGGCCATACTTCGCGGCGATCTTGTCGAGCATTTTTGTGGATGAAAAGGTCTTGGCCACGTCGCCGCTGAGCGCCCGTGTCCCCGCCAGATGCCACAGTAAAAGAGAAAAGATCTGATGCGGGGTGACGAAGCGCCCTTCGCGGTCCACGGCCCCTATGCGGTCTCCATCGCCATCCGCCGCGAGGCCTGCATCGTAGCTGCCTTCGCGAACCGCTGCTTGCAGCGCGGCGACGTGCGGCTCAATGGGCTCAGGATTTACGCCGCCGAAAAGCGGATCGCGCGTGCCGCGGATTTCGTCGCAGGGCACACCGTTGCGTTGCAGCAATTCGCGCAGCAGGCCGCGAGCCGACCCGTGCATGGGGTCGACCAGAATACGCAGTTTGTGGCTGCGAATCCGGTCCCAATCCACCAATTTCTCGATGGTGTCGAGATAAGGCGCACGGAAATGCAAAGGCCGGATCAATTCCGGCCGCGGCGGAAGCGGAGGCAGGCCCTCGCGTTGAACTTTCGCTAACTCCAATTCCACTTGCGCCACGATGGATGGCAACGCCGAACTTCCATATGTTGCCTTCAACTTCATGCCGTTCCAGCGCGCTGGGTTGTGGCTGGCGGTGATCATGATTCCACCGGCCGCCTTGCGCTGGCGGACGAGCAGCGAAACGCCGGGCGTAGGGCATGGCTCATCCGTTAGAAAGACCGGCGTGCCCGTCATGGCCACGGTTTCCGCCGCCACGCGAGCAAAATTCTCCGAACCGAAGCGGTTGTCGTAGCCGATGACAATGCCGTTTCGAGCGTCTTCCGCGCGAACGATGTAACGCGAAATGGCAAAGGCTACCGTGCGCACGTTTGCGTACGTGAAGTCCTCGGCGATTACGCCACGCCAACCGTCGGTGCCGAATCGAATTTCGCTCACGGTTCAGAAGTATACGCAAATCACGTGAGGCCAAGAAGGCTCCGAAGGATAATTACGGGGGTCCGATGCTTCTGGATTTACAACAGCGATTTGCGGCGGTGTTCTTCGAGCCATTTCACGGCTTTGCCCACGTCCTGCGCGCGATCGCGGGGACAGATCAGAAGCGCATCTGGGGTTTCCACGACCACGAGATTGCGCACGCCGATGGCGGCGACGAATTTATTCGGGCTCCAGAGAAAGTTGCCGTTAGCATCGAGGGCGAAATGCTCGCCGGCAGCAATGTTGGGCGCAGGGGTGCCCTTGCTCGGAGCTTTTGCGAGCAGATCATATACCGCGGCCCAGGAGCCGATATCGCTCCAACCGACATCCGCAGGCAGCACGTAAACTTTGGGCGCGCCCTTTGCGCGTGTGGAAGGTTCGAGGATTGCGTAGTCCACCGAAATGCTTTCGAGCCGCGGGTAAATTGCCGCGAGCGCGCGCTGGTAGCGCGGCGTTCCAATCGTTTTGGTCAACTCTTGGAGCGCGTCGGAGGTCTTTGGAAGGAATTGGCGCAGGTTTTCCAGAAACGTCGAAGCACGCCAGAAAAACATTCCGGCGTTCCAGAAATAATTTCCGGAGGCCACATATCGCCGCGCCTTCTCTAATGGCGGTTTCTCCGTAAAACGCCGCACGGCAAAGACCTTGCTTGTCCGGCTCCCGCGGCTCGAAGACGTTCGCTCAATGTAGCCAAAGCCCGTTTCCGGATGGGCCGGCGGAATCCCCAGCACAGCCATCGCTCCACGCTCGCATGCCACATGCAACGCCCGGCGCACGATGGCGCGATAGGCCTCGGGCTGCGCGATGAAATGATCGGCCGGAAGCACGGCCAGCAAAGCGTCGTCAACACCGTGGCGGCGCACCTCGTGCAGCACGTGAATCGCGGCCAGCCCAATGGCTGCGGCGGTGTTGCGGCCGATGGGTTCCGCGAGCACTTGCGCACCAGGCACGGCGGGCAATTGCTTCCGAACTTGCGCGGCCTGCTCGCGATTCGTCACAATCCACAGTTGCTGAGGCGTGAAGAGCGGACGCAAACGCTCCGCGGTTTGCTGCAACATGGTTCGCGGGCCGACGATATTCAGAAGTTGCTTGGGCGTGCGCGTGCGGCTGCGCGGCCAGAACCGTGTCCCGCGCCCTCCGGCGAGGATCACCGCGTAAGCGGGCAGTTTTTCTTGGGCTGGCGGCTTCATAGCATTCGAATACTCACGGGCCTATGGGCGGATGATTTGCTCCACGTCGAGCGCAGAAACCCCACGCGCCTTTAGTTGCTCCGCATAGCGCTTCAGATCGGGCACGAAGGCCCTTAAGAGCGTCGTACGCGCGCTCGGTTCAATGCGCCAACTTCCGAGCGCAGCGGGCACGACCCAAGCCTGTGCGACGCCGTAATCGCTTGCGCCGCCATCCCATGCCAACCGGCCGGCTCCGCCGATCACGATCAACAATTCGAAACGCTCCGGATCGCTTTCGAATGCTCTCGCAGAGACGAATTGCCATTTTTCGAGCGCAAAGTAGCGGCACGCCACGAAATAAGTGACTTCGCAGCAGCCATCGGCGGTGCGAACAGGCTGAACCTTTCCGCCGCGCTGCTCGCCGAAGTCGAGCACTTCCAAAGCTCTCTCGATGTGTAGTGCTCGGGGAGTGCCGTCGGGATTGCGGCGATTGTAGTCAAAGATTCGATAGGTGAGGTCTGAATTTTCCTGAATTTCGAAAAGCACCGATCCCGGGCCGATGGTGTGGGCTGTTCCTGCGGGAACGAACGCGGCATCACCGGCAGCGATCCGAATCCGTGACAGGCATTCTTCGGCGGTACCTTCCTCGATGGCACGCACAAGGGTTTGCCGCGTGACGCCGGGTCGCAGCCCCACAAATATTTCCGCACCCGTACGGGCAGAGACGGCATACCACATCTCCGTCTTGCCCACGCCCCCAGCATCCGCCTCATGCTCGCGCGCATAATCGTCCCCCGGGTGAACCTGCACGGAAAGTTTATCTTCCGGGAAGAGAAATTTCGCGAGCAACGGAAATGGGCTACGCGTGTCCAAGCGCGTGCCGGCCCATTCGGCAGGCATCGCGCGCCAAGCCTCGCCAAGCGTGCGCCCAGCGTAGTCGCCGCTCGTTACGCGACACGCATCGCCCGTAAGCCATACTTCGCCGATAGGAATTTCAGAGGTACTTTGTCTTGTGCCGGTCTCCGGAAATAACGGCGCGAGTGTCTTCGCTCCCCAGATGCGAGGAACGAATACCGGATCGAGTCGCGCAGGGCTCAGCTTCACGACGCCGACGCAGCTGCCGCAAAAAAACGCTCCATCCGGCGAATGCCTTCGTCAATGCGCTCAACCGAGGTGGCATAGGAAATGCGCAGGTGGCCAGGCGCGCCAAATGCCTCTCCAGCCACGACCGCGACATGCGCGCGTTCGAGCAATTGCTTCGCGAGCGTCGTGGTATCCGCGGCCAGGCCAGGCCGTCCCAGATGCTTGGATACATTGGGGAAAACGTAGAAGGCGCCTTGCGGCTCCGTGCACGTCACGCCCGGGATCGCGCGAACGGCGGCCAGCACGCGTTCACGGCGGCACGTATACTCGGCCAGCATCTCCGCGACGCTATCCATGGGGCTCGTGAGCGCGGCGATCGCTGCTTTTTGCGTAATGGAATTGGGATTCGAAATGGATTGGCTCTGCAGTTTGTTTATCGCCGAAATCACGGGTTCGGGCCCCAAAGCGAAACCGGCGCGCCATCCCGTCATAGCAAAGGTTTTTGAGAGCGAGCCGGCAACGATCACGTGGTCCTTCGCGCCGGCCATTGATGCGATGGAATAAGGCTTCACGCCGCCGTAAAGAAAATGCGAGTAACACTCGTCCGCCAGCAACCAGATGTTGCGGCGCTGGCAAATTTCAAAGATGCGCGCGAACTCGGTATTCGGCAACACGGCGCCGGTGGGGTTGTTCGGCGAATTCACGATTAGCATCTTGGTGCGGGAAGTGATCGCCTTCTCGACTTCCGCGGCGCGGAGGCTGAAGCCATCGGCGGCGCGCGTCTCCACAAACACCGGCGTCCCGTCCGCGCACTTCACGATGTCCGGAAAACTTACCCAATAGGGGGCCGGGATCACGACCTCATCGCCCGCCTCAATCAGCGCGTTAATCGCTCCAAACAGGGCGTGCTTGCCGCCGGAGGTAAAAATGGCCTCGGAGGCGTTGTAAGCGGTGCCAAATTGCGCTGCGTGCCATTTGCAAATCGCCTCGCGCAGCGGTTGAATCCCGTTTGTGGCCGTGTACTTCGTGAAATTCTGGTCGAGCGCCGCGATCGCCGCGCGCTTGATGTAATCCGGCGTAGGGAAATCCGGCTCGCCGGGACCAAAATCCACGACGTCGATGCCCCGGGCTTGGTATTCCTTGGCGGCCATCATCACCGCCATCGTGGGCGAAGCAGAGATGCGGTTCACACGCTCGGCAAATTTAGTCATTCCGGTGAACTCTCCTAGGTCGGCAAACTAAAAAGTCTCGATATGTCCCAGCGCCACGCAAATCATGGCGACGCTTTGATCCGCAGCCTTTCTTCGACCACGGCCGGGACCAATCCATGCACAGGCCCGCCAAGTTGCGCGATTTCCCGCACCAGGCGGGCGCTTAGATAGCTGTACGCTTCCGCTGGAAGCATAAAAACCGTCTCGATCTGCGGCGCAAGCCTGCGGTTCATCATGGCCATTTGCAATTCATATTCGTAATCGCTGATGGCGCGGATGCCCCGCAGAATCACCTGCGCGTTACGCCGATTGACGTAATCGACCAGCAGACCATCGAAGAGATCGATTTCCACGTTGGAGAAGACGCGGGTCACTTCCCGCAGCATTTCGCAGCGCTCTTCGGTGCTGAAAAGTGGCGTTTTTTCCACGTTCCTTAGTACGGCGACGACCAGTCGGTCAAAGATCTTGCTGCCACGCTCGATCAAATCGAGATGGCCATTGGTGACCGGGTCGAACGATCCCGGGTAAATTGCCAGAATTGGCTTCATTGGATCCCATTTCTGGGAAGCGTCATTTTAACCCATCGCTCAAAATGCCAAAGGGAATTCTACGAACCGAGCCTGCGTCAGGCATTCCAATTTGAATCGCTAAGGCCTTTAGGGTATAGCAGAGCAGGGCAATTCGAGGTCTTCTAAAGGCGTACAGCCTTACGGAAGGAGACAATCATGGACTGGAAGCGCTTCGAAGCGCAGTGGGCCCATTACGAACCGAAGGTCAGCCAACATTGGGACAAACTTACAGCTGACGACTTGAAGGAAGTGCAAGGCAAGCGCGACAAGCTCGTGGACCGGTTGGAAAAACGCTATCACTATTCGAAAGAGGAAGCTCAGCATCACGCCGACGAATTTGTACACGCACAGGAAGAGCCACTGGTCGGCGAGGACGCCCGCAGGACCGGCCTCTAATCACCGAAGCGCAGCCGGGCGAACCCCGCGAGCGGCCGCCCGGCTGCGGCGCGGCATGCTATCATCGTAAGCGTCATACTTCACCGCCTTGCCATGGCCGTCAAACTGCCCATTTATCTCGACCATCATGCCACCACCCCGGTCGATCCGCGGGTCTTTGATGCCATGCTGCCATTTTTCCGCGAACATTTCGGCAATGCCGCCAGCCGCAACCACTCCTTCGGGTGGGTAGCGGAAGAAGCAGTGGAAAACGCTCGCGCGCAAGTGGCGCGCCTGATCAACGCCAGCGCCAAAGAAATCATCTTTACCAGTGGCGCCACGGAGGCAAATAACCTCGCCATCAAAGGCGTGGCCGACGCCTATCGCGAAAAAGGGAATCACATCATCACGCAGGCCACCGAGCATAAGGCGGTTCTGGACACGTGCAAGCGGCTGGAGAATGCCGGTTTCAACGTAACCTATCTTCCAGTGTCGCGGGACGGCCGTATTCGTCTGGACGAACTTACTCGAGTGATCACGCCGAAGACGATCCTGATCTCGATTATGTATGCCAACAATGAGATCGGCGTGGTCCAGCCTATTGCGGAAATCGGCCGCATCGCCAAGGACAAGAAGATTCTCTTCCACGTGGATGCCGTCCAGGCGATTGGCAAGATTCCTGTGGACGTGCAGGCAGCGGGCATCGATTTGCTGGCGATCACGGCGCACAAGCTTTATGGACCCAAGGGTGCCGGCGCTCTCTACGTTCGGCGCCGCGATCCGCGCGTGCAGTTTGCGGCCCAGTTGGACGGCGGCGGACACGAGCGCGGCATGCGTTCGGGTACTCTAAACGTGCCGGGGATCGTTGGGCTCGGAAAGGCTTGCGAGCTGTGTCAAAAAGAGATGGCTACGGAAAGTACGCGCCTCCGCGGTTTGCGCGATCGTCTGCAGCACGGCCTGGAAACCAAGCTTGACGGCGTCTCTGCCAACGGCTCGATGGAGCACCGCTTGCCGCATAGTTTGAACATGAGTTTTGCGGGCGTGGACGGGGAATCCTTGATGATGGGCATCAATGACATTGCTGTTTCGAGCGGCTCGGCCTGCACCTCGGCGAATCTGGAGGCGAGTTACGTCTTGCGCGCGCTGGGCGTGAGCGAAGACCTGGCGCACAGTTCGATCCGTTTCGGTCTTGGCCGCTTCAATACCGAAGAAGAAGTGGATTACGTGGTCGGACGGCTTGCGGAAGTGGTCGCCAAACTGCGCGAGCTTTCGTCCGATCCAGCAGTATCGAAAGAGCGCACCCGGACCGCATGAATTCGCCGCGGAGACCGCACCGCTGTAGAATGAATACCAGCGAACGTCGCGAGCATCCAATGGCTGTAGGGAAGAGCACAACATGCTACAAGTAACCCAAAACGCCGCCGAACGAATCCGCCAACTCCTGGCGCAGGAAGGCGTGCCGGCACAGACCGGCGGCCTGCGTCTGGGCGTGCAAGGCGGCGGTTGCTCGGGCTTAACGTATGCCATGAGGCTGGAAGCGCAACCGCGAGATCGCGATCAGGTATTCGAGCAGCACGGGGCGCGCGTTTTCGTGGATCCCAAGAGTTACACCTATCTTGAAAATATCACCTTGGATTTTCAGGTCACTTTGATGAGGCAGGGCTTCGTCTTCCAGAATCCGCAAGCGTCGCGAACCTGTGGCTGCGGCACTTCCTTCACCGTTTAATTTCATTCCCCTTCCGCGTTTTTTTGTAACTATCGGCGTGCAGAACAGCACCATCTGTACCCACCAAAGGATCCGTCGTCCATCGTATTCGAATCACGGTCTAGGCCGTGAAGGGCTCGCTCCCGAACGACCGGGTGTTCACCTTGGCAATCGGAAACTAGGGTGGCGGCGACTCGGTCTATCCTCTGGCTCCCTTTTGGCGTTCCCACTGGAATACCTGGTCCAGTGGCAGATTGAAGGCCTGGGCGATGCGGAACGCGGCCTCCAGCGACGGAGAGTATTTCCCCGCCTCAATCGCCGCAATCGTCTGTCGGGTGACGCCGATGCGCTGACCAAGTTCGGCCTGCGACATCTCGCCGCTGTGGAAACGAAGGGCGCGTATTCGATTTGAGATCGATCCTTGAATCATGCTTGCCTGCGGTAGCTGAACACGACTACCCCGTAGTGGACGACTTCCGCCGCGATAATCATGAAAAGCGCGGCGTTGACGATGCTCCATCCAGTGGAGTTGAAGGGCATGACGCAGCCGACCAGGATCATGCCGGCAATAAGCACGTAATAAGCGTAGCTGACCGAGCGCCGCATAATGGCCTGATCCCGTTCATCGAGTGGCATGCGCGCGTCCTGCGTGGAGCGCCGGAGATACAGATGGCCAACGCCTAGGATGAGCATCTGGGCGATTGCCGTAACGGCAAACAAACTAAGTTGGTGTAGGTTCGGCATCGGTTCAGCCGGCACGGCTCGTGTTGCAGTCATCGTAAAGTACGGGCCGAAGGTGACAGCCATGGCGAGCAGCGAGAGCCAGGCAATTTTTTCTCGATATGGCATTTGATGCCTCCGTCGGTTGCGGGTGCAATGTAATCCATACCGAACACGATGTCAAGAATTATTAACACGCGATAGTTTCGGCTAGAACAGAGAAAACCGGCGAAAATCCAGAGTTGAAGATGCGAAACATTCGGCACAGAACGCCAGACGGTCTACCGGCTTCGTGGCCTTTCGGTAGAAAGAGCCGAGCCAACCCGGAGCAGAAAAGCAACTCGTTCCGAGAAAGATGCCATCGATCAGCCACATATTGCATTGTCGATTGGTCTTGTGTTTCCCTTCCTGCCATCGTACCCTTACGCGTCCCCAGGATTTGCCAGGTTTAGCGATTCGACTCGCAGGTTCGCTTTAGCTCCAGTTCGCTAGTCGCCCCAGGCATCCATATCTGATCTGTCAAAAATTTGATTGGGAGGAACCATGCGTTTGCATCACTTTCTGGTGCTCGGAGCACTATTGTTTGGATTTGCGGCTCTTCCCGCGCGCGGCGACACCGTTACTTACAATTTTACTTACAACGGGACAGGCACGTACGACACTACTCTGTCCGTGGTCGGCAGCGGTTCCCTTACCGCAACCTTTACTGAGGGGACTGCCAAGGGGACGGTAACCGCGTTCTCGTTCATGGATACATTCACTTCCACCACCAACGGCGATTCCACGTTCAGCTACTCTTCGGCAACCGGTTCGATCAATTTTTCGAAAACGGCCCCTTACGGAATAGCAAATGTGTCTCTGACAACACCGTATGTAGCGGGTTCGAACCCGTCATACAAGATGGTTGATTTCACCCTTAACTACTCTGGTGTGACCTTCGACAGCACCGCCGGCTCGACCGGAACCTTTCTGGCGGATTTCAGCTCCGGCGGCGGGACCATCACGCTGGCACCTGCGACGCCTGAACCATCCAGCCTGCTACTCTTCGGCTCCGGTCTGCTGGGTTTCGCTGGAATTATTCGGAGAAAGCTAACGAAGTAACGATTGCTTGGGGTCCGGACCGTCGAGTACGACGGTTCCTGATCCCGGGATTGGTTTCCATGACGCGGATAGGTGTTGGTTGCCGGGCTGGCAGCCCAGGAGAAATTATGAAGCTCTTATGGCGGTTGTCTCTGGCGTGTACGTTGTTGGCAGCAGTGGCAGGGCAAGTTCACGCGACTCCGTTACCATACGCAAACGTAAGTGCCAGCCTATCGGCTGAGTCTACCTCTATCAATCTCTCCGTTAACCCAGCTGATGTATTCACTGTTACCATCACCAACAGCGCGTCAAGCACCGAGGCGGCGACGGGCATCAGCTTTTCAGACACGTTGCCTGGGGGGCTAACGCCGACGAATACAAATCCACTTTGTGGTCCAGCAACGATAACAGGCCAAACCGTCACCTGGTCTTTTGCAAGTTTGAACGAAGGCGCGTCTTGCAGCGTCCAGATCGACTTTACCGCTGCGCTTGCGGGGATATACAACGATACCGGCACTTTTTCCACCACGAGCACTAACTCTTCTGGTGGGACTACCGGTGAGACGAATACCGTCACGATCAACGTCACCGGTCAGCTTCCAGTAACCACACCCGAACCCGGCACGCTTGTATTGTTCGGCAGCGGGCTTCTGGGCGTGGCGGGATTGATTCGTCGCAAGGTACGTCTCTAGAATTAAACTCTGCTCGGAAAATCCTGACGGTCCGGTGATTTCGCCGGGCCGATTTGTTTTGTAGCGAACGAGTCTGCTTTCAACGCGGGCTAGCCGCCGGACTATAGAGCCGAAAGGCGCTGTCCCAGAGTACGAACGGTCCATTGGTGTAAATGAGCCCTCGCGCGAATTTGGCTTCTGCAGTCGAAAGGAGTGCCTATGAGTGGTTTCCTCGTTCAAGTTGAGTGGAAGAAGCCGGACGGTTCTAGCTCTGAGAAGTCTTTAGCGCTGCCGGATCGGTTTGCTATCAACTATTCTGGATGCATTGGGTTCACGGGCAATGGCTGGCTTTTCCGCACCCGTGAGGATGCGGAACGATTCGCTCGCGACGTTCGTACCGCATATTTCGAGGATCCAACTTATCTGGCAGTGGGCGACTTTAACGGTATCGCGCTGGAACCGAGGCTTAGCATTCACGAGTTTGGCAGCGAAGTGGGCGTCGCCGCATAACAGTCGAACGGCCTGTCGCTTCGCTCAACTTGATGGCGGAGAAGGTGTTGTCTAGTGGGTTCGCCTGCGTCGCAATTCCGCTTCTCAAAACACCCTCTCCGCATCGGTCTGTTAGATCGGTGCCGATTTTTGCAGCGCACTCCTGATCGCGAAGTCTATTTAGCCTTATCCTTCATGGCCTTTAGACTTGCTTTCACGAGTTTTTTCACCAATGTCAGTGGTGCTGGTTTATCCAATGGGAAGCTAACGATGGCTTTCGTTATGGCATAACCTGCAAGTTCCGTCCTATATTTTTGTATTACGGAAGGGGGTACATGTAGGCGTACGTGCGGTTTCTTGAAGCTGAACCAAGCAAACATCCCGTCATAATAATCAAGTCCTGGATCGGAATAGCCGGGCATTTGGAAATAGTCGGTGCGTTCCGTGGCGCCAGGCACTGCCGCCCGTATGGCCGCTCTGATCTTCGCGAGATTGCCTTGCGCCTCTTTTGGACACCTTGCTATGTATTCATCGACTCCATTCCTTTTGCGTTTTTTCACGGTTGCGTTCTCCCCATGTTTCGCGCGCTGATTAAGATCGCGCGTTATGCTACGATGAACCCCTGCTGAGCTTTTGCCGCACAGTGGCGCTATGGTGCAACGGTTAGCACGCGGCCCTTTCAAGGCCGAAATACGGGTTCGATTCCCGTTAGCGCTACCACGATTTCCCTCGAATTTCGCAAGGTGACCGATTTGGCGAAGAGCCCAGAACGCGGGTGCGGTAGCCTGCTTTTGTCACCTTTCTATCCATGCGGCCATACGCGCCAAGCGTGGTCCCTCCTAGCCTCCACGCATCGACCTCATTACAAGAAGGTTATGGCTCTGGCGAAGTGGCCACGCGTTTGCACCCTGTAGGGCACAAACGTAGCGGGGAGCTGGCAATTGCGTACAGGCGAAATAAGAAGTCAAAAACTCGACGAATCTCCAAGTAGTCCACGTAGGCCTCGGCGACGTGTTGCGCATGGCTTCACGCTCCTCGAATCGCTGCTCGTGATTTCGCTCGCGATGATCCTGCTTGCGCTGGGGATTCCTAATCTGATGAGCACGATTCATAGCTACCGCTTGAATGCCGCGATGGATGCGGCGGCCGGCGTGGTGCAGGGCACGCGCTACCAAGCTGTGATGCACGGCTACCCATATGAAGTCACTCTAGACTCCACCACAAATTCTTATCAGCTCTTGAGCGATCCGAATAGCACGGGCACGTTCGCCAATGTGGGCAGCGAAGTACCGCTTACCGCGTACCCGGTGGTGCTCAGCGGGACGACAACTTTTCTATTCAAGCCGAACGGTTCTGTCTCCGCCGTGGCCGGCGGCATGACCTTTACGATCACGTATCAAAACAGAACAGCGACGATTACGGTGTCCAACTATGGCTCGATCACACACACAATCCAATAAGTCCTATGCGCGCGGTTTTACGATCATTGAAGTACTGATCGCCACGGTTGTCCTCATCATCGGCCTTCTTTCCGCGGCCGCTTTGATCGGCAACACGCTGGGAAGTACCTCCCGAAACGAGTATTTGACGCAGGCGGCGACGCTCGCGTCAGAAAAGCTCGAAGACCTGGACCGCTACCCAAGCAGCGATCCGCACATCACCGTCTCGGGAACCACGGCCGGAAGCCTTACCGCCGACACCGTGCAGACCGTCAGCGGTACCGCTGTGAACTACTACGACGAAGTCTTCTTCTCGCCTTCGCAGGGCTTCGTGGAAGAAACCGTCAGCGGATTGGACGTCAACGGCAATCCGATTTACACGACCCTGACGCACAACCCAGACGGGTCAATTGCGCAATCGAACGCCGCTCCGAGCCTCACGTCGGGCTTGTTCGGGTTCAAGCGTCGCTGGCTGATCGAGCAAGATCAACCGATCGCCGGCATGCGCCGGGTTACGGTGGTGGTGACTATGGAAAACCAGTCCGTCAGCGGAATGGCGCCATTTCAAATGAGCATGGTGCGCCCATGACGCCAGCCTTGACGCAGCACTCGCGCTCTCGCGCGGCCCGCACGAGCGGGTTCACGCTGATGGAATTTACGGTGGCCATGTCCATGATGATCGTAATCGGTGGCGCTACCATGGCATTGTTTCAACAGAACATACCGAGTTTCAACAATCAGCAGAATACCTCGGGTCTGAACATTTCCATGCAAAGCGCCGTAACGCAGATGCAGCTCGATCTGGTGAACGCGGGCACCGGCTATTATCCGGGCGTCAATATTCCCAGTTGGCCCATCGGCGTAACGGTCGTGAACCAACTGCCGTCAAGTTCGTGCTTTACAACCGGCACGTTTACCTATACCTCCACGTGCTTCGATACGCTCAATATTCTGGCGATGAGCTCGAGCGTGCCTCCCTCGCATCCCACGGACACGACGGGGAGCTTGACGGGCTGCAGCTCCACAACCAGCAGCTCCTTCGACATCCAGCCGATCGCGGGCATGACGGTCGCGCAAACGGCCGCTCTCTTTAGCACGGGCAATCAAGTGCTGCTCATCAAGGGCGGGACCGGACGCCAGTCGCTGCAGAGCAGCGGCACCCAGATGGAGACCTTTGTTTTGACTGGCCCCGCAACCGCGAATGGCAATTACGTCAGCCTTCCCTTAAATCCAAGCAACGCAGATGGCACGAACTCCGCCGGAAATGATCCGCTAAACATTTCCACCGTAGCATCTACCGTGTTGGGCACGTCCTTTTGCGGGACGGACTGGCTCATGGTGATTTCACCGACTACGTATCATGTGGACGCCTCGGATCCGACGGATCCCAAGCTCGTCAGGACTCGCGCCGGCGTCACCGATACGATTGCCGACGAAGTTATCGGATTCAAGGTCCTGGTCGCTTACATGGGAGATACCGCGACAAACGATGTCTTGCAATACCATTTCAACCCCGTGGATTATGGCTACAACTATTCCCTGATTCGCTCCATCCGTGTCTCCCTGATTGGCCGAACCACGCCGAATCCTGACGCCGAGTACACGTTTCGCAACACTTTCGATGGGGGTCCCTACCAGGTCCTGGGCTCCACGGTAATCATCAATCCTCGCAATTTGAGCATGAACGGGAATTGAGGACACATCTATGAATAAGATCATGTCGGAATACATCAAATCTCTTGCGGTCCGGCTCGGCCGGAATCGCGAGGCGCAACGAGGGATCGCGCTGATCATGACCTTATTGATTCTGTCCATGGTCATCATGCTTTCGCTCGGCATGGTGATCGCGCTGAGTTCGCAAACATTCATCGGCGGTTACTATCGTAACTTTCGTGGCTCGTTTTACGCCGCCGATTCCGGCCTGAACGTCGCACGCCAGGCTTTGGCGAACCAGCTTACGGCGTCGGTCCCCACGACCTTCACTACCCCACCGATTCCAAGTCCCACCACCGTAGCTTCCAGCGTCTTGAGCACGATGCTCGGTAGCTACGGAAGCTCCAGTTCATTAAACAGCGGTACCGCCGCTAGTTCCTGGGCGGAAAGCTTTAAAATAACCAACGCAAGTTTTTCCCTGGCCATCGGGCCCACCATTACGGCCACCGATAGCAATGCCGCGGATTGTTCGCCGCAGCCGGCTCCTTGTCCGACTGCTTACAGCTATACCTATGCATATTCCTTGACCTCGGTCGGATCGTCACAAGGGAGTGAAAAAACCACCGTCACCGAAAATGGCGACATCATTCTGAACATCTCGGGCGCGTCCGCCAACTCCTCCGTCAGCTTTGCGTACTTCGGGGGATTCGTGGACAAGTATCCCGCGTGTTTAGGTCCGCTAGTTCCCGGAACCATGACGGGACCGATGTTCACCAATGACGCTTGGGAGTTCATGCCGTCCAGGGCGCCCTGGAGTTCGCCCTATATTTTCACTGACCCCGTCGGGCAGCACGATGCCGATGCCTACTATTGGGATACCGGTTGGGGATGCCATGCCTCCGCCACAAGCAGCTATGGATCCGGGGCTAACCTCGTGGCGCCTACGTTTGAGGCCGGATTCAACATGAACCAGCCCAAGGTCCCGTTGCCGACGAATTCTTTTAGCCAGGAATGGGCGGTCCTTGACGGCCGAGGAACCGGCGAAGGCTCTGCCGCTCCGACCGCCGCGCAATTGAACTCGACGTTGACAGATATTCACGGAGCGGCATATCCAAACAGCGGTGCATCGAGCGGCGTATTTATCCCGGCCCTCAACAATCCGTCGACTTGCTCTCCCACAGCATCTCCGTGTGTCAAGGGCGGCGGCTTTCTGATACCGGGGAATGCGCAGATCCTGCTGAAGCCGAGTGGCACTTCTGCTCAGGTCTATCAAATTACGCAAGGGAGCACCGTTACCACCATCACGATCGATCCGGTAGCGAATACCACGGTCATTACGTCTGGTAGCACCACGCTCACGCTCAATGGCGTTCCCCAGAATCAAATCACCGGCCAACCTTCGACGATGCTCTATGTGACTGGATCGGTGACGGGCCTGACCGGCCCCGGAGAAGGCCAGGGCGCGATTCAAGACAATTCCATGATCACGATCACCGCTGTCGGAGACATCACCGCAACTGGTGACGTGCTCTACAAGACCGAACCGGTCACCTACACGCAGGATCAGGTCGTCTCCGGATCGAGCCCGGCGTGCTGCGTCGGCCTTCCGATGGACAGCTTGATCACGGGACGCACCAACATGACCCAAGTGCTGGGTCTTTACACTGCAACCGGAAATTTCAACTTAAACACCACGCAACCCGATAACAACATTCAGGTGGACGGTAGCATCGCCACGATCTCGGCGGGCGGTTGCGGCGCTTTTTACGATACAGGCGGCTACATCAGTACCTTCAATAACGTTGGCGGCCAGATTCAGAACTGTATCGTGGGTGCGAACATCAGTACGGAGAACATTTGGTTTGACCGCCGATTCACTGCCGTGCCAGGATTCGCGCCGCCCTGGTTTCCGTCGACGAGCATTCAGCAGGGCGGACCTTCGCCTACCAACGTTACACCGACGATCTATCGCGTGCAGTGGCTGAATACGACGTCGATGTAAACGTAGCCCGGTAGGCGGGAATTGTTTTAGGCCAGTGTCGTGGGCGGACGCGAAAGCGCCCGCCCTTTCTTTTTGCCCGCCATCGCGCAGATCAATAGCAGAAGGATTGGACTGCTAGCCGGGCGGCCTGATGCGCGCCATAAAATTCGTAGACAACGCGGGTACCGTACAGGCGAAATTTGCAGGCCATCCTGGGTCGGTGATGGCGTTGCGACAGACGTTAGCGAGCGCGCCGGCAACATCGGAAGGGTCCTCGGCTCCAGTGAATGGTTCCACGTAGATTTGATAGCCTTGCGTCGGTCCTACCGGCAATTTCTCGATCGAATAGGAACCATCGAATATCGTGGGTCCCGGGTCGGCGCAGGTCCACCCCGAGTTTACAGCGGCGATCACTGCGCCGGTGGCATTGTCGATGGCGACCACTTGCGCGGCGAAAATGCCCGTCGCGCCCGGCTGTGATGCCAAAGAGATCGCATTTGCAGGCAGGATACGTCCGCTGATTGTGCCGATGTGCGTTGTATCGGCCGCGTCGGGATACAAGACGCGTAGGCCTGTCCGGTCGTCGTCCGCGAGTGGGGCGTCGGGAGCTGCAGGTGAAGGCCGCGGTCCCCGAAACTCGCCGGCGGCGGGCACGAAGGGAAACATCATGGAGCTCCAAACATTTGAATGCTCGAACCCAAAGAAATGGCCGAGCTCGTGTCCCAACACCGATTCGAAATCGTATGCCTGCGGGTTGGCGGCCAGCGCCGAAGGCGTAGCAAAACTTGTGGAAGGATCAGCGGGACGGAACAAAATGTCCGCGTCGAGAATCTGTCCAGTGAAGGTACTTGCTGAGCCGCCGGGCCCCACCTGTGCGCCGGTTTCGTCCGCGACGGTGACGCGCGTGAATGCCAGAACGCCGGTGGTGAATCCCGGATCGGCTTGGTTCAGGCAGATCGTGTTGAGGCCGTCATTCGAATTGCAGGCGGATTGCGCGGAAGCCCGCATCAGCGGCGCCAGCGTGGAGGGCACGAGCGCGGTTCCTGCCACGCCGGTCCAAATCGCAAACGTTTCCGTGATCGCGGTTTCTATTTCGTTTAATTGCCCGGCCGGAGTTTGATCGGTGGTCAAGATCGAGGCCGGGTTCGAGCCCAGCGAAGTACTCCACTGCCGGTTGATCGCCCCCGTCTGGCTTGCATCAAATCGCGTTTTCTGCGGACAGGCGGTCCCTCCAGACAGACCTGCTGCTTGACGCATATCGCCCACTACGTATCCGAAGGCGTAGGGGAGAGCCGGCACCGGGCTGGCCAACCAAGACACAAGCAAAATTAAAAACCACGATACGAAGCGCCGCCCACCCGAGTGAGGAAATCCTAGGGAAAATCCTCTGCAATGCCTCATCGTTGTTTTCCTCCGAAATCAATCGCCGCCCGAATTTGCCTACGGAATTCTTCCAGCGCGAGATTGCGGATTCCTGCCGATGTGAATTGACGCGTGCGCGGATCGAATACCGGGGAATCCGCGCTGTCTTGTGTGACCCGTGCATCCGTTCCGCCTTTGTTTCGGCTGACGCGAAAGGTGCCTTGGGTCCAGCTCGTAATTCCGTAATCGCCCGCGGAGGTCCGCTCGAGAAAAAGAACGGTTTCTTCGCTGGGCGCGAAATGCGGCACGCCTTCGACTCTGGTCTCCAAGCGCCCGGCGCGTCCGCCCGTAAGTCTGACAAGAATCGTCGCGGGAGGCGAGCCCTTCAGAGTCTCCAAAACTGCAAAATTGGCAAACGTCCAAATGACGCCGTTTTCCCAGCGCGTCTCGCTTGCGACGAACCGCGTGCGAACGATGAGTTCAGCCGATTTCGCAAGCGCCGGCAACTCCATGCGCATCAGCGTTGTGGCGGACGTTCTGACACTGAGGCTGCAAAAGATCGCTATGCCAGCCGCTATACGCATCACTTTTTTCGTTTTCATTCCTGCACCTCGAGGGACCCGCTCGCTACGGCTTTATCTCTGTTCGAATTCACGATGAAAAGTGTTCGTGGGCCGGTCTGCGCAGCGGCTGGGACCGTGAGCGTCAAATCGACGATGCCCAGGCCGAGCGGTTGCGCTCCCGAGACAATGATGTCCGCTGCGGCCGGTCCGCTGACGGTAAATGTCAAGGAAGGCCCGAGCCCGCTCACAGAAAACGCGCAAATGTCGATCGTGGCCGTGCCTGAGGCGGGCCGCTGAATCACCAGCGGGGAAGCGCCAAGCGTGCACGTGCTCGTGGCTGTCGAATATGGGCCCATCGCTTGGATCGAAAGCGTTACATCCACTTGCGGCGCCAGCGACCCGGCAGTCGATGGCTCGACCACGACAATATCTCTTGCAGAGGCGACAGGTTCCCCAGGCGCCAGAGGAATGATGTCTACCGCGTCCGTATCCTGAGCGACGACAAAATTCACCGCTGCAGATTTTGTGCCGTCCGGGTTTTCCACCTGCACCGCGAAGTTTCCCGCCGCTTGCAGATCGCTGGCGGCAAGCGTGGTAGTGCAATCGCCCGCATCGGGGCAAGTAGTGGTGTGCGCCATGCCGCCGAAATAAATCTGCGAACCAGGGGTGGCCGCAGCCGCGACGAAATTTCCGCCCTCGACTCGCAACGTGAAACCTCCGGCCGCGCCCGACAGAATGCTCGCCGGCAGCAGCCCCGTAATTACGGGTGCGGTCGCGATCGTCACGCTCGCCGAACCGGTGCGCGAGGTGTCTTCCGAACTTGTCGCGATGATGCTGATCGTATCCGGCGATGGCGCCGACACCGGAGCGGTATAAAGTCCGGTCGCATCAATTCCACCGCACCCGGCGATGGCGCAGGCTGGACCGCCCACATTCCAGGTAACGGCTTGGTCCGAAGTGCCTAGCACCGTAGCAACGAACTGTAAAGCTGAAGCTGCCGCTATCGTCTCGCTGGGCGGAGAGACGCTTACGCTGATATGCGGCAGAATCGTGATGGATGCCGTGGCCATCTGCGCTGGATTTGCCGAGCTTGCTGCCGTAAGAACGACCGGGTTGGGTGTGGGAACGGAGGCTGGCGCGAGGTAATCCACGCTTTCGCCCGTTGCGACCGGCGCGCAAGGATTCGAACCGGCGGCGCAAAGTTGTCCGACGTTCGAATTGCCGCCGGCGGTGCCCGCTACTGCCCAGTTCACACCGCCTGCTGAGCCGCCGGTGATGGCTGCGGTGAATGTTTGCCGGTGATTCACGGCCAAAGTCGCGGTTCCGGGCAACAGAGAAACTGTGGCGAGTGGGTTTACGGCTACCGAAATGGAGGCTGCTTTGCTTGCATCGGCCACGGGTACGGCCACGATCGTCACGGTCTCGGGCGCGCCCAGGCTAGCTGGCGGTTGGTAAATTGCCGTGTTCGCAGCGGCAGGGGTGATTGTGCCGCATGCGGCGCCGCTGCAGCCGTTGCCGGAGACACTCCACGCTATACCTGTCGCAGGATTCGAATTGGGAGCGGGTGTAAGAGCGGCGGTGTATGTGGCAGACGATCCCACTGGTACCGCCGCTGGGCCGCTGATGCTTAATGTGAAATGGCTGGTCACCGTGATTGCCGCCGCAGCGGATTTGCTCGAGTCGGCAACACTCTGGGCTACCAGGGATAGGGTCGGCGGCGCGGGCAACGATTGTGGAGCGGTGTAGATTCCTACCGCGGTCACCGATCCGCAGGCGATGCCTGCGCAACCCGTCAAACGCCAAATGACAGACGTGTCGGGATGGCCCGTCCCGGCGACCGTCGCAGAGAATGCTCGTGACGCACCAAGCTCGAGGGTTGCTTGCGCAGGCGCGAGGCTTACGATGACGTCGCTTGTGATGGTGACCGTTGCCGATCCGGAGACTGACGGCTCGCTCTGGCTTGCCGCCGAGATCGTGACGGTAGCCGGCTCAGGCAGATCGCCCGGCGCGGTGTAAAGCCCGCTGCTCGAGATCAACCCCGAGGACAAGTTGCCACCCATCGCGCCGTTCACGGCCCAACTGACCGCCGTATTGGAAAGATTGGCCACCGTAGCGGCAAACTGAATGCTCCCACCCAATGGAATCGGCGAACTCGAAGGCGAGATGCTGACGCTTGCCGGCGGAGTAGAGACAGGCGGCGGAGATGCGGGCGGAGGAGATGTTGCGAATCCGCCCCCGTTTCCCGAGCAGCCCGCGAGTAGCGCAGAACAAATCGTGAGTGCGGCTGACAACTTCATGCACAGCGAATAGCAATGCGTGTTCCATTGCGATTCACATCAGCAGATCTGTTTTGCGCATTCCAGAGCTGATTTCAAGCACGCTGTTAAAGTGTTTGGTTGATTTGCTTTGCGCGCACGGCGGGCTAGATTTCGCCGCTACCTGATCCTGCATTCACCCGGGATGCCACGCTTCCAAGTCTTGATTTGGCACGCGGTGGTTTCGGCGTCGTTCCGAATCGGGACACTGGCCCGGCCATGCGCGAATTGACATTGTCTTCTCGCGCAGCCAATAATTCCTGCCATGGCTCGTCCTGAAGTCGCGCACCGCATCAAAAGCTATTCCGCTGCCACCGGCTACGTTTACCAATACTGTTTTGTTGAGGTGAAACCGGCGCGACGCGGGCTGTCGTTTGGCACTGAATATATCTACATGGTTTCTGTGGATCGGCAGGCAAATTTCCCGCTGACCGTCTTTGTCCGCAGTGCGGCGGTCGAAAAGTGGTCCCGGCGAGAAGGACGAAAGCTTTCTGGTACGGAGGAGTATGCCATCGCGAAGATGCGGCTTTTTGACGCCTTCGACGAAATCGAGGACTTAGCCACCAGGCGTCCCGATATTTTTGTGGATGATGCCAACCTGGATACTCTGCTTCAAAAGCTGGACCTCTAGGCGCCTGATCTGTGGCGCGGTTACTTCGAATCGTTTCTTTTCCCCCTCTGCCAACTCCTAGAGTCGATGCGTCCCAGGAAACAGTCTGCGAACTATCCATGGCACCGCGGAGTCTTGTAGGTGGAGCAGCAATGCAGGCGCTTGAGGCCATTTTACCGGGGAGCCGCGTGCGCAGCGGGAGCGAGACTACCGACGCCGCTCGCGAATTCGAAGAACTGCTTGCGGACGGCGCAACCCTCGCTTTCCGCGTGGCCATGGGCGTATTGCACCACCGCGCCGATGCCGAGGAGGTGGCGCAAGACGCTCTCTTGCGCGCTTACCGGGGGTTCCGGGGCCTCCGCGAGCGCGGCGCTTTTCGTGGCTGGCTGTGCCGTATTGCCTGGCGGCTGGCGCTGGACCGGCAGCGAGGTACGCGCCGCCGCGAGAAGCGCGAGCTCGCCGCGCCCGAGGCCAAGCGGGAATCGAGCGTCGAGCAATTGGCGGCGGCCAGCGAATTCGAACGCCACCTAAGCCGTGCGATGGAGGAGTTACCGGAAAAATTGCGCCAAACTTTAATTCTCGCGGGAATCGAAGGTCACAGCACAAGCGAAGTTGCCGCACTGTTGGACGTTCCCGAAGGCACCGTGAAATCCAGATTGCACCAGGCACGAAAGCAAATGGCGGAGAAATTGTCATGGCATGTCCCGAATACGAAGAAAAGCTAAACGAAGCCGCGCTGCTGGGTACCTCGGGCGCGCTCGAGGTTTCGAATTCAGTGGCCCGCGTGGATGAAAGTCTTGCGCGGCACCTAGCGGGCTGCGCGAGTTGCGGAGTTGCATTCGACCAGCGTCGCGCCTTTCTTGCCGAGATGGATCGTGGCGTGACGGCATTGGTTTCGGCGCAGCCTTCCGCGGCGCTGATTTCTCGCGTTCGGCAGGAAATTGCCGTCTCTGTAGCGCGGGAAAAGAATAGGTGGCAATGGGCGGGAACGAGCGTCGCCGTGGCGGCAGCCGCTGTGCTGGCCATCTTTTTCGTGACGCGGCCCAACATTCGAAGACAATCGTCGCCAATTTCTGGTGTGCTTTCGAACGCCGCGCAGCCACTGAAGGCCTCGCCAAAGCTTGCGTCTGAAAACAATGTGGCGGACACGGGCAATTCGGTGGCTACGACAGCGTATTCGCGCACGGAACGAAGGCAGCGGCATGTACCCTTTCGAGAGACCGCCAAATCTGTTTTGCCGCCTTCCCCAACCTTCGAGGTGATCGTGCCGCCGGGTCAACGCGAGGCGGTTCTGCGCTTTGCGCGAGCAATGCGGCAATATTCAATCGACGGAGGGCAACGAATTGCAGGTTCGAATGAAGAAGTCACCGGACCCGCGCCATTGGCGCTCGCGCCGCTGAGCATCATCCTTTTGGACGAACCGAAAGAGTCCACGGGTGACGCTGCAAAGGGCAATACCCCAATCAAGTGATCGAGCAGGTCAAACGATTTCATGCGGTGTGAGAACACGGAGGAAAAAATGAAGCGTCGAAGTATGTTTGCCATACTTGCGGTATTCATCATGGCCTTCGGAATAATTACCTTGCCGGCAGGCTCACAGGAAAGGTCCGGGTCAACGGCCGAGGCCAAGAAAATGATCCCGCTCAAGGTCGAGCTTGTTTTTCAGGAATTCGAGGGGCAAAACAAAGTTGCGAGCCTTCCTTATTCGCTCTACGTCAACGCCAACGACACCAACCTTCACGGACGCCAATCCTCGATCCGCTCGGGTCTTCGTGTGCCGGTATCGGTCGGAGCGAATAGCGACAAGAATACCGTGCAATACCAAGATGTTGGCACGAACATGGATTGCCTGGCGGAGTCGCTCGATGGCGGACTTTTTGAGCTTCAACTCAGCGTCGAGCGGTCGTGGTTTTTTGCGTCGGATGACAACAAGACTTCGACGATCTCGTCGAACACGATCGTCGGCGCGGGCGGCGATCCCGTGATTCAGCGGTTTTCCTCTTTCTACGCGTTGGTAATGCGGGACGGGCAAACCGTCGAAGCCAGCACCGCAGCGAATCCCGTCAACGGTCATTTGATAAAGGTTCTCGTAACCCTGAATGTTGCAAAGTGATAAGAAAGCGAACGAATCGCGCATATGCGTCTGCTGTTACAAACGCTCGGCAACGATTCGCGCTAAGGCCGAGGCGAGGATCGGGTCCTGATGAATGTAACCAAGCGACATTAGCCGCTCCGGCAACGCGCGTTGGCTCGAGAGCAACAAGGCGTCGGCCATTTCTCCCAGCATCAAACGTAGCGCAAACGCCGGAGCAGGGAAGATCGCGGGGCGGTGCAAAGCGCCGGCAAGCGCGCGAGTGAAATCGGAGTTGCGCTCGGGATTGGGCGAGACGGCATTTACCGGCCCGCGAACCGCTTCATTCATAAGGGCAAAGCGAATCGCACTGACTGCATCGGCCAATGTGATCCATGACATCCACTGCCGGCCCGATCCCAGCTTCCCGCCCACAAAGAGCTTGACCGGCAGCACCATGCGCGGCAGCGCGCCGCCCTGCATGCTCAACACGATTCCAAAACGCGGTGTGACCACGCGTGCGCCAAATTCCGCGGCACGCTGCGATTCCTGCTCCCAGTCGCGCGTCAGAGCCGCCAGGAAATCATTTCCCGGACCGCTGTACTCGTTGAGTTTTTCCTCTCCCCGATCGCCAAAAAAGCCCACGGCGGAGGCGGCAATGAATACCTTTGGCTTGACATTGAGGGTAGCAAGACCGCTTACCAAGTGTCGCGTGGCGTCCACCCGGCTGCTGCGCAAGATTGCTTTGCGTTCCTCGGTCCAACGTCCTTCGCCGATCGAAGCCCCGGCGAGATGAATCACGGCATCGGAGCCTTCGGCAGCCTGCGCGTCAAACGCGTCCCCGGCCGGATCCCATAGCACATCCCACGCGGCAACCGATCCCGTTCCGGAACTCCTGCTCTTGGGCCGGATCAGCCGTGAGACTTCGTGGCCATCGCCGGCGAGCGACCGCGCCACCGCCCGGCCGATCATTCCCGAAGACCCCGAGACCAGAACCCGCACTTTGCGCCTCCGCCATACCGAAAGAGTTGTTTCGAAACTATGGCCGCGTTTTGCGTCGAATCGTCAAATTGTTTTCTAACCTATGCTGCGCCTCACAGTCGGTCAAGTCTTCTCTTGCTTCTTTCGTGTGCGTGGGGCGCACCGCGTTGGAACTTTCGTATTGGATGACGGTGCCAATCAAACCGGCGGAGCGGGCCTCTTCGGACACAGCGTATCGTGCTGAATTGGCAAGCCACGAACGCTGGCGCTAAAATGGCACCATGCATGTGCGCGTGCTGTTTTTCGGGCGATTGAAGGAGATTTCCGGCGTTGCGGAAGAAGAGACCGACGTCGCCGAGGGCGCGCGGATCGCCGATCTCTTCGAAACGTACTCTCGGCGCTTCCCGGAATTGGCGCGCTTGCAACCTTCCATTGCCGCCGCTATTAACCAAAACTACTCGCAATGGCACGCGCGACTTGCCGCTGGCGATGAAGTGGCGTTTCTGCCGCCCGTGAGCGGTGGAGCAGCGCCGGAATCCGAAGTGGAGGCCGACGCGGATATTTGCGAGATCGTGGCGGCTGCCATCGCCGCAGACGAGCACGTTCAACGAGTGAAGGCCGCGGCTGATGGTGCGGTGGTGGTTTTCGAAGGCATCGTTCGAAATCATTCGAGAGGCCGCGAGACCCTGTTTCTGGTGTACGAGGCGTACCAGCCGATGGCGCTGGCAGAGATGCGCGAAATCTGCGCAGAAATGCGCCGCCGGTTCACCATCGACCGCATTACAATGATCCACCGGCTAGGCCGGCTCGAGATCGGCGAAACGAGCATTCTGATTACCGTCAGCTCGGCGCATCGGGCGGCGGCCTTCGACGCCTGCCGGTTCGCGATTGACACGTTTAAACGCATCGTGCCAATCTGGAAACGCGAGCATTTCCGCGATGGTGGCGTCTGGGCGGACGGCGAAACGCCGCCCTTGCAACCATTTCCTCCCTTCGGCGAATCTATTGCCTAGATGATTTTCCCCGGCCGATCATCCCGCGTCGCGCGTGTCGCTCTGTGGACTCTAGGTTTGTGCTTTGTGCTCTGCGTGGCGGTGTTCGTGAGTGGTGCGGTGCTGCACGCAGCGCCGCGAGCGAGTAAGGTGCGTAGTCTCAGTCCCCAACAGCAACCGATTCGCGTGGAAGTTGACCTCGTCAGCATTCTCGCGAGCGTCGTAGACAAGAGCAACCGGCCGATCGTTGATCTGCCCAAAGACGCCTTCCAGATCTACGACGAGGGCAAGCTCCAGAACATCACGCTCTTCGAAGCAGAAACCCACCAGCCCATCGACTTGGCGCTGATGGTCGACGCAAGCATGAGTACCGCGCTCGATTTCCCGGTAGAGCGAGATGCTGCGGCGCGATTCTTTCAAAAGGTGGTGCGCCCCAACGACGGCATATCTTTTTTCACCTTTTCGGACGAGGTCGTTCAAAAAACGAATTTCACGGATGACGTCCCCAGGCTGCAGCAAGCGCTCCGCAACGTGAAAGAGGGCGCCGGTACCGCGCTTTACGACGCCGTGGTACTCGGATCGCAAGAATTGGCCAAGCGCAAATCCGAACGGCGGCGCGTGATCGTGATCGTCACCGATGCGGGCGAAACCACCAGCCATGCGTCGTTTGACATGGCACGCCGCGAAGCGATCCGCTCGGACGCCTTGCTCTACACCATCATCTTGAATCCGGTGAAGGGTGAAAGCGGGCGCAACACGGCGGGCGAACACGCGCTGCAGACCATCACCGAGGTTACCGGCGGAGCGATGTTTTATCCGGCCAGCGCCGCGCAACTGGATGGGATTTATGGCCGGATTGACCGCGAACTTCGTACCCAATACAGACTCGGCTTTTATCCTGACCCCAAGCCGCCCGCCGGCGAACTCCGCCACATTGAAGTCCACGTGAAGGGCGATTACACAGTCCGGTACCGCCAGGCATACATCGCGCCCGGCGCCGCCAAGTAGTTCCACTCAGACCGAGCGTTACGCTGCGTGTGGCGCTGGTGCGGACAACGCCCGAGCGCCATTTCGCCATCTGTATGAAGCTTCTGTTACGATGGACTTAATGAATCCCTATCTCGAACTCGCCATAGCAACCGCGGAAGAAGCGGGGGAAATTCTCATTGCCGAGCTCACACGGCCCGTGCGGATTGATTACAAGGGTGACGTCGATATCGTGACCCAGGCCGACAAGCGCTCCGAGGCAGCAATCATCCATAGAATTTCCGGACGCTATCCAAAACACGCGATTGTGGCGGAGGAAAGCGGCATACATACCGCCGTGACGGCGGAAAGTGCAGGGGCGCGCTACTGTTGGTACGTCGATCCGCTTGACGGCACCACGAATTTTGCCCACGGCTATCCATGGTTTTGCGTCTCGATCGGGCTAGCCTTGATGCCCGCAAAAGGCGCGCCAGGTCAGGATGATCTGCTCGCCGGTGTTGTTTATCATCCCGTCACGAGAGAAATGTTTACCGCGGCGAGGGGCGAAGGGGCCTATCTCAATAAGAAGAAAATCGAGGTTTCGAAAGTCGATCGTTTGGCGCATTCGCTTTTGGGGACTGGTTTTCCTGCCCACAAGCGGTCGCAAAACCCGAATATCTACTATTACTGGGATTTCACGATGCGTTCTCACGGTGTGAGACGGGCAGGGTCGGCCGCCTTGGATTTGGCGTCGGTCGCTTGCGGACGGTTCGACGGCTTTTGGGAGTTTGGCCTGAACCCGTGGGACACGGCGGCGGGTATGTTGCTCGTACGGGAAGCCGGAGGGACGGTCACCGATTTTGCGGGCCAGCCCTATTATCTGGGTGACCAGGAAATCGTGGCCACCAACGGGATGATTCAGAAAGAGATGCAAGCAGTTGCAGCGGAGATTGCGGCCGGTCGCGGTGCGGGCTCTGCGGGCGGGTTGCCGGCGCTTCCCAAGCGCTAAGACTGTATCTCCCTTGTAGTAATAGAGATAGCACCCAATCGAGGCAACTTTCATTGACCGGATTCGAAGCCGGTGCTAGGCTGGTTTTGCGGGTGTTCGATGGGAGGATCATGGGTAGTAGCCTGACATTTCCTTGGCCTGATGACGCGCCTCCCGGTGTGCGCTTGGCCCAGTGGATCGACCGCTGGAATCACGGGGGCGTTCAGCCCTATTCGCTCGGCACCATGGGTACCGCCAGCGATCCGCTCGTGCGCCAACTGGAAATTACCCAGCGGCGGCTGTGGGTAAGCGGCCTGCCGGAGCGGTTTCGGAAATTCCGGGTTGTCCAGCTTTCTGACATTCATCACGGCTTATTCCTTCCGCTCGAAAGCCTCCAGCGTGTGGTGGATGCAATTAATGCGCTGCAGCCCGACCTTATCGCGATAACCGGGGACTACGTCACCTATTCGCGCGCCTATATCGAACCTGTGGCTTATGCTTTGGGCCAGCTTGAGGCGCGGCACGGCGTGTACGCCGTGCTTGGCAATCACGACTATCGCGTGGATGCGGACGCCGTGGCGAGCGCTTTGATGCGTCGCGGCATAGACGTTCTACGGAATCGCAGCGTAAGGCTAGGAAGCGCGAGCGAGCCGCTATACGTGGCTGGCGTGGATGACTGGAATTATGGCGCCGATCTTGAAGCCGCCCTTGCCGATGTGCCGGAAGGCGCCCCCACAATGCTGTTGGCCCATAACCCCAGAATCATTCATCAGGCTGCGGAGCGTAGTGTTAATTTGGTGCTGGCCGGGCACACTCACGGCGGCCAGGTGAATTTGCCCGTCGTTGGCAATATTTATGCCAGATCGCGCAATCAAATGCGCTTCCGCGAGGGATGGGACCGCCTGGGCCGCACGCAGATCTACGTAAGCCGGGGAATCGGCACGGTTGTCTTGCCATGGAGATATCACTGCCCGCCCGAAATATCCTGCCTCGAACTCAACCCAGATCGCCGTGGGCAAGAACGCGGTTCGACCGCGGAAGAGATGGAAATCCCGCTTCGCGTCGTCTGACATTTACGTCATGCGCGCCGTCGATCTGATCCGCCGCAAACGCGATTCCGAAGCGCTTAGCCCCGACGAAATTCGTTTCCTGATCGACGGCTACACTCGCGGTAGTATTCCCGACTACCAAATGGCGGCGTGGCTGATGGCCGCGTGGATTCGCGGATTGAATCCGGGCGAATTGGCGGCGCTGACAGAGTCCATGCTGCACTCGGGCGAAGTGCTCGATTTGAGCGATCTTCCGGGGCGGAAAGTGGATAAGCATTCCACCGGCGGCGTAGGAGACAAAACATCCCTCATTCTCGCGCCGATCGTCGCGGCTGGCGGGTTACTGGTGCCGATGATTAGCGGCCGGGGACTGGGCCATACCGGCGGAACTCTCGATAAGCTTGAATCCATCGCTGGTTTCAACGTAAATCTTTCGACCGCTCAATTTCGCGATGCACTGCGTGCGTGTGGTTGTGCGCTGATCGGCCAAACCGCCGAGATTGCTCCGGCCGACAAGAAAATCTACGCGCTGCGCGACGTTACCGGCACGGTGGACAGCCCCTTCCTGATTTGCGCCTCGATCATGAGCAAGAAGCTGGCCGAAGGGATCGACGCGCTGGTGCTCGACGTGAAGACGGGATCGGGCGCGTTCATGAAAAAAATCGAAGACGCGGAATATTTGGCTGGGCTGATGGTCGAGACCGGACGGCGCATGGGCAAGAAAATGGTGGCGCTGATTACGGATATGGAGCAGCCGCTGGGGCGCACGGCCGGAAATTCGATGGAAGTGGCCGAGTGTATCGAGGTACTGGGCGGCGGCGGTCCGGCGGATTTGCGGGAATTGTCGCTCGAACTGGCAGCGTGGATGTTTGTGCTGGGCGGAAAGACGGCAGACCTTAGTGCAGGAAAACGTCTGGCCGAAGAAATGATTGTATCGGGGCGCGCCCGTGATAGATTCCGCGAGATCATTCGCCAGCAAGGTGGCGACGCGCGTGTGGTGGATGAACCGGCGCGATTGCCGCGTGCGAAGGCGCGGCGAGACGTGACTGCCGCTAACGGAGGCTACCTCGCAAGCGTTGATTGCGAGCGTTTGGGCATTGCGTGCGTAGTGCTCGGCGGCGGGCGCGAAAAGAAAGAAGATTCGATCGATCCTGCCGTCGGGATCGAGTTCCACCGCAGGCTAGGTGATCGAATCGAGCGCGACGAACCGCTGGCAACGCTGCATTACAACTCGGATGTGCGGCTGGAAGAAGCTTCCGGGTTGGTCTCGAGAAGCTATGGGATTGGCGAGCAAGCGCCCGCGCCCCGGCCGCTGGTCCATAAAGTGATCGGCGCGGGCGAATAAACGAATCCAATCGCGCATCCCGCGAAGTTGGCGGGCCGCATACGCTATCTGCGAACGCATCGCACGGAGGCACGGGATGGGGCGATTTACCGGGTTACTTGGCATCGCCACGATGCTGGGTCTGGCGTATGCGCTTTCCACCAATCGCCGCGCGATTCGCTTGAAAACGATTCTATGGGGACTCGGGCTCCAATTCGTATTCGCGGTTTTTGTGTTGAAGTTCGCGGCCGGCCGCCGCATGTTCGAGATCGCGGGCAACGGCGTAAAGAAGTTGCTTGATTATTCCTACGTTGGATCGGAATTCGTTTTCGGTCCGCTGGGCGCGAAGAGTTCGTCGTGGGGATTAATTTTCGCCTTCCAGGTTCTGCCCACGATTATTTTTATCGCCGCATTTTTTGCGCTGCTCTATTACCTCGGCGTGATGCAGGTGATCATACGCGGGGCGGCGTGGGTGATGGCGCGGGTGATGGGCGCGAGCGGCGCCGAATCACTCAACGTCGCCGCCAGCATTTTCATGGGGCAGACCGAAGCGCCGCTGACGATACGTCCTTTCCTGCCGGAGTTGACGCGGTCGGAGTTGATGACGGTGATGACCAGCGGCATGGCGCATGTTTCGGGCGGCATCATGGCGGCCTACATTGCCTTCGGCGTGGAGGCGCAACACTTGCTGGCGGCCGTGATCATGACGGCTCCGGGCACGCTGCTGATGGCCAAGATGATCGTGCCGGAAACGGAGCAGGCGGTGACGGCGGGGAAGGTCACCATGCCCGAAGGCGAGCAGAAGGACGATAATTTCCTGGGAGCAATTGCGCGCGGCACCACGGATGGCTTGGGCCTGGCCGTCAACGTGGCGGCGATGTTAATTTCATTTCTCGCGCTGATTGCTCTTACGAATGGCATTCTCGGCGGCATTCACAATTGGCACGGCATGGGCTGGGTGCCTTCGTCGCTGCAGCAAATCTTCGGCTGGCTTTTTTCTCCGATTGCGTGGGTGATTGGCGTGCCGTGGCATGACGCTCGGGCCATCGGCAACCTGCTGGGCATTCGCATGGTGCTCAACGAACTGGTGGCGTTTTCTTTCCTCGGCCCGATGAAGGCGGCGCTCGATCCCCGTTCGTTTACGATCGCTACGTTTGCGCTTTGCGGCTTCGCGAATTTCAGCTCGATCGGGATCCAAATCGGTGGCATCGGCGCGCTGGCGCCCAATAAGCGCAGCGAACTGGCGAAGCTGGGCATCCGCGCCATGCTTGCGGGCACCATGGCCAATTTGCTCTCCGCTTCCATTGTGGGAATGTTTCTGTGAAGGCTTTTCGTGCGCGCACGGCCAAACCATCGGCTGAATTCACGCGGGCTGAACGCGCTGCGAAATTTGTGCTTTCCCGCACCAAGCTGCGCCCACGCATTGGTGTGGTGCTGGGCAGCGGGCTGGGCAGCTTTGCGGATGAATTGAGAAATTCGGCCAGCATGGACTATCGCCAGATTCCGCACTTCCCGCGTTCGACGGCCATTGGCCATGCTGGGCGGCTCGTGATCGGCCAAACCGACGGCGTCGCTATTGCCGCGATGCAAGGTCGGGTGCATTACTACGAAGGATACTCGCTGAAGGACGTTGCGTTTCCGATGCGCGTCTTCGGCCGAATGGGTATTCGCGCCGTGATTCTTACCAACGCCGCCGGGGGCATCAATCGTAACTTCCACCAGGGCGCGTTGGTGGCCTTGCGCGATCACATCAACCTGCAAGGGTCGAACCCGCTCATCGGACCGAACGAAAAACGATTTGGCGAGCGGTTTCCGGACATGACGCACGCGTACGCTCCGGAATTCCGCAAGTTTGCGCTCGAGCAAGCCGGCAAGCTCGGCATCATGATGCATGAAGGCGTTTACGCGGCGCTCGCGGGCCCCAGCTACGAAACGCCGGCCGAAATTCGCGCCCTCGCGGCCATCGGCGCGGATCTGGTGGGGATGTCCACCGCGCCCGAAACGATCGTGGCGCGGCACATGGGCATGGAAGTACTGGGAATTTCCTGCGTAACGAATATGGCCGCGGGCATTCTCGATCAGCCGCTCAACCATCAGGAAGTGCTCGAAACCGGCGAGCGAGTAAAAGGCGACTTTATCGCGTTGCTCCGCGCGGTGATTCCGCAGATCGCCCGGGCGATTCGCGGAAAGGAATCCATATGACCGCTGCGCCTCATCACAAGACTTTGCTCGATGCCGCCCGAACGGCGCGCGACCACGCTCACGCACCCTTTTCCAATTTTCGCGTGGGCGCGGCAGTGCTGGCGAAGTCCGGCCGCATTTTCACGGGCTGCAATGTGGAAAACGCCAGCTACGGGTTGACGATTTGCGCCGAACGCGTGGCCATCTTCAAAGCCATCTCCGAAGGCGAGCGTGGTTTCGACGCGATCGCGGTGGTTACCGACGCCGAAAAATTGACGCCGCCCTGCGGGGCTTGCCGGCAAATCATCTGGGAATTTTGCGGAGACGCTGAGGTAATTCTCGGCAACCTGCGCGGCCAGACGGAATCGCATCGCATGTCCTTCTTGTTGCCGCACGCGTTCGATTCCTCAAACCTCTAGAGACATTTCTGCCGATCAGCCGTGTCCTCGCATCTGCGAGCGCTGACGGAACATTTTCGCCGCGGTGCTGCGCAACGTTTCCGGAATATTCTTGTTCTTCTCGAGCAGCTTCAGGTCGGGCGTCTGGATGCTCTTCAGCAGATTCAGAGAGATATCGAGCGGTGTCTTGGAATTGTTCACCAGATTGCGCACCACGGCGTAGTTCTTGCGAAAATTGCGGCGCGTGGCGATGATGCGCAGCACTTCGTCGTTCAAGCTCGTCATGGACGCGAAGCTTTCCACTTCGCGGTCCGTTAACTTCGAGGATTGCAGCACGGCGCGCTGCACCACTTTGCAGGAGTCGCGAATCAGCGCCACGCGCTCCTCGCGTCCGCCCTTGACGGCGAGCTGCACGCGCTCGGTCACGCGCATGTGGGCCAGCCGTTGCAGCAGCGACTGGCGCTTTTGCAGATCGGGCTCCGCGTCATTCACGGCGTCTTCGAGTTCTTGCTGGCTGGCCGGGCCGAGGCTTAGTTCGTGCAGTTGGTGCCGCTGTTCGGCGCTCAGCGGCGCGCTCCCCAGCAAGACGGCGACGAGATCGAGATGCTGGCTCAGGCGGTCGAGATCTTCCATGACCGCCTGCACGCCGGTTACGGAAAGATGCCTCGCCACCTGGCCAAGCTGCAAAGCAGCGCAGTTTGGATTAGCCGCCACCGCGTCGGCGACGGCAGGTTTGTCCGCGAAATTGTCCGAACAGTAGGACAGGAATTGCGGCGGTGCATCGGGACGCGCTAGCGCCTCGGCAAATGCCGCCGGGGCCAGAGATAGCAGCGCATTTTGGGCGCGCTCCGCGATGCGGCGGTCGCTATCGGCGGCCAGAAGCGTCAGGACTTCAGCGCGGTCCGCGGGGTCAAGCGAAAGCGCGCCCGTGCAAGCCGCTACCTTTCGCTCCAGTGATGCGCGACCGGCGCGAAATTCGTCACGAATGGCGGAGCTTTCCGCGCTCACTCAGGACCTCCTCGCCGCGAGCTCTGTTTCAGCGGACGCTCGTTCGTGCAACACGCGGCGCAACGTGTTTGGCGTTGGAACATCGAGTGCCACCGGTGCTGACGCGTCGCGTGCCGCGTTTTTCCTAGCCAAATGCCTGCGCCATCCGTAAAAGCCGGCCGCAGCCAGCAGGGCCACGAGTAAAATTCCAGCCATCCACAGCATCGAGCGGCTGCGTCCTTCGGCGATCAGCGGCGTGCGATTTGCCGGGGTCGTACGCACTGGGGGCACCATCGAGATCGCGCCGGTGTCGCCGGTGGCCAAGGTGTATTCGCCGAGGATGGCCTCTTCATCAAGTCCCAGATAGTGCGCCACGGCGCGCACGAAGCCGCGATTGAAAATTCCGCCGGGCAATTGGTCCCACTGTTCATTTTCCAGCGCTTGCAAAAATCGTGTGCCGATGCGGGTGGCTGAGGTGATTTCGTCAAGCGAAACGCCGCGCATCTCTCGCTCGCGCCGGAGATGCTCGCCGAAGTTTCCTTTGGACATGGAGGCGGTAAGGTTCCTATGTTTCGCGGAGGATCTTTGCGTCGAAAGCTGAAACTATAGGCGGCGGGAAAAACCGTGTCAATCGCGCGCGTCGAGGTGATTATAGGACCGGAGACAGCGATACGCGCTCAGTGGGGCCGATGCGCGTAGTAATACGCGTCAGACTCCTTACTCGAACCGAGCATTTCGGAAGGCGGTACCTCTTTGTAGGAAGGTACCTTGAACCAATCAGAGGAAGGTTCACCTGGAGTGAGGCTCACAAACTGGAAAAAATGGACTTCGGTCTTGCTCATTGGAGCGGTGTATTGAAGCTCGATACAACTGTAGTCCAATGCAAACCAACTAGTGCCCCTTGGTGAACGCTGGATCTTCGCGGCGCGATACCCACCCACGGTTTCGATGCCAGAAAATGTTTCCTTCGCCGGTGCTGGTTTAACGCAATTGAGTGCAGGATCCCGTAGCCAGTATGAGGCTGTTCGCGCGGGATCGAAAACTGTGCTCTTCAGCCGTGACATATCAGAAGCGTAAATCACTTCCCCGGAAGCAAACCGAATCACATGGAGCGCGCCGAATGCGAACCAGACCGTCGCCGTGAGTACTTGCGAGCCATCGCTGCGAATGGCGACGACGCTTTCATCTTGCACGATGCCGCCCGCGCGGACGAATTTCCTTTTCACTGTGCTCGGCACGATCTGGCTTCGGCCATCAGCAAAAGTGGCTGAGCTATCCCGGATCGGGAGAAGTATTGCAAGCGCCAGCCCAGAAAGGATAGCCAGAATTGGCAGGAATTTCGTTCGAAACTTCATTTGCTCACTCGCGCAAGGGCTGGATGGTAACGAATCTATCAAAAAGGAGGGCACTGTCAATTACCGCCCGATGCAGACAAATATCGCCGCATGTGGTGCCGATGACTCGCTTAGAATCTCCGCAAAGCCTGGACGCTTTTGGCGGGCAGTGATTTCTTAGCCCGATGCTTGAGAGTTAAACTGGGCGCCGGAGGGTATCCGTAATACAGCCCTAACCAGTCGAATCTAGCGACCTTTGGAAAAACAGCTCAAATTAGCATGTGACGAGCTCGGTTTCTGACTCGAAGGCTATGGGAGTATATTGAGCGCACTCTCAACTCTGGAGGCGGCCTTCATGTATCTGCGCCAGTTCTGCTCCACGCCCGCGCTTCTGAGTTTGGCCATCCCCGGGCTCGCGCTACTTCTCAGTGCCAGCACACTACCATCGCAAAGTAACACGTCGCAAACCACTCAGCCGCCGAGCGTATACGCCACCACCGACCCAAAATTTGCACAGTTCGTCTACGACGTCGTGTCCATCAAGCCACTCCACGAAGATCTCTCGCAGCGCGAAAGCTGGCGCGGCCTGAGAGAAACACCCGACGGACTTCTAGGTCATTGCCCGGCTGTTTTCCTCATCGATGCAGCCTTCCGCTTCGGGCAAGCTGGAGTCATTAAGCCTACGGGGTGGGTGCTCGACGACAACTACGATGTTGAAGCGAAAATGGAGCCGGAAGTCGCGGCGGCGCTCCATAAGCTGGACACGACTGACCAAAAGCTGGCGCGCGAAGTTATGCTCCAGGTCATCCTCAGGGATCGGTTCAATTTCGCATTCCACACGGAGCGGCACGAAGTCACTGGCTTCGATCTGGTGATTACAAAGAATGGCCCAAAGCTCAAGCAGTCTATGGGCGACGGCGGACCCGGATCAGGTGGAATGCGCGTTCAATCCTCAAACGGCGTCTCCGAATGGAATGGTCGCGGCGCGAAGATTGAGGTAATGATAGGTCAATTGTCCTACGAAGCAGGCAGAACGGTGTCCGATAAGACCGGCCTCACTGGTAGCTACGATTTCACCCTAAAATTCCTCTCGGAGCGAGTAACTGCAATCGCTGACCTACCTGCACTGGATGCCGCTCCTGCACTCAACACAGCCCTGCAAGAGCAACTCGGACTGAAACTGGTGCCAAGCAAGACCATCAGAGATTTCGTCGCGATCGATCACATCGACTGCCCCTCTAGCAATTAGCCGTGAAGCTCCGGTGAGTCGAACAAGGCGGAGACGGTGTTACAAAGCACGGCCTGCTGCGGCGCCCGAGGCCCAGGCCCATTGAAAATTGTAGCCGCCGAGTTGGCCGGTGACGTCAACAACTTCGCCGATGAAAAATAATCCGCGCACCCTGTTGCTTTCCATCGTTTTACTGGACAGCTCATCGGTATCCACGCCGCCCGCCGTGACCTCGGCTTTTTCGTAGCCCTCGGTATCGACGGGCCGCAGAATCCAGTCGTGGATCCGGCGATCGAGCGCCGCCAATGCTTCATCGTTCCATGTGCTCGGCGCATGCAGGTCAAGCCAGCGAGTGGCGAATCGCTGCGGCAGAAGTCCCGTGAATGCTGCGCGGGCGCTTGCCAGATTCCGAACTTTACCGGTGCGAATCGCCGCGGCCATATCGTGCCCGGGCGCCAGATCGATGCGAATCGGATTGCCGGCATCCCAATACGACGAGATTTGCAAAATGGCCGGGCCGCTGAGCCCCCGGTGCGTGAAAAGCATCTTGTCCTGAAACGAATGAGCATCGCTCGAAACCAGTATCTCTGCCGAAACGCCCGCCAAATCGCAGTAATGCTTCCGGTCCGCCGGACCCAGCACGAACGGCACAAGACCGGGTCGCGTGCCGCGAATCTTCAATCCGAATTGGCGCGCCAGGTCGTAACCGAAGGCCGTAGCTCCGATCTTGGGGATGGAAAGCCCGCCCGTGGCAACTACCAGTGTCGGCGCGTGAAAGCTCGCCGAGTCACACCGAAGTATGAACTCACTCGTGCGCTCGACCTCGCGGATAGTGATTCCGGAGAAGATCTTTACTCCGGCAGCCTGGCATTCCGTTTCGAGCATCCGCAGAATGTCGTCCGCCGAACGGTCGCAGAAGAGCTGCCCTTTTGTTTTTTCGTGATAGGGAATGTGGTGCTTCTCCACCAGGGCAATGAAGTCCGCAGGCGTGTACCGAGCGAGCGCGGATTTTACGAAGTGCGGATTTGCGGAGAGAAAGTTTTCCGGCTGGCAATGAAGGTTTGTGAAATTGCAGCGGCCGCCGCCGGAAATCAGGATCTTCTTGCCGGGACGAGCCCCGCGCTCGATCAGCGCCACACGCCGCCCGCGTTTGCCGGCTTCGATCGCGCACAGCAGCCCGGCGGCGCCGGCGCCGAGAATCAAAACGTCAAAGTCGAGCCGTGGCGGGTTTCCACTCAATCGCGATCGCCTCTTCTAGCAGCGCGTAGTTTTTGGAGCATAAACGAAGATCGATGCACGATGCCAACGCTTGACAGATTTGATCGGCGCGCCTCTAGTATCTACCTTCATGCCGTCTTCCATCCTAGAACAGCAGGTCACAGCGACGCGTCCACGATGGTTCGCAGGAGATATGTCCGCCGCATGGATCATCGCTGCTGCCGCGGTCGTTTTGCAGATGGCGACCAATGGCCGCTACGGCTATTTCCGCGACGAGCTTTACTATCTCGCGCTCTCGCATCACCTGGCCTGGGGTTATGTGGACCTTGCGCCCATGTCGCCTGTTGTGGCGTACGTCGGGCGCATTCTATTCGGCCAATCGCTGCACGCGATTCGGCTGCTGCCGGCGCTCGCGCTGGGAGGCGAAATTGTACTCACGGGGCTGATCGCGCGCGAGCTGGGAGGCAAGCGATTTGCAGTGTTCCTCGCATGCCTCGCGGTGCTCGTATCCCCGGTGATTCTGAATAACGCCTCGCGCTTCTCGATGAATCCATTCGAGCCGCTCTTCTGGATGGGCGCGATTTATTTTCTGTTGCTTGCGGTCGACGAGTCGCGGCCGGACCGGCTGATCTGGGTCGGGATCCTGGTCGGGTTTGGACTCGAGAACAAACACTCCGCGGCATTTTTTCTGGGTGCGCTGCTGATCGGCTTGCTTGCAACTCCGGAGCGCCGCTTGTTTCGTAGCAAGTGGTTGTGGTTTGCAGCAGGTATCATTGTTCTGCTGGTCTTGCCCAATTTGATCTGGCAATACCGGCACGGATTTCCCACCTGGATAGATCTCAACAATGTGAAGAAGACGCATAAGAACGTAGAGCTGCCGCCGTTGCCGTTTCTGAAGCAGCAGATCATGGCGCTGCTGCCGCTCAATGCGTTGATCTGGATCGCGGGGCTTGGCTTTCTGTTGTTTCACCGCGAAGGAAAGCGGTACCGCGTGTTGGGCGTCACCTATCTTGTGTTCCTTGCGATCATGATGGCGCTACACGGCAAGGATTACTATGTGGCTCCGATTTATCCGATGCTGTTCGCCGCCGGCGGCGTGTTTTGGCAGAAATTGATCGAGGCACATTCCGGGTGGCGCTGGGTAAAGGTGGTATTGGCTTTGTCGATCGTGCTTTTGGGAGCGGTCGCGGCGCCGTTGGTTTTACCGATCCTTCCGCCGGATCGAATCGTTCCTTACATGCAGGCCATCGGCGTGGGCGTCTCCCGCTCGGAGACGAACATGAGCAGCACGCTGCCGCAACACTTCGCCGATGAGTTCGGCTGGCCGGAAATGGTTGCGCAAGTTGCTGGCGTCTATTACTCCATGCCCCCAGACGTGCGCGATAAGACCGCCATTCTTGCGGGAAACTACGGTTCAGCGGGAGCGATTGATTTCTTCGGCCCGCGCTATGGACTGCCGAAATCCATCAGCGCTCACCAGAATTACTACTACTGGGGATACCGGCAATACACTGGCGAGAGCCTGATTCTCCTTAACTGGGAACTCGATGACGCACGATACTGGTGCGGAACCGTCGAAGAAGGCCCAAAAGTCGGAAATCCCTACGCGATGGGCTGGGAGCAGTACATCATCTTGATCTGCCACGACCTGAAGGTGCCGCTGGCGCAGGCCTGGCCGCGGCTTAAGACTTGGAATTAATATCTGAAGGGCGCGCGGAGGCCTTTATCGGATCCCCGTTGTGCGGTCGCTGTCGTTACCCAGGAACAGCTGTACCACGTGGCGATTGCGCCTTATCCCCGTCAATGCTAAAAGAGAAACTGGTGCCTTGCAGGCGTGGCTGGCCAGTTTCTAAGCGTATTCTAAGAATTCCGGGAATCGAGTGTCCGAACCTATCCGATTTGACGGCGTCGAACGCCGCCGCAATCCAAGACCGCTGGATGCACGCCAGTCTGGCGAGGTGGCCGTTTTTCACGAACTCGGCAAGGCGCTCACCAGTTCGCTTCAGCTCGACCAGGTCCTGAACACGATCATGGAGAAGATTGACGAATTTCTCCGCCCGGACACCTGGTCCATGCTGTTGCTCGACGAGGCCACGCAGGAGCTCCACTTCGAGTTAGCCATCGGTAAGGGTTCCGAGGCGCTGCGCGATGTGCGCATCAAGCTGGGGCAGGGAATTGCCGGCTGGGTCGCGCAAAATGGCCGCGCCGTGATCGTGCCGGACGTCAGCAAGGATACGCGTTTTTTCGCCAAGGTAGACGAGCAGACCAGGACGGAGACGCGCTCGATCGTCGCGATTCCGGTACGTTTTCGCGATCATTGCCTCGGTGTGATCGAGCTGGTGAATTGCGTAGGCCCGGACGGATTTGACAATCGCGACATGGCGTTACTCGAAGCTCTAGCGGATTTCGCCGCGATCGCCATCGAGAATGCGCGGCACGTCGAGCGCATCCATGAGCTCACCATCACCGATGACTGCACGAACCTCTACAATGCACGCCACCTGCACTCGGTGTTGGACAAGGAAATCTATCGTTCGCAGCGCTACGGCTACGAATTCTCGGTAATTTTCGCCGACCTCGATCATTTCAAGCGCATTAATGACACCTACGGCCACCTCGTCGGCTCAAAGCTGCTGGCGGAGATTGGCCAAGTCCTCAAGTCGCATTGCCGCCTGATCGATTTTGCGTTTCGCTACGGCGGGGACGAATTTGTGGTTCTGCTGCCCCAAACCTCGAAGGAAAGCGCCTGCATCGCGGCGCGCCGTCTGCACAAATTGATTGGCGATACCGTCTGGCTGCAGGCCGAAGGTCTCGATATTCAAATCACGGCCAGCGTAGGGCTGGCTTGTTATCCGTCCGATTCAAAGACCAAGGTACAGCTCCTGCAGCTCGCCGACGAAGCCATGTACTCGGTGAAGAATTCCACGCGCGACGGCGTCGCCGCCACCGGCCAAGGTTTTCTGGTTACCAAGTAATTCCGCCCGTCCATTTCAGCGATGATGAACCGCGCCCCCGCTGAAGGTCCGCCTCGCGTCTGGCGATACTTCGCTTTACATCCTTACTTAACTATGATTAATATCAGTCATTAGCCGAGGTTGTCCCTACTGGACCGTGGAAGGACCCGCAAACAAGCCTCGCGAGCGGGCACAATATGTCGCGCATCATTGCTGTGGCTTTTCTTGTTTTTCCTTTCTTCACGGTTCTTGCCGCCGCGGTCTGTGCCCAGGGTGAAACGACCAGCGCCATCCTGGGTCAGATCACGGATTCGGCAGTCGCCGCCATTCCAGGCGCCACGGTGACGATCGTCAATCATGAAACTGGCGCGAAACGCGTCGCAAAGACCGATTCGGCAGGCCGCTTCAATTTCCCGCAACTCACTCCAGGCGCTTACACGGTAAGTGTCGAAGCGGAGGGTTTTGCGCCCGCGGAAAATGGCAATGTGGTTTCCGCTCTGGGCCAAAAGCAGACGGTCAATTTTGTTCTCAAGGTTGCCGCAACAAGACAAATTGTGGAAGTGAATGGCGAGGCGCCGCTTCTCAATCCGGAAAATGCCAACACCTCGACCACCCTGGCAGCGCCCGCCCTTGAGAATCTCCCGAATCCCGGCGGCGACCTTACCTATCCGCTCCAATTTGCCGCAGGGGCGCTGATCAATACCGCCGGCAGCGGGAATGACTTCGTCGGCGGCACCAACGGCTACGGCAATGTGGAGTTCAACGGTCTGCCGGCTCTTTCGAACGGCTACATCGTGGATGGCTTGGAGACGAACGACCCGCTTACAAATCTCAACAGCGGCCTTTCCACAAATCTCGTTCTCGGCTTGAATTCCATCTCGGAAGTTACCGTGAATACCCTTTCGTATTCCGTGGACCAGGGACGCTACGGCGCTTCGCAGATCAACTACGTGACCAAATCCGGCACGAATCAATTTCACGGAAACATCTACGAGCTATGGAACGGCTCTGTTTTGAACGCCGCGGATTTCTTCACGAATGCAACCCCCGGCAACCACAAACCGCGCTCAACCGTAAATCATTTTGGCGGCAGCGTCGGCGGCCCGATCGCGCACAATAAACTCTTCTTCTTTGTAGATAGCGAATGGGTGCGCATCGCGCTTCCCATCGTCACGGCTACTACGGTTCCGACCGCGGCGTTTCAGAGCTACGTCCTCGAACAGCTTCCCGTGGGCGGAAGGGATTCGATCACCGGATCCGTTTATCAGCCGTCTCCGCAGTCCGTGCCGTTCTATCAGAAGATGTTTTCGCTCTACCGGAACACCAGCGGCACACCTCTCGCCGTGCCCGGCTGTCCGTTGAATTCAGACGGCACACCGGCGAATGGCGGTCCGCCGAATGGAAACGGGTGCGCCAACCGGCAAAGTATCTCGCACTCGAGCGATGACCACGAGCAAGTGCAAACGCTCCGTCTGGATTACAGTCTCAGCGAAAAGAACACCGCCTGGCTGCGCCTCCAGGCCGACACTGGCTTGCAGGCGGCGTACACCGATCCGATCAATCCGTTATTTGACGCCATTTCACCGCAGCCTCTCTATTCCTTCGCCGCGGGCTACGCGCACGTCTTTTCGCAGAACCTTGTGAACTATTTCAACCCAGGGTTTTCCTGGTATGAGAGTCTTTTCGGTCCAAGCGATTTCCAGAAGACACTATCTGCGTTCCCGATGGTCCTGCAGGGAAGTGGCGCCAATGCCCCTTTCACGGCCGTCGGTGGGCTCGACAATACCTGGGTGCAAGGCCGCCGCGCGTCGCGTTTCTTCCTGAATGACAACGTGGCATGGACGCGTGGGGCGCACGAACTGCGCTTCGGAACCAACACGCGCATCTTTCGCTTGAACGACTACGATTTCGGCGAGGGCACTGTACCCACGGTCACTTATACAACGCTGCCACAATACATCTACGGAGTCGGCTCGACCGCGCTCGAGGCCTTTCCCCAGGCTGGCAACGAACCCTTTCGCTTCCTGAATGTTGATTTGTACGCGCAAGATACTTGGAAGCTGACGCCAAAACTCACTTGGACCTTCGGGCTTCGGGACACATTCAACTCGAACCCGCTCAATCCGCATGACGAAATTGGACGTCTCAGCGGTTCCTTCGATTCGATCTCACATGACGTGAATCAGCCGCTCAGCGCCGTGATTCAAACGCATCTTGGCAATCTATTTTCCTCCACGCCCATCGCCATCTTGCAGCCGAGAAGCGCTATCGCGTGGCAATTCGAGCCCGACACAGTTGTCCGCGCCGGATTTGGCCTGTTCAGCGATCTGCTACCCGGCACGGTCGCCGATTTGATCGGCGTCAATCCGCCTTATTCGAAAACGTTCGAAGGCGGCCTGCTCGGCACCGTGGGCGGCACGGAGATCGCGCCCGGCGTACCCGGCAGTACCGTCAACGCGGTGTCGGCCGCAAACCAGTCCTTCGTCTCTGGATTTCAGCAGGGCCAGCTTTCCTGTGCTTCGCCGCTAGCCAATCCTTCCTCCTGTATTCCTCCCGTCGCTATCACCGCCGTGCCGAGTGGGGAGCTGCACGCGCCGTACTTCATGGAATGGAGTGTGGGAATTGAACATCAATTCGGAAGCAGCGCTAGCGTCAAGGCTCAGTACGTCGGCACTCGTGCCATCAACCAGCCATATACCGAGCAGGTGAACGGGTATCAGACGGTGTGCAACGGCTGTTTCGCGCCATTCCCCTATGAGCGGCCAACCGATCCAAGGTTCGGCGCTGTCACCCAATTCGCCACCGGCGCCACCAGTCACTATAACGGCCTGCAACTCACCGCTATGAAACGCCTAGGCCACGGCCTGCAAGGCCAGATTAATTACACCTGGAGCCGCTGCATGGACGAAGTTTCGAATGGTGGCTTTCTACAGTTTGCGGCTGGAGGAATTCTGTCGCCCCTGCCAAACGATCTTGCCCGCAACTATGGCCCTTGCGACTATGACATCCGCGGCAACCTCACCGCACAGTACGTCTATCAGTTGCCGCTCAAGGTGAAAAATCATTCGCTGGGCTATGCGGTGAACGATTGGCAAGTGTCGGGAACGTTCCTGTGGCACAGCGGAGTTCCATTCTCGGTTCTCAGTACTCCCTACTCGGCCAACGGAGATGGCATCGTGAACGGCAGTGGTCCTCAATTCGCCAGTGTGGTGCCCGGCGTTCCCTTATACGAACACAGTTTCCTTGCAAACGTGACGCAACCCGGCACCATCCAGTGGCTCAACCCGAACGCTTTCTCTTCCGCCGTCGATCCGAGCACCGGGGCCTGCTACGGTGGGGATAGTCCGGCGAATTGCCAGTTCGGAAACCTGGGACGCAACGCGTTGCGCGGACCTGATTTTTTCTGGAGTGATTTCTATCTGACAAAATGGTTTCCCCTGACGGAGCGAGTGAAGTTGCGGTTTGACGCTCAATTCTTCAATGTTTTTAACCATCCCAACTTTGGATTGCCGAGCTTGGTGCTGGCCGGAGTGCCAGGCAAACCCTCCTCGCAGGTGGGTTTTGGAGCGCTGACATATACGACCTCGCCTCCCACGGGTTTGTTGGGTGTCGGTTTGGGTGGAGACAGTTCGCCACGCATGCTGGCGTTTCAAGCTCGGCTCGAATTCTAGGAATCCCCGTGTGACATTGCCGGCGGGATGAACGCCTGCGGTGAAGTTTGGAACAATGCTTTTCCTTAGCGGCGTTTTCGATACGTTCTCGCGGGCGTGCCGCCGCATCCAACGAAATAGTCTAAAATGATTGTGAGGCGCGGCCTGCGCCCATCATGCGAACAAGTCAGGCGAATCGTTACGCGCGTATCGCCGCCGGCTTGGCGGCGGCCATCGCTTTGGCGGTGCTCGGGATTTATCTGCGCCGTGCCTGGCAGGATCGGCTCGATGCCAGGAACGCCCCGCCGCCGGTCCCCGCGTACGTGGAAAAGACATCGCAAACGTTTTCTTATTCGAAGACCACGCGAACCGGTACGCTTTTCACCATTCGCGCCGCGCACGCCATTGAGTTTAAGGACCGGAATCGCACCGCGCTGCAGGATGTGTGGATCAGCGTTTATGGCGCGGATGGCTCGCGGGCCGACAACATTCACACGCACGCCTGTGACTACCAGCCGGATTCCGGGCAGATCGTTTGTGCCGGCGAAGTGCGGATGGAGTTGCAGAGCGCGGAGCAAGCGAAGCGTTCCGCAAAACCGCCTGCCGGGCCAGACGCTTCGGCGCAGTCTGGAGCCGCCGGCGAAGCGGATCCGCAAGTGATCCACGTAATCACACGGGGCGTGTCATTCGATCGTGATTCGGGTGATGCTTCGACGGACCAGCCTGTGGACCTCCGATTGCCCTCGGGAGAAATTCACGCCGTCGGTGCCAAGTACCATTCTCAAGATGGCGGAATGGAGCTGCTCCACGAAGTTCGCATGGAGCTCCGGCCGCCCGCGGAAGCCTCCGCGGCGCACAAGTCTCCACAGACTTTGCCGCCCATCGACATTGCCGGTAGCAGCCTGGAATATAACGGCGGTTCGCACCTTCTGCTGGTCCACGGACCGGTGCTCGCCACCCAGAATGTGGCAGGAGGCGCGCGTGAGCTTCGCAGCGCCGTACTCAACGTCGCGCTCGACCCTCAGTTCAAGGTTCGTCATATGATCGCGAATGGTACTCCAGGGCATCGTGCTGAGATTCACTCCACCGGCGCTGGTGCCCCTTCGTCATCCATACTCGCCGATGAGTTTGTGGCCGACGTCGCCCCGGACGGCTGGATCGAATCTCTTCACGCATCCCGAGGTATCGAAGCAGAAATGAAGACCAGCGTGGCCGAGGATCGCATGACGGCAGGGCATCTCGATATCCAAATGGCTCCGAAGGTCAACCAGCCTCGCGTGATCACGGCCACCGAATCAGTCCGGCTGGATGCGCAGCAGGGCGAATTATCGCGCCATCTGGATACCTCTGCAGTGCGGCTGAATTTCGCCGATTCGGGCACGCGACTCCCCGGGCAACACTCCAGTCTTGCGCTGCAACATTTGGAAACGCTTGCTCCGGGTACCTTGACTTGGCAAGAACCCTTTACCCCCGCATCCACCTCTTCCTCCAAGTCGCCGGCGAGAGCGTTGCGTAGCACGCGGCTCACGGCACGGAAAATCGAAATGGATTTTGGCGCACAGAACCGATTGAGCCGGTTGCTGGGCCACAACGGGTCCGAAGTGGAGCGAACGCAGCCTGGCCAACCTCCTCAAACTTCGGCCTCGAAAGAACTCGAAGCAACTTTTGACAGCGCCGGGCAATGGGCGTCCATCGTCCAGACAGGAAATGTCCGAGTCCATAGCGCCGACCGGAACGCCCAAGCCGATCGTGGGGAGTTCTCGCGCGAAGCTAGCCTGATGACGCTCTCGGGAGCCGCACAAGCCTCCGATTCGCAAACGCTCACGACTGCTGATAAGCTCACTTTCGCTCAGACCAGCAGCGAAATGGGCGCCGAGGGTCATGTTCTAACGACCTACCTGAAGTCGTCGGGAGCAGGGGTGGCGGGTCCGAATTTTGGCTCCCAGCCGGCGCACGTCAAGTCCGATCGCCTCACGGCTAATTCGCAAACCGGCAAAGCTCTCTATACCGGCCATGCCCGGTTGTGGCAAGCCGACTCAACCGTGGAGGCCGATGAGATTGAGCTGAATCGCCCGGCGAATCAGATTGATGCCCGCGGCAACGTTCACGGGCTTTTCCTTCAGGCTGCGTCCGCGGCAGCAGGGCATGTGCCCGGCCCCGACGCACCGGTATCGGCACGAAAGACCCGCTCACCGGAAAGAGCCACATCGCAATCGGCCCGAGTTGGACCTAATCAGCCAAGTGTGTGGCACGTTACCTCGGGTACCCTCACCTATTGGCAAGACCAAGCGCGGGCGCATCTGGACCACGGCTTTCAGGCTGATGCGCAAGACATTACCGTCAATGCGCAATCTGGCGACCTATTTTTCACCCCTGCGGCGGTTGGCCCTGGCGGGGGCACGCAGCAGCGCATAGACCACGCCACGGCCTCGGGCAATGTCCACATCTCCCAAGATGACCGCCGCGGAACGGCCGAGCATGGTGAATACCTCGCGACGGAGGGCAAGGTGGTCTTGTCGGGTGGAACTCCAACGCTGTCTGATACTTCTGGAAACACAACTACCGGGCGGCAATTGACCTTCTATATAGCCGATGATACGATTCTGGTGCAGTCGGAAGAAGGATCAAAGACTGTACGCCGCCGGATCGAGAAATGAGCCGGTGATACAAACACTGCAGGCTGTCGAGCTCAGCAAATCATACCGGGGGCGGCGGGTCGTCAACAACGTTAGCCTGGAAGTCCAACAGGGTGAAGTAGTTGGGCTGCTTGGGCCCAACGGTGCCGGAAAGACCACCACGTTTTATATTCTGGTTGGCTTGGCCAAACCGGATGCCGGGCACGTGCTGCTCGACGGGGAGGAAATCACCGATTTTCCGATGTACCAACGGGCTCGCAGCGGTATCAGCTACCTTCCCCAGGAGCCCTCGGTTTTCCGCCAGTTAACGGCAGAAGAGAACTTGATTGCCGTGCTTGAGACCCTCTCTCTCACGCCCGAACAGCAACGCGACCGTTTGGAAGAGCTTTTGGCTCAGGTCGGGCTGGAGAATGTCCGGTATAATCGGGCGTACTCGCTCTCCGGAGGCGAACGCCGCCGCCTGGAGATCGCCCGGTCCCTGGTTCTGGAGCCGGCTTTTATTCTGCTGGACGAGCCGTTTTCCGGGATTGATCCATTGACGGTTGTGGATTTGCAGAGGATGATCGCAGAATTGAGCAAAAGCGGGATCGGCGTCCTGGTCACCGATCATAATGTAGCGGCCACTCTATCCGTTACGAACCGGGCGTACATCATCAGCAGCGGCCGCGTTCTATTCTCGGGCACGCCCAAGGAGTTGAGCGAGGATGCCGAAGTCCGGCGCGTTTACCTGGGCGAGCGGTTCCGGCTCCATTAAGGGCTTGCGGCCACACGGGCACATCCGATCATGAATTGGCTTCAACCCAAACTTCACCTGCGGGTCGCTCAGCGGCAGATTCTGACGCCGGGCCTGGTACAGATGGTCAGCGTGCTGGCGCTGAACCGGCTCGAACTTCGCGAGATGATCAATCACGAATTGGTGGAAAACCCCGTACTTGAGGAAGTCACCGAAGACCTGCCCGTCAGCGAAGACTATAGCAATGAGACGTTCGTAAAGGCCGAAACCGAGAAGGTCCCCGAAACGCCGGAGCGCAACCCGTTTGACGAATTTGATGTTTCGGCCCTTTATCAATACCTCGACAGCGGGCCGCAGGAAAGCGACCACAATCGCGAGCGCGAAATCATCGAGCAGCCGTCTTTTGACAAGTTTCTCTCGTCTCCCACCGGCCTCACCGAGCACCTCGAGTGGCAATTGCGCGCCACGATCTGCTCCGAGCAGGTGTCCGCCATCGCGGAAGTGATTATCGGCAATCTGGACGAAAACGGTTACCTCACGGCCTCCCTCGAAGAGCTTGCGAAGAACGGCAACTACTTAATGGAAGACGTGGAGGAAGCCCTCGCCGTCGTCCACGAACTCGATCCGCTGGGTGTGGGGGCGCGCAACCTGCGCGAGTGCCTGCTATTGCAGCTTCGCGCGCTCGATCCGCAGAACACGCTGGCGCAACAGATCGTCTCGGAATGCTTGCCGAAACGGCCCAATGCCGCCAACGGCGATAGTCCCTTGGAAGTGGATTCACCGCTCACGCGGCTTCTGCAGACCAATCAGCCCAAGGATATTGCGCGAGCTCTAAATCGCCCCGTGGAACTGGTGAAGCGCGCGATGGACGTGATCCGCAGGCTCGACCCTCGTCCCGGTCTGCGCTACAACAAGACGCAGCCGCGGCTCGTCGAACCCGACGTTTATTTCCGCAAGGTGGATGACCAGTGGCAAGTCTTTGTGAATGAAGATGATTTGCCGCAATTGCGGCTCAGCCCGACGTACCGGCGTTTGCTTTCGCGCGACGCCGCCGACCGCGACGTTCGCAACTATGTGAAGGAGCGCTTTACCGCCGCCTATCAGCTTCTCAAGAATATCGAGCAGCGCAAACACACCATCTTGCGCGTTTGCCAATCCATCATTCGCCGCCAGGGCGAGTACTTGGACTTTGGTCCCGATCATTTGAAGCCGATGATGATCAAGGAAGTGGCCGAAGAGGTCGGCGTGCATCCTTCCACGGTTAGCCGCGCCGTTTCCAGCAAGTACGCGCACACGCCGCAGGGTGTGGTGGAGCTACGGTCCTTTTTTTCGGAATCGGTGAACGGCCCGGAGGGCGGCAATATGTCGCTGCTCTCGCTGAAACGCCTCGTGAAGAAGATGATCGAAGAGGAAGATACCTCCAAGCCTCTGACCGACGATGCCATCGCCAAGAAGCTGAGCGACGCCGGCATTCAGGTCACGCGCCGCACCGTCGCGAAATATCGCGAAGACCTAAAGATTCCGAGTACTCACCAGCGCCGGGTCAAGGTTTAAGGCGCTCCACGCCATGAAGCCTACGCGGACCCGAGACCGCCGCCACCTGGTGATCCTTACGGGACTCAGCGGATCGGGCAAGAGCACCGTCCTAAAGACTTTCGAAGACCTTGGTTTCTACTGCGTCGACAACCTTCCCGTCGGTCTGATTCGCACCTTTGCCGATCTGCCGATGGGAGGTGAGGAGGAAATCTCCCGGGCCGCGTTGCTGGTGGACGCCCGCGAAGGCGAACAGATTGCCAAGCTCCCTGAGACGGTACGAGCACTCCGCCATAACGGACTGCAGGCGGAGCTTGTGTTTATCGAGGCCTCGGACGAAGCCCTGCTGCGCCGTTTCAGCGAGACACGCCGGCCGCATCCTTTGGGTCACGATCGCCCCGTGCGCGACGGCCTCACTCGCGAACGCCGCCTGATGGCGCCGATTCGCAAGCTAGCTGATGTCGTCATTGACACGACGAAGTTCAACGTTCACGAATTGCGGCAATTCATCACTCGCCGCTTCGAGACGCGCGATCAGAAATCGATGCTCGTCTCGGTCGTTAGTTTTGGCTATCGCTACGGCATTCCGGCCGATGCCGACTTGGTCTTCGACGTGCGCTTCTTGCCGAACCCGCAATTCGTCGCGCGTCTGCGCCGCTACTCGGGGAAAGACCGCCGTGTGGCGAGTTACATCCGCTCGTTCCCGCAAACCGGCGAATTCTTGCAGAGAATCGAAGGTCTGCTCGTCTATTTGATTCCGCACTACATTCGCGAGGGCAAGAGCTATTTGACGATTGCTTTCGGCTGCACGGGTGGCCGGCACCGTTCCGTAATGCTCGCAGAGTCAATGCGCAAGATTCTGGCGAAACACGGCTATGCTACAAAAGTGATTCATCGCGACCTGAGCAAGTGACTCTCCTAAGCTTGACATTTGATGCTCGCATTCGTAGCGTTGCGGAGCTCCTAGGCGGAGAGCCTGTTCTGCGGAAGAAAACGCGTTGAAGATTCCAATCGAATTTCGCAGGCTCTTCGGCGCCGTCCGCCGTTACCGGTGGGGCCTGGTATTGGCGGTGATCTTGATGGCGCTGGTTGGCGCCGCTGAGGGGTTCACCGCATTAATGGTGCGGCCGGTATTTGACCGCGTTTTAAAACCCTCCAGTGACGGAAACGCCTCGCCGCTCGTCACGCTGCCTTGGAATCACCAGACCATCTATCTAAATTCGTTCTTTCCGAGCACCATCCATAATCCGTGGACCATCTTTGCGATTTCCCTTTTAGCGATTGCCATTGTCAAGGGCATCGCCGAATTCAGCGGCACCATGATCGTGCAATACATCGGCCTCGCGGTGGTTACCGATCTTCGCAATCAAATTTTCGGTAAACTCATCCGCCAGCCCATCGGTTTTTTCCAGAATCACCCGATTGGGCGCCTGATGTCCGCGGTGATCAGCGATGTCGAGAGGGTGCGCAACACGCTTTCCGATTGGCTCGCCGATTCGCTTCACCAGGTCTTCAGCCTCGTGGCCCTCGCGGCAGTGATGTTCTTTGTGAATTGGAAGATGGCGCTCGGCTCGATGTTGCTGATCCCACTCGTAGCCTGGCCCATCGGCAAACTTGGACGCAGCATTCGCAAGTCATCCGAAAAGAGCCAGGCGCGTTTGGGCGAGCTCACGCAAATCATTCAGGAAAATATCGCTGGCAACCGCGTGGTGAAAGCATTTGGCATGGAGGATTTCGAGGTCGCGAAATTCAAGGAAACCTCTCGCCGTTGGCTGCGCGAAAATGTGCGTTGGGTGATGGCATATGTGATCACTTCGCCGTTCATGGACATTCTCGGCGCCGTGGTTCTGGCGATGATTTTGCTTTACGCGCGGAACGAGATCAATCACGGCATCCTCACCGAGGGCGAGTTCATGACGTTTGTGGTGGCCTTGCTCACCGCGTATGCTCCCGTCAAGCGTATGGGCTCCTTCTATCAGCAGCTCGAGCAGGCTCGCGGCGCCACCACGCAGGTATTCAATTATTTGTCCCTCGAAGAAGAGCGGCCGGATCAGCCGGGTGCCATTGCGCTTCCGCCGTTTTCGCGAATGGTGGAGTTTGACGATGTCGATTTCGCCTATGACGGACAGGGCGTGACGCTGCGCCACATTCGTTTGACGGCCAGCGCCGGAGAAATCGTCGCCATCGTCGGGTTGAGCGGCGCCGGCAAGACGACGATGCTCAACCTTCTGCCCCGGTTTTATTCGCCAACGTCCGGCGCGTTGCGCTTCGATGGCTACGATCTGCGCGATGTTTCGCTGCGATCGTTGCGCGACCAGATCGCCATCGTCACGCAGGAAACGATTCTCTTCAATGAAACGATCTGGAATAACATCTGTTACGGCCATCCAAACATGCCGCGCGAGCGCGTGATCGCCGCCGCGAAAGCAGCGCTCGCCCACGACTTCATCGAGGAAATGCCCGATGGGTACCAAACGCTGATCGGCGATCGCGGGCAGCGTTTGAGCGGCGGCCAGCGCCAGCGCATCGCCATCGCGCGAGCTCTCTTGAAGGATTCGCCCATCCTCATTCTGGACGAAGCGACTTCTGCGCTGGATTCCGAGTCCGATAAGCTGGTCCAAAACGCCCTCGCCAATTTGATGGTCGGCCGAACGGTCTTCGTGATCGCGCATCGCCTTTCCACCATTCGCCGCGCGGATAAGATCGTCGTGCTCGATGAAGGCACGATCAGCGAGGTGGGCACGCATCAGGAATTGCTCGCCAAAGGCGGGCTCTACGCGCGGCTCTACGAAATGCAGTTCGCGGAAAGCGACGCGCCGGTACACTCTGCTCCTGCGGCCGCCGGCCCGGGGCCCGGCGCCTTATGAGTTCTCCGGTTGCCCGCACGAATTCGCCGCAAAGCGCCGGAAACTCCGCGCTGAAGTCTATGACGGGTTTTGCCGAAGCGCGCCTCGAACATGACGGCTGGGCCTTGCGCGTGAGCTTGCGCAGCGTAAACCATCGTTTCCTCGATTTGCATCTGCGATTGCCCGAAGGCCTCGAGGCGCTCGAGCCCGAAATCCGCCGCGTGCTGCGTGACCGCCTGCGGCGCGGCCATGTGGACGTCAACGTTCGCGTGGATGCTGCTGGAGCTGCCGCCGTCCGAATCAATCGCGAACTGGCGGACACCTACCTCCGCGAAGTGCAAGCGCTTCGCCGGCAGTTTCCCTCGGCGCCCGAGCCGGACCTGGTGGCGCTGATGCGCTTGCCGGGTGTGGTGGCGGCCTCTGGCGCCGCAGCCGGCGCGTTGGGCGAGGAAGAATTGGCCGGCCTCGCGGTGCAGGTGGGCGCGTGCCTCGAACAAGCTGTCGAGCGCCTCGACCAGATGCAGCGTGCGGAGGGCCTCGCGCTTGCAACGGAGATGCGCTCTCGCCTCGCTCAAATCACCTCGCACGCCAAACAAGTCGAGTCGCTGGCCGTGAATCTGCGTCCCGCATATGCCGCGCGGCTGGAGGCCCGGCTCAGAGAGTTGCTCGGAGACGTTAATCTCGATACGGCGCGCCTGGCTCAGGAAGCCGCCCTGCTGGCCGAGCGCAGCGACACCAGCGAGGAATTGGCGCGTCTTGCGAGCCACGTCGAACAATTTGGTAAACTGATTGCCATCGGCGGTGAACTCGGCAAGAAGCTCGATTTTCTGCTCCAGGAAATGCAGCGGGAGGCGAATACGTTGCTCTCCAAGACTTCTGGAGCCGAGTCCGGCGGCCTGCAGATCACGGATTTCGCTCTCGAAATTAAATCCGAAATCGAAAAGTTGCGCGAGCAGGTGCAAAACATCGAATGACCGCGGCAGCCCCGAGCGAACCCATCGTCTTCGTGATTTCCGGCCCTTCCGGGTCCGGAAAATCGACGCTCGTGCCCAAGCTGCTCGAGCTGCCAAACACGATGTTTTCCATCTCGTGCACTACGCGGCGGCCGCGGGCCACGGAGTCTGCCGGAAAATGGTATGATTTTGTATCAGAGGAAGAGTTTGACCGTATGGTTCGGGAAGACGCCTTCCTCGAGTATGCGTGCGTTTTCGGCAAGCATCGTTACGGCACGCCGCGAAAATGGCTCGATCAGGCGCGGGAGCTCGGAATGGATCTCGTGCTTGAGATCGATGTCCAGGGCGCCGCGCAGATTCGCCAGAAATTGCCGCATGCGGTTACCATCTTCATCGTCCCACCTTCGCGCGCAGAACTCGAGCGCCGAATCGTGGGGCGCGGGCAGGATTCATCCGAGGAAATCGCGCGGCGGCTGGAACGTGCGCGGGGTGAGATGAAAAGTTTCTCGCAGTATGATTTCATCGTGGTGAACGATGATCTCCAGCGGGCCGGGCGCGAAGTTCAGGCCATTGGTATCGCGGCTCGTTGCCGCAACGGCCATGCGCGCCGGATCGTCGAGACCATTCTGGAATCCTTTGGAGGGTAGATGACCATGGCACAGCAAACTCGCGCGCCTGAGAGCAGGTTCGCTTACGTAGTGGTTGCCTCGCGACGCGCGCGGCAACTGATGAACGGCGCGCCTCCTATGGTGGCGAATCCCCACTCCCTGAAGCCCACCCGGGTTGCCATGGAAGAATTGCAGGGCGGTACGCTGGAATTCGATATCCCGCCGGTTCCCGTCGGACCATCGGCCGCCGAGGAAGCCAAGCGCCGCAGCGGCTAGCGCTGCCGGTCCTGCCGATGCGCGTAGCAATCGGAGTTACGGGTGGCGTGGCGGCTTATAAAGCTGCGGAGCTGGTGCGACGCCTCCAGCAAGAAGGATTGGAAGTTGAGGCGATCCTGACGCGCCACGCGCAGGAATTCATCACCCCCCTGACATTTGCCGCACTCACCGGACGCAAAGTCATCACCGATATGTTTTCCTTGGAAGATAGCGCCCCTGCCAACGTGGAGAGCGCGATCGAGCACATCGCGGTTGCGCAGCGCATTGATTGCCTGGTCATCGCTCCCGCCACCGCCAACACCATTGCCAAGCTCGCGCAGGGCATCGCCGACGATTTCTTGACGACGCTTTATCTTGCCACCACCGCGCCCGTTGTGATCGCTCCCGCGATGAACGTGAATATGTGGGAGCACGCGGCGACGCAAGCAAATTTGGAGACGTTGCGGCTACGCGGGGCTCGTATCGTCGCGCCCGATGAAGGTTATCTCGCGTGCGGTATGGTGGGCGCCGGACGGCTCGCCGGTGTTGAGGCCATCGCGCAAGGTGTGTTCGATGTGCTGGGCGTGCGCCACGATCTGGCGGGCGAGACGCTGCTCGTCACTGCCGGGCCGACCCAGGAAGATATCGACCCGGTGCGCTATCTCACGAACCGCTCGTCGGGGAAGATGGGTTATGCGCTGGCCGAAGCGGCCAAGCGCCGCGGCGCCAAGGTGATTCTGGTGAGTGGTCCGGTTGGGCTGGATGCGCCCGAAGGCGTCGAGCTAATTCGCGTGCGCACCGCCGATGAAATGCATCGCGCCGTGCGAGAACGTCTGCACGAAGCTACCGCCGTGATCATGGCGGCAGCGGTAGCGGATTTTCGTCCCAGCGCGCCGCAAACTGAAAAAATCAAGCGTGGCACGGCTGTGCTTTCCCTCGAGCTGTCACCGACGGCGGATATTCTGGCCGATATCGCCCGGGACCGCTTTGTAGCCTCCGGCAAATCGCAGGAGTCGCGCGAACGCTTGATCGTCGGCTTTGCTGCGGAGACCCAAAACGTTGCCGAGCACGCCCGCGCCAAACTGGCCGCCAAGCGCGCGGACATGATCGTCGCCAACGACGTCACGCGCGAAGGCGCCGGCTTCGATGTGGATACGAATATCGTGACGCTCTTCTTCCGCGAAGGTGCGGAAGTCCAGCTGTCCAAGATGAGCAAGCTCGATGTCGCGCACCGCGTGCTCGATGAACTTTTGCGTTTGCGGCAGCAACAAATGGCTTCGCACCCGTCTTCATCGGCGCCGCCTTCACGCGCCAATCGCCCATGAACGGTCTAGGTCCCGTTACTCCTCCCTCGCCGGACCGCCGCTTATCTGCATGGTTCCAATATTTTGAAGACATCGGCTTACGCCGCTTTTATCTTGACCGCGCAATAGCCGTCCGCCCTGTGGACGTGGCCGCCGAATCGCTCGCTGCCCAACCGATACCATCCGCGCCCATTCCTATGCCAGTTCGCAAACCCGAAGTAGCACCTGCGGCCGTCAAGCCCAGTAGCCTCATCGCTCCCGCGTCCGCGGCGTCGCTCTTTGCCGCTGCCGATCGCAGCGTTGATGATTCGCTCGAGCGCATTCGCACCGACATTGGGGATTGCACCCGCTGCCGGCTTTGCGAACAGCGCAACAAAATTGTTTTTGGCGTCGGAAATCCCAAAGCGGAGCTGGTGTTCATTGGCGAAGGCCCGGGCCGCGACGAAGATCTAAAAGGCGAACCATTCGTTGGGCGCGCCGGCCAGTTGCTCACACAAATGATCGAAGCCATGGGGTTGAAGCGCGAACAGGTTTATATCGCCAACGTCGTGAAGTGCCGCCCGCCGGAAAATCGCACGCCCGAAAAAGATGAGATTGCCATTTGCTCGCCCTTCTTATTGCGCCAGCTTGACGTGATCAAGCCCAAGGTCATCGTCTGCCTGGGCAATGTCGCCATGCAGGCGCTCCTGGCCACGAACCGCTCCATGTCCAGCGTGCGCGGCCAATGGTTTCCATTCCGCGGCGCAAAAATGCTGCCCACCTATCACCCCGCTTACCTGCTGCGCAATCCGCCCGCAAAGGCCGACGTGTGGGCCGACTTGAAAAAAGTGATCGCGGAACTCGGCCTCACGCCCCCGAAGCCCGCCCCGAAGCGCTGATCGCTCCTCGGCTCGCGGCCCATTCCTCCTGCTAAACTACAGCCTTCCAGATGACTCGTTATTGCGAAGTCGCGCTGCCGGTGCCGCTGCGAACCACATTCACCTATGCAGTGCCCGAGTCGTTGGATGGCGTCGTAATGCCGGGCTGCCGTGTCGCGGTTCCTTTTCGCAACCGCGCGATGGTCGGCATCGTTCTCGAATTGCACGATAATCCGCTGGCAATTCCGCCCAAGAAATCGCGTGCGGACGGCTCGGAGAAATCGAAAACGCCCGCCGCAACCGCGCAGTCCATTAAGGAAGTTGCCCATGTGCTCGATCCGCTCCCCGCGCTCTCTTCCAAGTTGATCGAGCTTGGCCGTTGGGTGGGCTCCTACTATCTTGCGCCGCCGGGTGACGTTTTCCGCGCCATGCTTCCGCCGCTTACGGAATTGCGAATCGAGCGCACGCTGCACTTAACCGACGCGGGCCGCGCGCATCTTGCGCGCATCAGCGCGCTGCCCAGCCGCAACGAAACGGAAATCACGGAGCAGGCCCTACTCGAGTTGATCGCCATCGAGGAAAAGCCTCTGGCCATGGCGCGTCTCGCGCAGCTTCCGGGCGGGGAAGCTGCCGCGGTGCGCCTCCTGCGTCGTGGGTACCTGGCCGCGGGGGAAATTTCTCGCGAACGCAAGCCGCGGACGCAGCGCATCGTTTCCTGGAATGAAAGCGCCGATCTCGCCGCTGCGAACGGTCATAAGCCCAGCGCCGCGGAAGCGCGCTTGCGGCAGACGCTAGTCGATGAATCCGGCCCGCTGCCGCTGAAGCTGCTCCTCGAACGCGCGAACGTTACCCGCGCCGTGGTCGATCGCCTGATTCGTCAAGGGAAGTTGAAAGCCTGGGACGAGCCGCTTGTCGTGGAAGAAGATCGTTGGGATATAGATTTCGAAGCGCCGGCCAACGTGTTGAACCCCGATCAGGAGCGCGCCGCAGCCGCCATCGCGCGCTGGCTCGATTGCCGCAAGCCTCTGGCGGGCGAGGTTGAAACAGTACGAAGCGAGTTCGCCGTAGGTCTACTGCACGGCGTTACCGGCAGCGGCAAGACGGAAGTATATCTGCGCGGCGTGGCGGAAGCGCTCGAGCGCGGCCGCTCCGCCCTCATCCTCGTTCCCGAAATTGCCCTCACTTTGTGGATGGGCCGGTTATGTCGTGCACGTTTCGGCGAAACTGTCGCCGTGTTGCACAGCGCATTGCCGGACGCGGAGCGCGCCCGCGAATGGTGGCGTGTGCGCCGCGGGGAAGCGCGGGTCGTCGTCGGCACGCGCTCCGCTGTGTTCGCGCCCGCCGAAAACTTGGGCCTCATTATCGTGGACGAGGAACACGAGGCCAGCTACAAGCAGGAGGAATCTCCGCGCTATCACGGGCGCGATACCGCCATACTGCGCGCGAAACTCGAAGGCGCGGCCGTGCTGCTCGGATCGGCAACGCCTTCGATGGAAAGCTACCAGCACGCGCGCGCCGGTAAATATGAATTGCTGCGGCTTGACGCTCGCGTTGCCGGACGCGAAATGGCCCGCGTCTCCATCGTGGACATGCGCGAGGAATTCCGTTCGAGCCATCGCGCTACTGCGTTTTCCACGCCGCTGCGAGAGGCCATAGCCCAGCGCCTCGCCTCCCGCACTCAAACCCTCGTTCTGATCAACCGCCGCGGCTACTCCTGGTTCGCGCTGTGCCGGAGCTGCGGCGCTTCCGTGCAGTGCGAGAATTGCAGCATTGCGCTCACCTATCACAAGCAGCGCCAACGCCTGATTTGCCACTACTGCGGCTACACACGTCCTGTGGTCACCACGTGCCCGAAGTGCTCCTCTGAATACGTTTATTTCTTCGGTGATGGCTCCGAGCGTCTCGAGGAAACGCTGCGCGAAGTATTTCCCGATGCGCGCGTCGCTCGCCTCGATCGCGACACCGCCCGCGACAAACGCAGTTATCAGAAAATTCTCGGCGCCTTCGCCTCCGGCAAACTCGATATTTTGGTCGGCACGCAAATGGTCGCCAAGGGACACGATTTCCAGCGCGTCACGCTCGTTGGCGTCGTCAACGCGGACTTGCGTCTCTCGCTACCGGATTTTCGCGCCGCCGAACGCACCTTTCAATTGGTCACGCAGGTGGCCGGCCGCGCCGGCCGCGGCGAATTGCCGGGGGAAGTGGTCGTCGAGACTTTTTATCCCGAGCACTACGCTATCCAGCATGCCGCCAAGCAGGATTTCGAGGGGTTCTTCGAGCGCGAGGTGCACTTCCGCCGGCTGATGCACTACCCGCCGTTTGCCGCGCTCGCGAACCTGCTCGTCCGCGACCGCAAGATCGAGAACGCCATTCGCTGGTCGCGCCAGCTCGAGGAATATTTCCGTCCGCTTGATTCGCGCGGCGTGCGCGCGCTCGGACCGGCCGCCGCGCCGGTCGCGCGCCTAAAGCGCGAGTTCCGCTTTCAATTTGTACTGAAGTCTCCAAAGCGCGCCGCGCTCAATCGCGCTCTGGTAGGGGCGCTGGAGTTTTGTGCGAAGAAGCAGATCCCGGAAAGCGCGATCATTTTGGACGTAGACCCGCTCAGCATGTTCTAACCAGTTCCGTCTACAAATTTACCGGCGCCGCACTTGCGTTGCGTTGCGTTGCGTGCGCCAGAAGAAATACGCCGGCAGCCCCAGCGCCATCACCCCCAGCGCAAACGCGGCTTCTTTCCAGTCCGAGATGATAGTGTTCACCACCACCGCGGCGGCGGAGAGCACAAACGCTAGCGGAGTCCACGGATATCCGGGCACGCTATACGGCCGCGGGGCGCCGCGCGCGCGGTGGCGAAACACAAAAATGCTCGCTGCAGCCAGCCCGTAAAACGCCCAGCCCGCAAACACCACGTATGTAAAAAGCTGTTGGAACGTGCCGCTCCACGCCAGAATCGCCGACCAAATTCCTGATGCGACGATCGCGAAAGCGGGAGTGTGATACTTCGGATGCACGGTCGCCAGCTTCTTGAAAAATAGCCCATCGCGCGCCATCGCGTAAAAGACACGCGGCGCCAGCAGCACTCCGCTATTTGTGGTGCTGAAAACCGAAAGCAGAATCATCAGGGCCACAAGCTTTGCAGTATTAGGCCCGAGCACGGCCGCAATAGCCGTGGCGGCAATTGTGTCGGAGCGCGCTGCCTCCGCCGGACCGAGCGCCACCATATACGCCACGTCCGCCACCACGTAGACCACAATCAGCAGTAGCGTGCCGATCAGGAATGCGCGCGGAAAATTTCGCTGCGGGTCGATCGTCTCGCTCGCCGTGTACGTCACCCACTGCCATCCTTCATACGCCCACAGCACCGCGATCATCGCCAAGCCAAAGCCCGCGAACATTGAACCACCCGTAGGCGCCATCGGCATTTCGGCTCCGCGCGCGCCCCCATGCCCCAGTCCTCGGCCCAGTATCAGCAACACCGCGCTCATCGCCGCGATCGCGATCAACTTCGTCCACGTTGCCCAATTGTTCAGGTCCGTGCTTCGCCGCGTGCCCAACACATTCACCACGGTCGCCACGGCCAGCATGGCCACCGCCACCAGATGTCCCTCGAGCGGGGTCAGCGGCACGATCTGGTTCAGGTAATTGCTGAAAGCCACGGCCAGCGTCGCGTTCGTTCCCGTCGCGATTACGAGAAATAGCGTCCACCCGTAAAGAAATCCCGGCAGTTCGCCGAACGCGTCGCGCACGTAAACGTAGAGCCCGCCGGCCGCCGGATTCATCGCCGTAAGCTCGCCGTACGTCAACGCGCCGAGCAGCGAAAGCACGCCGCCCGCAACCCACACTAGAATGGAAGTCCGTACGGAGCCGCCGACGTCTCGCAAGATCGGTCCGGGCACCAGGAAAATTCCGGAGCCGATGACGCTTCCCACAATCAGCCAGGTCAAATCGCGAAGATTGATTGTCCGTTGAAGGGCAGGCTGTGACGCAACCGGTGTGGCAGCAGTTTGGGCCGGCGTTGACAAGTTGGGCGCATCATACGCCCGCGCCCACCTGCGTCAAGCAAGGACTGAATCGCACGTGTAGCCTGGGGCGACCCGGCGCTGTTTGCCGGGTGCCCCGGGGCCTTTGCACGCAAATTTCTCGGATTGCCGACCTTGCAGAATCCCACGCACATCATCCACAAATCTTCAGCGAATGATCAGCGGTACCGGCATAAACGACAGCACAAAAATCGCGAGCCCCACCACCGCCCACGCGCGCCGCTTGTTGTCCAAACCATGCTGGGGATCGAGTAGCAGCGGGTGCCGCGACCCGAGCGCCAGCAGCAATACCGTCCACAGCAGCCAGCCCCACCAGAAAAACGCAAGCGGCACCAGCGCGATCGCCAGGAAATAGGTCACGCGCCGGTGCGATTCACGCGCCACCGAATAGAGAATGTGCCCGCCATCCAGTTGCCCGCCCGGCAGCAAATTCAGAGCCGTGGCAAAGAGTCCCACCCACGCCGCGCGCCCTACCGGGTGCAGCAGCAGATCCCCGGCATGCACCCCGGGACGCAGCAGCGCCAGCAGGATCCTCAGCAGCAGCGGCTCGCCAAACACAATCGCCGAGCCCGCCTCCAGCCCCGGCACGATCTTTGAATAGAGCACCGCCATCGCCATCGCCGGCACGATCAAAATAAATCCCGCCACGGGACCCGCCAGCCCCACGTCAAACAGCGCCCGGCGATTCACAATCGGCGAGCGAATCACGATAAACGCGCCCAACGTCCCGATCAGCGTCGGCGCCGGAATAAAGTAAGGATAGGTCGCCGCAATCCCGTAATAGCGGCACGTGAAGTAATGTCCGAGTTCGTGCGCCAGTAAAATTCCCAGCAGCGTCGCCGCAAAGGGCAATCCCGCGGCCAATGCGTGCGGGTTCCGCAGGATCGTGAAATACGAACTGAAGAAATCATCGAACGGCGGCATCTGCGACTTCGCATACGCCAGCGAGAATTGCGCGCCCACCGCCAGCGTGGAGACCACTGTCGCCGCAAACAGCACGATCGCGATCGCGAGAGACCGCCTCTTGCTGAAATTCCGTGGATGCCGGCGCCAAGGCCAACGCCATCGCGGCGCTCGCGGCTCCGGCGTCAACTCCTGCAGTTCCTGGGAAAGTACCTCAGTGGGGAAGTGGCCGTTACCGTTGCCCGTGTGCATGCGCGAATCGAAGGGTGCCGAGGATGAAAGCCGCGAGGTAAATGTGAAGTGCGATCCGAAAAGGTCCCCGGTCACCGCTCAGCAAATGCCGCGCAGCCAAATCGCTGTGCAGCGCCAAATTGCCGCGGGCTTAAGCTCCCAGCGTCTGCAGTTCCTTGCCGGGCTTGAACCGCACCGCTTTTCCGGGCGGGATGCTCACTTCTTCTCCGGTGCGGGGGTTTCGTCCGATGCCGGTCTTACGCGGCTTCACGTTGAAGACGCCGAAGCGCCGCAGCTCGATGCGGTCGCCGCGTCCGAGCGCGTCCTTCATCGTCTCAAACACGGTTTCCACCGCCTGCTCGGCCTTCGAGCGGCTCACGCCCGTCTTGCTGACCACGGCATTTACGATGTCCAGCTTGATCACGCAAGCCTCCCGCGCTGCAACGGAGCCTAATGCTATGCAGGGCTCCGTGGGTTGTCAAGCGTACTCCGGCATACTAAACTGCGCTGCTTTTCCGCCATCCGCGTTTCCAAAACACTCGGAGAAACGCCGGAAAAGAAGCCGAAAAGCATCGTGCACGCAGTCTCAAAAATCGGAGCGCACTTATGAGCGTCAGGCCGGACCACTGGATTCGCCGCATGGCCAAGGAACACGGGATGATCGAGCCTTACGAAGACCGGCAAATTCGTGAGGGCGTGATCAGCTACGGCGTCTCGTCCTATGGCTACGACATTCGTGTGGCCGACGAATTCCGCATCTTCACCAACGTGAATTCCACCATCGTGGACCCCAAGCATTTCGACCCGCGCTCGCTCGTGGAATTTAAGGGTGACGTCTGCCTCATCCCGCCGAATTCTTTCGCGCTCGCGCGCTCGGTCGAGTATTTCCGCATCCCGCGCAACGTGCTCACGATCTGCGTCGGCAAATCCACCTACGCGCGCTGCGGCATCATCGTCAACGTCACGCCGTTTGAGCCGGAATGGGAAGGCTTCGTCACGCTTGAGATCAGCAACACCACGCCGCTCCCCGCCAAAATTTACGCCAACGAAGGACTGTGCCAGGTCGTCTTCTTCGAAAGCGACGAACCCTGCGAAGTCTCCTACAAAGACAAAAAAGGCAAATACCAGAGCCAGCAGGGCATCGTCCTCCCGCGCCTATAGCGCTTTTGCCTTACCCCGTGTAGCCCGCCCCGTTTCGTAGGGGCGGGGCCTTTAGGTGTTCGGCCGTGATGCGCACCACGATTCGCCGTGTAGCGCAGGTCCTTCTTGCCCTGAGGAGCGAAGCGACGAAGGGGGACCTGCGGCTTTTCCCCGGCTTGCTGTCAAGCGATGTGCCCCGGCCCCTGTAGCCCGCCCCGCTTCGTAGGGGCGGGGAATCGGAGTTTCGGTTGTATCGGCGAAGAACGCCCGTGTAGCGCAGGTCGCGCCCTGCGGTTTGTCGCAGCCGAAATAATGCTAGGAATCGACGAAGGCGCTTTGATGATAAGTAATCACCCACTCCTGCAGACCTCCGTGTTTTACGCTCAGACGAAAGCGGGCTGGCGAATCCGGATCCCTCTTAGAAGGTGGAAGCTCAGTTATCGAAATACCCTCAGGCAAGCGTTTCTGAAGACAATGCGCTGTGACTTCCTCGACGAAACATGTCAAGCGATCAATCATGGTAGTGATAAATTTAGAAACGGGCTGGCCGGCAAGGTAGGGCTCCTCCATGCGGAGCTGACTGTGTATATGTTCGTACCGTACTCGTGGGAGCACCGATCCCGCATGTTCCAATGCATTCCTAGACTCTACTAAGCGCTCGGACCATTCTCGGGTCTTCAGCAAATATTCTGCGAGTTCAGGATCTGAAGCTCTCAACACGGCGATGCCATTTGTGAACGTCTGGAGCTTTTTGAACAGGAATCCGATCTCTACGTCTAACGCTTTTGCTACCTCTTGCATCCCCTGCTTAAGGACCCGAACTGAGCTATTCAGAAAATCCTCAGTTTGTCGTCTCAACTCTTTATCAATAGTTTCGTCGATATGGAGATTTGGGCCCACAATTCGTGCGACCTCACCTCGGGCGACCCTCCCTGAGTGGTCCTCAAGTAGCTTCACAATCTGGCGGGCGGTTGTCTGGGTACCTAAAAGGGTCATCAGAACGAATTCGTATCCCTTGTCAAAATCCTGCCTCTTCGCACGATCTGGAAGTGCGGAGTCTCGCAAACGGGAGATCCCCAAGAAGATGCGCGCCATGAAAGGGGCGCTGGAGCCCTCCTCCGAGAGCTTCTGGACTACAAAACTCGTCGAGTCAGTGCGCAAAATCATATTGGACTGGCGCTGGAGCCGACCCAGCATATCCGCAAAGTCGGCGTGGGTGATTGGCAGCGCGTACGACAGTTGCATATCACCGCGCCGTACAATCCCGGCACGCTTAAATACGTCCTTCCCCAGAAAAATCAACAGGCCTTCCAGGGGCAGCTGACCCTGCAACAAGACGACCCCACCATCTTGCCAAGGGAGAAACTGTAAAGTACCGAGACGGCGCCCTTCCTGATCCTCCACATGTACGGGTCGCGGAGAAACGTAACGACCATTGTAAAACTCCGGTGCGACAGGACGCAGTTGGCCTGCAAGATCGTATTGGTAGCCGCAAACGGTGAGAGCATCCTTCGTAACGCCCCTTAGTACCTCGGTCCATTTTGGCCCGCACGCGCCCGGCGAAAAGATTGCAAGGTGGGCGAACAGAAGTGCACACATCTTGTTGAAGGCAAAAGACGCCGCCGGCTTAATTACTAAGACGATGTACATCGGCGGCGTAAACGTAGGAGCGCCGTCGGCAGGTGGGAGATAATCGCCCGATGGCCCTTCACAAGGAAACTGGACGGCGTAGCTGATCGTACCCTTTGACAGGACGACCAGCATGTCTGGCCATTGCCCATTCGGGTTTTTCCGGTTCAAACGATCAAGTTCTTCAGCTAGATCCTCGAGAGGCACGGCGGCGGTGCGGGCAAAAATGATGCCCAGCGTGGCGTTTGTAGCACCGTCTAAGTGCGGTGTAGGGGACTTTCTTAGTGCTTTTGCGGCAGCAATTCGTGCATAAGCCGCACCTAATTCATCCAAACCGATACAATCGCAAACGTCTATGACACACGCCAGAGCATCAGCAGGAATTTCGACGGGTTCTGACGATGCCTTGTCGTCAGATGAAGTGTAGACGGCAGCCGCAAAGTGCGGGCTTTTGCGTCCGTTTGAGTCAACTGCGCGACCACACGCTGCCCGAAATGGCCAGCCCAAGAACTGATTTAGCACTACAACCAGACGGTGCCCGACGCTTGAGCCAGCACTGCCGGTATCCTGAGCCAGATGTTCACTCGCTCGGTGAATTTGCGCTGAAATTTCACTTGTCATAGACACGAATTCCGATGGATTGATATTTTTGCCAAGGCGGCTAGCTCAGCTAATCAGGGCAAGATTCTTAGAAATATACGAACCAAGAAGGAACGCCCCTCGTCCCCAAGCGCTATGAGCCCTATTCCCAAAATGAGGACTATCGCCCACCTGAAAAGACACACCGCGCAAGGCCCGAGGCTGACTTCATCACTTTGTCCGTTTGAGCGAGTTCTCTTGCGGTAATAGAGCGGCAGCACTTCTCTCGCTCGCCATCGGGAACGCCACTGTGAGTGCTCGTCACACACGGTCAGCTTCTCGGCGCGTTCGGAACTCATTAACGTCAGTCGCTGCAAATTCCCATATTTTTTCTCCAGCCTTGTGCGCTCGCAAAGCTCCAATTTTGGCCAAGTGTCGCACCATGCGGCAGGAAAGGCCGAGCCTCTTTGCGACGTGGTGAACCAAAAGTCGACGGGGAGCCGCTCCATTCGAAAGCGGTGTGATGATTTTATTGGATTCAATAGACAAATAACCCTCCTCACTGCCTAATTTCGGGAGGGCTCAGTTCTGGGGGATTTCTAGCAGGTCAGCAAACCCGCACCGCACGGCGCCCTCCCGAGTTCTGCGGAAACAGGTCGGCATATTCCCGGATCCGTTCTCGGTGGATGTGCACCATGCAATAGGCACCAGATCCTATCCTTGGTGACGAGTTGGCAGCAAAAATGAGGGTAGGTCAGCTTTTTGAGCCGTAGACTGACCGTGTGGCCTAATAGCCGAGAAGACTGTCTCAGAAGACTGATCGCTTCCCGCAAATTAGTGACGCGGATTCTGTTGAATCGCCACCAGTCTTCGCGCTGAAATGTCGTCGACGTTACGGTTTGAATCGGCCCGTCGCCACTAAACGGCAGCCAGTAAAACACACCCGGTCCGGAATTCGTTCGTATGGCGAGGTCGGAAGCAGCGGTGTACAGCTGCATCAACTCTAACTGGGCGCGTCTGAGCCTGTCTTGAATCAACGCGACGTCGGCGTCGATCCAAGTATTGTCCCATTCGGAAAATTCCCAGTAGTTCATTATTAGTGATTATTTAAACATCGAACGAGCATGGTGTAAAGAGGCTATTGCCGCAAATCTGAACACCTACTCCTGGCCTTGCGCTATCGTTGCGCTTTCCCCTCTCTCCACCGGATACCCCATCTCCCGCCACCCCGCCAACCCTCCCGCCAGCGGCCGAATCTTTCGCACCCCTCTTCGTCTGAGTAGCAGCGCCACACGGGCGCTGGTGGCTTCGTTTGGTCAAGTGCAGTAGAGCACCACCTCCGAGGCCTCGGCCAACACGTCTTTCACTTCGTCAATATCCGCGGGATCGAGGTGCGCCGCTCCGGGAATCGTGTGCGGCTCCGCCTCAAAATCGAGCGACCCGCGCAAATCCACGATCACCACTTTTTCGCCTGCATCGAGTTTCTTCTTCAACTCCTGCGGTGTGATGCGATCGATCCGCAATTGCCGGATGAACCGCGTGCGCCGGATGAATTTCCACAGAATCCACGCACCCAGCGCCCCCGCGAGCAGCACCAGCAATCCCGCGCCCAGCCGCGCCGCGTGGCTTGCCACCGCGTCCAGCTGGTTGCTGAAGATGTAGCCCAGCGCCAGATACGTTCCGGCCCAGATCGCTGCGCCCGCGCCATCGAGCAGCACAAAGCGCCGCAGCTTCATGTGAAAAATGCCCGCGAGGGGCGCCGCGGCTGTCCCCAGCCCCGGCACAAATTTCGCCACCAGCAGCGAACGCGATCCATGCCGCGCAAACACGTTTTCCGTGTTGCGCACGCAGGAATCCGGCTCGATCGCGATTCGGCACAGCAGGTGCAAGACGCGCACTCCTTTGCGCCGCCCCATTTCGTACCAGGTCACGTCCGCGCACAGCGCCCCCAGCACCGGCAACGCCAGCGCCGCGGCAGGATTCATCCGTCCGCTGCCCACCAGCGCGCCGGCCGCCAGCAACAGCGGCAGCGACGGAATCGGCACGCCGATCTGTTCGGCAAACACCCAGCCGAAGAGCAGCAGGTACCCGTAATGAATCAAGAATTGCAGCGTTCCGTTCATTGTTGTGCGTGTGTAGGCTTCAGCCGCTTGCGTGGTGCGCGATTGCGGCTAAGTGTGACGCGTCCGCCGATCCATCGAAATCGCCCCTGCTCCATCCGCGGCCAGCTTCAACATCCCACCCATGATTGCCACGTTCTTCAAGAAGTGAATGTACTGGTCCTGATGCATCGCCGGTGGCGCATTCCAGAAATTGTGCAGCTTCAGCGTGATCACAATCAGGTAGAAAAACATCACCGTTGCTACGCATCGCGTTTGCCAGCCGGCCACCAGCAGCAGCCCGCCACCCAGTTCGATCAGGATCGCCAACGCTGCGGCCACCGACGCCAATGGAATCCCGATACCCGCAAGCATTTTGCTGGTGCCCGCATAACCCGTCAGCTTCGAAAATCCCGTCAGAATGAAAATCGTGCTGATCAAAATCCGGCCCAGTAGCTCCACGTAAGGTTTCATGGAATTTCCTCCCAGGTGATTTTGTGTTGATGCAAACCGCAGGGCCTCTCCGAGGTTTCGATCCGGAGCTTCCGCGATGCCGCCATACTCTCAAAATTTCGCCTCGCTGGCGCGGAAACTTGGAGAGCGTGCCAGCGCTGGCTAACGCCTACGGCTTCTGCGTCGGCCGGATCAGGATCTCGCTCATAAAACTTTGCGGCGCCTGCGTCACCAGTGACGCCACCACGTGCGCCACATCGCCCGGTTGCAGCATCTTTTCCGCGCTCTTCTTTGTTGGCGGTGAAAATTCCGTGGCCACGGACCCCGGACAAATCGCGCTCACGCGAATTCCGTGCGCGCGCAAATCTTCCGCCATGCAGTTCGTCAACCCCAACAGCCCCCACTTGGAAGCGCAATAAATCGCTCCGCCTGCGAAGGCATTTTTTCCCGCAAGCGACGCAATATTGATGATGTGACCCGTGTTCCGCGAAATCATGCTCGGCGCGATCTCCCTCGAAAGCAGAAACACGCCCTTCAAATTGGTATCGAGCACCGCATCCCAATCCTGCTCGGATTGCTCCTGAAACGCGCCGAAGCGCCCGACGCCGGCATTGTTCACCAGTATGTCCACCGGACCGAGTTTGCGTTCCGTCTCTCTGGCCAGCCGGACGATATCGGCTGTCTGTGTCATGTCCGCCGGCATGGCGAACACATCCGCGCCCTTCGCGCGCAGCCCTGCCGCCGCGCGCTCGAGCTCCTCAGCTTTCCGCGCGCAAATCAAAACTTTCGCGCCCATGGCGGCGAGCGTTTCGGCAATCGCCAAGCCAATTCCGCGGCTCGCGCCCGTTATCAGCGCCACTTGTCCCTGCAACGCCTTCTCATTTTCCATAGATCCTCGCATTCCAAGAATTGGAACCAGATCTCCGCCCCCGGTGTCTGTAAACTTCAGATGCGCGGCCCGTAGCGGCGGGTAATCGGAGGCGACCATTCCAGCCAGATCTTCATCTCACAAAAGAGGGTTGCCGGTATATCGCGTGCATTCAGGAAAGCTGCTTGCAGGACCTGCACCGATTCCCTATAATCCAGCAGTTTTTGTTTCAGTCGGGTCCACGGACAAGGCACGCGCCTTTCCAACCGGGGTGGTGGCTTCGCGGAATTTATGCCTAGGAGGCACGAGGAAGATGAGTCGGATCGGTAAAGCTGCGTTCGGCGTCGTGCTCGGAGCGTTGTTGATGACAGGCATGAGCGGTGCCATGACTCCGGTATACGCTCAGGATCAGGCGGCGCAAAAGCCCGCTTACACCACGGAAGAGTACAACGCCTACATCAAGGCGCACGGCGAGACCGATCCCCAGCAGAAGATCAAGCAGCTGGACGATTTCGTCGCCAAGTATCCCAACTCCGCGCTCCTGATTTACATCTACAACGACTACTACCAGACGTATTACGCGCTGAAGGATTTTCCAAACACCATCAAGTACATTGACAAGCTGTTGTCGCTTGGTGACAAGCTCGATCTTACCTCGCAGCTCAACGCCCGATTGGCCCGAGCGCAGACGTTCAACGCCGGCGTCTCCCTCCCGGAAATCAACACGCCACCGCAGCTTACCGCCGCGCGCGATTCCGCGCAGCAGGGTCTGACGGATCTTGGCAATTGGCAGAAGCCCGCCAACGTCACCGACGATCAATTCGCCCAACAGAAGAAAAACATCACCGGTGTCTTTGACACCGTGATCGCCACGGCCGACTACGCGCTAAAGGATTGGAAGGCCTCCGCCGGCGCCTACAAGACGCTCGTGGGCATCGCTCCTGATGACGCCGCCTCCTGGGCACGCTTGGGAGTTTCGCTGCTCCAGGAAAATCCGCCACAAACGCTCGATGGTTACTGGGCGGTCGCCAAGGCCATCTCGCTGAAGCCCGCGAACGAAGCGCAGCTTCGCACCTATCTGAAGAGCCAGATCGTCAATTATCAGCAGCTTGGTTGCGATAACCTTGCCGACGATGAGATCAATAATATGGTTACGCTCGCGGCCAGCTCGCCAGATCGCCCCTCGACGTTCACGCTTCCGACGTCCGATGATTTGCAGAAGTCTCGCGCCGATACGGCCAATTTCCTCGCGTATCTCCGCGCAGGTGGCGACCAGGGAAAGATGATGTGGCTGGCCACTTGCGGCCTCGAATTTCCGGAAGTCGTCGCCAAGGTAATCTCCGTGGACGCTCCGGATAGCGGCCCCATCGTGCTGCACCTCTGCACCGGTGCTACGCCTGACGAGACCGAAGCCTGTAAAACTCCTGACATGGAAGTGAAGGTCCCGGATCAGCCCGACGCCAAGCGCGTGAAGCCCGATGACGGCTTGCGGTTTGACGCCACGCTCGTCGGCTACGACCAGAATCCCTTCATGCTTCATTGGGAAAAGGGCAAGGTTAACCCGGAAGACATCCCTGCGGCCAATGACACCAAGAAGCGTCCGGTAAAGCACTAGAAATTTTCTACCAAGTTTGAAAGCAGAGCGGCCCCGGCAAAAACCGGGGCCGTTTTTGTTTGTAGCCTGGGGCGACGCAAACGCCGTTTGTTTGCGTGCCCCGGGGCTTTTGCTTTTGATCTTTCGGCGAAAAAGCTTTGGAGAGAAAGAACTTCCGCGAATCCTGGCGGTTACCGGTGCCGCGGGTGCCCGTCCAACTTATATGTTCCGATTTTCCGGCTCAGTGTGTTGCGGTGGATCCCCAAAGCCCGCGCGGCGCGGGATTGGTTGCCCTTCACGCGGTCCAGCACCCGCTTGATATATTTCTTTTCGAATTCGTTTACGGCCTCGGGGAAAAGAATGCCGCTCTCTACCATTTTCCCCACAAGGGCTTCCAATTGGTCTTTCATCACGACCGCACGCTCCGCGAAAGATCTGAAATTCCTCGACGAACGCTTAGTCGAGTGCGTGGCCCGTTAATCGAAAGTATGCTTCCCGGTATTTGGATCGTGTCTGCGCGACGACGTCGGCCGGCAGCTCTGGCCCGGGGGCCTGCTTATTCCAACCGATGCGTTCGAGGTAATCGCGGACGTACTGCTTGTCGAAGGAAGGTTGTGCGCGCCCCGGCTCGTACTCCGAGGCCGGCCAGAACCGCGAAGAATCCGGCGTAAGCGCCTCGTCAATCCACACCAGCTCATCGCCGTCCAGCCCAAATTCAAATTTCGTATCCGCCAGGATGATTCCGCGGGGCTCCGCATAAGCTACCGCGCGCCGGTAAATCTCCAGGCTCACTTCACGCAACCTCACCGCCAGCTCGCGCCCCACGATGGCCGCAGCTTCTTCAAAGGCGATATTCTCGTCGTGGCCGGTCGTCGCTTTGGTTGACGGCGTGAACAGCGGATCGGGCAGCCGGTCCGATTCGCGCAGCCCGGCGGCTAGCTGGATGCTGCAGATGCGCCCCGTCTTCTGATAATCCTTCCATCCGGACCCGGCAATGTATCCGCGTACCACGCACTCGATCGGAATCGGCTCCGTTTTCCGGCAAAGCATGGCGCGGCCTTCCAGCACGCTGCGGTCCTTGCTAAGTTCCGCGGGAAAATCGGTCGTGGTGATCACGTGATTCGGAATCACGTCACGCAGCGTGTCGAACCAGAACTTCGAGAGCTGCGTCAGCACCCGTCCCTTATCGGGAATCGGCGTCGGCAACACCACGTCAAAGGCAGATAGCCGGTCGGTCGCCACCAGCAGGATCGCGTCGCCCACTTCATAAATATCGCGGACTTTTCCGCGCGAGCGCAGCTTCGCTCCGCTCAGATGCGTTTCAAAAACCGTTCCGTTCATGATTGGTGAGGCCACACGCAGCTCCAGGTTGGCGAAGAGGCGGGTATTCTAGCGCACAGAATCGAGAAGTCAATCCGGAAGGAACGTCATTGCCTGTGCACCGCGGTGGAAAATTTCTTGCGCAAAATGACTGAGGTACTGCACCAAGGAAATCGAAATGTACGGTAACGAACCATCGCCGTCTTCAATCGCAAACGTCGCCGGCGAGCGCCACAGCGCCGCCGTCGCACGGTGCTACGTTACGCCGCGTTCGAAGCCGCTCGCGCCTGCCCGGCATTCTCGTTCCAGCGTACCGACACAAGCTTGGAGACACCCGGTTCCTGCATCGTCACGCCGTAAAGCACGGGCGCCATTTCCATCGTGCGGCGATTGTGCGTTACCACGATGAATTGCGTTTGTGCGCCCATGTGCGCCACCATGTCCGCGAAGCGCCCCACATTTGCTTCGTCGAGCGGCGCGTCCACTTCATCCAGAATGCAGAAGGGGCTCGGTTGGTAACGGAAAATCGCGATCAGCAGCGCCAGCGCGGTCAGCGCCTTTTCTCCTCCCGAGAGCAGCACCACATTCTGCAAACGCTTGCCCGGCGGCTGCGCCACCACGTCAATGCCCGGATCGCCGGAGCTGTCCGCCTCGGTCAACCGCATCTCTCCGGTTCCACCGCCAAAAAGTGTTCGGAACGCATCCGTAAACGAAGCATTGATCGCCGCGAATGCCTCTTCAAATTTCTCACGTGACACCAGGTCGAGTTCCGTGATCGCCTGTTGCGTGTCCGCAATGGACGCCAGCAGATCGTCGCGCTCCCTCGTCAAGAAGCTGTAGCGCTGCTCGCACTCGTTGTATTCCTCGAGCGCCATCATGTTCACCGGACCCATGGCCTCGATCCGCGAACGCATCTCGCGATAGTTGGTCTCTGCCGCGGCAAGCCCTTCGCCGCTAAGCAGCACCGGGAACTCCGCGATCAAATCCTCCGGCTGCACGTTCAATTCCGCCATCGAAGTTTCGCGCAGGTGGCTCCGCTCGGAATCGTTTCGCGCACGCTCCACCTCGAGCCGCCCACGCTCTTCGCGCAAATCGGTCAGCTTCTGCCGTGCCGTTCGCAGCGCATCGTCCACTTGCAGCGATCGCACGCGCGCCTGCTCCCATTCCGTTTCGAGCGCCACCTTGCGCCCTTCGAGCCGTTCCTTCTCCGCTTGCAGCGATTCCACGCGCCGCGCCTGCTCCGCGCTCTCGCTCTCGAGCTGACCGCGCTCGATCGCCAGTGAATGCTGTTGGCCGCGACGTTCTTCCGTGCGCCGCACCGCCTCCCGGCGCTCCTCTTCCAGCCGGTTCGCCAGCAACTCCGCCGTCGCCAGCCGCTCCGCCAGCTTGGCCATCTCTTCGCGCCTTTGTCCCAGGTCCTGTTGCTGCGTTTCCGCCAACTGGCGAATCTGCGTCAATTGCTCGCTCGCCGCCGCCATCGCGTGCTCGGCATTCACGCGTGAACTTGTTGCCTCAGCAAGTTGCTGTTGCGCGCGTTCGGCCCGGTTCTGCGCCCCGGTTACTTCTTCCTTCAGGCGCAGCATCTCCGTTTGGCAAGCGCCCAGTTGGCCTGCCGCGCGCCCCGACTCGCTCCGTGCCTGGTCAAGTTGGTGCGTCGCAGCAACCACCGCTTTATCCGCTTCCACGTGATCGAACGTCACGCGCTTCAGCAATTCGTCGCACTCATGCCGCGCGGATTCCACGCGGTCCAGTTCCTGCTGCGCTTGCGCCACTTCCTCCTCACGGCGCGCGTATTCGATTTCCAGTTGCCGCAGCTCCCGCTTCATCCCCAGCGGACCCGCTTCGGTCGCCCGGCCACCACTCACCATGCGCCCCTGATACGTCGTGCCATCCGGCGTCACGAAGCAATAGGCCGGATACTTGTTCGCCAGAGCCTCGGCGGCCGCCGGCGTTTCCACCAGGTACGCGGACTTCAAGCGCGGCAGAAAGCGTTTTGCCGCCGCTCCCAGCGGATCGCGAAATTCCACCAGCCGGTCAAGCCTTGAAATCACCCCGCCAGCGGTCGGGAAGGGAATCACCTGGTCTTCGGGGTCGAGCCGCAGATTCTTCAGTGAGTCCACAAAAAAAGTCGCGCGGCCGCCCAACTCTTCGCGCAGCATGGAAATGCCCGTCCGCGCGTGGTCAAACGTTTCCACGATCACGTACTCGAGCTCTTCCCGCAAAAATTGCTCCACCGCGTTCTCATGCTGCTCTTCCACTTCGGCGTAATCCGCCAGCAATCCTACCGCGCGGAAATCATGGCTTTCGTTCGCGCCCGCGGCTGCGTTCACCGAGAAGAGCTTCTTCACCGCGTCCGCGGTATAGGCCCGGTCGTTCAGCACTTGCTCAAGGGTGCTGCGTCGCGCGCGGACGGACGAAAGCGCATCGCGCGCGCTGTCGCTTCTCGCCTTCCATTCCTGCTCCGCGCTTTGTAGCGCCGCGACCCGAGCCTGCGCCTCCTGTACTTGCCCGCCCAGTTGCCGTGCGCGTTCGCCTACCTCTTCAAAGTGAAGTTTCGCGGTCTCCGCGCGCTCGCTGTAGCGGATCGATTCCTGCAGTAGGTTTTGCTCGTCGTACTGCTTGTGTCCCAGAGTCTCGACGTAATGCGTCAACGCTTCCTCGGCCTGTCCCTGTTCCGCGTGCAATTGGTGCAGCCGTTCGCCGGAAACATTCGCGGAACGTTGCAAGGACGCAATCTGCGCCTCAATTTCCTGCGTACGCGCGGACATGCGCTGCCCGATCCCCGCAATTTCCGTCACCAGCGCTTCGATCCGCGCCGTTTCGGCGCGAAGCTCAGCCACACCCTCTTCGTGCTGTACTGCGCGCGTGGTCAGTTGCCCGGCCTGCGCAACCGCGAATTCGATCTGCCCCACGATTTGCTGCGTGCGTGAATCCAGTTCCTGCGCGCGTTGCCGGTTAAACGCGATGCGATTTTCCGCGCGATCGAGCTCGAGCGTCGCTTGCCCCAGCAAGTTCTGGTTCTGCCGCAGTTCCGTATCCAGCTCGTACGTCCGCGTCCCCAAATTTTCAGATTCCACTTCCAGGCCGCCGGCCGCCTGCGCGTGCAACGTTTCGGCCGCTGTGATCTCGTGCAACAGTTGCGTCAGCCGTTCCGCCTCGCGATCGAGCTCAATCGCCTTGCTCGCCATCACCTGCCGCAGCAACCCGCGCATTTCCTCGCGGATCTCCGCGTATCGCCGCGCCTTTGAGGCTTGGCGCTTCAGCGACGCAAGCTGCTTTTCCACTTCCACCACGATGTCGTTCACGCGCGAAAGGTTCAGCTTGGAAGCCTCAAGCTTCGCCTCCGCCAAGCGCTTCTTCGTCTTGTACTTGGTGATCCCTGCCGCCTCTTCGATGATGGCCCGTCGGTCAGAAGGCTTGCTCGAAAGGATCTGCCCGATGCGCCCCTGCTCGATAATCGCGTAGGAGTCCGGCCCCAGCCCCACGCCCATAAAGATTTCCTGCACGTCGCGCAGCCGCCCCGTTCGCCCGTTGATGAGGTATTCGCTTTGCCCGGAGCGGTAGAGCCGCCGCCCGATCACCACTTGGCCCGGCTTCACCAGCATCGCCGGTTTTGCCGATCGCTTTTTCTTCCCCGCCGTGCCGTCTTGCTCGCCGGTAGCTTCCGAGGTGATCTCGGATACGTTGCTCTCCATCTGGATCGCCGCTGCCGGACCCTGGCTTTCGGCGTTCGCTCCCGCCTCGTCCTCTTGCGCAAGGTCAGCTTCGGCCGTATCCACGCTAGCGTCGCCCGCCAGCTCTTCGCCCGCCGCGCTGACGGCCACGGGCCCAGACTCTATGGTGGTGGCGGCCAAGCTGCCGGCTCCAGCCTCGCCCGCTTCCGCCATCTGCCCGGTCAAAATGAACCGCCCCGCTTCGGCCAGCTCCGTATCCTCAAGCGTGATAATCACTTCCGCCATCCCCAGGGGAGGCCGCTTGGCCGTGCCGCTGAAGATGCAGTCCGCCATCCGCTCGGCGCGCAGGGACTTCGTGCTCTGCTCGCCCAAGACCCACGAAATGGCGTCTACAATATTGGATTTGCCGCACCCGTTTGGCCCCACGATGCACGTGAGCCCGGTGCCGCTAAAGGTCACCTGCGTCTTTTCGCAGAATGACTTGAAGCCGACGATTTCGACCTTGCGCAGTTTAAGCAAAATGCCCTGTCTCTCCCCACGCCGTTCCCAGCCCGCAAACACAATGCGGCGCAGAGATGCGCGGTCCTTTGCCTAGGTTAGAGGGGTATTCCGACAAAAACTCTGGAGGGTCGCTTAGCAGTGGCCCAGCCGCCTGGCGCTACGATGGCGGTACAGCCAATAAGCTAGCAAAGCCTCGGCAGCTTGTAAAGCGGCTTCGAAAGAAATTCGCCACTAGCTGTGGCCTTGCCGGGCAAAGTCACCACAAGCCAGAATCCGATTTAGTGGCATTGACTGCGTTTGGTCAAAAGTTTAGACTGGCTCTATGGGAGAGCAGCGATTTTGCTGTAGTGATTTTCTTTTCGCGCGCCCGTCATTCTTGTCGGGTTTAGCTAGATCTTTGGATATATTCGGTCACTATGATGAATACAATTTGAGCCGCTCGGAGCAAGAGGCGGATTATCGAGCCCTGCTCTGTGACTGGCTCATAGCACAGCAGGATATAGACTCAGAATGGGATGAAATAGTTAAGGAACATCCTGACTATATTGAGGCGCTAGCGATAGCCATCAGCAAGGATCAGTTCCTATGTAGGGTCGTGAATCAACTGGCCGAAAAAAAACAACATGAGTTCGAAATGGCGGCGCAAGACGCGTAGGCAATTGGAAAAGAAGGGCTTCTTTACTCCACAGAACGTCCGCCTCGCCGCTCAGCAGTTCCAGGGAAAGTTTTTCTCCGGCCCGATACCTCCTCCAGAGCAACTTGAACATTATGACAAGGTTCAGGCAGGTCTTGCCGAGCGCATCGTCGCAATGGCCGAAAAGCAACTTGCGATCGCTGAAGGACAAACCAAACACCGTCAAGAGTTAGAAAAAACTGTAATCAAGAACAACGTCAGGCTTTCTTATCTTGGACTCGTTTCTGGCTTTATCCTCGGGGCTGGAGGATTGGCCGCCGCCACATGGCTTATCTACCTCGGTAAAGAATTAGGCGGTGGTGCTGCGTTCATTGCCAGCTTGGCGACCCTTGCCGGACTGTTTTTCTATGGCAAAAGGCGGCAGAAGTCCGAACTTGAGAGAAAAGCTTAGATGTTGCGTCGACTGATCGGCGACTGACCGAATCCTCAGGGTCAGATTTCATCTTAGTCCCCAGTCTGATGCTAACCAGATTTGTGATATGACTCGCCCCTGGCGGCCAAAAACGCGCCGCTGTCGTCTGTTATACGGAACAGTTCAGAAGGTCACATCCTTGATGTGCGTCGCCAGGAACCACTGATTCCCCGCCGGATCGAGTACCGTGGCTACGCGGTCGCCATATGGGGCATCTTCCGGCTCGCGCACCGAAGTGGCTCCTGCGGCGACGGCCTGCCGGTAGGCCGCGTCCGCGTCCGGCACGTACATATGTAACGCGCAGGGCGGCCGCGGCCACTTCGCGCCTTCTCCTTCGCCCAGCGCCAGGTACGAGTCACCGATGCGGATCTTGGCATGCTCCACCGCTCCGGCAGGCGAATCGTACCGTGCAAACACTTCCGCGCTGAACGCTACTTTCAAAAACTCGATCAGTTGCGCCGCCCCGCGCGGGTTCAGGCAAGGAGTCACGGTCAACTGATCCTTCGGTGTGTGCTCCGACTCGCGCCGCGTGGTGATAAACCAATAGTTGCCGGCCAAATCTCTTACACTGGCTTCGCGGTCGCCATAAGGCTGCGTCACCGGTTCGTGGAGCGATTCGCCGCCCGCTGCGATGGCGCGCTTGTAAACCGCGTCGGCATCGTCGACTGCTAGGATTACACCCACCGGCGTCGGCGGGTATTGCGGATTAAAGTCGGCCGTCTCGATTATGGAGTCGCCCACCCGCACCTCGGCGTGCATGATGCCTTTTCCTTCGCCCCGAGGCACTCGGAGGACTTCCGTCCCGCCAAAGGCCTTCTTCAAAAACTCGATGAACTCATCGGCTTTCACGTTCGCACCTAACATGATGTAGGGCGTCAGCGTATGAAAGCCCTTGGCAAGATATCGCACGGACGCTGGTGATTCTGGGGTTGCCATTGAAGCGCTCCTCTCTAACGTTCGTGGATCTTCGTTTATACCGAGCAAATCCTGTTTCAAGCGCGCCTTGAACTCCGCGCGCGGCAGATCGCGCAGTTGCGAGGCGATCGTCAGCAATGGACCCAGCTTCTCGTCCACACCCAGATGCGATGCCGAAACCTCCGCCTCCGGCCGCGCCAGCATCGCCTGGATCGCGTCGTCGAGTTGTTCGATCAAGGTTCGCTCAGCCATTCGCTTCTTCCATGCGCACGCGCAAGTTTTGCAGCGCGCGGAATTGGAGCTGCTTCACGGCGCCTTCGCTGCGTTGTAACCTCTCGGCAATTTCGCGGATGCTCTTCTCTTCGACAAATCGCTCGTACACCACGCGCCGCTGGTCCGCAGGCAACGACTCCACCAGCCGCGAGAGCAACGCGCGCTGCTCGATCGGTTCCGTTCGGTATCGAAGCACGCCGCGCGACTGCGGCAGGAATCTGTCCGGTTTGGTGAAGTCGTCGGACATCGGACGTCCGTGCTCTTTGGCGTTGCGTATCCAGCGGTCCGCCATGATATTCGCGGCGATGCGGTAAAGCCAGGCGGCAAATGGCAGGCCGCGCCACTCGAATTGCGCGAGCTTCGCCAACGCCGTGTGAAAAACGTCGGCCGTCAGGTCCTGCGCCACATCGCGATCGCGCACACGGCGGGTGATGAACGCGTAGACGCGCTCAAAATTGGCCTCATAGAGCTCGGCAAAACGCTTAGGGTCTTGCTTTGCCGCCTCGATGAGGGCCCGCTCGTCGATGTAGCCCTTCGGAGCCGCCAACGGGTTCTCCAAGCCTCGGCACTCACAGTGTAAACGGCCAGAATGGCAAAAAGTTACGGTCGGGCGGGTCCCCACATTTTCCGGCATCTTCGGAGGGTCGCTGCGCTAGAATCGGCGCAAATGCCCGTCTTCGCACGCATGATCTTTGGCCTGGTAAATCTTGCGGCGCGCCGCGGTCTGGCCGGCGGTGAAGGTGAAACTAAACAGGCTACGCGCCGAACCGGGATACGCGGCGAAACTTTTGCATATTGGTATCTGCGGCGGCATGGCTACATTATCGTCGCGCGAAATTTCACCGCGCCGGGCATGCACGGCGAACTCGATCTCGTAGCGCGCGATGGCGATGTGCTGGCCTTCGTCGAGGTAAAGCTCCGCGCTTTCGAGTTCCAGCCAGACTCTCCATTACGAGACGCGGCCTCACCGAGCGAGCCGGCTACGAGGACCGGGCCAGCGGCCGGCGCAGTCGCAAAGCTGCGGCGTGCGCTGCCCGAAGACGCGATCACGCGGGCGAAGCGCCACCACCTATCGCGCATCGCAAAGCAATTTCTGCTGCAATGGCGACTCCGCGACACCAAATATCGATTCGACGTACTGGCCATCGAAACGGCCGCCGGCTCCAAACCCATCGTGCGCCTGCACAAAGATGCGTTCGTGGCTGACGCATAGCGCACGAAATTTCCACCGGGCGATTGCGCCAGCCGGCCTGCCTGCCTAAAATGGTTGATTCGGCGTCGCTCCAGCCGCGCCTGACCCCTTTCCGAATTTTAGGAGGCTTCTCTTGCCCGAGTTGCGCAAAGACCCGATTACGAACCGCTGGGTGATCATTTCCACCGATCGCGGCAAGCGGCCGAATGACTTTGTACGCGAGAGTGTGAAGATCAAGGGCACCGGTTTTTGCCCCTTTTGCTACGGCAACGAGGAAAAGACGCCGCCCGAATTGCTGACGTATGGCCGGAACGGTGGCGGGGCGAACACTCCGGGCTGGCGCGTGCGCGTAGTGCCGAACAAGTTTCCCGCGCTGGGGATCGAAGGCGATCTCGACCGCGTCGGCGAAGGTATTTTTGACCGCATGAACGGCGTGGGCGCGCACGAAGTGATCGTGGAAACGCCGGACCATCAGGCGACGCTCGCGCGGCTCAGCGAGAAGTCGCTCGAAGACGTCTTCTGGGCGTTTCGCGACCGCATGCTCGATCTGAAGAACGACAAGCGCTTCCGCTACATTCTGATTTTCAAAAATCACGGCGACGCGGCCGGCGCCTCGCTCGAACACACGCACTCGCAATTGATCGCGCTTCCCATCGTGCCGAAGCGCGTCCGCGAAGAAGTGGACAACTGCAAGCGCTACTACCAGGAAAAAGAACGCTGCATTTTCTGCGACATGATCCGCCAGGAACGCGAAGACAACGTCCGCGTGATCCTCGAGAACGATCACTTCATCGCGATTTCTCCCTACGCGCCGCGCTTTCCGTTTGAGGTCTGGCTGATGCCGAAACAGCATGGCTCGGCTTTTGAAAATAATCAGAGCACGGTCTATTCCTCGCTCGCGCACGTGCTGAAAGACCTGCTGATGCGCCTTGAAACCGTGCTCGATAATCCGGCGTACAACCTGATGATTCACACCTCGCCCATCGGCGAAGAAACCAATCCGCACTATCACTGGCACATCGAAATCATGCCCAAGCTGACGAAGGTGGCCGGCTTCGAGTGGGGCAGCGGTTTCTATATTTGTCCCACGCCGCCCGAAGAATCCACGCGATTCCTGCGCGAGGCGGTGGTCGCAGCGCCCGCGGAAAAATAACTCCAACGATCCCGCATTCCGAGCCTTTACCACGGACCGGCGCGTCGAGCCGCTCGACACATGCCTATTTGCTCCCCATTCTCGACGTGTCCCGATTTGGAACTCGCAGAGCGATCGAAGGCGCGTCGACCCCCACCCCCCCCTATTTTGATGTAAATACGGCAGGGATTGGACTTACAGCTTCCGATGTGCGCAATCTACTGCAAATAGGTGACTTAAAAAATGCACATTTGCACATTCTGTGCTCCGAATGCTGGGAACAAAGGGCTTAGCGGAGCCAATGTGCCCGCGATGCGGAGTCGATGCGCATGACGGCGGAGGGTTCCAGTAGTCGCACGAGACACCGAAAAACCGATGTACTAACGGTGGCATCTAGGCCACTTGATGGGAGCGCTGTGATGGCCCACGCACGAAATCGGAGTTCGATTGTGATCTGCGCATTACTCCTCGGCGCGTGCGCGAGCAGGGCAATGCCGCGCCAAGGTCATTCGCGCAATTACGACTTTGTGAAGCAGTGGGGATCTTCTTTGGGAGGACAGCAGCACACGTGGAACATTGCCGTTTGCCCCGGAGGTGAGATTTATGTGGTTGATGAAGAAGGGGGCGCGAAGTTCATCGGCTCCGATGGAAAGCTAGTGTTCGAACAACCCCAAGTGGCAACTCCGAGTCGGAGAACACCCGTGGCGTGTGGCCCGCAGAATCAGCTCTACGTTTTCGACGGATTGCTCAAAACACTTTCAAAAACTCCCGCTGGAAAGCTACGCCTTGAATCGTCAACGCGGCTCCCGTATCTCGCGCTCGAATTATTGGCCGCGCCGGACGGCTCCGCCTACGTGTTGGGCGTCGATCATCCTTTGCGCTACGTGATCGCGCAAATTCCGACGCAGTCAACGGGCTGGCGCGTTCTTGCCGACGGGGTGGTGTCGAGCTTGGTGGGTGCAGCGAGAGTGGCAATTCTAGATTGGGATCCGCATAACAGGCGGATCATTTACGTCCTCCCTGGCGACCCCGAAATTCGGTTTCTCGATCCGAAAGCGAGCTTGCCAGCTAAAGGCGTCCGTTCCTATTCCAGCGGTGCGGGACCTTTTGTCCCTTCTGCGGAATGGTTGGGGCTTGCAATTCTTTCCAATGGAAATTTTCTGGCACAGCGCCGGTCTAAGTCCGAGATAGCCGATGTGTTCGATTCGGAGCGACTTGTTTTGCTCAATCCCACGCAAGAAGTATTGTGGTCCGCGGATAAAGATGTGAATTTCGGCGTGCTTCTCGGCGCATCGTCGGACGGCGGCCTCTACTTCTTGTCATCTTCGGGTGAGCTTGTCCGTTGCGCATTGGTCGAAACGAACCGACGTCCATGAGAATCGCGTTATGGTATCGGGACAACACGTCGAAACGTGCTGATGCATATGCTGGGAACTTGCGCGGAACGGCCCCCGAGGCACGCGTCGGTGGGAAGCGCGACACGTCGCCCCAGGCTACAGAAGCGGACGACCTAGGCGGCGCAGCGCAAGTTGCGGAGAGAATCTTCGCAGTCCCACTTTGACATTCAGGACTCGAGGCGGAGGAAGGCACGCATGCGGGCTAGCTCTGCTTCGAGTTCGCGTGCGAAGGCGGGATCTTGCGGTGCGCGCGAGGCCACGTAGCCGAAGGATGAGTTGAGCTCGCCGGATTTTACTGAGAGGTTGCCCCAGCCGATCACCTGATCGCGCCAGAGCAGAGGCAGAGCGTAATAGCCCAGCTTGCGTTTGGACCGCGGCGTGTAGGCTTCGAAGCGGTAGGGCCAACCCCACAGTAATTCGAAGCGGGCGCGGTCGCGCACTATAGGGTCGAAAGGCGCGAGCAGGCGGACTTTGTCCTCGGGTTCGCGGCGCGTGATCTTTTCCCCAGCCGGCCAATACCAATCCACGCCCTCGATGTGAGCGTGCGACAGTCGCTCCCGGGCACGCTGCAAGGCGCTGCCCAAATCCGCGCGCCACTGCGGCACCGCGAAGCGCAGCGCACGCACGAAAACCGAGAGGCTCGCTGCCGGCAGTGGCGCATAAAGGCGAATGAGGACGTCAGCTAGAGCGTCAATGCGAGCGCTCCGTGTCGCTTCATCGAGCGGCACGGCATCGTGCTCGTGCGCGGCATATACGCGAATGCCTTTTTCGCGCCGCGACACGCGCAGCAGGCCGTAATAGTGCATCGAGTCCAGCAGATGGGTGGTGGCGTTGGACGAGCCGCCCCAATAGTTCGTCACCGTGCCGTGCGAGAAATGGGCGTCAACCTCGCGCGGATGGGCTTCGCGGCGGTCGCGCACGAAAGCCAGCAGCAGCTCGGCTTTTTTTCTGCGCGCGGCGGACCAGGGGCGGCGGCCCGCCGAGCGCGGATGCATCAGCGTTTGGATCGCGCTGGTGATGAAGCCATACGGGACGAAATAATCCTCCGCGACGCCGAGCTGCGCGTAGCGGCGTTCGAGATCGCCGGCGCGGTAGCCGTTCACGCGATGGCGCAAGATCAGATCCTGCGCGCGGGCCGGCGCGCGGATGGGATCGGCTTGCACGAAGCCGAGTTTGTGCAATGCGCGTTTTAGCGTGGTGGGCGGGAAGAGGGTGCGCGTGACGGCGAAGCGGCGGAGATCGTCGAGGGTTATTTTCATGGATGGAATTTGCGCATGGAGCCAGACGGCATAGCGTGCCTATTTTAGTGCACGTGGGTTCGTGCGAGCCAAGGTTGCGGCACGGGAAAGGCGCGAGAATCGTTCGCCGATTGAGCCCACGCGACGGGAACCTTTGTGCCGCCAGGAAAACGGCAACACCCGAGGCCGAACGCCTTACACACCTGCCTCACTCGTCTGTCGGATCGCGCGATCCGAGGCGTTGAGAGAAGTCCCAGGGCTATGACAACGCCCTTGGGCTACAGGTGGGGCTGCATGCGCGATGCTACCGAGCTGGACGGGGGCGCGTGCCCAAATTGAGAGGGCCGGACCGGTGGACACAAAGACCCCGCCCCTACGAAACGGGGCGGGCTACACAAGCGGGGCCTACACTCGCTACCATGCTGGACGGGGGACTGCGTCCGCTGTAGGCTCGCGGCAACCTTTTGGCGGATTCAATTGCGGGAGGGGTGCTATGTCGGGGAAGACGCGGCGGTATTGGCTGATCGGCATCCTTGCGGCGATCGCGCTGGCGGTGGTGTGGGTGGCCTGGGGCAAGCACGTGCCTTACAACTCCGTGTTGCAAATCGAGCTGAATGGCGAGATCGAGGAGCAGGCGGCCTCGGGGGGCGCGTCACTCATTGCCGGTGACATGCAAGTGCTCCACGAAATCACCGATGGGATTGACGCGGCGCGAAACGATTCTCGCATTGCCGGGCTGATCGTGAAAATTGAGGGAGTCGAGGCCGGGTGGGCGAAGCTCGAAGAAATTCACGAACACCTCCTCGCGTTCCGCAAATCGGGCAAGCCTTCGATCTGTTTTCTTACCGACGACTACAACGAGAACTCGGAGTATTACGTGGCGTCCGCGTGCGACAGCGTGTGGATGCTTCCTACCGGCACGCTGGGTATTGCCGGAATGATGACGGAATCGACGTTTGTCCGCGGCACGCTCGATAAGCTGCACGTGAAGCCCGATTACGCGAAGATTGGCGACTATAAAACGGCTGTGAATTTTTACACCGAGAAAAAGTACACGGCGGCGCAGAAAGAAATGGATGCGTCGTTGATGCAGAGCACGATGGAGCAATACGTGAACAGCGCCGCGGCGGCGCGCAAGTTTACGCCGCAGCAATTTACGGAGCTCTTGGAGGATGGTCCTTACTCGAGCGACGATGCGGAAGACGCGCGGCTCGTGGACAAAACGGGATACTGGGACGATATCGAGGACCTCTTTGACGACCGGCTGAAGGATTGGAATCCCATCGAGCTGGACGATTACGTGAAGACGCTGGGAAATCGCGGCTCGGCGACGATTGCGGTGGTGCACGCGACGGGGGAAATCGAGGCAGGTGATTCGGATTGGAGTCCGGTATCGGGATTTGTGATGGGCGCGGACGATGTGGTGAGGGATTTGCGCCGGGCGGCGGAGGATGAAGATGTGCGCGCCATTGTGTTTCGCGTGGATTCGCCGGGCGGCTCGGTGACGGCTTCGGATGAGATTCGCAGGGAACTCGAGAGCGCGCGCGACGCGAAGCCGGTGGTGGCGTCCATGTCCGATGAAGCAGGCTCCGGCGGCTACTGGATTTCGCTGCCGGCCACGAAGATCGTGGCGGATGCGACGACGCTGACGGGCTCGATCGGCGTGTTTATGGGCAAGTTTAATCTCTCCGGGCTTTACGATCTGGCCGGGCTTTCCACCGATCATCTGGCGACTGGCGAGAACGCCACGTTGATGTGGCAGCAACAGGATTTTACGGCAGAGCAGCAGAAGGCTATCGCCGGGATGATTGACGACACGTATTCCGCGTTCACCGAGGATGTAGCGGACGCGCGGCACCTAAGCGAGGCGGCCGTGGACAAGATCGCGCAGGGACGCGTGTGGACCGGGGCGCAGGCGCAGAAGATCGGGTTGATCGATGAAGTCGGCGGAATGGACCGGGCGCTGGCGCTGGCAAAACAGCTTGCGAAGATCAGTCCGAAAGCGCGCGTGCGCATCGAGCGGTTCCCGGAAGAAGTGCCGTGGTGGAAAAGCTTGCTGGAGCGAACGAGCCAGCATGATGCGTCCGCGCTGGGAGGCGTGTCGCGCGAAATCCGGCGAATGTCGCGGATGAATGGACGGGTGCAGGCGCGGATGGCGGTGCGGCTGAAGATTCGTTAGGGTTAACCGCGCCGGGGCGACGCGCGCGGCCGCGCTTCGCACATCGGCGCGATTTCGCTATACTGAGCTTCCTTCAGGGGCGCGGTACCCAAGTGGCCTAAGGGAGAGGTCTGCAAAACCTCGACTCGTGGGTTCAAATCCCACCCGCGCCTCCACTAAATCGCCAATGTTTATGCGGATTTTATGCGGTCGGCTACTTAGTGTGACCATTCTGTGACCACATCGCCCGCACGTCTTCGCGGACCTTCGCTTGTCGCGCGAACCAAGACTTGATTGTCGAGTTGGCGTTAGAATACGAAGCACTGCGATGAACCTACGCGTTATCAAAAGCCCGTACGTTGCGTATGGAATTGTGTTCGCAGCGTCTTTGCTGTTTGCAATCTTCATTCCTCTTTCGCAAGTTTTCCGCACAATTTCGGCGACTCCCGCTGTGCTTGCGCTCTTTGCCGCGTTCTTGCAAATCTTCAGAGACCAACTCTCACACGAAAGATCGATAGCACTGCTTGAGATTCAAAACACTTATGCGCTCGGCGCGACATCTCACATGGCAACGGTCGCGTTTGATAAGCACGTTTCGTTTTGTGAAGAATATGTCGCGGACACGATACGCACGATGATGTTCTTGTTCAGAAGAGGTCCTGATGCGGAAGCCGTGAAGTATGCCGACGACTTATTCAAAGTTCGGATGCATTGGACTGTTTGGGTTACTCGTGAGATGGACGCACAGCTTGAGGCTTTTGAAAACGCGGTTCGAAGAATAGGTGCGGATGCTCATTTGCTGACTGTTGAGGACCTGCAAGACCGAGCGATGATAGTGAAGCGGGTTTACGCCGAATTTGCGAAAGTGTTGAACTTGAAGGAGTGGGGTGATACCGACAATCCCGCGGACGTTGCGGTCGAAGCGGTCGTCGCCTATATCCGAACGGTTCTGCGCGTCAGTGAACTTACGAATTTGAGAACGCGGTTGATAGAGAACGCTAACAGGGCACCCCATCTCGCAGGTGTTGCGGAAGTGAATCGGGGTTGAGGGGTTCCACTGGCGCTAGAATGCGACCGATTACGATGAACACTACCAACATAGTGGCGTGGTGGGGCGCAATCTTAGCGACAATTGTCTTTCTGTGGGACATCTATAAACATCGCACCGCTGGTCCGCGCCTTCGATTCACTGTTCAAACTGGAATGGTGATGTTAAATGGTCCAGTGAATGAGGTGAAAACGATGATTGTTGCAAACGTCACGAATTACGGTGATCGTCCAACCACGATTAACGCCTTATGTTACTTCTATTACGAAAAGCAGAAGCTCTTCCGCAAAACCCCTTGGAGATGTTACGTTGTGCCGAATCAAAATGACGCTCAGGAATTACCGTTTGAATTGAAGCCAGGCACGGAGTGGCGCGGGCTCGCTATCCAAGACCCAGAAGTTGAGGACATGGCTCAGACTGGCGTATTGGACCTACTGGTTTATCACTCGCACAGCACCAAGCCATTGCGCAGACGGGTCATCATTCCTCGGCGAAGCAGTTCCCAACTTACGACCCAAGGAAATTCTGATGATTTGGTTTCGAATTCGGCGGGCACAGATTGACGCTGAGTTCAGGAAGACATTTGAGCATTATGGCGTTTCAGTGATGCAGCAAATCTTGGCTGGTCAAGGTTCGTTCTGGGATGCCAAACGCGCTGAGTGGATATACTGGAACGATTATCGCGTGTTCCTGCCACCATGGCTAACGGAGCAGTACGACCGCGCCGAACGGAAAGAAACGTGGATGATTACGATGGAGGCGGCGGTCACAGTGCTTGTTCTCTTCGAAGTCATTCTGAGTATCGTCGGCTTGTGGCATCACATATGAGCGTGTCTCCAGGCACCTAGTGTGACCATCGTGTGCCCAAACGCCCTTTTTCTATCGTTTCTACCGTTTCTGTCGTATCTAAAATCAGTAAGTTACGTGTTATGGGTACCCGCTACGAGACCAAATCCCACCCGCGCCTCCACAGTAACGTCGAAACTAAAACATAAGAAGTTAACGCTCCAGCTAGCCGCTTTTATGAGGCGGCGGTTTGGCGGCGGAGGAACTAGTAGCGACGTCTCCACGCCTTTGCTCATGCCATCGAAATATGAGTCGTGATAGAAAGCAATTAACATGCTATCGACCGGCGTAGAGAATCGAGTGGTAAGACTCGGAATATTATTCATCGTCTTCCTGTTCCTTGTTGTTGCCTTTCATATGGTGCTTATGGTTCCAAGCGTCCTCATCGGGTCGTTGCTCGTGCATTTTGGAGGACATCCAGAATTCTGGGGAAAAACATTGTCCCTCGTGGCTCTGGTTCCGGCGTGTTGGGGCGCGGTCGCCATATGCAAATTGATGTGGCATGGCTGGAGGCCAGATTGAGCTAATATCGAACCATGTTAGACGGTCTTGATGAACGTGAAGATGAGCCCCGCCGTCCAATAGGTAAACTCAGAAAGATGTGGAGATACGACAGAGGACGGATACTCTATTGGCTAGTGATGGCGCTCTTTATAGCGCTGATGGTTTACTTGAGATGGAAGTTGGACGACAGCAACCCGGGACCGTACAAACACAGATAGGGTTCAAATCTCACGTCTCCTACACGTCTCCAACTCTGGCGTTTTGGCCGGTTTTATCGGTTCTACCGCTCTCTAAAATCAGTAAGTTACGTGTTCTCAGTACCCGCTACGAGACCAAATCCCACCCGCGCCTCCACAGGAACGTCGAAATCAAATGTGCCCCTCTTGGGTTCTCCGCAATGCTATGTTGCGCTTAACGGGAACGACTTCCTTCAATCTGCCCGACTTCACATCAAACACGAATCCGCGTATGGTCAACGCTTCGCGAACCCAGTTGTGAGCATTCAGTTTCTCCATCTGTTCCCGAACATTCTTCTCGACGTCGCTGAATGCGTGAAAACGAATCGGTGAACTCGAAGCCACACTGGTTTGCCGCTCGATGTGCCGGTGCATTTCGTCTTCGCTGGCCTTCATGAGGCCGCAGTCCGTGTGATTTATCACCATCACCTGATTTGTTCCCAAGAAGTAGTGTGAAATGAGCAACGAGCGCAAAACGTCGTCCGTTACAATCCCCCCAGCGTTTCGGATGAAGTGTGCGTCTTGAGGTTTGAGGCCGAGCGCTGCCAGGGTGATGCGCGTGTCCATGCAGGTGATCACCACGAGCCGAAGTTGCGGCTCAGGCGAGAGGGCGCCATCGTAGTTCCGCGCAAACTCTTGGTTGTGAGCTAAAACTTTTTCAATCGCGTCGTGGTTGGTTTCGAGCATCTTCAATCGGTGGCGAAGGAACTAGTAGCGCTTTACGGGTTCTGTGACGATTCGCGGAGCAGGCTGACTGAGGCTTTCGCGCGTAGGTTTTTGTTTTTTGGGTTTCTTCACTTCGCGTCTTCGTGCGTCTTTGTTTCCCATGCTCAAAGATTGCCATATGTCGGCCGCCAAAGCTATATGCCCGAGTTCATGACGCATACCGATGGCAACGGTTCAACAGGCCCAAGCCGCGGCCGGAAACTTCCATTCACAAACTGAGCGTTACGGTGTAAGCTCAGCCGCAAGTTGGCGGGCCCCGCATTAGAATTAAACACATCCCAAAATAGGAGAACCCATGAAGAAATTGGCAGGAGCCATTCTGTTTGTTTGTGCTTGTGTGGCGCCGCTAGTGTTGCGGGCGCAGACGGCGCCGGCCAAGGCGCCGAGCACGTCGGAAGCGATCAAACAACTGGAACACGATTGGACGGATGCCGAGAAGGCCGGTGACACCGACAAACTGAGCGCGATCATCGCGGATGATTGGGTGGGTATAGGCACGGACGGCAAAGAGACGAAGAAGGACTTGTTGGCGGACATCAAGTCGGGCGGGTCGAAGATCGAGTCTTTCGACTTCGGGCCGATCGAAGTGAAAGTGTTGGGTAGCGTAGCGATCGCGCAGGGAAGCGATACGGAGAAGAGCACCACCAAGGGAAAAGACAGCAGCGGAAAATGGGTCTGGATGGATGTGTTCGTGAAGCGCGACGGCAAGTGGGTGGCCGTGCGTTCCGAGAACGCGCAGCTCAAGTAGCAAGAAAAAAGTTTGGGAACGCGCGATGGGCTGAGATCAATCGGGGCTCAGCCCTTTTTTATTGGAGCTGAACCGGCATTGTGGTGTGCAATATTCGCGATGGTGGCAAACGTCATCGTCTTGGTGGGCATCTGTTCAATATTGAACACCGACTGTACTACCCTACCCATTTCCAGTTGCGTACGGTAGCGGACATACAAGAGCAAGGAAAAAGTGTTACACGGGTATAGCACTCACCTCACGAACGTGGGGGGGGGGGTAAACGTGTCTGTACGAGTGCTCCTGGCTGATGACACGCAGATGATGCGTCAAGCGATTCGCCGGCTCCTCGCGGATCATCGCGAAGTGGAAGTCGTGGGCGAGGCGGAGAATCTAGCCCAAACTCTTCAGATGATGGACGCCTTGAAACCGCAAGTGACGGTGATGGATTTGCACTTGCCGAACTTCGGACACCTGGACGTGAAGTCACACCTGAATGGCACGCAACTTCTGGCGATTTCTCTTTCGAACGACGAGGAAGCGCGGCTGCTGGCGGAAAGCCTTGGAGCGGTCAAACTGTTGGACAAGATGGAACTGTATAACGAACTCGTTCCCGCGATTCTGCAGTTGGTTTCGCCGAATGAGGGCGCTGCCAGCGCCTAGCGAAGGCAGATTTTCGTTCGCGCGCACTCCGTAATCTTATTATCGTAGGCTCTTTCACCGAACCTCAAAACGCCTGGCACTGCCTCGGAAATTTCGGGACCACTGTGCGGTGTGATACCATCCTCGCAGGGCTTGGCCCTCCCAGCCAAAGTTCAGGACTGTTGGCGGTTTGCCGCAGGTGACGTCCGCGCCGTCAGGCAACGCATTCCTGGGGAATGTCATCGCACTGGTGCGCTGGGTGTGTAGGTCAACTCAAGGGGCTGGCGGGATCTTGTCGCAACACCTCTCGAAAAAAAGTCAATCCGGCGAAGCATTTGCGATGCTGCGGAATCCGCCGCTGGCATCGGCGCGCCGGATTCGGTACCTTATCGGGGGCTTTGGCGAACCTGCACCGCTCTGAAGGTGCTGGATTTGTTGGTTTGCGCGGGACGAACGTCGTTCGGCGGGAAATAGCGCTGATACCAAGATCTTCTGGAGCATTCATGAAATTGTCGAGACGCGTGGCCGCGGTGGCCGTGACGTTCAGTTTCTTGCTGAGTTTGCCGGGGGTAGGGCGCGCGGCGGATGGACATGAAGTGTCCGGAAGCTACAGCGTGCAGAGTGCAACCGGGGCCGGGACGAACGTTCAAGTGATGCTCCATGTGCGGTTGAGCAATAGCCAGGATAATTCCTTACAGACTACGCAAGTGGCGCTGCGGAGCATTGTGACGGACGCAACCCAGAATCTCGATGTGTCCATCGATCTGCCGGCACAGGGCTCGGCGGACTTCACGCAACAGGTGACCATCACGAAATCGGAATATGCGCTGTGGCAAAGGGGTGCGCGTCCATTGCTGGTGCTGAACCTGCAATCTGCTGACGGCACGCGCTTTACGCGGACAATTGCGCTCACGCCGGGCGCGCCTGCGGAGGGCAATTGATTATGCGCAAATCGCTCCTCGCGCTGGCCGCCGTGACGCTGCTGCCGCTGGCCGCGCATGCACAGAATACGATCAACACCGTGGTGGGGGGCGGCCCGACCGGTTTGGTGCCGACTTCGGCGAGCTTGGGCGTGCCGGTGGCGGTTACGCAGGATACCTCGGGCAACGTGTACGTGGCGGACACGCGGTTCAATCGCGTTTACAAGATTTCGGGCGGCACGCTGACGGTCTTGGCCGGCAATGGCGTGATGGGCTACAGCGGTGATGCAGGATTGGCTTCGAACGCGGAACTTTCATTGCCGAGCGGGCTGGCGGTGGATAGCGCGGGAGATGTGTACATCGCTCTAGCAGGAAGCAACGTGGTGCGCGAGGTGGTCGCGTCCACTGGGGATATTAAGACCGTGGCGGGGAATGGCACGGCCGGTTACACAGGGGACGGCGGCAGCCCGACGAGCGCGGAGTTGAATGCGCCGCAGGGTCTGGCGCTTGATAGCGCGGGCGACCTTTTCATCGCGGACACCGGAAACAACGTGATTCGCGAAGTGCCGTCAAGCGGCGCGACGATCCAGACGGTGGCGGGGAATGGCACGGCGGGGTACGCGGGCGACGGCGCGGCAGCAACGAGCGCCGAATTGCGCGCGCCGGTGAGCGTGTTTGTCGACGCTTCGGGAAACCTTTTCATCGCGGATCGTGGGAACAATGTGATCCGTGAAGTGGTGGCGGCAACCAAAGCGATCAAGACGGTGGCGGGGAACGGCACGGCAGGCGCGAGCGGCGATGGCGGAGCGGCGACGCAAGCACAACTGAATGCGCCTTCGGGTGTGGCGCTCGATGGCGCCGGGAATATCTATATCTCCGATACGAACAACAACATCGTGCGCAAGGTGACCGTTGCGAGCGGCAACATCCAAACGATCGCGGGAAATGGGATTGGCGGTTATAGCGGCGATGGCGGCGCGGCAATTTATGCCGAGCTGAATATCCCGAAAGGCCTCTGTGTGGATAGCAGCGGAAACGTTTTTATCGCCGATTCGGGAAACTCGCTGATCCGCGAAGTGGTGGCGGTGAACGGCACGATCCATTCTTTTGCCGGCAATGGGACGCTGGGTCTCAGCGGTGACGGATCTTCGCCGATCGATGCTTCGCTGAACCTGCCGACGGGCGTGGCGCTGGATGGCGTCGGGGACATTTATATTGCCGACAGCAAGAACAACGTGATCCGCGAAGTGGTGAAGTCCACGGGCATCATCCAGACGGCGGCGGGCAGAACTTCAGGATCGGGCGGAAATGGGAATGGTGCGACGAGCGCACCTCTGAACGACCCGACCGGCGTGTTTGTCGATCCAGCCGGGAATCTCTTTATCGCGGACACCGGAAACAACGTGATCCGCGAAGTGGTGGCGGCTACCGGAAATATCCAAACCATCTCCACGGGGGCGGTGACGCTGTCGTCGCCCACCGGCGTGTTCGTCGACGGAATGGGCGATATCTTTATCGCGGACACCGGCAATAACGTAATCCGCGAAATTCCGGGCACCGGGCTGAACGCCGGACAGATCAAGACCGTCGCAGGCAATGGCACTGCGGGATATAGCGGCGACGGCGGGGCGGCCACGCAGGCCGAGCTGCATTCGCCGGAGAGCGTGGCGGTGGATGGTTTGGGTGACATTTTCATCGCGGACACCGGCAATAATGCGGTGCGCGAGGTCGTGGCCTCGAGCGGAAACATCAGGACCGTGGCGGGGAACGGAACCGCCGGGTACACGGGCAACGGCGGCGCGGCCACCAGCGCGGAGTTGAATCAGCCGGCCGGCGTGTTGCTGGATGCATCAGGCGACGTGTTTATTGCGGACACGGGGAACAGCGTGATCCGGGAAGTCGCCGTCAGTACAGGAAATATCCAAACGGTGGCAGGCAACGGAACGGCGAACTTCAGCGGCGATGGCGGCCCTGCGACGCAAGCTTCGCTCAATATGCCGGCAGGGATCGCATTCAGCACGCAAGGCGATTTGTACATCGCGGATACCGCGAATGACCGGATCCGTGAAGTGGCCGGCATGGTGTCAGTACCGGGCGTAAGTCTTTCGGCGCAAAGCTTGACCTTCACGTCCGAGGTAAACGGAACGACCAGCCCGGGCCAATCAGTGACGATCACGAACAGTGGCGCGGCGCCGCTACAGGTTTACAACGTCACCATTGCGGGGACCAACCCTAGCGATTTTGCGGCAACCAGTACGTGCACGGCACCCTTAGCTCCCCAAGGAACTTGCACCGCGACGGTGACCTTTACACCGCAAGCGAACGGGCCGCGCTCGGCGATCTTGGCGATCGCGGACAATGCGCCAGGCAGTCCGCAGATGGTGTCTTTAAGCGGAGGCGGAACCTTTCCGGTGACGCTCACGCCAGGCGGACTATCCTTCCCACTGCAATTCACGGGAACCAAGAGTTCAACGCAGACCGCAACGCTTACCAACAACCAGAACATCGGGCTGAACAACATCAGCGTCTCGATCCTTGATACGAATGATGCGAACGTGAATCCGAATTTCACGCAGACCAACACCTGCGGCACCAGCCTGCCAGCCGGAGGCAACTGCACGATTTCCGTCACGTTTGCGCCGGCAGCGGGGGGCACGAGTAACAACGGGGCGATCGCCGCGATTCTTTCGGTGACGGATGATGCGGTAAACACCCCGCAGCGCATCGGGTTGAGCGGGATCGCGAGCAGTTCGACGGCCACGCCGTCGCCAACGTCGCTCACATATGGCGTGCAAACGGTGAACGTCGCCAGCGCTACGCAGGTGGTGACGATCAGCAATACGGGTCCGCAGCCGCTAACCGTATCGGGCGTTTCGATCACCGGCGCGGACGACGGGGATTTCACGCAGACGAATACCTGCACGACTGCGGCAATTGCATCCAGCGGCACGTGCAAAGTGACGGTAACGTTTTCACCGATCGCGCCCGGCACGCGAACGGCGTTTTTGACGCTGACCGATAGTGCCGGCGACAGCCCGCAGAATGTGCCGCTCACCGGCACGGCGATTGATTTCAGCCTATCGGCGCCGACCGGGGACAGCACCACGGCGACCGTGACCGCCGGGCAGAATACGACCTACGCGCTGCAGGTGACGGCGACCGGCGGCACATCATCGTCCAATTCCTTGGCGGTCGCGTTGGCCTGCTCGGGTGCGCCAGCGGGCGTAACATGCACGATCGCTCCGGCGAGTGTGACGGTGACGCCGGCGACGCCCGCGCCCTTTACGGTGACTGTGCGAACCACGGCTACGACCGCTGGAGTCCTGAAAGGGCCGGGAATGCGGCCGTTCCTCGTGGTGTTGGCGAGCCTGATGTTGATGTCGCTGTGGCTGCTGGCGTGGTCCAAGCGCCAAGGCCTCGGCGCCGGGCGTCGTAGACGCGCAGCGTGGGCGGCTACGGGAGCTTTCGGGATGCTGCTCCTGATGTCCACGTCATTCCTGGCCGGCTGCGGAGGCAGCAGCACTACAACAGGCACGCCGGCGGCAACGTACAGCCTAACGATTACCGGGACTTCTGGGACCGATACGCGCTCCTTGGTGGTAAGCTTGGTAGTGAACGCATAAATCGTCGGAATCTTGTTGCGGCAATCGAAATCCAGTGCGGCAGCGATTTGCCCGAGGCCTGCCGCCCGACGCAAAAGCTAGGACGTTTTGCGCCTTCCTATGCGAAAATAGCGGATGGTGGCGTAGTGATGAGACGTGTATTGCGATCTTCAGTATGCCTCGTGGTTCTGATTATGGCGGGATCGTTATTCCAACCGCCGGGCGCCCACGCGCAATCCCAAAAATTCGCGCATGGTTCGCTGACGCTGGTTCCAGATAAATCCTGGATCGATCCTGGGCAAGACTTCACGCTTGGTCTTCATTTTTCCCTTGAAAGCGGCTGGCATATTTACTGGGTCAATCCGGGTGACTCGGGCGAGCCGCCCCGTGTGAAATGGACGTTGCCCGCAGGCCTGACAGCCGAGTCAATTGAATGGCCAGCGCCGCACAAGCTGGGGACGCCTTCCATCGTGGATTACGGTTATCAGGGCGATGTAACGCTGCTGGTGCCGATGCAGGCTTCGACCCGTCTGGCGACAAACGCTCCTGCGATGATTCATGCGTCACTAAACTTGCTGATTTGCCGCGATATGTGCATCCCGGGCAAAACGGAGGTTTCGGTCTCAATTCCCGTGAGAGCGCAGCCGGCGCCCCCGGAGCAAGCGGCTGCGGCTTTATTCGCCTCCGCGCGGGCCAAGCTGCCGCAAGTTCCCCCGGCTGGTTGGAAGTTCAGCGTCACCGAGGAGAAAGATTCTTTCGTGTTGCTGATCGCAGCGGACCAACGCGTGCGCGGATCCTATTTTTTCCCCTTAGAGGAATCGCAGATCGTAAATCCTGCGGAAGAAAAAATTATGCCGCATGGAAACGGATTTGAACTGACGTTGAAAAAATCCGACGAACTGACGAAGCCGGTGTCGCGGCTGAAGGGCGTGCTCGCGCTTCCAGGCGGGCCGGCTTATCTGGTGGATGCTCCGGTGACGCATGGCAATGCGCCGTCTGGAGGTTTGGGGCATTAAAGGCCCGAAGGATTTGGTGTTCGCAAGTGAACACTTCGCAGGAGGTCCAGTCGAATGAAACGGCCAAGTATTTCTCTTTTGTTTCTTGCAGCGGCGCTTCTGGCACTTCCACTCGTGATTTCCGCGGCGAAAGTCGGTGACCCAGCGCCGGACTTCAGCGCGCACGGCAGCGATGGCAAGACCTATAAGCTTTCGGATCTTCGCGGCAAGTACGTGGTGCTGGAATGGCACAACAACGGCTGTCCGTACACGCGCAAACACTACGAAAGCGGGAACATGCAGCGGCTGCAAAAGGAATGGACGGAAAAAGGGGTGGAGTGGTTTACGGTGATCTCGTCCGCGCCCGGAACGCAAGGGTACGTGGACGCGACGCAGGAAAATGCCTACCTCTCGAGAATGCATGCCGCGCCCACGGCAGCTCTACTCGATCCAACCGGTGAAGTAGGCCATCTCTACGACGCGAAGACGACGCCGCAAATGGTGGTGATCAATCCCGAGGGCGCAATCATTTATGACGGAGCGATTGACGATCACCCAACTCCGGATCAGGCGGATATTCCGAACTCGAAGAATTACGTGGAATTGGCGCTACAGGAAGCGATGGCTGGGAAGCCGATTGAGGTTCCGACGTCGCGGCCCTATGGCTGCTCGGTGAAATACCCGGGGGCAAGCCACTAGAGCCTTCACTTACCAGGAATCAGCCTCAATTCGGCGCGGGTTGCTCTCCAGGAAGGTTCTGGATGCAACTCGCGCCTCGTTTTTTGGGCCATACACGTGGCCGCGAGCCCCGTCAAAAGTGACCGTCGTTATGCTACAGTACGGCGTCAAAACGATATGTCGCAACCGCAAACAATCGGGCGCTACCAAATCGTGGCCGTACTAGGGCATGGCGCGATGGGGGCAGTGTATCAGGCGCACGACCCGAAGATGGAGCGCTCCGTAGCGATCAAGACCATCCTCTCGACGGCGCTCTCCGGGCCGCTGGCCGAGGAGTACCGGGAACGGTTCGTGCGTGAAGCACGGGCCGCCGGCCGCCTCACCCATCCCGGTGTGGTGATGGTGTATGACGTCGGCGAAGAAAACGATATTCCGTATTTGGTGATGGAATATGTAAACGGCCGTTCGCTGGCGACGGCGATGGACAGCGGCGAACGGTTCAGCTTCGAGCAGATTTACGAGATTGGTTTTCAGGTTGCGGACGCTCTGGGCTACGCGCACCGGCATGGCGTGGTGCATCGCGACGTGAAGCCGGCCAATATCTTGCTGGCGATTCCCGCTCCCGGCGAAATCGAGCGCACGAAAATTGCCGACCTTGGAGTCGCGAAGTTGGCCGCGTCGCAGATCACGACTACGGGACAACTGCTCGGGACGCCGGCGTTCATGGCGCCGGAACAGTTTACCGGCGGGGCGGTGGATGGGCGCGCTGACCTTTTTTCCCTGGGCGTGATTTTGTATTGGCTAGCGACGGGAGACAAACCATTTGGCGGCGATACGATCACGGCGGTTTCTTACAAGATTGTGAACGTCGAGCCGCCACCGGCGCGACGTATTAATCCCGCCGTGCCGCAACCCCTCGAACGGATCATCATGCGCTGCCTCGAGAAGGATCCGGCAGCGAGATATGCAAGCGGCGAAGCTTTGGCGGCCGACCTTGCCGCCGCACGGACCGGGCAGGAGCCGGGCCAGAGCAGCGCGGCCGGGCTGGCGGGCTTGGTCACAGCGTCCGGAAGGATCATGGCTCCCGCCATGAATGCCGGCGCGGCGATGAGCGGCGACCCGAACACCACGCTCGATTCCGATGTTCGTTTACAGATGGCGGCCGCCGCTAGGCAGAGAGCGGTCCCGGCCCAACCACCGCCGCGGGCAACACCACATCCATGGGAACAGTTTGCGTGGTCAAGACTGAACGTGCATGAGCAAAAGCTAATTGGAATTTCGGGCGCAGTGCTCTTGGCGATGTTGCTCATCTGGGGCGTGAATCATCACCGTCGCAGCGTGGCCGCTGAGCGTCAGGCGGAAGCGCAGAGAGATCTGGCCGCGCAGGCGGATAAGGCGGCTTTGGCACGCGAGTTACAGCCTGCGCAATCTCCAGTGGCTGCCGCGTCTGACCAGAACGCAACGCAGACCGGCGCGCCTGCCAATTCGAATGCTGGGGCGGCGCAAAGCGGGGATGCTGCAGCGGCAAATCCACCAGGCTCGGCGGCGGCTTCGAACGGCGCACCTGAACCCGTCAAGAAGACAACGCCAAAACTGAAGTTGCCGCCGGCGAAATCCCCTCCGCCTAGACCAGATGCTAACAATGCAGGCACGGCAGCGGACTCGGCCAGCACGGTGAATGCAAATTCGGCCACGGCGGCCACGACGCCTCCTGTCGAACAATCCGCGCCGCCGACACCGGCGAACACGCCGCCGGCCGAAGCGGCCCCCGCGCCCAAGCCGGTTACGCCGCCGGTGGCAGCAGACGCCGCCGATGCCGGGAAATTACACATCGACGATGGCAGGCTGCCGAATTCGGTGAGCTTTACGGTATTGATGGACGGGCAAGTTCTTTTCCAACGCGGGATCCTTCCGGAAGGGCAGGACCATCCCACGCGTGAAGATTTGCTGATTCCTCCCGGCAATCACGAGTTTCGCGTGATCGCGGCAGAGGGTACGATCGCGATTGGTGACTCCAACACGGTGCGCCAGGAATTCAAAGCGAAAAAGAAGAAAAATCTCCGCATCGAAATGCGGGACAACTCCTCGGGCCAGACGATCAAGAAAAGCGGCAAGGTCGAGCCCAATTCGGCAATTTTTAATATTGAATTGAAAGATGCCGGAGGATTCCTCGGAGTGCATTAGCTCTGTGCCGTTCTGAATCTTGATGTCTTGCTGTTCTGCTCCTACCTGAAACATTTTACCAATTGATCGCAATAGGGAAACGAGTTGCAGTCGGAGATCGACGGTGAACTGCCGGCTTTCGCAATTTTGTCGAGTCGTGTAAGCGAGCGCTTCGACTGGCTGCAAAGTTGCATAGAGATATGCGCGTAGAAAGAGAAGCTCGGTTCAGTGTGTGGCATTGTGAACCAGGACGCATGCTGCAAGCTCCGAAAGGTCTTGAGGTGTTCGAGTGAAGGTTCTCGTTGCGGATGATGATCCAGTCGCGCGAATGTTGCTGGAGCGTAACCTGCATCGCTGGCGCTACGAGGTAGTTACCGCGAGTGACGGAGAGGAGGCGTGGAAGATCTTGCAGGAACCTGGGGCGCCTCGAATTGCGCTTTTGGATTGGATGATGCCGGGCAAGACGGGACCGGAAATTTGCCGCGAGGCGCGGCAGCGGCCCTTATCAACGTACTCGTATCTAGTGCTGGTGACCGCGCGCGACGAAAAAGACGACGTGATCTCCGGATTCGAGGCGGGCGCGGATGACTATCTTGTGAAACCCGTGAACCCGGCCGAATTGCACGCACGGTTGCACGTGGGACTCCGCATTCTCGATCTCGAGGATAAGCTTGTGGCGGCCCGTGAGGAAATGCAATTCAAGGCCACGCACGATGCGCTTACACGATTAATGAACAGGGCCGCGGTGGATGATTTCGTGCGCCGCGAACTCGCCCGATCCCAGCGGGAGCGCGCGCCGTTGGGTGTTCTGCTGGCGGACATCGATCACTTTAAGTTGGTCAATGACACTTACGGCCACGCGGCAGGCGACGAAGTGCTTCGCGACGTAGCGAATCGGCTTGCGGCGGGCGTCCGGGCCTATGACGTGGTTGCGCGTTACGGCGGCGAGGAGTTTCTGATCGTGTTGCCGGGGTGTAATACGGCCAGCCTGACGGAGCGCGCCCGCTATCTACTCGAAGCGGTGCGAGGGCGTCCTTGCAAAGTTTCCGGGAGAGAGCTGCAGGTGACGGTGAGCATTGGAGCAGCCTGCACGTTCGATGTGGAGGTGAGCACGCCAGCATTGCTCGTGCATGCCGCCGACGCCGCGCTTTACAGTGCCAAGCGGCAGGGGCGAAACCGAGTGGTGATCGCCACGCAAGATGGAGAAAGCTCCGAAGTTTTCATTCCACAGAAGCAAGGTTAAGACGAATCAGCTGGCGGGCGGCCGGCGGCCGGTTTGCGATACAGGGTGAGATTTCCATCGGCGACGTTCGCGATGTAACGTCCACCCGAAAGAAACTGCATGACCTTCCGGCCGCTCTGCGCTAATTCCGCCCAGCGCGATTTTGCGGCCGGGTTCTGCTCGAGGCCCCGCAGCGTTTCGCCGTTGATTTCGAAATCCACTTGCCGAAGCCGATGGCGCTGCGTGCGGTGGACGGGGTAGCGGTTTCCGTCCAACTCGACAAGGTTCAGGTTTTCTTCGAGCGCCTGCCGCCAGACCGCCAGAAGTGCTTCTTCCAGGGTCATGGATTTGCTTGTGGCGCCCGCGCGGTGGACCCAAAGAGCTGGGCCATGCGCTTGCGGTGATGATCGAGATAACCCGGCGCCGTTCGATTCCAATATTCTTCCAAACGCGTTGCCGCGGCTTCGATATGCGCGAAAAGACGAGGATTGCTGGATGTTTGGCGCATGATCAGAATCAAAGACTTGATCTTGTACCACACGAGCCACAGTTCGTTATTGTTTTCGAAAAAGAGATCGTCGTCCATCAGGCCGCGATTCAGAATGCCGCAGGCCATCTCCCAATAGCTGACCAGCATTCGAAAGCTGGCATTTTCCTCGGAGCCTTGGGGATATTTGCTGGCGAGCTCTTCGGGGGTTGCCGCCGAAAAATTGGCAATAAACCATTGCCGCGCCTGCCGCAACCGCGGTTCGCGACGCAACTCGTAAATCCGCAGCATCATGTTGGCCTGGTCGTGGGTGGCTGCGCTCATTGAGGCTCCTTTTGTGGATGGGCCGGCGGGGTTTCGAAAGGCGCGGAGGGAGCACCGTGCTCGTCGGCGTAGCGCACGGCGATGCGATATTCGCTAGCGATGTGGATGCGCTGGCGTTCAAAATGTCCGCTGATGCGCCGGCGTAGCTCCCGGGCCACGTCATCCTGACGGGTGGGGGCGGTGCGCACCTGCAGCAGCAGCGTGGCGCCGAGGGGGCTGAGCGCATCCACACCGAGCACGCGCGGGCCGTCCACGAGCGCGGTGGACCAATCGGCATCCGCGCGAAAAGCTGTAGCGACCTGTTCAAGGGCCAGCAGCGCCGGCTCGAGTGGGGCGTCCGGCGAGACGGTGATCTCGAGGAGAACCTGTGACCAGTCACGGCTGAAATTAGCCACCTGCAGGATTTGGCCATTGGGGATGCTGATGATGGCTCCCTGAGGGTTGCGAAGCACGGTGCGGCGGATGGTCAGCAATTCCACGCGGCCGGTGAAGTCTCCTGTTCGAATTAGATCGCCTACCACGTATTGGTCTTCGAAAACGATGAAGAACCCGTTGATGATGTCGCGGACAAAGCTTTGCGCGCCGATGCCCAGAGCCAGGCTGGCTAAACCGGCAGCGCCCGCAATCGGCACGATATTGAAATGGAAGACCTGCAGCGCCATCAAAATCGCGACGATCACGACCACGGTGACGCCGGCGCTATAGAGCACGCCCGCAACGGTGCGAGTCTGCTGCTCGCGCATTCTTGAGGCGCGGTTGCCGCCTTCTTCTCCGGACTTGACGATCAGGCGGTTGGTGATGGTCCGCAACACGCGAACGCACAGGAAGGCCAGGACCAGGATCACGGCGAGACGCACGCCGTGCTCCATCAAATCCGCCCACTTTGACGGGAGATTGGTCATACAATAGGAGGAGTCAGAGTATAGCATCCGCCGCGGCGATGCTGTATGGGCGCCGGCGGGGGATGGCAGGAGGCATCATGGTCGGAACCAGCTCGAGACGCAAATTCATGTTTTTGGCCGGGATTGCGTCCGCCGGATTCTGGAGTGTGGCGCACGCCGCCGGCCTTCGTGCCATCCAACAGCAGGGCCAGAGCCAAGACAACCAGGATATAAGCAAACCCTCAAAGAACCGCAGCGCGCCGCTGAATACCCCGCCGTCTGACGCGCCTTCTCCCGATCCGAAAGCCATTCTGAAGGCCAACGACAAGGACCTTAAGGCGCAGGTGATCCGTCTGGCGGAGTTGGTGGAGGATTTGAAGAACGAGGTCGAGAAGATAGACTCGACGGCGGTGTTGTCCCTTTCGATGCTGCATAAGACGGAAGAAATCGAGAAATTGGCCAAGCATATATCGACGCTGGCGCGCGCGTAGCTGTTACGCGATTCATACGGCAGTTTATAGGCGAGATCGATGGCCCCGATGAGTGGCAATGGAGTGGTCAGCAAAGCGTGCAAACGCTCCGTGGACGAGACGCTGCAAAAGCTGAAAGGCCTGCTTCAGGCGAAGGGCATCACTCTGTTCGCGGTGATCGACCACAGCGGCGAAGCGGAAAGGGTTGGGATGAAGATGCGGCCGGCGAAATTGGCCATCTTTGGCAATCCCAAGGCTGGAACGCCGCTGATGCTGGCCGCGCCCTCGATGGCGATTGACCTGCCGCTGAAGATTTTGCTCTGGGAAGATGGGGCGGGAAAAGTCTGGGCGTCTTACAACAGCGCGGAATATCTGCAGCAGCGGCACGAGCTGCCTGCAGAGTTGCTGCAGAATCTGGCCGCGGCGGAAATGCTGGCGGCAGCGGTAGCGGAATAATCTCGCCCTCCGCGAGAGTTAGATTCGAACAGCGGCAGATCGCTGGCAGCTTTCGCGCGTGGCCGTTGGCTGCGCGGTGGCCGAGGACCGGGATTCGCGTTACAATTCCTGCTTCGCTGACGGGCGTTCGCTGCAGGATATGTAACTAGCGAACCCAACCGAAGGCGAACAGCGCGCCCGTAGCTCAGATGGATAGAGCGTGTGCCTCCGAAGCACAAGGTCAGAGGTTCGAATCCTCCCGGGCGCGCCAGATTGCCTTTATTTATTTTAGTTTCTCGCAGAAGGCAAGATCGAGGCGGCTATCAGCAGTACGCGATTCCGTCCCTCGTCCATTTCGCTACTCTATAATCTTCGCCTTGTATTCGCCATATAGCAAAGGTAAGATCACCAGGCAAGCGAACAGAGCCATGACAGAGAACGCGATAGTTCACAAACTACGGGCAATGTTGGCAGAACCAATTGATAGCGAATGCAAGGTGGTCTATTTGCTTGCCGAGTGTCGGAAGTTGTTCCCCGCTAAGAACGTGCCCTTCGCTCTGAATCTCTTTGCGAACTGGGCGTTGCACGTTGACCTGAGCCATTCGGATACGACACACGATTTCTTGGAAAGAGTGGACGCTTACCTCGAAAGCGCGCTCGACGGTAACAAAGATAGGGCTGGCGAATATCAAATGTTCAGGGAGTTCCTGCTGCTGGAGTCCTTCAAGAACCAGCTCCGGCAATTTCTACAGGAGCGCAACCTACCGACTGGAATCTGTGACGAAGACGCACGCTGGCAGGAGTTTGTAAGGCACTACGCCGGTGTAATCGAAGATGGAACGCTATCTTGCTCGGCAAAGGCAGGAGCTTTGAAGCATGTCGCGAAAGTCATTTTCAAGAAGGGCAGAACCTTTGAGAAGGGCGACCATTATTTTCCGTTCGCGCTGGTTTGGACCGCCGTACTTACCGATGGGCGCAAGGCTGAGACGGAGGTGAACGCCTTCGCGCACGATGACCGCGAATTTCCTATACACAACCTGAGAGTGCTACCGGAGGTTCAGAAGTAAGAATCTCCGACACGCAACGAGCGCGCCGGGGTAGGAAAGCAAATGAGCTTTGAGGACGGAATACGCACAGAAGTCTTACAAGCCAAAGCCAACCATCCGGGATTTGACCGCGTAATAGACAGAATCGCGGAAGACTTTCAGGACCGAAAAGATGCGGGCGACTTTGAAAACTGGGACTGGGATATGATCGTGGACGATTTCCTAACGGCGGTAAGGCGAAAGTGTGTACGGACACCTCCGTTTAGGAGCAGCAAACGCGGGCGTAAATAGCGGAGGACCGCCGGTAGCTTCGCCGCGGACCTGTGTTACGACCTCGCGGATGGCGCTAACGGTCAGTTCTTGCGGAATCGTGCCGTGGTTGGCATTCGGCACCACGACCGCGGGTGGAGAGCCGGGCTAAGCCCGCTTGCATTTCGTGGACCCACACCTGTTGATAGGCCGCCGCCTGCCGATTGAGTTCCGGGTCGCCGAAATCGAATCGCTGCCCTGCTGTCAACAAAATGCTCGCTACGAATTGTTTGACACCGCGGACCGTGGATTTGTGCCTGGCGCAACTGACTCACCCTTCGTTGACTTGGCTCTGACACGCATCCTAAGATGACGCCGCGCATGGTGGAACCTCAGTCTCTCATCGGTCAGACCATCTCTCATTACCACGTGATCGAAAAGCTGGGTCGCGGCGGCATGGGCGTGGTCTACAAAGCGGAGGACACGCGGCTGCATCGATTCGTCGCGCTAAAGTTCTTGCCTGATGAAGTGGCCAAAAACCCTCAGGCACTGGCGCGCTTCCAGCGCGAGGCGCAGGCCGCTTCGGCACTCAATCACCCCAACATTTGCACGATTTACGATATCGGCAGCGCGGGCGACCAATCCTACATCGCAATGGAGTGCCTGGAGGGCGCGACGCTGAAGGACCGTATCGTTGGGCGTCCGCTGGAAATCGAAACGCTCCTCGCGCTCGCGATTGAAATTACGGACGCGCTCGACGCCGCGCACGCGAAAGGGATCGTTCACCGGGACATCAAGCCCGCCAACATCTTTATTACGGGCCGAGGTCACGCAAAGGTCCTGGATTTCGGGCTCGCGAAGCTTCAGACCGGCGCCGCGCCCAACGAGGCCACACAAACAAAGACAATCGACGAGGAGCATCTGACCAGCCCCGGCTCGACCATGGGCACGATCGCGTACATGTCACCGGAGCAGGCGCGCGCAAAGGAATTGGACAGCCGCAGCGACCTATTTTCTTTTGGCGCGGTTTTGTATGAGGCGGCGACGGGTGTGCAGCCTTTTCGCGGCGAAAGTTCCGCCGTGATTTTGAAGGGCATTCTGGATGGGACGCCGACTCCGGCGGTGCGGCTCAATCCGGATGTGCCGCCAGAGCTGGAGCGCATCATTGACAAGGCGCTCGAGAAGGATCGCAATCTGCGCTACCAGAGCGCGGCGGAAATGCGCTCGGACCTGCAGCGGCTAAGACGCGATAGCGAGTCGGGGAAATTGTCGGGAGCCAGTGAGGGGTCCGCAACTTCGCGGAGTAAGCGATGGCTGTGGATCGCCGGCGCTGCTGCGATTATTGTCGCTCTAGCAGCGGGGGGATATTTCTTCTTTCACCGGAATGCCCCGAAGCTGACGGACAAAGACACCCTCGTTCTGGCCGACTTTGCCAACACTACCGGCGACCCCGTATTCGACGGCACATTACGGCAAGGGCTTTCGGCGCAACTCGAGCAGTCACCATTCCTGAGCCTTGTCTCTGACGAACGCATCGCGCAAACGCTCACGCTGATGGCCAAGCCAAAAGAGACGCGGCTAACGCCGGACGTCGCGCGCGAGGTCTGCCAGCGTACTGCCAGCGCCGCGACGATTGCAGGTTCGATTTCCAGTCTTGGCAGCCAGTATGTGCTGGGTCTGAAGGCGCTAAACTGCCGCACCGGCGATTTCATTGCCGAAGAGCAAGTCACGGCGAATGGCAAGGAACAGGTGCTGAAAGCGCTGGGAGATGCGGCCAGCGCGCTGCGCAGCAAACTGGGAGAATCGCTCACCTCCGTGCAGAACCACGATGCGCTGCCGGAGAATGTGACCACGTCCTCACTCGAGGCGCTGCAAGCCTACGCGCTCGGCAACGAGACCATTAACGTGGCGAATGACTATCCCGCGGGGATCCCCTTTTTTCAAAAAGCCATTTCGCTCGACCCGAATTTCGCCATGGCGTATTTGCGGCTGGGCCAAAGTTATCAGCCGCTGAGCGAAGGCGATCGTTGCGCCGAGAATACGCGCAAAGCGTACGAGCTGCGGGAGCGGACGAGCGAAAGCGAAAAGCTCGCCATATCCTCGTTCTACCAGTTGGTCGTCACCGGAAATCTGGAAGCGGCCCGTACCTCCTATCAATTGTGGACGCAAACCTACCCTCGCGATGAAGAACCGCAGTTGTACCTATGGGTCGTCTACACGCTCATGGGAGACTACGAGAAGGCTCATGCCGCGGCCCTTGGGGCGCTGCGGCTCAATCCCGGCAGCGGAAATGATTACGTGGATTTGGCCTACAGCTACCAGTGGATTGGCCAGCTCGATCAAGCCGAGGCGACCGTCCGGGAATCGCGAGCGCACAAAATTGACTCGCCGTGGCTGCCCTTGATTCTCTATACGGTTGATTTCCTGAAACAGGATGCTGCCGGGATGGACCGGCAGGTTGCCGCGGCCACGGGCAAACCGGGCATTGACGATCAGATTCTTTTTCTGCAATCCGAAACTGCCGCTTATCGCGGCCAGTTCACCAAAGCGCAGGAGCTGACGCGCCGCGCCGCGGATTCCGCCGCACGAGTCGATGAAAAAGAAACCGCCGCGGAATACGAGGCGCACGATGCTATCCGCGAAGCGTTGGCTGGGAATCTGGCCGTGGCCACGCAACAGGCGCGCACCGCGCTGGCAACGGCGAACAGCAAGCAGGCGGAGGCATTTTCGGCGATTGCCTTTGGGCTGGCCGGCGATGCCGCGCAAGCCGAGCGGTTGGCCGCGGACCTGAACAAACGCTTCCCGGAAGATACAGCCGTGCAGTTCAATTTCATGCCGATGGCGCGTGCGGCGATTGCTCTGCGAAGCGGCGATGCAGACCGGGCCATCCAGGCGTTAGCGGCAACGGAGCCTTACGAATTGGGGGAGGGGAACCTCGCGTTTACTTTTGCCCTCTACCCCGTTTATCTGCACGGCGAAGCGTATCTCGCCGCGAAGCAGGGCGCCGCTGCGGCCGCAGAGTTCCAGAAAATTCTCGACCATGCAGGCGTGGTGGAAAACGAGCCGATCGGCGCACTTGCGCACCTGGGGCTGGCGCGCGCCTACGCGCTATCGGGCGACACGGCCAAGGCGAAAATTGCTTATCAGGGTTTTTTGACGTTGTGGAAGGATGCTGACGCGGACTCGCCGCTCCTGAAGCAAGCCAAGACTGAATTTGCGAAGCTGCAGTAGTTCGGAAGAAGCCTGTGAATCGGAATGGCGGTCGCTGAGCTAAATCGGCGCAGGAACGTCTTCGAATCAAACCGTATTTATTTTTTTGGGCTAGGCTTTCGCCGCTTCCGCGCCGGCGAATCAGCCGCCGCTTTACGGGTTACAAACTTGTAGGCCATGCCGAGCAAATCCCGCAGCACATCCGCATCGATACGAGCCAAGCGAACCAGAACGGCGTTATAGCCGACGTAATGGTCGGTGAGGTAGTAAATATCCGGTGCCGCAGCGAGCAGCTCGGCTCGATCGTCAAAGTCCACGCGAACGGCGAGCGAACCCGGTTCGGCCGAGCGATGTGCAGGGATGCACGCCAGGAGTTTTCCACGGATCTTGAGCGCCGGAGATCCGTACGCGGTGCTCTCCTCCACGCCGGGAAAGGAAAGTCCGATCTTCCGTACTGTCCCGAAGTCGATTGTGCGTTTGGCCATTGGCCGGCGCAACCTTTCAGCGGTACGCAACGACCAAACGATCGAGGCCGATTTCCGGCGCCGCGAGTTCCACTCGCGTGAAGCCCGCATTTTTCGAAATACCCTCTAGCTCCGCGAAGGTGTAAGCGTCACCGGCGGGAGTAGTGACCAACATGATCATGCTGAATGCAGCCGCGGTCGACGGGCTCACCCGATCCGGGTTGGGAACGAGCTCAGCAATCGCGGCGCGGCCGCCGGGCTTTAGGGCCGCGTGCACCTTGCGCATGAAGTTGGTGCAGGTGGGCGGATCGAAGTGGTGCAGGAAGTTGGTGATCAGCGCCAGATCGTAGCCTTCGCCAAAATCGGTTTCGAAGGCGCTGCCCGGGAGCAGATGGTAGCGGTCAGCCACTCCCATCGCCTGCGCGTTCTTCTGCGCGACTTCCAGCACATTCTTCCAATCGGCCGCATAGATCTGCGCAGCCGGATTTTGTTTTGCCGCGGAGATTCCAAAGATGCCGTGACCGGCGGCGATGTCTAGAATCTTGTGAGCCTCGCCACCTTTGCGAAGTTCGGCCGCCATCACCTGGGACGGCATGTACATTAGTGGCATCATGGCTTGGGCAAATTTCACCCAATCGGGATTTTCCGGTGCGAGCGTGCCTTCGCCAATCGCGGTGCCTCCGCGGCGCACGGCTTCGGTGAGGCGCGCGTGAGCTTCGCGAACACGCGGGGTGAGCAGAAACTCGATGGCACCTCCGACATATGCGGGCGAATGGCGGTTGAGGAACATGGCGGAATCGGGCGCAAGCGCATATTGCTCACCTTCTTTGGTCAAAAAACCGTGAATCGTTAGGAAATCACAGAGCGTGCGCACGCCGCGCTCCGCGGCCTTACAACGCCCCGCAATCGTTGAGGCGGTGGCATTGCCTTCGGCGATCGCGGTGAAGACTTCCAGTTCAACCGCGGTCTTGATGGCTTCGGTTTGCTCGTAGGCATTGATCGCGTTGAAAAAGCGTTCGGGAGTCGGCTGCGGATGGGAAGCTGGGCTAGACATGTGGTCCTCCGTAGGAAAAGTAGCAGCAGTTTACGGCAAATGCGGCTTTGTGGTACGTGGTATTTTCAGACGCGAGGATCGAGGAGCGTTTCGGGTCACAACAGCTGCCCCAATCTGCGATACGCCCGGTATCCCGCCGCAAATAACCCCAACCTGTGATATAGGATTTGACTATGCTGAAAAATCGCTCCGTACCCGTGGATACTGTGCTACCTCACGTCACATACAAGAGCGTGGAAAATGCGATCGATTGGCTGACGAGGGTTTTCGGGTTCACAGAGCACTACCGTTATGGCCCGCCAGGCGGCCCGGCCGAAGGCGCGCAAATGCCTCTCGGCGCCGTTTACATCATGCTGAACACCTTGTATACGGGCCGATCGAGTCCAGTGCAACTCGGGCAAGGGACGCAGAGCCTGACCGTGTTCGTGGAGGATGTGGACGCACATTTCGAGCGAACGAAGTCTGCCGGAGTCACAATTCTTGAGGAACTGCACGAAACGTTTTATGGAGAGCGGCAATATCGCGTGGAGGATTTGGAAGGGCACCGCTGGCTTTTCTCCAAGCATGTGCGAGACGTAAGTCCGGAAGAATGGGGCGCGCAGATCGCGCGAAGCTGAGAAGATCGCCCCGCGGCTTCACGAAAAACCTCGCCTCCGAAAAACAGCTTATTCGTAGCCAAGAGCAACCCTAGGATCGACGCCCCTTGACCACACTAAAGATGGCGGTGTCGGCTCCGATTCCCAACGCCAGCGTGACCACGATAATCGCGTTCAGCGCGGGCGACTTCAGCAATCTGCGCGTACCGAAGCGCAAATCCTGGATCAGCACATGGACAAAATGAACCGTGGGCAATGCCGCACCTCGGGTTACTTGCCTTTGCCCTGGATCGAAAGCAGCTCCACTTCAAAAATCAATGTTGCTCCCGGGCCGATGTCCGGACCAGCTCCGCGATCTCCGTAGGCCAAGTTCGCGGGAATAAAGAGCTGCCACTTTGATCCCACTGGCATGAGCTGCAACGCCTCGGTCCACCCCTTAATCACCTGTCCGACGGGAAATGTCACCGGCTGGCCGCGCTTGTAAGAGCTGTCGAATTCCTTGCCATCGATCAGCGACCCCGCATAGTTACACACCACCGAATCGCCGGCCGTCGGCTTGGGTCCACTGCCTTCCTTCAATATTTTGTATTGCAGACCGCTTGGAAGCGTGACCACGCCAGGCTTGGACTTGTTCGCGGCGAGAAACTCGTCACCTTGAATCTTGTTCGTCTCACCGGCTTGCAGCGCCGCGGCTTGCTGTTTTTTGCCTACGTCCGCCTGCAATTGCGTAAGGCAGGCTTGTATCTCCGCATCGGTCAGGAGTGGTTTTGCGCCCGCCATGCCGTCCTTGATGCCGCGCAGCAAGATGGCCGGGTCAATATCCACGGCGTCTTTGTGCATGCCTTTACCGATGTTTAATCCGACGGCGTAGCTCGCCTTTTCTTTTTGCGTTTTTAGGGTGAGTGCCGCCTGGGTTTTCGAAGTGGCGGCCGGATGCGTGGTTTTTGTCGCCGACGACGTCTGCGCTTTGGCGGGCGGCGTCTGCGAAGTGGTCTGCGCCAAAGCTGGCCGGGCGAGCATCGCACCGGCGGCAAGCACTGCGATAGCGATCAAGGATGTTTTCATGGGGATATTTTCACATTCCTTCCAAGCGGAACAAAGCGCGTCGCGAAGGCGAGTTTCCATCGCTTCGTAGGTATGTCCTGCGCAGGAAGCGCGCGATGCGTGTCAGGAATAGAGAAGGCCAGCGTCGGCGCTGAGTTTCGCGATTTCGGCGATCGTAGCAGGCGGACCCTGCACAACAAACCGGCGATGATAGAGCAGCAGAGCGCGCAGCCCGGCAAGCTCTTCGCCGCCACCAGCGCGCCCCGGACCGCCGTGCAAACAGCTTGGGACCACATTGCCGTGGCCGGTGAATTGCGTACCAACGGAAGAATCCACGGCCATGATCCGGCCGTGGAGATCGCCGATGCCGAGAATGGTTTCTTGCGTGAATGCAGCGTCATCGGAGAAAACGGACGCCACGAGCGAACCCTCTCCCTTGCGGACCGCGGCGATCAGGTCTCTGACCGCATCATACGGAATAAGCGTGGCTACGGGTCCGAACACTTCCACGGTGTGAACTGCTTTCGCTAGTGCGGCGTCTTTGCACGCAAGCAGTGTAGGCTGGACGAAGGCGGACACTAGGCGATCGGCGTCAAGTGGCTGAAACTGATCGTCCCCGCCAAATAGCACCGAGCATTCCTGCTTTAGCTTGGCGATACCTTCAAGGCACGCAGACTGTTGCGCGCGATTCACGACTGGTCCGACCTTCACTTCAGCGTTGCGCGGGTTGCCGACCTTGATTGCCGCCAGCTGTATTGCAATTGCATCACCCAAGGACTGCATTTGCGAGCGCGGCACAAAAATACGCCGAATTGCGGTGCATTTCTGGCCGGCCTTGAGCGTCATCTCGCGGACGACCTCCTTCGCAAAGAGATCAAAAAGTCCGCTGCCAGAAATAACATCCGGACCCAATATCGCCGAATTGATGCTGTCCGCTTCCACGTTCACGCGAATGCCGCGGCGCAGCACATTTTCGTGGCCGCGAATCTTCGCGGCCGTTTCCGCCGAACCGGTGAAGCTGATCACGTCCTCTTCGCGCACGTGATCGAGCATTTCGCGCGCCGATCCGCAAACAATCGAAATCGCACCGGGCGGCAAGATGCCCGCGTTCACCACATCTTCCACCATTCGCTGCGTAAGCCACGCGGTGGGCGACGCGGGCTTGATGACGATCGGTACGCCGGAAAGCAGTGCGGGAGCAGCTTTTTCGCACCACCCCCACGCGGGAAAGTTAAAAGCGTTGATCAAGATCGCCGCGCCCTTTGCGGGTTCGAGGAAATGTTGCGCCGCAAAGGAATTGTTTTTCGAAAGGGGGATGCTGGCGCCTTCTCTCAGCAGGTGCCCTTCGCCAAGCCCACGGCCGATCTTGGCGTAATACTTCACGGTGTAGATGGCGCCGTCCACATCAAAGGAGGCGTCGGCTTGCGTTGCCCCGGAATTCAATAGCGAGACGCGGAAGTATTCGTCGCGATTGGCAGTCAGGCAATCCGCCATCTTGGCGAGTAGCTCGGCGCGCTCCCGATAGCTGAGTTTCCGCAACGCCGAACCGCCGTGAGTCCTGGCAAACGCTAAGGTCTCGCTCCAGGAGACGTTTGCAGACGAAACCTGCGCCAACTCGTCGCCCGTAACTGGGTCACGTAAGATATCGCCCGTGCCTGCCGCTTCGTTCCACTTGCCACAGGTGTAATTGCGTAAGTTCATGATTTCCGTCCCTTTAACGCGTTAGGCCTGAGCTGAGCCTTCCGAGGAAGCATGCATCATACTACTGCTTCGGCTGCGTCCACAACAAGTCCTGAAGCCGCCCATCCGCCGCTGCTATATAGAATAACCACCACTTTCAATAAGTTATCTGTTAGTATGCAATATAATGCATATTTATAAAGAAAGTGCTTGTTGGCGATTGACTGGCAGCGCCGATGTATTATAGTACCTATGGACGACGGCAATGGCTACCAGCCTCAACTCTAAAATCGCTACCCAAGGGCTTCCCGGCGGCACCTCCGAAGAGAGCTTCCTCTTATTTCTCGGCAAGCGTGTGCGGGAAATACGCAACCGTCGAGGGATGACCCGAAAGACGGTCGCGCGTGATGCGGATGTTTCCGAGCGCCATTTGGCACAGCTCGAATCCGGCGAGGGCAATGTCTCGATCGTGTTATTGCGGCGCATAGCTGAAGCGCTGAACGTATCCTTGGCCGACCTTTTCTCGCAAGAAATAGAGGAGACTTCCGAGAGGCGCTTGATCCAGCGATTCCTTGAACGTTTACCCGCTCATCGCTTGGAAGATGTCGCTTTTCGGCTGATGCGTGATTTCGGTCACGAGGAAAAGCTGCGCCGCGCTCGCATAGCCCTGATCGGATTGAGAGGAGCGGGAAAGTCTACGCTGGGCTCGAAGCTGGCCCATCAAATGGATGTGCCGTTCGTGGAATTGGACCGTGAAATCCAGGCCGGTATGGGGATGCCGCTTGAGGAGATTTTTTCGCTCTACGGCCAGGCGGGGTATCGCGGCATTGAGCGGCGCACGCTCGAGAGGGTGTTAGCCGAACGGCCCCGTGCGGTGCTTTCGATCGGCGGAGGCGTGGTTTCGGAAAAAGAGACCTTCGATTATCTGCTTTCGAATTGCTACACGGTGTGGATCAAGGCCCGCCCTGAAGAGCATATGTCTCGGGTGATCGCCCAAGGCGATTTCCGCGCCATGGCGGGAAATGATCAGGCCATGGAAGATTTGCGGAGGATATTGGAAGCGCGCGAGCCCTTGTATCGGAAAGCGGATATGCAGATCGATACCTCGGGGGAAACCGTGGAAGAAAGTCTTGCGAAGCTGAAGGTGGCGCTGCAGGCGACCGCCTGAGTTGGAGGATCTGTGGACGTAGCGACGACCGAAGAACTTCAGCCCAAAACCAATTTCGTGGACTACCAGACGGACCCTTCGCAGTATCGGCACTGGCGTGTTGCCTTCGAGGGTCCGGTAGCGACGCTGACGATGGACGTGAACGAGGACGCCGGTCTTCGTCCCGGTTACAAACTAAAGCTGAACTCGTACGATCTGGGCGTCGATATCGAACTGCAAGATGCCTTGCAGCGCATTCGCTTCGAGCATCCGGAGATCCGCACGGTGGTATTGACCAGTGCCAAGAATCGTGTGTTCTGCTCGGGCGCAAATATCTACATGCTGGGGCTTTCCTCGCACCCCTGGAAGGTGAATTTCTGCAAGTTCACCAATGAAACAAGAAACGGGATCGAGGATTCAAGCAAGCATTCTGGCTTAAAATTTATCGCGGCGTGCAACGGAATCACGGCGGGGGGCGGCTACGAGCTGGCTCTCGCCTGCGACGAAATCATTTTGATTGACGACCGCAGTTCAGCCGTGAGCCTGCCCGAATTGCCGCTGCTCGGCGTGCTGCCGGGCACCGGCGGACTTACTCGCGTTACCGACAAGCGCAAGGTTCGCCGCGATCTGGCGGACATTTTTTGCACCACGCAGGAGGGCGTGCGCGGTCAGCGTGCCAAGGATTGGGGGCTGGTAGACGAAGTCGTCCGCCCCCAGCAGTTTGCGGAACGCGTGAAACAGCGAGCCGCAGAGCTCGCCAATGTAAGCGACCGTCCGGCAGACGCCAAGGGTGTGGCATTGACGCCGCTGCAACGCAATGTAGATGCGGCTGGATTGCACTACGAATATGTAGACGTGCAGACGAACCGCGAAAGCCGCACCGCAACGATCACGGTGCACGCGTCAAAGAATGTGCCCGAAGATTCCGTGGAAAAGGCGCTCGCCGCGGGTGCGCGATGGTGGCCGCTGCAAATGGCGCGCGAGCTGGACGACGCAATACTTTGCCTGCGGACTAACGAGCTCGAACTGGGCTTGTGGATTTTCAAGACGGAGGGCAATCCGGAAGCGGTGCTGGCGGCGGACCGCTTTCTTCTGAAGCATCAGGACAACTGGTTCGTCCGGGAGGTTTTAGGAATGATGCGTCGGACGTTTGCGCGCATTGATGTTTCCTCACGCTCGGTATATGCAATCGTCGAGCCGGGCTCCTGTTTTGCGGGCGCGCTTCTGGAATTCGCATTGACCGCCGACCGGATCTACATGCTTGATTCGCAAGGAAGCGATCAGCCCGCACCCGCTATGATTCTTTCCGAGATGAATTTTGGCCCCCTGCCTGTGGTGAATGGACTCTCGCGCTTGAGCAATCGCTTTTACGGTGACACTCAGAAACTTTCGAACCTGCAAGCCATGGCGGGGAAAAGACTTTCCACAAAGGAAGCACTTGAGGCGGGGATTGTGACCGCCGCGCCCGATGAACTCGATTGGCAAGATGAAATCCGCCAGGCCATTGAATCGCGGGTCGCGCTTTCGCCGGATGCGCTGACCGGGCTTGAAGCAAATCTCCGCTTCGGGCCTGTAGAAACGATGGAAACGCGCATCTTTGGGCGGCTTTCGGCCTGGCAGAACTGGATCTTCATCCGGCCGAATGCCGTGGGCGCGAATGGCGCGCTGAAGGTTTACGGCAAGGGTGTGCCTGTGAAGTTCAATTGGGAGCGAGTTTAGGAAACGCAAGCAGGGGATCGACGTCGAGAGATCAGCAAAGTTGAAGAACTGAGGAGAGGCCATGTTGAACGACAGCGACAAAATCGATTACATCGACAAAATTCCTAACAACGTGGACCTGGGACGCGACAAGGTGCTCCAGCGAGCGCTCGAACACTGGCAACCCGCCTACCTGAATTGGTGGTATGACATGGGCCCGACCGAGAGTAATCCGTTTCACGTGTATCTACGCACGGCGATGAGCGTGGAACCGGATGGCTGGGCACAATTTGGCTACGTGCGTATGCCGGAATATCGTTGGGGCATTTTCCTGCAGCCGCGCGACCCAGATCGCCAGGTGAATTTCGGCGTGCACAAGGGCGATCCCTCCTGGCAGGAAGTTCCTGGCGAATATCGCTCCACGCTGCGCCGCATCATCGTAACGCAAGGCGACACCGAGCCCGCCTCGGTCGAACAGCAGCGCATGCTGGGTTTGAGCTGTCCATCGCTATACGATCTGCGAAATATTTTTCAGGTGAACGTGGAAGAAGGCCGCCATCTCTGGGCCATGGTCTACTTGCTACACCGCTATTTCGGCCGCGACGGTCGCGAGGAAGCAGAGGCTTTGCTCGCCAGGCGTTCCGGCGATGCCGATAATCCGCGCATTCTGGGCGCCTTCAATGAGCCGACGCCGGACTGGCTGGCGTTCTTTATGTTCACCTTTTTCACCGATCGCGACGGCAAATTCCAGCTTTGCGCGCTCGCTGAATCGGGGTTCGATCCACTCGCCCGCACCTGCCGCTTTATGCTCACCGAAGAGGCGCACCACATGTTCGTTGGTGAGACGGGCGTCGCGCGGATCATCCAGCGCACCTGTGAAGTAATGGCCCAGAATAAGATTGACGATCCTGCTGACGTCCGCGCGATGGGTGTGATCGATCTACAGACGCTGCAGAAGTATCTAAATTTCCATTACAGCGTCACACTCGATCTTTACGGGTCGGATGTGTCGTCCAATGCGGCCAACTATTACACGAATGGTTTGAAGGGTCGCTTCGAGGAAACAAAGCTTAAAGATGACCACCTGCTGGCGAACGACGAGTATCCAGTGTATGAGGTTGTCGGCGACCAAATCCGCGCCTATAACGTGCCGGCGCTTACCGCTTTGAACGAGCGCCTGCGCGACGATTACATTCGCGAGATTGAATCTGGGCTCAGCCGCTGGAATCGCGTAATCGAAAAAGCCGGGTTGTCGTTCCGCCTAACGCTGCCGCACAAGGGATTTCACCGCGCGATCGGCAATTTTGCGGGTCACAAGATCAGTCCGGATGGCCGCGTGATGACGGAGGCCGAGTGGGACAAGCGCCATCACGAATGGCTGCCCGCGGCGGCCGATCACGCCTACGTGCAGTCCCTGATGCGCGGCCGCGTGGTCGAGCCGGGGAAATTTGCCAATTGGATCGCGCCACCCGCGCGCGGGATCAATAGCCACCCGCTCAATTTCGAATACGTCCGCTTCAACTGAGGAAATCTCCGGATGCCAAAGGTTCATTACGTCTCCGCCGACGGCGAAAGCAAAGAAGTGGAGACGCCGGTCGGCACGACGGTGATGTCCGCGGCACTAAAAAATGGCATCGACGGCATCGTCGCGGAATGCGGCGGTGTGTGCATGTGCTCCACCTGCCACGTTTTTGTGGACGAGAAATTCTTTGGAAGATTGCCGCCGGCGAGCGATACCGAAGAAGCGGTTCTTGAAATTTCCGCGGAAGAAAGGCGACCAAACAGCCGATTGAGTTGCCAAATCAAAATGACGGACGATCTGGATGGGTTGATCGTCCGTCTGCCGGCAAAGCAGCGCTAATGCCGGGCGGGGTCGTAATCGTCGGCTCCGGTCAGGCCGGCTACCAAACGGCGGCTTCGCTGCGATCCGCAGGCTACGCCGAACCAATCACACTGGTTGGCGAAGAGCCGCACGTTCCTTATCAACGCCCGCCGCTTTCGAAGGGCTTTGCGCTCGGTAAGCAAGACCGCGAAAGCCTGGAATTTCGTCCCGCCAATTTTTATCGCGATCACTCCATCGATTTGCTCGTCGGCGAAAAGGTGATGGCGATCGATCGCGCGGCGCGCAGCGTTTTGCTAGCCTCCGCCCGAAGATTATCTTACGGCTCACTCGTTTTGGCGGTTGGCGCGAGAAACCGGTTGTTGCCGATTCCAGGCGCGACGCTCGATGGCGTGGTTTATCTCCGCTCTTTGGACGAGGCCACGGCCTTCAACGAGCGCCTGCAGCATGCCCAGAACATCGTGGTCGTTGGCGGTGGTTTTATCGGGTTGGAACTGGCAGCCGTGGCCGGCGCGCTGGGAAAAAGCGTTACCGTTCTCGAAGCGCTGCCGCGCTTGATGTCCCGCGTGGTAGCGCCGAGTATTTCGGAGTTTTTTCGCGAGCTTCATGCCGGCCATGGAGTGAAAATCGTCTGCGGCTGTTCGGTGGTGGAAATCGCCGGCGTAAACGCCAAAGCCCATGAGGTCAAACTCGCCGATGGCACCGCGTATCCGGCCGACCTCGTAATCGTTGGCATCGGCGTGGTGCCGAATGTCGGGCTCGCTCGCGATGCGGCCTTGCCGGTGGCGAACGGAGTTGCCGTGGACGAATTTCTGCGCACCGCAGATGAAAATATCTACGCGATCGGCGATTGCGCGGAACATCCGTGCCATTTCACGCGCGCGCGTGTGCGTCTCGAGTCCGTCCAGAACGCCGCGGATCAGGCGCAGCACGTTGCCGCCACCATCGCAGGGCATTCGGGCCGCTACGAAGCGCTTCCATGGTTTTGGACCGATCAGTTTGATACGAAGCTGCAGATCGCCGGCATTTCGCAAGGGCACGACCGCGCCGAAATTCGCGGCAACGCGGCGACCGGCAAATTTTCCGTATTTTATTATCGAGAAGGCTGTCTAATCGCGGTGGACTCGGTGAATCGTCCCATGGACCACATGCTCAGCCGCAAACTGATTTCGGCGAACGCGCCTCTTACGCCAGAGCAAGTCGCCGATGAATCCTTCGATTTGCGACAGTTTGCTGCAAAGTTGCCGCGTCGCTAGCTGCTGGCGACACAGTTCCCCCTGCGTCAGTCTTCTTCCCATGCTCCCAGCAAACGACGTACCAGCACCACTTGCCCCAAGTGATATGCGTTGTGATCGGCGAGAAGCAGCACCTCGCGCAAAAGCGTCTGGCCGGTGCCGTGCGGAATGCGCGCCATGAGGTCCGTCTTCGGATTCGCCACCAACTTCTGTACCGCCGCTAGGTCACGCGCAAACGATTTCAGGCTCGCATCCCACGCAGCGGCGTTCGGCGGCTCCGAGCTTTTGGGCCAATAGCCTTTTGGCCATTTCGGCGAGACGTACTTCGCATTTCGTGAAAATTCCAGGATGTCATGCTGCGCGATGCGCAGGTGCTCGAGCAATTCCCAAGCGGAGTACGGCAACTTCCCCGGGCGCACGCCGCGAAGTTTCGCGGGCATTCCCGCGAAAACTTTCTTCCAGTCCGCGTGCGCGCTACCGCCTGCGAGCAATTCCTTCAGTTGATCGCGCAAGGCTTTCTCTTTCATGGCCATGACCCTCTCACGATCAGCTTAGCACCGTGACCGTGGAAGTGCCGCTTGCGCAAAAATTGCAAGGAGTTCGCTCAGCGGTTGAACGGAAACTCGTTGATCCAATGAAACCCGCGGCTATTGAGCAGATATTTCGATTCGTCGACGCGATGGAGCTTCGCGGTTACCGGATGCCCGCCAAACTGGCCCGTGAGATTCAATTCCGCCGGCTCCGACCGATCGTAGGAAAGCTGCGCGTGCCAATTCTTGTCGGCGGATTTATCGATGGTGAGCGCCTTCGTCGTCGTGTCCAGTTTCAATAAGAATGTCTGCCGCGTACCGTCCATCATTTGCACGGTCATCGCTCGTGCGTTTTGGAAAACCACTCGCTGCCAGCGATCCGGATCGGTCAACAACGGCGGATGGTTCTGTCCGTCATACGTAAACTGATCCACCGCCCAGATTCCGTAAATCGGCATTTCCCTTCCTTGTGCGAAGGTTTTTGCTTGCGCGTGCGATTGGTATAGATAATCGCAGACGACGTAAGCGCCCAATGCGAGTTGCAGCCCGAGCATTACCTGCTGCAGCCTGCGACGCCGAAAAAGAGGAGCCGCCACTGTAGGCTCAGTGCCGCGATTCAGCAGCAGTACGTCGATCATTCTTCGCGCGTCGAACCCGGCAACGATCGCGGCCATCAGCAGCAGGTGAAACGAATAGAGCTTTACCGGCGTGTCGTAAGCCATGTTCAACGCGAAGATGTTGCTGATCACCCCGACGCTGATCAGCGCGCCCAGCGTCGCAAGTTGTGGCACGAACAGCAGAACCCCACCCAACATTTCCGCCGCACCAGCAAAAATGTTGTAGCCCTTCGAAGCTCCCATCAGCGTCCACAGCAGACCCATCGGCGAGGAGTCGCCATACGGTTCCATTAATCGCGTCAGCGAGGGCGCCGGAAACTGCGCCTGAATCACCTTAAACGCTCCGTAAGTGATCATCGCCGATCCCAGCACCAACCGAATGTAAAGCAGGAACCAGCTCTGTAGACGGCGGTATTCGGTGCGTTTGCGATCGAGCAGCGACCAGACAATCGTCGCCAACGCAGCCAGTGCGAGCAGGCACAGTATTTTCACGTAATCGTAGGTAGTATCGCCGCTGCCGTTGGTAAAAACCGTGATTGGGTAACCGATATGCAGTACATGGGCGCCCACCCATGGCACCAGCTTGTGCCAAAGACCTTCCCACCTTTCATCGGCGTAGCTCGACGGCAAAAGCCCTAATGGGAAAGGGAAGTTGTACAAAGCGAAGTAGACAAACGCAAATCGGAAAGTGACGCGGGCCGCGAGACCCCAGCCGGCGCGGTTGTCGGTATCATCTCGCGCCACGCTGTGTTGAACTTCAGGAGAAAGTGCCACGTCACCCATCATGATCGATTCCTGACCGCGTGCCCTTTTGAGGTCCACGAGACCAAAAATACAGGCGGATTCTGGCAGGGTCGGGATATCTCTACAACTCATTTCTGACGCGCCTGACAAGCGTATCGCTGCTTGACTTCCATGCCTCCTCGCGTGCCATACTCTGGCGCGATCATAGAATTGTGAGCTGGCCGAAAGTGTGCGACGCAAGTAGGGAGTGTTCTCGTGCCGGCGCTGCTCACGCGCCATCGATCCTCGGGAGGAATTGGTAATGTCAGATTACAAACGCGAAGCACGCTTCTTGAAAATTGTTTTCGTCACGATGGCGGTCGCCTTCGCTATCTCCACCCACGCGCAAGGGCGTGGCACGGACACTTTTCGTGTGTTTACCGATGCCGACTATGCGCACGCCGAGAAATTTCTGGGCTACAACACCAATCCTCTCGTGCTGCATAGCGGCGTGCACCCAAATTGGCTGCCCGGTGATCGCTTCTGGTATCGCACCATGACGGCCGAAGGCAGCGAGTTCGTGATGGTCGATCCCGCCACGGGTGCGAAAGCTCCGGCCTTCGATCAAGCCAAGGTCGCCGCGGCGCTTTCGTCGGCCGCGGGCGCGTCCTACAACGCTCAGCATCTTCCTTTCACGGACTTTGACCTTTCCGCGGACGGGCAATCCATTTCATTTCGCGCTGCGGGTCGCCGGTGGAAGTGCGATGTACAAGGAAACCAGTGCGCGCCGGATACAAGCGCCCAGCTCGCGGGAGCCGGCCAGCGCGGCGGTGGCCGTGGTGCTGCCGCTCGCAACGATGTGCCGTCTCCTGATGGTAAGTCGACGGCGTTTATCCGCGATTACAACCTCTGGGTTCGCGACATCGCCAGCGGCAAAGAAACGCAGCTCACCACCGATGGCGTGAAGGACTTCGGCTACGCCACCGATAACGCCGGATGGACCGGCAGCGATCGCGCGATTCTGATTTGGTCGCCCGATTCAAAGAAGATTGCCACTTTTCAGCAAGACCAGCGCGGCGTCGGCGAAATGTATTTGGTCAGCACCAAGGTGGGCCATCCCGAACTGAAGGAATGGAAGTATCCGCTCCCGGGCGACCCGGTGATTACCACGATCCAGCGCGTTGTGATCGATCTCGATGGCCCTCGCGTGATTCGCTTCAAGATGCCGCCCGATCAGCACCGCTCCACGCTGTGCGACGACGTGGCCTGCTCTCGTGGCGAATGGACCGACGTCCAATGGACGCCGGATGCCACGCACGTTGCATTCGTTTCCACTTCGCGCGATCACAAGCAGGAGCATCTCCGTATCGCTGACGCGGTGACCGGAGACATCCGTGACGTCCTCGAAGAGACCGTGGCAACGCAATACGAATCCGGCATGGGCCATGCCAATTGGCAATATCTGCCCGCGTCGAATGAAGTGATTTGGCCTTCCGAGCGTGACAATTGGGCGCAGCTTTATCTCTATGACGCGTCCACCGGCAAATTGAAGAATCAGATCACCTCGGGCGAAGGTCCGGTCACACAACTGGTGCATGTGGACGAGAAGAATCGCGTGCTCTATTTTCTGGCCACGGGTAAGGAGAAGGGCCGCGATCCCTACTTCGTACATCTCTACCGCATCGGCATTGATGGCAAAGGGATGAAACTGCTCACGCCGGAAAACGCAACACATGACGTTACGCTTTCCTCCGATGGCCGCTACTTTGTAGACAGTTATTCCACGCCGGATACTCCTCCGGTCGCGGTGCTGCGCGATTCCGACGGCAAATTAATCGCCAAGCTCGAAACCGCTGACATCTCGAAGCTGCTGGCCACCGGTTGGAAGCCTCCGCAAATGATCACGGTGAAAGCGCGGGACGGCGTCACCGATCTTTACGGGCTGATGTTTACGCCCACAAACCTTGATGCGAGCAAGAAATATCCGATCGTCAACCATATTTATCCCGGTCCACAAACGGGAAGCGTGGGAGGCCGCAATTTCTCAGCGGCGCGGGGTGACGCGCAGGCGCTCGCCGAACTCGGTTTTGTAGTCGTGGAAATTGACGGCATGGGCACGCCGTGGCGCAGCAAGAAGTTTCATGACGCGTACTACGCCAACATGGGTGACAACACGTTGCCCGATCAGATCACCGGCATGAAACAGCTCGCTCAGAAGTCTTCGTGGATCGATATCGACCGCGCCGGAATCTACGGCCATTCCGGCGGAGGCGACGCCACCGCGGACGCCATGTTTCGCTATCCAGATTTCTTCAAGGTAGGCATCTCCGAGTCCGGCAATCACGATCAGCGCGAATACGAAGACGATTGGGGCGAACGCTATCAAGGTCTGGACGTGCGCAAGCCGGACGGCACCAGCACCTACGACGACCAGGCCAACGAGAGCATCGCGAAAAATCTAAAGGGTCACTTGCTGCTGGCGCACGGCACCATGGACGACAATGTGCCGCCCTACAACACGCTGCTCGTAGTCGATGCGTTGATCAAGGCCAATAAGGATTTCGACCTGCTTCTCTTGCCGAACCAACACCACGGCTACGCAGATATGTCCAATTACATGACACGCCGCCGCTGGGATTACTTCGTGCGCTATTTGCTCGGCGCGGAGCCGCCGCACGAATACGAAATGCATCCGCCTGTCACGCCCGGCAATTAGTAAAGCAAAGGCCCTCGGGTCTTTCAGACGCGCCCGTCCGGTTTTAAGAATATTTCCAAATCGTCCGGGTGTATCGCGCTGAGCATGGCTGTTTCCCGGTCGATATGCCCCTGCGCCACCAGATGCGCCAGCGATTCTTCCAGGCTGAACGAGCCGGCTTTCTTCGTGATCGTGATTTCCTGATGTAAGTGTTGCAGCGCGTTGCGCCGGATGTGCTGGCGCGCTCCGTACCCGAATACCAGCAACTCTGCTGCCGGCACGCGCCCGCCTTTCTTGCTGGGCAGCAGTAGTTGCGTCAGCACAGCGGTTAATGCCATGGCCATTTCCTGGCGGATGGTATTTTGGCGTTCGGGCGGAAAGGAATCGGCGATGCGGGAAACCGTGGAAGCAACGTCTGTCGTGTGCAGTGTCGAAAAGACCAAATGCCCAGTCTCTGCCGCGGCCATCGCGATGTGCATGGTTTCCGGATCGCGCATTTCGCCCACCACTACCACGTCCGGCGCCTGCCGCAGCGCGGCCCGCAGCGCCGTGGGAAAGTCCGGCGCATCCGTTCCGATTTCCACCTGTTCGACCAAACTGCGCAGGTGCGTGTGTTCGTATTCGATGGGATCCTCGATCGTGACGATGTGGCGGCCCTCGCGGCCATTGATCTCATGAATCAACGCCGCGAGGGTGGTAGATTTTCCCGCCCCCGCCGGCCCGCCAATCAGCACCAATCCGCGAGACAGTCGCGCCAGCGCCTCGACGTTTGCCGGAAGATGCAAATCGGCGAGCACAGGTATTTTTGAAGGGAGCGCACGGATCGCGGCCGCTGCCTGGCCTCTCTCGCGGTGTAAATTGATTCGAAATCGTCCAAATTGCGCCACGCGATAGGAAGAATCCGCGATTTGTGTCTCGCGGTAGAGTTGTTGGCCGTGCGGCGTCAGCGCGGCGTGAACGGCATCTTCAATCTCCGCGCCGTCCAACGGGCTGGCGTTCAGTTTTCGAATTTCTCCTTCCACACGAATGCAAGCCGGCGCGCCCGGCACCAGCAGCAGGTCGCTGCCGCCCTGGGCAACAAGCTCTGCTAGCCAGGCATCCAGTCGGGTGGTGGAAGAGCTTGTAATGGCGAATCCTTTCGCAAAGATTAGCGGCCAACGCTCGTTGCGCCGCCGTTGGGCTGTCACCGTCAAAAATGCCATTCCGACGTTCGCAAGTCCACTGCTTCTTGGTCTGCCTGCGCAGGGCGAGCCCAAGGTGAAACCGAGCTACCCGTATGTGGTTCAATAGATGTAACTTATAGGATGATGGGATCGCGGCGACGATTCTGCGGGAACTAATGGAACTTTGCGCGGCTCCCGGCCGAATTTACTCTGACGATCGGCCGGAAGACCCACAACCCTGACGGATGCCGGATATGCCGGAACCTCGTGACGTAGAACTGCTGCGCCAGCTCGCGGCCGGCGACGAAGCCGCGTTCGTGTGCTTCTACAGGCGTCATCAGGCCAAGCTCTTCGGGTTTGCTTTGCACATGACGGGACGCCCGGATGCCGCCGCGGATGTGGTGCAAGAAACTTTCATGACGCTAATGCGCCAAGCCGGAAAATTCGACGAAAGTCGCGGCGCTCCCGCTGCTTTTCTTTACGGCATTGCCAGGAACCATGTGCGCCGTGTGCAGGAAAAAAACGCCCGCTACGTCCCGCTCTTGGAGTTTGGGTCCAGCGGCAATGGCCACGGTACAAACGGTCACGGCAATGGAAACGGTAATGGCAACGGCCATCACGCCGTCGAGCCTTCCGTCGGTGCAAACGTCCGGCTCGAATCGCTGGCGCGTGAAGAGGCGGTTCAACAGTTGCGCGAAGTCGTCTCCAAGCTACCGTTGCATTACCGCGAAGTCGTCACGCTGTGCGATTTGCAGGGCAAGACTTATGCGGATGCCGCGGCATTGCTCGAGTGCCCGGTGGGCACGGTGCGCTCGCGGCTCAATCGCGCCCGCGAGATCTTGATTGAAAAAATGCGTTTGCTCGCGGGCATGGAGCTGCCCATGCGCGCGGTGGAGAGGTAATCATGGAAGAAATGACCTGCCTGCAATTTGAAGAAATCGTGCACGGCCTGGTGCGGCTGGAGATTCTCGATGTCGCCGCGCGCGATCGGGCCTTCGACCACGCCGCCCAATGCGCAGGCTGTGCGGCGCTTCTCGTGGACGTGCAAACCTTGACGGAGATATCTGATGCTGACGGGGAAAGCGCGCTCATGGAAGAAACTCCGAAGAGAGTCGAGCTGGCGCTCGTAGCATCATTTCGGCAGCAGCATCACCAACAGCGTGTGTGGAAGCATTCGTTCCAATGGGCGGTTGCGGCGGCCCTGGCTGCGGGTTTGGCTTTGGCCGCTTGGGGTACCTATCCGAAATGGGCGCCGGAGTTTTCCAAGCTGCGCGGTTCATCCATGAATTCAGCGGTAAGCGGTGGCAGCCAAAACGGCACGCAAATTTTGCCGGCGGACTCGCAAATTACCGATGCCGCAAATGGCGCCGACCCGCTGGCGAATTTTGTTCCCGTGCCCGGCGTGGACAATACGCTTGATTCGGATGACCCCGGCATGGTCGTACACGTAGCGCTCACCCGCGCTTCGCTCGGGGAATTGGGCTATCCCGTGGATAAGGCGCATGCCACCGAAATTGTGCAGGCGGATGTTTTGGTTGGCGAAGACGGCTGGCCACGCGCGGTACGCTTGCTGCAATAGGTCTGTTTTCCATAAGTGATTGAATTTTGCAATTCGTAGCAACATTTCAGGGAGGAAGGTAATGAAGCAGAGAATTGTCCTGGCAGGCGCAGTACTTGGAATGCTTTTGTCTGTCGCTGTGTTCGCAATGGCGCAGGGCGGCCCGCCCCCGGGCGGCTTCGGCCATAGAGGGCCCGGCGGCCCCGGTCCCGGCGAATTCGCTTTCATGGGTCCGGGCGGTGGCTTTGGCGGCCGGGTCGTGGCGAATGCACCCTTTAGCGGCACGGTGAAAATCACCCGCTCGCAGACTCTGGCCGACGGCAACACCATCAATACCGCCACCACCGGCACGGTCGCGCGTGACGCGCAGGGACGTACCTATCGTCAGATGTCACTTCCGGCGCTCGGCCCGCTCGCATCCAAGGGCACTCCGCCGCAGCTCGCTTTTATCAGCGATCCTGTCGCGCAAATGAACTACGTTCTAAACCAAAATAAGAAAACGGCGGAATCCTTCGCCGAGCATAAGCGCGGGGGCCGCGGCAACGGCGGAAATGGCGCGAACGGAGCAAATGGTGGAGGCCCGCAAGGAAATTGGACGGGTCCCCGAGGAGGCCGAAATAATCCGAACGTGACCACGCAAGCCGTGGCGCCCGTCACGATCGGTTCCGTCAACGCTCCGTGCACGCAGATCACCCACACCATTCCGGCAAACACGATCGGAAATCCCAGCCCCATCGTGAGTTCCACGACGCGCTGCTTTTCCTCCGACTTGCACATCCTGGTGTCGGAGACGCGCACCGATCCACGTTTCGGCACCACTACGTATGTCTTCACGAACCTGACGGCGGGCGCTCCTGATCCGAATTTATTCGCCGTTCCTTCGGATTACACCCTGACGCAGGGTCATGGCCGGCGCGGGCCGCGAGGCGCCGCCAAGCCGCAACAGCCATAGTTTTTTTCGACGTTGTACCTCCGGGACAGATGCCGCGTCTCCTTCATCGGACGCGGCATTTGTTTTGGTAACCGGCGCGAGCCGGCGCACAAATCGCCCCGAGTTTCTTTGACTTCGCCTTCCCTCCGCGCATAGAATCCCCGCGTCTGATCCGCGATTCAAACCGGACTCTCTAAAGACAGGAGTATTGCGAATGAGAAAGAGTGTAATTCTTGGTGTCGCAGCCATCCTTATGTTGCTGGGTTATGCTCCGCATATCGCGGCGCAAGCGCCTCCGCCCGATCGCGAGGCACGCGCGCAGGGCGGGGAGGGCCGCGGCGGGCAACAGCCTCCGAACGAAGCCGCTTCCACGAAAGAAGAATGGTCGGTTACCGAGCACACCGCTCACGTAGGCGGCCAGACGATTCCTTACAAGGCCAGCGCAGGCACCACATTGCTGAAGAACGACGCGGGCGAACCGACCGGCTTGATGTACTCCGTTGCCTACACGCGCAGTGACGTAAAGGATCCCAGCACTCGGCCGGTTTCGTTTCTCTACAATGGCGGCCCCGGCTCGGCCACCATGTGGCTGCATATGGGTGCATTCGGTCCGCGCCGCGTCAGCACCACCTCCGGCGCTTTTACTCCGCCAGCGCCTTACAAGCTCGTCGATAATGCCGAAAGCCTGCTCGATAAGACGGACATAGTCTTCATCGACGCCATGGGCACCGGCTATAGCCACGCCGTCGGCAAGACGCAACCGCACGATTTCTATGGAATTGACGAAGACGTCGCCGCCTTCGGCCAATTCATCTCCACCTACATCAATCGCAATGACCGCTGGAATTCGCCAAAGTTCCTGATCGGCGAAAGCTACGGCACGTTTCGCTCGGCCGCGCTCGGCAATTACCTCCAGAATTTCTACAACATGCACTTGAACGGCATCTGCCTGATTTCTTCGGTCCTCGATCTTTCCTCGATCGAGTTCCAGCCCGGCGATGACCGCGTCTATGTTTATTACCTCCCCAGCTATGCCGCCGTCGCCTGGTATCACAAAGTGTTGAAGGACCGCCCCGCGGACCTGCCGGGCTTTGTCGACGAAGCCCGCAAATATGCGGAAGGCGATTACTCCGCGGCCCTGTTTAAGGGTGCGCGGTTAAGCCAGGCCGAAAAAGAAGCGGTAGCGAAAAAGCTTTCTTACTTCACGGGCCTCAGCGAAGACTATCTGATGAAAGCCAACCTTCGGGTCACCCTGGGCCAGTTCAACGCCGAACTGCAACGCAGCCGCGGCATGATCACCGGCCGCATTGACGCGCGCTTCTCCGGCTATGCTCGTGACCTGCTTGCGGAAAACTCACAGGGCGACCCCGAAGGCCCCGCGGTCGGCGGCGCATTTACTGCGATGCTCAACCAATATAACCACAATGAGCTGAAGTTCGGCGACGACAAGGTCTACCACAACACCAGCGCTGGTGGCGCTTGGAACTGGACGCGCCGCCCGCAGGGGTTCGGCGGCGGTGGCGGCGGTTTTCCCGGTGCTCCCAACGTGCAGCCCGATCTCGTGCAAGCCATGATCACCAATCCCAAGCTGATCGTGGAAGTTGAGAACGGCTACTACGATTTCGCCACGCCGTTCTTCGCCATGGAGTTTACCGTGAACCATCTCTACGGGTTGCCGGCTGAACTCCAGAAGAACATCAAGATGCAATACTATCCGGCGGGACACATGATGTACCTCGACGATCAAAGCCGCGCGATGCTCCACAACAACATCGCCGCCTTTATCGATCGCGGCAGCCACGAATAGCTTCCAACCCTGGGCCGCTCGCCAATCCATTGCCGGTTGGCGGGCGGCTTAGGATTTGTCCAAGTACCACGGCACGTTCACCACTACGATTCTGCGATTGCCTTTCACCAGCAGCGCGGCCTTCAGCCACGTGGCGCGCTGGTTGTGCATGAAATAGAGATACCACTCCTTCTCCACAAACTCCGGAATGATCACCGCCACCAGCCGGCTCGCGTTCTTTTTTTGCAGTTCGAGCGTGTAGTCCACAATCGGTCCGATCACGAAGCGGTAAGGCGATTCCAGAAACTTGATCTGCGGCACCGGCAGCCCGGCCTTCTTCAGCGGGTCCTCCACGATCCGCTTCCAGTTTGCCAGGAGTTTTTCCCTATCTCTCTCGCACATCACGTGCAGCACGTGTACATCCGGGGAAAGGTCCAGTCCAAATTCGAGCGCTTGCCGCACCACTTTATTGAGGGTCACGACTGGAATCACCACAATGGGCGGCTCGACTTTGCGAATATCCAGGGGTGCAGGGTCTGCAATTTCACGATTCACCTTGTCATAGTGCCGTCGTACGGCGTACATCAAAAACATGATCGCCGGCACCAGCACCACCGTGATCCAAGCGCCCTCGGTAAATTTTGTGAACACGACCACCAGCACCGTGACTCCGGTACAGAAAGCGCCGAGGCCGTTGACCAGCATCCCCGACCGCGATTTCGCCCCGCCCGTCCTCTTCCAGTGCGCCACCATTCCGGCCTGCGAAAGAGTGAATGCCAGAAACGCGCCCACGGCGTAGAGCGGTATCAACCGGTCCGTGATTCCTCCAAACACCACCAAGAGCAACCCGCACAACACGAACAAAACCACAATGCCTTGCGTGTACACCAGCCTTCGCCCGCGAACCGCCAGAGGCGTCGGCAAATAACCATCCTGCGCCACCAGCCGGCAGAGCCGCGGGAAATCGGCGAATGCCGTGTTCGCGGAAAGCGAGAGCACCAGCAGGATTGAGGCTATCGTCACAAAATAAAATATGTTCTTCCCGAATACCGCGGCCGTGAGCTGAGAAAGCACGCTTTGATACCCGGCGCCCGGATTCGTCGCCCCAACGTGATAGCTCCTGCACAGGATCGCGATTCCGGCCAGCAGCACGACCAGCATGGCGATGATCGCCGTGAGCGTCTTCTGCGCCGTCTTCGATACCGGTTCGCGAAAAGCCTGCACGCCATTGCTCACGGCTTCCACGCCCGTCATCGCGGTGCATCCGCTCGAAAAAGCCTTCAACAGTAACCACGCCCCCACCGCCGCCGTTGCGGCGGGCAATGCCGGCGGCGGCACCACCGGCGCCGGATGTCCTCCCGCGAGCAGCATTTTCACCACGCCGGCGACGATCGTGGCGAGCAGGCATCCCACGAAAAGATAGGTCGGAATCAGAAACACCACGCCCGTCTCGCGCACACCGCGCAGATTCACCAGCGTCACGATCACCAGGATTCCCAAACAAAGCTGCAGCGTGTGCGGCTCCAGTTTCGGCACCGCGGAAACCAGCGCTCCCACTCCGGCCGAGATTCCCACCGCCGCCGTCAGCACGTAATCGATCATCAGCGACGCGGCCGCGAGCAGCCCCGCGAAGCTGCCCAAATTCTGCCCGGCAACCGTGTACGATCCGCCACCGTTGGGATACGCTTCGATCGTCTGCCGATAGGAGAAATAAACAATACTGAGCAGCACGATGATGCTGATCGTGATCGGCAGAATATAGGCGACGCCCGCCGCGCCCAATCCAATCAGCAGAGCCAGCGCCGCCTCGGGTCCATACGCGGCGGAACTAAGCGCGTCCAAGCCAAAAACCGGGATCCCCGCCAGGGGCCCGAGCTTTTCGCCTCTCTCTTCAAAGGTGCCCAGCGGGCGTCCGAACAATAAATCGATCAGGGACATCAATGATCCTCAATTGGCGCGGACAGGTGCGGGCACATATTAAGCCACTCGCTAGCGGATACGGAAATCTCACCCGCAATCATGAAAAAACTGCATGCGCGCTGTTTGCTGCGCAGACAGGCCTTTCGTGGCTGTTTCCCGGAGCCTTTGTTTGCAGTAGGTTGGAGCCTTCCGCGACGCCCTCCCCGTTGGCCCCCCAACTGCTATCTAACGTTAGACGTGTTTCCAAGGGGGAGGCCTATGAAGCTCAGTTCAAGATTCGCCGCCAGCGCACTCGTTCTGGCATTTGCGGCACTGCCGATGTTGGGCGTTCCTGCCGCGCCGGGTATCACCCATCACCAACAGTCTGAGACCCAAGCGCAGCGCCGTACTGCTACCGGCACGATCGCTTCCGTCACCGACAATTCCATCGCCATCAATTTGCAAAAGGGTTCGAATCAGGGCAATTCCGCGGACTCCGCGAATAGCGATGAGTCCAAGACCATGCAGTTCGTCGTGGACACCAACACAAAAATCGATGGTAAGCCGGTGGTGGGTTCCATGGCTACAATCGAATACAAAATGGATAAAGACAACAACATGGTGGCGACGCACATCACCGTTCAGTCTTAAATCCAGCCGCAAACGGCGGCCTCGCCGTTTTGCGCGTATCGTGCATTCTCTCGCGTGGGCACTTGTGGCGCTAGCGTTGCATCAAATTTAGTTCGCTGAAGGAATTAGGCGTCCTTCCGCGCGCCGGCGGATTTCTTGGGCCGTGCCGGGCCGAGGCGTCTTTCTGCCGCTGTCCCGGCAGCAACGGGATCGAGCAACACTCACCTGGAGACCTACATGCGAAGCAGCCTGCGATTCGTGCTGCCCTTGATTTTTAGCGTCGCATTCGTCTCCGTGCTGTTCGCCGCCTACCAATCGCGAACGCAAAGCCGGAACCTCCACCGCGATTTGCAGCGCCGCGCGGTCGTGCTGGCGGAAAGTTTGCAGGACACCATTGAACCGGCGCTGTTGAAGCCGGAGCCTGCCGCCGATCTCGAACGCATTGTCGAAAGATTTGGCCACCGCGAGCATCTCGAAGGCATTGCCGTTTACAACCTCGCGGGTCTTCCGCTGGCGTTGACGCCGGGTCTGGGAGATGCCTTTCGCCTGCGCCCCAATGCCGCCGCTGTCGCGGCCACCGGCGATCGAGGTGAAGGGCAGTACATCTCCCTGGGCGATACTCCCATGTACGTCTACGCCCAGCCGCTGCACCGCCGCCAGGAAGTTGTGGCTACGCTTGTCTTGTTTCATGACGTTAGCTATATCGAGTTGCAAACCGCACACCTCTGGCGCGACTCCTTACTAAACGCCCTGATTGAAACCCTGCTGATCTCGCTCGTTGCTCTGCTCCTGATTCGCTGGACGTTTCTCGGTCCCATGGCGAAAACCGCGAACTGGATGCGCACGCTGCGCCTTGGGAAAGCGTCCGCGCCTCCCGCGCTTCCCGATAACGAAATGCTCAAGGAATTGACGCACGAGGCCACGCACCTCGCGCACACGCTCAATGCGGCCCGGGCGTCCGCCGAGCAAGAAGCGCGGCTGCGGGAAAATGCCGAGTCGCAGTGGACGGCGGAGCGCCTGCGCGTGAGCATTCGTGGCAAATTGCAGGGGGGCTCCCTCTTTGTGGTCTCCAATCGCGAGCCTTATTCGCATGTGAAGACGGAGCGGGGCATCGAAGTGCTCGTTCCCGCAAGCGGCCTCGTTACCGCTCTCGAGCCGGTGCTTCTTGCTTGCGACGGCACCTGGATCGCGCATGGATCCGGCAGTGCCGACCGCGAAACCGTGGATCAGCGTGGGCGTTTGCAGGTTCCGCCGGAGAACCCGCGCTACACCCTGCGCCGCGTTTGGCTCAGCAAGGAGGAGGAGCAGGGTTATTATTTCGGTTTCGCCAATGAAGGGCTCTGGCCGCTTTGTCATACGGCCCACACCCGCCCGATTTTTCGCCCGCAGGATTGGGCTGCGTATCAGGAAGTGAATCGGCGGTTTGCCGAGGCGGCGCTTGAGGAAATGCGTGGCGTCGAGCGCCCCATCGTTCTCGTGCAGGATTATCATTTCGCTTTGCTGCCGCGTCTGCTCAAGGAAGCGCGGCCCGATGCGCGCGTAGCCATTTTCTGGCACATTCCCTGGCCCAACCCTGAAGTGTTCGGGATTTGTCCGTGGCAAAAGGAATTGCTCGACGGTCTTTTGGGCGCGGACCTGCTCGGTTTCCACATTCAATCCCATTGCAATAATTTTATGGAGACGGTCGATCGCGCCCTCGAAGCGCTTACGGAATGGGACCGCTTTGCCGTGAATCGCCAGGGCCATCTCACCTGGATTCGCGCGTTTCCGATCAGCGTTGCATTTCCCGAGCCGCATGAGGAATTGCCGCTTGCGCGCACCACCGGCGAAGAACGCTATGAATTGTTCAAGGCCTTGGGCGTGGAAGCCACGATTCTGGGCATTGGCGTGGACCGCGTGGATTACACCAAAGGGATTCTCGAACGCTTCCGGGGCATCGAGCGTTTTCTGGAAATGTGTCCGGGATACCAGCGGCAATTCACATTTATTCAAATTGGAGCGCCAAGCCGCACCACTATCAAGACCTACCAGACCTTCATGGACGAAGTCGTCCTGGAAGCCGAGCGCATCAACCAGCGCTTTCAAGCCGGACGCTGGAAGCCGATCCTTTTTCTGGACCGGCATCACAGCCATCAGGAGATCGACCGCTACTACCGCGCCGCCGACCTCTGCATGGTGACCTCCTTGCACGACGGTATGAATTTGGTGGCCAAGGAATTTGTCGTCGCGCGGGACGACGATTCGGGCGTGTTAATCCTTAGCACCTTCACCGGGGCCGCTCGCGAACTTCCCGACGCGCTCCTGGTGAATCCTTACGATAGCCAGCAACTGGCCGAAGCCATTCGCCAGGCGCTCGAGATGCCGATCGAAGAAAAGAACCTGCGTATGCAGCATATGCGCCGCGTCGTACGCGAGCACAACGTCTACCGCTGGGCGGGCAACTTGCTCTCCGACCTCTGCGAAGTGCGCATCGAAACCCCCGAGCGGGATCGCGTGGAGATCAAGTAATTTTCGCGGGGCCTTCTGTATCCGGCTCCCAATCGACGAGCGCTCTTAGCGAGTCCGAACTCGGCGCCGAATTTCACGAACAGTTCCCGTCGCCAAACGTCTCTCCTCGCATCCAATGTTTGTAATGCCAGTGGAAACCTTCCACTACCGCTTTCTAGTGGGTTTTAGGGCACAGTTCCTGCGGCTTTCCACGCCGATGATCGCGTGACCCTCCCTACAATGATTCAATGCTTGGAGGCAGCTATGTTTGCCGCTTTCTGCATCTTATTCGCCGACTCGTCTCCAGCCCTTCGGCGAGCGCCGGCCGGCCTGCGCGTATTTTCGCGGCTGTACTACGGGCGCTTGAAAATTTCCCATTTGATTTAGGAGGAAGGGCTTCATGCACAAATTAGCGGTCTCCGTCATTCTGCTGCTGGGGCTGTCTCTGCCGCTCGCGGCGCAGCAGCCTGCGGCAGCGTCCCCGGAGGCCACACACTTTGACTTTTCTGGCGGTCTTTCGTTGATGCGCTCAAACGCACCGCCGGGCACCTGCGGCTGTTTCACCCTCTACGGCGCCAGTGGCTCTGCGGCGCTCAATTTGAATTCCTGGCTCGGTATCGTGGGCGATGTGGGCTACGTTCGCGACAGCAGCATCACCTCTTCCGACCGCAGCTTGTCCATCCTCTCTTATCTGGTTGGTCCGCGCTTCTCGCTGCGGACCCGCCGGCGCATCACTCCCTTCGCCCAAGTGCTCTTTGGTGACGCGCGCGGCAGCGGCACCCTACTATCTGGCGCCACAACGCCTGTCACCGATAATGCCTTTGCCCTCACGGTCGGCGGAGGTGTGGATTACGCGCTTACCCGCCGGTGGTCGGTTCGCGGCCAGGTGGAATACATGCAGACGCGCTTTCCGAACGAAGTAAATAATCGCGAAAACAATCTGCGCATTTCCTTCGGCGCCGTCTACCATCTCGGCGGACCTACATCCCAGGATCGGCATCACCATTGGTGGTGGCCGTAGAAAGTCTAGGCGCGCACCCAGCACGCCTTGCCGCTGGTTTCACCCAACGGAATTCACGCGCTATCATCTATTGCCATAGGGGCATCACCTTGCGCCGGGAATACAATCAGGCAAGAGAAAGCTGGCTCGGCGGATTAGTGCCTATCGCCGAACTGAGGGCTGTTCGCTAGCTGCGAAAAGGAGTCCCCTCGCTACGCTCGGGATGACAATCGGCACGCTTGCGGTTTAGTGGGCTGCGGGGCGGCGCTTGGCCTTAATCGTTACGTTGATCTCGTCGTTGCGGATATTCGTAAATCGCAGCGACACGAGCCCTTCTGGATCGAGCGAAATAATCGCCGGCACGTTCACCGATTCCAGCATCCAGCCGGGCGGCAGATTCACGGTATTGAGCGGACGGCCCAGCGTGCGCGTCCAGTTGAGTTCGCCATCCTTCATCGTGTAGCCAACCGGATCGGTGTACGTTTCCTGCACCCGTACGCGGACCGATTGACCTTCGCCGATGGGGCGGTCCAATTCGCCCTGAACCGCAACGGAGCCCGGCTCCTGCTTCTCGGTGTAGTAGCCGAGCGCGTTGACGTCCTCGCCCTTCACGTCGTAGGTCTTCAGCTCTTTGCCGGTGTCCAAGTCAAACATTTTCGCGTTTGGATCGACTTCGCTGCCTTTGCGCACGAAGCTGTGCGCGTATTTCTGGCCGACCCTTGTGATCGTCAGGTCGTGCGAAATCTTGAACTGATGGGTGGAAGGATCGAGCAGCCAGTAGGTGATTTTGCGGTCCTGTTCCGCGCGATGAAACTGCGCGTTGGCTACAAAAGGAAGGCAAAGCAGGGCCGCAACCAGAGCGTAGCCCGCCGCCCGCACTAAAGCCCTCCTCATGGCAGCCTCCGCGCCGTGATCTTCACCGGCAATTGGTCGTCGCGATCGTTCAAAAAGCTCAAGTGGACGCGCCCATCCGATTCCGTCGAAACGATGGCCGGTGATGCGCTACCGATCAGCTCCCAACCTGCCGGCAGAATCACCACGTTGCGCTTGATTCCGAGCGGCCGGTCGAAAACCAGCAAGCCATTCTTATCCACATAATAAGAAGGCGCGTCGGTATAGGTCTTATAGATGCGGATGCGCGTTTCGCCATTCTTTGGCACGGGACCCGGCAGCGTCACCTTCAGAAATAAATCCGTGTCCGCGGAGCGCAGGGCCTCGCCCACGGTCTTGGCGTCTTTTCCAGTGACGGTTTCAAACTTCAAATCCTGGCCGGTGCCGCGCTCGATCACGCGTTCTTTGGTCGCCGTCGAGCCGGGACGGATCGGGTTGAAGAAATAGGGCGCGCCCTCTTTGGTCACCGTAACGTCATAGAGGATCGCGAAGGAATGCGTGTCCGGCGGATTCAGATCGTAGATCGTGAAATCGTCCGCGGCGGCAGCCGGGAAACAAATCAGTGCGGCGAGAATCAGAAATTTCCAGCGCATAGGTTTAGGCCGGGAGTCTATCACGAACTTGCGCGTCATGGAGCTTTGGAAGCGATCACGCCGATGTCCACGATATTTGCACCCTTCTTCATCGTGGGCAGCGCGCAAATGTGCAGTACCACGCCGGCCACCGGGGCGCGCGCTTCCTGCACCACCTTGCCGAAATAATCGGTGACGTAACCGACCTCCGCGCCGGCCTCCACATACGTGCCGCGCTTCACCAGCGGACAGAAGATGCCTTCCTGCTCGCCTTCCACGGTCACCGCTTTTTCCATCCACACCGGATGCTCGAGCCGCGGCGCCGCGCCGGGCAGCATTTTCAAATAGCGCATCACGTTCAGATTGCCGCGCACCAATGCTTCCACATCATCCGTTTCGCTCACGCCCGCATAGCCGGCTTCGGCAATGATGCTCGGCTTGCCACGCGTCAAAGCGTCGCTCACCAGATATTTCGCCGCGTTGGGGTCGCGCGGAAAATCGCTTTGGATGATGATGTAATTCAACCCGAAGGCCAACGCCATCTCGCGCGACGTGGCGTCCACCTTTTCGTTGCCCACGGTCGTCCAGTAAGAATAGGGCACCAGGCTTTCGTCCAGATCGCCGCCGTGCAAGTCGATCAGGAAATCGCAGCGCTCCACAATTTGCTTCGTAATCACCCAGGAGGCGCGATCGGTTTGCGAGCCGTCCGGACTGCCGGGATAAAAGCGATTCATATTTTTCTTATCCACGGGATTCACGTGCGGCACGATTTGCTGGAACGATTCGTGATTGACGAGCGGCACCAAAATTACCGTGCCGGAAATTTCCGCGGGATCGAGGCGCACGATCAATTTTTCTACAGCCACGATCGAAGCGTACTCGGTGCCGTGGGCGCCGGAAACGATGGCAAGAACGGGCCCCGGCTTGGCCCCGCGAATCACGACGACGGGAATTTGCGTCGCTGCATCGGTGCCGGCGGGCACGTCAAGATAGCCGGTGGTTTTTTGGCCCGCGCTTGCCGTTGCGGTGCCGACGGTAAAGCGGCCTTGCTGGGCCCTCAGCGCTTGTGAGAAGAAAAACGTGGCGAGAAACAACAGGAGTGATCCGGCGTACTGCGCGGTGCGACGCATAAGCCCTCCTCGAAACCCCAGCGAATTGGCCTGCCAACGATGCGCGGAGGGTAGTGTGGAGATTGCGGAGTGTCAACCCCCCCACCCCCCCCATTTTCATGTAAATACGGCAGGGAAAGGGGTTACAGGATCCGATGTGCGTAATTTATTGAAAACAGGATAGTTGCAAAATACGCGTTTGACGATTTTTGCACCGCCATATTGATAATAAAAAGCTTAGAGGTGCGTGATGTACGCGAATGCGCACGTGTTGGGCGCGATGTTTCGAAAATTGCTGGGGTGAGCTTTTGTCGGGTGAGCTCTGGCGACCTTGGGATAAGACGGAACGGCATGTACGTGGCGGATGCACGGTGATCGTGGCACACAGATCCTTCGCTGCGCTCAGGATGACAACGTGGGGACTAAGCGGCGATATGATGTGATTGCCACCTGGTGCCTTGAGGTGACGAAGTCAAAGGCCGCAGGCCGCAAGATCGTCCACCAGTTTTGTGAGGGCTGCCTGAAGTCCAACGGCGCCGGTTATGTGTGGTTTCCAGTCTTGCTCAATCAGCAAACGGTCGGGATCGGGCCATGCACGCACCCACAGGCCATTCTTGTCTGCATACGTGATGTAACCCGGAATTTGCTCTGCGACCAGTTCGCCAGCAGTGTAAAAGAGCACTGCGTGCCAAAGTGTTCCGGAGTGAAATGCTCCATGCTGATTGGGCGTATTCACATTTGTTTCCGCCGTACGCATGGCATCCATCACTTTGACCATCATGCCGTGAGAGGTTTCGTGGAAGACAATTTCCAGGGCCGCGTTTCCCTGGTTGGCCGGGTCTGTCGTTGAAATGGTCGGTCGAGTTGGTTCATCTGTTGTGTACGCTCCAAATTGGCCCGCATATATAGCAGCGTCCACTCGCACCGGATGCCCAGGCCAGGGGGTCTCATAGATTCTCGTAAGGGAGTTTTTTAGCCCTTCACCATACTTGCCGACCAGCGGCTGTAATTGCGCGATCCACTTTCGATTTTGCGCGTCGTGGCGAATCCACCAGTATTTTCGATAGATGGGAGCAGCATTCAATAACGCGGCTTTTAGAGCCGCTGGTATGTCTGCATTTGCCAAATCAGGCGATGCTTCTGCATCTTCGAGCTGATTCTTGATCAGGACCATGCTTTGATCGAAAAGCAGATCGTGTTGAATGACGGCGCTGGCGTAGTAAGAGACAGCGGCATTCCAGGTGGCTCGTCTTCCTCTGAAAGAGAGTTCAGAGTTTCAGCATCTGCTTTGTGGACAATCGCCGGATGTGGTCCTTTTTGTGGTTTTTCAGAAAGTGCCTCCAAGTAGAGAAAGTGATGAAGATTGATCCAGAATCCACTATGGAAATCGAAAAGTGCTTGTGATTCGTCTTTAGGAGAGTAGGACTGTGCGAGACACGAGGCAGCATTCACGCTCAGACAAAGGGCAAAGCAAAAAAACAAGGAGCAAGTTTTGGTAACGAAACGGCGTATCAGCGTCTCCACCGTATGAATACTCCTACAATTATCATAGACAGGCTCAGGATGACAGCGATGGGCGACTAAGCGGCGATATGATGTGATTGGCACCGGGTGTGACGGGACGAAGTCAAAGGGCGCAGGTCTGAAGACCTGCGGTACACAAGCCAACACATCAGCGACTCAAGATCTAGCAAGCATCGCGATGAGAGAGCCCGCCCGACGAAGAGGCGGGCTTGTTTGTTCTGCGCCATGACTATTCGTGGCGGAGGGCTATGACCGGATCGACTCTGGCGGCGCGGCGCGCGGGGATATAGCACGCGGCTACGCCGATCGCCAGCAATATGGCTGAAACGGCTACAAAGGTGAGCGGGTCGTTGGGGCCGATGCCGATCAGAAAGCTGCGGACGGCGCGTCCCAGAGCTAGCGCGGCCGCGAGACCAACGAGCACGCCCATACCGATCAAAGTAAAACCCTGCTTGCACACCATATTCAAGACTTGCGCCGGGCGCGCGCCCAGCGCCATGCGAATACCAATTTCTCGCGTGCGCTGCGCGGCGGCATAGGAAACGACGCCATAAACTCCTGTGGTGGCGAGCACGAGGCCCAGGATGCCCAAGCCGGCCGTCAAACCCGCTCCGATTTCGTATAGCAGGAAACCGTTCAAACCACGTAAAGAGCCGGACATGCTTTGCACGTTGTAAACCGGCATCGTGGGAGCCAGAGACTCAATGGTTTGGATCGTTTCCTGCGTGATGCTCTCCGGCGAGGCTAGGGCGCGAACCTGGAGCGTGGTGAGCGGTGTGTAATGCTGCGCGATGGGCGCGTAGTAATAGGGACTGGGGGCTTCCGCGATGCTGCCGGTCTTGCTGTTCTTCACGACGCCTACGATTTCGATGAGGTGCTTTGGGTCTTCCAGCAGCGAAAAGTGCCTGCCGATGGCGTCCACGTTCGGCCAGTAGGTCTGGGCCATGGATTCGTTGATGATGGCGACGCGTTGAGAATTCTGTTCGTCACGATCGGTGAATTGGCGGCCGCGGAGCAGCGGAATATGCATCACGTCAAAATAAGCAGGCGAGACGAAATTGTAGCCGGCGCTCGGTTTGGCCTGGCCGCTCTCCGGCGGACGGCCCTCGACCGCGATCGGGTCGCCCAATTGAATTTCGCCCATGGGAACCGTGGCGGCGATGGAAGCAGAGCCGACGCCGGGCAGCGCCTGGACGCGGTCCAAAAGTTGGCGATAAAACTCGCGGCCCTGGGTTTCGCTATAGCCGATTTCGTGCGGGTCCATGGTGAGGTTCAGAACGTGCTGCCCCTCAAAGCCCAGATCGGAGAAACGCACGTTGCCGAGGCTGCGGATGAAAAGCCCGGCGATGACGAGAAGCACGAGCGAGCCGGCCACCTGCGCGGCCACCAGCGCGCTGCGAAGGCGCTGGCGTCCACCGCTCGCCGCACGATCCCCCTGGTGGAGCATTTCACTCACGTTGGCACGCGAGGCACGCAGGGCCGGGACGATGCCCGCCAGGAATCCGGTGGCCAGCGCCATGGCGAAGGCATAGGTGAAGACGCGCCAATCGAAGTGAAAATCGAGAAAAATGGGTATAGAGCTTCTTAGATTGATGGCGCCCATGGCATAGCTAGCCCAGGCACCAAGTAAAATTCCGCCGAGACAGCCAAGCACGGCGAGCAGCATACTTTCGACGAGCAATTGGCGAACGAGCCGGCCACGCGCCGCGCCAAGCGCTGCGCGTACGGCCATTTCGCGCTGGCGGGCCGCTCCGCGGACCAGAAGCATATTCGCCACGTTCAAACAGGCGAGCACCAATACCAGGAATGCCAAGCTGAGAAATATGGCGGCAAACGTTTTTATAGGGTTCTGCGAAGAATTTGAAGCGGGCCCCTGCGGTCCTAAATGAGTGACGTAAACATGGACGCCATCGTTTACATCCGGAGCGGCCTGCACCAACCGGGTGGAAACGACGTTTAAGACCGATTGCGCTTGTGCCAGGGAAACCCCGTCGCGCAAACGGGCGATGATGAGACCGCCTTCGGCTTGGCGATTCGTCATCATGTCCGGCGCACGGTTCGGCTCCAGAGTGACCATAGCCATGGGTAGAAAGGCTTCGGTTTCCAAGGCCGTGAAAATCGTGCGAAAGTCTTTTGGCGCGACGCCGACCACGATTACATCACGGCCATTTACGGAAACGTGCTTGCCGATTACCGAGGGATCGCTCGCAAAACGATTTCTCCAAACGTTGTAACTGATGACTACAACTGGATCGGCGCCGGGAACTTTGCCTTCCTGCGGAAGGAGGAAGCGCCCGAGGAAGGGATTTATACTGGTCAGGCGAAAGAAATTTCCCGAAACATAAGCGGTGAAGATTGGGGCGGTCTTGCCGTCCACGGTGAGGCCGTCCTGGCCGAGGTCATAACTCGCCACATCGGAGAAGACGCCGGCGGTTTGGTCGCGAATGTCGTCGTAATTCGCATAAGAAAAACCATTGCCGTAGTGGCCTTTCTGCCGATAGGAAAGTGAACTCACCTGTTCGGGATGATTGAAGGAAAGCGGACGGAGCACGATCCAATCCACGATGCTGAAGATGGCGGTGTTGGCGCCAATGCCGATCGCCAGCGTGAGCACGGCGAGCGCGGTGAAGCCAGGGCTCTTACGGAGCAGGCGCAAGCCGCCGCGCACGTCTTGCACAGTATTTTCCACCAAGTGAAGCTTGCGCGATTCGCGGCATTCGTCCTGATAGGACTCGATACCGCCAAACTCGATGCGTGCTTTGCGGAGGGCCTGCGCGCGCGTCAATCCGGTGCCCATCAGATCGGCGGCCCGCGCCTCGATGTGCTCGCGGACTTCGTCGTCCATTTCGCGCTCGAACTTCGCGCGCTGGCGCATGGCCTGGAAGTAAGAACGTACACGCGTGAACATGTTCAGCTCTCCTGTGGCTTCGCGCGCAAGGCGAAGCCAATCGCAACGGCGAGGCGATTCCAGCTTTCCATTTCTTCGCGGAGCCGTTTACGACCTGAGGCCGTCAACTTGTAAAACTTGGCGCGGCGGTTATTTTCCGAAGTGCCCCACTCCGCTTCGAGCAAGCCTTGATGTTCGAGGCGATACAGCGCCGGATAAAGCGCGCCCTGCTCGGCCAGCAGCGCTCCGTGGGTGATTTGCTCGATGCGCAGCAGCACGCCATAACCGTGCAGCGGACCCAGCGATACCGCCTTCAGGATCAAGAGATCGAGCGTGCCGGGTAGTAATTGGGCTTGTTCGGTCATGCGAGGGCGCTCTCCTAAGTAAGTTAGGAGGATATGCCTACTCTCCTAAGCTGTCTAGGAATATGTACGGGTGAGGCGGGCAAATAGTTCCCTCGATCCTGAGACGAGGAATGCCCCGGTGCCAGGTTCAAGAACTGGCTAAAGAGTGGCCAGTTGCCAAGTCGACAGAAAATCCCCGCCCCTACGAAACGGGGCGGGCTACATATGGTGCTGCGGCCGGGGGAGTTTAGTGCGTGGTAGACTTTTTCGATGCGCTGCTCGAAAAGCACGTGGTTTGTGGGCGCCAGCGCCCTCTTTGCGATGGGGGCGCTGGTCGTCCCCGAGGTGCGGCCTCAAGCGCGCCCGGCGCCGACGTCTTATCAACCGGTCTTTTACAAAGATGTGCTGCCAATTTTGCAGGAGCACTGCCAGACCTGCCATCGCGCGGGCGGAATTGGTCCGATGCCGCTCGAGACTTACGAGCAAGCGCGCGTGAAATCGCTGGAAATTCGAGCGGAAGTGCAAACCAAGGAAATGCCGCCGTGGTTTGCCGACCCGCGATACGGACATTTTTCGAACGATCCCTCGCTGAGCGCCGCCGAGATCAAGACTATCGTGGATTGGGTTGGGGCCGGGACGCCGCCCGGAGACCCTGGTGATGTGCCCGCGCCGCGACATTGGGTGGGCGGCTGGAGCATTCCGCAGCCGGATGACGTGGTGACGATGCCCGTCGCGGTGCCGATTCCCGCGCGTGGGACAGTGGAATACACCTACGAAATCGTGCCGACGGGGTTCACCGAAGACAAATGGGTGCAGGTTTCGCAGGTGCTGCCATCGAGTCCGGAATACGTGCATCACGGCGTGATCTACATCCGGCCGCCGGATTCGAAATGGCTGCGTAGCGCGCCGGTGGGCGTGCCGTTCACGGCTTCGACGCTGACCGATCCGCAAGACCGGCATGACGCGCACGGAACGACGAGCGACATGTTGTTGGTGTACGCGCCGGGAAGTTCACCGGATGAGTGGCAGGCGGGGATGGCGAAGTTTGTGCCGGCCGGATCGGATTTGATTTTCCAGATGCATTACACGACGAACGGGCACGCGGGAAGCGATCAATCGAGCGTGGGCATGATTTTTGCGAAGCAGAGGCCGGCGCAGCGGGTGATCACGCTGCAGCTCACGAACGATTCCTTTTTGATTCCGCCGGGCGCGGACAACTTTCCCGTGGAGGTCCACGGCACGCTACCGAACGATTGCTTGCTGCTGAGCTTTTTCCCGCACATGCACCTGCGCGGGAAGCGCTTCGAATACAACATCGTGCATGCAGACCACAGTGTGGAGACGCTACTGCTGGTGAATTACGATTTTCATTGGCAACTGAGCTACAGATTGGCGCAGCCGATACCGCTCAAGGCCGGGACAGAGCTGCAAGCGATCGCTTGGTTCGATAATTCGGCGAACAATCCACACAATCCCGATCCGAATCGGGCGGTGCGCTGGGGCGATCAGACGTCTGAGGAAATGATGGTGGGCTTTTTCGACGTGGCCGTGCCGGCAGATGTGGATAAGTGGAAGTTTTTTGTGCGCAAGCCAGCGGGCGATGCGAAGTAATTGCTACGCTGGCCGCCATCGCGTCAGTGTTTTAAGGATTCAGGAGTTGCCGTCCAAACCTGCTGGGCGATGATCCATCGGTTGCCGGTGCTCGTTTTCAGGCGGCGATAGATGGTGAGGTAACTGCCGGCGGTTTGATACGGGGTGGCGCCCGAGGTGGGCGTGAGCATCTCGGTGTAGGTGCCGCTGTCGTAGGCGAGATCGTCGGAATCTTCTTCGAAGAGGCTCTTCAGACCGGGGTTGCTGGTGACGCTGTCCATGGTTTTCTTGAAGAGCGCGTGGAGCGTGGCTTGGCCCGCGAGGCGTTCACCGGTCGGTTGCATGAACACGGCGTCGGGGGCGTAGAGCTTCGTGAAGGTATCAAGCTGCTTGGCGCGTAAAGCTTGAATCCAGGCGCTGCGCGTGTTGGCAATTTCCTTGGCCACGCCTGAGAGAGGCTTCGTGACCGGAGCCGGCGTGGACGCGGCCAAAAAAGCGAAAGCCATCAGCCAGATTGTGGCGCGGTGCGCTGATTTCATGAAAGCCTCCCAAACGCGTTCAAAGTGGATGCCATTACTGTAGGGGTGGGCTGATTGAGGGTCAATCCGCACGTGAGGACGTGGTGGTGAAACGGTCAGCAGCGCCTGAAACGGTAGCAACGGGAGCCGGGATGCCACATCCCAGACCTGTACCTTCGTACAGGGGGTTTGCCCTTGCGGGCTATTAAGTGGGACAGCACAACTTTTACGATTGTGGATGCGCGAATCGGCGCGTTGCCTCAACCTAATTAGAGACATCGGCATCCTATCGAATCGGCGGTGACTTAAACATGCGGAAATACCAATTCATGCTGGCAACGCTGCTCCTGTGCGCGGCTCCGGGCCTGGCGCAAAATAAGCACGACAAGATCCCGCAGAAGCAGACGGACAACGCGTTCAATCAAGTGGTGGACAAGATCGTGGCGCGCGAAAACGCGGAGATGGATACGATCCGCGGCTACTCGCCGCTGGTGGAGACGTACATCCAGGATACAAAGGCCGATAAAGAGGAAGGCTGGGTGCCGGATGGCGACCGCTACTTCCTTGCGCGGGTGCAATTCGGCAAAAGTATCGAGCTCGAATCGCTGAGCCAGCAGAACGCGCGGGGGCACATGTTCGGCAGCCTGGGAGGGCTGCTCGGCGCGGAAATCCTGCCCAAAGATTTCATCGAAATGGTTTTTCTGGATGCGAATGGCCTGAACCGCCAGGACTATCAGTTTGACTACGTGCACCGCGAATTTCTGGGCGACGTGCGCACGCTTGTTTTCGACATCACTCCGGTGGACATTCACAAGAAAGGGCACTTCGTAGGGCGCATCTGGGTGGAGGATCAGAATTTTACGATCGTGCGCTTCAACGGTGTTTACATCGGAAATTTTCACTTCGATAGCTGGCGCGTGAACGTGGGGCCAAATCTATGGCTGCCGGCGTTTATCTATAGCGAAGAGACTCGCGAGAAACACGCCGAGCGTGGGACGCCCTCGTTCAAGTCGCAGACGCGTTTGTGGGGCTACAACCTCGGCCACAACCAGCAGGATTCCGATTTGGCGCAAGCGTTGGCCCAATCGAATTCGCCGAATCGGAAACAGGATGTGCAGGATACGCACCTCAGCGGCGAGCAAGCGGTGCGAAACTGGAAGCGCGAGGCGGAAAACAGCGTGGTGGACCGGCTCGAGCGCACCGGCTTGATCGCTCCAGAGGGCGAAGTCGATAAGGTGCTCGATACGGTGGTGAACAACATCGAAGTGACGAACAACCTCGATATCCAGCCCGAAGTGCGCTGCCGCGTGCTGATGACTTCGACGATCGAGTCGTTCAACGTGGGCCACACGATTATCATGAGCCGCGGGTTGATTGACGTGCTGCCGGATGAAGCCAGCCTGGGCACGATGCTCGCGCAGGAGTTGGCGCATATCGTGTTGGGGCACGGCGCGAACTCGGAATTCGCGTTTTTCGATCACGTGCTGCTCTACGACGAGAAGGAAACTTTCAAGCACTTCGATTTTTCGCGGACGAAGGAAGAAGACGATGCGGCCAGCGCGAAGGCGGCGGAACTCCTACGGAATTCGCCTTACAAGGATCAGCTCAAGACCGCGCAACTATTTCTTGCGGAGCTGGACTCACGCGCCAAAGAGGTGCCGAATTTGATCAGCCCGAGAATGGGCAATGCGGTGTTGGCGCAGACGCCGGTGACGGCGGACAAAGACACGCACGTGGGCGCGCAACAGATTGTGGCGTTGCCGCTGGGCGGGCGCGTGAAACTCGATCCGTGGACGGATCAGCTCGCTCTGATCAAGAGCACACCGGCAGGAAATATTGCCGAGCGCGAGAAGATGCCGTTTGAAGTGACGCCGTTTATGCCGTATTTGACGCGATACAACGCAGCGGTGCCGCAGGCCTCAGCGAACGCGCAGCAGAAGTAGCGAGGTGCGGGGCCTCCCGGCCCCGCAGATTCACTCCGAGAGCAAAGGCCCTAGGCAGGCTTTTTGCCCGCCATCGATCTCTTTCCACGGCACCCTGCCGATAACCCAAGACCCCGACTACTTCATCAAACAAAGGGAAGCGCCATGGGCATAAAATGGCGGCCGTGCGCGCGCATGGGCGCGACCCTGGGGCTTTTCGAATGAAGCGAACCTTGGCAATGATCGGGTTGGGAGTTGGTTTGTGCGCGGCAGTCGCAGCGGCGCGGAGCCTGGCGCGTGAGGCCGATTCGGGCACGGTATTGACCGGAGCGGCGGCGTTCACCAGCTACGAAAAAGAGAAGCCCGGCGTGACGCGAAAAATCACGGTGGCGGACTTGCCGGCGCCCTTTACGACGAAATCGGTGGCGGCCTTTGCGCGCATCGTGCCCAAACCGAGCGACGCATGGCCGCAAACGCTGCCCGGTTTCAAGGTAACGATGTACGCTTCCGGGTTCGACAACGCGCGAGCCATTCGTATGGCGCCGAACGGAGACATCTTCCTGGCGGAGAGCGATCCGGGGAAAATTATCGTGTTGCACGGAATGACGGCGAGTGGCCAGGCGGAAAGCAAAGGCGAGTTTGCCAGCGGCTTGCACCGGCCGTTTGGAATCGCGTTCTATCCTTTGGGGCCGAACCCGCAATACGTTTACGTGGGGAACACAGGCTCGGTGGTGCGGTTTCCTTATCAGAATGGCGATATGAAGGCGCGCGGCCCGGCGGAGACGGTAGTGAAGACTTTGCCGAACGGCGATGAGGCTACGGGCGGAGGAGGGCACTGGACGCGCGATGTGGTGTTCACGCGGGACGGCAAGAAAATGCTGGTGTCGGTCGGTTCGCGGAGCAATGTGGCCGAAGGGACGGTAGATGATCCGCAGGAAAAAGATCGCGCGGATGTGCTCGAGTTCAATCCTGATGGTTCCGGGATGCGGGTCTACGCCTCGGGCATTCGAAATTGTGTGGGGGAAGCGATTCAACCGGAAACGGGCGATCTATGGTGTTCGACGAACGAGCGTGACGGCCTGGGCGACAACCTGCCGCCCGACTACATCACGCACGTGCAGGGAGGCGGATTCTACGGCTGGCCGTGGTTTTATATGGGTGATCACCAGGATCCGCGGCATGCAGGGCAGCATGCGGAGCTACGGGGCAAAGTGCTGGTGCCGGATGTGCTCTTGCAACCGCATAACGCTTCGCTCGAAATGACGTTCTACGAAGGAACGCAATTTCCACAGGAATATCACGGCAACATTTTTGCTTCCGAGCATGGCTCGTGGAATAAACAGCAACGCGCGGGATACGAAGTGATCCGCGTGCCAGTGGAAAACGGCAAAGCGACGGGCGCGTACGAGGATTTTGTGACGGGATTTGTTACGGCGGATGGCCACGTATGGGGACGGCCGGTAGGTATTGCCGTTGCGAAAGACGGCTCGCTGCTTTTTACCGACGATGCTTCGAACACTGTGTGGCGCGTCGCGTACGTGGGTGGGAATCAATAGCCGCGCGATCTTCGCGGAAGCACCCGAATTTGTGCTACATAGAGTGAGGGCGCCAAGCCGTCCAGCCACTTGAGCACGGATTCTCTAATCCGAAATCAGATTGCGGAGCGCAACCGTCCGGTTTTTAGCTGGCTTGACGGTCTCTGGCTGATTTTTCTGGCCGGGCTCGCGGTTCTTCCTCCCGTCAACGAAGTTCACAAGCAGCTCATCCTGCTGGCGATCGGTCTCGTGCAGGTCGGGGAAGGCTGGCTGCTCGCGCGGCTACCGGCCCGCGGCCCGGCTTACATCGTCATACTAAAGATCGGGCTGGCAAGCCTGCTGATCGCGCACACCGGTGAAGTAGCGATCAACAGCCGCTACTACCTGATTTATTACCTTCCGGTGCTAACGGCGGCTGTTTATTTTGGCGTGTGGGGCACGCTTGGCTGGATTGCGCTGACGTCGGCGGCTTATTGTTCCTTTTTGATTCCCGCATTACAGGAATACACGCTCGAGCCTGACGATGCGACGGAATTGGCTTTGCGAGTCTTGTTTTTTTTCATCGTCGGAGTGCTGGTGAACAGGCTGGTGATCGAAGTGAGGCTGCAGACGCTACGATACCAAATGGCGGCGGAAGCGTTGGCAGAGACGAATCGTCAACTGGAAAGCGCGCAGGAGGAAGCGCGACGCTCGGAACGTTTGGCGGCGCTCGGGCACATGGCCGCGGGTCTCGCGCACGAAATTCGGAATCCGCTGGGAGTGATCAAAGGTTCCGCGGAGATGTTGAGCCAGAAGGTTGCGGGAACGAATCCGCTGGCAAGCGAACTCGCGGGTTACATTTCGAGCGAGGTGAACCGGCTCAGTTTGTTTGTAACGCGGTTTCTGGATTTCGCGCGTCCGCAACAGATCCAACTTGTGCCGCATGCGATCCCGGAGCTTCTGGATCGGTCTCTTACGGTGGTGGCCGAGAGATATGCGGGTTCACCGGTGCGAGTGGTTCGCGCCTATGCGCCGGGGCTGCCGGACGCGTTTGTAGACGCCGAGCTGTGTGAGAGCGCCTTTGTAAACTTGATCCAGAACGCCTATGAAGCGATGGGCGATTCCGTGGGCGAATTGCGCGTCGAGGCCATGGAGAACGAGCGCGAAGGACGGAAGGGAATCGAAGTGCGCATCAGCGATCGCGGCCCGGGAATCCCGGAGCCGCAACGCGAAGAAATTTTCAATCCTTTTGTAACCACGAAGAAAAGTGGCACAGGGCTGGGCCTTTCGATTGTTTCGAAGATCGTGGATGCGCACCACGGTTCGATCCGCGTCGAAGAAATGCCGGGCGGTGGCGCAAGCTTTATACTCTTTCTGCCGCTTGAGCCGGCTGCGCAGGATCCGGCGGAAAAGACCGAGCCATAGCGATGCCCACAATATTGATCGTTGAAGACGAATCCAAGATGCGGCGGCTGCTCGAATTGAATCTGGGCGACGACGGTTTTACCGTGCTTTCCGCAGGAAGCGCGGAAGAAGGCCTGAAGGTTCTCGGCAAAGAGAACGTGGACCTGGTCTTAACCGACCTGAAGCTGCCCGGAATGAGCGGCCTGGAATTTCTGCAAGCGGCGAAGCGGAATAATGCCTCGCTCCCGGTGGTGGTGATGACGGCGTTCGGCACCGTGGAAACGGCGGTGGAGGCGATGAAGACCGGCGCGAGTGACTACGTGCTGAAGCCATTTTCGCTCACTGAAATGCGTATGGTGGTTCATAAGGAACTGGACGTGCGCCGCTTGCGGGAAGAGAACCGCTCGCTGCGTGAAGCGCTCGGACAAAAATACGGTCACCCGAATGTAATCGCCGCAAGCCCGGCGATGCAGCAGGTGTTGGCCACGGTGGAACGGATCGCTCCTACGAATTCGACCGTGCTATTGGGCGGGGAGAGCGGCGTCGGCAAGGATTTGATCGCCCGCGTGATCCACCAGAAATCGCGGCGTGCTTCCGGGCCCTTTGTAAAAATCAATTCGACGGCCATCCCCGAAAATCTGTTGGAAAGCGAGCTTTTTGGATACGAAAAGGGAGCGTTTACGGGCGCTACCACGACGAAGCAGGGCAAATTCGAATTGGCCGATAAGGGTACGCTCTTTCTGGACGAGATTGGCGATGTGCCGGCGTCGACCCAAGTGAAACTGCTGCGCGTCTTGCAGGAGCGGGAATTCGAGCGCCTGGGTGGGACGCGCACGCTGAAAGTGGATGTAAGGCTGATCGCGGCGACGAATCGAGATTTGCGCGCCGCGCTGGAAGAGGGAACGTTTCGCCAGGATCTTTATTACCGGCTGAATGTGGTCCCGATCGACATTCCTCCGCTCCGGCAGCACAAGGAGGACATACCAGAACTTGCGAAGCTTTTCCTCGAGCGGTTCGCAAAAGAGTCGGGCAAACCCTGCAGCGGGATTTCCCCCGGAGCATTGCGGGTGCTGACGAGCTTCCATTGGCCGGGAAATGTGCGCGAGTTGGAAAACATCATCGAGCGTTCCTGCGCACTGGCGCAGGGGCCGGTGCTCGAAGCGGAAGATATCCATCTGGACGCTGAGCGCCACAAACCCGCTCACGCGGGTGACGCCTTTTTGCCGCCGGGCATGACGATGGACCAATGGGAAGAGGAAATGATCCGCGAAGCGGTGAAGCGCAGCGGTGGGAACAAGAGCCAAGCCGCGCGATTGCTCGGGCTTTCACGCAACGCTCTACGATACAGGCTCTCGAAAATGGGTATCGAGGACGACCCCGAAAAAGAAGCCGAGGAACACGGTGCGACTGGCTGAAATCCACCATCTGCGGTGGATTCAAGCCGCCCACTCGCAGCCCTTCCTTCTTGTTCTACCTTGAAATTCTCGCAAGTAGTTAATTCTAAATAGCTTATATTGACCTGCAAGCGGGCCTTGTTTGGCAGCCGTCTTGCCATTGTCTTTGTGCCGAATGAGTGAGCGCAGGGAGTGCCTCACGTCTGGGGAAGAACATGGGGATCACGATGACGAAAAGACTTCTAGCAGGGCTGGCAGTGATGCTGATGGGAGCTTTGGGCGCCGTTCACGCCCAGGACACACAAGCTCCGCCTCCGCCTGACACGCAACAACCGCCGGCGGCCGCGCCCACGCCTGGGAACAATACCACTGCGGACACAGGCGTCGCGCGAATCAGCTTCATTCAAGGAGATGTATCCACGCAGCGCGGCGACTCGGGCGACTGGTCTGCAGCGGCAATGAACCAGCCCGTGGTTGCCGGAGACAAGGTATCCACCGGCGCAAGTGGACATGCGGAAGTGCAGCTCGACTACGCTCACATTTTGCGCCTGGGCGATCAGTCGCAGGCGAAGGTGGCGACCCTGGCTGATGGCCAGATCCAAATTCAAGTGGGACAGGGCGTCGCGAATTTTTCCACAATTCGCGGCGGAAATAACGCGCAGGTGGAGATTGACACTCCCAATGTGGCGGTGCATCCAAATGGGGAGGGCAGCTTTCGGATTCAGGTGAATAGCGATCAGGAAACGCAGGTGACCGTACGGCACGGCGAAGCGGATATTTCCACGCCGCAAGGCAGCACGCACATTAAAGAGGGCGACCTGATCACCGTGAAGGGTTCCATGTCGGACGCGGAATACAAGGTCACGGAAGCTGCGCGGATGGATGACTTCGACCGCTGGAATAACGACCGCGACCGCACGATCCAGCAGGCGAGCAGCTGGAAGCACACGGATCAGTATTACACCGGTTCGGAAGACTTGGATAACAACGGCGTGTGGACCGAGGTTCCGGATTATGGCCAGGTGTGGGTCCCGAATGAGCCGACCGGCTGGGCACCCTATCGCGACGGCAATTGGGTCTGGGAGCCTTATTGGGGCTGGACGTGGGTTTCCGCCGAATCTTGGGGCTGGGCGCCCTATCACTACGGACGCTGGTTCGCCTATGGAGGCGGATGGGCTTGGTGGCCGGGCCCCGTTTATGGCGGCTTCTACCGGCCGATCTGGTCGCCAGCCTACGTATCTTTCTTTGGATATGGCGGAGGAATCGGTTTTGGTTTCGGGTCAGTAGGCTGGTTCCCTATCGGCCCCTGCGATCCATTTTTCCCATGGTGGGGCGGATGGGGCGGGCGGTTTGGTTATGTTGGTTTTGGCGACTGGGGCCGGTGGCGCGATTACGGCGGGTTCGGTCCGTTGCATGGTGGCGACCGCTTCTCAAATTTCCGGTTAGCCGAGCACAACGATTTCGGCCGAGCCGGCATTTCGTCGGTATCGCGCGATAACTTCGGTCATGGCAACGCCAGGCCAGAGTCGTTCCGAGGCGGATCGCTGAGCAATGCGCGGGTGATGACCGGTAACGTGCCAATCTCTCCCACGCGAGCGAGCCTTTCCGCTTCAGGACGCGCGGCAAGCCCATCCACGATTCGCGGCAATTCATCCCAACGCTTCTTTGGGCGTAGCGCCGCGACGTCAACGCGATCGTTTAGCCAGGAACAGGGACAAGTGCGTCAGTCGATTGACCGCAGCAACGGCGCATCGCCCGCGCGTGGCAGCGGCAGTGTGGCGGGCGACCGTCCGAGCGTGAATTCGCGACCGAATGGCTCGTCTGGACAGACGCGCCCTTTCGAGGCACAAGGTAACAGCGATCGGCCGTCTTCGGCGCGTTCATCCGCGGGAGCGGCATCCGATGGCTACCAGCGGTTTACGCCGCAGTCCGGCGCGTCGAGCCACGGCAATTCCGGAAGCTCGGCTAGCCGGCCAAGCCTTGGAGGATCTTCGCGGCCATCATATGGCAACTCCGATGCATATCGCGGTTACGGAGGCGGGTCTTCGAGGCCGTCCTATGGGAATTCCGATCCGTACCGAGGCTATGGCGGCTCCAGTTCGTCTCGGCCGCCGCTGAACATGAGCCGGCCGATCGTGACGCCGCGTAGTTCCGGTTCTTACGGCGGCTATCGCGGATCGAGTGGTGGCAGTGGCAACTCTCGTGGTTATTCGGGCGGAGCGAGCCGGGGCTCTTCCGGCGGCAGCAGCCGTGGAAGTTCCGGCGGGCATTCCTCTAGCGGGGGGCACGGCGGCGGGCACGGGCACTGATTCCGGCGTTCCGCTTCCTCGTTGAAAAGCAAAGCGGCGGTCGATTTAATCGACCGCCGCTTTTGCTTTTTCCCGAGACGGCTTACCGATTAGAACGAAATGCGCGCGCCCAGCTGCAGTTGGCGTGCGCCGATGAAGACGCCGTTGTTGGCGGCCGTCAAGTTGCCAAATGAAGTGCTGTACGTAAGCGTAGGTACTCCCGCGGCGTTTACCCCAGTCGTATATGCGGTGGTGGTCGCCGCGGTGTAATTCACGTGGTTTAGCAGGTTAAAGGCTTCCGCAGTAAATTCAATCCGGTACCGTTCACGAACCTGGATAGCCTTGGCCAAACGCACATCTGTGTTGACGGTGGGCCGCAGGAAATTTGCGTTCCTCGGTACAAAAGGAACGCGGGTAGAAGTCTTTCCGCCGGTGGCGCCGCCCGCGCTGACGGTCGCTCCCAGGCCCGAGGGTTCGTTGCCGGAAATCACTTGCAGGTAAGGCGTCCCGGATTGCGCAACCTGATCGACCGCTAGAGTCCATCCCGACAGAGCCCATCGCGAGAATGCGTTCGAGCTGTGATCGAAGTAGGGGGGTTGCCAGACGAGGCTGCCTACGAAGCGGTTCTTGATATCGAGCGCAGAATTGCCCTCTTCCGCAGCCAGATTATAAGGGTTCACCGGCGTGTCGCTGGTGATGGCTGCGGAGGACGCGCCGTCATCGGTGTTGTTGGCGTAGGTGTAGTTGAAATTGAACTGCAGGCCTCCGCGCATGCGGCGATTGAATTGTCCGACGATGCCGTTGTAGTGCGAGGTCACGCAAGTGCAGTACATCACCATTTGCTGGTAAGCCGGATTTGGACGCGCACCCTTAAAGAATGGGATGGGAACCGCGATGCCGTTGTAGGGCCCGTTGACTACGGTGTAGTTCTGGGTCGTCGGCAGCGGCAGATTGGTGTCGATACCAGTCGGCAGGAAGCGCCCGATGCTTCCGATGTAGGAAACCGAAACCACCGTGTTCGGCGAGATTTCGTGCTCGACGATGGCGTCGAATTCTTCCGCCATCGGCAAACGCGTGTCCGCCGGGAAATACGTGATGTTCGGCGTACCGACGCTGGCATTGTAGGTGGGAAGGATATTCGGATAGATCGGCTCGCCAGGAGTCGGCGTACCTGTGGAGTTGGAAGATCCAGTGGTTGGGAAGATAGTGGGATTGAGCTGGCCGGCGGCCGAGCCGGTCACCGTTAATGCCTCGTAAATCTGCTCGTTGGTGATACGGCCGTAGAACACACCGGCACCGCCGCGAAGCACAGTCTTCCCCGTGCCGAAGATGTCCCACGCCAAACCAAACCGGGGTCCCCAATCCTTCTTGTCGCTCGGGAACGTAGAGGTTTGTGGAATCGCGGAATTCGCAAGAACCGGCGACGGGAAACCCTCATGATCCCAACGCAGCCCAAGGTTCAGAGTGAGGCGCGTGCTGACATGCCAGTCGTCCTGAACGAAGAAGGCCGTTTCGAGAGTATCTACGTTAAAGGCGAGGGGTCCGAAAGTCTGGAAATAGTCGTTGTAGCATGGGATGAAATAGGTGGTGCCTCCCGAGGTGCTGGTGCATGACTTTCCGCCGTTAATGTTATTGGTGGAGGCGATGTAGTCGCTGAGGAAATCCTGATAATACGTGTAGCTATACTCGCCGAGCTGATCGCCGGAAGCATAGCTATTGAGGAAATCGCCTTCGTGGGCGATGTCCACGCCGAATTTGAGGAAGTGCTTACCTTTATTGATGCTGAACGTATCGGAGCCCTGAATGCGCCGCTCATCCGGATAAGCAGCGCGCTGCAAATAATAGGGGGCACCGATGGTCCAACCGCAGGCGAGTGTCACCGGCGAAGCCGGGAGTACAGTTGCCGCGAATCCGCAACCGTTAATGTCAATCTGCGGTGAAAGGCCGGTAAGGGAGCTAACGGGCTCGCCAGCACCGGGAGGAGTGGTGAATTCGAATTCGAAGTCGCGGCTGTAGACAAACCGGGCCTCGTTGGTCATGGATGCGCCAAACGTATGCGTCCAGCTAGCGATCCCGCGATCGTCGTGAACGTAGTCGTTACCGTTACTGTCGATGGATCGCGCGATGACGCTGCCCGTTTGTACACCAAACGGCGAGATCCATCGGACGCGATTGTAGGATAGTGTGATCGTGTCATTTTGCGTGGGCTTCCAGTCGATTTTTGGGAAATAGATGGTCTGATCGCCCGTGCGCGGAGAGGTACCGGTGGTCGAATTGATCTCCGTAACCGCAGCATTCACCTGTGCTTGAGTGAACCCTCGGCACGCCAAGACCTGGCCGGCGCTCAAAGTACTTCCGGCATTTCCCTTTACTCCATTCGATCCACTCAGGGTTGCGTTTGCAGGACACCCGAGCGCGGGCGGCGCGACCGAAATAGTCGCGAGAAAGTTGTTCGGCGTCGTGGGAATGTTCACGGCCGGGAACTTGTGAAGTTGATCGTCAAAATTGAAATAGTAGAAAAGTTTGTTTTTGATGATCCAACCGCCGATATCGGCTCCCGTTTGTTGCCGTTCATCCTCTGGCTTGATCGGCACGGTGACATAGCTACCGTTGGATTGAAGCACTGCGCCGGTGGCGAAGGGGGTGTAAGCGCCGCCGATGTTGTTATCGCGATTGAAATAGAAGACGTCACCGTGAATCTGATTGGAGCCGCTCTTGGTGACGGCATTGATCACGCCGCCGACCGCGCGGCCATATTCAGCCGAATAATTGTCCGTGGTGACCTGAAATTCCTGAATGGAATTGAGGCTGGTGGAATAGGCCATGCGCGTGCGGCCTACTTCTTCGGCGAAGAAAGCTTGCGTATTGCCGGCGCCGTCGACGGTGTTGTTGTCAAAGATGTAGGAAACACCGCGGAAGCTGATGTCGCCAAAGGTGCCGTCGGGCACCGCTCCAGGTGTCGCTAGCGCAAAATTCGACCAGCGGCGGGAGTTGATCGGGAGATTATTGATGGCCGTCTGATTCATGTCGGTGGCGAAGACGCTCTGTTCGGTGTTGATCACGGGCGCTTCGCCAGTGACGGTGACGGTCTGCGATTGGCCGGCGACGCCGAGTTCGATGTTTACCGGCGTTACCAAGCCGACCTCGACGACGATTCGCGGCTGGGTATTCGTGGCGAAGTTGGCCGCGCTAACCTGTACTTCGTAGACCCCAGGCTGCAAATTGTCGATCACAAAACGTCCCGTGCCATCCGTGGTTGCGGTGGACGTGGCATTCGTCGCCAGGCTGCGAGCCGTGACGGTCGCGCCTGGAATTGCGGCGTGCTGCGCATCGGTGATCGCCCCGCCAAGAGCACCGAAAACCTGCGATTGGCCTCGCACCACGAAACAGAGCGCCAGCAGTAGCACTGATGCCGCGCCAAGCCGGTAAATCAAATCACGCAAACTCACTTTCATTCGACACCCCTTTTGTGATTTGTTCGCATCGGAATTGTTTCGAAACAGATCGTCACGTGGCGCACCTAGTGGCCGTCGTCCCTCCGCCACCTCGTTATGAGTTATGGGCTCAATGCTCCCGTAATCGGGCAGGACTCCGGAATATACGCGACGCGCAGCCAAACACCCCGTTTGACGCGAATCGAACCCCGGTGACTCAAAGCTGGGAGATTATGCTTCTAGTATGAAAGGAGTGTCAACCGGGCATAAACGGCCGGAAAAGCCGCCACGACGGAGGGAAGATTCTCGAATCGATTCAGGGTTACGAGATTTCACAGGGGGTTGAGGGTCAACTAAAGCTTCCTTCGACCGCCGAGAAAACACTATGGGCGCGTATCAATTGCCACATATTCGTGCGACAGCGGGGTGTTGAATCGGTTTGATGACATCGGTTTCGAGATGAAGCACCGGCGGCATTTCTTTCTTGCTCGGTGTTACCGGCGAACTCGAGAGCGCCTCGAGCATGTGCTTGGCGCGGGGAGAGGCCGGGCTACTTGGGTACTTGGCCAGAAATTCCTCGAGCGTCTTGCGCGCGGCGTCACGATCCCCCGCAATCGCCTGAGCGCGCGCGAGTGTGATCTGCACGCCGACGGCCTTTTCCTTGCCCAGTTCGAGCGATTTTGCGGCGTGAAGCTTGGCGCGTTCGGTGTCATGGTTTGCCATCAGATAGGCTTCGGCGATCAGCCAATGGGCGCGCCATGATCCGGGTTGAACGGAAAGAGCCTCTTCGAGATGCGGTATGGCGCCGGCGGCGTCATTTTCCGACAAGAGCAAGTTGGCCAATTCGATCTGCGCGACCGCGTAGCCGGGGAAAATTCCGATGGCCATTTCCAGGTGACTGCGGGCGCCCGCAGCGTCTTGCAGCGCCATCGCGTAAAGCGCGGCAACGAATTGGACATCAGGATTCCCGGGCGCGTGCTTTAGCACGTAGGCCAAATGGGGCGCTGCGCCAGGGTTATTGTTGGCGCGCATGGCCGCAAGGGCCAAGTCGAGTTCCTTGCGGGATTTTCCGACGAGTAAAGGGATCCCTGGTCTTTCCAATCGGGCTTCATTGTCCGGGGAATTGTTATCTGCTTTGAGGCCCATAAAGGAATTGACGATCCCGTTGTTCCCCATGACGGTCACGTCTTCGCTGGCGTTCTTATACCCGGCAGCGCTTACTTTGATGGTGTAGTTCCCTCCAGGGACGCCGTTGAATTGCGCGATTCCGCCGGCACCGGTGGTGGTCTGATAGCCTCCAGGATTGTCTAAAGAGGTCAGAATCACCAGGGCCGGGACCGCCAAGGGACCACCATCAAGCTCCTGCACGTGCACGATCACCGCGGAGAAATCACCGATCGCACTGCCCGTATTTTGCCCCACGACCGGAATTCCACCCCGACCCTGCGCTCGTGCCGTGGCCGATGCCATCGAACCTAAAATGGCCAAAAGCATTCCTGATTTTAGAAGCTTGACCAGCGCGACCTTCGCCATGGAACCTCCGGCGGCCGTTCTCCGAGGTGCCCCGGGGCAGATGGGAGGAGCCAGAGAAAAAGTGCTGCGAGTATACGCCTATGAGAGAACCCCGGCGGATATCTTTGGCCTGAACGACCAGAGATTCAGGTTGCCGTCGTGCTTCTTACGTTGGAGTGCCGCAACTGATAAAGCGGGCTTCTGCTGACACCTGGTTGATGTACAATTCGGCGAGCGCAAGCCCGAGTGGGTCCGGTCTTATGCTAACGAGCGAATGACGAGCCATATGGCGCATTTTTTCAAGGACCGCATGCTGGAGCGCGGAGACTCGCCGCAACCGGCGAACCTTGGCCCGCTCGAAGAGGGTGTGATGGACGTCTTGTGGACGCGCGGGGAAAGCAGCGTCCGCGACGTCGCGCAGGAAATCGAGCGCCCGCTGGCATACACAACGGTGATGACCACCCTCGATCGGCTCTTCAAGAAGCGGCTGCTCGATCGGCGGAAAGAGGCGCGAGCATTCCTATACTCTCCACGTCTTACGCGGACTGAGTGGGAGCGTACCATAGCGAATGATTTAGTTGCCGGCTTCCTGGCGGGGTCGGAACGCTCGCGGGATTTGTTGCTCTCCTGTTTTCTCGACGCGATGGGCGAGCACGACGAAGCGCTCCTGGCCGAACTGGAGAAGAAAATTCGCACGCAGCGCAAGAAACTGGTGCGGCGAGCCCAGACGCCATGAGCCTGCCCTATTTATTGAGGCTGTTCTGCCTGTGCGCGGCTTCTTTCTTTCTGGTGCACCTTGTATGCGGCGTTGCTGTGTCAACGTTCGCTCCCGTGGCGAGCCGCTGGGCGTTTTCGATGCGTCCGCGTGTGGCGGTGCGATTCCTGTTCTCCTTGCGGCTGATTCCAGTTCTAACCGCGGCGGTCGTTACTTTCGCGCTGTGCGTGCCTAGCTATCTGTGGCTGGAGCCGGCAGCTACGCGCGAAGAGGTGGGGTGGCCATTCTTGGCGGCAGCCATTCTTGGAGTTTCCCTTTTTGGTTTTTCGGCGGCACGCGTATTCCGCGCTTTGGACAGCACAGCCTGCTTTACGAAACAGTGTAAACGCGCCGGCTCCGATCTGCGCATTGCCGGCGAAGTGTCGCCTATATTGTTAGTGGAAAGCCAAGCGCCGATTCTCGCTCTCGCGGGTGTCTGGCGGCCGAGACTGGTGATTTCGCGGGCTGTGCTCGAAGCTCTTTCGCGCGATCAATTGGAAACGTCACTCAGTCACGAACGCGCCCACCAGTTGTCACGCGACAACGTAAAGCGTCTTCTTCTGCTGCTAGCTCCGCCGATGCTGCCGTTTGTTCCGGGATTTGGCACGCTTGAGCGTGCATGGACAAGACTATCGGAATGGGCCGCCGACGATTTCGCCGCCGCGGAAAACCCCGACCGCTCCCTTTCGCTAGCCTCTGCGCTGGTGCGCATCGCGCGGATGGGGACGCCGCCCAGGCTTTCCGGCATCTGTACTACCCTGGTCGGCGAAGGCTCTGACTTGGCCGAGCGGGTCAACCGCCTGTTGCAGCCGGCGAAGTGCATTCCAGAACCGCGCGTGGGGTTGCGCTTGTTGGCCACGAGCGCGGTCTCGCTCCTGGGCGTTTTCGTTGCCGCCGCGATCTTGCGCCCCGCGACCCTGAACGCCGTCCACGAACTGCTCGAACGGTTCATCCATTAGATAGCGTCCCTGGCTGGACATTAGCTAGCGGCCCAGGTCCACGACCGCTGCGGCGCTATTTCGCGCTCGTGTATACTCAATCTCCTGCGCATGTATCCCTTCATTCATCTTGGCCCACTTCGTTTAGGGACGTACGGCATCATGGTGGCCGTCGCGCTGATCGTAGCTTTTTACGTCGTGCAGGCCGATCTGCGCCGGCGTGTGCTTAATGCCGATCCCAATCTCATCATTGGGCTGACCGGGTTGGCCGGATTGGTGGGTGCGCGGCTTTACCATGTACTCGAAAGCCCCGGCGAATTCTTTGCCGATCCCTGGCCACAACTCTTCAGCACCATGGGTTTTGCATGGTTTGGTTCGGTGATCGCCGGATTTATCACGCTGCTGCTGATCGCCCGCCATTATCGTATGCCCGCGCTGCAAATGCTGGACATGGCTTCCCCCGCAGCGGCGTTAGGCTACGGTATCGGCCGCATCGGCTGCCTGATCTCCGGCGACGGCGACTACGGCACGCCCACGTCGCTGCCCTGGGGCATGAGTTTCCCAAACGGCATCGTGCCGACGACCGAACGCGTGCATCCGACCCCGATCTACGAACTTCTGGCCTCGGTGGTAATTTTTTACATCCTCTGGCGCTTGGGAGCTCGCTGGATGCGCGACGCTGGATCGATCGGCAAACTTTTTGGCGTTTACCTGATACTTAGCGGCGTTGCCCGCTTCCTGGTCGAATTCATCCGTCTGAATCCACGATCGTTTTTTGGCATGACGAATGCGCAAACGGCCAGCTTGGTCGGCATGATCGTGGGCGTCTTTTTGCTCGTTCGTCACCGAAGCATTCACCAAACCTGAAGGCCTTGCGTTGTGCTGCGTCGCTTGTTCGCGTTTACGCATCAGATTTGCAGACGGTGACAGACTTCGCTGGAGGCACCTCTGTGAAACGCCCAGCCGGAATCACCATTCTGGCCATACTGATCTTCTGCGGTGCAGCGCTTTGCGCTGTTGTGGGAATTCTTTCGTTTGCCGGCGGAGCTTTTATCGCGAACAACATTCAGAATCCGGCGCTGGAAAGGTTCGCCTTGAGCGGGGGAGTATTCCTCGGTGTCTACGCCCTTTGTTTCGCCGGCGTCTACGGCATTACCGGCTTCGGTCTTTGGACGCTGCGCGGATGGGGACGCGTCATGGGCATCATTCTGGACATTCTCTGGCTGGTGGTGTTCGGCCTAGGCTTAGCGCAATTGTTTCCTGCCGCCAACCCTTGGGTGTTAGCGGAATACATCATCTATCTGGCGATCAGCGCGGCGGTACTGTGGTATTTCTTCCGGCCCAACGTAAAGCAGGCTTTTGCCAAGGCGCAATAGCGCCCCACAACAAGCTGCGGGGATTGCATTGCCCATTACACAAGCTACCCAAGCGGGCACCTGAAGGCGCGGTTGACGCGCTCTGTGGTTTGCCGTCCAGGCCGTAGACTTCCACCGGACCATATTTTTCCATCACTGATTTTATCTTGCTGGCGTCTCCGACGGCTACGATCTGCATCGTGTCCGGGTTAATGTATTTTTCCGCAACGCGCTGGACATCGTCCGCCGTCACGGCCGAAATCTTCGCCGGGTAAGTATCCCAATAATCGTCCGGGAAACCGTAGAGCTTCATGATGATCGCATAGTTCACAAGTTGCGCCGCGTTCTCGAGCGAAAGCGCAAAAGTCGCCACCACGGCGTGCTTCGCGTCTTCGAGTTCGGCTGCGGGCACTTTCTCGTTGCGAATGCGGTTTAGTTCCTTAAGGAATTCCGTCATCGCGCCATCAGTGACGGCGGTGCGGACGTCGCCGCCCGCGCGCCACGGCCCCGCGTACTTCAGCGCGGTCAGGCTGCTGTAAACGCCATAGGTGTAGCCCTTATTTTCGCGCAGATTCAGAAACAGCCGGCTCTGCGGGCCGGCGCCAAAAATCTGGTTCAAGACGATCAGTGGGAAATAGTCGGGGTTATGACGGTCGACGGCGATATTACCCATGGCAATGGTGGTTTGTACGGAGTCGGGCCGATCGACGAGATAAATTTTCTTCTCTGCCGCCGGATTCGGGCTGCCGGTGACCGGCTCCGCGAGATCGGTCTTCTGCCAACCGGCAAACCACTGTTCCAGTTGCGGGATCAGAGTTACGGGCTTTACATCCCCGGCAATCGCGAGCACGGTGTTTTGCGGCACGTAGTGTTCCCGGCGCCACCGTGCGAGGTCGTCCGGAGCCATGGCATCGAGCGAAGCAGGCGTGGTGCTGGTCACCGCGGCTGGAAACGAGCCGTACACCGCGCGGTTGAAGCGCTCCGTGGCGAGGAATCCGGGTTGCGTGCGCTGCTGTTTGAGAGATGCTTTGCTGCGCTGCTTCAATTTCGCCAGTTCCTCCGGAGAAAAGTTCGGATGAAGGAGCACGTCCGCCGCCAACGCAAACCATTGATCGAAATTATCGGAAAGCCCGGAAGCAGCAATCACGGTGGACGACGAACCAAACGAAGCGCTCGCGGAAATGTTTGCGCCCATGCGCTCCGAATCTTCCGCGATCTGTTGGCTGGTGCGGGACGTGGTTCCGAGCGTGAGCATTTGTGCGGTCAAGCTTGCGAGGCCGGGGCGTTCAGCCGGTTCAAAAATGGGGCCCGCGCCGGAGATTTGCATCTGCGTGGTCACCACCGGAAGCCGATGATCTTCAAGAATCAGGACAGTCAACCCGTTGGATAGTTTCGTCTCCGTGGGCTTCGGCAACTTCACTCGCAGGATGTCTTTTGAAACGGGCGCGCGGTTTTTGCGCTCCACCTGGCTGAGTGGAATGCTCTTGGAGCCTTGTGGCGCCTGCGCCCAGACTGCGGCGCCGCATGCCAGCGCGGCCGTTGCGGCCGCGACGAGCGCGGTTCGCACTGTTCGAGAAGAGAGAAATTTTGGCGTGTTCATCGTCATTTCCTCGCGGCCTAGCGGCCCGAACTCGAAGCCGCGGAAGCGGCCTTTGGCATGGTGATCAGGACGGTACGATTGTTCTGCGTCAGGTATTGCTCCGCTACGCGCTTCACGTCAGCAGGCGTGACCTTGTGGTAGTTGTCAATCCGCGTGTTGATGAGACCGGGATTGTGATAGTAGACCGCGAATTGCCCAATCAGGACCGCCCGGCCGAGCGTGCTTTCGTCCTCACGGATGAGGTCGGTGCGGTCTTCCATCACTACTTTGTCGACTTCTTCCTGCTTGACGCCTTCGGTCTTTACTCGCTCAACGTCAGCCTCGATGGCTTTTTCCACGCCAGCAACGTCTTTGCCAGGCCGCACCAGCGCGGTTAGATGAAACAACGAAGGTCCGCGCGATTCTTCCGGTCCGCCAGACAGGTTCACGGCTACTTCTTTTTCTTCGACGAGTTCTTCGTAGAGCCGCGAAGAGCGCCCTTTCACCAGGATGTCGCCGAGGACGTCAAGCGCGTACCAGTCCGGCGTTTCCGCCTGCGGTACTTTGTAAACGATATCGAGACGCGGAAGCTGCGCGAATCCGTCATCGATCGTCTTGCGGCGCTCGGCTGCCTGCTTCGGCTCCGCCATATCGGGCTGCGGCGGCGCGGGTTGCCGCGGAATCTCACCGAAATATTTTTTGACCTTGGCCAATGCCTCCGCCGGCTCAAAATCACCCACCAACACCAGCACCGCATTATTCGGCGCGTAGTATGTCTTGAAGAAAGCCGCCACGTCCTGCACCGAAGCAGCGTTCAAATCGGCCATCGAGCCGATCGTCGAATGCTGGTAGGCCGGATTGTCGTAAGCCATTTCGTCCAACACTTCGAAGGTTTTGCCGTAGGGCTGATTGTCCACACCCAAGCGCCGCTCTTCCTGCACGGCATTGCGTTGGTTATCGAGGTTGGCCTGGTTGATAGCAAGCGCGCGCATGCGATCGGCCTCGAGGAAGAGTCCCAGATCGAGCTGATTTGCGGGCAGCGTTTCAAAATAGTTGGTGCGGTCTTTGTTGGTGGTGCCGTTCATGTCGCCGCCATTGTTGTAGATCAGGATCACGTGCTCGCCTTTGCCGACGTTTTCCGAGCCTTCGAACATCATGTGCTCGAAAAGGTGCGCGAATCCCGTGCGGCCGGGGCGCTCGTTGCGCGAGCCGACGTCATACGTGATGCAGATCGAATAGGTCGGCGCGGAGTGGTCGATGGAGAAAATCACGCGCAAGCCATTGCTGAGCGTGGTTTCCTGCAACGGGATGTGCACCGTGGACGAGGTTGGCGGTGGCGCACCTGCTGCAGAAGCATCGGGCGCCAACCGAAAGCTCACCGCAGCCAGCAAGGCCGCGCTTACAAAACTAGTGAGGACGAGCCTGGAACTTCGCATCAGCACCCTCCTGGGAAAAAGGACCGAATAAAGATATGCGTGCCTATAGAGACGCGCCAGCACAAAAATTGTCATGTGGAAACGAGCATTTTCAATAGCCTACCGGGTTTCGCGAAGCTGTGCCACTGGAGCGGGCATAAATGGAACGTATTTCGGATCGAGGCTACAGCATCTTGCGCAGCACGTAGGGGAGAATTCCGCCGTGCTGCAGGTACGCGACCTCTTCCGGGGTATCCACACGCGCGATGGCTTCAAAGGATTTCTCTTGGCCTGCGGCGTCGCGTGCCCGTACTCGAACCTTAGCCCGCGGCTTGAGCTGGCCGATGCCTTCGATGGAGTACTCCTCCTGACCCGTCAGACCGAGCGATTCGGCGGTCTCTCCCTCCGGAAATTGCAACGGCAATACGCCCATACCCAGTAGATTGCTGCGGTGGATTCGTTCGTAGCTTTCGGCGATCACGGCGCGAATGCCCAAAAGTAAAGTGCCTTTCGCGGCCCAATCGCGGGACGAGCCGGAGCCATATTCTTTACCGGCGAGGACCAGCAGCGGCACATTTTCCCGCTTGTAGCGCACCGACGCGTCGTAGATCGTCATCTTCTCGCGGCTGGGTTGGTACAACGTCCATCCACCTTCCGTGTCTGGGGCGAGCTGGTTGCGCAGGCGGATATTCGCGAACGTGCCTCGCATCATCACTTCGTGATTGCCGCGCCGCGCGCCGTAGGAATTGAAATCGGAAGCTTTCACTCCCTGCGCGATCAGATATTTGCCGGCCGGGCTATCCGCAGGGATCGAGCCTGCGGGTGAAATGTGGTCGGTGGTGACGCTATCACCCAGCTTGGCCAATACGCGCGCGCCGCGTATATCGCCGAGTGGCTGTGGCGTCTTCGGCATATTGTCAAAGAAAGGCGGCAGCTTGATGTAGGTGGACTTTTCGTCCCACTTATAAAGATCGCCTTCGGGCACGGGCATGGATTTCCACCGCGCGTCGCCTTCGAAGATTTCGCCATACTCCTTCGAATACATCGAAGTTTTCACCGCCGACCGGACCGTTTGCTCGATTTCTTCCGGCGAGGGCCAAATCTCTCGCAAAAACACCGGCTTGCCCGCAGTGTCTTTGCCAATCGGTTCGTTGACGAGGTCCATATCCATATTGCCGGCTAACGCATACGCCACTACCAATGGCGGTGAAGCCAAGTAGTTCGCGCGCACGAGCGGATGAATGCGGCCCTCAAAATTGCGATTCCCGCTCAATACTGCGACCGCGACAAGACTATTTTCCTTGATCGCCAGACCGATGGGTTCCGCCAGCGGGCCGCTGTTGCCAATACATGTGGTGCAGCCAAAGCCTACGAGGTTGAACTTCAGCTTTTCCAAATAAGTCATGAGGCCGGCCGCAGCGAGATAGTCAGTGACCACTTTCGAACCGGGAGCGAGGCTGGTTTTTACCCACGGTTTCGATTGCAAGCCGCGCTCGACGGCTTTTTTTGCCAACAGGCCTGCGCCAATCATCAACGAGGGATTCGAGGTGTTTGTGCAACTGGTGATCGCGGCGATTACTACCGAGCCGTTGTGCAGATCGAATTGGTCGCCATTATTCTTGACGTGAACCTTTTTCGCGTCCTGACCCTGCATGCTTTTCGCAAACGCCTGCTTTGCCCCGCGTAGGGGGACACGATCCTGCGGGCGCTTGGGTCCGGCGAGCGTCGGCTCGACAGAGGCCAGATCGAGTTCGAGCGTGTCCGAATAAATCGGATCGGGAGTTTCATCCGTGCGGAAGAGGCCTTGTTCCTTGGTATACGCCTCCACCAGTGCGACGCGCGTGGCATCGCGTCCGGTGAATCGCAAGTAGCTGAGCGTTTCGGAATCGACGGGAAAAAAGCCCATCGTTGCGCCGTACTCGGGGGCCATGTTGGCGATCGTTGCGCGGTCCGGCAGCGAAAGGCTCGACAGACCGGTGCCGTAGAACTCGACAAATTTGCCGACGACGCCCTTCGAGCGCAACATCTGCGTTACCACGAGCACTAGATCGGTCGCCGTGGCACCGGGAGGTAAGCTACCGTGCAGCTTAAATCCGACCACGTCGGGAATCACCAGCGAAAGCGGCTGGCCGAGCATGGCCGCCTCCGCTTCGATTCCGCCGACGCCCCAGCCAAAGACGCCGAGGCCATTGACCATCGTGGTGTGTGAATCCGTGCCGACGAGCGAGTCAGGATAAGCTACTTTTCGGCCGTTGTGAGGCGCGTCATACACCACTCGGGCGAGGTATTCGAGATTCACCTGATGGCAGATGCCGGTGTCCGGCGGCACCACCTGAAAGTTACGAAACGAACGCTGGCCCCAGCGGAGAAAAGCGTAGCGCTCCACGTTGCGCTCATGCTCCATCAGCGCGTTCACAGAAAAGGAATCCGCCCCGCCGAACTGGTCCACCTGCACAGAGTGGTCGATCACGAGTTCGGCAGGCAGCAGCGGATTGATTTTTCTTGCGTCGCCTCCAAGACGGCCGATGGCTTCGCGCATCGCCGCGAGATCCACCACCGCCGGGACGCCGGTAAAGTCTTGGAGCAGCACGCGGGCCGGCATGAAATTAATCTCTTTGCGCGCGGGGTCATTCGGTTTCCATTCGGCCACAGCTTCCACGTCGTCCGGCTTCACAAAGCGGCCGTCTTCGGTGCGCAGCAAATCTTCCAGCAGGACTTTTAGTGAGAAAGGCAGGCTTTCGACATGGCCGATGCTGCGGCGCTCGAGGGCGTCCAAGCGGTAAATTTCGTACTCGGTGTTGCCGGCTTTGAGAGTGGCGAGGCTGCTGAAGGAATTCGAGCTAGCGGCGGGCATGAACGCGTAAGTCCTTTCGACGGAATAGATGAAGCTCTATGATAGCCGAACCGGAATAAGCGTGCACGGCGCGAACGGCTCGTGGTTTGGCCCTGTTTCGCTGATTCAAATTCTCCACAATATTTGCCGCCGCCATTCGTCTACAGGAGTGGCGGATGAACCGTCGAGCATTTCCGCGATGACCGATCGAGACCATCAGCTCTCCGAAATCATCGCGGGAGAACGGTCCCGGCTGCGCAATTTCATCCGCAAGCGCGTGCCAAATGAAGCTGACGCGGAAGACCTTCTTCAGGAGGTCTTCTTCGAAGCCATCGAGGCGTTTCGGCTGATGGAGCCGGTGCAGCAGTGGAGCGCCTGGATGTTTCGGGTCGCCCGCAATCGCATCATCGATTTGTTTCGCAAGAAGCGGCTGTGGGTATACGCAAATGATTCGGAAGGCGTCACGGGCGAGCGGGACAGCTTGCGGCTCGAAGATCTATTGCCATCGCCCGATGCAGGACCTGCCACAGCCTATGCGCGCACTTTGCTATTGGAGGAGTTGGAGGAAGCCCTCGATGAACTTCCCAAGGAGCAACGGGAAGTCTTTATCGCGCATGAGGTCGAGGGATGCAGCTTCAAGGAAATTGCTGCACGGACGGGCGTGAGCGTGAACACGCTGCTTTCGCGTAAGCATTACGCGGTGATTTTTCTCCGCCAACGGCTCGCTGCTATCCATGAAGAATTTGTGAAAATGGGAGGGGAACCAAAATGAGAAAAAATTATGTTCTTCGCGCGGTGAAGTTTGCGCTGATCGTGATCCTGTGCATTGCCGTGCTGGCTGGGCTTGGTTTCGTGGTGAAAGGGCTGTGGAACTGGCTAATGCCCGCTCTCTTTAGTCTCAAGTCGATCGGCTACTGGCAGGCCGTGGGGATCATCGTGCTCAGCAGGCTTCTGTTCGGCGGGATCGGGCGGTCTGGAGGGCGCGGCCGGTATGGCCGCCGAGGCATGAAAGAACGGTGTGCGGAGATGACGCCGGAAGAACGGGAAAAATTTCGCCAATGGTTTCAGGGGCGCTGGGGCGGCGTGGCTCCGGCGGAGAAGCCAAGCGCCTGATCCGAGCTCACGCGCTTCATCTCTTGTTCAGGCGATAAAGATGTTGGAGTATAGGCTCGCGCGGGGAGCGTATTTGAGGCGCATGAGGAGCACGTGAAGTGACAGCTACGGAGTTTCGGCGTCTGGTTTTGAGTTTTCCGGAAGCGTCCGAAAGCGCACACATGAATCATCCCGATTTTCGAGTGAACAACAAGATTTTTGCGACGCTCGGCTATCCGGATAAGGAATGGGCCATGGTGAGACTCACTCCCGAGCAGCAAAGCGAGTTCGTTCACGACGAGCCGGAAACGTTTATTCTTGTCAAAGGCGCGTGGGGGAAACAGGGAGCCACGAATGTTCGCCTGAAGGCAGCGAAGAAGGATGTCATGCGTCGGGCGCTCGAAGCGGCGTGGTCTAACACAAAGGCGCCCGCGGGTGTTAAGTCCCGCAAGAAGCGCCGTTGAGAATGATGCGACATTTGGTGCGCCCGATCGTGACCCTATTGTGTGGCGCGATTCTCTGCAATGCTCAGGCGAGGCTTGCTCGCGCGCAAGAAGCGCCGGAACCCATGCATGTGGTGCTGCTGGGCACGGGCTTTCCTCGGCCGAGCGCGGACCGTGCCGGCCCTGCGGACGCCATCGTCGTCGGCAAAAAGACATTTATCGTGGACGCGGGACGAGGCGTGGTGATGAGGCTCGTCGCCGCGAACTTGCCGCTCGACTCGATCCAATGCGTGTTCCTGACGCACCTCCACTCCGACCACATTGATGGTTTACCCGATCTCTACAACACGCCTTGGGTCTTGGGACGCAGCAAGGCTTTCGAGTTGTATGGTCCAACCGGCACGCAGGAAATGGCCGACGGTCTCCTGAAGTTCTTCGCGGCGGATATCCACATCCGCGGCGAGCTCACCGAAATGCATTCGCTCGAGGGCGCGAAGATTAACGTGCATATTGTGAACGAGGGCGTGGTCTATCAGGATGGCGACGTGAAGGTCACAGCGTTTGCCGTGGATCACCGGCCCGTCGTTCCGGCGTATGGCTATCGTTTTGAGTCCGGCGGGAAGGTGATTGTAATCAGTGGCGACACGCGGCCGAGTGACAATCTGATCCGGTACGCCAAGGGCGCGGACGTATTGGTCCACGAAACGTATCTTTCGGAGTACTTCGCAAAGACGGACAACCCTGAGGTTGCGTCGCGGCTGCGCGCATATCACACCACCGCCGAGCAGGCGGGACTGGTAGCGGCAACCGCCGGCGTGAAAATGCTAGTCTTGACACATCTGATCCCAGGCGATAGAGATGCGGAGTTCGAGCGCCGTGCTGCGGAGTACTTCAAAGGCAAAATCGTAGTCGGCCGTGATTTGGACAGCTTCTAAGTGTAAGATAATAATAGACTAATATGATTTTCACAGGAGTCCTTGGGTCCTGGTAAAATAGAGTCTACCCCACCCGATAGCGATGCGCGTTCTCCTGATTTCGACATACGAACTCGGCCACCAACCCTTTGGTGTTGCCTCGCCTGCCGCATGGCTGGCGGCAAAGGCCGCCGACGTTACTTGTCTCGATCTATCGCGGGAGGGCCTCCGCGAAGAGGCCGTGCGCGCGGCAGGCCTGATTGCGTTCTACGTGCCGATGCATACGGCCACGCGGCTCGCGATTTCCGTGTTGGAAACGGTACGGGCGCTCAACACAAAGGCACATATCTGCTTTTATGGGCTGTACGCCCCGGTGAATGAGGCTTATCTGCGAGCCGCCGGAGCCGACACCGTCCTTGGTGGCGAATTTGAAGAGGGCCTGGCCCGCTTGGTCGACCAGCTGTCGGGCCAGTCGAGCTCGGGCCACACGCAAGATGTGCAGACTGATCCGGTGATCTCGCTGGCGCGGCAGAAATTCATTGTGCCCGATCGCGCGGGATTACCGGCGCTGGCGCGATACGCGCACCTCGTTATGCCGGACGGGTCAGAGCGCGTAGCCGGATACACGGAAGCGAGCCGTGGCTGCAAGCATCTGTGCAGACATTGCCCGATTGTGCCCGTCTATAACGGCGCGTTTCGCATCGTGGAGCGAGACGTCGTTCTGGAAGACGTCCGGCAACAGGTGTCGGCCGGCGCGCGGCACATCACCTTTGGCGATCCGGATTTCTTCAACGGGCCCTCGCACGCCATGGCGATTGTGGAAGCGCTGCATCGCGAATTTCCGAGTTTGAGTTACGACGTGACCATCAAGATCGAGCATCTGTTGCAACACGCGCGATATTTGCCGCAACTGCGGGAGACGGGTTGTCTTTTTGTTACGAGCGCCGTAGAAGCAGTGGATGATCACATCCTGGAGCAGTTGGACAAGGGGCATACGCGCGCGGACTTTCTCCGGGTTATCGAGATCTTTGCCGATACCGGTCTGACGTTGCAGCCGACCTTTGTGCCTTTTACGCCCTGGACGACGCTCGAAGGCTATCGCGATCTACTGCAGGTTTTGGCCGAACAAGGTTTAGTGGAAAATGTGGCGCCGATCCAACTCGCGATACGCCTGCTGATCCCGGAAGGCTCGCGCATCCTTGAGCTGGACGAGATCCAGCGTCGCATTGGCGCTTTCGATTCCGCAGCGCTCTATTATCCGTGGCAGCACGGGGATGCTGCCGTGGATGCCTTAGCTTGTGACCTGCAGCAGATCGTCGAACGCAGCGAAAAGCTGGGCCGGTCGCGGACGCAGATCTTCGAGCGATTGGCGGCTCGGGCATGGCAGGACGCCGATGTAAACGTAACTGCCGGCGGCAATTGCCGAATTTCGCGGCATCCGCCAAAGGCAAGATCGGGTCAGCCCGTTCCCCGTCTTGACGAGCCGTGGTATTGCTGCGCGGAGCCGACACAAGATCAATTGGTTTCTATCGGTTGCGCAAAAGAAACCGCGCGCCAACCCGGAGCGTTTGTCTAGCCTATGCGCGCGGAAAAAGCATCCCGGAGCTTCGTGGCGCGCATTTACAAGGTCGGCATCAATCGGTGTGTGAACGTGCCAAAGGGCATCGTAAGTGCCACAGAAACAAGAGGTTATATCCCGGTGTCGGGCTCGGCAGACGGCCTATCTTTCCGGTCCACTTTACTGCCTGGACTGAATCAAATGTATAGGTTGTTTTTGCACAGCCGGATTTGGAAGAATCTTGGTCTCGACGCTGGTGATGCGATCGAAATTACGCTGGAACGGGATCACGAATCGCGGGATATAGCTCTGCCGGCGGAGCTAGCAGCTTCGCTTGCGGAACATCGCGGGGCGCTGGCAGCTCTGCAAAACGTCACGCCCGGCTTGCGGCGCGAGTTCATCAAGTGGGTTGTCGCCGCGAAACATCCAGGCATGCGCGAGCGGCGAATCCGAATCGGGATACCTCGATTGATCGAGAGGGCCCGGCGGCGGAACGCCAGAACCAGCCGCGGCCATAAACGAGCAGAAGCCGTGCCGTCCGGAGCAAAGCGGAGATCGCTATGACCGACAATTTGCGAAGTCAAACGTCCGACCCCGGGAAAAATCTCAAAGAGCCCTCGAGCGCGGCCCAGGCTCCAGCAGGGAAACGCCTCCTCTTGCTGGCCGGAAAGCTCGGCTACCAGACACGAGTGTTCGCAGAGGCTGCCAAAAGGTTGGGCGCAGAAGTGATGCTCGGCACTGACCGCTGCCACCAGCTCGACGACCCGTGGGCGGACGGTGCCGTGTCGCTGCATTTCGACGATGCGGAGCGAGCGGCGAAGGCCATTCTTGATAAGACACAAGACGCGCCGATCGACGGGATCCTGGCGCTAGGGGACCGTCCCGCAGAAACCGCAGCGCTGGTCGCCAAAACTATGGGCGTGGCTCACAACGCGCCCGAAGCAGTCCGCAATTGCCGCAGCAAGCTGACGCAGCGCGAAATTTTGAGCGCGGCGGGGCTGCCCGTGCCGAAATTTTTCTCGTTTTCGTTTGCCGAACCGATCGAACAGGTTTTGAAGAAGGTTGAGTACCCGTGCGTCGTGAAGCCGCTGGTGCTTTCGGCTAGCCAGGGTGTGATTCGCGCAAACAATGCTAAGGAGTTTATCGAGGCCGTCGAACGAAACCGCCGGCTTCTGCATTCGCCGGAGATTCAGGTCACACGCGAGGAGGGGCTTGACCGCTTGTTGGTGGAACGTTACATCGCGGGCGGGGAAGTTGCGGTCGAGGGACTTCTGTCCGATGGCAAGCTGAGGATCCTCGCCGTGTTCGACAAGCCCGATCCTCTTGAAGGCCCCTATTTCGAGGAGACCATTTACGTGACGCCCTCACGGCTGCATGAGCGCGTGCTAAAAGCGGTGCACGAGTGCGCGGCGCGAACGGTAGCGGCGCTGGGCCTGACGGAAGGCCCCGTTCATGCGGAATTTCGCATCGAGCACAAAAAACAAGAGCCTTGGGTACTTGAAGCTTCGCCGCGCCCGATCGGCGGCTTGTGCGCTCGCGTGCTGCGATTTGGGCCGCAGCGCATCTCGCTCGAGGAACTGCTGGTTCGGCACGCATTGAGCCTGCCGGGCGCAGATCTGGTCCGGGAGTCTACCGCGGCTGGTGTGATGATGATTCCCGTGCCTGTGAGCGGCATTCTCGAAAAGGTCACGGGAGTCGACCGCGCGCAATCCACTCCCGGCATCGAAGCTGTGGAAATCACCGCCCGCATCCACGATGCGATCACAGCATGGCCGGAAGGTTCGAGCTATCTAGGATTCATTTTTGCTCGCGGTGAGGACCCCGCGAAGGTGGAGAGGTCGCTCCGGCGAGCCCACGTACGGATGGGCTTCCACATTAACGCTACCTTGCCGGTGGAGAATCCTGTGACACGGCGCTTTCAGGGTATGGCAAGGCATGCCACGTCTTCGTAATAGCTCGGAGAGCGTTAGTTCTTTGAAGCTCTAGCTCAGAAGCTGAAAAAGTAAAATCCGCCGCGTTATCCACGTCTCCATCTATCGACCGGGAGAGTCAGGCAGAGGCAGAATCAGCCTTGCGCCCGGACAGCAACAGCCCAATCCAGCAGCTTATCGGCCAGGTGACCAGCCAAGACAGCCAGTACCAGTGCGGCCAGCCTTTGCTCCAATTGGGGATGGTCGCGCCGATTCCCATGGCCTCGCCGATGATAAAGAACCACAAGACATGCCGAGCGGCGCGTCCAGGAGCGAAGCGGGCGCAAAGCCAGGCGCAAAGGATCGAGACGATCACGAAGAGCGCCGTGCTGGCCAGCAGCGCATTGTTCGAGGGAACTCGGCCTTTCTCGAAATCACCCGGGAACAGGTGCGAGAGCAATGGATCCGTGCACAGGACAAGAGCCACCGAGAGCAGGTAGGTGCCGGCTACTACAGCGATGGATTTGAGCATGGGTTACGCCTCCACTTTGGGCGTGGAATATACACTGTAAATAGCGGATGGCAAGCTAGATTTGTGTTGGCATGCTGGCGCAGTCTGAAACCGCACTGCTCGTTCTCGAATTCCAGAATGGGCGCGCGTGAACTGAATGGCGTAGCTGTGATACATTGCTGCGCCAGATGGTGTAACTGGGGTGTTGGGCCCACCGTTTTGTGTGATCCACAAAGGAGCGATTCGATGAGGAAATTTCTTTGGAGTGTGCTGCTGTGCGGTTTGGCGGCGATCCCCGCAGCCGCGCAGGCGGGAGGCGGAGCGCAAATGGCGGCGCCCACCGATCCGCTGTCGGCGTTCGTAAAGGGAGCGTTCAAATCCATCAGCACGAACTTGATCGGGTCTGCGGAGCAAATGCCAGAAGCGAACTACAGCATGAAGCTCGGGACGATGCCCGAAGTGCGAACGTATGGCCAGTTGATAGGGCACGTGGTGAACGCGAATTACTTTTATTGCGCCATGGCCAAAGGCGAGGCCGATCCGCAGACTGCCGATTATGAGAAGACGGCGCAGACCAAGGATCAGCTCGTCAAGGCGATGCATGCTGCGATTGAGTATTGCGGCACGATTTATGATTCGTTGACGGATGCGGCGGCGATGAAAATGGTGACGCCGCAGACGCCAAATGGCCCGGGACGCCCGGCTTTGCTAGTGGGCATCCTGATGCGCAACGTCGGGCACAACAACGAAGAATACGGCAACCTCGTGGGATATTTCCGCGCGGCGAATTTAGTGCCGCCTTCGACGGCCGCAGCTAGCGGTGGACGGCGCGGGGATTAGAACACCCTCGACAGGAAATCAAAAGCCCCACACGCAAGGGCGGGGTGTGGGGCTCCCGGCCGGGACCATTATCTGGAGCGCGGTTGCCGCGAGTGCGTTTTTGTAAAACGGCCTGGGGTGCCGCAGTGTTGGTGTTATTGTTTGCTCACCGCACCGGTTTACTCGCCGTTGTCCTTCACCAGTTCGGTTTTGATTTCGGTCTTCTGATGGGCCCGGGCGTTCACTTGGGTGTCAAAGGTTTTGTAGCCCGCCAACTCCACCTTGATTTGATGCGTGCCGGGCGTGACCAACATGGCGTGAAAGGCGCCGCCGAAGTCGCTGGCGTGGCCAATATAGCCGCCGTCGAGAAACACCGCGGCCCTTTCTGGCACGACCGTGACTTTCAAAGTGGCTTCGTCTCCCTTGGAAGGATAGTGCCAGCCGGGATCCTTCTCTAACCGCACGGCGACAAGCTGCGTTTGGCCGGGCTCGATGTTCACCTGCTGCGTAAAGTCTTTGTAAGCCGCGCGCCGTATGTTGACGCCATGCTGGCCTGGCAAGAGCATGATTTTCTTGTCACCCTTTAGCTCGTCCACATAGCCAACGTACTGGCCATCGATCCACACGCCGGCATTTTTATCCACTTTGGTGGCGCCGGAAAACTGGAGTTCGCCCATAACCTTGTTTGTGTCTTGCCGAGCATGGGCGACGCTCGGAACCATCGCGGCAGCGATGACCGCAAATGTGAAAGCCAGCATGAGGGATCGGGAGGTATGTTTGGCAACCATGAATCCTCCTTTCAGGATTCGCTCGCGCGAAAGACTCAGAGCGCTTCGCCGTTCTGCTGTGAATAGTGCACGCGAGTTTCCAAATTGTGACGAAATTCTGGCCACGCAAACCATCGGGTTGAAAGGGGTTAAGGGGTCACGGCGATCTCTTAAGATGCCTGGGGTGATTGCCCTACGGCAATTTTACACGCGAGAGCGCTGGGACGCGGCGGACATGCGAAACACAACAGCGGACACCGGCGGCAAGCGGGTTTTGTTACCATCGAAATATGCGGGAACTGAGAAGGTCGTTCTGTTTGGCCCGAGCGGCATGGTTGGGCAGGGCGTTCTGCGGGAATGTCTGCTCGACCCACAGATTTCGGAAGTGGTTTCCATCGTGCGAAGGTCGACCGGAGAGCATGACGCGAAGGTCCGGGAAGTGTCGCAGTTGTCTGAAACAGCGTGATTTCTTTTAATTCAATTCCGAGACGAAGGGTCAACCCTTGGCCTTGGGTGGGACGTAACCTTCGGGAAGCTTGGCGCCTTCGCCGAAGAAAAATTGCTCCATCTGCTCTTCCATCACTTTCTGTGACTGGGGATCGAGCGGGTTCAGGCGGTACTCGTTCATCAGCATCTTGGAATATTCCACCCACAGCTTCCAAGCTTCCTTGGAAACGTTGTCGTAAACGCGTTTGCCGAGCTCCCCACGCCACGGCACCCGATCAAGGCCTTCCATCTCGCGGCCAAATTTGACGCACTTCACGATGTGCGAGCCGGGCTTCGGCGCCGCAGCGTGGTTGGCAGGTCCGCCGGGACCGCCAGATTCATTCGCCATGTCAATCCTCCGCGTTACGTTTCGTCACGCTTACGATACTGCATTGAGCAACAAATGCAAAGTTGGCAGGTACGCGCGACGTCCAAAAGTACGAAGCGGTATGACCGCGAAATTGCGTGCATGGCTGTCCGGGCGGGCGATTTGACGGCCTGGACACGGATGGCTTATCTTTTTGTCCATGAAACTGAATCCGTATAGAGAACAACTCGGCAGCAGCAATGCCATCGATGTGATTGCTGCGACGCCTGCTCAACTTAAGAAATTCTATGAAACATTGGGCTCCCCGGGTATGAAAGAATCGCTCGCACCGGGGAAGTGGACCGCGCGGCAGATTCTGTGCCACCTGGCGGATTGCGAGGTCGTCTTTGCATACCGCCTACGTCAGACGCTTGCAGAAGGCCACCACACGATCCAGCCGTTCGATCAAGATCAGTGGGCAAACCTGTACGCGGCTTACGAAGCTCAGGAAGCGCTGGCACTATTCTCCGCGGCGCGGCAATGGAATGTGAAATTGACGCGTGCCGCATCACCAGAGCAGCTTGCCAAGAAGGTGACTCACCCGGAGCGTGGGGAAATGACGTTTCAGACCATCGTCGAGACTATGGCGGGCCACGATCTGAATCACCTGCAGCAACTGGAAGCGATCGCGGCCCGAGTTGCGCCCGGTGGCAAAGGCACGTCTACTTCCGCTTCTCGCTAGCCGGATGCAAATCCTCCTTTCAGACCTAAGTTATTCAATACGGGATCGTTATGTATGCCCTTGGTCCATCCGCAACAAGGTACGACGGTTGGCTTGCGCCGGGACCGGCTTTCTGCGAAAACTGAGTTGGCCTTCAGTGGGTAAGCCGGAAGTTCGCAAGTTTGGTGCGACCTTTTGTAGTCACCGCCGTTCGTTCCATGAATCGATGCTGGAGGGAAATTCTTGAGCGGCATTGCGGCGCTTTTCTGGGATGTGGGTGGTGTGATCCTGACAAATGGCTGGGACACACCGTCGCGCAGGGCAGCGGCGGAAAAATTTCGTCTGGATTGGGATGATTTCGAAAAGCGGCATGCTCCGGCAAACGAAGCGTTCGAGACCGGCAAAGCGAGTCTCGATGAATATCTGGCGCGCACCATTTTTTACCAGCCGCGCGCATTTTCTGCGGACGATTTCAAGAAACTCATGTTCAGCGAATCGCGCAAATTGCCAGAGTCGTATGATTTTGTGAAGCAAATGGCGGCCGCCGGGCATTATCCGATGGCGGCGATCAACAATGAGGGCGCCGAAATAAACACGTATCGCATCGCGCAGTTTGATTTGCGCGGGCTTTTCCGTCTTTTCTTTAGCTCGTGCTATATGCACGTGCGCAAGCCCGATCCAGCGATATTCCGCATGACGCTAGGCGTCACCCAGCATGAGCCTGAGGATTGCGTCTTCGTGGATGACCGGGAAGAGAATCTGGAAGGTGCCCGGACGGCAGGGCTGCGGACGGTGCGCTTCGAGAACGTCGCGCAGTTGAAAGCAGAATTGCAAAAACTTGGCGTGGAGATTCCGACGGCATGACGATATCGCGAGGGCTCTTGTGAACCCGGCAGATGAGCAACGCCTAGCAGGAAGCCGCGTAGTGGTGCCCCCGCGCGAGGTGGCGCCCGGTTTGCTGGTTTGCGCGGATGCCGAGACCGTGGCCCGACAGGCGGCACGGCTTTTCGTCGAATGGGCATGGCAAGCGATTGCCGTCGACGAGCGTTTTTGCGTCGCGCTCTCGGGCGGAAAAACGCCCACCGCTTTCCTGCGCCTGCTGGCAACGCCGGAATACCGCGCGCAGGTGGACTGGCCTCGTGTGCACGTATTTTGGTGTGACGAACGTCCAGTACCTCCCGAGAGCGAGGAAAGTAATTACGGTTTGGCGCGCCGCGAGTTGCTGATTCGCGTGCCGATCCCCGGCGCTAACGTGCATCGGATGGAAGCCGAACGCGGGGACGTTGGCCGCGCGGCCCAGGATTATGAGGAGATATTGCGGCAAAACATCGCGCGCGATGGCCGTGGGTTCCCGCGATTTCATTTGGTGATCCTTGGCCTTGGTGAAGATGGGCACACGGCTTCATTGTTTCCAGGCCAAAAGGCTTTGCGGGAAACATCGCGCTGGGTGAGCACGCCGAACGTGCCCAAGATCGGGAGCCGCAGGATGACCCTGACACTGCCGGTGTTGAACGCGGCTCACAAGGCACTGTTTCTGGTGACCGGGAAAGAAAAGGCCGAGGCACTTCATCAAATGTTGACGAAGAAGACGGATCCGCCCCCGCCGGCGCAATTGATCAAGATCCCCGACGGCTTGCGCACGATTCTTTGCGACGAGCTCGCGGCGGCTCTGATTTTGAACGAAATCGCCCAAAACGGACAGCTCGGAGGATTGCCTCCCGACTCGAGTGCAAGGCCCAAGCCGGGCTTGCCGCGATAAATCCACCCGGAGGGCCAATCGATTCCTATCGCACCGATCAATTCCGTACAACATCTAATAAGTAGCAGGTTGCCGCGCTCGGGAAGTAGAAAGTTTTGGCAAGACTCCCGAGATTTCAGCGTGGCATTGTCTGTTAATATGAAGTTGGGACGGAGATGACCTCGCCGCCGCAACACTCCCGGTCACGGTGCCCGGTCAAACAGGTGGTCTGAAACATCTCCCCAGAAGTTGTTTCGGGTCCTCTCCACGGGTTATCGATGCGCGGCACCAGGATAAACCTATGAGACGGCAAAACCCGTCCGAACCAGAAGATCGTTCCGCAAGTTCCCAACCTCAGGCCAATGATTTGGAAGACAGAATACGCACCGACCACCTGGATCGGGCGGATACTTTCGAGAGCCAAACTGAGTTCAATCTTCTCGATGTGGATTCAAGAGGTTACGCGGAAGCGCTGTTTGACACCGTGCGCGAGTCCCTCGTGCTGTTGGATGCGAACTTACGCATCAAAGCGGTAAACACCCCATTTCTGCAAATGTTTGAGATCAAGGGCCACGTAACGGATCTGCGTTTGGAGGAAGTGGACGGCGGACGATGCAACATTCCCGAGGTAATCGCGCTGCTCCAGTCCGTATCGGCTCAGAATTCACACTTGAAAAACGTCGAGATCGATTGCGATTTTCTAGATAGTGGGCATCGTGTCCTAGTGTTGAACGCTCGCTATATCCGCCTGGAACAAGCTGCCTCGGGCTTCATCCTGTTGGCGATCGAAGACGTTACCGAGCGCAAGGCGGCGGGCGAATCGATCCAGCGGCAATCCCAACTGCTCGAACAGGCGCACGACTGCATCATGATTCGGGATCTGGAAAGCGGAATTGTTTTTTGGAACCGGGGTTGCGAAGAAACCTACGGCTGGAAAAAAGACGAAGCGCGCGGCAAGATTACGCATCAGTTGCTTTCCACCGTCTTCTCCACCACCGAGGAAGATATGCGGCACATCTTGCTCAAAGAAGGAGTTTGGGAGGGAGAGCTGACACACACCACGAAGGACGGCAAGCAAATTATCGTGGAAAGCCGCCAAGTGGTGCAGCGCGATGCCGCTGGTAAGCCGGTGGGGATCTTTGAGATCAATCGTGATATCACATTGCGAAAGCGCGCCGAGAAATCCTTGCGGCAACTTTCCGCGCGTTTGCTGCAACTGCAGGACGAAGAGCGGCGCAGGATCGCACGCGAATTACACGACAGCACCGGGCAACTACTGGCGATCCTGGCGATGAACCTTTCGGCGCTTTCCGCACGCGCGGACGAATTCGACCCGAAGACCGCCGACATCATTCGAAAGACGATGGGCTCGGCCCGCCAGGCTTCGGATGAAATTCGGACGCTTTCCTATTTGTTGCATCCACCTACGCTCGATCTGGCGGGGCTTTCCTCGGCGCTCCAATGGCTGGCGGAAGGGCTGGCGAACCGCAGCAATGTCCACGTGAACCTGGACATTGCTCCCGACCTTGGCCGCCTTCCGCAAATCGTTGAAATTGCGCTGTTTCGCATCGTGCAAGAAAGCTTGACCAACGCCCTGCGACATTCGGGTAGCTCGACCATCACCGTGATGCTGCGGCGTACAAGCGATGTGATCCGGCTGGAGGTGACCGATGAAGGCAGCGGCATCGATCCGGACACGTTGGCTATTTTGAATGGCCCGAGCGGCGCGATTGGTGTAGGTATCCGTGGCATGCGCGAACGCGTGAGCCAATTAGGCGGGACGCTAACGATTGCCTGCGACAAGAAGGGCACGAAAGTGATCGCCGTGCTCCCGGTGAGTTCCTTTACAGAAACCGACCCCACTCAGAAACCAAAAGAAGGGCTCAGCGCGAGCCAGGGAAGATAGGCCGCTCTTCTCGCGTGCGAGCTGTCTCCACGTTCGAAACTGCGATGGTCTTCATATAGGGCACGCCGCTGGTCCCGGAGCGCTTCACTCGTATCGTAAAGCCGTCATTGGATCAACGCGCGAGGCGCGCCAAGCAGGCACGGCGGCCGCCAGGGACGCGACAGCTAAAAGGATGATCGCGGCGCCGATCAGCGTCGTGGGATCGCGCGCAGTAAGCCCGTAGAGCATGCTCTCCATTATGCGCGTGGCGGCAACGGCCGCGCCAAGTCCGACCGCAGTACCGATCACGGTGACGAGTAAGGCCTCACGCAGGATCAAGCCAAGAATGTCACCCTTCTGCGCGCCCATCGCCAGCCGGACTCCAATTTCGCTGGTACGGCGCGTCACGTTGTAGGAAAGCACACCATAGAGGCCAATGCAGGCGAGCAACAACGCGACCGCGCCAAAAAAGCCCGAGAGCCGCGCCGTCAGACGGTCTTGAATCAGGCGCCGGTCGATCTGACCGCCGATAGTGCGGAGCTCCAACGGGTCGAGCGTGGAATCGGTCTGGCGGACGGCTTCCCGGATCGCGGCCGAGACGCCAGCGGAAGATGCTCCCGCAAAGTGGATTTCGAACACGGCCTGCGCAACCGGCGCGACGCCATTGATGACGGTGAAATAGAAGCGCCGGTCGGTCTGGCCGCGCAGCGCGTTGTACTTCGCGTCTCCCACGACCCCCGCGATTTCGCAGTCAATGCGGTTATCCGGGTATTCGTCCACCAGATGGCGTCCGAGCGGATTGTCATCGCCAAAGTAATACCGGCGCATGGTTTGATTGATCCAACAGTGGCGGGATCCGCTCAGGTCGGTAAAATCCACGTCGCGGCCCATGAGAATCGGGATGCCGATCGTTTTGAAATAGCTCGGACCAATTTGATCGAAGGCCGCGTTCATATTCTGGCCCGACTTTGGCGTATAGCCCAAGATGGAAATGTTGTCGCCTGAGTCGGTGCCGAAGAAGAGACCGTTTTCGGAAAGCGTCGCGCCCGTGACCCCGGGAATGGCGTCGAATTTGGGAATCAGCTCGCGAAAGAGTGCGTCAATGGCGGGCTGCTTGTAACCATTCATCTGCGGACTCATTCGAAACAGCACGAGGTGCCCGGCATCGTAGCCGAGATTGACCGAGGTGAGCTTCTGCAGGCTGCGGATGAAGAGGCCCGCGGAGACGAGCAGCAGGAGCGAAATGGCGACTTGGACGCCGACCAGCAATTTGCCCATCGGCAGGCGGCCGTTACCTTCGGCACCGGCGATGGAGCGGGAACTGCCGCGCAAAATATTGTTCAATTCCATACGAGTGGCGCGAATCGCTGGCGCCAAGCCAAACAAGATGCCGGTGAGAACCGTCGCGCCAATGGTAAAGGCCAGCACGCGAACGTCGGGGTGGACGTCCAGCGGCAACGGCGTCGGCCCCGTCGAAACCATGCGAATCAGCAGGCGATCGGCCCACAGCGAAAACAAAAGGCCGCACGCGCCGCCCACGACCGCGAGCAGAAGGCTCTCCGTAAGCAATTGGCGGATCAGGCGGCCGCGGCTCGCGCCGATTGCGAGACGCACGGCCAGTTCGCGCTGCCGGCCCGTAGCGCGAGCGAGCAACAGGTTGGCGACATTCGCGCAGGCTAGCAGAAGGACGAGGCCCACGAGGACCATCAAAATCGCCAGCGGCTTCTCGTATTGGCCGCGGATGGCGGAAAGGCCGTTTCGCGCGTCGCGCGGAACAATGCTTTGGTCGAGGAAATCTTTCACGAGTGCCGGGTCGGTCAGCGTTCCGGCTTCCGCGCGTAGAACCTGCTGAAAAGTGACGTTGATCGAAGCCTTCACCTGATCCAGAGTGATGCCGGGCTTCATGCGCCCAACGACCTGGAGAAACATGATCTTGGTGATCGACCCCGCTTGCCATGTGAGCAGATCACGCCCGGGGAAAACGGCCTGCTGCATGGTCAGCGGGATCCAGATGTCCGGCGCGTCGCCGACGGACACGCCGGTAAAGTCCGGTGGCATCACGCCGATCACGTCGAAGACGGTCTGCCGGATTCGCAGATGGCTGCCAATGACAGCCGGGTTGCGCTGAAGCCGCCGCTCCCAGAAAGCATGGCTGATGACCGCCTGCGGATGAGCGCCGATCCCTTGATCCACTTCCGTGCCAAACGTTCGGCCTTCGAGCGGCTCCGCTTCGAGGACGGGGAAATAACCGCCGCTGACCATGCTGATGCTTGCCGGGCTGCCAAGTTCCGAGGAGCCGTCGAGCGAAACGGGAGATGTTTCACTACGGCTATCCACGGCGAACGTACCGGAGAAGACGTTGTTCTGATCGCGGAGGCCTTCGAATTCGTGATAGCTGATGAGATTGCGCTCACCGGTTGAGCTGCCATTCTGCATGCCGGCGATTTCCGGATTGCTGATCACGACGAGCTGCTGAGGGTCGGGGATTGGCAGAGTGCGAAGGAGAACGGCGTCAATCACGCTGAAGATCGCCGTATTGGCGCCGATTCCCAAGGCGAGCGTCAATACGGCTATGGCTGAGAACGCCGGAGCTTTACCGAGAGCCCGCAGAGCGAATCGCAGATCTTGCGCCAGCGTTTCCATGGATCGAGTCTCCTTCGGGCGCGCACTTCGCGCGGGCAACCATGCATCCTATAGACGCCAGGGCCACGGAAAGGTAATTCCGGGAACATGCCGGAGCCGTTCTCGATTAATCCGTTGGTTCTGGATTCAAATCCTAGCGAGCCCGCCAGCTGTTTTGTAAGTCTAAATGATTCCTGCCGCATCAGAGGGAGAGTTCTACTACGAACTTTACCGGTAAACGCCGTTGCCTCAGAGGCAGTGCGCTCAGTTGGCGTTCGCTCAAGAACATGCCGGAAAACGGAATTATTTCCCTTTATGTGACGTCGAGGAGTTGCCTTGGGCAAGAGTGCGACCCTTCTCGTATTCGGCTCTAGCTTGGCGGAGGATGGGGATGTCGGGGTCAGCGTCTCTCCAGCCAGTGAAGAAAACGTCGTAGGCTTTTCGGCTGTTTTCTTCGTTGCCCTGCTTGGCGTAGGCTTCCGCAAGACCGAGTTGCGCGAGGGGCTCAAACATTTCCCACTCCGGCCATCCCGGGTGGTTGATGACGCCCTCGAACTCGGCAGCTGCCTTGGCTTGATCTCCCGCGGCCATATAGGCACGAGCACGATTATAGAAAACCACCACATTGGGATACGGCGTCACGGGAGAAAGCATATCCACAGCTGTCGCGAGGTTTCCGCGTTTGCGCTCGATGGTCGAGCGAATGACCGGAAGCAGGACTTTCTGTTGGTAGGTGTCCTCCGGAAACAATTTATTCAGTTTCGCTGCCAATGCCTCTGCCCGGCTCGTATCACCGGCATCCGCCAGAGCCCTCGAGCACTTCATGAGTCCGAGAGCGCTGCTATTCCCAGCCTCTTCCGCCTGGCTGCACAGCTTGCGGGTCAAAGCGTAGTTCCCAAGGTAGGCTTCTTCGTCAGCATGGTGGGCGAGCTCGGTGGCAACATTTTCCATCCGGTTCGCGCTCCTCTGCTGGCTAACAAGAGCGTCGCTGAGCGAGCGGAGTTTCGCCACATCGCCGCGAAAAAACGCCAGGTTCTCCTTGAGGCGGACCCAGGGCGTATCATCGCTGGAGGTTTCGTGCGAAAGCCGGTCCATGGTTGCGGCGTCCTTATCAAAAAAAGCGATTCGGTAGCGCAATATCGTCTGAAATGGCGTTAGCGAGCCCTTCTGGCGCCACTGGTCAAGCATGTTCTTAGCTTCGTCAAACCGGCCGAGGATCAGGAGCGCCTGGCTGGCATTGGAGTTGTACTGAGCGGAGGGCATAGGGGCGTGAGCAATTGCCCATTGGAACTCCTGCAAAGCCTCTTCCGTTCTGCCCATCATTGCGTAGGCAATCCCCAAAAGGTTCGCGGCATCCACGCTGCGCGGGTAGATTTGCCTGTACAAAAGGAGTACGGCAAGGTCCTTGTCCAGGTTGCCGGTTACGGATGAATAGTAAAAGGCCGTAGTTTGAAAATTCTCTTCTTGCGTGAGACGTTGATCCTTTAGTGCAAAAGCCCTCGCAAAGTTGGCTCTGGACTCCTGGCTATCCCCAATGCTGTGATGTGCTCTGCCAAGCAGGTCGTACGCAGAGCAAAAGTGGGGGTCGAGTTCGATAGCCCTTTCAAAGAACGGGATCGCCTCGTGCCGTTTGCCGGAGCGATACAGAGTGAGCCCTGACCTGTACGCTTGCAGGGCCTCGAGAGAGCTAGTGGTCGCAAGGTCAAGGGGCGCATCGTACTTTTCGAGTGAACTTAGACTTTCGCCCAATCGCTTTCGCAACTGAGAACCTGCTTTGCCCAGCGCGGCAATCACTTGATCCTTGTTGTTCGCCTCGACTTGCTGTCGCGCGATGGATTTCTGGGTGTTCGCATCGATCGCTTCCAGGGTAATGACATACTTATTGCCGACCGCGTCAATTTCCGGCACGACCAGGGCTTTCAGCCCGCGACGTTTGCAGATCTCGATGCCCAGGTCGCGCGTGACGCGCTCGTCAGGATTGCGGCGCATCATGCGCAGGGTAGAGGCAACGTCCGGTTCCGAAAGAAGGCTGAGGAACGGTGATTCGGTAAGTTTCACTTCCAGGGCTTTGTCGAGCGAGTTGTCAAAGATGGGATCAGAGGTTCTATTCACGAAGTCCGTCAAAAGGATGACATCGGTCTCGGTCAGTGACGGCCGGGCGAAGTAGACGCGCCTAGCAGTGATTGCAACACCAACAACAAGGGCTGCCACAGCAATTGCAAGAATAATCTGACGCTTTTTCCGGGAGCTCGGCGTTGCGCGCAAGGACATGGCCGAGGACTCTTCCTGAATGGAGGCCGGTGCTGGCAGATTCCCGCTGTAAACTTGACCAATAAAACGATATCCCAGGCGAGGCAGCGTTTCGATATATTCGGGCTTGTCGGCCGAATCACCGAGAGCAGCGCGTAGCTTCTTGATGACAGTGTTCAACCCCGTGTCGAAATCTACGAAAGTCTCCGCAGGCCAAAGCTTTTGACGAAGTTCCTCGCGGGTAACCACGTCGTCGGGGTGCTCGAGCAGAAGAGCAAGCACCTCGAATGGCTGGTCCTGAAGCTTCAGGCGAACACCTTGCTTGCGAAGCTCGCGCGAACGTAAGTCCACTTCAAAAGCGCCGAAGCGCAGCTTACGAATTGGTCTAGTGGCTTCCATGGCCTCGTGTGCGGACCTGTTGCTGGGAGTCTACCACCACTTGTTTGAGAGCAAAACGATTCCGAGCCTCGATTTCTTGTCGCACTTCTGGCGTGCTCCGCCAATAAGTTCCTTTGAATTCAAAAAGCTGCGCGATCAGAAACAAAACAGATATAGACCATGGGCACGCCATTGCGGACGCGTCCGCTCTGGGTGAACGTCGGCGCACCACAACGAACGCCCACGATTCGAGCGTGCCTCGAACCTGGCTTGGAGGCATGAACCAGAAAGCTGCTCGTTGGCGCCATTCTGGCGGTGGTTGGAGAAGTTCGGACGGACTATTGCGCGATCCGCAAGATTGGACAAAGGCGCAGGGACACCACCATGAGACTCCTCAGAAAGGGCAGGCTAATTGCGGCCGTCGCGCTGTTTAATGTTTTGGCCGGGTGCGGCGGTGGAAGCGAGACAGTTCTGACCCTGCCTTCGCCACCGACGTTAGTCTCGCCACCGACGTTAGTTTCGTTGTCGCCCGCAAGCGTTACCGCGGGAGGTGGCGACTTCATACTCGCGGTCAGTGGGTCGAGTTTCGACTCGACTACGAAACTGTACTGGAACGGGTCACAACTCGCGAGCGCCTTTGTCACCAGCAGTCAGCTGACAGCGACGATTCCGGCGTCCTTAATCTCTTCGGCTGGCGTGGCGTCGGTTTCGGCCCAAAATGCAGGTTCTTCTGAGTCGAATACACTGCAGTTCCAAATCAACAATCCAAGGCCACAAATCGCCTCAATCTCCCCTGACAGCGCCATCGCTGGCGCCGCCCCTTTGGTCTTGACAGTAAACGGTTCGAGCTTTGTCAACGGTGCAATCTTACTTCTCGACGGTAGCCCACAGCCGATAACGATGCAAACCGCGACGCAACTCCAAACAGAGCTTTCGGCAGGTGATCTGGCAACTGCTCAATCCATGACAGTCGAAGTTACGAATCCTGCGCCAGCAGGAGGGCCGTCGAATCAGGTTACGTTCATAGTGAGTCCGTTCACAAACAATCCCGCTCCGACATTGGTTTCGGCTTCGGATGCGACCGTACCAGCGGGCTGGCCCGGGTTCCCGCTTGCTGTGAAGGGAAGCAACTTTGTGGCTGCCTCCGTCCTGCAATGGGATGGCATTAGCGAGCCAACAACCGTTGTCAGCAGCACGGAGCTGAGAGCTGCGATTCCAGCCAGCCAATTGATTTCTCCTCGAACAGTCCAAATCTTTGTGTCCAATCCCTCCCCGGGCGGCGGTAATTCCGGTCAGCTTCCGGTTGAAATCCAGGAAGTGCCTCCTGGCTCCATCGGGGTGGTCGACCGCTCTGACATCGGAAACGACCTTTCGGAACCCGACGGTGCCGCGCAATCGGCGGCCGTCAGTGCCAATGGACGATTTGTCGCTTTTCTTTCGTATGCCGATAACCTTGCTCCAATGCCACCCAACACCACAGGCAACCTGAATTTATTCTTGCGGGACACGTGCATAGGGGCGCCAAACACATGCGTGCCGTCGGTAACACTGCTACCGCCCAATCCTGCCGGAGCCACCCCTTATCCGCCGGCTATCAGCGCCGACGGCCGGTACGTAGGCTACAGTTCAGGCACGAGTTTTTTGCTGACTGATAGCTGCGTGGCGGCGCCTGCAGGCTGCGTCCCGAGTACACGGCCGATTGATGCATCGGGGGGCGTCGGGCAAATCTCGCTGAGTGCCGACGGACGCTTTGCTGTTTATCTCTCAGGGTCACTCGACTGTAGCCCTTGGGATTACGGTTGCGATCTTCCGGAGGGACAGGTTTTTCTCGCTGCTACGTGTGCGGGTGCGACGGCCGATTGCACACCGGTTTCCACGCCGATCACCCAGGCGGATGTGCCGGCGACTGAGCCCGAGGCGACGGAATTCATGCACCCCTCTATCAGCCCGGACGGACGATTCGTTACGTTCAATTCCAGCCAGAGTGATATCTGGCTGTATGACTCTTGCCAAGGTGCTCCTGCATCTTGCTCTCCGTCGAAGAGCCTCGTTTCGGCCGCCAGCGACGGGAGCGCGGCGAACGGGGACACTTTCGGGGCAAGCGTCAGCACCGGCGGGCGGTATGTCGCATTTATCTCTCTTGCCACGAATCTCGTGTCGAACCTTCCACAACCAGGCGCTATAGGTCTATACGTCCGCGATACGTGCACAGGCGTCACGTCGGGGTGCACTCCCGCGACGACCTATGTTTGCATCGCAGTCGTTGATGGAGCATTGGCAGACGCGCCGTCCATTAGCGCCGATGGGCGCTACATCGCTTTTACATCGGAAGCCGCCGACTTGGTGCCGGGAGACACCAACGGAATTGCGGACGTATTTGTGCGTGACACGTGCGCGGGCGTTTTGGCTGGCTGCACGCCATCGACTACGAGGGTTTCGGTGGCTTTGAATGGCGCTCAAGCAACCGTAACCGCCCCACCGACGGGAGCATCGATCAGCGCTGATGGTCAGTTTGTCGTTTTCCTCTCACAGGCAAAGCTGGCACCGGGCGCAAGTGACGTAGGCTACGTCTATTTAGCCCGAAATTGAGATGGCACCGTTAAGTTCGATCATGTTGGCAAGCTCTTCATTTGGTCTGCGTTGACGCTCCGTTGCAGGTGTGATTCAATCGGCCACTCTGGACATCTACTATCAGCCTCGTAAGACAGCCGGAGTTCGGATTTCTCCGCACAGCCTTGTCAGGAAGACGAAGGAGCCAGTTCGCTATGAATCTGAAACATCTGCATTGGATCGTGCCGATTTTCTCCGCGTTGCTGTTGTGTTTCCCCGCGGCTTCGCAAGACTTGCAAAGCGCTACCTATAACGCTGAGAAAGATCCGTTTCACGCGCTGCATTTTCGCGCGCTGGGGCCGGTTGGAAACCGGGCCGCGTCAATTGTGGGCGAGCCCGGGAACCCGTTGGTGATGTATGTAGGCGCAGCCTCGGGCGGAATTTTCAAGACGGACGATGGCGGAAATAATTGGCGCCCGATTTTCGACGAGCAGGATGTAGCGGCCGTCGGCGCGCTCGCCATTGCACCCTCGCAACACGCGACGGTCTGGGCTGGAACGGGCGAGCCGTGGTTAATTCGGCCGGATTATCCGATGGGCGATGGCGTTTATAAGTCCACCGATGCGGGCCGCACTTGGCATCACATGGGCCTCGAACAGACAGGACATATTGCACGCATCGTGGTTGATCCGGCGAATCCGGATATTGCGTTTGTGTGCGCGGTGGGCCAAGCCTACCGTTCGCAACACGAACGTGGAGTCTTCCGAACGAACGACGGCGGGAAAAATTGGCAACAGGTGTTGTTTGTGAACGAGAACACGGGCTGTTCGGACCTTGCGATGGACGCTCATGATTCGCAAACGCTCTACTCCGGAATGTGGCAAGTAGACATCAAGACTTGGAACTTGAATAGCGGGGGTACCGGCAGCGGCGTTTATGTTTCGCACGACGGCGGTACCACTTGGAAGAAATTGACCGGCCATGGCTTGCCGGAAGCGGACCACCCGATGGGCAAAGTCGCTGTGGCCGTTGCGCCTTCCGATCCGAATCGCGTGTATGCGTTGATTCAGGATACGACGCCGAGCCTCTACCGTTCGGACGATGCGGGCGTGATTTGGAGGCTTGTGAACCAATCGCACTTGCCCTCTGAGCGGTCGGCGTATTACACGCGAATGGCCGTTTCGCCCGACGATCCGAACCTACTCTATTTTCCCTCCGTTTCGTGGAGCGTCTCGCGCGACGGTGGAGAAACGCTGGCTCACGACATAGTGCCCGGCGGCGGCGACAACCACGATATTTGGATCGATCCCACGAATCCGAACCGGATTCTCGACGCGAACGACGGCGGGCCGAGCGTGAGTCTGAACCGCGCGCAATCCTACGAGCAATACATTTTGCCGATCGCACAGGTCTACCACGTTTATACGGACTCGCACATTCCGTATAACGTGTTCGGCAACCGGCAGGACGGCGACGCGTACATGGGTCCGAGCAACAACCTCACATTTGCCCCGATCCTGGCGGGCGACTGGCGCAGCTATGGGGGATGCGAGAGCGGATTTGGCGTGCCCGATCCGCAGGACCCGGACATCGTGTGGTCAGGCTGCTACGACGGCGGCTTGAATCGCATGGACTTGCGCACCGGGCAGGCGCGCACGATGAATATCTGGCCCGACGCGACCTATGGGTGGGCGCCCAAGGATGTGAAGTACCGTTGGCACTGGACCTTCCCAATCGCAATTTCGCCCTTCGATCACAACAAAGTCTATGTAGGCAGCCAGTTCGTGCACGTGACGACGAATGCCGGGCAAACGTGGAATGTGATCAGTCCGGATCTGACCACTAACGACAAGTCCCATCAGCAGGATTCCGGTGGCATCAGCCGCGATAACCTGATGACCTTTGATGGCGCGGTGCTTTATGCGATTGCGGAGTCGCCAAAGCAAGCGGGGCTGATCTGGACCGGAAGCAATGATGGTCAAGTGAACGTAAGCAAGGATGGCGGCAAGACGTGGACCAACGTGACGAAAAATATTCCCGGGCTGCCGGCGTGGGGCACGGTGATGAATGTGGAGCCATCCCCTTTTGACGCGGGCACCGCATATATCGCCGTGAGCCTCGAGCAGGTCGGAGATTTTGGCTCCTATGTTTATAAAACATCCGATTTTGGCGCGACTTGGAAATCGATCGGTGGTTCGGTGCCGAAAGGTATGAACGCGAGCGCCGACTGCGTGCGGGAAGATCCTGTTCGAAAAGGGATGCTCTATCTCGGCACGAACAACGCAATTTATGTCAGTTGGGATGATGGCGGAAGCTGGACCCGTCTGCGCAGCAATCTGCCTCCCGCGCCGGTTTATTGGCTCGAAATCGAGCCACGCTTCCACGATTTGGTCGTCGCCACATACGGACGAGGCATCTACGTGCTGGACGATGTGACGCCTTTGCGCGACTGGGAGAAGGCTAGCGGCACGGCGTTGCATCTCTTTGTTCCGAGGCAAACGTATCGCCTGCGCACGGTGCAATCGATGAGGCAGAGCGAAGCGGTCCACGTGATCGGCGAAAACCCGCCGTATGGTGCGGACATCAATTTTTATCTCGGCGACGCCGGGAAAGACCCGGCGGGCAAAGATTGGACGATCGAGATTTCCGACGGTCAGAATAAATTGATCCGCACGATGAAGGGAAAAGCGCACGCAGGCCTGAATCGTGTGTGGTGGGATCTGAGCTATGACGGGGCACACAAAGCGCATTTGATGGTGCCACCACCAGACGCAACGTGGCTGAAAAATGGCCCGGAAGGATGGCGTCCCTTGGTGGTCTGGGGCGACTTCGAACAGGGAGGAACCAGCGGTCCGCGTGTTGCGCCTGGTCATTACACGATCAAGTTGACGACCGGCGGGGAATCCTCCACGGCGCCAATCGAGGTTCTTCGCGACCCTGGATCGTTGGGAAGCGAAGCTGATCTTCGCGCGGAAACCAGTTTTCTACTGCAGGTGCGTGACGAAATGAGCGAAGTGGTGGACATGATCAATCACCTCGAGCGTACGCGCCACCAAGTGGAGGACTTGCCCGGAATCTTCGGTGGCGATCCAGCGACGAATCCGAAGGAGGCTGCAACGCTTAAGGCCGCCAAAGACTTCGAAGCGAGGGCCGTGGACGTGGAAGAATTGCTCGTTGATGTGCACATGACTGGAAATGTCGAAGACGCATTCCGCCATCCCATGATGCTCTACGGCAAGCTGGCGAATCTCGAGAGCGGTCTCGCGGGGGCCGGCGCCGACCTGCCGCCGACGGATCAGCAAGTGGCCGTAAACAAAGAACTTGTGGGGAAAATCACCGAGGCACGCGAACGGTTAAAGACGTTCGTCGAAAACGACACGCCGGCATTCAATCAGGTGTTGAAGTCCAATGGATTTGGTGGGGCAATCCAGCCGTAATTCGAAACTTAGTGTAACCGCCGACGAGGGCTCGTTCGTCTTACGATACACACAGTCTTCACATCCGCCGGCCGCTTTTCCGCAATGGAAAGCGGCCGGCCGGCATTTTAGGCCTGCGGCATTTCGAAAAATCCCTGCGGGCACCGTCTTCATTTGTGTTTTGTCTTCTATAACTTCTTTCGATACCCTTTCGTTCGTTTCGAACTCAACCGTTATCCCTGGCTCGAATTAGTGCGAGTAGGTTCGTACTTCCTGGGTTGGCACCCTCCCAGGTGTCGAACGCCATTCTGCGTGGTCAATTTTAGGGCACCGAACATTCGCACCGCTGGTTGACGTAATTAATTCCATGTGATACTTGTTCGAATCTTACTAGTTAATTTTATCTTCAGGCGATTCCGCGGCTCAAAGTTTGTACTGCGTGGCTGCGAGTGTCGCAAATCCGGAGGGCCCTGTGTGTTTCCGGCGGCATGTCAGCAGAAAACTCATATATGTTAAGTGGTTACTAGCAACTCTTTTGCTGGTGGCAACCGCACGGTCCGCCCACAGCCAATCACAGCAGCCGCCTCGTGGACGGCGCCCTACAGCGGCCGGTGTGGCATCTGTGCCCATGATCATTGAGCAATGGTCGGCGACAGCCAGTACGGGAGCTGTCGCAGCGAAGCAAACCTCGAGATTCATTGGCCAGTTTCCGGGCTTTGTGGCAGCCAAACGACGCGCCAACGCAATGGCTGCGAGTGTTCGTGGATCTACATCAGCGGCAGCGCGATGGCCCAAGCCGAGGCTAGGACCCCAACTCCCCAATTCAGCGGTGATCTTTTCGGGGCCGAGTGGATCGGACACTTCTTTCATTCCCCCAGATTCTGAAATTGCAGCTGGTCCGAACAATCTCTTGATTGCTATTAACTCGCTTCTGGCGATCTACGACAAAACCGGAGTGCAGCAAGGCAATTTTCAAGATTTGCAGACCTTTTTTGGCGGGTTGGGTTTTACCGGACAAATCTACGATTCGCGCGTCCTGTACGATCAGCAGGATGACCGGTTCATCCTGTCGGCGGCCGAGGTTGATCTCCAAGGCTTTACCAACGGACATGTCCTGGTGGCGGTCTCACAATCGTCGGACCCAACAGGTGCCTGGTACAAGTTTGCGATCAACTTCATGGGAAGAGACTTGACCAATACAGTAAACACCTTCCCTGATTTTCCGGGACTCGGTTTAAGCGTCTCCGCCATTTACATCACCTCCAATCAATTTGTTCTGAACGCTCAGTGCATTGGTCCTGATCCCAATGAAGGCTGTGCCTTCTCGGATGCATGGATCAAAGTAATTGGCCTACCTGAATTGCTTTCCGGAAACCCGAACCTGAATATCACCAGCTTCACCGATGTAAGAACCCAGTCGAGCCAACTCGCGTTTTCCATTCAGCCTGCGCTTTCCTACGGATCGCCGAGCGCGGAATTCCTGGTGGCGGCAAGTTTCGATGCGAACCCCGGCAATGTTCTAAATTTATTCTCCATCAATCTTTCGGGCGCACCGACAGTCCAAACGGAAGACCTCAGCGTTCCCCCTTTTTCTCTGCCTCCGGACGCTGTTCAGGGTGGAACAAACAACCTGATCAATACCGACGATTTTCGGACGCTGAACGCCGTTTGGTCCAACGGCTCGCTCTGGTGCACCCAGAACGTGGCAGGCGCAGGCTTCTCGGATTCCGCAGCGCGGTGGTACCAGATTCAACTCTCTAGCTTGGCAGGCGCGGCTCTCGCACAGACCGGTGATGTGAGCGGAAGCGGGGCGGCTTACTACCCGGCGATTTCGCAGCGCGCCGACGGGCTAGTTGGCATGGTCTTCACAACTTCGAGTGCAACGGTTCCTGCCTCGGCGGCGTTCACGGCACGCGTCTTGAGTGATACGGCAGGGACGATGGAGGGATATGTTATCTATCAGCCTGGCCTAGGTCCCTATGACGACGATCGCTGGGGCGACTATAGCGGGATCTCGCTGAATCCCGATGGCAATAGTTTGTGGGCCATTGCGGAACTCGCAGGCCAACCCCCGAATTTTTCCACGGCGATCACGCAGATCACGGCGCCACCTTCGCTTTCGGCTTCCCCAACGGAGCTAAGCTTCGGCTCGACGGCTTTGAACACAATCGCGATGGCGCAATCGGCGACCTTTACAAATACGGGAGGCAGCACAATCACGTTGGGCGGCGTGGCCAAAACGGGAGTAAACGCCAACGATTTTTCAATCAGTGCAGACCAATGCTCCGGCGCGTCACTCTCACCGGGCCAGGCGTGCATCGTTTCGGTGGCCTTCAGGCCCACACTGCAGGCCCGTGAAACGGCCATTTTATCTCTAGGCTATGCTTTGGGCGAGGCCGTGGTCGGACTTGACGGCGTTGGTGTCAATATAGCCGTCCTGGACATCACCCCCAACTTGTTGGCCTTTCCGGCAACGCCGCAACAAACCGCCAGCGCCCCGCTCATGCTAACTCTAACCAACAACGGCAGCACGGCGGGAATGATCACATTCTTGTCATTGCCAGGGCCATTTACGGAAACGAATAACTGCCCGGCATCGATAGCGCCAGGCGCGTCGTGCCAGTTCTTTGTGACCTTCCGCCCCACCTCCAACATGACTTTCGACGTGTTCATGGACATCTTTACCAATGCGTTGAACGCGGACAATTTTATTCACGTGATGGGAACGGGAATCACGGCGCCGGCCATCGTACTCTGTCCGGCGTCCCTGGTCTTTGGGAATCAGCAACAGGGCACGGCCAGTGCAAGCCAACCAATTGTGCTGACGAATACTGGCAGCGCCGCGACCGAAATTACGGGAATCGTCGCGAACGGGGACTTTACCGAAACGGATAATTGCCACGGGGGCGTTGGGCCGAGGGAAAGCTGCACGATTAACGTCACGTTTAGTCCGACCGCGCACGGACCGCGCAGCGGTGAGCTCGTTGTGAGCGATAATGCGACAGGCAGCCCACAGAGCGCACCGCTTGCAGGCACGGGCGCCACGACAACCTCACTTCAGCAAGACTTGGGAGCAACATTCACGCAAACTCAGGCAAACCAGAAGCAATCAGATGCAGCCCTTCGCCAGCGTATAGTCAACGCGCAACGTCCACTGAGCTTCGAGACAAATGCCGGACAATTTGATCGCTCCGTTCTTTACATTGCTCACAGCGCGGATTTTCAGGTCGGGATCAAGCAGGGAGGAGTATCCCTGCAACGCATGACCCGGTTTGCGCAAGAAATACAGGCGGGGATACCTGCGCCGGTGAGGGGCAGTCCAGTCAACATCGGGTTCGAGGGCGCCAACCGGCACGCCAAGAGTTCCGGCGTCGAACGGCTACCGGGCAACACTAACTATTTCTTGGGAAGCGACGCCGGTCGATGGCACACGAATGTCCCTAATTATGCGCGCGTGCAAGTTCAGGACGTTTACCCGGGGATCGATTTGATCTATTACGGCAATCAGGGACGCCTCGAATATGACTTCGTGGTGGCCCCCGAGGCGAACCCCAATATGGTGCGGCTGCATTTTGATGGCACGTCCAGCCTGCGTATTTCGCCGAGCGGCGACCTCGTCGTAGACACAGAGGTAGGAGCTCTTCAAATCCATCGGCCAGTGGTTTACCAAGTTTCGAGCGACGAGCAGTCACAAGGAGATAGCCGCGAATACCGCAGCGCTGGATGGGTTGTAAAAGGAAAATCCAGCGCGGCTTTCACAATCGGACCATATGACCACCGCAAGACGCTGGTGATCGATCCGGTTTTGAGTTTTGCAAGTTATCTGGGGGGCTCCGGCGGCGACACGGGAAAAGCGATCACACTTGATCCAGCCGGGAATATCAATATCGCCGGCGACACGTATTCCCTGGATTTTCCGATCACCCCGAATGCTGTGGTGAAAAGTTGTGGAACTGCGCAATTTCCATGTAATTCCGAGGAAGCGCTTGAATCCGGCTTTGTCGCGAAATTCAGCGCGGACGGTTCGACCCTGCTTTACGCAACGTATTTCGGCGGCACATCGAACCCGACGCACATAAATGCGATCGCAACTGATAGCACTGGCAATGTGTATGTAACAGGAGCCACGAACGCGCCGGACTTGCCAACTACGGCGGGAGCTTTTCAGCCGCACTGTTCAACGAAAGTGGGACCAAACGCATGTTTCACGTCGTTCGTGACAAAATTCAGTCCGACCGGATCGTCCCTGGTCTACTCCACATACCTCGGAGGAACTTCGCCACCAAACGGTAATCCTAGCACGCCTTCGGACTTGGCATATGCCCTCGCAGTCGATTCCCAAGGCGACGCATACATTGGCGGCTCGGCGGGCTCGACCGACTTCCCCGTCACGGCTGGCGCCTACAACACCAATCCGCCTGCGCCGGCTTCAACGCACGGCTTTCTGACCAAGCTCAACTCCGCGGGTTCCGGCTTGATCTTTTCCACATTCCTAGGTGGAAGCCAGAGCGACGCCGTTACGGCTCTGGCTATCGACTCCTCGGGCAATGTTACCGTGGCCGGAGATGCGCAATCTCTGGACTTCCCCACTTCTGCGGGCGCGTTTCAGACGGGTAGCTACGGCGGAGACGTATTCGTGGCGAAATTCAGCTCCTCTGGACCCAATCTCTACTCCACTCTCCTCGGAGGAGGATTGAGTACCAATAAAATCGAAGCCATCGCGGTAGATTCCACCGGGTCCGCCTATGTGACAGGTCAATCGATTAGCGCCGGATTTCCTACGACCGACAATGCTTTCAATACCGTTAAGCAATTTGAAAACAGCGCTTTCGTTTCGAAAATTCATCCAGATGGTTGCGCTCTGATCTACAGCACGTTCTTGAGCGCCCGACAGGGCCCCACTACGGATGGCCACGCCATCGCGGTTGACGCAGCAGGCGATGCCTACATCGGCGGTTCAGTAAGTCAGCAGACGGTGAACGCGCCGCAAGCAAACCAGTTTCCATTGGCAAATCCTTTGCAGCTCCCGTTTGGACCGCAGTTCAGTTTTGTCAGCGAATTGGATCCTACGGGAGGAAAGCTCTTGTTCTCTTCGCCACTTGATGGATCGGGACCGTCGGCAAACGCCGCCAATGGCATAGCCTTGGATTCCAGCGGCAATATTTATTTGACGGGCTTTACCGGTTCCCGTGATTTTCCGCTCGTTAAGCCGTTTCAGACGCTTTGCCCGGCCTGTCCACCTACGATCGGTTTGGGCGGCACGGCTTTCGTCGCCAAAATCAACGTCGGCCAGCCGTCGGGTGTGTTCCTCACAAGACCCTCGTTGACATTTGGATCTGAGCTGATTGACTCAACTGCGGCGGTGCCGAACACCGAAGCAGTTTCGCTCATGAACAATCAGGCTAGTAGTCTCACAATCCAGAGTGTCAACCTAAGCGGCTCCGGGTACGTGCTGCTTCCTTCTTTTGAGCCGTGCTCTGGGACGTTGGCTCCCGGATCCGGCTGCGTGATCAACGTCCAGTTCTTCCCGACAGACTTCGGCCAAGGCGCAGGTGCTATCACCATTACCGACGATGGCGCGGGTAGCCCGCGTGTGATACCGCTAGACGGCGTGGCGCAGGCAGATTTTACGATCTCTGCCAACCTTCAGCAAAACGTAACGGTCTTGAAGGGCGCCCCTAGCGTCAATTATTTCGTAAGCGTCGGCGGAGTATCGGGCGCCAATTCACCAACGGGAAGCGCGCAACTGAGTTGCACCGCGAATTCGACTGTCACATGCATGTTTAATCCCGCAAGCATATCTGTGGGAAGCACTGCGCTTCTAACGTTGGGGAATCTTGCCGGCGTGAGCGGTGATACCGTCTCGTTCTCCGTCGCGGGCACCATTGGGACGCAAACCGCAACGCTTCCTATTCAATTGCAACTGGCCGATTTCACGCTCGCCGCCGCACCGAATTCCGCGACCGTCGCGCCTGGCCAATCGGCCACATACAACCTATCGGTGGCGGGTATAAATACGTTGACCAGTTCTGTTGTCCTGGCTTGTTCGAATTTGCCATCCGGAGCAGGGTGCTCATTCTCACCCACAGTGGTCACGACGAACGGAGCGACGCCTGTGGCTTCCACGCTGACGATCACCACGGGGTCGCAGGGGCAGATCGTGCATTGGAATCCAACGCCTCGCTCGCATACGGTGCACGCGGCTACCTGGTTGCTGTCAATCGCGTTCTTTATCACCATGTTCTTTTGGATCACTCGAAGACCAGCCCTCCGCGTCGGGCGCTCCCTGCTTGCGCTTGCCATTTTTCTGTTGTTTATCAGTGTGTCTTGCGGCGGAGGCGGTGGGGGTACTTCAAATTCGGGAAGCGGCGGAAACGGCGGAAGCGGAGGAGGATTCACAACGCCGCAGGGAACCTACACGATTACAGTGACGGGCACAGAGTCGGGTATGCTACAACACTCCATACAGCTCACACTTACGGTCAACTAGAAGTTGAAGCTAACCCACTTTATGGTTTCGACACCCGCTATGTGAATTCACAGATGCCCAACTCAAGGGCATTCCGTGACATGTGATGCGTTCAATGCGGAGATTTTTCTGGGCACCAGATGCTCAGCGAGTCTGCGGAAGGCGTTTTAGATGTTCAACTCTCTCCGTGGCCGTTCGATTTAGGGCTCGACGGCTTGCTTGATGCTAGGCTTCACTTTGAGCGCGGCCAGGCTCGAAGCGTCCCAACCGCCACCTAGGGCCTTGATCAATTGCACGCTGGTGACGAGGCGCTCGCCATCGAGCTGCGCCGCGAGGCTCTCATTCGAAAGCAGGGTCTGCTGGGCAGTGATCACGTCGAGATAGCTTACAAGGCCGCCCGTATAGCGATTCGTGGCAATATCGAGGGCTTTCCTGGCATCCGCCACGGCGGCAGCCTGGGTTTTCTCGGCCTGATCGAGCACGGCCAGCCCCGCGAGGCTGTCTTCCACTTCACGAAATCCGTTGAGTACCGTGCCGCGATAGGTGGCGATCGCAGCCTGATAGCCAGCCTGCTGATATTGCACCTGTGCCCGGCGCGCACCACCGGTGAGAATATTTTCAAAAGCCGAGATGCCCACAGCCCAAAACGCGTTGTTCGCGTTGGCCAAGGTAGTGAGACTGGAACTTTCAAGGCCACCGGTAAGCGAAATCGGGAAAGATGGATAGTAGGCAGCCATCGCGACACCGATCTGCGCGTTGGCCGCGGCCATTTGGCGCTCGGCGGACGCGATGTCCGGCCGGCGTTCCAGTAAGTCAGAGGGTACGCCGTCTGGAATGACCGGCAGCCGAGCGGAGATTTCACCGAATGCCAGGCGGAAAGTCGGAGCCGGCTGACCGATCAGAACGGCAATTGCGTCCTCATACTGAGCGCGTTGCTGGCGCAGCAAAATGGCCTGCGTGCGCGTGCCGTCCAGCAGCGCTTGTTCCTGGGCGACATCGAGACCCGAGGCCACGCCACCCTGTTGCCGGCTTTCCACAAGCTGTAGGCCTTTTTCGAAAGAGGCGACCGTGCGGTCGAGCACAGCGATTTGTGTGTCGAGCTGGCGCAACGAGAAATAATCGGCGCCGACTTCTGCCGCGATCGTCAACTGCGTATTGGCGAGATCGGCGCCGGAGGCCTGGTAAGAAGCCTGCAGGGATTCGATGTTGCGGCGAATACGCCCAAAAAAATCAGGTTCCCAATTTACTGTGAACGGAATTTCGAAAGTGTTGCTCGTAACCGCCATCGCGGGAGACGAGGGCGGATTGAAAGGGCGATCGGCCGACTCCGTGCCGCGGCCAACGGTTGGACCCCCACCCGCCTGGGGGTAAAGCGCCGCGACGGCGATGCGCGCTTGTGCACGTGCCTGCTCGAGGTGAGCTATGGCGACGCGGATGTCCTGGTTGGAAGCTGCTGCCTGAGTTTCAAGCGCGTTGAGTTGCGGATCGTTAAAGGCCGCCCACCAATCTCCTTTATTGATCTGATCGCTAGGCTCGCCCTGGCGCCACGGGCCTTCCGTCTTCCAAGTGGCCGCAGTGGGCGCATCCGGACGGTGATAGTTCGGGCCGACCATGCATCCGGCGAGGCAAATTGCCGATATGCCGCAGAGAGCCGGGAAGAGTGGGCGAAGATTCATGGGCGATTCTTGGGAGTGCCGCGCGGAGGAGTCTCTTTGCCGTGCGACTGCGCCGGACTTTCGCCCGCAGCCGGAGGCGCGGCCTCGGAATCGCCGCTGGAATGTTGCTCGACGTGAACTTTTTCGCCCTGTTCGAGCGCATCGGGCGGGTTCACGACAATGGCATCATTCGTGTCAATCCCACTGACGACTTCGACGGACGATCCCATGTCACGTCCAATCGCTACAGGCTTCAATTGAATACGATTATCAGCATCAACGACGGCGACCATGTTGCCTTCCGGACGGAACAGCAAGGCATTGATCGGCAAAGCCAGGCGTGTAACGTTGGCCTTTATATCGAAATGGACTTGCGCATAAGCGCCAGGTAGCAGAGTGCTGGAGTGATTCGGCACATCCACTTCGGTATTTAGGGTGCGCGTCGAGACATCGATCGCATCGGCGGTACGCGTAACTTGGCCGCAGAACGTCCGGCCAGGAAATTCCTGAAGCTCGAGACACGCTTTCATCCCCACGTGAATGGAAGGAGCATAGGTCTGTGGCACGGCTACGAAAACGCGTAGAGGGTCAATTTGTGCAAGCGTGAACAGGGAAGTGTTGCCGCCGCCATTGCCCGCATTGATCAGCATCCCGATATCGGTATTGCGTTGCGTGATGACGCCCGTAAAGGGTGCGTAGACGCGCTTAAAAGATTCGAGGTCCTGGAGGCGGCGGACGTTTGCCTCGGCGGAAGTAACCGTGCTTTTTTTGGCCTCGAGATCGCCAACCGCATTGTCCACTTCCTGTTTCGAGACGGAGTCCGTCTTGATCAAATCCTGATAACGCGTTGCCGTCGTGCTCGACAAGCCGAGATTGGCCTGCGCGGTAACCAGGTCGGCGCGCGCCTGCGCGAGTTGTTGATCGATTTCGGGCGTCTCGATTTCGGCGAGCAAATCACCCTTGGTCACCTTACTTCCAATATCTTTGTACCACTTGCTCAAATATCCGTTCGTCCGCGCGTAGATCGGCGATTCGACGTAGGCCTCGAGGGTGCCGGGCAGAATCAAATCGGACTGGCTGTTCATCGGCTCGGCGTGAATCACGGCGAGGTAAGGCACGGCAGACTTCATCGTTTGATCGGCCAGCACCTGGTCCACGTGCCGCCGGTGCAGCCAACCATAGATGCCGAGCGCGGCGAATAGAACGAAGGCGACGATCCAGAAGAGCACGAGTCGGCCGGAGCCGCTGCGCGAAGTCTGATCGTTCGTCTGCCCCGGGCTATCTTCCGGGTGGTGGTTCAGGGTTTCCGTCATGCTTTTCCTTCTCCTCGAATTCAGCGTCTACTTGGCGCCGATGCTCGATTTCAAACTTATGCTCGGCGAGCAGGGCGGCCTCGCCCGGTTCGGCGCCTGCCTTATAATTCCGATGCACGATCATGAAGACGCAAGGCACAAAGAACAATGTGGCGAACGTGGCGAACAACAAGCCGCCAATTACAGCGCGGCCAAGGGGTGCGTTTTGCTCGCCCCCCTCGCCGAGGCTGAGCGCCATGGGCACCATGCCGATAATCATCGCCGCAGCCGTCATCACCACGGGCCGGATTCGAATATAGCCTGCCTGCACGGCTGCTTCGAGAGAGTTTTTCCCCTCATGCAATTGCTCGCGCGCAAATGAGACCATCAAAATACTGTTGGAAGTGGCGACGCCCATGGCCATGATGGTGCCGGTCAACGAGGGAACGCTTAAAGTGGTTCGCGTGATCAGCAACATCCAAATAATTCCGGCCAGCGCGGCAGGCAAGGCCGTGATGATGATGAAAGGATCGAGCCACGACTGGAAGTTGACCACAATCAATAGATAAATAAGCAAAATGGCCACGAGCAAGCCGCCTATCAGGCCGATGAACGATGAATTCATGGTTTGCGCTTGACCGCGAATTTCGATGTCGGTGCCCCGAGGAAGCTTCGCGCGGAACTGGTCCACAACTCTGTTCACGTCAGTCTGCAAGCCGCCAAGGTCACGGCCCTGTACAGAGGCATAGACGTTGATCATCGGCTGTGCGTCGTAGTCGCTCATTTCCGCAGGGCTTGAGGTCAAATTGAACTGAGCGAGGTTGCCCAACAATTCGAGACTCTTGGAGGAATCCGAGGCGACGGGAATATTCTGCAGCGACTGCATGGTATCGAATTTGTATTGGGGCACTTGCACGGCAACGTTGTATTCGACACCGCTTTTCGGATCGACCCAGAAGGAGGGCGCGGTCTGAAAGCTCGAGCTCAGAGTAAGCAGGACGCTCTGCGCGACGTCATTTTGACTGAGACCGACCGATTGGGCGCGCGTACGGTCCACGTTCAGGAAAAGGGCCGGCGTCGAATACATTTGCTGGACGTGGACATCCGCAGCGCCTGGCAAGAGACTGATTTGGTTGGCCATCTGCTGAGCAAGTTTGTAGTCCACGTCGATATCGCGACCAATCAGTTCCACGTCAATCGGGGCAGGAACACCGAAGTTTAAGATCTGGCTGACAATGTCGGCGGGCTGGAAGAAGAATTGCGTACCAGGAAATTGTGATGCCAATTTTTGCCGAAGGTTAGCGATGTAAGTTGCGGTTGGCGTTTTGTGGTCGGGCTTTAGCCCAATCAGAATTTCTGCATCGGATGTGCCGATTGTGCCGTTGTTGCTATAAGACATGTTCAAGCTGCTGTAGGACAGCCCAATATTGTCAAGCACGTTGGCCAGCTCAGCCGGAGGAATCACCTGCCGAATGAGCTGATCGATTTGATCGCACTCGCGGGCTGTTTCCTCGACGCGCAGGCCAACCCGGGCCCGGACGTGCAGGCGAATCAGGCCAGCATCAACGCTAGGAAAGAAATCGCGGCCCAAAATCAAAACAATCGGGCCCGATCCCACGCAAAACACCAGGAAAAAAATCACGAAGGTCCACGCGTGCTCGAGGCAGTAATGGAGCGCGCGGCGATATCGCTGCCGCGAGCGCTCGAAGCCATGCACGAACCCGCGTTGCGTGCGCGCAAAGATGTTGTTGCCCTTGGCTTCTTCCTCGCCGCCATGCCCGCGAAGCAGATACATGGCCATCGTCGGCACGAGCGTGCGGGAGAGCAGGTAGGAAGCAAGCATCGCGAAAACGACGGCTTCCGCAAGCGGAATAAAGAGATACTTGGCGACGCCCGTAAGAAAAAACATCGGCACGAACACGATGCAGATGCAAATCGTGGAAACGAACGCGGGTATGGCGATCTGCTGCGCGCCATCGAGAATGGCACGCACCGTTTCCTTGCCTTGGGCGAGGTTGCGGTTGATATTTTCGATTTCGACGGTGGCATCGTCCACGAGGATGCCGACCGCCAACGCGAGTCCGCCGAGGGTCATGATGTTGATCGTTTCGCCCAGCGCGCTTAGCACGCAGACCGAAACGAGGATCGAGAGTGGAATGGAGATAGCGATAATCAACGTGCTGCGCCAGTTGCCAAGGAACAACAGAATCATCAAGGCCGTCAAACATGCGGCGATCAGCGCTTCCCGAACGACTCCCTGGACGGCAGCGCGGACGAAAATCGATTGGTCGAACATCGGAGTGATCACGAGATTCGAGGGGAGTGTCGCCGCGATTTTGGGAAGCAAAGCGTACAGCCGGTCAACGATCTCAAGCGTCGAGGAGCCGCCGGTCTTGTAAATGCTCATCAGGACGCCGCGGCTGCCGTTCATTTTTACAATATTGGTTTGCGGCGAGAAACCATCGCTTACCGTGGCAACGTCGCGCAGATACGTGGTCTGACCATTCACGGTCTTGATCGGCAGATCGTTCAATTCGGCGATCTTCAGAGGCGACCCGTTCATATCGACTTCGTAGTCAATGGTTCCCAGCTTGGCGTCGCCGGAAGGCAGAACGAGGTTTTGCAGACTCACGGCTTTGATCACATCGACGGGCGACAGACCCTTCGACTGAAGAGCGGGAACATCCAGATTGACAGCCACCTCGCGCTGCTTACCGCCATAGGGGTAAGGCGTGGCCGAGCCAGGGATGGTCGCGAGACGATTACGAATGAAGTTTACGCCGATGTCGTTCAGTTCCTGTTCCGAAAGGCCAGGCCCGTTGAGACCTAACTGCAGGATCGGCACCGTGGAAGCAGAATACGTAATAATCAGCGGAGGATTGGTGCCTGGGGGCATTCCACGAAGGGCAGTCTGCGAGATCGCCGTGACCTGCGAAATCGCCAGATTGACGCTCGCCTTCGGCTGAAAAAAAACCTTGATGATGGACCGGCCATTCACCGTTTGCGATTCGATGTGTTCGATGTTGTCCACGGTGGTGGTCAGCGAGCGCTCGAAGCTCGATACGATCCGGTGCTCCATCTCGATCGCAGGCAAGCCGGAATAGTTCCAGATAATGCTGATGACCGGGATATTGATTTCGGGAAAGATATCTGTAGGCGTTCGCGTGATGACTAGCGGACTTAACAGCAAAATGACGAGCGCGAAAACGATGAAGGTGTACGGGCGCCGAAGCGCAAGTTTGACTATCCACATGGAAGAAGCGTTAACGGTAGCGCGCCGCAGGCCATCCGGCAGCGGCGAGTCACACTTTTAGCTGAACCGTACCCTAGGTTTGATGCCTCGAAGTAATTTCAGTCACGCGCGACAAACTATACAGAATCATAGACGTACGTCCCACGCGGCCGGTTTCTATTGTCGCATGGCGCGCAAGCCCAATGCGCGCGCTGTCTACTATGCCGCATCGGATAGGCCATTATGGCGGATTCCGGGCGAAGCTCTCGATGCTACACTGCCGCAGCTTACGGAGGTTTGGTGAGGATGAATCGGAGCGGATACGGCGTGTTGAAGATGCATGTCTTTGGGGCGGCGCTTGCCTGCGTTAGGCTCGTGATGGAACGACCGCGGCGGGCGGCACTTCTTTGCAGTTTAGCTCTTCTTGCGTTCACGCCAATCGTTCTAACGGCGCAAAACGACCAGGTACCCCCTGCACTATATTCGAGCTTGCGATGGCGGCTGATCGGCCCATTTCGCGGCGGGCGGGTCACTTCGGTTTGCGGAGTTCCCGGCGATCACTCGACCTATTACGCTGGCACGCCCGGGGGAGGCGCCTGGAAGACGACGGACGCTGGACAGGTTTGGAAGCCAATTTTTGACAATGTGGACGTGGCTTCGGTGGGGGCGGTCGTGGTGGCTCCTAGCGATGCGAACCGGATTTATGTGGGCACCGGCGAGCAAACACCAGGAGATGGAATGTGGGAGTCTGCGGACGCGGGCGCAACCTGGACCAACATCGGCCTGCGCGATACGCATTTCATCTCGACGATCCTGGTAAACCCAACCAATCCTGACACCCTGTTAGTAGCCGCGCTTGGCGATCGCGCTTCCGGCGAAAATCGCGGAGTGTTCAAGACAACGGATGGGGGAAGGCTCTGGAAGAAGGTTCTGTACAAAGACGACCAAAGTGGCGTTGTCGATATGAGCTTCGACCCCGTCGCACCGAATATTGTGTTTGCTGCGTTCGAATCGGCGGTTTTTGGCCGGTTGCAAACGGCGAACGAATACGGGATTTATAAATCCATTGACGGCGGCGACACCTGGGATCGCCTCGGCGGGCAAGGCTTGCCTCCTTCAAACTTGGGACGCATCGGTATTGTCGCCGCGCCGGGCAGTGGCGGCCGCCGCGTCTACGCGATCGCGAATCAAGGCTTCTTCCGGTCCGACGACAGCGGGCAAACATGGCAACGGACGACTTCGGATCCGCGTATCGTCAGCACCAATTATTTTGGCAAGGTCTTTGTGAATCCGCGGAATGCCGACGATGTTTTCATCGGGCAGACTTCAATGTATCGCTCGACGGATGGCGGGCACACGTGGCATGCGTTTAATGGCGCACCGAGCGGTGACGATTTTCACGTGATCTGGATCAGCCCGGATGATCCGAAATTCATGATTCAAGGCGTGGACCAGGGAGCGATCGTCAGCGAAGACGGCGGCAATAGCTGGAGTTCCTGGTACAACCAGCCGACCGGGCAGCTTTACCACGTCTCGACGGATAACCAGTTTCCTTACATGGTTTACGCCGCGCAGCAAGATAGCGGCACCGTCGGACTCCCCAGCCGCAGCGATTTCGGCGAAATCACCGACAATGAGCGGTTCTCGGTAGATGGATTCGAGGCGGCGTTTATCGCGCCCGATCCGTCCAATCCGAAAATCGTCTATTCGGGTGGATGGTACGGAAGCGTGGTTCGATTCGATCGCACTACAGGTCAGTTTGTAACGGTATTCGTACGCGGCGATAAATACCGCACGGCGAGCATGGCACCACTACTTTTCACACCGAAAGATCCGCGAACCCTCTATCTCGGCACGCAGTTTCTGCTCAAATCGACGGATGGTGGACTGAGTTGGCAGCAGAGCAGTCCGGACCTGACGGCCGTTCCGGGTCCGTCTGACGCGAGCCAGTCTGCCGTAACCACCGGAGCGCAACTTCGTGCAAGGGCCGCGGCGATTGATACGATTTCCTTTTCAGCCGTAAATCCAGGGCTCATCTGGGCGGGAACGACGAATGGACGCATCCAGATGAGCCGCGATTTGGGAAAAGGCTGGCACGACGTGACGCCGAATAATCTTCCTGGCGGAGCTTCCGTGGGAACGATGGAGACGTCCCACTTTGATGCCAACACGGCGTACGCATCGCTCACGGCGTTCCAGAATTCAGAACCTTTGCTCTATCGCACGCGCGATGGCGGAAAAACCTGGCAGAAGATCGTTACAGGGCTGCCCACATCCGGCACGCTAGCAGGTATGGCGCGATTCGTGCGCGAGGATCCAGTGCGCAGGGGCTTGCTCCATGCCGGGACGGAAACGAGCGTGTGGGTTTCGTTTGATGACGGAGACCACTGGCAGCCGCTACAACTGAATTTGCCACCAACTTCGATGCGCGATCTTACCGTGCACGGCGACGATCTGGTGCTCGCCACCTACGGGCGCTCGATTTATATTCTGGACGACGTTACGCCGCTGCGGCAGGCAAGTCATAACATTCCGACAGCCGCTCTGCTTTTTAGGCCGGCCGAAGCCATACGCATTCGTTGGGACAACAATCAGGATACGCCGCTGCCGCGCGAGGTTCCGGCAGGAAAGAATCCGCCGGATGGCGCGATTTTCGATTACTTTTTGCCGTCGGCGGCAACCGGCGATGCTTCCATTGACATCACGGATGCGCGAGGCAATCTGATTCGGCATTTCACGAGTGCCACAGCCGCGCCCGCGAACTCCTTTCCGAATGTGCCGGAGTATTGGTTTGCGCCGCCCGCAGTCGTATCCAAAGAAGCGGGAGCGCATCGCTTCGTGTGGGACCTGCGTTACGCCGATCCGCGGGTCTTGCCTTACAACTACTACGGCGCTCTGATCGATTACACCGAATACACGCTCGCCGACCACGCCATTCCCGAAGAAACGCCGCGTGTTCAGCCGCAGGGCCCGCTCGTCGTCCCGGGAACTTACACGATCACATTAACGGTTAGCGGCCAGGCTTATAAACAGCAAGTGACCGTTAAAATTGACCCCCGCGTGCACACATCCCAAAGCGACCTCGAACAACAACTGGACTGGTCCCTGCGCATGACCCAGGCACTTTCGGCAACGCACGATGGCTTCTTTCAAGCACATGCTTTGCAAGAAGCGATCGCTGCCGAGCAAGGTTCAGCTTCGGGCAGCCAGTCAAATGAGGAAATTACCGGCGTGTTGAAGTCACTCGCAGACCGGGCGGCGGGCGTGGCGCAAGGTACGCGCTCCGAACCGGGATTTGGTACGGAGAATCGGGACTTGGCACGCACCTTCACGATGATTGAAAGCGGGGACATGCGGCCTTCGGATACCGCAAAAGAAGCCGCGCAACAAATTTGCGGCCAAGTGGAGAAGAGCGTGGCCGCCTGGCGCGAGTTGAATGCACAAACATTGCCGCAAGTGAACACCGTGCTCGCGGCACATCATCTGGCGCCCTTGCCCGTCGCCGCGAACTTGCCGGGCGATTCGCCTTGTGGGAAGTGACCCTTGGACTCGATCCGTTCCTATCGCTACCGCGTGGTAGACGTTTTTACCGAGAAACCATTGGAAGGGAACTCGCTCGCGGTGTTTCCCGATGCGTCGCACGTCGAAGAGGTATGGATGCAGAGAATCGCCAGAGAATTGAATTTGTCGGAGACGGTCTTCGTGTTTCCGGCGACGCGTCCTGATTGTGCCGCGCGGGTACGAATCTTCACTCCGGCGAAAGAGATGATCTTCGCGGGGCATCCGACGATTGGAACCGCATTCGTGCTGCTGGAGGAGGGCATTGTTGCTAAGAATGCGGAACGCTTTGCTCTGGAGGAAAAAGTCGGACCTGTAACGGTGCGGGTAGAATCCGGAGCGCGACCGTTGATTTGGTTGAGTACCCCGCCCGTTCAATATGGAAAACGCTACGACCGGCCGCTGAGCGCCAAGGTTCTGGGTCTAGATGCGAATGATCTGCTTGATGTGCCGCCACAATTTCTGAGCGCTGGTAACCCAACGATTTTCGTGGCGCTGAAAGATAAGGACGCTGTCGATCGGGCTCGCCTAGATTTGGAGGGCGTAAGAACCCTCAAGGGTCCGGGCGCAGAGGAATTGTGCGTGGTCGTTTTCACTCCGACGCCGGACGGGGCATACACAAGAATGTTTGCGCCGGAGTATGGAATCGCGGAGGATCCTGCGACGGGAAGTTCCACGGGACCACTCGCGCTCTTCATGATCCAGCATGGACTGATCTCCGGATCAGCCGGCAAACGATTTGTAAGCGAACAGGGAACCAAGATGGGGCGCCGCAGTATGCTGCACGTTTACGTGTTAGGTGCAAATGGAGCAGAGGGAATTGAAGTGGGCGGTTACGTGACAAACGTTGCGGACGCCACGATGAAGTTCTAAATCCTCAACAGGCCCTAACCTTCGGGCTTCAGTTCATCCTTCGGCAAGTTGCTTACCGGTGTACGGTGACGCTCAGCGTGGTGGTGTGAACTAAGCTGCCGGACGTGCCGGTGATCGTAACGTTAAAGGTGCGGTTGCCCGCCGAACTGCTGGCCGAAATTCTCAGAGTGCTCGTGCTACTTGTACTGGTCGGACTGAAAGATGCGGTTACCCCGCTAGGAAGTCCGGACGCCGATAGGCTTACGTTTCCTGAAAAGCCGCTCAGCGGATTCACGGAGATAGTCGTCGAAGCATTCGACCCTCGCGTGACGCTGATGCTACTGGGCGAAGCGGAAAGCGTGTAATCGCCGCCATTCGACGAGGAGTTCACCGTCAGAGCGATGGACACGGAATTAACGAGGCTGCCAGATGTACCCGTGACCGTTACGGTCGAGGTCCCGGCCGGCGCCGTGGTTGCAGTCAGCGTCAAGTTGATTGTCGAGCCTCCGCCCGCGCTCCAGGAGGCCATAACGCCGGTGGGAAGGCTGGAAAGCGCTAGTGAGACATTGCCCGCGAAGCCGTTCGCTGGGATCAGCGCGATCGTGGTGGTCGCGCCCGATCCTCCAGCGCTAATTGCAAGACTGTTGGGAGTCGCCGTCAGTGAGAAATTTGGCGATGACGAGGAAGCGTTTACCGTCAGGCTGATAGTGGCCGTTTGGACCAGCGCGCCGGACGTGCCAGTGATTGTGATGGTGCCGGTTCCCGTAGCGGCGGTACTGCTCGCCGTAAGCGTCAGCGCGCTGCTGCTCGTTGTGGAAGCGGGGCTGAACGATGCTGTAACTCCGCTCGGTAATCCGGAAGCAGATAGCGATACTGAGCCTGTGAATCCATTTTGAGGCGTGACGCTGATGGTGCCTCCGCCCGAACCGCCCTGCGTAACGGTGACGCTCGAAGGCGACGCGGATAAGCTGAAGCTCGGCGCCGGATTGACGGTCAAGCTTAGAGTCGTTGTCTTCGTCAGCGTGCCAGAGATGCCGGTAATGGTTACGGTGGCCGTTCCGGTGGCCGCGGTGGCGCTCGCGGTAAGCGTCAGCGAACTCGTGGTAGTTGTGATTGCGGGATTGAAAGTCGCGGTCACGCCGGAGGGCAGACCCGAAGCCGACAGGCTGACATTACCGGTGAATCCGTTCTGCGGCGTTATCGTGACGGTGCTGGGGCCTCCCGCGGCTCCCTGTGTGAGCGTGACGCTTGCGGGCGACGCACCAAGCGTAAAATTCGGCGAGGCGGCGGCGCTGACGGTGAGCGAAATCGTGGTGGTCTGGGTAAGCGCGCCTGAGATGCCGGTGACCGTGGCGGTCGAGGTCCCGGTGGCGGCCGTGGCGCTAGCGGTAAGCGTAAGGGTGCTCGTGGTGGTTGCGTTGGCCGGATTGAAGGATGCGGTGACCCCGTTCGGCAAGCCCGATGCCGATAGAGCCACGTTACCGGTGAATCCGTTTTGAGGAGTGATCGTAATCGTGCTGGTGCCACTGGCTGCGCCTTGCGTGATAGAAACGCCCGCGGGCGCAGCAGATAGCGTGAAGGTTGGCGCGGGGGCCGCGTTCACGGTCAAGCTCAGGGTCGTGGTGTTCGTCAAACTCGCGGAAGTGCCAGTAACCGTCACCGTCGAAGTCCCGGTGGCTGCCGAAGCGCTCGCCGTCAGCGTCAAGACGCTCGAGCTGGGCGAGCTCGCCGGCGCAAAGCTCGCAGTGACGCCTGCCGGCAAACCGGAAGCGGAGAAGGTCACGGCGGCGCTGAATCCATTTTGAGGAGTGACCGCGATGGTGGTGATACCGCTGGCGCCCTGTGTAATCGTCAGGCTATTGGGCGCCGCCGACAGTGTGAAATTTGGCGGAGGAGGCGCATTTGGATTCGGCCAGTTGTTGACGAGGTTCGCAGCGTTGACGCTGCCAATCCCGGTGGCGAAGTCCCAACCCGTGGTGGCATTGAAGGCCGGCAAGTAGGAATCACTCGAGATTGAAAGAACACCGTAAAATCCGCCGGGATCGTAACAATCCGTGTCTTCCGAGCAGTTGACGATATTGCTGCCCAACGTCACGTCGTAGAAAATGCAGTTGCTGGCCGTGCCGTTGCCCAAAGTGGAATTACAAGCGCTATTGCCGGCAGATCCATACTCATTTGCTGCCAAGGCGTAATAAGTGGGTGCGGGATTCCCTTGGCGCGAAGCGGTGCTCTGATTCACCAGTGATTGAATGCCAGCCATGATCGGCGAGGCAAAAGAAGTGCCGCCCGCGCCGGACCATCCGCCCGGGGTTCCGATGCAGCGCGATCCAGAATGTTCGACGTCAGAATCGCAGAAAATGTAGTAGTGGCCCCACGTTCCCGTAGCGGCGAAGAGCGACACGTCAGGCATATCGCGCACGCCGTCGTTCGGATTGCCAAGAACGGTCTGCCAGGAAGGTTTGGCATATCCTGCGCATGTGCCACCAATGACGCCGTTCGTGTCGGGAACCCCGGTGGCGCAAGCGCTGGGCCCGCCGCTTCCCGCGAAAGTGGTCGTATCCTCATAGGTGTTACAAAAGCCGTAGAAGCCGTAACTGACGCTGTAGCCGTTGAGGGCGGCTACGAGAGGGCTCGCGCAGGAATCGTCCCAGGGGATCTCCGGAATGTAGGATAGAGCGGAGCCGTACGTGCTGGAGTTGGCCGAACTCCAATAATTGGCATTTGTGCCGGCATAGGTGTCGCCAAAATCCGTGCCACCGACAGCTACGTTATAGGGTGTGGACGCAAATCCACTCACACCGATGCCGTGACTTGCGTAGAGTCCATCCTCATCACAACCCGCCGCACCCGCATCCCCCGCCGCGGAGAACACAGAAACACCTTCCGTAACCGCCTGGGCGAAGAGAGAGCTGTAAGCAGCGTTGCTTGCCGCGCCAAGAGCTGCTTCGCATTCGCCATAGCTGATGCTCATAATGGCCGGCGGCGCCGTCTTTCCGTTTATCAGGTTCTGCATGGCGATCAGACCGCCGAAGGTGCTGGCGGAGCCGGCGCAAGAGATCAGTTCAATTGTTGCGCTCGGGGCCGCGGCGCTCGCATACTCGGCGTCCAGAATCGCCTCGCCGTCATCTCCATTCAGTGTGGGTTTTGTGCAATTGTTCGAGCCGGTGGCGGGTGCGGGCTGCACCTGAGTAAACGTTGCCGACGTATATCCCGACAAACCAAACGCGGAACGGAATGTCGCCCAGTCCGCAGTGCTGTAGACGTTCGTGTCTTCGACCACTGCGATCGTCTGTCCCTGCCCCGAAATGCCGGCGTTAAAGAGCGGGTTCAGGTTATAGATGGTCGCCAGATCCGTGGGCGTGACCGCTTCCTGCGTCGAACTGCCGTTGCTGAACGTATAGTTGGAATGCATCACGTGCAGAGCATGGGGCGCAAAGTCATGGAGCGAGACAATGCCCGTTACGGCGAGGGCCAAAGCTGCCGGAATTTGCGGGTCGCTCATATTAGCGACATGCTTGACGCCCTGCACTTCCAAATTGTGAATTTCCGTGTGAAAAGCTTGGCGTACTTGGCCGGCGCTGCCCGAAAAATCGATCACCAGGCCGTTTGAGTACACGATGTTGACGCGGAAACCGTAAGATTGCAGCCAGCGTGTAATCGCATCGAGATCTTCTTGCGCGAGCCCGAACCGTTGGCCGAATTCATCGGCACCGATCCACTGGTGAAAAGAAGGAGACTTAGGATCCTGCAGCGAAGTGATAAATTGCTGTAACGCGGTTTCTTGTTCGGGAGATCGCTTTAATTGGAGCATCATATGCTCCATCGCAAAATTTTCATCGACCACACCGCGGTCGTTCAGAGCATTGGCTTCTCGGCGGGTATTGCCTCGCAGCGTGACGCGGCTATTTTCGTTAATACTCTGCATGATCAGCCGGCGCTTCGGCAGACTTGATGGACCTTGCGCTCGAACGGCAACAGCAAGGAGCAGCAAGGCGAAGAGGCTCAGACAGCCAGCGGCAAATTGTCGCTTTCTACGCATCACGATCCTCTTGGAGCGCAGATTTCGCCGCAACGCTGCTCGAGCGGGCGCGCTACTCCGCTTGCAAAAATGGCCATACAAGGGCCGAAATGTCAGGGACGGAACTCCTAGTGGGACCTAATCTTAGAGAGGATGATTCTCGAGGTCAAATGGAAAGCGTACCGCGAAGGCAGCTAAATGGTGCTGAGAGTACTGGCCGTTCGCGTACGACCTTACCGGCGCTAACGGAAAGGAGATTGCCGATCCCGGAACATCCGGAAAGGATCAAGCGATTTTCGACGCAGATTCCGTTTATGATTTCTTGATCCATCCGAGATCGGGAGGCGCTGCCTTGAGGATTTGCTTGGTGAGATTGTGCTCCACATTCCTGGCGATGGCCGGATGCGCGGCCATCTGCGGGCCGATTTCTGCCGCGCCGCAGCAAGCCGCGCAGATTGTGCTTGCGACTTGCTCGATCGACAGCGAAATTCCTGCGAGCGAGCGTGCGTCAATCGATCAGGCGGCCACGAAATTTGTGCAAGACCTGACCGGAGCGAATGTGGCGGCCGCTTATGCCGCGATGACGCCCGAGGCGAAGAAGAAGATGACCGCTCAGAAGTTCACGGTAATGGCGCACGAGCGAATTCAACCTGGCGGACCGTTCCAGGACGTACATGTGAAGCGCACATATCTGGTGAAGGTTGCCAGCAAGGGGGAGCGCACTGCGGTTGTCTGTGGAGATACCACCAAACCCGAGCAGGTGGCGAACGTAGTTCCCATGATGATTCCCAGGCAGGCCTACACCGTTGTGGATACCAAAGCGGGTGGCGAATCCTGGGTGTTTACATTGTGGCTGATTCCGGAACAGACGGTCTGGCACATCCAGAATTTTCAGCTCGGCGCTGAGACACTTGGCGGCCGGTCTGCTGGTGATCTCGCGAAGCTCGCGAAACAAGAGGAAGACAAGCACCACGACTTTAACGCTTACATGTTATATGCGATGGCCCTGCAGTTGTCCTGGCGAGGTCCCGATCTGGAGCCGAGTGCGCACGTCGAAATCCAGAGAGACATGCAGGCGGCGCCAAAGCCCAAAGATTTGAAGGAGCAACCGGGCTTCAATTGGGAGACGAACAGCTCCGCGTTCAAAGTAGTAGGCATGGGTCCCATTCAAGCTGAGGGAAAACTCTACCTGAGGATCGGTCAGGAACTTGCGCCCTGGAACGACGACAAAGAAGCAGACCAGAAGAATCGCGATCTCGCGGCAGCTTTCGCGAAAGTCTATCCGGAGTATCGGGATGTATTCGGCGGGCTGGTTGTCGAAGCGCATGCGCGGGGCAGCTCGCTAACGCATCGAACGCTCATTCCGAATTAGAGTTTGTTGCGCGCCGCTCAGAAGATTTTAGATGCTTCGTTCGCGCTCTCTACTGCTTCAAGAGATAATCCAAATATTGCTTCAAGATTGAGTAGCCGATCGCGCCGGGTGGCAGCGCCACGCGCTTCCCCTTGTAAGTGACAAACAGGCTGGGTGTGCTCTTGACGCCGCGATCCCGGCCGAGCGCCATATCTTGTGCGATCGCGTCTTGAATTTCCGGACGATTGACGAGTTCTCGAACTTTCTTCATGTCCGAGGGATTCAGCACCGACGCGATAACGTCCTCAATTTTGCCGGTGACGCCCCAAGAGTCTTGCTCCCTGAACAGCGCGAGCTCGACGTGCTCGAATTTGCCCGTTAGCGCGGCTGCGTTAGCCCATCGGGCTGCTTCGAGGGCGTAAGGATGTTCGCTCTCGATCGGGAAATCGTGATGAACCAAGTAAACTTTGCCGGAGACTACGTAATCGTCAATCAGCCGGGAGGTGGTGTTCAAGAATAGCGCTCGACAGCCGGGACATTGGAAGTCGGTGAAGTCCTCAACGAGAATCGGGGCGTTTTTGTCCCCCAGCGATTTCGCGGTGGCGATCAGTTGAGACGAAATTTTGGATTGTGGATTGACGGGCGGCGCGGCAACAGCCGCGGTCGCCGCCAACAGGACACTGACCAAGGCCTTCATTAGCTTTTCCACAGAAATCTCCTAGCCTAGGCTAGCGAACTTCTAAGTCAGAAACCAATAGTACCTTCTCTCATGGCCGAAAGTAGCAGACAAAAGACCCGCTCACCGCAATCGGCTAATGCCGCGACGTATTCTCAGGAACCAAGCGGATAAATGGCACTACCTTCTGCGAGAACTGATCGCGTCGTTTGCTGGATAAAAAGGGCGGCGCATGGTCTCCGACAATGACGAATTCAGTAGGAGGTAATTGAGGGTCGGTACTTAAGGCTGCGACGGCGGAGTTGACTTTGTACACGAGAGCCATCCAATCGCAAATTGCCAGGTCCGGGTTCGGCGCGCCACTTGATCCACATCCCAGGATCGCAGAAGCTTCAGCCGAGATCTGAATCGGAAGGTGCGAATTCAGCGTCATCCAGTAAAAGAACTGCGGAGTGGCGCAACAAGACGATTTGGAAAGACGGCCTAACAAGTCTGCAATGTCAGAGTCGCAAATCCCTGGAATTGCTCCAGCACATCGGTGGAATACCGAGGCGGGCTTCAAGTCCTGCATAAAAATACTGTTCTGAAAGCCGATTTCCTTGTACCAGATGTCCCTGTCAAACATTATGCCCACAAACCCATGCACCGCCGTGGTTTGATAGCCTTGCTTCTTGAGCAGATCCGGCAGGCATCCCGGAGCCAATTCTTGTGCTCGCTGGACAGAAATAAGTTGGCCCTGAAGCCCGCACAGCTCCCGGACTTCTCCAGAGACCGTGGCTCCTTGAAATCCGACATTCCCCGTTGTTACTGCATATCGATTTGCGATCGCCGGCAAATGATAGGGAGATTCGAGGCGGGCGGCGCTTTCACTGTCGTTCATGAGGCCCCAAGATTCGACCACAATCAGGATAATATTGTGTCGAGCCGAATTCGACGCTTCCTCGTGTACCTGGCCCGTTAGGCCCGTGAGCAACGGTTCGCTCGCAGAGCGGACTGAAACTAAGGTCTCCGATTCCTTTTGAAAGGCCGTTTCCCACATGACCATGCCGACTTTGAGCAGCGTCGAGTTCGCTAGTTTGCGACCCGAAAAGGAATCCTGGTGTAGGTGAACTCCATGAGCAGCCTGTATACCGGCGAGTAGCAGGAGAACGCTGCTCATTACGACTAGCATAAGTCGTCGTGTGCCAGGCGGCGATCTTCGGGCGACAAGGTGGACGACCAGTGCCACCGCTAATCCCAGGCCTAATAAGACTGCTCCGGTGCCTACGGTCCGCTGCCACGGCAACTCGGTGACAAATCTCGCAGCGGTGATCAAGTCGTGCTGGCTGAAGAAGTAGAAGGACGCCGTGCTCGACAAGACGTCCATCAAGAACACTGCGATGAAGAGAGGAATCACAATGCTCGGCGCGACGAACAAATCGAGGATGCCTACGACCAGATAGTCCAAGTTAAACATCGCGCGCGCGGGCGCAACAAAATAAAGCCCTGCAATCCAGAAAGGAGCATTTGGAATAAGGCCGTAGGCAACGATGCGACGAATCGCTTCGCTAATAAGACGATAGCCGTCTTGGGCGGTTGCTGTGTGTGGCCGGAAAAAGCGCACTTTAAGTTTCCGGCCTCGAGGTTTCAGCAAAGCGGTAAGCAGATGGGCACCTATCCGGTGGTGCCGGATGCAGCGGGGCCAGCGATGTTTGGACTTGGCTGCAAATCATGCGCATTCCAGATACGAGAACGAAATTCTAGCAGAGTTTCCGCAAGCCAGTTCCTTCTGTGAAATAATCGTGTGGCATTAAGCGCGAGACTTGACCTGTGGCACTCCTCCGTTACTCCAATCAGCACAGTGCTTCGAGGCGCCATCGAGTTCCCGACTGATTCAGGCTATGATTATTGCTGAATAATGTACGTCCCAGATGCGTTTCGGGATAGCTGTCGGGTATTGCCTTGAGTATTGTATTCGGCTCCACCAGAGGTTGACCCGTGAAAAGCTTTTGCATGCTGCCGCAACTTGTGGTTCTTGTTCTGCTGTGTGCCAGCCTGACGACGCTTGCGGCCCCTACGGTCGCGCAAGAGGGTATGTTCGTAACCACGGGTAGCATGAACACTGGCCGAACCGAACACACCGCGACATTGCTCAACAATGGAACGGTTCTGATTGCGGGGGGCCAGGGTCCCGGCACAGGACCTGGCTGCTGCGTACTAGCTAGTGCCGAGCTGTATAACCCTGCGACAGGGGCTTTCACCCTTACAGGCGTCATGAGCACTGCCCGCACTGAGCATACAGCTACGTTGCTCAACAACGGGACGGTTCTAGTTGCAGGGGGGACGACCAGCGTTGGCCCTCTCCTTCCTCAGCTCACGGCGGAGTTGTACGACCCTGCGACGCAGACATTCACGTCCACAGGTAGCATGAGCGCTAACCGATTAGCTCACACGGCCACGCTGCTCAGCAATGGCACGGTGCTAATTGCGGGGGGAAAGCGGTGCGCTGGCTAGCGCGGAGTTGTATGACCCTGCGGCGGGGACGTTCACTCCTACCGGCAGCATGAATTCTGTTCGCTACCAACACACGGCGACGCTACTCAACAATGGAATGGTGCTGATCGCGGGGGATACGGTAACAGCGGCGCCGTGTTAGCTAGTGCGGAGTTGTACAATCCCGCGACTGGGACTTTCACTCTCACCGGCAGCATGAACACCGTCCGCACCGAACACACGGCGACGCTGCTCACCAGTGGAATGGTGTTAATTGCAGGAGGAAAGGCTCCCGGCATCTCCTCCATGCTAGCGGAATTGTACGACCCCGCAACTAGGACTTTTACTCTCACAGGCAGCATGAATGCCGCTCGCGCCGAACACACTGCAACGCTGCTCAGCAATGGAATGGTTCTCATCGCGGGGGGCACAGGCCCCAATGGCGTCGTAGCTAGCGCTGAGTTGTACAATCCCACGAACGGAACTTTCGCTCCTACAAGCAGCATGAATGCCGCCCGCTATGAACACACCGCGACGCCGCTCAGCAATGGAGTTACTCTGATTGCGGGGGGCTTTAATCCCAGCTTCCTGGTGTTGACGAGTGCTGAGTTGTACGAGCTAGTTCTTGTTTCCCCCTCCAGCCTATCCTTTTCGAACCAGATCGTGGGCACGAGCAGCACTTTCCAGACGGTCACGGTGACAAATAATGAGCCCACGCCGCTGACCATCGCGAGCATAACGATCGGTGGAGCGAATGCGTCTGACTATTCGGAAACTGACAATTGCGTCGGAACCGTGCAGGCAGGAGCAAACTGTTCCATCAACGTAACTTTCTCACCGACTGCAACAGGTCTTCGGACTGGAGCACTGAATATTACAGATAACGGGACCAGCGTGCATACGGTCGAGCTGACTGGTACGGGGACTCCAAATGTCAGCGTCTCGCCGAGCACGCTGACCTTCACAGCGCAGCTTGTGAGCACGACGAGCACGACCGAGTCGGTCAGCTTGATGAACATCGGGGCTACGACTCCGCTCGCTGTCACAAGCATTGCCATTACGGGTTCAAGTAGTTCGGATTTCTCCGAGTCAAATAATTGCGGTTCGAGCGTTGCGGCGGGTGGAAGTTGCACCATAGGCGTGACCTTTACGCCGTCGGCCTCTGGTGCCCTCTCTGCCTCGATAAGCATTACAGATTCGGCGTCAAACAGTCCACAGACCGTTAGCCTTTCCGGTGACGGACTGGCGTTTGCGTTGGCCGTGGCACCGGGCAGCTCGGCGTCGGCAACCGTCGCAGCGGGGCAGACCGGCAATTACATGCTCGCACTTTCTGCGACGGGCGCTTCGACCAGTGACCAAGTCAGCGTGACAATTGCTTGCAGCGGCGCGCCTGCCGAAGCATCATGCACCTATCCCTCTGCTCCTATCGTTGTTACGCCCGCGACTGCCTCAACGTTCGCGATTACCGTCTCCACGACTGCCAGATCATTCACCGCACCTCGGCCTGTGCCCAATCCGGAGCTTCCGGCAAATGCACCTTTGTTGGTGGTTTTCGCTGTGGTGCTCGCTGCCTCCGTTTGGGTAATCGGTAGAATTCGGAATCGTAACCTCATCGGGCATCCCCATCGGGCAATCGTTATTGCGATGCTATGGATGTTTGCAGCAAGCGTGATTCTGTCGGGCTGCTCGACGCCGGCCCCCACGACGAGCATTGGAAGCGGCACGCCAGCGGGCACTTACACAATCACGGTGACAGCCAGTGCGGGTGCAGTTGCCCACACGGTCTCGTTAACGCTGATTGTACAGTAGCGCGCAATCCGAGCACTTCTGAGAACGTTGAGCACGCGATCCGAAACAGCCACCGCGCCCGATTGCAGCAAGCTGCATAAATGCGCGCTTAAATTGCTCTGATCCATGCCGTCCCTGTGCTTCGTCTCCGTATAATCGGGTAGGGGCTGGATTCTGCAAAGCGAATGAAAGTTACTTCGCCCCTAGGTTGATCTCAGTGCCTTTCGAGAAGGCCGGGGCATTCGGCAGAACGACGTCCAACTTGAATTCTTTCCCTTGGTAGATGACGACCAGGGTATAGGGTCCCGCGGACAAATTTCGGAAAAGATAGCCCCCATTTTCATCCGTTATGCTCGTACGCGAAAGCTCGCGGAGCAGGACCGTGATTCCAGCAACGGGGATGTCTTGGCGGGAAGCGCGATCGTAGACGGTCACTCGCCCGAAAATGTTACGGATAGCGTTCAACGTGAAGACGATCTCGGTGGGAGCAGAAGCCTCCGCAACAACTCGTTGTGTCTCCAAGTCGGCCAGCGAATAGCCCGATGGGATGGATTCTAAATCAAGCTTTAGCTCGTACTCACCGCGGGGGAGTCCTTCCACACGAAATTTGCCCTGGGCATCGGTCTGCGCGCTGAAATGTTGCGGGCCTCCGACAATGTCAATTTCCACACCGGGCAAGCCGATTCCCGCGTCGCTGCGTACAGATCCAAAAAGGCGAGCTGACGATAGGGCGACCCCGAAGTTGATCTCAGCATCTGCGTCGGTTTGGACGCGAGACGCGGTGGTAAAAAAGAATGGGTTCGTCGAATGGTAAGCAAGCTCCACAAAATGCGAGCCGTACGAGACGCCCAGGAACACGTAATACCCGTTGTGGTCAGTGCGGGTTCGCCGCGTATCGTCCAAGACGACTTCCACGTCAGAGACCAGCGCCGCGCCGGGACGGTATGTTCCGGTTGCAGCATCATCCGCAAAGACCACGCCACGAATGGTCCCCCGGCGTCGTGGAATTATGAAATTGGGCACGCCCACAAGTTGGCGGCGTATGGAAATCTCGAACAACGGAGTGGTCCGCCAACCAGGCGTTCCGGCGCTATTGCTACGGAACAGCGATGCGGATGCAAATAACTCATTCACATTGTTGAGCTTCAACGAATAAGTAAGGGTCTCGATTGCCGTCTGATTTGCGCCTTGCAACAGGTCGTTCTTGTCATACAAAAAGCTTAAATGAAACTGCTGACGTGATGGAGAGCTCTTGGACCACATTAAGTCCGTGCCGGCCTGGAGACGCACGGGACTGAGATTGATATTCACTCCCTGAATAAAACCTTGGGTCACGAGCCCTGCGGTCTCCCTCAGCGCAAGAGCGATCTCTTCTGGCGTGGTGGCAGAAATAGCCAAGTTGGCGACAGCCTCCTGGAGAGCAGGAGCACCGACGAGAGAAAAACCGATTGTCGGTGCTTGAGTTTGGCGATCCACAAAGCCGGATAGGTGGAAACCACTCCACTGCGTCCCAAGGGTTTCCCGGAATTCGTCGGACCGGAGGAGTGCGCTGGAATTCCTAGAATACTGATATAAAAACCCGGCTTGAAAATGTACCGAATAGAAGCTGACTCCCATGGGCAGCCCCAGAGCAGAAATAGCGGGGCCAAGAGGGATATGCGATTTAGAACTCCCATAATTGGCGCCCGAAACGACAGACCATCCCCGGAAGAGCTGAAGTTGAAGGTTTAGATTGGAAACAACGTTCGTCAGGTCCAGTGACCGCAGAGTGTAATGGTCCCCTGTGAAACTCAGAGTTGAAGTGAGACGGGACGTGAGATAACGAGTCCAGTCCACATCAGAATAAAACCCGTGAAGGCTGTTGAAACCTAGTGCGGCAAATTGTATAGGCTCGTACCGCAGATTTGTGCTCAATTGATCGTGCGCATTGTCGAAGTGAAACCGCGCCGCTGCGCCCACGCCGTGACTAAAGCCGGCCTCAGCTAGGAGCCCAAGGGTCTTTCTAGGCTCGTAGTCGTAAACAAGCGAAGCCACCGTACCCCGTTGGCCAATATTTTCTGAAGCTGGACGCCCCGGGAAGAAATAGAAATTGGGGGTCAGCGAGGCATGCGCACCGAGCGAAAAACGGTAGCCCACGCCGATGACGCCTTCCTTCAGCGACGGAAGAATGAAATTCTCGAAAGTAGTTAGTGAAGTATAGCCGACGTGAAAAACGAAACCGCCTTGGCGAAAGTGGAATCCACGGACAATCGAGCCGTCAACGGTGAGGGGTGAATTGGTCATTAGTTGGTCTAGGAAAGTGACATCGCGGTGGGGAGTCAGTATTTGGTAGAAGACCGAGCTAATACTGAATGCGCTTTGGCCCGCGACCGGAGTAGAAAGAAACGTGCCGCTCAAGTGAAAACGCATTGATTGATCGCCCTCGCGACGCATAAAGTCAACGGTGTTTTCCGATTGGGACGGCCCCGACGTGTAACGAGATTCGTAGCTGCTATTCTCGCTCGCGGCCGAAGCTGACAATGGTTGAACGAATCCAGGCGGATAGGAGGGCGGTGCTGCGAGCACCCGGACTTCGAAGGTTTTGGTACCGTCACGCACAACCACCACCACATGCGTTAATCCGGGACTCTTACCAAAGATCGTCAGTATTTCGTCCTGTACTTTAGCCTCAGCGTAAAAATCATCCAGAGAGAAGGCCGCGAGCGCGCCCGGGACGGGAAAGCGAATCGTCTCCCGGTAGCCAACGGTAAGCGCCTGGGCTCTCGCAGTGGCTGGATATGCCATGAGCACTAGGACGACAACCCAGCGCTTCATGGCATTTTAAATTCCGTTGAGTTTGTGATGACCTTCTCTTCGTAGTGGAAGGAAGCGAACACGCGGTAGCGTCCCGCGTTGAGTTCTGCGGGGTATTCTGTCTGGAAGAGGAGCCGCTCGCCCGGGAGCAGTCGCTGTTCCGCGAAGGACACTTTGCCAACCAGCGTCCCGGTTTCGTTCAATACGGCCGCTATTCCGCCCGCGATGACCGGTTCAGAGCCAGTATTGGTGAGCACCTGCGAGATACCGAGATTTGCGGTCGCAGATTGCTCACTGACGGCGATTGGCGACCCTTCAACTTGGAAATTTTCAGAAACGGTGAAGGTAAACAGAGCTCCGAGCGATGCGGTCATCATCACAGGCCCGCGGCTGGAGACGTCGTTCAATCCGCGGAAGAGGGCTACCGCTGCGCGTACCAACGTCCCCGACGGTACGGTGAACGTGACGCCCACCGAGACCGATTGACTGGCCTTGACAACCACTTGCTTCTGCGAGAAGACGGCTGTCGCAGCGATGCTGCCTGGCGTTTCGCCCGCGGGGACGAAGCCCCTTTTGCCGTCTCGGACGACTACGTCTTCCGCCACCATTTCAAACGCAAAGTCCTGCTGCGTCTGATTGGTGAGTGTCAGCGTATGCGTGTCACCCTGGCTGAATTTGCACCGCACCATTACGACCGCAGGAGCCAAAGAAACAGAACTCTGCGCGAGCGGTACGGCCGAAGATTGCTGTGACGGCTGGAGCGCTTGCTGATTCGCAGAGATTCGACGCTCACCCTCGGCGAGAGACTGGGCTTCCGCCGCTGGGAGAATGTGACCTGCAGCCAACAACCCCAGAGCAATGCCACAGGAAATCCATTTTCCAAAGTCTTTTGCGGATACGCGAATCATTTGGGTTGGCCTCTCAATTGGGCGCGACGATCACGCCGATTGACTCCAAGAGCTGCCCCGCGGGCATTGAAATCGGTACTGCGATTTTCAGTACGTGCTCAACGAATGCGCCATAGCGCACTTGTCTGCCAATGATTCCGGGCGTTATCGAAAGTCGGAGGCCATCTACCCACACGTTTCCTACCGGATTAGGAGTTAGAAGGAACGCGCTGACGGTTGCGGTGCCAGTACGGCGACCATTTGAGAGATCAATGCACAGACCGAACCTGGTAAGTACGATGAACGAGTCTTCTTCGCGCTGAATTTCGGCGGCGCCCTTTACATCAGCTCGTGGAAAGTATGAGAAGCTGCCGAGATCAAGTGTGCCCTGATCGGCTCCAAGATTATGGACAGGTGAGCCGTTGGGGACCGCGAGAAATGTTATCGAGACGGTTTGCCGGCGTGGCTGCGCATGCGAGGACATCGCAGTTGCAGGCGCGGCATGTGGCGGCGTCCGCTGCCCCCAGGCAACGCGCACGCTTATTCCAAGCAGAAACCAGATCAAGAGCATGATTTTCATGCGCGACCGGACTTTGCAATTCATCTTGCTCGACGCAGAGTTGGGCGTTCACTAAGGTCAATTTGCCGTAGCGACAAAATTGATCGAATTCGAAATAACACTGGCCCCGGCGCTAAACGGGATCGTTAGATACAGCGTGTGCACCACGTTGGTGCCATAAACACCGGTGACGGTAAGCGAAGTTGCAGCGGCGGGAACAATGGTGAGAGGGAAGGTGTCTATCATCCACGTGTTCACTGGATCCGCCGTTTGGACTTCAGCGGTCAGAGTGTAATTCGCGCTAGTAACGTTCGACTTGATGACGGCCACATCGAATGGCGTGCTCACCGTAAAGCTCGTGGCGGCAATCGTCTCGGTTACCTTTGATGGTGGACTTATAAACTGGGAGACACTGCCGAAATTCAATGTGGCGACGTTGGTCCCCGAGCCGGGCAGCGCGACACCGTTTGTGTCTGTAATGAACGTAAGACTGATCGAACTTTGCACTTGAGCGGTGACCGTGAGGGTTCCTGAACTCGTCTGCCCCTGCGCCGAGGCCAGGCCCGGCATTAAAAACAAACCAGTGATTAATCCTGCGAACAAAATAGCCCTATTGTTCATATTGATTTTTTCCTTTGAGGTGATCCGCCTTCGGTAGTGCAGTTCGGAGCCCAAACCAGGTCGCGCCTCGTTATTTCGCTATTTCCCTCGTTTGAGTGCCTTGGACGGTTAGTGAGTGGAGTGAGCGGCGACAAGCACTGTCCCCTTTCGGAACAGGCGTTTCACCCCGAACTCCAAGCCTTGAATGGTATTTTGCGCGCGAGCCCATTCAGGCAGGCGGCGACTGTACATGCTGGCGTTAATTCGCTGTCAATACGGGCGCGCCAAGTACATCCATGCGAGGACGAATACCGAGGCCAGGACTGACGGGGGCGGACATGCGGCCGTTGCGGCGCTGCGGGGCGCCTTCGGCTGTACTTACGGTGACGTAGCTATTGAAGTCTGTCGTGGTGAAAAGCATTTCGGGCGGCGTGCTTTGCGCCAGATGCGCGATGGCGGTGGTGGTGATGTCTCCGCCCCAGGTGTCCTCGATCGTAAGGGCGATACCAAGCGAAACGCATAAATCGCGGATTTGCCGGGCGCGCGTGAGGCCGCCGACCTTCGAGATTTTCAGGTTGATCACGTCCATCGCTTGATCGGCATAGCCGCGTGCGACCATCGCCAAACTGTCGATCACCTCATCGAGGATAAACGGACGGTTCGTGTGGCGGCGCACCGCGAGACATTCTTCGTACGTTTTGCAGGGTTGCTCGATGTAGACGTCCATATCGCGCACGGCGGAGACCACGCGCAATGCATCGTGCTGCGTCCACCCGGTGTTGGCGTCAGCAATGAGTACGTCACCGGACTCGAGCTTTGCAGATACCTGGCGAATCCGCTCCACGTCCGTATCTGGATCGCCTCCTACCTTCAACTGAAATTTGTGATAGCCCTCGCCGCGATATTTCGCAACGCTTGCCGCCATTTTTTCGGGAGTGTCCTGCGAAATCGCGCGGTAAAGGGGAAAGTCCTGGGAGTAGCTTCCGCCAAGCAGATTCGTCACCGATTGGCCGCAAGCCTTGCCGAAAATGTCCCAGCACGCCATGTCGATCGCCGACTTTACATACGGATGGCCGCGCATCGCGCGATCCATCTGCTCGTTCAAAGGACCTAGTTGTGTTGGATCGGCTCCGATTAACGAGGGGGCGAGTTCCGCGATTCCTGTGCGCGCGCCAGCGGCATATGCCGGAAGATATGCCGGTCCGAGCGGGCAAACCTCGCCATATCCGCTGATGCCGGCATCGGTGAGGATTTCCACAATGGTCGAATCAAACACTTGCACGGCTTTGCCGCCCGACCATTTGTACGCACCTTCGTGCAGCGGTAATTCCACGCGGTACGCGCGGATCTCTATAATTCGCATTGCGCCCCTTTAGCTGAATACTTAATCGCTTGCTGGCTCCGGCGCGTGCGACCGGCTGTTCGCTTCGGCTCGGCTTTCCGTAGCGGCCGAACGCAGCAGCATCACGGACGTGTACAAAACTACAAAGACAACGAGCCACTTCACGTAGAGGACGGGCAAGGATTTGACGACATACGCGGCCAGCAACACACCCGGTATACCGCCGAGTGTTAAGCCGAGGGCAGCCTTCGGGCTGTAGCGCGCCTCTTTAATAAATCGGAAACCGCCGACGGGCATTAAGAACGCGCATGAGCCCATCATAATCGGAAATGCGGCCAGCGGGTTCATTCCCAGCAAAGCCACGAGAATCATGCACGGCGCGTAGAGACCCACGCCGAGCTGCTGAAACGCGCCGAAAATGAAGTTGCAAATGACCGCGATCAGTAATTTGGTATTGCTCAGCCCCATGGTATTTCCGCCGCCAGGTATCCAGTTCAAGATGGTGGCCAGCATTAGCAACGCGGCCGCGAAGAGGGCGATTCCCAACCCAATTTGAATGCGCCGCTTCGGCCATTGGCTCACCGTACCGGCGCCCACCCAAGCTCCAAGAACCGCGGCGGCAATCATAGCGGCCAAAGTGCGAAATTCGACAGCGACCACCGCCACAAAGATGAACGCCTCGGTGATCGTCGGCAGCGCGTGGCCCACGTTCATGGTGCCGGGGATCAGGTCGTCTGGAACGGCGTTAAACAGCTTATAAATCGAACTCGTAATGGCGAAAGATCCCACGCCCAGCGTGTCCATGAAATTGGCGAGGAATCCAATCCCCATTTGGGGCGCGAGCTTTGCTTTGTCAGCGGGCGCGCTCGGACTAAAGGTCCTCCGCAAGTAGGTGATCCACACGGCGATATAGGCAAATGTGACTACGCCCAACGCGACGAGTAGCGCCTTCTTTTCCATCTCGCGTCCGATCCCCCGGCGTCGTGTCCACCGAGAAGACTAAAATATAGAGGCTTGTAGAGGTGAGTATGCGACGGCCCAACACCCGTTACAAGTCCCGTATGAATGCCAGTTGCAGCCGCTGAAGCCCTTAAGCAACGTCGCGCCTTTGGGCTTCTCGAAAGCCCATTCCTTGTGGCATGGAAGACGGCCTGAAGTGAACAGTGCACTTAAATGAGGTGCGGTACCAATTTAGTACCTATTGCAGGCGAAGCGGCGGTACGATGCTGGGTCGGTAATCAGTTAGCCACTCAAGCATATTTTGAGCCTTCTCTTTTCCGCTTGATTCTATAAGACTTACAGCCCTTGAGCCTTCCTATGGAAAAGAATATTCGCGTTCTGGTCGCAAACCGCCCGCGCCTCATGCGCGATCTTGTGATGGCTACGATTACGGACCAACCAGATATAGAGATTCTTGGCGAAGTCGAGAACGAATCGGACATTCGCAGCGCCATTCAGCGTACGCAACCGGACTGTTTGATCATCGCGCTGGACCGTCCGAATCAGCGCCCATTGATTTGCGATGCGCTTCTACGTGAGTACCCGGAGATGAAGATTCTTGCCGTATCGCCGAGTGATACGAGCAACATGTTTTTTTGGGCGTCATTCAATATTCACGAACATCTAGTCGAAGCGTCAGAGCAAGGAGTCCTGACGGCACTTCGCCGAGCCTCGGCGAAAGGAGTAAACCCGTGAGGGCGACTACTTTGGAATTCCAGCGAAACCATTGGCGACGAATCTCGAAGTTTTCTGTGCTCTCAGGAGCGGCGCTGCTGTTCTGTGCGATCGCCGCCCCAAGCCGTGCGCAGAGCCAAGCCGGCCAGCAGCAGAACCAGAGCCAAGCTGGAAGCAACCGACAAGGCGAGAGTCAGGACATAACTCTTAAGGCTCCCTCCAATTTGACCGAGGAAAATCTGTCTCGAGTTGCCGCGTCTGTCGACGACATCACGACGGTCCTGAAGAAGGACCCCGGGCTGATGGTTGAGCTGAAACGCTGGATGGCGGCCGATGCCACCAATCACGGACAAGTTATTGAAGATAGCGATCTTACAGATCAAGCCGTCGTGGATCGCATTTCTAACGACATTACCTTTCGATCGGTAGCAACGCGCCTCTTGCAACGCTACGGATACCTGCTGCCGAAGTTCAGTCCAGGCTCTCAAGTGGAGCTTGATGATCAACTGCATCGCCAAGCGGAGCAGCTTGCTTTGCAGGCCCAATTTGCGAAGCCAAACTCGCAGCAAACTGAGCCTGCCCGAACAAGCCCGACCGGCCCGTCGAATCCCTATGCCATTCCTCCCGACACGCTTGGCTCGCCCATTGCGCCACCAGCGATCCCCAACGCCCTCATTCAGCGGGCATCGTCGGACACTGAAGACACGACCTCCGGCGCTTTAAGGCGCGCTTCCGAGAATAGTCCGGATTTGCAGGCGATGGCAGGAGCGGCCGCAACCGCAGGTACTTCAGCTGCCCTGGATTCAGAACGATCGACGATGAACCGCGAACTCAATGAGCGAGCATCTGTCGGATCGCCGGCTGGCACTGCAAGCAATTCGGCATTGCCCCCAGGATCAACCGGAAACACCGTAGGTGGCGGCAGCACCGACGCCGGCGCAAAGAAGGCTACAAACACGCCGGGTCCGCCTAGCGCCAACGACTCGGCTCAACAGTGGATGGTGCACGAGCCCAATCCATTCTCAGACGTGCCCTCTCTTTATGACCTTTATCAAAAGGTTTCTTTTCGAACGTCCGACCTAAAGCCGTTTGGCGAAGACGCTCTGCATGCCCATGGAGATCAGACCGCGCAACTGCCAATGGATCTTCCTGCAGGTCCGGATTATGTGGTTGGACCCGGCGATGGGCTTGAAATTGACTTGTGGGGCAGTGCTACACAGCCTCGACTTTACCGCGTGGTTGACCGCGAGGGCCGCGTTTCTCTGCCTGAAGTAGGACCGCTGCCTGTGAGCGGGCGCTCGATCGCGGAAGTCCAGACGGCGGTGCAACAGGCTTTGCGGTCTCAGTTTCGAGACATGTCAGCCGACGTTTCGCTGGCGCGCCTGCGCACGGTGCGAGTTTACGTTGTAGGCGACGTGGAAAATCCCGGTGCCTACGACATTAGCTCTTTATCTACTGCTTTGAATGCGTTGGTGACGGCCGGCGGCACGACTCCGCAGGGCACGCTCCGAAATGTGAAGCACATGCGCGGGGATCAGCTTGTGGAAGACGTGGACGTCTACGACCTGCTGCTGCGTGGGGTTCGCGCGGGCGTCAAGCCACTCGAGTCAGGCGATACACTGCTTGTGTCTGCGGCGGGCCCGCGCGTAACCGTGGAAGGCATGGTGCGCAGGCCGGCCATCTACGAACTGCGTGGCGAAAAGAACCTGGCGCAAGTGCTCGATTTGGCGGGCGGGATCTTGCCCACCGCTTCTTTGCGGCACGTGGAAGTGGAACGTGTAGAAGCGCATGACAAGAGAACGATCCTGAGCCTCGATTTGCCCCCGGGTGACGATGCGTCCGCCACCAAGCAATTTGAAGCCTTTGCCGTTAGAGATGGCGACCGAGTTCGCATTCTTTCGATCGCGCCTTCCACACGGGATGCGGTTTACCTGGAAGGCCAGGTGCTGCGCTCAGGCCGCTATTCCTACAAGCCCGGAATGCGCGTCACGGATTTGTTCTCGTCGTATAACGACTTGATGCCTGAGCCCGACAGTTATGCAGAGATCGTCCGCCTTGTGCCCCCTGATTTCCATCCCGAGGTAGAGAGCTTTGATCTCGTCGCGGCATTAGCGAAGCCGGAAACGTCACCAAAACTGGACCCGCTCGATACCGTGCGCATTTACAGCCGCTACGACTTTGTAAACGTTCCCACGGTCATGGTCAGCGGAGAGGTGCGGCGTCCTGGCGGATACCGGACAACGGGCCAAGTGCACTTGCGAGACGCGGTTTATGAGGCGGGCGGCGTGTCGCAGGATGCTGCGCTGGATGCAGCACAACTAATCCGTTACAACCCAGACGGCACCCTCAGGATCACTACGGTGAATCTGGCAAAGGCATTGGCGGGTGATCCGATGGAGAACTTGCTGCTCCAGCCGCGCGATCGCCTCTTAGTACACCGAAATGCACAGCGCGTCGATCCGCCAACGGTTTACGTTCGCGGCGAAGTTAGCGCGCCGGGTCGGTTTCCGCTGACCGGGAACCTGCGCGTGAGCGACCTCATCGCATTGAGCGGTGGGCTGAAACGGAGTGCGTTTTCGGGGACCGCCGACTTGACGCGTTACGTGGGTCCAGATCCCAACAAACAATTTGACGGCGAACATTTCAAGGTCGATTTGGCGAAGGCTCTATCCGGTGACCCGGCTGACGATCTGTCGCTTCGCGATGGCGACGTTCTGACGATATCCAGGATACCCGGCTGGGAGGATCGCGGCGCCTCGGTAACGATTGCAGGTGAAGTGACCCACGCCGGGTCGTACGGAATTCGCCCGGGCGAGCACCTCAGTTCGCTGTTAGCACGCGCGGGCGGGTTTTTGCCGACGGCATATCCGCAGGCAGCGGTGTTTGAACGTCGTGATGTTCGCCAACTCCAGGAGAAGACGCGCCAGGACTTGATAGCGCGGGTACAACAGCAGGTCGCGAACGTGAAGGTTTCTGTTGACGCCAGCCCAGCAGACCAAGCCGCGCTGCAGCAAGCGGCCTTAGAGCAGAGGCAACGAGTTCTTGAAGCATTGCAGAGCGCGCCCGTTACCGGGCGGATGGTGGTCCATATCCCGCTTGATATAAGGAAATTTGCCGGATCACCAGACGACATAGAGCTACGAGCCGGCGATACGCTGGAGATTCCGAAGAAGCCGGAGTTTGTGGTAGTGGGAGGCCAGGTTTATAACGCAAACGCTCTGACTTACGAGCCGCGCCGGACGGTAGGCTGGTACTTGAGCCGCGCTGGAGGACCCACGCAACTCGCGGACAAGGGCGGCATTTTTGTGATCCGCGCGGACGGATCGGTGGTGAGCGGCCGGGGAAGCGATTGGTGGTCGCGGAATATTCAATCTGTGCGCGTGGAGCCGGGAGACAGCATTATCGTCCCGGAAAAAGCTCTCGGCGGTTCGCAATTCTGGAGGAATCTGATTGCGATTGCGCAAATCGCAGAGGGCGGGGCGATTACCGCCGCAGCTCTTAAGACTACGGGCATATAGGCCGAAACTGAGTGATTCTGAATGGCTGCATACGCGGAATCGGTTTAGCCATGGCACTTCTAGTAATGGCGGGAACATTGGACGCGCAAACCTATCCATCGATCCATGGACCGGAAAGCACGCCGCACTATCCGGCGGCCGGCTCGACGTATGTGCCGATCGAAAGCTGGGTTTATCCAGCGATCGAGCGCTTGGCAGCATTGCGTTACGTGCGCAGCGAATTTCGCAGCACGCGCCCATGGTCGCGTACGGAGTGTGCACGGCTAACGGACGAAGCCGGAGACCGCATCCAGGATGTGATCCGCGCCAACGGCAACGTGCCGGAAGACGTGGCGGAAACTTACAAAGCGCTGGAGCAAGAGTTCTCAAGAGAGCTAGACGTTTTAGGCGGAGATCGCAACCGGTCGCTGCAAATGGAATCGGTCTATTCGCGCGTGATGAGCATGTCCGGCCCAATCCTCAACGACAGCTACAATTTTGGGCAAACGGTCAGCAACGATTATGGCCGGCCCGATCGTCAGGGCACAAATGCAATTCTCGGCGCCTCAGCAAGCGCAACGTATGGTCCATTTTTCGCTTATGTGGATCAGGAATATCAGCATGCCCCAGCGCAACCCAATTATTCGGGCGCTGTTCAGAACGTGACACTTCAAATGAACAACGGATTTCCCACTGTTTCTCATGCTGGGCCAGAAGTAAATCGTCTACAGTCGCTCGACACTTATGTCGGGATCAATTTCAAGAACTGGCAGATCTCCTACGGTAGACAGTCACTCTGGTGGGGCAACAGCGAAAGCGGCCCCTTGTTGTTCAGCAATAATGCTGACCCGATAGACATGTTCCGTGTCAATCGAATCGTTCCATTTCGATTGCCGAGCATACTCAATTTCCTGGGGCCGATCCGTGTGGACTTCATGGTTGGCCGGCTGGGTGAGCATATCGATCCGGTTCGTCCTTGGTTGCAGAGCCTGCACATAAGCTTAAAGCCTACGGAGAACTTTGAATTTGGCGTAACACATTCTTCATTGTTTGGTGGAGAGGGTTTTCCAAATGGGCTGGGTGTCTTTTTTCGCGCATTTTTTCCCATCAATCGGCTGATTAACCAGCTCAATAATCAGTTCGAAAATAAACAATACATGTCATTCGACTTTCAGTACCGCTTCAAACGATATGTGACCTTTTACAGCGAATTCTTAGGCAGCGATGATCCAGATCCTTTTAGCGAGCCGACACGTGACGCGGTGGATACCGGCCTGTATTTCGCACGATTGCCATGGGTCGGACAGAAGTTCGATTTGAGATTGGAAGGCGTCTACACGGCTTCACCACTAAATACCGCAATTAAACCCAACGACGGCTTTCTGCACTACTGGGGCGTTTACTGGCACGGAGGCTATACCAATGACGGCGACATCATCGGTAATGCCATCGGTCGCGACGGCAAGCGATATCAAGGCTGGTTAACTTACCACTTGTCGCCTAAGAACAGCATTCAACTGAATATCGGGCACACCGAGGTCAGCCCGGATTTCGTCCCTGGCGGCGCAAATTGGATGGATTATCGTATCCGGTATGTACAGACTTTGCGATCGGGTTTTTTCACCTCTGATCTTTTTCAAATCGAGCATCTCGATTACCCCGTTCTCTTTACAAACACCAGGACCAACGTTACTGCGGCCGTTGAGGTGGGCTACGCATTTGGAGAGCGAAATAAGTGAAGTCTGCGGACCAGGAATCGAGCGAGATTTCGAATCCACCTGCGCCTGCGATCGATGGACTGGCGCACGACCGTTTCTCAGGAAATGGTGCAGGCGCGGCCGATGCATCGGTGTCTCTGCTGGCACGTGCCCGGCTGCTCTGGGAGCGTCGTCGGCTTGTCTTTCGGTTTACATTAAGCGGCTTGCTCATCTCCTTACTGATAGCGTTTCTGATTCCGAAGCGATATGAATCGACCGCGCGGTTGATGCCGCCCGATGATCGTTCGACGTCTGGCCTGGCAATGCTTGCGTCAATGTCCTCGCAAGTGGGCGCGCTAGGTTCTTTGGCTGGAGGATTGCTGGGTGTCAAGAGTTCGGGAGCGCTCTTTGTTGGTGTACTGGGGAGCCGGAGCGTACAAGACCGTCTGATCGAAAGATTTGATTTGCGCCGCGTCTATCGAACCGGCCTGATGTCGAATGCCGAGAAGCAGCTCGCCGAAAACAGCATTATTTCGGAGGATCGCAAGAGCGGAATCATAACGATCACGGTTACCGATCACAGCCCGCAGCGCGCCGCGGTACTAGCGCAAGCATATGTCGAAGAGCTGGATCGCTTGATTTCCCAGCTGTCCACATCGTCGGCCCATCGTGAGCGCGTTTTCCTTGAGGACAGACTCAAGACGGTGAAAGGTGATCTGGACAGTGCGGCCGAGCATTTTGGGCAATTTGCCAGTAAGAATACGGCGATCGACATTCAAGCCCAAGGCAAAGCAATGGTGGATGCGGCTGCCCAATTGCAAGGCGAGTTAATCGCGGCGGAGAGTCAGCTCCAGGGTCTCAAGCAGATCTACACGCCAAACAATGTTCGCATCCGCGAAATCGAGGCACGCATTGGCGAACTCCAACGGCAACTTGACAAGCTGGGAGGAAGCAGCTCGCAGGCTGTGCAGAATACAACGTCGACCGACGACCCTTCCTACCCCACGATACGTGAACTTCCGCTTTTGGGCGTCACCTATTCCGATCTTTATCGTCGTACCAAGATTGAGGAAGCGATTTATGAAACTCTGACGCAGCAATACGAGCTGGCTAAAGTGCAAGAAGCTAAGGAAACACCCAGCGTCAAAGTTCTGGACGCCGCCCAGGTTCCGGACAGGAAGGCTTATCCTTCGCGCTTACTCGTGCTTCTCATCGGAACCGTGGGCTCGTTTGTGATTGTATCGCTAGCGATTTTTGGAAAGGCCAGCTGGCAGAAAACCGATCCTGAGGATCCAACGAAAAAGTTCATCAACGAAATCTTCGAAGTGCTGATGACTCGAATCCGTCGTATCTTGCCGACTCGGTTTTCAAGTGGATACCGAGTGGGATGATCAGCGAGCTTTAGGGGCTTGGAAGCTAAGACTTGTGCTTCCGTAAGTAATAACAAACACTCGGGTTAGGTCACAAACGGCCCTGTAAGTGACGGGGCGGAGCTGTGAACGCACTGTGGGGTTGGATTCGATGCAGGAATTGCTGCCTCCCAATGAAATCGTCTCCCAGCGTTGCTCGCCGCGGAGTCTTTGGCTTAGATAAGTGCGAAGGCCCAGGATTTCCATAGCTCTGAGCACTTACAACGGGGCGCGCCATTTGGAGCAGCAGATAGCATCGATCGTCTCTCAACAACGTTTGCCAGACGAACTCGTGGCCTGCGACGATGGTTCGAGCGATAACACCCTAACTATTCTCGAAAGGTTTGCGAAGAACTCGCCTTTTCCCATCACTATATTCGAAAATGAAACAAGACTGGGAAGTACTAGGAATTTTGATCGAGCAATCGGCTTGTGCGACGGGGATATCATCGCGCTTTGCGATCAAGACGACCTGTGGCATACCTCCAAGCTGGGCTGTGTAGAGCAGTTATTTATCGATAGGCCCGAAGTCGGGGCCGTCTTTTCGGATGCGGATGTTGTAGATCAGAGTTTGAATCCTTTGAAGTTTCGCTTATGGACTTCGGTCGGATTCACTCGATCCGAACAAGGCGCGGTCGCGCACGGATTGGCCACCGAAGTTTTGCTGAAACATAACGTAGCCACGGGAGCCACGCTTGCGTTTCGATCTGAGTGGAAAGGTCTTGTGCTCCCAATTCCCCGAGAATGGTGGCATGATGCCTGGATTGCTTTATTGATTTCTGCAGTTTCCCACATCGCGATAATTCCGGCGCCCCTTATTCAATATCGAAAGCACTTTGACCAGCAAATTGGCCCATTGGATCATAGTTTATCGCGGCAGCTTGTGGTCGCCAGAGCGACTGGTAAGAGCCAGTATCAAGCTCTCGCAGACCGACTCATTCTTGCCCGGAACCGGTTGTTGATGTTCGGGAAGGCGGACAAATTTGGTGACGCGATCCCCAGATTCGAACGACAAATTCGACACATCCAAACTCGCGCTCGCATTTCGTCCGAAGGTTTGACTCGCGTAATCGATGTCATCAAGGAACTCGCATCCGGGCATTATCACCGGCACTCTCGTGGTTTTAGGAGTGCGGTTAAAGATCTTCTCTTGTAGATGCTCTAGGCATAAGAAGATCGAGTGAGCATTCCCGCTGGATCCGGTGGAAGTCGCGCTGGGCCGGGGTTCCGAGGGATGAAGTTCGGGAAGTTTAAAATGGCAACTCGGCAGAAGATAGTCAGTGTAACTGTTACAAGGAACGCCACATTGTGTCTGTCCAAACACCTAGCGTCGCTGCAATGCCAAACCAGACCAATCGACCAGATCTTAGTAGTGGATAACGATAGTTCCGACGGTACGGCTAAATTCTTGGCCGAACACTGGCCGTCTATTGCGGTGATTGCACTCGCCACAAACGAGGGAATCGCGGGCGGCCTGTCGCGGGGCTTCGAGTTCGCGATGGAACGCAAATATGATTGGATCTGGATGCTTGACCAAGATAGCTTGGTGTTTCCAGACACGCTAAGTAAGCTGCTCGGAGCCTACGAGTTAGCTTCAGATCGCGAGCACTTGGCTCTAGTGGCTCCGGTGCCTGTTGATGCGGCCACTGACCAGGTGTTACTCCCACTTTTTTGGGAAAGAGGGGGACACGAAGAGGCCAAGCCTTTGTCTTTTCCAGACCGTCTGACGTTTGCGGATATGGTGATCTCGTCCGGCAGTCTATTGCGTCTCGAGGCGGTGGCTTTGGCTGGCTCACCTCGGAAAGACTTCTTCATGGATTTCGTCGATTTTGAGTACTGCTTAAGATTGCGTCGGAAAGGGTTCTCGGTCGCGGTAGTGAACGATTGCAAGATGTTGCACACCGTTGGGAATTCCCGCAAGGTCAAGTTCTGCGGAAAGAACATGACTTGGACGACGCACGCTCCGTGGCGAGGTTATTACAAAGTACGAAACCGCACCTATGTTGTTTGGCACGAAATGGCGAGCGCCGGTGCAAAATGGTTTGTCTTGAGGAAGCTATTCAAACAAATGGTCGGAACGGTACTGCTCGATTCACAGCGCGTTTCGCGCGTCTGCCTGATGTGGCGCGGATTTTGGGACGGCATCCGGGGAAAGTTGGGCATACGGGTTGAGCCCCTTACCTGAAACTCTCTCTCCGCTTGTTAGCGTGGTCCTGTTGAATTGGAACGGAGGCTTATACATTCACAGGTGCATCGAGCACCTGTTGGCCCAGACACATGAACACATTGAAATCATTCTTGTCGACAATGGATCGACTGACGGTTCGCTACAGATCATCAAAAACCGCTTCCAGCAATTCACTTATGTTGAAAATACCGAAAATGTGGGTTACGCGGCGGGGATGAACCGAGGAATTGAAGCTTCTTCAGGGTTGTTTGTGATTCCGCTCAACCAAGATGTATGTCTCGATGAGTACTTCGTTTCGCGCTGCGCCGAGACGATGACGCGCAATTCCAAATTGGGGGCGATTGGTGGCCGCGTTCTGTCTTGGTCTAAAGACACGCTGACGGATGCGCTGCGCAAGGGGGAAGGTGAACATTACGTATTGCGGAAACGATTTCAAGGCTATGCCGGAAACGTAAGAAACAAGGCGGTGTTGACATTTGGCGCGGCCGGGTGCTTTCCCTTTCTTCGGCGCGCGATGCTGGACGACCTCCGGGAAGCCACTGGAGACTATTACGACGAAGCTTACGGAACTGGCTGGAATGACTTTGATTTGTATTTCCGCATGCATCTAAGAGGATGGGATTGCCTGTTCCTACCCGATGCCGTTGGTTGGCACGTAGGGTCTGGCTCAGTCGGCGGAAACTCGACATTCCTTTCGAAGACCACTGAATATCAGGAACAAATTCTGCGGAATCGTTACTTCACTATCATCAAAGATATCCCTTTAGTTCTGTTGTTTTGGCTGGCGCCATACTTGCTTCTGGCGGAAGTCGCCATTCCTTTTTATTTTCTGATCCGTTCGCCCCGAAGCCTTCGAGCCCTTGTTTTTTCCTGGTACGAAGTTTTGCGAAACTTACCTTTCTTGATGCGCAAGAGGGTGGTCGTTCAGAAGAACCGGCTCGTGGCAGGAATGTATTTGAAGCAATATTTTGTAAGGTTATGAATAACGGACAAAGGGTTCTGCAAGTTGCATCTTCATTTGTGAAGATGCTTGTCGTGAAAGAGGAAAGCGATGACAAAGGTCTTGGTGGTTGGCGGAGCGGGTTACGTCGGCGGCGCGGTCACTGAATTACTGTCAGCGGAAAAAATCCCCTTCGTCGTGTACGACAGTCTTGTTTATGAACCGCACTATCTGAAAAAGGTAGAGTTTGTGCGGGGCGACGTAAGAGACACGGGAAAGCTTAAGCTTCTGCTCGATCATAGCACGCATGTGATCTGGCTGGCCGCGATGGTCGGCGATGGCGCGTGCGAGGTAAATCCAGAACTCACCGTTGAGATCAACCAGAAAGCCGTAGAATGGATGTCGCACAATTTCAACGGAAGAATTATTTTCACGTCAACTTGCTCCGTCTATGGATTGCATGATGCCGAGGTTGACGAAGAATCACCAGTAAATCCCCTCTCCTTATATGCGAAGACAAAGCTGCAAGCAGAAAATTATCTTCGAGGGGAGAACGCGCTGATTTTCCGACTAGGAACGGCCTTTGGCGTCTCCGATACCTACTCTAGGCCCCGCATGGACTTGGTGGTGAATTACATGACATCAAACGCGATCACCAAAGGACAACTTTCCGTATTTGGCGGAACTCAATGGCGCCCTCTTGTGCACGTGAAAGACATCGCTCAGACGGTTGTTCACAACCTCGAACGCCCGGTGCGCGGAACTTACAACGTGGCCTCGGCGAATCTCCAAATTAAGGATTTGGCTTCGATCGTCAGTCGGCTAACGAACTGCGGAATTCACTATACTGAGCAACAATCGCAGGACCAGCGCGACTATCACGTAAGCACCCGGAAAGCCTTGCGCGACGGGATCTATAACCCCCACACACTCCGCACGGTCGAAGATGGGATCCGTGAAATTGCCGATCTCGTGACTGTCGGGCGCATCAAACACACTGAAAATGACATTTATTTCAATGTGCGGCACGTAGAAAACCTAAAATCTTATGGCCAACTCGCCTAAGGCTGTTCCTGTCCTGATCCCTGGTGGTCTTTCCGTGGACGATCGCGGGCAGCTTACGTTTGCAAACGCTTTTTCGTTTGATGGCGTTCGCCGATTTTATATCGTTGAGAATTTTTCTAGCGAGGTAGTTCGTGCGTTCCATGGTCACTTGAAAGAGGAAAAATTCGTATTGGTGGCTTCGGGGGCCGCTATCGTAGCAGCAGTTTTTTTGACCGATGTTGAGCATCCGAGTCTGGAGACGAAGCCCCATCGGTTTGTCCTTTCTAGCCGTCAGCCGCAGATACTGCATATTCCCGCCGGCTATGCGAATGGTTTTCGTCCCCTCGAGTTGGCCACTAAGATTATTTTCTTTTCGACGGCTACTCTCGACGAAGCTCGGGGTGATGACTATCGCTTTCCTTACGACTATTGGGGCGCGGACATTTGGAAAGTGGAGTTTCGCTGAGGGCCATGAGGCTGTCTTCCAGATGAATCTGTGAGTTCTCTAACGCAATTTGGAAATCGTAAGTAAGGGGGCTGATGAAACGCATTTTGCTCGTTGGCGCAACTGGCATGCTGGGAAGTGCCGTGTACGATGTGCTCAAGGATAAATACGAACTAGTGCTCGCAGTCCGTAACCCCTCAAAGATCGCCTTGCTGGAACGCACCTACGGAGAAACCGCAAGACATCGAGTGGTGATTTTCGACGCTGCTGCCTTGTACGGCGACTACGTCGCAAAACAAGGAGACTCTGGGCCGGCCGTTTCGAAATTTCACCGTGAAGTTGGCGATGTAGATCACGTCATTAACGCTGCTGGAGTGACGATCCCGTTTGCCCTCAAAGATCCGGCCCTGACATTCTTTGTGAACGGTGCCTTGCCACACGTCCTCACGCGGCTGTTTGGGGAGAGGTTGATTCACATCACCACGGATTGCGTTTATAGCGGCGCGGACGGATTCCCCTATGACGAACTCGCCGCTAAGTCACCCGCAGACGTATACGGGCTTTCGAAGAGTCTAGGCGAGCCCACTGAATGCCTGACGATCCGCACATCCATCATTGGCCGGGAGTTGGATGGATTTACCGGCTTAATCGAATGGTTCTTACAGCAACGCGGAAACACAATAACCGGCTTCGCTGAGCACTACTGGAATGGCATTACGACAAAGCAATATGGAGAAGTCTGCGACCTCATTATGAGCTGTCCGGGACGGTTTCCTCGGCACGGCCTGTATCATGTTTTTTCGACCGTAGTTTCCAAGTATCAAATGCTACTGGCGTTGCAGCGCAAGTACCAGATTGATTGTGTAATTCAAGCGGATACCGAGAAGAAGCTAAACCGCACTCTCAGCACGAATAGAGAGCTCAACGCATTGTTGAGGGTACCTTCTTTCGAGGAGATGCTAGCGGCGCTCTAGCCTCACTTCATGGCGAAGAGGAAATTCACGCTGGTTTCGTTTCTCGGAATCCGGCCCGATATCATCCGCACCCATCGGCTGATATCCCTGCTTGACCAAGGGCAGGCCAAGCATGGGTATCGGCACATCTACGTTCATTCTGGACAGCATTTCGATTATCAACTAGACGGAATTTTTCACCGTCAATTGGGAGTCCGCCAGCCGGACCTCAATCTTCGCGTTGGGCGAACGCTTAAAGGGTCTGGCAAGACGAGTCATGTGCATCAAGCCGCGCTCTTATTCACGAAGACGGCGGAGATGATTCAAAACCTTCGGCCGGACGCGGTACTTTACCTGGGTGACACGAATACCGTCGTTTCTTCGCTGATCGTTGCTAAGTGTTCCGTGCCGGTCCTGCACATCGAAGGTGGAGGCCGGAGTTTCGACTGGCGCATGCCCGAGGAGAAAAATCGTATCGTTATCGACCATCTATCGGATGTAATTTATTGCTATCTGGGCCGCTACAAGGCAATCTTGATGGCAGAGGGCATCCCTGAATATCGGATAGTGGTCGTTGGAAATATTATCGTCGACGCACTGAATAACTTTCTACCATTGGCAGAGCGCAGCTCGATCTTAAGCCGTCTCGGAGTTCAGCCGGAACAGTACATTCTTTGCACGTTGCATCGTGAAGAGAATATTTCGGATTCCAAGGGGTTCGCTGCGAAATTGCGTGGTCTTGGAAAGCTTTCCGAAACTCTGCCGGTTATCTTTCCGGTCATGCCTCGCGTTCGAGCTCGCATCGGGGAACTCCGTCTCGAAAAGGTTCTGCGTCGATCTCGCGTGATACAAGTGCCGCCCCTAGGTTTCCTCGAATTTCTGAAATTGGAAAAGGAAGCAAGATTGATCGTGAGCGATAGCGGTACCGTGCAGGAAGAGGCGCTGCTCTTGGGCGTTCCTTGCCTGATCGCCAGGCGCTCGACGGAGCGTCCGGAGACGATGGCGGCGGGGGCAACAATCCTTGCGGAAGGCGACCTGCGCGCGAACGGCCTAAAGGCGCTCAGGATGAGCAGGGACTGGGACCGAAGCGTCCTCAATCCGATGGGCGGAAGCCCGAGCCAGCGTATTTATCAGGACGTCATATCGAGAATTCGATCCAGGTTTTTTGACCGGTCCCGCCGTATCGATATGATAAGGGGTAACCACTTTGCGCGCGAGGCTTACGGAATCGATCTAAGCGGTATTTCAATGGGCACAGAATAATTTCAGGATCGATAGCCGCGGTGTAATTTATTGGAACGCTGCGTGCTGCCGGATGTCATATTCGGGACCTCGATATTTGAGCGCAGATGGGTGGCATATGGTTGCCGGTTTGTGGACGCGGAACGCAGGAGTCGGTCGAAAAATGAGTAATGATAATCAAATGAATCAGTTGTCCCCTTCATTGTTTCGATATCGAGCTGTACTCATAGCTTTGTTCCAGGCCATATTGATTGCAGGCTCTCTGTCATGCGCGTGGATGCTCCGCTTCGAATTCACCTTTCCTCACCCTCGCGTCCTGTTCATGGCGGCAGGTGTCCTTATCACCGTCCGTTTGGTTCCGATCGCGTGGCTGGGGCTTTTGCACGGTTGGTGGCGCTACGTCGGCGTTCGAGACGCCTATACCGTCGCAGAGGCAGTAGCGTGCGGCTCAGTTCTCTTTTGGGCCATCACCAGCTACGTGTTCCGACGGGCCTCCATACCCGGATCGGTCATCATCTTGGAGGCTATTTTCACTTCCGTACTGCTCATTGGCGTTCGGGTTCTGTCGCGGACGCTCGCCGAGCGAGCCGATAAGGATTTGGCTTTCGGCAAGAGAGTTCTCTTGATTGGTGCGGGAGCAGCGGCTCGGATGATTCTTCGCGAGATCGGTCATCCGAAGAGCGGTTTCACAGCTATTGGATGCCTGGACGACAATCCCTCCAAGCACGGCATTCGGATCGAGGGAGTAAAGGTTCTCGGTGCGGTCGATATTCTACCTGATGTCGTTCGCGCCCGCGCTGTTGATGAAATTCTGGTTTCAGTCCCTTCTGCAACCGGCCCGCAAATGCGCAGGTTCCTGGAAATCTGCAACCGGACGAATGTAAAGTTTAGAACGGTCCCCGCGTTAAAGGACGTCATGGCGGGTGAGATTAGCATCAGCCAACTTCGGGACATTAGCCTCGAGGATCTTCTCGGCCGCGATCCAGCCAAGATCGATCTAAACGCCGTACGACAACAGATATCGGGGCGCATCGTCTTGGTAACGGGAGCGGCGGGTTCGATTGGATCCGAGATATGCCGCCAGCTTCTGGACTATGACCCCGCCCGCCTCATTTGCCTTGACCAGGGCGAAACGTCATTGTTCTACAAGCAGCTTGAACTCGAAAATCATCGTAATTTTGCTCGAGTGGCGTTTTGTGTCGCGGATGTGAACGATGACGAGCGCATCTGCCCGTTGCTTGATAAATACAAGCCCGATATCGTCTTCCATGTCGCTGCTTATAAGCACGTACCGCTTATGGAAGAAAATGTTCAAGAAGCGGTGGAAAATAATGTCTTTGCACTGTTGAAACTTATGGATTTTGCGGAAGCGGCAGGTTGTCAGAGCTTTGTCTTCATTTCTTCTGACAAGGCCGTTAATCCCTCGAGCGTTATGGGAGCAACGAAGCGCATTGGCGAGTTAATTTTGGCTGCTAGGCCTTCCAACGGTATGAGGGGGGTCGCCGTGCGGTTTGGAAACGTTCTGGGCTCAAGTGGAAGCGTAGTGCCGGTTTTGCTCGAGCAACTGAAAAAGAATCAGTCCCTAACCGTGACCCATCCGAAGATCCGGCGTTATTTTATGACCATACATGAAGCAGTTGCCCTGGTCCTTCAAGCGTTCGCTATTGGTGATCACGGCGATATCCTCGTGCTAGATATGGGCGAGTCCGTGTGCATCGCAGATCTTGCCCGAAGCCTCATCCGGCTTTCGGGTAAGAAAGAACAAGACGTGGCGATACGCTTTATCGGGTTGCGCCCTGGAGAGAAATTGCAGGAGGAGTTGTTTTACGGCGACGAAGAAGTGTTGTTAACAAGTTGCGAGAAAATCAGAAAGGTGCGAAGCCACCTTCCTAGTTGGCCTACTCTTCGGCGCCATCTGACCGAACTTCACGATTCGATGTCGGTCGACGGAAGTGAGCCGATTCGATCGAAAATGAAAGAGATCGTGCCTCAATTTTTGCAGAAGAGTCCCGGCGCCGGATATCACGAAACAACCGAGGTTTTGCTTCAACGGGTTGCGCACAACACCGACTAATCCCGCGCTTCAGAATTGAGACTTGCAACAAACATCTCAAATACCTCTAGGATTTTATCGAGATCATCTAGTGCGGATCTTACTTCTGACCGTTTATTACTTGCCGAGCCAAAAGGCGAGCGCGAAATTGATTCACGACCTCGGCTTTGAACTCTGCCGTCAAGGTCATGAGGTCACCATACTGGCGCCGGCGCCCGAAGTACACGATCCCTGCGAGGTCTCATTCGAGGACACACTTCGCATCGTGCGCGTGAAGGTGGGGCGAATCGAAGACGCTTCGAAAGCGGTTCGCGCCATTCGCGAAAGCCAGCTTTCGTCCTTGATTTGGCGCCGGGCTGGTCGGTGGCTAACGCAAAATCCCATGGATCTCATTATTTTCTACTCCCCTCCCATCTTCTTTGGTGCATTGGTCAAGCGCCTGAAAGCTCTATGGAAGTGTTCGGCGTATCTGATTTTGCGAGACATATTTCCCCAGTGGGCTCTCGATGCCGGTATCCTTCACCGCGGATTGATCTATCGAATGTTCCGCCGAAAAGAAATCGAGCAGTATGAGGCGTCTGACGTCATCGCCGTGCAGTCTCCCGGTGATCTGAAATATTTCGCGCGGAACTTTCCCTCGAGAAGCTTTCAGATGGAAGTGTTATACAACTGGACCATGTTGCAAGAAGCCGAGCTTCCAAAAACGAATTATCGCGTCGAGCTGGGACTCCAAGAGAAGGTCGTGTTCTTCTACGGCGGTAATCTGGGAGTAGCTCAAGACGTCGATAATATCGTCCGGCTAGCCGCGAGCCTGGTCGACCGTCCTGAAATCTGCTTCTTGCTTGTCGGGTTTGGAAGCGAGGTAACGCGGCTGCAGCAATCAATAAGAAACAAGGGTTTGCACAATCTCAGGATTGTCCCGCCGGTAGAACAACACAGATATCTCTCTATGTTATCGGAGTTCGATATTGGCCTGATCACGCTCGATCGGCGATTGAGCACGCATAACATTCCTGGGAAGCTCCTCGGCTACATGTATTGGGGAATGCCCATCTTGGCCAGTGTAAACCCAGGGAACGATCTCTTCGAACTGTTAAACGGTAATCAAGCCGGCCTTTGCCTGGCAAATGGGGGAGATCAGATGTTGTCTGCGGCAGCCCTTCGGTTGGCCGGGGATCCAAGATTAAGAATTGAAATGGGTAGGAATGCGCGTTCGCTGCTAGAGCGAACCTTTTCTGCCGAGGCCGCGGCCCGCCAAGTGGTCCGTCACATGGCAAATCATTCCACGGCCCACCAACCAGCGCTCACTCCCTGCTCATAGCGGTTCTTCGTTACCGGGGCTCATTTCCTTCATTTCCCTAATTCCTTATATGCGGATAGATTGATTTTCACCTGGCGCAAATCTGATTGAGCGCCGATTCCATGGCGACGGAAAATGACATTTGCGTCGTTATTGGCGCCACGGGTTGCGCTGGCCCGCGGTTGGTGCAGCGCCTTGTGACGAGCGGTTTCACCGTACGTGCCATTGCGCGTTCTCGCCCGAAAGCGGACCTTCTACCTCAAGAAGCCGTGGTTCATCTGGGTGACATAAATGATCGTCCGTTTCTCATAAAAGCGATTACCGGGGCAAAATATGTTTTTCACCTAGCGGCAAAGTTGCACATCGTGCGCCCAGACGAAAAATCACTTGATGAATATCGCTGTGTTAATGTCGAAGGAACGCGGTCCGTCGTAGAAGTAAGCCGCGAAGCCAACGTCGAGCGTCTGGTTTATTTCAGTACGATCAACGTTTATGGTTCACCTCGGTCACAGGGTGCCGTGATCGATGAGCGCGCCCCTACGCAGCCGCACGGCGTCTACGCGGAGACAAAACTCGCCGCCGAGGAGATCGTTTTAAGGAGTACCGACAGAACATTAGGGAAATCATGGGGTACCGTCTTGCGGTTTGCTGCCATCTATGGACCGCACATGAAAGGGAACTACGTTCGCCTCACGCGCAGCCTGTCCCGGCGGATATTTGTTCCTGTGGGCGATGGGAGCAATCGCAGAACTTTAATCTCGGAGGAAGATGCAGCGCGTGCGGCATGTCTAGTGGCAGAACATCCGGGTGCCGCCGGACAGATTTACAACGTCAGCGACGGACAAATTCATTCCGTCAAGGAGATCGTTGGTGCAATCTGCGAAGCTCTCGGGCGGCGGCCGCCGCGTATGTTCTTGCCGGCTCCACTTGCGATAAGAACCGCTCGGTTACTCGATGGGCTGCTGAACCCGATGCACCGATCGTTGAATCTCTCGTTGGCAGTGGAAAAAATGATCGAGGATATGCCCGTCCGCGCGGAAAAAATCCAACAGGAATTGGGCTTTCGTCCTAAAATTGGCCTGCGGGAGGGTTGGGCTCATACGGTGAGAGAATGGCGCAAGCAGCGTGCGTACTCCTCGTCCAGACGAAGTCCCGTTCTTCAGGCACGTAGCAATCGCACGGGTGGTGGCGAACCGTGACCGCTGATGCAGTATTTGCAGTGCCGGAAGGCTTCACCACCCTCGCAATCCTCTTGATCGTCGCGAGCTGTACTTTGTCGTATTTAGTGACCGATCTTAGTGTTCGTCTCTCGCTCAGGCGTGGGCGCCTTGATGTGCCCAATGACCGCAGCTTACACGCTGAACCCGTGCCCCGATTAGGCGGCGTGGGAATCGTAGTTGGATTTATCGTGCCGGTTGCGGTTCTTTGGGGAATAAATGCCATAGACGGCGGCCGTGAGTGGATTGCCCGCGGGGCGATCCTAGTTTTCATTTTAACCGCGGTGATTATGGGTGGAGCTGGACTGTACGACGATCTTCATGTCCTCACGGCGCTCCAGAAATTCACGGTTCAGGGTGTTTTCGCCTTGGTGATTGCGGTCTATGGTCTTCGGCTTGCCGAACCCACATTTGAATTTTCAGCTTTCTTGCCGGTCGGGGTCCTTTGGGCCTTCCTTACTATGCTGTGGCTCGTAGCGTTCACGAACTTCTTCAACTTCATGGACGGCATCAACGGGATGGCTGGGTTCTCGGCTGTGATCTACGGCAGCTTCCTGGCTTGTTTTGCCTGGCAAATATCGCAATTTAGTATCGCTACCGTCGCCATCCTGTCGGTCGGCGCTTCTTTAGGTTTTCTGTTCCATAATTTTCCACGCGCGCGGACGTTCATGGGTGATGCGGGTAGTTTATTCCTGGGCATGTTTTTTGCTCTGTTGGCATGTCTCTTGTACGGTGCGGGAGGCAACCGGATCTTCGTGCCTTTGCTCTTGTTATTTTCCCCTTATCTCTACGACTCCACATTTACGCTTCTCCGCCGCGTGGTTTCCCGAGAAAATATCTTTCGCGCACATCGCAGCCATCTCTACCAAAGATTGATAAAGCGGGGCTGGACCCACCCGCAGGTTACATTCCTTTACGCCTCGCTGCACATCTTAGGTGGATGTTTAGGAATGGCTTACTTGCACTTCCCCAATGTGTCTTTTGTCGCGACTGGCGGTCTTATGGCAGCTGCGCTTGTCGCGCTAACGTTGTTCGTCTGCTGGTCCGAAAGAAGACACGCTCCGTTCACGGCAGCTGCGGAACCCGGCTCGGCCACAATCCGATGATCGCGCCACCACCTGCCCGGGATCTTGCTGCCGCCGATGAAAGCACGAATCCGGCTGAACACCCGTCTCGATCCTTCGATCGCCCCAGCGAGGAGCCGCACTGGTTTGCAGTGTATACGGCTGCAAATCATGAGAAGCGCGTAGCCGCGCAACTGGCCGAACGTGCGATCCCTCATTATTTGCCGCTTTACGCCACGATCAGCCGCTGGAAGGATCGGAAAAAGCGGTTGGAATTGCCGCTTTTTCGCGGCTACGTTTTCATACAGATCGCGCTTCGCGATCGCGCCAGAGCCGTTCAAATTCCCGGAATTGTCCGGCTCGTCGGCTTTGGTGGACACCCGGCCCTCGTACCGGAAACGGACCTCGCCGCCATTCGAACTTGCCTGGAAAACGGCTACCGTATTGAACCGCATCCATTCCTTAGCACCGGAAGACGTGTGCGCATCATTCGCGGACCTCTGGAAGGAACGGAAGGCATCCTGGTCCGGAAGAAGGGAATGTTCCGGTTCGTACTCTCCGTATCGGTCATCATGCAGGGTGCGGCGGTGGAAGTCGACGCCGCCGATGTGGTGCCGACCGCGCTCAAACAACGGCCGGCGGGACGTCTTGCCCGCGGCAATTCGTAATCTTCGTTCCTGCTGAAACCACCCACGGTAGAGCTAGCTGGCGCCGAAAGATAAATCTTGTCATCGCTCAACAGTTTGGAAAACGTCGAAGCCGCTCAGGTCGTGTCGGTCGCCGCAGTATCCCCGCGATCTTCAACGAAGCGCGCCTATGCGCAGACGATCTCGGCGACGGCGGCCGTCCGTTGCCTGGGCGCGATTTCCGGCATTCTCGCGGCCCGGCTGCTGGGACGCGCCGGCCGCGGAGAGTTGGCCATCATCGTCTTCATGCCCACGATGTTGATTTCGCTCGGCGAATTCGAATTCGCTCGAAGCGTCGTATTCGAAAGCAGCAAGCGTGAGGAAGTATCGCCGCAGCTCGTCGCCACTGCGTTTTGGGTCACGATCGCCCTGGGCTTCGCCGAAATGGCGTTGCTCGCCATCGTGCTTCGTTTCTTCCTCCCCCCCGACAAACTTTACCTATTGAATTCCGCCCGGTGGTTTGGTCTGTACCTGCCGGCAACCTACATGACGGCTGCGCTCATCGGTATCGATCTGGGCAGAGGCCGCTTCGGACGCTTCAGTCTGTTCCAAGTGCTGCCGGGAATCGTGTACGTTGGCGCCATCCTGTTCGTCATCTGGCCGGCCCATCACATTTCGCCGCAGGCCTTCGCAATAGGGACCTTGGCGGGGGTGATACTGACGGCTTGTCTTCGTGCCACCATGGACTGGCGCGGTATTTTGGGTGCGCGGCCCACATGGGCGCTCACGTCGCGTCTGTTTCGGCGCGGTTTCGGCTTCTACCTGCCGGCTCTGGCGGGCCTCGCCCTTTTGCGCGCGGACATGTTCCTGCTCGTGCGCTTGGCTCCTGCTGCTGCCATAGGCGCCTACGCTGTGGCGCAGGCCATCTCTATGGGGCAGGTGGGGATGGTGAATCCTTTCGTACAGGTAGGATTCGCGGCGGTCGCGGGTGAGACGGGCCACGAACGCGCCTTGGGCACCCTTTCCCGGCATTTCCGCTTGGCCCAGATTGCCGTGGTCGGTATGGGAATCCTGGCAGCTTCCTTGACCTCCTGGGGCATCCGAGTTTTCTTTGGACGGGAATTTCTTTCGGCTCGGACGGCTACTTACTTTCTGATCGGGGCGACCGTGATTTGGGGAATGGAGCAGGTGCTCGAGCAGGGCCTCCGCGCGGCCTCGCATCCCAGCCTTGGCATCATCTCGAATGTATTGGGATTGGGCATCTTGCTCGCGTTGGCCGTGCCGGCTTACCGGCATTTCGGGATTGGGGGCCTCGCCGCAGTGGTTCTTTTAGGGCAACTGGTGAACTTGCTGATCCTGATCGGTTGCTGCGTTTCCATGTTAAATATGCGCCTTGCGTCTTTCTGGGCCTTCGATGCAGCCAGCTTCCGCGAATTCAAAGCCGTCACAAAGCCCTTAAGAGACCGCTTTCGCTGGGCATAGCTGTGCTCAATGGCCGATTGGCGGGAATTGTTTCGATTTGAGAACCCGCATCGGGCTCATAGCTCAGCTAGATAGCACGCCGAGTAGTCTCACCGATGTCTGCGCAATCCCCAAAGTTGACAGGTAGGGAATTTTCGAAATCTCTTCGCCTGTTCCCAGTTATTTTCTTTTTGTCGTACTTGACTGGAACTGTAGCATTTTTCATAGTTGGACCTTTCGACTATCCAGTTGAGAATCCGGTTGCGTTGTACTTATTTCTCGCGGCGGCTCATCTAGCCTTATTCGCTGGATATTGGAGCGTAGCTTTTGGACGGCCCAACGCGTATTTTGGTAGGTTGAAAATACAAAAACTCGTGCTCTGGAGTGCCGCCCTTAGCCTATTGCTGCTTCTCCCTACCAGTCGGGCACGCACCGGCAGCGCAATACCGAACGTCGTCAATGGAATTGTAAACACAGGGGACGCATACGCGCGAGCAGTAGCTTTTTCCATGGACCCACACGGATTTGTGATGGTCGAATATGCTCGGATTGTGTCAGGGCCACTGCTTACGCTTCTCCTTCCACTGACCGTGTTTTATTGGCGACGTCTGACGAAAACGACCCGAGCGTTAGCCGTTTCAGCAGTCTTGGGCACGGTCGCCCTGTTCATTGCAATGGGTACAAACAAAGCCATTGCAGATACAGTTCTGCTTTTACCGTGGATGGTATTCGCGGGACACAAAGCAGGGGTCCTATCACTGAAACCCCGCAGGGTGCTCTTACTTTGTCTGTGCGGCGGCCTGGCCTTTATCCTCTTTCTTGAATTCTTCGGCATGACCGCGCTTGGACGCACCGGTTCCACCGTCGCCGTCGGGTACTTTCCAGCGATCGGCGACTCCGTAGACACCGACAATTTCTTAATTCGCGATCTAGGTGAGACGCCTGCGGCGGTGGTCACAGGACTCGACCTATATCTCACCCAAGGCTATTATGCTCTCAGCCTTTCCCTCCGCGAACCATTCGTGCCCATGTTCGGCGTGGGGAATTCATATTTCCTTTATCATCAAATTGCTCGCATAACGGGCGATGAAAATATCCTGAACAAGCCCTACCCAGTTAGGATCGAAGAATATGGCTGGGATGCGCGAGCTCTGTGGTCCTCAATTTATCCCTGGATTGCATCCGATGTGTCATTTCCGGGAACCATTGTCATCGTATATCTGATCGGGAGGCTATTTGCGTTGTCGTGGCTCGACACGCTTGGCGCTGCCAACCCACTTGGGGTGGTGATATTCGCCCAGTTTATTATCATGTTATTTTACTTTCCTGCAAATAACCAATTATTACAATCCGGCGAGGGATTTACTGCTTTCTGGGTCACGCTAATTTTGTGGTGGCGGACGCGGCGTCGAATTGAGGTAGGGCCGGCCAAAGGCACCACGCTTTCATCTTAGCGCTGCCCTGGCGGTATCTTGACCGCAACAAACAGCGCCTCTCTTCCAATTCTTAGCGGGGCTGCGAAAGCAGTACAATCGCGACCTGGGGAATCCCAAGCCATTTGCGGCCAGCCATGCGAGAAGGGCGGCCATAGTGAACCGTACGCCTAGGAAAACCGTGCCCGTTCGGCATTCTTCTTCCGTCGCATATCAACAATTCCGTGACACGCGATTCTTCGGTTCCCTTGACGGACTCCGGGCGATGAGCATCATCGGAGTTGTCTGGTACCACACCTGGTATGGAACGCCCCAGTCTGATTGGCTAAAGCACCTACCCGTCCTGCGAAGTGGCGATTTCGGGGTCGAAGTGTTCTTTACCATCAGCGGATTTTTGATCACGACCCTTCTTCTTCGTGAACGAGACAAACGGCACTCCATCTCGCTAAGGGATTTCTACATTCGGAGATCCCTGCGAATTTGGCCTCTTTATTATGCAGTTTTGGGTCTGTACGTCGTGCTGGTGGCGCTCACTGAGCATGACATCGAACGTAAGAGGGTGTTCTTTGAATGTCTTCCAAGCTATCTAACTTATACCTATACGTGGTTTGGCCCATGGAGCATGGGACGCGCAGGCGCCATTTTTAATTTTGCTTGGTCGTTATCCACCGAAGAACAGTTCTATGTCTTTTGGCCACTCATGATGAGGTTTTTTCGAAGGCCGTGGCCGGTAGTCGCGATGATCGCCGTAATCGCGGTACGGGGAGTAGCGCAATTTGGGGGTCTGGATCCTATCTTTCCGTCACCTTCGCTGGCACACCGAATTATCATGAGCATCGCTGCGCCAATTTGTGCAGGGGCCGTGCTCGCTCACGCTCTGCATTGGCGAATCGGATTTCAAAAACTCTACGCGATTGTCGGTCGCAAGCCCGCAGCTCCGGTAGCCTTAATCCTTCTGGGGGTCTCTATTATTTGGGTAGCATCAAATGCGGTGGTTCTTACCTGGATCATGCTACCAGTCTTCCTCGGTGCTTGTGTCGTCCGCGAGGACAACGGCTTGGCTCGCGTCCTGCGTTGGCGGCCGCTAGCCTTCATCGGAGTGATCAGCTACGGAATGTATCTGTTCAATACGCTAGTCGTGAAGGTCCTTCATGTTGCTCTGGACCGTGTCGGGATACACCACCCCCTGGTGGCTTTTCCGTTCATCTTGGGCCTGACGGTCCTAGTGGCTTGGCTGAGTTATCGGTATTTCGAGTCCCCATTCCTGAAGTTGAAACAGAGGTTTTCCCGCCTGAAACCGCCGCCTGTCGGCGCACAGGTGGCTTTCGCCGGCGCAGAATCAAGTGGGCAAGCGCATTAGGCCCGCTTGATTTCTCTCCTAGCCTTAGTCCGGTGGTCCTCCCGGCGTCGGTGCGACCCGCGGCCGCAGGACAAAAGTGGCTTCGGACACCTGTCCATCGGGGAAGGATTTCCCGACGCTAAATGAAACAGCGAGTCCGGAACCCTCCAATATCTTCAGAAAGTCCGGGAACGGCACCCTATTCGGATAGCCACGGTTTGATCCCATTGCGGACCAGAGCCAATCGGGCAGCCTTCGAAATAGCAGTGGATCCCTGGCGTCTATGTCCCATACATGGCCGCTGAAATCCACTATGTGTACCGCTGCTCCGGATACCAAGTTGCGGTGCAAGACCGCGAATTGACAAACATCGGTAACATGCTCTCCCACAGCGCAAGAACACACGATGTCGAAGGATCGAGTGTGCCCTACCTCCTCAATCGCAATCGGCCATGCTTCGTACGCGAAAGATTCCGGGTTAAGACATTCCGGCCAGGGCTGGTTGAATTGATCCGAGAAGTTGGACCGTATGAGTCTGTACCAACCCAGAGCATCGTCATCGAAATATGATCCGGGGAACCGGTCTAGAACGGTGTAAGACTCGGCTCCCAACGCTAGAAATGTGAGCCCAACACCGAGATTGTCCCCAGGTCCTATTTCCAGTACGGTCTTGCCCCGAACCGGCATATGCTGCAAAACCTCCGTCGGCAAGCGGTAGGCAAAGCGACCCAGGAGCTCCACCGCTGCCGGCGCCGAGGTGCGCGGTCGCCTCAGCCGCTTTGCTCGAATTGCCGGAACGGACATCACAACGTTCTTTGCGATCTCAAGGGTTGCTAGTTTAGTGATCTTCAAGAGCACGGTTCCAATTTTATACCACTCGCATGTCTGAGTCTTGATAAACGTGATAATTCACCAGGTCGGTCCGGGGCTTGGATGAAACGGACTTGACTGGACCGGGAGTCAATTCGGGAGCGCTCCCGTTTTGTTAATCTTGCCAAAGAGAGCGACATCGATGAACCTATTTCGGTTTGAGGAGTGATCCTTTCGCCCCGGTGGCTAAGCCCTCCAAATCTCCAGGTGTAATCGCCCTGGCTTTCGTCGGCACCGTCGTCCCCGATGAGCCGAGATTTCACACTGCGGCTTTTTCCAGAGGCGGCCAGATCTATCAACAGCAATTGCTGTTAGGTTTGCGGCGCGCCGGCTTGCCGGCTTCGGCGATTATCTCGGTAAGGCCGATCCCTTCCAGCCGGCACGAAAACGCGCCACCGTTATGGCTCGGCGGTGACAGCGCTCCTCTTGCGGACGGACTATCCATAAAATTTCTACCCTTTCTCAATATCACGCCCTTTAAGCAAATTTGCATCGGCATCGGGACGATCTTCGAATTGTTGCGTTGGGGCTGGCGCAACCGGCACGCAAGGTTTCGCGTTGTCTATTGCTACAATCTGTCGGTCCCGCCGGGTCTCTTCATACTAATGGGCGCGCGGTTGGTGCGCGCTAAAACAGTCGTGTCGCTGTGCGACATTGACGTACCGGGGGAAACAGTTCCCGCAGGTCTCTATTGGAAATTCGATTATTGGATGCAGCGGCATCTGATCCCTCATTTTGACGGCCATGTGGTGGTCTCGGATGCAATCGCCCGCGATTTCCTGGACGGCAAACCGTATTTCCAATTGGAAGGCGGCATCCACAAGGAAATCATGGAGCGGACCGAGTCTGAAAATCAGTCAGAATCTGGTGCCGACCGCAGCGACCGTTTTGTCATTGCGACCGCAGGCAACCTGAACGAGACCAATGGTCTGCTCGTCATTTTACAGGCCTTTTCATTGCTTAATGGCGAGCGCTTCCGCTTGAGGATCGCCGGCACTGGAGAGCTTGATGACCAGATTCGTGCCGCTGCCGAGAAAGACTCTCGGATCGATTTCCTCGGGTATCTCTCGTTTGCGGACGTGCTGAAGATGTATCGCTCGGCGGACGTGCTCATCAATATGAGGCTAACGAAGACGCGCAATACCAAGTATTTCTTCCCAGGCAAAATGATGGAATACCTGGCTTCGGGCGTGCCGGTCATTTCCACCTGCACGGGCCACGTTGAGCGGGAGTTCGGCAGTTTCGTATATCTCCTGAAGGAAGAAACACCCGAAGCTTTGGCCGAGCGAATTCAAAACGTCGCCGCGCTTGATCCCCAAGAAAGGCGAAAGACTGGACAGCGGGCGCGCGCCTATATGGCTGCTAACAAGACGTGGGACGCTCAAACACAACGCCTGGCCCAATTCATTCGCACAGCGGTGTTGAAGTTGCAGCCTTCCTCCTGAATGCCGCCCAAAATCCTTATCGTCGCGGACTGGTACTTACCTGGATACAAAGCGGGCGGCCAAATAACGGCAGTAGCCAACCTTGTCGAATCGATCGGGCAAGAATTTGAGCTATTCGTGCTTACGCGCGACCGCGACTTGACCGATCACAAGCCCTATTCCGGCATCCACTGCGACGAATGGCAAACGGTGGGAGGCGCTAAGGTTCTCTACACCTCGAATTTGTCATTTCGCCACATAAGGAAGCGCATCTTCGAGGTCAGGCCAGACGTTGTTTATTTGAATAGCTTTTTTTCTTCGCTGGTTATCAAGACGCTGTGTCTTCGAAAGCTTGGCCTGCTGCCAGCATGCTCTGTGGTTCTCGCGCCGCGTGGTGAGTTTTCGCCTGGTGCGCTAAAGATCAAGCATTGGCGGAAGTCGTTATTCGGGAATGGCGCTTTGCGTGCCGGCCTCTACCGCGGTTTGATTTGGCACGCTTCATCAGAACTGGAACGCGATAACATCGCCGCATTGCTCCAGGCCGCGCACGAAGACCGCCCGAGCATTCACGTCGCGTGGGACTTGCCAAGCCGTGATTGGATCGAGGGAACCAAGGGAGTGCCGAAGCCGGCAAAGGATGCCGTCACCCGCTTTGTCTTTATTTCACGCATATCCCCCAAGAAGAATCTTTTATTTGCGATCGATGCGCTTGCCGGGCTGACCGGCCGTGTGGAATTCGACATATTTGGTCCCATCGTTGACCCCGGTTACTGGAAGGATTGCCAACAGCGAATCGGACGTTTGTCCGGCAACATCGGAGTGCGCTATTGCGGAACGGTCCCTCACGGCTCGGTGCCCGATGTTGCAGGAGGCTACCATTTCTTCCTACTACCCACCCAAGGCGAGAATTTCGGTTACGTGATTCTGGAAGCCATGGCGGCGGGATGCCCCGTTATTCTCAGCGACCGCACACCCTGGCGGGACCTGGCCAAGCAGGGAATTGGATGGGATCTGCCGCTGGATGATCCCGAATTGTGGCGGAAAGTATTGCAGCAGTGTGTGGATATGAATCAGCAAACCTATGCGCCGTTCTTCGATCGCGCGCGCGAGTTCGTCAAGGATTGGGCTACGTCAAGCAGCCGCCCCGACGAAACCATTCAGCTATTCAACCTCGCGTTGGCGCGCAGTCCGCAACGCTAGTTTGCAACGCCCGCTGCGCTGCCACTGCCTCGTAGACGAGAAACACCTTCATGAATCGCAGCGCAATGCAAAATCGCTCGGAGACTTCCGAAGACAATTCGCCAGCGCTCCTATATCTGGATTTGATGAAGAAATGCCTCACTCGCCTGATCTTCCCCGAAAAATATTCGCCGATCTCGCCTCCTAACAAGAGCCCGCTCGGCCTGTTTGTGCGCGCCTGCAAGACTTTGCTCGCACCGCTGAAGCTCGACATCGTGCGCCGCAAGCCAGCCGATGGTGTCGAAAGGGAAGAGGGCTTGGACTGGCCTTCCGAAGCCGAGACGATGATTGGGCTGAAACGCCTGAACAATCTCGAGAGCTGCGCTCTGGACGTGATTCGCCGCGGTGTCCCCGGAGATTTCATCGAAACCGGTGTCTGGCGCGGCGGGGCCGCTATCTTCATGCGCGCTATCCTCAAAGCTTATGGAGACACGGAGCGGATCGTCTGGGTGGCGGATTCCTTCGAGGGTCTTCCGAAAGCCGACACGCAACGCTATCCCAAGGACGCCGCCGCCCGCTCTTGGCCGAATACCTATCTCGCGGTACCCCTGGAAGAAGTCCAGTCCAACTTCGAGCGTTACGGTTTACTCGACGAACGGGTGCGCTTTCTTGCGGGGTGGTTTCGCGATACCTTGCCCACCGCTCCGATCGGCCGATTAGCGATTCTTCGTCTTGACGGCGATTTATATGAGTCCACGATCGAGGCCCTGACGCACCTCTACCCGAAGCTCTCCCCCGGCGGCTATGTAATCATTGACGACTATGCCTTGCCCCCTTGCCGCGCTGCCGTAGATGACTATCGTGCCCAGCAAAAAATCACCGAAGAACCGGTACAGATCGATCGATTTGGGTGCTACTGGAAGCGTCTAAATTAAGGCATCTGTCCGTTTGCTGACCTCGTCACATCTCTCTCCTCGCCGGTAAACGGCCCATAAGCCCTGCTCATGAAACGTTCTGCCGTCGTAAGAACCCTCAAGCTCACCCGCGCACTTCTCGCATTGCCATACTATTTGCTCTATTGTCCATTGCGCGATCATCGGCGCACCATCCAGTTCCTGCAGCATCTGAACGATTACCGCGAAGCGGACCGGACGTATCGCCGGGACCGTGTGTTGATTCCGGAGATCGAATTAACCGAACTCTTCCCGGACGTATTCTCGAAGTCCGTTCGCCTTTTGGAGCTCGGAGCCCGATCGAACGGCACATCTGGTTTCGAAACGTATTTGCTTGCCTGTTTGGTTCAATGCTTACAAGCACGCTCGATCTTTGAGTTCGGCACGGCAGAAGGAAGAACCACGCTGCAATTGGCATTGAATTCGCCGGCTGACGCCATCGTCTATACACTGGATCTTCCTGAAAAAGATTCGGCGACGAAATACCAACGCGCGTTCCCGGATGAGGGAAGCTTTCGAACTTTGCCAGTCGGCGCCCTCTTTCAGAAGCATTCCGAATCTACGAAGATCAGGCAGCTTTATGCGGATTCGGCTTCTGCCGATTATCAGGCGCTGCGGGGAAATGTAGATTTCATTTTCATTGATGCGGATCATGGGTATGACTATGTGAAAGTGGACTCAGAGAGCGCGTTTTCCATGTTGAATGCCGACGGCGTGATCCTTTGGCACGATTATGGTTCACAATGGCGAGACGTGGCGAAATACCTCAGGGAAGTCGCTGGTCGTGGCGACAAAAAGCTGTATCACATAGCAGGAACAAGCTTAGTGATTTACGCGCGCAAATCCGCGTTACCTTCGTTTGTCGAGCGTCCGCCAAAGTAATTACCTCGCGCAGCGCTATGGATAGTAGCTCCAACAACCGCTGAAGCATGGCCGGGTATACGCGCCTGTGCTGGCGTGCTGAAGTGGGTGATCCAAAAGATCAGACGGCGGTCCAATATAATATTCACCGAGCGGCAACCCTGCTCCGGCGCCGATCAATCCTGGTGGTTTTCAATCGAAATACTTCTGCCACCAGGTTTCCGAGAAGAATAGAGCGCAATAATTCAAGCTCGTACATTCGTCGATAAAGAGATAGCCCGCATCACCAAGATTGTTCCAGATGTGCCGCACGCATGTGTGCAGACTTGCTTCGAAATCAACATCAAGAAATGCCAGTAACACAGGCTCGTCAACTTGCGGCAATGTATCCTCAAACCACCCTGGGATGAGCTGACACCTGTTGATCGACCCGTATCGCGAAATATTCGCCCTCACTTCGTCGAGCGAACCCGCATAATCTCCTCGCTGGTAGCCCTTCGCTTCGTTGTCGTTCGGATCTCCCGTCGGCACTCCTTCAAATGAATCGAAGATCAGTAATTTTCTTCCCGCGATCTCGCAAACCAGTGATAGATTTGCAGCCGAGCCGCCTTTCCATGTCCCGCATTCCACAATGCAGCCCTTTTCCTCGGGTGGAGTTTCCAAAATCTTCAGAGCCATTGCCAGGTGTGCCTTAAACGATGTCCCCGTCGGAATGCGCAGCTTGTTGCGTAGCATCTTGAATCCGAGGCTGAGTTTTCGCCATGCAGTCATTCCATACGCGGGCGAAATCTTCTTGGAGTGAAGGATAAAAAGTATGCTAAACGGCGCAACTGCGAGGGCGTAAAGCTTCATGATTCTTCGCATCGGGTATCTTCTTGAGGTGTCCTCGGCTTGCGGCAGCTCATTTGCCTGCATTTTTCGTGGCTGCGATCAGATCTTGAAAGCTCAGGGATATTTCTCTTCCGCACCACGACCCGTATTGAATCGGCTGCGTGATTGTCATTTGGTGTCGTTCAAACAATCGAGTCACGACTTCCTCTTTGTACGCCACGGCTTTTTCGGGAATGGTTGGATGAATCGCTAGGCAGCCACCCTGGTCGAACCGAAAATTGAGTGTACTCTGGCCGGAGCGCAGGAGGTCTTCCGATTCGCTATTGAGCAGGAAAAAGGTGATAAGAGCCTTCCCCCCCGCCTTCAATACCCGGGAAATCTCGCTTAGATAGTTTTCCATGTCAGCGGGAAGCATGTGCGTAAAGACCGAAGTCAGAAACACAAGGTCAAAGAATTCATCTTCGTAGGGAAACTTGAAATCCCGCGCGGCGATTTTCCCCTTCGGATTGTAATATTTGTTGTAAACGTCGCTGTGAAGAAAGCTAAAATTTGGCGCCTCGGCTGATATGTGCTCTTGGCACCAATCGGTTCCTTTCTTGACGATATCAAAACCTCGATACTCGCCTTCCTGGGATAAATAGCGCATCAGCGGCACAGCCATTCTGCCAATGCCGCACCCCACATCCAAAACTTTGCTGTTCGGCTGCAGATTGCCAAAGCGAATGAAATAGTCCTTGAACTCCAAGCCTACTTGCTCAAAGTTTCCGTCCCCAACGAAGTTCATCGATCGCGGTGGGACGAGTCTATTCGTACCAGTGAACGCCCTGAAGGTATCAATCGGAAAGTAATAAACGCGCGCGGCAGCGAGTTTCAGAAATTCGGGCACGAACTTCGTTAAGCGTCTCCTGCTAATAGGCGGTCTTTCCATCTCGTATGGGAACTTTAGTTGCCAAGGCCGGAGACAGCAATCGTCGCCGCCTCATGGGTTCCATATCCATAACTGCCTGTCCTGGTTTGTTTGACGAAAAAATCGAACGAGGAGCGCGCTCTTGCTGAAGACGGGAAGTGAACGTACTTAGCTTCTAATTCAAATTCGTATACAGCGTCCGCCCATCCGCCATCTTCGTAAGCGTCACTGGCGGCGCATCGCTCCGCGCCACACGCGCATGCGCCACACCGGCGTTCTTCGTAGCACCAGACGCGCCAGCGGTCTGCAATTTCCCATACAGCGCGTTAATCCGCACAATGTAATTTCGCGTCTCCGCATAGGGAGGCACGCCGCCGTGCGACAGCACCGCGCCTTCGCCCGCATTGTAAGCCGCGAGCGCGTGGGTCACATTCTGTGAGAATTGATCCAGCAGCACGCGTAAATAACGCACACCCGCGCGCACATTCTGCTTCGCGTCAAACGGATCGCTCACTCCGAATCGCGTCGCGGTCGCCGGCATCAACTGCATCAACCCCAGCGCGCCCTTGATCGAACGCGCACGCGGATTCCACGCGGACTCGACTTCGATCACCGCGTGCACCAACTTGGGATCGACGCGCTGCTCCGCAGCCGCCTCTTCAATCGCTTCTTCCACGCCCGGCAGCGCTCGCTTGCGTTGATCGATCAGCCGTAATCCCGCCGCCACTCCGCCCTGCTTCACCGCCGCGTTCAGGTCGTGATCTTCCACTGTCACGTAAATGCAGCGCCCGTCCGCGTCTCGATAGGTATTGATTTCGGCGGCACGCGATGGCATCGCCAGTCCCGTGAATAGCGCAAGAGCAAGCGCAGCTTCTCCGCACAACCGAGCAAGACGCAGCACGCTCTTCATGCGTGCACTGCATCCGATGAAATAGACTGGTCGCATAAACGATTCGCGCACGGATTATACGGGCCGCCACGAGGCTATACAAGCCCTTCCCATTGGTTTCCCGCCATTTCCGCCACTTTTCTCGTCCTGGCAGTACTAACCCTAACGAGCTATGATCGGCGGGACCGCTGGGTGTGGCGGTCCGCGCCTCTATTGGCAACAATCAAACTTTCTTTCGAGCCACTTCGACTTTCTAGCGCGCGTTTGCGTCTGTCTGGGAGTAGGGCAAATTGACCGAGCAAGAGACCGATAAGGAACTGGTTGATCAGGTCCTCGCCGGTAAGCAGGAAGCCTTCAATCTTCTCGTCTGGAGATGGCAGCGCCAGCTCTATAACTTCTTGCTGCGCTTCACCGGGAACGCCGATCTGGCCAAGGACATCTGCCAGGAAGCTTTCCTGCGCAGTTATCTTCGAATCAAGGAATTGCGGGAAAAAGAGAGGTTCGCGTCGTGGCTGTTTCGAATCGCCGTCAATATCTATCGCTCGGATCGGAGGCAGCCCGGATTGCCGATGGACGACTCCTCCGAGCTGAGCGACTTGCCGCTTCCAGATCGCGAGTTTCGCCCCGGCGCTCGCGAACTACAACTTGCCGTGCGCTCGCTGGTGATGCGCCTCGAGCCCGAGCACAGAGAAGTGGTTCTGCTCAAAGTATTCCATGGATTTCGTTTCGACGAGATGGCCGTGATTTTGAACTGCCCGGAAAGCACCGTGAAGTCCCGTCTCTACAAAGCTTTCGAATTGCTGCGCGCTGGCCTCGAATCCCTGCCGCCCGGCTCCATGCAGTAAAAGGTTTCTGCGCCCGCCCGAATTCGTGTGATGCAGCCGCGCCTCGCGCTGCAGGAGGTTTGCAATGAATTGTGATCGATTTCGCATGTCCATCGCCGAAAGGCTCGATGGTGAGCTGGAAGCGCCCCAGGCGCAAGAATTTGACGCGCACGCGAAGACCTGCCAGGGCTGCCAAGTGGCGCTCCACGAGTGGCAGCGCGTTGCCGAAACGTTACGTGCAGGCTGGCCCTCGGTTGAGCCGCCCGCTCATGGATTCCTCCTCCCCCAACCTCAACCCAGAAGCAGTTGGCTGGAAGCCACTCAACGCTGGTTCGGCTATGCCAGCATGGCGTTGGTCGCCTCCAGCCTCCTGCTCCTGATTATTCTTCGCCCGGCGATTCATGTTGACCGGCACGAACTGGCGCTTTCCTTTGGCGCCTCCGGGGTGAGTGCTCCTTCGAATACGTCCGCGCCCGTAACCGGGGATCAGATCCAAGCCATGGTACAGGCCGCCGTCCATAACGCGATGATGCAGGCGCCGGCAACGCTCCAGACTGCCTCCCGATCGGGCAGTGAAGAAAACGCCGAGCGCTTGAACGCCATGGTGGTGCGCCTGAAGCTGCTTGAAGAAAACCAAGGTTCGCTGTGGCAGAGAAACGAAGAGCAGAGGGTATATCTCGAGAGCCTGTGGTCGAAATCGCAGGCGTCCGGCCCCCCTGCTTCTGACGCGCCGGTTGGCCAGTAAAGGATCGTGATGAAAACCTCCACTTGGTTGTCACTCGGCCTCTGCAGCCTGCTTGCGCTCGGGGCGGCCTCCCCCGTCCGGGCGCAAAAAGGGAAGCCGGATCTGAAGAAGGTCCGCGACGAAATCGGCATCGTGCAGTCCGTGCTCGACCAATCGCTCGCGCAGGCGTTTGGCGAGCCTTTTGGCTACCTCGAGAAGGCCAAGGGAGCCTATTTGCCGGGCTTTGGCGTTGCCTTCTCGTTCGAGGTCAATCTAACGCCGTCAAGCGATCTCGGGCCCTTTAATGGGCGTCCGACTGTGGCCGGGTTGAAGGCCCAGCGGGACGACGCAGCGCGGCGCCTCGAAAAGGCCAAGACCGTCGCCGAAAATGCACTTGCCGACTTTGGTCATACCATAACCGATTTAGATTCAAGGGATTCCGTAGCGATTGTGATTTACACCGTTGCCGTCCAGCCTTCTGGTTTGGATAAGGGCACGATTGTGATTCAATGTGATAAACAGCTACTCGACGCCTTTCGGGCAAATTCGATCGATCGCTCAGCTTTCCTCCGAAAGCTGAGCGTAGTGGAATACTGAGCGGCTGCGATCTATTTGAGCGTGCTGGACGAACGGCGTAGTGGAGTTCGAAAACGGAGCGGAGCGTTGAAGCAATGTCGGTAACCAACCCAACCGTCGCGCACAAGATGCTTGGCGAACTTTTGATCGAGTCCGGCAAGCTCACGCCGGAAGAGCTCGATCGCGCGCTCCAGCTCCAGGAAAAGACTCCGGACCGATTGGGCCGCCTGCTCGTCGATCTCGGCGCGCTGGCCGAGCGCGATCTCCTCGAAGCCCTGGGCCAGCTTTTTCACGTCTCGATTATTGAAAGCTCGCAGTTTCCGCCGATTCCCCCGGAGCTTAAGACCATTTCCGCCCGCTTTATGCGCACCGGGAAATTCTTTCCGTTTGATCTGCAAGATGGCCAGCTTCACGTAGCCGTCGCAGATCCATTGGATCACGAGACGCTCGAATCGATTCGCCTCGCCACCGGTCATCGCGTCATCGTTTATCTCGCTTCCGAAACTGACATCAGCGACGCCATCGAGAAGTTCTTTGGTGCAGGCACCAGTTCCTTTGCGCGCCTCGTGGAATCTTTCGAACAGTCCGACGGCGGCGAGGATCTCGGCAATTTGGAAGATGCCGAACATCTTCGCGACCTTGCTCTCGAAGCGCCTGTCATTCGCGTCGTCAATTTGCTCGTTACCCGCGCGGTCGAAAGCCGCGCCAGTGACATTCACATCGAGCCGATGGAAAACGAGCTGCGCATCCGCGTTCGCATTGACGGCGTGATGTACCCCGTCGAGGCGCCTCCGCGCCAAATGAGCGCTGCCGTCATTTCTCGCGTCAAGCTTATGGCCAAGCTCAATATCGCCGAACGCCGCTTGCCGCAGGACGGCAGGATTCGCCTGCGAGTGCTTGGCAAGGATATTGACCTTCGCGTCTCGACGCTCCCCACCATCTACGGCGAAAGCGTCGTGATGCGTATCCTGGATCGCAGTGACGTTGGCCTCCTGAATCTCGAACGCCTTGGCTATCCGCCCGATGTGTTGGCGCGCATGAAGAAGATCACGGCGCACCCGCACGGCATCCTGCTCGTAACCGGTCCCACCGGAAGCGGAAAAAGCACCACGCTCTACGCTTCGCTCGGCCAGATCAACCAGACCGATAAGAAGATTGTCACTTTGGAAGACCCGATTGAGTATCAGATGGCCGGCGTCAATCAGGTTCAGGTGAATCCGCAGATTGGACTCGATTTTGCCACGGGCTTGCGTCACATCGTCCGCCAGGATCCCGACGTCATCATGGTCGGCGAAATCCGCGACCTCGAAACCGCTGAAATTTCGATCCGCGCGGCACTGACTGGCCACCTCGTTTTCAGCACGTTGCATACGAACGATGCGCCCAGCGCCATCACGCGCCTCTGCGATATGGGCGTCGCGAACTATTTGCTCTCCTCCTCGATTCTCGCGGTCTTGGCGCAACGCCTGGTTCGCGTTCTTTGCCCGCATTGCAAGCGCAAGGTCACCAAAGCCACTTCGATGTTCGCTCGTGAAAAGGGGTTCACGCTCCCGGACCAGCCCACGATCGAAGTTTACGAACCGGTCGGTTGCGACGCCTGCCGCCAGATCGGCTTCAAGGGGCGTCTGGGCATTTTCGAATTGATGGAAATCACGGAAGAGATCCAGAGCACGATCGTGCGCAGCAATGAAGCCAATGTAGTTCGCGAGGTGGCCAAGCGCAACGGCATGAAGACGCTGCGCGAAGATGGCTGGGAAAAAGTTCTGTTGGGTGTGACGGCCGTCGAAGAAGTGTTGCGAGTAACGCAGGAAACTGCGTAGAGGGTGTGTCTCTTGCCGGCTTTTGCCTATGAAGCAGTGGGTGTGGACGGACGGCGCCTAACGGGCTCCGTCGAAGCTGCCGATCGCCTTGCGGCTGCGTCCATCCTGCAGCAACGCGGACTCGTGCCGCTCAAGGTTGCCGCCGGCGGCCAGGCTGCCGCTGCGCCTTGGTGGACGCGCATCCAAAAGCCGCAAGGCATGGCTCGACATCGCCTTGTTTTCGCGCGCACCATGTCTTCGTTGCTCACTGCCGGCGTGCCGCTCGACCGCTCGCTCGCCGTCAGCGCCGAGCTCACGGAATCGCTTCCGCTGAGGCAGGTTTTGCAGGAAGTGCTGCGCGCGGTGAAGGGCGGCAAGAGCATGAGCGCCGCCATGGAGTCCTACCCGCAGGTTTTCCCGGATTTCTATGCCAGCATGGCCAATGCCGGGGAAGCCAGCGGCAGCCTGGCCACGGTTTTTGCGGAGCTGGCCGATTACCAGGAGTCCATAAACGAATTGCGCGGCCAAGTGATCTCCGCGCTGATTTATCCGGCGTTGCTGGTGGTGGTAGGCGCGGCTTCCATCATGATTTTGATGTGGTTTGTGATTCCGAAATTTGCCGCGGTCTTTGCCGATGCTGGCGCCGAGCTGCCGCTGCCTACCAAGATTCTCCTGGATCTAAGCGACTTCATTCGCACCACGTGGTGGGCCTGGCTGATCGGCTTGCCCATCCTTGCGGTTGCCTTGCAGCGATACTTGGCGAGCGCAGCAGGCCGCCGCCGATGGGACTTCTTCGTACTCAAAGTCCCTAAGCTGGGCGAAGTCGTCGAGCGCGTCCTCGTCGCGCGTTTCGCGCGCAGTTGGGGCACGCTGCTCAAGGGCGGAGTGCCGATGATGCGCTCGCTCCAGATCGCGCACAACGTGGTCGGCAACGAGAAACTCGCCGACGCCGTCGAAAAAGCCGCACAGGGCGTCAAGCAGGGCAAGGGCGTCATGCGTTCGCTCGAGGAAACGCATGCTTTCCCCGCGCTTTCGTTGCACCTGATCGGCGTGGGAGAAGAAACGGGTAAGCTCGACGAGATGTTGATGCAGGTGACCGAGGTCTACGAACGCGAGGCGCGCTCGTCCATTCGCACCCTGGTCGCTCTGTTCGAACCGCTGATGATCCTGCTGATGGGCATCGTCGTCGGCGGAATCGTCATTTCACTGTTGTTGGCGATTTTCAGCATCAACGATATTCCGATGTGAGCAAAGAACAGCAGAGAGCTGGGAGCACACGATGAAGAAACAACGTGGTTTCACATTAATCGAGCTGTTGGTGGTGCTCGTCATCCTGGGAATGCTGGCGGCTTTGGTCGTTCCGCGTTTGTTCAAGAATGTGGACAAGGCTAAGGTCAGCACGGCGCATGCCCAGATCGCCGCGTTTGATACCGCGCTTGGCGCGTATCGCTTGGATGTCGGCGCGGTTCCCACCACCGAACAAGGTTTGCAGGCGCTCTTAAAAGCGCCCGCCGGGGTCGAGCACTGGGATGGCCCCTATCTTCCCAAGGAAATCCCGCTCGATCCGTGGGGACATCCTTACGTCTACCGTTCGCCTAGCGAGCATGGCGAATACGAAATCGTGTCTTACGGCGCGGATGGCGTGGAGGGTGGCGAGGGTTTCAACGCCGATATCGTGAGCTGGAAGTAGGGAATTGCAACACATGCGCAATACGACTGCCAATTCGAATGCATCGCAAGCATCCGCGGGCTTCACGCTCGCGGAACTGCTTGTAGTTCTAATCCTCATCGGATTGGCATGCGCGGTGGTACTTCCCTTTGCGGCTCGCAGTTTCGGGAGCTTCAAGTTGCGCTTGGCCGAAGATTCGTTGCGCACCTTATTTAAGGAAGCGCGTAGCCGCGCTCGATTTGAAGGCCGCTCGGAAGCCGTCGTTTTCCTCCCGCCGGACCGTGCTGGCCGGCAGCTGTTGCTGGTTCGGGAGGACGGCCGCAGAATTGATGGCGTAACGTTGCCCGCCGAAATCACTGTCGCGGTGAAAAACGCGGATGGCGCGTGGTCTGACAATCCGCCGCCCATTCATTTCTTCCCGAATGGCACCTGCGAGGGCACCGAGCTCGATCTCAGCAATTCCCGCGCCAAGCATCTGCAACTCGAACTTGCTCCGCTTGCCGGCAGCACGCGCGAAGTCGATCCGGAGAATGGTAACCAATGATCCGCGCCGCTTCCAAATCGAATCGCGGTTTCACGCTGCTCGAAGTGTTGATCGCAGCTGTCGTGATGGGCACGGTGTTCGTCGCGGTGATGGGTCTGCTCTCGCGCTCTCTGAAAAACATTGACCGCATGAAGCCGCATGAGATCGCCCTGGCCCACGCCCAGGAAAAAATGAACGAAATGCTCATGCCAAAGGCGCTTCTTCCGGCGACCGCTTCCGGTGCGTGGGATGATGGCTACCGTTGGGAGTCGCAAATTGATAACGCCCCGGTCGTGGCCGGCGCGCCTCTCCCCCCGGAATCCAAAGTGCAAGATCCCTACGGCTTGTTTAGCATTCGCGTCGAAGTTTTCTGGGGCAAGGAAGATGCCCCAAAAAGTTACGTGCTGCAAACTTTACAGTGGGCCAAGAAGGATCGCGGTGCCGGAAACTAAACGACAATCCGGTTTCACGCTGCTCGAAGTGGTGATGGCCATCACGCTGATGACCGGCATCATGCTCATCCTCTTCGTCGGTTTGCGGCTTTCCTTGAACGCTCTGCGTCGCGGCAATGAGCGTTTGGACGCGACGGAATACCGCTTGGGCGAAGCCGACATGCTGCAATCGCAAGTCAGCGCGGCGATTCCCGCTTCGCTTTCGCAAACGCAAGCCGGAAAGTCTATAAACACGGTTTGCTTTCGTGGCGACGATCGGCAAATGCGCTTCGTAAGCCGCAATTCGTGGACCGGCGAGCGCGGCCAAGGTCTCTGGATGGCCAATTATCGCGTGGTGGATACGCAGGATGGCAAGCAGCAACTTGAAATTGAGGAATCGGGCATCCTCGATTCCGACCAAATCTTGAACGATCTCTTGCAGGAAGATTTTACCGCCGAACACTCGCAGCGTTTTGGCGAGCCGGCCGATCGTATCGAGTTCAGCTACTGGCAAACCGGAACCGACAAGATTCCTTCGGTGTGGGCGCAGGATTGGAAAGCCATCGACCCGGAGAAGTTGCCGCACGGTATCCAGATTCACTGGCAGCGCGGCGACAAAGAACAAGTTGCCACCTATTTGATTCCTGTGGTGGAAGAAGTGAAATGAGCGCGTTCCGCAAAAATTCGGAATCCGGGGTCATTCTGATCGCCGTCCTTTGGGGCGTCCTGCTGCTTACGGCCGTCGCCTTCGCGTTGGCGGCGGCGACGCGTGCCGGCGTCAACCAACTGCAGAATCGCAAGGAGTCTGTGCAGGATTATTACATTGCGCGTGGGGCCGTCCAGCGGACCGCTGTCATGTTCGCCACCCCGCCCGATCCCGGAAAACCGCCTTTGATCGCACAAGGCCAGCAAACCGTCGAATGGGAGGAAGGCGCCAATCATGTCGTCGTCGAACTGCACGACGAATCGGGAAAGATTGACGTAAATCAAGCCACCTCGCAGGTATTGGAAGGTCTCTTCGTCGCGCTCAACGTTGACCTGCAAACGGCGACCGAACTGGTTCAGTCCATCGAAAACTGGCGCCATCCGAATTCCGCCGACGATGCCTATGGGGCCGATGATTCCTACTACCTTTCACTTCCCAAGCCTTATCATTCCGCGCACACCGATTTCAAATCGGTAGACGAGCTTCTTCTCGTCCGCGGAATTACTCCCGATCTCTTTTACGGCCGCTACGTTGTGCATGATGACGGCCAAGTCGAACACCTGCCTGGGCTCGCGGATTGCCTCAGCGTGCATGCCGGGCAAGTCGTGAATATCAACTATGCTCCGTATCCCGTCCTGATGGCGGTGCCGGACATGACCTCGACCACCGCGAATTACATTATCTCCGGACGCGCCACGAAGCCCTTCGAGTCCGTGAGCGATGTTACGCGTGAGTTTCCTGCGACGCTTGGCGCCGAAACGTTGTCATACCTCAGCGCGCAAAACGGTGGGTGGTTCTCGTTCGTTGCGCGCGGAACTTCGCCGAGCGGCGTATCCGCGCGCGTTCGCGCTTTGGTCAAAACACAAGACGCGCAGTACGGGCAGGCTCGTATCGTTTCCTGGGATGACAACTATGTTCGCTGACCGCGCCAATCAAACGTCGCTCCTGGCCAAACTGGGCAAGAGTCGTCCCGTCCGCTTGCGCGCTGGCGAAGGCTCGCGCGTGATGCGTTTGCGCAGCCCAGCCGTGGGCGTGAAGGTTTGCGATGGCGCGCTCTGTTTGGCCTCCGTACGGCCTGGTTTTGGGCGCGGTTGGGTCGTTTCCACGGGCCGCATCGAAGACTTTGCGCAACTGCCTGCCGGCCAGTTCGCCGAAAAGCTTCGCGATTTCCTGGCGCCGCTGCGCGGCGAGGAGCCCATCCTTGTGTTGGGCTTGCCACGCCGCCAATCGGTCGTGCGCATCTCCGTTCTTCCCAAGGTTGCTCGCAAAGCGCAGCGCGAGGCCCTGGCGTTGCAAGCAGAAATGTACAAGCCCGCCGACGAGGGCTCGTTCTGCTGGGATGCTTTGGTGAAGCCTTCGAACGGAAACTCCGCCGTCAGCCTCGCCTTTGCCACGCGCGAGCAAATCGATCGGCTTGCCGGCTTGTTCGCTTCCGCTGGCTATCCGCTCGCACGGATTACGCTGAGCCAATTTGCTCTCGCGCAGCTCGTTTTGCGCAATCACCCCGAATCCGATCAGGAGCGCCTGGTGATTGTGGATGTGTCGGCCACGGATGTCGAGATTGCCATTCTTGAAAAGGGTCAACTCGTCTATACGCGCGGGTTTCTGTGGCAGCCTGGGGCCGCCATCCAGCAGATCTTGACCTCGGAAATCCGGCAGGCCTTTGCGACATTGCGGTGGAAAGAGGAGACTGCCGCGGAGGTCCTGTTCAGCGCGCCCGCTGATCTGGATTTGGCTCCTGCTCTCGCGCAATTCGGCAAGGTGCATAGCCTGAAAACCTGGCTCGAGCTCGATGGAATCGGCAGTGCCGATGGTGGTGACACCCTTGGCGCGGTTGCCCTGGCGCTGCAAGGGCTGGGCTGGCGCGACGCCGACCGCGTGAACCTGCTCCCGGTGGAAATGCGGCCTTCGCGACGCCGTTGGCGCTATGCGCCCACCTACGCGCTCATCGCGGTGAACGTGCTGCTGCTGCTCGCTTTCGCGGCGCGCGAACCGATCCAGCGGGGCATCCTCGTTCGGCAGTACAAGCGCGAAATCGCCACCGTACAAAAAGCTTCGAGCCAGACGCAGCAGACCCTCGAACAGCAAAAGCAAGCGTACCAACGTATCGAGCTGATTCGAGATTTTCAGGTGCAAGGGCACGAATCGCTTGACGCTCTCGTGGAAATCACGCAACGGCTGCCCGCCGATACCTGGCTCAATCACTTTGCCTATCATCAGGGCCAGGTGGATTTGAGCGGTGTTTCGAAATCCGCCGCGGCGCTGCTGCCGCTGCTTCAGGCTTCTCCGCAGTTCACAAATATCAAATTTAACGGCGGGCTAACGCGTGACCCTTCCGGTGTAGATCGCTTTCGTCTTCAATTACAGGTGAAGCCGCGCCCATGAGCCTGCAGCCCAGAGAGAAGAAGCTCGTCACGCTGGCGATCGTCGCCGCGATCGTCTTTGCGGCTTATTACTGGGTTCTTCCGATTTGGAGCAACCAGGCGGGTGGCGGCGATAGTCTTCCACGCGTCCAGAAAGAGCTGCGCCGCCAGAAAGAGCTGATCGCTGCGTCGAAACAGATCCAGAGTCAAACCGGTCTGCTCGCCGAAAGGCTTGCCGAACAAGAGCGCCATCTCGTCGTTCCCGGCGATGTGAATAAAGCGAGCGCGGACTTGCAAGGCTGGATCGTGCAGCAAGCCGCGGCCCAACAGCTGGATATCATCCGTAGTGAATTCTTGCCGGCCACGCCCGTCGGCGGTGCCTACGTTCGTATTCCGGTGCAGTTTGAGTTCAACGGTCAGATGACTCAATTTGCACAATTTTTTGGCGCTTTGCAGCGCGGCGATAAAATCGTTTCCGTCGAGGATTTGCAGATCAATAGCACCGGCACGAAGGATAAGCGCGTACGTTGCGTGATCGTTATCGCTACCCTGATGCCTAAAGCAAGTTAAGGAGCTACATGCGCGTCCGCATCTGGATACTAAATCTGTTGTTGCTGGCAATGGCCGCCGGTCTTGTGTGGAAATTGAAGACCGATTGGCACACCTACGCCGCCGCCAATGGTCCGCAGGCGCTTGTGCTCCGTCCTTTGGGCAGTGTCGTCGCACCGCCACCGTCGCCCCAGGGCGAGTATTCCGCGATCGCTCAGCAGAATGCTTTCCACCCGGACCGGAATGACTCCATGCCTCCTCCGCCAGCTGTGCAGGTGACCACCGCTCCGCCTCCGCTCGTTTACGGGTCTTTAATCATGGGCGATAACCGCTACGCCTTGATGGCGCCCGACGAGTCCGCGGTGCCGCAGCAGATTCAGGAAGGCCAAAGCTTGAATGGTTACAAGCTGGTTCGCGTTCAGGCGCAGTCGGTCACGCTCGAATCCAGCTCCGGCCAGCAGGAAATCATGTTTTATAACGCGATGTCCAAGCTTCGGCGGAATTCCAGCAAAACCGTTGCTACGAGTACCGCGGCCTCCGGTGGCGCCGTCCGCACCGGATCAGCGCCTACTCCGTCGGCAGCGGCTGCTTCAACCGCGAGCACCTCGTCAACAGCTCCACAGCAAACTGCAGCTCCTGCGGCCGCGGAGGCGCCTCCGGGCAAGAAAATTGTACAGACGCCATTCGGACCTATGTTGATGGATGACAAGCCAGCGCAACCGGTGATCAAACAGTGAAACTACAAACCAATACCCAGCAATCGCGTCCCACGGGACGCCTCATTCGCCTTATTTTCTGCGTCGCTGTGTCTCTCACCACGCCGGTTCTGCCCTCGATTGCAGCAGGGCAAGGAGCGGGCAGGCAGGCGTCTACTAATCCGAAGGCTCCGTCGGCAAGTGCATCGTCTCCCTGCGCGGTGAATTCTTCGCAGAAGATGGAAGAGCCCTCGTCCGTGCGTCCCACGGAGCTCACCTCGGTGAACACTTGCGTGGCTCGCGATTTCACCCGCGTCGTGATCGGCTTGGCCGGACCGGTGAAGTACCAGGCCTCACGTCTTGAGAATCCCAGTCGCATTTATTTCGATCTGCACGACGCCAACCTCAGCCGTTCCGTTCTCGGCAAGCCGATCGAGGTGGAAGGCGACGTCGTGAAAAACGTGCACGTTGCCCAGAACCAAGCGGGCACGGTGCGCGTTGTCCTTCAGGCCGCTCCTGGCACCGATTATTCCGTGGCTTTGTTAAAGGCTCCATATCGAATGATCGTGGATGTTTATCCCCATTCGGGTAAGCCGGCAGAAGGCCCCGCTAGCACCGCTGCGGCCCCTGTGACTCCGCCACCCGCCAGCCCCGTGCCGCAAACCGCCGGCCAGTCGGCCGCGAAGCCACAAATGATCTCCACCCCCTTCGGCGAAATGCGCGCCCCGCCGCATACCAATTCTCCCGTGGAGTCGAACACCGCTGCACCACCCGCGCAGTCTGTAGCCAGCCAGGCAGACGGCGCGGCAAAGCAGCCGGAGACTCCGCCTTCGAATCCGCCGGTCACATCCGCGTCTCAAACGCAGCCTCCTGCAAGTGCGCAGCAATCTACGCCACAGAAGGAAGTGGTACCGCCGCCGTCTACCCAGGTAGCCACTCCGACCGTGACTGTGCCCGCGGGCCAGACGCCTCCGCAAGGGACTTCCGGCATTGCGCTAAACCTCGAAAACGCCGATCTCTATCAGGTTCTGAGAATTATTGGCACCGAACTCAAGATTAATTACATCGTGGACCCCGGCGTCAAAGGGACTGTCAACATCAATACAACCGGCGCCGTTTCCCGGGCCGATCTATTTACGCTTCTACAAACGATTCTGCAGATCAATGGCGCTACGATCGTAAAAGGCGAGGGTTACTATCATATTATCCCCCTGAGCGAAGCCAAGGGAGCTCCGCTTCCACTCGAGTATGCCAAGGGTGGGGGCGTCATCAGCCCCGAGTCGGGAATGAGCCTCGAGATATTCCCGATGAAATTCGTCTCCGCAGCCGAAATGGGCAAGATCTTGACGCCCTTTCTATCCACCGCCGGCCAACTGGTGGTTCAAGAGCAGGGGAATATCCTCTTGGTTGCTGAAACCACGCCGAAATTGCAGCAGTTCAAGGATATTATCGATACCTTTGACAGCCCGGTATTCAGCCGCGAACGCGTGAGGCTCTTTCCGATCACCAACAACCTCGCAAAAAATGTTCTCGTCGAACTCCAAACCGTGTTTTCGGGCTACGGCCTTTCCACGCAATCCTCTGCCATTCGCTTCGTGGCTCTTGAGCGCTTAAACGCCATCCTGGCGATCAGCCCTTCCCCCGAGGTTTTTGATGAAGTAGATAATTGGATTCACAAGCTGGACCAACCTTCGCAACAGGTTGGTATTCGCAACTTTGTCTACAAAGTTCAGAATGCCAAAGCGTCCGATCTTCGCGACGTTCTCGTCGAGCTCTATGGCGGTCAGATCGTCAAAACCGGCGCCGCGGCGAATCAGCAGCAGCCCACAAATCCCACCGCAACTTCGGCCACGCCGCAACCTTCCGGAACTCCCGGCGCTACCGATTCCAACGCGGGAACGGCTGCCCGAGTCCAAGGCGAACTCCGCATCCTTTCCGACGATAAGAACAACGCACTGATTGTGCAGGCCAGCCCCCATGATTACGAAATCCTCGAGACTACGATCCGTGAGTTGGACATTCTGCCGAGACAAGTCTTGATTGACGCGAAGATTTACGAAGTAGATTTGACCGGCGCTCTCTCCATGGGAATTTCGGCATATCTGGACCGGCTCAGCGCCTTGCCTGGTCCGACGCCGCTCATTACCAACGCTTCGGAAGCCTCGGGTACGATAAGTTTTTCCACATTTAGTATTTTGAGCAGCACACGCGCGGTGCAAGCGTTCCTGACGGCCACGGAAAATAGCACCCGCGTCCGCACGCTTTCCGCTCCTTCGATCCTCGTGACGGACAATACCAACGCGCGCATTCAGGTCGGCAGCGAGGTTCCCGTTCCCACCGGTTCTTCACTTACTCCGGTGCAATCGAATGGCAGCAGCATATTTGCTCAAACCATTCAGTATCTCGATACCGGAATTATCCTCACCGTAACGCCGCGAGTAAACGCTAGCGGTATCGTTACGCTCAATATCGCGCAAGAAGTCAGCGGTGCAGTGCCGAACACGACTTCGGACATCGTTGCTCCTGTGGTCAACAAGACCGCTTTCCAGACCACGGTAATTTTGAAGGATGGCCAACCATTGGCGCTCGGTGGAATTATCGAGACGTCCGACAACTACACCCGGTCGCGTATACCGATCATCGGTGACATTCCCGGACTCGGCACGATTTTCGGATCGACCTCCAAGAATACTTCCCGGAAGGAGTTGGTCCTGTTAATTACGCCCCACGTGGTCCAAGACATACAGCAGGGAACTGCCGCATCCGATGAGTTCCTGCAGCAAATGCGAGAGATTCGAAAGATGATCGAAAAAGAGAAGAAGTAAGTAGGGCGCTTGAACTATCGCGCTTCCTCATTCGCTCAGATTTAGAATCGGCTGCCGATGATCGAACCTTTTGGCGCCGATTTCGTTGCGGGTGCGCTCCGCAGATCAAGTTCCGAGGCGGCATAAACTCGGCCGCTTGCAACTACCGTCTCAATCTTTTGTGTGTTGCGAATATCCACCCTTGGGTCGCCACCTAAAATCACCAGGTCTCCGGCTTTCCCGGGTTCAATCGTTCCCACTTCTGCCCCTCGGCCGATGCTTTCCGCGGTGTTTCGCGTAGCGGCCACGATCGCATCCATGGGCGTAAGCCCAGCCTTCACCAAGAGCTCAAGCTCCCGGTGCACGGAGGCGCCCGGAAAAACCAACAGATTTCCTGCGCCTGTACCCACCGCAATTGGCACACCGGCCTTGAGCGCTCGCCGCACGTTATCGTCGGCGCGTTGTTCCTGTTTCTTGAAAAGCTCCCCGATACTCGGAGTCTTATTCAGCATCCCACGTGTATATCCGACCGCGCCTCCAGGCATCTCCAGTCCCTTCGTCAGAGCCTCGGAAATGGTGCGCACAGAAATTGGCTCGGAAAGATAGTCTCTTAGGTCGGGCAACTGGATCAGGTTGACCAGATCGCCCTGCATCGTAAGATCCGGCACGAAGAACACGTGTTTCTTCGCCATCTCTGCTAGCGTTGCGTCGGGGATCGCCTCATCCCAGACCCCTTCAATCGCGTCCGCACCCAGCGAAACCACCGTTTCCGCTTCCTCGGCCCGGCCCACCTCGCAAAAGAACTTCAGTTCGTGCCCGTGCGCTTCCTGGATCATCACCTCCAGAGCGTCCTTGTCGAGCCTGGGATAGGGAGACACATCAGGACCCTTGTCGTAGACCGCTTCGAATACATTTAGGCCGGTGTGTGCCAGTTCGCGCGATTTGTCGCGGGCTTCGTCGGCATTGGCCACTTCCCTCGTCTCACGGTGGGCTGCGTTCGCAGCCGCCACGCTGTAGAGGTCGACCGGATGTCCCTTCGGTGCGGTGAACACGGGTCCGGAAAGCACCATTCGAGGAGACGTCAGCAGGTCCTCCCCCCACCAGCGGACGTAGAGTTTTTGCGCGTCAAAATCCCCCTGAATCAGCCGTGTGGTCGTGACTCCGGCGGCCAACATAGCTTGTAAACTGAGCAATCGCTGTTCGATTTGTACTTCTGAGCGATCCACTCGATTTCCCGGGCTGGGGCCGATTTCCACACGGGCGTCTAAAAGGCCTGGAATGATGAATTTACCGGTTGCGTCTACGACCTTTGCGCCCGCTGGTATTTTGGCATCCGCGCCCAGGGCCGTGATTTTCCCTCCTTCGATCACAATTGTGACGGCGTTTTGCGCTGGTTTTCCCGTGCCGTCGATCAATGTCCCGCCCTTGATCGCCACGTTCTGCGCTACAACCGGTCCTGCCAAAAGCAAGAATGCGGCCGGAGCCCACCCTCGCATTCGAAATCCGAGTCTACGTACACCCTTTTTCATTGCACCCTCGTTTCGGCCATTTCCAGCTCGTCGGGGAAGCCGTGGCTGTTCATAACCCTCAATTTCTTCTTCTTCCAAGACCAGATTAACCTACATTTTAGACGCCCGAGATGCCTCTCCGTTGGCAATGTGCCCGTTGAGTAGCCTTAGTGGCGATGCTACCCTGCGTATCGGCTGCGCGATCCGTCCCAGGGACCGTGAGATAGGGGCAGAGCCGTACCTGTGCCCTCGCCTTGGTTGGCCGTTACCCTCTGCCGGTAAGGCTAGCCCTAGTAGGTCTAGTCCTTACAATCACCTGCGGATGGATGCGTCCCGGGAACCTCTGAGAACGCACTTGCACTATTTGAGCAAACGGTTGGTCCAATTCCTAGGGTTTACTACTGATACGCGCGTGTGAGATTTATGTAAGCAGAACAAACTAGATGTGTTAGGCTACGGTTACGGTGTTCTAACCTTTGGTTACCCGATTGCTTAGCTTGGTACTGCATTCCGTTTGGTGTGTACGGTCCGCTCTAAAAGTTTGTGTAAGGCAGGGTAGTGCCTTGGGGAGCCGGTAATCGTCCAACCGCGTCTTCTTGGGGGTGGTCGGGCTCAGCTGTGCACGTTATTCGGAAGCAGGCGCGATGGGGAGGCCCAGCTCAAGCGCCTGTGGGTAGACCCGCTGGACCAATGCAAATACTTACACTTGAGGGGGAGGAGAAAGCAAAATGTCCTGGAAACGCGTACTGGCTGGGCTAGCTTTTGCCACAGCCATGTTCGTTGCAGTCCCGAGCCCGTCTTCGGCACAACTTGTTGTGTCGCAGCCGGCTGGTTGCGCTGGAGTCATCATCAACCAGACAGGCTCGAACAACCCGAAAATTAACTTGGAGTATAACAACCCGCTGGAAATGAACCACGAAGGTCGCACCGAGCGCTCCTCGGATCTCGCGATCTATTCCGCCAACATGGGGACGCCACAGACTTGCTTTGTGGACGGCAACACGATTGACGTGGTTTATCCAGAGGTTTTGACGGATGCCGATGGCACGTCTTATGGTGTGAACGGGGCCGCCGCAGCAATGGTGCTGGCGTCTCCGCAAACCCTTCCGACCGGTTCGTATGCCATTTACGATCCGAACGGAACGCTTTCGGTTACCGTCAAGGTTTTCACGGTTACGGTTGTAGGTGGCGGCGGAGTTGGCACGGACTTCGAAATTTCGGTCCGGACTGGCACCAAGGCCGGCACAACCGGCAAGCCGACGATCAACAACACGACGACCCCATTCCTCGTTCTCCAGAACCTGCGTTTCGACGTGGTTCCGGTTGCGGATGGCACGTCGCCACAGGGTCACGCGTTCGACGCGACGATCTCGGTCTCCGGTCCAGATGACGTTTTCGTCATCAACGACACGACCATCGACACGTCCACGTACGATCCTCAGGTTCAAGTCGGCACCGTTCGCCAGACGATCTTCTGCTACTCGGAAGGCGAGTCGATGAACTTCAGCAACTTCGGCGATTCCTATTTCAATGACGGGGCTTGCGCGGACGTTTACCGCATCGGCCTTGGCTACGAAAATGGCGTCGATCCGTACATCATGCACCCATACCCGTTGGAAAACCCTGATTGCTCCAAGGGCTGCCCTGTGCAGGCTTCTGGCGGAGTCGGGAACGAGACTGGTTACCTGATCAAGAACGCCTACTGGTACATGTTTGAGAACCCCTACTGGCAATACGTCAACCCGTTCAGGATTAAGCTGAATGGGCGCGGCGATCCGGGTGTTGATATTTCGACCACCCCGACGGATCTCGTTGTCGATCTCGAGACGATTCCCTTCGGCGTGTCCATCGAAGTGCCCCAGACGCTCACGATTTGCCAGGGCGGTGGTGTGGGTGTGCAGTGGAGCCTCGCGTCCGGGACCAATTCGGTCACGGGCAACACCTCCGGCACCTCGAACTTGATCGCCATCTACAAGACCGTGGCGGGAGATGTGAACGATCCTAGCCCCGGGAGCCCGCTTGTCGTTGCGACGGGCCGCGCTGCTTCTGACGCGATTTGCGCTGGCGGTTTCACCAACCTTCCGACGTTCGGCGTTCAGATTGCTGATCCTTCGGGAATCGGCAATGTCACCCTCCGCGTAGTGTTTGGCCCTTCCGAGGGTCCAGGCACCTTCCCGGGTGATGATGTGAACCCGACCGCAGTTCCGCGCTACATGAACCCGATCACCCCGTCTGAGGGTGAGGATCCGGGCAGCCTGTCGCGTGGAATCATCGATGACGTGAACGGCAACCCAGTGTGCTACATCGTAATCGACCCGACCCGCACGTACTTGCTGTACGACTACGTTACGGACCGGTCCGGCTGGGGAACTGGTATTGAAGTTGCCAACACCGGCGACGACGCCCAAGCTTTCGCTCCATTGGGTGTTGAGAACGCCGGTCAGGCGGGCGCACTTGACCTGTGGTTCTTCCCGAACGGTGCATCGCCGTTTGTTTACACAGCGCAGGGAACCGACGGCCGTGGTCTCCAGGCTTCCGGATTGCTTGATCCCGGAAACATCTGGGCGGTGTCGCTCGATTCGCTGTTGAACAATTCGGGCCACAGCAGCATGGTGGGCGCATTCGATGGCTATATCATCATCGTTTGCCACTTCAACTTCGGCCACGGCGCGGCATACCTCTTCAACTCGAACCTGAACGGCACCAACGTTCCGGCTCTCGTGTTGGGTGGCGATTCCGCACGCATGGGCGATATCCAGAAGCTGCCCGAAAGGTTGGACCAGTAATATCTGTAGCAGCGGCTTCCGCTGAAATGCGGCTGTCGCTGAAGCAGGCAGTAACCGGGGGGATGCCGCTCCAAAGGAGCGGCTCCCCCTTTCTTACAAAGCAAACGGTTCCTCGGTTGGTCGGTGAAGTTTCCTAGGAGATTTAACTTATGAATGGAACTCCAGTGAAGGCGGTTGTCATACTCGCGGTTACTCTGGGTCTTGCACCTTACCTTGGCGCCGCGCAGAACCAGCCCACTCAGCAGGCACTAGCTCCCTCCGGTCAAGTTTCTGTTGATCAGAATCTGTCGAATCGAGCCACTGAATATTACCAGCATCTTTTGAAGGGCGAGAATGCAGCCGCCTTTGCGATGGTGGCCCCGGAATCGAAGGATCAATTCTTCAAGCTGCACAACGAGGGGCTCACGGACGCCCGTATACTGAGCATAAAGCTTGCCGAGGGGTCGGACTCATCCGCCGTAATTAAAGTCCAGAAGAGCGTTAAGCCTTTGCAATTCAATGAGGCGTTTGATTTGCAGTCGGTGGACACTTGGAAAAAGGTCGATGGGCAATGGTATATCGTCATTCCAGACCCCAAGGAAACAGATTCGCCGTTTGGCAGAGTGCTCGATGCCCATAACGTTTCTGGCGCCGGACCGGCAAGTGCGTCTTCCAACTCCCCGCCCGATCTCAACGAGATTAAGAGACGGGCCGAAACGAATACCAAAAACGCCGACGCGGATCAATATCTTTTGGCATTAAAGAAGGCTATGGCGGCGCAAACACAAGCGGCATCTCAACCGGTGAAAGACCCGAAGTCAGACGGCAAAGATAAGAAGAAGACGGATCCAAAACAAGATTCAAAGATCAACCAAAATAATTGATGGCGGTCTGCTGGATTTTTATACCGAGTCGAGGGTGGCGGACTACGAAAAGCCTGTGACGCCGCCCCCCTCTCATCTCTGTCCTTCACTGCGCTGCCTGACGCTGCTTCCGCTACCATGCTGTACCCATCGAGCAATGTCACCGATTACCTCTGCCGGCACATGTCGCGATTCACTTGTGCTCGATTTCTGTGCAACCGGCAGAAAAGATTGGTCCAGACCTGCGTAGGATTTAAAAGTTACATTGGTTCGAGTGCGAAGAGCTGTCCGCCACTTTTCCCAATCGGCGCTAGCCGATTGGATTTCGAGCCCTGGTTGCAGGACCAGCATTGGTATCCTGAGTGCGGCTGCCACGTTGGTCGGGCTGTAACCTCGCAAGTCAAGCAAGTAGGCGGATGGAATCGATGTTCCGCCCAAACGTACGATCATCCCCGGTTTTAGGGATGGGTCTTCGGCTTGTCGCTTTTCCTGTTCGATCATTGCCAGTTTCTCGAGTTCAGCTGCCGTCGGCGTCGCACCCGCGTTCGTCCGGGGCCGCAAGTCATCGAGCAAAACGTCATCTAGTGGCCTTGCGTATGCATTCATTAAGATCAGGCCAGCGATCTGCGAGTCCGGCGCAGCGATTCGCGGACCTAAGAATCCGCCAAATCCCTCGCCAAGCAAGTAAATGTGATGGGCATCGATGCGATGCAGAGCTGCAAGAACGGTGACAGCGGCCCGCGCATCGTCTACGGTTTCCTGTTCGACCGTTAAGGAGGCTAGGTTCTTCGCCACCTCCGAGCCGTACTGCTTGGTGCGCTTGACATAGCGCAGAACCGCTACGCCGTGGCTGGCGAGCCCCCAGGCGATATCCTTGAAGGTTCGGTCCGCTCCTGCTGTCTCATCCTCGTCGTTGGCCCCCCACCCGTGCACCAGCACAACGGCGGGGAACGGCCCTGCGCCCTTCGGGATTGCCAGCGTTCCGGGTAGAACCCACGGTGCTTGCCCGATTTTCATTTCTATTTCTATAAACGACGCGGGATTTGCATAACTCGGGGTTTGCCAGGCTCCAAAAGAGCTCGCTGGTAACGTCTTGAACCCGGCAACCTTTTGCAAGGCGTCGAAGATGAAGAGAAGATCGATATCCTTGCGAGAGAAATGACAGGTGACATATACATAGTCCAGATCCTGCTTCTGCTCGTGCCCTGCCCATTTAATGCCCACAAACTCCCCGAGGTCAGACGTCATCTTGCTCCAGGTTGCCCGCAGCACGTCTGGAGTGAGCATTCTCGCCACGTTGTCGTTAAAGTGCGTCTCCAGCGACTCAAAATGTTTTTCCGCCAGATCGTTGACCAGCTCGCGAGCGACCACCACATGATCCATTTCACTCACTTTTGGGATTTGGCCTTCGCTCCGTAGGGCCGTCGCCAGAATAGCGGCCGCCACCAAGGCACCAGCAACCGCAAAAATGCCGCCGGTACAATTCCGACGCATCAAGAAACCTCCATTTTCGGGCACAAACTTTCTGCAGCCGACGCCCCCGGGCTTGCCCGCGTTTGGGTCGCCGTCATTGATAGCAATCGTATGTTGGCAATTATAAGTAGGATTTGCGAATTGACGAAGCCTGTTGGCGCCCCGGTGTTCCGCAACGGCAAAAGCCCCGCGGGTAGCCCTGTTTTCGAATTCGTTCTTCGCTTTGTGTTCGCCTGTGACTCCCAAGCGTTTCATGGTACCCTTGTACTATCACTTCTGTAAGTTGTGAATTGAGTCCCCCGCTCCATAGCTTCAGAAACCGATAGAGCCCAAGATCGTCGAAGCGCCAGGTTCGTCTCCTTCGTGTCGTTAACAGACAGGTGGCCTGTCGTCCGGCGTTTTGCATTGGTCTGATCGGTCCGTCCCGCCGTTCGTTTGGTAGGGCCTGACCGAAGGAGATCGCGTGTCCTATCCATTTCTGCGGACCTTGATGACTCGCATGGTATTTGCCGCTTGCTTCGCCGCCACGTGTGTCGCTACCGGCGCTTTCGCTCAATGCACGGTGACCCTGGATTCCGGGTTTTCTGCGCCCAGCGAGCTCAATCAAGAGGGTAGGACGGAGCGTCCCGCTGATCTACGGATTACAAACTCAACGCCCGGCGGTTGCTTGAAGGACGGGAACACGATAAACATCGTCTACAATGCTGTGATGACGTTACCCGCCGTCGCGGGCAACGCAGCACCCCTGCCTACGGCCGACTATGTGATCGTGGACAACAGCGCCATTCCCACATTGTCTGTCACCGTCGTAACGCAGACGGTTAGCTTGGCCGGAGGAATCGTTGGGACCGACGTTCAGCTCAATATTCAAACGGGAACAAGCGATCCAACGGCTTACGTCGTCCTGCGGAACCTGCGCTTTGACGTGACTACGCTTGGCGATGGAGCCGCCTTGAATGCCGCCGTCGCCAGCTTCGGTCCTCCGGATTTTGAATTCGTCCAGCAAGTAGGCACGGTGCGTAAAACTATTGCTGTGAGCGCTCCCTATGCTCCCGCCGTCGACATCGTTGGTTCCGGGTATGAGGACGGCGTGAACCCCTTCGGCGGCCCAGGACCCGGCAACCGATACGGGCTGCTCGTGACGCAAGCAAAGTGGGAATTCAGCTCGAGCCCGAGCTGGCTGCTCGTTAACCCTTTTCGAGAGGCCATACCCGTTCCCGTCATCAGCGGCGACATTCCGACCGGTCCAACCGACCTTGTGATTGATATTGAGAATATACCCGTAGGCGTTACCGTGACGTTGCCTCCCACAATTACTGCGCCATACGTCGGTGCGAGTCCAGAAGTGCAGTGGGTCGCGGCCAGCCAGACGCTCAGCGCAACGGGCGGTTCACTGGTCGTAATCTACAATACGAACAATCCAGGGATTCCTCAGCCTACTATGGTTCATTTGGTTGTCTTTACGGGGGCCGCTGCGGCTGACGCGACCCCGACATCTCCCGTTACATTCGGCGTGACCATTGCTGATCCCTCTGGAACCGGAACGGCCACGATTAGGGTCGTAATGGGGCCGTCGGAAGCCGCAGCGTTCCCGGGAGATGACGTCAATTCAATTGCAGTCCCGCGTTATCTCCTTAATATTTCCGGCAGCAGCCCCACACGCGCAATCATCACGGATGGAGCAAATGCCGGCAATCCGGTACCGTATTTCACGATTAATCCGACGCGAACCTATCTGCTTTACCCGTATGTGACAGACATGGTCGGCTGGCAGACGGGTCTCGAAGTGAGTAATACAGGTAATGACTTTACGGTTTTTGGTAACTCCGGTCAGGCGGGCGCGCTTGATTTCTATCTGTTTCCTTCCGGCGCTGCGCCTTTCGAGTTCACGCCGGCCGCAGGAGTGGGGCGCGGTTTGGACTCCAACGGGTTGCTACAACCAGGCGGGGATTTTGCCGTGTCGCTCGATACCTTACTGGGGCAGTCTGGCCATAGCAACCTTCAAGGGCACTTCGACGGGTACGTCATAGTTGCCGCGCATTTCAATTTCGGACATGGCGCCGCCCTTGTTTTCAATGCCGCTGGCTCTGTAGCCAACGTGCCAACGCTGGTACTCGGGGGCGACTCGGCGCGATTGGGAAATTCGACAAAATTACCCGAACGTCTTGATCAATAAATAGGGTTCGTATCGGAACTCTTGTTTCTCTCGCACACTGTCCTAAGAGTGTACATCACTTGCCTCGCTCGAAAGTCTTGGTGAGGCAATTCCAAATAAGGTCTACGAACGTGGTGAGGGGGAAGAGGGTGTTGTATGTTTTGAATCACTTCCGCAACTACTGCACTTGACTTGGCTTCGAAGCGATATATTGGCCCCGTTGGCAAATGCCCGGTCGGAAACCTTCTCGTCTGTTGGACGCAGCCGAGAAGGGCTACCTCCCCGCAACCGACCTGGCCTGAGGGCTCTTGGCAACATGCTAGGGGCCCTCAAAGCTTTAAGACAGTTTTTCCGAATGTTGTCCTGCTTGTTCACCCGGAACTAAACGCGGTTCAATTGAGCGCAGATTATGAATTCGAAGCCTATATCGCAATAGTACGACAGTTTAGATTTGTATCTAAAACTTGTTGCTTGTTCCACTATGGGCATGACCCTGCCCACCTTGAATGTGGCAGATGTTTACCAAGTTTAGCCTCGTATCTGCCACTTACTCTAACATCTTACCGGCTGGCCTCTTGTAAGTACTTTTGATCATTCACTAACCGTTGCCCGCTCTGGCCATCGGCGTGCCCTAACTTATACGGGGACATCGGGCCGGTGCACTCGGGCCGAGGTGGTGACCCTAGTACTCTAGGCAATAAAAGTCGTTGGGAGGTCGCTATGCGATTGAAACATCTCGTGCTTAGCATTCTAGCTCTGGGCTTTACGTGTGTGAGCGGCGCGGTCTGGGCCGACGGCATTCCCGTTTACAACAACTCTTTTGAAATCTCCAACCCCGCCCAATATACTTGTCCGGCACCTGAAACTTGCTCATGGAATGGCGGGCCCATTCCTGGTTGGACCTCGAGCCAAGGCTGGAATTCGGCTGGATCCTACCAACCAGGCAACGTAGGAACGTTTACGTCTTTGCCAGACGGCACAACCGTGGCTTGGGTCAGCAGTGGGACCATTAGCCAAACTCTTGACGGATCCTTGGTGCCCGACTCAACCTACATTTTGTCGGTCTATGTCGGACATCGTCTTCCTGACGCCACCCCGCTATATCCAGGCGACCCTGGGGCTGATCTGGTCGCCGATTATTCGATCTCTTTGGACGCAGGAAACACCACTCTGGCAACGCTAACGGGCTCGAATGGGGATATCGCTGCGGGCACTTTTGCTCTAGAAACGCTTACCTACACCACCGGCGATGTCGTCGCACCTGGCGACTTGACAATCGTCCTTGGCGGTAGCGGACAGCAAATTGATTTTGATGATGTCCAGATGGATCCCGAACCGACCCCCGAACCCAGCTCATTTGTTCTAATGGGTATCGGGGCGGCTTGCCTTACGCTCCTTTGGCGGCACTCACAAGCTTAGCTGTTGGTAGGTGCGCGGGGGGGTACCCGTCCCCGCGCGCCCATGCACGTCAAACTCGGTCTAGCTGCTGCTCGATGAACCCGCCTTAGAACTCTTCTGATATTTCAGGATCTCACCCTGATGTTCCTGGAAGAATTTCAGGTTTGCGCGGTTGACGAAATCCGGGATTGGTTTGTGGTTCATTTGTCCTTGAATCGCTGCTTGCGTGGAAAATAGCGTCAGCGGCGTCATCACGAACTCTCTCTCCGTCATTCCGTTATTCTTTAGGAATGCCGCGATGTGCGGAGATTGTTGCGCCATCAGCACTTTTTCCAGGTTAGGTACGTCCGCATCTCCAATCTTATTGACCTCGGCGGCCAGCGCCGGATCCGTTTTTGTGGCCACCATCAGTCTAGGAGCGACCTCAAAATACTTACTTACCTTCTCCATGGTCAGGATGTAGTCGTGGATCGCCTGTTCATCCCCTGTCAATATTTTTGCTCCTCCCGCTTGCGATGCAGCTAGCAATGGGGCAAATGAGAGAAGCGTCAACGCCAAAGCGCAGGCAATCGAACTGTGTCGAAACATAAAATCTCCTAAAAGGACGATGAGTCGCGAGACTACCCTTCCATAATGCCATACGAAAGGCGGACCGGAATGGCAACCACGCAGCTAATTTCGCGGATTACAACGGTCAGATTCCTGCCAAGCAGAACCTAACGGCCTCAAGTTTCGAATGTAATGACTTGAAATGGATTCAGCCTTAAAGGGAAAGCGCGTCCCGCGTGAAGCTCTAGCATTTCTTTCATGGCGCCGCGGACGCCGCCCCACACGCTCCTCATCCTGAAATTCGTTGGCGCTCCTGCGGGTAGTTCAAACACAACGAGCGGATCGACCGCAAAGCTCTGCGCACGGTCGCTCGGATTGCGCAGCGTCAAAATCGCTTTCTTGGGTGACCAGGACGCCCAGCCATACACTTCTAGCAAATTCGGGTCGCCGCCTACCCAATGCGTGTCCACGAGCACATCGGCGTTGCGGCGCGACCATTTCGCGCCTTCCGCTAGCTCGTTCCAATTAGCCTCCGATAGCAGCGAGGGCGTCAGATACATTTCCTGGCATTGCGTACCGCTGCCAAAGTATGAATGGATCTCGGATGCAAAGTCGTTTCCCGGATCGCTGTCCAGTTTGTCCGCCAGCCGCGCGTAAATCAGCCCATGCAGCATCAGGGAATTCAGCGGATATAGAGGTCCACGCTCGACGATATTTTCAAACGTAGCTGCGTCTCGATAGGTAATCCACTGCTGCCGCGAAGTTCCCACACCGGTAAAGTCGTTGTCCTCTCCGCCGCGCCACGTGGAATCCGCATAGCGCAGCCAGAAAGGGGAAGGGTACGTGCTCGTCGTCAGGTTCACATATAGATCGGGCTTCGCCAGGCGCATGTCGCTGATCAATGCAATTGCCGCCTCAAAGTCGCTTCCAAACTGGCTTCCCGGAATTGTTTGTGCGGTGCTTCCTGTGCCGTCAATCTTGAATTGGTTCACGCCGAAATCGCGAATCATGTCCAGGCATACTTCGTGGAACCGCTTGTAATAGACCGGCCCTGAAAGCGCTAGCCCCTGCGAATTCGTCTCAAATCCCTCCTGCTTTGCATACGCCAGCCGCTCTTTGCGCGCCTCGTCGTAACCGCCCCAAGGAGAAAGCCACACGCCCGGCGCCGAATCGTACTGCGCGGTCGCTTCCTGCACCGGTCGAAACCCATGCGGAAAGCCGGAATTAAATCCCCAGATTTTGTGATCGTCCCAACCGTCATCCAGCATGAAGGAATCGAGCGCAACGCCGCGTTTCACGTGCAATTCCTGTCCGATGGCATTGATCGCATCCAGCACTTGAGCTTCGGTAAACGGGGAAAAGTCATACCAGGTGTTGTAGTGCAGGAATGTTCTGTAGGGGTGCGCGCGCTCGCGTTCCACATATTCCAGAAAGCTGCGGCGGACTTGTCCCGGCGCGGCGGCTCCAATCACCGAGGAATAGGTTACCTCTTGACCTTGCTTCAACGGCAGTTGCCGCGCCAAGGTCGCGCGTACGCGCCCCCCGCCGGCCGTGCTCACGCTCAACGGGTGCTCGAAGCCGCAAAACCACGATCCTTGCACGATGGGAGAACCGCGCACGGTACCGGAAACGCTTGCATTCTCGAGCGGCAGATCGATCAGGCAAACTTCCTCGATCGGCAAATCCGCGCCGGACGCTCGAAACGTCACCTCCTGCCGCAGATAGTGCGAACCATCGCGCAGAATCGCGCGCCACGTCGCCGCAAATTTCCCGCCCGCATCATGGAACTCAGCGACGATCTGCTGTCCGCCCAGCCGCTCGGAGTATCGTGATGCCTTTGTGTCGCCCGCAAGCCGCTCCACGCGCGGAGCACCCACGATCTGCATTTGTGCCGACTGAATCGCCGCGCCTTGCCGGAAGCTAAGCCAGAAGGCCGGCCGAGGACCCGCAATCGCTTGTCCGGAACGCTGATCGGCCACTCGCCTCAGCATCAGGCCGCCACCCGTAAGACTCCATTCGCCTCGGACGAATTCATTTCCGAGGTGCAACGCTGCATCATTGATTTCAGCGTGCGCCTCGCTCTGGCTGCTACGCGCCGGCGTGCGCCACAACGAGCTGGCGGCGGCCGGCAGTAACGCCGCTGCGCCCACCCCATAAAATCCCCGCGCCAGAAGATCGCGACGCGTCATTCCATCGGAACTCGACAAGAGTTTCCTCCTCGGCGGCCAGTCATTCTTTCACAAATCCGCGCTTCCCAATACAGCTCCCGCGCGTCCAATTAGGAAGACGCCCCATCGTCCCCGGGGCGCTGTTGTGCGGTAGGAAATGCTCACTTCGCCCGCACAACGATGCCGCCAATCTTTGCTAGAATAGAGCATTCCCTAACGAAGGAGCTAACCATCATGCGCTACAAAATTGGGTGGATGGCCATTGCGTTCAGTCTTCTCTTTATCGCCGCGCCATCATACTCGCAAGCCACGAAACCCGCCCCGGCAACGACTGGAGCGATTCATGGCGTGGTCACCGGACTCAACGGGAAAGCCGTCGAGAACGCCCATGTCTATCTCCGGCCGGCGGGCGACAGCGCGAAACAACGCGTCGGCATCACGAACTTCGATGGCATCTTTGAGTTCCCCAAGATGGCGCCCGGCACCTACGAAATCAAAGCTGATCGCGGAAACAAGCAATCCGCCTGGCAAAAGAGCGTTGCCCTGAAGGCCGGCGGCGATGTGAATATTTCCTTGAAGCTCGATCAAGACATTCCACGCAACAAGCCATCAGGCCAGTAACTTTTGTCTTTTTGACTGGTTTCCGGGCGATGGGCGAAATGATAATCGCGCCCATCGCTCATCTTCTCTTATAGCCGCAGAATTGCTGGACCAGGCCTCGTAGCAAAAAACTCACTCGCTCCCGCGCCGTTCGGAAACTGCTTGCGATAGCTCCACGCCCAGTCGTCGGCAAAAGTGTCTGCATCGGAACTCCGCGTAAGCGCCCAGACGCTCCCGCCGAAGCCAGCGCCAAATGCCGACGCGGCAATCGCCCCGAATTTGCGTGCTAGGCGAACTAGCTCTACCGTCTCCGGAATTTGATTGCTGAGGAGCCTCTCCGCCGCTGTTTGCGACTGCTCTACCCAGCCCGAAAACTTGCCCATCTCTCCTTTTACTAGGGCGTCGCCGGCGGAGGGAATAATGATCTGGTTCTCGAATACAAAATGCGCGAATCGGTCCAGCAAAGCCTGCGAACGGAATTCGCGGCTTTCGGAGCTACCCAGGCATAGGCGCATTCGGTCGATCGCATCGGGGTCGCTCGCCACCGCGTCAAAGAGCGTCGCATCGGTCCGGCCCGTCGCCGCACACCATAGCTCGAGAATCACGGAGGCGGCCCGCGAAGCGCGGTTGTAAGCGCCCCGTGCCGCGCCCGTCTTCTCGGCGGCGATCCCACTCACGCCAACCACAAACGTCAGTGCCTCCGGAAGCGCGATCTGCCGCTCCAGCCGGATGGGGCCAAACGCATATTGGCTCAGCAACCCGGCGCGACAGCACAGAATCGCCACGTGATCTTCGCTACCGCCAAACGTCCCTACGCCCGAGTCACCGGCGAGTGTGCCGAAAGACCGGCCGTTCTCGATACAAGCCAAATAGCCTGCGAGTTCCTCCCGGCCATGGATGTTCGCAGCGAATTCGTCGCGATCCTCGAGATAATTGATATCAAAGAGTGCCACGAATGTGGCGATCATCAGCGCGCTCGAGCTGCTCATGCCCGCCGATCGCGGCAAGTCACTCACAAACGCCAGGTCCATGCCGCGGAGCGGGCCGGGAAAATTCCGCGCCAGCCTGCGCGCCACGGTCATCGGGTAGGCGGACCAGCCCGATCCGGGAGTCAAATCTGCAACGAAAGGGAACTCGGCTTCCAGACCCGCAGCAGCGTCGGCGATCCGCACCACCGCATCATTGCGCGGTGATGCGGCGACGCAGAATCCGCGCTCGGCGGCGCATAGCAAGCTTCGCCCGCCGGCGTAGTCGGTATGTTTGCCAAGCACTTCGATGCGTCCCGGCACATACCACCGGCGCACGTCGCGCGATTCCGAACCGCGCATTTCGCGCAGCCGTTCTGCCGCGCGCGCGAAGTGCCGCGCCTTCCGCTCCGCCTCGGCGCTGCGCATTCCCGCGCGCGTCATTCGCTCCGCAAGGTCGTCGGTCATCATGGGTTACGGCTGGGGATCGATGGCGTCAAGCCGTTCGGCTACGCTCGCCACATCGCCGCGATAGGAAAGATCGAGCACGCCTTCCTGCGAGCGAATCACTTTCAATCGCATGCCCAGCGTGCTGATACCGTATTGCACGGCCACCGGCAGCTCCCGCTCTCCGCGCGAAGAAAGCGGCGCGCGGCGGCAGGCCTCAAAGATAGCGGGCGAGAATCGCCAGACGTTCATGCTCACGAGCGCATCATGCCCAAGTTTCGCAACGGTTAACTCGCTAGGTTTTTCGGCGACGGAAGCCAGGTAGCCATCGCCGCCCACTTTGCATAATGCATAGCTGGCGATCCGCTCAGGGGGAATATTGCCCTTATGCGTCAAGGATTCCGCGTCAAAAAGGGCTGTCCCTGGCTCGCCCAACAGGCACAGATCGCGTAGCGCGGAGATCGGATAGTAATTATCAGAATTCTGCACGAGAAACTCATCGCTGCCTATAAAAGCTTCGGCGGCGAGCAAAGCATCGGCCGACCCTCGCGGCTCGGCTTGAATCGCGAACGAAATATGCATGCGCCGTGGCGGCGCGGTCTTTTCGTAATATTCACGCACCACGCCATGCTCGGGGCCGATGATCAGGCAAGCTTGCTCGTAGCCGGCATCGGCAAGACCGCTTAGCACGTAATCCAGGAAAGGACGCCGGAAGGGGATCATGGCCTTCACCCCGGAATCGGCCGTAGCGGATTGCTTGCCGTTCAATTGGGCGCGCTCATCGCCCTGGCGCATGCGTTTGCCCAGCCCGCGCGCGGGAATCACCACTTTGTGAATTTGGCCGCTCATCAAACGCGATCGGAACGTTCCTCCGGTGATTCTTCGCGCTGCCGCAGCAGCCCGCGAAACATGTTTCGCAAATCGTGAAAGCCCTTAAATGTGACGATCGCCGTAATCACGGCGAAGGCCGCGCCGGAAACGACCAGGCTAATCTCCCAAAATATTTGCCAGTATTTCATTGTGCCTCGGCGCTGGCGAGTTCGTCAGCCGCTTTTATTGTCTGCGGGCGTTTCGGCCCGAGCAGTGAGCCGATTACTAGCCCTGCTGCCGCCAAACCAAACGCCGCAAATCCGGCGGCTTTCTCACTCCAGTGCAAAAAGAAAAAGGGAACCATAGCGCCGGCCGCACCCAGAATCATTGCAAGATAACCGCCTAAGGTATTCGCACGTTTCCAGTAAAGTCCGCCGATCACGCTGGCAAACGCACCCGCGAGAAAAATCGTTCCCGTGATGTTCAGGTAGAGATACACCGCGCCGGGCGGCGTGTAATAGAGTCCCCAGAACATCAGGAAGAGGCTCACAAAAAGATTCGCGATGCGATTCACCAGTATCTGCTGCTTCGAGTTCAGCGGCTGGCGGCGCATCAATTTGCGCACGGGCAGCACCACATCTTGCGAAAGGATCGCGCTCCAGCCAAGCAAATAAGAGCTGTTCACCGACATCGTCGCGGCCAGCATCCCGGCGACAACGAGTCCTTTCACGCCTGGCGCCAGAATGTGCGCCAGCATCGTAGGCATGGCGTCAATCGGCGCCAGCGTTTGCCCATTCACCACCGGCGAAGGCACCCTGTACCAGCGTGCCCGTGCCAAACATTACCAGCGCCGCGATTCCCCACAGCATCGGCAGCATGCCGCGCCCCAGAAAAATGAAGCCCGTCCAGGTCATCACGCGCTTGCAAGTCTCCGGACTCTTCGTAGAAAATATGCGCATCGCGGTGGTCTGCCAGCAGGTATGAATGGAGAACCACAGCAGCACCTGCCAAATCAGAAACGTCCAGCCAAATTGCGGATTCACCAGAGGGCTGAAGCCGCCGGCACCCATCGTGTGCGCCACTACGTGCGTAATGTTTCCCCAACCGGTACGATGTACTGCGTACAAAGTGACCACAATCGTCGCCACCGAGAGCAGCACGTATTGCAGGAAATCGGTGATAACCACGGAAACCATTCCGCCAAGCGTGGTGTAAATCACCTCGAGCAATAAAATCACCGTCATCACGAGAATTAGGTAGTGTGAGGCGATGCCGCTCACGATCGTCAGAAATTCGCCTTCGATTTTAAGGAACACGCCCATATTCAGAATGCCGCCGAGCGCGACGAGAATTCCGGTGACCAATCGCAAGCCCAGGCTGTATTTGCGCTCGAAGTATTCCGGCACGGTCATCAGCTTCATTTGTCGGAAGCGGCTGATCACAAATCCGGTGCGTCCCACAAAAATCATCACCAGCCCGGAGATCATGGCCGCGGCAAACGAGGCGAAGCCATATTTGTAGCCAAGCTCCGCGTTGTACATGTAAGTGATGGTGCCGATTTCGGTGGCGGCGAGTGTGGCAATACCGATGTAAAGGCCGAGTTCGCGCCCCGCTACCAGGTAACCGGCGACGCTTCCGACGTAGCGCTTGCCCACGAGCCCGATGGCGAGCGACGCCAGCAGATAAGCGCCGACGATAACCCAATCGATGGTGGCGAATCCCAAGGGGTGTTGTTCCGTGAATTCCGGCGTGCGGACGCTAACCCGCAGCCGCGCCAGTGTCAATCACCGCTTCGCGAAACGCGAAAAATGAGGGGACCCCCTCCCCCCGCCTTTTCATGTAAATACGGCACACAAAGGAGTTACAGGATCAGATGTGCGTAGTCTGCACATAAATAAGGGACTTACTAAATGCTGATTTTGTAGAATTTGGCAGCGACTGCAGGAAACAAAGGGGTTACGCGAACGCATTGTACGCGGATATGGGGTGTTTGTGTACATGATAGACGGACGCGGAGATGGCGGGTTGCCACTGGTGCCCCGGGCTTACGGCGGCCTTCAGGGGCCTCTTCGTCTTGCCACTGGAGTCTACAGGCAAAACTAGAGGCCCCGGGGCACCCGTCGCGAAAAGCGCGCCGCGTCGCCCCAGGCTATAAGCTGCGGTTGTTGTGGCGCGGATTAAATTCGAGTCGAGCGTCGCTGGCGCGGGCAAGACTAATGCGGGACGGCGACTGGCGATGCAGCCGTGCCCGAAGTACCGGGCTTATGGGTGGGGCGGCGGGCCAGCAGAGGCAAGACCAGCGCGCAGAGCATTACGATCGAGATTACGTTGATGGCCGGGGCGTATTTGCCCACGCTTTGGTGGATGCGCGCAATCATGATCGGCGAGGGGATGGCGCCGAGTCCCCAAGCAAGCAAAATGATGCCGTAGATACCCCCCATGGCTTTGGCGCCAAAGAAATCGGCGGTAAAAGATGGCATGGTGCCGAAACCACCGCCGTAACAAAGTCCAATGAGTGCGAACGCGATGATAAAAAGCGTCCAGCCGTGGATGCGCGGCAACATAAAGAAGGTCAGCATCTGGATCAGGTACAGCGCGAAATAGACACGCGCGCGGCCCAGGTAATCGGAAACCGCGGCCCAGAAGACGCGTCCCAATCCATTAAAGATGGAAATGATGCCGACCATGCCGGCGGCCTGTACGGCCGTCATGCCTACCATTTCCTGGGCCATGGGCGAAGCCTGGCTGATGATCATGATGCCGGCGGAGACGTTCAAAAAGAGCAGTAGGAAAAGCAGATAAAATTGCCAGGTACCCACCGCTTCGCCGACCGTGAACTGTTCCGTGTTTGCCGCTTTCGCGACCTGGGTGCGCGGCTCCCAGCCGGCGGGACGCCAGCCTTGCGGCGGGTTGCACATGAATTGCGCGGCAAGAATGACGACGATGCCGTACACGACGCCCAGGCTTAGAAACGTTGCTGGAATACCGTGGTTCGCGATCTCCCACACCGCGAATGGGCTCATGACCAGCGCGCCGAAACCGTAGCCGCAGACAGCGATACCCGTCATCAATCCGCGCATGTCCGGGAACCATTTCACAAGCGTGGCGACGGGGCAAATGTAGCCCATGCCCATGCCGAAGCCGCCGATCACCCCGTAGCCCAGATAAATTTCCGTGAGCGAGTGTTGGCTGACTCCGTGGGCGGCCACGATGTATCCGAGGCCATAGATAATGCCGGCAGTGGTGGCGACGATGCGCGGACCTTTGCGGTCCTGCCAAAGACCGCCGATGATGGTGCCGAGCCCGAGCACAAAAATGGCGATCGTGAAATTGAGCTGGACAGAGGTCTCACTCCAATGCTGCTGGCGCATGAGTGGGATTTTGAAAACGCTCCAGCCATACACTGCACCGAGGCAGACCTGCATGATGACGGCGGCGACGGCGATGGCCCAACGATTGGCGAGGCGTTCTTGGGGCACGGCGAACTCCTTGGGCTTCAGAGTTGGCAGAGTATATGCCGGGTAAGGGCACCAAAGTGCAAGCGTTTTTGCATGGGCGGCTTTGCGAAGTTCTGCAAACTGCCAAACACACGCGATTGCGATCGCGATAAGCGTAACGGAACCATGAAGATGCTGTGAAACAAGGCGATTGTGAATGGGATGTTAAATTCGGCGGACAGCGGCAAAGCATGTAAGATCGGCTGGCAATTTAATACCAAAAGCTTGCCGCGTTGGACGAGACGCTTTTGTTCGGCGATCCCTCGCGCGATTTGATAGGTGAAAAATGACGCCGGAAGAATTTCGCAAGCAGGGGCATAAGGTGATTGATTGGATCGCGGACTATCGCGAGCGGCTCGCGGAGCTTCCGGTGATGGCGCAGACGGCGCCGGGCGCAATCAAGGCGCAACTTCCGGCGGGTCCGCCGGATGCGCCGCAGGATTTCGAGGCGATTCTGCGCGACGTGGAGAAAATTCTTGTGCCCGGGCTTTCGCTTTGGCAGCATCCCGAGTTTTTTGGGTATTTCCCGAGCAATGCGTCGCTGGCGAGCGTGTTGGGCGATTACCTGAGCAGCGGCTTGGGTGTGCTGGGGCTTTCATGGCAGGCGAGTCCGGCGCTTACGGAACTCGAAGAAGTAGTGACGGATTGGCTGCGGCAGATGCTCGGTCTGAGCGGCGCGTGGAGCGGCGTGATCCAGGATACGGCGTCCACGAGCACGCTACTGGCGCTGATCTGCGCGCGAGAGCGCACCACGAATTACGGCTTGAGCCGCGGCGGGATGCAGGCGGAAAAGCAGCCGCTAACGGTATATGTGGCGGCGCACAGCCACAGTTCGGTGGAAAAGGCCGCGCTGCTCGCGGGTTTCGGGCGGAGCAATCTGCGCGTGGTACCGCATGATGCGGAGTTTGCGATGCGTCCTGCGAAATTGGCGGAGATGATTCGCGCGGATGTGTCGGCGGGCGCGAAGCCGTGCGCCGTGGTGGCCACGTCGGGAACGACGTCCACCGTAGCATTCGATCCGCTGGAGGCGATTGGCGAAATCGCGAAGGAACACGGGTTGTGGTTTCACGTGGACGCGGCGATGGCCGGATCGGCGATGATTTTGCCGGAGCTGCGTCCGCTGTGGCAGGGCGTGGAATCGGCCGACTCGCTGGTGCTGAACCCGCACAAGTGGCTGGGGGCGGTGTTTGACTGCACTTTATTTTATGTGCGCGACCAGGAGCATCTGGTGCGCGTGATGTCCACCAACCCCAGCTACCTGCGTACGGCCGTGGACGACAAAGTGAAAAATTTGCGCGACTGGGGGATTCCGCTCGGCCGGCGATTCCGCTCGCTGAAACTTTGGTGCTTGATTCGCGAACAGGGGGTGAGCGGTTTGCAGAAGCGCTTGCGCCGCGATATTGCGAATGCGAAGTGGCTGGCCGAGCAGGTTGCTACGGCGCCGAACTGGCGCGTGCTCGCTCCCGTAAGGTTGCAGACAGTCTGCGTGCGCCACGAACCACCGGGAATGGGCGGCGAAGCGCTGGATGCGCACACGCAAGCGTGGTGCGACCGGATCAATCGGTCCGGGCACGCGTATTTGACGCCGGCAATTCTTGAGGGGCGCTGGATGGTACGCGTTTCGATTGGCGCCGAAGCGACAGAACGCGAGCACGTCGCTCGGTTGTGGGAATGGATGCAGGAAGAAGCGCGAAGACGCTGATAGACCCAGAGGCCTACTTTCTCTCAATATTCGCGCGGAGCAGTCTGTGTGCACGGAGAAAAGGAACGGCGATAGTACTTTTTGGTGCGCAATGAGTGAATCCGTTTTCGACGGTATTCTCATCGGCTGCGAATTCTCCGAAAATGGCGTTCGTATTTCGAACGCTTAGAGGTGCGGCTCAATGTTTTTTTCGGATACTTATTACATTTGCGAGGGTTGGCAGCTTGGATTGCACACGGTGGTTGTCCACCGAGGCGAGTGCCACCAATGCAATGAGGGAAAAGGTTCGCCCGGGGACATCGGCGCGGACCGGCAAAAATGGTACGGCCCGTTCAGCAACGCCAACAAGGCGATGAACCAGTCCGTGGCGATGCGTGATGTGGCGGTGCTGATCACCTGCCGATGCGTGGAGGAAGTGCCGGCGCTGCTGGCAAGCTAGCCGGTTGCATGGCGCAGGTGCTTTGCGGCTGTGTCTTTTTCCCGCAGGAAACGCGCATTTGTAAGCCGGAGGTGAAAACGGCGACAATAGCGGCGTGGATGTACTCTCCGCGTTTGGGCTTCTCTCCGTCACAGCGGCACTGGTATTTTATGCGCTGGAAAAGCGCAGTCCGTGGTACATCCTCGCGTTCGCGGGCGCATGCGCGATGAGCTCGGCGTATGGGTTTTTGCAGGGCGCGTGGCCGTTTGGGTTGGTGGAGATCGCCTGGACGATTATCGCCGCGCGGCGCTGGTGGGTGACAAGACGCGTTAGTTAGGGCGCATCGCTCGCGGCTTGTGGCGCGTTTTTCTTGTGTGCTACAGTCCGCGCCACCATGCGACAACCTCACCGAGCAGTTCTAATCTTCATCGCTATCCTTCTCGCTGGCATTGCCGCACATGCGGCCGATGAACGCGGGATCACGCCCGAGGATTACTTCGCGTTCCAATTCATCAGCGATCCGCATATTTCTCCTGATGGCAAATCGGTTGCGTACGTCCTGACCGTGATCGACCAGAAGAAGAATCGGCGCGAGCCTTCGATCTGGCTAGTGCCGGCGGACGGATCGGAAGCACCGCGGCGGATCAGCGCGGATGGCTTTAATTCGACGGCACCGCGGTGGAGTCCGGATGGAAAAACGCTGGCATTTCTTTCGACGCGAGCCTTGGCGGGCAGCGCGGAGCCGGCGGCAGGAGAGGCGTCGCGGCCGCAGATTTACTTGCTGCCGATGATGGCTGGCGGGGAAGCGTTGGCGCTCACGAAGTTGAAGAACGGCGTGCGAAGCTACCAGTGGTCGCCGGATGGCACGCGCATCGTGTGCGTGAGCGTGTCGGGACCGAGCGATGCGGTGGCGGCTGCGGATCGAAAAAGCGATGTGCGCCATTACAGCCACATCAGCTACAAATTCAACGATACCGGATGGTATGACGATAAACGCAGCCACCTGTGGGTGGTGAATATCGCGGGTAAGGATGCGAAGCAAATTACCGACGGGCAAGACTGGAACGATACCGATCCGCAGTGGTCGCCAGACGGCAAGACGATCGCGTTCGTATCCGATCGCACCGGGAAAGCCTTCGACAGTAGCCAGAATACGGATGTGTGGACGATCTCCGAGGCGGGCGGACCCTTAACGAAAATTTCGGACCACCCGTTTGAAGACGAGGAGCCACGCTGGGCGCCCGATGGAAAACAGATCGTGTTTGCAGGAAAGACGGTTCGGCGGCAATTCCCAAAGATTTATGTGGCTTCCTCGAGTGGTGGCGCGGCGTCGAAGCTGATTGCGGGCGACTTAGACCTGATTCCGACGGAGCTCGACTGGTCGAATGCGGATACGGTGCTATTTTCGGCGGGGGCGAAGGGCGAGACGCAAGTGTATCGATTGAACCTGAGCGCCCAGAAAGTTTCCGAGGTGACGCACGGTCCGCGAAACGTGCATGGGTTTGACATCAACGAACGCGCCGGAGAGATGGTTTACCTGGCCAACGATTTTCGGCACATGGATGATCTTTACGTGGCCAGTCTCGACGGTACCAACGAGCGATTGCTCACGCATCTGAATGCCGAGCTGTGGACGCAACGTACGCTGCAGCCGGTGGAACGGTTGCCATACAAGAGCACAGACGGCTGGCCGATCGATGGATTCTTTGTGAAGCCGGTGGGCTGGCAAGAGGGAAAGAAATACCCGATGGTGCTGGTGATTCACGGTGGGCCTGCCGGAATGTTTGGCGTGGACTGGTATCAGGAATTTCAGGTGTATGCGGCGAAAGGCTGGGCGGTTTTCTTCTGCAATCCGCGCGGATCGACCGGCTATGGGCAGAAGTTCGAACGCGGCATCGTAAATAACTGGGGCGGCATGGATTACCAGGACATCATGGCGGGAGTGGATGCGGCGCTGAAGGCTTATCCGTGGATCGACGTTACAAAGCTTGGCCTGACGGGCGGCAGCTATGGCGGCTTCATGTCCAACTGGATCGTGGGACACACGAACCGGTTCAAAGCAGATGTGACGTTGCGCGCGATTTCGAATTTTGTGAGTGACGATGGAACGCGCGACGGCGCGTACGGGCACGAGGATGATTTCAAGGGCCCACTTTTCGATAACCTCGATCAGTATTGGGATGCATCGCCGCTCAAATATGTGCGGAATGTGAAGACGCCGACGCTGATTCTATGCTCGGATAATGATTTTCGCGTACCGATCGAGCAGGACGAACAATGGTTTCGCGCGCTGCAGCACTACGGCGTGCCTTCCGAGATCGTCTTCTTTCCACGCGAAAACCACAACTTGACGCGCACGGGCGAGCCGAAGCACCTGGTGGAAAGCCTAAATTGGCAGGTCTATTGGTTCGAGAGGTATCTTGACGGCAACACGAACGCGAAACCACCCGACGCTCAATAAGCAGGGAAAGGGAAGCGTACGATCTGCAAGAGTAATGTATGGTTCAGATGTTCAACGTACTGCGCGATATGGAAGAGTAAAAGAAAGGCCAACAAATGCTCGTGATGGTTGTTCTCCCCATATTTATCCTCATAGCGCTGGTTGGTAGTTTGCCGATTTGGCCGCATAGCAAGAAGTGGAGCTTTTACGGGATCAGCGCCGTAAGCGCGATTATCTTGATTATCTTGTTTTTGTTTTGGAGCCGCTTGTGGCATCGGTAGAGTCACTCCACGGCCGAAATTAGAAGAGCAATCTTGAACGCGATCTTGCGAAGGTTCTAACAGTCGATTATCGGCACTCGCTCGATCCGCATTCCCCTTGTAACCCACGATTCTTGGCGACACCGTAGCCTGACGGCTACAAAAAGCGGACGTGCCGCATCTGGTCCCCGCGGAGACGGCCGGGATCAGGCGAAAAAAGGCTCGAAGTGCAAGGCGAACGCATCCTATAAAGGGTTCGTGTCTGTTGGGCAGGTCCTGTTTGCCGGCACAGAAGCACAGAAGCGGCGTCCGGCGTTAGGGTTTGACTTGGTGGTGCGGAGGATGTGGACACGCACGCATTCTCCGCGATAAAGGCAGGTGACTCTTGTTTCGCCACACGATTCCGATCGGGCGGATTCTGGGCATACCGATTGAGCTGGATTACTCGTGGTTCCTAATTGCCATACTGATTACCTGGATGTTGGCGGTCAATTACTATCCGTTTGAGTTTAAGGGTGCATCGGGCGCCGAATATTGGCTGATGGGCGCGGTAACGGCGGTGCTGTTTTTTGCCAGCATCGTCGTGCACGAACTGGCGCATTCGTGGGTGGCACTTCGTTACAAAGTGCCCGTAAGTAGGATCACGCTCTTCATTTTTGGAGGCGTATCCCAAATCGGTGGCGAGCCTCCAAGCGCAAGCGCCGAATTCCTGATTGCGGTGGTGGGGCCGCTCACAAGCTTTGCCCTGGCGGCCCTCTTCTATTTGCTGGAGCCGACGCTCGTACATGCGCCGCCGGTCCTTGCGGTGGCCAAGTATATGGCGCTGATTAACGGGATGCTGGGGCTCTTCAACCTGATTCCGGGATTTCCGCTGGACGGCGGGCGTGTTTTCCGGGCCATCGTTTGGGGCATCAACAAGAATTTTCGACGCGCCACTTTGATCGCCGCCAGCACCGGGCGATTCTTCGGCTTTCTTTTTATCGTTGCCGGCGTGTGGCTGGCGCTAAAAGGAAACTTCATCAATGGATTGTGGCTTGCATTCATCGGCTGGTTCCTGGAAAGCGCGGCCGGCGCTCAGGTGCAGCAGCAGATGGTGCAAGGGCTGTTAGGCCACCACAGAGTGTCGGAGGCGATGGGAGAGATATGCCCGCACGTGCCCGCGGAGACTTCCTTGCAGAATCTGATCGATCAGGAAGTTCTCACGCACGGACGGCGGTGCTTTCTCGTGGACCAGGGCAATCACGTAACGGGATTGCTCACGCTGCACAATATGAAAGAGGTTCCCCGGGCCTCCTGGGCCGCCACCACCGCGGGCCAAGCCATGATACCCATCGAGAAGCTGCACACGATCGAACCGAACGCGGAATTGTGGGCGGCGATGGAAAAAATGGGCCGGGACGGAATCAATCAAATGCCCGTAATGCAGGGAAGCAGCTTCGTGGGAATGATTTCGCGCGGCGACATCGTGAAATATCTTCAAACCATGCAGCAAGTGGGCACGTGAAAAAGCGTTGTGGCGGAAGGAGAGCAACATGACGGTGAAGGCGGAGCCAGCAAGGGCACAGTTTGTGCCGGTGGTCGAGGCGGACGTGCTCGACCGGATGAACGAAACGAGCGAATTGATCGCCCAGCGCGCCTATGAGATCTTCCAATCGCGCGGCGGCGGGCACGGCTTCCATGAGGAGGACTGGTTTCAGGCCGAGCAGGAAATCTTGCCCAAGCTCGAACCCGACTATGAAGTGACCGAAAATGAAGTGCGGGTAACAGCGCAAGTGCCGGGTTTCGATGCGAGCGACCTGGAAGTTGTGGTGGGACACAAGCGCGCGGTCGTCTGCGGCGTGCATCGGGCGTCAGGACAAAGAATTGCCGACAGCCGCACCATCAAGAAAGTGATGGGAATTTTCGAGCTGCCGTTCGCGATCAATCCGGCAGCCTCTCGGGCGATGCTGCGAAGCGGGCGTTTGGAAGTCGTGTTGCCGCGCGCCCGCCGGTGAAGTTTCAATTCCCCGACTGGGCGGCCGCTGCGAGCCGCGGATTCTTCGGCAGGCTGATCAGGTTCGCGAACAAGCGATAGCTGCCGGGCACGCCTTCCGGCAGTTGGCGATACAAAGCAAAAGCCATGTAGACGTAGGCGCCTTTGCCATAAGGCGCTATCAGCAGCCCGCCCTTTTGCGGATCCTGACCCTCGTCGTGCATTTCGACGGGCGCTTCGTAGTGCGAATCCCACGTCCGCATGAATCCGTGTCCGCGCTCTTCGATCCAACCTTTGAAGTCCTGCATGGTGATTTGATTCGGCCAGGAAAGCGCGAGGTTTTGCGGATCGAGAATGGAAACTTCGCCGTCCTCGACGACCACACGCTCGGCGTTATCGAAGGTATAGGGATACGGCCCATAGTTGCGATCGTACTGCGCGGTCTGATACTGCACGATCAGCACGCCGCCGTCGCGCACGTAGTCGAGTAATCGGTTATTTTGTGTGGCTAGCTCCGGCCGCGCGGCATAGCTGCGCACACCCATGATGATCACGTCGTACTTTTGTAGGTCGCCGGAAGCAATGTCCTGCGGGCTGAGGAAATGTACCTGGACGCCGATACTTTCGAGTGCACGCGGCACGTCATCGCCGGTGCCCATGATGTAGCCGACGTTGAGGCCAGGGGCGACCTTTACGTCTACACCGGACGTGCGATAAGTAGCGGCGGAATAGAGATTGTAGGGACGCAGGCCGGGGTAGCCGGTGGTGACGAACCCCGACTTAAATTGCTGGCCGTTGAAATCGGCAACGGCAGTGACAGTGTAGGGCTTTTCGGAAAGTTGGGTAGGCGCGACGCGGAAGGAAACGTTTTGTTCCTCGCTCTCGCCGCCCAGCGAAAAGGGCGCTTGGGCCGGGTTCGCATGCCAACCCGCGGGTAAATCGAGATGCACCGTGCCTTTCGCCGGACCTTTTACCTGGCTCTTCACCGCGACCGCTACGGAGAATTCCTTTTCGCTTAGCGGCACGACTCCGGCCTTCGGCGAAATTGCGACGGAGATAGCCGGCGTGACCACCAACGGCTCGAGCACCACGCCCAAACCGTTTTCACGCGAGACAGTTTGCACAGACTGCGTGAGGCGGATGGAGACGCCGTGATACGACAACTCCGCCCAGGCCGCGAGCGGATAGGGCGCGAGAGGAAGATTGCGGTAGCGAGGATCAATGAGGTCGTAGTAGGCCTGCTCGGGATTCGGTTGAACGAAGTAAGGTGCAGTGGGCGCCGCATTCTGCGGGACGCTGACTTTGAAGCGCTGGTCGATTACGCCGGCAGGGGCGAGCGCGCCCGATTCCGTTTTGCCCTCGACGGCAAATTTCCAATCTTCTCCTTGTGGACCACTGAGCCAAACACGGGTGATCTGAACTTCCTCAGCGCTTTGGTTGGTCACATGAACGTTGACGAAGAATTCCTGGCCGGGGATCGCGTAGCGGAATGAATCGGCGGCGATGCCGAAGCCGAAGAGACCGCCGCGGCCTCCAGCGCGTGCCGGCGCGATGTTGGAATCGAGAGAGAAGCCCAGGGCAAGCGCCAGAGCATTGTTAAATTGGGTCTGCTTGACGCGCAGTTCATACAGCACGTCATACTTCGCGGTCTCCGGCAGATTGCTGGATTCGACGCGCGCCGCCAAGTCATTTGTCGCTTTGAATCCTTCCGCGAGCGATAGGGCGCTCTTTTCTGGATGGCTGGCGGAAAATTCGGCGGTGGCTTGTTCGACTTGGTTGTTGATGTGGCGGAGGGATTCGCGCAGGAAAGAAGCGTCGGTACCCTTGGCAAGATCGGCGATGCCCATCAGCGAGACGTCCAAGCCGTCATAAAGCGTCTTTTCCTGGTCGGGCACCTGGGCGCGCGATCCAAAGCGGTGATAGGGAACCGAGATCGCGCCGAGATTGGGAATCGCGCCACCGCCGTTTTGCGTTTTTTGCTGGCTCAAGCCTTCGCGGCCGATCTGGATGTAGGAGGCTCCCAGAATAGGGTCGTAAGCGCCTTCGGAGACTTCAAGATTCGTGGAGGGCTGGCCTTCGATCCACGTGTTGTTCGCGTAGTCGCGGAAGCGGGCCGGCTCGGTGTGCCCAGTGGCGTAATCGAAGATTCCTTGCGGCGTGATGGAGCCGACGGGAACACGTTCGTAGACCTTCATCGGCGTCCAGGCGCGCAAGCCTTCCTTGATCTGATCGGGGAAGGCATTCGGATCGCCGGCGGCGTTGAAGACTTCCTGCGCCACTTGTCCGGCGACTTCGTGATTGCCGTGGCCATCGGTAGGCGAGCCGATAAAACCGGAGGTGATCACGAGCGGGCGTACCATGCGCACAACGCGTACCGCGTCGCCCAGGACGCGGTCGTGTCCCCACTTATCGAGAGCTTCCTGCTTGTCCTTCGAGAAGCCGTAATCAATTACGGTGCTGAAATACTGAGTCACGCTATAGAAACGATCGGCAGCGAGCAATTCCTGGGTACGGTCCAGGCCTAGCGCGGTGTCAAAATCGTTGGCCATCACGTTTTGGCCGCCCTCGCCGCGATTGAGCGTCATCAAAGCGACGCGCGTGCCATGCCCGCGCGATTCCGAGGTCAGCATGCCGCCGTCTTCATCGTCCGGATGCGCCGTGATGTGGATCATGCTGGCGCGCGTGTGGAGCTTGAGGAGCAGTTGCCATAAACTGACAGACCCGCGGTCCATTTCAAGGGCATGCGCATCGGGCGTCGGAGCGATCGTGACCTGCTTTGGCGTCTGCTGCGCGAGACTGGTAAGGCCGGCCAGCGTCATGGCAAAGACCGCTGCCGACGCAACCCAGTGCAGGATTCGCTTGGAGGGTCTTGGGTGTCGCTGGACGCTCATGAACGCTCCTCGAAAGATTTGACCGCCAAAGCAGAGCCGGCCGCATCACGTACGCGGACAGATTTTTGAGCGACCCGTAGGATACCTAATAAAGTGCAATGGTTCTACGCTCGCGCTCGTTTTCTTTAGCGCCCCGCTGGATTTTGGCTCATACTCGGCGGCTTGGCGGCCATGTCCTCACCAGCACAAAACCCGCAACTCGCGCGCGATTTGGGTCTGAGCGAAGCCGTTGCGCTAAACATGAACGCGATGATCGGCATCGGGCCGTTCGTCGTGATTCCGCTTGTGATTCAGGCCATGGGAGGGCCGCAATGCCTGCTGGCGTGGGTGGGCGGCGCGGTGCTAGCGCTGCTCGATGGGCAAGTGTGGAGCGAATTGGGCGCGGCGATGCCGCGCGCCGGCGGATCGTATGTATTCCTGCGCGAGGCGTATGGGGCGGAAGGCGCCGGGCGGCTGATGTCGTTCCTGTACGTGTGGCAGACGCTGATCCAGGCGCCGCTGGTGATTGCCTCGGGCGCGATCGGCTTCGCGCAATACGCCACCTATCTGGTGCCGCTGAGTTTGTACGAACAGAAAGCGGTCTCGGGCGCGCTGGTGCTGGTGCTGACTGTGCTGCTTTATCGGCGGATCGGGACGATTGGGTTCATTTCGAAATTATTGTGGATCGGCGTGGTAGGCACGATCGTGTGGCTGATCTGGGGTGGGGCTACGCACTTCAACGCGCACATGGCGTTTGATTTTCCACCGGGAGCGTTTCACCTCTCCTGGATTTTCTTTGCGGGGCTCGGCGTAGCCATGGTGAACACGGTGTACACCTACCTGGGCTACTACCACGTGTGCAATTTGGGCGGTGAGGTCCGCGACCCGGAAAAAACCATCCCGCGAACCATCATGATCTCGATCGTGGGCATCGCGATTCTCTATCTGGCGATGCAGACGAGCATCCTTGGCGTGTTGCCGTGGCGACAGGCGCAATATTCGCATTACATCGTGAGCGCCTTTGTCGAACGGCTCTATGGCACGCGCGCGGCCGCGGTAGCGACCGTGATGATTTTGTGGATCGCGTTCGCGGCGCTTTTCACGGCGATTCTCAGCTATTCGCGCGTGACTTTTGCGGCCGCGGAGGACGGAAACTTCTTCTCGATCTTCGCTCGGGTGCATCCTACGAAGAAGTTTCCCTACGTATCGCTGCTATTTCTGGGCGGTGTGTCATTGCTTTTTAGCGTTTTGTTCCGGTTGGAAAGCGTGATCAAGGCGATTTTGGCAGTGCGGCTGCTCGTGCAATTTATCGGGCAGGCCGTCGGCGTGATGCTTTTGCGGCGCAAATACGGAGCGGCGCGATTGCCGTATCGTATGTGGCTTTATCCTCTGCCCGCCGTAGTAACGATTGCCGGATGGATCGCGCTCTTCGTGGCCACCGGCTGGAAGTTTGCGACGGGCGGAGCATTGGTCATTGCGCTGGGCGCCGCAACCTACACGGTGCAGGCGCGCTACCGGAGCCAGTGGCCGTTCGCGGGCCAGCCGAAGTAGATCATGCGGCGTTTGCATCGCCGCGACGCTTTGAAAATGCAGGAGACCTCTGATGCTGATCCTGATGGAAGAAAATTACGAAGCGCTGAGCCGCGAAGCCGCGCGGATCGTGGCGAATGCCATCCGGCGCAAACCGGACGTGCGCCTCGGGTTTGCCACGGGTAGCACGCCGCTCGGCCTTTATCGCGAGCTCGTGCGGTTACACCGCGAAGAAGGCCTCGATTTCGCATGCGTTGTCTCCTTCAACCTGGACGAATATATCGGTCTGCCCGCCGATCATCCGCAGAGCTTCCGCTCGTACATGCGCCGGAATCTTTTCGATCACATCAACGTGCGGGAGGAGAACGTACATATTCCTGACGGCACCTGGACCGGCAAATGCATTGAGTACTGCGCGCATTATGAAACGTTAATCGCGCGAGCGTCTGGCATCGACCTGCAGATACTGGGGATTGGGAAAGCAGGGCACATTGGCTTCAATGAACCCACCTCGAGCTTGGCCTCGCGCACGCGGCCCAAAACGCTGACACACCAGACGATGCAAGATAATCGCGCGGATTTCGCGCCGAACGAGCAACCTCCGGAAGCGGCGATTACCATGGGCATCGGCACGATTCTGGAGGCGCGTAGAATCCTATTGCTGGCTTCCGGGGCAGCCAAAGCAAAGGCCGTGGCGCTGGCGGTGGAAGGGCCGATCACAGCGTCGGTATCAGCGTCGGCGCTGCAGCTTCACCGGGACACCACGTTGTTGCTGGATCGCGAAGCGGCGTCGGAGTTGCGCCACCGCGATTACTACCAGCGAGTAGTGGAAACGACGCGAAAACTCAATCCCGAGCGGTTGTGGTGATCCTTCCGCGATAGACCGTTTGCTTACGAGTGTTCGCGCTTGCCTCGTTTTGGCGGAGCCTTCGGCAACTTATCGTAATCCTTCATGTAAGCGCGGACGCCGAAAGAGGGCGTGATTTTCTGATAGCCTGCGCTGAGCTGGTCCAGGTAACGATCCAGGAAAAAATCGAAAGGATCGCGCGGATCGAGGTCGATCAGCTGCACGTCGGCATCCTGCATCGTGAGCTTGCCGAAGCGTATGGTGCCGCCGCGGAAAGCCATGAAGTTTCCGGAAGATTTGGAATCGGCTGGAGTAGGGGCAGCGCCATAGATCTGAATGATGTTATTGCCCTCAATGCGCACGTTGGTCACGCGTCCCTGAAAATGCGGCGGCGGAAAGATCTGGTCCGGAGTCAGCAGAAGGTCGTCGCCATCCGCGCGCACGCCCTGCACCTTCTTGGTGCTGATCATGCCGGCCACCGTGATGCCCAGCGCCTTCATGATCCCTTTCACTTGCATGTGCAGCATTTTGATTTTTTCGGAGTGCACGCGGATTTCGCCGTTGGGCGTGGCGGAAAGTGTGCCATCCGTTTCGAAGGAAACCCCGCCCTTCGAGGGCAGAATGCCCTTGATCTTGATCACTTGGCCGGCGATCTCGACGCTAGCGTGTTTGACGGGCGCGTCCGCCGCCGCGAAAACGTAAGTGTTAAGCACCTTGGCGAGGGTTTCGCTATCGATCGCAACTTCGGCGGAGTTGAAAGTCATGTTGAACGACGCAGGCGTATCGAAAGTGGGTATGCCGCCCGGCTGCGAGGGCGCGAGCTGGCCTTTCATACGGACGATGTGTACGGCGATTTCGTCCGAGAAGCGGTACATCACGTTTTGCATCTCGACCTGAGTGGCCGCAGGGGGCGGTTGGCTTTGCGGGTTGGACTGCGCTCGCGAGCTACGGATTGGCATGGCAAGCGCGGCGAGAAGCAGAGTTAGTCCCAGACCGTACGGAGCAGGAGTGATTCTCATGGATATCAGATGCGCCCGGCGCCTGCCCCGGGGCAACGTTGCGTCGCGGCGTTCCGGGCGTTTGTGCAGGCGGAGCAGCGCGATCTGGCCTTCATTTGCAGCGTATGCTACGGTAATCGCCGCCAAGGCTTACCCGAGATAAGCCCCGATAGGTTTCGGCGATCGTCGATCGAAACGAGGCTTCCATGAAACGCGCCGCTTTGATGGTTCTAGCCGTGTTGCTAGCATCGCCCGCGCTTTTTGCACAGGATTGGGCGAAAGAAAAAGTTGAGAAGTCTCCCCGCCACCATGAATGGGATAGCGTGACCCATGATGGACGCACGGTCGAAACGTTTGTTGCGTATCCCGAGGTGAAGGACAAACGCCCCGTGGTGCTGATCATTCACGAGATTTTTGGAATGACGGATTGGGTGCAGGACCTGGCCGATCAAGTCGCCGCAGCCGGCTACATCGCCGTCGCGCCCGATTTGCTGTCTGGCATGGGGCCAAACGGAGGGCGCAGTTCGGCGTTCGCCGGCCAGAGCGACGTCACCGCAGCGGTGGGCAAACTGAACCCGGACCAGATCACGGCCGACCTGAACGCCGTAGCGGATTACGCCCTGAAGTTTCCTTCGGCGAGCGGCAAGCTTTACGTGGCCGGTTTCTGCTGGGGAGGAAGCCAGAGTTTCCGTTTCGCTACGAACCGCGGTGATCTTTCGGCGGCGTTTGTATTCTACGGAACGCCTCCTCCAGCGGACGCTATGGCGCGGATTAAGTCGCCCGTTTATGGGTTCTACGCGGAAATGGATGAGCGCGTAGGCGCGACGATTCCCACCGCAACCGAGCAGATGAAGTCCGCAGGTAAAACGTACGATCCGGCGACCTATCAGGGGGCGGGCCACGGCTTTATGCGTCTCGGCGAAGCCCCCGACGCCAACGATGCCAACAAGAAGGCGCGCACGGACGCGTGGGCGCGTTGGAAGGGTATCCTCGATCAGGGCAGGTAAGCAGGCGTTTCGCTAGAATGGAAGTCGCGATGATACGGGACGAGCAGTGAAACGCTCCGGATTTGCTGATCTGTCAACGCAGCGTCGCGTTCGCGCCACGGATTTTCAACGGACGATCGCGCGCGAGCTCAAGATTTCACCATCGCTCAATGGGCAGAAGTGTATTTGACGACGCGAAAAGATCCCCGTGTCCCTACAAATGGCCAGCTTCGCTCTTTGAAACCGCGCAGCGTTGAGAAATCGCCGTCAAGCGGCTCGGTAGCGCTGAAAAGGATTCGGCGTCTGCACCGGGCGGAATTGCCGGTAGACACGCTCGAGATGGCGCGCTATCTGATTGGCAAGACGCTGGTGCATGACCTTCCCAATGGGCGCATGAGCGGCCGAATTGTGGAGGTGGAGGCATACCCGTTGGGAGATGCTGCGGCGCACCATTTTCGGGGCGAGACACCGCGGAATCGCTCACTCTTCCTGCGGCGGGGACATGCCTACGTGTATTTCATCTACGGCAGCACGTTTATGCTCAACGTTAGTAGCGACAAGCCGGGAATCGGCGGTGGCATATTATTTCGCGCGATCGAGCCGCTCGAGGGCGTCGAGCTCATGAAGCATCCGCGAAACTTGAAGCGGCCGGTGGATTTGACGCGCGGCCCGGGACGGCTGGCAACCGCCTTACATATCGACCGGCGATTTGACGGCTTGGATATGTGCGCGCCGGGGCCGCTGTGGCTCGGCACAGCGGCGCGGACGGAAGGCAGCGTTGGAGAAAGCATCCGGATCGGGATCACACGCGAGGCACATCGCGAATGGCGATTTTTTGAGCGCGGCAATCCGTATGTCAGCGGCCCGAAGCGCCTGCTCACGCCAGCGACGTAGTGGCTGGACAACTTCGCCGCGTTTTTTTGTTATGCTTCGCAAATCGGATGCGTTTTGTGACTGTGGCCGTGTGGGGGCCGACGTCGTTATGGCCAGAGGTGAGCGATGGACGAAGACACGGTACGAAATGAGCTTTCGCGACGGCGCTTTCTGGAAATGAGTTCCGCGGCAGCCGCGGTCGCGTCCGCCGGCGGATTGTCAGCGGAACGTTCGCGCGCACAAGCGCAAGAATCGGCGCCGAAGGGGCCCAGCGAGCAAAGCTTGACGATTCGTGGGCCACAAAATGTCCCGCTGACGGCCGCGAACCACGATTCCGTGATGCCGCCCCCAAGCGATCACGGCAACGTGCCGCCCTTTAAGTATCCATTTTCCTATTCGCATCGTAGAACACACGAGGGCGGTTGGGCGCGTCAGGTGACAATTCAAGATTTGCCGATTTCCACCACGCTCGCTGGCGTGAACATGAGGCTCACCGCGGGCGGTATTCGCGAATTGCATTGGCACACTGCCGCGGAGTGGGCACTGATGCTCTATGGAAATGCGCGGATTACCGCGCTCGATGTGGATGGGAAAGGATTTGTCTCCGACGTGAAGCAGGGTGATCTCTGGAATTTTCCTTCGGGCGTGCCGCACTCGATTCAAGGTTTGGGGCCAGACGGCTGCGAATTTTTGCTGGTGTTCGATGAAGGCAATTTTTCCGAATACGATACGATCCTCATTTCGGATTTGCTGGCGCATACGCCGCGCTCGGTGGTTGCGAAAAACTTTGGCGTTTCAGAACGCGCGCTGAATCCTTTGCCCAAGGGGGAATTATTCATTTTTCAGGCGGAGCTTCCCGGTTCGCTCGAAGAGGATCGCCGGGCGGTGGCGGGATCGATCGGGCTTTCACCAGTGCGATTTGATTTTCGGCTAATGGAGCAGCAACCCACCAAGAAAACGAAAAGCGGCGAAGTGCGCATCGTGGATTCGACGACGTTTCCCGCATCGAGCACCATAGCCGCGGCATTGGTCACGCTGCATCCCGGCGGACTGCGTGAGATCCACTGGCACCCCAACGCGGACGAGTGGCAATACTTCGTGGCGGGGAAGGGGCGGATGACGGTGTTTGCCGCGGCCGGCCGCGCCCGCACCATGGATTTTGAAGCCGGTGATGTGGGTTACGTGCAGAAAACGCTGCCGCATTACATCGAGAACACTGGCGACACGGATTTGATTTTCCTGGAAATGTTTAAAAGTCCCGTCTACCAGGATATTTCGCTTTCCGAATGGATATCGCACACGCCGCCGGAATTGATCGCCGCGCATTTGAATCTGGACAAAGCTACCATCGAGGCGATTCCAAAGAAGAATGCGGCGGTGGTGCCGGTATAATTGCAGCGAGCTGTCGCCATGGCGTCCAGAGTTTCGAAGGCCGATAAATCATCCTCCAGGGCGAGGAGTTCCCGCTCCCACGAAGAGAAAATCGCTCACGCCATGCATGCGGAGCACAGGGTTTTTCTGCTATCGCCCGCAAATGCAGCAGGGGTGCGCGCGAAGATGGTTGCGAGCGAGCGCGCGCAATTTGAGCTAGCCGTCCGGTTGCGAAACGGCGGCGTGCCATTGGGCGAACTGTTCAGCTTTATCAGCGGATTGTACTTTCGCGGCAAGCTTGCCTATTCGAAAGCGTTTGCCCAGGGGCCTCCGGGCGTGGGCGGCACATACGTCATCACTGCAAGCGGTGGCCTGATCGAGCCGCACTTGCCGGTCACACGCGAAGGGCTCGCCGAGATTTCCGCGGGGAAGGTAGAGGCCAGTGAGGTCCGCTATCGTGGACCGCTCGAACGCGATGCACGGCAGCTTGCGAAAAGGATCGGTCCAAACTGCGACGTGATTCTGTTGGGAAGTATAGCCACGCCGAAGTATGTAGAGCCCTTGCTGGCCATTTTTGGCGAGCAGCTCTTATTCCCGGCGGAATTCGTCGGACGCGGGGACATGAGTCGCGGCGGCCTGATGTTGCGTTGCGCGCGGGCCGGCCAAGCGCTGACGTACGTGCCGGTGGCCACGGCGGTGCGCCACGGGCCCCGTCCGCCAAAACTGCCGAAATTGTCGCGAGCCGAATCGACAGGCGCGATCGCAGCCGTGAATTCGAAGTGACCCCGGAAGCGATCATCTTCGTGGGGATTCAGGGCTCGGGCAAGACCACTTTCTATCGCGAGCGCTTCGCGGATACGCACGTGCGCATCAATCTGGACATGCTGCGCACACGACGCCGCGAACAATTGCTGCTGGAAGCGTGCCTGAAGGGCGGCCAGTCCTTCGTGGTGGATAATACCAATCCATTGTCTGCAGACCGCGCCAAGTATATTGCGCCTGCACGCGCGGCGGGTTTCCGCGTAATTGCCTACTTCTTCCAGACAGAGTTGCGCGACGCCATCCGGCGAAACAATCAGAGAACAGGCAAGCAGAAGATCCCGGCTGTAGCGTTGGCGGGCACGTTGAAGAAGCTGCAGCCGCCGGCGAAGGACGAAGGCTTCGATCACGTCTACCGGGTGGAAATCGATGGCGAGAGTCGTTTTGTTATCACCGGCTAACGGACCGGGTTCCCAACGGATCTGCTTTTCGAGGTAGAATCCACCGCTCCGCAATCGTTAGCGAATGGGAGGATCCCTTCATGTCTGTGCGCGCTTGGAAATCGTTTGTTGCCGTCATTGGCCTGACTTGCGCTCTCGCGCTGCCCGCTGCCGCACAGGATCCGATTGCGCCGCATTCTGCCTACGAGCCGCCGGCGGCAAAAGATGCCGCAGCTTTGACCGCCAGCACAAAGGCTTCGCCCGCCGATTTGCTCACCACCAGCGAGAAGACGGATTGGGCCCAAACAGGGAAGTACGCGGAGGTGATCGATCTTTCGCACCGGCTCGAGCATGCTTCGAAATATGTGAAAGTGATCGAATTCGGCACCACACCGGAAGGACGCACAATGGTCGCGATGGTCGTTTCGAAAGATCGCGCCTTCACGCCTGCGGCCGCGGCCAAAACGAACAAGGCCGTGATCCTGATCCAGAGCGGGATCCATTCCGGTGAAATCGAAGGAAAAGACACCGCAATCATGCTGGTGCGCGACATGGCCGTCACCAAGCGTTATGCCGGCTGGCTCGATCAAGCGATCTTCGTCGTGATTCCCGTCTTCAATGTTGATGGCCACGAAGATTTCAGCCCGTTTCACCGCGCCAGCCAGAATGGGCCGCAGTCCACCGGTTTGCGGGAAACCAAGCAAGGCCTGAACCTGAACCGCGATTACATCAAGGCGGACACGCCCGAAATGCGCGCCTGGCTGCGGCTTTACAACGCGTGGATGCCTGATTTCATGTTTGACAATCACGTCACCGACGGTTCCGACATGCAGTACGACGTCACTTGGGACATGGCGCGCAACCAGGATATTGCCGAGCCGGTGCGCACCTGGGTCAACCAGCAATATGTGCCGGAGCTCGACCGCTTGATGGAAACGGATGGCCATGGCGTCGCACCCTACGGCGGTCTTCGAAACACGGCCGATGGCAAGCGCGAATTCTTCATGGAAGTTTTCTCGCCGCGCTATTCGCACCTCTATTCGGCCGTTCGAAACCGTCCTTGCCTGCTGGTAGAAACGCACAGCCTGAAGACCACGCGCACGCGAGCCTGGGCCGATTACGACATTATGCGGCACACGATTGACATCATCGTGAAAGATCCGCAGGCGCTTCGAAAGGCCGTCCGCGATGCGGATCGCACGTTCGAAACGCAGGCGGGGGACCGCAGCGCGCCGGCTGTCTATTTGGGCGGGAAGGTCAGCGAAACGCAAAGCGAGCCGGTGGTCTATCGCGCGCTGAAGATTGGTCCTTACAAGAGCGCGGTCACGGGTGCCACGGTGAACGGCTACACGGGGGAGCCGGACAACATCACGACCGTGATTCACGACAAGATCGACACCACCGCTGAAGCGCAGATGCCGCTCGGTTACTTGATTCCCATGGCTTGGAAGAGCTTCGCTGACGAATTGGAACTGCAGGGCGTGGAAATCGAGCGCATCGCGCAACCGGTGACGCAGGAATTCGAAACGTATCGTTTTTCGAATGTGAAATTCGGACCGAACCAGTTTGAAGGGCGCGTCATGGTCGATTTCGACGTAAAGCCGGTGAAGGAGAAGATTACGATCCCCGCCGGCTCTTATTGGGTGCCGATGAAGCAAGAGCGAGCGCGCTTGATCCTGGCGATGCTTGAACCCCAGGCGCCAGATTCCCTGGCGCGGTGGGGATTCTGCGACCAGATCTTCGTCGGCGGCGGGCGCGGTGCGGAAGGCGCCTACCTGACCGAGCCGATTGCCCGGCGGATGATGGCGGATTCGCCCGAGCTACGGAAGCAATTCGACGATAAAGTGGCGTCCGATGCCGCCTTCGCTGCGGACCCACAAGCGCGGCTGATGTGGTGGTACGAACGTTCCCATTACTCTGCCGGTGAGGCCAGCCGATACCCCGTGGTGCGCGTTTGGGAGAAAACCTGGTAGGCGTGCGCTTTGCGAGACTTCGTAAGTTGCTATTGCCGATTCACTCAAAACTGAACATAAATATATGATTCTACACCCCTTACAACTCAGTTTGAGAGTATGCCCGAGATCCCCGGCAACTCTACGGCATCGAGCTGCAGAGCGATTGGAATTTTCTGCAGAGAGTAATTTCAAGCCAACAATCCGATCGACAAGCCAGTGCGGACACGGGAAATCAGTAGCCGCAAGATCAGCGGCGATAAACTACGCCGCCTTTCATCACGAACGTCACCTTCTGCACGGCGCTGATATCGTCCAGCGGGTTCCCGGAGACGGCGACGATATCCGCCAGATAGCCCGATTTAAGTTCGCCGATCTGCGATTGCCAGCCCAGCACTTTTGCACCGTTCAACAGGTCTGCTTGTAGCACGGCAAGTGGAGTCATTCCGTATTTCGCCATCAGCACGAACTCGCGAGCCTGAGTGCCGTGAGGAAACGGACCCACGTCCGAGCCGATGGCCATCGGTACCCCCGCAGCTAATTGCTTGCGGAATTCCTGCGCGTGGTATTCGAGAGACTGGTGCTGCCGGGCGCTTGCGGCAGCCGAAGCCGCGTGGTCGGCAAAATACTCAGAAATGGCAAATGTTGGCACCGCAAAGATTTGCTTTTCGCGCATGATGCGCATGGTTTCCGCGCTGAGCTGATCGGCGTGGTCCACCGTAACGACGCCGGCCTGCGCCGCGTAAAGCGTTCCCGGTTCGCCGGTAGCATGTACGGCCACACGCTTGCCCTGGCGGGCGGCTTCCTGAACCGCGGTGGCGAGCTCGGCTTCGGTGTATTGATAAGGCGTGGAGAATTGGCCGTCGCGGAAAGAGTCACGGCCTGTCTCATAAATCTTGATGAAGTCCGCGCCTTCTTTAAGTTCCTCGCGGATAGCGGTAACCAGCTCCTCCGGATTGTTCGCATAGGTTGCGTTCGAAAAAACGTGTTGGGCGGGATTGTAATTAATGGCGTCTTCGTGGCCACCGAGAATGCTGATGGCATTGCCGCTGATTCGCAAGCGCGGGCCGGGAATCAACCCCTGGTCGATGGCATTTCGTACCGCGGTGTCGGCGGAGCCCGCGCCCTCTGTGCCCATGTCCCGCTCCGCGGTAAAGCCGCCCATCAGATCGGCTTTAGCGGCTAGGGTAGCGGTGATGGTGCGCTGCGGCACGGACTCTTCGACGGTCTGCAAGTCCTCGGCGCCTGGGTGCAAGAAGAGATGCACATGTACGTCGATCAAGCCGGGCATCAGCGTCGTGTCACCCAGATCGATGATGTCGGCACCGGCTGGATGTGTTACGGTGGTGCCGACCTCGGCGATACGCTCACCCTGAATTAGGACCTCGCCCGGAGCCGTGATGCGTCCGGTTTCGATATTCAAGAGCCGCGCGGCGTGCAGCACGGTGGCATGCGTGCTCGTGGGAGCTTGGCCTTGCGATCGCGCGACAGCAGTCGCAGCGGCAAGACAGATCAAACCTGCGGCAAAAACGGCAAATGGCTTTCGTTTTTTCATGGCTGAGCCGGGATAATATCACTTTGCCGCGCGAGTATTCGAATGACTTTGCCGCCATTCGGATGAACCGGCGTCTCGATCCTAACCGCAAGCGAAGCTGATGCAATCTCCGCTTGACACGGGAACACCCCTGACCTATTTCTCTGCTGGCCGGTGCGGCCGACTTCCGGCTCACTGAAGCTTGAGGCCCAATCCGTTCATTCAGGAGTGATCGAATGCGAAGCAAATTGTCTTGCCGCGCCATACCAGTTCTCACGCTGTTCTCGGCCCTCTTTTCCACGCTTGCTATCTTGCCTGGGGCGGCACGCGCGCAGGAAGGCGGCTCCGCAATCACTTCGCAAACCTTCGAAAACCTGAAATGGCGAAACATTGGCCCGGCCGCGGTGGATGGCCGCCAAGTGGCCCTCGCCGGCGTTCCCGGCGACCCTTCGATCCTGTATGCGGGCAGCGCTTCCGGCGGCCTTTGGAAGACGGTCGACGGCGGGGTGACCTGGAGACCTATCTTCGATCATGAAAATACCTTGTCCATCGGCGCGATAGCCATCGAACCCAACAATCCCGAAGTGGTCTGGGTGGGCACCGGAGAGGGAACAGCGCGTAACACCGTTTCCTTTGGCGACGGAATTTACCGATCGACCGATGGCGGCAAAAGCTGGCAGAACATGGGGCTTAAGGATGCCGATCGCTTTACGCAGATCGTGATCAATCCGCGGAATCCCAACATGGTGTATGCCGCGGCCCTCGGCCACATGTTTGGCACCAACGAAGAACGTGGCGTGTTCATGACCACTGATGGCGGAAAAAATTGGCAGAAGGTGCTTTATCTCGATCCGCAGCATGGCGCCGCGGACCTGGCGATCGACCAGAGCAATTCGAACGTGCTCTATGCGACGATGTGGTATTTCCTGCGGCGGCCATGGACCTACACCAGTGGTGATGAAAAGGGCGGCGTGTTCAAGTCCGTGGACGGCGGCCTCACCTGGAACAAGCTCACGAACGGTTTGCCGAAGCTGATGGGGCGCACCGGCGTGCAGGTCTCGGCGAGCAATCCGAGCGTGGTGTATGTGGTGGCCGAGTCGAATGAAGGCACGATGTTCCGTTCGGATGACGCGGGCGAATCTTTCCACATGGTTTCGAAAATGGCCGGTCTGCTGGGACGCGGGCCTTACTACGCGCAGATGCGCATCGATCCCGTGGATGAAAACACGTTATACGCGATTGCCATGAGCCTCTTCATGTCCATCGATGGCGGCCACACTTGGAAGAATATCGCGCAGAACGTGCACAGCGACCATCATGCGATCTGGATCGATCCGAAGAATCACAATCGCGTCTGGCAGGCGAACGACGGGCAGATTGCCGTGTCCTACGATCGCGCGAAAACGTGGGAGGCGCTGGATGTTTACGCGGCGACACAGCTCTATCACATCTACGCGGACAACGAAGAGCCGTTCTATCACGTAACCGGAGGCTTGCAGGATAACGGCGTATTTACGGCGCCGAGTGGCACCCGCGAGGGCGGCATCGAGAATAGCGATTGGACCATCGTGGCGTTTGGCGATGGGTTCTACGGGGTCAACAACCTGAGCCATCCGGAAATTTATCTAGCCGATACGCAAGGCGGAAACATCACGCGTATTAACACGATGACGCACGAAGTGCTCGATATTGGACCGCAGCCGGAGCGGAACGATGGTGGTCCGGTGGACGCGCTGAAGTACCGCTTCAACTGGAATTCTCCGATTCTGCCCTCTTCGCATGACGTAAATACCGTTTACTTCGCGGGGAACGTGGTCTTCAAGTCCACGGACTTCGGCTTGACCTGGCAGGCAGTCAGCCCCGATCTGACCACAAACGATCCCGGCAAGACAGGTAACGCCGGTGGTCCGGTGTGGCCCGAAAATACTACCGCCGAATACTACTGCACGATCATCGCGCTTAACGAGTCTCCTGTTCGCGCGGGTGTGCTGTGGGCTGGCACGGATGACGGGAATTTGCAGGTGACGAATGACGGCGGGAGGAACTGGTCGAACGTGATTGGCAACGTGTCCGGCGTGCCGGCGCACTCCGAAGTATCGAGCGTGGAGCCTTCCCACACTGGTGTGAGCGTGGCATACGCAACCTTCGATAACCACATGATGGACGACTATCACCCTTACGTTTTCAAAACCACTGACAGCGGCAAGTCCTGGCGGAACATCACCGGCGACCTCCCCGAGCACAATTGGGTTTGGGTGGTGCGCGAAGATCCCAAGAACGCCAATTTACTTTACGCAGGCACGGAGCTCGGGCTTTACGCGTCGTTCACCGGCGGGAATCATTGGATCAAGCTGAGCCTGGGGAATCTGCCCAATGTTGCGGTGCGCGATCTGATGATTCACCCGAAGATGAATGACATTCTGTTGGCCACGCACGGCCGCGGCGCGTGGATTCTCGACGATGCCACACCGATACAAAAAATGGCGGCCGACGTTCTGAATAGCGATACCTATCTTTTCGATGTACGTCCTGCGATGCGGTACACCTCCGGCATGCAGGTGCGGTTTTTCCCAGGCGACAAGACTTACATAGCGCCCAATCCGCCGTCGGGTGCGATTATCACCTACTATCTGAAAGATGCTCCACAGGGAAAGAACGCCGTGAAGATCCAAATTCTCGATGCGCGCGGCACGGTGATTCGCGAACTGAAGGATCCGCCCAAGGCGCAAGGGTTGAACCGCACGAATTGGGATTTGAAAATCGAAGCACCACGTCCACGCCGCGAAGGAGAGGAAGCCGCAGGCGCCGGTTTCTTCGGAGGGGGAGGCGGTCCCGAAGTGCCTCCGGGAACCTATCAAATCAAGCTGATTGTTAACGGTAAGGAATCCGAAAAGCCAGTTACCGTGCGGTTCGATCCGCATACCGCGCCGGTGCAGGCCGCCCTACAAGAGCAGTTTGAGATGGCCGTGAAACTGCGTGACATGGCGTCAACGGCCAATGATGCTTTGCGTGCGCTGGACACGGCGCAGGCGCAGCTCGAGCAACAGGAGCAAACCGTGCGCAACGTGATGCAGCCCCGCGCGCCGCAGGAAGTGATCGACGCTTTGGAAAAAGCGAAGACACAAGTTCACACCATGATTGACGAGATGGCGAAATCGAACGACCTGCCGCCTTACAGCGTGGGACCCAAAATTTCCAACAAGATCGGTGAACTCCTGCGCGGCGTTGACTCGGTTTCCACCGCGCCCGCACCGCCGCAGAACGAATTGTTCACGAAACTGCAAGGCGATCTGCAGCGCGAGTTGGCCAAGGTGAACGCATTCACGCAGCAGGACTTGGCGAAGTTGAACGAGTTGATGCGCCAGCACGGCATCGGCTCCGTGCTTTGGGTGGGCAAGCCGATCGAGACGTCTCGATAAGCGCCGAACGTAACGGCAATCGAGACCGGCGAGCGAAACCCCGGTGACGATCCTTTTGCCGGGATGATGACCGTTCCGCAAAAACCTCGTGTTCAAGGTACAATGGCGTGCGTCTTCGCCTTGAAGCCTCTTGTTTGTAACGTGCTGCCGGCGTTGCAGTGAGTTGCTTCCGCGGAATTCCCATGAGCGTTACCACTACCGTAATGGCGCCGCTGATCGAGGCGCGCTCGCTCGAAAAGTTTTTTACTCAGCCGGATGGAAATCGCATCCAGGTGATTGCGCCCACGGATTTAGCGATTTATCCGGGCCAAATCGTGGCCTTGCTCGGGCCTTCCGGCAGCGGCAAATCTACGTTGCTCCGTATGCTGACCGGACTCGCCGCGCCCTCTGCCGGGGAAGTGCTGTGGCATGGGGAACCGGTGCACGGGCAAACGCCGAACGTTTCCATCGTGTTTCAGAGTTTTGCGCTCTTTCCGTGGCTCACGGTCCTTGAGAACGTTGAGGCGCCGCTGGAGGCACGGGCGATTCCCACCATCGAGCGGCGCAAGCGTGCGCTGCGCATTATTGATGCCGTCGGTTTGGACGGATTTGAAACCGCCTATCCCAAAGAGCTCTCCGGCGGCATGAAACAGCGCGTGGGCGTAGCGCGTGCTTTGGTCGTCGAGCCGGAAGTGTTGTTTATGGATGAGCCGTTCTCCGCGCTGGACGTGCTCACTGCTGAGACGCTGCGCGGCGAGTTGCTCGAGCTGTGGCTCGATCACAAGGTACCGACGAAAGCCATTTTTATTGTGACGCACAATATTGAAGAGGCCGTCGTACTAGCCGACCGCACCATCGTGCTGGGCCACAATCCTGGCCGCATTCGCGCCGATTTTCAAATCGGGTTGCCTCATCCCAGGAACCGCAAGGCTCCGGCATTTGAGGAATTTGTGGATCGCATCTACCAGGTGATCACCACGCCGGACGAACACGAAAAGGCCGTCGTCTCCTCCGGGCCGCAAAAAATTGTGCCACACAGCGCGCTCATGCTGCCGCATACGCGTCCTGGCGGGATGGCTGGGCTGCTCGAAATTCTGCAAGATCAGGGCGGGCGCGCCGATTTGCATCGCTTGGCGGACGATCTGAGCCTGGCCGTGGATGATTTGCTGCCGACGGTGGAAACCGCCGCGCTCCTGCACTTTTTGAAGTTGGAGGCGGGTGACGCCATCCTGACCGATCTCGGCGGCGCGTTTGCCAAAGCGGATATTCAAGAGCGCAAGGCCATTTTCCGGAAAGCGGTGCTCGAAAATGTGCCGCTGCTGCGGCAGATGGACCAGGCCCTCCGCACGAAATCCGACGGCAAGTTGCCGGACGAATTCTTTCAGGACTTGCTCGACGAGCACTTCAGCGAAGAAGAATCGCGGCGGCAGCTGGAAACCGCGATTCAGTGGGGACGTTACGCCGAACTTTTTGACTATGATGCCGCCACGGGCCGTCTGACCCGCGCCGAAAACTGACCTTTCCATGCCCCAGCCGACGCCTGCCAACGGCACGCCAATCCCGCCGCCGGCGTTCCGATGGCCGGCCTTCGCCCATCGAGCCTGGTACCTGCTGATCAATGTGGCCGCGTTCCTCGCGGTGATGGCAATCGTGTACGGCGTTTACGCCATCGGCCGCAACTGGATGCGCCCGGTAACTTCCACAGCATTCATCTCGCAAAGCCCGCGGATGCTTCCGCTTTACACTTTTTACTCGCTTGTGCGGCTGGGAATTGCCTACGCGTTGAGCCTACTATTTGCGCTGGCCTACGGCTATATTGCCGCGCATTCGCGCCGCGCCGAAGTGGTGATGGTGCCCCTGCTGGACGTGCTGCAATCTATCCCGGTGCTGAGCTTTCTTCCCGGCGTAATGCTGGCGATGGTGGCGCTTTTTCCCAGACGCCAGATCGGACTGGAGCTCGGCTCGATCCTGCTGATCTTTACCGGGCAGGTGTGGAATATCGCCTTCAGTTTTTATTCTTCGCTCAAGACGATCCCGCGTGATTTGACCGAGGCGGCGAAAATCTACCGCTTCGGAAATTGGCAGCGATTTGTCGAACTCGATCTGCCGTTTTCCACGATCGGCTTGGTGTGGAACTCGATGATGTCGGTGGCTGGTGGCTGGTTCTTCCTGATGGCCTGCGAAATGTTTGTGCTGGGCGACCGCGATTTTCGTTTACCCGGACTCGGTTCGTTCCTGCAGACCGCGGCCAGCAACGGCAATACGCAGGCAATTCTTTGGGGTTTGGCGGCCATGATTGGCGTCGTCGTGATGCTCGATCAGTTGATCTGGCGGCCAGTGATCGCCTGGGCGGATAAATTCAAATTTGAGCAGGTGGAAAGCTCGCGTAAGACGCGTCCTTCGGTGCTAAGTCTGCTCGGCCGGGCTTCGTTTGTGTTGCGGCTTTACCGGACGCTCGTGAAGCCGGCGCGCGATTGGCTGATCGTGCGGCTAGCGGCCGGCGCGCGGCGGGCCGCCGCGACCGTCAAACTTTCGCCTCCACCGCGGCCGCGGCGTTGGCCCGGCATCGCGATACTGGCCATTGCCGCCGCAGGGCTTGTCTTCGGCGTTTACAGAGTGTGCCTGGAGCTTGGCGGATTGAATCGTCTCGACGGGATCATTTTGCTGCGAAGCGCGGCGGCCACGTTCGTTCGCGTAAATCTGGCGCTGCTGATCGGTGCGCTTTGGACGGTGCCTGCGGGCGTGGCCATCGGTTTCAGCCCGCGGCTTGCGCGCGTTGCCCAGCCGCTGGCGCAGATTGCCGCATCCGTACCCGCGACGGCGCTCTTCCCGGTCATTTTGCTATTTTTTGTCCGCATGAGAAACGGCATGGAACTGGCCGCGATGCTGTTGATGCTTCTCGGCACGCAGTGGTACATCTTGTTCAACGTGATCGCCGGCGCCATGGCGATTCCCACGGATTTAAAGGAAGCGGCGGCGATTTTTCGTTTTAGTTCCTGGGAGCGTTGGCGCCGTCTGATCCTGCCGGGGATTTTTCCCTACCTGATCACGGGTCTACTGACCGCTTCGGGCGGGGCGTGGAATGCCAGCATCATTGCCGAATATTTTCATTTTCAGGGACGCATTCTCTCGACCACCGGCTTGGGCAGCACCATCAGCCGCGCGAGCGATCACGGACGGTTCGATCTTCTGTTGGCCGCGACGATCTTGATGGCCGGCATCGTGGTGCTGATGAACCGTCTGCTTTGGCGCAGGCTCTACAATCTGGCTTCCACACGCTTCAACCTGCAAACCTAGCTTCCGGAGGTACGCTCCATCTCGAACCTAGTGGACGTATCCCGCAGTTGCCGGAGGCACGTAGTCCTGGCCATATTTGTTCTTGTGGGCCAAGGTGAAATCCGGATTCTCGATCACGCGGATCGGGTCTAACGCTCGCTCGGACGGGGAAATCGTCACGACACGCTCCAGTTGTTGCAGGTCCGCCGCCAGGCTACGCTCATACCAGACATGCATGCGATAGCGGCCGTCGGGCACACCCGCGATGTTCACGTGACCTGTGCGATCGGAAAGGCCGTGGTAGGGCGAGTCCACGGCGATGACCACCGCGCTCATTTCCGGATGGATATTGCAAAAGAGAAAGCTCACGCCGGGCCGATCGAAATGCACCGTCTTGCTCGAACCTGCCTCGTAGAGTCCTAAGTCGAACCGTTTGCCGTCATAGAGCGAGAACACATTGTGGAAGAACGGGTCTTTGTTCGGGAATTGCACGGGAGCGCCGACCTGAACCACGAGAATGTGCGGCTCAAAGCTCTTGTTACGCTGCACGAGTTGCGCTATGGGCACGGAGACATTCGGCGAGCCGCTTCCGTCCATGGGCGTAAGCCACAGCACCACGTTCGAAGAGTCCGTCGGGCTATCTGGCGACTTAGCCGGCTTGGCAGTTGTTTGCCGTTTCACGAGTTGAATTTGCGCCGTAACGCTTCCGTTTTGGGCCCGCATTGGCCCGGCGCCCAAGAAGAACGACAGTCCGGCAAGGCATGCTGTCATGTACAAAGCTGTTTCCGATTTTTTTCGCATTAGAATATGTACCCTATGCCCAGGTCTATGTGATTCGCCGAGTACGAGTCGCTATCGAGTTCGAACGTGTGCAAGCGGCGGTATTCCACGGACACCATCACGTTCGAGCGCAATTGATAGATGAAATTTACGAATGGGCTGAGGTTGCGAGAGAGAACAACGCCGTAATAGCCCGGCGTGCCGCCGTACTCCCGAAGTTCCGCTGCAAAAGGGTTATCGTCGCCGATGGCGGCGTTAAATTGCAGCTTGGGCGTGGCTTTGTACTTTAGCTGCACCCACCCGCCCATGGAATCAAGTCCTCGAACTACCGTCCCGGCATCCAACAATGAGCCGGACATCACCACATCCTGGCCGATGCCGCCGCCGAGTCCGCCTAAGGCGTTCCCGCGATAGAACTCACCTGTGAATTCGAAATACCTCCCAAGAGGAACCGTTAGATCGGCAGTACCTACCCAACCATTCACGTTGCGTCCCAAGCCCCAATACTGGCGGCCGTAATAGCCGCCGACGCCGAAAGTCACATCTTCGCCGAATGCTTTATGGCTGAGCGCGACGCGCGCAGCATATGCCGGTTGACCCGATTCCTCGCCCCACGAGGGATAGCGTTCGGTAGTCGAGTAGGGAATATCGCCGGAGAAGGAGTCGAGGATCCCCGCCGCTAACGTGAGTTTTGACGTATCCGAAAGGGTCACGCGGTGTTCGACGCGTACTTGCGGCGTCCATGCCCAGAGATTTCCCGCATAGGAGAGGGCTGGAATCGCCGTGGAGGCCAGCGAAGTGGGCGCCAGCGGCGCAAAGAACAGATAGTCCTGTCCGGCCACCAGCGAAGTGTTCTCCCAGTCGAAGCGAATCGTGCCGGTCCGCAGCCTTACGAGCCCGGTGGCTACGCCATTCGGTGTTTCTGGAAAGCCACCGGCGAAATCGAATTTGACGCTCGCACTCGTATGTGCGCCGAAGATGTCCGGTCCGAAGGCTTCCAGACCGATTTGCGTCTGCCGGAGTGATCCACCAAAGGTTCCCGCCGAACCGAGACCATCGGGATCGAGAGCGATTTCCGGAAAGTCCACGTTGTCGACGGTACCGCGATTGCTGAACACGTTCAGGAGCGCCATGCCGGAAAGCCGCACACGGTATTTCGAGCCGCTTTCTACCTTGTCCTGATACTGCTCGTTCACCTTGTCGTCGATGAACTGCTGATTTTCCTCGAGTTTCGAAAGGCGCTCATCCGTAGTGGCTGTTTGCGGATTAGCAGTTTGGGGATCGCTGACGGTTGGTGAGGAAGCTTGCGGCGCTGAGGACGTCGCGTCTGCCGCCGTCGGATTCGTGGAAGAATTCTTTGCAGAGGCCGCGAGCTCGGCGCGCGTCAGCTCCAGTTCGCGGCGCAATGTGCGAGCTTCGTCCCGCGAACTTTGCTCCTGGGCCTGCAATTCGCCCATCTTTGAAGAGAGAGCTTGCAATTGCGCCTGTAGCTGGCGGAGTGAGTCGGAAAGCACCTGCATTTGATCGGTTGCCGGCGCGGAAGCGTGCGGCGGGGGGGATGCGGCTTCTTGTCCGCGAGCCAAGTGCCCAGTGGTCAGCAGAAAACTAGCCGCGAGGAAGATACGTAATTTGCGCATGCCAACTCCTTAACGAATGCCAAAACCGAAAACGTTTCAGGTAACACATTCTTCGTTTACTTCACGAGCGCGCTCGCTGGGCGCGGCAAGTACTTCGCGAACCTTTGCTACAAGAGAAATGGGAGAAAATGGCTTTTGCACCATAAAGGTGGGCATGGGCCCCGGATTCCGGTGGGTGCTCGAGAATTCGGAATAGCCGGACATGAACAGGATTTTGGTTTGCGGCCGAACAGCCTTGAATTTGACTGCCAGCTCGGTGCCATTCATCCTGGGCATCACCATGTCGGTGAGTACCAGATGAATCTCTCCTGCGTAATCTCCCGCCACGCGAAGCGCGTCAATGCCATTTGCGGCTTCAAGCACGGAATAGCCCTTCACCTTGAGAAACTGGCAAGCCAGTTCGCGCACGCCGGGCTCGTCTTCGACCACAAGAATCATCTCGCATCCGCGCGGTATCGCAGGGGCCGCCGGCTTGATCTCCACGGATGCTGCGCCCGCCACCTGCGGCAAATAGATTTGGAATGTGGTCCCCTTTCCAGGCGCGCTTTCCACCCAGATGTAGCCATCACTCTGTTTCACCACGCCGTAAACGGTCGCCAAACCGAGCCCGGTACCTTTGCCTAATTCCTTTGTGGTGAAAAACGGCTCGAAGACGTGCGCTTTTGTTTCTTCCGTCATTCCGGCGCCGGTGTCGGAAACTGTCAGCAATACGTATGGCCCCGGAGCAATGGGAGGACGGCGTCGTGCCTCCGTTTCATCCAACGTCGCGTTCGAGGTCCGCACCGTCAGCTTCCCGCCATTCGGCATGGCGTCCCGGGAATTGACGGCGAGATTCATGATGACTTGCTCGATTTGCCCTGGGTCGGCCTTGATCGAGGCGAGCTTTGAATCCGGGATAAAGGTGTATTCCACATCCTCGCCGATCAAGCGGGGCAACATCTTGCCAATCTCGGCGACGACGGCATTCAGATCGAGCACCCGCGGCTGCAAGACCTGCATGCGGCTGAATGCGAGCAGTTGCCGCGTCATGGAAACCGCGCGGTCGGCGGCCTTCTGTATTTGCTCGACGCTGTGGCGTTCGGATGGCGAAATGGCCGCGCCGTCGAGCAACAGGTCACCGTGCCCGCGGATGATGGTCAGGAGGTTATTGAAGTCATGCGCCACGCCGCCTGCCAGCCTGCCGACGGCCTCCATTTTGTGCGCTTGGCGCAGGCGAAGCTCGAGTGCCTTTTGATCCTCCTGCGTTTTCTGCAGATTTGTACGCATGCGGTCAAACGCGCCGGTGACTTCGGCGACTTCGTCGCCGCTAGTGCTTTCCAGCGGGTAGTTGAAGTCGCCCTTTTCGAGCGCGCGAACACCGGATACCAAGCTGGCCAATGGTCTTGTAAAGGTGTCGCAAATCACGAAGACGAGCGCGCTGCCCGCCAAAATGCTAAACAGCGCAAGTCCGATCAAGACGCGATTCAATGCCTTTAGGAACGCGGTGGCCTTATCGAAGGATTTCAGGACGGTTAGTGACACGGGCAACTCGCCGGGCGACGATAGATTGACGGTGGTGAAGAGAAACCGCTCGTTAGCGAGCTGAATTTCCTGGGATTCGGATGCTGTGTTTTGGAAACGCGACTTCAGTTGTTCCGTGAATTGCTCGGCCTGCGCGGGTTGCAGGGTCGAGGCTACCAGCGAATCGCCGCAGACAAAGGCAACCTCGCTGGCGGCGATATTACCCAGATTGCTTGCCGTCTCGGATTGAATTTCGTAGCCCACACCCAGGAAGCCAAGCGTGGTGTGCGCGGAGGATTCGCCAAAGTAGATCGGTTGGAGCAGCACGTCGTAAAGGTGTCCGGCGTTGAACCACCAAACGCGTCCCTCTTGTTTTTGCAGCGAATCCTGGAAGAGTTTTTCGGCTACCGCGGCGTTCAAGGGGACATTTCCCGAGCGCAGCGCCAGCACGTGTCCCGTGGGGTCCGCGAGCACCAATACGTCGCTGCCACTCAGGCGCCAGATCTCACCGGAGGCATCCTGGATTGTCGCGGGATCGCGCGTGGTCATCAGCGCGCGCACATTCGGCAGATCGGCGAGCAATTCGGCGGATCGGGTGAGCGACGTATCTTGCTGGTGCTCGAAGCTACGATACGTGCTCACGGAGTTCCGCAAGTCTTCCCGGATGCCCGAACGAACCTGGCTTCTCACCCGGTAACTCACGATGAATAACGTTGCGCTCGTGAGCCCGGCGGTGATAGCGAGCAACGACAGCAGGAACTTGGTGCGCAGGCGAATTCTTCTCACAGGGCGTCCTGTCCTTGCGGAGATGGGCGCAAGCTCGGGCTGCGAGCGCAGCCTGCGTGGGACGTTGTGCAGGAGATTCAGGTCCGGCTGGAGGCGCTGATTCACCGCATTTACGTCTGCAGGCGAGATGTTCCGCTATCTTTGAATAGCGAATAAAATTTCCGCGAGTAAAGGGAGCAGAAGTACTTAGGTTCCAAGGGAGAACCCGCTACTCCGGGGGCAAATGCCCTTATTTGGCGTGGAATCCTACAGTTACGCTTGCCGTTTAGCAGGCAAGCACTTCTAGTGCGTCAATATCACAATTCGATGAAATCGAGCTTCCAAGGATTCGCCGTTACGTCCAACGTCGCCACCGTGATCGGTAGGCTGAAGCGTCGAGGGCCTGCGCTTCCCGGATTAACGTAGAGAACTCCGTTTCGTTCGATACGAGCCGGTTTGTGCGAGTGGCCGCTGATCACCATTCGAAAGCCCGCTGCGGCCGGATTCAGATCGAGCTGGTTTAGGTCGTGCAACACGTAGATCTGCGCCGCACCCACCTCGACTACGGCCGTTTCCGGTAATGCCGTCGCCCAGGCTTCCGTATCCACATTGCCGCGGACGGCGTGCACCATGGCTAGCTTTCGAAGTTCATCGAGAATCTCCGGTTTGCCTACGTCGCCGGCGTGAATGATCAGGTCGGAGCCTCGTAAAGCGGCCAGCGCTTGGGGCCGGAGCAGGCCGTGCGTATCCGAGATGAGACCAATGGTCTTGATGTACGCAGGCATTCCTTCATCCTCGCGGCGACATGCTGGCGACCACCAGTTTGACAGAGTCTCTCACAATGCACTATTGTCGGCCGTTTCAGCGGGCCCATTCATTCCCACTAGGAGTGCCATGAATTCTTTCGCCAGATTTGGTTCAGTTCTTCGTGCTTTGAGCCTAGCCATGCTTGTTCTCATAGCGCCGGGGTTTCTCCGCGCGCAGCAGATTCCGGCTCCGGAAGACTACTTTGGATTCAAGATCGGCGCGGACAAAAAACTCGTTCGCTATGACAAAATCGTCGAGTATCTGACCAAAATCGCGAGCCTTTCAGATCGCGTGCGCATCCATACCCTCGGTCAAACTACAAACGGAAACCCTTTTGTGATGCTCGAGGTCAGCTCCGCTGCCAATATCAAGAATCTCGATCACTACAAGGACCTCGAGCGAAGACTTTATTTCCAGGGAGGCGCGCCCACAGACGCCCAGCGCGATGAAATCTTCCGCGACGGCAAGGCCGTCGTGCTGATCACCAATAATATTCACTCTACGGAAATCGGCGCGTCACAGATGGTGATCGAGGCGGTCTACCGCCTGGCCACCGATAACTCGCCCGAGATCCAGAAGATTCTCGATAACGACATTCTGGTGTTGGTGCCTTCGCTCAATCCGGACGGCCAAATCATGGTCACCGACTGGTACAACAAATACGTCGGCACGCCGCAGGAAGGCGGGCCGATGCCGTACATCTATCACCCCTACGTCGGGCACGACAATAATCGCGACATGTTTAATTTTTCCCAGAAGGAAAGCCAACTCGCGGCCAAGTTGCTGTGGCATGACTGGTTTCCGTCTGTTTGGCTTGACGAGCACCAGCAGGGCACCAACGGCCCGCGCATTTTCACCATGCCGGCTACCGACCCGATCAATCCCAATGTGGACCCGCTGATCTACCGCCTGAATACAATTTATGGCCAGGCGCAGGCTGCGGCGCTCGAAGCGGAAGGCAAAGAGGGTATCATCTTCAACGCCACGTATACGAATTTCTGGGAAGGCGCGATGGCTTGGGCGGGTTGGTGGCACAACGAGGTCGGCTTGCTCACCGAAGTCGCGAGCGCGCGTATCGCCACGCCGATCGAGCAGGAGAAGGCGGATCCCAATAAGCCGCCGGCAGGCAGCGGACCGCAGAACGGCCGCACCAGCTTGCCTGAATCTGGCGCGGGCGGGGGTTTTCCGCAGGATAAAGGTCCCGACAAACCGATTCCTCCGCCCACCGATATCACCTCGCGCACGGAATATCCGCGTCCGTGGCTCGGCGGCACCTGGCATTTGCGCGACATCGTGGATTACGAATTGACGGCGACATTTGCGCTGCTCGAATCTGCCGCAGACCGCCGCGAGACGCTGCTGCACAATATCTATGACATCAACCGCAATACGATCGACCTGGCCAAGAAGGGCGAGCTGGGCTTCGGTGATAAAGAGAAAAGTTTCGCCGCGATCATTCCCATCAATGGCCAGCACGATGCGAACGAAGTCATCGAACTGGTGGACCGCATGACCATGGGTGGCGTGCAAGTCTCCCGCGCCACAAAGGAATTCAAGCAGGACAACGAAACGTATCCGGCCGGCACGTACGTGATTGCCTTCGATCAAGTTTTTGGGCGTTACGCGAAAGACATGCTCGAGAAGCAGACCTATCCCGAGGTGCGCCGCGCTCCCAATGCTCCGGCGGAAGCGCCCTACGATGTCTCCGCCTGGTCGCTTGGGATGCAATTTGGCGTGAAGACCGTTTTTGCGAAGACGGCCCTACCTGCCGATATTGCGCTCGAACCCGTTAGCGCTACGCCGAAGTTCGTTTTGGCCGCCGAAAATAAAGGCGATGCGTGGAGTTTTGTTTACAACGGGGCCGAAAGCGCGCTGGTGGTGAATCGTCTGCTGAAGGCCGGTGCGAAGGTTACGATTGAAAAGCCGCACGGAGCCGAGGCGCCTATCGCTCATGTGACCGCCAAAGCGGATGTATGGAATCACGCTGTCGCCGGATTCGAGGTCACGAAACCCACCGCGGTTGTTGCTCCCGCGCGCTCGATTGAGAGTGGCACGCTGCTGAGGGCGCCGCGATTGGGTCTCTACCAATCCTGGACCGCCGACGCTGACGAAGGCTGGACGCGGTGGGTGCTCGAGCACTACGAGTTTCCCTACAAGACGCTGCACAACGCCGATATTCAAGCGGGAAAATTGCACGATAGCTTCGACGCGATCGTGCTCCCGGACCAAACCGAGAAGAGTTTGCTCGAGGGGCAAACCTCCGAGTTCGCCGTAAAGGAATACCGCGGCGGGCTTGGCGAGAAAGGCTGGCGAGCCCTGGTGGATTTCGTCAATCAGGGCGGAACATTGATTTCCATGGGCGACGCCTGCAATCTTCTGATCGATAAATTACCGTTGCCGGTGAAAGAGTTGAAGCATACGCTTACGCGCGATCAGCAGTTCGCACCGGGTACGATCGTCAACCTGCAGGTGGACACCTCGCATCCCATCGGATATGGCGTAGCGCCCGAAACGTACGGCTTTTACATCAATTCACCCTTTTTCGCGCTCACCGAAGGTTTTTCGTCACAGAAGGTCAGCGTGGTGGCGCGCTATCCGAATGCGGGCGTGAACGCCTCGGGTTGGCTGCGCGGCGAGGATTACCTGCTGGGCCGTGCGGCCGTGGTGGCCATCCAGATGAATCCGGGTAGGATCGTGCTGTTTGGCATTCGGCCGCAGCATCGCGCCCAGACGCATGCCACGTTTCCGCTGCTCTTTAACGCGATTTACTGGTCGGCGGAAACCGATGGCGCAAGCTCCCAGCCTTAGGCGGCTTTGATAGGCCAGCGGGAATCTCACGGCAATTTTGGGTTTCCTATTCACAATCAGGAAATCCCGGTTAAAATAGGATTCTGCACTGGTAACACGGCGCCGCCTTTCGCTTGAATCGCATACAGGCTATTTCGAACGCGCGGTGCTCTGATTGTGTGGAGGTTGACGTTGATCGAAGTACAAGACTTAACGAAATCATTCGGCGAGAAGACGGCCGTGGACCATGTGTCGTTCACGGTGAACAAGGGCGAAATCCTGGGCTTCTTGGGTCCTAACGGCGCCGGTAAGACCACCACGATGCGCATTCTGACCGGTTTTTTGCCGGCCACCAGCGGCACCGCGAAGATCGCCGGGTTCGATGTGTTCGACGACTCGATGGAAGTGCGCCGCCGCATCGGCTACTTACCGGAAGCGCCGCCGCTCTATACGGACATGACGGTCTGGAGCTACCTCGACTTCGTCGCGCGTATCAAGAATGTGCCCGCGGAGCGGCGCAAGACGCTGATCGAAAATGCCCTGGTGAAAACCAATCTCGAAGACAAACGAGACGAACTGATCAAGCGCCTCTCCCGCGGCTATAAGCAGCGCGTCGGCATCGCGCAGGCCATGGTGCACGATCCCGACGTGATCATCCTGGACGAGCCGACGGTCGGGCTCGATCCCAAGCAAATCATCGAAGTCCGCCACCTGATCAAGAGCCTGGCGGGCAGCCACACGATCATTCTTTCCACGCACATCCTTCCCGAGGTCAGCATGACGTGCGACCGCGTGGTGATCATCAGCGCCGGTAAAGTGGTGGCCGTGGATACGCCGGCGAATTTGACCTCGCAGCTCAAGGGTGGCCAACGCGTGCGTTTGGAAGCGGAAGCGGACGAAGGTGCGTTACGCACGGCCCTGCAGGAAATTCCGGCGATCCATCACATTGACGTCGAGCCCGCCGGAGGCAGCGGCCGGATTGCTGCGACCGTCGAGTCCGCGCAGGGCGAAGACGTGCGCAGCCAGATTGCCGCAAAAGTGGTCGGGCGCGGCTGGCCGCTGTATGAGCTGCGCGGCATGAGCGTGAGTTTGGAAGATGTTTTCTTGCAGCTGACCACCGAAGATTCCGAGCACGCCGCCAAGCCGGCGAAGAATTAGGGAGCGAGACGAAATGAAGGGTCTTTACGCAATTTATCGCAAGGAAATGGGCCACTATTTTGTGTCACCGGTAGCGTACATCATCGTAGGTGTGTTTTTGTTTCTGTGCTCCTACTTCTTTACGCGCTTGCTCACGGCGGTGATTGAGAACTCGCTCGAAGCCAGCATGAGCGGAGGTGGTGGGGCCTTCGACGTCCCTTCCATTGTGGTGCGGTATTTCTTCGGCACCGTGTCCACGATTCTGCTTTTCCTCACGCCGACGCTGACCATGGGCGTCTATTCGGAAGAGCGCAAGCGCGGCACCATGGAGATGTTGATGACCTCGCCGGTGAGCGACACGGCCATCGTCCTGGGCAAGTATCTCGCGTCCATGACGCTGCTGGTGATCATGCTGGCGCCGACATTTTTCTACAGCGCGTACATGTTCTTTCACAGCGAGCCGGCCGCGCCTTGGCGCGTACTGTTCACCGCTTATCTAGGTGTGCTATTGCTTGGCGGCGCGTTGCTGGCCCTGGGCTCGTTTTTCTCCTCGCTCACGGAAAGCCAGATCATCGCGTCCATTCTGACGTTTGGCGCGGCACTGCTCTTATGGGTGCTGGATTATGGGCAGCCGGGTTCGGGGCCCGTCGCTTCCACCATGCAGTACCTTTCCATCTTTCGGCACGTGGAAGACTTCACCCGGGGCGTGATCGATACTTCCAGTCTCATTTTTTACGCGAGTTTTATTTGCTTCGGGTTGTTTCTCACCGTGCGTAGTCTTGATTCGATGCGTTGGCGGCGGGCGTAATGTCCCATCGCCCTGCGCTTGTCTGTGGGAGGAATCATAGCAATGAAGTTCGATAGCAAGGAATGGCGCCGCTGGTTTGTCGCGCTGGGTGCGGCGATTGCCCTGGCCGGATACCTGCGCTATTCGGTGCAAGGAGAACTAACGCACCTGGCCGAGGGGTTCCTGATCGGTGGCGGCGCGATCTTTCTGGTGGCGCTGGCGCTCAGCTTCCGCGAAATCATCGGTTTCTTCGGCAAGCGTTCGTCGAAGCTGAGCACGAACACGCTGACGCTAACGGTGTTGGTGCTGGTGATTCTCGGCTTCGTCAATTTCTTGGGCTACCGGCATCACAAGCGCTTCGATCTGACCACAGAAAAACTCTACACCCTGTCCGATCAGACCCGGCGCATCGTGACCGGCCTAAATAAAAATGTGGATATCATTCGATTCGCGAAAGAGGAAGACCCGGTGTTTCGCGACCTGGTCACCGAATACGTAAACCTGGGCCACCACGTGCATTACCAGTTTGTGGATCCGCAGGCCAACCCGGAAATGGCGCGGCAATACAACGTCACGCGACTGAACCAGGTAGTGGTTTCGTCCGGGGATCACAACGAAACACTGCAGGATACCGGCGAGCAGGATATTACCAACGCGATCGTGAAGGTGACGCGCGATAGCGTGAAGACCGTATGCTTTATCGAAGGGCACGGCGAAAAGGCGCTTGCAGCAGGCGATCAGGAGAGTTTTTCCGAGGCCGACAAAGGCCTGAAGGGTGAGGGCTATCAGACGAAGACGGTGAATCTGGTCACCGAAGGCAACGTGCCGCAGGATTGCAGCGTGTTGATCGACGCTGGGCCGAAGCAATCATTCTTTCCGCAAGAAGCGCAGATGGTTTCAAAATATCTGGATGGGGGCGGCAAAGTATTATTGCTGCTTGATCCGGAGATGGACCCGAAACTCGAAGATGTTTTGCAGCCCTGGAACATCAATCTCGGGCAAAACGTGGTGATCGATGCCAGCGGCGTAGGCCGATTGTTTGGCACGGGTCCTGCGGTGCCACTGGTCGTCGATTACGGCGCGAGCCCCATCACTCACGGTTTCGATGGTTCGATGACGTTTTTTCCGCGGGCGAGAACGGTCTCGATCGCGGATAAGTCGAAGACGCAACTCCAGGATGTCGAGCTACTGAAGACTTCGCCGCGCAGCTTCACCGTGCCAAATTTGAAAACGCATGAAGTGAAATACGATCCGAAGACGGACCAGGCCGGGCCTCTTTCGCTGGCGGTCACCGCCGAGCAATCCGCAGGCACAGAAGCTGGCGGCAAGAACGCGCGGCTCGCCGTAATCGGCAACTCTGAATTTGCCACCAACCAGTGGCTCGGAATGCAGCGCAACGGCGATCTCTTCATGAACACGGTGAATTGGCTCGCGCAGGACGAAAACTTGATCTCCATTCGCCCGAAGAGCCCTTCGGACCGCCGCGTGATCCTCACCGAGAGCCAGGCGCGCGAACTTTCCTGGCTGAGCTTGGTCTTCCTCCCTGGAATCGTAGTTTTGTCCGGGATTTTGATCTGGTGGAAGCGGCGTTAGGCGGCCATCGTGAAGAAGAGCACCGGCATCATTTTTCTCGTAGCGGCGGCGCTGGCTGCCTTTGTCTATTTCTACGATCTGAAGCACAGCCCAACCACGGAAACGCCTTCCGAAACATCCAAGCCGGCGTTTTCGATTTCCTCCGAGGATATCAACGCCATTCAAATCGGCCGCGCCGGCGCAACGGAGAATTTCACTCACCAACACGATGGTTGGTCGATTGCGCAACCTGTTAGCGCCCGCGCCGATCAGGGCGCGCTAGACGGCATTGCAACGCAGCTTGCTACATTGCGCGTAGACCGCACTTTGCCGCCGCCCGCGCCTGACCAACTCTCTTCTTTCGGTTTAGCCAAGCCAGCGATGACGATTGATTTCACGCTTAAAAGCGGCGCGAAACACAGCCTGCAGCTTGGTGCGAAGGATTTCTCGGGTAGCTCGGTCTATGCGATGGTCGATGGTTCGAAGAGTATTTCGTTGATTTCCGATGCCATTCTCACCAGCAGCGATAAGCCGCTCGACGATTTCCGCGATCACACCGTGCTGGCCTTTGACTCCGCGAACGTAAGCTCTTTCGGCTTGAAGAATCCTTCCGGCGAAGTCTCGGTGGTAAAAAACGGCTCTGATTGGAAAATTGAGAAGCCGCGCCCAAGCGTGGCGGATGGAGATGCCGTATCCGCCTTGTTGAGCTCCGTCACCTCCGCGCGCATTGTGAACTTCGTCACTGATTCCTCCGCCGACCTCGCCAAATATGGCCTTGCCAAGCCTGCGGTTACTTTTGAAGTGAAGCTCGCCAATGGCAAGACCGCCGAATTGCAGACCGGCAAGAAGGAAAACGATAACTATGATGCGCGCGATGTTTCGCGGCCCGGCATCTTCCGCGTCAACGAAGCGCTTTACACGTCCCTGAGCGAAAAGCTCTTCGCCTTGCGCGATAAACAACTGGTCCACGTCAATACTAGCGATATCTCGCGTGCACAATTGAAGGACGAAAAGGGAACCACCGTTTGCGTTCAAAGCGCGAACGGTGACCTGGTGCTGGAGCAGCCCCCCGGCGCAAAAGGCGCACCGCCGGCGTGCCCCGGATTTGTGGATTCCATCGAAGGAGCTCGGGCTCAGGATATTTACGATGTGCCATTAGCTGCGATTGCGGCGAGCCTCGCGAAAGCTCAGATCGTAGTCACCATCACCAGCAAGGACGGCAAGAGCCTCGAGCTTCGCGTTTCCGCGGTTTCCGGCGATGCGGCCTACGTCCGGAGCAGCGCTGGGCCGGAAGTCTATAAAGTGGATAAGCAGCTTTTCACCGATCTGGACTTGGCGCCGCCGAAGCCGTGACCTGCGGGGCATTGTGCTTGGGGTCGCGCCGCGTTTAGCGCTCTTTGTAGTAGTGCAAAGCGCTTCGCTGCTTTCGCGCATCTAATAGCCAATGTCCCGTAAAGCAATCTCTCGCAAGGCAAAGACCGGCTGGACCGCCAAAATCGTCCGGTCTGCGATTCGCAAAGGGCTCGGCCGCGCTTACGAGCAGGTTCGAGTCGATCCCCACAAGTATCTCGACCACCTGCGCCGCGCGCATCGCCTGCCAATTCGCACTTGGGACGATATGCTCCGCCTCGATCCCGATGTAATCCGCCCTCACGCCGAACAAGTGATTCGTGCATCTTCGAAAGCGGCAGCGCTTGAAGGAGCGGGATTTGGCCTGGGCGGAATGCTCACGATCGTTCCGGATATGGGCGTGCTTTCGGCGATCACCGTGCGGCTCTTGCAAAAGCTCAGCCTGCTATACGGTTTCGAATACGCCACGGAAAACGAAACGGTCGATCTGTGGCTGGCCGCGGCCAGCGCGGCAGGACTCGATCTCGGCCGCGAGTTCCTGGAAAAGCGCGCCGTCGAGCAAGTCGTGCCGCGGATCGTGGATCGCATCGCCATCAAGGTGGGCGCCGAAATCGCGGAGAAATGGTCGGGACGGCTGATCCCTATTCTCAGCGCAGGTGCGGGCGGGACTCTAAACTACTACTTTGTACGTTCCTGGGGACGCCGTGCCCAGAAACATTTTGCCGAACGGCACCGGATACTCCGCGAAGATCGCTTTTCTCATTCGCCGATCCTGCTCTCGCCGCCATCGCTCCCGGCCTATTCGAAATAGTTGTTCGGCGAGCCACAGTTTTCAAAATAGCCGCTAACCTTGCGGCTGTGTGGTTCCGCAAGTCGTCCGATACCAATCGACGAACTTCCTCAATCCCTCTTCGATCGGCGTGCCGGGACGGTAGCCCAACTCTCGTTCGGCTTTCGAAATATCCGCCCAGGTAAGCGGCACATCGCCCGCCTGCGGCGGCAGCGCTTCCCGAATCGCCGTCTTCCCGGTCGCGCGTTCGAGCAGGGCGATCATCTCGAAGAGCGTCACAGGATGTGAGTTGCCGAGATTGAAAACGCGAAACGGCGCACCCTCGCCCGTAAGCGGCACCTGACACGCCGCCAGGATGCCGGAAACAATATCCTCCACGTACGTGTAGTCCCTGCCCGCAAGGCAGTCGCCGTAGACGGGTATCGGTTTGCCTGCCTCGATCAACGCGGTGAATTTCCGGATCGCTAGATCGGGTCTCTGTCGCGGGCCATACACGGTGAAAAAACGCAGGCAAACGACCGGCATCGTATAAAGGTGCGCATAAGTGTAGCAAAGCAGTTCTCCCGCCAGTTTTGTGGCGGCGTACGGAGAAATGGGCCGAAGGTCGGTCCGCTCCTCGGAAAAAGGTGCGTGGCTCTTGGCGCCATAGACGGAGCTGGAGGAGCCAAAGACGAGGCGCTCGACCCCATACTCGCGGCACAGCTCAAGAGTGTGCAGCGTTCCGGCGATGTTTGTGCGCTCGTAGCCCACGGGATCGGCGATCGAAGGCCGCACTCCGGCGCGGGCGGCCAAGTGAATCACGATTTGCGGTTTCACCGCGGCGAACGCGGCACGCAGCCGGTCGCGGTCGCAAATATCCGTCTCGTGCAGCGTAAAACTGCCTCGTGCGCGCACTGCAGCAAGATTCGCGCGTTTTACGGCCGGATCGTAGAACGGGTCGAAATTGTCCACGATGGAAAGCTCCGACCCTCCCGCGAGCAACGCTTCGGCGGCATGCGAGCCGATAAATCCGGCGCCGCCGGTCAGCAACACTCTTCGTAGTTTTGCAGACAAGCTTTTGCTCCAGTCGCCGCAGCGATGCCAGGGAATTGCGGAACGCACCGGCGAAGAACGAATCGAAAGCAGCGCTCCAGTCTAACAATGAAAATGCTTAGCCGCGATCAATTTGAAGATTTCTGTTTGTTCCTTCGAGCTCATCTGTCCTGCGGAGCTCCTGAAACAAAATCCCCGCGCCTTTTGCCGAGGCGCGGGGATTGAGACATCAGAATCGCGGAAGTGATCCGTTTTAATTCGGCATCAGCACGGTGTCAATCACGTGGATCACGCCGTTCGATTGATAGACGTTGGGAATCGTCACGCGAGCCATGTCGCCCTTCTCATCCGTCAGCACGAGGGTTTTTCCGTCCATGCTGGCCCACAACGTTCCGCCCTCCACCGTCTTCAATTGCGCTTTGCCGTTGCCTTCGCGGATCAGCTTCGCAATTGCCTTGCTATCCAATCGCCCTGCCACCACGTGGTAGGTCAGGATCTTCGTCAGCATTTCCTTGTTCTCAGGCTTTACAAGGTTATCCACGGTGCCCGACGGAAGTTTTCCAAACGCCTCATTCGTCGGCGCAAACACCGTATAGGGGCCAGGGCCTTCCAGCGTGTCCACGAGTCCGGCCGCCTTCACCGCCGCCACGAGCGTCGTGTGATCGTCCGAATTCATCGCATTTTGCACGATATTTTTTGAGGCGGACATATCGTGTCCACCAACCATGGGGTCCTGCTGCGCAATCGCTACGGCAGACCCTGCCAGCAACGCCAGCATCAGCATCGGTCCAAATCTCTTCATGGAAACCCTCCTCAGGATGTGACTTCCCGTTCCACTTGATTAGTACGGCTGCTGGGGAGGTTTGGATGAGCTGTCGCAAGCCGAAGTAGCGGCGGGCACTCAACACTACCAAATCGAAGATTACGTACTTCGTATAAACGCGTTGCTACTCTATTGGCGTTGCGATTTGTCCTCGAAGGAAACTCTGCAGACGATGAATTGAGCCCGATCGACGGTGCCGCTAAACAGGCCTACCGCGGGGACTCTGGGCTGGTTTACGAAGCCGTAGCGGCTGCCGCTTGGATCGTTCACGCCACGGCACCGAAAAGTAACCCTGCGCCAGCGGTCACGGCCATCGCCAGCGCGCCCCAGAAAGTCACGCGAATGGCCCCCGCCGTCACCGGTGCTCCTCCCGCGCGGGCCGCCAGGCCGCCCAAAGTGGCCAGAAATAGCAGCGCGGTCCCAGCCACTACGGGAATCAAACGCACGGCCGGCACGACTGCCGTTACCAATAGCGGCAACCCCGCCCCCACGCCAAAGCTGCAGGCCGATGCGAACGCCGCTTGAATGGGACGCGCGCGCAAAGTTTGCGTGATGCCGAGTTCGTCGCGAGCATGCGCGCCCAGCGCGTCGTGAGCCATCAACTGCTGCGCTACCTGTTTCGCAAGCGAAGCCTCGAGCCCGCGCGCAACGTAGATCGCCGCCAATTCCTGGTGCTCACCTTTGGCGTCTGCTTGAAGTTCCGCGCGCTCACGTCCCAGTTCGGCCTGTTCGGTATCTGCCTGTGAATGGACGGACACGTATTCACCGGCAGCCATGGACATCGCTCCGGCGAAGAGTCCCGCCACCCCGGCGACCAATACATTGCTGCGGCTCGCGTGCGCCGCAGCGACGCCGAGCACTAGGCTTGCCGTGGAAAGGACACCATCGTTCGCGCCCAATACGGCCGCACGCAGCCAGCCGATACGTTCGGTGCGATGTGGCTCGGTTTTCTGTTTCGGCATTTCTCTGGCCTTCCTCACCGACGGGGCGCCGAATCCGATCTATTGTGTTCGGTCGCGGATTACAAGAGAACACCAACGCGGGTGTGTTTGGCAATCCCGATTCTGCCGAAACTCGATACTCACGGACGGCACGCCCGAGGGAACCTTCTCGGAAGTTTTATGGCGTACGATTGCTGCTCGTTTGAAAGAGGTGAAGCCCTCTTCGTTTTCGACTTGTCTAGACTTGGGGATCAGGAGGCGACTCACGTCGGCACGGTTGCGTTCGCTTTGCATCGTCTGTCTGGCCGTAGCCGTTGCGGCGTTTGTAATTTCTTCGAGTTGCAGCCGCCGGTTTTCTACTCGCAGCCGCAACCGCGGGCAGGTCTCGACAAAATGTCACATTAGATATATTCTAGTATTCTGTGAACGCCCAAGCGATTCAACGGTCCTTGGAAGGCAGCGGGTTGCGGTGCACTCCGCAGCGCTACGCTGTGATGGCATTCTTGATGGAGCACAACAGCCATCCCACGGCTGCGGAAATCTTCGAAGCGGTGAATCGCGTCGATCCGCGCTCTTCCAGGGCCACGACGTATAACAATCTTCGCGACTTGGTGCGCGCAGGCTTGGTGCGTGAAGTGGCTGTCGAAGGCCGCGCGGCGCGATTCGATGCGAAGGGCACGCGGCATCACCACTTCATCTGCGACCGCTGCGGCCATGTTGAGGATGTGGAATGGTACGAGGTGCCCAAGCCTGCTTCAGGCTCGCTCGGCAAACGGGTTCTTCGCGAATGCGAGCTCATTTTCCGGGGGCTCTGCACAAAGTGCGCTCCGCGGCGCGCTTCTCGCTAGTTGGGAGCGTTTTGTTTCGTTGGCCGGCAAAATTTCATCGACTCATTCGAAGGAGCATACAGGATGGAGAAAGAACTCAAAGCAACATCAGCATCGGAGTCCGCTTCGGCGAGTTCCGGCCAAGCGAAATGTCCCTTTGGTCAGGGAACGCGTACACGAGGCAATCGTGACTGGTGGCCCGAACAGTTGAACCTTCAGGTTCTCAATCAACATGCGCCGCAATCCAGCCCGATGGGCAAAGAGTTTGATTACGCCAAGGAATTCAAAAGCCTCGACCTCAACGCGGTCATGAAGGATCTGCACGCTTTGATGACGGACTCACAGGACTGGTGGCCGGCCGATTTCGGCCACTATGGCGGCCTGATGATCCGCATGGCGTGGCACAGCGCCGGTACTTACCGTGTCACCGATGGTCGCGGCGGTGCAGGCGGCGGGCAGCAGCGGTTTGCTCCCCTGAATAGCTGGCCCGATAACGCGAACCTTGACAAGGCGCGGCGCTTGCTCTGGCGGGTCAAGCAGAAATACGGTCGGAAAATTTCCTGGGCCGATTTGATGATTCTTGCAGGCAACGTCGCCCTCGAGTCCATGGGTTTCAAGACGTTCGGTTTTGCCGGCGGCCGCGTGGATACCTGGGAGCCCGAGGATCTCTACTGGGGCCCCGAAGGAACGTGGCTAGGCGACGAACGGTATAGCGGTGAACGCCAATTGCAACAGCCTCTCGGCGCCGTCCAGATGGGACTCATTTACGTCAACCCGGAAGGCCCCAACGGCAAGCCCGATTACATCGCCGCGGCCCACGACATCCGCGAGACCTTCGCGCGTATGGCTATGAATGATGAAGAAACCGTGGCGCTGATCGCCGGCGGCCATACTTTCGGCAAGACGCACGGCGCCGGCGACCCGTCGTTTCTCGGCCCGGAGCCCGAAGGCGCTGTGATCGAGGATCAAGGTCTCGGTTGGAGAAGCAAACATGGTAAGGGCTTCGGAGGAGACACCATCACCGGAGGCCCCGAGGTAACCTGGAGTCAGACGCCCACGAAGTGGAGCAATTATTTTTTTGATAGTCTCTTCAAATACGAATGGGAGCTGACCAAGAGCCCCGCAGGCGCGTATCAATGGCAAGCCAAGAACGCGCCTGCGATCGTCCCGGACGCGCACGATCCTTCCAAGAAGCGTGTGCCGACAATGTTGACGACCGATCTCTCTCTTCGCTTCGACCCGGCCTACGAGAAAATTTCACGGCGCTTTTATGAGCATCCCGATCAATTCGCGGACGCATTCGCCCGCGCCTGGTTCAAACTCACGCACCGAGATATGGGTCCCGTGACGCGCTATCTCGGCCCGCTGGTGCCCAAGGAAGAGTTGATCTGGCAGGATCCAATACCGGCAGTGAATCATCCGCTGATCGGAGAGCAGGACGTTGCAGCGCTCAAGGCAAAAATTCTCGCGTCCGGACTTTCTGTCTCGCAGCTCGTTTCGACCGCATGGGCTTCGGCTTCTACCTTCCGTGGCTCCGATAAGCGCGGCGGCGCCAATGGCGCGCGCATTCGCCTTGCTCCGCAAAAGGATTGGGAAGTGAACGATCCACCGGAGCTCGCAAAAGTGCTGCAAACGCTCGAAGGGATAAAAAAGGACTTCAACGGCGCACAGACAAACGGGAATCAAGGCAAAAAGGTTTCGCTTGCGGACCTAATCGTTCTCGGCGGCTGTGCGGCGATCGAGAAAGCCGCCAAAGACGCCGGTATTGACGTGCAAGTTCCATTCACACCGGGCCGCATGGATGCGTCGCAGGAACAGACCGACGCGCACTCGTTCGCTCCCCTCGAACCTGTTTCAGATGGTTTCCGCAACTATCACCGCGGCGCGCAACTGATGGCGCCCGAGGAGGCGTTGGTCGATCGCGCGCAATTGTTGAAGCTGACCGCTCCAGAGATGACGGTTCTCGTGGGCGGCCTGCGCGTCCTGGGTGCGAATGCCGCGAATTCCAAACACGGTATCTTCACGCAACAACCCGGGAAGCTGACGAACGACTTCTTCGTCAATCTGCTCGGCATGCAAACGGAATGGCAGCCACAGGATTCCACGGGTGTCTACGAGGGCCGCGATCGGAAGACGAAGCAGGCGAAATGGACGGCCACGCGCGTGGACCTGATCTTCGGTTCGCACTCGCAGTTGCGCGCGATCGGCGAAGTCTATGCGTCCCAGGACGCGAAGGAAAAGTTCGCAAAAGACTTCGCGGCTGCCTGGAACAAGGTTATGAACCTGGACCGCTACGACCTGCAGCAAGCGTAGCCTTGCGGAGTAATCGTGATGTATGTGCCTTGCACGTCGCGGACGCCATCCGGGCTTTCGCGACGTGCATCGTCCTCAGCGGCCCATCGAATCTTCTTTGACTCGCAAACAGCATCGAACGTTGACTGTTCCACTGGTTCCATCGACCATTTTTCGCGAACGGCCGCATGGAGCTTTGGACATGATGTGTCCGGCGGAGGTCTACCAGCCTCCCCCTATCCTTACACCGGGCTGCTGATGCGCCATTAAGCTCGACCGAACCTCAAAACGAAGACCCGGTTTAGTAGCCTCCGAATTCTTCCGCGCGGATGTCGTCGTCAATTATTCCTGTCTTGCTCAACATCTCGTGCAAACCTTGCACCATGGCGGGCGGTCCAGCAATGTAGTAGATGGGCGACGTTGCACCCTTCAAATACCGTCCGAGCATCTCTTGGTTGATAAGACCGGTTTCGCCGTTCCAAGGTTGCTGCGACTTCTCCATTTCAGTCATGCTGGCAATTAACTTGTACTTCGGATTGTCACTTTCCAAGCTCTGAAGCTCCGCGAGGAACGGCGCATCTTCGGGCCGCCTGTTGCAATAGAAAAGGACTATGCGATTCGGCAACTTCTCCTTCGCTGCCCAATGGACAATGCTTCGAAATGGAGTGATGCCAATCCCGCCAGCGAGGAATACCGCCGCTCGCGTAGAGTCATTCTGAAGAATCAAATCTCCGGATGGCCCTTCAATCTTCACGGCGGTTCCGAGCGGCATCGTCCTCAATACGCGTTTGAACGCCGTATCGCGCATCCGCATGGCCACCATCAAGGTGTCTTCGCGAGGGGCGCTCGCGATTGAAAAACTGCGCACATTTCCTTCAGAGTCCGTCTCCGAAGGATCTAGCAAGGTCATATCGAGATACTGGCCGGCCTTGAATGCCCATCCTGATGGCTTTTCGAGCCGGAAGGCCATGGTCCCTTCCGCAACTTCTTTGCGATCTTTCAGTTTGGATGTAAAACCTGGTGACGTCGCAGCAGTGCTCATAACTGTCTCCTTCCGATGTGTGCCTCGATCAATTCCTGTTTTCGCTTCATCGGAGAGCCGCCAACCCTCGTGAATCAGATCCCGGCCTCCTGGCTGAAATACTGGTAATCTTCCCGCCAGCCGCCTTGGCCTTGGCCAATGGTTTTGTAATCCTCGATGAATTCGATTGCGCGGATGTACTTCACCATCGTGAATCCAAGCTGCGTTTCAACGCGAAGCCGGAGCGGTGCTCCGTGCAAAATCGGCAGCGGCTGGCCGTTCATTTCGTAGGCAAGAATCGTCTGCGGGTCTTCCGCCAACTCCAAGCGAATCGTGCCGTAGAAGTATCCCGGTCCTTGGGCGTGTGGCTCCGATGTGGATTTATTGTCGAACGCATAGAAAACGATGTAGCGGGCGGTGGGAAGCGGATGGCAAAGGCCGACGATGTGATGCAAAGATACTCCGCCCCACTCCGCAACGCCTGACCAGCCCTGGATGCAAATGTGCTTGGTAATTTGAGTTCGTTTCGGCATTGCGCGGAGGTCCGCTAGCGTTAGATGCAGGCGCTTTTCCACCAATCCGCCGATCTCAAGGTTATAATTCGCAAAGTTTTCGCGGGCCATCGCCCAAAACTTCTCCTCTTTCGGCGGCCGGCCATTGACCCAGAAGTATGGCGAGATGTCCGCTAGCGAGTAATGCTGCGCGGACACTTCGTGGCCGAAGAGCAGTGTGCGGACCGGATCGGTGATCGACTGAGTAGCTCTCTGGACGAAGCGCGGGCGGCGGCGCGAACATACGGTTGTCACCACATGGATGACGACTATCCCGGTCAAGCCGGACAGCCAGACCACAAGAGCCAGCGTCAACTGCGGATCGTGCGTCTGTCCCAGAACAATCAGCGCCAACTCGCTCCGGAAACCATGCAGAGCCACGATCGTGACGTGTCCGATGAAGAATACGATGAAGGTGCAAAGAGCCAAGAAATGCAGACTCCGTGCGCTTTGCCGTCCGTGGAAGATTTTGATATACCACGGAAAACGAGCCGCGACGGCCGGGGACATCGCTACTCCCGTCGCAATGCTGAACGGTGCAAGCAGGAATATCACTGCCGCATAGCTCAACTGCTGTAGTGCGTTATATCCTCCCGGCGTTTCCACGACGTGGAAGCTCAAATAACTAAGCACTGCATGCCATGCGTCCGGGACAATCTGCCAGGAAGTCGGGATCAAGCGTCGCCACTCCGGAGTGACGAAGAGCATCACCACGTATGTCAAACCTGTCAGCAGCCACGCGAAATCCGCGAGGAAGTGCCAGTGCCGTCCGAGACCTAGATTTTCGTGGCCTGGCAGGGCAATCGCGGATGGGAATGAGGTTTCTTCGTCACTCGCCGTCCAGAGTCGGTCCTCAGGTCGCTGCTTCTTCGTGAACTTGAGCCACTCGCTGCCCGGCGTGCAGTGATCGTTCCAGTAAAGCCTCGGATGCGCGCTCAAGATCTCAAGACCGCTCCGAATGAGGAGCGACAGAAGAAGAAAATTGAAGAAGTGCGCCGCCCGCAACCACAATGGATAATCAAGACGCATTAGTCATCACATTCTCAAATCTTGGTTTTTCGCTTCTTCCGCAAACTCTTCGGAAATCGATCTGAGGAGACTTCTCCACCATCGCGATTTATGCCCGGGTACGTGATGCGATGACCCTGCACGCGTGCAAAAGGAATGAGCGAATGAACCTGGGAACGTTTCGTGCTCATAATGTCGTCAACGTGAATCCCGCGTACGGTCAACGCATCGGCGATGAGCGAACGGTGGCAACGCCACGGAACCGCTTCCGCGCACATAATCGCGCTCCGCTTCTGCGTGGCCAATTTCACCAATCGGTGTAACCCTGCTTCGAAGTCGGAGGTCTGCATGTAGTCAGCAAAGCCACGAAATGACGTATTACGCCAGCCCATGTTTGGCGAATCGCGGCGCGCATGGCGCAAGCCGCCGAGTTTTCGCAAATGCACGTAGCCGATCCTCGCGGCCCGCAACTTTTTGGACAGGGTCGCCCGGCTGAACTGAGGATTGTGCCTTGATCGGGGGATACTGCGTACGTCTATGACGCGGTTGACGCGGTGCGCCCGCAGAAGCTTTAGGAAGTCTTTCCATGTGCGGTTCGAATGCCCAATGGTTAAGACAGTGGGCATTTCTGGCGCTTCCATATAAATCCAGTCCTCCGCTCCGCGTTGCTCATGAGCGGATCATGGTCAGCAGCATCTTGAATCTACTGAGAGCCTTCAGTGAGTGAGGTTGATTTGCGGGCATGAGGACCGCTTCGCCTGCTGTCGCCCGTAGTGGCTTGCCAGATACCGCAATTTCCGCGTCACCCTCCAGCAGGTGCGCCACTGCGTCGAATGGAGCTGTGTGCTCACTTAACCCTTGGCCCTCATCGAAAGCGAACAGCGTGAGTGTTCCCGTCGCGCGGTTGACTAGCGTCCGGCTGACGACGGCTCCTTCTTGGTAATTCACGAGCGCGCTCAATCGGACGACCTCCGCGATGGGCATTTCGCGCTTGCCCTGCGCCTGCTGGGAACTCATCTCTGACCACCTCCGCTGCCGTCACGATTTCGTCGTACCGACTTGCTTGTATCAACACATGCGGGATTGCCCTCTACTCAAGACTGAGCGATTGCGCCCTTACCTTTTTCCGTGAGCGCGTAGAAGTCACTACCGCACGCGTCCAGCATTCCTGCGCGGGTCAATTCATCGACGGCATCGAGCACGCCTTCCCGTTCCGCGGGTTCGTTGCCTGCCGCCTCGAATAGCGCATGGAGGTCCAGCCGATCCTTTCCCATTTCTCCGAAAAATCGAAGAACTCGCAGAGAGAGTGGCTTCACTATGTACCTCGCTGGGTTACCTTGACCAAGAGCAGGTCCATCTATCGAACCGCCCAAGAGCAGTGCTGGAGGTGACCACACGAACGCCGGACAACATGGCCCGAACCCGTATGCGCGACCTCCCGCTATTTTTGTTTAGGACGGGTACTCTCTTTCCCTGCGGCTTCGCCTTCCACAATCGTCGTTTCCGGTGGCCACGAGAGCGTCAGTAGAATCGCGCTGTCCTCGGAGGCCTCAACATCATGAGAAACGCTCTGATCCAGGGCGAGTAAGCTCCCCGCAGGGAGATCCACTACCCGCTCGGGCAGGTGAAGCCGGATATGGCCGTTAAGCGTGTGTACCGAGATTCTGCCTGCTGCTGTGTGCTCATGCATGCGCGTATTCGCCTTCATCGCAATCAGCACAATGCGGAGATCCGGGTACTTTACAAGCGTTTTCGAACTTCGCCCCGTAGGGGGCAGCCACGATTCATCCCGGTGTAGTTGGGCGAGCTCGCTGGCTAGGTTAAATTGGAGCACCGATCTGCTCAGCGTCCCGTCAATAGACTCGTGTCCAACGGAGGGCGGCTCTAATCCTTTTCTCTGCGGTTGTGCCATCGTAGTTCACCTCTGTTTTCATCTTGATTAGGCTGACTCGATTGCCCGGGCCACGTGCCCCCAAGCTTTAGATATCATTAGCCAGTGCCCGGCTTCTTCTCCATAGCCTCGCATTCGGTGCCCCGGAACCTGCTCGAAGTTGTCACACACGAACAAGCGAGGTATTTATACGTTCGAGTTTTGCAGTAGCCGTTCCCTGTCTTCTGGCTTCGGGTCAACGGCGCGTAATCCACGACGGTATCTTAGACACTGGAGAAAAGTGCTACCGTCCCAAAAGGAACATATTTCGATGTGGATCGCAACGCGGACTGATACGAACAGAAAACCGGGTGAAAACTCGTTTCACAAATTATCAAAGAAAAATAGATGCCAGATGCCGAGCTAGCCACGGATCTACAACCCTTCGGGTTGTAAATACCTTGCACGGTAGAGGTTGCACGTGATGGGTGGGAAGATCAGTTTGCGCGAACATCTGCAACAGAGTAGACGTACAACGGTGAAGTGAGCCTCCTTAGTCTTTTTAGCTTATCAGCGGCCTGAGACATAGGTAACACATCGTACCGAACACATAGGTGACACTTCCTCCCTTAATAAGGGAGGAAGATATGCCTTGGAAGGAGTGTTCGGTGATGGACGAAGGCTGCAGTTTGTGGCTCGCCGGCTGGGCAATCTGCGCCCGTATGCGGATAGCAACGGCACCTTAATGCTGCGCGGCAACACCCCGGTCATGCGTTTTCGAACTCTGTAGAGAGGAAACAAAGTCGTTAACCAGCGCGGCGATCTCATCGGCAGCCGTGTCCAACGCAAAATGACCGCCGTCGACGATGTGAACTTCGGCATTCGGCACATCCCGGCGATAGGCCTCCGGCTCTGACGGATCGAACGAGCTCTCATACTTGCCCCAGATCACCAGCAGGCGCGGTTGTTTCTCGCGCATCCATGCCTGCCACTCCGGATAAGCGTCGACGTTGGTTCGGTAATCGTAAAATAGATCGCTCTGAATCTCGGCCTGGCCCGGCCGGTTGAGAAAATAAAATTCGTCCATCCAAAGATCCGGATCATGGCGTTCCACGTTGGGATCGTTGCCCGCATGACGCGCCTTGGTGGTTTCGAGGGATAGGAGGTTTTTGCGAAGCGCGCTTTCATTGCTGGCGCGATCCGCCCAAAACGCGCGGCGCGTTTTCCAATTCTCGCCGAGGCCACTGTTGTGCGCGACCGCGTCCTGAACGATGAGAGCCTGCGCCCTTTCTGGATGGGCCAATATCATGCGGAAGCCCACCGGGCCGCCGTAATCCTGCATATAGATTGTGTAGTTCGAGAGCCCGAGTGCTTCGGTGAAGTGATTCATCACCTCCGCAATGTGATCGAAAGTGTATGCAAACTTTTTCGGGTCGGGCCAATCACTGTTTCCGAAGCCCGGGTAATCGGGAGCGACGAGATGATAGCGGTCGGACAGTCGCGTAAAGAGAGGCTCGAACATCCGCGATGACGAGGGAAGTCCGTGCAACAGCAGAAGAGTCGGCGCGTCTTTGGGACCCGCTTCTCTGTAAAAGATGGTAAGCCCATCGATCTGAATCGTGCGATAAGAAGTCGAGTATTTCAAGGAGCGTTCCTTTCCTTGGGCTTGGCCCGGCAGTTGAAATAATGCGAGCATGATAAAAACCACGAACGCCATGCGGAAGACCCCTGAACAACGGCTGCACCGGGACGAACTAAACGGGGCATCGTCGTTGCCATGATCCCTCATGCGCGAGGAAACATTCGCATCATCAGTTGATGCGGGTTATGGCTGCGGGAATCCGAACATCAACCACGACTGATTGGCGACCCAATGCGGGTATAGCTCCGTCATCTGATCGAACAGCGCCTGGTCGGACGTCGCGGTTTTCTGCAGTCGATCGAAGTCTTGCAGGTAACGTTTTGTGTCCTGGATCGCCGAAGGAGAGTCGGGCGCACCCGGTTTCTTGTGACCTGCGACAACAATCTCCGGGTCCAGCGCCGCTAACCGGTCTAGCGCCGCGATCCAATTCTTTCTGCTCTCGGGGGTGGTGTCGCCGACATACATGCGGCATTGGTTGTACACAACGTCGCCGGCGACGATCAGGCCGATTGATGGAACGTGGAGAGACGTCGTATCGGGACTATCGGTGTGGCCCTGCTCAATGATGCGCAGTTCGTGCCCCTCGAGAGTGAACGTGTCGTGCTCATAGGCCTCAGGCGCAACAAACTTAGTTGCCAATTGACCGGGAAAGAGCCGGCGAGCTAACCGCTCCACGGGGGGAGTGAAAGACATTTGCATAGCGTTCACCGTCTTGGGTGTTGCTATCGCCCGAGCCATCGGGAAACGGTTAAGCAGAACGCTCAGGCCGAAGAAGTGGTCGAAATGGGCGTGCGTGATGTAGATGGTCTCCAAGTTGCGATTGTGCAGAGCAACCCAATTCGCCAGGGCCTCGGCCTCAGCCACCGTCGTCATTGTGTCTACCAGCACCGCATCGTACTCACCGAAGATTAAAGTCGAGGTCATCGGGTCGAAGCCGAGCGCCTCGCCAAATGGCCTCGGCCGCTCGCCTACCATAGGCTTTCCCGGGGCGGTAAAAACGTTCACACCAAGCGCGTTCGAGGCGCCAGGGGCGGTCACGCGCGTGGTCTCTTTCGATCCATTTGTGCCGTCCATTCGGTAGTCCTTCCGATGTCAGAGCGAGTGACCGCTCAAAACAAAATTGGCAGAAGCGCGACGACAAGTCTATTGGCGAAGACTTGACCCGACTCAGGATGCACCAGCCGCCTCACTTCTTCTCTCGTTGAGCGCCGGTATAAGAAGTTTCAGAAGCGCTTCGTCCGAGAAAGGGTTCTGACCTGAGATCAACTCGCGATCTTGAAGGACGTAGCTCTTCCATGGAGCGGCCACACTTACGTCACCGCCCGCGGTCCTCAAGGCGAAGTCCGGGTAGAAGAGAACCTTGCCACCAATCTCAAGCGGCTCCCGCTGCTGCTCTTCCGCCGTCGAAAAGATGGTCATCTTATATCCAGAATAAATCCATCCTTGAGCCTTGGCCCGCGCTCCAGCGGCATCGCCCGCTGCCAGCGCTCCGACCACCTCCGTCGAATTCGCAAGAGCCGAGAGAAGTGAAATCGGGCCATGGCAGAGCACCGCCGTAGGCTTGGATGTTTCATGGAAGTGTCTCATCACCGTGCCAGCGTCGGGATCATCGAGAAGATCGATCATCGGACCATGGCCGCCGGGGACGAAAACAGCGTCATATTGATCCAGGCCCGATGCGATGACCTCCGAGATGCGAGTTGGAGTTTTGAGCCCAGTCAGGGTGTCGCGGAATTTTAGATAGTCCTGAAGCCTGGCCTCGTCCCCACCGAAGAATTGGGCTATCGCTGAATTGACATCCAGTTGCGGCGTGTTGCCTTTGGGGTTGGCGAAAGTGATTTCGTAGCCTTCCTTCATCAAGGCGCGAACCGGAACCGTCAGTTCGTTGAGATAGTAGCCGGCGCCGGCATAAACCTTGCCATCTTTCAATGGCAAGCCGCGACCGCTCGAGACCAGCACCAAGACTTTTCCTTTAGTTGTCATTTTGTTCTCCTCTCTGAAATCGAATCTGTTTCCCGAGATCTTAGCTTGTACAGAGCAACCCAATTTGCGAGAGCCTCGGCCAGATTGGCAGAAGCGCAACGACGGGGCGCAGAGTCTTATCGCTATCCGCTCCAAGCGCTAACCGTATTTGAGGGAGGTGCTTTGTCCGACCTCGATGATGTAACCGTCTGGATCGCGGATGTAGCAGCGAATCTCGCCGTACTTGGGTATCGGTTCCGTGATGAATTCAGCTCCTCTACTCTTCCATAATTCGTAGCAGGCTTGGATATCGGCAACGCGGAAATTCATAAAGCTGTTGATGTGGTCCGGGTCGGGGACGCTGAGCGTCACCGTCGGCTTGTCCGGGGTCGGCCCGCCCCCAACGTTCAGGATCATCCAGATATTCGCAAGCTGAAGATATGGGGGCGCGTTGCCGTCACCCATGGTTAGAATGCGAGCGCCGAATACTTTTTCATAGTAGCGAGCCGATCGCTCGACGTCGGCGACGGTGAGAAAATACGCGATGCTGATCCCTTCCTTCGGCGGCATCTCGTAGCGCTTCTGCTCGACTTGTACGGCGTTCATTGACGGCTCCTTTCGATGGAGTATTCACTATAAATACGTGTCCTCTGTTCGCAACACAGTTTCAAGGCACCAGCAGGATCTTCCCCACGCCACCCTTCTCCGCCATTGCGTGAGCCCTGGCTGCTTCGCTGAGTGGCAGTTTCAGACCAATCGGGATTACCAGCTTTCCATCTCGCACCGCTTCGGCCATGAACTCGAGCGTTTTCCTGTCGAATTTCGAGAATACTTTCACCACCTTTACAGACGAATACTCGGTGGCGTTCTGCGGCGCCCCGACAACCGATGCATAGACTCCCCCCGGCTTGACCCTGGCGATCATCTTTTCGGCGGTCCTTCCGCCGACCGCATCCGCCACGGCCTCCACCGGCGGAATATCCGCAATCGCGGTGGCGTCGTCGGTGGCGATCGCCTGGTTCGCGCCGGCCGTCTTGGCTTCATCGATCTGCCTCTTCAAAACTCCCGCGATCACAGTGGCCCCGCGTGCCTTCGCGGTGAACACCGCCGAACGCCCTACATTTCCAACAGCACCGAGGACCAGAACCGTCTGGCCAGCTTTTATTTCCGTAGCCAGGAGGAGCTGGTTGCCAGTCGTCGTCACCAGCGGCAACGCTGCCGCCTGAATCAAATCGAGCCCCTTGGGAACTTTCGCCAGAACCGCAGCTTTCACGACACAAAGTTCGGCGTAAGTATTGTCCGCCATAGCGAACACCTGGTCGCCGGCAGAAAAGCCTTCCACTCCCGGCCCAATCTTGGCCACAGTGCCCGCGATATCCACTCCTATAAGCCCCGGAAACTTGAGTGGGTAGAAATCTCTCGTTAATCCGGCACGTCGCTTGTAGTCGATCGGATTCACGCTCGAGGCAGCCACCCGCACGAGTACTTCGCCCGTGCCAGGGACCGGATCGGGGTATTCTTCATACTTGAGTACTTCAGGACCGCCATATTCGTGGACAACAATTGCTTTCATATTTCACCTGCCTGGCTCGGGGGTGTGTTTCCTTGCGGCCACGTCAAAACGAACCTTTACACTCGGTCATCCTGCGCGAAGGCTCAATGTCCAGCGCGCAGTTCAACGCTTCTCGTACGGGTGAAAGATGTAGTCCTTCGCCTTCACGGCCACATGGCATGAGTTTCCGCAGTCCGCGTGGGATGTGGGATCGGGGGTGAACTTGTTCGACGCGGCGTCGTAGTTGAACACGGCATATCCCCAGCCGCCGGTTTTCGGAAATCTCTTGCTGTCTTTCTCCATCACGAATGCCTGCTTAAAAGCGTCCGGCACTTCCACATCGAAAGGCGCTTCCGTGTCCTTCTTCGGTGACCACTGGAGCTTCACGATCATGGACCCTTCTGGAAATGCCTTGCCGTTGAGTGGAACGCCCGCCTTGAACGCCTGAATCATCGCCGAATTAGCGACGATTACCTTAAGCACTTCTGCCTGCCGCGCAGAAGAAACCGTAGACCAGTCCTCATACCCCCTGAAATCAGAGAACGCGATTCCATCCGGTGATTTCAGAGAGTACTTGTCCGCGTCCTGCCCTTTCGCGTTGAGGACCACGCCGCCGAGGACGGCAAGCAGCGCCACGGCTGCGAGGATGGTAACGGCCGCGATAGGTTTTACGGCTGTGCGCGTTTCTTTCTTTTGTTTTTGTTGTACTCGCGCCAGAGAATCCCTCATAAGTTCAGTCATGTTGTGCTCTCCGTCACAAAAAGTCGGGCAGACTCCTCTTACGAGTTGCTGTTTCGCGGATCGTCTTTCGCGCTGACGTATTCCAGTCCAAGCGGCCCCATCGCGGTGACTTGCGTGACGTACTCCCCGGATTTCGCCCAGTGGAAATGAGGCGTGCTACCAGGGAGAATCACAACCGCGCCGGGCGGATAGGCTTCCAACTTACTGGCGTCGAATTCATCGCCCAGTCCGATATAAAAGACGCCAGAAATTACGGTGTAGACGCGATCCTCTGGGTGCTTGTGAGGCATTAGCTTCGCGCCGTGGGGCGCTTTGACCCTGATGGTGTAGGGGCCGGGGTCCGAGGGCTTACCTACTAGGACGGCCAGCCGGACGGAAGGCGGGAACGCCGCGAACGGCTTCCAATCGATGTCATCCGGCAAGATGGGTTTGAAAACCTCCTGCCCAAGTTGGTGAGGCCGGGCTTCGCTTTGCTGAGCACTCTTTGCGGCACTGGCTTTCTGAGACATACGAACCCCCCTCATGCAAAAATTGTAAAACATCACCGCAGATTTTCGAGACATGTTCGCCAAGCTTGGCTTCGAAGGCGTGGCGACTGCCTGTCTCGTAGTTACTTGGATAACCAGGAACAATCAAAAGCTATATTTTTGTTCGTGACCGCAGTGGGCGCACAAGAGATCGTGCGGTTGTCAAGGGTTCGCAACTCACTGTGCGAAGAAATATCCTCCCTAATCGAGATGGCGCGCCCGGAGGGAATCGAACCCCCGACCCTCTGCTTAGAAGGCAGATGCTCTCTCCAACTGAGCTACGGGCGCGCGGCAGAGGGCTTTTATTCTAAGGCATTTCTGGATCGAACAGGAAGCACCTGAGTGAACATCGAGTTTCTATGCGTCGTATCAGCTGAAAAACAGGATTGCCACGATACCAGCCCGCGGGCCGCGATTCTGATCCTTCTTTCGCTCGTGGCCGTCCTCATCGCGAGGTATCCTTTCGCCGTCGCCGCTCGCTCTCCCGGATCAGTTCGCTATTATCCGCCACTGGACGTATCTCGATTGTTCCACAGTTCAACCTCACCCCCGGACACTCGGAAATGAGCTGAATTGCGTGATTCAGATCTCGCGCTTCAAGCACCTGAATTCCACCCAATTGCTCCTTCGTTTCCGCGTACGGACCGTCCGTCACTGCAACCTTTCCGTTCTTCCAACACACGGTCACCGCCGTGTTGGCGGGCTGCAGAGGTTCCTCAGCGACCAAATGTCCATTCTTCCGCAGTTCGTCGTTGTAGCGAAAACACTCGTCCAGCACGGTGTTGCGCTCGCTCTCAGACATGTTTTCGAACTTGCCGGGCTCGAGATAGCCCAAACAGATGTATTTCATCAATTCCTCCCTGTTTCCCGTGACTCAAGAGCCGTTTTAGTGCTGGCCCGGCTTATTGCCGAACTTGGCGGCCTGCTGCTCTTCGAGCTCCGTGAGTTTATCCTGCACGGGGGGAGCGAAGTCGCTCATATCGAAGAGCCGGCGAACTTCGATCGTGACCTCATCGTCTCCGGGGATGCGCGCGGCCCATTCGAGCGCCTCTTCGCGCGACTTCACATCAATGATCCAGTAGCCGCCGACCACTTCCTTCGCTTCGGTAAACGGGCCGTCGGTGATTGTCGATTTTCCGTTTTTGTAGGTGACGCGCGCGCTCATCGTCGCGGGCGGCGTCAGGCCGTCGAGCCCTTGCAGCACGCCGGCTGCGGCGAGTTCCTCGTTGTATTTCCTCATCTCCTCAATGTTTGCGAGGTCGGGTACCCAGCCGGGCTTTGCAGTTAAGTACTCTTTCGGAAACACGATCATCATAAAACGCATGGTGTTCTCCTTGAGCGTTGAGCGGTCACCGTGTCAGGGCCGCTACTTTTATGTAGGAGCTCGGCCCGCGCTGGGCCTGGAGAGTTGTGACGTGCCGGGTGCGCGGTCCAGCTCCACTTACTAGTCGAACGGCGTGGCCGGGGATCGACACGCGAGCTACGATTTTTTTGGGTAGCGTATCGCCCCGGAAACGCTTTCTTGCGGGCCGGTTGCCCGGCCTTCACCATATAGTCGAACGGCCGCACCTGAATTCGACAAGTCGTCGAGGTTTCTATTTAAGCTGCCGAATCCGCTCTTGCAGGAATTGCCGCTCGGGTTCCTGTTGCGTCAGCGCCAGAGCTTTCTCATAAGACGACCGAGCCTCGGCCGTCCTGCCGAGCCTGCGGTACATATCGGCGCGGGCGGAATGTGCCAGATAATAATCGGCCAATTCGCCATGTTCCAACACCGCGTCGATCTGCGCCAGGCCAGCCTCTGGACCATCGCGCATGGCAACGGCCACCGCACGATTGAGTCGCACTACGGGCGAAGGCTCGATTCCTACCAATTGGTCGTAGAGCGCGACAATCTGCCACCAGTCGGTCGCGGCGACGGATTCCGCCTCCGCATGAACGGCCGCAATCGCCGCCTGCACGGTGTAGGAACCGAAGCGGCGGGACTTCAGTGCTTTCTCCAGCAATGCCGCTCCCTCCACGATCTGCTCCCGGCGCCAGAGCGAGCGGTCCTGGTGCTCCAGCAGAATCAGTTCTCCGGCCGGCGATGTTCTCGCAGCGTGACGGGATTCCTGCAGCAACATCAGCGAAAGCAGCCCCATGACTTCCGGCTCCGGCTGGAGTTCGGCCAGCAACCGGCCCAGTCGAATCGCCTCACCGGTTAGCTCGGTCCGCGTTACTTCCGCTCCCGCTGCCGCACAGTAGCCCTCGTTAAAGACGAGATAAATGACCTGCAGCACCGCGCTGAGTCGCTCCGGCAAGTCCTGCGGCGCCGGCACCTCGTACGGAATCGGTGTCTCTCGAATCTTCGCCTTTGCGCGCACAATGCGCTGCGCCAGCGCACGCGGAGTGATAAGGAAAGCCTTTGCTATCTCCTCGGTGGTCAGCCCGCACACTTCACGCAAGGTGAGCGCGACGTGCGCTTCCGGCGCTAGAGACGGATGACAGCACGTAAAAATCAGCCGCAGCCGATCATCCTCGAGGCTGTCCTCTTGCCGGGACCCTTCCGCCGAACTCCTTTGCGCTTTGAGATATCGCGCGAGCTCGTCTTGAGACGCATCCAATCGTGCCCGTCGGCGCAGACTATCAATGGCTTTGAATCGGGCCGTCGAAATCAACCAGGGTCGAGGGTTGCCGGGTACTCCACTCCTCGGCCACACGCTCAGCGCAGCCCCAAAGGCTTCGTGCATCGCCTCCTCGGCAAGATCAAAATCACCGAGCAAGCGGATCAGAGTGGCCAGGATTCGTCCCGAATCCACGCGATAGAGGGAATCGAGCAAGTCGCGTATCTCTTCGGTGGAACGCTCGGACATGACGACGACCTTAGCAAACCAATTACCCCGAATCAATTTGGCAAACGGCGGATCGATCCAAAGTGGTCGTGACTCTGACATCCGGACAACAGTGATCGGCTCGCCCAGTGTGGATACTACCGACAAACGCGATTGTATTGACTGGTTTGGCCAACTTCGGGGGTGGGATCCCGACCTCTGACGCTTGATACGAGCAAACAGCAGAGAGAATACGGATATGGCCACCGACACACTGACGGCACTCATTACCGGAGGAACGAGCGGCATCGGCCGCGCCGCAGCCAATAAGCTCGCCCACCTTGGCATCCATGTCCTGGTCGTCGGCCGCGGTGTGGAGCGCGGTGAGAGGACGGTTGCCGAAATCCGTGCAGCAGGAGACCAAGCTGATTTTATTTCGTCCGACCTTCGAGACGCGTCGAGCACGCGCGAAGTGGCGAAAAGGGCAGTCGAACTCGGAAACGGCCACGTCGATATTCTGATCAACAATGCGGGAATCTTTCCGTTCGGACCGACGAACAAGACGACGGAAGAAGAGTTTGACAGAGTGTATTCGCTCAACGTCAAGGCGCCATACTTTCTCGTCGCGGAGCTTGCTCCACTGATGGCGAAGAGGGGAAAAGGGGCGATCGTCAATATATCTACAATGGTTGCCGATTACGGAGTGTCAGGGATGAGTCTCTATGGCTCGAGCAAGGCGGCGATCAACCTACTGACCAAATCGTGGGCGGCTGAATATGGTCCAAGCGGCGTCCGCGTCAATGCCGTGAGTCCTGGACCTACGCGCACGGAAGGCACCGATGCAATGGGGGAGGGTCTGGAGCAACTGGCCGCCCAGGCGCCAGCGGGGCGTCCGGCTACCGCGGACGAAATTGCCGAGGCCATTGTGTTCCTGGCGACGGATCGCTCCAGCTTCATTTACGGGGCAAAACTCGCCGTCGACGGTGGGCGCACCGCAGTTTAATGTGCGCGCGATGATCACGTAGGTCCTGGGCTGAACTGAGAACCGGAAAGATTCCCACGGAGCAGAAAAGCGGCGAAAATGATTCACCATCACAAGTGAAAAAGAGTCCCTCGACTGCGCTTCGATTCAGCTGTACGACGCATAGGAATTGCTTGTGACAAAGGATAAATACGCCCTCTTTGAAGCTCTGAATCCCTTCTTCAAAGTTGTATTGAAGGGACTACGCGGACTCGTCGATGGCAAACATTATTTCGACACGTTTGCCGAAGACGCAGTTTTCGAATCTCGCTATCACTTTCCCGGCTGGCCAACGGCGATTCGAGGACGCGCCAATCTGATGGCCAGCCTGGCCGGATACGGCAAGACGATCAAGCTTCACTCCGGCGACGCGCTTGTTGTGCACCGCTCTCCAGATCGTCGCGTCGTGATCCTTGAGTACGAAGTCCACGGCAAGATTCTTTCGAGCGGCGCACCCTATGACAATAGGCTCATCTCGGTCATCACGATTGAGAAGAGAAAAATAATCCATTGGAGAGACTATATGGACTCTCTGGCTGCCTGGAGAGCGTTGAACGAGGGCTCCTAATCTCTATCGTGGCCCGGCGTTCACCATCGGCGTCTCGCTAACTTGGCTGCGTCAGAACTGTGCCATCAAAGCGCTCTCGCGTTTTGTGCGTGCGTGCCACCTGAATCGCATGCCACGCAGCAACGAGTACCCACGCACAGTTCGATAACACGATCAGGCGGTCCGCCCATCCGTCCAGCGCCAGCACTCCGGGTGGTAGCGATTTCGGCGCATGTTGGGGCAAGTGTCCTCCCGTGATTCGGATCATTTGCGGAATCATGATTGCCAGCGTCGCCGCAAGCAGCACGACGCTCATCCAACTGAGGTTCGCTATCGCGAGCAGCGCTTTTCGCGCAGTGCGCCAGCTTTCGTTGCGGCCGAGCGCAACACTCAGTAGCAAGGCTGCAATGGGAAACCCGATCACTCCAAGCAATCCCGCGATTCCGTGCCCCACTTCGTGCGTGACGTCAAAAACAGAAGCCATCGCCTCGCCGATTCCAGCGATGATCAGCAGCCATAATCCTGCCTTCCCGGCGTTCGTGTGGACCTCGGACCATATCGCCACTACCAACGCCCACGAACTGATGCCCCAAAATGCAAACATCAGCGATAGCACCCAGGCGTAGTGGCCGAATGCATATTCACTCACCATTCGCCAGGAAGGCGAGAATTCGGGGCTCAACACATGCAGCGCAAGCAGCAGCGCGATCGTCGCGAAACTTGTGACAATTGCCAACCAGCGCGCCCCTTCCGCTATGTGGGGCGGCTGGCGCGTTGGGAGAAGTGTTTCAACCGCTGCTCTGTGCATGTCGTCTCCCGAACGGATACCTCTTCATGAAAAACTTCACACACTGGCGCCACCGGCTCGGGCTCCGGGGAGCATCGTTTCGAGCCTTGCGTAGCTCGCTTCCATGCCGCGCTCCATGCCTGTCGCCAACATCGCGGCGCGTGTCTGTGCATCCGGCAACGTCATACGCATCGTCATCAAGGTGCCTGTTCCATCCGCATCAAATCTGGTTTCCACATGATTGTCGGGTGTCGGATCCGGAAGGTGCATTCGTTCGACGTGCACGGTTCTGCGGTAAGGCTCAAGCTCCAGATATTCACCGGTGACGTGGAATCCCTGGCCTTTGCCATTCACCCACTCATAGCGGAATTTTCCGCCTGGTTTCGCCTCGTTGATGCACACGGGCATCGTCCAACCGTCGGGGCCGAGCAGCCACTTCTGCAGTAGCTTCGTATCGGTGTGCGCGCGGTACACAGCCTCCGGTGGTGCAGCGAAGTGCCTGGTCACGATCACGTAACGGTCTGCTTCCGTTTTCAGCGTTAGTTTGCTCATCGCCTTTTTCCTCCTCATTTTTTCTTCGGATTTTCCATGCTGGCTAGAACCTCGTCCAGCCGGGCGTAATTTTTCTCCAGCGCTCTTCGTAGTATCGCGAGCCACTGGTCCATCGCTTCGACGCTTCCTTTCGCTAGGCGGCGCGGACGCCTCGTACCCTCCACGCGGCATACCACCAATCCCGCGTCTTCGAGCACCTTCAGGTGCTGCGAGACGGCCGGCTGACTCATGGCGAAAGGCTTCGCGAGCTCCAGCACACTCGCCTCGCCCTTCGCGAGACGTGCCAGAATGGCCCGGCGCGTCGGGTCAGCCAAAGCCGAAAAGGCCGCGTCAAGGTTGATCGCTCGTTTCATAGTCAGTAGCTTATATAAGTAAAACTTTATAATCAAGCAGCTTTTCTTGTTTTAGTGGCTTTGTGTTTGGAGCCGTCAACATCCGGACTGCGGAACAGTAATAAGGTCGTAAGATAGCAGCGACGGAGGCTGGAAATGGACGTTCTACGGCGTCATATTCTACAAGCGCTTGGCAGCCTGACGGTCGCTGGTGCCGTCGGTGCGAAAGCGGGCGAGCTTGGGTCAGAGGAAACGATCGCGGAACCCGAGCCGTCTTCAGCTTCCTTCCCGAGAAAAAAAGACTTCAACCTCCGCGACGATTTCACCTATATCAATTGCGCCTACATCCATCCCATGCCCACCGCTGCAGCGGAAAGTGCGCGCCAATGGATCCTCTCTCGCTCTCAGCCTGACCAGCCGGGTCCCGCCCCCGTCGACCTAAAAACGGAATTTGCTGCGCTGATCAACGCAAATCCAAAAGAGATTGCACTCATTCCGAACACATCGAGCGGCGAAAATCTGGTCGTAAAAGGTCTTGGCCTGCCCGAAAGCGGCGGGAACGTGGTAACGGACGCGCTGCATTTCGAAGGCGCGCTCATCCATCTACAAGAACTTCAAAAAGAGGGACTGGATCTCCGTATCGTCCTACCCCGGGACCTGCGCATTGACCTTCACGATCTCGACCGCGCAATCGATCGCAACACAAAGCTGGTGGAAATATCGCATGTCGCCATGTTTACCGGCTTCCAGCATGACCTGAAAGCCGTTTGCGATCTTGCGCATGCGAAGGGCGCTGTGGTTTATGCGGACGTGGCCCAATCCGCGGGCTGCACACCGATCGACGTCAAGGCTATCGGGTTGGATTTCTGCGCATGCTCCAGCTTCAAATGGCTGATGGGTGATTTTGGCCTGGGATTTCTGTACGTGCGCGAAGACCTGATGGACCGCGTGATTCGCCGTTCCGACTGCAGCTATTACCAAGCCTCCAGCGTCGTGTCGCACTTCTTGCCTTATGACGAACCGGGGACGTCTCCGCTGACTTACCAGTTAACTCACGATGCAACGGGCCACTTTGAGGTGTCTACCCTCGGATACGCAGCCCGTGCAGCTCTCGGCAAGTCTCTGCCATATATCAGGGGCTTGGGTGTTGCCAACATCGAAGCCTATCGCCAGCCTATGCTGCAACGCTTGCACAAGGAAATGCCGGCGCTAGGCTTCGAACCCATGACCCCGCCCGAAAGTAAGTCGGCCTTGATCTCGTTTGCTTGCAAAGACGCCAACCTGTATGCCGATCGCCTCAAGAAAGCAAACGTCAATGTGAGGTTAGGACCACACTTTATCCGTCTTTCTCCCTCGGTATTCAATGACATGTCCGACATTGATCGCTTTCTGGACGCTGTAAGAACGCCGTAATGAAGTGCTCGCGGCAGCGACAGACCTGAAGAAGGGGAATACTCCACATAATCTGCTACGAAGAATGCTTCAACACCAAGATACATTACCCATTGCGAATGGGCTCGTAACGTAGAATAACGCCCCCGGATTCCAAATGGCGCGCGTCCAGCAGCTTTAGTCTCTGTTGGGGTAATCCGCGTCCAAACAGCGTCTTGCCGTTGCCCAGAATAACCGGAGCCACCAGGAGCCGATACTCATCGAAAAGGCCCTCGGCCATCAAAGTCTCCGAGAGATTAGCGCTCCCAAAGACGAATGAGTTTCTATCGCCCACGCGCTTCAGTTTCTCCACCTCGGCTGCCGCATCATTTTTGACTACGGTGGTGTTCGCCCACCGAGGCCGCGTCAGTGTGTGCGTGAAGACGAACTTCGGCAGGCGATTCATGAGCTCTGCAGTCTCGCCGGTGGCCGTTGGCCAATAGGCGGCCATGCCTTCAAATGTAACGCGGCCAAACAGGAGCCTATCTGCGGAACGTAGCTGCTCGATGGCGAAGCGTTCAAACTCCTGGTCCAAAATAAGTTGATGCCAGCCCAAGTCCCAATCTTTCGTCCCCTGGAAAAACCCGTCGAGCGATATGACGTTCCACATCATCAGTTTGCTCATGACCCAAGGGTCTCCTTCCGTCCGCCACGTTGCTGTGGTGATGAAGTGTAATTCCACTGCTGTAAACGCGAAACAGACAATCGTCTCAAAAACTCATGGTCGGTCTGCGCATCCCATCCTGGATCTGCCGAGCGTTCGTGCCGCCGTAGCCAAGAACCAATCCCTCCGCGTGGTATCCCCGTGCGTCCCGATCCTGCTGTTGCCCCGTTTGCTCCCTCGGCCGCATCCATTGAATAATCAGTCGTGAGGTTGCCCGGGCCGATTGCGCAGATAACGCCAGACGATTGCCGCCTATGACGCTGCCCAAGACTCCACCAATTGCCCCGCGTGACCTTATACCTTCCACACTCGCACGTCCCGGCGCGGCGCAGTTTTGGTTGGCGGTCGTGTTGACAGGAGTCGCCACGGGAATTGGCGCGGCGGCCCTTACGCGGCTTCTGGAATTCGTCCAGCACATTTCTTGGAACGGCTCGCCGACCAACATACTCGATGCGGCCCGGCACGTTAGCCTAGGGCGGCATATGCTGGTGCTGCTCGGCGCCGCGCTTCTCACGGGCGTAGGACAATTGCTCCTCAAACAACTTTCGAGCGGCAACGGTATTGACACCACCGCCGCGATTTGGTTTCACGCCGGCCGTTTACCCGCGTTGCGAACGCTTGGAAGCGCTGTCCTTTCGGTGCTGCTCGTGGGCATGGGCGTGTCACTCGGCCGGGAAGGCGCGCCCAAGCAAGCGGGTGCCGTCTTCGCCAATTTCTTTTCCGACAAAGAGCGCTTGTCGGACGAGCAGCGCCGGCTGTTAGTCGCGTGCGGGGCGGGAGCGGGTATGGGCGCCGCTTACGGGGTGCCCCTGGGTGGTGCTCTCTTCGCGCTCGAGGTGATGCGTGGAAAGCTGGCACTGCGGTACGTTTTGCCTGCGCTCTTTGCCTCCTTAATTGCCACCGGTGTGTCGTGGTTTGCGTTGCCGAACGCGCCCACCTACCTCATTCCTTCCTATCTGCATTCTTCTTCGGTGTTTTGGTGGGTGCTGATCGCTGCTCCCATCGCCGGGCTGGCATCGGTCTGGTACGTTCGGCTCATCACTTGGGCGGACCGCCACCGGCCACACGGCTGGCACCGCTTTAGTGCGCCTTTGATCATGATCGGGCTTTTCGCAGTGATATCTCTCTGGTTCCCACAAATCCTCGGAAATGGGAAAGATGTCTCAGAGTTGGCGTTCACGGGCCAGGTGGCCCCGGCGTTGCTGTTGGCCCTGCTGGTTCTAAAGCCTGCCGCTACGGCAATGTGCATGCGCGGCGGAGCACCGGGCGGTATGTTCACCCCTTCGCTGACGGCAGGCGCAATGCTTGGCGGTGTTCTGGGGTACGCATGGTCGCATTTCTGGCCTGGTGTCCCGCCAGGACTCTTCGCTCTGCTGGGGGCTGGCGCGGTTATCGCCGCGACTACGCAGGGGCCAATTTCAGCCGTGGTTCTAATGATGGAGTTGACTGGTCGAGACCGCTCTTTCGCTTTGCCACTCTTGCTGATGGTTGGGATCGCCACCCTCGTGGCTAGAACGATCGAGCCTCGATCCATCTATGACGCGCGCCTGACGGAAGAGGAAATCGCGGAGCGGCAAAGGCTGCGCGATGAGCCTGCGGCCTAGCCCTTGTCGCCCGTATAGGAAAAGCCGTAGTCGTCGCACAACGTGCGTTGGGCGAACGCGAGACGCAATATCCTAAATCCTATCGACCTCACGCAAGAGGTCAGGCCCTAGCCGCCCTTTATCAATGCATCCTTGCGCGCCGGCTTCGATCGCCGGCCCTGAGATATGTACCGGATCGTGGTGGCTCATAACCAGTATCTTGGTATTCGGCAGCACGCGGCGAATCTGGCGCGCCGCCTCCAACCCTCCGGCCCCCGGCATGCTGATGTCGAGCAAAATTAGATCGGGGCGCAGCTCGCTCGCCAACCGCACCGTCTCATCCGTGTCCGCCGCTTCTCCGCAAACCTCATGATTCGCCTCCGAGAGCATGGACCGGATGCCCTCTCGAAGCCTGTAGTTATCGTCTGCGATGAGGATACGCATTCAATTTTAGTTTTGCGTCACGCCGAAAAGGCGCGATTCACAGCGGCAGGGTCGTCGCGTGGCCCCTCGATCTTCTTGTCTGTTTCCGCGGGCACGGGCAGCGTAATCGAAATCGTCGTGCCGCCGTCGGAACGAATACTCATCGCGCCCCCAAGCTGAAGCACCCGCTCGCGCATCCCTCGAATACCCACCCCGGCCGCCTGTGTTTGCAACTGAATAAGCTTTGCGGGTGGAATGCCCTTGCCCTGGTCCTGCACCTGTACGGAAACGCTGTGATTGTCGCGGATGATGCGGATCGCCGCCGATTTGCTCTCGGAATGCCGGTGGACATTCGTCAGGCATTCTTGCACGATGCGGAAGATCACCAGCTCGGTTTCGTCCGGAAGCCGCCCGAAGCCTTCGGGAACCGATAGCGCCACGTTCAGCCCGCTTCGCTCCTGCAATCCCTTGATATACCAGCGCAGCGCTTCCGCGAGCCCGCTCTCGTCCAGCATCGGCGGGTGCAGTAAGTAAGATGTTGTCCGGATTTCCTGCGTCAACTCCTGCAAGAGTTCTTGGCCCTCTTCCGCTGCTTTTGCTAGCTGCGGAGCACTCTGCTTCGCCCGTTGCAGGATGATCGCCAGATTCATTCCCAGGGCCGCGAGAATCTGGCCCGCGCTATCGTGCAGTTCCCGTGCGATGTGCCGCCTTTCATCATCCTGGATTTGCATCAACCGGTGCGATAGTTGGCGAAGTTGCTCCGATTGCCGCAGCACTTCGCGGTTGCGCAGCTCCAGTTCTTCGGTTCTATTACGCACTTGCGTTTCCAGCGTTTCCGCCAGCGCCCGGTATTTATCCTCCGCTTGCTTTAGATCGGTGATGTCCACTCCGGTCGGGTGCAGAAAAATGATGCGGCCTTCGTGATCCCGGATGGGGTGCAGCGCGAACTCCACCCAGCGTTCCGCCCCGTCCGCCCACAGGTAGGGAAGCACCTGGCGCGACGCCACGCCCTCCGCTGCTTGCATCGTTGCGGCTCGGATTTTGTCCTGCACCTCTTTCGATCCTCGCCACCATCCCGTCTCCCAGAAGCGCCGGCCCAGGACTTCTTCATCGCGATAGCCACAAGCATCCAGACACAAACGGTTGGCGTCGAGGATCACGCCGTCCAGCGTCATGATCCCGGCGAAGACCGTAGTCTGCTCGAAGACCGCCCGGAACTTTGCCTCAGCCGCAATGGCCTCGTTCGTTATCTGCTGCAGTGCCTCCTGGTTCTGCTTGCGCACCCGCGCCAGCTCCAGATGCGTTTGTACCCGCGCCAACAGCTCCCGCGCACTGAATGGTTTAATTAGATAATCATCGGCGCCGCTTTCCATTCCGCCCACGCGCGCTTCCTCGCCTGCGCGTGCGGAGAGCAGCACGATCGGGATAGCACTCAACTTCGCGTCGGCGCGCAATCGCTCCACCAGCTCAAACCCGTTCATCTCCGGCATCATCACGTCGCTCAAAATCAAATCCGGCGCGTGTTTGCTTGCCGAAGCGAACGCCGTGCCGCCGTCACCCACTGTCTCGACCTCATACCGCTCGCTCAGTAGCCGCCGCAAATAATCCCGCATGTCCGCGTTATCGTCCGCGACCAGAATGCGGCTTCGTGGCGCTCCGCTGCGTTCGTCCGCACGCGCCGCCTGGTGCATCTCGCTCGAAAGCTCCTCTCGCGGCACAATTTCGGACGCCTCCGCGGAGCGAGAGTCAGGAAGCCAGCGTAAGGCCTCCTCCACGTAGGGTGTTGCGCCCAGCGCCGTCGAAGCCAGCGTTCGCGAGGTTTGCACGCGGTCTTCGGGCAGGTGCGCCCGCCCCCGCGGAATGTTCACCACAAACGTCGTGCCTTCCCCCTCGGTGCTTTCCACATGAATCGATCCGCCGTGCAGCCTCACCAATTCCTGCACTAACGCCAGACCGATCCCGGTCCCCTCCGTGCTCCTGGCCTTGGCCCCCTGTACGCGATGAAATCTCTCGAACACGCGCGGCAATTCTTTTGCCGGGATTCCTGACCCCGTGTCGCGAACGGAAAGCTCCGCAGCGCCATCCTTCAGCCTCAGTTTCACGGCAATCTCGCCTTGCAGCGTGAACTTCAGCGCGTTCGAGACCAGGTTGAGCACGACCTTCTCCCACATGTCTCGATCTACATAAATCGGTTCGCCCAACGGGGGACATTCCACAATCAGCCGCAATCCCGCCCGCTCCACCGCGGACCGAAACACGCTCACCAGGTCGGACGTGAGCGCCGCGAGGTCCGTCGGCTCGTAAAGCCCCTGCACGTGCCCGGCCTCGATCCGCGAAAAATCGAGCAGTGTATTCACCAGCTTCAGCAATCGCAATCCATTCCGATGTACCAGCAACAACTGCGTGTAATCATCGCCGCGCAGGTCCGAACCTCTTCCCAGCATGTCGGAGACCGGCCCGATCATCAGCGTGAGCGGCGTGCGAAACTCATGGCTTACGTTGCCGAAAAATGCCGTCTTCGCGCGGTCGAGTTCCGCGAGCGCTTCCGCGCGTTGCCGCTCCGCTTCATAGCTCCGCGCCTCCGCCAGGCTGGCCCCAATTTGGCGGACCAGCAGGTCGTAAAATGTCCCGTACGATTCGTCCAGTTGTTTATGCGGACTTACTGCTGCCAGCAAGACGCCCGACGGCAAATCTTGCCCCGGAAGGTTGATCGGTAGCGCTAGCGCGGCTTGCGGCCGTGCGCCCCACGGTGAGAGCGGCAGGCTCGCGCAATAGCGGCCAATCTCGGCGATCTCTTGTGCTTTTCCGGTCTGAATGACGTTTGCCAGCGCCTGCTCGAAGCTCGATCCGGCCGCGTCCATCTGCATCGCGCCGCTCAACAGTTTGGACTCGGCATCGAGCCCCGCCGAACCGGTCGGCTCGATCTGCTGGCGGTCCGGCGTCAGCCGGTAAAACACCGCGAACGGAATATCGTACGGGTTCTCGCCGACGATCCGGGCCGCCAACGGCCACATTTTCTCTTCCGAATTCACCTCGGCGCTGAGCGCGGCCAAGTCGCGCAACGTCCGCAGCCGCCGTTGCCCGATCACCATTTCCGTCTGATCTTTTACGGGTGTAAACACGCCGCCGATGCCGCCCGACTCGTCCCGGATCGGGCTATAGGAAAATGTGAAGTAGCACTCCTCCGGGTATCCGTGCCGTTCCAGCATCAGCAGCAAATCGTCGGACCACGTAGCCTTCCCCTGGTTCATCACGCCGTGCAGCATGGGCCCGATCGTGTCCCAGATTTCGTGCCAGCAATCGCGTCCCGGATGCCCAAACGCCGCCGGATGCTTCGCGCCTATAATCTGCCGGTAGGCATCGTTATAGAGCATCACCAAGTCGGGTCCCCACCAAACCAGCAGCGCAAATTTCGAGTTCAAACAGATGCTTACCGCCGTCCGCAAACTTTGTGGCCAACGTTCCGGCGGACCGAGCGGAGTCTTCCGCCAATCTGTCGACCGCATGAACTCGCCCATCTCGCCGCCGCCCATCATCCATTGCGGCGAAGCGGGACGCACACCATCCGCGCCAGAGGCGGCCTTGTCGCTGCCGTGTTCGATCAGGCTTTCCAAGGTCGGCAGCAACTCGCGTGCAAGGTTCGCTTTCGCCACAAATCCATGCGCGCCAATCTCCGTCGCTAGCTTCTCCGTTAGCGTGCGCTCGTTTTCGCTCACGATCACCACTTTGCACCCGGGCAGTTCGCTCCGGATCGCCTTGCTTGCCTCGATGCCGTTCATCCCCGGCATGGAAACGTCCATCAACACCACATCCGGCCGCAGCGTTCGCGCGCCCTCTACCGCCTCCGCCCCATTCGCCGCCTCTCCGCACACGAGCAAATCCGCGCGCGCAGCCAGCAGCAAACGCAGCCCGTTTCTCACGGCTTCGTGGTCATCAACCACAAGAATACGCAGTGGATGCAAGGTTCTTGAGCAACCTCAGGTAAGATGCACGCCCGGCTATGATACCGCTAAGGCCCAAATGATTACGGAGCGTAAATTGGAGCATACCTCTGAATTAGCCGAAATACACGGTTCACCCTATATGCAACCCTCCCGTCAAAGCTCGAAGGATCAAGTGCCCGGTAGCCCGCATAGCTATCCGAACATCTCGTGGCTTCGCGCTAGTCGCTATCCCGCGCGTGCCGTGGCCAAATTTGCTTTCATCATTCGCTGGCGTTGCTATAGTTAGCTTATGCCGGCGCCTACGAAGCCCACAAAGTCCGTCGCAATAGCTCGCGCCATCGTCGAGGTGGGTTTTATCATCTTCCTCTTCTATTCGAATCTCTTGATGGGGGAATTTGTCCGCAGCCGCCGCGACGCCAAGACGCTCACCATCGCATTGCATGACATTTTCACACGCACGAACTTCACCATCGCCGTCATCTGCGCGCTCGCCGGCTACCTGATTTTCGAATACCTCCGCAAAAACCTCTAACACGGCTGGCGCCGCTCCAGCGTAATCTTCCTCGCATCCAGATACGCCGCCACCGCCGCGCCGCTATCCTGGAACGCCGCCAGCGCCACATAGCTGTCCGGCCGGACCAGATAAGTTGCGTTGCGGCGCAGCCCGGCGCGGCTCATCGCGGGACGCCAGGGAAACTCGTGCAGCGGCAAATCTCGCGCCTCGCATTCGGCCCGCAGTTCGCCCTGCGCCTCGCCATACACGTGCACTTGCCAATCGAGTGACGTCAGCGGCGCAAAATTACCCGCCCCTCTTCCGCTTTGCGAATCTTCCGTACCGGCGCCGCCGCGGCTCGCGGCCATCCGCACCCACGGCAACCGGTCGCCGCCTTGCACCATCCCCGCTCGCCCTTCGCTCAAGGGACTCTCGCGATATTGCACCGCCGTCTGCGACACTGTGCGAAACAGCCATCGCCGCGCCGCGCGAAATTGAAACACGGCAGGCATCAGCAGCGGCACCAGATCGAGCCGGACCAGCCGCGCGAGCGTGCTGTCGCTCGTCACGCCGGTAAACGCCTCATCTGTCGTTGCCACCAATTTCCGCGCGAACGCAATCCGCTCCGGCTCGTAGCTTGCGAGCAATGAGGCATCGCCGCGCCCTTGCAGCACCGCCGCCAGCTTCCACGCCAGATTCACCGCGTCGCCGATACCCGTATTCATCCCTTGCCCGCCCACAGGACTGTGAATGTGCGCGGCATCCCCCAGCAGAAACGCGCGGCCCTGCTGAAAGCGATCGGCCACGCGATGGTGTACGCGATACGTCGAAAACCAATTCACGCGCTGCACCTCGACCCTCATCCACTCGATCACGCGCTTGCTCACATCACCCCACGAAAGGTCATCGTGGCCGCTCGCCGCCTCGTCGCGAATCGTACCCACCAGCCGCGCGCGCCCTTCGCCCTTCAGCGGAAACACCGCCAGAAAATCGTTTGTGTCCAGCGCCACGTGCAGCTCGCCGTTCATCACCGGGCCGCCGCCCTCCACATCCGCCACATAAAAGAGGTGCGTGTATTGGCCGCCCGGAAATCCGATTCCGAGCTTCTGGCGCACGATCGAATGCGCCCCGTCACATCCGGCAATATAAGCCGCCGTACATTCCTCCTCGGTTCCATCCGGCCGCTTCAGCCGCGCCACCACGCGCCCATCGCCGTTGCTCGCGCCTTGTTCTTCCCGGAAGTTCACCACTTCCGTCCGCCGCTCCACCTTTACGCCCGCTTCCTGCAACCGCGCCACGAGCAGCCGCTCGTGCTCGTCCTGCGGAAAAATCAGCGCGTAAGCAAAAGGGCTGATCCCGCGGCCCATATCGCCCAGCACCGCGTGCGCCGCCCGTTTGCCCTGCACCCATAGGTTTACCGCCTTCACTTCGCGCCCGCGCTCCACCACCGTTTCCGCCAGTCCCATCTGCTGGTAGAACTCGAGCGTACGCGCCTGCACCGCCAGCGCCCGCGAAGTCGTCCCCGGCTCCGCCGTCTTGTCCACAATCTTCACCCGCACGCCCATGCGCGTAAGCCACAGCGCCAGCACCAACCCGGTCGGCCCCGCGCCCACAATCAGCACATCGGTATTGCTGCTTCGTATGTCCACATTTGCGTCACTCAAAAAGGCTCCCGCTCACAGGCGACTTAAATTAGATGATCCAGCGCACACCTTGTGTAGCCCGCCGTTTGTAGCCCAGGGCGGTTCCGTAGCCCTGGGGCCGTTCTCGAAGCCGTGCGTTCCGCGTCAGCGCAAAATGATCTAAGGCAGGTGCGTGTGGCGCTCGGCCCATATCGATTGCCCAAGGAACAAGCGTTAGGGACGGAAGTTAGATCAACCACTGCCTCCAGGCCCATTACCTGCCTGGCCAGCACGGGACGCCGCAGTGCTTGTGGCGCCCGCCGTTTGTAGCCCAGGGCGGTTCCGTAGCCCTGGGGATGTTCTCGAAGCCGTGCATTCCGCGTTGGCACAAAATGATCTAAGGCAGGTGCGTGTGGCGCTCGGCCGTGTCTCGTGCCTTCGGCCGCTTCTCACTCGAAAAAAAACGCCACCCGATCCCAGATCGGGTGGCGCAACCCACACACAACGCGGCCCGCGCGGCGGGCCGTCTCGCGCTACTTCTCGAAAACTTTCTGCACTTGTCCAATCTTCTTCTGGACCTTCCCGCCCACCTGCTCGTCCTGGCCTTCCACTTCCACATCGGGCCGGTTGGTCGCGCGTCCTACCTTCTCCTTCACTTTGCCCTTCACTTCGTGAAACTTGCCTTCTGCCTCGTTCTTTGTGCTTGGTTTCATGGGGTCTCCTGCCTTGCCTGGAATTTGCATGCGGCGCGCGGCAAAGCGTCCTCTAGTTGGATCGCCCCTCGCCGCATTTCGTGACCGCCAGACCAGCCCCTGCCTCACAATCCGTAGAAACCGCGTCAAGTTACTTTCCTGCAGCAGCCTCGGCATACAGATAACCCTGTAGCCCTCCACTTCAGCGCACATATTGTCACTAAGGAATGCAGTTTTGCGACGTCTGACCGACAGAACGGCCTTCTTCAAGACTCGTGGAAGCCAAAAGGACTGGGTTATTCCACGGGCAGGAAGCCCAAAGCGGCAATCTGAACATCCTCTAAGTTGAGATCTACTACTGCGGTCTGCCGTGACTCGTAGACCGTAAATGCATCCTGCAGGACCTCGTGACTCACTCCCGCCTCGCGGTAAAGCAAATCCGCAATAGCTTTAAACTCCGGAAAGCGTAACGGGGAGCGAACAAATTGCCGTTGACCCGCATCAAGTAGCGTTAATTCGGCCAAGAAGTAAGGGTCGCGGCCAGGTGGCGTATATTTCTGCTTAAGAATTTGAGCGGTGACTCTCTGGGACATGAGCACTCCCGTTTCTGGACTGCGCGAATCGAAATTCTAAGATCTTTTCAGGTGGCCGAGGGCGGCTATTGAGTAGCTGCCCCCGCCACCAGTTTTCGTCCTGACCTACTTGGGACTTCTAAGGCCTCTTCGCTCGCTGAGCGATTTGCGCGCGGAGTAACCGCAATTGCACTTTCATGTGTAGGTTGTCCCAATGTTTGCGGTTCTTTCCCAACTGGTCGGGCATGCGGCCGATTTCCTTGGTTGCGTTGTAGGTCTCCTCCACGAGTTCGGGCGCCGATTCGCTCCAAAGGCGAAGCACTGATTTGAATCCTCCTTGCCAACTAGCGTTTCCAGAGGAATCGTGCACAACCATATTGCGGAACGCAGCCAGCATTGGATACGACGCACCTTTCGTGAGCCTATACTCGCTTGGAGGCAGGCCGGCAAACGGGAAATCAAGCTTGTGGTCTTTAGACGCTTCCTCCACGATATTCATCTTCCCTGCGCTTCCCCCCGCTTCATTGCGGAGGTTGCGGAAGTCGTGCCGAATATGGTCGTAAAGAGCGAGGGCATCGTTCAGAATGGTACGCAGCCTGTAGTATTTGCTAGTTCGGAGTTTGTTGTGATTTTCCTCATAATCTTTAGCAAATTTGTCCAGCGGTATGCTCCATTTCTCGTACGCGGATATCGGATGTTTCCCTCCGTCGTTCGGGAAATCAAATATATTGAACATTTCTAGGACACTGATTAGATCGCGAACATCGTAATCAGCGCTGTCTGACTCTCGCCAAGAAATCATGGTTTCGTACGGCTTTCCAGACACCTCGGCTTTTAGCCAATCAAAGACGCCATCTATGTTGTAGATAGACTTGGGGGCGACCTGCATGCCCGTGTTCAGACCTCGCGCGATGTCCGTTATCAACTCGTCCTCGACGCCTGTGCGAATGAACACCTCTACGTATTGTTCGGGATGGGTCGACCCATCCGCATTGCACCTCTCAATGATTTTTGCAGTGTGCGCTCCATCGACGATGCCACCGTCCTGGTCATCTACGATCACCTCGAAAACTTGCTTATCTTTATCGAGCAGCCGCACGCTTAAGGCGAGAATCGTGATGCCCTTGTTCATCAAATCGAAACTACCTGGAATAGCCTCTCGACCTTGGAGACTGGCGCGAACGTCACGGTAAACCAAGCGATTCAACCCGACGGGCTCGCGTGCGTTTGCTGCCGCGCTAACGCCGGATGGAAAATCTCTCGCCCTGACGGTTAGCCAGTATTTGCTGATTGTTTTGAATACGGGATGTGAAACCTTGCGAGATTCGAACGCTGGAATACGATGGATCTGTTTACCCACAGTAATTCTCCATTTTTTTGAGCGGACGGTGCCGCCGATTTGTCGAGTGCGCGATGGCACCGACATGAGTAACGTAGCACAATTTAATGTCGAGGCAAAGACGATAGGGCCTTCCTATCTCTTACGATCGGTCGCAATCACTTCACTTCCCAAACAAAATCGTAATTGTCCCCGCCTCATGATTCGCCACCACCACATCCGCCTTGCCGTCGCCGTTCAGGTCCGCAACGTCTAACCCAGACCAACCGATATCTTTCATCGCGCGCGACGTAATCCGGTAGCCACCATCCTTCGTTCCCATAAAAAACACTAGGTTATTGCTCTGCGCGCAGGAGACCACAATATCCCGGATACCGTCGCCCTTGATGTCGCCGGTCGCCACGCGATCGGGGCCCGCACAGCCCGCCAACGAGAACGGCGAGCCGCGCATCTTGCGGAAGCCGCCGCGGCCGTCGCCGAGCAGCACCGTCACGCCGATTTGCTGCGGGTCCGGCACATCGCGGTCGTAGGGCACCACCACCAAATCCAGATTGCCATCCCCATTCACATCCGCCACGGCCACGGCCCACGGCGCGGCCCCCGCGGGAAATGGCGACCCGGCCGCATTCGCAAATCCGCCGTGCCCATCGCCCAACAGAATCGAAACCGTATTCCCATCCAGATTGGTCGTCACCACATCCGGCCGCCCATCGCGATTGAAATCCGCCGAACGCAAGCGCTGATACGGACGCTTGCCGGTAGGAAACGGCACGCCCGGTGACGCCAGATTTCCCGCGCCATCCCCCAGCAGCAAAAGAAACTGGTTGTTACCCCAATCGTCGGTAACCACGTCCAACTTGCCGTCGCCATTGAAATCACCCGCCGCCACTCCGTGCACGTGCGGCTTGGAACGCGTGGCAAACGGCGAATGCGGCGCCGGCGCAAATCCTCCCTTGCCATCGCCCAGCAAAATGGTCAGGTTCGGCGTCCCGGTATTTGCGATCGCCAAATCTAAATTGCCATCACCATTGAAATCGCCGATCGCGATGTCGTTCGGTCCGGGACCCGTGGCGCACACAGCTCCTGGCGCGGAGTGAAAATGCCCGTGCCCATCGCCCAACAGCACAGTCAATGTCTGGCTCTCGGTATTCGCCACCAGGATGTCCGGGTGTCCGTCGTGATTCACGTCCGCGATCGCAAGCGAAGCCGGACCGGCTCCCACCGGAATCACCACTTCCTCGAATGCGTCCGCCTCGGGTGGCGCCGCACCAACCGCGCGGAAACCACTGCGAAACTTCGCGGCGCCAAGTCCCAACGCCGCTGCCAGCCCGAACAGTGCAATTGCCTTGTTCCGATACATGCGCGTTTGGCCTCGCTGTAGGACTGCGCGAAGTCCGTTGGCGTTAACAAGGGCTCCATTTCAGGGCTAGATTCCGGGCTTTGCCTTACTCAAGATTGCCGCGCATCGGAGCGCATATACCCCGCATTTCGGTACATCATGCAGCGCTAACCCCTTTGCTTCCCGCACAAAAGTGCACAATGTGCGAAATCTCGATTCTGTAAGCCGCCTATTTGCAGTATTTTGCGCACATTCGTTCCTGTAAGTCCAATCGCTGCCGTATTTACATGAAAAAGGTGGGGGGGAGGGAGTATCGCCCTGGTTAACAGGTCGCGCAGCCCAAAAGGGCTCCGACTACGGACTGCGAGAGACTGGCGTTTCATGGCGCAGCGTTTAAGTGAAGTCCAGCTCGATTTCGTCTACGTAGCACCAGCCCCAGTCTTCGCCCGGCTCGACGGACCGCATGATGGGGTGCTTGCTCGCGTGAAAATGTTTCGTGGCGTGCTTATTTTTTGAGGAGTCGCAGCAGCCCACGTTGCCGCAAATCATGCAGAGCCGCAGATGCACCCAGGTGTCACCCATCTTCACGCATTCCGCGCAGACGTGCGTGTGCGTTTTCCGAATCTTGATTTGATCCATGTGCGTGCATTCCGGCATGTGCTTCCTCCTGAACTTCCACTGAAATATTTTGCCGCTGCTCTTGCTACGCCGCTCTTCTAGGATTCCGCGAGCGCGCGATGCACCAGGTGAATGGCGATGGAGCCTTCGCCCACCGCCGAAGCCACGCGCTTCACGTTTCCTGCGCGCACGTCGCCCACGGCAAACACCGCCGGAAGGCTCGTCTCCAGCATATACGGCACACGAGTCTGCGCGTGCGGCCATGCAGGACCTGGGCGCGCGCCATCCAGATCGCGTCCGGTAAGGATGAATCCCTTGTCGTCCAGGGCGACGCAGTTGCGCAGCCACTCGGTTCGCGGCGAAGCGCCGGCCATGATGAACACGTGGCGAATGTCGTGCGTGGCCGTTTCGCCGGTTTTCTTGTCCCGGCAGGTGACGCGCTCGAGGTGCGAGTCGCCTTCGAGGGCGACGATTTCCGTCTGGTAGTGCAATTCGATCGCGGGGTTCTCCTCGATCCGCTGGATCAGATAGCGTGACATCGTGTCCGACAATTGCCCCGAGCGCACCATCATGTACACTTTGCGCGCCGTCTGCGAGAGGAACACGGCCGCTTGCCCGGCGGAATTGCCGCCGCCGACGATGAGGATGTCTTCCTGCTCGCAAAGCTGCGATTCCATGAACGTCGCGCCGTAATAAATTCCCTGGCCCTCGAACCGTTCGAGGTTGGCGATGCCCGGCTTGTTGTATTGCGCGCCGGTGGCGATCACCACCGCGCGCGCGGGCACGGAATTGCCGTTATCGAGCACGAGCTGGTAGGGACGCCGCGCGCAATCGAGCCGCGCCACGCTATGCGCGATCATCATCTGCGCGCCGAATTTTTCGGCTTGCGCGATGGCGCGGGTCGCCAACTCCTGTCCCGAAACGCCGGTGGGAAATCCCAGATAGTTCTCGATTTTTGAGCTCGATCCGGCTTGCCCGCCCGGCGCCGCGGTCTCGATCACCAGCGCGTCAAGCCCTTCGGAGGCGGCATAGACGGCGGCCGCGAGGCCCGCGGGTCCGGCGCCGACGATCACCAGATCGCGGACCTGCGAGGCGTCAATGCTAACGTTGAATCCCAGGCAATCGGCCAGCTCTTGATTCGACGGATTGCGCAGCAAGTTGCGGCCGTTGCAAATGAGCACCGGAATGTCTTCGGGCTTCACGGCGAAACGGTCGAGCAATTCTTGCGAAGTCTTATCCGTATCGAGATCGACGTAGGCGTAAGGGTGTCCGTTGCGGCTCAAAAATTCGCGCAAACGCAGCGTGCTGGCGGAGTGGCGCGAGCCCATCAGGACCACATTGCCTTGGCCGCGGCTGATCAGTTGAAGCCGGCGCAGAATGAACGCGCGCATGAAGATTTCGCTCAACTCGGCGTCGCGCGCGACGAGCGAACGCAAGCCATCGCCGCCCAGCTCCAGATACTCGCCCGGTTCGGTGACGCGTCCGCGCACGAGGCAGCGCTGCCCGGAGATCATCGTCATCTCGCCGGTGAATTCGCCGGCCACGTGCGCGGCGATGGGGCGCTCGCCGGTCGGGCTGGGCTGCACGATTTCCATCGCTCCCGAAAGCAATACAAAGAAGGGGACGTGCGTGTCGCCAGGCTCAAAGAGCGTTTCGCCCTTCACGACCTTCCGGATTTTGCCCAGCGGCCGGATGCGATCGATCTGCGCAGGGGTTAGGACCGGGAAGGCTTGTGTGGAAGCTTCGAGCGCGCTGGGAATCAGGGAAGCGGCCATGGTGTGCGTATCTCCTCTGCCGAAAAGCGAGGGCAGGCGGCAGCAAACCCGCCCGTGCAATAAGAAGCTTACAGCGATTCGTTGCGGATGCAAGAGATGGCCCCTGCCGCTTGGCACGAAACGAAATGTAGAGAGCCCTACAGCGAAGCGGGATGTCCGAATGTACTGCCAGCTATAGGAACGTCGTACTCTTGCCGGTTTCTATCTACGAATGAGACATTGCGTGTAGAGAGCTCTTGGCGACCAAAGTGTTTACTCCCGCTAACTCATGGAATTTCGTATCCGCGAGGTCGGAAGAGCGGCGCGAACATCCCCGGTATCCCTTCAACGCCGAAATTCTGATCAAGACGGAGAGTTCGCGCGCCGCGATCCAGGCGCGCACCGCCGATCTAAGCCAAACGGGCTGCCGGGTGGACACCGACTTTGCGCTGCCGCCGGAAAGCATTGTGAAAATTCGTATCTCGACGATGTCCAATAGCTTTGAAGCCGAAGCGAAAGTCGTGTATTGCGGAGAAGGCCGGGGCCTGGCGTTGAACTTTACCTCCGTCCACCCGGAACAAGCGGCGACGCTGCGCGAATGGTTGAACATGTTGATCGAACAAGCGCCGCTACGAGGCTCTACAGCCCGCGCCTAGCACAAGCCAATCAGGAGATCCGAAATGGGCCACCAGGTTACTTCATCGCTTGCAACAAGTTTGCCGGGGAGTTTTGTGCTTGCCGAGCGGCGCATGCACCGGCGCTACGAATTCAGCGCGCTGGTAAAGATCGGGAAGCCTCTCGAGGCCAGCGATGCATTTGCGGTGCCGGAGTGCATGGAGGCCCACGTGAGCGACCTTGGCAAGCGCGGGTGCTTTGTGACCACGACGGAAACATTGCCGGTGGGCGCGAACGTCTCGGCGCGAATCATCCAGGAGAAGAAAACCTGCGATGTGCGCGCGAGGGTGGTTTACTCGCTGCCGGGCCACGGGATGGGCTTGCTCTTTACGGACGCCGAGTCCGAACCGCTTCGCACACTGGAAGGCTGGCTCGCGGCATCGCGGGAAGCTTCATGGTTTGCGTCCACGCGGCGCAGGAGCCAGCGCGTGGTGATGCGAATACCCGTAAAGATCGTGGCGGCTCCAGAAGCGCGCGACACCTTTGAGGAAGATACGCATACGATGGTGATCAACGCGCACGGATGCTCGTTGGCGCTTTCCCGGCAAGTTCATAAGGGCGACCAGCTCCTGCTGCGAAACCTGCAGACCGCCGCCATGCAGGAATGCACGGTGGTGCACGTGGGCGACGCAGAAGGAGGCCAGAGCGAGGTGGCCGTGGAGTTCCTGGTGCCGAATCCGAGTTTCTGGCAAGTGATGTTTCCTCCGGAAGATTGGACGCCCGGCGTAACGCACGTGAAGAAACGCGTGCCGCAGCCGATGCGCCGTACGGCCGGCATGCTCGCATAAGGCAGACTCAATCGGAGTCACTTTTGAGGCTCGTTTTCAGCCGTCTTGCCGCGGAGAGAAATATTATTTGCGGCCACAACCTGCGGAATTTAAGCTGAGTGTGACCTCCGACGTTGCGAGGTTATTGCCGTCGATCGTGGCTTCGGATGACTTTGAGGTCTGGCTTTTTCCGGTTCTTGCGAGTTTGCAGATTGCCTCAGCGTGAAGCGTATAGCGCGAATCCAAAAACAGGTTTAGCGCGAACCTGTCGGGGCTGATTTCTTGCGGAAGTGGATTGGTTCCTCTGCTGGCTTTCACGAAAATAAGCGGAGGGTAGTAATCCTGAGGTTCTTTGCCTACCCAATTCAATTGCACAGTGATTTGCCTGGTAGGAAGCGGATTGCTCACATGAATATCGGCGCCCGTCACCTTCTGGCCATCGCGCAGATGAATCAATTGTGAAGTTTCCATGCTGCGCGTGCTTGGAAAAAATGTTATTGGAAATGGCTCATCGGGGTCGTCTCTTTCCAACGCGTTGAAGACCAGGATGTAGTCACCCGTCGGAAGATGGTAGAACCGAAAGGGTTGCGACTCGTCTGATCTGCGGGGTTTGCCCTGAAAGCCAAGGAGGCCAGGTTTGTGTTTTGCGTAGCGGTCCGCGCGGAATAGGTTTACGAGGGCGATATCGAGCGGCTTCCCGTCCGGCCCGATCACCCGGCCGGTGATGCCGCCTGTGGGTAGGGCATAAAGGTTGTTCTCGAAGCAAGTGTGGCGCGGCAACGTTACGGGAGGCACGGTATCATCGCCGATTGTGTTCCCAAGTTCGAGGTTAGACGGCAGGTCTGCCGAGACTTCATATTTTGCGGAGGCGACTTTGCGAAATGCGTAAGCGCCCTGGTCGTCTGTGTTGGCGTCATACACGCGGCCGTCAGACTTCAATCGCACGTGAATGCCGCTAAGCGGCGTAATGTAACTTTCGTCCCAAATGGCTTGATCGAACCGCAGCGTTCGGTTCAGCACTCCGTAGACCGCCGCATCGCGACCGCCATTTTGCTCAATGCGGAGTTGATCGAGAATTGCTGCCGCAGATTCCACACGGCGGGTAAGAGAACATGGTCCAACCGTCAAGCATCCCTTTCCCGCCCGATCGTGAATGCAGTTGTTTGCGAAAACGAGCCACTTCTCGCCAATCGCGAAGTGGGGACTGAAGGGCGCTCCAAGAATCTCAATGAAGGTACCTGAAACGCCCTTAAACGCCTCCGTCACTTGAAACCGGACCGTCCCAGAATCATTATTGTTCTCCGTGACCTCGCCGACAAATATAGCGGCCGCGGCTCCGAACAATCTGCACGCGCCCGGCTCGGGAGCGGCACAATCCTGGGCGGAAACCGGCGGCAGCATGACGAACATCGCGATAAGAATCAGAATCGCGCGTTGCAGCATTGCCGTATTCTACTGGGATCGATGGACAGCCTCTAAATGATTTGGGGTCCCAATTTGTCTTTTTATAAATCATACCTGCGGAACGTGCGTCGATGACAAATCACACTGATCCTCAGAGCCTGTCTCTAGTGGGGTTTGCGTTCTTTTTGTTCGCACTTCTGACGGTGCATTCCCCGGCGACCCTGGGTCAGGTGCAGCACCAACCCTTTTGGCTCGCGAGCCGCTACGACGGAGACCGCGTCCTCATTTGCTTCGGCGCCGTCAAGTTCGGCAACACTTTTCCGGCACATGCGCGAATCCTTAAGGAACCGGTGGCAGCTCTGTTTTTCCAGCCTGTGGAACTGACTGCCGATTATCTTTCGCGTTTCCAGAATGCGCCCGGCGCAGAACGCTTTGCCTTAGGAGACGAGTACGATGTGTTGACCGGGTATGGCACGGTAATCCCAGCCACGCTCACGACCATCGTGGGGAGTGAAGGCGATGAGGAAACCGGAAACAATTCGTACATCGGGGCCATTGCGACCCTAAAGAATCCGAATGCCCTGCTGACCACGAAGGACTATTACGTGGCGCGCCGTCATCAGGGAACCGCAAGCAAAGCGGAGCTGGGACTACCAGGGATGTTCGCAGGACTTATGAACGAACCGGTGCGATTTGACATTCAGACCCAGATCGTTTCGCTACTCACGCAAAAAATGATGACCATGGTTTCCGATCCCGTGCGGCGCGCCGCGCTAAACCATTCGCCCAGGTTTACCGTGCAGCCGTTTCGTATCGCCGGCGGTGGCATCCGTTATTACGCGACGGCGCAGTGGAGGGCGGCGGGCAGGATCGCGAAACCTGACGTCTCTCTCGCGGCTTGGATCGATCCGGTGCCCACCCTTCGCATCCTGGCAGTGGAAACGCGTAGCGCGGACGTGAAATTGCCGCAAATGCTGAATGTGATCGACCTCGGTGACGGCCGCACGGGAATTATTTTCGCCAATTCAGCATTGGACGACGCTTCGATCGACCTAGTCGAATACCGCGATGGCGCGGAATTAGCCCATATGCATACGCTGCAATCGATCGGCGCCGGAGAATAGCCTAAATTTCCTTCAAAGCGACGCTGCGTCCTACAAACGCGAAGAGCAGCAGCGCTGCCGCAGTAAACCACCCGCCCAAGCAGAACGTTGACGGCAGGTACAGCCCAATCATGGCTCCCGCGCCGATCAACGACGCCGCGAGAACCCCGAACTCCCACATCCCGTACATGAATATGAACGGCAAATAGTGCGAGCCCAGTGCAATCATCAAAGCCGGGTAGAACCAGTTCAGACGATACAGAGTGGCGGCGGCTACCAGCGGTAAATTCAGCGGCAGTATGAAAGCCACCTGTCTCCCAAGAGAGTTCATGGGATGGCCCTTAGGAAGCCCGGCGGGCCGGCCCATCATCCACAAGAGCAACTGCGTCAGAGGGAAAATGAAGATCCCTCCGACAACGAGCACCCAGATCGCGATGCGCGGTGAGCGCCACGTGGCCAGCGCCGCCGACAGAAACCACAGGGTGCCGGCCACCAACTGCCCCGCGAATCCGCCCAAGAAAGTGGTCCGTACATCCCTCTGCGCGTCACTGATTTCCACAGTGGCTCCTAAGAAATTCGAGGTCAGTCTTATCACGTTTAACTGGTGATTGGTGACGTCTGTCTAGAACCTAACGTTCGGCTCGGGCTGGCGTCTAAGGTTGCGGGTGGGGTGTGGCTGCGGGCGGACGCGGCGGCAAACCTTGGCCACGGAGGGCGACGATGACGCTGCTACCGGATGTGCGCTATGCGCTGCGGAATTTGCGGAAGACGCCGGCTTTTACGATTACTGTGTTGCTGACGCTGGCTCTGGGCATCGGCGCGAATGCCGCCATTTTTACGGTGGTGAATTCGGTGCTGCTGCAAAGCCTGCCGGTGGCGAATCCCAAGACGCTCTTGCGGCTGGGCGATACGAACGATTGCTGCGTGAACTCCGGGACCTCGACAAACGGCGACTACAGCCTCTTTTCGACCGACACCTACGAACAGATCAAGAAAAACGCGCCGGAGTTTGAGGAGTTGGCGGCGATGGAGTCGGGCTTCGGTTACCGGCCGATCATCGCGCGGCGCGACGGAACGCAGGAGGACGCGCGCTCCGTGATGGGCGAGTTCGTCTCGGGCAATTATTTCCGTACCTTTGGATTGCAGGCGCGAGCGGGGCGGCTATTGCAGGATGCGGACGATCTGCAGGGCGCTCCCGCAACCGCGGTGATGAGCTACGAAATGTGGCAGCAGAATTATGGCGGCGATACGTCCGTGATCGGCAGCACGTTTTGGGTGAACACGAAACCGGTGACGCTGGTGGGCGTGGCCCCGCGGGGTTTCTATGGCGACCGCATGTCCACCACGCCGCCCGATCTTTATCTGCCGATCGAAGCGATGCCGCTGCTGGCGAACGCTCCGTACGTGCACGACCCTGAAACCCAATGGCTCTACATGATCGGCCGCGTGAAGCCCGGCACAGCGATCGCGCCGCTGCAGCAAAAGGTGAGCCAGATCTTCCGCGAAGCAAGAACATCGGACAAGGATTTTTCCACCGAAGACGGCAAGAAATTGCTGGCGAAGTCGCACATCGCGCTGACGCCGGGCGGCGCGGGAATTCAAGACATGCAGGAGGAGTACGGGTCCCACCTGCATTTGCTGATGTGGGTGGCGGGGCTGGTGCTGCTGATCGCGTGCGCGAATATCGCCAACCTGCTGCTGGTGCGCGGGATGGGACGCCGCGCGGAAATGTCTGTGCGCACGGCGTTGGGCGCGACGCGCGGAAGAATCGTGCTGCAACTACTGACCGAGAGCGTGATATTGGCGGGGATGGGCGGGATTGCCGGGCTCGCGGTGGCGTATGCGGGCACGCGCATGCTGCTGACGCTGGCATTTCCGGGTGCACAGAATATGCCGATCCACGCGAGCCCCTCGGTGATGGCAGTGGCATTTGCGTGTGGGCTATCGTTCTTGACGGGAGTTTTATTTGGCGTGGCGCCGGCCTGGATCGCGGCGCAGGCCAAGCCTGCCGAGGCGCTGCGGAGCGGGATGCGCACCACGGCGGGAAGCGCGTCGTTGCTGCAGCGCGGGCTGGTGGTGCTGCAGGCGGCATTGTCATTCGTGTTGCTGGTGGGCGCGGGACTCTTTTCGCAAAGCCTGAGCAAACTGCAGGGCACGGACCTGAAGCTGGACGCGCGAAATCGTTACATCGTGCACATCAATCCGCAGGCGGCGGGCTATTCGCAGACGCAACTCGAGGCGCTCTACCGGATCATGGAAGACCGCTTTCACACGTTGCCGGGCGTGGTGAAAGTGGGCATCGCGACGTACACGCCGATGGAAGATAACAACTGGAGCAACGGTATCCAGATCCAGGGGCAGCCGAACCTGAAGCGTGGCGCCTCGTTTGTGAAGGCGAATGCGGAGTACTTCGATTCGGTGGGAACGCATGTGGTGATGGGCCGCGGAATTGGCGTGCAGGATTCCGCCGCGGCGCCGCCGGTGGCCGTGGTGAATCAGGCATTTGTAAAGACGTTTTTCGGCGATCGCAATCCCATTGGAGCGCGCATGGGTTCTCCCAATTCGCCCGGAGCGTTTGAGATCGTCGGGGTGGTGGAAGATACGGCCTACTCGAGCGCGCGTTGGAAAAACCACAGCATGTATTTCGTCCCGATGATGCAGCGCGGGCTAAACAATAAAAATCCAGTAGAGAAGGACGAATCGCTTTACGCCGGCGCCATGGTGCTCGAGACCGCGCGGCCCATGAGCGACATGCAAAGACTGGCGCAGAAAACGCTGGCGGACATCAATCCGAACCTGACGGTGACGAAGTTTCAGACGTTCTCGCAACAGATTGCGGACCGGTTTACCGAGGAGCGCCTGATCGCGCGGCTCACAGAGCTTTTTGGCGCGCTGGCGCTGCTGCTGGCCACCATCGGGCTTTACGGCGTTACGGCGTATAACGTGGGGCGGCGGACTCCGGAGATTGGCATTCGCATGGCGCTGGGAGCGGAGCGCGGCAGCGTGATCGCGATGGTGATGCGTGGCGCGATGCTCCAAGCGGGGATCGGGTTGGCGATTGGGATACCGGTGGCGCTGCTCTGCGTGCGATTCGTGCAGTCGCAGCTCTACGGGATCACCAGCGCGGATTCGACGGTGATGGCGGGCGCGATTGCTACGCTGGCGGTGGCGGCGGGATTTGCCGGGATGATTCCGGCGCGGCGCGCGGCGTCGATTGATCCGGTGCGGGCGCTGCGGGCGGAATAAAACGGATTGAGCCGACGGCGCTGACAGGCGTGACTGTGCGGATGCTCCTCTAAAGTTAGACTTCCGAATAGCGCGGCGGAAAAACCGCAGGTCCAAGGACCTGCGCTACACAAACACGCGTGCACCCCGCACGATGTGCCGAGAATGTGACGGCATCGACACGCTGCAATTTATACAGGGAAAGGGGTATAGAAAAGCGGGTTTTTGATCAGGTACGCTGGCGTACGGAATGGGGTGCCCTCCAGCGCACTGGTCTCCACCCCCTCGGAACCGAGGTGCGAAGTGGGCAAAGCCATTCTTGTGGTCGACGACAATCCTACCGTCAGACGATTGATTCGAGAGCAACTGGAAGCGTCCGGCCTACGTGTGTGTGGAGAGGCTGTGGACGGTGTGGACGCGGTCGAGAAGGTGCAAGTGCTGAAGCCGGACCTGATCATTCTGGATGTGGCGATGCCGCGGATGAATGGCCTCGATGCGGCGCGCGAGATCAGCAAGATTCGTCCTGATGCGCCGATCATCCTGCATACTTTGCACGCAGAGGCTATTCGCTCGGACCCGAAACTGCCGGCAGGGGTTCGCGCGATCGTATCCAAGACGGAAAATCTGGCGGATCAGGTGATGATGTTGCTGGGGCGGGGAAACGGTTTGCAGAACAAGAGGTCCGCGGCGGGTTACTAATCGGCGGCGTTACGCAGCACGTGTTTGTGCCAACTATCGACCTGGCGGACGAGTTGCGCGTAGCATTCGCAGGAGACTTCCTCTAACTTCCCACGCTTTTCGATGTTGACCTGGCCGCGTTTATAAGTGATCAACCCCGCCTTTTGAAGAATCCCGGCAGCAACGGTGACGCTGGCGCGGCGCGTGCCGAGCATGTGCGCTAGGAACTGCTGCGTAAGCGGGAACGACGGGCTGCCCATGCGATCGGCGCTCATCAGCAGCCAGCGTGCGAGGCGTTCTTCGACAGGATGGAGACGGTTGCACGCGGCGATCTGCGTGGCTTGCAAGGTCATTTCGTAAGAAAACTGATTGAGGCACTTTCGCAAAGCCGGAAAGCGTTCGAGGAGTTCGGCCAGGCCGCCGGCGCTGATGCGATAGCCGGTGCCATGAATCTGCATCACGGCCTGCGTGGGACTCGTCTCGAAACCAACGAGTAGCGGCAAACCGACGAAGCCTTCTTTGCCGGTGAGGCCAACTTCGACGCTCTTTCCGTCGGACATAACGTTCAGAATCGAAGCCACGCCGCCATTGATGAAATAAGCGTCCTCGACGGGCGCGCCGATTTCGTTCAAGACGAAGTGGATGGGAAGATCGACAAATTCCAATTTTGCGAGAATGGCCTCGGATTCCTGCCGAGGCAAAGCGAGCAGGATGGCATTTTCAAGATGAATTTCCGTGGAACCCTGGTGCGCCGCGTTTGGAGAGCTTGTGTTGTGTTTAGATCGTTTGGCCATTCAGCCGTAGAAGAATTGGAGACGTCCGATTCGATAAGTATCCGCAGCGGGTGAGCCGCAACGGGAACATGCTAATAAGACAGCTTGAGTATACTCCCGTTTAACAATTGTCGCTAGTCTCAGGTGGTAAGACGACTCTTTTCAAACCATGGTACGCTCGCGTACACTTAAGATATCGAGGAAAGCTCGGTCCCCTAGAGTTTGACGAGAAGCCCCAAACGGAATGCGCACGGCCCGAGACAAAACGAAACCGCAGGAAAGACCCGATTGGGCGAGCACCATCTCCGACCTTCGCCGCAAATTGAATTTGAGCCAAACCACCTTTGGAAGGCGGCTGCATTCCTCCGCGATGGCCATATCGCGCTGGGAGCGCGGCGCGCAGGAACCGCCCGCGGGAAGCTATATTCAGCTCGGAAATCTCGCGGGTGATCCGCTGTGCTGGTATTTCTGGGGTCGCGCGGGACTGCGCAGTGAAGAACTGATGCGCGTGATGCCGCGGCTGCGCGAGCGGCTGGTGCGAGGCAATTCCGTGCGCGTGGAAATGGCGCATGCCGGAAGCGGGGAGAAGAAGGTGACAGCTCCGCAGCTGGTGGCGATTCCCTTGCTGCAGGTGACGGCGGCGTCACACGGCGGGAAGGGTGATAGCTCCTCGGTGCTGCACGATGCTCCGGTAGAGAACATGATTGCAGCGCCGACGGAATGGTGCCCGAATCCTTCGGCCACCTCGTGCCTACGGGTGCACGGCAACTCAATGGCCCCGCTGATTCTGGACGGGTACATCATCGCGGTGGATTCGGAGCAGACCGACCACGCCGCTTTGGAAGGAAAAATCGTAATTGCGTGGCAGAAAGAAATGGGGCTGACGGTCTCACGGCTGCAGAGATTCGGGCAAGAGGAAGTGTTGCAGCCGGAGAACCGGGATTACGAGACGATCCTGCTCGACGGCAAACAGCAGTGGAAAATCCTAGCGAAGGTTTTGTGGTGGATCGGCAAAGCTCCATGAACGCCTGCTAACTAGGGCCTCAAGCCGGATAACCTCATAGTTCTGCTCATTTGGCACCGAGACGCTCCACAGAAAAACCGCAGGGCCATAGGTCCTGCGCTACACAAAATCAAAAACCCTCAAGGGTGGAAGCGGAAGCTGGCGGGGCGAAATTCGATAGCCCTCATAGGCCACGCGATGGGCAGGGCAGAGCGACAGTACTGCCCCGTTTGGTAGAGGCGTACTGTTGCCCATCGCGGGCGCGAAAGGCAGACTCTAGCCACGGAGGGGTTCGGTGACCAAGAGTCCTAATACGCGCCGGAAATGGAATTTCATCTCCCGCACGTCGGAAGAGCGGCGCGAACACGACCGATATCCATTCAATGCCGAGATCCTGATCCGGACGCCGGTCTCGGAGGCGGCGATTCAGGCCCGCACGGGAGATATCTGCCAGACGGGTTGTTCTGTGGAGAGCGACCTTCCGTTGCCGGTGGATAGTGTTGTAAAAATTCGCATTTTTACGCTGGCGCGTACGTTTGAGGCCGAAGCTCGAGTCGTCCACGTGGGGGAGGGAAAAGGCTTGGCGCTGGAATTTACGTCCGTCGATCCGCAGGAAATTGCAACGTTGCGGGACTGGCTGACGATGGTGATTGCGGACGGGCGTTTTGACCGCTTCGCCGTTCGCGGCTAGTTGGCACCGGAATCAATGTCCCTCAGTAAAGACCTGCCAGGGCCGGTATCGGCTCCTCCTCTCCTCGCACACAAAGATCATTCTCGAAGTAAAACTGAGGCTCGATCAGGCTCGTCGAGGCGGGCTCTTGGTAGCTTGTTTGGCCGGGTTAGCCTTTTGTTTCCGTCGGTCATCCTTGGGCTGGCCGTAGTAGGCGGCGGGGCCGTGTTTGCGGTGAAAATGTTTGTCGCGCAACTCATTGGAGATGGGGAGGGCGGAAAGATTGATGAGCGAGGTGAGCAGAGCCAGGCGCGCGACCTCTTCGAGCATCCACGCGACGTGCGCGGCTTCCATGGGAGTTGCGCCCCAGCAAAAGGGCGCGTGGCCGTGGACGAGGACGGCGCGCATCGCGAGCGGATCGCGTTTCGCGAAGTGGCGGATGATGGCCTGGCCGGTGTTGCGTTCGTACTCGTGGGCGATTTCGTTTGCGGCCAGCGGCGGGGTCACGGGAATCGCTCCGTGGAAATAATCGGCGTGCGTGGTGCCAAGACAGGGAATTTCGCGCCCGGCTTGCGCCCACGCGGTGGCGTTGCGGGAATGGGTGTGCGCGATGCCGCCGATTTGGGGGAATGCGCGGTATAGCGCGAGGTGCGTGGGCAGATCGGAAGAAGGCTTGAGCTTGCCCTCGACAATTTTGCCGGCGAGATCGGCGATCACCAGATCGGCGGCGGACATTTTGCCGTAGGGCACACCGCTGGGCTTGATGACGATGAGACCTTTTTCACGCGAAATGCCGCTCCCATTGCCGAACGTGTCCACAACGAGACCGTGGCGAACGAGATCGAGGTTTGCGTCGAGAACTTCGGCGCGGAGCGATGCGAGCATCATGGGGCGGACCTCACTTTTGCGGCGAGCCGCCGGAGCTCCGGAAGAACGCCGCCGATTTCCACGGGCGCGGAGCCTTTCTCGCCAAATGCGAAATAGAGTTTGCGATAAAGCGGAAACAACTGCTCGTAGATCGCGACGCTTGCCGCGCTCGGCGTAAATACTCGATGTGGGGGGCAAAGCGCCTGTTGCGCTTGCGCGATGGTATCGAATGCGCCCGCGGCCAGGAAAGCAAAAATTGCCGAGCCGAGGCTGGTGACGTCCCCTTGCGGCACCAGGACGGGCTTGTTCAACACGTCTGCGTAAATCTGATTGAGTTTTGGATTTTTGTGCGGAATGCCGCCGCCATTGATCACGCGGTCGATACGCACGCCGTGTTGCTGCATGCGTTCGAGAATCACACGCGTGTGAAAGGCGGTGCCTTCGATGGCGGCGAAGAGTTCGTCCTGCGCGGTATGCGCCAAATTCCAGCCGAGCGTGACGCCGCCGAGATCGGGATTGACGAGCACGGTACGATCGCCGTTGTCCCAAGTGAGGCGCAGCAGGCCGGTTTCGCCGGCGCGGTAGACGTCGATATCGCGCGAGAGCACGACCAGCTCGACTCCGGCGCGGCGGGCGATGGCGTGGAAGATGTCGCCTGTAGCGGAAAGGCCGGCTTCGATGCCGGTGTAGCGTGGATCCACGGACCCGGGTACGACGCCGCAAACGCCCGGCACGAGGTCCGTGCTTTCCGAAATGCCGATGATGCAGGTGGAGGTGCCGATCACGTTGACTAGGTCATGAAAATGCGCGCCTGCGCCGATGGCGTCCCAGTGCGCGTCAAACGCGCCGACAGGAATCGGGATTCCGGGGCGCAGGCCCAGCTTTTCGGCCCAGTGCGGGCAAAGCTCGCCGGCGAGTTGATTGGAAGTAGCGAAGCGGCCCCTGAGTTTTTCCGCGATGCCGGAGAGCAATGGATCGACGGCGCGAAAGAAATCGTCTGGTGGGAAACCGCCGAGCGCGCGATTCCAGAGCCATTTGTGGCCCGCAGCGCAGATGCTGCGCGGCGCGCGAGCCGGATCGGTGATGCCGCACAGCACGGCCGCGACCATGTCGCAATGTTCGAAAGCGGTGACGAACTTAGCGCGCTTTTCAGGGTTGTGACGCAGCCAATGGAGAAGCTTTGCGAAGCCCCACTCGGAGGAATAGACGCCGCCGCACCAATCGATCGCCGCGACATTCATTTCGCGTGCGACAGCGGTAATCTCCGCCGCTTCTTTCCACGCGCGATGGTCGCACCAGAGATAGTAGTCGTCGAGCGGCACCAAATCTTTGCCGACGGGGATTACACTGGAACCGGTGGTGTCCAGCGCGATTGCGGCAACCAGCTCGCCTCGGATTTCGGCGGACGCGATGGCGGCGTGCATCGCTGAGGCGAGCGCGCTCATGTGATCCGCGTGGCTTTGCGTGGCGAAATTGGGGTCTTCGCGCTTTCGATGGAGGGGATAATCCGCAGTGGCAGAGCCGAGGCGACCGCGTTCGCTATCGAAGAGCGAGACGCGAACGTCGAGCGTGCCGAAGTCGACGCCGGCGACGATGACGCTCATGGAGTGTGGCTCGGGGTGGAGTGTAGCGACGGAGCGAACGTCATCGCGCTGAAAACTTCCAGATGGTGATCGAGTGAAAGTGTTGACCAGGCTTTAGTACCGTGGAAGGAAATGCGGGATGATTGGGCGAATCCGGAAAATGCTGCGTCTCGAGGCAAAGGCCCGCGTGCTGCTGATAGAGTTGGCCACCCTTGCCACGCGCAGTGCCGTCCAAAAAATTACCGGTGTAAAACTGGATGCCAGGCTCGGTGGTCCAGACCTCCAGAACTCGCCCGCTGATTGGATCGTGAAGCCGGGCGGCGAGAGCAGGCTCTTTGCGCGGCTCGGCGCTTAGCGCCCAATTATGATCGTAACCTCTGGCCAGCTTGAGTTGCTCATCATTTTGATTGATGCGCGAGCCGATTACCGTGGGCGTGCGGAAATCGAAAGGCGTGCCCGCGACGTCGCGCAGCTCGCCAGTGGGAATCAGACCGGCGTCCACGGGCGTAAAGCGATCGGTCTTGAGCATCAACTCATCGCCGAGAATGTCCGCGCCGCCGGGTCCGGCGAGATTGAAATAGGAATGGTTGGTGAGGTTAAGGACGGTGTCTTTATCCGTGGTGGCGGAATATTCGAGACGCACTTCATTTTGCGCTGTGAGCGTGTAAGTGACGCGGACAGAAAGATTGCCCGGATAGCCTTCTTCGCCATCCTTGCTGAGGTATTCGAGTTGGAGGGCGGGGCCAGCAGAGGCGGAAATATCTTTCGCGGTCCACACGGCCTTGTTGAAACCCTTGGCGCCGCCGTGGAGTGAATTCTCGCCATTATTTTTCGCCAGCGTGTAGGTGACGCCGTCGAGAGTGAACTTGCCGTGCGCGATGCGGTTGCCATAGCGTCCGATCAGCGCGCCGAAGTATGAGGTATCGTCGATATAGCCCTGCAGCGAATCGTAGCCGAGGACGACGTCAGCGAAAGTTCCCTTGCGGTCCGGAACCTTCAGCGAGACCACAGCACCGCCATAGTTGGTGATGGCGAGCTCCATGCCATTTCTGTTGGTGAGCGTGTAGAGGGAGATCGGTGTTCCATCGGGTGTGGTGCCGAAAGGTTGCATGGCGAAGCTCCCGTTCACATTGTGCGCATGGCTCCCCCAGGCCGACGCGAAAATTGCGCCGCCGAGAAGAAATGCCAGAAGGGGCGCGCCTTTCACTTAACCTCTCCCGTTGGGCGCAGGCGCTGGCGGGGTGACCTTCCAATAGACGTCATAGCGTTCGTGCACGATTTGACTGATGGGCACGAGCTGAGCTTGCGCCGATGGGCCGGTGGTGCGGAATGCCAAGGTTTCGTTTGGCACGGGCTCGATCCACGTGTTGGTCTCTTCGAGCTTGCCATTCGCGGACGGAAGGGGCGGGGGCGCGGCGCCGCGCTCGCGGCCGAAGGTGCCGGTGTCGCCATACCAATGATCTTGTGGCGAATTCTCATGGCGGGCGGCCAGAACCAGGGGACCGAACATGGGCGCCTGCACGGTATCGTCATCGGGCATATGGGAGCTGTGCAGAGCCATCGGAAGATTCAGTTCGACGGTGTCGCCATTCTTCCAAGGGCCGCGCAGGACCAGGTAACTGCTGGGGCTGGCGAAGACCGGCAGCGAGCGGCCGTTGATTTTTACGCTGCCTGCGTTTGCCCAGTAGGGGATGCGCAAGCGAATGGAAACGTCAGCGGATGCAGGCGAGTTGACGATCAATTTTGCGCCTTGCTCGACGGGGAAACTTGTTTCCTGTCGCAATCGGAAGCTCTTTTCTGGCCAGTGCAATTCGGAAGCGATATAGAGGTTGACATAAACAGAGTCATCGTCATGGAAATAAATGGTATCGGCAAGTTTCGCGAACTCCTCCACGCCGGTGCCGTTGCAACACCAGAAGGATTCCGTGGGCGTGGCGTAGGTTTTGTTGAGGTTTGTGCCGAGCGGATAGTAATACATCGTGGTGCCCGTTTCCGGGTCCATCGTGCCGAGCCGGTGGTTGAAGAGGACGCGCTCGTAGTAGTCCATGTAGCGGGCTTCGGGCGACCAGCCGAACAAATGGCGCGTGAGCTTCATCATGTTATAGGCGCAGCAATCCTCGGTGGTGCTGGGGCCGAGTTGCGTGGATAGCTTGCCGGGATCGGTTTGCCAGCCCTCGCCATTGCTGGTGCCGCCGTTGCAGTACGAGCGCTCGGCGACGACCTCTTCCCAGAAATATTCGGCGATGTCGCGATAGCGAGTGTTGCGCGTCAATTCATGGGCGCGGGCGGCGGCGATCACTTGCGGGATGTGCGTGTTCACGTGGAGACCGCGCAATTCGTCGCGATGTTCGGCGAGCGGGTCGTAGAAGGCTTTCTTGTCGAAGCGGTGCGCGGCGCCCAGATATTGTCCATTGCCGGTGATGGCGTAAAGATTGCAAAGTACCTCGCCCATGCCGCCGTATTCCGTTTGCAGAATGCTCTGCATATGTTCGTAGCTCATGGGCCCCGTCCAGGAATCCGCCCAACCGGCCATCTTCTGGACGACGTCGAGGGCCTGTTCATTGCCGGTGAGGAGATACATATCGAGCAAGCCGGCCATAATCTTGTGAATGGTGTAGAAAGGCGCCCAGACCTTGACGCGTTCGCTTAAGCGATCGAAAAACTCGCCGGGAAAAGCGCTGAGGTAGCCATTTTTATTTTGTTCCTGGCATTGCGCCAGGATGCGCACGAGCGCATCACCTTTTTGCTTGAGCTCATCGTCGCCGTTGCTCGCGTAGTTCAGCGCGATCGCCGAAAGATAATGGCCGCCGCAAAAATGCCCGCGTAGCTCGGAGTCCGGCTTTTCCCAGCCGCCGTAGGGTTCGGCTGAAGAGGCGAGGTTCGAGGTCAGGCGGAAAGAATGCGCGAGGCGATCGGTGGAAAGGGAATGCAGGTATTGGCGATTCTTTTCCTGTGACACCAGGCACGGGCCGGGCAACAGACGCACCTGCTTCAGCGGGAATGGGAGGGCAGCCCATTGGACGCGTTCGCGCGTAGCTTTTTGGCCTTTCACGTCCGTGGAGTTCAGCACCGGATCCTGCGCTGCAAAAGCAGAAGCAGGAATCAGCGAGCTACCGGCAAGTGCAGCCGCGCCAGCCATAAAAGTGCGACGCGATAATCCATTGGCATCAGCCATAACTCCCCCTAAGAAACGTTTACACGTTTTGCTGCTTGGTATACACGATTCCGCACTTGGCGTCTATGTGGAGTCGAGCGCGCAGCGACGAGGCCGAGCAGATGCGTGTGATGCAGCTTGCCCATCTGCGCAGGCTGGCTAATGCCACCACTATCTTTGCGGATGACAGAGACAGTCTGGTCGCGACCGTGGACTCGTACTATGGTCCAAAGCGGCGGGTTGCATGCTCAGTCTCGGCGGGCACTAAGAACAGTCTGATCTGATAAATCCCGAGCGCAGCGGAAAGAAGCAAACCCCTCCTCTTCTCCCAGCGGTATCGTGCGACCGCTATGGAAAGCAACCAACAAGTCAAAGGCGGTCAGATTTTTTGGCGAGGGACAGGCCGCGCTCTAAACGCGTTTATGACAAGCATGAGATCGAACAAAAGAATGGCTGATCCGAACAGAAGCGACAATAAGAGGATATCCAATCGACCGCTATGTGAATAGGACAAAACACCCCGAATGTAATCAGGGAGTAGGAGCAGCGTTAGAAAAGCAGCGACCACCCAGACCAATACGCCTGCGATCCGAGAAGGTTTATGATTTTCCGCCTTTGCATGCGTACGTCGTAGAGCCTCCGCTGCTAACGCCACATCGCACCAAATCACCAGAGGGATGGAAGCTATGAAAAAAAAGAGAAATGTGAGAATGGCAATCTCGTGGTGCAGACGAAAAATGCGGCTGACCCAGACTGCCTGTGGCGCCAGGAAAACGCCGACAAACATCGTCACGAAAAACGCGCCGAGCCACAAGAGCCATCGACCGGACCGGGGCGAATAAGGCTGCAGGGTTGCGCCGACTACTAACAGCAATGCTATCAGCGAGACAAATGGTCCAAAGGGTATGAAGCCAGCTATCCCGGTGCAACATCCAGTGACAATAGCTAGCAATCTTATCCGCCCGGGCAGAATTTCGCTCTGATCTCTTGAGTCGTCGATTCGCAATTGCTTTATACTCCTTGTACTTTGAAGCGATCACTAGTATCGAGAACAAGTTTGAGAAAACGAGCTCATAAACGTGTTAGTGCAGAATAGAAGATAAGTATACACAACCAGAGTTCGCATCGGTATTAAGCCCCCGGCCGGCGACTGTATACGGTTGTCTACGGTAAGTCTGTTTTAAGGACTCCCTGGTGACCCTAATTGACCCCATACTATGGTCCGAAGCGGCGAGTTGCATGCTCAGTCTCGGCGAGCATGCGTGGGCCGGAAAAATCATTAAAGGCTGGAACGAACCTCACTTTGCCGGTGCAGATGCGAAAATGGCCTTGGGGATCATCATGTGCACGCCTTTATTTCCGTCTACGAGCTCGGTGATGTGCAGATCGGCGGCCACGCTGGCCAGCATGTAGGCATCGTCGCGGGAAAGATGTTTTTCCGTGGTGAGGAAATCGATCATTTGACGCACCGCGAGCGTCGTCGCTGAGTTCAGGTTGTCGTCAAAACCCATGGTGATGTAGTGCGTGGGCGTTTCGGCGCGCGGCCAATCGAGGTGCAGATCTTTGCGCACGGTGAACTCGAAGGTGCCGATCAGCGAAGTCTCGAGCGCGGTGATGTCCACCTCGCCATCGCCCTGGCTCGCGTGTCCATCGCCCACTTCGAAAAGCGCGCCGGACGCGTGCACCGGCAGATACAGCGTCGAGCCGGCGACCAGATCTTTGTTGTCCATGTTCCCGCCCATGATCCAGGGCGGCCCGCTGTTCCAGCGTCCCGCGCCTGGGGGAGGAGCGTCGCCCATGCTGCCGAAAAAAGGATGCAACGGAATTTCAATGCCGGGCCCGAAATTTGCCACCATGCGCTTTTCGTCGAGCGGAATGGTTTTCATTTTTGCGTACGGGTAGTCGTCAGGAAGGTAGCCACGGCCGGGGCCAAACGCGTTGTACGCGTAGGGAATCGCCAGCTTGATCGCGAGGATTTTCACCTGGAGCACGTCGCCCGGCTCCGCCCCGTCGACGAAAATTGGCCCGGTGAGGATGTGACCGCCCGGCCCCTTGTCTTTCACTTGGTCGTAAATGTCGCGCAAGGATTGTTCTACTTGATCGGCCGGGAGTCCGGCACGCTCGAGTCCGGTGGGGCTGTTCGTCAGCAGGGTTTGAATTTCTACGACGTCTCCCGATCTGATCCGCAGCACCGGCGCGGCCTTCGCGTCGTAATATCCCCAAGCCACGGTTTTCGGAGTGGGCTTCAACGTGTATGTATCCGCAGCGTCCGTGAGTTGGTTCGGAGCGGGCAAGAGCAAGATGGCAAGCGCTGCGGACGCAAGCAGCGCGTGTTTTGACGGCTTCCTTAGCATAGGGTTCATCCTTCCGCGCGTGGTGGCGCGTGCGCCACGAGATAATATGGGAAGACGGCGTGGGATCGTAAGGGGAAAGTTTGCCTGCCGCTTGGCCGGTGTTTCCCGTAGAGCGGCAGGCTAGACGAGCCCGCCGCCGAGCTCCAGGCTCCGGCGTGGTGGCGGATTATATCGCCCACAGCCGATCAAAAATCTGTAAAGGCCCGCGCGATTTAACCGCGAACCTCGCTGAAAGATTTATCGAGCAGCTTGATGGCTTCGTCCACGTCCGCTTTGCCGATATTCAGCATGGGCGAGAGACGAATCACATTGGCGTAGAGACCGCCTTTGCCGATCAGCAGCCCATTGGCGCGGGCGCGCTCGAGCAATTGTGCGGTGGCTTCGGGCGCAGGTTCCTTCGTTTGGCGGTCCTTCACGAGTTCGAGACCTTGCATTAAACCCATTCCGCGGACGTCACCGATGAGCTGATACTTATCCTTTAGCTCGTCCAATTTCCCGCGAAAATACCTGCCCATGGCATGGCTATTTTCAAGAAGATCCTCTTCTTCGATCACCTGGATCGTGGCACGCGCCGCAACGGACGTGACTGGATTGCCGCCAAAGGTGGAAATCGTCAAGCCTTGAAATGTATTGGCGAGTTCCGCGGTGGTGATCGTCGCCCCGATGGGGACTCCGTTGCCAAGTCCTTTGGCGCAGGTGATTACGTCTGGCGTAACTTCCCATTGCTCGATGCCGAACCATTTCTTGCCGGTGCGGCCGAAGCCGGTTTGAACTTCGTCGGAGATGAACAGGCCGCCATATTTCTTTACCGTCTTGAAGACGATCTTGAAATATTCCGGCGGCGGCGTGATGAAGCCTCCGACGCCCTGGATCGGTTCGGCCAGGAAGGCGGCGATGTGGCCGCTGGTGCCGGTCTGGATGAGATTTTCCACGTCATTCGCGCAGACAACGTTGCAATCGGGATACTTCAAACCATAGGGACAGCGATAACAGTAGGGATTTGCCGCGTGCGAAATTCCCACGCTGACGACACCGGCTTTTCTCCAAGGCGCCTGCCCGGTGACGGCCTTCGTGAGCGCCGAGCCGCCGGAATAGCCGTGGCGCAGCGCGACCACGTCAAAGCTGTTGGTGGCCATGCGGGCAAGCAGGATGGCTGCCTCATTGGCTTCGGTGCCTGAATTCGTGAAGAAGCTTTTCTGCAAATGCCCCGGAGTGATCTGCGCCAGCTTTTCAGCCAACGCGACGATGGCCTCGTTGGGATAAAGCGTGGAAGTGTGCTGCAGCTTTTCGACCTGCGCGGTGATGGGCCCGGTTACCTTGGGATTCGCATGCCCCACCGAAATCGTGAGGATACCGCCAAAAAAATCGAGATACTTGCGCCCCTCCAGATCCCACAGATATTGCATCGAGCCGCGGTCGGCCACGAGCGGCTGCTGGTAGAAATGCGTAACGGCCGGCCAAAGATATTCTTTATGTTTGCGGATGACGTCGGCGCTGCTCTTCGGCTCGGTCCGTGGGGCGGTGGTCATGCGGAATCCTTGTGGCGTACCTTTCTGGTAGGCCTGAATTTTTCAAGAAGCTGGCGTCGCATTCGCGGCACAGCTTCGGACGGGTAGTGGCAGTCTAGTACTGGCACTCGAATCCGACAAGCAAAGCTGCAGGGCGCGTTGCTCATTTAGAATTACCCTGTTCGCGGTAAAGAATCTGTATAATCCGGCCCAAGCATGGACTTCTTCTCGCGATGCCTTTGGGGAGCGGCCCGCCGCGTTTGGCCGGATTGCGTGACGCAAGCGCAAGCCGCGGCCTTCAATATGTTTCTCGCGTTCCTTCCGATGTTGCTACTGGTGCTGGGATTGGTCAGCAGTTGGGAATTCCTGCGGTTGGGCGTGGAAGAAATCGTTGTACGCATGGGTCCGCTGTTGCCGCCCGGCACGGTCGCGATATTGCGAGAATTCCTCCACGGACATGTGGGCCATCCGTCGGCGTGGATTTCGCTGGGGCTGGGTGGCACGCTGCTGGCCGGAACGCAGATGATGCGGCTGCTGATCGAGGGCTTCCACATCACCCACCACATTGAGAAGCCCGATCTTCGCGAACAAATCGGGCGGGCGCTGTTGCTTCTGTGCATTACGATCGCACCGACCGTCCTGGCGGTCGTGATCGTGGTCTTCGGCAAGCAGATGCGTATTACGATGACGCAACGATTCGGATTGCCGGTGCTGATTCGCATCCTGTGGGCAGTGGTGTTGACGTCGGCAGCGCTCTCGCTGGCGATGATCGTGCTCACCGTGGTGTACAGCGCCGGAACGCGTGGCGCGCGCAAATGGCGCGACGAAATTCCCGGGGCGATTGTGGCCACCCCGCTTTGGTGGCTGGCGAGCTGGCTTTTCGGCGTTTACATGCGCCACGTGCCCTATAGCATCGTGTACGGTGGATTTGCCACGGCCATCGGCCTGATGATCTGGATGAATCTGACGGCGGTGATTATCTTACTTGGGTCGGCCTATAACGCCGAAAGAGCGGAACTGTTGCGAATGGAGGCTGCGACGGCACACGTCGGCGTACTGCCGAGAATGCTCTATGCGCGAGATTCACGTTGAATGTTACGCAGGCTATCGCGCGGACGAACGGCCGCTTCGGTTCACGCTGGGTGAGCGCAGCTACGAGGTAATTGTGCAGCAAGGGCGATGGTATTCGCCGGGAGTTTCCTGGTTTCGCGTTCGTGCCGACGATGGAAACGTGTACGTGCTGCGGCACGATGAGGGACAGGATGTGTGGACGCTCGACGCGTTTCGCACGGTGGGCGTGGCCGGCGCGTGATAAAGCTCTTCGCGAATCGCAGCGAGGATTTGTCTCCAGCATTTTTCGTGACGCGGTAGACCTGGAGGGGAAGTGCCGTTAGATCGGCGCAAATTTCTGGCCGCCGCCGGACAAGCGATGTGCGTGGCCGGAATTTCGCCTACCATTCTGAGCACGCTGGCCGGCGCTGGTTCGGCTGCGGCTGCGTTCGCGCAAGAGGCGATGCCGGACGATCTGGACGCTCTTTACCGCCGCGCCATCGTGATTGATTCCCTGTGCGCGCCGGTTCACGGTAGCCGGATACCATTGCCGGCGGAAGACCTGGCACAAGCGAAGAGTTCCGGAATCACGGCGGTGAATTTCACCGTTTCCGATCCGCAATTCGAAGAAACCGTGATTCGCGTGGCATTCGCTCACGCGCTCGAAGACCGGCATCCGGATGATTTTCTAATTGTTCGCCGGCACACAGATATCGCTCGCGCCAAGCAGGAAGCCAAAGTCGGAGTGATGCTCGGCTTCCAGCACGCCAGCCCGTTCGATAGCGATTTCGCGCGAATGGAAGCGTTTCGCAGACTCGATGTACGCATCATGCAGCTCACCTACAATAATCGCAGCCTATTAGGCGACGGTTGCCTCGAGCCATCGAATGCGGGGTTGAGCCGAGTTGGACATGAAGCAGTCCAACGTATGAATGCTCTTGGGGTCGCGGTGGACACGAGCCACTCCGGTAAGCAGACCACGCTCGATGCGATTGACTCGTCCGCAAAGCCCATCCTGATTTCGCATGGTGGTTGCGCGGCCGTGCATGCGCATCCGAGAAACAAAGATGACGAGACGCTGCGGAAGTTGGCAGCGCGCGGCGGCTATTTTGGTGTTTTTCTGATGCCGTACCTTTCGGCTTCGCCTGTAGTGCCCACCGAAGAGGATGTACTCCGGCACATCGAGCACGCCCTGGACGTCTGCGGCGCGGATCACGTGGGCATCGGAAGCGACGGCGAGATCGGGACGTTCTCATTGACCGAAGAGCAGCGCAAGGCATTCGAGGAAGATATGGCACAGCGCAAACGCGCGGGGATTGCGGCGCCGGAGGAGGATCGGTTTCCCTACGTGCCTGACTTAAGCACAAATCTGCGCATGGAGAAGATCGCCGCGGGTTTGCGCAAACGCGGGCAGCCATGGCCGGTGGTGGAGAAAGTGCTGGGCGCAAACTTTCAGCGCACCATCGGCGAAATCTGGGGCACTACGTAGTGCCAGCGCTGTACCAGAAGTAACCGCTAAGCCGCAATTTCCCACCTCGAGCAACTTTTGCCTCGCGTGAGGGTTAACATAGATAGTCGAAGCGCGCACGGCACCCAGGCCAATCTGCGCCCCGGCCAGCAATGGAGAATCCGGTTATGGCCAGCCCGAGGAACCCCGTTCAAAAGCCCAATGTGCGAAGTAGAGCCTCCGTTCACGGCGTCGCAGCCGTTGCTCTAATGACGCTGTGCGGATTCACCGCGCCATACGTTTTCGGCGGCACGGACCAAGGTAACAAGCACGCCTCAAAGAGTGCTGCGTCTACGAGCAAGGTGCTCAGGGGCCTGCCCATTACCGACCTGGACGAAACGGAAGCCATCCTGCACGCGCTGAATCGGCTGGGCTACGGTCCGCGGCCTGGAGCCGTCGAGCACATCCGCGAGATCGGGTTGGCCAAGTGGATCGACGAGCAACTCAGTCCAAGTTCGATTGACGATTCGCAGATGCAGGCGCGGCTTGCGAATTTCCCCACATTGAAAATGTCTTCGGCGCAACTGATCGAACAATTTCCGCGTCCGCAAGTGGCGGCGAAACGCGAAGGAATCAGCGTCGAGGAATATCGCAAGCAGATGCAGGAGCAGCGTCAACAGGCCATGCGCCAAATGAATGCGGCGGAAAATGGCGGGACATCGCAAGGCGATGGCGCGAGCGGAACGTCCAAGGACACGGACGACCCCGTCAGCCAGCAACTCGAGGAAATGAGCGGGGACAAAAGCGCGAAGCTCGACAAACAGGGCTACAACGGCGGCGATCCGAACAAGAGTCCGATGATGGCCTATCAGCAGTTGCACACGCCGCAGCGCATCGTGGCGGAACTGGCGATGGCCAAAATGGATCGCGCCGTCTACAGCGATCGTCAACTGGAAGAACAATTGGACGATTTCTGGTTCAATCATTTCAACGTTTTCGCAAACAAGGGACAGGATGCGTGGCTGCTGACGTCTTACGAGCGCGACGCGATTCGCCCGAACGTCCTGGGCAAGTTTCAGGACTTAGTGACCGCGACGGCCAAGAGTCCGGCGATGCTTTTTTATTTGGATAACTGGCAGAGCGCCGATCCTGCGGCAGCGCAGCGGCTCGCAGCCAAGCGCGCGATGATGCAGGAGCGAGCGGCCGCGCGACGCGCCATGTATGGAATTCCGCCGATGGGTATGCCGGGGAATCCAAACGCGCAGCAGCAACAAGAACAAAAGCGCGAGATGGGTCTGAACGAGAATTATGGCCGCGAGTTGATGGAATTGCACACGCTGGGAGTGGACGGCGGGTACACGCAAGACGATGTGATCGCGGTAGCGAAATGCTTTACCGGCTGGACGATCAAGCAGCCGCAAAAAGAGGCGGAGTTCAACTTCAACGACGATCTGCACGTGCGCGGACCAAAGACCGTGCTCGGCCACACGATTGATTCCGGCGGAATGGGAGACGGCGAAGAAGTGATTCGACTGCTCTCGCGCGATCCGCACACGGCGCACCACATCGCCTTCGAGCTGGCGCAGCACTTCGTCTCGGACAATCCACCGCAGGCATTGGTGGATCGTATGGCGCGCACGTTCCTCGAAAAGGATGGCGACCTCAAGGCGGCGATGCGCACGATGATTTATTCGCCGGAGTTCTGGTCCCGCGCCGCCTATCGCGCCAAGGTGAAGACGCCATTTGAGCTGGTGGTTTCAGCGGCCCGCGCGGTGAACGCCGACATCGATATTCCGCTGCCGATGGTGATGTGGACGGCGCGCATCGGCGAGCCTCTTTACCAGTGCCAGCCGCCCACCGGATATAAAGACACTGCTGACACCTGGGTGAACACCGGCGCGCTGCTCAACCGGTTGAATTATTCATTGACGCTGGCGGGCAATCGTTTGCGGGGCTCGCGTGTGGATATTGCGTCGCTGCTAGGCGTGCAGCCGGGATCCGATCCCGAGGCGGCTCTGGACGACGCCATCGCCGCGCTGTTGCACAGCGACGTGGCGCTACAGACGCGATCCACATTGCAGAAGCAGCTTTCGGACCCGCAGGTTTTGCAAGCGAGCCTGGATGATCAGGTGAAGCAGGTAAGCCTAGGAACGGTCGCGGGACTGGTATTGGGCGCGCCCGAATTTCAACGAAGGTAGCTCCAACACGCGCGCAGAGGGAAACAGTCCAAGGCGCGTTGAAAAGGTCAGTGGTCGAGGGAAGGAAAAACGTCATGCAGATTTCACGGCGGGTCTTTATCAAGGGTGGCGGAATCGCGATGTTGGGGATGAGCACGCTCCCGGCATTTTTGCAGCGCGCAATTGCTTCGACGAGCGCGGGACCCGGCAAAAAAAAGCTCGTGGTGCTGTTTCAACGAGGCGCCGCGGATGGACTGAACATTGTGGTGCCGTTTGGCGAGCCGAACTATTACCGCATGCGTCCGACGATCGCGATCCCGGCCCCGCGCAATGGCGGCGAACTGGCCGCCGTGGACCTCGATGGTTTCTTTGGCTTGCACCCGTCGCTGGCGCCGTTGGCGCCTCTGTTTCACAACGGCCAATTGGCCATCGTGCACGCAGCCGGCTCGCCCGACACCACGCGCTCGCACTTTGACGCACAGGATTACATGGAGTCCGGCACGCCGGGCGTGAAAGCGACGGACGACGGCTGGTTGAACCGCACCTTGCAAATCTCGCCCGAGCCGAACGCGACGCCGTTTCGCGCAGTGGCCGTAGGTCCCAACCTGCCGCGCATGCTGCACGGTTCCGCGCCGGCGGTGGCCGTGCCCGATGTGAAGCAATTTCAGGTGATGGCGGCGTCACCGATGGTGGAGGGCGGCTTCGAAGCGATGTACGCGCAGACGGTGGACGCGGCGCTGCGCGGTACGGGCACGGAAACCTTTGAAGCGATTGACATGCTGCGCAAGGCGAATCCTACGCGCTTCCAGCCGGAAAATGGCGCCGACTACCCGAAGAGCCACTTTGGCCAGAGCATGCAGCAAATTTCGCAGTTGCTCAAAGCGAATATCGGGCTCGAAGTGGCGTTCCTCGATACCGGAGGCTGGGATAATCACGTGAACGAAGGCGGCGTGCAGGGACAACTTTCGAACCTGCTAAAGGACCTGGGACAAGGACTCGCCGCGTTTCACCAAGACCTGGGCGATCAGATGGAAGATATCGTGGTGGTGACCATGTCGGAATTTGGCCGCACCGCACACGAAAACGGCAATCGTGGCACCGATCATGGACACGCGAACTGCATGTTCCTGATGGGCGGCTCGATCAAGGGCGGCAAGGTCTACGGCAAGTGGCCGGGACTCGCGAATGAACAACTGAACGAGGGTCGCGACCTGGCCTTGACGACGGACTTCCGCAGCGTGCTCGGCGAAGTGATTCAAGGCCACGTCGGCGCGAAGGACCTGAACGCCGTGTTCCCTGGCTTCGACAACGATCCGAGGAAATTTCCGCGGCTGCTGAAGGCTTAATGTTTGCGTCCGCCGAGCGCTTTAAATTCGGCTGCCGGCGATGAACAATTGACGTTGCCTCACGCACCCTTTGCGAGGACGGCAAAGGATGCGGCACCCGGACCCCCCTCAATTTCTTCTGCCGGCTAGTCATGGCGTGAGACCCGCTTCATTTGGTCCAGAAAGCGCGCTTCGATCAGAGATAAGCTTTGCGTGCGGGTTGGATCGTGCCGTTCCGAATTGCGGCCTTGAATTTTTCGTAGTCGAGCGTTACCTGGTCTGCGTATTTCACCGCGAATTTCTTGATAGCGCGATCCAGCACATTGCTCGAACCCAAATAGCCCGCGAGCTCGCAGGGATCGCCGGAGCGGGCGTGCCCTTTTGCCAGAATCTCGCCGCACAATTCGGCGTAACGCATCAGGCCCTGGCGGCGCAGCAGCTTGGCGTCGATTTCGGCTTTGTGGTCGGATAGCTGCCGGACCAGGAATTCGCGCCCGCCGAACGAAGTCCACCCAAGCAGCGGATCCGATTGCACCTGCATGCGCCGCTGGCCTTCCACGACGCGGCGCCCCTGGTGTGCGATCTTGGCGGCGTTTCTTAAGTACGGCGCATAGGAACTTCGCAACGCCTGCTTGATCTGGAGGAACAACGGATCGCCAGGACCGTTTCCGAAGCATAGGACGACGTAGTCGTACGTGGCCACGCTGCCGATACCCACAATTTTGAAAGCCACATCCATAGGGTGATAGCCATCGAGAATGTGGCGGCGCTCCGGTGCCAGGGTTTCACGATAGGTTTTGAGCGACTTTAAGACCTCGCGCATTTTTGGCTTAGAAGGGTGCGTTAGAACGGGTTTTATTATTTTGAACGCGCGCTGCCCGCTTTTTCGTATCCGCGTGAGCTTTTCCAATGAATGTAACGGCGTGGCACGTTCGGCCTTTTGCAGGATCGCAGCGCCGGGGCCACGCTCGAATTCGCGGTGAACGCGATAACGAGCCACGTCAAGTACCGTCATCTTGGCGAGGGCGCGCATCTTTTCGCGATAGGTTTTCATGAAAATGCCCACCGCGCTGCGGCAGATCGAGTCGAGGTTCTGGGCCTCACGGCCGGCGAGCACCAGGCTGGTGGCCAGCCGTTTGACGTCCCACTCCCACGGGCCTGGAACTGTTTCGTCGAAATCATTCAGATCAAAAATCATGCGGCCATCGAGGCCGGTGAATGCTCCGAGGTTTTTGGCGTGGGCGTCACCGCAAATCTGCACTTCGATGCGTGAAGAGGGCAGTAGCGCGAGATCGGCGGCCATCACCTGTACGCTGCCGCGGTAGAAGCAGAAGGGCGAAACGGCCATGCGCGCGATCTTCAGAGGAACGAGCGTGGAAATGCGATCCCGCGAAGTGTGCCGGATCAAGTCGAGGGCTTCCTGTTTGCGCAGCGATGCATTCCATGCGGATTGGGAGGAGCGCTGCGCAATCCGGCGGCGGTTGCGCCCGAATGCGCGGCGGTCTTCGGCATCGGCTTTCGAAATGGAGGTCACGGACAAAAATGCTTGGGCCTATGAGCGCGAACTTGTTTCACCAGAAAGAGCCCTGAACTCGGCCTCGGCTTTTACACAATCAGCCCGGATGAGCGACACATTGTCGCTGAGCCTGCGCAGTTCGGCGCGAAATTCTTCCTCGGATACCGTGGCATCGGCGCACATCAGCAATAAATCCCGATAGGCTCCTTGCGCCACGTCCAGCGCGCGCTCGATCGCGATATTCTCGTCGAGTTGTTGGTAGACGAGCTTACCGTCGTTCTTGAGAGCGACCAGATGCGCTTCGCTTGCGTCCGCGGCGGAGATTCTCTTTGCCAGTTGCAGCGTATGCAGCGCGATCAGCACCGTTTGTCGCAACGATAAAGCCGGGTGGTGTAGAGCGCCCGCGAAAGGTTCGAGGCTCGGCTCGCCCAGAATCAGCCGGCTGCTCACTTCGTGCAGCGCGGTGCCTTCGGCGTGCAGCAGCGCGCAAGGCTCCGAGCGGGGCTTAATAGCGATTAGCAATTTCAGTAGTGTTGCCGAAGACGGTCCTGGGTAATACCGCAACTGATTCTTGTGTAGCTTCAGCAGGGTTGCGACGATGATCTTCTTCGCGCGATTCAGGCTGTGCGGCGACTTATCTTTTAGCCGCTCCAGGATGCGTTCCATGGCCATCTCGAGCAGCGCGGTATTGCCCGTGCCGGTTATGGCCAGCGCGCAATCCGGGTCTTCGAGGGTACGGATTTTTTCGAGCGGAAGCCTTAGGTAGCCGGCGCCGTAGGTCTCCCGCGTGCCGGCGCACAAAAGCACGCCGTCACCGCAAACGAAGCCGGCGGCAATCGTCAAGGAGACTCCTTCCGGGTGAGCCGGGGGACATTGTGCTTATACACCGAACAACGAGCCGCCGTAAACAAAACGGGGCGAACCGTGAGGTCCGCCCCATCCTGTACTTGCGGGGAAGAAAATCGTGCCGATTCTACAAGAATAAGGGCGCCATAACAAACGTTACCGTACAGAGCAGCTTGATCAGGACGTGTAGCGAGGGTCCGGCCGTATCCTTGAAGGGATCCCCGACCGTGTCACCCACCACGGCAGCCTTGTGCGCTTCCGATCGTTTGCCGCCGAACTGGCCGGTCTCGATGTACTTCTTGGCATTGTCCCAAGCGCCGCCGCCATTATTCATCAGGGTGGCCATCAACACGCCGGTGATGGTACCGACCATCAACACGGCGGCAACGGCCTCGGCTCCGATCGTCGGGTCGTCTACCGTCGAGAAAAACTTGAAGAAATAGCCGACGGCAACAGGCACGCCAATCGCTAGCAGTCCGGGAACGACCATTTCCTTGAGCGCGTTGATCGTGACGATATCCACGCAGCGACCGTAGTCCGGCTTGGACGTGCCTGCCATGATGCCGGGGTCGGCCTTGAACTGCCGGCGTACCTCTTCAATGATCGAATAAGCGGCCTTGCCGACGGCTTTAATTGCGAAGGCGCTGAAGAGGAAAACCAGCGCTGCGCCGATCAGCGCGGCGATGAATACCGGCACCTTGCTGATGTCCACGTGGGTGAAGCGGTAACTCATGTCGCCCGTTTTTTGCTGAACGAGTTGGGTGATCTGGTCCAGATAGGCGGAGAAAAGCAGGAAGGCTGCCAGCGCCGCCGAGCCGATTGCGTAGCCCTTGGTCAAAGCTTTGGTGGTGTTGCCGACCGAATCCAGCCGGTCCGTGCGTTTGCGGACTTCTTCCGGCGCGCCGGACATTTCAATAATGCCTCCGGCATTGTCTGTGATCGGGCCAAAAGTATCCATCGCCAGAATGTACGCTGCCGTCGAAAGCATGCCCATCGTAGCCATGGCTGTGCCAAACAACCCCGCTCCGGGCAAACCCGGCATCGCTGCGCGGCCGCAATAATAGGAACCCAGAATGGCGACGGAAATTGCCAGGACTGGCAAGGCAGTGCATTCCATGCCGACCGCAAGCCCGGTGATGATGTTCGTGGCCGAACCGGTGACGGACGCCTTCGCAATCGACAGCACCGGCCGGTAACGGTATTCCGTGTAATACTGTGTGATCCACACAAAAACGAAGCTGTTCGCGATACCAATCACGCCCGCCGCGAAAAACCAAATGTTATTGTTCAGCAGGAATCGCACGGCGAAGTAGAAGCCGATCATCGCTAGCACCGTGGTGATCAGGTAGCCACGATTGAGCGCAACCATGGGGTCTTCCTCTTCGCTCTTCAGACGGACGCACCAGATGCCCACGATGGAAGCCAGTAGCCCAAAGGCGCGCGCCACCAGTGGAAAGAAGATGCCCAAAATGCCGAACTTACCGAAAAGCGCCACGCCCAGGATCATCGCGCCGATATTTTCGGCCGCAGTGGATTCGAAAAGATCGGCGCCGCGCCCTGCGCAGTCGCCCACGTTGTCGCCTACCAGATCGGCGATAACGGCCGGGTTTCGCGGGTCATCTTCCGGGATTCCTGCCTCGACTTTGCCTACCAGGTCCGCGCCGACGTCCGCTGCCTTGGTGTAGATACCGCCGCCCAACTGGGCAAAGAGCGCCACGAAGCTGGCGCCAAAGCCAAATCCGACGATCTCGTAGGGCACGCCCTTGGGATTCTGCATGCCGCCGAACGCCAGGAAGATCAATCCTACGCCCAACAGCGAAAGCGCCACCACGGAAAGCCCGGTGACGGCCCCGCCACGCAGCGCCAGTTGCATCGCCCGGTTCAAACTCGACCGCGCCGCGCTCGCCGCGCGCAAATTGGCGCGAATCGAAACGAACATGCCGGAGAGGCCCGCCATCCCCGAGCACACCGCACCGGCAAAGAATGAAATGACCGTCTTCCAGGCGAGATCGCTACCCTTGGTGTAAGTGTAGAAAATGAAGAGCAGGATGGCCAACACGACGCTGAACGCATAGATCGTAATGTATTGCCGCTTCATGAAGGCTTCCGCGCCTTCTTTAATGGCTGCGGCGATATCCTGCATGCCCTTTGTGCCGGTATCCGCGGCCAGCACTTCGCGGGTGAAGACCCACGCCATCAGCAGCGACACAACGCTGACGGCCAGGAAAAACCAAACCCATCCCATGACTGACATTCTTCCTCCGCTGATTCAATTCCCTCAGGAGACCTGCAGGAGTGACGGCTGCTGACCTGGCAAAGCGTTTGTTTATATCAGGCTTGCGAAAACGGGTCAAGGTTGCGCGGGAAAGTCCGGATCGAAACGCACGGAGTGGCGGATGCGCAAAAACATCACTTTTTTGTTTGATTCGGATGCGCAGGCCTGCGCTACTATAAGTCCATGAGATTCAACAAAGCGCTAGAGCCTTTTCGGGTGGAACTGCGTCGCGTCGCCGATTACGTCATGAGGGCGTACCAGGCCATTGAGGAAATGGACGAGATGGCGATGCATGGGCTCGGTTTGTTGTTCCGCGGACCCTGGGACAATTAGAGTTCTCGAACGGGTTTGGGTTCTATCCCGTCCTCGCCTCCTTATTTTTTCCGCCCGCGAACAGCCTGCCACGAACGCCGCCCTTGATTCTGATAGAATCGCCCTTCCGCCATGGTGCATTGAGAACGCTAGCACTTGGCCGACGAGGTGCCCCTAGATATGGCCTCTCAGGTGTCGGAGGGACTGCTGGCCGAGCTTCGGCACGACTGGACCGCCGAGCAGATCGCTGAAATTTATTCGCTGCCGCTGCCGGAATTGCTGTTCCGCGCGCAACAGGTCCATCGCGCGCATCATGCTCCCGATCGCGTGCAAACCTGCCGGCTGCTTTCGATCAAGACGGGCGGTTGCCCGGAAGATTGCAAGTATTGTTCGCAGAGCGCGCACCACGATTCGGAACTCGAGCGGCAGGCGCTGATGAATCCGGTCGAGGTGATTGCCGCGGCGCGGCGCGCGAAAGGCGAGGGTGTTACGCGCTTTTGCATGGGCGCGGCATGGCGCGAAGCCCCGGAGGGCAGAGAATTCGATCGCGTGCTCGAAATGGTTCGAGGAGTCGCGGCGGAAGGGCTCGAAGTTTGTTGCACGCTCGGCATGCTTACCGAAGAGCAGGCCGTGCGATTGAAGGACGCCGGGCTCACGGCCTATAACCACAACCTGGATACGTCACCGGAATTCTACGGGCAGATCATCACCACGCGCGTTTATGAAGACCGGCTGCGGACGCTCGCGGCCGTTCGCAAGGCGGGAATTACGGTTTGCTGCGGCGGCATTTTGGGCATGGGTGAAACCGAGAAGGACCGTATCGGTCTGCTACGACAGCTCGCGAACCTGACTCCCCATCCGGAAAGCGTGCCGATCAATATGTTGGTGCGCATCGGGGGCACACCACTCGGCGATGTGGAAGTGCTCGATTCGCTGGTGATGGTGCGGACGATCGCCACCGCGCGCATCCTGATGCCCGAATCCATGGTGCGTCTGGCCGCGGGACGCCAGCAAATGTCGCGCGAGGCAGTGGTGCTTTGTTTCGTGGCGGGCGCGAACTCGATTTTCGTCGGCGAAAAATTGCTGACCACACCGAATCCGGGTCCAGGCGAAGATGCTGAGTTGCTGGAGATGCTGGGCATGCGCCCGCTGGAAGCTCACGCTGGGTGAAGGTTCTATCGTTCGCAATGTCAGCCAACCTTTTCAATATCGAGCGCGCACTCGAGGGTGAGCTCCGTGAGTTGGCCTCGCGCGAGCAACTGCGCTCGCTCGAAGTTTCGAATGGGGTCAATCTTTCGTCGAACGATTACCTGGGGCTTTCGACACATCCGGCGTTACGCGAAGCCGTGCTCGATGCGGTCGCGCGCGCCGAACGGATGGGCGCGACGGGCTCGCGACTGCTGAGTGGGCACGCGGCCGAGTGGGAAGCGCTCGAATCCGAATTCGCGGAATTTGCCGAAACCGAAACGGCGCTCTGCTTTAGCTCGGGCTATGCCGCGAACGCCGGCTTGCTGAGTTCGGTGGCCGGCCGCGGCGACGTAATTTTCTCCGATGAGCTCAACCACGCAAGCTTGATTGATGGGATGCGCCTCAGCGGCGCGCAGCGCGAGATTTACGCTCATGGCGATCTCGCGGCGTTGGAGATCGCGTTGCGGTCGCACGCAAAAAGCGATTGCCGCAAGTTGATCGTTACCGAAAGCGTTTTCAGCATGGATGGCGATTTTGCGCCGCTCGCGGAGATCACGGACCTCGCGCAGCGCTATGGGGCAGCGCTGGTGGTGGATGAGGCGCATGCGCTCGGGGTCTTTGGCCCGGAAGGGCGTGGCCGCATGGCGGAACTCGGTCTCGCGGGCGGCGCTTTTGCGATTGTGTATCCGTGCGGGAAAGCGCTCGCGAGCGCCGGGGCGATCGTTTGCGGCTCGGGTACCCTCAAACAATTCCTGATCAATCGCGCGCGGACATTTCTGTTCAACACGGCGTTGCCCCCATATTTTGCCGCGCAGATCAGCGCGGCGTTGCGCGTTGCGCGCGCAGCCGATCAACAGCGCATACGACTTCACCGGCTTGCGGCGCAGTTGCGCGCTTCGGTGCAGGCGGCCGGTTTTGACACTGGCATAAGTGCTTCGCAGATCATCCCCATTCTTTTAGGCGAAAACGCCGCCGCGCTGCATTACGCGCGCGGGCTGGCAACCGCGGGCTTCACGGCACGCGCGATTCGCCCGCCGACCGTGCCGCCGGGCACCGCGCGGCTACGTCTTTCGCTGACATGTGCGTTGACGGACGCGAACATCGCGCAAATTGGACACGCGCTTTCCGGGATTCGTGCGAATGCCGTCGAAGCGCTGCACGCCAATTCCGCTGGACGCTCCTGAGTTGCGCGATGCGCGAGCTCCAATTCTTCATCACCGGCACCGACACGGGCATCGGCAAGACGGTGCTTTCCGCGCTGCTTTGCGCGGCGCTCGACGCGCATTATTGGAAGCCGATTCAAACCGGCGCGGACGAGGATTCGGATAGCCGCACGGTTGCCGCGCTGGCGGGCTTGCCGCCAACGCGAATTCTCGCCGAAGCCTACAGATTCGCACCGCCGGTTTCGCCACATCTCGCCGCGCGTTGGGCCGGCGAGCGCATCGACCTGGCGCGGATCTCGATTCCAGGGGAGCTTTTCGGGCGTCCGTTGATCGTCGAGGGCGCGGGCGGAGTGCTCGTGCCCATCAACGAGCAGGAGTTCATGTTGCACCTCATGCGCCACCTCCGATTGCCGGTGATTTTGGCCGCGCGCAGCACGCTCGGTACCATCAACCACACGCTGCTTTCGCTGGCCGCGCTGCGGAGCGGTCACGTGGAGATCGCCGGAGTGGTGCTGATCGGCGAGCCGAATGCCGATAACCATGCTGCCATCGAGCAATATGGGCGCGTGCGCGTTCTCGGCGAAATTCCGAGGCTCGCGCAATTGAATCGCGCCGCGTTGCTCGAAGTTTTTGCCGCACGCTTCGATCGAGAATTTTTCATGGACGCAGGGCAGGCACAACGCGCATGACCAATTCCGCGAATCCGAGGGGAACGGCCGGCGTGGCGCAAGACGCGCTGAAAATCTGGCATCCCTTCACGCGCATCGGCGTAGATGCCCCGCCGCTGGAGGTGGTCCGCGGCGAAGGGCCGTGGCTCTACGCCGCCGATGGCCGCCGCATCCTCGACGCGATTTCCTCCTGGTGGGTGAATCTGCACGGCCACGCGCACCCGCGCATCGCCGAAGCCATCGCCCTGCAGGCGCGCCAACTCGAGCACGTTTTGCTGGCTGGTTTCACGCATGAGCCGGTGGAACGCCTCGCGCACGAATTGCGCGAATTTCTTCCGCCCGCGCTCGAGCACATCTTTTTCTCGGACGATGGCTCAACGGCGGTAGAAGTCGCGCTGAAACTCGCGCTGCAGTATTGGAGCAATTGCGGCCGGCCCGAGAAACGTGAAATCGTCGCGCTCGAACATGGCTATCACGGCGATACCGCCGGCGCGATGTCGGTGAGCGATGATTCGACCTTCACGGCCGCGTTTGCGCCGATGCGTTTTCCGGTGCATCGCGCGCACGCCGCGTATTGTTACCGCTGTCCCGTGGGTCTGCAACGTGAGACGTGCCACATCGAGTGCGCGGATTCGCTCGAGAAAATTTTAGCGGATCGCGGCGGGCAGGTCGCGGCCGTGATCGTCGAGCCGCTGCTGCAAGGCGCGGGTGGGATGATCGTGCACCCCTTGGAGTATTTGCAGCGCGTTCGCGAAATTACCGCGCGCCACAATGTCTTGTTGATCGCCGATGAGGTGCTCACCGGTTTCGGCCGCACCGGGAAGATGTTCGCGACGGAGCTGGCCGGCGTGGTCCCCGATCTGATGTGCCTTTCGAAGGGTTTGACGGGTGGGTTTCTGCCAATGGGCGCGACCCTGCTCACCGGCAGAATCTTCGAAGCATTTGGCGGCGGCGATTCGGCGCGTGCCTTCTGGCACGGCCATTCTTACACGGGCAATCCGCTGGCGTGTGCGGCGGCGCTGGCGAGCTTGGAAATTTTCCGTACGGAGCCTGTTTTCCAACGCATCGCCGCGATTGCCGAAGTGCATGCTGAACGCCTGCCACGGCTGCGAGCTTTCGAAAAGGTGGGTGACGCGCGCACCATCGGAACGGTGGCCGCGGTCGAGCTGCGCGCGGATGATTCCGGTTATCTTTCGTCGTTGCGCCCGAAGCTTTACAATTTCTTTTTAACCCGCAACATTCTGCTACGGCCGCTGGGAAATGTGATCTACGTGCTTCCTCCCTATTGCACTCCGGTGGGAGAGCTTCACCGCGTTTACGACGTGATCGAAGAGGCCATTCGCCTGTTCGCCTGATCTCGGCTTTCGAATCAGTTTCCGCTCAACCGCGAAATTACGCCTCTCGCTGCAATATGGCGCCGATCGATCTTCCGCGATTGCCAATGCATCGCACTCGCGGTATTCTTTTAGCGGAATGAAAGTGTCTCGCCAAATCGCCACGATGTGTTGCACGTGCTGCGCGTGTTGTTGTGTGTGTTGTAGCGCGCTATCTGGCGAAGAGGTGCAGGCCGGCTAAACACTCAGCACAAGAGATTTAGCAGCCTCTAAGCCCACCGCCAGGAACCTGGTTGGTGGGTTTTTTGTTTTTCGGGGCTATTTCAACGCAACTGACACGGAGAAGAGGGCCATGGCGGAAATCGAAGCACCGGCGGCGAATCCGGTTCGCGAGACCAAAGCGCAGCGCGCGGAAAGGCTGAAGCGCGAGAAAAACCCCTGGGAACACTTGGCCGAACTGCGCGATTATGCGCTCCGCGGCTTCCACGCCATTCCCGCGGAATGGATCGGGACGTATCTGCGCTGGTGGGGAGTGTATACGCAGGGCGATGGCGCCGGAGTGCTGGGTGGGCAAAACGGAGAAGGCCGCGCGGCGCCCTTTTTTATGGCGCGTGTGCGGGTGACCAACGGACTGCTCACCGCGCCGCAGCTTCGCGCCATTGCCGATGCCGCGGAGCGCTACGCTCGCGGCGTAGCCGATATCACCGTGCGCCAAAATATTCAGTTTCACTGGATCGAAGCCGAAGCGCTGCCCGAATTGCTCGATGTGCTCTGGAGCGCGGGCCTCACCACCCAAGGTTCTTGCGGCGACGACACGCGGAACGTAACCGGTTGCCCGCTCGCGGGACTTGATGCCGCCGAGCTGTGCGATGCTTCGCCGCTCGCGCGCGAACTTACGCATGCACTCGTCGGACAAGCGGATGTCTACAATTTGCCGCGCAAATTCAAGATCAGCGTTACCGGGTGTTCTTCGTGGTGCACCTATCCTGAGATCAACGATGTGGGCCTGACAGCAGTCAGGCGCCATCGCGGCGGCAAGGACGAAGTGGGCTTCTCGCTGCGCGTTGGCGGCGGCCTTTCCGCGGAGCCGCATTTGGCGCAGCGGCTCGACGCGTTTGTGCGCTGGGAACAGGTGGTACCGGTGGCGCGCGCCGTGGCCGAGATTTTTCGCGACTCCGAAATGCTGCGCCAGAATCGCAAGCGCGCGCGGCTGAAATATCTTTTTCTCGAACACGGCTGGACTCCGCGGCGCTTCCTGCATGAGTTAAACGAGCATCTCGGCTTCCAACTCGATCCTGCCGAGCCGGACAATCCGCCACAGGACGTTTTCCGCGATCACGTCGGGGTGCACCCGCAAAAACAACATAGGCTCAGCTATGTGGGTGCATCCGTGCTGCGCGGGCGCATCACGCCCGAGCAGATGCGGTTGGCAGCCGACCTTTCCGAGCGCTTCGCCGACGGACACCTGCGCACCACCGCGATGCAGAATCTGCTGATCGCCAACGTGCGGGGTGCGGAAGCGGTCAGCGTGGCGCAGGAACTGCAGGACACGGGTTTGCATACGGACGCCTCCTCGTTTCGCCGCGGAGCCGTGGCTTGTACGGGCACGGAATTCTGCAAACTTGCCATCACCGAAACGAAGGATTTCACCCGTTGGCTGGTGGGAGAACTCGAAGACCGTCTGCCGCAATTTGCGCACGACCTGAAGCTGAACGTCACGGGCTGCCCCAACAGCTGCGGCCAGCATTGGATCGCGGATATCGGGATCGAGGGCAAGAAAATCCGGCACGAAGGCCGCATGCAGGATGCGTATTACTTCTGTGTGGGCGGAGGCGTCGGCCGGTTTGCCGCGATCGCGCGGCCGGTGGGCTACCGTTGCATCGCGCGCGAAGTTCCGGATGCCATCGAACGTCTGCTTTTGAAATACGAGACCTGGCGTTTTCCTGGAGAAAACTTGCGGCGCTTCTTTGCGCGACACAGTGACGCGCAACTGCGCGAATTCCTGGCGGGTACAGCCGATGTGGCCTTCGCCGCGCGCGATGTTGCCGCCGGGCCGGTGCCTCACGGAGTCGAAGGCTGATCTTTCATGCTCGAATTAGCACAATCCGAGAAAGCGCTGTTCCCGATGTTTCTGCGGCTCGCCGGGCGTCATTGCCTGGTCATTGGCGCGGGCGTAGTTGCGGAGGGCAAGATCGCGGCGCTGCTATCGGCGGGTGCGCGCGTCACCGTGGTTGCGCCGCGCGCCCGACGGCGCATCGCGTGCATGGCGCGGGGTGGCCGGATCGTTTGGCACAAGCACAAATTTCGCGCGCGCGATCTCGCGGAAGTATTTCTGGTGGTTGCCGCGACCTCATCGGCGGAATTGCACGAGCGCATCTGGCGCGAGGCCCGCCGGCGCGGCGTTCTGTGCAACGTGGTGGACGATCCGCCGCGCTGCGACTTTTACTATCCGGCGATTGTGCGCCGCGGCGCGCTGCAAATCGCCATTTCGACGAGCGGGCAGAGTCCGGCGCTCGCGCAACGGTTGCGGCGGCAACTCGAGGAGCAATTCGGACCGGGCTACGCGTCCTGGGTGGCGCAGCTTGGAGAAGCGCGGCGCCTAAAGATGTGCGTGGAACCCAGCATCGCGCGGCGCAAGAAATTCGCGCACGAAATGGTGCGGCGCGAGCTACCAGGCATGCTACAGGCCGGTTCCAGTCGAGGGCTCGATCGTTCGTGAGCGGCAACCCGCCAATTCGAGGAAAGGTTTACCTGGTAGGTGCGGGCCCCGGTGATCCCGAGCTCCTCACGCTGCGCGCCTTGCGCTTGCTTGGCGGCGCGGATGCAGTGTTGCATGACGATCTCGTGCCCGTGGAGATTCTGGCACGTATCAGGCAGCGAGCGATTCTTGAGAACGTGGGCAAGCGCTGCGGCGCGAAAAGCATCAGTCAGCCAGAAATCAACGCGCGCATGGTCGCGCTGGCTTGCGCGCGGCTTGCCGTGATCCGCCTGAAGAGCGGCGATCCTTCGCTTTTCGGCCGGGTGGCCGAGGAAATCGCAGCCCTCGACGCCGCCGGCGTGGAGTACGAAATTGTGCCTGGAGTAACGGCAGTTTCCGCCGCCGCCGCGGCTGCCCGAATTTCTTTGACGGATCGGCGCTCGGCCTCGCAACTTGTTCTACTCACCGGCCACCGTGCGGCCGGTGCACCGCCCGAAATCCCGGAACCGGGCGCAACAGGCCAAACCGTCGCCGTCTACATGCCCAACGGCTCATACGAGAGCCTGGGGGCGCGTTTTGAAGACGCCGGATGGCCACGCACCACTCCCTGCGCGATCGTTTCCGCTGCATCGCAGCCGAATCAACACGTCTGGCGCGGCACGCTCGCGGACTTGGCGCAGGTGCCGTCATTGGCCGCGCCGGCGCTCCTGATCGTGGGCGAAGTAACGGCAGGGACGGCCGCCCTCGCCTTCCCCACATGCATCCTGGAGCCAGAAGATTACGTTGTAAATCTGTAGCCTGGAGCGACCACGTGCGGCTCTCGCCAGGCGCAGATCGTTCAGTGACGCCACGTATATCGTCCTCCGCGAATCTGGTGTTTCACGTCGCGTACACGGAGTTACGACGCACCTCTGCTACAATCGCTAACCACTGCGCTCTAAAGTGGACGGCCCGGCAACCAATGGACCAGATCAAATTTCCTCACTGGCTGCAATGGCTACAGCCCTTGGTCGCGTCGCTGGGCGGTTTCGGGCTCTTTATAATCGGCTTTTTGGATTCCTCGTTCATCCCGTTTCCCATCATCAACGACCTGATGGTGATCGATCTCTCGATGCAACATCCGGCGCGCATGCCTTATTACGCGGCTATGGCGACTCTCGGTTCCGTATCGGGTTGCGTGACGCTTTATCTACTGGCCAAAAAGGGTGGGGCGGCACTCTTTCACAAACAGGCTGGGTCCCGCGCCGCGCAAATTCGGCGCTGGATCGATCGCAATGGGTTTGTGAGCGTGCTGCTAGCAGCGCTGTTGCCGCCGCCCACTCCGTTTAAGATCTTCATACTTGCCGCACCGGTGTGCGGCGTGCCGCTCCGAAATTTTACTGTGGCTTTGTTGGTGGCCCGGTCAATTCGATATTTCGCGCTGGGGATTCTGGCGGTGCGTTACGGCGCGGAGATCATTCCTTACATGCTGCAGCACAAGTTCCTGGTCAGCGGAGTTACCTTGGCGGTAGTTGGCATTGCTTACGCATTGGGACGGTTCCTGTTCCGCGCCGTGAAGCCCGTCGTGCCCGCGCCGTAATGTTCCGATCCCTCGTCCGAAGCGCTTGAGACGGCCCCGAAGCGAAGCTCCTCTTCCACCACTTGCCCCTGCGAATTCAGGTCGATCACGGCGCTGATCTGATGGCTGCCGGGGGTCCCCTGATCGAAGCGCAGATCGGTGATGACGACGCGCGAACCGCTGCTGGTTTTCTCGACCTCGGCCCAAGGGAAGCGCGCAAAGCTCAGAAAAGCCGCGGCGGTCTGCGTCGCACGCGCCGCGGCAAGCTCGGGTGAAGGCTCCGGCTTGTACAGCACGCGGGCGCTGAGCGGATCGAATTCATTTGTAAATAGGAGGCCAACCGGCACGGTCTCGATCGTGTTCTGCGTATCCACCACGCCGTACCAGGTGAAAAGCGACGTTGCGCCCGGAAACGCGCCGGCTTTGAGAACAACTTCGCCGTGAAAAAGCGGCGTGCGCAACAACGTTAGCGCCCGCCGATGCTGCTGCCAGCGCCAGCCGACATAAAGCACGGCAAGTATCAGCACCGGAGCCGCAGCGTAAGAGAATCCGGGCCGCTTCGCTCGCGCACCGATTTCCTCGGTAGCAAGACGAAAAATCCAGGGCACCGCGATGCCGATCACCAGCACGCCAAGCAGCCAGATATCCACCGGCGGCAACAGATCTCCGGCATACCACGTTTGGCGAAATGGCCACAGCAGCTTCACGCCATAGCTGTTCGTCCAGTCGAGTAGGACGTGAACATAGGCCGCGATGCCGCAAACGAGAAGCGCGCGAAGGAAGGACACCGGCGAAGCGGGCCGCTTGCGGGCGAAAAGAGTGAAGATGCCGGCAACTACGATGGCAATCGCGGCTGCACCGGCCAGCGAATCCGTGGCGGTGCGATGCCAGCGCAGAAAGGCCGCGGGCCCGCCATATACGCTCAGCCAATCTGCGTCCGCCGCCACGCCGGCGACGACCAGCATCGGCATCGCCAGCCGGGTGGTTCTGGCGAGCCCAGCCTGCCCGAGCGTGACGGAAGCGAGCGCATGCGTGACGGCATCCATCAGTGATGATGCAACTCTCCTTAAAATTCTTGGGCGCAAGTCACCGAGCAGAGAGCGCGATTTCGGCCGCGCCGCGCGCGGATGCCAGGCGAGCGCCAATGATCTGCGGCACCACCAGCGTGATGGCGTCAGGTACTACCTCAAAGTGAGCAGGGAGGTGGCCGGCCGGCTCGCCATCCAGTTGCGAATAGACCGGCCCCGATGCCAACGGCTCACAACGCAACGTTTTCGTCTTTAAGATGTGGACATCAGCGAGCTTCGGCAGATTGCCCATCCACGTGGCCGGCAGGTACGAAAGATAGCGCAGCGCGCTTTGTGAGGTGAAGAGCGCAATTTCAAACTCGTCGCCAAAGAGATCGGCGCCGGCGGTGATACAAAATGGCCCGCCATAATTTCGTGTGCGTCCGATCACGGCGAGTGTCGCCTCGATCGTACGATCGCCCACGACGGCCCGAAAGCGCGGGAATTCATACTTGAAAAGCTGGCGCACTCCTTCAAGCCAATAGGCCATGATGCCCACACGCAACTTGAGCGAAACATCGAGCGCATGGACCAGCGCTCCATCGGGCCCGGCGCCGCCAACGCACAAGAAGTAGCGGCTGAAGGCGGGCGATGTTTCGGGCAGGCTCATGCGGCCCAGCGCGACCCGCACCGGCACGCCGTTCGCAATCAGCTCCGCAGCGCGCGGAATGTTCCAGGGAATGCCCAGTTCCTTGGCCAGCACATTGGCGGTGCCGGCGGGAAGTACGGCCAGCGGGACATGATTCGCAACGCTTCCTACCGCACCGGCCTCGCGCATCCCATTGACAATTTCGTTGATGGTGCCGTCGCCGCCGCAGCCGATAATCATTTGCGCGCCCGCAGCCACCGCGCGAGCGGCCAAAGAACCGCCTTCGCCGGGAACGCTGGTCGGTTGAAGCTCCGCGTCGATTCCCGCGGCCGCGAGGATTTGCTGTGCGCGCGCAAGATCGTGCTTACGGCGGGATCCGCCACCGCCGGCGAGTGGGTTGTAAATGAGCGTGGCTGTGTGGATGCCTTCCAACATTGGCGGACGGTCGGGCGACGCGAGCATCTGCGGTCCTACACTCGCGCCCGGAAGCGTGCATTGTATAATATCCAATCGCTTGTCAGAGGTTCGGATGCCATCCAGTAACTCTGCCGCCTCCAAAATCGAGAAACTGCGCGACGAAATCCGCCGCCACGAATATCTCTACTACGTGCTCGACCAGCCCGAACTTTCCGACGCGCAATTTGACAAGCTGATGATCGAGCTCAAGGCGCTGGAATCGGCGCGCCCCAACCTGATCACTCCTGACTCACCGACACAGCGCGTGGGCGGGATCCCGCGCGAAGGCTTCCGCCCGGTGCGGCACGCCCGGCCTATGATGAGCCTCGACAACGCTTTGTCTTATGACGCGGTGCGCGAGTTTGACCGGCGCGTCCGCGAACTCACGGGCCGCGACGCCGTGGACTATGTGGTGGAGCACAAGTTCGATGGCCTGAGCATTTCGTTGACGTATGAGGATGGCGCGCTCGCCCACGCGGTCACCCGAGGGGACGGTTCCACCGGCGAGGACGTGACGCTCAACGTGCGCACGATTCGCTCGGTCCCGCTCAGCGTGAATTTGGCGGTCCTCAAGAAGCTTCGGTTGGCACAAAACTTTGAGGTGCGCGGCGAAATCGTGATGCCGCTCCGCGCCTTCGAGGATATGAACCGCCAACAGGAGGAACAGGGCGGCAAGCGTTTTGCCAACCCGCGCAACGCGGCGGCGGGAGCGGTGCGCGTGCTGGACCCTTCGATTACGGCGTCACGCCGATTGCATTTCTACGCCTACTACCTTTTTGCAGCGCCGGCCGCGGGGCGGCCTCCGATCCGGAAACACTCACAATCCCTCGAAACGCTCTCAAGACTTGGCTTCCGGACGTTTGCCAACTGGAAGGTGTGCCACTCGCTCGACGAAGTGCTGGAATTCTGCGGGCAGTGGGATACGCAACGTGAAAAGCTGCCGTATGAGATTGACGGCATCGTGATCAAGGTCGACGAGTTTGGCCTGCAGGACGAGCTGGGGTTTACATCGAAAGCGCCGCGCTGGGCCATCGCGTATAAGTGGCCGGCGCGGCAAGAAGTTACCATCGTAAACGACATCCAGGTGAACGTGGGCCGCACGGGCGCGCTCACACCCGTGGCTTTTCTCGAGCCGGTGGCCGTCGGCGGCGTCACCGTGAGCCGCTCGACGCTGCATAACATGGACGAAGTGGAGCGTTTGGGCCTGCAGATTGGCGACAAGGTGCTGATCGAGCGCGCCGGCGAAGTGATCCCGCACGTTCTGAAGGTTGTCGAGCCAGGGAAGGGTCGCCGGCCGTTTGTGATGCCCGAGCGCTGCCCGGAATGCGAGAGCCGCATTCACAAGGCACCGGACGAGGTCGCGTACCGCTGCGTCAATGCCTCATGTCCCGCGAAGCGCCGGGAATCGCTGCTACATTTTGCCGGGCGGCATGCGATGAATATTGATGGCTTGGGCGAACGTCTCGTGGATCAACTTGTGGAACATCGAGTGGTGAAAGATGTGGCCGATCTGTACCGCCTCGATCTCGAGACACTCGAAAATCTTGAGCGCATGGGCGAAAAGTCGGCCCAGAATCTGCTCGATGAGATCGAAACGAGCAAGAAAAATAATCTCGGGCGGCTGATCTATGCACTAGGGATGCGCTTTGTGGGCGAACGCACCGGCCAACTGCTCGCCGATCATTTCGGCGATTTGGGGGCCATGGAAAGCGCCAGCGTGGACCAATTGATGGAGGTCGGTGAAGTCGGCCCAAAGGTCGCCGAAAGCATCGCGGAGTTTTTTTCCGAGACGGCTAATCGCGAATTGGTGAGGAAGCTTCGCAAAGCTGGTGTGAAAATTACCGAAGAGCGCAAGAAACTGGCGGAGAACCGGCTTCACGGCCGCACCTTTGTTTTCACCGGGTCGCTCGGGCGGCACTCGCGCGAAGCCGCCGGGGAATTGGTGACGCAATACGGCGGCAAAGTGATCGGGTCGGTGAGCAAAGCTACAAATTACGTGGTAGCGGGCGCCGATGCGGGATCGAAGCTGACCAAAGCGCAGGCGTTGGGCGTGACGATCCTCGACGAGGCGGCCTTTGAAAACCTCATCAAGAAGGGCATCCCTGCGGAGGACGCGGCGCCCGCACCCAAGCCAAAATCCAAGAAGAAAGCGCCCGCCGAGATCCTGAAGGCGAAGGCTTAGGATAGCGCGCGATCTTCAATGTTACTGGCGCGGCAAGCTTGTCCGTGGCCGCGACGCTTCGTCCCAATTCCGGACACAAGGCCGGAACCAGGCGCATCGGTGATCGTGTAACCACAAGGCTCACAATGCTTTGCAGCCTTCCGCTTAAGGGCCTATTCCGTGCAACAATTTAGCGGACGCCGCCGTAAGTAGCTCCAGGAAGAAGTACACATGGCCACAGCAGAACTCATCGCCGAAAAACCTCGCGTCTTGATAGCGGACGATCAGCCGCACGTGGGGGAAGCTCTGCGCCTGGCGCTACGCGATGAAGGTTTCCTGATCGAGCTTTTCGGATCGCCTGCTGCAGTCGTGGATGCCATTGGTAACCGCCGTTTTGACTTGGCGCTGCTCGACTTAAACTACGCGCGCGATACCACCAGCGGCGCCGAAGGCCTCGAGCTGATCAAGCAGGTGCGCGGGATTGACGGCGATCTGCCCATCGTGGTGATGACGGCTTGGGGCAGCATCGAGGTGGCCGTCGAAGCCATGCAACGCGGCGCCGGCGATTTTATTCAGAAGCCCTGGGACAACTCCGCCCTGCGGCGAATCTTGCGAACGCAACTCGATCGGGGACGCGCGCGCCGCGAAGCGCGCCAGCGCGAGTTGCGAGACGAGCGCGAGCGCACCGAGGCCCGCGAGACGCAACTGGGATTGTTACCGCGAGAGTTGCCGAATCTCCCCGGCTTCGAATTGGCGGCGGTGTGCCGGCCAGCCCGCACGTTATGCGGCGATTATTACGACGTGTTTACGCTCGATCCCACGCACACGCTGATTTGCATCGGCGATGTCTCGGGAAAAGGCGCGGCGGCGGCCCTGGTGATGTCCAACGTGCAGGCCGCGGTAAAGGCGTATGCCGGAGAAAACTGCGCGCCGGCCGAGCTTTGCAAGCGCGTCAACCGCATTCTCTGCACCAATTGCGAACCGGGCCGCTACGTCACTTTCTTCGCAGCCGTGCTCGACACGAAGCGCAGCATGCTGAGTTATGTGAATGCCGGGCATAACCCGCCTCTGGTGGCGCGGCGAAACGGCAGTGTGTTGAAGCTGTCGGATGGTGGTCCGGTGTTAGGCGAATTCGAGGATTGGTCCGCGGCGCAGGGCGAAATTGCGCTCGATCCCGGTGACCGCCTGGTGCTTTACACCGACGGCATCACCGAAGCAGCCAATGCCGATGGCGACGAATTCGGCACCGAGCGCTTGAGCGAATTGCTGTCGCGCGAACGTGGCTGCTCGGCCAGCGACCTGCACGCGCGATTGCTGGCCGCAGCGGTGCGCTTTGCCTCCGATTCCTTTGCAGACGACGCGACCTTGCTGGTGCTCGCGGCTCTTTGAGCGCTTGCGTCGGGCGCGGAACCTCTTTGCTTTCTTGACGCGGCGTTCTACCCCTTGTAGATTGGTGTTTCAGGCGCGCTCCCAGACGCGATGGTTCCTTGGCGGATCTCCGAGTAGCGGGGCGGAGTCGAATTTGCCGCAAGTGCTTCCAAAAATTCATCGGAGTGAAATGACCACGGCGCGGCTCTCTGCCCGAGCTGGCGCGTGCGTCGCGCTGTTGGCGTTGCTGTGCGCCGCTCCCGTCCCGGCGCGCCAGAAATCCGCTCCTCCCGTGAAGCAGCAGGCTCCCGCCGCCAGGCCTAGACCCCAGCAGCAGGACTCCACGCCCCAGAAGGTCGGCATCGATACCAGCCAACAGCTCTTCGCGACCATGTGCGCGTTGTGGGCCGCAGGCTACGATTCCGAAGCCGCGACGGCGTCGTTGCCGCCCGCGTGGCGTGCCGTCGCCGAACAGATGACGCAACTCAAAGGGCCTGCGGTGGATGCCCTGCGCGCGTACTACGAAAAGCACGAGCATCAGGATCGCTCGGTCACCGTCACGCGATTTGTATCCTTTGCGATGGTGGCCGGCCCTCCGCCGGATTTCAAATACACATTGCGGCGCGATGACCTGCCCCCGGATGTGCTGACCATCGAGGACTTCAACGAAGTGCTGGCGAAGTTCTACCAGGAAGCGCAGATTGACCGCGTCTGGCGGCGCATCGAACCCGCGTACCAATTGCCGACGGAGCTGCTGCAGGGGCCGATGACGAAGATCGTGCTGCAGACCACCGGTTATCTTCGCGATGTCTTGGATATCAATAGCCCGCGCACGTTTACCGTGTATATCGAGCCGCTGGTGCGCACTGACACGAATTTCCGTAGTTATGCGTATCAGTATGACTTTGTGCTGAACGGTGACGCCGACCCGCCACTCGATGAACTGCGGCACGCGTTTCTTCACTTTCTGCTCGATCCGATCCCCCCGCGCTATCCGGCGGCGATCGCTCCCAGCCAGCCTTTGATTGAACTCGCAAGACGCGCGCCCCAATTGCCGGGGATTTATCATGACGATGCCACGGCTTTCTACACCGAATGCTTAATCAAGGCCGTGGAGTTACGGCTGGATCACGCGCCAGCGAAGCTCGCAGCTGCGCTCGATCAGGACGACGCGGAGGGCTATGTGCTGGTGCGGCCCTTGTTCGCGGGGCTCGGAAAATTTCAGGATGCCGAACCGGCGATGAAGTTCTATTTCCCGACGCTGGCGAAGGGCGTGGACGTTGCGGCCGAGACCAAGCGTGTAAGCGCAATTCAATTTGCCGCAGCTCCCGTGGCACCGGCGGTGTCACCGGCGCAGCAGGAAGCAAACGAAAAGGAAGAAATGCTGCAGCGCGGTGAACAACTGATCGCGTCGCAGGATGGCGCGGGCGCGCAAGCGCAGTTTGAAAAGGTGCTGGCACGCTGGCCCGGCACGCCGCGGGCGCAATACGGGCTGGCGCTGGCGGCGGTGTTGCAGCGGCAGGGGCAAAAGGCGGAAGAGCTCTTTACCGCGCTGGTGGACCCAGGTACCAAGGGCGAACCGGTGTCCGATCCGGTGATCCTGGCCTGGTCGCACGTTTATCTTGGGCGAATTCACGATATGGAAAGCGACCGGGATCACGCCCTCACCGAATACCGCGCGGCGTTGGCGGTATCGGGAGCGCCGGAATCCGCACGCGCCGCGGCCCAGACCGGTTTGCAGAAAGCTTATGAACCGGCGCGCAGGGAAGACCATCCGGGCGGCCATTTTTGACGGAGCGGAGCTTAGGGTAACGAAATGATGGGCAGCAGGCGTCTCACACTCTGGGCCTCACGAAAATACCAGGTAGCGAAAGGACAAATTTCGATGAAGAGCATGACTGGCAAGATGGTGGGGCTGGTGTTGGCGGCATTCGTCATGGTTTCCGCGAGCGCGCGCGTGGAAGCGTCCGTGCAACAACAAGGCCAGCAAGGCCAGGGGCAGCAGGGCCAGCAAGGGCAAACGGGGCAACAGCCTGGACAGACTGCGGCGCCTCCGGTCGATCCTGCCGAAGAGGCTGCATACAAGACGTTTCATGAAGCCAACTCGAACGATGCGAAGGACGTCGTTTCGAAAGGCGAGGCGTTTCTCACGAAATACCCGAGCAGCCGCTACGACGGGCTGGTCTATTCACGCCTGACCACCGCGTACATGCAACTTGGCATGGAAGACAAAATGTTTGCAGCGGGGCAAAAAGCGCTGGAGCTTGTGCCGGATAACGTCGATGTGCTGCCGGTGATGGCCATGACGACCTCGCGACGGATCAATACTGGTGAGATCGACGCGGAACAGAAGCTTCGTATGACCGAGACTTATGCGCGGCAAGGAATTCAGCTCCTCAATGCCGCACAGAAACCCGCGGACATGCCGGAAGCGGATTTTGACAAGGCGCGAGATGAAAAGTTGGCGATGTGCCACAGCGGTCTGGGGCTGGTGGATTACGACCGCCAGAAATACACGGAAGCCACGCAGGAATTTGAAGAAGCGGTAAAACTCGAAGGCGAACCCGACCCGGTAGATCAATATCTTCTGGGCAATTCGTTCATGGCCGCAAAACAGTATAGCCAGGCAGTGACGGCGCTCGAGGCGTGCGCCAAGCCGGGCGGCCAGATGGAAGGCCCCTGCAAGAAAGTGCTCGAAAACGCGAAAAAAGCGGCAGCCACCCAGCCCAAGCCGTAAGTCTGAAGATGGCGGATAGTCGGCAAGACGGTCTCGAATCGCTGCTCGGGCATCGCTTTGAGCGATCGGATTGGCTTGAGCGCGCCCTCACGCATAGTTCGTGGATGGCGGAGAATGCGCCGAAAGACGGCAGCGCCGGCATCGACGATAATGAAAAGCTGGAGTTCCTGGGCGACGCCGTTCTTGCGTTAGTGGTCAGCGAGGCGTTGCTCACCAATTTCCCGGCGTGGAGGGAAGGCGAGCTTTCCAAAGCTCGCGCCACTCTGGTGAACTCCGGCGCGTTGGCGGAGGCGGCACGGCGCCTCGATTTGGGCGCGCATTTGCGCCTGGGACGGGGCGAGGAAAAGACGGGCGGCCGTCAAAAGACAGCATTGCTCGCCGATGCGTATGAAGCAGTGGTGGCGGCCCTCTTTCTGGACGCGGGCTTGCCGGCCGCGCGGACGTTCATTGAAGGGTCGCTGCTCAGTTGGGGACTCGCGCAGCAGACCGAGCGCCTCGGCCAAGCGGACCGCAAATCTCACCTGCAGGAACTGTTGCAGGCGCACGGCTGGCCCCCGGCCACCTACCGCGTCGTTGGCCAAACGGGACCGGACCACCGCAAAGTGTTCGAGGTCGAAGTCATTGTGGGCGGGCGCGCGACCGCGTTCGGGCAGGGTAGCAGCAAGAAAGAAGCGGAACAGATAGCCGCCTCCGGCGCGATCGAGCAACTCGCGCGGACCTTCGCGCTAGACGAAAAACAAGATGCAGGAAGCGGTCCCAACGATCGAAGCTGAAAGCTCCGCGCCGCGCGCACTCGAACGCGACGACGCGGTGGAACGAACTCCGCTGCGGGAATATCTCGAATCGTTCCTGGTTACCATCATCCTGGCGCTTTTCGGTACCAGCTTCGTGGTGCAAGCGTTCAAAATCCCTTCCCAATCCATGGAGCCGACCCTACTGATCGGCGACCATCTGCTGGTCAATAAATTCATCTTTGGAGGTAGCGGCACTTGGTACGACAAGCTTCTGCCATATCGCGAGGTCCGGCGAGGCGACATTATCGTTTTCAAATTTCCCTTTGACGATCATCCGCACTATGTAAAACGCGTGATTGGCGTCCCCGGCGACCGTATCAAGATCGTGGATCAACAGGTTTACGTAAACGAGAAGCCTCTCGCCGAGCCATATGTCTACCATGACCCCGCCGCGCCCTACGATCCCTTCGGCGATAATTTTCCGCCGGACTCGCCGAATTTTATCCGGCGGCTGGTGCGTCCCGAGTGGGCCGACCAAATCTTGCAATACGTATCGGGGGACGAGTTGCTGGTACCACCGGGGGAGTATTTTGCGATGGGAGATAACCGCGACCGCAGTTGGGACAGCCGCTATTGGGGTTTCGTGGATCGCAACGCGATTATGGGCGCGCCCGTCGCGATTTATTGGTCGCTCGATTCCGATGACGAGGTATCCGAGGACGAATCCTTCAGCGCCAGAATTCGTGGGCTAGCTGACGCACTGATGCACTTCCGTACCCGAACGCGATGGCATAGGATGTTCCACGAAGTGCGCTGAGAGATCGCGGCGTACGATTTTCACCTTCATGATCCGCACACGTCTCCACCAAACAACCGCCGCGCTGATCCTCGGTGCGATCCTGCTGTTGCTAATGTCGTTGGGCGTGAAACGCTGGCTGGCGTCGTCACACGCGCGACGGATGCTGACCTCGCGGTTTGAACAGGCTTTTGGCCGGCCCGTAGAAGTGAGTTACTTCGATCTGGCCTGGTTTCCCACCCCGCGTGTGGAAGCGCACGAGGTCACCATCGAAGAGGACCCGCGCTTTGGCGCGGAATATTTCCTGCGCGCTGAGACTGTTGGCGCGAATCTGCGCCTACTTTCGTTACTCGCGGGACATCTTGAACTTGGCACGCTGACGTTTACCAACCCGAATCTCAATTTGGTACGCACACTCGATGGCCGCTGGAACGTGGAAAGTTGGCTCCCGGCGCCGCCTTCTTCTATAGCTGCAGGCAGTTCGAGCAAAGCGCGGCCTACGGCGCGCCTGCGCAAAATCGAAATTGAGGGCGGCCGGATCAATCTCCGCCGCGGCGCCGACGTGCGGCCATTCGCCCTCGAAAATGTGAAGGGCTTTCTCGAGCACGAAAGTCCTGGCCGCTGGCGCATTTCGCTTTCCGCGCGGCCCCTACGCTCGACGGTGCAATTGCAGGAGGCCGGCACACTGCGCCTGGTGGGGACAATCGCCGGCACCTCCGCACGTTTGCAGCCAGCGCAACTCGCGCTGACCTGGAGCGACGCGGCGCTGGCGGATGCTTCGCGGCTGCTTTTCGGAAATGACAAGGGCGTGCGTGGCACCTTGCAGCTACAAGTGAATGCAAACACCGAGCCCAACACGGGTCCGGTCGCCGGTTCACGGGCACGCTGGGTTTTCACGCTGGGAGCGGCTCTTTCGAATCTGCACCGGTGGGATTTGACCTCGCGTGCCGACGACCCGCCGATTTCGGTCCGCGCCGATGGCTACTGGCAGCCGGGCGATCCAGATCTGACCGTGCGGCAGGTTTTGGTGGAAGGCGAGCATTCGAAAATTGTGGCGGAGGGCGGCGTGGATTGGCGGACAAACATTACGCCATTCTTCACGGTCGCTCCGTCAGATGTTTCCTGGAGCGATTTGCTGGCTTTCTATCGCGCGTTCTCGCCTGGTTTGGACACTGCACTCACGGCAGAGGGAATCGTGCGCCTGAACGGCAATCTCCGCGGCTGGCCGGCGGCTTCCGTAGACCTGACCGCGCAGTCGGACGGTGCAGCGTTCCGACTTGGAGACGTATCGCTGCTGGAGCTTTCGAAATTTAGCGCCAAGGCAGCGCCGCCGGAGGGCGTCTCTTCACTTTCTTTCGTGGCGCGGGCGCCTGGTGAGACAAAGGATGCCACGTACGAAGCCCGCGAGAAAACGAGCCGGGCAGCTGAGTTGGGGAGCCTTCACGTGGTGGCTACCGCCGGCCCGGGTGAAAAGCATTCGACGCAGAGCGGCTTTTCGGCTCGTTCCTACGCCATTCGAATAGAGGGGGAACTCGACCATTTCGAACGGTGGCTTGCCGCTTCCGGGGCGTTGGGTCATCAACTCAATAGGGGCTGGGAGGCTGAGGGTGGCCTCGACTTACAGGTGGCGTGGCAGTGGAACGCAGGCAAACCCATTCCTCGTCCCACCGGAGTGATTAACTCCCGCAACGTAGCGGTGCGGGTCCCGATGCTCAACCAGCCGATTGAGCTGGCAACGACGAGGGTTGAGTTGACGCCTAACAGCCGTCGCGTGACCGTGAATCGCGCATCTGCTTTTGGGGCACATTGGCAGGGGAGTATTTTATGGAAAGAGGGCGATTCCGCGCCGTGGCGGTGTGACCTGGCGGCAGACCGGCTGGACGCGAGCGATCTCGATCGTTGGCTGGGACCGCGCGCGCGTCCCGGATGGTTGGCGCGGCTTTTTTCCCCCGCCACATCACAGAGCCGGCTTGCTGCGCTGCCCGGTACCTTCCGAGCAAGCGGAAGCCTGCGAGTGGACACCTTCGTACTGGCCCCGCTTGAGGCGGAGAATGTTCGCGCCGATATCGAACTGGATGGCCGTGGTCTTGAGGTACAGCAGATTTCGGGGAGGTTTTACGGGGGCAGCGTAAGCGGTTCGTTGGAGGCAAAGCTTACGGCGAATCCGGTTTATCGCTTCGTAGGACGTTTGGACGGCGTAAATGCGGCAGCCCTTGCGGCTACCAGCGTGGCGCTTGGCGGGCGGGCGTCGGGAACACTTGCCGGAAGCGTGCAATTCTCCGCGCAAGGCGTGGGGCGCGACGCTTTGCTGGCGTCGCTCGAAGGGCGGGGAGACGTAACGGTCACGCGTGCCTTATTGGACGGTCTCGATCTTGCAGCGGCCGACGGCAAGGCCGCGCCGGGCGGTCATTACGATTCCGTGCACGCTGCGTTCATGGTTGGCGGCCGGGAGGTCCAACTACAAAGGATTGTTCTAACCGCAGCAAAAGAGAGCTATCAGGGCGATGGGACCGTGGACTTTGGGAGACGCATGCTCCTGAATTTCCGCCCGACTGCCGCTACCCAAACGGCCGGGAACCCGACCATGCAGCTTGCGGCGGATGCGGGTGATCGTTCCGTGACACCCTTACCCATCCGCGTAATTCACGTAAGCGGTTTGCTCGAATCGCCTCGCGTCACGGCGGAAGAGCCGTCGCGAACCGGCATACAGTTGCCACCTTTTTAGAAGCCGGACGCCTTATTATCGGTATTCGATCCGCCACACTTTATTCGCCGCGCCCCGGCCCAATCTTCCCCCACCCTGGGGTTGCACTTAAGCTAGAATCCGCATCCAAGTTGACGGCCTGCGATGAGATCAATCTCCAAGATGGGCATCCCGGCGGCGTGTTTGACGATCCTTGCTTGGACTGCTGTTTTGGGCGGCTGGGCCGCTGCGGTTGCGCCGGATGTATCGAAAAAATTGCATTTGGGGCCACGATTCGAAACGGGACAGGTGATTCGCTATCGGCTGGAGAGCTCGACCACAACCGTATCTCACCACAGCGGAATCGTGAACGATCCGCAGGGACCCTCGAAACTCACGGTCAATTGGAGTGCGACCGTGCGTATGGAAGTGCTCGCGGCCGCACAAGATTCCTCCGGCATGGGCGATAGCTCGGTGCGGATCCGGACAACGTACGAGAAATCCTCCGCGACCAGCACCGCGGATACATACGACCCGGAAACGGAGCGGGTCGAGGCGCAATATCGCAATCTTGAAGGGCAATCCTTCGAATTTATGCTGGATGGCTCGGGGAACGTGCTGCACATGAGCGGATTCCAGGAATCCGCCGGCGACAGTTCGACGGCTGCGATGCATGCGTGGGTCGGGCAACTGGCAGCGGGAGCCGGTGCGCCGCGCGACGGAATCGTGGTCGGGCAGACATGGTCTTCCGAGCAGCCCGTGCCGGCGAGTCCCTTGGCGGGATTAATTTGGCGAAGCCATTCGGAGTATGCGCGCAACGAACCTTGCAAACCGTTGACGGGTGTGGCAGCGGCCTCGACCACGTCCGAGACCTGTGCGGTGTTGTTGACCAAGCTCGACTTGGGTGGCTCTCGCGGTCCGGAGCATGACGCCACACCGGAGGTCTACAAGAAGCAAAACCTCCGGACTTCCGGCACCTGGACGGGTACTGGAAGCAGTCTAAGCTCCATTTCGTTGCGCACCGGAGGGTTAGTGAGCGTGACGCAATCCTCTGCGGAACATATGGACTTTACGGTGAAGTCTGAAGATGGCGGACGCACCATTCACTACCAGGGGTCGGTACAGAGCCACATGCAGCTTGAGCAGGTCTCGCCGAGTGCGAAGTAGCCCGGGCCAGAAGTACCGGGTCGCGGTATAATGATGATTTGTTTTCCTCTCTCTGAGGCAATCTGAGGACCTCCTGATGGCATTTAAGCTTTCCAGCACGTATGAGCCGCGCGGCGATCAGCCGTCTGCAATTCGCCAGCTCGTGCACGGTTCGAATGCGGGCGATAAGCACCAGGTTTTGCTGGGCGTCACCGGCTCGGGCAAGACCTTCACGGTGGCCAAGGTAATCGAGGCGATCGCGCGGCCCGCGCTTGTGCTCGCGCACAATAAGACGCTGGCGGCGCAGCTCTATCACGAATTCAAGAGCTTCTTCCCGGGTAACGCGGTCGAGTATTTTGTCAGCTACTACGATTACTACCAGCCGGAAGCGTACATGCCGTCGTCGGATACCTACATTGAGAAGGAATCGACGATTAATGATGAGCTCGACAAACTGCGCATGAGCGCTACGCGTTCGCTTTTCGAGCGGCGCGACGTCATCATCGTGGCGTCGGTCTCCTGCATTTATGGGTTGGGCTCGCCAGAGGCCTATTACGGCGCGCTGGTAATGGTCGAGCGCGGGCAGAGCACGGCGCGCGAAGCGCTGCTGCGAAGGTTCGTGGACATTCAGTACGAGCGCTCGGAAGATTTGCGGCGCGGCACGTTCCGAGTTCGCGGTGACATGATCGAGATCTATCCGCCTTACGAGGACTACGCCTATCGCATTGAGATGTGGGGCGATCAGATTGACTCGATCCGGCGCATCGATCCGCTCACGGGCGAGCTTCGCGATCCAAGCGAGCCCATCATGCGGCTGCCCATCTATCCGAAGTCACACTACGTACTGCCGAAGGAGCAGCGCGATCGCGCCATCGAGGGAATCCTGGCGGAGCTCGAATGGTGGCGCCCACAGCTCGAAAAGCAAGGCAAATACGTGGAGGCGCAGCGGCTATGGCAGCGCGTGATGTTTGACGTGGAAATGATGCGCACCATCGGCTATTGCCATGGTATTGAAAATTATTCTCGGCACATGGCCGGGCGGCTGCCCGGCGAAGCGCCGCCGACGCTGCTGGATTATTTGCCGCAGGATTACCTGCTTTTCATCGATGAATCGCACCAGACGATTCCGCAGGTGCACGGGATGTATCACGGCGACCGTTCGCGCAAGCAAACGCTGGTGGATTACGGCTTCCGGCTGCCTTCAGCGCTCGATAACCGTCCGCTGACGTTTGAAGAGTTCGAACATCGCATGGGACAGACGATCTATGTTTCGGCCACGCCAGGCCCCTACGAGTTGACGCGGTCCGCGGGAATCATCGCCGAGCAGGTGATCCGTCCGACGGGGCTGATCGATCCCGAAGTGGAAGTACGTCCGGTAAAAGGGCAAGTGGATGATTTGTTGGAAGAGATTCGCCAGAGAGCCGCGAAAGACGAACGCGTGCTGGTGACGACGCTGACGAAACGCATGGCCGAGGATCTAGCCGAATATTTTGCGGAAGTAGGCGTACGCTGCCGCTATCTGCACAGCGAGATCGAAACGCTCGAGCGCGTGCGCATCCTGCGCGATTTGCGGCGCGGCGAGTTTGACGTGCTGATCGGGATCAACTTGCTGCGCGAGGGGCTCGATTTGCCCGAGGTTTCGTTGGTGGCGATCCTCGATGCCGATAAGGAAGGCTATTTGCGGAGCGCGACGTCACTCATCCAGACGATGGGGCGTTGCGCGCGGCACATCAACGGGCGCTCGATCTTATATGCGGACCGCATGACCGGATCGATGGCCAAAGCCATGGAAGAGACGGCGCGCAGGCGAGCCAAGCAGACGGCATACAACGTGGAAAATCACATCACGCCGCAAAGCGTGCTGAAGTCCGTGGATATGCAACTCGCGTTGATCGTCGAAGCCGATTATATGACCATCCCGGTCCAGGACTATGCGCTCGAAAACATTGCGAGCGAAGCGCAACTGCACGACGCCATCGCGCAGATGGAAGCGCAGATGCGCGAAGCCGCCAAGAAATTCGAATTCGAGCGCGCGGCAGCATTGCGAGATAAAGTGCGGGCTCTGAAGCAGCGCGATTTGGGCGAGTTGTTCGCGCCGCCCGAGGGAGCCGAAGCCTCAGCCGGAGCGTCCGAGTCCGGGACGGCGGCGGCAGCAGGAAACAGCCCGCAGAGTGCCTAGTTAGGAGAGCCAACGCAGGCAGCGGTAGTATTTTGGTGGCACGATGACGGTGGGCTGCCAAAGGCCCCGCCCCTACGAAACGGGGCGGCCTACAAGGGCCGAAGGCCTAGACCGAGCCTCGGCGCAGTTCGGCGAGGGGGTAAAAAGTGTCCCGCCAGATGATGCCGCCCTGGCGCAACGTGACGATGGTCGAGCGCAGCAGCATCCACGTGAAGATGAGCGCTCCGATCGGATGCGTTAGTGCGTAAAGTGGAGAAGCGCGGACCTCTCTCGCCACCGCGAATTGTGCGATCACCGAAATCGCAGCGGGGATTGCGGCCAAAAGGCGCGTGGTGCCGTGGGTCCATGGCAATGCGATCCAGGGCAGCACGCTCATTAGCAACAGTCCGAAGACCTGTAATGCTACGAAGCCGAGATTGAAGCTGCTGGCGGCGAAGAAATTCTTGGTGGTACCGCGCACCAGATTCCCCAAGCCCGCATGCCAGCGCACGCTGACCTCGCCGTTGACGAGCGCGACCTGTGAGCGATAGCCGCCCTGCTTGACCAATTTGCCGAGTTTCATGTCCTCAATCACTTCCATCGCGAGCCGGCGATGCTGGCCAACCGCGTCATAGACTTCGCGGCGGATCATTTGAAAAGCGCCGACTCCCATGTATCGCGCGGAGCGAGGATTGATGGCTTGCCAGGGCTCGACGCCGAGCCAGAAGCCGAGGGCGAAATAGGTCAGCACAACATGCTCCCAGAAGCCGACCATCTCGGTTCTGGCGAGCAGCGAGAGGTGATCGAGTTTCTGCGTGTGGTCGAGCGAAGTCGCCAGACGCAGTACGTCTGGCGCGAAATGTACGTCCGCGTCGGTGAGCACGATCCATGAGCCGGTTGCCTGTTCGCAGCCAAGCTGGAGTGCGTGTGGCTTGCCGAGCCATTCCGGTGGCAAGTTTGCGACGTGGATCACTTTGAGGCGCGAGTGAAGTCGCGCGGCGGCGTCAAGGATCGCGCCGGTATCATCGTCCGAGCGATCATCGACGGCGATTACATCGTAGCTTGGATAATCCAGCGCGAGCATCGAGCGCAACGCGGCCGGGAGTTTTTCCGCTTCATTGCGGGCGGCAAACACGATCGAGACGCGCGGACAATCCGCATCGGCGAGCGGCGGAGAGTTTCCCAAGCGGGGAAGACTCAGCACGCCCAACCCGGCGCGCAGGGATTGGACAATCCAAAGAATGGCGGATATGCTGAGCAGCATTTTTACTACCAAGTTCACGTGATTCCATCCTCGCCGCTTGCATGGAAAACATCATTCTAACATTTGGCCCCGCTGGGTGCGGATGACCACGTGAAGATGACACTAGCGGTGGTGGGAACCGGCCGGGCTGGAACAGCGCTTGCGAAAGGATTGCGCGAGGCGGGATGGCAGATTACAACCGTGGCAACGCCTTCGCTGCGCACAGCGCGCCAAAGCGTGGCTGCGATCGGCGGCGGCCGCGCCTATGGAATCCTGACGCGGCTTGTGCTGGAGGCCGGAACCACCTTGATTTGCACTACGGACGTGGCCATTCCAGACGTCACGCGCCGGCTCGCGGATATGGGCGGAGAAGAGTGGTCGGGCAAAGTCGTGCTGCACGCCAGCGGAGCCTTTGACCGTCACGCGCTGGACCGCCTAGAAGCATTGGGTGCGGCGACAGGTTCGGTATACCCGCTGGGTATCTTGAGCAGAAATGCGAAACCCCAGTTTCATGGCGTGCCTTTTGCCGTCGAGGGTGATGCCGTGGCTACGCGCGTCGCGGCGCGCATGGCGCGAGATTTAGGGGGTTTTGTTTTACAATTAGAGGCCGGCGAGCGCGCTGCCTATTTGGCTGCTGCGACTTTGGCAAGAACGCACGTGCTGGCACTGGTGGAGTCGGCCGCGAATATTCTGACCGATCTTGGGCTTTCCCGCCGGCAAACAACGAAGTCGCTCTTGGAATTGGTGCAGCGGATGCTTCAGATTCGGCAGCGCTATGGGGCCAGAGAAGTCTGGGACGGAGTGCTCGACGACAGCGCGCTCCACACTACCTCACAAGAAGTACGGGCGCTGCGCAAATACCCGGCCGAATATGCGAATGCCTATGTGGCGGTGCAGCGGCTAGCGAAGCGAATCGCAGTCGGCCGCCCGGAATGGAATTCAGGAAGCGTCGAGCGCGGTGGGCGTCAGCGCAGCTAGCCCAGGAAGCGGTAGTAGGTGTTGTTGGAAATTCGGTTTCAGATCTTGTCTGGATAAATTCTTTGGGAGGCACTTTTGCCAGGTCTGCAGATTCCGATCCAAAGCGCTACGTTGGGAAATGGTTTGCGAGTGGTGGTCTCTCCGGACCGGACCGCGCCGCTCGTGACCGTGGGCGTGTATTACAACATCGGTTTCCGGCTGGAACCGCAAGGACGCAGTGGTTTTGCGCACCTTTTCGAACACATGATGTTTCAGGGCTCGGAAAACGCGGGGAAGATGGTGCACATCCAGATCATCAACGCCTCGGGCGGCCTACTGAACGGCACGACCAACTACGATGTGACGAATTATTTCGAAACGGTGCCGTCGAATGCGCTCGAACGTGTGCTCTGGCTCGAGGCGGACCGCATGCGCGCGCTCAAGGTGGACGACGAAAATCTGCGCAACCAACGGGACGTAGTGAAAGAAGAAGTCCGCGTGAACGTGCTCAATCAGCCCTATGGAGGGTTTCCATGGCTCGATTTGCCGCCCATCGCGTTTCGAAATTGGGCGAATGCGCACAATTTCTACGGAGATTTCGCGGATCTGGACGCCGCAACGCTGGGCGACGTGCGCACCTTTTTCAAGACCTACTATGCGCCCTCAAATGCGGTACTGGTGATTCTGGGCGACGTTGTGCCCGCCGAAGCTATGGCGCTGGCCGAGAAATACTTTGCTCAGATTCCCGCAGGAGAGCCGGCTCCGAAGGCGGACGCGAGCGAGCCGGAACAAAGAGAAGAGCGCCGCGGTACCGTGGAAGAGAAATTTGGTACGCTGCCCGCCGTGGCGATTGGATACCGCGCCCCGGCGCGCAGAACGCCCGACTGGTATGCGGCGGCATTACTCGATCAAGTGTTGCACGGCGGTCGAGCTGGCCGGGTTTACAGGCGGTTGGTGATCGAGCAGCAACTCGCCATTGAGGCGGGCGGTGGTACAGGAGATTTCATCGAACTGAACGGCCCGTTTCAGATCGTTACGCGGATTATTTACACGTCTGCCGTGTCGAATGAAAAGATGCTGGCGGCTTACGATGCGGTGATTGAAGAAATCCGCCAGAAGGGGATCGGCGCGGCGGAGTTGGAAGAAATCAAAGTGAAATTCCGCTCGGATTACTATTCGGCCCTCGAAGGCGGGCATGGAGCAGCGTTCCCACGTTTTGGGCTGATGCATTATCTCGCGTGCTTCACGCTGTTTGATGGCGATCCAAATTTGGTCAACACGATTTTGGACGGATTTCTTAAGGTGACTTCCGCGGAGTTGCAGGATGTGGCAAAGCGCTATCTTGTCCCGGAGCAACGCGCCATTGTGTTTCGCTTGCCGGCGGCGCCGTCATCGCAGCCAACAATCCAGGAGGTTGCGTAATGCCGCCGACGGTTTCGCAAACGCCTTTTCGAACGGATGTGCCTGCATTGGGCGCGGAGCGACCGGTAGTCTGGCCGCGCCGGCTGCGGCGGCGCCTAGCGAATGGGCTGGAAGTAGTATTGGTGGAATCGCATTCAGTGCCGAAATTTACCGCCGAATTATTTTTCCGCAGCGGCAATTCCGACGGCGTCCCGGGACTGGCGGAAATGACGGCGACGGTCGCGCGCACCGGCACGTCCCGCCGAGGCACGAACCAGATTGAAGATGACCTGCGCAAATGGGGCGCCGATCTTTCGACGAATGCCGGAGCCGACACTACGGCGATCGCGTTCTCGGGCCTCACGGAATTTGCCGGGCCACTGCTGGGTTTGGTGGCGGAAATCGCGCGCGAGGCGAGTTTTCCCAACGAAGAGTTCGAGCGCGAACGGCACCAAAAGTTGGAAGAACTGAACATCGCGCAGACGACACCGGATTTTCTTTCCGCGGAACGCATCCGCAAGGTTCTGTTTGGTTCGCATCCATATGCCAATTTTGCGCCAACGAAGGAACAGGTCGAGGGATACACGCGCGAGTCTCTGTTGAAATTTTACGGGGCGCATCACCAGCCGGCGGACGCTCTGCTGATCGCGGTGGGGGATTTTGCTCCGGAGGCCATGCTCGAGCAGATCGAGAAGGCCTTGGGCAGTTGGACGGGTGCGGCTCCCGCGCGTGCAGCCCGGCCGGCGCTGCCGCAGCAGCATGGACGCCGCGTATTTCTCGTGCACCTTCCCGGCGCCGTGCAAACCGACTTGCTGCTCGGCAATCTGGCGATCACGCGAAAGAACCCGGATTGGTTGCGCCTTGGGCTCGCCAACAACATCTATGGCGGAGCGTTTCACTCCCGCCTGGTAATGAACATCCGCGAGAAACGTGGTTATACGTACAGCCCGCGCTCGAGCGTGGTGGGCCTGCGCGAACACGGATTCTTCCACGTGCACGCAGCCGTGCGGAATGAAGTGGTGGCGGCAACGCTGACGGAAATATTCTACGAACTGGATCGTTTGCGCGCCTTGGCGGTCGAGCCGGAGGAGCTGGAAAATGCGCTGAGTTACATGAGCGGATTGTTTTCCCTGGGACTGGGAACGCAAGAGGGAATTGCTGCCCAATTAGCCACGGCGTATCTCGAAGAATTACCCGAAGACTATCTAGAAACGTATCGCGAACGCGTTCGCGCGCTAAAGGCCGAAGATGTGCTAACGGCGGCTCGGCGATATTTTGATTCGGCCAACGCGCAGATTGTGGTGGTGGGCGATCGTGCAGCGGTTGCCGAGCAGGCGGGGCTGTTTGGCGACGTGGAAGTGTACGACCCCCTTGGCAATCGGCTCTGATCGAACGCCGCAGTGCCGGAGGTCTGGACTGAAAGTCTTCGCAAATCTTCTTGTAATTAACATTATATAATTATATAGTAATAGTATGTCACTGTCACTTTGGCGTTATCGTGCTGCCTGCGCGGGTGCTTTGTTTTTGCTTCTTGGAGCCGTGGTCAGCGCCGGCAACAAACCCAAAGTTCCTCCCTCCAAGCCGATCGATTTAAATGCCGCGACTTCCGACGAATTGCAACAGCTTCCCGGCGTCGGTCCCGTGATCGCGGACAGAATTATTGAATACCGCAAGAAGAGCGGGCCCTTCCGGCGCGTGGAAGACCTTGTGGCTGTACGCGGTATCAGCCAAAAGAGGCTGGCGAAAATCAAGCCTTATGTATTCGTGAAAGGCACGCCACAAGCAGCGCCCCAAAAGCCTGCCCCGCATTCGTCCTGGGGCGGAGTCCCCAGCACTTTAAAGATCCTTCGTTAGAGTTGCTGATGCGTGGATTTTTCTGCGACGGTGGCCAATGGCACGCGATCGGCGATGGTGATGCCGTACCCGGCCAGAGCCACTACTTTACGCGGATGGTTGGTGAGGATGCGGATGTCGGTGAGCCCCAGGTCACGCAGGATTTGGGCGCCGATGCCGCTCTCGTGCTGCACGAGCCGCTGGCGTGCGAGATCGCCATCGATCTGTCCGCGGGTGTGATAGACAACGCGAGGCAGGGACGCGGCGGCGGGAGAACCTTTTTCGATGCCAAAGCCGCGGCCAGTATGATGTAGGTAGACAAAAACGCCCCGATCCTCAGCAGCAATGGCCTGCAGGGATTTCGCTACGATGTCATGACAGTCGCAGCTCGTAGAGGCAAATACGTCTCCCGTCAGGCAGTGGGAGTGCACGCGAACGAGCGGCGGACCTCCTGCCGAGGGCATGTCGGCCAAATCGCCCCGAACGAGCGCGATGTGCTGTTCGCGGTCTACCTCGCTCGAGTAAACAATCATGCGAAAGGGTCCGTATTCCGTATCAAGTGGTGTTTCCGCCACGCGGCGGACGTACCGCTCGTGCTGCATGCGGTAGCCGATCAGTTCAGCGACCGTGATCATCTTCAGGCCGTGTTTGTGGCAGAACTCGATGAGCTGCGGCACGCGCGACATGGTTCCGTCGTCGTTCATGATTTCGCAGATCACCGCTGCGGAGGTCATCCCCGCGATGCGCGCCAGGTCCACCGATGCTTCGGTTTGTCCAGCGCGCACGAGCACGCCTCCGCGGCGGGCGCGAAGCGGAAACACATGGCCTGGGCGTGCCAGGTCGGATGGGCGCGTGATGGGATCAATCGCTGCAAGAATGGTGGTGGCGCGGTCGCTCGCGCTGATGCCGGTGGTGGTGCCTCGCCGTGCGTCAATCGCTTCGCAAAAGGCAGTTCCATGCGCCGAGGTGTTCACCGAAGACATAAGTGGCAAGGCAAGTTCCTCGCAGCGGTCTTCGGTGAGCGAAAGGCAGATCAGCCCGCGGCCGTGCGTAGCCATGAAATTGATGGCGCTGGGGGTGATTTTCTCGGCCGCCATGGCCAGATCGCCTTCGTTCTCGCGGTCTTCGTCGTCAACCAATACGATCGGGCGGCCTTGGCGGAATTCTTCCGCCGCCTCTTCGATGGAGGCGAATTGGAAGCCATCTCGATTTTCATTTCCGGCCATCTGGAGCACCCCTCGTACAGATCACCTGAGTGAGCTTTCCTGGAAACTTTATGATACTGCAAAACAAAAAGGGGCGTCCTGTCTGGACGCCCCTTTGCGATACGGTTATGCGCCTTCGGACCGGGTTTAGTACATCCCACCCATGCCGCCGGGGCCACCGCCGGCAGGAGCCGCGGCCTTCTTTTCGTCCTCGCGGATATCCGCCACCAAAGCTTCGGTGGTGAGCATCAGCGCGGCGACGGAAGCCGCATTCTGCAGCGCCAAACGGGTAACCTTGGCCGGATCGATCACGCCGACCTTGACCAGGTCCGCGTACTCGTCTGTATCCGCGTTGTAGCCGAAGTTGCTGTCCTTGGATTCGCGGATCTTTCCGAGAACGACGGCGCCTTCCATGCCGGCGTTATGCGCGATCTGGCGCATGGGCTCTTCGAGCGCGCGCTTGACGATGTTCACGCCAATGGCCTCGTCGCCTTCGAGCTTGAGCGATTCCAGAGCCGGGATGCAGCGCAGCAGCGCCACACCGCCGCCGGGGACGATACCTTCCTCGACCGCCGCGCGGGTTGCGTGCATGGCATCTTCCACGCGGGCCTTCTTTTCCTTCAGCTCGGTTTCCGTTGCCGCCCCGACCTTGATGACTGCCACGCCGCCTACGAGCTTTGCGAGCCGCTCCTGCAGCTTTTCGCGATCGTAATCGGACGTGGTTTCCTCGACTTGGGCGCGGATTTGCTTTACGCGGCCCTCGATGTGAGCGGCCTTACCGTTGCCCTCGACGATGGTGGTGTTGTCCTTATCGATGGTGACCTTCTTGGCGCGTCCAAGGTCTTCCATCTTCACGTTCTCGAGCTTGATGCCGAGATCTTCCGTAATGGCCTTGCCGCCGGTAAGGGTCGCGATGTCTTCGAGCATGGCCTTGCGGCGATCCCCGAAGCCCGGAGCCTTCACGGCCGCGCACTGCAGCGTGCCGCGCAGCTTGTTCACCACCAGGGTCGCGAGCGCTTCGCCCTCGATATCCTCGGCGATGATCATCAGAGGCTTACCCGCCCGAGCCACTTGCTCGAGCAGCGGAAGCAGATCCTTCATCGAGCTGATCTTCTTCTCGTGGATCAGGATGTAGGGGTCTTCAATATTGCAGGTCATGCGCTCGGGGTCGGTGACGAAGTAGGGCGAGAGATAGCCGCGGTCAAACTGCATTCCTTCCACGACTTCGAGCGTGGTTTCCATGGTGCGCGATTCTTCCACGGTGATCACGCCGTCCTTGCCTACCTTCTTCATCGCCTCGGCGATGATGCTGCCGATTTGCTTGTCATTGTTGGCGGAAATGGTGCCGACCTGGGCGATCATGTCGCCCTTTACGTCGCGGTGGAGTTCCTTGAGCTTCTCGACGGCCTTTTCCACGGCCTTCTCGATGCCGCGCTTCAGCGCCATCGGGCTTGCCCCGGCCGCCACGGTCTTCACGCCTTCGCGGAAGATCGCTTGAGCGAGCACGGTAGCGGTGGTGGTGCCGTCGCCGGCTACATCGGAGGTCTTGGAAGCAACCTCACGCACCATCTGCGCGCCCATGTTTTCGAGCGGATCCTTCAGCTCGATTTCCTTTGCTACGGTTACTCCGTCCTTGGTAATCACCGGCGCGCCAAATTTCTTCTCAATCACCGCATTGCGGCCCTTGGGGCCGAGCGTGATCTTGACGGCGTCCGCCAGCGCGTTCACCCCGCGGAGGATTGCCTGCCGGGAGTTTTCGCCTGTAACGATTTGCTTCGCCATGAAAAGTCTTCCTCCTCGAAAATGGTCAAACGAAATGCTGGAATGCGGTAGTTACTTCTTGCCGCCGCTGGCTGATTTTGCTGCGCCGCCGAACTTCGCCAGGATTTCGTCCTCGCGAAGGATGAGATATTCTTCGTCTTCGACTTTGATTTCGGAGCCGCTGTACTTGCCAAAAAGGATGCGGTCACCCGCCTTGACGTCGAGCGGAACCCGCGCGCCCTTTTCCATTTTGCCCGCGCCCACGGCCACGACTTCGCCTTCCTGGGGCTTTTCTTTCGCGGTGTCCGGGATGATGATGCCGCCCCGGATGCTTTCTTTCTCTTCGATACGCTTCACCAGCACGCGATCGTGCAGGGGAGTGATTGAGACTGCCATCGTGTGTAGCCCTCCGTAACTAGTGGCTGAACGTTTTTGATAAACCGAGTGGTCGCACGCGAACGGTGGGTTAGCACTCCTCGCGTGCGAGTGCTAATATATTCGGGCTGCGGTAATGTGTCAAGCCCTTTAACCGAAAATTCACAAAAGATCTTAGTCTAACAATACACCTAAGTCGTTTATAATTAATAGCATACAATGTATTTCGCAGGTGGCATTTGACGTCTTCACCCGCGCCTCTTTGAGGGAGAATCCGATTTGCGCGCTTTGCTCTCGCCCGCGACAAAACAATTTGCATCCAAACGCGGCGTCGTCAAGAATGGACCCTTCCATGAGCGAGAACGAGTCCACGGAAAAGATCAATGCGTCGCCGAGTGAACGACTCGGAGAACCGGCTAACCCTGCCGCTGCACCCGAGCACTACATTGAGTTTCTCGGCGTCTCGAAGGCATTCGATGGCCATGTGGTGCTCGATAACGTAAGCTTTCACGTGGAGCGCGGCCAAACCGCAGTGATCATGGGCCGCAGCGGGGCCGGCAAGTCGGTCACGCTGAAGCACATTATGGGGTTTTTGGAGCCGGATTCTGGACGCGTGATCGTAGCCGGGCAGGACATTACCGGCTGGCAGGAATATCAGCTTGCGGCCATCCGGCGGCGCGTGACGATGGTATTTCAATCGGGCGCACTCTTTGACTCGCTCACAGTGGGAGAAAACATTGCATTTCCGCTGACGGAGACCGATCTCCCGCAGGAACAGATCGACGCACGCGTGACCGAGTTGGCGCAGATGTTGGAGGTCGAGGATTCACTCGACCGCCTGCCTTCGGACCTGAGCACGGGCACAAAGCGCGCCGTCGCTATCGCCCGGGCTTTGGCACAGGACCCGGAGGCGATTCTTTACGACGAGCCGACCACGATGGTCGATCCGCTGATGGCGGCACACATGGGCGACTTGATCCTGAAGCTGAAGCAAAAATTCAGAAAAACCTCGATTGTGGTGACGCATGACACGCACCTGGCCCGAAAGCTGGCAGACAGTGTGGTGTTTTTGCAGAACGGCAAGATCAGCTTCTTCGGTCCGTGGAAGGATTTCGAAGCTTCGACCGATCCATTCCTTCACAATTTCCTCGAACAAGACGCGCTCATTCCGGCACTGGACGTAACTTTGTGAGCCAGCCCGCGCCTGCCGATCCGAAAAATCAACTTCGGCGGGTGATGGGCTTCTGGGACGTTCTGCTATTCAATATCGCCACAGTGTTGGGCCCGCGCTGGATCGCCTCCGCTGCTCATAATGGGCAATCCTCGATCAGCTTGTGGATCATTGCGGCGGTATTCTTTTTTGTGCCGACCGCGCTCGTGATTGTGGAACTCTCCACGCGATTTCCAGAAGAAGGCGGGCTTTACGTTTGGTCCAAAGAGGCGTTTGGAGACTTTCACGGCTTCGTGGCCGGCTGGACGTATTGGATCTATTCGATCTTTTATTTTCCCGGACTGCTGCTGGCCAGCGCCGCGATGGCTGCTTACATCGGCGGGGGAGGGACGGCGCACCTGGCGGAAAATCGAGCGTTTCTGCTGTGGGTATCCTTTGCGCTGCTGTTTGTGGCGGTATTCCTCAACATCATCGGGCTCAACATCGGCAAGTGGCTTCAGAACGCTGGCGGACTAGGTACAAGTCTTCCCCTCATAATCCTCGTCGGCGTTGCTTTGGTGTTGTGGCGCGTGCACGGATCCGCGACGCACTTCACCATTGCGGCGATGATGCCGCATTGGGATTGGGGCACCGTAAATTTCTGGCCGCAGTTAGCGTTTGCCTTCACCGGGCTGGAGTTGGTTTCGGCGATGAGCGACGAAATCAGGGATCCCCGGCGCACCATGCCGCGCGCCATTCTCGGATCGGGCGTGGCAATCGCGGCGATCTATATTGCTGGGACGTTCGCGGTGCTGGCGATTCTGCCGGCGGGACCGGTCGATCCGAAAAGCGGCGTTTTTCAGGCGCTCTCGCTCGGGTCTACGGTGCTGCGGGTAGCGATCGTGGGGATTTTGGCCGCAGCGCTCGTCACCATCGGCAACGCCGGAGGTGTGGGGTCGACGGTCGCGGGGATCGCCCGGGTGCCATTTGTGGTGGGCATCGACCGTTATCTGCCGGCGGCATTTGGCAAAATTCACCCTCGCTGGAAAACTCCCTACATTTCCATCTTGGTGCAGGCCGTGATCTCCGCAATCGTCTTGCTGGTGATCCAAATCAACGAAACGGCGAATAGCGCTTACCAAATACTCGTCGATGCGGCGACGATTCTTTATTTCATTCCGTTCGTTTATATGTACGCCGCGGCGATCAAGCTCGCCTATCGCGAGGACCGTGCAACGAATCCGCATGCCGTGCTGATTCCCGGAGGGTTGCCAGGAGTGTGGCTCGCCGGCGGCCTGGGCTTTGCGGTCGTGGCGGCGGGCATCGTGCTCTCGCTGATTCCGCCGGGAGAGAGCACGAACAAATTCCTTTTTGAAGTCAAACTGGTAGCGGGGACGCTGCTCTCGGTATTGCTCGGGCTAATTCTTTACTATCGCGGCTCGCGCCAGAAGGCCGCGCGGGTTGCGCCGTCGCCGCAGCGTTCCTGACGGCTCTCGATTCAAAAGCCTTCTTCGATAAGTTGCTGCAGGTTGAGCCGCGAAACCGCGGAAGTTCGGCGCGCTTCCAGCAGCCGCTCGACATATTTCGCGAGTATATCGGCTTCCAGATTTACTGGATCGCCGGCGCGTAAACCCGAAAGATTGGTATGCGTGTAGGTATAGGGAATGATGGCGAAGCCCGCGATATTGCCGCGAAGAGAGGCAATGGTCAGGCTGATGCCATCGATGGCGATCGAGCCCTTTTCGGCGACGTAGCCCAAAAGCTCATCGGGGACTTCGATTTCGAGCCACCAATTTGCATCTTCGACGGGCGTTTTGCATTCCGTTTGCGCGCCACGAATACTGCGGGACGCATTCTCCCGCTCCAAGCGAACGATTCGGCCGACGCCATCCACATGCCCCTGCACGAAATGGCCGCCAATTTCCTTGCCTGCTGTCAGCGGTCTTTCGAGGTTCACGCGGGAGCCCACGCTCATCTGGCCAAAAGTTGTGCGCCGTAAGGTTTCGGGCGAAAGGTCCGCCGAGAATTCGGTGGCACTATGCTCGACGACGGTGAGACAGCAACCGTTGACCGCGATGCTCGCGGAGACGGAGAGAGTTGAAACGAGATCCTCGGCCCGCACCCGGATGCGCCCTCCACCGGGATTGCTCTCCAGGGAAACGATGGTTCCGTGATGTTCGATGATGCCGGTGAACATGGGCTGATTTTACTACGGTTGCCGCTAGCGTGGCGTCTTCGCGGGCGAGTGCCTTTGCGAAGACTTGCGTAGATCGGCTTCGATGCAAATATCCGGCCCGAAGCGCCGTACATTCACGTTCCAGAGCTTTTTGTTGCGCATAGCTTGGGGATCAGCGAGAGGCGAGTCCGTTCTTCCGGAAACGGCGGGCGCTTGAAAGATCACGATACGGTCCACAAGGTCAGACCCCAGGGCGGCGCTATTCAGCCGCGTACCCGCCTCCAGCAGGACGCTTATGATTTCGCGACGGCCCAATTCCTTCAGAACGTCGCGCAAGTTCGGCTGCCGGGGTTCTTTCTTCGAAGCGAGGTGCACCATTTCTATGCCGGCATTTCTCAGAAGCTTTGCCCGAGGATGATTCGCAGGCATCGCGGTGAAGACGAGCACATCATTCTTTGCGGCGCGAACGATGCGCGATCGCAAAGGCAGACGCAATTTCGAATCGAGGATCACGCGAAGCAGCGGGCGACGGCGAGGCAGCCCGCTGCGGTCTGTTAAGAGGGGATCGTCGCTTAGGATTGTGCCGATTCCGGTAAGCAATGCGTCCGACGAGTGCCTCATACGATGAACCTCGGCCCGCGATTCGCGCGAACTGATCCACGGAAGATATTTGGAGGACTTTCCCCGCGGCAGCGCCAATTGGCCGTCTAGCGTCATGGCGGCCTTCAGTGTCACAAAAGGCAAGCGCGCCGTGATCCAGCGCGCAAAAGCTGCATTCAAGCGCCGAGCTTCGCCTCCCTGAAGGCCAATTTCTACTTTGATTCCGGCGGCACGCAGTTTGCGAAATCCGCGGCCCGCCACGGACGGATTAGGGTCACGCATCGCGGCCACAACTCTACGAACCCCCGAGGCGATCAAGGCTTCCGCGCAGGGGCCGGTGCGGCCGGTGTGGGAACACGGCTCCAGATTGACATAGAGAGTGGAACCCACCGCTTTCTTGCCGGCCTGTGCAAGCGCGAGAATTTCGGCGTGTTTGTGGGCTTCGTAAGCATGAAAACCTTCGCCAATCACGCGGCCCCTGCGGATCAGCACGGCGCCGACCGCCGGATTCGGGCTCGCCAGCCCTGCTCCGCGGCGCGCGAGATCGAGGGCGCGGCGCATCCAGAGAGCGTCGTCCATTGCACGGACCGAGGATTGTTTTCGTGCCACGTTGGATTGTGCTAGGTCGATAGCATGGCGAAAAGCTCAGTCGAACAAGGAGTTCACGAACTGCTGCGGATCGAAGGGAAGCAGGTCTTCCATTTTTTCGCCCACGCCTACATAACGCACGGGCAAACCCAGTTCGCGTGTGATCGCAACCACGATGCCGCCTTTGGCCGTGCCGTCGAGTTTGGTAAGCACGATGCCAGTCACACCGACGGCCGAAGTGAATTCACGGGCCTGCACGAGTCCGTTCTGGCCCGTGGTCGCATCCATCACCAGCAGGATTTCGTGCGGGGCACCGGGGACGACCTTTGCCGCCGTGCGCTTCATTTTCTCGAGCTCCGCCATGAGGTTGGACTTCGTGTGCAAGCGGCCAGCGGTGTCCACGATCACAGCTTCCGTGCCGCGTGCCTTCGCCGCGGCCAGCGCGTCGTAAACGACCGCGGCAGGATCGGAACCCGGCTTCTGCTTCACGATCTCGACACCGGCGCGATGTCCCCAGACTTCAAGTTGCTCGATCGCCGCAGCCCGGAAAGTGTCGGCCGCGCAAAGCATCACACTGTGCCCATCGGCGCGGAGGCGATTCGCCAGCTTGCCCATCGTGGTCGTCTTGCCGACCCCATTGACTCCGACCATGAAAATCACTCGGGGGCGCACGCCGGTGTTTTCCTGGGGGGGCGCGGATTGCGTACTGCCTGCTGTGGCGCCATTTGACGGCGCGGGCGGCATGGAAAGTTGTGCGACGAGTTGCCGCTTAATTTCAGCCTTAAGCTGTTCCCCGTCACTAACGGCTTGCCGGTCGATTTTTTCACGCACGCAATCGAGCACATCTCGTGTGGTGCGCACGCCGATATCGGCGGCCAGCAAGGCCGTCTCGAGTTTGGCCAGCAATGCTGGATCGATCTTTTTCGTACCGGTGAAAAGTTCTTCGACGCGCGCAGAGAGCTGCGAGCGCGTCTTGCTCACCGATTCCTTGAGCCGATCGAGTAACCCTGGCTTGGGCTTTTCTTCGTTGCCGAACAGCGTGATCATCGTGGGTTCTCGGGAAATTCGCCGGAAGGATGATTCTAGCAGATCGTTTTAGAAGAATTTGTATGCTTCGAGCCGGAGGCGTCGGGAAATGAAGGAAGGCGCGAGGCGCGCCGATGGTTAAACTTCGACCAGCGCAGGAGTCAAATGGATCTTGCCATTGGCAATGGCTGATTCGAGAGCCGTGGTTACCGTAGGATCGAATTTTGTCCCGGTAAGTTCGCGGATACGCTTCAATGCAAATTCAAGGTCCATACCAGATTGGTAGGGCCGGTTGGTAGTGATGGCGTCGAGCGTATCGGCGACGGCGATGATGCGCGCCATCAGCGGGATTTGATCGGCTTTCAGGCCGTAGGGATAGCCCTTGCCGTCCACGCATTCGTGGTGCAGTTCGATTCCCGGCAGCATTTCCTTCAGTTGCGCCACGGGACGCATGATGTTGGCGCCCTTCGAAGGATGCTGCTTCATCAACTGGAATTCTTCCGCAGTGAGCGCGCCGGGCTTTTTCAGCACGCGGTCATCCACGCCGATCTTGCCGACGTCGTGGAGCAATGCGGCGATGCGCAGGCGGTCAAGCTCCTGTTCCGATAGGGTGAGTTCCTTGCCGATAATCAGCGAATACTTCGCCACGCGATCGGAGTGGCCACGCGTGTAGGGATCTTTTTCGTCGATGGCGGCGGCGAGCATGCGGATGGAGCCGAGAAAGAGCTCGCGATTTTCCGCCGCGGCTTGCTTCAGGCGCTCGATGTAGCGCTCGATGTCATCGGCCATGTTGTTGAACGTTTCGGCCAACTCGCTGATCTCGGCCGCGCCGCTGACGGAGGTACGCTCGTGGAATTCGCCGCGGCTGATGGCGCGCGTGGATTGCGCAAGGCTACGAATGGGAGTGCTGATTCCCACCGCGAATAGATACCCGAAGACAAGCGCCGCGAAACTCACGACGAGCACGAAGGTGAGAGCTTGCTTGTTCAGTTCGGTGACGCCGGCGTCTTCGCGGGCCATGTCCATGCTGCGCTGCGCGATGACGGCCCAGTTCAATTCGGGCAGTGTGCTGTAGGCGCCCATCATAGGCACCTCGCGTCCATCCTGGCGAAGCGTGAAGCGGACCGTTTGCGTGTCGCGAAAATCACGAGGCAACTCTCGAATCTGGGCGACGACCGGCGAGAGCGACGTTACATCCGTGCCGGGCACGTTAGACTTAGTGTCGGGATGGGCCACGATGTGCCCGGAATGATCGACGACAAAAACCACGCGGTCGTGCGTGCTGGCCTCTTGTAACCGCTGCAAAATGCGATCGAGCGACACGACCGCCGCCAACATCCCTGTGAAATGGCCGTTCGATTCAAGCGGGATCGCCATCACAAAAGCCGGACGATTGCCGGGATCCAGTGCCAGCGGATCGCTGCGGAACTCGAGCAACTGGACCGTAGAAGCAAAGGCCCGCTGCAGCGCGTTGCTCACAAAGGGATCCTGCTCCGCACGAAAGCCGCCCGCCTCGTTGCCCTTGGCGTCGGTGCCGACCACCGTAAGGTACAGAATATTGGGATTGCCCATCACGAAATTTTCCAGCAGCCGGCGCACTTTGGGCTCGTTGATGGGGTCGTTGACGTTGTCAATCAACCCAGTCAGCGCCAGAATCTGCCGCTCGCTCACCAGTTGTTGTTTGAGCGTGGACTCGAAAAGGTCGATTTGCTCGGCCATCGAGCGCGTCAGCTCGGTTTCCTGCACACTCTCGTTGAATTCCAACTTCTGCTGGCTGAGACGCAGCACCTGCCGGTGATAGAGCGAAATCGGCACGATGCTGACCAGCAGCAGGGCAGCGAGCACCATCCAAAGAATACGGGGACGGTGCAAATGAAGCGATTTGAGGATACGTAGTGGCACGGGTGGAGCGCCCTACTTATTGTAGGGGCGTAGGCATCGGCCGCGGACAGATGGGTCCACAGGGGTAGCCGATGAGATACCGCCTGTACGAACGGACAGGGCTTGCGGCGCGCTATTCGTTTGTCAGGCGCCGCTCCATCAATTCGCGGATCGCATCGCGGGGCGGCTTACTCTCGTAGAGAACGGCATACATCTGCGCCGTGATCGGCATTTCGATGTCCGAGCGTCGAGCGAGTTCTCGCGCGGCTGCGCAGGTATTCACGCCTTCGGCGACCATTCGGGTGGTGGCCAGAATTTCGTTCAGCGCGCGTCCGCGTCCCAACTCGACGCCAACCGCGCGATTCCGGCTTAGCGTGCCGTTGCAGGTGAGCACCAGGTCGCCGATGCCTGCGAGCCCAGCCAAAGTTTCGCGTCGTCCGCCCAGCCGGCAAATGAGCCGTGTGATCTCCGCGAGGCCACGAGTGAGCAGAGCCGCGACGGTGTTTCCGCCGAAACCGAGCCCATCGCAAACGCCTGCCGCGATAGCGATCACATTCTTCAGGGCCCCGGCCAACTCGACGCCGATCACATCGTCATTCGTATAGAGCCGGAACGTCGGTCCCGAGAATTCCTCTTGTAGCTCGGCGGCCAGCGCAGCATCGCTCGATGCAATCACCACCGCCGTCGGGTCACCACGGGCTACTTCCCGAGCGAAGGAAGGTCCGGAGAGGACGGCGGTGCGCAGCGGCTCCGCAGTGCGGGTACGGCCGCGCACGGCCGAAACGACCTCCGTCATCCGCAGAAGGGTGCCTTGCTCGATTCCTTTTGTCGTGCTGACAAATACCGCGTCAGGCTGCATCGCCGGCTGCATCGCAGAATAGACATCGCGAGCGTGGACTGCGGGGACAACGCCAAAGACCGTGTTCGCCTTCCGCAAAGAGTCTCGCAATACCGGTGTAACTTCCACCTCGTTGGGCAGTTTGTACCCTGGCAAGTAGATTCGATTTTCGCGCGTGCTGCACATCAGTTGCGCGAGTTCGGCATCGTGCACCCAGAGTGAAATCGCATGCGGCCGGCGGCTGCGGGCAAGCGTCAACGCCAAAGCCGTTCCCCAGCTTCCTCCTCCGATGATGGCAATCGATTTCACGTCAAGAGCACTTCAAGCAGACGGATTTCATTCGGCCCCGAAGCGAGCTTCCGTGCCCGCCACCAAGCGCTCGATGTTTGCGCGATGGCGCAGGATGATCAGCAGCGATATCAGAGTGGTGCCGATGGAGACTACGCGCGAGGGCGCGTGACCGGGCGCGTAGAGAATGTAGGTAAAAATCGGGAGTGCCGCTGCGGCGACAACTGAAGCGAGCGATACGTAACGCCAAGCCGCCAGTACCACACCCCAAATTGCGATCGCCGCCAAGACAGCCGGCCAGCACAATAAAAGCAGCGCCCCCGCCGCCGTCGCCACGCCACGCCCGCCGCGCCCGCCCAGCCATAGCGGATATGCGTGACCGAGCACGGCGCCTATCGCGGCAACGATCATCCACGCCGCGCCCCAGCCCGTGACTGTCGCCGCGAGCCAGACCGCAAGAAATCCTTTGGCTGCGTCGAGCAAGAGCGTGGCCGCGCCGGCGCCTTTCCCCACCACCCGCGCAACATTCGTCGCGCCAATGCTGCCGCTGCCTCTGGTGCGAATGTCGCGCAGGCCTGCTTGCCGCGCGATCAGATATCCAAAGGGCACCGAGCCCATGAAATACGCAGCCAGCGCCAGCCACCACCAGCGATTGAGCGCCTCGGGCGTCACGATACGCGCTCCGGCACGAATGGGAAGCTCGCTACGCGCGTGTACTTCGCTCCGCCTCGCAACAATTCGCTTTGGTAAAGGTAAAATTCGGTGGTTCGCACAGTTCCAAAATCAACTTCGCCAATATCGCGCAGAATCTTAAGAAGAGGATCTATTCCGTGGGGCGCATCAAAACGGGCGAGCGTCAGGTGCGGGCGAAATTCGCGTTTTTCGCGCGCAATCCCCAATGGCTCGAGGCGAGCTTCGATCTCAGCGGCAAGTTCTGCCACGTTTGGGCTTGCGGCAACGCCGATCCATAAGACGCCCGGACGTTTCTCATTGGGAAAGAAGCCTGCGCCGCGAAAATGCAACTCGGCCGCGCCGGCAGAACGAACCTCGGTGAGACCTTGCTGAATCGCCACGAGTCTTTCATCGGCGATCCATCCGATAAACTTCAGTGTGACGTGCATGCCCTCAACGCGAACCCACTTTGCAGACGGGCACGCGCGGCGAAGCTCTTCGGAAAAATTCGCGATCGCTGTCCGCACTTGCTCGTTCAAATCCAAAGCCACAAATAATCGCACTGGGCTTATCCCTTGGTATTTTGGCGAGCGCGGGAGGCAGCGATAAAGTAGCGGCGCACCATGTCCAGCGCGGTTTGCGAAGCCTGCCAGCGCACCCGATCGCGATCCCCGGGGAAATGCAGCCTGCGTTCGTGAGACTGCACGCCGTCGGCCACCGCGATGTGCACAAGCCCCGCCGGCTTTTCCGGCGTGCCGCCACCCGGTCCGGCGATGCCCGTAATCCCCACGCCGAGTGTACTTCCCGTGTGCCTGCGGATTCCGTCGGCCATGGCGATCGCCACCTCGGGGCTTACCGCGCCGTGCGCGGCAATCATTGCCGCAGGCACGTCCACCCACGCGGTTTTCAACTCATTGCTATAGCTCACCACGCCACCGAGGAAATAGCTCGAGCTCCCCGCGATGCGGGTGAGACGCTCGGCAAAAAGGCCGCCGGTACAGCTCTCCGCGGCCGAAATCGTCGCCTGCTGGCGAATCAACGCTTCGGCAACCACCGCCTCGAGCGGCTCGCTCGTGGTGGTGAAGATGAAATCCCCAAGCGCCATCGAGATACGCTCCGCCATAGCGGCGAGCGTCTTTTCCGCGGAAGGCACGTCCGTGGTCCAGGTCCGTAGATGAATCTGAATTTCCCCGGGTGCGGTCAAGATCGTCGTGTGCACATCTTCGTAGGGGACGTAAATCGCCTTGATGCGCTGCTCGACGTCCGACTCCGTCATACCCGTCACACGCAGCTCGCGAACGACTTGCTTCAAATTTCCTGCGCGTTGCAGCAGGCGTTCGGCCACCTGCCGCGCAAACATCGCCTGCAATTCGTTGGGGGGGCCGGGAAGAAGCACGATCACGCGGTCGTGCGCCTCAAGCCAGAGCCCGGGCGCGGTGCCGCGCGAATTCTCGAGGACCGTCGCCCCTTCGGGCACCGAGGCCTGCCGTGCGTTTACTTCGGCCATCTGGCGGCCCAACCGGCGGAAGCGCTCCTGAATGCCGCGTAAGATTTCGATATTGGAGACGAGCTTGCGTCCGAGCAATTCCGCCACGGCTTCGCGCGTCAGGTCGTCTTCGGTGGGGCCCAGGCCGCCGCTCGAAATTACCAACTCTGCGCGCGCCAGGGCCGTGCCAAAGGCCTCGCGCACATCCGCACGTTTATCGCCGACCACCGTTTTGCGAATCACTTCGATGCCGAGCTTGTTCAGCTCCGCCGTCAGAAAGAGGGAATTCGTATCGATACGATCGGGCGTCAGCAGTTCTGAACCGACCGCGATGATTTCAGCTTTCATCCGTCCGATTATTATCCGAGAGAAGCGCGAGAACGCAAGCAAACCACGCGCCCCGCATAAGAACTAGACCGGCAGGGGCAGACCTTCGACGTCCCAATCCATGCTGAAAAGTGCGCCCGTGGTGGTCAGGTAGGCGCGCTGCGTGGGCAGCAGCGCCAGGCCCACCAAATCATTGCCGCTCAACACTAGCTCTGCCTGAGCGTCTGGCGTAATACGCACAATACCGCGGCGGCCACCAAGTGAAGCGACCACGTAAAGATTCCCCGTGCGATCAAACGCGAGACCTTGCGGCCGTCCCAAGCCGCGGAAAAAAAGCTTCGGTTCGCCGCCCGGCATGATCCGGTACACGCGATCGAAGCTCGAGGTGGTTGGGCCGCTGACGTAAAGGTCGCCGGACGCATTAAAGGCCAAGTGGTAAAAGGCGATCGAGGGCTCAATCGTGGCGAAGACGAAAATCTGGCGGTTCGAATTGATTTTGAAGATGGTGCCGCTGCGATCACCGACGTAGAGATTGCCTTCATGATCGAAAGCGAGCCCCGTGGCGATGCCCATGCCCTCAATCCAGAGTTCCGCGCGGCCGTCGGGCGTCACGCGATGAATCGTGCCGTCATGCCGGCAGGAGACGTACAAGACGCCTTCGCGGTCCAGCGCCAGGCCGCTGGGGTTTACGAGCTGCGTCACAAATGGTTTGACGGTGAAGTTTGCCGTGATTTTGTATAGCGGCACGGGCACCCGCCGTCCACGCTGCCCGCTGAACGTTACATAGATATTGCCTTCGTGATCGACCACCGGGCTGGTGACCGGGTGCAGGTTGTCGGCGATCTGATGTCCTAGCGCTACCGGAGCGGCCTGGCTTTCTCCTGTGCCGGTGAGCACTCGCACGACTGCAGTGCCGGACTCAGGAACGCGTGCGATCAAACGGTTCGCCGACTGGAATAGGACATTCGCCTCCATATCGCCAAAAGTTACTCGGGCGCGGGCCTGGTTCGATGGCGCGAAACCACTGCCATAAATCGCGATTTCGCCGCCGGGAATGGCCGCGCCCGGGCTAATGCGATCGATGCGCGGGATGCCGTTGCCGGCTAAGCTCTGATTGAGTCCTTGAGCCATAGTGATTGAGGAGGCCGCTTTAGAGACCGAGCCTCTGCGCCACAACCAGAACCAGCGCGGCATAAATCCCGGCAATCCAATCGTCGGCCATAATGCCCCAGCCGCCCGGAAGGGATTCGGCTTGACGCGCCGGGAATGGCTTCCAAATGTCGAAAAGACGAAACAGCAAAAAACCCAGCAACCAACTCTTCCAGTTTAGCACCACGAAGGGCAAAGAGAGTGCGATGAGCTGACCGGAGACTTCGTCAATCACGACGAACTGCGGATCCTTGATGCCGGAGTGGCGCACGACGCGGTTGGAGGCCAAGACGCCCACGGCAGAGACAACGATGACGACGACCCATGCGATCGAGGGGCCGCCATGATACGCCGCAGGTGAAGCGGATATAACGTAGGACATTAGGACCGATATCGCCACGCCGACGAGCGAGCCCCAAGTGCCTGGCGCGGGACGCAAATATCCGACGCCGAAGACGGTGGCCAATAGGTACGAGATTCGAGGCTTTCGCGTTTTTGGACGCAGGCCGGCAGTTTCATCCATCAAGCGGAATCATACTTCCAGTTAGGCTTTGCGGATCAAGTTTCCGAATCCGTGTCGTCCAAGGGATGCGGTGGCAACGGTACATCGGCTTCGGGAGCTTCGTCGTCATCGAATACGGGTTCGGAAACGACGTACCGCTCGGAAGCCCAATTGCCCAGATCGACCAGCCGGCAGCGCTCGCTGCAAAACGGAAAGTCGGCATTATTTTCGGAGGAGGTAGGCTTGCGGCAAATCGGGCACTTAAATTGCATGTGCAGTCTTCCTAGAAAAGGCCCTCGTGCGCGAATCACGAAACCATCCGGCCACGCGAACTACTGCAAAATTCGCAGCGGCGCGCCGGTGGGAACTCTCTGCGCCGCGCCGCCCGCGATCGTCGAGTATGCCGGCACTTCGGAGCCGGTTGTGATACGCCGTTTACCGCTGCGAACCGTCTCAAGCACGGTCGCCACCAGATCGTAATCGTGAGCTTCAGTAATCGCCACGCGGACCAAGTCCCCCGCTTCGGGTAGCGCGGTCGCGGTTTCGGCGCCATCGGCGCCTACCGCTGCATCTGTACCCGAGATATCGTTGATGTACACCTTGCCGTCAATCTCCGGCGCCATACCCGCGAGACGCGCTTCCCAAAGGAGTTCGCTTTCCCTCGACGGCCCCTCAAGCAAAGCGAGTTCAGTCTTACCGACGCGCGCCTTCAATTTTCGCGCAGAAATCTTGCGCTGGAGTGCCATGAGAGCGTCGCGCCGATCGCTCTTGACTTGCTCCGGCACCTTGGCACCGAGCGCATAACTTTGCGCGGTATCTACGTCGGAATAGGTGAACACGCCCATCCAGTCGAACTCGGCGGCGCGCACGAAATCGCACAGCTCGCGGAAATCGGCCTCGGTCTCGCCGGGGTAGCCCACGATAAAAGAAGTGCGGAGCGAGACGCCGGGAATGGTCGCGCGCGTGCGCTCGATCAGCTTCAGAAACGCTTCGCCCGACGAGCCGCGCTTCATCGCGGAGAGCACACTACGCGATGCGTGCTGCAGCGGCATATCCAGGTATTTCACGAGGCGCGGATGTCCGGCGATGGTGTCGAGCAGCCCTTGCGTGACGCGGTTAGGATAGGCATATAGAAAACGCACCCAGGCGAGTTCATCGATATCTGCCAATCGTGCGAGCAACTGTGACAGGCCGTCGCGCAGACCCAGGTCCTCACCATAACTTGTCGTGTCCTGCCCAATCAGGGTGATTTCTTGTACGCCGGCGCGCGCCAGGTTTTCCGCCTCGCGCACGACCGACTCAAAACGGCGGCTACGGAACTTTCCGCGCAATTGGGGAATGATGCAGAACGCGCAGGGATGATCGCAGCCTTCGGCGATCTTGATATAGGCAGCGTGGCGTGGCGTGGCCAGCAAGCGCGGCGTCATATCGTGATAGAGAAAATCGGATGCGCTAGCCGCGGAAGCAAGTTCCGCGGAAACATCGCCGCGCACCGCGCGGAGAATTTGCTCTACTTCGCCGGTGCCAATTACGGCGTCCACTTCCGGAATCTGCTCGAGAATATCATTGCGAAAACGCTCGACCAGGCATCCGGCCACGATCAAGCGGCGCGCCGAACCGAACTTTTTGTACTCGGCCATTTCCAGGATGGTTTCGACGGATTCCTTTTGCGCGGACTCGATAAAGCTGCAAGTGTTTACCACCAGCACTTCGGCCTCGCCCGCTGCGGAGGTCAGTTCGTAGCCGTTGCGCGCCAGAATGCCCATCATCACCTCGCTATCGACGAGGTTCTTTGGGCAACCGAGGCTAACGAAGCCCACCTTTGGCGCATTTTCGGCGGGGGAGCCGGTGTTAGACAGAGATGTATTAGAAGGCTTCGTCATATTATCGTGAAACTACAATTCTAGCATACGACGTCCGAAGGTGCGGCGTTGGGAATTACAACACAAATCGAGCGCCGGCAAGGCAAAGAATGCTTCGCCGGCACTCGGACGAGGTATAAGGAGAGATTTTCAGCACGAGGTCAACGATTTATGCCTTCGCCGCCATGGCCTGCATACGGCGCTGCATTTCATCGGGCGCTACGTCTTCCTTGTGAGTTGCCAGACCCCATTGTTGGCCGAACGGATCGGTGATTTTGCCGTAGCGATCACCCCAGAACATGTCCTGCAACGGCATTTCCACGGTGGCACCGGCATTCACCGCTTGCTGGAACGTCCGGTCCACATCGTCGATGTAAAGATGCAAGTATTGGGGGCTGGTCTCGCCCGCTTGCGGCCACTTGAGATTCGATTTGCTCATGTGATCGCTAATAAAAATTGTCGAGTCGCCAATCTTCAATTCAGCGTGCATCACCACGCCGCCGGGTCCGGGCATACGCATGAGCTCGGTGGCGCCGAACACTTTCTTGTAAAAATCGATGGCCGCGGAAGCGTTGCGGCAGATGAGATTGGGCGTGAGGGTGTGATATTGCTCCGGTTTGGCTTTTACTGAATTCGGCATGATTTCTCCTGTGGGGTGAATTTGGCCGGGTGGCCCGCCAATGCACGAAGCTGCTCTGCAATGGACGATTCGATCAAATCTTGCGGCCCGGCCGCGTCCGATGTCAACGAGAGATATCACGGCTTCATTACGCGGGCATAAACGAGAATTATGGGGTCAAGGTGCGGGCCGAGATCTTCCGCGCGGATTTCGAACGTTCGGCTAGCTTCGGCGTATTGTTCGAAGCCGCCGTCGGATTTCGTTTAAGAGCGCCGCCGCGCTTTGCGGATTCACGTCGGTGCCGCCAAAGCGCGCAGCCTGATAAATCTCCGTCAGACGGCCCACCGGAGAGGCCAGTTCCGGCTGTCTGATTCCCGCCGCGAACTCGAACGCGGTGGTACCCTGCGTCTTGCGAATGCCGCGTCGCTCGAGCAACCGCAGCATCTCCTGATATTGCAGGCTGGCCAGTTGCGGCGTCAAAGTACCTGCACTGTGGAAATGAAGTTTCCAGAAAGCCGCAAGCCTCACCGCAAACTTTTCACCGTGCAATAGCAGCATCAATACCGCGAAGATGGCCGCGATCAGTGTCGCCATGCGCACCCATGCCCAAGTCGAACCAGCCGCCGTTGCGCGCGAGCTTCGCATGCGCGCCAGCATCGCGTTATGCAGCCCGTCATAGAAGCGATTGAAGCGTTGCCGTGCCGTCACAATCCATTCGCGGGACATGTGTTGCACGCTCTGCGCCAGCGCAATCTGATGCAGAAAATCGTAATTCACCACCCAATCGCCCCACTGCAATTGGAACCAATCCCAATACTTCGCGAACGCCGCAAAGAACGGGGTTTCCTTCGCGCCGCCGGCGGGAGTGGGATCGAACTCCACCCAACCGTAACGGGGAAAGTAGGCTTCCACCCAGCTATGCGCATCGCTGGCGCGCACGATGAAGTCACCGCCCACGTCGTTGTATTCGCCGGTTTGGAAGCCGTTGATGTAGCGCGCAGGAATGCCCAGCGACCGCAACATCACCGTCATGGCGGACGCGAAATACTCGCAGTGTCCGGCGCGGCGGACAAAAAGGAAAGTGGCGAGCGGATCGTTTACGGGCAAAGCCGTAAATTCGAGCGAGTAGGTGTAGTGCGTGCGTAGATATTTTTCGAGCGCCACGGCTTTATCGTAAGGATTTACCGCCGTGGAAGTGGCCTGGAGCGCGAGCGTAGAAATCCGCGCATCGAGCGAAGGAAGCTGCAGGTAGCGCGATTCAATTTCGGGCGGGTACTCGGTTCCGGCAGTGCGCAGATCCTCAGCGCGATGCTGAGGCGGAATCGAGTTGGCCTCATAACTCAGCTCCGTATACTTCGGGTACGGATTGAAAACGGAGCGCGTGGAGTCCATCAGCAGATAATCGCGGCGAGATCCATCCACGAGTCCGGAGCCGCTGGCAAATCTGCCCCGCACCGAAATGGCGTCCGAAGCAAAGAATAAAGCGTCGCTCGCGACCGGCTCCAGCAGGATTTCGTAATGCAGGGGCCGCCCCGATTCTTCATGTATCCGGCGCGATGGATCGGCATAGGGCCCGCGGGGTGCGAGCAGAAACCAACCGTCCGGCGTAGGCGGAATCACTTGCCGCGGACCGGCGCGATTCGACCAGCGCCAGCCGTCAAACGCTGTGAGCGCGATGCCTCGCCAATGGACGGTCGCGAAACGCCCCGGGTCTCCTTCGATTTTCACACGCATCACCACCGCGCTGCTTTTCTGGATTTCGCCGATCTGCCCGAGCTCTACGTTTTCATTGAAGCCGGTCATCAACGACGGCCGCGTTGAGTAGCCGGAAAAATAGCCGCCGGTGAAGCGAGGCAACACAAAAAAGATCGCCGCGCCGAGGACGATTGCGCCTAGCGTCATGACCAGGGACGTGACCGTAAGCGCGCGCGCAACCCGGCGTCCGGCGCCGCTCGCAGAATCAAGGCGAGGCGACACGGCCCCTTCCGCCGCGCGCAACAGCTCAAGACTCAAGCATGTGGAGATAGCAACAAGCATGAACGCAAGAAAGAACGCGAGAAAAGCGGTACCCACCGTGAGCACCGCCGACGCCAGCATAGCCGCGAACGCCAGCACCGCCACGAACAAATGGTCGCGGCGCGTGGAAGCGCTATACAGCCGCATCAGAATCGTGAAGAGCAGTAGATGAAGGGCCGCGAGCAATGCGGCATAAAGTGACGCGTTGGGCGCGCCCTCCGCATGCGCACGCGAGAACGTGAAATAATCGAGTGGTGCAAGGGCGAAGTAAACCACCACGCAGATTGTGGCGACGCGATGCGAAATTTCCGGTCCGTGCCCGCGCCATCGCCGCCACCCGTTCCACAACAAGGCGGCCGGCGCAGCGAGGCTGGTGAAGGCGTCCAACCGTCCCGTAGAGACCAGCGACAAGATGGCGAGAAGAACCAACAAATACAGCGAAGCCTCAAAATAAATTCCTAGAAGCGCCATACCGGAGGTGCGTCCGGCGACAATGGTATCCGCGGAAGGTGTGATGCCCTCGTGACTCATGACAAGCCGGCAGAGGCGACGGCGCCGCGCAAAGCTCTCCATTGATCTTACAGCGCTTCGGAACCGAGCGAACGGCGTGCGGCAAACCAGTTAACCGGCAAGGGTCCCCCGAGACCGAATCGGCTTGCTAATTACTCCCTTGATCGCTATTTGGAGCTAGAAACTGCGTAAGGCTGCCGCCGCGATCTTTTTTGTGGCTGAAGAGACGGGCGAGTGCCGGATGGCGTCAAGTGGCACCGTGCGCGAGCCAGATAGACGCGGCAATTGAGCGACGCACATCAGAAACGGCAGCAATGTAACTTCGCGAAATGTCACCGTGTGCCGAATTGATGGCAGCTCCGGGGTATTCGTGAATAATGATTTTGCGGAGACGCGCCATTCCTGCCGTAAATGATCGCGCAGTACATGTAACGGGCCCTGTGCTTTGTCCTTAAGCCTCCTGTCTTCCGTTCCGGGTATTGCGACGGCAGGGAATTGCCACATCCGTGAAAACAGATCCTGTCTATGCCGATCCGTTCGCAAGCCCGCACCAGCCTTGGCATTTTCCTTGGCGGGCCGCACGAGCAACGTTTGTCCAGCCGCGTCGCGAAACACCGCTACGGCGAGGTTCACCTTCACGGTTGCGCGTTTGCGGCGCTTTTCGGGGATTTCCGGCACGACGCCCAGCGCTCTCGCGCGACAATAGCGTGCGACCGGACAGATCAGACATCGCGGCGCACCCGGCGTACAAATCGTCGCGCCGAGCTCCATCATCGCCTGGTTCCAATCACCGGGCCGCTCGCGCGCCAATAAGCGACCCGCTGCTTGCGAAAGTTCCTGCCAGCGCTCCGACTTGTGAAGATCGCCGCGAATCGCACCGAGCCGCGCCAGCACGCGCGCGACATTGCCATCGAGCGCCGCCAAGGGCTCGTCGTACGCGATGCTAAGCACCGCCGCAGCGGTGTAGCCGCCAAAGCCGGCTAGATCGAGCGTCGCCTTAACTCCTCGCGGGAATTCGCCTTTGTGCTTCGCCACGATCTGCCGCGCGGCGCCTTGCAAATTGCGCGCGCGGCTGTAATAGCCCAATCCCGCCCAATGTTGCAAAACACTTTCTGTCCGTGCGCGCGCCAACGCGCCCACATCGGGAAATCGAGCGAGAAAACGTTCGTAATAGGGAATTACCGCGGCGACGCGCGTTTGCTGGAGCATGATCTCGGAAATCCACACCCGATATGCGTCTTTCGTGCGCCGCCATGGCAGATCACGTTTTGATTGGGCAAACCATTCGAGCAGTGCCGTTCGAAACCGCGCGAGGGGCGTAGCACAGAGCTCCCAGGGCTGAATCGGGGTTTTTGGATCGGCGGGCACGCGGCATTTTCGCACAGCGCCGGAAGCGGTGCCATCCGAGCGAATGAAGGTAGCGAACCTCAGAGAGAATCAAGGAAGACCAGGTAAGAAGAAGTCCAAAGCGAAGTTGGAATGGAACCTTGCGGCTGGCTCGTAAATACGATTTTGAACACCTGCGAATCGGTCTGCGCATCGCTCGCAATCTCGCGCAGAAAATCGCGTTGCCGCACGGCAGGCCCGGGCGCGATTTGTGCCAATTGGCCCAAGATTGCATAGATTGAATCCACAGCCGGGGCCAGCGGCACACCGCCCTCGGGTGTGCGCAAGCCGATTACCGAACCAAGTTCGTGGAAGTGCCACGCCAGGCTGGCGCAAAGCTCGATCGCTTTTTCAAATTTGCGGTTCGCCTCTATTGCTGCCGAATCCGGCACACCTTGCGAATCAATCACGAAGAGCACCCGCCGCTCGTCCTCTCGCGCGAATTCGCGAACCTTCAGCGTGCCGGAGCGCGCCGAGGCCTTCCAATCGACAAAGCGCGCGTTGTCGGTGGCTTCCAAATCGCGGATCGCGTAGAGATCGTGTCCACGCCCGCGCGTGTGGCTTTCCAGTTCGCCGCTGATCAGTGGAAGAATCTCGTAGAAATGTTCTGCCGGCGCCACTCGTGGGTAAACGGTGATTTCCGCTTCGACGGGCATCTTCCGCGTTTTTTCCAGGAAGCCGAAAGGGAAGCGCGTGTTGAGAGCCAACACCTTTTGGCGATAGACGCCGCGGCGAGGAAAGTTTATTTCCACGGATTGGCGGACAGTCTGCTTTCGCGCCAAGTAGGGAAAGTACACAGGTTGTTGCAACAGCGCCGCGCCGGATCTCTCTTCGCTGGCGTGCTTATCTTTTGTTGCATTGCTGATGACGCGCAGCGAAAAGGACGGCATCGTCTGCTTTAGATTGGTCAACTCGATCAATGCCGCGGCTGCTTGGCCCGCAAACATATGTTCCGGCAACGTAAGCTTCAGCTCGATACCGGTGAGCGTTATCCTCGAAACAATTCCTGACAGCAGAATTCCTGCCAGCAAGCATCCGAGCACCAGAAACAGCAAATTGTTGCCGGTGTTGAGCGCGGCAAGAGCGACGGCGAAGACGCCCAGAAAATAAATCATCCCTTCGCGCGTGATGCGGTAATCCACCTGATACGCGAGCCAGCGCAGCGGAGTGCACCGGGCCAGCACCGGCACAATCGTTACGGCCGTCCAACCGGCCAGCGCCAGCGAACCGAGCCCCGAGAGCGCGGCCATCCACACCGATCCCGTCTCCGCGGCCGCGCCAGAATACACCGCCATCACGAAAGCGATGGCCAGCGCGATCATGGCCACCGTAAAGCTGCGCCACGCCACGCGTTCCGCGCGGATTTTTGCCGGCAAAATTTGGAACGAAGCCATCGGAGACGTCAATCGGATTACGAAGCACTCAACCTAACGGGCGCATGGCGTGCTGCCGGTTAGGCAGGCGCTGGCAAAATTACCTTACAGCGGCACGCGTATCGATTCCACCATCTCGCGCAGCAATGCTTCCGCTTGCTCCGACTTCTTTTGCGTGGAAATCGATCGCGAATTCACGATCACGCGGTGCGCAAACACGGAGACAACCAGTTGCTTGAAATCGTCCGGGAGACAGAAATGGCGCCCGTGCAAAAAGGCGCGCGCCTGTGCCGCGCGATGCAGCATTAGTGCTCCGCGCGTACTTACGCCGAGGCTGAATTGTTCACTCGCCCGCGTGCGCCCTACGATTTCGAGCGCGTAATCCAGCAGGCTCTCATCCACGTGCACACACTCCACGGCGCGCTGTATCGCCGCGATGTCGTGCGCTTCCATCACCGGGTCGAGGGTTTCGACGGCAGATCGGCCGGCCGATTCGCGCAGGATTTCCTTTTCGCTGGCGCGATCTGGGTAGCCCATCCGCACGCGCAATAGGAAGCGGTCGAGCTGCGATTCGGGCAAAGGATAAGTTCCGTGATGTTCCACGGGGTTTTGCGTGGCCAAAACCATGAACGGCTGCGGCAGAGGGTACGTGCGGTTATCCACCGTCACCTGCGCTTCATTCATGGCTTCGAGCAGGGCCGATTGTGTTTTTGGCGTGGTGCGATTGATTTCGTCGGCCACCACTACGTTGGCGAAGATCGGCCCACGCTTGAATTCGAATTCTTGTCGCGCCTGGTTGAAGACGGTGATTCCGGTTACGTCACTCGGCAGCAAATCGGAGGTGAACTGGATGCGCTGAAACGTGCAGTGAAAGGAACGAGCCAACGCCTGCGCCAGCGTCGTCTTGCCCACGCCCGGCACGTCTTCGATCAGCAGATGCCCACGAGCCAGCAGCGCGATCAGAGCCAACTCGATTACGTCATCCTTGCCTTTCACCACCCGCGCGATGGCGCGAGCCAGCCGGTCTACTTGTTCCGGTCCGGCGGATGTTTGCGGCTTGGAAGGGATCACCGTTGTGGACATGGGTTGAATTGCACCGCGGTTCTGTTAGTATTTTCTCGCTGTGGGCGATTAGCTCAGTTGGTTAGAGCGCTCCCCTCACACGGGAGAGGTCCAAGGTTCAAGTCCTTGATCGCCCACCAAGCCCACCTGATTCTCCCATCCTTTTCGAACGCTATTTGTACCGCCGCAGCGCGCTTGTGTTCAAAGAGTGAGTTAAGGGAATCGAACATCAGAGTCCACTGAAATAAAACTGCTTTGTGGCGCGTAGGGCCGAAGTACTATTGAGTAAAAGTGGAGTTACCTTCAAGGTAGCTTTAGTCTAGCGATGACCTGGAATGCCATCGTTTTGCTCGTTTCCCTGGCCGAATTGGCTGGTCTGCTTGTGTACTATAGACGCGCGCTCACATTGTCTCCGGTGCCGTACGACGCCCCGCAACTTCAGCCATTCGGTGAGGATTCCTAGGCCACGTGGGCGAGAGCCCTCATTACCCACCGCTACGCGCGCCCCATCGAAACATTGTGGTATTCTCTCGCGCGAACAGAATCCGGCGCGAACCCGCCGCAGACCTAAGACATGTCCACCACGCTACGCACCATTGAATTTCTTTGCCTCGGGATTTGGGTTGGCGGCATTTGCCTGCTCAGCTTCGTGGTGGCTCCCGGCGCATTCAGCTTGATGCCCAACCAAGACTTGGCTGCCGAGATCGTGCGGTTCACGTTATCGCGTCTGCATCTGATCGGGATTGGGGCCGGCGTCGTTTACCTGATCGCGGCGTTTTTGCGACACAGTTCTTTCGCGTCGTTTGCGCGACTGGTCATCGCCGTCGTGGTTCTGATGATCGTGCTTACGGCATTCTCCCAATTTGTCGTTAGCGCGCACATGGTTCAGTTGCGGCACCAGATGGAGGCACAATCGGGTTCGGTGGCCCAGATCCCTGCGAACGACCCTCTCCGCCAAGAGTTCGATCAGTACCACCACTATTCAGTATGGATCGAGGGCGCGGTATTGCTGCTCGGCATCGTGGCCACATATCTGACGACGCGCGCAAGCTAATCGTTCTTTGACCGCTTTGTCAGGTGCGTTCCGCAAGTGCCCTACAAGCCGTCTCGTTTACTGAGGTACCGCCGGCTTCAGCGTGATCTGCTGGTTTTCACCGGGCTTGAGCGATGCATGCTGCGCACTGTTTTGGTTGCGGTCGGCGAAATCGAGCGCGAAGTAGGAGTGATATTCGTCTTCAGGTACTGCGAAAAGTTTGTAGTCTCCGGGAATCACACCCACAATTTGGAATTGGCCGTTGCCATCGGTAGTACCGGTCAAGGTGTAACGCGGGACGCGGCGGAGCTCGCGCGATTCCGGTATCGCCACCACGGTCAAACCTGGCAGCGGCGTGTTCCCATCCATCACTTGCCCGCTGAAGGCGCCGGCATCGTTGCCAAGCAGAACTTTGCAGTCCGTTAGCACGGTGCCCGAATCAATCGCGAGCGGCTGGAACGTGTAGTCCGCTCCGGCACAGGTGGCTTGTTTCACGTAGCTCCCTACGTCGGCAATAAACCGATAGTTCCCAGGACCAATATTTTCAATTGCGAATGTTCCGTCGGCCGCGACGGACGTAGTGTCGCCTCCACGGCGGCCGTTCAGGCTTTCCAACGCCACGGCCGCGCCGCCTGAGCCAGCTTGCTGCGCGCCAGCCACTGTGATCTGACCACGGACGGCGCTGACCCTTCCGATTTCGATATTCACCGCCGCGTCGGCGTTCGCCACTTCCACAGTCGCAATCCCTGTGCTCGCGTCATTTTGGCCGAGTAATCCAGCGCCACCTCCTGAAATGACGCCGGTCGAACCACGCCTTGCCAACGACCGGGCAACGACGGCGTAGGTGCCTGTGGGTATGCCATTCACAGAGAATGACCCGTCAGGGCGCGTGATCGTCATTGCCACGGGGAACGCGGTCGCAGAGGGTACATCGCCTGCCGTGATCACCAAGACGTTGTAGCGCATGGGTTCCTCGGGTACCGAACCGCGGACCGTCCCGCTGATGCCATAACCCGTTTGTACCGCAACGGAAAGATGCAGGCCGCTGACCTCGTTCCCCACTGCGACTTGAATCGGTTGTGCGTCGCTCAAAATTGAAGCGGACGGATAATACGTTCGGCGGTACGTCGCATTTGTCCCGCCGCGGGCGCCGCCTGCCACGCCGCCAACCTGTAAGTAATAAGCACCCGCCAGCAGGCCCGAAAGGCGGAAGTTGCCCAAGTCGTCCGTTCGCGTCGTGTGAAGCACCACGGCATCCTCGCGTCCTCCGCGCTGATAGCTCATCCGCACTGCCAGCACGTCGATGCCTTCAACCGGGTCACCATCCTCTTCGGTTACGTTGCCGGAAATAACGCTGGCGGACTCGAGACGCAGGCTTAAGTCGTTTAAGGTCTGCGCTGGACTCAGATTTAGGGCCGTAGTCCGGCCGGAACCCTCCTGGCCATACACTTTCGTGACGAATCCGCTACGCTCTGCCTGCAAAGTGTAAGCTCCGGCCTCGAGCTGGTGGAAGGCAAACGCGCCGTCCGCGCCCGTGCGCATCACGAGCGGATTGGGGCGCTGCAAGAACCGTAACGTCACGGTCGCTTTGGCAAGAGGCTCGCCTGTGTCGGCCCGATAGACGTGTCCGGAAATCTGCCCTGTGGCCTCATCCGGGGTCTGCAATGGCGCCGTCGTTGGCTGCTGCGTCTGGCTGGTGACCTGCGCCTCGGTAAGCGCCGGCAGAGACGTAAGCACAATAACGGCCGCCAGAGTCCTCGCAACACCAAATGGGTTTAGAAGCCTCACGTGAAGAGTTTAGACCGGGCCTCTACTTTGTGCCACGGGATTTCCGCCTAGCAAAATTCAGCCCTCCATCGATTCGAAAACTTTTATTACAGCGCGTGCCCGCGACGTCCTGCAAGGACGGCTCGGCCATGCTAGACTCGCAGGTCCATGCAAACAGGGATCATAGGACTTCCACAGACCGGCAAAACCACGCTCTTCAAGATTCTGACGAAGGCGCATCTGGACATGCGCGCCGGCCAGCAGACGACGCATGTAGGCGTCGCAAAAGTGCCCGAGTCTCGCATCGATCAGCTTGCGGCGCTCTACAAGCCCAAAAAGGTCACTTATGCGACCGTCGAATACGTCGATGTAGGCGGCATTGTCCGTGAAAAGGGGCGTGAGTCTGCCGCACTAACGCAGCTCCGCGAGGTGGACGCGCTGGCGCATGTCGTGCGCGTGTTCGAAAACCCGTCGGTGCCGCATCCTTCGGGCAAAGTGGATCCGCTGGGGGATGTTGAAAACTTGGACTTGGAGTTGATGCTGGCCGATCTGGACCAGGTTTTGCGGCGGCTGGAACGCCTGGAGAAAGACCTGAAGAAAAAGAAAGACCCGGTGCACGAGAAGGAGCAGGCCGTTTTGCTGCGATGCAAGGGCGCGCTAGAGGCGGGACAGCCGCTGCGCGAACTGGAATTTTCCGCGGAAGAGCACAAACTACTTACCGGCTTCATGTTTCTCTCTCAGCGGCCCATGCTTTATGTGTTGAACTTGGGCGATGAGGATGCCAGCGATCTCGATCAAGCCGTGGAAAAGCACGGGTTAAGCAAGTTAATCGGACGGCCGAAAACGGTGGTGGTGCCGATCTGCGGCCGTATCGAAGCGGAACTGGCCGAATTAGGTGATGCCGAGGCAGCGGAACTCCTTGGCGCCTACGGACTGAAGTCGCCGGGCCTCGATCGCGTGATCCAAGCGACCTATGCGCTGCTCGGCCTGACTTCTTTCTTCACCGCGGGCGAGCCGGAGGTGCGCGCCTGGACGATTCATCGTGGTATGTCCGCCGCGAAGGCCGCCGGAGTGATCCATTCGGATATCGAGCGGGGGTTCATTAAGGCCGAGGTCGTGCGTTGGGATCAATTACTCGAATGTGGCGGCTGGGCGCAGGCGCGGGAACGAGCGCTCCTGCGCTTGGAAGGGAAGGATTACATCGTGCAGGAAGGTGACGTGATTCTATTCCGCCACAGCGGTTAGCTTATTAGGACGTGGCTGAGTCGAAGTCGTGGCCGGTCCGCAAGCCTTTGCCGAATGACTAGCTCCCAAATCCTGCTTGTGATTTTGTTGGGCCTCACCGCCGCTCTCGGCAACGTGCTCGGTGGTTTTTTCGTAGTACGCCGCGAGTGGTCTCAGCTTTATCTCAGATATTTCGTTGCGCTCGGCGCCGGCTTTATGCTCGGCATCGTTTTTCTGGACATCATCCCCGAATCGTTGAAATTCCTTGCCCCCGATGCCGCTCTGTTATGGGTGCTGAGCGGCTATTTTCTCGTGCATCTTTTCGAACACACACTGGTCAGGCATTTTCACTTCGGAGAAGAAGTCCACGGGCATGAACTGGCGCACCATGCCGGCTCGTCGGCTTTGCTCGGTTTGATGATCCACACCTTCTTCGACGGCGTGGCGATCGCTTCAGGCTTTCTGGTTTCCACGTGGCTTGGGTGGGTGATTACGCTGGCGATTTTTTTGCACAAGCTTCCCGAGGGTTTCGCGGTGTCTTCGCTGATGCTCGCCACGGGCCGCAGCCGAAGGACGTCCTTATGGGCGGCAGTAGCGCTCGGAGGAGCCACCCTGCTGGGAATTGTTTTAATGGTGGTGCTCAGAACCCAGGTGGGCCGGGCGCTACCCCTGTCCGGCGGAGTCACGCTGTACGTCGCTGCCTCAGACCTGATCCCGGAGGTGAACCGCGAACCGCGCATGAGTATGGCGGCGTTGGTTTTCCTCGGCCTGGCGCTGCTGTTTCTGATACATCATTTCGGGAATTTCTAATCTGCGGATGTTATTGGCAGATAGGGCCTTAGATCGCTGGGGTTTCATTGTCAATGCAGGCCCGATTCAAGCAAAATGAGCTTACGTTTTTGCCCCTGTACGAGAGGGCAGATCCACGCAACTTTTTGACAGCGCAAGGGTTCTACCCGGTGTGGAGGCTATGGCCAGGTCGGACGTCCAACTGATGCTGGGCGTGAAGGCCGGGGACGATACGTCCTTTGAGCTTCTGCTGCAGCGCTACAGGAGGCCGCTAATTAACTTCCTGTATCGGATGGTGCGGGACTCCGCCTCGGCGGAGGATCTTGCGCAGGAAGTGTTTCTGCGCGTATATCGCGCGCGAAAGGATTATGCACCCAACGCTAAGTTCACGACATGGCTGTTTCGGATTGCGACGAACCTGGCGCTGAACGCGATTCGCGATGGACGGCATCGGCAGCTCGACATTTCCATCGATCAGCCGATCGAATATGGCGAAGAGCAGCCGATGATTGAGGTGCGCGACAAAGCGCCGGTGATCGAACAGCAGTTAATTGAACGCGACCGTGCAGCCATGATTCGACAGGCCGTGGACGCTTTGCCGGAGAAACAGAGGGCGGCGGTGCTGCTGCACAAGTATGTGGACCTCGATTATGCGGAAATTGCCCGAATCCTGGATTGTTCGGAGAGTGCGCTGAAATCACTATTATTCAGGGCCTATGAGGCTTTGCGGGTAGAACTGGCGCCTTTGGTGGCGCCGGACAGTTTTTCGGTGAATTCCGGTAGGATATCCCGGGCTTGAGAGGCAAGTTATGAATTGCGAACGGATGGAACGGCGATTATTGGCTTATGTGGACGGACGGACGAGCGAATCCGAACGCCACGTCGTGGAGGCGCACTTGGAAGAGTGCGGTGCGTGCCGGGCACGAGCGCGTGGATTCCAGAGCGTATGGGGAATTCTGGACGAGCTGCCGGAACACGAGCCTTCTTTTGCGTTCGATGCGCGCTTGCAGGCGCGTTTAGCAGCCGAGCCGGCGCGGACCAGCTTCTGGACTTGGCTTGTGCCGGCGCCACGCATGGCCCTGGCGTTGACGCTGCTGGCGATCGGTTCCGTGTGGCTTTCGACGCGTCCGGTATCTACGGTGAATCAGCCGTCCACGGCGGTGGTCGCGAATGCCGAGACGGATTTTGGCATGATCAAGGACTTGCCGGTGCTTGAGAATTACGACGTGCTTTCGAGTTTTGATGCGCTTTCGCAATTGCCGGGACAGCAGCCTCCCGCAAATGATTGATGCGGGCTTCGCGCGTGAGTGGGTATGGGCGCGAGCCGCTGGCAAGAATCCGATTTAGTGGCATGACCAACCTGGCCAAATTCGCAACTTGTGCGGGGATTGCTCTGTCCCTGCTTCTCGCTGGCGCTCCGGCGCGGGCGCAAAAGCGCCCACCGCCCCCGCCACGTCAGGAGCGGCTCGAGGGGAAAAACGCGCCCCGGAAGAACAACGCCAATAACGGCGCAAATGCGAACAGACCGCCCAACGTGCGCCAACTGGAAGGGCTTCCGCCCAAGGCCGTCGAGAACCTCCAAGACATGACGCCGGAGCAACAAGAGCGCTGGATGAGCAACAATGAGCGCTTCCGGAACATGACCCCCCAACAACAGGCGCAGATCCGGCGCAACCTACAGAATTGGAATAGCCTTTCACCGGAACAGCGCCAAGAGATGCGCGATCGCGAAAAAGTGCTCGAGCAAATGACGCCGGAACAGAGGCAGTACGTTCGGCAGACGCTCTTGCCCCAGTGGAAGAGTTTGCCCCCGGCCCGGCGGCAGGTGATGATGCAGCACCTGCAGCAATTGCGTGGACTGACTGACGCGCAGCGCGAAGAAAGGCTCAACGATCCGGCATTCGTCTCCGGTTTGAGCCCCGACGAGCGAAACATGTTGCGGAATTTGAATCGTCTGCGTGTTGGTGGTGGCTCCGAAGACCCTACCGGTTACTGATTCTTCTTTGTTTTTCACTGACTTTCGCTTTATCTTTCCCTACCGTTACTCTTACGATACGCGCTCTTCTGCGCTTTCCAAGGGAAGCCCTGGACTACCCTTCGACAAGTTTAGAATTTGAGCCGCAATCTGTAGTGGTTTTCACCGCAGCGGGCATCCACAGGATTTCCACAAAATATTTTTCCGACATTTTTTTGATTTCTCTTGACAGATTTTCCATGCCGCGTACACTCGTGGCACAAAGTGGGGAAAAGTGGTAAGCAGTGTAATGTGGTGGTTCAATTTGCACCCGTTCTATGTTTTAGGCGTGAACAACTGTGCTTCGAGGAAACTCTCCAGCGAAGGTGGACGAAAAGGGACGCGTCAAGGTCCCGGCCATTTTCCTGGACACGCTGAAAGAATGGGGCGATCGCTTCTACGTCACGAGCGAAAACGGGGATCGCGTTCGGATCTACCCGATGAAGGTATGGAATGAGATTGAAGAAAAGCTCGCGAAGCTTTCGTCGCATAACCGGACCAAACAAAAGTTTCTAACCCGGACCAATTATTACGGACAAGTGGTCGAGCTTGACGGCCAGGACCGGCTCTTGATCCCGCCCGTGTTGCGGGAAACGGCGCAGATGAAGGGCGATGTGGACGTGCTCGGGAACCTGACGTATCTGGAAGTTTGGAATCATTCCAGGTTCCTGGAGCAGTTGAATCAGAGCCCGATCACGCCGGACGACGAAAAGATTCTGGACGAACTAGGCATCTAGTTGGAAGCGGCTCATACGCCGGTCCTCACCGGAGAAATACTCCGTTGGCTGGAGGTGCGCCCAGAGGGGATCTATATCGATGCCACCCTGGGGCTCGGAGGACATGCGAGCGAAATCGCCAGACGGCTTACGACGGGCAGGCTGATTGGGATTGACCGCGACGTGCAGGCCATCGAGATCGCGCGCGAGCGGCTGAAGGAGTGGGAAAAGCAAGTGACGCTGGTACACGCCAACTTCGGAAGCATCGATGAGGTCGCGAAGGATTTGGAGCTTCCGCCGGTGGACGGCGTAATCGCCGATCTAGGCGTCTCCAGCATGCAGCTCGATCAGGCCGAGCGCGGATTTTCGTTTCGCGGCGCCGGTCCTCTGGATATGCGCATGAATCGCGACGCGGCGGAGACCGCGGATGAAATTGTGAACGGCTGGCGGGAACGAGAGCTGGCCGACGTGCTCTATCACTACGGTGAAGAGCACGACTCACGCAGAATCGCCAGGGCAATTGTCCGGTCGCGACCGATTCGGTCGACCGAACACCTGGCAACGGTTGTGGCAGGGGCCCGTGCAATGAGGGGAAGGCAGAAACTGCATCCCGCGACAAAAACGTTTCTGGCGCTGCGGATAGCGGTGAATCGAGAGATGGAGGAACTCGGGCAGTTTCTTTTTCGGACCCCCGCCACTTTAGCTTTGGGAGGACGCTGGATCGTGTTGAGTTACCACTCGCTGGAGGATCGCCAGGTCAAGCATGCCTTTGCGGACCAGGCGCGCGTGGGCGTACTCCGGATTTTGACCAAGAAGGCGGTGCAACCCGCCTTCGCGGAAGTGGATGTAAACCCTCGTGCGCGCAGTGCGAAATTGCGCGCCGCGGAAAAGATTGCGCAGAGCGTTGACGTGAATCCCGGGGTGGAAACTTTTCCCGCGGGCCCCGCCTCGGGGCCGCGAGGGAAGTTTGTGAATTAGGCACTTCACGGAGATTCGGCGGCAGACGCCGCGCGGAGTGAGATTCGATGACTGAATTCTACACAGTAAAAAAGATCGATAACTCGCGGGTGGTGCGAAGTGGAGCTCCGCGAAGGCTAAAAGAATGCGCGCGGCTCGTCGCGCTGGCCGCGCTGCTTGCGGCCTTCGTGTTTCTGTACGCCTGGCAGCATTTCCAGTCCATCCAGTTGAATTACCAAGTGGAACAGCTCAAGGCCGACCAAGCGCAGGCCGTGGAACTGAATCAACAGCTCAAGCTCGAAGTGGCTGGGCTGCGGTCACCCGGACGCATTGACACGATCGCGCGCCAGGAACTCGGTTTGACGGCTCCTGTCCCTGGCCAGGTCGCGCCGATCCAAGGTCCCTCCGAGCCCGTGGTCGCACAAGTACAGCGCGCAACGGCGCCCGCTTTGCAATAACGACATTTCACGCGCGAGGCTTTGCGAGAAGCACACGCGGAACGCGGGCTAAAGCGCAGGGCCAAAACGCTGCGCTGGGCATCAGTTTTCCACACCTCGCGGGAGCGTTAGAAACAATGGATTGGCAGCGTCCACGCGTCCGGCTCTTGATGGTAGCGGGCCTGGCCATCCTGTGGACCGGGGCTGCGCTCGGGCGGCTCGCTTACCTGCAACTTTTCCGCTACAGCGAATACCTCGACCGCGCGGAACGCCAGCAACAACGCACCGTAGAAGTCAGCCCACACCGTGGCGTGATCTACGACCGCAACATGCACGAGCTGGCCATGAGCATTTCCGTGGATTCCTGCTTCGCCGTGCCCTCAGAAATCTCCGACCCGGATATGGTGGCGCGTCTGCTTTCGCCGGCCCTGCACATGACGGAAGACGATATCGCGACGAAGCTTGCGACCTCGTCGAGTTTCGTTTGGATTGCTCGAAAAATTCCTCCCGAGCAGGCCGACCGCGTGAAGGAAATGAATCTTCGCGGGATCTATTTCATCAAGGAGCGCAAGCGTTTCTACCCCAAGCGCGATCTTGCCGCCGCCGATCTCGGCTACGTGGATTTGGATGAGAAGGGTTCGGGCGGAATTGAATACGCCCTCGATTCACAGATTCGCGGGCGCCCTGGACGCATGATGGTTCTTACCGACGCGCATCGCCGCTGGTATCAGGACAGTACCGAGCAGGGGGCGCAGGCGGGATCGAATGTTGTCCTCACCATCGATCAGAATATCCAATACATCATCGAGAAGGAACTTTCCGCCGCCATCGACCAGACGCACGCGAAGGCTGGCACCGTCATCGTCGAGGATACGAACTCCGGCGAGATCTTGGGAATGGCAAGCTGGCCGACGTTTAATCCCAATGACGCCAAAGACGTGCCTGCGGAATCACGTATGAACCGCGCGATCGGCGCGCTCTACGAGCCCGGGTCGGTCTTTAAAGTAGTGACTCTGTCTGCCGCGATCAACGAGGGAATCGTACATCCCGACGATGTGGTGGATTGCCAGATGGGCGCGATCTACATTGCGGGCCATCGCATACGCGATCACAAACCCTACGGTTTGCTGACGGTCTCGCAGATTCTTTCGAAGTCGAGCGATGTGGGCGCCATCAAAGTCGGTCTGCGACTGGGAGCGCCGAAATTCTACGACTACATTCGTGCCTTTGGGTTTGGAGCGCCTACGGGGATCGACTTGCCGGGCGAAAACCGCGGGTTGCTGCGCCACCTGGACAATTGGACGCCGGTTTCCATCGGATCCATCTCGATGGGGCAGGAAGTGGGCGTGACGGCGATGCAGTTAATCTCGGCGGTCAACACGATCGCCGATGGCGGAGTCTGGATCAGGCCGCACATCGTAAAGGGATTGCGTCACGACGGGCGGCTGGTTCCCGAAGAGGAGCCGATGCCGCGCCGCGTGGTAAGTGACATCACCGCCGCGACGATGCGCACGATGCTGGAAGGCGTAGTTCTCACCGGTGGCACCGGCACGAAAGCGCGATTGGATGGATATACCGCGGCTGGGAAGACGGGCACGGCGCAGAAGATCGATCCGCAGACGGGCCGCTATTCGCCGACACAGCTCATCGCCTCGTTCGTCGGTTTCGCGCCGATCAATAATCCCGCGATAACGATTTTGGTAACTCTTGATTCGCCCGTGGGCCCGCACGAGGGCGGAGCGGTTTCGGCGCCGGTTTTCAAGCGTGTCGCCGAACAGGTTCTTGCTTATCTGAACGTGCCGCAGGATGAACCGGTCGCCCCGATGATGCAGCGGGCTTCTTATCACGCGTCGCCCAATCCGCCGGAGAGCGAGGATGTAAGTGACTTCGATCCCGGACAGGTGGTCTCGCCGGACCAGCCCATCGTGGACGCACCGCCTGCTTCGGGCACAGCTGCTGCTGACGCTCCCGCGCCCACCATGGCCCTTGCGGAGGGAGATGGTGTCCCGGTTCCGGTTCTGAATGGCAAGACCGTTCGCGAGGCGGTAGAAGCGCTGCAAAAGGTTGGACTGGCCCCCGCGCTCATTGGCAACGGCCTTGCTGTAGAAGAAGAGCCGGAAGCCGGTACTACGGTACGGCGAGGCAGCCGCATCACGGTGCGATTCGGGCGTCCTAGCGACGGATCATCGCAACCAGCTTTGAGTCACCGCCGGATGCCGGCCAGGAGCCCTGCGCAACGCGAGTAGAAGCGGCCTCCAGATGCCAACCGATATGGATTTTAGAGTTGACCAAACCGATCGAGTTCCCGGAGCGCGACGCGCAAAGCTCGCGGCGCTGCTGCCTGATGTTCCGGCCGCATCAGTCGCTGTTCATGACCAGTTCGAAATCTCATCAATAGCCTATAGCAGTGTTCAAGTTACTCCTGGCGCGCTCTTCTTTGCGATTCGAGGGGAGAAGACCGACGGGAATCTTTTCGTTTTTGATGCGATTGAGAAAGGCGCCATTGCCATCGTGAGCGAGAGAAGTCGCCCCTGGGACGATTCGTGGAGCGGCCTGTTCGAGCATGCGGGTCGCGTTCCTGACAGGCATACCGTTCCCTCGGGTGTGCCGTGGATCCAGGTGCGCGAAATTCGCAAAGCGCTGGCGACCGCTTCAGCCAACTTTTATGGCCGCCCCGGTGACGCCCTTCAAATTGTGGGTATCACCGGCACGAACGGCAAGACGACTACGAGCTATCTAGTGGATTCCATTTTGCGCGAAGCCGGCCGCACGACGGGACTCTTTGGAACGATTGCGTATCGCACCCCTCGCGCGAGCGTGACCGCTTCGACGACTACGCCCGAGTCGCTCGATATGCAGCGTTTCTTGGCCGAAGTACGCGATGCCGGGGGCACCGCGGCGGTGATGGAAGCGAGTTCGCATGCGTTGGCCATGGATCGTTTGTGGGGGCTGCAATTTGCGGCGGCGATCTTTACGAATCTGACGAGGGACCACCTCGATTACCACAAGACGTTCGACGATTATTTCGCTGCGAAGAGGCGCTTATTTGAGGGCACGGGCGCAGGTCCTGCGAAGGTGGGTGTCGTCAACACCGACGATTCTTACGGCAAGAAATTGGCCGGCGTCGCCGTTCGCACGATCACTTATGGACTCACGAATGGCGCGCAGGTGACTGCGCGCGGGTACCAGCTCGGATTCCAGGGGCTGCACTTCACCGCGCAAACTCCGGCCGGAAAAATCGAGATTCGCTCGCCGCTGGTCGGGCGCATCAACATCTACAATATTCTTGCGGCGGTTGGGGCAGGCGTTGCGCTCGAAATCGCGCTCGAAGTGATTGCGCGCGGCATTTCACAGGTGTCGAGTGTTCCGGGCCGTTTCGAGCGCGTGGATTGTGGCCAGCCGTTCCTGGTGGTGGTGGACTACGCCCACACCGACGATGCGCTGCAGAATTTGCTGGCGACCGCAAAGGAGCTTTGCCACGGCGGCCGCATCATCACGCTCTTTGGCTGCGGCGGCGATCGCGATCGCGCGAAGCGCCCGCTGATGGGCGAAGCCGCGGGCCGTGCGAGCGATCTCGTGGTGCTGACGAGCGATAACCCGCGCAGCGAAGACCCGCTGCTGATCATGAACGACGCGATGGTTGGCTTGCAGCGCACGCGGACGCGCTATCGCGTCGAAGCCGACCGCGAAAAAGCCATCGCCATCGCGCTTGATGAAGCGCGCGCCGGAGACGTTGTATTGCTGGCAGGCAAAGGACACGAAACCTATCAGGTGATGAAGGACCGGGTGATTGATTTTGACGATCGGGAAGTGGCGCGGCGCTTGCTTTTAGATCGTGGATACGGTGCAGATACAACGTAATCCGGCGAACCCCACCCTGCCGGAACGGTGAGGCTTTTCCAGGGAGCCAGGACGGACCTTTGACGGCCGATCCTCTGACGACTCAATGCATTGGACGATCCAAGAAGTGGCTCGCGCCTTATGCGCGCCGGCACCCAAAGGGCTGGACGCCATGGCCCGGCTGGCCGGCGTCTCGATTGACTCTCGAACCGTGGGCCCGGCGGAGCTGTTCTTTGCCATACACGGACCGCGTCATGACGGACACGGTTTTGTGGCCGCCGCGTTGGCCGCTGGGGCCGCAGCGTGCGTGGTGTCCCGCGAGCGAATCGGTGAATACCCGGCGGAAATTCAGCCGAGGCTCTTCGCCGTCCAGAATACCCTGGAAGCGTTGCAGCAACTGGCGCGCGAGGTTCGCCGGGCGTGGGGCCGCCGGGTCGCGGCCGTGGCCGGTTCGGTTGGGAAGACGACTACCAAAGAAATCCTGGCGGCGCTCGTGGCCGCGCGCTTCCGCACGTTGAAGACCGAGGGAAATCTGAACAACGAATACGGACTTCCGCTCACGCTGGCGCGGCTCGAACCCGAGCACGAAGCCGCGGTCGTCGAGCTGGGGATGTCGCACAGCGGCGAATTGGCGGCGCTGACGGCGATCGCGGAGCCGAATGTGGGTGTGGTCACGCGCGTGGCCGTCGAACACCTGGAATTTTTCGATTCGATTGACGCCATTGCTGCCGCCGAACGCGAATTGATCGAGGGTTTGCGCGGGCGTGACGCGGTGGCGGTCTTGAATGCGGATGATAAGCGCGTCATCCGTTTTGCCGAAGCTGCTCCCGGACGAGTCGTGACGTTTGGTCTTGCGGCGAGGGCCGATTTTCGCGCGGAGCAAATCGAGGATCGTGGCGCCGAAGGTTCGGCCTTTACACTAATTTCGCCGGCCGGACGCACGCGCCTGGCGCTCTCGTTGATTGGACGTCATAACGTGGTGAATGCTCTCGCGGCATTGGCAGCGGCCAGCGTTTGGGGCATTGGAGCAACGGAAGCCACGCAAGTGTTGCCGCACATGAATCCGGCCGCAATGCGCGGAGAGGTTTTGCATTTCGATAGCGGCCTGACGGTAATCAATGATTGCTACAACTCGAGTCCCACCGCGATGGAAAGCATGCTCGAAGTGCTGGCGCAAACGCCAGGATCGAAGCGGCGGATTTTGGCGGCGGGCGAAATGCTCGAACTGGGTCCGAATTCCGCAGAGCTTCACCACCAAGCTGGCCAAGCGGCTGCGCGTCACCGCCTCGATTGGATCATCGCCGTGCGCGGCCACGCACAACAAATCATTCGCGGCGCGGTCGAGGACGGCCATCCGAAAGACCGGACGCGCTTCTTCGAAACATCGGAGGACGCCGCGGAATTTACGGCCTCGCTCGTGCGGCCCAATGATTTGGTCTTGGTGAAGGGTTCACGCGGCGTGCATATGGAACGCATCGTCGAAGCGATTCGCGAACGGTATGCGCCGCTTGTCGCGGGATCGCGCGAACGGGCGCAGGGCTGACATGCTCTATTACCTCTTTGTCGAGGTCTTGCGGCCCTACTTCAAGCCGCTCAATGTGTTCCGCTACATCACGGTGCGGACCGCCTACGCGAGCCTTACGGCGCTGCTGCTCGCGCTCGTGCTCGGACCCTGGGTGATTCGGCAGCTGCGCGAAATGCAAATTGGGCAATACATCCGCGAGGAAGGTCCCCAGAGCCACAAAAAGAAAGCCGGCACGCCAACCATGGGTGGCGTGTTGATCATCATTGCCACTATCGTGCCGACGTTGCTATGGGCTGACCTCACCAACGCTTACGTATTGATGGCCATGGCGGCAATGCTGGCATTTGGACTGATCGGTTTTGTGGACGACTATATGAAAGTTTCGGGTCGTCGCAACCAGGGGCTTTCGGCGCGCTCGAAACTGACCCTGCAAATTCTTACGAGCATCGCAGTAGGTGTGACGCTAATCGCTTTGACGACGCCGGGGGTGTACTCGACCGAACTCGTCGTACCGTTCGTGAAAAAATTTCATCCCGATCTCGTGATCCATAGCCTTCTGGCGCGTCCTTACATCTGGCCGTTGGGGTTTGTCCCGTTTCTTGTCTTTATTGCCATCGTGATCACGGGTTCTTCGAACGCCGTGAATTTAACGGACGGGCTGGATGGCCTGGCGATTGGCTGCACCATCGTGGCTTGCGGCGCATTTACCGTATTGACCTACCTTACGAGCAACGCGCGTTTCGCAAATTATCTTGAAATCCAATATCTTCCGCACGCCGGCGAATTGACGGTGTTTTGCGGCGCGCTCGTCGGGGCGTCGCTCGGCTTTCTATGGCACAACGCGCATCCAGCCGATGTCTTCATGGGTGACGTCGGCTCGCTTTCGCTGGGGGGCGCAATCGGCGTCCTCGCCGTAATTTTGAAGCAGGAAGTACTGCTATTTTTCGTCGGCGGCGTGTTCGTGATGGAATTGCTATCGGTGGTATTGCAAGTGGCTTCGTTCAAGCTTACGGGCAAGCGCATTTTTCGCATGGCGCCCATCCACCATCATTTTGAGCTGGCCGGTTGGAGCGAGTCGAAAGTGATCGTTCGGTTCTGGATCATGGCGCTGATCTTCGCGCTGTTTTCGTTGACGACGTTGAAACTGAGGTAAGGATGCCGAGAGGCCTCGATCTCGAAGGAAAACGCGTTCTGGTAGTTGGTCTGGCGCGCACCGGAATCGCCACGGCCCTTTTTTGCGCGGCGCGTGGTGCGCATGTGACGGCCACCGAAGGACGCGCGGAAGGCGAGGTCGCCGAGGCTGCGGCAAAGTTGCGCGACGCCGGTTGCGCGCTTGAATTGGGCGGCCACCGGGCAGAAACATTTCTGTCGCAGGACCTGATCGTACCGAGCCCAGGCGTGCCAGCCGACCATCCCTTCTTGGCAGTCGCGCGCGACGCGAACATTCAAGTCTGGAGCGAAATCGAACTCGCCTGGCATTTCTTGCGCGGCCGCTTGATCGCAATCACCGGCTCCAATGGCAAGACGACGACAACTTCGCTGGTCGGGCACATTCTCGAAACGGCCGGCGTGCCCACGATCATCGCGGGAAATATCGGCACGCCTTTGATATCGCGCGTGATGGAAACGAGCGGACAGACCGTGACCGTGCTTGAGGTCAGTAGCTTTCAGCTCGAACTGATCGATAAGTTCCGCCCTGATATCAGCTTGCTGCTCAACCTGACGCCCGATCATTTGGATCGGCATGCATCGCTCGAAGCATACGCGCGCGCGAAGGCCCGCATTTTTGAGAATCAAGTTGAAGCCGATGCCGCGATCCTGAACGCTGACGACCCCGGCGCGGCCCAATTCGCTCCCTCGAAACCGCGGATCTTCTGGTTCAGCCGCAGCAAGCGCGTCGCCAGCGGGATTTTTCTACGGGACGACCAAATCTTGCTGCGCCGCGATGGCAGCGAAACCGTGTTGCTGCGGCGCGGAGAAATTGGGCTGCGCGGCGACCACAATGTGGAGAACGTGATGGCCGCTGCCGGGGCCGCATTTCTCGCCGGCGTACCGCCGCAGAAAATTGCGGCAGGGGTGCGTAGTTTTGCGGGCGTCGAGCACCGGCTCGAATTCGTCGCGCAGATCAGGGGCGTCAGCTTCTATAACGACTCTAAGGCCACAAACGTGGACGCCACCCTAAAAGCGCTCGATGCGTTCACGGGCGGACTCCTTGTCATCTTGGGTGGCAAAGATAAGGGTGGGGACTTCACGCTGCTGCGCGAGCCACTCCGCCGGAAGGCCAAATTCGCCTTCCTCATCGGCGCGGCGGCCGAAAAGATTCGCGGCCACGTTTCCGGAGCGGTGCCCAGCGAAAGTGTGGAGACGATTGAAAATGCCGTGAGACGGGCGTTTCAGGCGGCCGAGCCTGGCGATACCGTGCTGCTCGCGCCGGCGTGTGCCAGCTTTGATCAGTTTCACAACTATGAGCATCGAGGACGCGTGTTTAAGCAGCGTGTGCGACAACTTGAGGAGGAATGCGCCGCGGGCGAGCACGCCCGGGCGAGCTAGACATGAAGCACGGATTCGTTACCGACCGTTGGCTCTTTCTTTCAACCGTGGCGCTCTGCTTGGTGGGCGCCGTGATGGTTTTCAGCGCGAGCGCCGTCACGGCCCGGGAACAATATGGGAGCGCCTACTACTTCATCATCCGGCAGACGTTGTGGCTGGGGTTTGGTTTAGGCGCAATGCTGCTGCTGATGAACGTCGACTATCGCATTCTGCGCCGCCCTGCCGTGATTTTTACCGGACTCTTTGGGGTACTGCTGATGCTGGTGGGCACTTTCTTCCTGGATAAATCGCACGCCACGCATCGCTGGATTCGTCTGGGACCTTTTGGATTACAGCCGTCCGAGCTTGCAAAACTCGCCGTGATCTTGTATCTCGCCTGGTTTCTCGAGCAGCGCATGAAAGAGGGTCCGGCGGCGGTGAATGACTTGCGGCGCACCTTGATTCCCGCTCTTGGACCCATCGGCCTGATGGCGCTGTTGATCGTGATGCAACCCGATCTCGGCACAGCGGTAGAAATTCTGGTGATTGCCGTGGCCATGATGTTTGTGGCCGGCTTGTCCATGAAATGGGTCGCCGGGGTAGGGGCGGTGATCGTGCCGTTCGTGCTTTACATGATTTTTCATGTGTCCTATCGATATCAGCGAATTCTTGGTTTTCTCCATCCTGATGCGGACCCGCAGGGCAAGGGCTTTCAATTGTTGCAGTCGCTCATCGCCGTCGGCTCGGGCGGCTTCAGCGGGGTGGGATTGATGGAAAGCCACCAAAAGCTGTTCTTTCTGCCTGAGGCGCATACCGATTTCATTTTTGCGGTGATCTGCGAAGAGCTGGGATTCATCGGCGGCGCAATCGTTCTCATGCTGTTCGCCGTGTACGCGTGGCGTGGAATGCGCGCAGCGCTGGAATCGATCGACCCCTTCAGCCGGCTGATCGCGCTGGGTATCACGGTGATGGTGGGCAGCCAGACGCTGATCAATCTGGGTGTGGTGCTGGGCATGATGCCGACCAAAGGGATTCCGCTGCCGTTCGTGAGTTACGGCGGATCGAGTTTGCTGGTGATGTTATTGGCCACCGGCGTGCTTTTAAATATCAGTCAACAAGCGGGGTAGAGAGCATGCGGATCTCAGACCTGCATCATGGATTCAGCAGGAGCGGCAAATGCAATTGCGAAATTTCGAATTTCGAACACGGGCGGCGCGAACGTCCGGTGGCTTTGCGGCGCGGAAGCGGTCACGCCAGCCGCGCGTTCACGCTCGGGCGGCCGCAGCGGTCGCCGTCAGCGAGGTACGCACACCGTTGAAGCTGCTCGTCGCGGGCGGAGGCTCGGGCGGCCACGTCTTTCCCGCGCTCGCGGTTGCGAAGGAATGGCTCGCGCGGGGTCCCGAACGGGAAGTCGTTTTCGTCGGCACCGAACGCGGTCTCGAAACTCGTCTGGTGCCGGAAGCTGGCATTCCGCTCGAGTTCATTCGCTCGGCAGGCCTAAAGGGCATAGGTGGTATGAAATTGGTCCGCAATTTGTTCATGCTGCCAGGAGCGTTTGCGGATTCGAACGCCATTCTGCGGCGACACCATTTCGCCGCCGCGTTTGGCGTGGGCGGCTATGCCGCAGGTCCAATGGTCTTGATGGCCGCGCTAAAGAGGATCCCGGTGGTAATTTTCGAACCGAATGCCGCGCCCGGTCTAACCAACCGTATCCTGGCTCGGTTCGCTACACGCGTTGCGACCGGTTACGAAGAATTAGCGAAACGCTGGGGGCGCAAAGCGATCGCCACCGGAACCCCGGTGCGCGGCGATTTTCATTATGTCCCCCTGCGCCGACTTGCGCCGCCCTACCGCATCCTCATTACGGGCGGCAGCCAGGGAGCGCGTGCGCTCAATCGCGCCGTGGTGGCGGCATTGAAGCCCCTTGCGGCACATAAGGATCAATTCTTGATTGTGCATCAGACCGGCGAGCGCGATTATGATGATATTCGCGCGTCATATGCCCAGCTCGAATTTACCGCGCAGGTAAAACCTTTCTTGACGGATATGCCCGAACGCCTGGCGTGGGCCGATCTGGTGATTTGCCGCGCGGGCCAAATCACCATCGCGGAGATTGCCACGGTTGGGCGCCCGGCGATTTTTGTCCCGTTTGCGGCCGCGGCCGATGCGCATCAATTACGCAACGCACAGGCTTTAGAACGATCTGGCGCGGCGCGTATCGTGCATGAAGGCGAAGCTAACGGTCCACGGCTCGCCGAGGAAATTCTGGCGGCGCTCAACCGGCCGCAGAAATTGGCGGAGCAGGCCGCCCGGGTACACCAGTTTGCGCGGCCGAATGCGACGCAGGAAATTGTCAACTTGATCGAGCAGGTAGCCAGGCCATGATGATTACGTTTCATAATTTCAAGCGCATTCATTTCGTGGGCATCGGCGGCATCGGTATGAGCGGTATCGCCGAGGTGCTATTGACGCTCGGCTATTCCGTCTCCGGTTCCGATGCGAAGCTTTCCCCGATCACCGAGCGGCTGGCGAGCCTGGGCGCGCGCATCCAGGAAGGCCACAAAGCAGAGAACGTCTCGGGCGCGCACGTGGTTGTGGTGAGCTCCGCCATTCGGCCGGAGAATCCGGAGGTCATCGAGGCCGCACCACCAGAAAATTCCGGTGATTCCTCGCGCGGAAATGTTGGCGGAGCTGATGCGTTTGAAGTATGGCATTGCGGTCGCGGGCGCCCACGGGAAGACGACCACCACCTCAATGGCCGCCTCGGTGCTGGCTGCGGCCGGGCTTGACCCCACCTTCGTCGTCGGGGGGCGCGTCAATCAGGCCGGCACCACCGCCCGCCTGGGCAAAAGTGAATACATGGTGGTCGAGGCGGATGAGAGCGACGGGTCTTTCCTGTTACTCGCGCCTGTGGTCGCCGTCGTCACCACTATCGATCGCGAACATCTGGACCACTATGCCTCGCTCGACGAGATCCAGGAGACTTTCATCCATTTCGTGAACCGCGTGCCATTTTACGGCGCGGCCATTCTTTGCCTGGATGAGCCGAACGTGCAGGCGATTCTGCCGCGCGTCACGCGTCCCATCATCACTTATGGAGTATCGAGCCAAGCCGATCTCGTGATCAGTGACGTCGAGTTGCTAGGCCTCGATAGCCGTTTCCGGCTGACCTTTCGAGGAGAGGAACTCGGCCTCTTTCACTTGCCGTCGCCCCCAGGCATTCACAATGTGCGCAATGCCGCCGCTGCGGCGGCCGCCGGGCTTTACCTGGATGTGCCCGCCGATTTGATCCGCGAAGGCTTGGAGAGTTTTACCGGCGTCGGCCGCCGCTTTGACGTGAAAGGCGTCGTCAATGGTGTCACACTGATTGATGATTATGGCCATCACCCTAACGAAATTCGTGCGACCCTCGAGGCTGCGCGCGTTTGCAAATTCAATCGCGTTCTGGTGCTCTTCCAGCCACACCGGTATTCGCGCACGCAGCACCTGTGGGATGAATTTTGCCTAGCTTTCAATCACGCCGACGTGCTCGTTTTGATGGATGTGTACTCCGCCGGAGAAGCGTCGATCCCTGGTATCACCTCCGAAGCGCTAGCCGCTGGCATTCGCGACGCCGGCCACAAGCACGTGGTCTACCGCCAGAATCTGCAGGAGGGGATCGACTATCTGCTGAAGGAGGCCCGGCCGGGCGATGCGATCCTCGCCATCGGCGCCGGCAATGTGAATCGGGCGCTCGGCGAACTGGCCATCCAGCTTGGTGCAAAGGTCGCAGCCGAATGAGGATTGACGACCCCAAAATCCTGACTGCGCTGCCCGATCTAGGAATCGAGCGGATCGCCGGAGCGTCGCTGGCCGAACGCACCTCACTCGGCATTGGCGGCACCACAGACCTTTTGGTGATCCGCCACCACGAGTCGCTGCCGGCGATTGCGCGGTTGCTCCGGGATGCCGGTGTGCCGTTTCGCTTTTTGGGAGGCGGAACCAACCTATTGATCAGCGATGGCGAACTTCCCTGGGTTGTACTCCACCTGGCGCGACCCGAGCAGGAGGTCCGCATTGAAGGCAATACGGTCTGGGTGGACGCTGCCGCTGATCTTGGGCGCACGGTCACCTATTGCGCCAAACATGACCTGGGCGGCATGGAGGGCCTGATCGGTGTCCCCGGCACGGTTGGCGGGGCATTGCGCATGAATGCGGGCGCCTACGGCACCCAGATCGGCTCGTACGTGAAGGAAATTCGGCTTTACCGGGGCGCTACCGGGCAATTGGCTACGCTCCGCGATTCTGAGATTCGCTTCGAATATCGTCACACTTCGTTTGCGCCCGATGATATTATGCTGGCGGTGAAACTGGAGCTTCCCTCCAAGCCCTTTCGCGACATACTCTCCGGGATTCGTATCTGTAACGAGAAACGCCGCTCCAGCCAGCCCGTCAACCAGAAAAGCGCAGGCTGCATTTTCAAAAATCCACCGGGCATGAGCGCGGGCCGCATGATCGATGCGCTCGGACTGAAGGGTTCGCACATCGGCGATGCACGCGTGAGCGATCGGCACGCCAATTTTTTCGTGAATGCGGGCCGCGCTACGTCTGCCGATATGCTGGCGCTGGTCGATCGCGTGCGCGAACGCGTGCGCGAAGCGAATGGCGTTGACCTGGAAGAGGAAGTTATCGTCTGGAAGTAAAAAGTTCTTGCGCGGACACGAGAATGGCAACCGAACTCGACGCAATTCCGCAGGAAGTGTCGGCTGAAGAAGAACCGCGATATCTCCGGCGGCAGAAGCCGCTGGAAATCCGGCGGCGGAAATTCGGCCGCAAGACGGCGTCCTTCTACCGCCGCGCCGCCACAATTGGCGCGGGCATTGTGGCGGGCGGGTGGTTGCTGTATGCGGCCGTGAGCTTTTTTTTGTATTCGCCGCGCGTGCGGTTGGCGAACACCGATCAGATTGAAGTTGCCGGCAATCATTACGTTTCCCGGCAGGCGGTGCTCGATCGATTCACCCCGGACATTGGCAAGAGCGTCTTGCAGGTTTCACTGGACGAACGCCGCAAACAATTGGAAGCCATTCCGTGGGTTTCGCTCGCCGTGGTCTCACGCATCTGGCCAAATCAGATTCGCGTCGAGCTTGCCGAGCGCACGCCGATCGCCTACTTGCGCAACGGCACCGATCTTTCGCTGATCGACGCTCACGGTGTGATTCTCGACCGGCCCGTCGAGGCCAATTTTCAATTTCCGGTCGTCAGCGGTATCGTGGATGCGATGGCCGCAAGCGATCGTGAGCTTCGCATGGGACTGTATGCCGAACTCTTGCGCGATCTCGATCAGGTTCGCCCAGGCGCCTCGGATCACGTGAGCGAAGTGGATGTTTCCGACGCCGAGGATTTGCGTGCCACATTAGCGGGCGTCAATCAAATGGGGATTGCCGGCGTAGATGACCAAGGGCCGGTGCTGGTGCATTTTGGAGGCAAGGATTTTGATGCGAAGTTTCGCGTGTTCGTGGAAAACATCGCACAGTGGCGCGCCACCGTGGGCCGCGTCGAATCCGTGGATCTTCGCTTTTCGCGCCAGGTGGTGGTAAATCCGGAAACGAACGTCAGGGCGTCCAACGTAGCGTTGCACCGGCACTGATTGCCGGTACGCGCGTCCCTGGGATGGAACGGCATTTGGGGGAGCAGCAGATTGCCAAAGAATGAGAAGTATCTGGTCGGCTTGGATATCGGCAGCACGAAAACGTGCGCCATGATCGCCGAAGTCAGCGAGCTGGAAATCAAGTTTCTGGGATTGGGCGCGGCCGAATCGAAAGGCTTGCGCAAGGGCTTGATTGTCAATTTGGATGCGACGGTCAGCTCGATTCGCCGCGCGGTGGAGGAAGCCGAAAGCGCAGCCCACGTACCCGTTGAGAGTGCGATTCTCGGCGTTTCCGGCAGCCAGATCCGCGGAGTGAACAGCCGCGGCGGCATCACGCTCGGCGCCCGCCCGCGTGACGTCCAACGTGACGATGTCCGCCGCGCGATTGACGCTGCCCGCGGCATCACGCTTCCCGAAGACCGCGAAGTGCTGCACGTGCTGCCACAGGAATTCCTGCTCGACAATCAAAATCACTTGCGCGATGCCATCGGCATGGTCGGACAGCGGCTCGAGGTCAACGTCCATATCGTCACGTCGGCGATTTCGGCTACGCAGAATCTGGTGACGGCGGCGAATCGCGCTGGAGTGATTGTCTCCGATACCGTCCTCGAGCCGCTCGCGTCCGCCGAATCGTCGCTCACACAGGATGAGCGGGAATTGGGTGCATGCCTTCTGGACATCGGCGGTGGCAGCACGGACGTGATCGTCTACTCCGGTGGCATGGTACGCCACGCGGCGGTGGTGCCCGTCGGCGGAGACCATTTCACAAACGATTTGGCGGTCGGTTTGCGCACGCCGATCCCGGAAGCCGAGCGCATCAAGCGTGAATACGCCTGCGCCTGCCATGACCTCATCGCCGAAGATAGTCCGATTGAAATTGGCAGCGTGGGCGACCGGCCTCCGCGAACCGTGTTCAGCCGGATGCTCTGCGATATCGTGGAGCCCCGCGCTCAGGAATTGTTGACGCTCGTACGCGACGAACTGAAGCGGGCGGGCCTGGATACTGTGATTCCCGCGGGCTTGGTGCTGGCGGGCGGCGGAGCGCGGCTGAGGGGCTTGGTGGAACTGGCAGACCGGACCTTTTCGTTGCCCGTGCGCGTCGCCACGTTGCGAGGGCTACCGGGTCTACCCGAAGAATTTTCCCAGCCGGAATACGCCACCAGTGTTGGTTTGCTGATCTACGGGGCGAAAGCGCGCCGCCAGACCGCGCAACGCCCCGCAACATTGGTGGGAAGATTGAAGGCGATGTTCGCCGGCCAGTAACCGGCGCGAGGATCGAAAAAATGATAACGCGCGGAACCCAGGCCGCCGGGCGTGATGGACGCGAAAATTTGGCGGCAGTACGAGGGGGGAACATGGCTCCAAAGGATGCAGGAATTCGCCTTTCCTTCAGCGAAGAGCTGGAGCAGGGCGCAAAAATTAAAGTGGTGGGGGTCGGCGGCGGAGGGTGCAACGCCGTCAACCGCATGATCCGCGCGAAAGTCGAGGGCGTCGAGTTCATCGCCGCTAATACGGATATGCAGGCGCTGAAGCTTTGTCAGGCGCCGACGAAGTTGCAACTCGGCGCCAAGCTCACCAAGGGGCTGGGCGCCGGTGCCAATCCCGAGGTCGGCCGGAAGGCCGCGCTCGAGGATACGGACCGGATTATCGAAGCGCTTGAAGGCTCGGACATGATTTTCATTACGTCCGGCTTAGGTGGAGGCACGGGCAGCGGTTCAGCTCCCGTGGTGGCTTCGCTTGCTACCGAATTGGGAGCACTAACGGTGGCCGTCGTCACGAAGCCGTTTGCCTTCGAAGGTAAGCGCCGGATGCTGCAAGCCGAACACGCGCTCGCGGAACTTGTCGGCTGCGTGGACACGGTGATCGTGATTCCTAACGAGCGCTTGATGGATACCGTCGAGCGCGGCACCAGCTTCTTTGAGGCGTTTCGCATCGCGGACGACATTCTGCGCCAGGCCGTGCAGGGCATCAGCGACATCATCACGGTACCCGGCATCATCAATCGTGATTTCGCCGACGTGCGCGCGATCATGCAGGGTCAAGGCTATGCCGTGATGGGCACCGCGGTCGCCTCCGGGGCGAATCGTGCGGTAGATGCCGCGAATCGCGCGATCAATAGCCCGCTGCTCGAAGATAATTCCATTCAGGGCGCACAAGGGATTTTGATCAACGTCTCCGGCTCGTCGAGCCTCTCGCTGCACGAAATTCACGAAGCTTCTTCGATCATCCAGGCTGCTGCGCATGAAAATGCCAACATCATCTTTGGCGCGGTGCTCGACGAAGCGATGAAGGAATCCGTGAAGATCACCGTAATTGCCGCGGGGTTCCGCGAAATCGCGCGCAAACCGATCGAACAGAAGGCATCGTTCCTTCCGAAAACCTGGAAAGCGGGCCGAGAAGCGGAGCCCCAGTCCGTCACGAAGCAGGAGCCTGCTTCTGCTCCGGCCGTCGTGCACCACTCGCAAACCCGAGTTCCCCAACAGCCGGCGGAGGTCGTTCAAGAAGCGCCGGCGGATGATCTGGAAGTCCCCACGTTTCTGCGCCGCCAGGCACAGAAGGCCTGAGGGCCCATCGGCAAAGGTCAGAGGGCGCGGCGATCAAGCCGCCGCGCCACGCCATGGCCAGCAAAATCCACTAGAATTACTGCGTGCGTGCAAGCGTTAGAGTTTCCCGTGTCGTCTTTACCCAAATACTGGAGCACGCACGCTCGAATCCTGGCCAGGAATGCTGTGGTCTTCTGGCTGGCAAAGCCGCGAGCATCACCCACATTTTTCCCGCGCGGAACGTTCTCGCCAGTTCCACTGCCTACGAAATCGCGCCCGCGGAGCTCTTCGCCCTCTTCCGCGCGATGAGAGCCGCCGGGCTGGAGTGCACCGGCATCTATCATTCCCACCCGCGCGGAGACAATACGCCTTCCGAGACGGACCTGAAGCTCGCGTATTATCCCGACGCAGCATATTTCATCGTCTCTCCCTTGCCTGACGCAGCGAAGCCCGTCCGTGCCTTCCGCATTTACGACCGCGGCTTCTCGGAAATGGAAATAGCGATCGTCGAATGACGCCGTGGCTGCCCCGGCGGAAAACAGCTCAACATCGTCATGGTAAATTAATGCGGGTTGGACAAGGAGACCGTCGTGCAGAAATTCACGCGCGTCATCTGGATTGTGCTAGATAGCGTCGGCATCGGCGCCCTGCCAGACGCTGCGGAGTACGGCGATAGCGGCCGCAATACCCTCGGACATATTGCGTCGTCGCGCCCGCTGAACGCTCCGCAACTTCAGCAACTGGGCCTGGGTTGTATCGCACCGCTGGAGGATTTGCCGCCGACCGGCGAACCGCTCGGCTGCTACGGAAAAGCTGTCACGCATTCTCCCGGCAAGGACACCACCATAGGCCACTGGGAAATGGCGGGAATCTGGCTCGATCAAGCGTTTCCTGTTTACAAACAAGGTTTCCCGAAGGAGTTGATGGAGCAATTCGAGAAGGCGATCGGACGCAAGACCATCGGCAACAAGCCCGCGTCGGGCACGGAGATACTGAAGGAACTCGGTGAAGAGCACATGCGCACCGGTTACCCCATCGTTTACACGTCGGGAGATAGCGTTTTCCAGATTGCCGCGCACGAAAACGTGATTCCGGTTCCGGACCTATATCGCATGTGCGAAATCGCGCGCACGATGCTCGACGGACCGCATCGCGTGGGCCGTGTGATCGCGCGGCCCTTCGTGGGCAGCAACGCCGGCGATTTTCGCCGCACGGAACGGCGTCACGATTACGCCGTCGAGCCGCCGGGTCCGATGTTGTTGGACGTTCTCGCCGAGCGGCGCGTGCCAGTTTTCGGTATCGGCAAGATTCACGATATCTACGACGGCCGCGGTGTGGAGAAATACGTCACCACCAAAAACAATGCCGATGGCATGCAGAAGATTTCGGAGATGCTGGAGAAACAATCAGCCGGTTTGATATTCGCCAACCTCGTCGATTTTGACATGTTGTACGGCCATCGTAAGGATGTAGAAGGTTTTGCGCGCTCGATCGAGGAATTTGATGCGCTCCTGGGCGTGTTAATGGAGCGCATGCAGCCGGCGGATTTGCTGATGCTCACCGCCGATCATGGCTGCGATCCCGATCCGCGATGGCCGACCACCGATCATTCTCGGGAATATGTACCGATCCTGACGTATAGCGTGGCCGGCCAAAAGGGAAGCGATCTCGGTGTGCGTCTTACGCTGGCAGACATGGGCCAAACCATCGCCGACAATTTCAGCGTGGCCATCCCGCACGGCACAAGTTTCCTTGAGAACGTCGCGGAACTGTAGACGCGGTTTTGGCGAAGGTTACCAGATCCTTCGGACTGCATAGGAGTCAAACGAAGCGTCCTTGCTAACCACCTGTGCACCCTCCGCCTGTGCTTGGGCCGCAATCATGCGATCGAATGGATCTTTGTGCGGACCCATCAAGAGGCCGGCGCGAATCGCGTGCGTCGCGGAAATGGAAAGCGCTTCGAACCCTTCATTATCGAGCTCCTTCTCGAAGTCAGCTAGAAGCGGCCCTGCCTCAAGTTTACCAGCCTGGCTCTTGATGGCGATCTCCCATGCAGACGCGGCAGAAACAAGCACCGTCGTTTCCTGGTTTTGGATGGCTGCTCGGGCGCGTTTGGACAGTTTGATGCCGCCTTCCAGCCACCAAAGTAGCGCGTGAGTGTCGAGCAGTACCTTCATTCGATGCCCCAACGCTTCAATTCCGTCTTCGATATCGGCTTGAAGAACGCGGGGCCAATACGGATTTTGCCTTTCAGCCGACCGGGTACGCGTTTTTTGCGTGAACGCGCCAGGGGGGAAAGCCTTACCACCGGCTGCGTACCACGCGCGATGACGACTTCATGCCCCTCGCAGGCTTCTTTGATCAGGCGGGATAGATTCGTCTTCGCTTCGTGAACGGTGTACATGGTTAGCTAAGTATATTAGCTAAGTATGTATCCGGTCAATGGCGAATGGCGCCGTCGTGTCTAAATATCGGATCGCTGTGCACGTTCGATGTGCTTTCTCGTCCGGCGCACATTCGCTGTTGCGCCCTCGCGCTGCCTAAGATACGCTCGCGGGCTTCGCTGGAGCGATTTGCAGTGGCCCTGCTCCGCGCGCATTCGAATGCGAGAAACACGCACATGGGATGTGGTGATTATCGGAGCGGGCCACAACGGGCTCGTCGCGGCGGCCTATCTTGCGCGTGGGGGACTGAAGGTCCTCGTACTTGAGCGTCGCGAAGTGCTCGGCGGCGCGTGCGTCACAGAAGAAGTTTTTCCCGGTTATAAAGTCTCGACTGCGGCGTATCTGTGCTCGCTGATGCAGGAGCGCATCATCCGCGATCTTGATCTATCTCGCCACGGCTATTACGTTTACGCCAAAGATCCCGCATTCTTTACGCCCTTTCCCGACGGCCGCCACCTGACGATGTGGCAGGACCGCCGCCGCACTTGCGAGGAAATCGCCAAATTCTCGGCACGCGATGCGGAGACCTACCCGAGTTACGAAGCGTACATTGAGAAGCTCGCGCAGTTCGCCGAGCGCATGCTGCTGCGCACGCCTCCCAACATGGCCAATGCCGGCTGGAGCGACTTCGCGAGCCTGGGACGCCTCGGCTGGGAAATGCTCCAGATGCCGGACGCCGAACGCATCGGCCACGCGAAGATCTTCACGCAGAGCGTGGCGGATTTCCTCGATCCGTGGTTTGAATCCGAGCAATTAAAGGTCACGCTCGCAACGGACGGCGTGATCGGCACGAATGGAGGTCCGAGGTCGCCCGGTACCGCATACGTCTTGATGCATCACGTAATGGGCAAGGTGGATGGCAATCGCGGCCTCTGGGGCTTTGTGCGCGGCGGGATGGGCGCGGTTTCGAACGCCATTGCTGCGGCGGCTCGCGCCTCAGGCGCGCAAATCCGCGCCAACTCGCCGGTGAAGGAAATATTGCTCACGCAGGGCGCTGCGGGCTCGCGCGCCACAGGCGTCCTGCTCGAAAGCGGCGAGGAAATCTATGCGCGCACCGTGGTTTCCTGCGCCGATCCGAAGCGCACATTTCTGGGGTTCGTAGGGGAGAAGAATCTGCCGCCGGAATTTGCCGCAGGCGTGCGCGGGATTGCCATGAAGGGCTGCTCGATGAAGATCAATCTGGCGCTCGATGGATTGCCGAACTTTACGGCAATCCCTGGTTCGGCGCTGCAGCCGCATCACAAAACCACGATGCATATTTGTCCTGACATGGAGTACGTCGAACGTGCGTGGGACGACGCGAAATACGGGCGCCCCTCTGATTTTCCATTGATCGAGATGACGATTCCCACCACCTACGATGATTCGATTGCGCCGCGCGGCAAACACATCATGGGAATCTTCTTGCAATATGCACCGTACGATTTGCGTGACGCGGATTGGCGCACGCTCAAAGATCTATACGCGGATCGCGTGATGGACTTGATCGAAGTCTACGCACCGGGTTTTAAGAGCCTGGTTTCGGCGCGGCAAGTGCTTTCGCCGCTTGACCTCGAGGAAATCTACGGCCTCACCGGGGGAAATATCTTTCACGGGGAGATGAGCCTGGGCCAGCTCTTTTTTTTGCGTCCCGTGCCCGGCTGGGCGCGCTACCGCACGCCGGTGCGTTCGCTCTATCTATGCGGCTCGGGGACGCATCCCGGCGGAGGCGTAATGGGCGCTCCCGGATACAACGCTGCCCACGAGATTTTGTCCGATTGGAAGTTCGACCTTTCGATCTAGGAGGCTTACGCGATCCAGACCGATGTGTGCCCCTGGATCATCCACGCGCCATCATGCTTCGTGAGCCAGAAATAAGTTCCTTCGCCGCAGAGCGTGCCGCACGATTTGCCGACGTAGAGAATGGCTTCGGTGTGATCCGCATTGAAGCCGGGGCGTGAAACCACAAAAATTCCGGGCGCTCCTGGATAGCGTTCAAAGAACTTATCCCAGCCCTTGTCATTCTTTTCCTTCGTCATCACCATGCCGGTGAGCCGGACCACATCCATCGCCGTGCATTCGGCAGCAAACGAGCAAGGGGAGGGCAGCGCTACCGGAAGCTTATTCCTATCGCGATAGTCCTGCCGCGCTTCGGCGGAGATCTTTGCGAGGAATTGGCCTGACTTCGGATCTTGCAGGGGTGTCAGCACCAGCATCCCCGGCGGAACTCCAATCGAAGTGTGGTCGGCGAGCAAGACAGGCAATCGCTTGCCCTGCAGCACGAAGGTTTGAAAAACGAGCGTGTAAACCGCGATATCGTCGGCGTCGAGCCCGGCAGCAGCCGGTACTGGCGCCGTCACCGCCGCTTGCTGCGCGCCTCCCAGTGTACTCACGGCAGCCAAGAGGCAGCCAGAAAGCAGGAATGCTGCGGCCGGCGAACCCCTAGATTTCCGGACTGAGAATTCAGGCATGATTTTCCAGCGCTTGAATTCTAACAAATCCGTGCGGCAACGCAGGGGATCCGCGCGATCTGCAGAATTAGTAGCCGTGACCCTCGCTGGATTTGCCTCCGTCCACAACCTTACCCGCAAAGCGCCGGTAGAGAAACACGAAGTAGCTCGTCGCCAAAATCATGCCAACGATCCACCAAGCCAGGCCGATCTGCATTGCGAGGTCTGCAGTGCGCGTGTTGTAGATGGAAAGGGAGAGTTCCGATCCGCCGCGCGCCGGCAGCACGTAGGGATAGAGTCCAAACGCCACACTCGTGAGCATCCCCAGCAAATAGGCGCAGGAAGAACCGAAAGCCTTTCGCTCGCGTTCCGGCGTGGTTTCGCCACGCAGAAACGCAAAAATGCCGATCAGGCCCAAAATTGCCAGCGCCGGGAAAATAAGGCCCCATGGTCGCGCCAGCATGTGCTCGAGCACCATGGGCTGTACGCGGAATGTGACCAGCGTTACGGCGATCGTCAACGGCGCCACGCCCCACCAGCCCATGCGTGCGATCCGTTGCGCACGTTGCCGGATCGCCCCATCGGTTTTGTGAGCCACCCACAACGCGCCGTGCTCTGCCAGCGCAAAATAAGCGGCAAGCCCGACAAGAATCGTGTACCAATCGAGGATGCCGGCATCGCTGCCGAAGCGGAAGTTGGTCCACAAGGCTTCAAAAAAATACCCGCTTGAGTCCAGCGGCACTCCCCGCACCACGTTGCCGAGGGCCGCGCCATAAAAAATGGCGAGCAAAGCGCTCGACAGGCAAAAGACAGAGTCCCAGAACGGCGACCACAGCAGGCCCTTCACGTGGCTGCGAAACTCGATGGAAATACCGCGCAGGATCAGGAGCCATAGCACCATTGTGAGCGGCAAATAGAATCCACTAAAGCTCGAGGCGTACAGCAACGGAAAGGCAAAAAAGAGAGTGCCTCCACCGGCGATCAGCCAGACTTCGTTGCCGTCCCACACAGGCCCGATCGTGCCGATCACCGCGCGCCGCTCCTGATCGGTGCGCGCCACGCCCAAGTGGACGATTCCGGCGCCTAGATCGAAGCCATCGAGCAGCACGTAAACGGCAAGCATTATCGCAACGAGGCAAAACCAAAGCGTCGCCATGCCGAATCCTCAGTTCTCCTCGGGCTGCATCCCGCCCGCGTGTGGCACCACGGCGATGGGGCCTTCAGGTCCACGCTCGATCTCCCGGTAGACGAGAAACAAAAATAAAATCCCCAGCACCATGTACATCCCCAGAAACCCAATCAACGTGAACCAGGCATTGCCCGCCGAAACTCGTGGCGAAATGCCTGCGGGGGTACGCATCAGCCCGTAAATTAGGTACGGTTGCCTGCCCACTTCAGCGGTGATCCAGCCGGCCGTGTTGGCAATGTAGGGAAAGGGAAACGCGAGCAGCAGAATCCACAGCATCCAGCGCGCGCTGTAAAGTCTGCGCCGCCACAACAAAAATGCGGCCATTACCATGATGGCGATAAACAGCGTCCCCAGACCTACCATCACGTGATAGCTGTAATAGAGCAGCGGAATCCGGTCCGGCCATTCGCTTTCCGGAAACGAATCAAGTCCGCGAACCTGCGCCTTCCACGCGCGGTAGGTAAGGAAGCTCAGCGCGTTGGGAATGATGAGCGGATTATCGAGTTTGTGATTTTCCACGTCGGGCTGTCCCATAATCGCCAGCGGCGCACCATTCGACGTTTTGAAGAGCCCCTCCATCGCCGCCAGCGTTGGCTGTTGATCGTGCGCGATGAACACACCTTGCTCATCCCCGGTGGGGAAGAGCTGAAACACTGCGGCGAAAACGCCCGCGATTACCGCGGTACGCAAAAAAATGCGGCCGCCGGTTTCGAATTTCTGCGAAAGCAGATAAAACGCGCCGACCGCCGCCATCACAAAACAGCCGGTTTGCACCGCTCCCAGCATGTTATGCGCGTATTGCCACAGCGCCCAGGGATTCAGCAGCAGCCCCCAGAAACTGGCCAGCGAGTAGTTGCCGTCCGGCGTGACGGAGTAAGCCACGGGATGCTGCATCCACGCGTCTGTTGCGATGATCAGGTAGCCGGAAAGCCACGAGCCCAGCCACACCAGAAACGTCGCCACCCAATGCCAGGTCTGCCCCAGCCGCTTCTCGCCAAACAACATCAAACCCAGGAAGCTCGATTCGAGAAAGAACGAGAAGACGCCCTCCATCCCGAGCGTCTGGCCGATCACGCCCCCAGCCGAGCGCGAGAATGCGGCCCAATTCGTGCCAAACTGAAATTCCATCGGAATTCCAGTCACCACTCCGAGCGCGAAGTTAATGGCGAAGATCCGCGCCCAGAAGCGTACGGCCCGGTTATATTCCTCGTTGCCCGTGCGCATCGCCAGAGTTTTAAGTATCAGCAGTAGGAGCGCCAGCCCCATCGTCAACTGCGGGAAAATGTAGTGGAAGGTAATCGTGAAGGCAAAGTGCAGGCGGTCGATCGATACGGCTTCTCCCATTTGTCCAACTTTCCTGGCCGGCTCAATCGGAGACGAGCGGCCCGGAGAAAATCCGCGCAAGCACCTCGCGAAATCGCATTCTATTGCCGTCCGCGCGGAGACGCAACCGCGTGTACAATGCCGCTGTCTTTTCTTCTTCATTCACACGTAGGGCTCGGTGCAACAAGGAGAAGCGGCGATGAAGCCAATTTTTCGTTTTGGGATGCTGGCGATGGCCGCCGCATTGGTAGTGAACTCGGCCCAATCGGCGCCGCCAAGCAGAGCCGATCTAGGATCACGTCCGCACGACAACGCGCAGAGTATGTTCGCCACGCTCGACGCGTCAGTGACCTCCGCCACACCGCCGCAGAAGGGAATTTCCGACGATTCGGCCGCGCAGACGCGGACTGCGAATGCGGAGACTGCCGCCCGCGTGCGCGATGAGTTTCTCTTTGCCTGGAACGCCTACAAGCAATACGCGTGGGGACACGATGAGCTGAAGCCTTTGAGCAAAAGCTACAAGGACTGGTATGGCGTTTCGCTCTACATGACTCCGGTGGACGCGCTGGACACCATGATTCTGATGGGCCTGAAGACGCAGGCGGACGAAGATCGCGAGCTGATCGCCACAAAGCTTTCCTTCGACCAGGATATCTCCGTGAAGAATTTCGAAATCGCGATTCGTCTGCTGGGAGGCCTCCTGAGCAGCTATCAACTGACCGGCGATAAGCGTCTGCTGGCGCTCGCGCAGGATTTGGGCAATCGGCTGCTCCCCGCATTCAATTCGCCTACGGGCATGCCTTACGTATTTGTGAATCTCAAGACCGGCGCTGTGCGCGATCCCAACACAAACCCCGCGGAAGTGGGCACGTTGCTGATCGAATTTGGCACGCTCAGCAAGATCACGCACAATCCCGTCTACTACGACAAGGCCAAGCGCGCCATGGTCGAGCTATACAATCGCCGTTCGAAAATCGGACTCGTTGGCTCGGAGATCAACATCGAAACGGGTGCGTGGATCAACCCGAACAGTAACGTCAGCGGCGGTATCGATTCCTATTACGAGTATTTGCTGAAGTGCTGGCTGCTTTTTGGCGACAAGGATTGCAAGCGCATGTGGGACGCGAGCCTGAAGGCCCTGAATACCTACGTCGCCGACGAAACCGCGACTGGGCTCTGGTATGGCACCGTGGATATGAACACGGGCAAACAGACTGCGACGCACTGGGGCGCGTTGGATGCTTTCTTTGCGGGCGCGCTCGCGCTCGGGGGCGACCGCAGCCGCGCCCAGGAACTCGAGGATTCGTCGTTTCGAATGTGGAATATTGCCGGGATTGAGCCCGAGGAGATCGACTATTCGACATTGACCATCATCGCTCCCGGCTATCCGCTGCGGCCGGAAATCATCGAATCAGCCTACTATCTCCACCAGTTCACCAAAAATCCCGAATACCTCGATATGGGACATACCTTTCTCGACGCGCTGGTGAAATATTGCAAGGCCGACGCGGGTTATGCGGCGCTGCGGAACGTCGAGACCAAAGAGAAAGAAGATGACATGGAGAGTTTCTTCCTGGCCGAAACGCTGAAATATCTTTACCTGATCTTCGCGCCGCCCACCACCGTGGATTTGAAGACCACGGTCTTCAACACCGAAGCGCATCCGATTCACCGGGCCTGGTAAGTTCGCCGGAGCCGCGGTAGCGCAGGTCCTTGGACCTGGCGGATTTTCATTGCGAGCCCATTGGAGCTGCAGAATCGCAGCTAGAAGTTCACCGCGCAAAGACCCGCAGGTCCAAGGACCTGCGCTACAACGTCCTGCCTTGGTGATATAAATGACAGCCGCGGCCCTGCTGTGCAATTCTGCTGCTGATTGCGCTGGTTCGGGTACACTGTGTGGCCATGACCGCTCGCCTCAAGCGTACATCTGCGAGAGTAGTGTCGGTCCTGTCGCGGAAGATCGTCGCTATATCCAAGGAGTTTCCTATGAATCGTTCCCATTTCGCTGGAGCCATGGTCCTTGGGGCTGTTCTGGCATGTGTTCCGGCCGCGGATGCGCAGGCAAAGCGCGCCATCACTTTTGACGACCTGATCTCGATGCAGCGCGTCAGCGAGCCGGAGGTTTCGCCCGACGGCAAATGGGTGGCCTTCACCGTGGCTACGCCGGATATGGAAGCCAATCGCAACGCCTCGAATATCTGGGTCGTGCCGGTGGAAGGCGGCGAGTCCCGCCAACTGACGCGCAGCGGCCACGATTCCAGCCCGCACTGGTCGCCGGATGGCAAGGAGCTCGCGTTTCTTTCTTCGCGCGACGGCGAGTCGCAGATTTACGTAATGCGCGTTGCTGGGGGCGAGGCCACGAAGCTCACGCACGTTTCCACCGATATAGACCTATTCCGCTGGTCGCCGGATGGCAAATCCTTTGCCTTCACGTCGTCCGTCTTTCCCGATTGCAAGGACGACGCCTGCAATAAACAGCGTCTCGACGAACAATCGAAAAGCAAAGTAAAGGCGCGCATTTACGATCATCTTCTTTACCGCCATTGGACGCAGTGGGGTGATGGCCGCCGCAGCCACCTTTTCGTGGTTGCGGTGGAGGGAGGAACGCCGCACGATCTCACTTCCGGTGCGAACTATGACGTGCCTCCCGTGCAGCGCGGCGATGTGCAGGACATTGCCTTCTCGCCCGACAGCCACGAGCTGTGCTTTGTCGCCGTCACCGATCCGGCGGAAGCCATCAGCACCAACGGCGATCTTTTCCTCGTTTCCGCCGACGGTTCCTCCGCGCCCAAGCGCATCACCACCAATCCTGGCTTCGATGGCCACCCCACCTATTCACCTGACGGGAAGTGGATTGCCTATCACGCGCAACTTGCTCCCGAATACGAAAGCGACCGTTGGCGCTTGATGCTCTACGATCGCGCGGCCACGAAAAGCACGAACCTCAGCGAGAATTTCGACCGCAGCGTGGACACTATCGTTTGGGCTTCCGACAGCCGCCACGTGTACTTCAACGGCGAAAGCGCGGCCGAATCCCCGATCTGGAGCTTGGACGTTACCGCCGCCGTCGGCACCCGGCCCGCGGTGCTCGTTGGGGACACTTTCAACACCAGCCTCTCGCTCAGCACCGATGGGCACACGCTCGCATTCGAACGCAGCAGCCTCGTCAGCCCCGGCGAATTGTATGCCGTCGATCCCACTGGAGGTGTCGCGCGCCAGCTTTCGCGTTTGAATGAAGCGCGGCTCGCGCCACTCGATCTGGCCGCGCCGGAATGGTTCTGGTTCGATGGCGCCGGCGGCACAAAGGTCGAAGGCACCATCGTGCGTCCGCCGCAGTTTGACGCGTCGCGAAAATATCCGGTGCTGCTGGTAATCCATGGTGGCCCGGAAAATGCCTGGGACGACACCTGGAGCTATCGCTGGAATCCCGAAGTGTTCGCGTCGCCGGGTTACGTGGTGATCGCCATCAATCCTCGTGGTTCATCCGGCTACGGCCAGAAATTTACCGATGAGATCGCCAACGATTGGGGCGGCAAAGTTTACGAAGACCTTATGAAGGGCCTCGATTACGCCCTCGCAAAATATCCCTTTATGGACGGCTCGCGCATGGCCGCCGCCGGGGGCTCTTATGGCGGCTATATGGTCGATTGGATGGCCGGGCACACCGGACGCTTCAAGGCACTGATCAGCCACGCCGGCCCGTACAACAAAGCCAGCATGTACGGCGCCACGGAAGAGCTTTGGTTCGAAGAGCACGACATGGCCGGAACTCCGTGGACGAATCCCGAAAGCTATCGCAAATGGTCGCCGGCAACCTATGCTGCGGATTTTGCAAAATACAAAACGCCCACGCTAGTCATCGGCGGCGAGATGGATTTCCGCGTTCCCTATACGCAGGATCTGGAGTTCTTTACGGCGCTGCAGCGTGAAGGCGTGCCCTCAAAGCTTGTGATTTTTCCCGACGAGGGCCACTGGATCCTGAAGCCGCAGAATAGCCAGCTCTGGTACAAGCTCTTCTTCGATTGGCTGGCAACGTACTTGAAGTAGATTTTGCTTTTTCGCTTCTCGCGCGGCTGTTGGTTTTGCGTTCTGCCCGTGTAGCGCAGGTCCGCTGTTGTTTAGCGCCCAGCGGCTATCCAAACTGATACGCAATGTCACCCGGCACGCAACGACCGTATCTCGTGGCCGCCCTATGGGCCGCCCTCATCGCCTCCGCCGGAGTCAGTATGTTGTATCTTTCGGTCGTGCGTTCCGAACAAAATGGCTATCGCATGAACGCGCCCCAGTGGACACTCGCCACCACCGGCGCGGTTGTTCTCGGTCCCGGCGCGATGATCATGTGGCGTTTCCGCTGGTATTTCGATTCGCAATCTGGTGATGGCCCGATGCGGAAAATCGCGCCGGAGGGCGTTCACGGGATCGTCCGCTATGCTTTTCCTTTGTGGGTGACCGCGGTCTGGTCGTGGCTCTTCTATTTTGCGGTTCTCGCGCTGTGTCTCAATCTGCGAGGAATGAGGAAGGGTAAGGCCGGCACCTAGGGAATTCGCGTCCCATACTGGCCGCACGCCTCAAACGCGGAGAGCAAATTGGAGAGCCCCAACATCTGGCGCACGCGCGGACTCAAATTCACCAGCTGCAAGTGGCAACCACGCGTCTTGGCGGAGATATACAACCCCACCACCGTCCCAAGCCCGGAGCTATCCATGTAAGCGACTTCGCTCAGATTCAGGATTACCACTTTTTTCCCTGGAATCATTTCGCGAACGTGGCTCTTGAGCAGGCCTGCATTTTCTGACGTCAACCGTCCGCTGCAATGCACCATGGAGTCGCCATCGGCCTGCGCAAACCGCAGCGTTAATCCCTGCTCGCAAACTTCGCCCGCTCCGGCAGCCATCCACCCCTCCCTTGTTGGGAAAACGATCCAGTTCGGCCCAGGTGTTTGCTTGTCTTTACTCTGTCTGCCCGGCACACGCAATGTTTTTCTTGCGCGACGTGCAGCTTCTCCGGGGAGGTGCGGTCTTCAATGCCAAGATATGCAAGGCGTCCATGGCGCCTTCAGTCGCCTAGCACACGTTCCACCGCGCGGACCACACGCCGCACATCCTCGGCCGACGTTCTCCAGTTCGAGACGCTCACGCGCATGGCGCGGCGTCCTCGCCAGGTGGTGCCCCCGAAGAACGCCTCGCCAGTCGCGCAAATCTTGGCGATCACTTCGTCCGTGCGTCGATCGTGATCGGCATCTGACGCGCCTGCCTTCCCATCGAGAAACCGCACCAGCCCTTGATTGATCGCCGGTTCCCACACCACTTCGGCGCCGGGCAGTTTGCCCATGCCCATCACCAGAGCATGCGCGTGTTCGCAACATCGCTCGACCAGTTCCGCCACGCCGTTGCGGCCAAGCTGGCGCAGCGCCGCATAAGTAGGGAAGCCTCGGGCGCGTCGCGACCACTCCGGATTCCAGTCCATCTGGTCACGCGCGTCGCTCGCATGCGTCAGATAGGACGCGCGATAAGACATCGATGCGCGGTGCGAGTTCGTGTCGGCCACAAAGGCATACCCACAATCGAACGGCACGTTAAGCCATTTGTGCCCGTCCGTCGCCCAGGAATCCGCCTGCTCGACGCCTCGCACCAGATGGCGATATTTCGGGCTCGCCGCCGCCCAAAGTCCGAAGGCCCCATCCACATGCACCCACGCGCCGTGACGCTTCGCGATGGGGATCAGCGTTTCGAATGGATCGTAGGCGCCGATATTGACGTCCCCGGCCTGTAGCAAGACGATCGTCGGGGCCGATGAATCGGTTTCGAACGCGCGCTCGAGCACTGCCGGCTCAAGGCGGCCTTGCGAATCGGCAGGGAGGTAGGTCCCTTGCTTCAGCCCGAGTCCCACCAGGCGCAGTGCGCGTTCGAACGTGCCGTGCCGCTGGTCGCTCGACAAAATTCGAATTGGCGGCGCGGCGTAAAGTCCTTGTTGTTCGACGTCCCAACCGTGCTTGGCCAAAACCGCGTGGCGGGCTGCTGCGAGGCACGTCACGTGCGCCATTTGGCAGCCGGTGACCAGCGCGAAACTCGCATGCGCCGGGAGTCCCAGAACCTCCTTCAACCACTCTCCGGCGATTTCCTCGGCGACGGCGGCCGCCGGCGCGGTCGCGTAGAGCCCGGCGTTCTGGTCCCAAGCGGAGGAAAGCCAATCCGCCCCCAGCGCCGCGGGCAGCGATCCGCCAATTACCCAGCCGAAGAATCGCCCTCCCGTAGAACCAAGAATGCCGCCTCGAACGTCGCGAGCAAGTTCGGAGACGACCTGCTCGGCCGGTAGCCCTTCGTGGTTTAGCGGTTTTCGAAGCTGGCTCCGCAGCGTAGCGAGGTCGGCGGTGGCTGCTACGGGCAGTTGATCCAGATTCTCAATATGAGAAAGTGCGCCCGAAAGGGCTGCTTCAAGTGTATTTCGAATGCCTGAGGCGGTGGTTTCCATGGAACTACTGTAAAGAAAATAGGCGTGCCGATACTATCCGGATTTTGCGGCGAAACCAATTTTGCCCATCCACATTGGACCGCACGGGTGAAGACCGCATCGCGAATGCGATGGGAGGGAGAAAATGCGCCTGGGCTTTCACTCGCACGCAATCGAGAGAAAGCCCCAGCGACACTAAATGTCAGGTTACGGCTCGGTCGGCAGCGAGAGCCCCTTCGCCTTTGCGGCACTGTTAAATTGCGCTATCGCCGTTTCGTAAAGCTGCTTCACGGCCTGCCGCGCATCCGAGAGTTGCTGTTGCAATTCCTTGTTGAGCTCGACGGCTTGGTCGGTCGGCGGCAAGTCCGCGCCATTTTCGGCCACGAACCCGAGGTTCGCCAGATTTCCGTAGATCACGGAAGGTGCGCGAAACGCATCCTCGGTGCGCCCAGTCAGGCTCAGCGGGAAGAACTTGCCTTCGACGGCGTAAATTTTCTTCTCGAGGTCCTTTGCGGCCTGCACAACCCCCGCGTTCTTCGGATCGTCGCCGAGCATGCCTTCCATATCGCCAAGCTGCTTGCGCGTCCATTCGATGCGGTTGATCATTTGGCCCGCGTCGGTCAGCTCATTCCGAATCTGCAATTGGAAATCGACGTTGGCCTTGATGTCCGGTTCCTTGCCAAGGTCATTCGGGTCACGCACCACCTCGAGAGTTTGCGTGGATTCCTTACCATCCACATTCAGCTTGATCGTGTACGTGCCCGGCGCCACCTGCGGTCCCTGGCTGTAATTTCTCCAATGCACCAGCGGCCGCCAACCCTGGGGGCCGGGCGTTACCCACGGCTCGCCGGGAGGGCTATTGCGCAGCTTCACCACTTCCGGCCCGGCGTAACGTAAATCCCACCAGACGCGGTTGATGCCTGGCTGCGTCGATCCCGCGAAAGTTCGAATTGCTTCGCCATTCACGCCGGTCACGGTGATCACAACTTTCTTTGCCGGCGATTTCAGGAAATAGTTCAGATCCGCGCCCGCAGGCGGATCCTGTCCAACCATCTTGTTGTACGTATCAATCGCATGCGTGCTGCCGAAATGCCGGTAACGAAAAGTGTTGCGTGGCTTGAAGAAATGGACGTCTTCCTGCTGCGCGCGATCCCAATCGCGCAGCGGCGTGATGTCGTCCAAAATCCAGAAACCTCGGCCGTACGTCGCCACCACCAAGTCGTTGTATTGTTTCTGGATCGTCAGCCAATAAATTGGAGCGGGCGGCATGTTGTTGCGCAGGAGCGTCCAATGCTCGCCGTCGTCCCAAGTAACGTAGATGAAATTATCCGTGCCGAGGAAAAGCAGTCCCTTGCGCACGGGATCCTCGACAATCGTGTGCGCGCTGCTGTTCATGGACTTTGGAATTCCGCCGCTGATGAATTTCCACGTTTGGCCAAAGTCCGAGGTCTTGTAAACGTAGGCGTTGTAATCGCCGGCACCCTGCTCGAGGTTATCCACCACATACGCTGTGCCCGCCTCGAAATTCGAAGGCTCGATGCTCCAGATCGTGCCCCAAGGCGGCAAGTTCGGAATGTTCTTAGTAACGTTGTTCCACGTCTTGCCGCCATCCTGCGTCAGGCTCACTTGGCCGTCGGTGCTTCCGGCCCAAATTAGGCCGGCCTTCACGGGTGACTCGGCGATGGCATACAGCACCGCTCCTTCGAACACCATTAGGTTATCCGCATGGATGCCGCCCGAATCCGTCTCGTGGCTTTTGTCGTTGAGCGTCAGATCGGGGCTAATCACGCGCCACGATTGCCCGCCGTTGTCCGTCTCATGCACGAACTGGCTTCCCACGTAAAAGCGATTGTGATCGTGCGGAGAAATCGCCGCCGGCATCGTCCAGTGCCAGCGATACTTCACGTCTTTCGGCGCCCATCCGTACGTTGCCGCGGGCCATGCCGAAACCCATCGCGCCTGCCCAGTGCGCAGGTCCATGCGGCTGATGTCGCCGTTATAGCAGCCCGACCACACGATATTGTTGTCCTGCCAATCCGGGATGCTGAAGCCCGGCTCGCAGCCGCCGATCTGCGTCCAGTCGCCCGCGGAAATGCCGCCTCCGAACCCGCCCCCTCCCCGGCCGCCACCCGCTAGGTTGTCGCTCGGGCCGCGGAAGGTCGGTTCGTCCTGCCGGTTGCCATAGACGTTGTAAGGCACGTTGTTGTCCGTGAACGCGTGATACATCTGCGCGACGGGGAACTCGTAGGTTTCAAAGCTGCGCTCGCGGTTGAGCGTCACGCTGATTCCGTGATCGTGCGCCACCATCGCGCGATCCGGATTGAGTGGGTCGTACCAAACGTCATGCACGTCGCCTGCCGGCCGCGGGATGTCTTCGGCCAGCGTATAGCCGCCATCGCGCGAGTAGCTGATGCTCACCGCGACGAAGAAAACGAAATTCTCATCGTCGGGCGCCACCGCGAACCGCGTGTAGTAAGGCGAACGTTCATCGAGAATGTGTTCCTGATTGACAACCTTCCAGGTATTGCCGCGGTCGTCGGAACGATAGAAGCGCGGCGTTTCCTCCTGAATCAGGGCGTAAACGCGTGAAGAATCGCTCGGCGCCACCTGCACGGCCGTCTTACCGAGCACCTTGTCCGCAGGCGGAAGACCGTGTCCCGAAAGTTTGCGCCACGTGCTGCCGCCGTCGTGCGAAACGTACACGCCGCTGCCGGGCCCGCCGCTATCCAGATTCCAGGTGTGGATTGCCACCTGCCACATCCCGGCGAAAAGCGTCTGCGAATCATGCGCATCCATCGAAATTTCCGAGCAGCCGGTATCTTCATTCACGAAGAGCACCTGTTCCCAGGTTTTGCCGCCGTCGGTGGTTCGGAAGATGCCGCGCTCATGCTGTGGGCGGTAGGCTTGGCCCAAGGCGCAAGCAAACACGATATTCGGGTTGTTGGGATCGATCACGATGCGCCCGATGTGCCCGGTCAGATCGAGCCCCATGTGCTGCCACGTTTCACCGCCATCAGTGGACTTATAGATGCCGTCACCCATCGAGTAATCAGGCCGAATAATCCACGTTTCACCGGTGCCGGCCCAAACGATGTTGTGCGCCGAGGGCGCGATGGCGAGCGAGCCGATGGCGGAGACGTCCTGGCGATCGAACGTCGGCTTCCAGGTGATGCCAGCGTCGGTGGTCTTCCAAACGCCGCCATCGGACGCTCCTGCCAAGATCACGTTGGGGTTTCCCGGCTCACCAACCACGGCAGCCACGCGATTGCCGCCGGGCCCGATTTCGCGGTAGTGAAGCTGTGCAAAGGGATTGCGGGTTGCGTTGTCGCCTTGCGCGCGCGTGCTGGCAATTCCGATCAGGAAGAGCGCAACCGCCAGCGCTGCAACACCCGCCCATCGCCATCCTCTGCTTTGCGCCATCTTCATCGCACCGCCTCCAAAGGGATATTTCGCGTTTCGAAAATCGCTTGATCGGGCGTCATCTTACTCCTACCCACAGTAGTAGCCACAGGATTCTTTATACAAAGGGAATGAGCCTCGGTAATGGTCCAGGTGTCGTCGATGCACAATTCGAACTTAGGTCGTTTGCGCGCGGCGACGCGACGTCGCCTCCGCGTCAATCTCATAATGCTTCGGCAGCCGCACCAATTGCTCCGCACCGCCCGTGTAGCGGATCACCACGCCATATTCGCGCTCGGCCGCGTCGAGCGAAACGTAGCCATTTACCACGTCGGCCAGCACCAGATTTGCATCGCGTTCGAAGGGATTCCCGTACCCGCCGCCCCCTGGCAGGTTGAGCTGCACCCGCGCATCCGGCGCGAGTGAGATCAGGGCCTTTGGCTGCGGGCGCTCCGTCTCGTTGACGATGATTTCACCGCAAGCCCCGGGCCTGCCGCCCTCGAGTCCAGAGCCGGGATGCTCGATCCGGTCGATCATTCCGGAAACGCTCCACGATTGGCCGCCCAGGTAGACCATCTCCGTGCTTTGCCCAAGCCCGCCGCGGAATTTTCCCGCGCCGCCGGAATTCGTTCGAAATTCCCGTCGCCGCTGTACCATGGGCGTCAGCGACTCAATCACCTCGGCGGGAACGCCCCCCACGCCACTCGGAAACCCAGTCGTGCTCAGTCCGTCTTTGTTGGCGCGCGCTCCAGCGCCTCCCAATTGAAACAAGCTGAACGTGAATAGCCCGGCGTCTTTTGGCCATTTTCCTCGCCAGATCGAAATCCACACCGGCTCGGCGCCGCCCGCCATCAGTTTTCCCGGCATGGCGCCAGCCAGCGCGCCGAAGATCACGTTCGGCAGAAAATGACCTACAAGGTGCCGCGAAGCCACCGGAGCCGGGTCCACGCAATTCAAAATCGAGCCAACCGGAGCGGAAACGTGCACCGGGCGAAAAGAGCCTTCGTTGTGAGGGACTTCAGGGCTCACCGCGGCCTTGATCGCAAACGAAGCGTAGGCGTGCGTATAGTTGAGCACCACGTTGATTCCGCGGTCGGTCTGGGGCGATGAGCCTGCGAAATCGATGAAAATTTCGTCGTCTTTCACCGTCACGGCGACTTTGATCAGAATGGGCTCATCGAAGCCGTCGCTCCAAGTTTCATTCCGATAAACGCCGTTCGGAATATTTCGAATCGCGCTGCGCAGGGCCTGTTCCGAGCGCGAGATGATCTGATCGGCGAGTGGGTCCACGGTATCGAGGCCGAACTCCTCCATAAACTTGAGCAAACTGCGCGCACCCACCGAATTCGAAGACGCCTGCGCGTAAAGATCGCCCACGGTTTCCTCGGGCGTTCGAACGTTAGCGCGAACGATCTTCAGCAATTCCTCGTTGGGCGCTCCGCGATCGAAAAGCTTCATGATCGGGACCCGCAAGCCCTCTTCGAAGACCTCGCGAGCTTCGGCGGAAAGAATGCGTCCCCCGATATCGGGCGCGTGGCAAGTGCTGGCAAAGTAGCCGACCACGCGGTCCTTCTTGAACACGGGCGTCAGCACCGTGAAATCGTTGATCTGGCCCGCGGTGAGCCACGGATCATTGGTCACCATCACGTCGCCTTCGTGCAGCGTCGCGGGCGGATAAACCTTGAGAAAATGGCGCACGCCGGTCGCCATGGCGTTGATGTGGCCGGGTGTTCCGGTAATCGACTGCGCAATCATGTTGGCGCGCGTGTCGAAGACGCCACACGCGAGGTCCTGCGATTCGCGCACCACGGTGCTGAACGCCGTGCGCATCAGCGCCACCTGCTGCTCGTTACAGACGGAGAGCAGGCGGCTCCACAAAATCTCGAGCGCGATCGAATCGAGCGGTTTGCTCATCGCAACTCCACAATCAAATTGCCATGTTTGTCTATGCGGCAGTGCCCGCCCGGCCCAACCACTACCGTCGATTCGCGTTCCTCGATAATCGCCGGCCCATCAAATGTTGCCCCTTCCGCGATCTCGTAGCGGTCGTAGACCGGCGTATCGACAAAACCTTGTGACTCGGGGAAATATGCGCGGCGCATTCCTTTTTGGCCGCCGCTCTTCGGATTCGAGCGCGTCGGCCGCGCGGCTTCCAGATGAAGTTTCGGTTTCGGGCCGGTTGAGAGAATCCGCCAATTCATGAACTCGAGCGGCACCGGCGGGCCCAGGCGTCCGTATAGCTGCCGGTACTCCGTTTCGAATGCAGCGATCAGTTTCGAAACGCTGCCCGCGCCAAGCGCGCCTTCCGGCAGCGGCACGCGAATCTCATGTCCCTGGCCAACGTAACGCATATCCGCTTCGCGTTTATGAACGATCTGCGCCGGCGCGACGCCCGAGGTTTCCAGCAGAGCTTGCCCTTCGGCCTCCATCTCCGCCAGCAGGACATTGGCGCGCTGCCAATCCATTTGCTCGATCGGCGTGCGCCAGGAACGCACAAAGTCAAACGATAGCGGCGCGGTTAGGAATCCGACGGTGCTCATCACCCCCGCGCCGAGCGGTGCGATCATCGAGGGCGCGCCGAGCGCCTTTGCAATTCGAAAGCCGTGCACCGGTCCCGCGCCGCCAAATGCGAAAAGCGGAAACCGCTGCGGGTCTTTGCCGCGCTCGAGCACGTGCACGCGCGCGGCATTCGCCATGTTTTCGTTCACCACGTGATGGATGCCCCAGGCGGCCTGCTCGAGCGGAATGGCGAGCTTTGCGGCCACGTGCTCTTGCACCGCGCGCCGCGCACTCTCGAGATCGAGCTTCATCCGGCCGCCGAGGAAGAAATCTGGATCGAGATAGCCGAGGACCAGATCGGCATCGGTAACGGTTGGCTCTGTCCCTCCACGTCCGTAGCAGACCGGCCCGGGCTCGGCGCCCGCCGAATCCGGCCCCACTTTCAACAAGCCCAGCGCATCCACACGCGCAATCGAGCCGCCACCTGCTCCGATTTCCGCCATCTCGATGACGGGAATCTTTGCCGGCAGCCCAGACCCCTTTTTGAAGCGATATACGCGATCGAATTCCATTTCATGCGCAATCGATGGTTCGCCCTTGTCGATCACGCAGAACTTCGCGGTGGTGCCGCCCATATCAAACGAGACAAGATCGGGCCATCCGCCCGCCTGGCCATAATTTGCGGCCGCGAGCGCTCCCGCAGCAGGCCCCGACTCCAGCAAACGGATCGGGAAGCGCGTGGCGGTATCGAGGGTCGCGAGTCCGCCGCCGCTCAGCATCATGAAAAACCGGCCCGCAAATCCCAGCCGCGCCAGCCGCGTTTGCAGTTCCCGCAGGTAGCGGTCCACGCGGGCCTGGACGTAAACGTTCGCGATCGTGGTACTGCTGCGTTCATATTCGCGAATCTCCGGCGCCACTTCGGCCGAAATAGAAACGCGCATTCTCGGCGCGGCGCGAAGCACGGCGTCGCGCGCGGCGCGTTCGGCTGATGGATTCGCGAAGCTATTCAAAAAACAAATCGCCACCGCCTCAACGCCATTGGCCGCCAACTCGCGCGCCAATCGCTCGACATAAGCTGTGTCTAATTCCTCGAGCGTTGCGCCATCAGTGAGCGTGCGCTGCGGCACGTCAAACCGCAGATAGCGCGGCACCAGAGGACGCGGCAGCTCAATGGTCAAATCATAAAGGTCGTATCGGCTCTCGCGTCCGATCTCGACCGCGTCACGAAACCCGCGCGTGGCCAGCAGCGCCGTGAGGTCACCTTTTCGCTCGATGATCGCGTTGGTGACGAGCGTGGTGCCGTGAATCACTTCGGCAATTTCGCCTGCCGGGATGCCCGCGCGCTGCATAGTGTCAACAAGAACGGTTTCGATTGCCTGTGAAGGATCGGAAGGCGTGGTTAGAGTTTTGCCGACGGAGAAGGCCCCCGTCGTTTCGTTCACGATGATCAGGTCCGTGAACGTGCCGCCAATATCGACGCCCACGCGGCAATGCGCGGAGGATGGAGTTGCCGAAGATCTAGGCGCCATGGACTAGACGACCTTGGGAAAACGGCTGAGGGGAAATGTGTCCACGGGTGTGGAGCGCTGCTGCACCAGCACGCCGCCATCCACAGCCAGGCAAATGCCGGTGATGTATGCGGCATCGTCGGTGGCGAGGAACACGGTTGGCCCTGCCAGATCTTCGGGTGTCGCGTAACGTCCGAGCGGCACGGACTTGGAGCGCTCGGCGGTGACCTCATCGCTCATGTTGTAGGTGCGCACGAATCCGGGCACGATGGCGTTCACGCGAATGCCATAGGGCGCCAGATCGAGCGCCATGGCGCGCGTCATCGCTTCGATGCCACCTTTCGAGGCGTCATACGCCACATTGCCACGATGGGCCTTCGAGGCGCCACCGCTCGACATGTGAATGATCGAGCCGGACTTCTTGCGGGCCATGTGCTGTGCGGCGCGGAAAGAGCAGAGGAACGCGCTTTTCAGGTTTACTTCGAGGATCTTATCCCACCACTCCTCGTCGGCCTCCAGAAAATGCCGCGAGGTGTCGATCAGCCCGGCATTGTTCACCAGGATGTCCACGCCTCCAAAGCGGCCGAATGTGGCGTCAAACATGGCATCAACTTGGTCTTTCTTCGAGACGTCCGCCACAAACGGCATCGCTTCGGCGTTCTTGATTGCCTGCGCCACTTCCTGGGCGCGCTCCGCATGCAGGTCATTGACAACTACGCGTGCGCCTTCCGCTCCAAAGCGTTCGGCGATCGCGCGGCCGATGCCATGTCCCGCGCCGGTAACGATGGCCACTTTGCCCTTAAAGCGCCCGAGTTCGCTGTTCATACCAGGTTCACTGCTCCCGTACGCGCCGGCTCAATTCACGATGCTTTTCTGAGATCGACGTTTGCCAAGGAAACAAACTTGTATACCGACGCGGCGCACTCTCGTCAATGAGGAAAGTAGACCATCCAAACGCGCATTGATTTGCGCCGATGCCCCAGGGTACCTGTGCTAATCTTCGCGCGGAAGGTGCGAATTTCTCAGCGCCGGGGGACTACGTGGAAAATTTAATTGCGAGGCTGCTGGACGATTTCGATCGCGGGAAGATGACGCGGCGGCAGTTGATCAAGAGCTTGGCAGTCGTAGGAACGGCCGCTTCGGCTGTAAGTGTGGGTGCTGCGGCGGCTAACGCAGCGGCGGAACGGACGCCGTTATCGCCGGCCCAAGGCGCGAAGGGGTTTCGCGCCGTAGCCGTGAACCACATTTCCTACCAGGTGAACGATTACACCAAGACGCGCGATTTCTACGCGAATTTGCTGGGGATGAAAGTGATGGGAGATACCGGTACGCAGTGCGAGCTCGTGCTGGGAGACTCGAATACGTTCGTGATTCCGCGCAACGCGCCGCAAGGCGTCGAGACGCCGCGAATCGATCACATCGCGTATACCATTGAAAGCTGGGACAAGGACGCGGTGAAGGCGGAACTCGAGCGGCGGGGGCTGAATCCGCGTCCCGATACGGAGAACAGTTTTCATGTGAAGGATGTAAACGGGTTCGATCTGCAGATCAGCGGCAAGGAAATGAAACCGGTCTAAGCACTCTTGTGGCGCGATTTGGGCGAAATCTTGGCGACGCTGCCTAGCTGGCGTTCGGTTTGGGGCGCGGGTCGATAAACGGTCCTCGTGGCTCCCGCCTGAGTTTCCCGTTGTGAGCGGTTGTTGAAAAGAGAAGCGTGCGCTACTGTTTCGCCGGCGGGGCGAGACGCCGCAATTCCTGGAACCAATTCAGCACAACGTTGATTTGCGCCGGCGCGGCCTGGGTTTGCTCGTCCGGCTTGAACATCAGAAAATACTGGCCGTCGGGGGCTACGTCGTAATTGGGGAATGTTACCGGCGACAAGACATAATTCCCCTCGAAAAGCACGTGAGGTTTGCTGACGGAAAACGCGGGTTGCGTGGTGATACCCACAGCCATCAACTTCGTTCCGTTGTGATAGAAAAGTTCGCGGCCGTTTGGGTTCCAAACCGGCTCGGTGCCGCCGTCCGTCGAGATCTGCCACTTTCCGCCCGGCCCCGGAAAAGGCTGGACGTAGATTTCAAAGCGGCCGGATTCGTCGGAAATATAGGCCAGCCAGTGGCCGTCGGGAGAGAAACGCGGCGCACTTTCGTTGAACGGTGACTGCAGAAAGGGAGTTGCTTTGCGATCGCCAACGTGCAGCGTCCAAATGTCGAATCCCGTGGCGGGGTTAACTTCGATATAAGCGAGCGTTTCGCCGTCCGAACTCCAGGAATTGGGAGCTTGGCGATTCGGATTATTTGTCAAACGCACGATCGCGCCGCTGCCATCGGCCATTTGCAAACAAAGATTTGGCGCGGCCTGCTCAAGGTGACATTGGAAAGCGATCTGCTTGCCGTCGGGACTCCAAACAGGGGCATCGTTGGATCCTCCGAAGGTAAAGGGCGTCAAGCTTTCGCGCGAGCTATTGTAGATCCACACCTGAGACGCACTATCTACGGCGATTTGCTTGCCGTCCGGGGAAAACCGCGGTTCGCGGTAGGTGTTTTCAGGCGCGGCTAGGGGCTGCTCTTTGCCGTCACGGCTGACCCGCACCAATTTGCTTTTGGTGGATTGCATCGTGCCGGGCACATACACCAGCGTTCCGTTCTCCGAAACGGCATAGTGGGATGCACCGCTGGAGACCGATTGCAGGACCCCTTCGACCACTGGAACCGGCGACCCAGCCGTAGCCATGCGCTTTGGGTCAAACGGGACGGCCATTAGATTGCCGTTTTGCGCATATACGAGGTGTCCGGAGGAGGCGTACTGCGGGTAGGTGGCGTCCTCGATCAACGTTCGCCAGATGGAACCGCCGGGGAGCTGGATGCCGACTTGCGCATTGCTCCAACCTGCGGCAGGTTCTCCTGCGGAAAAAAGTGCCGCTTTGCTGTTGGGGAGGAAGGCGGGCCAGCGATGGCTAAACTCCACGCCCCGCAACCGGGTTAGCGGCTGAACAGAGCCGCCCGACGGCAATATTTGTTGTATAGGACCCATGGGCTTCGGCGCAAAGGCGATCAGTCCCGCGGAGCTCCAAGCGGCGCCGGCCGGCTTTGGGGCCTCGGCCAGATTCAGGGCGGCTCCGCCGCTCACATAGATTTTCCTGAGGTTGCCATCGGCGAAAAAGCCGAGCCACCGGTCATCAGGCGAAAAAAACGGGCTCACGGCGCCCTCGGTTCCGGCGATGGGCTTGGCTTCAAGGCTATTCATCGGGCGAAGGTAAATCTGTTGCGCGCCATTTTGCGAGGCTACATAGGCAAGATAAGACCCATCTGCGGAAAGGGCGACAGCAGAACCTTGATCCAGGCCCGCCAATTGCCGGCCCGGCGGCAAGTTGATCGTGGTTCGGGTGACGGGTTGCGGCTGCTCCAAAGGCGAAGGCTTCAGGTACCAGACCCCCATTCCTGCAAGCGCGGCGAGGAGCAGCAAGGCTACGAGAGTGGCTAAAAGCGGCTTCTTGCCGCCCGGGGCCGCGTTAGGCGCCATACTCAACGCGGGCAATGGATCGGCTGCCCCGGAGAGCACTTCGTCGAGCGAAATGCGCGCGTCGCCGATATCACGCAGACGCTGCTTCGGATCCTTCTGCAAGCAGCGTTGTAGCAGAACGCGAACGCGGGCTGGCGTCGCGGGGGAGAGGCACGACCAGTCCGGCTCGTCCCTGATCACAACAGCCAAAATATCCGTCACGGTGTCGCCGCGAAATGTCATCCGTCCGGTGAGCATTTCATAAAGGACGCATCCAAACGCCCAGATGTCCGCGCGACGATCCACTGCTTTGCCGCGCGCTTGCTCGGGTGACATATACGCCGCCGTGCCGAGCAACATGCCGGCTTGCGTCGCGAGATGGCTGATGGTCGGCGAACTGGCGATGTCCGGAGAGGCTGGGTCGCGGTCGAGCGCCTTTGCCAGGCCGAAATCGAGGACCTTGACGGAGTCGTCGTTTGTGACCTTGATATTCGCAGGCTTCAGGTCGCGGTGAATGATGCCGCGTTCGTGAGCATACTCGAGCGCGTCGGTGATTTGCTTGGCGATACGCAGCGCCTCGTCAATGGGAATCGGGCCTTGCGCGATGCGGTCGGCGAGGGTGGGACCCGGAACAAGTTCCATAACGAGAGCATGGGTACCTCCGGAATCTTCGAGGCCGTGAATGGTGGCAATATTCGGATGGTTCAGTGATGCCAAGACTTTGGCTTCGCGTTGAAACCGGCCGAGTACCTCGGAATCGCCGGCGACTTCCGGAGGGAGGAACTTGAGCGCGACAAAACGGCCGAGCTTAACGTCTTCGGCTTTGTAGACGACGCCCATGCCGCCGGCGCCGAGTTTTTCCAAAATCCGGTAATGCGAGACTGTTTGACCGATCATTTCCGCGGAAATTGCCGCCGGCGACGGATGTTAGGCTGTGCTCACAGGCAAGTCAACGCGCTAATCGGGCTTGCGCCGCGAATCTGCATAGCTTGCGTTCGTTTTGGGGCGCGGGTACGATAAACGGTCCGCGCGGTTCCCGCCTGAGTTTCCTGTTGTGAGCGGTTGGTTGAAAAGGGAAGCGTGCGGCCTGAGAGGCCATTTCGATCGGATTCATGGCTAAAGCGATTGTAGTGGTGGGCGCGCAATGGGGGGACGAAGGCAAGGGCAAGGTGGTGGATTACCTTGCCGGCGGCTTCGACTACACCGCGCGATTTGCCGGCGGGCACAATGCCGGGCATACCGTAATTCATGGCGATAAACGCTTCGTGCTACAACTGATTCCGTGTGGAATTTTGCGGCCGGGGAAGCACGCGGTGATCGGTTCGGGCACGGTGGTGGACCCGACGGCGCTGCTCGGCGAAATCGAAACGTTACAAGCCGCGGGACTCGACGTGAACGGCCGGTTGCACCTGAGCAATCGCGCGCACCTGATTTTTCCCTTTCACCGGCAAATGGATAAGGCCGCGGAAGCTTCGCGGGGCTCGGGGAAAATTGGCACGACCGCGCGCGGCATTGGTCCGGCATATGAGGACAAGATGGCGCGGCACGGCGTGCGCGTGTGCGACCTGATGGATGCGGAAGTGTTTCGCACGAGGCTCGAACGCGTTATCGTGGAAAAGAACGCGGTTTGCCGTTCGGCCTACGGCGCGGAATTGGAAGTCGGCGGTCTGCTCGATGAGTCGTTGAAGCAGGCGGAGCGGCTGCGTCCTCTCGTGACGGACACGGCGATGCTGCTCAATCGCGCGCTGGCGGATGGCCACTCGGTTTTATTCGAGGGCGCACAGGGAACAATGCTCGATATCGATCACGGAACGTATCCGTTCGTGACGTCATCAAGCGCGATTTCGGGTGGTGCGACCACGGGCTGCGGCGTGGCTCCTACAAAAATTAATGGCGTGATTGGCGTGACGAAGGCGTATACCACGCGCGTTGGCGGCGGTCCTTTTCCCACCGAGATGCCGGAACTCGAAGCGGAACAGGTGCGCAGCCGCGGAAACGAATACGGCGCGGTGACGGGACGGCCGCGGCGCTGCGGCTGGCTCGACCTGATGATGCTGAAGTACGCGGTGATGCTCAACGGGATCAGCTCGCTGGTGGTGACCAAGCTCGACGTGTTCGACACTCAAAAGGAAATTCAGGTGTGCACGGGCTACCGATACAAAGGAACGCCTGTGCACGAAATGCCGGCGGAAGTAGGTGCGTTTGCCGCGATCGAGCCGGAGTATAAGACGGTGCGCGGCTGGAACAGCTCGACGTTTGGCGTGCGCGAGGCCGCGAAGCTGCCCTCCGCAGCCCGCGACTACCTGAAATTTATCGGCGACCAATTGGGCGTCGAGATCGGAATGATTTCCACGGGCCCTGACCGCGACGCGACGATCATTCCCGCAGGAACGCAGCTCGAGGCCTGGCTGCGGCCGTAGTTAGACCTCCCCTGTATGCTGGCGTTTGAAGATGCCCGGCGCAAAGTGATCGAAGTGGTGGGCGCGCTTGCGCTCACGCCCCCGCAGGAAACGGTCGCGCTCGGTGACGCGTTGGGCCGCGTACTGGCGGAAACGGTTACTGCCGACCGCGACTACCCTCCTTTTGACCGATCCACTCGCGATGGTTACGCGGTTCGCGCCGCCGATTTGCATGGCGGCGCGAACACCTTGGTGCTGATCGGCGAGATTCGCGCGGGGCAGGATTTTGCGGCGACCGTGCGCGCGAGCGAGTGCGTGCAGATCATGACGGGCGCGGCCGCGCCGGCAAGCACAGATGCCGTGGTAATGATCGAGTACACGCACGCGGAAACCCACGAGGGCCGCACGAGAATTCGCTTTGACCGCGCGCCAGAGCCGGGGCAAAACATTGTGCGGCGCGGAACGGAAGCGCGTGCCGGGCAGAAGCTGCTGGCTCCGGGGACGCGGCTGGGGTATGCGGAGCTGGCGCTGGCGGGGCAGGTAGGGCGCGCCAAGCTGGCGGTGGCGGCGCGTCCGCGCATCGCGATTCTTTCCACGGGCGATGAGGTGGTGGCCGTGGACGCGACGCCGGGACCGCTCGAGATACGCAACGGGAATAGCGTGTCGCTCGCGGCGCAGGTGCGGCTCGCGGGCGGCGAGCCGGTGCTGCTGGGCAATGCGCCCGACCGCGCCGAAGAATTGCGGCACGCCATTGTTCGCGGGCTAGACGCGGATGCGCTGGTGATTTCGGGTGGTGTTTCGGCGGGGAAGTACGATTTGGTGGAGGGCGTGCTGGGAGAACTGGGCACGCATTTTCACTTTGACGCCGTGGCGATCCGGCCGGGGCGGCCTGCGGTGTTTGGAACGTGCCGGGGAAAACCCGTGTTTGGGCTGCCGGGGAATCCTGTGTCCACGATGGTGACGTTTGAATTGTTTTTGCTGCCCGCGCTTGACATTCTGAGCGGTGCCGCGCCGAGGCCATTGCCGCTGTTTCGGGCGAAGTTGGGTACGGAGGTGCGGCAGAAGGCGGGGGTGACGCATTTCTTGCCCTCGAAGGTTGAGTGGACAAGTGGCGAGCCCGTGGTGCGGGAGCTGAAGTGGCAGGGGTCAGGAGATATTGTGGCGTTGGCGCAGGCGAATTGTTTCCTGATGGTGCCGCAGGCGAAGCTCGAGTGGCAGGCGGGCGAATGGGTGGAGGTGTTGCCGCGGCGCGGGGCCTTGTAGATGACGGCTCGGGGCGCGAGTGTTGGACTGAGTGGCGCGATAGTTGATGAGAGGCTAGACGTGGTGGAGCTTACGCACTACCGGAAGGGCGGACAGGTGGCGATGGTGGACGTCACGCAGAAGGGCGTGACGTCTCGCGTGGCCGTGGCGCATGGGTTCGTGCACATTGCCAAGGCCGCGCTGGCGAAAATTCGGCGCCTGGAAACTCCGAAAGGCAATCCGCTGGAAATCGCGCGAATTGCGGGTATAGCGGCGGCAAAGCGCACTTCCGAGTGGATACCTCTTTGTCACCCACTGGCCCTCACGCACATTGATGTGACCACTCGCCTATGCCAAAATGGTGTAGAAATCAACGCGCGCGCGACCGCGACGGCGCAAACGGGCGTCGAAATGGAGGCGCTGGTGGCGGTATCGGCTGCAGCGCTCACCGTCTACGACATGTGCAAGGCTCTCGATAAAGCCATGGAAATCAGCGATATCTACCTGCTGGAGAAGCGCGGCGGCAAGAGCGGCGATTATTTGCGTGGCGCCAAGCACGAGCAGACAATCAACGCACGCTCGAAAAAAAGCTCTGCACGGCGGACAAAGAAAAACTAACGGCTTCTAAGCAGCCCAGTTCGATAGAGCTAAGTTAGATCGATTACGTTACGGCGATCGATCACGGCAGGTCCAAGCGGCAAATGACGGCTCCGAAACCCATTCGCGTGCTGGTGGTAGACGACAACGCACTCGTGCGCGCCCTGATGGTGGACGGTCTGGCGAGCCTCGGCGAAGTGGTAGCCGCCGAAGATGGCGCGGACGCACTGCTCCGGGCGATCGACGGGCCTCCCGACCTGATCATCACCGATTACCGCATGTCCGGTCTGGACGGGCGCCAGCTTTATGAAAAGCTGCGAGGTCGCGAGCAGACGCGGCACATTCCCTTTATTTTTATCGCCAGCCGGGGGGATATCGAAGAAAAGCTGCGTCCGATGGTCGAGGGCGTGGAAGATTTTATCCCCAAGCCATTTTTCGTGCGCGATTTGTTGCGGCGCGCGAAAGTGGTCGTGGACAGGTTGCGGCTCGAACGATTACAGCAGCAGGCTGCGCGTCCTGGAGTGATTCAAGGACGCCTCGAAGAATTAGGAATTGCGGACCTGATGCAATCGATCGAGATGGGGCAGAAGTCCTGCAGGCTCACGTTGCGGCGCGACGGCGAAACCTGCGAGATGTTTTTCCAGGGCGGGCAATGCCGGCACGCGCATATGGGAAAAGTGGAAGGCGAAGAGGCCGTTTATCCCGCGGTGCACTGGACCGACGGCGATTTCGAAATTGATTTCAACGCGCGCGGCACCGATCGCACCACGATCACGCGTTCGACCACGGGCCTGCTGATGGAAGCGATGAAGCTGCTCGACGAAGCGAGCACCGAAGTCAGCGGATGAGCGAGCGCTCGATGGATGAGCGAAGCCCGCTGCGCGTAGCGATTCTCACCGTAAGCGATTCTTCGGCGGCGGGCACGCGTGCGGACCGCAGCGGGCCGGCGGTTCGTGAGCGGTGCGCCGCGCTTGGCTGGCAAGTTACCTCCCTGGAAATTCTTCCCGATGACCAGATGGCAATTTCCGAAAAGCTTGTGTCGCTGGCGGACTCAGGCCAAAGCGATGTGGTGCTGACCACAGGTGGCACCGGGCTTGGTCCCCGCGATGTGACTCCCGAAGCGACCGCGAATATCTGCGAGAAGCTCGTGCCGGGTTTGGCGGAATTAATGCGCGAACGCGGCAGGGAAAAAACGCCGCGGGCGGTGCTGTCGCGGGCAGTCGTGGGCGTTCGTGGGCGGGTGCTCATCGTGAATTTGCCGGGCAGCCCAAAGGGAGCGGTCGAGTCGCTCGATGCCATAGCGGAATTGGTGCCGCATGCTGTGGAAGTGCTGCGCGGGGCAAGACACGATTAACCTGCCTGATCCGTTTGCACGCCACGGAAGTTGCCTCGCGCACCCTTTGCGGACTTCGCAAAGGATGCGGCACCCGAAAACCCATCGTCGAGATGCACAACGGGTAGCTATCGCCTGTTTCGCGTTAGCCGATGGTTCCGGCACTCAGCACTTTTTGATAGTAGGCCTCGTACCTCGGGATTACGTCGTTGGCGCAGTATTTGCGCTTGGCGTTGATACGGGCGAGTTTGCCCATTTCGCGGCCGCGATCCGCGCGCGAAAGGATGTCAATGGCGTAGCGTGCGGCGGCAGCTACGTCACGCGGCGGCACGAGATAGCCGTCCACGCCGTGATCAACGACCTCGGGCAAGCCGCCCGACTCGCTGGCAATCACCGGGACCTCGCAGGCCATCGCTTCGAGAGCTGCCAGGCCAAATGATTCCAGATCGGAAGGCAGCAGGAACAGATCCGCGAGACTGAGCTTTTCGTAGACCTGGTCTTGTTTGCCGAGGAAGAAAACGTCGCAGCCTAGCTGTTTTTTCCGCACCAACCATTCCGCCGAGCCGCGGTCGGGTCCATCGCCGATCATTACGAGCTTGGCGGGCATTTTCTCGCGTACTAGGGCGAAGATTTCGATTACGTCCGTGATGCGCTTCACCGGACGAAAATTCGAAAGGTGCATCAGGATGGGTTCGCCATTCGGAGCCCAGCGTGCGCGGGTCGCGGCGTCGTCCACACGCTGATACAGATCGCAATTCACAAAATTCGGGATCACTTCGATAGGGCGCTTGATGCCGAACTCATCGAGCGTTTGCTGGCGCAGGTAGTTTGAAATCGCGGTCACGCCGTCGCTTTGCTCGATGGAAAAGCGCGTGATCGAAAGATAGCTGCGATCGCTGCCTACGAGGGTGATGTCGGTGCCGTGCAGAGTGGTGATGAACGGCAGATTCGTTGGAGCGGCCATCGCGCGGGCGAGATAGGCGCTCACCGAATGCGGAATTGCGTAATGCACGTGGAGCAGATCGAGAGGGACCGATTCCGCGACCTCGATCATTTTCGTCGCCAGCGCCAGGGTATAGGGAGGATGGTCAAAGAGCGGGTAGGTGGTGACCTCTACTTCGTGAAAGTAGACATGCTCGACGCCGTCTTGCAGGCGAATCGGCTGCGCGTAGCTGATGAAGTGAATCTCGTGGCCGCGGGCGGCAAGCTCGAGGCCCAACTCGGTGGCCACCACGCCCGAGCCTCCGTATGTGGGATAACAAGTGATGCCGATACGCATATGGGCCGCTTTCGCCGGACCCGGTTCGCCTTGCACGGGTCAAAGTGGAATGCTAGATTCGCGGTGCTTTTTGCTTAGACGCGCAGGGAGGCTTCCAGGTGACACGGCTTTCGGGCAAGGTGGCGCTGATTACGGGCGGGGGCACCGGCATTGGCCGGGCCTGTGCGCTGCGATTCGCGTCTGAGGGGGCGAAGGTCGCGATTGTGGGGCGCCGCAAGGAACTGCTCGCGAAAACCCAGCGAGAAATTCAAGTTTCCGGTGGGGAAGGATTCGCCATGGAATGCGATGTGACGGAGTCGGGGCAAGTGAATCACGCGGTGCGGACGGTAGCGGAAAAATTTGGCGCGCTGAACGTGGTGGTGAACAATGCCGGCGTGATGAAACCCGGCACCGCGGAGGAAACATCCGACGGCGATTGGAACTGGATTCTGAGTGTGAACCTCACCGGCACTTTCCTGGTGTCACGGGCGGCGCTCGCGCCGATGCGCGCGTCGGGCGGCGGCTCGATCATCAACATCAGCTCAGTTTATGGGCTACTGGGTATGCCCAGGCGCGCGGCGTATGCGGCGTCCAAGGGCGGGGTGACTCTGCTGACCAAGGCGATGGCGCTCGATCATGTGCGCGAAAAGATTCGCGTGAATTGCATTTGCCCGGCCTTGGTGGAAACCGAGATTGCGCGGGAACTGTTTGCTGCCGCGCCCGATCCCGCGGCCGCTAAGCAGGCGCGCGTTTCGCTGATTCCTGCGGGGCGTGCGGGCACGCCGGAGGAAATCGCGGCGCTTGCGGCTTACCTGGCGTCCGACGAATCGGCGTGGGTTACGGGCGCGGCGCTGCCAATCGATGGCGGTCAATCGGCGGGATGACAGGGCAATTGGCTAAAGAGTCCGCAGGACGCAGGCGCCAGAAAAATTCGAAGCCCGGACTTGCTGAGGTCCGGAGGTTACTGCGGGAAAGTGTGGCTGGGCGGCTGTTTGGCTTCGAGCTGCGCTCGCTGGGAAGAGGGCGCGCGATCCTAAGCCTGCTCGTGCGGCCGCGCCACAAGCAAATCCACGGCGTGGTACACGGCGGTATTTTGGCGGCGATCGCGGATACGGCCGGCGCAATGGCCGTCTACCCCATGGTGCCGCGCGGTGTGCAGTTGGCCACTATTGAGATGAAGATCAATTATCTGGAGCCGCTCGATCGCGGAAGGATTTCGGCAGACGGACGCGTCTTGCGGCTTGGCCAAAACACGGCCGTAGCGGAGTGCGAAGTGCGCGATGCAGAGGGGGTTTTAGCGGCGAAGGCGTTGATGACTTTTGCGGTGATTCGCCCGCGAAAATAAAACTAGCCATTCAGCGGCTTGCGCTGCTTCGCGGTGAAATTCAGAATAAGACCATCTGTTCTAGTGCGGAGCGTTTCCGTTGGTGCCGCCGCTGGCGGCGTCTTCGCCTTCTTTAAAGCAATATTTGATGTATTGCTTGTAAATGAGCAAATTCGGGCTGCCAAAGCGCGTGAGCTTGATGCAGTCGCGGTCGTACCATTCCACAACGCCGTGAAGTGTTTCGCCGTCGTCCAGCACGACGGTCATCGAGGTCCGCGCCTGCATTTGTTTTACCCAATAAAAACTCTCGGCGTGCGTCTGCTCCGGGGGCGTGGGTTTCTTGTGAGCTTGGGCGGGCGGAGTGCGATGCTGGCGCGGTCCAGGCGCTTCCTTCATTTCTGTAATCGACGGACGGAAAAGTCTTCGATTAACCATGTATAAATCCCCTAGTTATGAGATTTCCCCCGCGGTGTAGCTTCAGCTAGTGAGATGCATGCCCCTGAAAGTGGGTTACAGCTATTCGTGGCTTCATTATTTTGCGGCGAGCGAAACGCCCAGCGCGTCCAGACTCAGCTGGCGGTTGATATTTCTGCGCATGCGCGAGTAGAGCAAATCCACGCCTGCGACCGCTCGCCGGACCCATTCGGAGTTCACTTTTTCGCTCAGCGCTCGAAGCTCTTTTTGGAGCGCCAAATTCCTGAGCACAGCATCGGCGGGACTGGTGGTGAGTTCGAACAGATCGTTGAGCAAACTGGAGAGCATTTCGGGCACCGTTTCAAACGGGATGTCCTGCTTTTTCGCTAACGCCCCGGTCTGGGCAAAAAGAAGAGAGGATTTTCCCGCGACGGCCAGTTCCAGAAGCCGAAGTGCCTCACGCCGTACCTCCAGGTTGCGGTCCACATCCATCCCCAGCGCCAAACCCAAGCTTCCTTCGGACATTTGTGCCGCCAACTGGCGGGCTTTTGGCGTGAGCTGCGTCTTCCGTTCGAGAGCAGCTTCGATCTGTGCGGCGGCCAGCGGCGCGAAATAAAACTGAAAGCACCGAGAGACGATCGTGGGCAGAAGCGCGTATGGGCTGGGCGCAAGCAGAATCAGGGTCGCGGATTCGGGCGGTTCCTCGAGGATCTTAAGAAAGATGTTGGCCAAGTCCCAGCGCATCGTTTCGGCGCCGTCTAGGATAAATACACGCCGCCGGCCTTGAGGACGGAAATAGGCGGCACGCTGCACTGCACGCAACTGACCCACGTGAATGACGGGGCGAGCGACCGGCGTTTTCAGGCGGACGGGATCAGGAACGATAGCCCACACGTCGGGATGAGTTTGCAGAATGAGCGGTACACGCTCGACTACACTCGAGTCCGCACTTTCGCCGCGCTCGGCAAGGCCTTGCTGGATCAACGGGGCAGGATCGGCGAGGAGGCCGATCTTGCGGCACGGTTCGCACTCGCCGCAGAAATCGTCACGCAGTCGCTCGCAATTCGCGGCTTGGGAAAACATCCTAGCCAGCGTGTACTTGCCCACACCGCGCGGCCCAGTGAAGAGCATGGCGTTCGGCACGCGGTCGTTGGTTAGCATGCCGCGCAGAGCGGTAACAATGCGCGGATTGCCCAAGAATTCCGCGAAGCTCATCGGGTGGCGTCCTCTTTCGCGCGTTCCGACGCGCCGCGCAAGTCCGCGACGTGCGCGTCTATTGCCGCAAGCACACGCTCATGAATCTGGCCGGGCAAGAGCATGGTTTGGCCCGATCCGCTTCCCGACAGACATTCAATCGTGGCCCAATTGGATTGCGCGGCTAGCCGATCGTAGACTGCGGCGGCCTGTTCCAGGTGATCTACATCCGCTTCCTGCAAGTCGCGGCGAAGGTGTGTGTAAGATCGCGCCTCCTTCATCCCCACGAGGCGGTCGGCTTCCGCTACCGGCACGCGCAGGTATAGCACAAGATCCTCGACGGGCAGGCCGTAGAGGCCATATTCGAGTTGCGTCAGCCAACGGATGAACTCCTCGCGATCCTTCACGTCGATGCGCGCCGTTTGATGCGCGAGGTTTGATCCGATATAGCGGTCGGCAAGCACCGTTTGGCCGGCCGCTAGCGCCTCCTCGATCGATTCTTTCGCCTCGAGGCGATCGCCGGCAAAAAGTAGCGCGGAAAGATGCGCATCCACGGATGCGAGGCCGCCGAAATCACCGTTCAGGAACCGCGCGATGAGCTTGCCAAAAGAGGACTCGTAGCGAGGGAAGCTGAAGCGGGCGCAGGGAATCCCGCGCTTCTCCAAGGCATCCGTCAGCAGCTCCAGTTGCGTACGCTTGCCGGAGCCGTCAATTCCTTCGATCGCGATAAATTTGCCGCGTTGCGGCACTCGGGTCACCCGTTCAGACGCCGTATGGCTGCGCGTGAAGTATTCATCGAGTCTAGCGTGAGAGCCGCGCTGCCGCAATCAAACGAAGAGCAGTCGCAGGGGCCAGAGCCTGTCCCTGGACAGGGGCATCACGGTATCGCGTGTTAGAATTTTGCGATGAGCGTTATTACCGAAACCATTTCGGCCAATCTTCGCCGCGTGGGCGAGTGCATCGCTCGCGCGGCTTCTCGCGCGAATCGCGACCCGGCCGAGGTTACGCTTGTGGCCGTCAGCAAGACGCAGCCTGCGGACGCCATCCGCGCAGCATACGAGGCCGGGGTGCGCCACTTCGGAGAGAACCGCGTGCAGGAATGGGAAACGAAGCGGCCGCTTCTGGAGGACCTTCCCGCCACTTGGCACCTGATCGGACACTTGCAAAGCAACAAGGTGCCGCGCGCGGTGCGCCTTTTTACTCGGGTGGATTCGGTAGATTCTGTCGCGCTGGCCACGCGAGTCGATCGCTGCGCGGCCGGGAACCATGCCGCGGTGCCTATTTTGATCGAAGTTCGCATGGATCCAGCTCCCACTAAGGAGGGCGTCTCTCCAGAAAATATTCATGAAATCGCCGATGCGATTCTTGCGCTGCCGCGGCTCCAACTGCGCGGCCTGATGTGCGTGCCGCCGCAATTTGCAGAGGGGGATCAGGTGCGCCCCTATTTTCGCGGTCTGCGACAGCTTCGCGATACATTGGTTCGACACTACGGCATCGCGTTGCCGGAGCTTTCCATGGGGATGTCACACGACTTTGAAATCGCCATCGAAGAGGGGGCGACGCACGTGAGGATTGGGACCGCCATCTTTGGCCGGCGGCCGCCAGCTTGAGAGTCTTGCGCGGACGGGCGCTGGTATGAGCGTGGAAATTCGGGATCGCGAGGGCGCGGTGTGCTTTGCCGTGCGCGTGCAGCCACGCGCTACCCGGGAAGGCTACGCAGGCGAGTGGAATGGCGCGCTCAAGATTCGCTTGACGGCAGCGCCCGTGGATAATCGCGCGAACGACGACTTGTGCCGGTTGTTAGCGGAGAGTTTGAACGTACCGCGCGCGGCTGTTAGAATCACCGCCGGGGCGCACAGCCGCACAAAGAAAGTGGAAGTACTGGGAGTAAGCCCGGCGCAAGTACTCGCGCTTGCTGCCTCCAAGGGCTGATCGAACTTCCGGCGTGGCAATCGCGCCGGCCAAATTGGGCATCCGAAGGAAAAGAAAACCCCCATGTTCAACCTCGAGGCGATCCAGCAAGCTCTGCGGGAAGAAAAAATTGATGGCTGGCTCTTTTATGACATCCTGCACCGCGATCCGATTGCGTACCACGTGCTGGACATCGGCGAGATTCTGGCCAAACGTCGCTGGTTTTACTGGCTGCCGGCAAAGGGTGAGCCGCGCAAGCTGGTGCACAAAATCGAGTCGTTTAATTTGGATCACCTGCCGGGCGAGAAGCTCGTCTACGCGGCACAGGAAGAGCTTTACAAGAATCTGCCCAAGCTGCTCGGCCGCGCCAAGACCATTGCGATGCAATATTCGCCCAACAATTCCATCCCCTATATTTCGCTGGTAGATGCGGGCACAATCGAACTGATTCGCGGCATGAAGCGTAAGGTCGTCACCTCGGCAAACCTGGTTCAGCGATTCGAAGCAGTTTGGAGTTCGGAGCAGCACGATTCGCATATCGAGGCCGGCCGGCGCGTGGACAAGATTACGCGGGCGGCATTCGAGCGTGCCGCGAAGCTGGTCCGCGATCGCGTGGCGTTTAATGAGTTCGACTTGCAACAATGGATGGTCGAGCAATTTCGCGCGAATGGATTGGTGGCCGATAACGCGCCCAACGTTTCGGTGGGCCCCCACAGCGGCGATCCGCACTACGAACCGACGCAGGCTTCGGCGGCGTCCGTGCGCGAAGGCGATTTGATGCTGCTCGACGTGTGGGCCAAGCTCGACAAGCCCGGCAGCGTCTATTACGACATCACCTGGATGGGATATCTGGGCGCCAAAGTGCCGAAGAAATATGCAGAGATTTTTGGCGTGGCAAAGAAGGCCCGCGATGCCGCGGTGAATTTCGTAAGCGATGGCATTCGAGCGGGACGCACCATTGAAGGTTGGCAAGTGGATCGTGTGGCCCGGGATGTGATCCGCAAGGCCGGTTACGGCAAGCAATTCATCCATCGCACCGGCCACAATATTGGGCAAGACGTCCACGGTGCCGGGGCCAACATGGACGATATGGAAAGCCATGACGTGCGGCGCATCATTCCTCGCACGTGTTTTTCCGTGGAGCCCGGAATTTATTCGCCGGAATTCGGGATTCGCACCGAGGTGAATGTGTACGTAGGTGAGAAAGAGGCTGGCGTGACTGGCGCGGTACAGGACGAGGTCCTCGCGCTGCTGAAATAATCCGCGCTGCGCGCGCAGCGCTCAAGCTCATGCCCGAAGAAATCCCCACGCCCCCTGAGGCTCAAGTTCCAGAAGCGCAGCCGGTTTTTGAGGGCGTCGAGCCCTTGCTGCAAAACGAACCGGCCGCCACGCTACCACCGTCTCCTGATTCCGAGCCGCCTGCTCCTGCACGCACCCACCGGCTTCTGGCGGTGATCGTGGCGATCATCGGCTGGACGCTTCCCGGCGGTGGACATTTGCTTCTGCGGCGTTGGGCGCGAGCTTTGGTAGCCTTCTGCGCGGTGGCAGTTCTTGTCTTCGCCGGGTACAAAATGCGCGGAAATATTTTCCCGCCACACGGCGCGGACGCTTTCGATTTTCTGGGGTTTCTGGCCGACGCGGGCGCAGGCATCTTCTACCCGCTCGCAAAGGCCGCGCAGACGGCTGGACCCGACGTGTCGCGGGCGGCAGGGGACTACGGTACGCGCTTGTTGGCAACCGCCGGCGTGCTCAACGTGCTGATCCTGCTCGATGCCGTACAGATCGCATTGGGAGAGAAAAACTAAAATGCGAGGCGGCACGGGAGCGGCGATGATCCTCACGCACTTCCAGACCATGTGTCTTTTTGCGTTCGTCGTGTCCCTGGCATTTGCGTTTCTCAGCCGGAATCGCCTGAAGGAGCGGCTGCGTTACGCGATTTACGCATTCCTCGCTTTTCTATTGGTCGCGGTGGCGATGGGTTGGCTGATGTACCCCGTTTCACATTGATTTTGGTGTGAGTCCCTCGATTCGGAATTTGCCTGATTTTCTTTGCGCTTGACGCTAAACGGTGCCGCCATATAGCGTCGGCCCGGTTGATTCGAGCCAGCGAAGAAGCCCTGCGGGGCAATCCACGGGACACGGAGGTGTTTCATGAAGCGTCCCACCGGTGTCACCACGCTAGCCGTCCTCTCGTTTCTGAGTGCAGGACTCATAATTCTTCTCTCGCCGCTGGTCCTCGCGCGCGGTGCCGCGCTAACAAATCTGGCTGCTGGTGCAGACGCAACTGCAGCGTTGGCACGCTTTGGCATCGGCGCCACCGCGGTGTTTCTCGCAATTGCCGCAATCTATACCGCTGTCGGAGTCGGGCTGCTCCTGCTGATGAATTGGGCGCGGCTGCTGTTGATCCTGTTACTCATTCTTGGCGCGATCGCTGCTGTGGTGGGAATCGTCTCATCCTTCTCGCCATTTCAAGGCGCGATCGTACTCGGCAGGTCGATCGGACTGCTCATAAACGTAGCGATCCTTTTTTATCTATTCGATCGCAGCGTCAAGGAAGCATTCACCAAACGTTCGGCCGCCTAGCGCGTGGTGGCGAATGCTGCGGCGTATTTCCGCAACGTGCAATCAAGCAGCGCTGGAAAAAAACGCAGCAGGTCTGCTACAGTGAATAGCCTGCTACACAGGTGATGGGCGGTACTTAGTCCAGCTTCTAACAAGCAGAAAGCAAAGGCGCCGAGGTAGCTCAGTTGGTAGAGCAGCCGATTCGTAATCGGCAGGTCCCCGGTTCAAGTCCGGGCCTCGGCTCCACTTCACTTTGGTTTCGGCGCCGACTTCAGGTTGGCTCGCGAAACGTCAGCTAGCTCCCACCAACCTCACAAAAGCGTTGATACGCTTCGTCCCAACCGTGGCGCGACTTCGGCTCGAACACGCGCGGCGAGAATGACGCGGCCAGCACATCCCGCGCTTTTTCCAGCGATGAGATCACGCCTGCGCCAACCATCTGCATCGCCAGATTGCCGAGCGCGGTTGCCTCCACCGGGCCGGCCAACACGCGGCGGCCCGTGGCATCGGCAGTGAATTGGTTCAACAGGTCATTTTGCGAGCCACCACCTACTACGTGGATCGTCTCGAACGAAGCTCCGCTTATCTTTTCGAGCGATTCGAGTACGAGCCGGTATTTTAGCGCGAGGCTCTCCAAGACGGCTCTTACGAAGGCGGACGGTGTGGAGGGCGTAGGCTGGCCGCACTTGGCGCAAAACGCGGCGATCGCTTCCGGCATGCTTTCCGGCAAGCGGAATGATGAGTGATCGGGATCCACCAAATATCGAAACGGTCCTTCTTCCGCGGCTGCCGGCAATAAGTCCGCTAGAGTCAGATTCGCTTTTTCCCTGCGCCAGATCTGTAGGCAACGCTCGATCAGCCACATCCCGGTGATATTTTTCAGCAGGCGCACCGTGCCGCAGACCCCGCCTTCGTTCGTGAAATTCAGGCGCCGCGCTTCTTCCGTTAGCACCGCCTCGCGCGTCTCCATCCCCAGCAGCGACCAGGTGCCGGAGCTGATCAGCGCCGTTTTCCCACCACTTCGCACAGCGGCAAAAGCCGACGCCGTATCGTGGCACGCGGGCGCGATTACCATCGTGTCGGCAAGTCCCTGCTCGGCGGCGATCTCCGGCCGAAGAGCGGCGATCGCCGAGCCGGCCTCAATCAAGGGCGAGAGAAAGTGCGTCGGGACACCAAGGGCATGCAAAAGCTCGTGAGACCATTGGCGCGTGCGCACATCCAGGAACTGCGTCGTGGAGGCATTCGTAGATTCGCAGCCGACTTTGCCGGTCAACCAGAAGTGAAAGAGGTCTGGCATCATGACCAAATGCTCGGCTTGCTCAAGGATGCGCGGTGTATGCGCGGAAGCCGCACATAATTGGTAGAGCGTGTTGAACGGAAGAAATTGTATCCCGGTGATCGCGTAGATCTTTTCGGCGCCAAGCGTATTGACGGCGCGCTCCATTACGCCGCCGGTTCGAGCGTCACGGTAATGAAAAGGGTTTTCGAGCAGAGCGCCCTTCTCGCCCAACAAAGCGTAATCGACGCCCCAGGTGTCGACTCCGACGGAATCGAGGTGCGCGACTCCGCGCGATGCAAGGCCTTGCAGGGCGCTTCGAATCTCAAGCCACAGCCGCGGCGCATCCCAATGCAGCCCGCCATGGTAGTGAACGGGTTGATTCGGAAAGCGGCTCACTTCCTCCATCGAAAGCCGCCCATCGCGCAAGCGGCCAAGAATCGCACGCCCGCTCTCCGCTCCGAGATCAATCGCAAGATGGGTGGACTCTTGGCGCGTGCCGGAGCTCATGCCGGAGGAGTGTAGGATTCGCGGCAGGAGGAAACAAGAAAAAAGGCCGGCATATCCGATGATTCGCCACCCGGGATCGCTTGCGTATAAGATTGTGCGAGGGTAGATCCGCTTTATGCAAACAGACAAAAATGGGCGCGTGTGCTTTCTGCTTCAAGTAAAACGAGACCGCTTGGAGGAATACGAGCAGCGCCATAGGGCCGTCTGGCCGGAAATGCTGAACGCCTTGCGCCAGGCGGGATGGCACAACTATTCTCTCTTCCTGCGCCGCGACGGTCTTTTGATCGGCTATCTCGAGACCGATGATTTCGAGCAAGCACTGAAGAAGATGGCCGCCACGGAGATCAATCGCAAATGGCAAACGGAAATGGCCGAGTTCTTCGAAGGCACCCCGGGACGCAAAGCCGATGAGCAAATGGAGTTGGTTCCCGAAGTATTTCATTTGGACTAACCTGCCGCAGCCGCCGAGGCATTGAGACGCATGAAGCACGTTGATTATCTTTGGGAAGATGAGAGGGCGACCAAGCTTTCCCCGGTGGAACGCTTGGTCTATCGCTCGAATCTATTGGGCGCGGATCAGCGCATCACGAATACCGGGGGAGGAAATACTTCGGCGAAATTGATGGAGCGCGATCCACTGACCGGAGAGAGCGTGGAAGTCCTGTGGGTGAAGGGTTCCGGAGGTGATCTGCGCACGAGCACTGCCGGCAATTTTGCGTCGCTTTACCAGCAGAAATTGAGGGCTTTGCAGGCGCTCTATGAGGCAGCAGGTCCTAGAGGCCCTAAGACCGAGGCCGAGGATCGTATGGTTGCGTATTACCCGCACTGCGCGTTTAACCTGAACCCGCGCGCCGCCTCGATTGACACGCCCCTGCATGCATTTATTCCCGCAAAGCACGTTGACCACATGCATCCAAACGCCGTGATCGCCATTGCGGCGGCGCGGCGTTCGAGAGAACTGACCCACGAGATTTTTGGCGAAGAAGTGGCATGGACGCCGTGGTTGCGCCCCGGTTTCGAATTGGGCCTCGGGATCGAGCGGTTGTGCAAGGGCAAGCCGGAGTTGAAGAGCGTCATTCTGGGGCAGCATGGCCTGATCAACTGGGCGGAGGGCGATAAAGCATGCTACGAAGTTACGCTGGGGCTGATTGAAAAAGCTGCGAATTACATCGAAGCGCACGACAAGGGCGACCGCACATTCGGCGGAGCGAAGTATGTGAGCCTTGCTGAAGCGCGACGCAACGAAGTCCTATTTGAATTACTGCCATGGCTTCGCGGCCAAGTATCGCAGGCCAAACGGCTGATCGCCACGGTTCATTCTGATCCGGCGATACTGCGCTTCGTCAACAGCCAAGATGCGGCGCGCCTCGCGGAACTTGGCACTTCCTGCCCGGATCACTTTTTACGCACAAAAATCAAGCCGCTTTATGTGGACTGGAATCCGAGCGAAGACGAGCTGGGCTTGTTGAAGACCAAGCTCTCTGAGGGCCTAGAAAAGTATCGGCGCGGCTATGCGGCCTACTACGAACGCTGCAGACATGCGGACTCGCCGGCCATGCGCGATCCCAACCCGAGTGTGATCCTGATTCCTGGCATTGGGATGATCGCGTGGGGGAAAGACAAAAGCGAGTCGCGCGTCACCGCGGAATTTTACAATTGCGCCGTCGAGGTCATGCGCGGCGCGGAGGCGATCGATGAATACATCGCCTTGCCGCAACAGGAAGCCTTCGATATCGAATACTGGCTGCTGGAGGATGCGAAGCTGAAACGCATGCCGCCGGAAAGAGCGATGGCCCGGCAGATCAGCGTTGTGGTGGGCGCGGGAAGCGGAATTGGCAAAGCCGTTGCGCACCGGCTCACCCGCGAAGGCGCGCATGTTGTTTGTGCGGACGTGGATTTCGAGGCAGTGCGGGCCACGGTGAAAGAACTGATGGCCGCGCAGGGCATTGGCGTCGGTGTTGCGGGCACAGGAATCTCCGCGAGCGGTTCGGCTGTCGCGTTGCATGTGGACATCACCGATCGCCACAGCGTGCGCGAGATGTTCGAACAGGCGGTCCTCGCGTATGGCGGACTCGATTGCCTGATCGTGACGGCGGGGATTTTCCCCACGCTCGATTCTGAAGGCCAAGTGGGTGACGATCAATGGAAGCGGACGTTTGAAATCAACGTGATGGGGTCCTATTTCGTCGCTGACGAGGCCAGAAAGATCTGGGCGCAGCAGGGATTGCGCGGAAGCCTCGTCCTCACCACCAGCGCAAACGCTTTCGTGGCGAAAAAAGGCTCGCTCGCGTATGACGCATCCAAGGCTGCGGCGTCGCATCTGGTTCGCGAACTGGCGGTTGAGCTGGCGCCGCTCGTGCGCGTGAACGCGCTGGCCCCTGCCACGGTGGTCGAAGGCTCGGCAATGTTTCCGCGTGAGCGCGTGATCGCATCGCTTTCGAAATACGGCATCGCCTTCGATCCCTCTGAAGAAACCAATTCGCTGCGGCGTAAATTGGCGGACTTTTATGCGCAGCGCACGCTGATGAAGGCGCCGATTACCGCCGAGGATCAAGCTGAGGTTGCCTTCTTTCTGCTGTCCGAGTGCTCGTCGAAAATCACGGGTCAAACCATTCTGGTGGATGGTGGATTACCGGAAGCTTTCCTGCGCTAGCAGGCTCGCGCAAGCCTCAGGCATAGCTGGATGTGGACGCGGCGTTTTTCTTACTTCGCTCCGCGGTGATGCGTTCGAGGTAGCCGCTCTGGCGAAACGCATCCAACGGATCTTCGGGCAAGCCGCGCGCGCGGGACCAATCTCGAATTGCCGGACGCACATCCGTCGAAAACGCATCCTTCAGACAATTCTCCGCATCTACGAGCGCGCATTTCGCTTGGCACTGCGCCAAGCGCTCGTGGTCCACGATAGCGGCCTTCGCGTAGAGTTCCTGCGCCGCCAAGACGGTCTGAATCATAGCTTCGATCTTGCCCTTCAAGTTGTGGCTCTGGTCGATCATGTAGGCGATATCGGCGCGAGATCCCGTTTCCCATTCGAAATAGCGAATCTCATGAAAAATGCGGAATACTTGGTACGGGTCGATCGAACCGAGCGTCAGGTCATCGTCGGCGTAGCGGCGATCGTTGAAATGGAAGCCGCCGAGCATGTTGTCCGCGAGCAACCAGGCGACGATTTGCTCGATGTTCTGGCTTTGATAGTGGTGGCCGGTGTCCACGAGCACCTTGGCCTTCGGACCGGCCGACCGCGCCAAACTTAGAGCCATGCCCCAATCTCCGATATCCGTGTGATAAAAGGCGGGCTCGAACGGTTTGTATTCCACAAGCATGCGTTGATCGCTCGTCAGGCGGCCATGCAGTTTCGTCAGGCCCTCCTCGAACCATTTCTTGCGTTGGCGAATATTTGCGGTACCCGGATAATTGGAGCCATCTGCAAACCATAAAGACACGTCGCGGCATTTCAGTTTCGCGCCGATTTCCGCACTGTCGAGCAGATGTTCCAGCGCGACTTCACGAATGGCGGGATCGGGGTTGCCCAATGAACCGTACTTGTAATGTTGGTCCTGGAAAACGTTTGGGTTGATGGCGCCTGCGCGAACACCGTAGCGTTTCGCTAAATCAGTGACTTTCGGCACGCTGGCGAAGCCTTCAGGCAAGTCCCACAAAACGTGCAAGGCGATCGTGGGGCAAACGCCCGTTACGCGGTGGACTTCTCCGGCGTCGCTGAATTTCTCGTCGAGCGAACTTGCCGCGGCTGCCTGAATGAACTTGCCGAAGCGCGTTCCAGTGTTCGAAAAGCCCCACGAGGGCAATTCGATGCGAAAATCATCGAGCGCCTTCGTGAGAATCTCGGACCTTTTGGAGCTAAGGGTCATGCGAATCTCCGCGGCCTCGGTGTATGGTCAGCAGCGTGCGGATGCTAGCACCGGGATGTTTGGAGTGTCCAGCGCGGCGGTTTCTCGTTGCGGACCGTTTATTCAGTAGCGAACGTGGCTTTGCCGGCCAGCGACTTATCGACATGCGATTGCAGCGGAGCTCGGTCGCGCACCAGGTTCACAAAGGCGCCGACAGCCAATGGCAGGCTGCGATCGCGCCGATAAACCAACCCGAGTTCGCGCCATAGGTTCGCGCCTTCGAGCGGAATCAATTTCACCTTTCCGGCGCGCATCTCATCTCGCGCAAAGCTCTCGCTAATCAGCGAAACTCCCAACCCCGCCGCGACAAACCGCTTGATCATACCCACGCTGGCCAGCTCCATCGAGATGTGTAAACGTGAGCGATACGGTCGAAACAATTTGTCGAGCATCTGCCGAGTAAAACCAGTCTTCGGAAAAATCAGCGGCTGGTTCGCGATCTCGGAGGCGTGCGCGGACTTACGCTTGGCAAGTGCATTCTTGACGCTCACCATCAGCATCATGCGGTCGCGAAAGATGGGTAGAACTTTGAGGCTTGCCGATTTCACTGGTAACGTCACGATTCCCACGTCGATGCCGCCGTCCTCCACCTTCTGCAGAACTTTGTGGCTAAAGTTGCGGTAGATGCTGATCTGCACCGCTGGACAAAGACGGTGATACTCGTCAAACACGTCCGGAAGCACGTACAGGCACGTGGCTTCATTTGCGCCGATCGAAAGGACCCCGCGGGGTTGGCTAGCCTGATCGGCTACCGCGTGCAACGATTCATTCCGCAGAGCGATCATGCGGCCCGCATATTCGAACAATGTGGCCCCAGCAGAGGTCACTTGGACGGATTTGCCCGACCGATCCAAGAGTTTCTGTCCGTACTCCTGTTCCAGTTGACGAATGTGCGCGCTAACCGCAGGTTGCGAGCGGAATAGCTTCTGGCCGGCACGGGAAAAGCTTCCGAGTTTCACCACCTCGAGAAACGTGATGAGCTGGTCAAAATCCATGGCACGTGGCGCGGCGCAGATATCGTAGCGTCAGGCGAGACACAGGATACACCGCATCGCATTCGCGGAACATTCTTCGGCAAATGAGACTGCGGCCTATGCGTGCCGTTGATCGAGCCATGACTGGGGCAAAAAAGGGAATGGCGGGTCCCCGAGAAGCAGAGCCCGCCATCATCACCGGGGTGAGCGGCGAGACCAGTGTGACGGCGCCGCACTTCTGGACGGCTGCCGCCGGACAAAAAACCGAGAATCATTTCATCCGGGCACAAGCGAAAAAGGCCAGCCCCAGTCCGATCCGCGAAATTCATCGATGCGAAAACTTTTTGACAGCCGCAGAATGGCAGACATCGTTAGGGTCGTCCAATTCAAAGAATCAATGTGAATGATTTGCTTTTGCGGACTTCGTTTTCGTGCGGCTCGAATCCCTGGCTATCGCTGCGGCGAAAAACCGCTCCGTGCCGCAGCGCCCCGGCTTTCCATTGTGGTGGAGATAATCTCGGCAGGCAACGAGCATTCCTCGAGGAACGCGCCAACGCGCCGCCCGGCTGCGGCTGGGGATTTGTTCGGATCGAGAAATAGCAATACGGAAGGCCCGGCCCCGCTCAACACTGCACCGATGATTCCATCCTGGCCGGCCAATGATTGCAGCGGTCTGAGCAGCGGGCATAGCGCGGTTCGATAGGGCTGGTGGATACGGTCGTCCAGTGCATCGCGGAGCAAATCGGCGCGCCCGAGTGTGAAGGCCGATGCCAGCAACAGGGCGCTCTGCACGTTCGCAACGCAGTCCGGACGCGAATAGGTCTGTGGCAACACGGAGCGCGCCATTTGAGTAGAAAGTGGCGTTCGCGGCACGGCCAGAAGTAGTGGCCATTTGCCGCGAACCTTCACGCGATACGCAGCACTTCGCGGCGCTAATACCGGGTCGCCTGCCATCGGGTTCACAAGCGCCAGGCCGCCCAGCCAACACGCCGCCGCGTTGTCGCCATGGCCTTCGCGCCGAACGGCTTCCGCGAGCACTGCTCGGCCGCTCCATGCCAAATTTCCGAAGTGCACTGCAAGCGTCACGCCGGCCAGTCTTGCCGCCGCCGAGGAGCCTAGTCCCTTGCCGATCGGTATTCGATTGCGCATCTCGATTGTTAGCGGCAGAACTTCTTTGGCGTTCAGCGTGAGAACGTCGCGGTACGTTTCCAGCAACAAGTTATTTTCTTGAGACTCGCAAACGCCCGTATCGCGTCCGCTCGCAGTAATGCGGAAAGCGTGGCTTGCTTTGGCGCGGACCGTCAGATGGAGCGACAATGCGATCGCAGCGCTATCGAATGCAGGCCCAAGGTTCGCCGAGGTGGCTGGAAGAGCGATCTCGATCGTACGTGGTGACTTAGCGCGTTTGACGTGGCGTGTGGTTGGCATGATCACGCCTTCACGTTAGCAAGCGCCTGAATCAGCGCCTGCGCAGTTGGTTCGAGCGTTACGGGCGGCTTTTGCCATTGCGCCGCAGCGTCGGGGAGCGGGCCTGCCAGGTGGCCACGATGGAAATCGAGAATAAATTCCGGATCCTTTAGCACGTGTCCCGTGAGCACGAGCACTACCGTATCGTTCCGGCGGATGAAGCCGGATTGCACCAACTTCTTCAGGCCGGCAAGAGTTGTCGCGGATGCCGGCTCGCAACCAATCCCTTCCGCGCCTATTTCCGCTTTCGCGACGGCAATTTCTCCATCGGTAACGTCTTCGCAGCAGCCTTGCGTTTCACGCAAAACCGCCACAGCTTTTTTCCAAATCGCGGGATTCCCAATTCGAATCGCGCTTGCGCGGGTCTCGGCGCGCATCGGTTCCAGGCGCGTGCCGCCCGATTCGCGCATGCTGCGGGCCAAGGGATTCGCTCCTGCAGCTTGAATGATAGAAACTCGAGGAGCCGCGTTTACAATGCCGAGCGCCCGCAACTCCAGAAAACCTTTGCCCAGCGCCGAAGCGTTGGCCAAGTTTCCGCCCGGAACAATCACGTGATCGGGCGCGCGCCAGTCCAGTTGTTCGAGAATTTCGAACGCCGCCGTCTTTTGCCCTTCAATTCGAAATGGGTTGACCGAATTCACCAGATAGAGCGGGAAACTGCGCACCACCTCCGAAAGCACGCGCACGCAGCCATCAAAATCGGTCTTTAATTGAAATGTATACGCACCATAGTCGATCGCCTGCGCGAGCTTGCTCCACGCAATTTTGCCTTCTGGAATCACCGCCACGGCGCGCAAGCCCGCCCGAGCAGCAAAGGCTGCCATGGAGGCCGAGGTGTTGCCCGTGGACGCGCAAGCGACCCATTCGAAACCGGCGTTCTTCGCGAGCGAGACCGCAACGGTCATCCCCGTATCTTTGAAAGATCCCGTGGGATTCATGCCCTGATGCTTCGCGAAAACTCGTTCGACGCCAGTGGTGCGTGCGCAACGCGGCAGCGAATAGAGGGGCGTATTGCCTTCCCGCAGCGTCACGACGCCGGCTGGATCAAAGAACGCGGGGAGCAGGTCACGAAATCGCCAGACGCCGCTTTGATCGGCCTCCAAAGACGACTGCTTGCGTGCGAGCCAGCGTGCAATCAAGCCTGTTCTGTCAGGCTTCTGGAAACGTTCGGTTGCTTGATCCAGGTGTGGGGAAATCGCTTCCAATAGGTCGCCACAGGCCTGGCAGCGGAAATCAACCGTGAATTCGGCGAACGTCTGCTGGCAAGAAATGCATCGCAGGATGCAATCCTGTAGCTTGTAGCGAGCAGTTTCCATGCTGTCTTTCATTCGTCGATCACGTGAAGCAACGGTCTTGACCGAGCGGCACCCCGCTCCCGACGCATAAAAATCCTGGAGGGTGAGAATAAGCTTGCAATAACACCACGTCAAACAGCCGTGGACTCTTTGGAAAAACTGTTGGTTTCGCGATCGAACCAGCAGCCGCCCTCATTTCGTGCCGCGACTCATGGCATTGTCTAATAGCCGCTTTTCGGAAGAGGTTAAATTGCGCGACTCGCCCTTCGTCAGGACGCCGAGTTCGAGGGGCCCAATCGCCACGCGGACCAAGCGAAGTACTTCGATATTAAATCGCTCGAGCATTCGCCGAATGTGGCGATTCTTGCCTTCATCGAGCACGATGGTCAGCCAGGAATGTCTTTCGCCGACCCGAAGGATCTGAGCGCGTTTAGCCCGTAAGAACTCACCCTCCGGCATTCGAAAGCCCTTTTCGAGATTAGTCAGGAGCGCCGTATCCGCAAGCGCGGAGATATGCACGTGATAGGTCTTGTTGAGATGCGTCTCCGGAGCGGTGATGCGCGCGGCCCATGCGGAGTCGTTGGTCAGGAGCAGCAAGCCTTCGCTGGCCTTGTCGAGACGGCCCACCGGGGCGACCCAAGGCAGCCCTTTCGGCAGGCACGAATAGACGGTGTCGCGGCCCTTTTCGTCCGAGGCCGTAGTGACCACATCGCGGGGCTTATTCAGTACCAGGTAGATTTTCCTAGCGGCGGGTACGATTTGGCCATCTACATCGATGCGATCGCGCGAGAGATGCACGGGAGCTTCCGGATCGCGGACCACTCTACCGTTGAGCCGCGCTTTGCCTGCGCGAATCCATTCGAACGCTTGCGAGCGCGAGCAGTAGCCCAATTTCGAAAGCGCCCGCGCCAGCCCCACGCGCTTTGTTCTTTCAGGCATAAAGTGTGGTGAGCCCAGCATTGATGTGTGCCCGCAGAGTGCGCATCGCGGAAAGGGCTTTGCTCACCTCGGCGGATGAACTTCGTCGAGCACCGGCGTGGTAAGGCCGCGCAACGTACGCTGATCGGGCGTGCTCAGATCGAACACGATCGCTTCGTTTTGGCCCAAGCGCAGCCATGAGGCAGGGAGGTACAGCGTTTGCTGCGGGCCGATACTCCAGACGCGGCCCAGACAGTGCCCATTGACCCACACAATACCTTTGCCCCAACCGCGCGTGTCGAGAAATGTGTCGCCCAATTGCGATAAAGAGAACGCTCCGCGATAGAAGGCTGGCCCGCTCGGTAAACCCTCCGAATAGCTAAGCGACAATGGGTTTTCCATCGGCAAGGGGTACACCTGCCAATCGGTCAACTCACTGCCGCCAAGCGTTACCGCTTGCGTGATGCCCTTGCGCTCCTCGCGCAGCGATTTCCCAAAATTAATGCGTCCTGTATTTTCCACCAGGATATCAAGCGTGGCATCGCCGTTGGGAACATTGAGCTGCATTTCGTTTTGTCCGAGCCGCCGATCCAATGTAGCGATCGGCCGCCGATCGAGCAAAATGACGGCATAGTCGTGGAGATCACTCAGCTTCAATGTCCCTTCAATGGGGCCGTGCAGCACAGTTCGATACAGAATGTAACCATATGACTCCCCAAAGAATTCCATGCCGCTCGGCCGCTCCGCGGCAAGGGGCGTGGGCAAATCGGCTTCGAGCGGCGAGGATTGGTTGAGCGGGAATTCCGGGATCGCAATGATGGGTGTTGCCGCCGGCAAGTCAGGCAGGGAAGCACTGCCCGCCGTCTGATGCTTGCGTAGCACATCTCGAAACGCGAAATACTTTTGCGTCGGGCGCCCTGCCTCATCAAGTGGAGCGTCATAGTCGTAGCTCGTCGTCTGCGGCGCGTAACCTTCTTTCGTCGCGTTCGCGCCGTTCATAAAGCCAAATGAAGTGCCCCCGTGAAACATGTAGAGGCTGAGCGAGTACCCCTGATCCAGCATCCACGCAATCTCGCTGGTCTGCTGCGCGGCGTCCGTCCGCTGATGCGGCTTCCCCCACGAATCAAACCAGCCATCCCAGTATTCGCCGGCCATGAGCGGTTGCTTCGGCCGGGATTTATGCAAGGCGGCAAAGGCTTCTCGCGCTTCGCCAGGTCCAAAATTGACAACGGCAGGCAGACCGGGAAGCGTGCCATCCGGGAGCTCTTCGGGGCCATCGGCGGTGTAAAGCAACACTTCGCCAAGCCCGGCATCCCGGATCGCGTCGCGAATGGCTGCCATGTACGCGTGGTCGCGATCGAAAGAGCCGTATTCGTTTTCCACTTGCACCGCGATAATCGGGCCTCCGCGCGAATATTGCAGCGAAGCGAGTTCTTGGCCCACGCGCATCAAGTAGCGCACGGCAGGCTGTAGAAACTTCGGATCGGCGCTGCGCAGGACCATCTCCGGATCAGCCAACAACCATGCCGGGAGCCCGCCAAGGTCCCATTCGGAGCAGACATAAGGCCCGGGCCGCAGGATCACATAGAGGCCTTCTTCCTGTGCCATGCGAATAAACGCGGCCACATCGTTCTGCCCGCTGAAATCAAATACACCAGGCTGCGGTTCATGCACGTTCCAGAAGACATATGTAGTGATCGAATTCAGGCCCATCGCCCGGGCCTTTTTCAGGCGGTCGCGCCAATATTCGCGAGGGATTCGCGCGTAATGCATTTCTCCGGAAATAATCTGGAAGGGCTTGCCGTCGAGCAGAAAATCCTTTTCGTTCTCGGTAAACGCGTGGGAGGGGAGTGCCTGCGAGTTGTGTGCAGTCGCCCCCGGCACTTGTTGCCTCGACGAGACGATCGGACAGATAGCCAGAAGCAAGATGGCACGTGCTAACAATCCTGCGACAGAACGCAAAAGGCCTCCAGGCGGTGGCCACTCAAGCATGAGGTGCCGCCCACGCGGTTCGTATGTTACCTGAAGGCCTTCTGCTGGCGATGCGTTATTCGGATCGCAGCACGATCATCGGATCGGTCTGGGTGGCAAGCATTGCGAATTGAGCGACTCCTTCAGCCTGCTAGAGCGCGTGCACACAAAACGCAGGTTGGCGATGCTGCCGTTTACCGTTCCAAGTTCGAAAGTTCGTTTCTCGCCCCCTGACTTACAGGAATATCCTTACTTACTCGTGGCGTAGCGCGACCATCGGGTCAACGCGCATCGCCCGCCGCGCGGGGATATAGCAGGCGAGCAAAGTGACGCCGCTCAACAAAAGCGCGACGCCTGCGTATGTCAGCGGGTCCGTCGCGCTCACACCGAACAGCTCGCTGGATAACGCGCGCGTCAGCACGTAAGACGCGGACAATCCAATCGCGATCCCCGAAACCGCTAGGCGCGCTCCCTGCGTGAGAACGAGGGCGAAAACGCTGCGAGGTTCGGCCCCGAGCGCGATGCGTACGCCAATCTCGCGGGTGCGCTGCCGCGTGGTGTAGGCAAGCACACCGTAAATTCCGATTGCCGCGAGAATCAGTGCAATGATGCCAAACCCGCCGACGAATGTTCCACCCATCCTTTGCGCTGTAGTGGCGAGCTGGATGCGCGATTCAAGTGTCGCGAGGTCGAAGAGCGGAAGATCCGCATCGAGCGAATGCACCGCTTGCTCGACCGGCCTGGCAAGCAGTAGCGAGTTCCCGAAAGTCCGCACCTCAATCGTGACGCTGGCATAGTAGCTTTGCGTAAGCGGCAGGTAGAGGAAGCTCTTCGTGTTCTCGCCGAGACTGTCGTAGTCGCTGTCTTGCGCGATGCCGACCACCGTGAACCATCGGTCTCCATCGACTTGAAGCTTCTCGCCGATCGCGTCCTGGCCGGGCCAGTAGCACTTCGCGAACTCCTGATTGACGATCGCGACGAGCTGAGACTTGTCTGTATCGCTCCAGGAAAATTCCCGGCCGGCGATGAGAGGAATCTGCATGGTCCGCAGGTAGCCGGGCGCAACGTCAGCGCTTTGCACATCCATGGCTTCGTGCGGCTTCGCGACATAGCCTTCCGGCTGGACGATGCGGGAGCCCAGGTAGCTGAGCGGAATCGTATGCGTCGACGATCCACCGGCGCCCTTGCCGGACAGAGCGGCCCACGATGCACGGCGCCGGTTGATCAGTGTTGCGGATTGCACGCCGGGAAGCGCGGCCAATTTTGCCAACAGTTGACGGTGGAATTCGATCCCGGCCTCCGAATCGTAACCAACACCCCTTAAATCATACGAATAGAGCAGAACATTGTGAGGGTTGAATCCGGGATTGAAATTCCGCGCGGCGCGAACGCTGCGAATGAAAAGGCCTGCGGCGACAAGCAATAAGAGCGACATTGCCACCTGCGCCACCACGAGCACACTGGAAAGCCGCGCCTTGTGAACACCGCCGCCCAGGCCGCTCGATTCCTCCTTCAGCACGGCCATCGGCTCGAACGCCGATGATCGCAACGCAGGTAAAACGGCGAAGACCGCGGTAGTGATCAGCGAAATGACAAAGGTCGCAAGAAGGACCGTGCGGTCCACGTGAACGCTCATCGAAAGAGGTAGTCCCGAAGACGGAACGAAATCGTCCAGCGTTCGGTCTGTCCAAATCGTGAACAGCATCGCGATAGCTCCGCCGCACGCCGCGAGAATCAAGCTCTCCACGAGCAATTGGCGAACTAGGCGCCAGCGTGTCGCTCCGATCGAAAGCCGGATCGCCATTTCGCGCTGCCGCGCGACGGAGCGCACCAGCAGCAGATTCGCGACGTTCGCACAGGCCAGAAGTAGCACCACCCCTGAGAGGGCCATCAGGAGAATCAGAATTGTATGGATGTAATAGTTCGCGCCAAACGGAGCTCGCCAGAGCGGATCGAGCGTGATGGAATTGTCGCCTTCGTGTTCATCAGGGTATTGCCGCGCGATCTGCTGCATCACTACGTTCAAATCGGCCTGGGCCTGTTCCCGCGTGACTCCGGGCTTCAGATGGCCGGTCGCAAGCAGCCAGGTGTCGCCACGTGCAGGCAGCAGGTCCACCTCATGTAATTGCTGCACCATGGACGCGGGAACCCACAGATCGGCTCGCAGGCTGGCTTGCGTCCCTTCGAAGGCCGGCGGGGCGACTCCAATCACTGTGTACGGATGTTTGTTGAGCTGAATGACGTGCCCGATCACGGAACGCTCGCCGGCAAAACGCGTCTTCCAAAGTTGATCGCTCAGCACGACCACCGGCGCGCCATCCGGCTTCTGGTCCTCCTCCGCCGAAAATCCGCGTCCGAGAATCGGCCGAACACCCAGCCCGTCAAAATAATTGGCCGTGGAGAAAACTCCCCAAACGTGCTGCGGTTTTCCGTTCCCCGTCAGATCCATGGGGAAGAGGTCGCACGCCACGAGCGCCGAAAGAGTGTGGTTCCTATCCCGCAGATCGACGTAATCCGGATATGAAACTCCAGTGACCAGCTCAACGTACTCGCTCGCGTGCGAGACGCCCGGGATCGGGTTCAGCAGCGTCGCATTGATCCAACTGAAGATCGTGCTGTTCGCGCCGATGCCAAGCGCCAGCGTTAGGATCGCGACCGCCGTGAATCCCAGATTCTTGCGTAGCGTACGCAAGCCGTAGCGAACGTCCTGGCCGATCTCCTCGATCCAGCGCCAGGCCCACACGTCGCGCGTCACTTCGTTAATCAAACCGACGTTACCAAACTCCCGGCGTGCGGATTTTGCCGCTTGTTCAAGAGCCTCCCCACGCTCGACGCGATCCCGCACTGCCATATTCAAATGGCTGCGAATTTCCGCGTCGATTTCGTCGTTGGGGTTCTTACCGCGTCGCCAGAAGGCCATGTTACGCCTCCGTTTCCTGCTTGCCCGGATGTAAAATTCCCGCAATCGCTTCGGAAAGTTGCTCCCACCGGGAGCGCTCCGATGCCAATTGCTTTCTGCCGGAAGCGGTAAGACGATAGAATTTGGCTCGTTGGTTGTTGTCTGAAACCTTCCACTCCGCAGCGATCCATCTCTGCTTTTCGAGCCGGTGCAGCGCGGGATAAAGCGAGCCGGTGTCTACTTGCAGGATTTCCGCCGAATTCGCGCGGATCATTTGGCTGATGCCGTACCCGTGTCGCGGTCCCCACACCAGCGTCTGCAGGATCAGCAAATCGAGCGTGCCTTGCAGGAGTTCGATGCGGTTCTGATAGCGATCTTTCGCGGTACTCATAAGGTAGTAGGCATTCTACTCCCACGGCAGTAGGTTGTCTACATGCTGCTACCTGACCTTAGGGGGGCAGCGAAGAGGCTACCAAGAACAATTAGGGAAGGAAAACCGGAGCCTAGTCTCGCTCCTGCGTCACGATGTGGATGTCCACGCCAGGCGTTGATTCCAGCAGGCGGTCCATAGCCCGCAGGTATTGCAATCGCCGCCAGCCATTCACCGCGGTCCGGCCAAAAATCAGCTGCGTAACGTGTTTCTCACGGACGAATGCCGCCGTGGCCACCGGCACGCTGTCGCCCTGCAAGCTCACGACTTTTGCTCCGAGGCTTTCCGCAAGCTGCAGGTTCGCTGCCAGAGACTTTTGATCATTCGCATCGGAGTCGTGGCCGATGTCCACGTGCACCACGTAAAGCTCCGCGTGCAGCCGTCGCGCCATGCGCGCCGCTCGCGCAATCAAATATTGCGCCTTGGGATTCGAGCTGACACATACGGCGATCCGTTCGTGTACGGGCCACAGGTCGCGGATATCCTTTTCGACCATGTAGGTCTCAAGGCTGCGATCCACCTGTTCGGCCACTTGCCGCAATGCGAGTTCGCGCAACGCAATGAGGTTTCCGGGACGAAAGAAATTGCGGAGTGCTTGGTCCACCTTCGACTTGGCATAAACGTCGCCACGTTTCATGCGATTGAGCAACGCTTCCGGCGTCAGGTCCACCATCACGGTTTCACCGGACATCTGCAGCACCCAGTCGGGGACGGTCTCGCGAATCGTCACGCCGGTGATCGCCCGTACCGTGGGCGCGATGCTCTCGATGTGCTGGATGTTCACCGTGGAGAGCACATCGATCTTCGCCTGCAGAACCTCGAGGACGTCTTCATAGCGTTTGCGATGCTTGCTGCCTGGAATGTTCGTGTGCGCGAGCTCGTCAAGCAACACCGCGTGCGGCTTTCGCGCGATTACCGCGTCCACATCCAGCTCTTCAAATATCGTTCCTTTGTATTCGATTTTGCGTTTAGGCACGGCTTCTAGCTGCTTTTCCAGTTCGATGATGCCTTGCCGGCCGTGATTTTCCACGACGCCGATCACCACGTCTTCTCCCCGGCTGTGCCGCCGAATCGCCTCACTCAACATGCTGTAGGTCTTGCCCACACCTGGCGCATATCCAAGGAACAGCTTGAGCACGCCCCGGGCGGGCTGGTCTGGCGACGCCTCCGCCAGCCATTCCTCAGGAGTCTTCGGCATGGGGGCATTCTCGATTAGAGGCCTGCGAAAAGCTAGGGTAGAATGCGCTGGTGCGCGACCATTTCTCCACGCGCCTCTTCAAATTCGTCGCTGCTGGTCTGATCGTAGCGGCCATCACGCTATTCTTTCGCAGGGTTGTACATGCTAACGCGACCACGGTCGCGCTGGCGTTCCTCCTCTCGATCTTTATCGTTTCTACAGTATGGGGACTGGCGGTGTCCGTCTTTATGTCCGTCGTCGCCATGCTGGCTTTCAACTACTTCTTTTTACCTCCGGTCGGGACATTTACGATCGCCGACCCGCAAAATTGGGTGGCGCTTTTCGCTTTTCTGGTCGTCGCGGTCGTGTCCAGCCGTTTTTCCTCCCGGGTTCGGGAGGAAGCGGATGTGGCGGCGGCGCGCCGGCATGAAATCGAGCGCCTCTATGCCTTCAGCCAGAAGCTATTGGAGAGCGGAAATGTGATTCGGCTTCTCAACCGCATCCCAGCGGACATCGTGAACGTCTTTGGAGTGGGTGCGGCGGCACTGTTCCTGGCGGAGAAAGAGAAGGTCTACCACTCGGGGCCGGCGATCCCGCAACTGGACGTCGAGCGTCTCAAAGCCGTTCTGGCACGGGACGAGCCTATGATTGATCCGGCCGCGGGTCTTTGCTTCGTGATCGTCCGGCTCGGGGTCCGGCCCATCGGCAGCCTGGGAATCTCGGGCGCGGTGCTCTCGCGCCAAACGCTGGAGGCTCTCGGTACCTTGATTGCCATCGCCATGGAGCGCGCACGCGCCGTCGAGCAGTTGGGCCAGACCGAAGCCGCGCGTGAGGGCGAACGCCTGCGTACCGCGCTGCTGGACTCTGTCACGCACAATCTGCGGACGCCGCTCACTTCGATTAAAGCCTCCGTGACCAGCCTGCTCTCCGACTCCGCGCTTAGCGAATCGCAACGAAAAGAACTGCTCGTGATCATCAACGAGGAAAGCGACCGCCTGAATCGCATGGTCGGCGAAGCCTCGGAAATGGCGCAGCTCGACACCGGCGAGGTCAAGCTTCGGCTCACGGCGCATCCTATCCAGGAGGTGATTGCTGCTGCTTTGAATGATTGCCGGGTTTTGCTCGCTGGCCGGGATGTTCAGGTCCGCGTGGCCGAAAATCTGCCGCCGGTGGAGGTCGACCTCCCGCGGGCGAAGGAAGTCCTCGTACACTTGCTCGAAAACGCCCATCAGTATTCGCCTGCCGGCCAGCCCATTACAATTTCGGCCGAGGCAAACCAGCGCAATGTGGTAACCAGCGTGGCCGACCGCGGTAACGGCATTGACGATGGCGATCTAGGCTTGATCTTCGACAAGTTTTATCGTGGACAGGACCAACGCTACCTCGTGCAGGGCACCGGCATGGGTTTGCCGATCGCAAAAGCCATTGTCGAAGCTCATGGCGGCAGCATGAGCGTAACCACTCAACTTGGCCGCGGCTCTGTGTTCTCGTTTACGCTCCCTGCCGCGCAGGCCACGCGAGTATCCTCATGAGCTCCGCGTCGATTTTGGTGGTCGATGACGAACCGCAAATTCGCCGCGTGATGCGCACCACGCTCGCCTCTAATGGCTACATGATTCTTGAGTGCCGCAGTGGCGAAGAAGCCCTCGAGACTCTGCACAGCGAGCGTCCCGATCTGGTCCTGCTCGATATAAATATGCCCGGAATGGGCGGACTCGAAACGTGCCGCGAAATTCGCGCCGGCTATGACATCCCCATCATTATGTTAACGGTACGCAATTCCGAACGCGACAAAGTCAACGCTCTGGATGCCGGCGCCGACGACTACGTGGTGAAGCCCTTTGGCATGGAGGAACTCCTCGCCCGCATTCGCGCAGCATTACGGCGTGCCGCTCCGCCGGATGCCATTCCGGCTTTCGTGTCCGACGAATTGGCCATTGATTTTGCCACGCGCAGCGTTACCGTGCGCGGCCGCCCGGTACGCCTTACGCCGAAGGAATTTGATTTGCTTCGACTCCTGGTGGCGAACCAAGGTAAGGCCCTGCCCCACCGTAAGCTGCTGCAAGCGGTATGGGGACCCGATTACGGCGAAGAAACGGAGTATCTCCGCGTATTCATCAACCAGCTGCGCAAGAAGATCGAGTCCGACCCGAGTAAGCCTCGTTTGATTCGCACCGAGCCGTGGATCGGTTATCGTTTCGAAGCGCCGCTTGCAGGCCCCTGGACTTAGTCATCGCCCCATTCGTGTTCCCTCGCACATTGCACCGGATGGGTGCGAACCATCGCTTTTGAAACATCCGCTCACGAAGCCCTAGTTTAGACGCGCGTTGGGACTACCCGATCCCGATCGATCTACAAGTTGCACCCTCAAGCAGATGTCGCACCTTTGGCCATTCATGTGCTTTACCACATTGGCGAATTGCGGAAGTATCCGCAGAACCCACGAGTGTTTCAATTTGGGACGTGTCGTACCCGACACGCCTTACACAGCATGAAGAAGTTCGCGAATCCAAACGAACCTCAGTGTCTTCGTTGCCGGCTCACCATTGCTTCCCGCGCGCCGCAATTCTTAATGGTGATCCTTCTGTGTGCCGTATGCGCGGTGCCAAATCTAAGCGCACAGAGCCCGAGCGAAGAATATCGCGTCAAGGCCGCTTTCCTTTTCCACTTTGCGCAACTAGCAGAGTGGCCCGTCGGCGCCTTCGCGACGAATGAGAACGATTTGACGGTTTGCACCATCGGCGGCGATCCATTTCAAGGTCAATTGGATAGTGCTTTATCGGGAAAGGTTGTTGGATCTCGCGCCGTCAAGGTGAAGCACTTGAAGGCTGGAGAGGATGCGAGGAGTTGCCGAGTACTCTTTGTTGCCACTGCGAACGCGAAGGAAGTGGCGTCACTCATTTCCCAGCTCGGAAACGCACCGGTGCTCACGGTCGGCCAGACGGATTCGTTCGCACGGGACGGCGGCATCATTGGGTTTTGCCTGGAAGACGGCAAAGTGCGTTTCGAAATCAACTTGGCCGCTTCGCAACACGCCGGGATCAAAATCAGTTCTCGGCTGTTGCTCTTGGCGAAAGACGTTATTGCAAATTAGAGCTGATAAAATGACTCTGAAGAATCTTCCCTTGCAACGGAAGTTGACGTTACTGATGCTGGCGGCCAGCGCGCTTTCGCTATTTTTGGCGTCTGTGGGTTTCGCGCTCTACGAACGCTCCAGATTTCGCGAATCGAGCCGGGAAGAGTTGACCGCGCTGGCTGAAACCCTGGGGGCCAATACCGCTGCATCGCTCGTATTCAACGACCCAAACACGGCAAAAGATATGCTCGGGGCCTTGCAAGGCGAGAGCCACATTCTGGCGGCATGTCTCTACGACGGCCACGGCAGATTGTTTGCCGCCTATCGCCGTGGGGATCTTCCGGCGGATTTTCCCCTGCCGGTTTCCAATGGCCCCGCGTCAGACGCCGCAGGCAAGTCCGTAATCTTGTCGCGCCCAGTAATGTTGGGCAGCGAGCAAGCCGGTACGATCGCGATCGTGTCGGACTTAAGCGGATTTCGAGCCAATATTATCGAGTACGCCAAAATTGCCGTCCTTGTCCTGCTGGTCTCCATGGAAGCCACCTATCTGGTGTCGCTGCGCCTGGTCCGTGTCGCCATCGGTCCGATCCTAAAGCTTTCCGAGATTGCAGCCCGTATCTCCACCGATCAGGATTATTCGTTGCGCGTAACCGCCGAGAGCCATGACGAAGTGGGTACTTTGGTGCGCTCTTTCAATGGGATGCTTTCCTGTATCCAGCAGCGGGATTCCGATCTGCAAAAAGCAAACGATGGATTGGAGGAGCGTGTCGAAGCGCGCACCGCCGATTTGATCCGCGCCAAGTTAGCCGCCGAAATTGCCAGCCGCGCCAAAAGCGAATTCCTCGCCAACATGAGCCATGAGATTCGTACGCCGCTCAACGGCGTGATCGGCATGACGGATCTGGCACTCGAAACCGAGTTGACCAACGAACAAAAGGAATACCTCGAAACAGTCAAATTGTCCGCGGATTCATTATTAACGGTAATCAACGACATTCTCGATTTTTCGAAGATCGAGGCCGGGAAAATCGAGGTGGAAGCCATTGACTTCAATTTGCGCGAATGCCTCGAAGCCACGCTAAAGACGCTCGCGCTACGTGCCGATGAAAAAGGTCTGGAGCTTTTGTGCGAGATCGCGCCGGAAGTCCCCGAGATGGTTCGCGGAGATGCCAATCGCTTGCGGCAAGTCATCGTGAACCTGATCGGAAATGCAATCAAGTTCACTCAACAGGGCGAGGTTGCTTTGAAGGTTTCGCTGGACTCGGAACAAGGTGACATCCGCATCGTTCACTTGGTTGTTTCGGATACGGGCATCGGGATCGCGCAAGAAAAGCTTAAGCTCATTTTCGACCCGTTCATTCAGGCGGATTCTTCCACCACGCGCCAGTATGGCGGCACCGGTCTGGGGCTTACCATTTCCGCGCGGCTTGTGGCCATGATGGGGGGGCATACGTGGGTCGAAAGCGAACTGGGCCATGGCAGCCAGTTTCATTTTACGGTCAAGCTCAATACGTCGGACGAAAAAATCGAGGTCGGCGAAATCGCCCCGCCGAAAATCTTACACGGCGTCAAGGCGCTGGTAGTAGATGACAATCGCACGAACCGCAGGATCCTCGAAGGCATGATGAATCGTTGGCAAATGCGGACGGGCGTGGCGTCGGACGGTCAGGAAGCTCTCGTCTACTTGCGGGCCGCGCTGGAAGCCGGTGACCCATACTTATTGATCCTCACCGACATGCACATGCCTGGAATGGATGGCTTTACCTTCGTCGAATCCATCCGGAAGACCCCTGCGCTCGGAGCTGCCGTCATCATGATGCTCACCTCCGCCGGCCATCGCGGGGACGCGGAACGCTGCCGCGATTTGGGGATCGCTGCGTACCTAATGAAACCGATCCGCCAATCGGAGTTGCGCGAATCCATCGCTCGCCTCCTGGGGGCTCGCGACCATGGTGGCGCCATTCCTCTCATCACCCGGTTCTCCTTGCAAGATGCCCGGGAGGAATCCGAAATGCTGCGCGTTCTGGTCGCGGAAGATAATCCGGTGAACCAAAGACTGGCCATGAGGCTCCTCGAGAAACGCGGTCATCGTGTGGAACTTGCGGCGAACGGCCGAGAAGCCGTGCAGGCCCTGGAAAAGAGCGCGTTCGACCTGGTTCTGATGGATGTGCAGATGCCGGAGATGGACGGGCTGGAGGCCACCTCTGCCATTCGAAGTAAAGAGCTGGTGGATGGCCGGCATCAGCCCATCGTCGCCCTCACGGCTCATGCTATGAAAGGCGATGAGGAGCGCTGTCTGGCGGCCGGGATGGATGGTTACTTGACGAAACCCATCCGCATCGAGGAACTCGATGCGTTGCTGGATAAATATGTGGCGCGTCGCAAGGAAAGCCTCAAGCCGGCCGGGGCCACGATCCATGTGCCGGCAGATTCACAGGAGCGCTAAACGTGCCCGATCGGTCGCAGGATACGAATTCAACACCCGCCATAGAGCGCCCATCGCAGGACGCTATCGATCGAGAGTTTTTGCTCGGTGCCGTCGAGCACGACGAAGATCTGCTCCGCGATCTGGTGGCTGCTTTCAGCCTCACATACCCGCAATTGCTCGGCAAGCTGCGGGAATCCATCGTTGCCGGGGCCCCCAAAGAAATTCGGGCCGTAGTTCATCAACTGGAAGGGATGATGGCCAGCCTCGGTGCTACAAATGCCGTCCTGATACTGGCGGAAATGGGTGCGGCTGCTCGCGACAATAATCTCGCGCTGCTTCCTCCGCTGCTCGATCGCGTCAGCGGCGAACTTGCCCGCGCCAAAGTGAATCTGGATGCCATCTTGTCAAAGCTACTCGCGCGCGCCCAAGGCCACCGCTGAGCGGCTGCGGCAATAGATCAGTGAACAGGATGGGCCGCGTCCAACTCTAGGTTTAGTTCAAGCACATTTACTCGTGGCTCGCCTAGAAACCCCCACTGCCGGCCGGAAGTATGTCTTGCCACTGCTGCCCGGACATCCGCCTCGCTCATCTTGCGCTCGCGGGCAATTCGCGGCACTTGAAAATCCGCTGCTGCCGGAGAAATATCCGGATCGAGGCCCGAACCTGACGCCGTCACCAAATCCACCGGGATGGACGTTCCTGGATTTTGCGCTTGTAGTATTTGCACGCTGGCCGCGACGCGGTCTACGAGCGCCTTGTTTGTCGGACCCAGATTCGACCCGGTCGAAGCGGTCCCGTCGTAGCCCGCTGGCCCAGCCGCCGACAACCGCGAGTAGAAGTACCTGGCAGAGGTAAACGGCTGCCCTATTAGGTGTGAGCCGAGCGTCTTGCCATCCACTTTTATCTGTGATCCATTCGCTTGCCGCGGAAACAACACTTGCGCAAATCCGGTCATCACCAGCGGATACACCACGCCCAGCAGCACCGTCGTCGCCAGCGTCATCCAAATCGCCGTCAGCAGTTGTTTTTTCATCTTCGCCTCAAACCCAATGCATCCAGGTAATCAACACATCGATCAGCTTGATCCCTACAAAGGGAGCGATGATTCCGCCAAATCCATACAGGAACAGATTTCGGCGTAGCAGCGCCTCCGCCCCCAAGGCGCGATAGCGCACGCCCCGTAGCGCCAGCGGCACCAGAATGATGATGATGATGGCGTTGAAGATCACCGCGGAGAGCACCGCCGATTGCGGCGTTCGCAGCCCCATGATGTTCAGAATGTTGAGCACCGGAAAGGCGCCCGCAAACATTGCCGGAATAATCGCGAAGTATTTCGCCACGTCGTTGGCTACCGAAAAGGTGGTCAACGCTCCGCGTGTAATCAACAATTGTTTGCCGATCTCCACGATCTCGATCAGTTTCGTGGGGTTCGAGTCCAAGTCCACCATATTTCCGGCCTCTTTGGCGGCCTGCGTACCGGCGTTCATGGCTACGCCCACGTCGGCTTGCGCCAGCGCGGGAGCGTCATTGGTGCCGTCGCCCGTCATCGCCACGAGCTTGCCTTTGGCCTGTTCGCTCCGAATGAGCGCGAGCTTGTCTTCGGGTTTGGCCTGCGCCAGAAAATCGTCCACGCCCGCTTCCCGCGCTATCGCCGCGGCGGTCAGCGGGTTATCGCCGGTGATCATCACCGTGCGAATCCCCATAGCGCGCAATTGATCGAACCGTTCGCGCATGCCGCCCTTCACGATGTCTTTCAGGTAGATCGCGCCGAGCACCCGCCGGTCCTCCGCCACCAGCAGGGGAGTTCCGCCGGCATTCGAAATCCGGGCGACCGCGTCGCGAACTTCTTGCGGAGTGCTTCCACCTGCCTCGGACACATATTTCGAAATCGCTTCTGCCGCGCCCTTTCGAATTTGCCGGCCGTCCAAATCGACGCCGGACATTCGCGTAACCGCGGTGAAGGGAATGAAGGTAGTACCCGATGCGCGCAATTCGCGTCCGCGCAGTCCGTAGCGCTCTTTGGCTAGCACCACGATCGAACGGCCTTCCGGCGTTTCGTCGGCGAAGGAGGCCAATTGTGCCGCATCGGCGAGTTCCGCTTCGGTCACACCGGGCGCTACAATAAATTCCGTGGCCTGCCGGTTGCCGAGCGTGATCGTCCCGGTTTTGTCTAGCAGCAGCGTGTCCACGTCGCCTGCCGCTTCCACCGCGCGTCCGGACATGGCCAAAACATTGCGTTGCACCACGCGGTCCATGCCCGCGATTCCAATTGCGGAGAGCAGCCCACCGATCGTGGTGGGAATCAGGCAGACCAGCAGCGATACCAGCACGAAGAGCGATTGCGGCGCGCCGGAATAAATTGCCATGGGCTGTAGCGTCACCACTGCCAGTAGGAAAATAATTGTCAGGCCAGCCAGCAGAATATTGAGCGCAATCTCGTTGGGCGTTTTTTGGCGCGCGGCGCCCTCCACCAGCTTGATCATCCGGTCCAGAAAGGTCTCGCCGGGGTTCGATGTGATCTTTACCTTGATCTCGTCGGAAAGCACTCGCGTTCCGCCCGTCACCGCCGAGCGGTCGCCGCCAGACTCGCGAATCACCGGCGCCGATTCACCCGTAATGGCGGATTCGTCCACGGACGCGACGCCTTCGATTACTTCGCCGTCGCCCGGAATGAATTCTCCGGCACTGACCACCACAATATCGCCGGCGCGAAGTTGGGAGCCGCTGATTTCGTCCAGGTTGCCGCTGGCGTTCAGCCGCCGGGCGATGGTTTCTGCACGAGCCTTCCGCAAGGTATCCGCCTGCGCCTTTCCGCGGCCTTCCGCCATGGCCTCGGCAAAATTTGCAAAGAGGACCGTGAACCACAGCCATAGCGTGATTTGCAGCGCGAACGAGAATCCGGGTTGATGCTTGGTCAACCCATAAATAAGATCGATCGTGGTCACCACCGAACCGATCTCCACCACGAACATCACCGGGTTCTTCATCAGGGTGCGAGGATTCAGCTTGAGTAACGAATCCCACATCGCCCGCGCGACGATTGCGCCCGTCCACAGCGATTTCTTTTCACGCCCTTTGCCGATCATGGCCTTAGAACGCCCTTCCCGCGTGCAGCAGCAAATGTTCGAGAATCGGTCCCAAGCTCAGCGCCGGAAAAAAGGTGAGCGCGCTCACGATTAAGATCACGGAGATGAGCAGCCCGGAGAAAAGCGGGGTAGTCACCGGAAATGTGCCTGCGGATTCGGGCACGATCTTTTTCCGCGCCAGATTCCCGGCAATCGCCAGCACCGGAATCACCATGAAAAAGCGCCCGAGCAGCATGTCACACGCCATCGAAACGTTGTACCAGAGCGTGTTTCCATTAATTCCCGCGAAGGCCGAGCCGTTATTAGCCGCGCCGGACGTATAGGCGTAGAGAATCTGCGAGAGGCCGTGCGGGCCCGGATTCGAAATGCCCGCCTTGCCGTACGGCGTCACCACCCCGATCGCCGTGAACACCAGAATAATCACCGAAAAAATCAACACGGAAAGCATCGCCATCTTTACGTCATACGCTTCGATCTTCTTGCCGAGGTATTCCGGGGTGCGGCCCACCATCAAGCCGGCGATAAACACCGAAAGAATCACAAACACGATCATGCCGTAGAGTCCCGCGCCTACTCCTCCGAACACCACCTCTCCCAGCATCATGTTGATCATTGGCACCATGCCGCCGAGCGGCGTGAAAGAGTCGTGCACTCCGTTCACGGCCCCGCAACTCGCATCCGTCGTGATCGTCGCAAAAAGCGCGGAATCCGCGATGCCGAAGCGCACCTCTTTGCCTTCCATATTGCCGCCGGGTTGCGTTGCGCTCGCTTTCTGGTCTATGCCATGCAACAGGGGGTTGCCGCGCGATTCTGCGGTGTAGGCGGCGGCCACTCCTGCCAGAAATAGCACCGTCATCGCGCCCCAAACGGCCCAACCGTGTTTCTGCGAACCCGTCATGCGCCCAAGCGTGTAAGTCAGCCCCGAGCCGATGGAAAAAATGAGCAGGATTTGCGCGAAATCGCTCAGCGGTGTGGGGTTCTCAAACGGATGCGCGCTATTGGCATTAAAAAAGCCGCCGCCGTTCGTGCCCAGCATCTTGATCGCTTCCTGTGACGCTACGGGACCTTGCGCGATCGTTTGCTCCGTTATCGTTTGCTGTGCGGTTTTTCCATCTGCCCCAGTGACCTGTACCGTCTGCGGGTCCATCAGCGGAACCGTGGTATAGGGTTTCAGGTTCTGAATGGTTCCCTGCGAGACGAGTAACAGTCCGATGATCAAACAAAGCGGTAGCAATATCCATAGAGTGGCTCGCGTAAAGTCCACCCAAAAGTTTCCAATCGTATTCGACTCTTTCCGCGCGATTCCGCGGATCAACGCAATGGCCATGGCGATTCCTGCCGCCGCTGACGCAAAATTGTGGTAAGCCAAGCCCGCCATCTGCGTTAAATAACTCATGGCCGTCTCGCCCGCGTAGACCTGCCAATTCGTATTGGTGGTGAACGACACGGCCGTGTTGAAGGCCAGGGCCGGTGCCACACCCGCGATCTTTTGGGGATTCCACGGCAGCCAATATTGCAACCGCTCGATTGCGTACAACAGCACCAGCGACACCACGCTGAAGATCAGCATGGACAACGCGTATTCCGTCCAACGCATCTCGCTTTTTTCGTCCACTCCCGTCACGCGATAGAGCAGCCGCTCCACAGGCCGCGCAATCGGATCGAAGAATGTGCGTTCTCCGCTGAACACCCGCGCCATATAAACTCCCAGCGGCTTCGTTATCGCCAGGAGGATCACCACATACAGTCCGATTTGAAACCAGCCATTGGCCGTCATCGCTAGAACCTCTCCGGCCACAACAGCGCCGCCAGCAAGTACCCCACCAGCAAGACGCAAATGACCAGAAGCAGCACCGTACCGAACATGGAAGCTCCTATTTCAAGCGGTCGCACGCGCGTACATATGCGAACGACGCGAGAAAAAACGCGATGGAAAGCGCTACAAACACCACGTCATGCATGGTTGGATCTCCTCGCGGTGTAGCCCGCGATCGCACTCGCGACTGCAAGCATCATTTCCCTAGAACTTGATCAAGATCGACATATCAATAAACGATTCGTTCTTACGCAGGTCCGGGAACCACACGCTGCTCAAGCCGCCGCCACAAGCGGCTTCCGCCGCCGCAAGCGTTCCTTGCCCGGAGGAATTGCCATTGCTGCAGCTAAAAAACTGCGGGAAATTGTTATTTCCGCCGGGCGGCGTAATTCCTCCGGGTCCCGACCAGTACGGCACGCTGGCATGGCGATAGTCGTATTCCCAACGAAACGTAATGTATTGCTTGGGCATGTAGTCGAACGTAAGCGACGAATCCCACGCCTTGAACGGGTCCCCCGGATTTTCCGTAAAGTAAGGCGAACTGGTAGCCGCGGTGATGGCGCTTTCGCCATTGATCGGCGGCAGCAGCACCAGGTAGCGCCCCGGGTTGTCGATATGGCCGCCTCCCACCGTCAGCCCGAAGAGGTCCTTGTGGAACCAGAACCGGTTGTAAATCATGTAACCCGCAAAGCTCTGCTTGGGACCGCCCGGCCGGTTTCCGTAGCAACTCACGCCGCTGCCGTACTCACAACCCAGATCGCCCGTGAGCGTGAACGCCATTTTGTCCAGGCCTTGGTCCGGCCGGTCGTAATACTTCACCTCGATGCTGTTATCAGTGTGGATGCGTTTGCGGTGCGGCACGAACAGATCGTCTTCACCGAGGCCATAGTTGTTTGAGATCACGTTGATATAGCTCGTCGGAGTCCATTTCAATTGGCCTCCCAGGCCCGGCGAGTGGTTCGCAGAGCCGTACGCTTGCCAGCCATTGATGAACCACGGCTCAATCTTCAAATGTTTGTTGAGAAATACCTGCACGCGCACGCCATTGAAAAACCATGGTGTGTTCGACGAAACGTAGGAGGGCTGATAGGCCCAGTTGTCAAAATTGTAGTAGCTGAAAAGCCCGACGTAAGACATGAAAATGCCGGCGTCTACGTTGACCCCGTCCAATACGTTGAAGTGATATCCACCATACGCTTCCGACACATAGCGGTAAGCGCCGGCGAGGTCCCATTGCCCGTTTCCTGGGCTCGGGTCATTTCTCGGCGTGGTCACCGAATACATGCCGAATTGCGTCATCAGTCGCGCGCGCACGTTGTCCCAATGGAAGTCGCCGCCTACGCCGAGCTGTTCTAATTGCACTTCTTGCGAGCGAAAGAGTTCGCTCGATCCGCCCATCGAGTGATCGGTGGGATGGTTGAAATCGTAGACGTAGTTCACGTCACTGCGGATTTCCGGCGTAAAAAACGCGCTGTCCCAGAAGATGTCCTTGGTGCGCGGATTGCCGTTCAACCAGGACCAGTCCGCATCCGAAAATGGAGCGGGCTTCGCGGATGCTGCAGCCGGGTCTTTTACGGCTGCCGAAGCCTGTACCGCAGGCGTAGCGCTCGTATCCGTTTGCGGTTGGCTTAACGCTGAGGTCGGTGGCGTACTTGCCGACGTCGGTGAGACTGCCGGTGCGCCGCCAGGATTGTTTGCCACCGTCCCCAGCGCGGGGCCTGCTGCGGGCGCAGCGGCGGTAACGACTGCAGGCTGGCTCGCCAGCCTCGCTTCCAAATCCGCGAGCCGCGCTTCGAGGCGTTGAACTTCCTCAAGAAGATATTTCTCCGTATCGGTCTTATCGGAGGATTTCATGCTGCTCGGTGTTCCAGCGGCTTCTGTTGCTTCTGCTGCAGGCGCGGCTTTCAGCGTCAGATCGACGCGCAAATTCTGCCGGGGCGCCAATTCCACGGTGATCGTCGGGGAGGCGGTGAAATCCTGCTTGCTAGCCGTCAGTTCGTAACTTCCAGGCGTCAGGTCAAAGACTAAGTACTGGCCGTTCGGACCGCTTATCACGTTGTGCGTCACGCCATCGTTCAGACGGCGTACGGTAATCTGCGTTTGAGCGAGCGGCAACCCCGACGATGACCGCGTGACCCCCTCCAGTACGCAAGAATCTGCAGGAGCCAGCCTGGCCCGTGAGGGCTCTTCGACTGTTGGCGAGACAAGATTCGCCCCGCCCGCGGTCCCCTGAGCATGCACCGCTGTTGTCCATGCGCCAAACATCAGCAATAGAGCTGCAGCTCCGCGACGCTTGTGGTCCATGTGACCCCTCGTTTCGAGTAATGAGTGTCGTTCAACAACGCGCGAATTCTGTTCGCTAAGAAACGATCTCCCGCCTTTTGTCGCGGACCTGACGCCGGTCATTCCTACCGGTAAGCTCAGCTAAGCCGAATAGCCCGTTTCATCTTCGATTTCCTGATGCCATGTGTACTCGATCGAAGCTGCTTCCTAAGCCGCGAAACTCTAGTGCTTGCCTGTGCGGTACGGTCTTCCGGCCGCTTGGCGTGCTGGCCTCTTCGCTGCTCATCGTGAAATGCCACGAGTACATAAACCAGGAACGTACACGCTAGAAGACATACGATATTCAGTGCAAGCACGCCCATGGTTGCCTCGGCTGCAAACTGCAAGCCGCCGCGAAGCGCACGGTTTCACCTACCGAGGCTAAAACGAAGATCCTTTAGAAGGCATAAGCAATTCATAAAGATTTTGTAAGGATCCCCAGGAGTAGAAAAGTCGTGCGCCGAATGCAAAAGCATCTACGGTGATTTGTCGAGCATCAGACTACGCAGATGGCGCCAAGCCCCGCGAAATACCCAAACCGCTAGAGCGGGCCTGGCCAACGACCTGCTTTTCGCCGTACAAACTCCTTTCGGTACGCAGGGGAGGTATTCCGCGTGAGTCGAGCTACAGATGTGTTTGTGATCGGTGGCGGGCCCGCCGGTCTCGCGGTTGCCATTGCCGCCCGCCGCACATGATTCGATTTGCAGTGGATTCGCCACTCGCTTTACTTCAATCAAACCCTCCGCCGAGGCTAAGCCTTATCTCACTCGTGCCGCAGCGCCACCGTCGGAACCACCCGCATCGCCCTCCGCGCCGGCAACCAGCAGGCATCCATCGCCACGCAGATCAGGACTACGCACACTCCCGCCAGCATTAAGGGGTCCGTGGCTGTCACGCCGAAGAGCAGACCTTGCAGCAACCTCGTCAGCGCCAGAGTCGCTCCCAGTCCAATCGCTAGTCCTAGCAGCGTGAGCCGCAGCCCCCGCCCCAGGACCATGCGGGAGATGTCGCGCGTTGCCGCTCCCAGCGCCATGCGGATGCCGATCTCCCGCGTCTGTTGCGTAACGGTGTACGCGATCAGGCCGTAAAGCCCGACGGCCGCGAGCACCAACGCCAGCGCTGCAAAAAGACCCAGCAATTGCGCGGAAAAACGTGGCTCGGCAATGGAAGCACTTACAACGTCATCCGTGGAACGGACAGCAGAGAGCGGCAAATCGTTATCCATCGAGTTGACCACATCTTGCAGAGCCGTGGCGAGGTGTCTTGGATCGGCGGCAGCGCGCACCCCCAGGCTCATTCTGTTCTGTTTCGACGGACCATGATTCACCTTTGCCGGGAGCAATCGCGTAACAGGAAGGGCAAACAGAAAGCCCACCCGCGAGGGTGGGCTTTCGAGAGGGGAGAATCATTCAAGGCCATTGCGCGGTAGGCCCGGAATTCATTTCCTCAAGGAAAGTCTAGAAGAGCCCTCGACATTCCGTCAAGAAAATAAGGGAACTGGTTAAAAAGGTACTAACACAAGTAGAATCATGTACTTATGAGAATTCCGATGCTGTCTCTTAGCGCTTCGGCCCTCGCTCCGCGAAGTAGAAATCCCGCGTGTCCACCGGGTGATTCGTGAGGCCCAATTGCAGAATTTCAATGGATTGTGGCCGGTCAAAGACCTTCCCGGGAAAGAAAAATTTCATCACCACTCGGAAAACAGCAAAACCCAGCCCACTGATGATGGCGTAAACGACGATCAGCCCCGTGCCCGCGAACGCTCCGACAATATAAACGGGCCAGCTCTTTTCGCCGGGTATCGGCGCGGGCTCATTCCACACTACATCGTGCCCAAGGATCACTTGATCGAGCAGAGCGCTCGCGTAAGGACCGCGCCGTGGAGCAAATGCTACCGATACCAGCCCGGCTTTGCGTTGGGCGGTGATAACGGGATGATCCGCATTCGGATCGGCCGGAGTATCGCTCGTCGCCAGCGCCGAAATCTGGCGGAAGTGCCGCGCGGCGATCTGTTGCGTCGGATACTCGATTACCAGCAACGTCGCTTCTTGCGCGCCTTTACGATATTTCGCCTCGATCGCCTCGGCGCCGTCGCCAAATCCCAACCAATCGTCCGCAGCCAATGGTGCGAACTGTTGCAGCGCGAGCGGACCCAAAATGTAGCGCTCCGAGCCTTCCTGCAGGCCCTCGGCCGGCAGATGGTCGCCAACGGTCGGGAAGGCGCGCGGGTCTGCCTTGGACTTCAAGGCGGCCGCCAGAGAGCTCAGATCGTCATCCGCCCGATGGGGAATGTGCTTGCCCGTCACGTCTAGCAGAAAATTGCCCACCACCAGGAGCGCGCGGTCGGGGCCGAGCGCTGCATAGCGCTCGAGGGTCGAGCCTCGCATCTCCGGCGCGTTCGAGCGGAATAGCGTAAATGCGCCATACGCCGCCGTCGGATCGGCCATGTTGTAGAGCGTCGCATGCAGCGTATCGCCTTTCCGCAGGTAATCGCTCTGCTGCAGCGATTGAAAGCCGTATTCCTTCAGGATTGCGGCGTTCGCGCCCGCCACCTGCTCGAGCGAAGGCTGCGCGCTCGCAGCCAGCGGCACACCAGTCCATTGGCCAAAGCTCGCGGGTAAAAGGCTTTGCGCGGAGGCCACGCCGCACGTCGCGAGGAAGGAACAGAAAATCAGAAGTTTACGCACGCAGGCTCCTGCTGGGCTGAGATAGGTGATTAGATGCCGATCGGTCAGCGCTGGTTCCCGGAAGCCGTTAAACTTCCGGGACGAAGGCCGGGCGTCGTTTTCGCTTGCGCCTGGTTTAAGGTGAGGCTGTTGATGCTTTGCAGGTAGGATTCCACGCCGCGGTAGAGCCCGTCTGCCACCTTCTCGCGGTTTTCAGGCTTCTTCAGAAGCTGCTCGTCGGTGGAGTTGCTGATAAACGAGATCTCCGCCAGGATCGATGGCATATTTGCGCCGATCAGCACCACAAACGGCGCCTTGCGTACGCCGCGATCCCGTATGGCATGGTTCGTCCGCTGCAGGCGCTTTGTAAGCGAACCCTGAACGTCCGCCGCCAATTCCTTCGATTCCTCGATTTTCTCGTTGCGCGCGATCTGCTGGATCATGTCTTGCAGGTTATGCACGCCGCCTTGCGCCGTGGCGTTTTCGCGCGCGGCCACTTCCATTGCTTCCGGCGAAGACGAAAAATTCAAGTAATACGTCTCCACGCCACGGGCGGCCCGGTCCGCGCTCGAATTCGCGTGGATCGAGATGAAAAGGTCCGCTTTGGCCTGATTGGCGATGGCCGTGCGTTCTTCCAGCGGAATAAACGTATCGTCGCTACGCGTGTAAACCACTTCTGCGCCCGGCAATTGCTTCTCAATCAATTTGCCGAGCCGCAACGCCACATCCAGGCACAGGTCCTTCTCCATCAGGCCACTCGGACCTATCGTTCCGGTGTCGTGTCCTCCATGCCCAGCGTCAATCACGATGCGGCCGATCTTCAAGCCCAGCACGCGCGTCAGCGAACGCTGCCCATCCAGATTCGGCTCCGGCTCCGGTGGTGGCAAGAGCTTTGCCGCTCGTGCGATCTTGGCCGTTTGCTTGGCGGGCATCGCCGGGGGCAGCGCTACCGGCGCTTCCGTGTGCACCGGGCTGGCCGGACTTGATGCTTCCAGCGCCGCGTCCGCAGCCTTTTCTCGCGCCATCAACTCGCGCGCCAATTCGACATCCTTCCTCGCGGATTCGGCGCTCTTGCCATTCGGGGACGCCTTTTCATCCGCAACAGCAACCGCAGCATGTGGCGCAGAAGGCGGTGCCGCTTTGGCGTTGAGTGATTGTTCCGGGTATACGTCCACCACCATCCGGTAAGGATTGCGCAGCAGGAAGACCGAGTAGTTCTTCACCTTCTCGACTTCGAGCACCACGCGCACCACGTCTTCTTTGTTCTGTGCGATCCGAACGTCCTTCACCAAATCGCCCTGCACCTGCACCGGCTCATGTAACGAAGTTCGGTTCAGATGTGTTGCGCTAAGATCGAAGTAGATCCGCTGGGGATTGCCGATGCGCGCCGACTGATACTTCACCGGTCCATCCAGGCCGATCACCAGCCGCGTGTAATCCGGCGTAACCCACGTGTTCACCTGCATCAGGTTCGCGGTCTTGCCGGTCACCGGCGCTTCCATCCGCTCGGCCGGGCTGATATCCGTAAGGGATGGCAGCGGCACGGGAGCAGACGACCCAGTCACACGCTTATCCGCCGCTGGAGGGGCATGCTCGCTCGACTTCTCATTCTTCCCGGCGACTTCAGTCTCGGATCGCACCGGCTCTTTTTTTTCGGCATTCGCCCCAGAAGCAACCTCCGGCGGCGCAGACAACTCTGCCAGCGCCTCCTCCACATCTTTGGCATGCGCCGAGTGCGGGTGCAATTTCACGAACAATTCATAGGATTTCTGCGCGGCAGCTCGGTCGTGAATGTCGTCCTTTTCGATCTGCGCCACGTCATAGAGCGCTTCTTCCCGATAGCGCGTCGTTGGGTAGTCGTGCAGCAGAAATTGGTAGGCATCCACCGCCGATTTAAAATACTTGGGATTGAACCGCTGGCCCATCTCCCGGTAGAGGTTGCCCACCGTCAAAATCGCTGTGGGCACGTCCTGTTCGTGCGGGGTGATCTGATAGACGTGGCGGTAGGCGTTTACAACCTGCGTGTACTGTTCGAGGGTGCGCTTGCTGTCGGTGGTGGAGTTCAGCTTCTCGTGGGCGTCTTCGGCGCGATCAAACTGATCCTCGGCCAAGGCCCGCTTCGAGCTTTCGGAATTGTCCGCGCGGGCAGGGAACCCGTACGTCAGGCAAAAGGCAGGCGCGAGCACGCAAAACAGTGCCGCGCGTTTCCAGCCCCGAGTTTTCCCCCCTGCTATCACTCTAGGACTCAACCTCCACAAACCGCTTTCGCCAGGCTCAGTTGTTCGTCCAGACCACCCGGCCCTGGGCGTCTCGCGTCTGGTACATCGGCGGAGGCGCCGCAGCCGCGACGCTCGTGCCGGAAGACCCAGATTTCATCTTCAGGCTCGTCTTCGGGCGATCGCCTGCCGCTGCCCCGTTATAGTAAGAGTTCGTGACCTTGCGTACGTAATCCTGTGTCTGGCGGTAGTGCGGTACGCCCCGCGCCCGGTCCACCGCCCCTGCGCCTGCATTATATGCCGCTAAAGCCAAATCTAGGTCTCCATTGTAGCGCTCTAGTAACGTCCGAAGATACCGCACGCCCCCATCCAGATTGTCCTGGGGACTGAACACATTCGTGACGCCCATGGCCTGCGCGGTCTGAGGCATCAACTGCATCAATCCCATCGCGCCCTTCGAAGATACTGCCGCCGGATTTCCGCCCGACTCGGTATGAACCACCGCGCGCACCAGCGCGGGATCCACATGATGCCGCTCCGCTGTCATGGCGACCAGTTCCTCCAGTCGCTCCGGAGGCAGCGCGCCATTCGAAGCCGATGCGGGCACGCTCATAGATCCTCGAATCGCAGACGAAGGCGGGTTCCCCAAGGTTGTGCCCGAAAGCGCGGTACCCGATTTTGTTCCGTTGAGCCGCGCTTGAAGGGAGCCGGGGCGAGGAAGGACGGGCTCCGCATTTATATAAACTCGTTGGCCGTGCTCGTCAAGTACCGAGACGATTTGGCAGTAGGTCGGGAGCGCCGTTAAAGACAGTAAGATCAGAGAGATACAAGAGATCAAGACCGCCCGCAGATCGGTGCCAGTTTTGGGCGCAGGGCAAGAATGAGGGCAGTGGGCCACGGCGATTTTTCCTGGGCAATAACTGCCCGGGACGAACTTCTGGCGTTATGGGAGGGATTATAGCAATCGGTCTACGACGGTATAAACGGACTCAAGGGCCATATTTAGGCCAGTTGTGTCTTTACCGCCAGCCTCGGCCAAATCGGGTCTACCGCCCCCGCTGCCGCCCACTTGCTTGGCGATTTCCTGGATGATCTTGCCGGCGTGGAGTTTCGGGATCAGGTCTTTGGTGACGCCCCCAATCAGCGATACCTTGCCGTCCTCCGTGGTTCCGAGCACCACCACCCCCGAGCCGAGCTTCTGGCGCAGCGAATCCACCAGGCTGCGTAGCGTCTCGCGGTTCGCATCGGGCACGTTCGCCGAGATCACCCGAACGCCTTTCACGTCCCGCGCCGAGGCGGCCAGATCACCCGCGTGTCCCTGGGCGGTCTTGTGCTTTAGGCTTTCAAGCTGCTTTTCCAGTTGCCGGCGGCCTTCCACCAATCTGTGCGCCGCGGCTTCCAGATCGCCCGAACCCGCATTGAGTGTGGCCGCCAGGTTCCGTAGCGCTGCTGCCGCGTTTTGGTATTCCTCGATCGCTCGCGCGCCGGTGATCGCTTCCACGCGTCGCACGCCCGCGGCCACCGAGCTTTCCTCCACAATCTTGAAAAGTCCGATGTCGCCTGCGGCCTTCACGTGCGTCCCGCCGCAAAGCTCCTTGCTATAGAAGCCTCGCGGAGCGGAAGCGTCCGGAATCGTCACCACGCGCACGTTCTGCTCCGGGTAGCGGTCGCCGAAAAACGCCAGCGCGCCTGAAGCCAACGCCTCCTCGATCTGCGTCACATCCGTCTGGATCGTGGAGTTCAGGCGGATCTCCTCGTTCACTTGCTGCTCGATGTCGCGCAGTTCGGCCGCGTCCACCGGCGCAAAGTGCGAAAAGTCAAAGCGCAGGCGCCCCGGCTCGACGAGCGAGCCGGCTTGTTTCACATGCGTACCGAGAATGTTGCGCAGCGCGGCGTGCATCAGGTGCGTTGCCGTGTGGTTGCGCTTGATGTGCTCGCGCCGTCCGGCATCGGCCACCGTTGCTACGCGGTCGCCCACATGCAGCGGCTCCTTGGCCACGATGCGGTGCGCGATCATCCGGCCGACCGGGTAGTAGGCCCCGCGCACTTCAGCAAGCGGCATGCTCTCCGAGTTGTCGTAAAGCACGCCGGTATCGGCCACCTGCCCGCCCGATTCGGAATAAATCGAGCTGCGGTCGAGCACGATTTCTGCTTCCGTGCCGGCCGGAATCTCGTTCACCGGACCGTTTTTGGTGAGAATCGCCTCGATGCGGCAATCCTTCGCCGTCGCCCCATAGTAAAAATCCGGCTCGGTCCTATAGGTCTCCGCAAGTTTTGCGTAAACGGGGTTCGCCGCGTCTTTGTGCGCGCCTTTCCACGAAGCTCGCGCGCGGGTGCGTTGTTCCTGCATCGCGCGTTCGAACCCCTCCCAATCGACGGTAATGCCCGCGTCGCGCGTCACGTCCTCGATAAAGTCGCGCGGCAAGCCGTACGTGTCGTAGAGACGAAACGCCTTCTCGCCCGGATAGGTTGTCGGCTGTTTGCCGCCCGCCTGACCGCTGGCAGGCGCAATGTCGCCCACCAGGTGTTGCAGCCCAATCTCCACGGTGCGCGAGAAGCGGCTCTCCTCCGAATCGAGAATGGCATTCACGCGCTTGGCGGTTTCGTCTAGCTCTGGATAGGCCTCCCGCATCTCGGCCCTTACCGCATCGGCCATATACGACAAAAATGGCCGCGGGGAATCCGGATTCAGTTTTTCCACGTGGCGCAGCGCGCGACGGATAATCTTGCGCAGCACGTAGCCGCGCCCGTCGTTTGCCGGGACCACGCCGTCGGAAATCAGAAACGTCGCCGCGCGCGCGTGATCCGCCACGATTCGCAGCGACGGCTGTAGATCACCATTGCCGGAGACCACTCCCGCGCGGCTGGCTGCGGCCTGAATCAGCGGCGTAAACAGATCCGTATCGAAATTGCTGATTTTGCCCTGCAGGACCGCGGCCATGCGCTCGAGCCCCGCCCCCGTATCCACCGAAGGCTTTGGCAGCGGATTCAACGCGCCACTCGCATCGCGATTGAACTGCATGAAAACCAGATTCCAGATTTCCACGTACCGTCCGCAGTCGCACGGGAATTTGCAGTCCGCGTGGCCCTGGTCCGACGCCGCGGGGCCCATGTCGTAATGCAGTTCGCTGCACGGTCCGCACGGACCCGTATCACCCATCGCCCAGAAGTTCTCTTTCAGCCCCGGTATCGGGATCACGCGGTCCTTCGCAGCGCCGGTAGCCAGCCACAGTTCCGCGGCCTCGGTATCCACGCCCAGTTTCTTGCCGGAAACTTCCGCCCCGCCGAAAACGGTGAAGTACAGCTTCTCCTTCGGGATAGCGAACCACGCCGGCGAGGTCACCAGCTCCCAAGCAAACGCAATCGCATCCTTCTTGAAATAATCGCCAAACGAAAAATTGCCGAGCATCTCAAAAAAAGTGTGATGGCGATTGGTGAACCCGACGTTTTCGAGATCGTTGTGCTTGCCGCCGGCCCGCACGCATTTCTGCGAGGTGGTGGCGCGGTTATATTCGCGCCGGTCGAGGCCAAGAAACACGTCCTTGAACTGGTTCATTCCCGCGTTGGTGAAGAGCAGAGTGGGATCGTTCATCGGCACGAGCGAAGAGCTGCGCACCTCGCGGTGCCCGCGCTGCACGAAATAGTCCAGAAATTTGCGGCGAATCTCGTTCCCGGTCACGCATCCTCGAAGCAAAGCAGAAGTAATAGTGAGATTATCGCAGACGCCGCGCAACCCCCGCAATGCATCGCATCACTCGAAATCCGCGTCGGCAACATCCGCGTCCGGCGCGGGCGCGTCCGCTTCTTCCGCGGCGAGCTCCTTCAACGCGCGACGGACCGCCTCCCCGCTGAATCCCGCGCGCATCATGCTGTTGTAGAGCGAGGCGCGCTTCCGCAGGTCGAGCGGACCGCGCAGCAGCCGCAGCTTGCGCTGCAGACGCTTGCGCAGCAGCTCGCCCTCGTCCGTCTCGGCAAACACGGCTTCGAGCGCGTCCTCGATGTGGCGATCGGGCACGCCGCGGGCGCGCAGGTCGCGCGCGATGCGGAAGCGCCCCTGCTTGCGGTAGACCGCGCGCAAACGGACGAACTCCTTCGCGTAGCGCGCGTCGTCGAGCATCTTGCCCTGTTTCAGGCGGTCCATCACGCGGCGCACCAGCAGCTCGTCGTCGCAACGCCTCTCGAGCGCGGCGCGCATCTCGTGTACGGAATGTCCGCGCCGCATCAATGCGCGCAGCGCCACGGGATAGAGCTCTTCTTCGGTGGTCAGCTTGCGCGTGCGATACACGTCACGAGCATAGGAGCAAAAATGCGCAGAAGCAACGCAAGGGGATGCGAGGCGGCGAACGTTACCGCCGCGCCATGCGGTCGTATTCGTTCATGGTGCGCTCCATCTCTTCGCGGGCGGCGTCGGCGGCAGAGCGGATACCCTGCACGCGCAGGCGGAAGTCGTCCGGGTTCGAGGCGCGCAGCAATGCTTCCTCAAACGTGATCAGGTTGCGCGAATAGAGATCGTAGAGCGATTGGTCGAAGGTCTGCATGCCGTACTGGCTGGTGCCGGCAGCGATGGCATCATGAATCAGGCGCGTTTTGTCGGCATTGATGATGCAATCACGGATGTAGGCGGTGGTGATCATCACCTCCACGGCCGGGACGCGGCCCTGGTTATCGGCGCGGCGCACCAGGCGCTGGCTGATCACGGCGCGCAGCGTGGCGGCCAACTGCAGGCGAATCTGTTTCTGCTCGGGCGGCGGAAAGACGGCGATGATGCGCTGGATGGTTTCCGTGGCGTCCAGCGTGTGCAAGGTGGAGAAAACCAGGTGGCCGGTTTCGGCCGCGAGCAAGGCGGTGGAAATCGTTTCCAGGTCGCGCATTTCGCCGACGAGGATCACGTCGGGGTCCTGACGCAACGCAGCGCGCAAGGCTGTGGAAAAGTTCGCGGTATCCACCTCCACTTCGCGCTGGTTGATAAAGCTTTTCTTATCGCGGTGCAGGAATTCGATCGGGTCTTCGATGGTGATCATGTGGTCGGAGCGAACGGTGTTGATGCGGTCCACCATCGCCGCGAGCGTGGTGGATTTACCCGACCCGGTGGTGCCCGTGACGAGCACCATGCCGCGCTGCTCGTCGCAGATACGCTCGATCACTTCCGGAAGATCGAGCTCGACCACCGTGCGAATCTTGGTGGGAATCACGCGCAAGACCATGCCGACGTTGCCGCGCTGCTGGAACACGTTCACACGAAAACGCCCCAGACCCGCCACGCCATAGGCCATGTCCAACTCAGCCGTTTCCTTGAATTTCTGCTTCTGGCGGTTGGTCATCATGCTGAAGGCCATGCTCAGCATCTCTTCCGGCGTCACGCGGGGCACATCGGCCTGCGGATAGAGCACGCCGTCCATGCGCAGATAGGGATGATTGCCGACCTTGAGGTGCAAGTCGGAGGACTTGTTCTCGACGGCGCGTCTCAAAAGATCGTCAATGCTCAGTGGCATGCGGTCAGCTCCGCGGGTAGTACTTGGCGGGACGCAAAGTGCGCCCAAACGACGCTAGCATCGGGAATCGGAGGCGGCAACAGCCCCGGCGTCCTACGTTTCCCCATAGTTAACGGTACCGAGGGACATTCGGCCTTCGGACAAAGCCGCGGTTCGTGGCGGACGGTCCGATGCGAAGCGGTCGTTCGGGCCAAAGCCTTCTACGAGCAAATGCTCCGGTGCACATTGCGAAAGGCATGCCCGGTCGTCCCAGGCCACAGAACCCGCGCGTCGGCGCCTAGGCACCGAACGCGAACGAATACCAATGCATTCCCGAATTGGAATTGAAAATTGTCTGACCCCACCCCCCCCATTTTTCATGTAAATACGGCAGGGATTGGACTTACAGGAACCGACGTGCGCAACCTACCGCAGGCATGGGACTTAAAAAATGCGCATTTTGCAAAAATGCGACGCCGATGCTGAAAACGCAAGGCTTACAGAGCGACAACACGCAACGATGTGCACAGTTTCAAATGCGACCGGGAAATACCTTGCGCCAACGTAATCGCTCCAATATTATACTGCTGACTGAGGGATACATCTATAGTAAACAGCGATGCGCCGCTTTACAAGAGGGCGGCAATCGCGCGAGGTCCATACCCTGCGAAAACAATTTCGAAGAGACCTCGGGATAGCTGGGAATGCGATGATGTTGTCACCTGGTGCTTTGCAGCGCATTTCTCGGCTATGAGCGCCGTTAGGAGAAACCATTCCGAATTCTTCGCGACTTTCGACAGTTCAGATCCGTCGTTTTAAACGCCTTCAAGATATCACGATCAATCTCGGCGACGTAACTCTTCTCGTCGGAGCGAATAATTCAGGCAAAAGCAGTTTCCTCCAGGCGGTTCATTTTGCAGTGTCCGTAGCGCAGTCCGCTCGGCTGGTCGGCGAGGGCGTGGCATGGCGAAACGATGCATTTGAAGTGTCTTTCAACCCAGCTCAACTAATCTATTCGCCTATTGCAGACGTTCTGTCGCTTGCAAGTGGTGGTGCACTTTTGGAGCCAAGAGCTTCCCGCATCGAGATTGAACTGAAGGCCGCAGATGGAGCTCGTTGCATCGTGGGCCTAAGACGAGGTAGGAATCGCAACATTGCAATTTCTGTAGAGGGGAGAACGATCGGAGAGCAGTTGATGGATTTGGAAAACCCTTTCACCGTTTACGCTCCGGGCCTCGCGGGTGTTCCTAAAGAGGAGCGATTCCTGTCCGCCGGTGTTGTAAGAAGAATCGTAGCTCGTGGAGATGCGAACCTTGTTCTTCGCAATGTTCTCAGAATGCTCTCAACGAGCGAAGAGGCCTGGCGGGTTTTCACCGATGATATGAGGACCCTGTTTCCCGATATCACCGTACGAGTCGAATTTAACGAGGATTCGGACGAAAACATTGGAGCATATTTTAGCTTAGCGGACGGCCTCGAGTTACCGGTCGACGCGGCAGGAACGTCCATCCTCCAGGCCTCACAGATATTGGCCTACGTCGGCCTTTTTCGCCCGCGCGTCCTCATCTTGGATGAGCCGGACTCACATCTCCATCCAGACAACCAACGGGCGCTCTGCAACCTAATTTTTCGTATTGCCGGGGAGCGGGGCTTCCAGGCGCTGGTTAGTACACACTCAAGGCATGTACTAGACGCGATGGCGGAACGTGGGACCGTGATCTGGTTGAGCAAGGGATGTATAGTCGACGAGAAGGATGTCAGTGTCACGGCTATGCTTCTAGAGCTTGGCGCCCTCGACTCGGTAGATTATTTTGCAGATGGCGCGTTGAGGTGTGTTGTTGCAACGGAAGATGCCAACAAAGAGCCTCTTCTGGCTATGCTTCTCAGTAACGGCTTCGTTGAAGACGATACGGAAGTGGCATCATATGGCGGTTGTACAAAGCTAGATGCAGCCTTGGTGTTAGGGCGCTTTCTAAGGGATAAGGCAGCGCACCTAGAGCTAGTTGTACACCGAGACCGCGATTACATGGCAGACGACGAAGAGTCTGATTTCGATACGAGACTGACGGCTGCAGGTATTCAGGGATTTGTGACTGAGGGCAACGACCTGGAAAGTTACTTCCTCAACCCTGCCCATCTTCATCATCTGAATCCAGCTCTTTCGCTCGAACGTGCCCAGACGCTGCTTGCGCAGGCAACATCTGAGACAGCACCAGAATCTGTAGCAGCTATCGTCAATCATCGTACCGAACAGGCTTTCCGCGACAGGCGCCGCACAGGGGTGAACCCTAATCATGGCGAGATCGCAGTACGGGCAACCGACGACTACGGTTCCAATCCTAGTCAAATGCGGCGAGGCAAGAAGGTAGCGGCGCGACTTTCGGCATTAATTCAGGACGAGATTAAGTCGCAACCTCGCATTTATCTGCCGTCTGAATTCTTAGTTTCGCCGAAACTGCAGGCAATTGCGACTCGGATCTGGCCCGCCGCCCCGGGAGCCATGCGCAGACAAGACACGCAAGACCCGCGGGACACTTAGAGCGTATTAGGCTACTACCCACTCACAGAATCTTGCTCGGGTCTACACGGGTGACGCGGTTCTAGCCGTGGGACTTCCGTCCCCGCTTTGCGATGACGTAGCTGATGAATGCAGAGCAGGTGACCAGCATGAAGACTGCATCCTCCTGCTCCAGTTTGCCTTCTTCCAGTAGAGCGTGACGAATCCCTTCTGCATCACTAGTGTACCCGTACAGCTTTTCGAACGCTGAACGCAGTGCGCCGTGTAGACTGGCGTCAGCGTCAATTACTTTTAGTGCTTCTCCTAGTGTCGCCTTGCCGCCTGTAACGATCGCACATACGGCCTCGACGCCGCTGATCGACTCCTTAATGGAGTTTCTGTAGTCGGGTTTCGGTTTTTTTGCAAGTAGGGCCAATGCTTGTTGCAGGTGCCCTAATGCCGGAGAATACGTGCCGACGGTTTCGGTGATCGCTCGTTCGACGGCCAGGATTTCTTGTTCGGACGAGATTGGCACAAACCTTTCGTCTATCAGTCTGTATCCAGAAAACTCTTCTTCGAGTACGTGGTTTATTTGTTTGACGAATTCCGTCTTGTTCGTTGGATAGTTCGCGAGCGCAAACTCATAAAATTCATAAACCTCATACCACTCGCACTTAAAGAACCACTTTCGAATCTCGTCGATGGCAGCACTAGATAGAGTTGGTATGGTGTCCACTCGACTCTTGAAATGGAGATTCCAAAGCCTCTTGCAGAAATACAGCAGATCGCCGTTACTGGCGTCGGCAAGAAAGAAATATCGTCGTTCGTCCTCTCGCCAGCAGCGTACTGCCAGAACATTCCAAAGACGATTTCTAAGGGCTTGGTCCATGGAAGTAGTCTGTAGTGTTGTTCGGATCGATTTGAGACCTTGTCTCTCCGAGAAAGTCATGTGTCAGTCCTTATGTCATCAGTGGGTGCGATTTTGATGTTACCAGCTCATGAGATGAAGGCGCTGGCGTTCGCTCTTGAATGGCATAGGCGTATCCGCGTTCCGCGCAGAACCCCGCTAGGGGCGAATGGCACGGATGCGAAATTGGGACACCGATTCTTCGGCCCGCGACGCGGGCCTCAGAATGACAATCAAAATTAGGGGGCTTATCAGCTACGTAAAAGTCGAAGGCCCCGCCCCTACCCTTCGTGTCTCGGGGCAAGCGAAACGGGGCGGGCTACACAGGCTGAATGCCGAAGGCAGGGCCCGACGGCGCGTGATGGGTCTGCCTCACTGATAATCCTCGATGTGTTACGGCTTGGCTTTGAGAGAGGCCCCAGGGCTTTGAATGCGCCCTGGGCTACAAAAGGCGACGGCGGACGTTGAACGGAATGGTACCGAAAGGCCGCAGGCCGTGAAGGCCTGCGCTACACAGTCGCTGCGGTGAGGCGTTGCGGCGGCGGGCTACACAATTCAGGGACAATGCGCGGGCTAATCTTTTTTCAGGAAGAGAGTGTCGTAGAGCCACGCGGCGATGACGCCGCCGGCCAGCGGGCCGGCCCAATAGACGCCGTGCTGCACCCAGTGGTGCGAGGCGAGGGCCGGGCCGAAGGCGCGGGCCGGGTTCATGGCGGCGCCGGTGATGGGTTCGCCGACGAGGACGCCCAGGGTTACGGTGAGTCCCGCGGCGAAACCGGCGATGTGATGAAACGTGCCGCGCGGATCAACGGCGGTGGCAAAGAAGACGAACACCAGGATGAAGGTAAGCGCGCCTTCGGCGATCATGCCCGCGGCGGGCGTGAAGTCATGCGCGAGCTGTGGCGTGCCGAGCGCGACCGCGCGCCAAACGTCTTCCGGAAACAGGAAACGAACGAGATACGCGGCGGCGCAGGCGCCCGCGAGTTGCGCGGCCCAGTAAGAAAGCGTTTCAAAAGTGCTGAGCTTGCGTGTGACCCAGAAGCCGATCGTTACCGCCGGATTCAGATGGCCGCCGGAAATGTGCGCGAGCGAAGTGATCAAGATAGCGTAAGCCAGTCCCTGCGCGATGGCGATTCCGGCGAGGCCCATGACGGCAGGTCCGCCGGCGCGGAGAAACTGGTCGGCGCAGATGGCCCCGATGGAAATAAAAACGAGAATGAAGGTGCCGATGAATTCCGCAATGAGCTTTTGCGGTCTGGTGTACATGCAGGTGCTAGTGTAAACCCCACAGGGCGGGGCGTGTTGCGTTTTAGCGAGCGACCGTGACCGGTTGTCTCACGGGAGCGACGGGCGTGAGCCAGCCGTGCTTATCCGGAGCGTTGCCTGAAACGGTGGCGAAAAACGCGTCTTGGATCTTTTTCGTGATGGGTCCGCGCGTTCCGCGGCCGACGTTGATGCGGTCGATCGAGCGCAGCGGGGTGATTTCCACGGCGGTGCCGGCAAAAAAGGCTTCGTCGGCGATATAGAGCATTTCGCGCGGGATGGTCTGCTCTTTGATGGGGATGCCCATATCTTCGCACAGGGCGTTGATGGTGCGGCGCGTGATGCCGGGCAGGACGCTGGCGGAAAGCGGCGGCGTGACAACGGTGCCCTCGGTAACGAGGAAAATGTTCTCGCCGGAACCTTCGCTGACGTAGCCGTTCGTGTCCAGCGCGATACCTTCCACGTAGCCATTGGTCATGGCTTCCATGCGGATGAGCTGTGAATTCATGTAATTTGCGGCGGCCTTGGACATAGCAGGCAAGGTGTTCGCGGCCATGCGCGTCCAGGAGCTGACGCAGACGTCTACGCCCACTTCCTGCGCTTCCGCGCCGAGGTACTTGCCCCAATCCCAGCACGCCATGTAGACCTCCACGGGGCAGGGAAACGGGTTTACGCCGACTTCGCCATAGCCGCGCATCACGATCGGCTTCAGATAGCACTCGGGCATGTGATTTTCGCGGACGACGTCGACCCCCGCGGCGCACAACTCATCGAGCGAAAAAGGGATGTCCATGCGATAGATGCGCGCGGAATTGATGAGGCGCTGCATGTGTTCCTTGATGCGGAAAATCGCAGGACCCTGGGTCGTTTTGTAGCACCGGATGCCTTCGAAGACGGCGGAGCCATAACTGACCACGTGCGAGAGGACGTGGATGTTAGCGTCTTGCCAGCGGATGAATTTGCCGTTGTGCCAGATTTTTTCGGTCGGTTTGACGCTGCTCATCGTTCGCCCCGCGTGGAGGATTTCGCCGCACCGCGCCGCCCGTTTTTGGGCGACGCGAGCGGATTATAGCATAGGCGTTTGCGCGCCCGTCGCGACGCGGAGAGGTGATGGCTGGGCCGCGCCGAGGCCAATTTGGCGGGGCGGCAGCGCGTGCGAGGAGGAGATCGCCGGGCACGATTCCGCGACGCTCAAGGCTTGGGCACGATCACGCTCACTTCGTTGAAGTCAATGCCGGGACGTCCCTGCCGCGCTTCGCAGAGCGACTGCATTTCTTTCCACACGGCCTGCACGGATGCCGGAGCGTGATCGGGAGCGTGATGGTCAACCCAGGTGAATATCTCGGTGAAGACGGGCTTACCGTCCTGCTCAGTGCCTTGCACGAGCAGGTGCGGCTGCGCTTCGACGAGGTGTTCGCGCTGGTAGATGGCCCAGGTGCGGGACAAGACATCAGCGAAGGCTTGTTCCTTGCCGGCTCGCACGTGATAGGTGCTGAGCACGGTTTCGGGAAGCATGGCGTCAGGATCCTGGGGGCGCGCGCCGGCGATGGCAAAGCTTCCTGCCAGCAAGAATGCCGCTATGGCGGCGAGAGAGACGGTGTGCTTATGTGACATGGTTCCTCCAATGGCAAGCATGAATTGATGAGGCTCGAGACGGGCGAGACGCGAGGCGGTTCTAAAACCTCTCATAGACCACCTGGACAATCACTCGCCTCTCAATTGGGTGTCCGAAATTATCGTTAGCTGGGCGAAAACGCCAGCCTCGGACCGTTTGTATGGTGCTCTTATCCATGTCATTGTGTACGCCGCGAAGCAGAATGACGTCCTTAGCTTTCCCGTCCGGCGTCACCGTTACCAACACCCAAAGCTTGCCATGCGCTCCTGGTTCCATCCCGCCGGGCAAATCAGGCCGAGGACATTGCACGCACATTGGTTCGCGCGGAGATGGAGCTTTGCCAACACTCGGCGTGAGGTCGAAGTCTAAAAGCTCGTTCGCTGCGCCCATCTGCTCTGGAGCGAGTGGCAATTTGATCTGTTCTGCAAATAACCTGGAGTTTTCGTCTTGTGAGACGCTGTGCAATTCTATCGTTAGGATCGCATCATTCTTGGATAATCTTACCGCCGCGAGAACGTAGCCATCGACTTGCATTGGCGGACCCAGCCAAAATATCGTGCCAGGGAAAAAGACGTTTCCATCGCCCGCATTTTCGGAACGGAGCCTCTCGAGGAAGGCCTCACGCGGTACGAGTCGAAAGCCGCTAGCCTGCTGCCCTAGCGAGGAATCGAGTGCGTTGCCCAATTCCATCCCAAGCCGTGTGATCCGGCCGAGTTGATCGGCTGGACCAATCACGGCGACTCCGCCAATGTGATTTTTCACTATTGCGTTGCAAAGTTTTGCCACGGCCGGAGTCAGTTGGGCTGTCCAGTCGAGTGTGGTTGCTAGTCCTGGCGTTGATTCGGTCGATTGGTGAGAACTCGCTGGCGACGGCAGAATCCACAAAGCGAAAGCCAAGACTCCTATAGCGGCCAGTTTCATTGTTGAAAACTCATAGGTGCAAGCGCCCCGATTCCCTAGTGCGACTATTGCTGCGGGGCGTGATCTTGCATGGCGGAGCGTTCGAGCGATTGGAGGTCAACCGTGGCCTCGTGCTTCAGGTTGCCGAACTTCCACTCGTAGCCGCCAACGAGCAAAAACGGGATCAAGCACGACACCGCCCAGAGCTTGGCTTTGCGAGAGATCTTGTCGTCTGGATCCCAGCGGAAAATTTGTTTCGAGAGGAAGAAAGCGATCAGGCCGCAGGCGACGAGCGCGATGACGTGCGGTCCGAGTGTCCACACGGAAGCTTTGCTGATCATCACGCGTTCGAGACCCATCACGACATAAGTGCCAGGGAGAAAGAGCGCAATGTTTTGCACCCAGCCGGGCATGATGGGCAAGGGCGCGGTGGCGCCGGACAAAAAGAGCAGCGCAAACCAGACGGCATTGTTGATGAGCTGCGTTTCCTGCATGGAGTTGGTGACGCTGGCAATGATCAGGCCGAGCGCGCCGAAGGCCGCGATGCCCAGCGTCAGTATGACGAACACGCCCCAGAGATTGCCCCAATCCTTCAGATGGAAAACCCAGCGCGCAAAAATAAACTGGATGAGCACGGTGGGGATGGTGAGCATGTAATTCGCGAGGATGCTGGAAAGCAACATCGCACCGGCGCCGACGGGGGCCAGGCGAAAGCGACGGAGGATACCCTGCTCGCGGAACATGACGAGCTGCAAGCTCATGCCCCAAAGCGTGCCCATCACGGTGAGCGCCAGTACGGAGGCGAGTACGTAAGAAACCATGGCGGCGTTACCGCGAACAAACACTTCCACGGCGATGATCAGGTAGGCCATGGGCATGATCAGGCTGAAGAAAAGGAAAGCGCGGTTGCGCATCACCAGGCGCATGCGGCTCATCGTCAATGCGATGGTGTTGTTCAATCTCGCAGCCTCCGCCCGGTCAACTCGATAAACACGTCTTCGAGACTCGGATTCGCGATTTCGAGGCCGGCCAACTCGTTATTTGTGGCTTCGAGGTGCTTCACGAGCGCGACGATCGTTTTCGGTACCGCGTGCGAATGCACGACGTAGAAGCCGTCAAATGCGCGGCATTCGGCGACGCCCTCGAGGGCCTTCAAGGCGGAAACGTCGGAGGGCTGCGCGGTGCGTAGTTCAATGCGCGTGGTGCCCGCGGAGGCGCTCTTGAGTTCTCGGGGCGTGCCCTGGGCGATGAGCTTGCCGGCGTCCACGATGGCCACGCGATCGCAAAGCCGCTCGGCTTCCTCGATGTAATGCGTGGTCAGCAGGATGGTTTTCTTTTCCCGCTTCAGCTCTTCGATGATGGTGTAAATCTCGCGGCGCACCTGCGGATCGAGCCCGGCGGTGGGCTCGTCGAGAAAGAGCACGCGCGGCTCATTGACGAGCGCCATGGCAAGCGCGAGTCGCTGCTTCTGGCCACCGGAAAGTTGGGAATAGAGCGCGGTGCGCTTCTCGGTGAGGCCAAAGCGCTTGAGTAAGTCGTCCGGCGAACGATGCTTCTGGTAAAAACTGGCAAAAAGATCGAGCGCCTCGATCACGCGGATTTTTTCGGGCAGGGAAGTCGACTGCAACACGCCGCCGATCAATTGCTTGTAAGCGTTCCCGCCCAGAAGAGGCTGCATGCCACAGACGGAAACGATCCCTCCGGTAGGCTGGCGCAAACCCTCGAGGATTTCGATGGTGCTAGTCTTGCCGGCGCCATTGGGGCCTAAGAGGCCAAAGACCTCACCCTCGGCGACTTCGAAACTAACGCCGCGCAGCGCCTCGACGTTTCCATATCGCTTGGTGAGATTGTGAACTTCGATGATCGCGGTATTCACGTTTGGGATCTTATCTATAACACAGTCACGCGCCTGGGCGCGACCTCCGCCGGGCACCCAATTTTTTGCCGCGCCAGGCGTGGCGTTCGAAATCCACGCGGCTGCCGGCAAACTGCACGCCTTCGCTTTCGAGCAGACGCCGCTGCAGCGCCGCCACCGGCTCGCGGATCAATAAACGGCCTTTACCGCCCACTACGCGGTGCCAAGGAATGCCGTGACCTGACGGGCACCCAGCCATGGCCCGGCCTGCGGTGCGGGCTCCGCCGGGCAAACGCAAGCGCTTGGCCAGATCGCCGTAGGTGATTACGCGTCCACGCGGGATTTCTTTCACCAGGGCGTAGACGCGCGCCCAACCGTGTTTCGAAATATCGGGGTCTTTCGGTGACTTCTTTTTCATCGTCGTCGTCCTACGCGACCATTCGAAAAGCAAGTTTCCGGTGCGCCACCTTGATGTGAGAGCAACCTACACGGAGTGTTTCGAAATTTCGGCGGTGCCTCCGCCGCCGCGTGCATCGCGGAAGCAACCTGAACGCATCCAATAATCATAGGAGATCCAGGGACCGGGCGAGAGACACAAGATGCGAGCTTTTGCAGAAAACCCGCATGCGCGATTTGCAACAACTCTGCTCCAGAACTGCCCCTCAGTACGGTAACCATTAGGATTCACAAAGAATTTTACAGCATCGCCGGTCTATTGACCGTGTAGTGCCTGATTCCTACACTACGCCGCGAGGCTGGAAAAAAGGGAGCGGTTCGTGGCATTTCTTCGCCGCAAAGGCAACGCCTACTATCTGGTGCACAACGTCCGCGAGGGCGGCAAGATCAAGCAGTTGCATCTCGCGCGGCTGGGTGAGCGTCCACGGATCACGGATGACGTGATGCGGCAGGTGAACCGTACGCACCCTACCCTGGCTTTGGACTGGCGTAAATTGCGCGAGCAGGTGAATAATCGCGCCGAGATTCCCGACGCGGGCTCGGCTCACGTTCAAAAACTGCTTACGACGCTCCGCACACTCAACCTCGACCTCGCGGACCTGTTTCCGCCCGTCTTGAATCTTTCTCAAACCCGGGGCGTAGCCTCGGAAATTATTACGCAACTCCGGCTCCTGCACTCGACCGTTGGCACGAAATTGGACCAGTTTAATGAAGCCCACTTTCGCATTCGGCCGGGACGAAGGAGTTTTCGGTGAGAGGCAGGCCATGAGCGCTCGCTCGCAGTTGGATCCATGCTTACGCAGCAATGACACGCAGGAATTTGAAGCGTCGCTGCGTGCGCGCATTGTCGGCCAGGAAGAGGCCATCCGCGCGGTGGTGGACCTGTATCAGGTCTTTACGGCGGGGATGAATTCGCCGGGCCGTCCCGTGGGAAACCTGCTTTTCCTGGGGCCGACGGGCTCGGGCAAGACGCGTATTGTGGAGGCCATGGCCGAAATTCTCTTCGGTGATCCCCGCGCGGTGATCAAGGTGGATTGCGCGGAGTTTCAACACTCACACGAAATCGCCAAGCTGATCGGCTCGCCTCCAGGCTATCTGGGACATCGCGAAACGCACCCGCTGATCACGCAAGAAGCGCTGGCGCAGTTCCACACGGACAAGCTGAAGTTGAGCTTTCTGCTCTTCGACGAAATCGAGAAGGCTAGCGACTCGCTGTGGCAATTGCTGCTGGGCATGTTGGATAAGGCAACGTTGACGCTCGGAGACAACCGGCGCGTCGATCTCTCGCAGACGGTAATTTTCCTGACGTCTAACCTGGGCGGCGGCGAAATCACGGAGTTGATGGCGGGCGGTATGGGCTTCATTCAGCCCGTGGATAAGCCGAACGATGGGCTGGACGTGAAGGTAACGCGCACGGCCATCGAGGCCGCGCGGCGGAAGTTTTCACCGGAATTCATGAACCGGCTGGATAAGACCGTGGTGTTTCATCCGCTGCGGGATGAACAGCTCGAACAGATTCTGGAAATCGAGTTAGGACAGGTACAAAAGCGTGTGCTGGAAACGGCGCGCGGGCAATTTCTCTTCCGAGTGACGCCGGCGGCGCGGCGATATTTGCTCCGCGAAGGGACGGACACACGCTATGGCGCGCGCCACCTCAAGCGCGCCATCGAGCGGCACTTGGTGTATCCGCTGGCGAATTTGCTGGCCACGGGCCAGGTCCGGCTGGGCGATGTCCTGTGCGTTGATTGGGATTCCGATCTCGGCCGGTTGGTATTCGAGCGCGAAGGCGAAGGGGCGGTGATCCCGGCGCCGATGATACTGCCTCTGGCCTCGGAGGCAGGTGCGATCGCGGCCACCGGGGGCCGCGGCGAGGAAGTTCCGGCCGTGGCGAACGCGCGCAGCGCGAAACTGCCGCCGAGCGTCAGCGGCCCGGCCCTTTCTCCCGCTCCGATTAGCCGGCGGAAGTCATAAGACTCCTTATCACCTAAATGCTTCGTCAGACGGCGCGGAGTTTCTTCCGCGCCTTTTTTTCTGTGTGACGAAAGGCCGCTACGGCGTGACGCGGGAAGCCGCCTCACGCACCCTTTGCCAGAGGCGCAAAGGGATGCGGCACCCGCAAAATCCAGCCGGCGCGAGGATGCGGCACCCAGGCTCGATGGATGGGCGCCGAGGGAAGTTTCCGCATTTTATTCTGCGTGAAAACCACCACCCACTGTTTCAGGGCAACCACTCCTACACATTTTTGAAACACACTCTGGCCTTCGCGCTACGGCGTTATCTGGCCGAGGGGCCGTATCTCGCGGATAACACAGGCGATGTTGGTGACGCGGCCAATGGCAGAAGCCAGGGCGTTTGGCGTGTGGGCTGCATATAAAGGGATAGAGCGGCAAGCTGAACCAGACGCTCTTAGGGACCCGAAGGAAGTCGAGGGCACGAACATGGTGGGCACTGCGAGACGATTGGACCCCACGCTTCATGGTGACGGTACGCAACGTTTTGAGCGCGAACTGCGCGCTCGCATCGTTGGCCAAGAAGAGGCCGTGCAGGCGGTAGTGGATCTTTACCAGGTTTTTACTGCCGGGATGAATTCGCCGGGGCGTCCGGTGGGCAACCTGCTTTTCCTGGGACCGACCGGCTCCGGGAAAACGCACATCGTGGAAGCCATGGCGGAGATCCTGTTTGGCGACCCGCGCGCGGTGATCAAGGTGGATTGCGCCGAATTTCAGCACTCGCACGAAATCGCGAAGCTGATCGGCTCGCCTCCGGGCTATCTAGGTCATCGCGAGACGCACCCGCTGATCACCCAGGAAGAGCTCTCGAAATATCACACGGATCAGCTAAAGCTGAGCTTCCTGCTCTTTGACGAAATCGAGAAGGCCAGCGATTCGCTGTGGCAACTGCTGTTGGGCATGCTGGACAAAGCCACGTTGACGCTGGGCGACAACCGCCGCGTGGATTTGTCGCAGACGGTAATCTTTCTGACCTCAAATCTCGGGAGCAGTGAGATCGCAGAATTGACTTGTGGCGGCCTCGGTTTTGTGCAGCCGGCGAACAAGCCTTCCGACGGTTTGGACGTGCAGGTGACGCGCTCCGCCATCGAGGCTGCGCGGCGGAAGTTCTCGCCGGAATTTATGAACCGGCTGGACAAGATCGTGGTCTTTCACTCGCTGCGGGACGAGCAACTGGAAGATATTCTGGAAATCGAGTTGGGCGAAGTGCAGCGGCGCGTGCTGGAAACGCCTCGCGGACAGTTCCTATTCCGAGTGACGCCGTCGGCGCGGCGCTTCTTGTTGCGCGAAGGTACGGATACCCGCTACGGAGCACGCCATCTGAAGCGCGCCATCGAACGCCACATCGTCTACCCGCTGGCGAATCTGCTGGCCACCGGGCAGGTTCACCTGGGCGATTCGCTCCGCATTGATTGGGATTCCGATGCGGGCCGGCTGGTGTTTGACCGGGAAGGGGAAGGCGCGATTCTGCCAGTGCCTACGATTTCGCAAGTGGTCTTCGAGGCCAAGGCGGCAGGAGCGACGGGTGGACGCAACGAGGAAATTCCCGTGGTGATGGCCCGCCCGCAACAGACCATCGTCCTCAACCGATCCTAAGCCGCGATTTGGGCAGAGCCGCGGGTATTCGGTATAGTGGGGGCGAGACCGCTGCGATAACGGAACGCCAGCAGCGGCGTCCAAGATCAGAGCGTTGCGCGCCGGCGGGTGTGAAGCGCTCCGGAGGCTGGATGCGTCCGCTTCGCGCCAATTGTTCCCGATGGAACTGCCTCTCGATCGAAAGGGCGCTCCACCGCGCGCTCACAGTCGCCGCCATAGCCGGATTGCTGCTCTCTCTACCGCTCGCTGCCGCCGATAACCGTACCCAACTGAAGCCAGGAATTGACCGCTACACGCCCGATCAGGATGTGCTGATCGGCAAGCAAGTGCAGGTCGAGGTCGAGCGGCAATTGCCGGTGCTGCACGATAAGCGTCTCGAGGCCTATTTGAACGGCCTCGGTGGGCGATTGGCGGCGCACGCGCCCGGACCGAAATTCAAATACGAATTCCACTGCATCAATTTGCGCGAGATCAATGCCTTTGCGCTGCCTGGTGGGATTGTGTACGTCTATCGCGGCACGATTGAAGCCGTGGACGATGAAGCGCAACTTGCCGGCGTTCTGGCGCACGAAATTTCGCACGCGGCCCTGCGGCATGGCACGAACCAGGCCACCAAGCGGCAAATCTGGACGGCGCTGGGCGGCGTGGGCGGCGCGGTGGCGGGCGGGTCGCTCGCGGGAATCGCCACGCAAATCGGCGGCGGCCTCGCGGTGGATTCCGTGCTGCTGAAGTATTCGCGCGCGGCGGAGACGCAGGCGGATATTCTGGGCACGCAGATTCTTTACGATTCCGGTTACGATCCCCGCGCGATGGCGCAGTTTTTCGAGCAGCTTGAGACGGAAAACGAGGGCAAGCACTCGGTGCAATTTTTTGCCGACCACCCAATACCGGAGCACCGGCTGGACCGCGTGGACGAGGAAGTGGATAAACTCGGCGGGCCGCCCGCAAACTTCGTGGCGAATTCGCAGGCGTTTCGCGATATCCGGCGCTACGTGCTCTCACTGCCGCCGCCTCCGGAGCGGAAGGCTAGCGAGAAGGCGGCGATGAGCGAATCGCGCGATCCGGCGGCGCCGACGCTCTCTTCAAGCTCCCATGGCGCTCCGTCTTCGACGGCGGCGCCCGTCGCGCCGTCCGCACCTGCTGCTGTTGCCTCGAAGCCGCCCGCGCCTTCGGTCGAGGTGCGCGAATATGCAGGAGATCTCTTCCGATTGAAGTATCCGGACAATTGGCAGCAGAGCGGGGCGGGAAATTCAGCAAGTTTTACGCCCCCGGGCGCGGTTGTGCCGGATAACGGCGGCAACGGGAACGCGGCTTACGGCGTGACGGTGAACGTGTTTGCCATGCAGGATGGCGAATCGCTCGCGGACGCTACGAACCGGCTGGTAGCGAGTTTGCAAGGCTCCAACGCGAAGTTGCAGCCGGCAGGATCGTCGCAGCCGATGCATGTGGATGGTGAAAGCGCCTTGAGCGTGCGCTTAACCAGCGAATCGCCACGTGGCGGGGCGGAGACGGATTGGCTGGTTACCGTCAGGCGCCCGCAAGGGTTGCTCTACTTCCTCTGTATCGCACCATCGAGCGACTTCGACGATTACAATCCCACGTTTCAGGAATTGATGGCCTCGGTGCGGCTGAGCCGCTAGCGTGTCACGCTGCGCGGCTTGGGATTTTTTCCGAGAACATTTCCACGGATTATTCTGATTTTGCAGGCTTCCAGCGCAGGATTGGTTTTCTGGCGGCGCCGACTTCGTCGAGGCGGCCTACGCGCGTAGAGTGCGGCGCGGTCTTGACCAATTCGGGAGCCTCTTCGGCTTCGGCGGCGATCGAGCGCATGGCGTCTATAAAGAGATCGCACTCTTCCTTCGATTCCGATTCGGTGGGCTCGATCATCATCGCGCCGGGAACGATTAGCGGAAACGCCGTGGTGTAGGGGTGGAAGCCGTAATCGATCAGACGCTTGGCGATATCCATGGTGCTCACGCCGCGCTTTTTCTGCCGCGAATCGCTGAAAACCACCTCATGCATGGACGGGGAAGAATAGGGAAGGTCGAACACGCCTTCGAGCCCTTTGCGAATGTAATTCGCGTTGGTGACAGCGTCTTCGGTGGCCTGACGGATGCCGGGCCCGTAGGCCAGCGTGTAGGCGAGCGCGCGTACGAGCACTCCGAAATTGCCTGCAAAGGCGCGGACGCGGCCGATGGTTTGCGGACGATTCGTATCCAGCGCGAGAAAGCCGTTGGGTTTTTTCACAAGGACCGGTATGGGGAGAAACGGTTCGAGAATTTTCTTCACCATCACAGGTCCGGCACCCGGTCCGCCACCGCCGTGCGGCGTGGAAAATGTCTTGTGCAAATTGAGGTGCATCACGTCCACGCCAAAATCGCCGGGCCGCGCCACGCCGGCGAGCGCGTTCATATTGGCGCCGTCCATATACAGCAGCGCGCCGGCGCGATGCAGAATGTCTGCCGCTTCCGCAATGCGCTGCTCGAAAACGCCGAGGGTCGAGGGATTGGTGACCATCAGCGCCGCGACATCGCCATTGACGATTTGCCGCAACTGCTCGATATCAATTTGTCCGCGCGCATCCGAGCGAATGTTTTCCACTTCGTAGCCGGCGATCACTGCGGTGGCCGGATTGGTGCCGTGCGCCGAATCCGGGATCAAAACTTTTTTGCGCGGATTGCCCTGGCTCTGCAAATAGGCGCGAATCAGGAGAAGCCCGGTCAATTCCCCTTGCGCGCCAGCACAGGGCTCGAGGGTGACCGCGTCCATGCCGGTGATTTCGAGCAGGCAGTTTTGTAATAGCTCGAGAATTTTCAGGCAGCCTTGCGAAAGTTCGATGGGCTGATAGGGATGCTCGGTGGCGATGCCGTCCAGGCGCGCGACGTGCTCGTTTACGCGCGGGTTGTACTTCATGGTACAGGAACCAAGCGGATACATGCCGAGGTCGATCGCGAAATTCCAGGTGGAGAGGCGCGTAAAGTGGCGGATCACCTCGATTTCACTCACTTCGGGGAAACCGGCTACTCCCTCGCGAGCCTGCGCGCCGAGGGCCTGCTTCGCACTCACTGGGGGCACATCGAGCGGAGGCAATTCAAATCCGCGCTTGCCGGGCGCGGATTTCTCAAAAATCAGCCCTTCATTTTGGCTGACGTGGCGGCTCGCTTTTTTGATGCGATCGGTCACTGCGAATCCTTTAGTTGACGTTGCTGCAGCAAAACACAATCTGCCGGCCTGCAGGCCGGCGAATCAGCGTCCGGCATTACAACGGCTCGGCTAATGCCTTGCGTAACGCGGCGGCCAGATGCTCGATTTCCGCGCGCGTAGTGGTTTCCGTCACGCAAACGAGGCCCCGCTTCGACAACTCCGGATAAAACGAGCCCAGCGGCAACGGACCTATAATTTTCTCGCGCAGCAGCGAGGCGTTTACAATCTTCACGGAGCGCGGCAGCTCGATCACGAATTCATTGAACGTGGGCCCGGTAAAGGCGAGCTTCACGCCTGCGATTTTCGTAAGTTCCGAGGCGGCAAAACGTGCTTTCGCCAGATTTTGCGCGGCCATTTCCTTTAAGCCTTCCTTGCCGAGCAGGCAAAGATGCACGGTGACGGCCAGCGCGCAGAGTGCCTGATTCGTGCAAATATTGGAAGTGGCGCGTTCGCGGCGGATATGCTGTTCACGGGTGGCGAGCGTGAGCACAAAACCGCGGCGGCCGGCATTGTCGGTAGTCTGTCCGGCGAGGCGGCCGGGCATCTGCCGCACGAATTTATCGCGCGTGGCGATCACGCCGGCAAACGGCCCGCCATAGCTTGGCGGCAGGCCAAAGCTCTGTGCTTCCATCGCGACGATATCGGCTTCGGCGGGTGGCGCGACCGCGCCAAGCGAAACGCCTTCAGTGATCGCCACGACCAGCAGAGCCTCTTTAGCGTGCGCAATTCCGGCGAGTTCGGCGACGGGCTCAATCACACCAAAAAAGTTCGGCGATTGTGCGATCACGCAGGAAGTATCTTCATGAACCAGGCTGCGCACCTCGTCGAGATTCACCTGGCCTGACGCCGTGTAGCCCACTTCGATTACTTCCATCCCCAGATTGCGCGCGTAGGTTGCGAGCACCTGGCGATATTCGGGATGCACGGACTTGGCAACGATCACGCGGCTGCGATTCGTGAGCCGGTCAGCCATCAACGCGGCCTCGGCGAGAGCGGTTGAGCCATCCCACATCGAGGCGTTTGCTACTTCCTGGCCGGTGAGCTGGCAGATCAGCGTTTGAAATTCAAAAATTGCCTGGAGCGTACCTTGGCTGATTTCGGCCTGATAGGGCGTGTAGGAAGTGAGGAATTCACCGCGCAGCAGGATCGTATCGGTTACAACGCTGCGCAGATGGTTATAAACGCCAGCGCCCAGAAAGCTGGTATAGCCGCGCGAATTCTCGGAGGCTCGAGCGCGAAAGAAATCGATAATTTCGGCTTCGGACAGCGGGCCCGGCAGATTCAGCGGTTTTTTCAGCCGGAATTGTTCGGGAATCGAGGCGAAAAGTTCCTCGACCGACCGCACGCCGATCGCATCCAGCATCTGCTTGCGCTCGGAAGGGCTCTTGGGCAGATAACGCATCAGGCCGAGTGTCCCTTTTCTTTTTCGTCGACGTAGGCTTGGTAGGAGGGCGCGTCCATCAAAGATTTTGCTTCGCTTGGATTCGAGAGCTTTACTTTGATCAGCCAGGCCGCATTGTGCGGATCGCTGTTGATGGTTTCGGGAGCGTCGGCCAGCTTTGCGTTCGCTTCAATCACCTCGCCGGAGACGGGCGAATAGATTTCGCTAACGGCTTTCACCGATTCCACGGTGCCGAGCGATTGTCCGGCCTTGAGCTTCGCGCCAACTTTCGGAAGTTCCACGAAGACGACGTCGCCCAATTCGTGCTGCGCGTAGTCGGTGATGCCGATGGTGCCGGTGTCACCCTTCACGTCAACCCACTCGTGCTCCTTGGTGTAGCGAAAATTGCTCGGATACATGCGCTCTCCTCGAAGTGCTGTGCCGCCGGCTATTTAGGCCTCTTATAAAATGGCAGCGCAACGATCCGCGCGGCTGCCTCGCTTCCGCGGATGCCGATCTGGATTTCGTTGCCTGGCTTTTCCATTCCTGTGGGCACATAGGCCATGCCGATATTTTTCTTCAGAAAGGGTGCGGGCGACCCGCTGGTCACGCGGCCGATATTGGCGCCATCTTTCACCACATCGCAGCCATCGCGCGCGATGCGCGGGGCCGTCATTTCAAACCCGATGAGCGTGCGCTTGAGTCCATGTTCCTTCTGGAGGGCGATAACGTCGCGTCCCATAAAATTGCCTTTTGCGAGCTTGCAGATCCAGCCGAGACCGGCTTCCCAAGGAGTCGTGGTCTCGTCAATCTCGTGGCCGTAGAGGCACATGCCTGCTTCCAGGCGCAATGTGTTGCGAGCGCCGAGGCCGCAGGGAATCAGGCCATCGGCTTTGCCCGCTTCGAGCAAGTCGTTCCAAAGTTTTTCGCTGTGCACCGGCTCGAAGTAAATCTCGAAGCCGTCCTCACCGGTGTATCCGGTGCGCGCGATCAGGCAATGCACGCCGTTCACTTCGCCGAAAGTGAACCAGTAATACTTCATCTCCTGAAGCGGCGCCTTCGTCAGGCGTTGCAAAATGCCGAGCGCTTTCGGTCCCTGGATCGCAAGCTGCGAATAGCGTTCACCGGAATTTTCAAGCTGCGCGCCAACGACATTATTGTTGCGAATATGAGCGAAGTCGCCTTCCTGATTGCCTGCGTTGACGCAGAGGAAATAATGACGGTCGGAGATTTTGTGCACGAGCAAGTCGTCCACAAAAGTGCCGCGGTCGGTCATGAGTCCGGAATAGTGGGCCTGGCCGACGGCGAGTTTTGAAGCGTCATTGCAGGTAACGTGCTGCACCAAATCGAGCGCCGTGCCGCCGCGGACTTCGATTTCGCCCATGTGGCTCACGTCAAAAAGACCGGCAGCCATGCGCGTGGCCAGATGCTCGGAAATAATTCCGGTGTATTCGACGGGCATATCCCACCCGCCGAAGTTGACCATTTTGGCCCCCATGCGGCGGTGCACCGAATTGAGAGCTGTTTTGCGGAGTTCAGTCGCTGGAAGCGTCACTCAAGATTCCCGAAGGCTGAAACGGACGAATTGAAACTAGCATCCGCATACAGAGGTGTCAAGAAAGCGGGCAACTCGCGCTGATGAGGCTCGATTTGCGGACGAACGAAACCGTAGTAGCGGAAATCTTTCCAAAAGTCCGGCCAAGTGGTGTGCGGCGCGTGACACACGAAGATGTCGGGATGGTCCTCGGTTTCTTCGTTCAGCACGCCGTAGCGATTCCAGGTGTGAGCTGCCAGATAGCAGCCGGTGAAGTGGCGCTCCACGAAGCCCCGCGATTCTCCCAGGATGATGAGTTTTTCCGGCGGCGGATCGCCGTAGCCGCGCTGCCAGAAGGAATTGATGCCGCTGATGGCCGTCGGGAGGCTGTAGGCCGGACCGTAGAGATTAATGGCTCCGGCTTCTCCATAGTTTGTACCGATGATGCCGATGTGCGCGCGATCTTCCGGCGAAAGGGAATTGCGAATCTTGGCGACGGTCTCGACGAGTTCCGGCCAGCCGATTTCCTCACGCAGATCGCCATTAATCTTGCTGGCGAAATTCCAAGTTGCGGAGTTCACCGGCGTCATCGGCAGCGTAATCACCGCAGCGAGACCGATGTCGGCGACGAGCGCCACCCAAACGAGCGCGCGTGCCGCGAATCTCCACGATCGCTGCAAGGACGCCAGCCATTGCTCGCCCCACACGCTGCCCGCGGCGTAGAGCATCGGATACGCGGCGCCGAGGTAATACCCGCGCCCCTTGGCGATCACGAAGAGCGCCAGCGGCACGAGATACATCCAGCCCAAGGCGCGATAGCGTTTGCCCTGGGGCGAAAGTAAATAAAAATAGAGTCCCGCTAGCGCGATCGGCAGACCGCACAGCGTTAGCTTGATTTGGTCGGGCAGAAAATTCTTGGTGCGGCCAATGCGCACGTCGCGCGCGTGGATGTGCTGCAGAAAATCGAGCGAGACAAAATGGTGCTGGATTTGCCAGATCAGGTTCGGCAGGAAGATCAGAATCGATAGGGCCACGCCGTACCACAGCCACTTGCTTCTGAGGTGCTGGCGCGCGCCGGTCAGCAATACGCCGGCTACGATGCCGATCGCGAAAAAGCCCATCGTGTACTTGGCCATCATGCCCAGCCCGATCGCCGTGCCAATAGCGAGCCACCACCGCGGGTCGCCGGTCTTCAGCATGCGAAGCATGAAGTAGGCGGCGAGCACCCAGCATAGGTAGTCGAAGGAGACGTACTGCATCAGCGCGCCGCCCGCCAGGCAAAAGGGAACCGCCGCGACGGCTGCTACCAGTTGCGCTCCCCGCCGGCCGCCTAGTTCGCGCGCCATCAAGCCTGTGAGAACCACGGCCACCGCTTCCGCCAGCGCCGCGAAGAAGCGAAAACCGCGCAGCGAGGTGCCAAACAGTATGAGCGAGAGCCTCCCAAATAAAGGCGTGACCGGCGGATATGCCACGTAGCCCCAGGCCAGATGGCGCGCGTCGTCCAGCGTGGCCAATTCGTCGCGATGAAAGCCGTAGCGCCCAGCGGTCAAGACGTGCGCGATGAGCGTGCCCAAAGCAATGGCAAGCAATATCGTCAGATCGCGCGACCTCGCAGAGGGGTCGGCAGAAGATGCATCGAAATGAGTATCGCGCGCTCCCATGTTCAGCGGCGGATCATAATTGCTTCGCCAAGCGGATACAAGGAGTCGACCGTGGAGAGGTTTGCGGGCGATCGTGGCCTAGACAAGCGTCCGCGTATAAGCATGCATCTCGCATCTCAACACGGGCTTGACTATCGCCGCTTGAGCCTTCAATCTCTGGCGTCCACCGATGAGACTGACGCCCCTCGACGGAGTCGCCATCTTCGGCTACCTGCTGGCGACGCTTCTGCTCGGCTTGTATTTTCGGCGGCGCTCCGGCCGCAGCACCACTGACTATTTCGTCTCCGGTCGGCAGGTTTCCTGGTGGCTCGCCGGCACGTCCATGGTGGCGACGACCTTCGCGGCGGACACGCCACTGGTGGTCACCGGACTCGTCTTCGCGCAGGGAGTTTCCGGCAACTGGCTTTGGTGGAGTTTTCTGCCTTCCGGAATGATGACGGTTTTTCTGTTCGCACGGCTGTGGCGCCGCTCGGGGCTGATCACAGACGTCGAGTTCGCGGAAATGCGCTACGGCGGCAAGCCCGCCGCATTTCTGCGCGGGTTTCGTGCCGTTTACCTCGGGCTTCTGATGAATTGCCTGATTCTCGGCTGGGTCACCAAGGCGATGACGAGCATCGTCGCCGTCACACTGGGCGTGAGCACCGGGAGCGCTCTAGCCATCTGCATCTTTTTCCTGATGCCATTCACGGGACTTTACGTTGCGCTCGGCGGTTTGTGGGGCGTGCTGTGGACGGACCTGTTTCAGTTCGTCTTGAAGATGGCCATTGTGATTGCGGTCGCTTATTACGGAGTGCGCGCTGTGGGCGGCATGCATGTGTTGCTGGCGCGGCTCGCGGCCATGCGCGTGGCGGCGGGGCCGGGCGCCTCCGATATCACCGCGGTGCTGCCGGATTTCTCGCGCGGCTTGCGCAGCACTGGCTTATGGACGTTGCCGGTGCTCACATTTCTGGTGCTTTTGTGCGTGCAATGGTGGGCGTTCTGGTATCCGGGCGCCGAGCCGGGCGGCGGAGGCTACGTAGCGCAGCGCATTTTTAGCGCGCGCAACGAACGCGAGGGCTTGCTGAGCGTACTGTGGTTCAACGTCGCGCACTACGCCATCCGTCCCTGGCCCTGGGTGATCGCCGCGCTCGTGGCCGTTGCGCTCTACCCCAATTTGCAGCATCCGGAATCGGGCTACATGCTCGTGGCTACGAACTTCATGCCGCCCGCGCTGCGCGGAATTTTGATTGCGGGATTCATGGCCGCGTTCATGTCCACGCTCGCGACGCAATTGAATTGGGGCAGTTCCTATCTGGTCGAGGATTTCTACCGGAGATTCATCAAGCGCGACGCCTCGGAAGGACATTACGTTATTGCTTCGCGCATCGCCACGGTGATTTTGGTGCTTGCAGCCGCGTACGTTTCCGCGCAGCTAGTGACCATTCGCGCGGGCTGGCAATACGTGCTCGAGGTCGGCGCGGGCACTGGCGGCGTTTATTTGCTGCGCTGGTATTGGTGGCGCATCAATGCGTGGAGCGAAATCTCGGCGATGACGGTGGCGATGTTGTGCACCGTTTACGTTCACTTGATGAACCCATTCCAAGGTCCGGAATTCATCGTCTTTGCGAAGACCACGCTCTTTACCACCGCTCTCACCACTATCGCCTGGATCGCCGCGACTTACGCGACTTCTCCCGAATCCGATGCGGTGCTCGTGAAGTTCTATCGGCACGTGCGGCCGCACGCGGCAGGTTGGCGGCCGGTCGCAAGGCTCGCCGCGGACGTGCCGGAAACGCGGGATCTCGGCGCAAATCTCGTTTCATGGTTGCTCGGCTGCGTCATGGTATACGCCGCGCTTTTCGGCATCGGAGAGCTTTGCTTTGGACGCTATCTGTCTGGCGTGATTTTGTGTGCCGTTGCGATCATCTCCGCCGCGCTCTTGTACGGCAGAATCGCAAAGATGGCGCCCGATCCGGACGTTTCCGGCTCTGCCGATACGCCGCTCGCCGAAGGGGCGTCCCACTAGCGTGCTGCTATCCACTCGGCAGAAATCCCACGCGGTGGCGGCCAGCTTTCTTGGCTGGATGCTCGATGCGTTTGACTTTTTTGTTGTCGTTTTTCTATTCGGCACGCTTTCCCAGCAATTCCACGTCAGCAAAGCCGCATTGGTTTTCTCTACCACCTTGACGCTGGCGACGCGGCCTCTCGGCGCGCTGATCTTCGGTCTTCTGGCCGACCGCTACGGCCGCCGGATTCCGCTGATGCTCAACGTGATTTATTTCAGCATCGTCGAGGTGGCCTGCGGATTTTCGCCGAATTTCACGTTCTTTCTGGTGATGCGTACGCTCTTCGGGATCGGCATGGGGGGCGAATGGGGCGTGGGTGCGTCCCTTGCGATGGAGGCGGCGCCGCAAAAATGGCGCGGCATGCTCAGTGGCCTGGTGCAGAGCGGCTATCCCGTTGGCTACCTGCTCGCCGCGGCAGCGGCGCGTTTTGTGCTGCCGGCGTGGGGCTGGCGGCCGATGTTCTGGCTCGGCGGATTGCCGGCGCTCTTGGCGCTGTACATCCGTACTAGCGTGCCGGAATCGGAAGCCTGGAAGCAGCACCGCGCGCCAAACCTTGCTGCGATCTTGCGCACTGTTGCGGCCCAGTGGAAACTCTTCGTCTATCTCGTCGCGCTCATGATCTTTATGATGTTTCTTTCCCACGGCACGCAGGATCTTTATCCGGATTTTCTTGGCGTGGTACACCATCTCTCCGGCTCCGCTGCCGCAAACATGGCCATCTTTTTCAATGTCGGCGCGGTGGTGGGAGGAATTCTCTTCGGCCATCTTTCGCAACGCTTTGGCCGGCGCATCACCATTGGCGGCGCTTTGTTGCTCGCACTGCTGGTGATTCCACTCTGGGCTTTTGGCGCCACCACGCTCGTTCTGGCGATTGGCGCGTTTCTGATGCAGATGGGGGTGCAAGGTGCTTGGGGGGTGATCCCGGCACATTTGAACGAACTCGCGCCGGATGCCGCGCGCGGCCTCGTGCCGGGTCTCGCTTACCAGCTCGGAATTCTTTTTGCCGCCCCCACGAACTCGATCGAATATGCGCTGCGAGATCGCGTGGGTTACAAATGGGCGCTCGGCGGGTTCGAAATCTGCGTGATCCTCACGATCGGCATTCTGTTGATGCTGGGCACCGAACGTCACGGCCGCGATTTCCAGTCCATACCGCTCGAAATCGATTGATTCGGCTCAACCAACACCCCCAGCATAAAAATTTCCGCCTTCGTGTTCTTTCTACTTAGGAAGATTTCCTTCCGATATGCGGGTGAGCCTGTACGTGAAGTTTCATAGTTGCGTCATCCAATCCATTAGAAACAGAAAATAGAGTTCGGCATTGATGGAAATGCGGGCAGCGGGCCAGCTTTTCAGGAGGCGCCAATGACTGACTTTGCTCCGTCGTTCGTTCACGTTCTACTGTTCCAGTGTCCGTCATGCAGCAATCCGGTATCGGCTCACAAACTCGCTCCGCATCGAAGTCTCGAAGAAGCCGACGGCTCGGCGTTCCCACTCGAGTGCAATTGTGGCTGGTCCGGCGAAATGGTGGGGCTTCGGGCGCGCCGCCATTGGGTTGAGCCTTGGAGGTCCGAGGAAGAAGGCCGGTAACCACGCGGCGAAACATTATCGTACAAGCACCGGAAACCCACTCACCCGTATATACAGCGAAACACTTGTTGCCGCCTATCGCTCTCCTGCGTATGATATCCAAACTTTTGAAGCGATCGTTGGGTGGTGCAGGTTTGGCGTCGCAATTTCGGATCTTGCTGGTGGACGATCATGAGGTAATGAGGCGAGGGATTCGTGCCCTGCTGAGCGGCGATACGCACTGGGAGATCGCCGGCGAAGCGGAAAACGGCAAGGAAGCGATCGCCCAGGTAGAAAAGCTGCATCCTGATCTAGTGGTTCTCGATTTGACCATGCCGGTGATGAACGGCCTCGAAGCCGCACGCGGAATCCGCCAGATCGCTCCCGCCACGAAAATTCTGATCTTCAGCATGCACGAATCGCCGCAAATCACTCGCGAAGCCCGCGAAGCTGGTGCTGACGCTTTTCTTTCCAAGTCCGCGCTCGCCGACGAATTGCCGCTCCTCGTAAAGCGCCTGCTAGGCGCTGACGGCGCGCACCGCCCGCAATAGCCCTATCCGCGGAAAGTGAATATTTGAAATCGTTTTGCGGTGCCAGCTGTCCTCGACCTTGCTAGCCAACACGAGACGGCTCATATTCCTGGACTGCGCCGTCCATGCCCCACATCATTTGCCAGGAGCCGTCCGGCTGCTTGCGGGCGATCTCTAGGTAGCGCAATTCAACGGGCGCACCTGATGCCGAGCGTGTGACTTCGATATGGCCGCGCACGAAGGCCCATGCGCCATCGACGAGAATTTCGTCCGGGAAGACCTGGATGCGCACACCTTTGCCGATCACTTGGCTATAGTATTGCCGCCGCTCGAGCTTTGTTTGTTCCGGGTGGCGCAGGTTCACATCAACGTAACGCTCTCCGTAATAGCGCATGATGCGGTCCACATCGCCGGTGTTGAAGCCCCCGGTAAATTCCCGAGCGATTGCTTCCAGGGCCGCGATATCGTCCTGGTTCGAGTTCACCGCCATATCACCTCGCGTCGCTTTCTTATTTCCCTACAGTCTCAGGGCCCACTAATTCCATTTATACATTCTGATACGCGGGAATGCGCGTTGGCGTTCCCGACAGACCCCGAGCGGTGTCCGATTCACGGATTCGATCGGGGTGAGCGGACGGTGAAAGCGTATACTGCGTCGCGGACGTGCCCATGACGAAAGCGGAACTGTATGATTTTCTGACGAAATGGAAGCTGGGCGTGCTGGGGACCACCAGCCGTGCGCGCACGCCGCAAGCAGCGCTGGTGGGGATCGCGGTCACGCCGAAACTGGAGATCGTGTTCGATACCGTGAAGGGTTCCCGCAAATATCCGAATCTGATCGCGCGCCCGGCATGCTCATTTGTGATTGGCGGTTGGGCCGTGGGCGAGCAGACCGTGCAATATGAAGGCGTGGCGGAAGAGCTGAAGCCGCCGAACCGGAAGCGATACCTGCAAGTCTATTTCAAAGCTTGGCCTGATGGTCCGGCGCGACTGAGTTGGCCCGGGTTGGTTCATTTCGTGGTCCGGCCAACGTGGATTCGGTATAGCGATTTCGATCAGAGGCCACCGCTGGTTCGCGAATTTATTTTCGAAAATGCGCGAAGCAAGCGGCGCCCAGCGAAAGCTGGCAACGGCACGGTGTAGGCTCTCGAGGGTCGTAATGGGCCCGCCCGTGAAAAGCGACCACTGCGCGTCACGTGTATCTTGGCCCGAATCCTGAAAATACAATCTTGCGCGGGCGTTTCAATTTTTTGATTTTTTTAAGGACATACCCAGCTCTTTGCAAAGGGCTCGAACCTCGGCCTCGAGCTTTTGTTGGTCGCTGGTACGAAGCCACGCGGAAGACAGGACGAAATTGGTCCCGCGTGGATACGGGGCGATCTTCGCCGCGAGCAGGTCGCGGGACATTACAGCGTACTGAGCGACAAAAAAGGATTGCGTGGAATTCAAGCCAAAGGGCATTGAGGTGTCCGGCAGCGTCAAGGGATGTGGTGGAGCGGCGTTCCTCGCAATGTTCTGGAGGTGTTTGCACATCTCTTCGCCGACGCACGTTTGAAGGACACGGGAAAGTAGAGCGCGATCGGCGAGCCAGCCTTGGTTCGCGATCAGAGCTGCTCCGAGGGCCTCGCCTTCGAGCAAACTGATGTATGTGGCAGGCAACGCGCGTTCGGGATGGTCGAGGATATTTGCCTCGCCCGCCCATTCCTGCGTCCACTCAACATAGCGATCCCAGATAGGTTTTTGGTCCGCCTTTGTTCCATAAGAAGTGAGGTATCGAAGCGCATCGAGCACGACGCGAGGGTTAGCGTCATGAAGCGCTTCGGTGGCAATGTCATTGAGCAAGGGTGCTGTGGCGTGCTCGGAGATGTATTGGAAGAGATGGGCATCGCATGCAGCCTCGTCCGTTGTCAGGTCACGTTTGAGTAGGTGACGAGCCTCGCCGGGACTAAACCGCACGAGGTAGGCGAGCGCCAGAGAGTGCGACGTGCAGGAGTTTGGTCTGGAGGGCTCGTTCAGCTTGGCGATCATCTGAGATTTGGCCGCGCCGGTTCCGAAGTGGACGAGAAGCGAGCCGAGCACTTCCTCACGCCCCTGGTCGGTGGTTCCGACGAATACCTGCGCCCACAGGGACTCGAACTGAGGCAAAGGCTCGGCGGGTAGGAAGGTGAGCGCCTGAGACGAAAGTGGCGGCTCGTCCGAGCCGATTTCGTGGAAGATCTCGCGCTGCGCTCCGGACGGATCGAGTTCGTACCAGCGTTTAAAAGCTACGGCCTTCAGATTCTCGCGGGCGCGATCGAATTCGCCGTCAGTCGTCGCCGGCAGTTTGGCCAGGGCTTGCAGCGCCGGCAGAATTTCGGGAGAACATAGGATATCCCAATTTCGACGCAGGTCATCGATTTGGCTCCGGGCGTCGAGGTCCAGGAAGGATCCGGACAGCAGTTGGGTCATCTGTGATTTTAGGGAGGGCGTGTCGAGATAGCGCCCGAAGATGAGCAGGGTTTGTAACGTTTCGGCGCGCGCCGCGCCTTTTTTCCTTGGAACGGAGGAAAATACGGTCTGCCACAGGAGCGGATCGAAGGCTCGGCGCTGCGCGCTTATGCTTTCCGCCGTCGAACCTGAAGTCACATGCAACAGAGACATCGTGGTGAATAATAGTTGCGAGATGGGGAAATCGGGCTCTTCGATGCGCTTGTTCATGGAGGCGATGGCGAGGTCGCGCATCGAGTCAGGCACCCCAAGCAAGCCATAACTGCATTCGGTGGCAATGAAAGCGTCTCCTTCGCGGAGCTTCGAGGTCATTTCTTCGATGGCGGCGGGAGTGGCCAGATACCTGAGGTCGGCTGCAGCATTTTCGAGTTCTGGTCCTCCTGTGCTCAAGTGTTGGAGGATGGAGTTGAGGGCTGCGGCCTGCCACTCGGGGGTAGCAGGAATGATGTGCAGTTCGATCACGTTCGAGGCGAGAGAGAACTGGGTACTGCCGCTGTTGTTGACGGGTAAGACGCGGCGGCTGTTCACATTGAGCGTGTAGACTCCGGGCTGATCGAAGCGAACCCACTGGTTAAGATCGAGCGATATCTGGACTGGTTTCGACTTAAGAAGAGGCGGCCACTGCCAACCGTGTGCCATGCGGAAAAAATTCTGTGTGAAATACGTGGCGAGTGGGTCCGACCAGCCGGTGGACGGGCTAAGATTAACGGTCTCGAAGTCGAATTCGCCGCCTCGGCTGTTGCCCCACGGCGCCACAATGAACTGAGTATCGTTCTGGCTGGTGAAGGTGAGCTTGAGTGGGATGCGCTCGCCGATGCGGAAGGTCGTCTGGCCAGTTGCCGTTTGCAGGTCCAGAGCAGCGCGAGACTCTTGTGCGCTGACCGCGCACGCTGCGAGCGCCAGCACCACGAGACAGCAAGCGCCAATCCATGCCGAGGCAGATAGGCGGAGCTTCACGTCGTTGCACCCTGAACCAGCTAGATAGTTCCCAAATACAAACAAAATACAAACATAAATATATATAACTTGCACCTGGAAGCTGATTTTTGTCTTCCGCCCACCGCTCGCGCTGAAGAGCGACACAGTGTAGGTTCTTCGCGAGAATGGCGTAATTGAAGAGCGACGTAACTGTGGTCGAGAGAACGCGGCGCTGGCGGCGGAGCGTCCCGCGGGGCGGTGGCGTGCGCTCGGGCTGCTTGCGACTGTCTTGACAAGCAGGGTTTAGCGGCGGTACTTTTGCCGCATCCCTCGGGTTTTCCGACAAAATTCTTTTCAAAGGAGAACTCCCCATGCGAAAACCTCTTCATTTGGCCGTGGCGATTTTAGTTCTGCTGAGCATTACCGCGGGGACACTGCCCCTGAGCGCGCAGGCAAAAGCCGGCGCGGACGACAAGGCCGCGATTCAAACGCTCTACAACGACTTCAATGACGCTTTCAATAAGAAGGACGTGAACGCGATCATGGCGCTCTACGCGCCGGATGTTTTTGCGTTCGATGCTATCCCGCCGCGCGAATACCCGAACCGCGAGGCTTACCGGAAGGATTGGGAAGGTCTATTCACAACATTTCCCGGCCCGCTTGCCAACACGGTTTCCGAACTGCACATCACCGTCGTAGGCTCCGTCGCCTATACGCGCTACATTGACGACACCATGTTCACCGGAAAAGACGGCTCGAAAACGCGCCTGGTGGTGCGCAATACCGACGTGCTCCGCAAGCAAAACGGGAAGTGGCGCATCGTGCAGGAGCACGTTTCGTTCCCGGTGGACCCGACCACGGGTAAGGCCGACCTGCTCTCAAAGCCGTAGGCGGGCGGTCTCTGAACTCCGCCGTACCTGTAGAGATGCTCGACGCCAGTTCGCTGTGAGTTGCTGATATTTGGAGCTGAGCGCTTGGTGTGCGTCCGTTCCACGGCGGCCTGAGAAATTGGCCCAGTGCGGCTAGAACAAAAATCCACGCTTGTAGTGCGAATTCTTAACCAACCCTCACGCTGTACCATGCTCTTTGAAGGATAACTTTCCGTTAGCGTGCGAGGCGCTGATGCAGGTTTATGAGTAGCGCTCGCGCGAGTGAGCGGCACAGTGTAGGCTCTCCGGGACATGGCGTATCTGAAAAGCGAAGCGCCGACCGCGGAACGGATGGCGGCGCCGGCGGCGGAGCGCCCGGCGGGGCGGTGGCGCGCTCTCGGGTTGCTGGCGACCGTGGCGTTTCTGGAGATGAGTACGTGGTTTTCGGCGTCGGCGGTGCTGCCGCAATTGCGCGCGGCGTGGGGTGTTTCATCGGCGGCAGGAGCTTGGCTTACGATTTCCGTGCAGCTTGGATTCGTGGCGGGGGCGTTGATTTCGGCATCGCTCAATCTGGCGGACATTTTTCGTCCGCGTCGGCTGATGCTGGCGGGCGCGACGCTGGCCGCGGCGTTTAATTTGTGTTTGCTGAGCAGCCACGGATTAACGAGCGCGTTGCCGCTGCGATTCGCCACCGGCGCGGCGATCGCGTTGGTGTATCCGTCGAGCCTAAAGGTGATGGCGACTTGGTTCCGCAGCGAGCGCGGTACGGCGCTGGGCGTAATGGTGGGAGGGCTGGCGCTAGGTTCGGCGCTGCCGAATTTGCTCAACGGATTGGGCGGCGTGCGCTGGGAAAACGTGATCGTGGCGACGTCTGCGATCACGCTCGCCGGCGGATTGTTGGCGGAATTTGCGGCTCACGATGGACCGTTCTCTTTTCCGCGAGCGATGTTCGATCCGCGGCATGGCTTTCGCGCGTTTTTCCAGCCGGGCGTGCGGCTCGCCGTGGCGGGTTATTTCGGGCACATGTGGGAGCTTTACGCGATGTGGGCGTGGTGCGCGGCATTTTTCGCGGATATGTTTGCCAGGCATGGTGCGGGAGACCCGCTGCGGCGCGCGGCGTTTAGCGCGTTCGCGGCGATTGGCGCGGGGTCGGTGGGTTGTTGGGTAGCCGGCGCGGTGGCGGACCGCTGGGGACGCGCGCGCACGGCTGCGGCGGCAATGGCCGTGAGCGGGGCGTGCGCGCTGACGATCGGGTTCGTAGCGGCGCGCTCGATGGCGTTGACGCTGGCGATCGGAGTGATCTGGGGATTTGCGGCGGTGGCGGACTCGGCGCAATTTTCGACGATGGTGACGGAGTTGGCGGATCAAAGCTACGTGGGCACGGTGCTGACGCTGCAGCTTGCGATCGGGTTCACGCTGACGGTGGCGACGATCTGGTTGGTACCGGTGCTGCGGGAGTCGCACGGTTGGGGTGTGGCGTTTGCGGCGCTGGCGCCGGGTCCGGCTCTGGGCATCCTGGCGATGCTGCGGCTGATGCGTTCGCCGGAAGCGGCGCGGCTGGCCGGCGGGCGAGGGTGAAGCGAGGGTTTGGCGGCAACGAAGCCCAGATGGCGCAGCGGAAGTGACTCGCGGTTTATCTCTTATGTGAGGGTGACGCTATGGGGTGCCCGCCGCGTGCGTGATTGCTAGAGCGTATTCGAAAGTTGTAGAATTGACGTTACATGGCTCACACTATTTTGATCGAGGCTCCCTTTGCGTCCGCGAGCCAGACCGCTAAGATTCTTGGCGTTTCGAGGGTGCGCAAGCAGCAGCTCGTCAAAATGTTGGGATTCAAGAAGTTTGATTCCGACGACAAACGCCTTACGGTCGCGGCAGATTCAAGTAGTAAGAAGCGCAAGAGCGCTAGACGGGCGAAATGGTTAGTGTCGCTGAATTTTGCCCGGACGCCCAAGAAGCCTAACGTTCGGAGGCAATCCAGTAAGCCGCATGCCTCGAAGAGAACGCGTTCGTCTAGCAGCGAAGACGCGTCCCGCTGACGTATTTCTAAACATTCCCTACGATAAGAAATTCGAAAGGCTGTACCTTGCCTATATTGCCGGCGTGAGCGCATTCGGGCTCATTCCGAGGGCCACTCTTGAAATCCCTGCGAGCACCAGAAGGCTCGATCGCATTTTGAAGTTGCTGTATGAGTGTACGTTTGCGCTTCATGACTTGTCTCGTGTGGAAATCGATAGGACACCGCCTCGTACGCCCCGCTTCAATATGCCGTTCGAACTAGGGCTATCCGTCGCTTGGGCGCATATCGGTTCAAGTGACCACGCTTGGTTCGTTTTTGAATCGCAAGACTACCGGTTCGCTAAATCTTTGAGCGATCTAAACGGTACCGACATTCACATTCATAATGGCCGGATCGACGGAGTTTTCAGCGCCTTGGGTAATGTCTTTGTCAGACAACACCGTCGCCCGTCGGTGCAGCAAATGAGGCAGGTTTATCGAGATCTGAGGATGAATCTGGCGCGGATTCTGAGAACCTCAGGATCCCGTTCGCCCTTTGAGGCGCGAGCGTTCAGAGACATATGTGTCCTGGCTAGTGAGTCTGCCGATATGCACGTGGTCTGAAGACGCCGCGGCTCGCAAAAGCGACCTGAACACTCTTCGTGCTAAAGCGTACCGAGAGTTTGTTCTTAGTTACGGTACATAGAGTTTTCGTGGCTGGCAAGGCCTTGGCGCATTTCACTTGCTTGACTGTGCCTGTGGTTGCAGGCAATCTCTCCGCAACGAGTTAGTCAGGAGGAAACGATGCGACGGACTCTTGCGTTGGGGTGTGTTGTGGCTTTGGCGTGTATTGCCGCGACGGCGGGGCGAAGCACGCGGGCCGATGACATTGCCGAGCGTGCGCGGAAATTACACTTTTCTTCGATTGTGCTGGATACGCACGACGATACGACGCAGCGTTTCTTCTCGAAGGACTTCGACCTTGGCAAGCGCAACCCCGACGGAAATATCGATATTCCGCGCATGCGCCAAGGCGGCATGAACGCGATTTTCTTTTCGATCTGGATTGACGGCCGGATCATGGGCCCGCCCGCGGTGCAAAAGGCGCTCGATCAGATCGACGCGGTCCACGAGAACGTGATCAAGTATTCGAACGACCTCGTTTTCTGTCGCACGGCGGAGGAGGTGCGGCGTGCACACGCGCAAGGCAAGATCGCGGTGCTGATGGGTGTGGAAGGCGGGCACATGATCGGCAACGACATTCGCGTGCTGCGGATGTTCGGCGATCTGGGCGTGCGCTACATGACGCTGACACATTTCTACAACGATGAGTGGGCCGATTCTTCAACCGCGAAGCCCGAACACAACGGGCTCACCGACTTTGGCAAGCAAGTAGTCCTGGAGATGAACCGGCAGGGAATCATGGTGGATATTTCGCACGTGTCGGACAAGACTTTTTACGACGCGCTGGCGATCAGCAAGGCGCCGCTGATCGCGTCGCATTCCTCGTGCCGCGCGCTCTGCGATCACGTGCGCGATATGTCCGACGATATGATCAAGGCGCTGGCCGCGAAGGGTGGCGTGATTCAGATCAATTACGAGAAGAGCTTCATCGATCAGGCTTTCAAGGATGCTTCGGACAAGTTTTCCGGCGGAGTGGTGGCCCAACTTGACGCGTACAAGAAAGCCTGCGGCGATGACGAGGAGTGCGTGAATCGCAAGATGGTGGAGATGGGCAAGCAAGCCACGGCAGAAGGCAAGTTACCGCATGTGAGCTGGGAGCGGATCATCGACCATATCGATCACGCGGTGAAGTTGGTAGGCGCGGACCACGTGGGGTTGGGCTCTGATTTTGACGGCGCCGACATGCCGGACGGTATGGAGGATTGCACCCACCTGCCGCAGATCACCGAAGCTTTGATGCGCAAGGGCTACAGCGATGACGACATCCGGAAAATCTTGGGCGGGAACTTACTCCGCGTGCTGGAGCAAAACGAGCGCGTGAGCCGCGAGATGCAAGCGGCACACTGACGAGGGCACCAGACAGCGTTGATGTTGATAGGGAGGGCGCGCACGCAGGACGTTCGCGACCCACTTATACGTGGTAAATGGTTTTGTGGCTGGGTAGAAGGGCGCCGATGATCGCGCCGCCCAGCAAACCGACCACAGCACCGGCGGCGACCAGAACTCCCCTACCGGGGCCGAGCGGACCGCAGACAAAACTGCCCACCGGGCAGGGTTTCGAGGAGCCATACGCTGCTGCGCCGGCACCTGCTCCCGCTCCAGCACCCACTCCCGCGCCAATGAGGGTGTTGCGCAGACGGTGCTTATTATCCATCAGCCTAACGATGCGAACGTCCTGCTTCGGGATGGTTTGCTCGCCCGATGCCTCTCGCAACGAGATCGCGGTATCGGAAACATTAAGGAACGTACCGAAATCTTTCTTCGAATTCGCTTTCACGACTTGAATCTTCTGGCCCGCTTGCAACGTGCTGACGTTCTGCCAGGATGCCTGGCTCGATTGCGCCCACGAAGTGCAAGGGAATCCCAAGATACAAATCAGCGACAAGAATTTTCGCACGAGAGCGCTCCATATTCCTGAAGTTTCCCTAATACTTGTTGATGACGAATCGGAATGATATCTCGATAGGTTGGCCGTAACCTATACCGAACCTACGCAACTTGCAATGCTTTGGCGAAGGTTTGCTTGCTGCTTGGATGTTCCCTGTTGCGCAGGTCGCCCGCCGGGACTTGGTACGACAATGATGTTTTTGTGCAAAGGCCATCGCTTGTCCGCAATTGAATCGATCGTGGCGGCGAAGCGCTGTGGCTATTGCTGCGCAAAATAGCTTTTGAAGACGCCGTCGCGTTCGTAGTATTTCAGGCGGGTGCGTGTGCCCGTGTTGGGGCTGGGCTTGACGAGAAATTTCGGGGCGATTACCACGTTGGTGAGGGTTGAGCCGGGCGGAAAAATTGTGGCCGGCAGGTTGCCATTTTGCATGATGCTGTTAAATACATTCTTGCGGCTGCCGGTTTCGGAGAGCACTTCAGGAAGCTGGTTCGGCTGCAGCTTAAGAGTAAGGGTATTGCCCTCGCTGTCGGGCGCCCAATCCCGGTTTACGGGATCGTTCACCACACGGTTCCACTCGGTTGCAAGGTAGGTTTGCAGAGGGTTCAGGGCTGGGGTCCAGTCAATGGAACCCGGAAGCGAGGCTTCGGAAGCGCTGCCGGCGACGGCGCTATTGGTGGCGTCCGCTTGTTGAGGCTTATTTGGCGTGGGCGGCGGAATTTGCTGCTCGGCCAATCCTAACGTTGAGGCGTCACACAACGCGAATTCCGTTTGCGCCTCGGTGTAGTCGTTCTGAATATCCGCCTGCAGCTTCTTGCGGTCATCGGGAGCGATCGTTTGCTTGGGGTCTTTGAGTTTGACCTCGAGCCGATAGCCGAGCTCCTTATCGGTGATGGAGTTGTTCAGGTGCGAGGCACAGGTCCCCATTTTGGAACTTTCGTCATCGGGCAGCCCGGCTCCGTAGAAAGCAATACTATTGGCCCACTGCGCTTGAATATCGCTGGGATAAGGGAAGTCCGGGTTTTCGCTCGCCTCATAGTCCTTGGCGGGATCGGCCAACATCTCTTGGGCAACCTGATAGAGATTGAGCAGGGCGCGCTGCGGGAGTTCGGCAGGTTTCGTTTGTGAAATGGCAGGAAGCGCGCAAAGCATTGCCACGGCCACGATCAGACCAAGACACACACCCAACATTCTTGCCATGAATGCCCCCGGCTATATTTTGCCCGATCGTAGCACAACAAGAAGATAGCGTGTTGAAGCTCTCGCCGCTTCAGAAATCGGGGCTTTGGGGGTACTTCCTTGACTTGAGCACGGTCTGTGGATAAGAGTCTGCTGGCGCTAGTTTCTTTGCGCTGAGTCTTGCCTTCCCTGAGGTGCGCCAGCAATGCGCAGAAGCTTGATCCTAATGGCTGTGTTGCTTTGCTGCTGCGGGGGTGCGCTGGGGCAGTCGAACGGCAAAGGTATAACAGCCGGAAACAAGGGGGAAGAAGGTAAACCCGCGTACCTCGACACCGATCTCGCGCTCGAACAGCGCGTGCGAGACCTGACCGCGCGCATGACCCTCGAAGAAAAAGTCTCGCAGATGCAATATGACGCCCCGGCGATTCCGCGGCTGGGTGTGCCCGCTTACAACTGGTGGAGCGAAGCGCTACACGGCGTGGCACGCGCGGGAACGGCGACCGTGTTTCCTCAAGCGATCGGGCTGGCGGCCACGTGGGACACCGAACTGATGCATCGCGTCGCGGATGTGATTTCCACCGAGGCGCGCGCGAAATACAACGATGCCGTCCAGCATGGGAATCGCGGGCAGAATTTCGGGCTGACCTTCTGGTCGCCGAACATCAACATTTTTCGCGATCCGCGCTGGGGCCGCGGCCAGGAAACGTACGGCGAGGATCCCTTTTTGACGGGGCGCTTGGCGGTGGCGTTCGTTACCGGGATGCAAGGCGACGACGCACGTTATTTGAAGGTGGTGGCTACCGCGAAGCATTATGCCGTGCACAGCGGTCCGGAGGTTTTGCGGCACCAGTTCGATGTGAAGGTGACACAGCACGATTACGAGGATACGTATACGCCGGCGTTTCGCGCGGCGGTGGTGGAGGGGAAAGCGGATTCGATCATGTGCGCGTACAACGCGGTGCGCGGCGATCCGGCCTGCGCCAGTCCGTTGCTGTATGGGACATTGCGAAATAACTGGGGATTTAGCGGGTACGCTGTTTCCGATTGCGGCGCGATACAGGACATCATGTTTGGGCATGCGTATGTGGCGATATTCGAGCAGGCCGTAGCGCTGGCGGTGAAGGCGGGGACCGATCTTACGTGCGGCTCGGAATACACGGTTTTGCCGGAAGCGGTGCGCGACCGGTTGATCTCTGTGGCAGATATCGATCGCGCGGTCGAGCGGCTCTTCACGGCGCGATTTCGTCTCGGCATGTTCGATCCGCCGGCGATGGTGCCATGGTCGAAGCTGACGCTTGCGGACAACGACACGGCGGCAAACCGTCAAGTAGCGCTGCAGGCGGCGCGCGAATCCATCGTCTTGCTGAAAAATGACCGGCAGACTCTGCCGTTGAAGCCGAATGTTCGCACGATTGCGGTGGTCGGGCCGTCGGCGAGCTCGCTCGATGTACTGCTGGGGAATTACAACGGGACGCCTTCGCGATACGTCACGATTCTGGATGGAATTCGCGGGCGGTTTGCGGAAGCGAAGATTCTTTCGGCGGCAGGCAGCACTTACACGGAGACAGAAGCAGGGCAGGAGAGTGCGGCCGATCTACAAGCCGAAGCTGTGGGGATAGCGCGGCAGGCGGATGCCGTGATCGCGGTGGTGGGAATTACGCCGGAACTCGAAAATGAAGAGGCCGATGTAAATGCTCCCGGATTTTTTGGTGGCGATCGCGTGGATTTGAAAATGCCCGAGCCGCAGGAGGAGCTGCTGCGGGCGCTCGCGGCAACGGGCAAACCGCTGATCGTCGTGTTGACGAGCGGAAGCGCGCTGGCGGTGAATTGGGCGCAGGGACACGCGTCCGCGATTTTGGAAGCGTGGTATCCCGGCGAGGAGGGCGGAACTGCGGTCGCTGATGTGTTGGCGGGAGATTACAGCCCATCGGGACGATTGCCGGTAACGTTTTATACGTCGATCGCGCAGCTTCCTGCTTTCACGGATTATGGCATGAGCAAGCGGACCTATCGCTATTTCTCCGGGACGCCGCTTTATCCATTTGGATTTGGGCGGAGCTATGCGTCGTTTGCGTATAGCGGCGCGCGCGTGGATAGTTCACAAGTTGCTGCGAACCAGCCGGTGACCGTGAGCGTGGATGTGCAGAACACTGGAAGCGTGGCTGCGGACGAAGTGGTGCAGTGCTATGTGACGCACATCGGTATTGCGGGGGCCCCGATTCGTGCGCTTGCCGAGTTTACACGAGTGCATCTCGAGCGCGGCGAGAAAAAAACAGTAAGTCTTACCTTGCACGACCGCGAACTGAGCATTGTGGACGAGGCGGGCACGAGGCGAATCGTTGCGGGACCTGTAGATCTCTGGATCGGCGGCGGCCAGCCCGTCGCAGGAGTGGGGCAGGCGGCGCCAGCAGGCGCGCATGTGCGATTTGAGATTACAAGTGTGGCCGTTTTGCCGGACTGAACGGAATGCGCCATGGCGGGCGCGAGGAGTTCGCTATCAAGCTGCTGGGCATTGATGTGGGCACCGGCGGCACCCGCGCCTTGTTGGTGGACGAGCGGGGCGGGGTGCTGGGATCCGGCACGCAAGAGCATGAGGCGTTTCGGTCGCCACAGCCGGGTTGGGCAGAGCAATCACCCGAAGATTGGTGGCGCGCCTGCGGGCTGGCGGTGAAGCGTGTGCTTGAGTCGTGCGACACTCGCGCGGATGAGATTGCCTGCGTGGGCCTTTCGGGGCAAATGCACGGCGCCGTGTTGCTGGGCCGGCACAATGAAGTGATCCGGCCGGCACTTATCTGGTGCGACCAGCGCACGGAAGCGCAAGCGCAATGGCTTGACGCGCAGTTTGGCCGCGAACGGCTGATCCAGCTTACGTGCAACCCACCACTGACAAATTTCACGCTGACAAAATTACTGTGGGTCCGCGAGAAGGAACCGCGAAATTGGGAGCGCGTCCGCAGAATCATGTTGCCGAAGGATTACGTGCGCTTCCGGTTGACGGGTGACTACGCGATTGATGTGGCGGATGCTTCTGGGACGCTGCTGCTCGATGTGGCGCGGCGCACGTGGTCGGAAGAAGTTTTGAGCGGGGTAGGCATTAGCCCGGAGGCGCTTCCAGCTCTTTACGAATCGCCGGAGATTTGCGGGGGAATCTCGGAGGAAGGCGCTGCGGCAACCAGGTTGAAAGTTGGCACGCCGGTTGTCGCAGGCGCTGGCGATCAAGCCGCTGGCGCGGTGGGAATGGGAATTGTGCGCGCGGGGCTGGTGAGCGCGACGATCGGCACTTCGGGCGTCGTGTTTGCGGCGACGGATCGTCCCTCGCTTGACCCGCGCGGGCGGCTGCATACATTTTGCCACGCGGTTCCTGGGCGCTGGCTTGTGATGGGGGTAACGCAGGCGGCGGGGCTATCGTTGCGCTGGTTTCGCGATCGATTCGGCGCGGGCGCCGAGGATGGCCGGGATCCGTACGAGCGGCTGATTGCGGAAGCGGACCAGCAGCCCGCATGCGAACAGGGCGTGTTCTGGGCTCCCTACCTGATGGGGGAACGCACGCCGCACTGCGATCCAAGCGCTCGCGCGGCGCTATTGGGGCTTTCCGCGTCGCATTCGCGCGCGCAGGTGATTCGCGCGATTCTGGAAGGCGTGGCGTTCAGTCTGCGAGACACCTTAACGATCTTCGAGGAGCTTGGTTTGCCGGTCGAGCGAATCCGGCTTGGTGGTGGCGGATCAAGGTCGCGGTTGTGGCGCACGATTCAAGCTGAGGTTTATGGGCGAGAAGTGCAACGGGTGCGAACAGAGGAAGGTGCCGCTTACGGGGCGGCGATTCTGGCGGGAGTCGGCGCCGGAGTCTGGAGTTCCATGGACGAAGCTTGCGCGGTAGTAACGCGCGTTTCGGAAACCATTCAGCCGGACGCAATGCGCAAGGCCGCGATGGATCGAGGTTATGAGACATACCGGCGGATCTATCCGGCGTTGCGCGAAGTGTTCGCTGCATAAGGGAAGCGCGAGGCCCTTTGCGGTGAGGCGAGACGGGCGAACTCGAGAAGTTGTACCGCGAATCGTGCTGACGATTTGCCTGCTTCTGCTTTTTGTGGCTGCCATTGCCCGCGCACAGAACTTCACCGACATCAAGCCTTCACCACAGCAAGTGGCTTGGCAAGCGCTTGAATTCGGCGCGATTATTCACTTCGGTACAAACACTTTTCTAGACCGCGAATGGGGTGACGGCAAAGCGGATCCCAAGGTTTTCAACCCCACCGCCTTCAACCCCGAGCAATGGATGCGGGCGATTCAAGCCGCGGGAGCGCGGTATGTGGTCCTCGTGGCAAAACACCATGACGGGTTTTGCTTGTGGCCATCGGCGCAGACGGATTACAGCGTGAAGAGTAGCCCTTGGGAAAATGGACAGGGTGACGTGGTGAAGAGTGTTGCGGCAGCCGCAAGGAAATACGGGCTGAAATTCGGCGTGTATCTTTCGCCATGGGACCGGCACGAGCCGCGTTACGCGGATTCCGCCCAATACGACGATTATTATGCGGCGCAATTGGACGAGCTTGCGCAGAATTACGGCGATTTGGAGGAGTTCTGGCTCGACGGTGCAGGCAGCGAGGGGCACGTCTACAACTTTCCACGAATCATCCAGGAACTGCGCACTTATCAGCCAAACACTCTTGTATTTGCGGACACCGGGCTTTTCGAATACGGCGACATCCGCTGGGCCGGCAACGAAGAGGGGCGCATTCCCTACGAAAACTGGAACGTGATCGACCGTCACGGGTATCTGCGCTGGCGTCCTGTGGAAGCGGATACACCGCTGCATAAGGCGCATTGGTTCTGGCACCCGGCCGACGAAGCCTCTCTCAAAACGGTGGATGAGCTGGTAACGACATACGAGCAAACAGTAGGCCGCGGCGGGCAACTGATGCTCGGGATTGCGCCGGATCGCCGCGGGCTTTTGCCGGATGCGGACGTGAAGCGCCTCGCGGAATTTGGAGAAGCGATCCGGCGTCGTTACGCGGAGAATTTGGCGCCATCGCGCGTTCACACCCAAAATGGGCAGGATGCGGCGCTCGATGGTGATGCGGATACGTTCTGGTCCGCGCCCGAGGAGGCACGCGCAGCGACCATCGAAGTGAATTTCGCGAAAGCCGTCACGTTCAATCGCACGCTGACAGTGGAGTGGCTGAACGACGGCCAACACGTCGAACATTACAAGATCGAGATCTGGAAGGACGGCGCGTGGACTGCCGTTGCCGAAGGCCGAGCCGTCGGCCATAAGAAAATTGACGCGTTTCCTTCCGTAACGGTCTCGAGGGTGCGCCTGAATATTGTGGCGTCCTCGGGACCGATCCGCATCTCTGAATTTCAGCTCTTCCAGGTAGATTGAACTTCGTGTCGAGCTATGATTCTCGCCAGGATGCGCAAGACTTCGACGGGAAATTGCCAGAGCCACTGAGAGGGAACCGCGATGAATCCAATGCCAAAGAAGAAGATGACGCTGGGCGTGATCGTCGGGAACCGGGGGTTTTTTCCGGATCACCTGGCGCGCAGCGGGCGAACGGAGATTCTGGCGGCGCTCGAGGCGGCTGGCGTAGAAACGATCGTCCTGGGAGAAGCGGATTCGAAATATGGCGCGGTGGAAACGCGGCAGGAAGCGCTCCGCTGCGCGGAATTGTTTCAGAATCACCGAGGAAAGATTGACGGTATCGTAGTGACGCTGCCGAATTTTGGCGATGAGCGAGCGGTGGCGGAGACGCTGCGCCACGCGGACCTGCACGTGCCCGTACTGGTGCAGGCGACGCCGGACACCGCTTCGAAAATGACCATTCGTGACCGGCGCGACAGCTTCTGCGGGAAAATGTCGGTCTGCAACAATCTTTCGCAATACGGAATTCCTTATTCGTTGACGAGGCTTCACACGGAGGCGCCGGATTCGGCTGAGTTTCGGCAGGATCTCGGCTGGTTTCTGGCGGTATGTCGCGTAGCGAAGGGGTTACGCAATCTGCGCATCGGGGCCGTGGGCGCGCGGCCCGCTGCGTTCAACACCGTGCGCTACAGCGAGAAGATTCTTGAGGCCAATCGCATTACGATTGAAACGCTCGACCTTTCGGAAGTGATGGGCAGGATCGGACGTTTGAAGAACGATGATCCGAATGCGCTACAGAAGCTTGGCGAGATTCGAGCCTACGTGCCGACCGAGGGCATTCCGGACGCTGCGTTGCTGAAGATGGCGAAGCTGGGCGCGGTGCTCGACGGTTGGATGCACGAGAGCGGTGTAACCCTGAGCGCGATCCAGTGCTGGACTTCCATCGAGGAATTCTTCGGCGTGGTGCCTTGCACGGTGATGAGCATGATGAGCAATGCCGGGATGTCCAGTGCGTGCGAAGTGGATATTTGTGGCGTGATCGGGATGCACGCGTTGCGGCTGGCTTCGGAAACACCGAGCGCGCTGCTCGATTGGAACAATAACTACGGAGATGATCCCGACAAAGCGGTTTGCTTCCATTGCAGCAACCTGCCGAAGCACTTCTTTGCCGGAGTGCGCATGGATTTCCAAGAGATCATTGCGGGAACGGTAGGGAAGGACAACACGTTCGGCACCTGCGTGGGACGCGTGAAGGCGGAGCCGATGAGCTTTGCACGTTTCTCCACGGATGACCGCACTGGCAAGATTCGCGGCTACGTGGGCGAGGGCGAATTTACGAACGATCCGCTCACAACGTTCGGCGGCGCGGGCGTCGTAAAGATTCCAAGGCTGCAGGAATTGCTGCGGTATATCTGCGAGCGCGGATTCGAGCATCACGTCGCGGCGAATCTTGCATCGGTTTCTTCCGCCGTACATGAAGCGGCGACGCGATATTTAGGATGGGACGTTCACCAGCACGCAGGCTAAGAGCGACCTCGCGACCGTCTTTTCCTTGACTGAATTTCATGCCGGAACCCGAATCCGGATTGAACCTGCCACGCCATCGGAATATGCTTGCGTGCGTTCTGGATATCTTCTTAGCGGTAATCGACCTTAGGGGGGAAGCATGACCGAGCAATCTTCCGTGGTTCGCTGGACACTTCGAGCGTTAGTTCTGATCGCGGTTACGCTGGCGGTCGCTTTTGGAGCGGCAATGCATGCGCAGCAGACACCTGAGGGTGGCTACCCCGCGAATTTCTTCCACGCATTGACTTGGCAGAATATTGGACCGCAGCGCGCGGGCCGATCGATTGCCTGTGCGGGATCGAGTGCGCGACCCCTTGAATACTATTCGGGAGCGACGGGCGGCGGGTTGTGGAAGACGACCGACGGCGGCTTCACATGGAATCCGGTGACGGATGGACAGATTCACAGTTCGTCGGTAGGCGCGGTGGCAGTATCAGCCTCGAACCCCGACGTGGTCTGGATCGGGATGGGCGAAAAGGAATTGCGCGGCAACATCATGCAGGGCGATGGCGTGTACAAAAGCACGGACGCCGGGAAGACGTGGAAGCACATGGGCCTGGAAGACACGCAGACCATCTCACGAATTCGCATCGATCCCAACAATCCGGATGTTGTCTACGTGGCGGCTTTGGGCCATCCGGCCGCGCCAAACGAGCAGCGCGGAATTTTCAAGACGACGGACGGCGGAGAGACCTGGAAGAAAGTGCTGTACCGCGACGACAAAACGGGTGGTGTGGACCTCAGCGTTGACCCCAAGAATCCACAGGTGATCTATGCCTCGCTGTGGGAGTCTTGGCGGAAGTCCTGGGGCATGTCCAGCGGCGGGCCGGGCAGCGGGCTTTTCAAATCTACAGACGCAGGCGAAAACTGGACAGAGATCACGCGGAACCCGGGCTTGCCGAAGGGTGTGATCGGAAAGAGCGGCGTGAGCGTTTCCCCGGTGGACGACAATCGCGTCTATGCGCTGGTGGAAGCGGCGGATGGCGGGGTGTTCCGGTCGGACGACGCGGGAGCGACCTGGACGCTCGTCAATAGTGAGAACACACTGCGGCAGCGCGCGTTCTATTACGCGGATATCACCGCCGACCCGATGGATAAAGATCTCGTCTACGGCGAAAACGTGGGCTTTTACAAATCGACCGATGGCGGCAAGACGTGGGAACAGGTCCGCGGCGGCGATAGCCACGACATCTGGATCGATCCGAAGAACGACAAGCGCTTTGTAGTGAGCAATGACAGTGGCTCGACGGTTACTACGAATGGCGGACAGACCTGGAGCCCGGAAACCTACTCGACGGCGCAGTTCTATCACGTGGCGTTGACCAAGGATGATCCTTACCAGGTTTGCGGCGCGCAACAGGATTCGAGTACCGCTTGCGTGCAGAGCGCGAACCCCGCAGGGGGTGGGCGTGGCGGGCGCGGCGGAGGTGGAGGGCGCGAGATGTGGGCGCCGTTGTATAGCGTGGGCGGCGGCGAAAGTGGCTATATCGCGCCGAGTCCAACCGATCCGAATATTTTCTACGCGGGAAGCCAGGGCGCACTGCTTTCGCGTTTTGACCGCAGGCATGACGATAGCCGCGACATCGAACCTTACCCGCGATTCTTTTCCGGGGAGAACTCGGTCTCGCTACCGGAGCGCTGGCAGTGGACGTTCCCGATTGTGTTCGACAATTTCGATCCACACACGGTCTACACGTCGTCGCAACACCTGTGGAAGACGACCAATGACGGGCAAAGCTGGGTGAGGATCAGCGGCGACCTGACCAAACACGATCCGGCGACGCTCGGCGATTCCGGCGGGCCAATCACGCACGATATGAACGGGCCGGAAGTCTTCGCGACGATCTTTACGATTGCTCCCTCGAAAAAGGAACCTGGCGTGATTTGGACGGGCTCGGACGATGGGCTGGTCTATGTGACGCGCGACGCGGGGAAGACCTGGAGCAACGTGACGCCGCCGGATATGCCGAACCTGATTCGCGTGAGCCTAATCGATGCGTCGCCGCACAAGGCCGGAGCGGCCTATGTGGCCGCAAAAAATTATCTGCAGGACGACCGCGCGCCGTATATCTGGAAGACGGATGATTACGGCAAGACTTGGAAGAAAATCATAAGCGGGATCCCTGCAGGCGATTTCGTCCACGCGGTGCGCGAGGACCTGAAGCGGCCGGGTTTGCTCTACGCTGGGACCGAGCACGGATTCTATGTGTCGTTTAACGACGGCGATCATTGGCAATCGCTAGCGCTGAATTTGCCGGATACGCAAGTGTCCGACATCGCTCTGGCGCCGCATGACGTGGTGATCTCCACGATGGGCCGGGGCTTTTACTCGCTGACCAACATGGACGTGTTGCGCGAATTCAACGCCACCGTGGCGCAGACGCAGGAATTGCACGTCTTCACGCCTACGAGCGCGGTGCGGCGTTCGCGTCCATTGATCGTGGACTACTATTTGCCGGCGGCGGCCGAGAAGGTCTCGATTGAAATTCTGGACGCCAAGGGGTCCGTGATCGACACCTACAATGGCCCGCCAGCAGCGAGGGCACGCGGCGGTCGAGGCGGCGCCAATGCGGCGGCGGGTGGCGGAGGTCGCGGTTTCGTGCGGCCAGAGCCGACCGCGGTTGTTGGGCTCAATCGGTTCACCTGGGATCTGCAATATCCGGGCGCGATAACCTTTCCGGGGATGGTGCTGTGGGGCGCGAACATCGCGCGCGGTCCCTACGCCGTTCCAGGCGCCTACTCGGTACGTGTTACGGCGGACGGGAAATCGGTCACGAAGCCTTTTAAGTTGACCGAGGATAGCTGGTCGAAAGCCACGCAGGCCGATTTGCAGGCACAGTTCGATCTGGACGAGCGCGTGATCAAGCGCGAGAGTGAAGCTAATCAAGCTGTGATTGATGTGCGCAAGCTGCGCGACCAGGTGAACGACCGCCTTGGGAAAACCGAATCCGCGGATTTGCGGGCATCCGGTCAGGCGTTGGTGACGAAGCTCACGGATATCGAAGAGACGATCTATCAAACGAAAAGCCACGCGAGCGAAGACCCGTTGAATTTTCCGATCAAGATCAACAACCGCATCGGCCACTTGCTGGGTGTGATCGAAGGCGATGATGCGAAGCCGACCGATCAAACTTACGCGGTATTCAGGCAACTCTCCGCGGAGCTTGATAAAGTGCTCGCACAATTCACGGCGCTGCAGCATAACGAGGTGGCCGCATTCAACAAGCTGCTCGCCGGAGCGAATCTGCAGCCGGTGGCGCTTGGCGGGGGAGCGGAGGGACACTGACGCATGCCAGAAGCGCGTGGGTTCGCCGGAGAAGATGGCCTGCGCTTGCACGGCTGGCTTCCCTCAGGGAATTGGGATCGGCTTGTTCGCCTGGCGCTTCACGTACCAGCAGGCGTTGTCCCCGAAGTGGGCAAAGATCGCGTGCACGCACGTGACTTGCTGAGGATCGAGCGAATAGAGTTCAAACTTCCCGCTTTTTTGCGGCACTTCATAGTAGGGATTGATCGTAATCGTTTCGAGGGGATCGGTGGCTGTCGCTTTCGCCAAGCGGATCCGCGCATAGACGTAATCGCCGATGTAAAGCAGAATGGCCGCGGCCGCGAGCGCGGCAAGCGTTCGTTCGATCGCGAGCAGAAAAAAGCGTTTAACGTGCGGTTCCATGAAATCTTGTGGCTGCGCAGTCCGCATCGCGCGAGTGCGTCAACCTCACCTCCTATGATATAGAAGCCGCGCACCGCGGTCATGAAAAACAAATTCCTCATCTCCGGGTTAGCGCTCTATTTTGTCGTGGCGGTCCTGGCCGTGGGGAGCCGCCATGGCCTGCCTGCGACGCCGGTGCTTGGCGAAATCGTCCGATGGCTGGCAATGGCCGCATTGTGCGCCTACGCCTTCCTTCGGCGCTCGCTCACTCCGTGGATCCTGGTAGCCATGGTTCTCGGAGCCGAGCTGGGCTACGACTTCCCGCGTTTTGCCATTCACCTACGCATCCTCGCGCAGATTTTCCTGCAGTTGATCAAGGTGATTATCGCGCCATTGCTCTTCGGCACGCTGGTGAGCGGTATTGCCGGGCACGCGGACCTGAAGAAGGTCGGCCGCATCGGCCTGAAGGCCATCGTATTCTTCGAAGTAGTCACGACGGTCGCGCTCTTTATTGGGCTGGCAGCGATCAATATCAGCAAGGCCGGAGTGGGTGTCATATTGCCCGCGGTCGCGGGCAGTCCGGCGATTGCCGCGGCACGGCCCAGCGCCGAGGAAATCATCCTCCACATCTTCCCTGAAAACATTGCAAAGTCGGTGGCCGATAACCAAGTGTTGCAGGTGGTGGTCTTCAGCATGATTTTCGGCATTGCGCTGGCGCTGGTGCGCGAGACGAAGCGCAAACCCATGCTGGCATTTGCCGAAAGCCTGGCCGAGGTGATGTTCAAATTCACGAACATCATCATGCTATTTGCGCCGTTTGGGATCGCCGGCGCGATTGCGTACACAGTGGCGGGGACGGGTTTCGGTGTGATGTATAACCTGGCGCAGTTGGTGGCGGCCCTTTATGCGGCGCTGGTGATTTTTACTTTGGGCGTGTTGTTGCCGAGCGCATTGCTCTTTCGTGTGCCGGTGCGCGCATTCATCCGTGCGGTGGCCGAGCCGGCCACAATAGCGTTCAGCACCACGAGTTCCGAAGCCGCTTTGCCCAGGGCCATGGAGTCCATGGAGGCATTTGGCGTGCCGCGGCAAACCGTGGCGTTTGTGATACCGCTGGGCTACAGCTTCAATCTGACTGGCACGACTCTTTATTTAGCCCTCGCCTCGATTTTCGTGGCGCAGGCTGCCGGTATGCACCTGGGGTGGGGCCAACAGCTCATCATCATGTTGATGCTGATGCTGACGAGCAAAGGGGTCGCGGGTGTTTCGCGCGCGGCGATCATCATTTTGCTGGGTGCGGCAGACCAGTTTGGTTTGCCGAAGGAGCCGATCCTGATTTTGCTGGGCGTGGACCAGTTCATGGATATGGGCCGCACGGCGTGCAACGTGATAGGGAATTGCCTCGCGGCGGCGGTGGTGTCGCGCTGGGAAGGCGACTTTGGCAAGGAGAAGCCGTCGGAGACCGCGAAAGCCGCGCTTATGGAGTGACGGTTACTCGGCTTGCCGCCCTTCCTCTTGAAGTTCACCCATTACCTTTGGATGACCTCCCGTTGACTCTATCGACTTAGTTAGTTCAATATGGGCTCGCGTCATGCTACCGACCAACCTTCGTAGCTGGGCCACGTTTGTCGCAGTTGGTTTCTTCGCAGTCGCGCTGGCGTCTTGCAGCGGTGGCGGGAATTCGTCATCTCAGCCCACACAACCCACTCAGCCCACGGTCACGCCCTCCATATCGTCGACGTCTCCCGCAACCATCAATGCGGGGCAAGGCGCGTTTCAATTACAAGTCAACGGAACCGGTTTTCTCTCGGGTGCGACTGTAATGTGGAATGGTTCGGCAAGGCCCACCACGTTCTTAAATGGCGGGACTTTGTCTGGGTCGATCGGTGCGAGTGACGTGGCCGTAGCGGGCACGGTACAAATTACTGTGGTTGACCCGGCACCCAATGGCGGGACCTCAAGTCCCTTCTCCTTCACCGTTACGGCCGTAACAAATTCTACTCCGGCTCTCAGTTCGATTTCACCTTCACCGGTTTTTGCGGGCGGCGCGACCATCACAATTACTGCCAACGGATCGAACTTTACCGGGCAGTCCGTCATTCAGTGGAACGGGAATAATCAACCGACTACTTACGTGAACGCTACGCAGCTCCAAGCTTCTATCTTTTATAATCTCATTCCGTCTCCCGAATCGGTCAATATTGACGTCTTAAACTTTCCACCCGGTGGAGGAACAAGCAATTCCTTGACATTGCCTGTAGTTCCCGGTGGAACGCCAGGCGGCGCTATCGACCGCGCGAGCGTGACGACGAACGGCGCTCAGGTCAGCGGTTCCAGCCGGCATGCGGCGATCACTCCAGACGGCCGGTTCATTGCTTTTGAGTCTGTTGCGTGGAATCTGATCTCGGCCGGTACCAATGGGAGCTCGCAAATCTTTGTGCGTGACACCTGTTTCGGAGGTCCGCAAGGATGCCAGCCGAATACCGCGATCGTATCTGTTGCGGGAGATGGCACGCAGGGAAATGGGGATAGTTATATGCCATCAATCAGCCCCGACGGGAGATTTGTCGCATTTGAATCCCTGGCGACGAACCTGACGACACCGAGCGTTGGCCCCAATATAAACATATTCATCCACGACCGAGATAGCGATCAAAACGGCATTTTTGACGAGCCGGGAGGGATCACCACTACACTCGTATCGTCCGCCTCCGATGGAGCCCCGGGTGACCAAGCCAGCCGCAACCCCGCGATCGGCGCGGGAGGGCGCTTCGTGGCGTTTGAATCAGACGCCGACAATCTGGTGCCGAACGACACAAATCTAGGGGAAGATGTATTTCTGCGAGATACGTGCGCACTGGCCACTTCCGGTTGCGTGCCGAGCACGGTGAGAGTATCGGTTGCCAGCGATGGAGGCCAAGCAGAGGGAGGTGTGAGCCTTTACAGCACCGGCGCATCCATAAGCGCAGACGGTCGCTTCGTATCGTTCGCCTCAACAGCCGTGACACTCGTACCGAACAAAACGAACTTTGGGACCGACGTCTATCTTCGGGATACTTGTTTCGGGACGGCCGCCTGTACGCCAAGCACCACTCGCGTTTCGTTGACGAGTGACGGGTCGCAGTCTCTCTTTGGAGGTGAGTTTTCTTCCATGAGCGCCGATGCTCGCTTTATCGCATTTATTTCAGAGGATCTGACTGGGGACGCACCGAGCAATACACAAGCAGTTTTCGTTCGAGATACATGCCAAGGGGTAACGACGGGGTGCTCGCCGACCACCCGGCTTGCCTCGGTTGGAAACGGAGGAACCTATGCCAACGGGGAAAGCAACTTTCCTGCAATCAGTCCGGACGGGCGCTTCGTAGGATTTCAATCCGCGGCCACAAATCTTGCAGTTAACAACCCCAGCGACACTAATCAGCAGCAAGACTTTTTCGTTTATGATACTTGTACTGGTGCTCCGTCTGGTTGCACTCCGCTTACTTTCCAAGTGTCCCTCGCAAACGATGGTACGCAGAGTCAAGGGGAACAAGGCGTCGAAGGCCCGAATCTGCAGATTAGCGCCGGCGGGCGGGTTGTGGTTTTTGCCTCGGACGCGTCGAATCTCGTTCCGAACGATACGAATCAAGCGCGCGATATCTTCAGGGTAATATCCAGTTTTCAGTAGTGTGCCAGATTATCTAGATCACTATCAGCACAGGTATTGCGGTGTCAGGGCCAAGCAAGGCAAGCCCAGCCGATCGCCGCATCGCAGTAGATGTAGAGGGCAAAGGAAGATTCACGACCGGCGTCGATCGGGCGCGGTATTCGCGGCGCAAGATAATATCGTGCGATAAAATCGAACGGGATCCGATAGCCGGTTTTTCATTCCTGCAATTCTGGCCACAGCGAGAGAAACCCATCGCAACGCATCCACCACAGAATCCTTGCGCGATCACATCACATGGCACCGCGTGCCGGTTACAGCGCAGCCGAACGCTGAGGCGCAGCGCGTTCGGCTGCGTTCCCACTAGAAACTGAAACCCGCCTGCAAATAAATTTGCCGGTTGGCGCCATTGGCATTAAACGGTCCGCCCGCAAGCGAATTGGAAATGCCGAAAAGCCGCGAGCCCAGCGTGCCGATGGGCGGCCCAAAGTTCACGTTGTTAAACATATTGCGGGCGTTGACGCTGAGCGTCAGGTTGTAGCGGTGAGTCGTGCCGCCGCCTCCACCGCCGCCGCCCATGCCAAATGGGCCTCCAGGACCCCCACCACCGCGAGGGCCGCCTCCACCGCCGCCTCCGCGAGGGCCGCCGCCTCCTGCTCCGCCCGGACCGCCCCGGTTTCCACCGCCGCCTCTTTCACCGCCGAAGCCGAACGTCTTGCTGACGCGGAGGTTCAAGCTGAAAAGATTTGGACCGTCACCATAATTGACGGGCGCTAAGGTTTCCCCCGCCTTGGGCACGGAGTCAAATGTTCCCAGCGGCGTGCAATAGATCGTACCGGTCACCTGCGTCGCCGGGCATTGCGTGCTTGAAACAATCCCGGGCCGCTGGTTGAAGACGGACGTGCCGAGCAAATCCTCCGGGATCGTAAGGTTGTAAGGTACACCGGAATTAAAGAGCATGAAGGGACTCAGGCGGATTCCAAAAGGCGCGGAATATGTGCCACCGAAGAAAATCCGGTTGCGAATATCAAAAGTTGACCGCCCATAGTCCTGAAGAATGTTGTAAGGATTCGATGGCGAGGATGGATTTGAAGTACTGCCAAACGCGTCCGAATTCGCGTAATTCAGGGTGTAATACGTAAAGAGCGTGAGCTTCGAGCCCTGGCGCATGTTGAAGCTCACGATCATCTGATTCTGCCGAAAAATCCCGGCGGATTGATACTGAAAGATATTTCCGTATGCCGGGTTCGGGCGAATCTCGGCGGCAGGATCCTGTGGATTGTAGTCGCCCGGCAGAGGCGTATTGATATTGTTTAGCAACATCACGTCATTTCCGCGTGAATTCAGATAGGAAATGCTGAGGTTGGCGACCTTGGTCAGTTGCCGCTCGACGCTCAGCGCCAATTGCTTCGTATAAGGCGCATGAAAATTCGAGGCAATTTCGTACAGCGTGGGCAGGCTCTGAGCGCCGGAAAGCATGCTCGCCGTGGGAATCGTAGGCGGCAGGAAATTCGGATTCGCGACGAAGTATTGTTGTTCGAGAACACCGTTCAGCCGCTCGAGGTTCAGCACGTCCTGGTAGGGAAAGCGATCGTAGAAAATGCCGTAGCCCGCGCGAAGAACCGTCTTGGGAGTATTTCCACGGCCGAGTCCCCAGGAAAATCCCAAACGGGGCGCCCAATCCAAGTGGTCGGCAATGTGATTCTGCGATTCGATTCTGAGACCATAACTGACGACCATGTTGTGCCGAACCTTCCAGTCGTCTTCCGCGTATACGCCGACGTCGGTCAAGTTCACGCTGGCGCTAGGTGTTCCCTGAACCAGTGTGAACTGACTCGCGCCTCCACCGGCGGCTTGTATCTGCGCAACGGATTCACCGGCGGCGATTCCTTGTTCGGTAACCTGGTAAGCCGCCAGCGAGGGGAAGGTATATATGCCGTTGTAGTCGTTCGTTGCGAAGCTGTTGTCGTTGGTGATGCGCAGACGCACCCCGAATTTTAGGAAGTGTTTCGGAAATACGATAGAAGTGTAATTCTGCAGTTCGTAATGATCCTGGGTATCAACGTTCTGGCCCACGGGCGAAGCCCCGCCAGAGAATGCGCCGAGCACGGTAATGGTGGGCGCGATGTTCTGAGCGATGTCGCTCGAATCCTCGCGTAGGTATTGGAAGTGAGTTTCGTTGACGATCTTCGCGCCAATCGTCTGCGTATCGCTCACCTGCAAGGTCTGCTCGGTGCTGAGCGTGTTCGTGCCTTGGCTGGGCAACGACAACGCGCCGATGCCGGCGTTCACTTCATTGTTGCGAAAATATTGATAGCGCACCGAAAGTGTATTGGTTTTGGTGAGCTGGTAGTCGATGCGGGGCCCGCCGTTGTAGCGCTTGCGCGGATTGAGGATGGAAGAGCTGAAAGGCGTTTGCGCAAAGTTTGAGTCAAGGACTTCGGCGTTGACGACTTCCACCTGATTGATGTCACGAACATCCATATTCAGCGAAAGCGTCGCTTTCTTCCATAGCGGACCGCTGACGTTGGCGCTGTATTGCAAGGAATCGTAACCAGGTTGCGTCGCGCAGCCGGCGGCCGTGCACAAAAAGGGGTTCGTTCCATTGAACGGGGAAGCATTTGTATTCACGGAGAATTGTCCGTGCCACTTGTCGGTGCCGGGCTTCGTGAAAATTTCGATGCGGCCGTAACCGACCTTATCGTATTCGGCGGAGAAAGGATTCTGATTGATACGGATTTCGCGAATCGCGGATTTCGGCGGAAGTTCGCCCGCGGTAAACCCGTCGATATACATCTGGCCGCCATTAGGACCCGGCGACGGCCCCGCCAAAGCTTCCAGATCGGTTTGTAGTTCGTCTGGATCATCAGGCAGCGCGTCCAAATCCTGCCCGGAGACCACCAGCGAGTTCGCATTGTTCTGCGGATTTATGTCCACGGTGGGGGCATCGGCGGAGACGGTGACTTTTTGCTCCTGCGTTTCGATGGTCATGGAGACGTTGAAGCGCAGAGCTTGTCCTGCGGCGATTACGACGGCATCCTTCTGATAGAGCGCGAGGCCTTTCGCGAAAACCTTCACCGTATACGGACCCGGTGCCAGGTCCTTCACTTCAAAATTGCCGCTCTTGTCCGAAGTGGCCCCTTTGGACTGGCCGTCGGCCCCGGTCACCAGCACCGTTGCGTCTGCAACCGACGCGCCGGACGGGTCCAAAACCTGCCCGCGAAGCGCGCCGTTGGCGCCTTGCGCCAGCAGACGCCCCGCGCAGCCCAACGCTGCCAGAATAAGAATCACCACGCGAATATGAACCCACCGGTGCCGCAATCTCATCTTGTCTCCTGAATTAGATCTGGAAGTTGCGCATCCGCCTGAAATGAGCGCTAGTTCTGGATGTCTCCTTCGGCGCCGCCGCCGAGGTTCCAGGGTGAAAGCGTCATTTCGCTGCCACTGGACGAGGCAGCCAGAATGGGCTCGACCCCGCCGACCAACTCGATCGCCGTGACTTCGCCGGCGCTGGTGCTCTGCGTGGAAACAATCATCACCGCATCGCCCTTTTGCAAATCAGCCAGCTTGGCCGCCGGCATGCGGTTCACAACTTGCTGGAAATCCGCTTGGGCGCCGCGGCCGCCTCCTTGGCGTCCGCCGCCGGAGGCCGCCCCGCGCCCGGCATCAGGCTGCTGCGCATCGCCGGACGGGCCCTTGAGCCGGACGGCGATCATTTGCGCCATCTGCGGAGCAAGCTTTACCAACTTGCTGTTGGCCGTGAAGCGGACGACAACGGGCTTTTTGGTAACGAGATCCATTACGGTGACGCTGTTGCCTTCGGCATCCACCGAAAGGATGGTGCCGGAAATATTGCGGAACGCTCCGGTAACGATCTCTTCGGCGGAGAATTCCGTTCCATCCGCACTGCGGTCCCCCCGCGCGCGAAGCTGATCGCCCGGCTGAATCGCCGCGAGCGTGCTGGTTCTTGCATCGTCAAACTTCACGGAATCCGGGGCGTAGCGGCGCAGGATAGTGTCCTTCGTGGTGTGAATCGTGATCTGCTTGCTGCCGCCGGGCGCCGCGACGGAAATGATTACGGCCCCCGAGGCCGGATCGGTGCTGTGCACCAAGCCGCCGATGCCGCGCTTCTGCCAATCGTCGCTTTGTGCCTTGTGTTTCGCGTCCACGTCGGCGCGCTTCATGGCGATCACCACGCCGGCGGTGAAGCTCTTGTTATCGGCGGGAAGGCCGCGGACCAGAATGCGGTCGCCAACCTGCAAATCGCCCAGCTCCATCGGAACCGCACCCTGCAAGGTCGTCTGCCCCGGCTCAACGCGCAACAAACGCGCCTTTTCCTGTACGTTCACCGTAATCGTGTCGCCGGCGTCGGTCGTCAACATAATCACGTTGCCGTTAATGCTCTTGATCGAGCCAAGTTGTTGTTGAAGGGCCGCCTTTTGCGGCAGCGGCACGGCCTTCGCTCCGGTGGCGGCAAAAAGGAATGTGCCGAGCAATGCGGCAATTAGGGCCAAGAAGCGTTGCGAACACAATCGACGCGGCACCAACATGAAAACAACCCTCCAAGATTCCCGTGGGGCTATCAAACGGCTGGGCTCGAAGCCATAACCGGGTCCCGCACCCTGGCAACCAGGTCCCAGAGACAGACATATGACGTTGGAGACCCTACAAGGCGTTTCCTTTACCTTCGAGGAAGTCGCCCGAAGGCGAAAGGCTTTGGGAGGGGCAAGCTGTGGGAGCCTATAGGCTTGTGGACTCGTCGGCTGGCCTTATGCGCCCAAACCGGCCGGCGTGTACACGCATATAGAGGATGCTACTGAATGAAATGAATGAGCGTGGCGGCCGTGTTCCCTGGCGTGAGATCCAAGAGGACCCAATGCGATCCGCTGACGATCCAACCCACGGAACTGGCGGAAGCAAACGTAAGGCGGCCTGTGGGGGCGACCGCGTTGATCACGTCTGTCGTTCCGAGGGTCTGCAGACCGGCCAAGGAACTGGTGTCTTCGGTCGTAACTATATTCCCCGAGGAATCAACCGACAGCGCCACAACGGAATTGGCGGCCGCTGGTACGGCGGGCACCGACGAGCCACCCGACCACACACCCACAATAGCGGCGGTTGAGAAAGACGCAGTGCTTTGCGGCTCGAAGGCTCCAGCCGCCGCGGAAGCGTCCGCGGAGACGTAATAGCCCGAATTCGCGCCACTCAAGTACAGCACGGGCGAAGTACCCGAGCCGGTGGCGAACGTTACGCGCCCGTTCGCCGCGACGCTATAAGACCACGTGGAGTGATTCGCGCGAATCGTGCCCGCGTCGTTCTCGTCCGTTGTGAGGATGGCGTGGCCGGCTCCGTCCCCGGTGAAAAGACCGGCCGTCAGATCGGCACCCGCAGCATCAACCCCTTCTGTCCAGATCACGGCTGGGGCATTCAGCGCCGACGCGTTGAAAGTTCCGGTCTGAGCTTCGCCGGTGCCCGCTAAATTTGCCGCGTCTGCGCCAGGAGAGTCAGTATCCAAAAAGAAGAAACTTGTGCCGGAAGATCCCGCGTCGAGATAGAGGCTCAGGTGCATGGGCTGGCCCGAGCTCGAAGCGAGCGCGAGCGTCGCGCGGCCATTGGACGCAACAGAATATGAGCCGCTGAGGGCTGCGTTCGATACGGCGACGCCTGCATCATTGGTATCCATGGCGCCGCCGGCGAGATTGCCCGCGCCATCGGTGGTGAAGGCTCCGGCCATCGCAAACCGGCCGGCGTCAGACACTCCGCTTCCGCCAAATGCAAAGCCGTTTGTAAGGGTGGCGTTCGAATACGTAGCCGCTGCCTGCAGCGCGAGCGATCCCGACCCGCGATTGCCGGTGCCGGTGGCATCGTCAAACTCGATGATGCGTCCTTCCGGGGAATTGCCGGAAGTTACAGGCTGCATCGCGAAGCGAAAAGTGGTTGCGCCAAGCGCGCTCTGCAGGACCATGGTGCCGCGCCCGTCGCTAGACATGCTGTAAGCGCCGGTGACGGGCAGATTCGTGCTGGCACCTGCGTTTGTAACCACGTCCTCGACGCCGCCGGTGATCTGGCCGGAACCGTTAAAATTCAGGATGCCTCCGTAAGAAATCGCGCCGGACGCATTGAATCCGTGAAAGACAAAAATGTAATTGCTGCTGAGCCAATTATTGCGCGCCAGTGCGGGAAGCGCATTCCCCTGGGCGGAGGCCGTAACCAGAATCGTGGCGATGCTGATCTTGGTCGGGTCGGAAATCGATCGCGCCGTCAACGTGACGGTCGAGCTGGGCACATTCCCGGGTGCCGTGTACGTGGTGGCCACGCCGGTCAGCGTCGCAGCAGGCGAAACCGACCCACAACCTCCGGCCGAGCATCCCAAACCAGAAAGAGTCCAAGTGACGCCCCTGTCCGCAGTGTCATTGGTGAGCGTCGCGGTGAATTGCGCGGTCGCCAGGGTTGCGACAGTGGCATTGGCCGGGCTCACCGACAGGGTGATCGCGGGCGAACTAAGCGTGATGGTCGCGGTGGCGGACTGGCTCGAGTCGGTAACGGATGTCGCGGTGATCGTAACCGTGTTCAGAGTCGGCGGCGTGGCCGGAGCGGTGTAAATAATGGGTGCGCTGCTTGCGCTCGATGTGGCTGAAAGGGCGCCGCACGCCGGACCGGTGCAACCGTTTCCGGAAAGCGTCCAGTTCACACCTTTATTCGCCGGGTCGTTCGAAACGGTGGCGTAAATCTGCTGCGTGGCGCCGGGCGCAACGGTTGCGGTGATGGGAACCACAGCCACAGAAATGACGGCCGTTGCGCTGATGGTGATGGTCGCGGAGGCCGATTTCGTACCGTCGGAAACCGAGGTGGCCGTAAGCGTAACGGTGGCCGGGTTCGGAAGAGCGGCTGGAGCCGAGTAAGTGATGGGCGCGCCGCCGACGCTACTAGTGGAAGAAATCGAGCCGCAGCCCGTTCCGGTGCAACCTTTGCCGGAAAGCGCCCAATTTACGCCGAGATTCGAGGTGTCGTTGGTGAGGGTCGCAATGAAAGTCGCGGTCGTATTAATCTGCACCGTGGTGGCGGAGGGCGCGACCGTCACCGTGATGGCGCCGGTCGATCCATTATTGTTGAGGCGGGTGCTGTTGCTATTGCTAAAGCAGCCGGTCGTGAAGAGACATGCGGCGATCAGCGTGGCCACATGCGGATACCCTTTCGAGAGAAAGCCGGTCCCGTACTGCGACCCCTTGTTCAGCCGCGAATCCCCTTGCTCTCGACACACCGGTATCTTCCTCACCTTCAGTAGTTGGAACACCCCTGCCCCTGACACGGAAACGGCCTCCATTTATAACTGCCAGAGACGCGGAATGGAAGCTCAAACGAACGGATGCTTGGATGCAGAAAAGCGGCGGCTGGGTGCCAGCACAGACTGCGGAAGTTTGTATGCCGGAGGTTCTCTGGGGTGGGCGATGGAATTTGAATTAGCCACTTAAACGCTAAGTCTCGCTGGAACGATGGCCCTTGTCTCGTCGCCGGCTCGGAAATTGCACCTCTCGACAGGGTGTTGGGCTCTCGTTGGACCTCAGACTGAGTCCTTAGCCCTGCTCTGAGCCGTGTGCCCTTGCGGACCTGAAGCCTGGCCTGACTCCTTGAGATGGAACCTTTGTACTACCTGAGAAGCACTGCTGGCCCATTCTCATGAATCTGCGATCGAGAGAAGATGTCCACAGCCCGGCGAAGCAATTCGTCTGCGGGTCTCGGAAAGGATGTTCGACAAAGCCTATGACGAATGCCCTACTCGCAGCGGATAAAATGAATCGTGTCGTGGTGGCCTTTGCCGACGGCCGGCGTCTGAAGGGGTGTCTCTTCAATTTCTCCCCGCTCAAGGAGAGTTTTAAGTTCACTCCGAATGAGGCCGCTCAGCAAAAAGCGGCGGACATCCGTTTAAGCGATTTGAAGGCCATTTTCTTCGTGAAGGATTTCAACGGGAATCCGGACTACAAGGAAAATCCCGCGGCCGCCACGCCGAAATACGGCCGCAAAATCGCCGTCACTTTTCTGGATGGCGAAGAGCTCTCGGGAACGACGGAAGCCTACAATCCGCAAAGGTTGGGCTTCTTCGTGTCCCCAGCCGATCCGAACAGTAACAATTTGCGGGTCTTCGTCATCAGCGGAAGTGTTCGGCAAGTCACCATGAATGGGGTCGTCCAAAAAACTGGCGTTGCCTGCGCACCGAAGATGGCACCTCCATTGCCCCAAGCTCTCGCCGCGATGTGACGGGCCAGTCCTGTGAAACGGGATCACGGTCGCGGCTTTTCGGCGTTCTGGGGCGCTCAGCCCCGGTCGAGAAAATTGGGGTAGTTTTGGACCCTTCCGGACGAACAGAAAAATATCAATCAGTGGATTCAAAAAGAAGTGGATTCACTCGGTGATCTGGGGTGGGCGATGGGATTTGAACCCACGACCCTCGGAGCCACAGTCCGATGTTCTACCGCTGAACTACGCCCACCGCAGACCCGAATCATAACATGACCGCGTGATTACCGCGCGTGGCCCACAGCGGCGCATCCCACTCTTCTCCGACTGCGTGACCCCGGCGTCCTATTTCTTACCTGCGGTTCGCTCCATTTGCGAGCGACCTGAATTCTACAGGCCGAGCTTCACTTCTTTCCCGTCCGAGTATTTTGCCTCATCGATAATCAATCCGTATTCATTGAGGGCGCGAGTCAACAAGTCAAATGTTGCTTTTTTAATTTCAAATTCCGGCTTGTCGCGCCACGTGATCATGAATTCACCGGGTGGCAGATTTGGGTCTCGTGAGAAATGCCACCCAAAATTGGTCAAAACGATGGCCGTATCGGGATCAACTCGCTCCTCTCGTCTCCTAAAATCAAAGGCCTGCATTGCCTCTTTAACCCACTCTTTCTCCTTAGCCGGCACCTCTGGCGTGAGAGGCAGATTGACGTCAATGAAAACGAGAAACGGTATACCGCCGGGATTCTGCCCGAGAGCAGATTCGTATAGCCTCTTGATCTCTGCCGGTGCGTCGGCAGCGAACTCTCCCCGTTCGTGAAGGGCCCCTCTGCGGCGCCGACTCTTGGCTTCGACAGCGATTCTTTCAGTTCCTTTGCTAGCGATGAATTCCGGATTTCTTTTCGTCTGATCATCTATGAAGCCGATCTTGAAACCACACCTGGCAAATATGCTCGCTACAAGTATTTCGTATCTCACTCCTTGGAACTCTTGCATACTCCCGAGTCTTTCGCGAACTTTCGATGGGGCATCTAAAGCCTGGGAAAGCTGAAGCACGTCGTCCGCAAGAACGAGCAAGGCTTTTCCACTGCCTGTGATCGGCGCGACGAGTGGCTTCGATTTATCTCTGTTCGGCGAATCGTATTTCAGAAGTTGCTCATTGCGCTCGGTTCGCCACCGCAAGATTACGTGACGCTCTTGTGGAGGTTTTTTCATTTCGTCGTTAAACCAAGCCTCGCCCAAAAACCAAAGCAGGTGGTTGATCAGAAAATCTTGAAATGATTCCTCGATGGGGCGCGGGTAGATTCTGTTTCGAACGGCGCGCATCCTCTTGCCATGAAATTCGGCCTGTATCTGGGGCCACGACGTCATGCGTCGAGGCCGCGCGCCAGCCATGCGGCTCGCAACGCGTTTGATCCAGTCCATCGTGTCAATGCCCGCCGATCGTTCTTCCTTGATGAGAACCATCACATCGACATTGTTCAATGCCGCTTCTTGACCCTTGATGACGTCAACGACGGTGGCTTTCACCCCATTTTTGATCCCGAGAGCATCTCCTGGTTTATACGAATCGATAGTCGGCCCCCAGTCATCTCCTGCTCGTGCCAATCGAGCGTTTTGACAGATCACGAAGTATCCGTAGTGAAACATAAGTCTGGAAAACCGTCCTCGAAATTCCCCATTTTGCGGCGCAAGCAGTCACCGCTGGAGCAAGGCTATGGTACTCGAAAATCAGACCGTTACTGAATTTGTTGGGTTTAGCAGAAGTGAGGATTCGGAGCCACAGTCCGATGTTCTACCGCTGAACTACGCCCACCGCAGACCCGAATCATAACATGACCGCGTGAATGCCGCGCAGGTCCATTCGCCGCGCGCAACCGCTCAAAGGCCCTCACTCCCTCACGTCTCTACCTGAAAGGCTGGCCCCGGCCGCTGGGCTTCTGCATAATTGGGAGCCTGCATGAAATCATTGCGACAGTGGCTCGAATACGCCGCGCTGTGGCTCGCGCTGAAATTCTTTGGATTGCTGCCTCGTGCCGCGGCGCGCGGGTTGGGAGCAGCAATCGTCGCGATGCTTTTTGCGCTGCGTCCGGCATTGCGGCGGACCGCTCTCTTCAATCTTAAGCTGGCGTTTCCGGAGGCGACGGAAGAGCGCCGCAGCGAAATCGTGCGCGGAATGGTGCGCAATCTGGGCTGGATGGCCGGCGAATTCTCGCAATTTCCGAAATATGCGAGGAAGGGAATCGAATGCGCTGTCCGGCTCGATGGACTCGAGAATTTTCTTGCGGCGGAGCAGCGCGGTAAGGGCGTGCTGTTCCTCACCGGCCATCTCGGCGCGTGGGAACTGGCCCCGTTCGCGCAGGCGTGCTACGGGCACCCACTACATTTTTTGGCGCGCGCGATTGATAACCCGCGTGTGGACGCGCTGGTGAACCGCTACCGCTCGCTTTCGGGGAATGCGCCGATCGAGAAAAATCAGTCCGCTCGCGCGATTTTGCGTATCCTGCACGCGGGCGGCACGGTGGGGATTCTGGCCGATCAGAATACGCTGCCCGATGAGGCCGTGTTTGTGGATTTTTTCGGGATTGCGGCTTCGACCACCACGGGCATCGCGCGGCTGGCTCTGCACACCGGGGCCGCGGTGGTGCCGGGATATATTTTCTGGGATGCGCCGGCGAAGAAGTATTGTTTGCGGCTCGAGCCGGCGCTCGATCTATCGCAGAGCGGCAATTTCGAGCGCGACATCGTTGATAACACCGCGCGCTTCACGCGCGTGATCGAAGATTACGTGCGCCGGTATCCCGATCAATGGGTTTGGGTGCACAAGCGCTGGAAGATTCGTCCAGCGGGCGAGCCGCCGATCTATCCGTCTTGAAGGGTATCTAGAGCACCGCTGAATTTGCTTTTGCGCGAGGAAGGGAATACGAGCATGACATTCACCGCACGCGAACTTGCCGAACGAATTGGAGCGACGCTCGAGGGTGACGCGAACTTTCGCGTTACCGGCTGCGCCAGCCCGGAGGCCGCGACCGCTTCCGAATTGATCTTTGTGGAGCCGGGAGGGGCGAACTCGGAAAAGCATCTTGCGGCCGCGCTGCAATCGCGCAGCGGATGCGTGGCCGTGGGCATGGAGGCGGTAGCGCCGGGAAAAGTGCTGCTGCGGTCCGCGAACCCGAAGCTTGCCTTTGCAAAGGCGGCGGCGCTGCTGCATCCCGCTGCGCCCATCGCGCAGGGGATTCATCCCACGGCGATCGTCTCCCCATCGGCGAAATTGGGGGAGGGCGTGGCGCTCGGTCCTTACGCCATTATCGAAGACCATGCGGAAATCGGCGCGGGCAGCCAGATCGGAGCGTATTCGATTGTGGGGCGCGGGGCGAAGCTGGGTCCCGGTTGCCGCTTGCAGCCGCGCGTCACGATCTACGCGGGCATGCAGATTGGCGCGCGCGCTCTGATTCACTCGGGCGTCGTGATCGGTGCGGATGGCTTTGGGTTGGTGTTTGGCGAGGGGCGCTACTTCAAGTTTCCGCAGATTGGCACCGTCGAAATTGGGGACGACGCCGAAATCGGCGCGAATACCACCATTGACCGCGGCGCGCTCGGCGCCACACGCCTGGGCAACGATGTGAAGCTCGATAACCTCGTCCACATCGCGCACAACGTGCAGATCGGCGATCACACCGCAATTTCCGCGCAGACGGGCATCGCGGGTTCCAGCACCGTGGGCAGCCGCGCAATTATCGGCGGACAAGTCGGCATCGGCGATCATTGTCACATCGAAGATGGCGCGATTCTCGGGTCGAAGTGTGGCGTGCTGCCGGGAAAAATTCTTCGTGGCGGAGTCCCGGTGTGGGGCATTCCCGCAAAGCCGCTGGCGAAATATAAGGAGGTACAGTTCTGGCACGACCGCCTGCCAGAGCTGGCCGCGCGGCTGAAAGCGCTGGAAGCGGCGGCAGGTGTCGCCGGGGCGGGAAGCGTCAGGCCATCGGAGCAGCCGTAGCCAAGGGGCGCTCCATTCATGGTTGGGCTTTTGGAGTTATCGAATGACGACCGCAAAGAAGCGCAAAATCCTCTGGACAACGGTCCTTCTGGTATCAACGCTGATTGGATTGGACAGTGGATATTGGCTATTCTTTTTTGTCTGGATGTCGGCAGCGCAACCTGAATCCAATAGCGTTTGGATGCCACGTATTTACGGCTGGCTTGCTGCCGGTGTTGTCAGCGGCGCCGTCTGGGTCGGTGCGGTCGTTTGGCTCGTCCGGAATCGAAAGAAATCACCTGAGACACGACCACCGCTATTCAATTACCCAGACGGTTAACTTGTGTGTTATACTCTTTAGCGGAGAAGAAGTGTCTTAGGCCCGGGCGATCTGCGATCTCCGCTGTGTTTTCGCCTATTCCACCACAAATCGAAATTCCGCCCGCCACGGCTGCGCGCTTGTCGTAGGAAACGGCGCACAAAAAAAGGGCGACTCTTGTCGAATCGCCCTCGAATCCATTTGCGTGGGTAGGACTGGCCTACTCACAGGTTCCTGTCAATACAATTACAACCTAGGAACGGAGCTACTGTCAAGCGCAGAAGTTTGAGGAGATAGGGGCCATCCTGTCTTTGACCCCAGCTCATGATACGGCCGACCGGACTGGACGCGACGGGATTCGAACCCGCTCCTGGATTCTTGACAGGAACCTGTGCTGCCAGTTACACCACGCGCCCATCGGATAGAATACGAGTACTACAATTCTAACCTGTGCCGCAAGTAGTATCTAGTTAACTACCCCCCGGGCTGCCTGCCCGGGTTTCGTGTTTTCAGGGTCTTTTCCAACCTACAGCCGGGGAATTCTTATGCCCGCCAATGCTGTTGCCCCGCGCGCCCGCGCAATTTCTATGCCCGCGTCTCCGCGCGTATTGCCAAGGACGCCACGATTTCGCCCGACGCCAAGCTGCTGCGCCTGCTGGCCGCGTGCTGCAGGTCGGTTGTGTAGCCCGCCCCGTTTCGCTTGCCCTGAGGAACGAAGGGGAGGGGCGGGGCATTTCCACGGCAACACGTCCGGCGGCCTATTGAGCGACGGGGCGTCCCGGAAAACCGCAGGGCGTGCGAGAAGCCGTTTCGCGCGGCACGCGCGAAACGTCGCCCGACCTGCGCTAAACAGACACTGCCACCCACGGTGGTGTCATTCTGAGCGCAGCGAAGAATCTGTGTGAGGAATTCGCCGGAGAGCGCTGCGAGGGAACGCCTTGGCGATGCGGTCACACGGATCCTTCGTCGCCCGCCAAATTCTGGCGGGCTCCTCAGGATGACAACGCATTGGGTGTGCGTGCTCCTCAGGATGAAACGCGTTGGGCACAGCCGGCGGGGTGCAATGTGGGTGTTAAAGGTCCCCGCCCCTCCCTTCGTTCCTCAGGGCAAGCGAAACGGGGCGGGCTACACAAACAGCTGCACGTAGACACAGTGGAAAAGAATAGGGCAAACGCCGCTCCGATGGAAGCGCAATTAGCAGTTGTGCGCAAACTTTGCGAGGCGTAGGATGCGCGATGCTGAACTCGATAGCGTAACTTCGACATCCCAGGCGAGGTTTACTATGCGATATAGAAGAGCAGTTTCCGGCACGTCCGGCCCCGCGTCTACGTGGAAAATCACGCCTCGAGTTCCGGCCATATCTCTGGTGATCTTTAGCGCGTTATTTGGAATTGCCGGGGAAAAAATGCTAGCGAGAGCGGCCGCGCGCGCGATGCAAGATACACCACCGCCTCCTCTGCCTCCGAGCCCGGTCGTGTTTCAAAAACAAATCGCGGCCGACCAACTTGCATTTCTCAATAGCTTTGCGGGACGACCGGCGAACGATCTGGTGAGGGACGGGAAATACAAGAAGCTGCTGCACAGCGTAATCCCGGACACGATGTTTCACTACGGCATCGACATGCCGCTTTCCGACGCCGTCGAAAAAGTGATGCAGGGTTCCTCTTTTCCAGTACAGATTCACGATGGCCGCTATTTGGTGGTGTCCGGGGCAACCGGGCCGTACCTGAGGGGCCGCGGATTCATGTGGATTGACCTGCAAGAGGGCATCGGGCTGGGCGGATTTTACTTTCACCCTACCAATGGCGAACCCACGCCTTCGGTGACGGTTTTTTCCCGGCAGGTGAAGGACGAAGACGCCATGCAGTTGCGCCAGTTGCCCGCTGCTTTTGCCCAGGACCTGAGCCAATGGTCGGCAGACTCAAGTATTCCGCCGGTTACCACGCGTTACTTCATCACCGGCTCGAACAAAAAGATCTTGCTCGAGCACAGCGAAGATTACTGCGCCCCGGCGGCCGGCGCGCCGTCGCAAGCAGATTGCGAGCAGATGAACGCGGACGCCGCCGATATAGACATGAACGCCGCCTATTATCTGGATCAAACCAACCATGCCACGAATGCCACGGCGCGGATGATCGAGGGAAACGAAGAAGTGGCTTGGATTCAACTTCGCGAAAACACTTGCCGCGTCGGCCCCGATCCCTTGAGGTGTCGCGTGCGCATGACGCACGAGCATATCCACGTAATCGGCCACGCCCCGCCGCCGCGCGCGCCCCGGCACTAGCGACTGAGGCGCTACGCGCGAACTGCAGTTCTGCTAATCCGCAGCATCGAGTTGCGGGGGTCCTTCGCTTCGCTCAGGATGACGACGAGAAGCAACGGCAGAAGCGAGAAGCGGCACCGCGAAGCGACAACGAGAAGCAACGGCAGAACCTAGAAGCGGCAGCGCGAAGCGACGCCGCGAAGCAACCAGAGAGCCGGGAAGCGACGGCAGAAGCGAGAGGCGACACCGCAAATCAACGCCATGCCTCAGCGCATCTATTTCGTTTACATCGTTGCCAGTGATTCGCGGACCCTCTACACCGGCATGACCAACAACCTGGTTCGCCGTGTTCAGGAACACCGTACGCACGCCGTGCCCGGCTTCACCGACGACTACAACACCACCCGCCTCGTGTACCACGAGCAGTTCTCCACTGCGCGAGCCGCCATAATCCGCGAAAAGGAAATCAAAGGATGGCTCCGCTCGAAAAAGCTGGCCCTTATCGCAAAGAACAATCCGCGCTGGTGCGATCTTTGGGTGCAATTGACGCAAAGGAATTAGCAGCCGGGGTAGCGGCGACTGGCGCGGCGGTGGCGTCTCGGGGTCGTCTTTCGTAGTCATCCTGAGGAGTGGCTTTGCTGCGACGAAGGACCCCCGCGACCCGGGGCCGCCTACGTCCGCCCTTGGAATTCGCGCGTAGCGGCGCGCCTTAACACCTTTCGGCTCGGCAGCGGCGAATATATGCGGCCTCAATCTTCGCCGCGATTCGCGTAACTTAGTCGGCACGAGCATGCCTTAAAAGTTGACCCATATCAAAAAGCTGTAGATAATGAAGTAGTTGGGCGTCCAGGCCCATTGCTCCGGGGGGAACCACTGCCAGCGCGTTGTGCCCGACGGGTGTATGTGCTTGGACTTGTGTGCTTTAGGGGTAGCGAGCCTTTTTCTCCGCGATGCGGCCTTATGGGTACGCGGCGCATCCAAACACGCTGAACGCTAATGGCGACTGGTACTTCAAGAATCGGGCAGACTCATCCGGGGGATTTCCGTCCTCAGCCGGCGCGCATCCCGTCCGCCGTGGCCCTGGAAGATCGCCTCGCGCAGGCCATCGAACGCGGCGCGCAGCACTTGCTTTCTTTGCAGGCTCAGGAGGGATATTGGCTGGGCGAGCTGGAAGCGGACACAACGCTTGAATCCGATTACATCTACTATCTGAATATTTTGGGTAAAGCGGAGCCCGCGCGTATCGCCAAGCTGGCGAATTACGTGCGTTGCCGCCAGCTCCCGGACGGCGGCTGGAATATCTATTTCGGCGGTCCGAGCGAGCTGAATGCCACAGTGAAAGCCTATTTCGCGCTGAAGTTGGCGGGCGATTCGACCGATGCGCCGCACATGCGGCTGGCTTGCGAGCGCGTACGTGAATTGGGCGGTCTCGAGGCCACCAATTCCTATTCGCGATTCTATCTTGCGCTCGTGGGTGTGGTTGGCTGGGACATGGTGCCCGCTGTGCCGCCGGAATTGCTGCTGCTGCCGACTTGGTTCTACATGAATATTTACGAAATGTCGTCGTGGACGCGCGGCATCGTGATTCCGCTGGCGATTCTTTACGCGCTGAAGCCGCAGTGGAAGCTTCCTGTGGATGTGAAGGTGGATGAGCTGTTCCGGACGCCGGGCCGGCCAGCGACGTCGTTCGATTGGGATTCGCGGCTCTTTACCTGGCGAAATCTCTTCCTGGCGATCGACCGGGCTTACAAGATTTACGACCGTTTGCCCTGGAAGCCGCTGCGTGGAAGGGCGGTCGCGCAGGCGCAGCAGTGGATGCTGCAGCATCTGGACCGGAGCGAGGGCTTGGCCGCGATTTATCCGGCGATGATGAACGCGATTTTTGCGCTGGTGGCCATGGGCCATTCCGCGGACGATCCGATCACCGCTCGCGAAATTGCCGAGTTGGCGAAATTTGAGATTGAAGACGGCGAAACGATTCGCATGCAGCCGTGCGTTTCACCGGTGTGGGATACATGCATCGCGATGGTGGCGCTCGAGGAAGCCGCCGTTCCGGCGAACCATCCCGCGCTCGTGAAAGCGGCCACGTGGCTGCTGGACAATCAGATTTCCGGCCCCGGCGATTGGCAAGTGAAAAACAAAGACGCCGCGCCGGGCGGCTGGGCTTTCGAGTTCCGCAACGACTGGTATCCGGATGTGGACGACACCGCCTTTGTCTTGATGGCGCTCCAGCGTGTGGACTATCCCGACCGCGAGCGCATGAATCAGGCCGTGCGCAAAGGCGTGGCGTGGTTGCTGAGCATGCAGAACCATGACGGCGGCTGGGGCGCGTTTGATCGCGATAACGACAAGGCCATCCTCACCAAGATTCCATTTGCCGATCACAACGCCATGATTGACCCGGCCACCGCCGATGTGACCGCGCGCGTGGTGGAATGTCTCGGGCGATATGGGTGGAAGTCGGATCATCCGGCGATCCAGCGTGCCGAGGAATTCCTGCGGCGCGACCAAGCTTCGGACGGTTCCTGGTTTGGGCGCTGGGGATCAAACTACGTCTACGGCACCGGTGGCGTATTGCGCGCGCTCGAAACCGTGGGCTTGGCGGCGCAGGATTACGCGCAACGTGCTGCCACCTGGCTGCGCGAAGTGCAGAATCCCGATGGCGGTTATGGCGAATCGATCGCTTCCTATCACGACGATGCTTACAAGGCCAAAGGTGATAGCACCGCGTCGCAGACGGCTTGGGGCTTGATCGGGTTAATGGCCGCGGGCCAATCCGGCAGTGCGAGCGTGAACCGCGCCACGGATTTCCTGTTGGGCCAGCAAAAGCCGGACGGTTCCTGGGACGAAGCCCATTTCACGGGCACGGGCTTTCCGCGTGTGTTCTATCTGAAATATCACTTGTACCGGAACTATTTCCCGCTTTACGCGCTAGCGCGCTACCGTAACCTCACGGAGGAACGGGGCGAATATCATGCGGTGGAGTTTAATCCTGCCGAATTCCGGCACCGCACAAACTGAATCTGGGGGCTGAATGCGATATCCATTGAAGATGACGGCGAATTTGGCGCGCTATGTGGCGACCAAGAAGATACAGCGCACCGAGAAATTCCCGATGGTGATGATGCTCGAGCCGTTGCACGCCTGCAATTTGACGTGCACGGGTTGTGGACGAATCCGCGAGTACAAGTCCACGATCAACGAGATGCTAACCGTCGAGCAGTGTATTGCGGCGCTCGATGACTGCGGCGCTCCGGTGGTTTCGATCTGCGGCGGCGAGCCGATGATTTATCCCGAGATCGGCCGGCTCACCAAGGAAATTCTCGATCGCGGCCGCCACATCATCCTTTGCACCAACGGCATGTTCATTCGCAAGCGCCTGCACGAGTTCAAGCCAACCTCGAGCTTCTTCTGGAACGTGCACCTCGACGGCCTGGAGCGCACGCACGATATGTGCGTCGAGCGTGACGGCGTATTCCGTGACGCGATTGACGGTATCAAGGCGGCGAAGGCCGCGGGCTTTCTGGTTTGCTCGAACACCACGATCTACAAAGAGACGGACCTCAACGAGATCGCGGACCTTTTCGCCTATTGCGACGAGCTCGGCGTGGACGGCTACATGATGTCGCCCGCGTACAACTATTCGGCGGTGATGACCAAGGAAATCTTTATGTCGCGCGAGGATATTCGCGACAAGTTTCGCGCGGCCACCGAATTGCTCGGCAAGTACAACCTCATGGTTTCGCCCATTTATCTGGATTTTCTCCGCGGCGAACGCGAACTCGATTGCACCGCCTGGGGCACACCCACCTACAACCCGCGCGGCTGGAAAGCGCCCTGCTATTTGATCACGGACGGACATCACGAAACGTACAAGGACCTGATCGAAAAGACGAACTGGGAAAATTACGGTCCTGGAAACGATCCGCGCTGCGCAGATTGCATGGTGCACGTGGGCTTCGAGACCACCCCGGTGCTCGGCGCGCATCCCAAGCTGGGCGACACCTGGAAGATGTTCAAGTGGCAGATGAGCGGCAAGATGGGCGGCCACCGTTTTATTGACAAGAATGGCGTCGGGCGTAACGCTCCCACCAGCGGGGGCACCGGCGCCGGCTCAGCGAGCCAGCCATCCAGCCGGCCATCCAGCAACTTCATTCCGGCAAGCGAAATCGGTTCTCAGGATCGGACGCTGAGGGTTCCGTGACCTCGCTGGTCACGGGCGCAACGGGCTTTCTCGGAAGCCACGTTGCGCGGCAGTTGCTCGCGCGCGGTGAACGCGTGCGGGTGCTGGCCCGTCCTCGCAATGACCGGCGGGCGCTCGAAGGCAGCGGCGCGGAAATTGTCGAAGGCGACCTGCGCGATGCGGCCTCCCTCGATCGCGCGGTCTCCGGCGTAGCGCGGGTCTTCCACGTGGCGGCGGACTACCGGCTCTGGGCTCCCGATCCACAGGAAATCTACGAATCCAACGTTACCGGCACGCGAAATCTTGTGGAAGCGGCGCAGCGTGCGGGCGTCGAGCGATTCATCTACACCAGCACCGTAGCGACGGTGGCCGTGGACCGGCCCGAATTGCCTACCGAAAAAACTCAGTCCTCGCTCGATGAAATGGTGGGGCACTACAAGCGCTCGAAGTGGCTCGCCGAAAAAGAGGTCTTGGACGCCGCGAAAGGCGGTTTTCCCGCGGTGGTGGTGATGCCGACCACGCCCGTCGGTCCTGGCGATTGGAAGCCGACGCCTACAGGCAAAATCATTCTCGATTTTCTGAATGGCAAAATGCCCGGATATGTGGAGACGGGGCTGAACTTCGTCGCCGTGGAAGATGCTGCCGCCGGGCACCTGCTGGTTGCGGAAACGGGGCGCGTTGGCGAGCGCTATCTGATCGGCGCGGAAAATCTCACGCTGAAACAACTGCTCGATATTCTGGCGCGCATTACCGGGCGTCCTGCGCCGCGGTGGAAGATTCCTCACGGCTTGGCATTGCTGGCCGCCTATGCGGATACGTTTTTTTCGCGGCTGCGCGGCCGCGAACCGCAAATTCCGGTGGAAGGCGTGAAGATCGCGCAGCATATGATGTTTGTGGATTGTTCGCGCGCGAGGCGAGAGCTCGGCTTTGCGCCTTCGCCCGTGGCCGCGGCGCTCGAGCGTGCCGTACAATGGTACGAAGAGCACGGATACGTGAAAGCGCGCCGGGCGCAGCGGCTATCGCCCGCGCAGGCTGCGTAACCAACTGAGATTGCCCATCCCCGGCCATGAAAGCGCTCATCACATTCGCGGTGGACTCCGAATTCGCGCCTTGGCGAAAATTGCGTCCCTTTGCGCGGCTCGAGCAGCCGGATTCCTTCCGCTGTAATTTCGGGGAAGTGGAGGTGCTGGTGGTCTTCACGGGCGTGGGCGCGAAGAAACCGTGGCTCGATATCGCCAGAAACATTTGGAGCGGACCGATCGACGTTTGCATCTCGAGCGGGCTTGCGGGCGCGCTGCGGGATTCCTATTGCGTGGGTGAAATCATCGCGCCGCGCGCGGTGGCGTCCATATCGCACAATCAGAAGATCGCTTGCGATTCGGAATTATTGGATTTGGCCAGGAGTTGTGGCGCGGAAACGGTACCAACGTTGTTGACCGTGGATCGCGTGGTCTTGAGAGCTGCCGACAAACAGGAACTGGGCGAGAGCGGCGATATCGTGGATATGGAAAGCGCCGAAGTGCTCCTGCAGGCCGCCGCGCTTGGCGTTCGTGTAGCCTGTGTTCGCGCCATCAGCGATTGCTCCTCCGAAGATTTGCCGCTCGATTTTAATCGTGTGGTGACGCACGATGGCGAGGTCAGCCTGCTCCGCGTGTTAGGCGAGCTCGCCTTGCACCCGAGCGCCCTGCCGGGTCTGGTGCGCTTTGGACGGCAGAGCCACGCCGCAGCCGAGGCTCTGGCGATTTTTCTCGATCGCTACGCTCAAGGTCTGGCGCGCGTTTTTGCCGGCAAGATGCCACAGGAGATCGCTGCCAGATGAGCCATGTGGAAGCGACGCTGCATACGCAGCGCACCGCCGATCCGATCCCGGCAAATATGCGCGCCGCCGTTTATCGCGGCCACGGCGCGGTGATTGTGGAAGACGTGCCGGTGCCGCAAATCTCGGATGGCGAGGTGTTGCTACGCGTGGCGGCCTGCGGTATCTGCGGCACGGACATCAAAAAGATTCATCACGGTTTTGTGCGGCCTCCGCAAATCCTGGGGCATGAAGTGGCGGGCACCGTGGCCGCGGTCGGCAAAGGCGTAACACGTTGGAAGCCGGGCGACCGTGCCGTCAGCTTTCATCATATTCCGTGCGGGAACTGCTTCTATTGCGAGCGCAAGCTTTACGCGCAGTGTCCTGGTTATAAGAAAACCGGCCTCACCGCCGGCTTCGATCCGAATGGCGGCGGCTTCGCGCAATACGTCCGCGCGATGCCGTGGATCGCGGAGCGTGGCATGGTCGCGATCCCCGATGACGTGAGCTTCGAAGAGGCCACCTTCATCGAGCCGGTGAATACAGTCTTGAAGGCCGTGCGGCGCGCGCGTGTAGCTCCCGGTGAAAACGTACTGGTGATCGGGCAGGGACCCGTGGGGTTGCTGCTGATGATGTTGGCAAAGCTCGAGGGCGCAAACGTGTACGCAAGCGACCCGATGCCGGAGCGCCGCGCGAAATCGCTTTCGCTGGGCGCGCGCGAAGCATTCGATCCGGCGGCGGTCAACGTGGTGGAGGAAATGCGCGCGCGCACCGGCGGCCGCGGCGCGGACGCTGTGCTGGTCGCTGTACCGTTTCCCGCATTGGTCGTCGAGGCCTTGGCCGCGGCGCGGCCCTGTGGACGCGTGCTGCTTTTCGCGCACAACGATCCCCAGCTAAAGCTCGAATTTCCGTCGGCTGCGGTTGGCATCGACGAAAAGGAAATTCTCGGCAGTTACAGCGCGGACGTGGATCTGCAGGAAGAATCGGCGCAGCTCGTCTTCTCGCGAAAGCTCCCGGTGAGGCAATTGATCACGCACCGTTTTCCATTGGAGGATTTTTCGCGGGGATTGGAGCTGGCGGCGCGGCCGACCCGAGACTCTTTGAAAGTGATAATCTTGCCTTCATGAACGTGGCGCAACAAATCGCCAATGGCCGGATGACGGCTGCGGTGCTCTATGGCAGCGAAGATCTCAAGATCGAAGAGATCGCGATCCCGCAGATTGCCGCTGACGAAGTGCTCGTTCGCGTGAAGGTGGCACTGACGGATGGCACCGATCTGAAGGTTTGGCGGCGCGGCTATCACGCGCGGATGCTCACGCCGCCCGCCGTCTTCGGCCACGAACTCGCCGGAGAAATCGCTGCCGCGGGCGCCGCGGTAAGGGGATTTAAGGTCGGCGACCGCGTGGTGCCCGCAAACTCTGCGCCGTGCATGGCCTGTTTTTTTTGCCGCAAAGGGCAGCCGAACCTTTGCGAGGACATTGTGTTCAATAACGGCGCTTACGCGGAATACATTCGCATCCCAGGCCGCATCGTGCGGCACAATATGCTGAAGATTCCGGATCATGTGGATTATCTGGATGCGGCGCTGATCGAACCGCTCGCATGCGTGCTGCGGGGAATCCATGAGATGAGTCTGCGGCCGGGAGATACGGCCGTGCTGATCGGTTGCGGTCCGATTGGGCTTACGTTTGTGAAGATGCTGGCGGTGCAGGGTGTGCGCGTGATCGCGCTAGGAAAACGCGAAGTGCAATTGCAGAACGCGAAGCGCCTGGGAGCCAGCGCGACACTCGATGTGACGCAGGTGGTTGATCCGGTGACCGCTGTGCGCGACCTCACCGAGGGCGGCCGCGGCGCGGACGGCGTGGTTGAAGCGGCGGGAGTTGCGGAAGCGTGCGCTTGGGCGCTCAAGATGGTCCGCAAAGGCGGCACGGTGAATTGGTTTGCCGGCTGCCGGGCCGATGCGCTCGTGGAAGTCGAGCCTGCGGGAGTGCACTATTCCGAAATCACTTTGATGTCCACATTTCACCATACACCGCATTTCATTCGTGAAGCGCTGGCCACCGTCGAACGCGGTGAAATCCGCGCCGCCGATTTCATCACGGGCCGAAGCCGGCTGGAGGAGCTTCCGACCGTCTTCGAGCGCATGAAGAGCCGCAAGGGAGAATTGAAGACCGCGGTGATCCCGTAGCCGAGCGGCACTGGAGCATTCGCCGCGCCCTACACTTCGCCATGCTCGCTCCTTCCGAACTCGAAATCGCACGGAACGTCCCGCCGGCGGAATGCCCGGTCGCGGAGGCCGAAGCTTACACGCGCCGTCTGGCGACTTCGCACTACGAGAATTTCAACGTGGTCTCGTGGCTGCTGCCGCGCCGTCTGCACCAGCACTTTTACAATCTCTACGCGTATTGCCGTTGGGCCGACGATCTGGGCGACGAAGTGCCGGATACGGCGCGCGCTCTCGAGTTGCTGGCCTGGTGGGAAGACGAGTTGCGCCAATGCTATGCCGGCCATCCCTCGCATTCTGTGTTTGTGGCGCTCGCGGCCACCATTCGCAAATTTGAAATTCCCATGGAGCCCTTTGCCGATCTCCTGACTGCGTTTCGCCAGGATCAGGTGGTGCATCGTTACGCCGATTGGGAAAGCGTGCTCGGATATTGCCGCTATTCCGCAAACCCCGTGGGCCGTCTGGTGCTCTATCTCTGTGGCTATCGCGATGCCGAGCGTCAGGAACTCTCGGACGCCACCTGTACCGCGTTGCAGCTCGCAAATTTCTGGCAGGACGTTTCTCGCGACCTGGAAAAAGGCCGCATCTATATTCCGTTGGACCTGCTGCGCGCGCACGGCCTCGAATTTGCCGATATCGAGGAGCGCCGTTTCAGCGAACGTTACGCCGGGCTGATGCGTGAGTTGGTTGCGCGGACCCGCGCTCTGTTTGCCGAGGGCGCACCGCTGGCCGGCCGCGTATCGAACGAACTGCGGGTGGATATCGAAATGTTCGGCCGGGGCGGGATCGCCGTGCTCAATGCCATCGAAGCGATGGGCTATAACACGCTCTCGCAGCGGCCCAGCATCGGCCGGGGCGCACAAGCGATGCTGCTAGGGCGCGCGTTACTCGGCCGCATGCTTTCATCGCGGCCTCCAGCGGAGGCGAACGGCGCGACACCACGAGAAGCAACGTCCAATTCGCCGCGAGCGGCGTTAGCCTCGGAAGAAACCGCTGTGCTTGCACGGCAAACGAAGCCTTCCGAGCAATCTCATCTGGTGGACGCCTCCTACGAAGAATGCCGCCGCATCGCCAAGAATTCCGCGAGCAACTTCTATTACGCATTCTTCTTGCTGCCGGAAGCGAAACGCCGTGCCCTCTGCGCGCTCTACGCTTTTATGCGCTTGGTGGATGATGTGAGCGACGATTCGCGCGGTTCCTCTGCCGCCGGCAATGCCGCCGGCAGCGTGTCCGAGAAAAGTCGCGGGCTGGCCCGCTGGCGTTCCTGGATCGATGCAGCCTATGCCGGCGACGTCTCCGCGCATCCGATCCTGCCGGCCTTTGCAGATACTTGTACGCGCTTTGGCATTCCCGCGCGATATTTCCACGATCTGATCTCCGGCGCGGAGATGGACCTGATCGTGGCCTCTTATCCCACGTTTGACCGCCTGTGGGAGTATTGCTATCGCGTCGCCGGCACCGTGGGACTCACGTGCATCCATGTGTTCGGTTTTCGCGATCCAGCCGCTCCCGATCTCGCCGAGCGTCTCGGCATCGCCTTTCAGTTAACGAACATCCTGCGCGATTTGCCCGAAGATCTGCGCATTGGCCGCATCTACCTGCCGCAGCAGGACCTCGAACAATTCGGCGTTACCGAAAAAGAGTTGTCCGGCCCGCTCACGCCGCGCTTGGCGGAACTGGTGGCGTTTGAAGCCGACCGCGCCTGGGGCTTCTATCAGGAGGGCGCCGCGCTGATCGGATTGATGGATCGGGATAGCCGCGCCGCGCTTTGGGGCTTAACGAGAACCTACAGCAGTTTGCTCGCGCGGATCGAAGCACGCGGTTATGATGTTTTCTCGTCGCGGGTCCGCTTGAGCACCGCCGAAAAACTTGGCATCCTTGCTCGCGCGCAACTGGGAGCGTGGTCGGAGGCGAATGTCCTCGAAAAGCGTGATCGTGATCGGCGGCGGCCTGGCGGGACTCTCGTCGGGCGCCGCGCTGGCTAGCGCGGGATATCGCGTCACGCTCATTGAGAAGCGCCCGTTTCTGGGTGGGCGCGCCACCTCCTACGTACTTCCTTCGGGCGAACACATCGATAATTGCCAGCATGTCACGCTCGGTTGCTGCACCAATCTCGAGGATTTTTACAGGCGGGCCGGCGCTGCCGATAAGATCCGCTATTACGATGAACTGATTTTTGCCGAATCCGATGGACGCCGCGGCACGATCCGGGCCTCCAGTCTGCCCGTCCCGTTGCATTTCGCGCCTTCCTTCGCCAAGTTCCGCTTGCTCAAATGGACCGATAAACGCGCCATCGGGCGGCTGATGATGCTGATCGCACGGAGCGCAGGCCGGCCGCCGGACCTGCAGGAATCGAGCGTGCGTCCGAACATGCTCGATTGGTTGCGGCGTCACGGGCAGACGGAAGCGGCCATTGCGCGTTTTTGGGGAGTGGTGCTCGTCAGCGCGCTCGACGAGCAGCTGGACCGCATCGACGCGCAATATGGCGTTGACGTTTTCTGGAAAGCCTTTCTTGCCAATCGCGCAGGCTATCGCGTGGGCATCCCCTCCGTTCCGCTGGCCGATCTGTATGACGGTTGCCGCGTCGCGCTCGAAGATGGTGGCGGCATCGTGCGTCTGCGCACACCGGCGCGAGAGCTTCAGGTGGTGGCGAACGCCGTCGTGGGCGTCGCGGTTGAATCGGGCGACGCTTTGCAGGCGGACTATTATATTGCGGCCGTGCCGCACGATATCCTGCTCGACCTGCTGCCAGGGGAAGCGGTTGCGCGCATGCCGGCATTCTCAAACTTGGCCAACCTTCGCAGCTCGCCCATCACCGGCGTGCACTTCTGGTTCGACCGTGAGGTGATGACCGAGCCTTTCCTCGCGTTGGTCGACGCGAAGACGCAGTGGATTTTTAACAAGACTTTGCTTTATGGTGGGCGCAACGGCGCGCCCGAAGGCGCACCAGCAACCGGACAATACCTGCAATTGGTGATTAGCGCTTCTTACGACTTAGTGGAAAGCACGCGGCAGGAAATTGTGGACTTGTGCCTGAAAGAAGTTCGCGGCGTGCTCCCAGCGGCGCGTACCGCTCAGTTGCTAAAATCCACGGTCGTGAAAGAAGTCGCCGCGACATTTTCACCCGAGCCCGGCTGTGACCGTTGGCGTCCGGAGGCACGGTCACCACTCGATGGGTTGTTCCTGGCGGGAGACTGGACGGCGACGGGCTGGCCGGCAACGATGGAGGGAGCCGTCCGCGGTGGATATCTTGCGGCTGAAGCGATTCTCGCCGCCGATGGTCAGCCGCAGACGTTGCTGCGGCCCGATTTGCCAGTCGAAGGAATTTCCAAATGGCTGGCGGACCGAGCCAGCGAGAAATTGCGAAAATCCGAATAACGACCGCGTGAAGGAGACAGACTTGTCGAACACTCTGCGGCTTGGATGTGTGGTTACGGCGATTGCCGGTGCGCTGCTCGTGGCTGCGGCGGTTGTCACGGGTCCGGCCGTCGCGCAGCAAACGGCCGATTCTGGCGCTGCGTTGTTTACGCTGAAACCGCTGGGACACAATGTATTCGCGGCGATTCCCAATGCCGGCAGCGGCGCCGGCGGCAATTCCGGATTCATTATTGGCGATGATGGCGTCGCGGTGGTGGACACGTTTCAAACGGTGGCAGCCGCCCGGCAACTGCTCGATGCCATTCGCAAGCAAACGCAGCTCCCGGTCAAGTTTGTCGTCAACACCCACTATCACCTCGACCACGTGGCCGGCAATGGCGTCTTCGCCGCCGCCGGCGCGGCTATTTTCGCGCAGGCCAACGTGCGCGACTGGATTCACTCGGAAAACCCCAAGTTCTTTGGCGCGGCGATCACACCGGCACAGAGGACGATGGTCGCGGAGCTCTTTGCGCCAGAAGTGGTTTACGAAAAGGGAATCGATCTGTATCTCGGTTCACGCCGCGTTGAAGTGCGCGTTTTTCCCGGCCACACCGGGGGAGATTCGGTGGTATTCGTGCCCGACGCCCAAGTTGTTTTCACGGGCGACTTGTTCTGGAATCACATGTTGCCGAACCTGATCGATGCCAGTACCGCGCCCATGCTGGAAACCTTGAACTCGCTCACGGGTGAACTCGGATCATCGGCCTTCGTGCCGGGCCACGGCGAAGTTGGCACGGCGCAGGATGTCCGGGACTTCCGAGGATACATCACGAACCTGCGAGAGCTGATCATACAGGCGCGCACGGCGGGAAAATCGGGCGACGCCCTGGTAGATGTGGTATTGCCGGAGCTAAAGGCGAAATATGGCCAGTGGGGAATCTTCGACCATTTCGCCAAGCGAAACATTCTGGATACCGCCGCCGAGCTGGATGGAACTAAGAAAATTCCCCAGCCGGTTGGCGAAAAATAGCTGTTGGCGTTTCATTCGAGAATTTCGCGCGGGTTCCGTCAATCCTTGCGTCTGCAATCGACCCTCAGTGTTTCATCCGCGCAAGCTGTAACCGAAACCCACCTCGCACAAGTATCGGGGAAGCCAGCATCGGCGTTGGCGTCTCGGCCACGGCGTAGCGGCGATTGAGTAGGTTATCGCCGGCCACGAACACTTCGAGCCTGTCTCCAAACGAGCGCGACGCGGATGCACTCAACACAAAATACGGCCCCAAGCGGAATTGGTTCAAATCGTCGTCGAATTCTTCGCTTTCCGCGCGGCCTTGCACGGCAAACGAGTAAGCATGGTGCGAGTAGCTCCATTGCGCGGTAAGGTCGTGCCGTGGCACCAGCGGAACGCGCAGGCCCACAAGCGCGGGTTCCAAAGGAAAGCTTGTGACGCCAGCATTCACGTACTGATAGCCTGCGGAGAAAAACATCGTGTCCGTCAAACGTATCTCGGCGTGTAGCTCAAAGCCGGTCGAACGCGTTCTGCCGAGATTCTCGCGTTCGCGCGTGATCAAAGCCGGTGTGCTTGAAAGCGTCACGTTGGCCGCGGGATTGTCAATAAAGCCATCGAAGAACGCGCCGCGAATTCGCAAGCGATCGCTCCACACCCTTGCGTCCACGCCGATTTCGCCGCCGGTGAAATGCTCAGCGGTGAGGCTCGCATTTGCCTCGGTCAGCACATTGCCTACCCGGAAAGGCCGATACAGTTCGTTGAGCGTTGGCGCGCGAAACGCACGGTACGCCGAGGCGTGCAGCACAATTCGCTGCGTTGGCCGATACGAGATGGCTGCGCGGGGGCTGAAGGAGTTTTCGCTGCGATTGGGATAGAGCGTCGAATTTGGGGTGATCACGCCGATGCCTGTGCCCACGGGCGTGGTAATCGAGCTGCCGTCTACATTGCTCCAGAAATCTTCTCGCCCGGCCACTTGCGGCTGATCGCAAACACGTCCTCGATGAATACGCCCGCTTCGTGCTGATGCCCGCCGTTATCAAATGTTGAAGTTGGCAAGCCGGCCGTGAAGCGCAGCTCGTCCGATTCCCCCGTGATATCTCGTCCGTCGGCGCCAATCACAAGCGTGTGGCGCTGCGCAAAAGTACGCGTCCATTGCGCACTAAATCCCACATGATAGATGGGCACATTCTGGTTGGACGTAAGCGTCTCTGCATCGCGACTGAGCGCGACGGAGCTAAACGTCTGATGATAGTTTTCCGTCCCACCAAACACGCGAAACGTGAAAAGTCCGTTGCTCTTGGCATCCCAATCCGCGCCGGCCGCTAACTGGCGGATCGTATTGTTGTTCACTTGCAGATTCGTACCGTTCAACCGGTTTTCACCGAGCAATGACCCTTGCAGAAATACGCGCAGACTTTCCGCAAACGTTCGCTCGATGCGCACGTCTCCTGCCGCGTGCTTCGCCGCCGCATCAGAATCCACGGATCCACGCAGCGACGCCGGCACAGGAATATAACCGTCCGTACGGAAGCCCTCGCCATTGATTGAAATGGCCCACAGATCGGAGCGCAGCGTCGCGTGCGCGGAGCTGAACGCGGTCAATTCATTGCCCAGAGAGCTTTCGAGCGAGAGGTTGGTATCCAAGGGCGGTTTCGTCTCAATCTGCACCACGCCACCGAGCGCGGTACTTCCGTACAAATCCGACATGCCGCCCTCGACGACCTCGATGCGATCGATCTCCTGCTCCGGCACCTGGTCCCAGAATACCCAGCCGCCAAATGGATCGTTCAGCGGAATGCCATCCGCGAGCACTAGCGCGCGGCTCGCGCCGTTTGCGCCCAGACCGCGCAGCGAGATTCCTTGCGTGGTGGGGTTGGCCGTCTCGCTGCCGGAACGCCGGTAAAGCGAAAAACCGGGGACTTGCCGCAATTTATCATCCACGGATTCGCCCGCCCAGTTTTGCAAGTCGAGCGCGGTTACATCCGAGGTGGCGGCTTCCGCATTGCTTCCCGAGAGGGACGCGCGCGTGGCGGTGACGGCGACGCTTTGGTAAAGCGGCGCAGGATTCAGCGTGATTTCGAGGCCCGGACCGGTGCCTGCATCCGTAGCCGTGAAATTCGCGCGGGCTTCGGCAAACCCTGCCGCGGTGACGTTAATTTTGCCTGCGCAGTTTGCGGCAGCCTCAAAGGCGAAAGCTCCGTCATCGGGCGTAAGCAGGCGCGTGTGAAGCTGCGCGCAATCGATGGTGACGGTGGCTCCTGAAACAGGAGCGCCCTCCTGATCGCGGACGACTCCATGTAGATGATGAATTTCTTGGTTCGGCGGATGGTTTTGCGGCGCTTGGCCACGAATGGCGCATGGCGCGATGCCCAAAAGTAAGACGGCAGCCGCGAACCCCTGAAGACACGGGGGAAGTATACGAAGCGGCGCGCGGGGTGCGTTCATGCGCGCGTGATTATATAGCCGTTCAAGCGCGGCGGCAGCGCGACGCGATCTGCGATCAGGCCTGGGCTTCGGCAGCTTCGGTCTTGTGGCGGAACGGCTGTCCCGAGCCCTTCTCTACGTACTGTTTCAGACTCACTTTCAGGTAATGATCCCAGCCGACCGCACACGATTGATAACACGCAAGCCCCGGATGCAGCCCCTTGTGCATAAAGTAGAGTTCTGTGCCGCCACCGTTGCGTCCGTTGAGAATGAAAACCGGGCGCGTCCCCACCCATTCGTCACTCTTCGCAAATTTGTCGCCTGGTGGCAGGAACTGGTCGACGCATTCCCAACGTACCTCGCGGTCCGGTACCAATTGCGTGATCTTGATGACGTTGCGAGTGGCGCCAAAACGGAAAGTGGATTGCTCGCCTACCTTCCGGCTGACGTCGCAATCCGCCGTCCACCAGCCGGCTAATCCTTCGGGTGAGGTCAAAGCTTTGTAAACAGCCGCAGGATCACTCGAAAAGTGCAGTTCGCAGACGTAATCTCTCATCGCACCCGCTCCTGGAATATCTCCATGCTAATGTACGCAGCACACATCCACAAAGTTCCCTGCAGCCTTAGACGTAAGCCTACAGCAAAAGGATAGATAGCGAAATTTGGTGTGTCCGGGACCACATCCCCGGTTCGCTCATTTCGGTACATTCTCGCTGGACTTCCCGGCCGCATCCTTCTAGTCTACGCGTTTCATTTCAATCCCGATCATCGTTAGAATGAAATCTTTGCTTGTAGTCAGATCGGAAGCCGCTGTGTGCGGCCCGCCTGGAGGAGACTCGATCATGTATCTAAGGAACTTTATCGTCAGGGCAGCGACTGTGACCGCTTTGCTGGGCTGCGCGGCCCTGATGAGCGTGCGGCTAAGCCATGCTGCACAGCAAAACGCAGCTGCAAATCCGGAGCAAACCGGGCCGTACAGTTCGCTGATCATCCGAAACGTCACAGTGATTGACGGCTCGGGCGCGCCCGCCTACGGACCGGTGGATATCTACATCAAGGGAAACAAGATCGACCGCATCGTGAACACCGACGCTGTCACGCGCGGCGGGGGCGGCCCGATGGCCGGCGGCGCGCAGGAAAACAACGCTGAGCGCGTGATCGACGGCAAGGGCATGTACGTGACCCCCGGTCTCGCGGATGTGCACATCCACATCAATTCGAGCAAGGATGTTCCCGCCGATTACATCTATAAGCTCCTGCTTGGCCATGGAGTAACGACGATTCGCGTTTTCAACGTCGGCAATGACGATCCGCAACAAATGGTGGAGGAAAAGAAGAAAATTGCCGCCAACCAGATCATCGCGCCGCGCATGTACGTTTATCCCTTTTACCGCGGGGTGGATGCGCAGCACTCGAGCCCTGATGGTGCGCGGCAAATTGTGGACCAATGGCACGAATGGGGCGTGGATGGCGTGAAAATCACCGGCAAGCCTGGGTTGTGGCCGGACGTCTTCAAAGCGATTGCCGACGAGGCTCGCAAAAACGGCATGGGTGTCGCCGTGCATATCGGCCAGGACGGCGTGTATCCCATGAACGCCGTCCAGATCGCTGCCGATGGTGCCTCCACCATCGAGCATCACTACGGTTACGCGGAATCTTCCTTTGACAACAAAAACATTCAGGATCTACCCCCCGATTACAACTACTCGTCCGAGCCGGACCGCTTCCTCGAGACCGGGCGCGTGTGGCTGCAGGCCAACGTGCAGCGGTTGCACACGGACGTGATGAACTCGCTTCTGGACACCATGCACCGCACCGGCTTCATCATGGTGCCGACGTTTGAAATCTACGAGGCGAATCGAGACGTCGTTCGCGCTGAGAATTTGCCCGAGCACGCCATCTACACATTGCCCGTGGTGATGGACTCCTTCCGTCCGAACCCGGCGCATCACGCCTCTTATTTCTACGATTGGACCTCGAACAAGGAAGCCGATTGGGCGCGCGCGTATCGCATCTGGATGGATTTCGTCAACGACTACAAGAACCACGGCGGCGTGGTCGCCGTGGGCTCGGATACGGGATTCCTCTTCAAGCTATGGGGATTCGGGACGATTCGCGAAATGGAAATGCTCGAGGAGGCCGGATTCTCGCCACTTGAAACCATTCACGCGGCCACCGAAAACGGCGCCAAGGTTGTGAAGAATCCCGATCTCGGACTGGTGCGGCCGGGCTACCTGGCGGATCTGGTATTGCTCTCGGAAAATCCGCTCAGCGACATGAAAATCTTCGAGGGTACCGGCGTCACACGCGTTGGCTTGGACCGTAAAGAAAGCCACGAGCAATGCGTGAAGTACACGATTCGTGACGGCGTCGTGTTCGATTCTCAGGCGCTACTGAAAGATGTACGCGAATATGTCTCCAAAGCGAAGCAGAGTGCGCCGGCCAAGGGCGAAGACTAAGCACTCGCCCGCGGCCGGAAGGAGTCCCGTCCGGCCATTGTTGCGAGCAGTCGTGGCATGAGTTTCGCGCGCAATCTGCTGATTCAAGCTTCGCAGAGCCAATGGCTCCGCGAGCACGCCGCGCGTTGGAGATTTGTGCGGCGTGCCTCCTCTCGATTCCTACCAGGCGAGCAAGCGGAAGATGCTCTCGCAGCCGCCGAAGAATTGCGCAAGCTCGGTATTCGCGCCATGCCCTCGCGGCTTGGGGAAAACGTCAACGAGCCTGCCGAAGCCAAGGGCGTTGCGGAGCATTACGTAGAAGTCCTGGCCCTAATGCGTGAGCAGGGCCTGCCCGGCTCGCTTTCGGTCAAGCTAACCCAACTCGGGCTCGATCTCGATCGCGAACTTTGTTACCGCAATCTGACTCGCATCTTGGATGCCGCTGACCGCGGCGCGGGCATCATCTGGATAGACATGGAATCGAGCGCTTACGTTGACCGAACGCTCGAGCTGTATCGCCGGGCGCGATCGACGTATCCGTACGTTGGTGTTTGCCTGCAAGCTTATCTCCGCCGCACTCCCACCGATCTCGAATCACTGCTGGCGCTCGGGCCTTCGATACGACTCGTAAAAGGCGCCTATCACGAACCGGCCGAGGTTGCGTTTCCGGCCAAGCGCGATGTGGATCACGCATATCTTTCGCTGATGGAGACGCTGTTCGGCGAAGGCGCGCTGGCCTCCGGCACGTTTGCCGGCATTGCCACACATGACCCGGCAATGATCGTACACGCATTGGGACTGGTTAAAGCCAGCGGCGTACCGAAAGACCGCTTTGAATTTCAGATGCTCTACGGCATCCAGCGGAAGGAGCAGGAGCGCCTGGCCGCCGCGGGCTGGGGCGTGAATGTGCTCATTTCCTACGGGACATACTGGTTCCCTTGGTACATGCGCCGGTTGGCCGAACGTCCCGCCAACGTCTGGTTCGTAGTAAAGAATCTGTTCAACTAGTCCGCCGGCAAGCCGAGTCGGGTTGGTACCTCATAAAATCACATAAGCTACGGGACCGTCGGTCCCTCCTATCGTCTAAGCCGCTAGCGGGAACTTCCGATTTTGCCCGCGCGTATCTTAGGCGTCAGCCATCGGAAGCGTCCTGACGGGAGCCGCCATGCACAATTGCATCAGCGATTTGAAATACGGATTTCGAATGCTTGCTCGCAAGCCGGGCTTTACGACGCTAGCCATCCTGACGCTGGCGCTCGGAATCGGTGCGAACACGGCGATTTTCAGCGTCGTGGACGCGGTGCTGATTCGCCCGCTGCCGTTCCGTGCGCCAGATAAACTCGTCCAGCTTTTCGAAACCGAATCCGCTCCGGGCAATTTTCCATTGACCGGCCAGGATTATCTGGATTGGCGGGCCCAGAACCGCACATTTGAGGATATGGCGGTTTATTCGTATCAAACGAGCTATAACGTCAGCGCTGCCGGTGAACCCCAACGAGCGCAGGGAGTGCAAGTACAGGCCAATTTTTTTGACATGCTTGGCGTGCAGCCTTTCCGGGGCCGTGCGTTCCTCAACGGCGAGGACCAGTCCGGCCGCAATCACGTGGCCATTCTCAGCTACGCTTTCTGGCGGCAAAATTTTGGCGGGCAGCTCAGCGCCATCGGCGGCACCGTGAAACTCAACGGCGAAGCCTATACGGTGGTCGGCGTAATGCCGGCCTGGTATCGCACGCCGGGAGGCGCCGACCTCTGGGTTCCGATTGATGCAACCGCCAAGGGCCTTGGTTCGCGCGGCACACATCACTTGCGGGCAATTGGCCGCATCAAGGCTGGCGTTTCACTCGAACAGGCCCGCGCCGATCTGCGCGCTGTTGCCGCCGGACTCGCGAAGCAGTTTCCGGATTCGAATGGAGACGAAACGGCGGTATTGGTTCCGCTCCGTGAACAAATCATCGGCAACACCGGCGGCCAGTTGTGGACCATGTTCGGCGCGGTCGGATTGGTGTTGCTGATTGCCTGCGTCAACGTGGCGAATCTGCTTCTTGCGCGTGCCACCGATCGCCGCCGGGAAGTCGCCGTCCGCGTCGCGCTCGGGGCCGAACGGCAACGCCTGGTAAGGCAATTGCTTACGGAAAGTGTCTTGCTCTCGATATTGGGTGCGATTCCCGGCATCGCGCTGGCTTACGTTTGCGTTTCACTCCTGGGCAATTCGCAGCACAATCCATTTCCACAACCGAATCCTCTCGGTGTAAATCCGGCGGTTCTGGGTTTTACCCTGGCGGTGAGCGTGCTAATTGGCGTGTTGTTTGGATTGGTCCCGGCGATCCAGAGCGCGCAAGTCAATTTGGTGGATGATTTGAAATCCAGTGGCCGCATGGCCTCCACAGTTTCACGAAGCACGCGCGCTTTTCGCAACGCGCTTGTAATTACGGAGATCGCGTTATCGCTGGCCCTGCTGGCCGGTGCCGCACTTTTGCTTCGCACGTTCGCCAATCTGCGCGCCGTCGATCTGGGCGTCAACGCCGACAAAGTGCTGACTGCTTCCGTGCTGCTTCCGCAGGCAGCCTATGGAGGCTACGACAGACAGGTCACTTTCTATGACAAGCTGGCGCGCGCCCTTGAAACTGCGCCGGGCATTCGCGCCGCGGCCCTTACTACCGAGATTCCGCTCCAGGGTGGCAATAACGGCTACGTGAAAATCGACGGACAGGACACCAAAGTTGCCGCGGGTGAACTCGTCGAGTGGACGAGCACTACGCCCGGCTATCTCCGCGCCATGGAAATTCCGTTGCTAAACGGGCGCGCTCTCACCGACGCGGACATGGCGCATACCGCGGAAGTATCGCGGAAATTGCAAGCTTTGCCGGATAATGCCACGCCACCACCGAATTTGGAGATTCCGGTGGTGATCAACCAGACCATGGCCCGCAAATTTTGGGCGAATCAGGATGCTGTCGGCCGGACTTTCCGTGCGAATGGCGCGACCATGCGGATTGTTGGGGTCGTCTCAGACGTCAAGATTTTCGGGCTGCGCCAGCCGCCCATTGCGCAGGCGTACATGGCCCTCACCTGGGATATCGGCCCCAGGACTTTTCCGATGACCCTTGCGGTGCGCGGCACCGGCCGCCCGGAAGATCTCGCCGGCACCGTCAGGGCGGTCGTGCGATCGCTTGATCCGGCATTGGCGGTGTTTGCAGTCGCCAGCATGAAGCAGATCGTCTCGGACACCATGGGGGCGGAAACGGATCAAACCTTCTTGCTAGGCACCTTTGCGGCGTTGGCGCTTTTGCTCGCGGGTGTCGGCACCTATGGCGTGATGTCTTATCTCGTTACGCAGCGGACCGGAGAGATCGGCATTCGGATGGCCCTCGGGGCTGCCCGCGCCAACGTGCTTTGGATGGTGATTCGGCAGGGAATGAGCCTGGCGGCAGTCGGGATTGGCATTGGCTTGCTCGGCGCTTATTTCGCAACCAGCTTGATGAAGAGCATGCTATTCGGTGTGCAGCCCAACGATGCGGCTACCCTGGCATTGGCCAGCGCCGTGATGGCTGCTGTGGCTCTGGCCGCATGCCTGGTCCCGGCATTGCGCGCCATGCGCGTTGAACCCGTGATCGCATTGCGCTACGAGTAGCGCGGGCACCCGGCTGACGTTTACCCGAACATACCGCTGCGGTCACTGCCAACAGCCTTGAGTGATCCCGTGTGAATCGAATCCACGAACGCACTGCGGGCTGCAAAAGACACGGAGCGTACTAGGCTGAGGCGGTCTCTACTTGTTTCGGTTAGAAATGGATTATGAATTATTGATGCGCGGGCCTAAGCAACCTGCGCGATTTGTGCGGTGGTGCCAGCCAATCGGGGAGTGGTCCTGTGCCACACCCCGATCAGCAACACTCGTCCGTTTACGGGGGAGATGTGAACGTAGAACACTTCCGAGGCGCTTTCGATTTCGTAAAAACCTGCGCGCCGCGGATCGGGCCGCGCCGGCGCGCCACTCGTAAGCAGGTCGCTAAGCGCGTGTATCGTCTGCGCGGAATACGCTCGCAAAGTCTCGATTCTGGGGACGTCTATTGCATTTGAAACCATGGCCTCCTCACTTTCAAATCTTGCGATCACTACTTTATGTAACGCATCAGCCAGTGAAAAGTTTCCTCGCTGGACGCTATAGTGACCCGGCTGCATTGCCGGCGGATGAATCCCGGGCGAATTTGGTACAAGATTTGCATTTGCTCTCATATCGTCAATTTGCTGCACGAGGGATTAGACGCCACGCGATTCAAATGGTTTGGAAGAAAAAGGAACCGTAGGTGCTTTCAAAGCGAATAGAGGCAGCAGGATGTAAAGCAAGAACCACATCCACGGTGCCGGTAGTAACTCCGGCCGTAACCGAGTTCGCGCTCGGGAATCAAAGAAATTACTGTTTCTGATCGGAACAGACGTGTCGCCAAGGAACGTTATGTGACGAAAACCGTGCCCGGTGCAAGGGCTCGGCACAGACCGTTCGGACGAATGTATGTTCTTGTGATTGACCGGGGATGTTTCAGACCGGATAAAACAGATTGTATGTATCTGAAATACCGCTTGCACACGAGCCTCTCTATTGGCATATTGCGTGCTACAGGGAGCATAGTCGGAGACCACCTCGGTCCCACTTTATGAAAAAAACAACGACAGCGACAAAGACAAAGCGCAAGACCACCGCATTCGACACGGACAAGCGGCGCAAGCACCGCCACTGGCAAGTGACGGTCTTCTACGCCGACGGAGAGCGATTCGCGCGCGTCTACACAGACAAGACCAAGGCATCGCGATTTGCCGATCGGCAGAAGCGCTCACCGGTAGTGAAGTCAGCCCGCGTCGTACAACTCAGCTAAGTAGCTCGCTGAACATCACGCTGGCTGCGGCGCCGCAGGGGGAAACTCCTGCGTGGTATTTTGATGGGCGCAGCCCGGCTCTCCGGGCCTTGAACGGTCTTGGCGGGCATGCTATAAATTCAGCGTTCGGAGCGGCCGTAGTATAGGGGTAGTACGGGAGCTTGCCAAGCTCCAGGCGGGGGTTCGAGTCCCCTCGGCCGCTCCATTCGCTTCATCGTCCTCCATCTGAGCGTCGTCTTTCGAATACCATGCTTGTGTATTTGTGCGGGCCCATCGAATTCGCGTCCGACGGCGGGAAGATGTGGCGGCGCAAGCTCGCACCCTTCCTGACCGAGCAGCTTGGCCATCGCGTCTACGATCCCGCCGAGGACGAACGGAAGAGCCTCACCGAGGAAGAAACCCGGCACTTTCGCGAATGGAAGGTCACGGACGTCGAGCGCTTCCGCCGCGTGATTCGCAAAATCATTCAGTTCGATCTCGACCTCATCGAAAATAAAGCCGATTACGTCGTCTGCTATCTGGATGACTCGGCAAAGGTCGGCGTGCTCAGCGGAGGCACTCCGGCTGAGTTGACGTTCGCCTACCGCAAAGGCATCCCGGTGTACCTGGTAACGACGCTTGCTCCCGATCAAATCAGTGGCTGGATGTTGGCCTGTGCTGACCGGGTTTTCGATTCCGTGGACACGCTGAAGAAATTTCTTCTCGAACGCTACGGCGCGCAACGCCAAACGCAACTTTGGAAGGAATAGCGTCGGTATCCGCCTGGCGCGACAAATTTTGACAGCCGCGTTCTAGATTTTCCGCTGCTCACTTGGCTTCGCAGATTCACTCCGCTTATGCTTCCGATTATGGAAACCGTCATCGTCGCGGTGGGCAGCACGCGCAAACCAAAGGTCGGTGCCGTGCAAGAAGTCTTGCTCGAAGTGGGGCCGAAGCTCGCTCCGGGCGCGCAGTTTGAAGTGATCGGCCGGGAAGTGCCCAGCGGCGTGGGCCATACGCCGGCATCGCGCGAGGAGACGATGGCCGGTGCGCGCGCCAGGGCGGAGGCTCTGGTGCGAATCGCGCGCGACGCTGGCGAGCGCTGGAATTACTTCGCTGGATTGGAGGGCGGCCTCGAGGTCATTCACGAAGGATCCCGGCGTCACGTCTTCCTGGAAAACTGGGCCTATGTCTGTGACCGCTCGGGTTGCGGTTCGTTTGGCCAGTCCGGCATGGTGCCGCTGCCCGAAGCGTTGGCCCACGAAGTGGTCGACCGCGGCGTCGAACTGAGTGTGGCCATCGATGCGTTCGCGGGCCGCCACGGAATTCGCGATGCAGAAGGCGCCTGGGGCGTCCTAACGGCCAACACCATCACGCGCCAGGACGCCTTCCGGATCGCGTTCATTAACGCCTTCGCGCCATTTTTCAACAGCGGCGTCTATCTACGCTGAACCGCCGGATTCAGTCGCCCCGCTGCATTTCCACATGCGCTTGTGCTAGCCTGTCGGCGGAGGCTGCTGCGTGGACATCGTCAAGGGCAATATGGGCTGGATCGAAGTGATCGTGGGTCCGATGTTTTCGGGCAAGAGCGAGGAGCTGATTCGCCGTTTGCGGCGCGCGCAGATTGCGCGGCAGCGCGTGCAAATCTTCAAGCCGGTAATCGATCAGCGTTACTCGAATTCCGATATTGTCTCGCACTCGGGTCTGGAAATCCGCTCGGACAACGTGAAAAGCGCCGCCGAAATTTTGGAGCAGATCGATCCACGCACCGAAGTGATCGGTATTGACGAGGGCCAATTCCTCGGCGAGGAACTTGTCGAAGTAGCGTCAAGGCTTGCCGACATGGGCAAGCGTGTGATTATCACCGGACTGGACACGGATTATCTCGGCCGTCCCTTCTCGCCGATGCCGCGTTTGCTGGCCACCGCGGAGGAAATTACAAAACTCCTCGCGATTTGCGTGCGCTGCGGAAATCCCGCTGTACACACGCAACGCCTGGTCGCTTCGGAAGACTTGATCGTGGTCGGCGCGGGAGGGATGTATGAAGCGCGCTGCCGGCGCTGCTTTGAGCCTAATCTCGCGCATGAAAAGGCCGAAGCCGAGCGCCACGACGCTGCCACACACACGGCTCCTCCATTGAAGCAGCAAGCGGCCGCGCGCTGAAGTAACGCTCCGTGGCTATGGCGATTGCTGTGTGGTCGCCAGCACCCTCTCCACCCGTTCCCCTGCGGCTTCCCATTCTGTAAGCGAGAGCGCCCCGCTTTCTAGAGCGCGCGACGTTGCGTCGAGTGCCGGTCCCACCTGCGACAGGTCATGGCAGAACATGGCGACGTCGGCGCCGGCCGCAAATGTTTCCACCGCGGCTGCGCCAGGTCCAAACCGCCGGCGGATCGCGCCCATCCCGAGATCATCCGCGAGAATCAATCCTTGAAATCCCATCCCCTCGCGGAGCAGCACGGTCAGAAAGTGCCGGGAAAGTGACGCGGGCCGGGCCGTATCGATCTTCGGCACCAGAATGTGCGCCGTCATGATGGTTGGCACTCCGCCGGAAATGGCGGCCACGAATGGCGCAAGCTCCGCTCGCGTGAGCCGCTCGGCTGTTCCGTGGAACACAGGCAAGTCTTCGTGGGGATCCACTACCGCGTCGCCATGACCGGGAAAGTGCTTCGCGCAGCCCAGAATGCCCGCGTCGGCGAGCCCCGCCAGAAATGCCGCGCCCATGCGTCCCACGAGCTCAGCCTCAGAGCCATAGCTTCGGTGCTGCGTCACGGGGCTTTCGGGATTCACGTGCAGATCGAGCATCGGTGCGAAATTCAAATTGCAGCCCGCGGCGGCAAGTTCTTGCCCAATCACGCGCGCGGCGTCCCGCACGGCGCGAGGGTCGCCGGCCGCGCCAAACTCGGCGGGCGAAGGCCACTGGGTAAAAGGCGCGGGCAATGAAAAGCGCGTCCCACCTTCCTGATCAATGCCAATCAACACTGCTTTGGCGGCCGCGCCGCGAATCTCCGTCGTCAATGCGCGCAAGCCCTCAAGGCTTGTGAAATTTCTGGGATAGAGCGCAATTCCAGCCAAGCCTTCCCGCAACAAACTGCGGACCTCGTCCGGCAAACGCGTTCCCTCGAATCCCACCATGAATCGGCGCGCCACCGGGAACTTTTGTAGCAACTCGTGCCCCCTAGATGCGCTCATGAGCACCGCTCTTCTGCTATCATGCGCGGCAATTATCGCGCGATTGCCGTTGAACTCGCGTGAACTCCGCACTTGTTTGCGCGGAACCAGTAAAGGGGCAGCGCAAGGTGAAGATTGAAGTCCAGGCTCCAACGAGAATCGATCTGGCGGGAGCCACGCTCGACATCTGGCCGCTTTATCTTTTCCATGAGGGAGCGGTGACGGTAAATTGCGCCATCACGCGCCGCGCGCGCTGTACGATCGAGACTGCGCGTCACACCAAGCGTATCGCGCTTCTCTCGCGCGATACCAACCGCCGCGAATCCTTCGCTTCTTTTTCCGCACTGAGTAAGGCGCGCAGCTATCGCCTTCCGTTGCTCGCGCACCTGGTAAAAATCTTTCGCCCTACCGTAGGCTTTACGCTTACCACGGACTCCGAAGCGCCGGCTGGAGCGGGTATCGGCGGCTCAAGCGCCATGGCCGTCGCCATTTGCGCCGCGCTCGACCGCCTAACCCACGCGGGGCTCAGCCGCGAGGATTGGATTCATATCAGCCGGGACGCCGAAGCCATCGTGATTCATGTCCCCACCGGCACGCAGGATCACTACCCTCCCGCGTTCGGAGGCGTAAGCGCGATTCATCTGAAGCCCGGAGGTGAAACCCGCGAGAAATTGGCTACGGATGTTCATGAACTCGAGCAGCGGCTCGTGCTCTGCTACACCGGCAAGCCCCGCCAATCCGCGATTAACAATTGGGAAGTCTTCCAAGCGCAGATCAATCGCGACCGTATGGTTTGGCGCAACCTCTCGGAAATTTCGGCGATCGCGCAAGAAGTTCGCGAGGCCGTGCTGCAAAAAAATTGGACTGAGCTGGCCCGGCTGGTGCGCGCCGAATGGACCTTCCGCCGCCGCAATCTTCCCACGATTTCCACTCCCGTGATCGATCGCATTATCGAATCTGCGTGGCGCAATGGCGCCGTTGCGGGGAAAGTTTGCGGCGCCGGCGGGGGCGGCTGCGTCACCTTGCTCATCGAGCCCGAAGCGCGGACGCGCGTCGAATCGGCGATCGCCGAAGAGGGCGGGGAACTACTCCCGATCAAGATTGACCGGCACGGCGTGCAGGTGCGAGTCACGCGATAAACATGCCACCTGCGCCCACACCGTCAAACGATCGCTTCGAAGCGCCCTCCTTTGCGCAACGGGTCTTCCTCGGTCCGGACGGCCGCCCTCGCCCCATCGTCCGGCTGATTCTTTTCGCAATTGGCATTTTCCTGCTCTCCACGCTGGTCGGCAATTTCGTGGCCAGGTGGAAAGGTGGCGCGTCGTTTTGGAGCTTCCTGGCCTGGCAATCCTTTTTTCTTCTGGCTTCAGCGCTGCTGTTGAGTTGGTTCTTTCTGCGCGCATTCGATGGGCGCGGCTTCCGCGCGCTAGGTTTGTGGGCCACGCCGGGATGGGGCAAGCAGCTCGGTATTGGCATGGCGTTGGGCGCGTTGTTGCAAATCGGCGTCGCCGTACTGCTTTTGGCCACGCACGCGATCCATTACACGCGAAACGGTCCGTGGAACGCGCACTTCATTCATCTGCTTGCCGCTAATCTCTGGCTGTTTCTCCTAGCCGGAGCCTTCGAAGAGGTCGCTTTCCGCGGTTATGGTTTTCAGCGCCTGATTGACGCGACCAACCCCGCCGCCGCGGTGGTAATCACGTCTACGCTGTTTGGACTCGCGCACCTCGGTAATCCGGCGGCCACTTTTTTCTCCACCGTCAATACGATCCTCGCGGGAATCGTGCTGGCGCTGCCGTACATTCGAACCGGCAAAATGTGGACCCAGATCGGCCTGCACTGGATGTGGAATTTCCTCCTCGGCCCGATCATTTCGCTCCCGGTTAGTGGCATTCACTTTGGCCCCGCGCTTTTTGCCCCGCACCTGACCGGACCTGTGTGGTGGACAGGAGGGAATTACGGCCCGGAAGGGGGGGCCGTCGTGACGGTGATGTCGCTTGCCGCGATCGCTTGGATTCTTTGGACGCCGCAATTAAACCCTTCCTCAGAAGCTCCGGAAGCCGTAGAATACCGTCAGGCAGGTTACCCATGATTCGCCCTGTGGTCTTCACGGCGGTCCTTCTGCTGTTCTCCGGATTGGATAACCCCCAAAGTTTGCCTTGGCGTGCGAATGTGGCGCCCGATCCAACGGTCCTGAATGGGTTCACGCTGCCGGTGATCGCTCGCCTCCTGCCCCCGGCACCGCACCCCGCGCCAGCACCTCAGCCACCCGATCCGCAACAACAGGCGTCTACGCAGCCCACCGTTCCGCCTCCCGTTCCTGGTGACGTGAAAAAAGATGCGCCGCTCGACCAATTTCAGCGCTTGGATTTGGTCCGCTACGTGGACGGTGAATTTGCCAGGGCTAAGAAATCTCTGCCTCCCGGGAAAGAGGGCGTTACGCTTCATGCCGGGAAGCCCCTGGATGATGAGTTCCTGCAGCGTTCCCTGGCGCGTTATGGCGCCTCGATCAACTCGGGCGACAAAGTGCAAGTCACGAGTATTCAGTTCAAGGAAAAGCAGATCGTATTTGCTTTGAATGGCGGGGGCGCACCGAAAGGACACTGGTTGCGGGATCACTTGGACATCGAAACGTCCGGGATTCCGACGATGACCACAACCAGCAACGTTCCCAACGCGCCGCAAAAGATTGGTTCCACTCTAATATTGGATTTTGGCCGTCCGATTCCGGACATGACGCCTGAGCAATTGAAAACACTGCTCGCGCCCGTGCTGGATTTCAGCAAGCGGTCCGCCGCCGTGCAGTGGGTGGACTCACTGCCGCCCGAGATGCAGAAGGCCATCACCGAGAAACGCGCGGTTCTGGGCATGACGCGCGAAATGGTTGTCGCCGCCATCGGCAAGCCCGATAAGAAAGTGCGCGAAACTGGCCCCGACGGCACCGAAACCGAAGACTGGATTTACGGCACGCCGCCCGCCAAGACCATATTCGTCACGTTCACGGGCGAAAAAGTCATTCGCGTCGAACAATTTCCACGCTAAATTTGTGCCCGCACTCGTACGTAGCGGTGCGTGCGGTTTGACATTTTTTCCACCGCGCCCTAGCATTTCGCATCGGCGTCCGTACCCCATCCTTCAAGTGGTATCAAGCGCCAAAAAATTTCGGAGGTAGCATGCCAATCAAGGTTGGGATCAACGGGTTTGGCCGCATCGGCCGCAATATTGCACGCGCCGCGCTCGGCGATAAGGATATTGAAATCGTAGCGGTAAACGACGTTACCGACGCAAAGACGCTCGCGCACCTTTTCAAGTACGACTCGATTCTCGGCAATCTGAGCCATAAAATCACGCATACCGAAGACACTATTTCTGTCGATGGGCGCCCCTTCAAGGTTTTCAAGGTAAAGGATCCCGCCGCGCTCGATTGGGCTTCGGTTGGCGCGCAGATCGTCATCGAATCCACGGGCCTTTTTACGACGGGCTCGGATGCGAAGAAGCATATGCGCGGTCCCGTAAAGAAAGTAATCATCTCTGCCCCTGCCACTGATCCCGATTTCACAATCGTCTTGGGAGTGAACGACAAGGCCTACGATCCGGCTAAGCACAACATCATCTCGAACGCCTCTTGCACTACGAATTGTCTCGCGCCCGTGGCGCGCGTGCTGCAGGATAGCTTTGGCATCGTTGCCGGCACGATGACGACGATCCATTCCTACACCAACGATCAAAAGTTGCTGGATTTGCCGCATAAAGATTTGCGCCGCGCTCGGGCCGCCGCGCTTTCCATGATTCCGACCTCCACCGGAGCGGCAAAGGCTCTACACTTGGTGATCCCGGAACTGAAAGGCAAGCTCGATGGTTACGCCATGCGCGTGCCCACGCCGGACGTCAGCGTTGTGGATTTGACGGTGATGACGGAAAAGCCCGCGACAGTCGAATCGGTGAATGGCGCGTTGCGCGCCGCCGCCGAGGGCCCGATGAAGGGTATTCTGGGTTACACGGAAGAAGAATTGGTCTCGGCGGATTTCCGCGGCGATCCGCGCTCCTCCATCGTGGATTCCGAGTACACCAAGGTAGTCGGCGCCAACTGCGTGAAGGTTCTCGCGTGGTATGACAACGAGTGGGGCTACTCTTGCCGCTGCCGCGATCTTGTCAAATTTTTGGCCGCGAAATTCTAGGTGCAAGGAGTTAGTTCGGGTAGCACAGGCACTCCTGCCCGTGCGCCCATGTAAATACTCGGCATTTGTAGCCTGGCATCCGGGTCTGTAGCCTAGGGCGACCTGCTGCAGTTTTTAGCGGCAGGTGCCCCGGGGCCTTGGGTTTCTTTCATTGCTTCTCATAGCCATCTCGCTTCCATGAATAAACTCTCCATCCGCGACCTCGATCTCGCCGGTAAACGGGTCTTCATCCGCGTAGATTTCAACGTGCCGCTATCCGAGGACCCCGACCCGCTGGTCACCGACGACACGCGCATCCGCGAGACGCTGCCGACCATCAAGCTCGCCCGCGAGCGTGGCGCGCGAATCGTGCTGGCTTCCCATCTCGGCCGGCCCAAGGGCAAGCCCAATCCAAAATATAGCCTTCATCCGGTGGTGCCCAAGCTCGCTGAACTATTGGGCGCGAAAGTCGAGTTCGCTGCTGACTGCGTAGGTGAAGCCGTTGAAGCCGCCACGAAATCCCTCGCGAATGGCGATGTGCTCCTCTTGGAAAATGTTCGGTTCCACCCGGAAGAAGAAGCCAATGATGAAGGCTTCTCTCGCCAGCTCGCCGCGCTGTGCGATGGCCTGTTCGTTTGCGACGCTTTCGGTTCCGCGCATCGCGCGCATGCTTCGGTCGTGGGCATCACGCGTTTCGTGCGTCAAGCCGCCGCCGGTTTGCTGATGGAAAGGGAACTCACCTATCTGAGCAAAGCGCTCACAAACCCCGAGCGGCCGTTCGTGGCGATCCTGGGCGGCGCAAAGGTTTCGGACAAGATTGAAGTCGTCGAAAACTTAATGAAGGTCGCCGACTCCATGCTGATCGGCGGCGGCATGGCCTACACATTCCTCAAGGCGCAGGGCATCGGTATCGGCAAATCTCTCGTGGAAGAGGACAAGGTCAGCCTCGCGCGCAGGCTGCTCGACGAGGCCGCGCAGCGCAAGTTTCGCCTGCTGCTCCCGACCGACCATGTGGTCTCGCCGGAGTTCAAGGCCGAAGCGACCGCGCAGGTCGTGCCCGTCACGAAGACACCTGAAAATCAAATGGGGCTCGACATCGGGCCGCAAACCATCGCCGCATTTCGCGAAGCGCTCCACGGTGCGCGCACCATCGTCTGGAATGGGCCGATGGGAGTTTTCGAGATGCCCGCCTTCGCCAAGGGCACTCTGGAAATCGCGAAGGCCGTTGCCGAAGCCACGGATGCCGGCGCCATCTCCATCGTCGGTGGAGGCGATTCGGTCGCGGCCGTGCATCAATCCGGCGTCGCGGACAGGATCAGCCATATCTCCACCGGCGGCGGCGCATCACTTGAGTTCCTAGCAGGCGAAAAATTGCCCGGAGTCGAAGCGCTCACAAATCGCTAGTGGTAGCCTGGGGAGACGTACCACGTTTTTCGGCGGCGGGTGCCCCGGGCTTTTTCGCCGTTCGAAATTGTCTGAATTTGGAGGCGAGCTTCGAGGCTTTCGCTTTCGCTGCGGAAAAATCTCATGACCAGACGTCCGGTAATGGCAGGGAATTGGAAAATGTTCAAGACGCAGGCGGAAACGCGCGCCTTCGTCGCCGCCCTCAAGCCTTTGATCGCCGGCGCGACGCACTGTGATGTCGTCATCGCGCCGCCATTCACCGCGCTCGCGGCTGCCGCCGAAGCCGCTGCCGGCTCGAAGATTGCCATCTCCGGCCAGAATCTGTATTGGGAAAAGCAAGGAGCCTTCACCGGCGAAATCTCCGCCGCCATGCTGCTCGAAGCCGGCTGCCGTTACGTCATCATCGGTCACTCCGAGCGCCGCCAGTTTTTCGGCGAAACGGAGGAAACTGTCGCCAAAAAAGTCCCCGCGGCCCTCGCGGCCGGCCTCATTCCCATCGTTTGCATGGGGGAATCGCTCGACGAACGCAACGCCGATCAGACCGAGTCCGTGCTCAAACGCCAATTCCAGGGCGGTCTCGGCGCGTTGACCGGCGAACAGTTTTCCCGTATTCTGATTGCTTACGAGCCTCTCTGGGCGATTGGCACAGGGCGTACGGCCACGCCGGAAATTGCCGCGGAGGCGCATCACATTCTGCGGCAGGATGCGGCCAAGCGCTTCGGCGAATCTAACGCCTCCGCGCTGCGCATTTTGTATGGCGGCAGCGTCAAGCCCGAGAATGTAAAGGCCTTAATGGCGCAGCCGGAAATTGATGGCGCGCTCGTGGGTGGGGCCAGTCTGGATGCAAATTCGTTCGCGTCCATCGTGAATTTCTAGAGCAGGAGCAACCGATGCCAGTAGAAGTCAAGTGGGCTATATCGTTCGCCGTCGGGGCAGTGTTCCTCTTCGTTGGCTGGAAAGTGCCATTGTTGCTGCTGATCTTCCACATTTGCGTCTGCTTCCTGCTCGCTATCGTCGTGCTGCTGCAAAGCGGCTCGGCCGCCGATCTCGCGGGTGCCTTCGGCGGCGCCGGCAGCCAGGCCACTTTCGGTCCACGCGGCGCGGCCACTTTTCTTTCGAAGGCCACCACCTGGTGCGCCGTGATGTTCATGCTCACCTCGATGCTGCTCGTCGTTCGCCAGGACTTGAATTTCTCCGGCCACTCATTGCTGCAAAAATACACCAGGCCCGCGCCGCTAACGCAGACTCCGCCGAAGCTGCCGACGCAAACCCCGGCCCCCGCGCCGCTCAACCCAAATCACTAAGCGGTTTCTTAGCAGTTTTTGAACCGGCGGCGCAGTTCACCCTGCTCTAACTGTGTTACACAAAGATCGACGCGCAGCTTGCCCGCCGCGCAAGCTCCGGCTAGAATCATCCCCTCACCTCCGTGCGGAAGTGGCGGAACTGGCAGACGCACCATCTTGAGGGGGTGGCGCCGTGAGGCGTGAGGGTTCGAATCCCTCCTTCCGCACCACTTTTCTCAAACGAATTTCTTATTGTCTCTACTGCGGCATCCGCGTCCTGGTGCGGGTCCAATCGCAGTCGTCGTGATCGCAAGCACTCCCAACGAGTGTGGGCACCCGAAGCCATGAGTACCACCCCGCAAGTGTTCCAGGTCAAGATGGTCTTCCTGCTCAGGCTGATAGTTCGTCATCGCCGTTGCTCCTGAGATTTCGCGCCCGCGCTCACCCATCCTGCTGCTTTACCCTCCTGGTTCATGGACGCCTGAGGAATCTCAAGTAGAAAGCGGTGAACACCAAGACAATGCCAATATTCACTGTCAACCGTTCCCAGAATCGGTTTTTGAAGAACACGAAATCTACGCCGACTATGACGGCTGCCATCGCCACCACGTAAAGCACTACAGCTACCTGTTTGCCCATTTCAGGCTGCTTCCTTTCGAGTGCCGCAGACTCTGCGGAACGCGCTAAAAACAGTCGGATGCCACCTACCATATGTATGATGTAGTCTTCGGGCTTCAGAGGCTCGCCGAGAAGCGCCATGCCGGATCCGCATACGCCCCTCACTTTCTGCGATGAAGCACGGCAATCCCGGATAGAATCCCCCAACAGTTGTCTCGAACAGCAGCCATGTTTTGCAGGAGGGAGATCATCCATGAATCGTAAAATCGTCACGATCGCCGCAGCATTTATCCTCGGCGTCCTCGCAACATTCAGTATCATCGGCGTAACGGCTCCGCCGCCCGCGAATGCTCAGGCGATCAGTCCGCTCGCCGCGGCGAGGTTGAACGCTCTCGAAAAGCGCGTCGCGATCCTCGAAAACCAGGCCGCCAAGAACAATCAGGCCTCAACAAACGGCGGCCAGTTGCGTTCCGGGGTGTCCTCAGCGACGACCTCGGCCGCGTCACAGGGCGCGCAGATCGATCAGGTGGTGGTCCTTCAACAGCAGGTGAATACGCTGCAGGCGCAGTTGCAGAAGCTCCAATCGCAGTTTGCGACCCACTATCACACTTGGACGACCACCAGTACAGATCCAGCCGCGCACGGCGTAATGACGATCCTAAATTGCCAGGGCTACGGCAAACCGTGCACTTCCGCCAGCGGTTTGAGCGAAGTGACGGTGCTGACGCCTCCCAACGTTCAGCCGACGCCGCAAACTTACACCACCAAGACCTCGGGTCCGGTCACGACGCCTAACAACCAGTAACGCTGCACGCGCAACATTCACACCTGCCATCGCACGCTCGACCCATATCTCGCGGACCTCGCGGTTTGTGTTAAAACGATATCCGCCGAGGGAGGAAACATGCGCAGACCCAACATGCGACGCCAAATGTGGATCGAGGTGTGTCTGGTGATTGGGCTGTTCTTTATGCTGGGAGCCGGCACCGCAAAAGCACAGCAAAAACGCATCGTTATCGCGGCGGATACCGTGCTCGACGGCCGCGGCAACATTCTGCGCAACACGCGAGTCGTTGTTGAAGGCTCGAAGATCGTCGCCATCGACGCGAAGGCCGCTCCGGTGGACTACGACTTCCGCGGACTCACCCTGCTCCCCGGATTGATTGACACGCATGTGCACCTCACCTGGCACTTCGATGAAAATCACAAGTCCGTCAACGGCGGCGAAAAGCCGGAGATCGCCGCGCTATACACCGCGGAAGATGCGTGGGTCACGCTCGAAGGTGGTATCACCACGGTACAAAGCGTCGGCGCCGCGATGGATGGGCCCGTGCGTGACCGCATCGCCCAAGGCGTTCTTCCCGGCGCGCGCGTGCTCACCTCCTTACGCCAGATCACCAATCAAAGCGGCGATCCCGGTGCTCTGCGCGCGCTCGTACGCCAGACCAAGGCTGAGGGCGCCGACCTGATTAAGCTGTTCGCGACAACAGGCTTGGGCGCGGGCGGCAATCAGAGTATGAGCGATGAACAAATCCAGGCCACCTGCAGCGAGGCCAAAGCCGTCGGCTTGCGCACGCTCGTCCATGCCATCGGCGATAGCGGCGCGCGGGCCGCGGTGCTGGCGGGGTGTACCTCGATCGAGCACGGCACATTCCTCTCCGATCAAACGCTCGATCTGATGGCGCAGCGCGGCACCTATTTCGATCCGAACCTTCTCGTCCTGCACAATTATCTCGATAACCGCTACGGCTTCACCTTCACGCAAGCCGTTCTTGACACGCTCGCCAAAGCGATTCCGCAGACCGCGGACGTCCTGCAGCGCGCCCGCGCCCATCATGTGAAAATTGTTTTTGGGACCGATGCGGTCGCCGGTTCGCACGGCCGCAATGCGGAAGAGTTTATCTATCGCGTGCAGGAAGCCCATGAAAAGCCCATGGACGTGCTGATCAGCGCTACATCACTTTCGGCGGAATCGCTCGGCATGGGCGACCAAATCGGCTCGATCGCGCCCGGCTACCAAGCGGACTTGATTGTGACGGCTGGCAACCCAATAGATGACGTCACTTCTGTGCGTCGCGTAGTCTTTGTGATGAAGGGCGGCAAGGTGTACCGAAACGTTGCGAGGACGGCTATCCCGCTTTCTGACGCGCCGCATGCCCAGCAATAGCACAGCGCCAAACTCTTCCGTCGCGATGATTCAATCACCGCGCCTTCCACAATGCTTCGCAAAAAGTACGCCTTACCTGTTGCATTCTCCAACCGGATGTATATCATGAGGCGCTTTGGACGGGTCTGTTCGTACTGCCGAACTTAATTCTCTCGGGTCCCAATGCGGCTCGCGGCCCCCACTTTTTGGAGCGGAGGAGATGCGGAAACGAAGCGGTTGTAAGGGTTCAACCCCGGTAGCTGCGGCCTTCGCTGTTGCCCTCGTAGCATTAACAGTTATCACCACTTACCTTTTTGTCGCCAAGCCCTGGTGGTTTCCGAAATCCATCACCGATGTGGGCAATGAAATTGACGCGCAGTTCATGCGCACACTGTGGATCACCGGGATCATTTTCATCCTGGCGCAGCTCATTTTAGCGTGGGTGATATTCCGCTATCGCGCTCATGGTCGCGAACGTGCCAGCCATTTCGAAGGCAATGCCGCCATGGAAGTCATCTGGACGATTGCCACGGTGGTTCTCTTTGTCGGTTTGGGGCTTTATGGTGAGGATGCCTGGGCGAAGGTCCATTACCAGCCGGCGGCCGCGGGCGATCTCCAAGTCGAGGTCACCGCGCAGCAGTTTGCCTGGAACTTCCGCTATCCGGGCGCCGACGGTAAGTTCGGCCGCATCAAGCCTGAGCTCGTCAGCGCTTCCACCGGAAATCCGGTCGGGTTGGATCGTACCGACCCCGATGGCAAAGACGATGTCGTGTCGCCCATCATTGGCGTCCCTGTGAATCGCGAGGTGGAATTGATCCTTCGGTCGCAGGACGTAACGCACAGCTTCTTCGTGCGCGAGCTTCGCCTGAAACAGGATGCCGTGCCCGGCATGTTGATCCATATTCATTTCACGCCTACTGAGGTCGGCGATTATGAGATCGCGTGCGCCGAGCTATGTGGCCTGGGCCATTATCGAATGCGTAGCTTGCTTCGCGTGATGAGCCAGGACGACTATGATCGGTGGCTGAAAGATACGGCGGCAAATCAGTGAAACGCATCGAGGCCAAGGAGATCGTAGATGGCTTCACACGCTGAGGCGGTGCATGCGCATGTCCACTCCGCGCCGACGGGGTTCATTCGCAAATATATTTTCAGCATAGATCACAAGGTCATCGGGATTCAGTACTATTTTCTGGCGCTATTCTCGGTGTTTCTTGGGATGTCGCTCTCGCTTCTAATGCGCATCCACTTGGTCTGGCCGGCGATCCACCTGCCATTCACTCCCGGTGGCCAGATGACGCCCGAGCAATACCTGGCGCTGCTCACCATGCACGGCACCATCATGGTTTTCATGGTGCTGACCACCGCGCCGCAATCGGGCTTTGGCAATTATTTTCTGCCGATCCAGATTGGCGCAGAGGACATGGCCTTTCCGGTCCTGAACATGCTTTCGTTCTGGACCACGTTCGTCTCGCTCGTCGTTATGGTCGCCGCATTTTTTGTTTCTGGCGGCGCGCCCATTGGCGGTTGGACGTCCTACCCTCCGCTTTCCGCTCTCGGTGAAATCGTCGGCCCGGGACAAGGCGCCGGTCAAACTTTGTGGATCGTCGGGCTCGCGATTTTCTGCGCCGCATCTTTGCTCGGCGCGATCAATTTCATCACCACCACGATTGACCTGCGCGCCAAGGGCATGACGCTGATGCGCATGCCGCTCACGGTATGGGCCTGGCTCATCACCGCCGTACTTGGATTGCTCGCTTTCGGCGTGCTCCTGGCCGCTTGTGCTTTGCTGTTGCTCGATCGTAGCGCAGGCACCAGCTTTTTCGTTCCCGGCGGGCTGGTGGTCACCGATCAAGTCATCACCTGGCACAAGGGTGGCTCACCGATTCTTTGGCAGCACCTCTTTTGGTTTTTCGGCCATCCCGAGGTTTACATCGCCATTCTTCCCGGCATGGGCGTGGCTTCGCATCTTCTTTCCACGTTCTCGCGCAAGCCGATCTTTGGCTATCGCGCGATGGTCTACGCCATGCTCTCGATCGGATTCCTCGGATTCACGGTCTGGGGCCATCACATGTTTATCAGCGGCATGAGCCCCTACTCCGCCTTCGCTTTCTCGATGCTGACCATGAGCATCGGCGTGCCCTCAGCCATCAAGACCTTCAACTGGCTCGGCACGCTCTGGGGCGGCCAGATTCGCTTTACCACCTCGATGCTCTTTGCGCTTGGTTTCGTTTCGCTCTTCGTTTCCGGTGGACTTTCCGGCCTGTTCCTCGCGCAGCCGGCCATCGATCTAGCCTTGCACGACACTTATTTCGTCGTGGCCCACTTCCACTTGATCATGGGCGTGGCGGCCATCTTCGGCATTTTCGCCGCCACATATTTCTGGTTTCCGAAGATGTTCGGCCGTTTCTTGAATGAGGGCATCGGCAAGATCCATTTCTGGCTGACGTTCATCGGCGTCTACTGCATCTTTATGCCCATGCATTTCCTGGGAATTGCGGGCCATCCTCGCCGGTATGCCGATCTCACCGGAGTTCAATATCTGGCGCACTTGGTTCCTGTGCAACGCTTCATCTCCATTGCCGCCTTCATCACCATCGGATCGCAGCTATTGTTCCTGTTTAATTTCCTGTGGTCTCTTTGGGGTGGTAAGAAGGCCACGGAGATGAATCCCTGGGAGGCGACCACGCTCGAGTGGTCTATCCCCAGCCCGCCGCCATTTGATAACTTTGCGGGCCACGTCCCCACGGTGTATCGCGGGCCGTACGAGTTCGCCGTCCCCGGCGCTCCGCACGACTACATTCCGCAGAACTTGACGCCGGCGGAAGCCGCCACGGGCTTAACAGCTTCCGGCGCCCCGGTAAAGGCCTGAGCGAGGATCATCATGCCAGGCATTGCTACCACCACCGAAGAGATCGAGCTGGAGATCGACCCCGGCAGAGGCAGCGGCGCTGCCATCCCCGACGGTGGTGATCCCGGCCGCGGCGACGGGAACAGCCCGGCGTATCAGCGCGCTTCCATCACCGGTATCACGCTCGCGATTGGCGGCATTCTGATGTTTTTCCTCGCGCTGACGAGCTCCTATATCGTCCGGCGTGGGGTCACTACCGATTGGCAAGCGTTTCCCCTTCCGCGCGTTTTGTGGGCAAACACGGCCGTGCTGCTCCTGAGCAGCTTCACCATTGAGATGGCTCGCCGTGCGCTCGGACGCGGCGCTGTCGCCGCTTTTCGAAACCTTTGGGCGCTCACCAGTGGCCTGGGACTGATTTTCGTCGCCGGGCAATTGCTCGCTTGGCGAGAGTTGCGCGCCGAGGGCGTGTTCCTCGCGACGAATCCCAGCAGCAGCTTTTTTTATGTACTTACGGCGCTTCACGGATTGCATTTGCTCGGCGGCGTGATTGCGCTGGCCTACGTCGCGCTGCGTTCCTGGCAAGGCTCTAAAGTCGGCCGCGCCACCGGAGCCGAAGTGGCCGCGATCTACTGGCACTTTATGGATGGGTTGTGGGTTTTTCTGTTGCTACTTCTAACCCTCGGACGGTGATCTGTGCATGACGTGAATCCCGAATCGTTGAGTTCGCCCTGGTCGGGCGGCACATTGCCATTCGCTACTGGCTCGAAAAAGCTGGGCATGTGGCTCTTCATCGCTTCCGATACGCTCACATTTTCGGCTTTGCTGGTCGCCTATACGTACTCGCGTTTGAGCAATCCGGATTGGCCGCGGCCCTTTCCGTTCAGTCCGTCCATTTTGTATTCCACGGTCATGACGATCGTGCTTCTCGCCAGCAGTTTGACCATGGTGATGGGCGTCCGCGCCGGCACGCGGGGCGATCGCGCCGCCGTGGTGAAATGGATCCTGGCTACCATGGCCGGTGGGCTGCTCTTCGTCGGTCTTCACTTGCGTGAGTGGATGCACTTGATTGACGAAGGGCTCCGCCCCGGTTCGAACCCCTGGGGCGGTTCGCCGCTCTTTGGCGCCGTGTTCTTTGGAATCACCGGCTTGCACATGACCCACGTCGTGATTGGCGTGATTTATCTCGGCATCATCGCCATCGGCACCGGTCGTGGAAAGTTCACCGCGGAAGATATTGAGGTCAGCGGCCTCTACTGGCACTTTGTGGACTTGGTCTGGATGTTCGTGTTTCCGCTCGTGTACTTGATGTCCGTGCAATACAAGTAGACACCTCGCGGGAGGCAGAAGCAGCATGAGCGATCATACGGAAGGCGTGAACGTACACCCGGAAATTCCGGCGAAGACCTTCGCCTGGGTCTGGATTTGCCTGGTGTTCATTACCGGTATTGAGGTCTATCTCGCCTACATCGAACTCGAGCCCACACTCATGCTGGGCATTTTGCTAGGCCTCTCCTTGATCAAGGCCGCCCTGATCATGGCCTGGTTTATGCACCTCAAATACGAAAAATTCAGCCTTACGTTGATGCTTATCCCTTCGATTCTATTTTGCATCGCGATGATGGCGGTGTATATTTTCTGGGACGCTGTAAGGCTCGCGCGTATGCGCTCGTTGTAGCTGCGATAGAATCGTGTGGTACTGTAGTAGGAGCTTACGAGGATGAAGAGCCTGAGAATTTTCGGTGCATTTCTGGCGGTTTTGGCTGCGGCACCCGGTGTCTTTGCCCAAGGCTGCGCTCTATGCTACACCTACGCCTCCGCCGAAGGCGCTCACGCGCAAAAGCAACTCGACTTTGGCATCCTCGCGCTGCTGGTCCCAAGTTTGCTTCTCTTCGTTAGCGTATTCCTTCTGCTACTGCGGCGCGCCCACGCCGCCGGCGCGTAGCTCCAAACAAGGTCCCGAAATTCTTCGTGGTAATGGGGATGTGCCACTAATGTTGTGGCGAGTGCGCGCAATCCAACTTCTACCGGTCATCCCGAGCGCAGCGAGGGATCTGCTTTCCTAGCTCCGCCAGCGCGGCTACGCGTCCGAACCTGCCAGGGCACTGCTTCAGCCCTGCCACTCGTTCACAAGCTCGCCTTGAGCGTCGCTGCCACACGCTCGATCTGTTCGTCACTTAGCTCCGGGTAAAGCGGCAGCGAAAGCACTTCCTCTGCGGCACGCTCCGCCTCCGGAAAAGACCCACGCCTGAGCCCATGCCCCGCGAACACCGGCTGCAAGTGCAACGGCACGGGATAATAAACCGCGCTCGCTACGCCACCCTCCGCAAGCGACTGCTTCAGGCGATCGCGCCGCGCCAAGCCGCCTGCGATGCGCACCGTGTAAAGGTGATAGACATGTTCCATATGTTCCGGCACATGCGGCGTGACGAGGCCGGGCAGTCCTGCCAGCATTTCGTTATAGCGGCGCGCGTGTGACTGCCGCGTTTCTGTCCATGCGTCGAGGTGCCTTAACTTTACGAGCAGCACGGCGGCCTGCAATTCATCGAGCCGGCTGTTCCAACCTGCTTCCGCGGCTATATATCGGCTGGATTGCCCGTGATCGCGCAGGCGGCGCAAGCGCGTGGCCGTTTCCTCCGAATTCGTCACCACCATCCCTGCATCACCATAAGCGCCCAGGTTCTTCGTGGGATAGAAGCTGATACAGCCCGCCGCACCAAACGAACCGGTGCGCGCGCCTCGGTACCTCGCACCGATCGCTTGCGCTAGGTCTTCGATCAGAATCAGCCCATACCGCGCCGCAACGTCGGCAACCGCATCCATTTCGGCGGGGAGACCATAAAGGTCAACGGCGATCACCGCCTTCGTGCGCGGAGTTCGACGCGACTCGATTTCCCCAGGGTCAAGGTTGAAGGTTTCAGGAACGATGTCCGCGAAAACCGGCCGTGCGCCCAACCGCACCACGGCCGTCGCGGTCGCAATAAAAGTAAAGGCGGGAACGATCACCTCATCTCCCGCGTTCACGCCCAACGCCGCCAGCGCCATCGTTAGCGCATCGGTTCCATTCGCCAGACCCACGCCGCAGCGCGTGTCGCAATATGCGGCCAACTCCCGCTCGCACGCTCCACCCTGCGGGCCCAAAATGAATTGCTGCGAACTCAATACTTCGTCGATTGCCGTGCGGATCTCGCTGTGAATCGCGGCATACTGCGCGCGCAGATCAAGGAAGGGGATAGAAGGTTTCGCCAAGCCGGGGCTACCGCAGGCGGCCCGGTGGGTCGGCAGGCTCGGGAATGTGGGGAGCGTGAGCAGGCACGGGGGGATTGGCGGATTTGGAAGGCGCCGGCTGCGGCAGCCCAAGCCCGCGGTTCAATTCGAAATGCTCTTTGGCGCACTGCGGACAATATCCGCGTCCGGTCTCATCGTCCCGCAGGCTCGCCAAGTTGTAGCAATCGCAGATGCAATCGCAGTAACCAGTTGTCGAAGCCGTTTTGATGGGCACCAACGCCATGAGTTTTCCCCCGGGATCAGCGGCGATACTACCGCCGGTTTTGCCGTTTCGCAAGCGCTGGCGCTCACGTCAGCCTAAAAGCTCTTTAGATATGCAAGGCGAAACGGCTGGCTGGCATTGGCGCGAAGCTCGGACCAGGTCGAATCGGGCAAGCTCAAGAAAACCTCGACCACTGCCGGGTCAAATTGTGTTCCGGCGCAGCGTTGGATCTCATTCTTCGCCGTTTCGAGTGACAATCCACGGCGGTAGGGCCGGTCGGACGTCATCGCGTCCAGGGTGTCCGCCACCGCGAAAATCCTTGCCCCGAGCGGAATTTCCTCGCCTTTCAGCCCGCGCGGGTACCCCGAGCCATCGAAGAACTCCTGGTGTGCCAACACGATTTCGGCCACATCGCTCAGGAAGGGAATCCGGCTCAGCATTTCATGGCCGATCTCGCAATGCTTCCGCATCACCACTTGTTCTTCCGGAGTTAGCGGGCCGGGCTTACGCAAAATGCTGTCCGGTATTGCCATTTTGCCGATGTCATGCAGGAAGGCTCCACGGGCAAACTGCGGCAGCATCTGGATTTCCACGTCCATGGCCTTGGCTAGGGCCAGCGTATATGCCGTCACCCGCTTACAATGCCCTTCTGTTTCAGCGTCTTTCAGGTCTAGCGCGCCGCCCAAGGCCTCAAGCGTATCGTCGTATGAGCGCTCGAGTTGATGCAAAGCTCCGCGAAGCTGGGCGGTGCGCTCTTCCACCAATTTCTCCAGGTTTCGTTGATAATTGCGGTTTTCCAGCACCAACTGCCGGTGCTCTAACGCTCTTCGGACACTGAGAAAGAGCTGGTCTTTTTCGAATGGCTTCAGGATGTAGTCGTAAGCGCCGCGGCGAATGGCCTCCAGGGCGGTCGAGAGGTCATGCATCGCCGTGACCATGATCACGGGCAAGTCTTTATCGTATTCGCGCACCCACTCGAGCAGTTTCAGCCCGTCCATCTCGGGCATCACCATATCGCTCAGGACGAGCTCTACGGATTCCCCCAGCAGGTATTCGCGCGCCAGCCGCCCGTTCCCCTTAGCGGTACACTTGTATCCCTGGGAATCGAGAAGCGTGGACACGACCTCCCGGATTGCTTCTTCGTCATCTACGACGAGAATGCGCTCTTTAGCCAAAAAAGATCTCCCGAGGCCACTATTATATGGCACGGCACACCCTTACCACTGGCTGGTTGTGCTTTTTGAGACCTAAGTGCTAATTTCAGCAACGCCCATTTCCTAGCAAACTTGCGGATCCTGTGGAATTTAAGTGCCTTCTGGCGCCATTCAAATCTCGGCACGCCTCGTATCGCTCTTGGGAACCCAAGGGCTGCTTGCGCTAGGATTACTGGAAGCCTGCGCGTTTATCAGTCTTTTCTTCCTCTATCGCTATTTGTATCAGCAACTTGTGGATAGCTTCCTTCGTTACTGGATCGTGGGCTGGGGACTGCTCACCGTTTACGGTATCGCACGGCTGGCAGAGATGCGCCAAGACAGCCTCGTGATGCGGGTGGTCGTGGAAACGGCCTTCTTTGCCGCCCTCGCTTGCTTCTTGGCCTCCGTGCTGGACTACCGGAGCCCCGGCCGTCCCATTAAGATGCCATGGGTGATTGGCTTGTCCGGCACACTTGTCGTCGGTGCGATCGCAGCCTTGCCGGACTTGCCAGGTTGGCTGAAGACCCTGCCGCCCGTGTTGGACGGGATCGTACTCTTGATGGCCATCTGGGTCCTTTCGCGCAGCGGGACCTCGGTCCGGAGCCACGGCCCGAAATTGCTCGGCGCGGCCCTGCTTCTAGCGGGCTTTCACTATATAGACTTAGCCATCCTTCCCTGGCAGCAGTTCTTCTGGCTGGACGAAGTCCTTTCGAATCTGCTTCAAATCGCCTTGGGAATTGGCGCGGCTGTTCTCATCCTTGATGCCGCCCGCACCAGAGTTGACGACCTCGATGAAAAGCTCCGGCGCTTGACCCTAATTACTGCTGCCAGTACTCAGACCTTGAGCGTGGACCAAGTGCTCCAGGAAGTGCTCGGGCACCTGGTGGAAACGATCAACGCCACGCACGGCTTGGTGCGCGTGTTGACCGGTGAAGGAGATGAGGCTCGATTCGAAATTCGCGCCGCGGTGGGCTTCACAGAAAACTACATCCAGGAACAAAGGCGGCTTCCTGCGGACGAGCACTGGCTTAAGAGCCTGCTCGCGCAAAAATCCTCTTATATCTGCCTCGACCAGCACATGCCGGCGGCGCTTCGCCTGCGTATGAAATCGGAAAATGTATCCGCGCTCGTTCTGGTCCGCCTGCCTGGCAAAGAAGCGCCGCTTGGCGTCTTGTGCGTCGGTTCGCAAACGCCGCGTCGTTTTCAGTCCGACGAGCTTAGTTTTCTCGTCAATGTTGCGAACCTGCTGGGTCTGACGATCCAAAATGTGCAGCTGTTTGAGAGCGCCACCCTGGCGCAGCGTCAGTGGTCGTATACCTTTGATTCCATTGGTGATCCAATCCTGGTGCATGACGACGCCGGGCGCATCCTACGTGCCAACCAGGCTTGCGCCGATACCATGGAGCGCTCACGGGAGTCTCTGCTCGGCTGGCTGCTCTCCGACATCTTCGCCGGTCAAACAACAGCCGTCTGGACTAGCTGCCCATATTGTGAAGGCTTCGCCGGCAAAGGTGACACTCCCGATCCTTACCTTGGCGGTTTCCTACTAGCTGCGAATTCCAGCTTTCACGACCAGGAAGGCAACCGGCTGGGCGTAGTACACGTTTTGCGGGACATCAGCGAACGGCAACTCGCCGAAGATAAATACCGCAGCCTTTTCGAAAACGTGCAGGAAGGCGTTTTCATATCGACTCCGGAAGGCCGCTTTGTAGATTTCAACGACGCTTTCCTTCAAATCCTCGGCTATGCCACACGAGAAGAATTACTGCGCGTGCAGGACATTGCCGCCAGCATCTACGTCGATCCCGGTGACCGTGACCGCCTGAAGAAACTATTGAAGGAGCATGGCTCCGTCACCAATTTCGAATTTCGCATGCGCCGCCGCGACGGCGAAATCCTCACCGTGATGGAATCGAGCATTGCCACGCGCGACGCCGCGGGCAACGTCCTTGGCTATCAGGGCTTCGTTCTCGATGTCACCGAACGCAAACGCGCCGAACTTGAGATTCGCCGTCGCAATCGCGAACTAATGGTCTTAAATTCTATCGGCCAGACCCTCAACCAGCCCCTCGGCATGCAGGACATTTCCGGCCGTGTGCTTCGCCAAGTGGTCGAGCTCTTCTCTGTGGATATCGCTTCGATCTTCTTGATCCAGCCCAATTCCACGATTCTGCAGATTCTTGCGGGCGCCGGTTTTCGTTCAGGTTACGACCGCAATTTTCCGCCGGTGGCCATTCCGCCAGATCTTTTCGAACATATCCGCGCAGTACACGCGACGGTGCTTTCTGCCGCTGGTCTGCCGCTGCCTGCCACCTTCCGTGATTTCGAACAGAAAGAAGGGCTCGACACCTCGTACCTGGTGCTGTTGTGGTCCAAGGGAGACCCAATCGGCTGTCTGCTCCTGGGCTGCCGCCAGTCTCGTGAGTTCTCAAATGCGGAGCTCAATCTTCTGGCATCCGTCAGCAACCAGATCGCGGCTTCGATCGAGAAAATATCGCTTCTCGATGAGACTCGCAAAGCCTACGAAGACCTGCGGCACACGCAGGAGCAGTTGCTGCAAAGCGAAAAAATGGCGGCGATCGGCCAGCTGATTTCCGGCGTAGCGCACGAACTCAATAATCCATTAACGGCCATCCTCGGCTACAGCCAATTGCTTTCTTCCGGTGAATTCGTCAACAAGGCCGGCGCCGAATACTCGGAAAAAATATACAAGCAAGCCCGTCGGACGCACCGTATCGTCAACAACCTGCTCAGCTTTGCGCGCCAGCAAAAGCCCGAACGGCTTCCGGTGCAGATCAACCAGGTGATTGAAGATACTTTGTCACTGCGCGAATACGATCTGCGTATCAACAATATTCAAATTCATCGCTCCTTCCCCACGGGCCTCTCGCTGCTTTCCGGGGACCCGCACCAGTTGCAGCAGGTGTTTTTGAATATTCTGAATAACGCCGTGGACGCCATCCTCGAACGCTCCGATCGCGGTGATATCTGGATACGCACCGCGCAGGAATCGGACCACCTGCTGGTGGAAATCGTGGATAGCGGGCTCGGTGTGGAAAACCCCCACCGCGTGTTCGATCCGTTCTACACAACAAAAGCGGTCGGAAAGGGAACGGGTCTGGGTCTCAGCATCTGTTATGGCATCATCAGCGAGCACGGCGGCGAAATCCTGGTAAATAACCTGCCGCCGCGCGGTGCGGCCTTTACCGTCATCCTGCCCGTGATACCGGTTGGGGAGGCATCCCGCGCCGAGGCCGAGCACGAGGAATCGGTGATCCCAGGGCGGGTGCTTTTGGTGGATGACGAAGAAGCGGTACTCAGTCTCGAAAAGGAAATTCTCGAGGGCCGGTCGATCAAGGTTCTCACCGCTTCGAACGGCAAGGAAGCCCTCGCTCAACTCGCGCGAGAGCAAGTGGACCTAGTGGTTACCGACCTGAAAATGCCCGGTGAAATTACGGGCCGAGCGCTTTACGAGTGGATCCGGAAACACCGTCCGGACCTCGAGCACCGGGTCGTTTTCACGATGTCCGGCGCACAAGTCAACGGCACCGTGGATTTCCTGCAGGAAGCCAACATACCTTATATTCAAAAGCCCTTCGAAGTGGAAAAGTTCTGGAGTTTGGTTCAGAAGGTCTTGCGTCAGCGAGAAGCAGCTGCGCTCAAGTCTTAAGCGCTGATCGCGGGCGATTTCAAGCTCGCATCCTGCCAGGCGTGCATGGCTCTTTCCAGTTGCAGCGCCAGATCCCCGATCAAATTTGTTGCCTGCCGAATTTGCACGATCGGTGCAACGCCGCATCGCAACTTTAGCGACAGTAACACGCACAGTAATTCAAAACGTGCCGTTACCCACCAGCGGCGATATTCACGTCCGCGGTCTACCGAATGGGAAAGCGCCGTTAACATACGCGCAAGCCGGTCCAGGCGCCGGTGATCTTCGCGCAATCCCTCCAGAAACTGCAAGGCCACCGCACGCCGGGCAGCCCGGGCTCGTTTTCGGACCTCCGAATTCACGCGTGAAGTCAAAAAGAGATCGTCTTGTTCGGACAATGCCTGTAGGACGACGCTGAGGTTACGGTAGTGGCTCGGCCGGAGTTCTTCCCTCGAAGATTCGAGAACCTTGTCCGGGCTCGGCGGGTCCGCTACCCGGCCGCTCGAACCGGCGCGCAGAACCACGGCGAGAAGAATGAGCAACACGAACGCGAAGGCAGCGATTATGTAAGCAGTTATCATGAACGGAGCATCGTCAGCAAACGATTGTTCAAAACCTTCATACGGTAATCGAACTGCACGGAAAGATCGTCGTACTCTGCTCGCGAAATCAAAGTGGGTGCGGGCGCGCGCGTTTGCACCGGTCGGGCGAATGCATACACCCACAGAAAAATGGCCGCACCGTAAGAGATTTGCCGAATCAGGCTAAACCAGTAGTGCATCGCGCCCGGATGCCGCGACGCCATCGCATACGTCATCACCTGCACGAGCGAATAGACGCAGAGCCCAATCAGCATAAGCTTATGAAGGGGCAGCAATTGCACGTGGTAGCACACGATAACGGCCAGGGAAGCCACCAGCAGCGCCGCCTGCATGAATTCAAAGTATTGCAGGCCGTTATAGAAAAACTTTGCGATCTTGGCGGTGTGTTGCGCGGCTGAGTAAGCACTCCATAACAGCAGCGCGGCGGCGAGGCCCGAAAGCACGCGCCAAGTCAGGTCCCAGACCGCGGGATAATTTCCCAAGGAGCGCCAGTAGATTTCGCCTATCGTGAGCAATCGCAGGGTGGCGAGAACAAACTCAGTAATCCAATAATAATCGTAAACGCCGCGGGAAGCGGCCAGGTGGCTGTGCGACAACCAGAAATAGCTCATCTCGCGAAAAAGAAAGAAGACGAGATAAGCCGCAAAGAAACGAAGTTCTCGCAGCGAGCCGCGCAGATGCCCTATCGCCAGAATGACGAGGGCCAGCAGCGGACCGATCGCCCATGCCAGTACCTCATAGAAAGGGAAGGGGGTCTGCACGGCCAGAGCTTAGCAGTATAGGTACCCTAAAGTAAATGGTACCCGTGAGCAAACCCCCCGAAAGCGTCACGCGTTCAGCGCAGGAATGGACAAAAAGTTGTCGCTTCCCGGCGGCGGTGGGGGCGTTGGCCCGGTGCCATCCGCTGTGAAGAATCCGTTACTTGACGTTAGATTGACGTGAAAAGTGACGGGGAGTAGCATCAAACCGGCTGCCACGGCCAGCAACAGTACGGCCTTGAGTCGTTTCATGGTGTGGGGACACCTCCTGGCCACGGAATCTCTCCTGGTTCGGGCAGTGCACTTGAGCGGTGGGAAAAACGTTCAGGAAACAGAACGGCAAAACGGGGTTTCGGCCGTCGGAACAGAGGATTATGTCGTGTACGAGCGGGTGTCTTTTGACCGAAATAAGGCGCTGATTGAGGACTTTACCGAGGTAACCCTGGCCGCGATCCCTAGCGATTATGGCCGGTTGCTATATCTTTCCACGCTACGCGATCTCGCCACCGGCCGCTACGTTCATTCCGGCTTAGAAGAGAAGTATTCGGAGGGCGCGGTGCACGAGGTTCTGGACGGAGTGCACCACGAAATCGTTACCCGAATCCTGGAGACCCCGCTCGATCAGCAAGCAGCGGATTTAGGACGTTGCCTCGACAACCTGCCGGGAGATCGGCGAGAATTGGCGAAGCAGTGGAAGGAGTTAGAGTTCTACCGAGCTTTGCTGCCGCTCGGAATGCCCGGTTACACCCGCGAGCTGTTCTGTTCGAATTTGGAAGCTTTACTGACGGCCCTTCAGTCCGGCGACCTCAGCGTGTCGCCAACCTCGTAACCACCCCCGTCACGCGCCCCACGATTTCCGCCTCGTCTGGACAGCGCATGATTCTCGGCCTGCAGGGAGAGAGCGAATGCGGCTGTAATATGAGTTGTTTCGAATCTTCCACGCACCACGCGCACACGTAGCTATCTCGCAGGTCCACAAAGTAAATCGGCCTTTCATATTCATTTGCCCAACCGCCGTTGGAAACTTGCCGGCGCGAGCAATCCACCAGCACCAGGCTTCCGGGACGCAACAGCGGCTCCATCATGTGGTCGTCCAGGCCGATATAGCCATACTGGCAATGCGGCTCGGGGCGGAAGAAAGCGCCTTCGAGCTCGCTCCAAGCTTCCACCATCCGCGAAAGCAGATCGGAGCGCCGGGGATCGAATGCCGGGTCAAAGCGGATGGGTAATCGCAGCGTCGTCGGTGGCGCGGCCAAATGCGTATTGCGGCCCGGCAGCTCCGCACCCTCGTGAAAGTGATTCGCAACCGGAATGTCGTACCATTCGAACACATTGATCGGATCGAGGTGGTAAATCGAGGCCAGCGAGTAGATTTTGTGCGCCCCCGGAATCGCTCCGTGATTTTCGATGTCCGCGAGCCGGCTGATATGCACGATGAAATCGGAGCGTCCGCGATTGCCCGCGACTTGGTAACTGGCCTTTTCGACGTCGCGATATGTCAGGCCGATCCGCTCACGAGTTTGACGCAACATTAACCCCGGAATCATAAGAGTGCTCCAAACCCTGAATTGCTGGATTAGATAATTATATAACATCCTCTGGTGTTACGAATGCAGAACAAATTCGAGTCCTTCAAGCTACTCGTGCACGATTCTGCGTGCTCGTACGGCCAGGCCGGCCGGAAGACCACAACATTATTGGGAGCACGCGGTCCGGATAGACGTGAGGCGGCTTATGCCAAACCTGCTATCCTGATGAAGTCGCGGCTTGGGTGCGACTTCGGTTGTTTCGAACGATGCGATCTCTTAAACAAGTCCTTCTGGCGCTCTTTTGCGCCCTATTTGCGGCTGGTTCGGTAGCCACGCAGCAGGCCGCGCCGTCCGTCCGGCCAAATGGCCATTCCAAAGGTGAGGATCGCGCCGATTTTCTCCGCACGACAGACGAAGTCCTGGCCGATATGAGCAAATTGCTCGGTTTGCCGCTGCTGGAACCTCTTAAGCGCAGCATTCGCACCCGGGACGAGATCCGCAGCTACGTGGTTCGCGAGATGCGGGAAGACGAAACTCCGGCCCAGCGTTACTCCGATCAGCGTGAAATGGAAGAATTTGGCCTGATTCCCAAAGGATTCCCGCTGGATTCCTTCCTGGTAGACCTGCTGACCGAGCAGATCGCGGGCCTCTACGACGCGAAAACCAAGGAATTCTATATTGCCGATTGGATTGCGCCGGACGATCAGCGCGAGGTAATGGCGCACGAACTCACGCACGCGCTGCAAGATCAGCACTATCACCTGGAAGCCTGGCGCGACGCAGTCAAGTCCGATGAAGACGCGCAACTGGCCCGCGACGCCGTGGTGGAAGGTTCAGCGGTCGCCTCCATGTTGGACTATTCGTTGCGGCAGCAGGGGCTGACCCTCGAGGGGATGGGCGAGCTCGATCTGAGCGCCATGCTCGGCAATCTGAGCGATTCGCCGTTGATGGCCAAGGCTCCAGCATTCATTCGCGACGACTTAATGTTTCCGTATTCCGCCGGCGCGGATTTTAGCCAGCACGTTTTGCTCGCGAAGGGAGGTTGGCCCGGCTTTCACGTCGTTTTTGACAACCCGCCGGCTTCCACGCAGCAGGTCATGCATCCAGGTCTTTACATGAGTGGCGTGCCGCCCAGCAAAGTGGACTTGCCGGACCTGACGGGCCCTTTAGGGAAGAAGTGGAAGCAGCTCGATTCGAACGTCCTGGGCGAGTTCGGCTTACAAGAGGTCCTGAAGCAATTCCTCGATCAGCCGCGAGCAATTCGGCTGGCTGCCATGTGGGCGGGCGATCGTTACGCTCTTTACGAGCAGGAGGACGAGGGGAAAGCGGAGAGCAAGGACGCGAAGAAGGATACGAGCAATGATGCCAGCAAAGCGGACACAAAAGACGCGGGCAAATTATTACTGGCCTTTCGAATCCATACCGCGAGCGATGCTGACGCAGCCCAATTGTTTTCCGGGCTCAGCGATGCTCTGCAGAAGAAATATCCGAATCGCACAAATTCGGCCGGAGGCTCCAGTTTTCTTTCGTTTGAGACGGATACGGGTGGAGTGTTCTTACGGTGCAGCGCTTCAGACTGTCTGACGCTCGAGGGCGCCGACCTTTCTCTATTCGATAAGCTGACTCACAGCATCGGTTGGGGCCATCGGCCGCCAACTCGTCCGATCGAGAAAGCTGTCCCCAAAATTGCGATGAGTCCCTCAGCGAGCCCTAGCCGGCAGCGGCAAGCGTTGTTACGCGGGGACATACACGATATCTACACCGGCGTCGCTACGCCTTCAGGCCGTTAGGGACCATCGGAAGCGCACGCAGGCGTTTTCCCGTGGCTTGGGCAATTGCGTTGCCGATGGCCGGCGCAATGGCCATTAGAGGCACTTCTCCGGCTCCTGCAGGCACGATGTCACGCCGATCCACCAATACAGCTTCGGTTTGCGGCACGTCCTTAAAACGCGGCACGCGATATTTCGAAAGCTTGGGATTCAAGATGCGGCCGTTTTCGAATTGAATCGCTTCGAATAACGCGCCGCCCAGCCCCATGATATTTCCGCCGATGATTTGATTGCGCAGGCCGTCCGGATTCACCACGGCGCCGCATTCGAATGCCGTCACCGCGCGGATCACGCGCACCTCTCCGCTGGCCGGATCGACGGAAATTTCAGCGCAGGTCGCCACGAATCCGCCCTTTTCCGTGCCGCCGGCGATTCCGAAGCCATGCTTCGCGGTCGGTTTCTGCGTACCCCAGCCGAATTTGTCGGCGGCGGCTTGATAGACGGCACGCAGCCGGTTGCCTGCGTCATCATTCGGCAGATTCTTCAGCCGAAAGGCCAAGGGATCGAGCTGCACCATTTTTGCCAGGTCGTCCATGTGCGATTCGCGGGCGAAGATGTTGGCCGTGGCCGCGAGGCCGCGATAGGAACCTTGCCGCAACGGATACTTCGTGGGATGAAACGCGATCTGCCGATTTTCCACCGCATAAGGAGTTTCAATGCCCGAGCTGCCGGAATTGTAGTTGTGAAATTCCCAGGCGGTGAGCGTTCCATCGGCGGTCATGCCACTGCGAATTTCGATCACGCCGGCGGGCCGGAAATACGCCCAGGTGAACTCCTCTTCGCGCGTGTACATCAATTTCACGGGCTTTCCCGTGCCCTTGGCCAATCGCGCCGCGGCTACCGCGCACTCGCCGGTGTGTTTGCCGCCGTAGGCCGAACCCGTGTCGGGAACCATTACACGCACGTTCTTTTCGTCCAGGTGGAAGGCGTCCTTAAGTTCATCGCGAACGCCGAAGGGACGCTGCGTGCCGGTCCACACCGTGAGCTTTTCGCCTTCCCATTGCGCGAGCGCGGTGCGCGGCTCGAGGGGCACGTGCTGGATGTAGGCGACCGTGTAGGTGGCGTCGAGTTTGTGCTGTGCTGCGGCCAACCCCGCGTCCATGGAGCCGGCGGAGTTCGGCCGTCCACCGCCTTCGCCGCCTCGACCTCCCTGGCCGCCAGTTTCTACATTGGCCTTCAGATAATCGTAAACGGTAGTGCTCGAGGGCTGCCCGGGGAGCTCTTTCCATTCGGCGTGAATCGCCGCGAGGGCTTTCTCGGCCGTTTGCGGATCTGGCGCGGCAACGCCGACAAAATCGCCGTCGCGAACCACGGTGACGCCGGGTATCGCTTGCGCGGCGCTGGTGTCGAGCGAAGCGATCGTGGCGCCAAAGGAATCGGGGCGTAGCACCTTGCCGTAAAGCATTCCGGGCAGCTTCAAATCCGGCGTGTATTTGTGCTTGCCGGTGACAAAGTCGCGTCCATCCACTTTCAGGATCGGCTTTCCGGAGATGGTCCACTTGTCTTGCGGCACGAGCGGATCGGTGTCCGGAATCACCTGCGCGAGCGCCTGGCCGCGCGCGAGCTGGCCATAACTGAGCGAACGCCCGCTCGGCGGGTCGGTCACTTTGCCATTGGCGGCCACGAGGCGCGTGCGTTCCACGTTCCACTGCTTGGCCGCAATGTCCACCAGAATGTCGCAGGCCGCCGAGGCTACGTGGCGCAACTGCGTGCCCATTTGTGGCGTGGAGCGGCTGCCGAACGTACCCATATCAAATGGAGTAAGCTGGGTATCCCCCATTACCAGAGAAATCGATGGAAAAGGTGCGTGCATCTCTTCCGCCACGGCTTGCGCGAGCGAAGTGCGGATGTTCTGCCCGATTTCCACTTTGCCGGTGTAAACAGTGATCGCGCCGTCTTCATTCACGTGCAGCCACGCGGAAATTTCCTTGGGCATCTGTTCGCCGCCGAAGCCGCCGCGGCGGCCGCCGGATTCCCCTTGCTGTGCGAATGTGCCTTTGGCTACGAGGAAGACCGCGATTCCCGCGCCGAAGACCTTGACGAAATCGCGGCGATCCAATTCGAAATTGTAGAAAGGCTTGGCGCGAAGCTCGTAACGCTCGGGCTCGATCGCAATTTCGGGTTCGTTTGCTGGCAATATTTCCGCAGCGCGATTGGGGCTCATCGGCTTTCTCCTTTCGCGGCCGGAGCGCCGGCCGAGGTCTTGATCTGCCCCGCGGCGCGATGAACGGCCGCGACGATACGCGGATAGGTGCCGCAGCGGCAGATATTGCCCTGCATATACTCGACAATTTGGGCATCGCTCGGCGAGGGATTCGATTTCAATAGCGCGACGCCCGTCATGATCATTCCGGACGTGCAGTAAGCGCACTGCATGGCGTCTTCCTCGAGGAAGGCCTGCTGCAGTGGATGCAGGTGGCCATTCTGCTCGACGCCCTCGATTGTGGTGATTTGCTTCTTCGCTGCGGCGCCCACCGGCGTGATGCACGAGCGGCGCGGGTTGCCGTCTATCAGCACGGTGCAGGCTCCGCATTGTCCTTCGCCGCAACCGAACTTGCTGCCGGTAAGGTCGAGCTGGTCGCGCAACACGCTCAGCAGCGGAGTGTCCGCGGCTGCGTCAATTGCGTAACGCGTGCCATTGACGTGAATTTCCGTGATTCGTGCGGATGTTTCGGGAGCTTGTGACGCGGGCATGAGCCACCTTTATGGCCCTGAGCAGGACCATCCTCCATGCTAGTCCTGAGAAAGCGCCGATTCAACAATTCAATGGGGCATCGCTACGGATGGCATAGAACCACCCTTAGCGCAGGATGGAAGAACGCCGCGGGTTTCGGCTAGGTGTCAGACAAAAGTGAATCAGCGCGATTTGCTTTGCGAACGAGCCGCGCGAGGCGATGGGCAAAGCGAGTTTCGAATCTGCCGCGAAAGTCGCCGCCATTTTCGAATCGCCGAGATTGGCGCGGCGCACCCCGCGACCTGCGCAACAGCGCGAGCGCGTGCTCGCTCATTTGGCTGGCGCGGCCGATGGCTTTGATGTGGTGTTCGAAATAGATGGCAAGCTGCTCGCACGCCTCGAGCGTATCGCGAAACTGCGCGGCATCCTCGCCGGCGGTGGTGATCCCGCGCAGCAGGATGCGTTCGAGCGTCAGCGACTGCTCCGGTGAAATCGCGGCAAGCTTGTCTGCGTCGGCGCGTTTGCCGTCGAGCAAGCTTTCCCATAGTTCGGCGGCTTGCGGCAGGTCGCCCGCGCGCTTGCTGAGCTTGGCCAAATCGCGGCGTGCCGCGCGTTCGAAGCGTTGCGGCAAACCGGCGTCCAAAGCCGCGCGGTACGTGTTGCGAGCCAGCGCCGGCTCCCCGCGGCGTTCGAGCAAGCGAGCCAACCCGTAGATATCCAGGGCGTTTTCGGAGGGCTCCTCCGCAGCGACGCCTGTTTCGGGAGGGCAGCCGGCCAGCATTTCCACCACGCGGCCGGCGATGGCTGCCAAGCCGCGCAGATCCATTTGATTGTGATGGAACACCGGCACCAGCGGCTCGGCGGCGGCCGCGCGCACGAAGTTGAAATACAGCAGCGGGATGAGGGAGGAATCCACATCGGCGTCGCGCGTCCAATCGAGCCGCGAGCCGCGTGAAACGCGCAAAACGTGGCGCTCGAGCTCCGCAAGCCGAACGGAAGTGAGCCTCGGCCGCCACAACTGCCGCGCCGGGTGCAGAAAATCGAGATGCACGGCAGGAGTGGCGGGTTCAATGGCTCGCGTCATGCGGTAGCGCGTGTCGAGCAGCGGCCAATCAAACGTCTTGCCGTTGAAGGTGACGAGCACGCGGCGCTCGCGCATGCGTTCGCGCAAGGTCTCGAGCAGCGCATGTTCCTCGTCGTAATCCCGCATGAAGAATTGCTCGACTTGCAGGCCGCCCGATTCCCACCACGCCACGCCCACCAGAAACGCGTACATTCCCGAGCCGCCCGCCAGCCCAGTGGTTTCGGTGTCGAGAAAAAGCCATTGGTTGGGATCGTGCGCGAGCGTGTGGTCACATTTCGATTTACCGGCCTTCGGCAGCAGGAGGCGCAGCACGCGTTCCGCCCGCGAATCGTTTTCGGCGAGGCACGGTTCCGGCGTGGAATACCACTGGCGGATCAACAAATGCTCGCCGTAGCGATTGCGTGTAACGGCGGCGCCCAGCAGCCGCGCCAGCTCGCCGTCGTCAGAACGAACACGCACAGAATCTGCGCAATCGACACCCGGGCTGCCGGCAGCACGCCCACGCGCAGGACGCAGCGCCGCCACGCGGGCCAGGCGATCGCCGAAAGCATCGTTGAAGATGGAAGCCATCTCCCGTTTACTCGCGCTCCAAGCGGTTGCCAAACGAGTCTTTCCCATTCGCTGCGACACCCGTCAGCCGCTCCAGAATCGTCAATGCCGCCTCTTTTACACGCTCATTGCCTTCGCCCGCCGGACCTACACAGGAAGGGCAGCCATTTTCGCACGCGCACGAGGCGATCAGCTCGCGCGTCTTGCGCAGGAGCAGCTCGTGCGCGCGGAAAAGAGGCTCGCTAAAACCGATCCCACCGGGATACGCGTCGTACAAATAGAGATTTGGCTCGAAGAATTCCTTTTCCGGCGCGCCCGCGGCAAGTTCATTTACATCCGGCGGCTGCTCCCAATTGTCCGCCACGCCCGGTGAAGGCGGCCGCTCGCCAATCGCGGTACCCAGATCGCGCGCGTCACACATCAGCAGCAGCGTGGCCACGCCGTGCATCGCGTGGAGCAAGCCGCGCATGCCGTTTTGCCGCTCGCTGACGGTGAAGGGAAGCGACGACACCAATGGCCGCTCGAGCGTCGTCCACCACGCGGTGGTGTGCATTTCATTTTCGGGCAACTCAAGCTTCCCCGCGCCCACATTTTCGTGCGTGAAGAATTTGATCTTCTTGAAGCCCACCACCTGTGAACGCACCAACACGTCGCCATGCGCGTGCGCCGCATTCGTGTTCCCGGCATCTTGCGCCGATACGCGCGCTTCCTCCGCGATTTGCAGTACGCGCACCTGTGTGTAGCGAATCGCGTCCGTGTAATAATCCACGTCCACGCTCTTCACATAGGCTTTGCGCTCGTCAAAATCCATGCGCTCGACGTGAAACTGCTGGCCTTGGTGCAGGTAAATGGCTTTCGGATGCACGGTGGTGAGCGCGCTTGAGAAATCGACCTCGGCGATCACCTCCGGCTCGCCGGTGATGTCCACAATCACAAAATTGTCGGAGGTAACGGCACGCAGGCTCACCGCGTCTGCCGGGTAGGCTTCTTGCGTCCAGTGCCAATGCTCCCCGGCGCGGTGCAGGAAGCCCGCCTCCTCCAGGCGCTCGCACAGCGCGGGCAAATTCACATCGCCAAATTTCTCTTCGAGCCTTACGGGCAACTCAAACGCGGCGCATTTCAGGTGATTGACCAGAATTTCGAGATTATCCGGTTGGATGTAGGCGTGTTCCGGCGAACGTCCAAAGAAATAATCCGGATTGCGCACGATGAATTGATCGAGCGGCGAGGAGCTCGCGACCATCACGGCGCAGGAGCTGCCCGCGCGGCGTCCCGCGCGCCCTGCTCGCTGCCAGGTGCTGGCGATGGTGCCGGGGTAACCCGCCATCACTACCGCATCGAGCGAGCCGATATCGATGCCCAGCTCGAGCGCGTTCGTGGAAACGACTCCGCGAATGCGCCCTTCGCGCACGCCCCGCTCGATTTCGCGGCGCTCCCCGGGCAAATAGCCTCCGCGATAGCCACGCACGCGCGTTGGAGCGCCAGGAGCCGCGGGAAAGGCCTGCTGCAAGTAGGTGAGCAGCACCTCCGTGTGCAGCCGGCTATTCGCGAAGACCATCGTCTGCAGATTGCGCTTGAGAAATTCCTGCGCCAGCCGTGAAGTTTCGTTGATGTAGCTGCGCCGGATGCCCAGATAGCGATTGACCACCGGCGGGTTATAGAATACGAAGACTTTTTCGCCGGCCGGCGCTCCGTTCGTCTCCAGCACTTCCACGTCTTCTTCGATCAATTTGCTCGCCAGGTCGCCGGGATTCGCGATGGTGGCCGAGCTACAGATAAATTGCGGCTTCGAGCCATAAAATGCCGCGATGCGCCGCAACCGCCGCAGCACGTTGCACAAATGGCTGCCGAAGACACCGCGATAGGTGTGCAGCTCGTCCAGCACGATGTAGCGCAAATTTTCAAACAGCCGCTGCCAGCGTGTGTGGTGCGGCAGGATGCCGGTATGCAGCATGTCCGGGTTGCTCAAAACGATGTGGCCTTTTTCGCGGATCGCCTTGCGCGCGTCGGCGGGCGTGTCGCCATCGTAGGTGAAGACGCCAAAGGCGTTGTCGAGGCGCTTGGCCAGATCGTGCAATTCTGTGAGCTGATCCTGCGCCAAGGCCTTGGTGGGGAATAGGTAGAGCGCGCGCGTGTCCGCATTCTCGAGAACCGCGTTGATCACCGGCAGGTTGTAGCAGACGGTCTTGCCGCTGGCCGTGGGCGTGACGACGACGAGGTTGCGGCCCGCCCGCACGGCATCGGCAGCGGCGCGCTGGTGCGTATAAAGCTGCTTGATCCCTTTATCGGCATAGGCCGCCGCGAGCGCCGGCCGTACCCATTCGGGCATCTCGGCGTACTGCGCTTCGCGCGCGGGAATGTGGCGGATGGCAGTGAGCACCTCTCCGGTGGTGTCGCGAGCGGCAAGCTGCTCGACAACCTCGCGCACCCGTGCCAGGGAGTCTGGAATCGCCATGCGTACCGCCAGAGATTGCGCCATTGGGGACCTCGTTTACTGCTTCGCTTTTGTTTCGCTGAGGGTAGCACGCGGCTCTAGCCGCCGCAACCGGGAAGAAGGGTTGCATAGGCGAATTGGTAGCGCAGGGATTGCGGGGATTTCGCTAATTCACTGTCGAAGATGCGATTAAGAGCTGTGGCCCGCGCACTGCAGCACGCCGAGGTAGACGCCCCACGGACCAACGGCCTCGCGGTATTGATAGGCCATCACCCTCGAGACCTGGTGCAAATGGGTCAAGTCATGCGCAGCCCAGGTCGCCAGCAACTGTGACAGCGTAACCACCCCGAGGGCAGGATGCCGTCCGCGCCGCTCAAGGTCCTTTGGCTGCAGATTCAATGCGTGCAGTTCCGCCAAATTCTTTGAGCGCAAGCGAGCGAATTCGTCCAACAACTGCGCGAGCGTCTTGCCTTCGCTATCGCGTGCCTGCGCCCAACGGTCAAAGGGCTCAAACGCTCGAGTCTCGCCAAATTGCAGAATGGTCTTCACGCGTGGCATCCAATCCGTGCCTTCGCCCTGAATCAAATGGCCGACAACATCGAATGCGCTCCACGTGTTTTCGCCTTCGTTTCGAATCGTCCAGATTTCCGGTAGGTCGCGCAGCAGCGCATCGAGGGCGGCGGGTGTGCGCGTCAGAAGCGCTACGGTTTCCTGCAAGTTGTGGTCCATGATGCTCCTCCATTCGTAGACGTCGATATTGGCGGGCGAATGCTCACTGCGTGGCCCACCAAGTCACTACGATCAACAAAACTTGCAGCGGCACGCGGATCCATAGCGGCGTGGCCGGTCTTCCGGCGATAGGGATGTGCGCCTGCGCCGCGTAAATATTGGCGGGCAAGATGGCGATGAAAAAGATCACGAGCATGAACCCCGTCAGGCGCTGCAGCCTCGGCACGACCAACCCGACCGCGCCCGCCAGTTCGCACAATCCGGTGAAGTAAATCATCGCGAGCGGGTACGGCACCCAAGGCGGGATCATGCGTGCCATATCGAGCTTGATGCGTGTGAAGTGCGCAATACCGGTGAACACCAGCATCGCGGCGATGGCCCATCGTGTTGACGCTGCCCAGGTTGCCCAGAGGGTCATACCGGCTGCGTCCAATCCGCGAAATACTAGCAAACCTACGATTGGTATCAATAGGACGATCATGGTTCGTGCACGCTAGCGTTTCGCTGCACGCCTGCCAACTGATTTATTGGGCTGATGCGGGTGCGGCGAACCGGGACCGCTTCGAGGGCATGCGCGCGACCAGCAGGCCACCGAGCGCCATCAGCACTCCAGCATAGGCAAATCCCGCCGTTGGCGAAACCGCGCTCCAGAGGAAGCCCACCATCAAACTCGAAACCAGATCGCCAATACCGTTTACGGTGGCCAACACGCCATAGCCCATCGCCCGCACGTCCCGTGGCAACAAATCAGCGGCGACCGCTTTCTCCAGCGTGTCCTGGATGCCTACGTAGAGTCCCGCCAAGCCAAACAGCGCCGTGAGCGTGAAAAGATGTGGCGTGGCGTGCGGCAGCAACACAAATCCGGCGCACATCACCGCCGCCAGCAGATAGCCAATAGCCAGAATTCCGCGACGCCCCAAACGCCCCCAGAAACCGTGTATCCGATCTCCCAAAGCGCCGGCCGGGTAGCTGCACGCGGCATAGATCACATTGTGAAAGGTGTAGAGCGCTACCCCAATCGCGCCCGCGCGCGCGGCGCCGTGGCTGGGCGTGAGCAACTGCACCGCGCGCAGGATTAGGAGTGTGTGCGCGAAATCGCCAAGCCCAAATAACGCCACTGCGAAAAGGAACTTGCGAAACTCCGGCGGCAGGCTCGTGAGCGTTGCCCAAAATGGCTTGATCGTGGCCGCTTCGCCGCCGCGCCGCGTGGGTACCAGCAGGGCAAAGCTTAGCGCCGCAAGTGCCCCGGGCAGGATCGTCCAGCGCATCGCCGTGGTGATTCCCGCGGAGGCCAATAGCGCCATGGAGCACAACGGGCCGAGGATCGCGCCCACCGTGTCCATGGTGCGTTCGAAACCAAATGCGCGGCCGGTCTGTGAGGCATCGACAGCATCCGCGAGCAACACGTCGCGTGCCGGGCCACGCGCGCCGCGCCCCATCCAGCCAATTGCGCGCGCCACGAGAATTTCCGGCCACACGGTTACGAATCCAAAAGCGAATGTGGATAGTCCGGTGAGCAGATAACCAAGCACCGCAACCGGTTTGCGCCATGCCGGATGGCCGGCGATATAACCACCGGCCAGCTTTGCGAAACTTGCGGCGCCGTCGGCGACTCCTTCGATGATGCCCAACGCGTACGCGGGCGCGCCGAGACTGGCCAGCAACAGCGGCAAGAGCGAAGTGCCGATTTCGTGGCCCCAGTCAGAAAATAAGCTCGCGAGACCGATGCCCAGGACGCCACGCGTCAGCCAGCGCTGCTGCGAGTTCTTCTTGTCGTGCGGAATCGAAGCGGGCATCGCGAGTTTGATGTGGGGAAGCCGCTTTCAGGCACGCGGCATGCCGCGAGAACGCGAATTGCGCCGGCTGGGCGAAAAGCCTACTTCGCCGCCGCTAGCGCAGCTTGATTGGGCAAAGCGCTTTCGACGTCTTTCAGCACATCGGCCGTCTGCCAATCGTTGCCGTGATACCAGCGGAACACTTTGCCGTCCGGACCGATCACGGCAGTGCTCATCGAATGGACGATTTGCGCGCCCTCGCCTCCCACAAACACGCCAAAGAATTTCTCGAGGTCCGGCATCTCCGCAATCGGCGCGGACACAAACTCCCAGTGATCGAAATTGCGGTCGCCTGCTTGCTTCAGGTAGTCCTCGCCGTAGCCGCGAAGTATCTTCGGCGTGTCATATTGTGGATCGAAGCTGATGCTCAGCAGGTGCGTTTCTTTGTATTCGCTGGCGTTTTTGGCCAAGTCCTTTTCGATTTGGGCGAAATTGTGGCTCATCAGCGGGCAGTAATCCGGCAGCGGGCAGCGCGTGTAGATAAAAGTCAGGAGCACCGTCTTGCCGTGAAAATCATGCAGATGAATCTGCTTGCCATTTTCATTGACGAGCAGAAAATCAGGCACGGCTTCGCCCGGCTGCGGTTCGTGCTGCGCCCCGGTGGAGGGTGTTTTGGTGGCATCGCCCTTCCTGGTGACCACGATATTCTCCAGGTGGGCCCCATCGCTGGTGACGACTACGTCTGCCTTGATCCGATCGCCCACGGTGAGCGGATCGAGCAACTTTGGATCTTTCACCTGATAGGGCATTTCCATGGCGTCCATGTAGCCGGGGATCGCGTCGCCGTCCACGATCACGCTGTTGGTCGACCCGTCGACGCGCATGACGCGCCCGGTAAGCGCATACCGTTTGCCGCCGGAATCGCTGCCTGAGCCGCACGCCGCAATAAAGCTAACGCAGAGCAGCGCGGCGATGCCAAACAGAGTGGCACTCGAAGGTTTCCTGGTTCGGTTCGTCATTTTCATGTCCCGACTGGCTCCCGTAAATCTCGCTCAATAGTGAAAGCGGTATCGCAATTCCACATAGATCTCTCGCGGATCATTGTAATGGTATCCGCCGAAAGTAAGGCTATTGTCGATCAACAGGTGGCGATTCGCGACGTTGAGCCCGTTGAGCGTCAAGGTGAAGCGTTCGCCGAAGTCTTTGCCGACTGAAAGATCAAACGTCGTGTGGCCGGACAAGTAAGCCGGTCCCGGCGGCGCAATACCGTTTACGAACCCCGAACCGTAGTACACGTTCGTGGCCGCAAACACCTGCCACGGCAAATTCACGTCGCCACCCAGATTGAGCGTGTTGCGCTGGTCGTGATCGAGCGGGAAATAATTCGCCGGCGGCGAAAAGTCCGTCAGACCGCCAGTAATCGCTCCGCGCCCTTGCGCCAGTTGATTCGAATACGCGAGATGGATCCCGCCGCGATTCCAGAGGCGCGGAGAGCGGAGCGTTACCTCCCAGCCTTGAATCAGGGCGCCGTCGATCGTCAGGGGAAAGAAAATGTCGGAGTTGCCCACGTTGTTGTGGTCGAAGAAATTCTTGGCGCGCGTTTCGAAATTATCGGCGTCGAGCGACCAGCCGCGAAAGGGAATCGTGATGCCGAACTGATGCTCCTCGTCGCGCTCGCCCCGCAAGGGAATGAATCCCAAGTCCTGGCTCGTGACGAAGTCGAGCAGCGGGCCAGAGGCCGTTATCAGCGGCGGGGCTTGATAATAGTGTCCGTAAAACGCGTGCAGCACCCAATGCAGATGCGGAATCTGTAGGGATGCGCCGAAGCGTGGGCTGGTGGCGTTCTCGACGATGGCGGCCGAGAAGTGCGATTCGCGCACGCCCGCCATCACGGTAAACCAGCGCGTTACCTTGAACTTCTGCTCGAGAAATTCCTCTTCGAGCGCGCCGTTGGCCGGCTCGCGATCGCTAAAGTTCGTGCTGCTGCCGTCGTTGAAAAGCACGCCAAAAAGTTGATTGTCGTGCTGGCCAAATCCGTAGAAGCCAACTTCCGTGTTACTGCGCGCGAAATTCATGGCAAAGGTGGCCTGGCCGCCGGCGTAGGTCGAGGCGCGATCGTCGGTGGTGCTGAGCGGGTAATCGTTGGGATTGCCGGCGTAATCGGCGCTGTTGTAGTGGTAAAAGGGCGACACCGTCAGCAGCATGCCCGCATTGAACGTGCGCACCCAGGAAAAATTGACAAAGGCGTCGGCTTCGCGTTGCGCGTCCGATTGAAATGTTCCGGGCGGATACTGGCTGAGCGTAATCACTTCCGGCGAATTAGGGTCCTCGCTAATCACTCCCGCCGCGGTGGGAATCTGGTAGTAGTCGCGGCGGAGGGACGTCACAAAACGCAACTGGTCCTTCGCATCCGCGTTAAATATCAGCGAAACGAAGCCGCCGTAGCCATTTTCGGCGTCGTGCGTGATTTGGCCGACGGGGCTCTGCAGTCCAAGATTGCTGCGATTGCCGTTCACGCTGGCGTAGTAAGCGAAGCGATCGGTATGGCTGCCGAAATTGAATTGGTCGTTGGTCTGGTAGAAATTGCCCACGCTGCTGATGAATTCCGCCTCATTATTGCGCTCGAATCCCGAGCGCGGAATCACATCGAACACGCCATAGGTGCGATCGCCATACTCGGCGTCGTAGCTGCCGCGATCGGCTTCGAGATAGTCAATATCCTTCGGATCGAATTGCGGACCCACGTTGCTCGCGATGTTCGTGTTGGGGATCGGTACGCCATCGAGAAGCCAAGTCACCTGGTGTCCGCCTCGTACGTGTAACTGATCGTGGGTGTAGTAAGCGCCGGGCACGAAGTCGGTGATGATGGAAAGGCTATTGGTGCGGTCCGCGCCGGGCGTGCGCGCCACGTCTTCACGGCTCACGAGTGTTGAGGGCGTCGCGGAATCGATGTTTTCGACGCCCACCTGCGCCGTCACGGTCGCGGTCTCGTTCACCGTCGCCAACTCGAGTGGAAAATGGAGGATCGGCGAGTTGCCGGAAACCACGGTGATGTCTTGGCCTGTCGCAGCAAATCCTGTCTTCGTGACGGTCACGGAATAATCGCCGATAGGCACCGCCGAAAAGGTGAACTCGCCGTTATCAGACGTGGTTGTAGCTTGGGTCCAGTCCGATGTTCGCGCTTTCACTGTAACGGCCGCTCCCGCCACCGGACGATGCGAGGGATCGTGAACCACCCCGCGCACCGTGCTGAACATCTGCGCGTGCAAAGCAGGAGCGAAGAACAAAACAAGAACGAACACAATGCGAAGCCGCATGGCAGTCGCCTCCTAGCGACGCAAAATCGGGACGGTGATTGTCTTCGGGGTCAAACACACGGCCCCGAGCGTTCAGCCGCGTCAGCGAATTAGGCGTCTAGCGTGCGAGGAGGGGGCGGATCGAGAGAAGAGGAAAAGGCCTTACCAATTGCTAGCGAATCACACATCACCGGGGACGTCACGAGCGCAAAACTCAAACCTTGCGGCTGGGGAAGGACGTAGACGCCGAGACCCACAGCGTGATTGTCGCGAGCTGGACAGGAACAAGCAGTATGGTCTGGTCCCGCGTGTGTCTTTTGGCGCATGGGACACATCGCCCCCGTGCAGCAATCCGGCGTGGCGGCGCACAACGAACCGGCCAGCGGAACGGCCTGCAGTACCGATAGCGCAAGCAGCAGCACGGTGCCGACGAGGCGGCGAATCATGAGGGGCCGATCTCAGATGGAAATACGACCTTCACTTAGCGCATTCTACAGAGTCGCCCGGCGCGTCACAAGTTGCGCGCTGGCTTGACTTTTCCTCGCGCTCCCCGCTATATGAAGAGCCATGGCAAATTCCTTCGTGATCCTCGATTTCGGCAACAATGAAGAAGCGGCACAGCAGGCGCGCCTTAAGCTGGAAAGGTGGCGCCAGGCGTTCCACCTGGACAAGAAGTTGCAATACAAGTTCGAACGCAACGAATCGGACCAGGACGAAGCTGAGGCGGAAGAAGGCGCGGCGAAGGGTTCAGAAAAGAAGGCTGCGCACAAAAAAAAGAGCGCCAAGAAGGCCGAGGAAGGCGACGCCGCTACGATCCGCATCGTCGTCCGGCTGAGCTTTTCCGACCACGAAAAGCTTTCGCAGCAGCGCTGGCTCGAACGCCTGCCGGCGGAAGAGCCGTTCAAGGACGCGTCGCCGAAAGTGCTCCATGCGGGTGACGCGGATTTCGATGAGACGGCCGAACTCTTCGAGTCGCTCGATCGCGCCAAGCCCGCCGGCCCGCGAAGCTGATCGCGGCGATTCGCGGGGCTGCCGCGGGCAAGCGCGCTCTACTTGCAACACGCCGTAGCGGCGCCGGGCGCGCCGGCACTTGAGGCTCAACGCCGCGAAATTTCGCGCCGATTATTCGCTATAATAGTTCGGTTTGGCCGCTCGCCATTTCGCGTGAGGTGCTCCGCATGCCCGTGCAAACCCGCACGAAGACGCAGAAGTTCGACGCGTCGAAATATCACGGTTTACGGCGTGACGACCTGCTGCGAATGTATCGCACCATGCAGCTTTCGCGTCGCGTGGACGACCGCGAAATCCAGCTCAAGCGGCAGAATCGAATTTTCTTCCAGATTAGTGGCGCGGGGCATGAAGGCGTCTTGGCGGCCGCAGGTATCTTGCTCAAGCCCGCGTACGATTGGTTTTACGCTTACTACCGCGACCGCGCGCTGTGCTTGATGCTAGGCGTGACGCCGTACGAAATGCTGCTCCAGGCCGTGGGAGCGAAGGACGATCCCGCCTCTGCCGGCCGCCAGATGCCCGCGCACTGGGGCGATCCCAAACTCAATTTAGTGACGCGTTCCTCGCCCACCGGCACCCAGTTCTTGCAATCCGTTGGCGCTGCCGAGGCCACCGGCTACTACGCGCACTTCCATAAAGCTCTCGCACAAGCGAAGCAAGCGCCGTTGGGCGAGCGAGTGAACTATCACGCGGACGAGATCACCTACGTCTCAGGCGGCGACGGTTCCACCAGCGAGGGCGAGTTTTACGAGGCTTTGAACACGGCGTGCACGAAAAAGCTGCCGATGCTCTTTTTGATCGAGGACAACGGCTACGCGATTTCCGTTCCGGTAGAAGTGCAAACCGCCGGCGGCAGCATTTCGAAACTTGTTTCGAATTTCCCCGGTTTGCACGTGCAGGAATGTGACGGCACTGAAGTGCTCGAAAGCTACGCGGTGCTGAAGCGCGCCGTGGAATACGTCCGCGGGCGCAAAGGCCCGGCGCTGGTGCACGCGCACGTCACGCGTCCCTACTCGCACTCGCTTTCAGACGACGAGCGGCTTTACAAGACCTCCGACGAGCGAGAGAAGGAAGCGCACCGCGATCCCATCCCAAAATTTGGTTTGTACCTGGTGCGCGAGGGCGTGCTGGACGAAAAGGAATTGGAAGCGATTGAAGCCGACGTCGAACGCGAAGTGATCGACGCGACCGACCGCGCTCTGGCCGCCGAATTGCCAGCTCCCAACAGCGTCTTCGACTATCTTTATTCCCCGGACGTTGATCCCACCTCGAAACGATTCGAAGCAAAGCCAAAACCTACCGGAGGCGTCAAGACCATCGTGGAAATGGTTTCGGCCACCCTCGATGCAGAAATGGCGCGCGACGAACGCATCGTTGTTTTTGGCGAGGACGTCGCCGATTGCAGCCGCGAAGACAATCTCGAAAAAGTCAAAGGGAAGGGCGGCGTTTTCAAGGCGACCTCCGGTCTACAACGCAAGTACGGCTCGGACCGCGTGTTCAATTCGCCCTTGGCGGAAGCCAACATCGTCGGACGCGCGATCGGCATGGCCACTCGCGGGCTCAAGCCCGTTGTTGAAATTCAATTCTTTGACTACATCTGGCCGGCGATGATGCAGCTTCGCAACGAACTCCCGGTGATCCGCTGGCGTTCCGGCAACGGCTTCAAATGCCCCGCGGTGGTGCGCGTGGCCATCGGAGGATACCTTACCGGCGGGGCCATTTATCACAGCCAGTGCGGCGAAGTGATTTTCGCGCATTCGCCGGGTTTGCGTGTGGTGATGCCTTCGACGGCCCTTGATGTGGCTGGCCTGCTGCGCACGGCGATCCGCTGCGATGACCCGGTGATGTTCCTCGAGCACAAGCATCTTTACCGCCAGCCCTATAACCGCTCCGAGGATCCCGGCCCGGATTTCACGATTCCGTTCGGCAAAGCGCGGGTCGTACGCGCCGGCACGGACGTCAGCATCATCACGTATGGCGCCGTCGTCCATCGCGCAGAGGTTGCCGCCGCGCAGCTCGAACGCGAGGGCGTTTCCGCCGAAGTGATCGACCTGCGAACGCTTTCTCCGTATGACTGGGAGGCCATCGCGACATCGGTGCGAAAAACGAGCCGCGCGATCGTCGCCTACGAGGACACTCTTTCGTGGGGTTACGGCGCCGAAATTGCCGCGCGCATCGCCGGCGAACTTTTTGACGATCTGGACGCGCCCGTGCGCCGCGTGGCTGCGTTGGATGTCTACTGTGCCTACCAGCCGAAGCTCGAAGACGAAATCCTGCCGCAAACTTCCAGCATTGCCAATGCGATCCGGGAGATTGTGGCGTATTAGGGGACGGCGCCGGGGAGGACGTTGAGGGAACTTTCCAGGCTGCCGCTACGTAATTAGAATGGTGGTGGAACTCACTTGCCGGGCTTTTCGCGGCAAGGTGCAAGCCCGATCGGGGCAGCGAGGTGCGAAATGTATTGCGGAAACTGCCAGAGAGATATCGCGGATGGCTCCAATTTTTGCTATGTCTGCGGCGCGCGCCAGGCAGCGCCTGCTTATGTGCCAGTAGGACCGCCACGCCGGCTGACTCGTTCGGTGACGGATTCCAAGCTAGGCGGAGTCTGTGGCGGACTCGCCGAATACTGGGGAGTGGATTCCACGATCGTGCGGCTGATTTGGGTCCTGGCCGTTATTTTTACGATTCCGTTCGCGATCTTGGCTTACTTTGTCGCCTGGATCGTAATGCCGCGCGCCGACGTGTACATTCCGGTGCCGGTGTCCGCGCCACCCGCTCAGGTTGTAACGTCGGCGCCTTCCCATGGAGCCAATGCTCCTCTGGGCTAGCGGGGCTCGGACTGCGATCGCAGCGTTTCCTGGGGAGCCTGTCTTACGGCAGGCTCCTTTTTTTTGCTGAGATCGCGGCTATGGTTTTGGCCTGGGGCGGATTCGACGGCCAAATAGAAGCGCGTCCAGCGACACCGGCCCCGCGCCAAAAGTACCTACCGCGAGTGATGCCACCCCGAGCGCCAGAGGAAATTCATACGAATGCACGTGGGTGATTCCGCCGGCCATGTCTACCTTAATGACGACGATGGCCATCTCCACCGCTAGAAGTAGTCCGATCGGCCGCGTCAGGAGTCCCAGCACCAGAAGCGCGCCGCCTCCCAATTCGAGCGCAATCGCGATGTAGCCGAAGTACGAGGGCATGCCCATGTTTGCCATGGCACGGTTTGTTGCCGCAAAGCCGTGCGAGTACTTCTCGTAACCATGAACCATGAAGATCAATCCCACCGCGCAGCGCACCACCAGCAACGTGAAGGGCCGAAGCTTTTCGAAGGATCCCAAGAGGCCTCCTCTATAGCCGAGTGATTGCTCCGCGGCCACCGGCCGCGCCATTTCGGGCGAAAGTGTAACAGAATCGCTCCCCACCGGCGCACGTGATGATCGTCTAGTGTAAAATCCTAGGTGGCAAATAATTTTCCGATGTTGTGCTGCAAGATCGGTGCGCGCGTTTGCGCTCGCGCGTCTGGCAACCTCCTCTCGGAATCTTCAAGGATCGAGCGAATGCGGAAGTGGATCATCGGAGCGATGTTACTGCTCCTCGCGGTGGGCCTTTACTGGCGGCTGCGCCCAAGGGCGCCGGTGCTCGCCGAAGCTTACGTGGGTGAAGCCGATGCCACAGTTTGGAGCACCACCGCGCAGGTACGCGAAAACGTCGCCTCACTGCATTGGGGCGATCGCGTGGATGTGCTCGTACGCAGTTCTGCGCAAGAGCAGATTCGTACGCATCAGGGGGTTGTGGGCTGGATGGAGAGTCACAGCCTGCTGGATAAAGAAGTCTGGCAGCAGGAGCAACACCTACTTTCGAGCGTGCGCGGTATGCCGTTGCAGGGCGCTGGGCACACCAAGGTCTACAGCAATATTCGCATCGAGCCTGGGCGTGACGCACAGCGCATCTATCAGTTTCCCGGCGACATTCCGCTCGCGATCCTAGGCCGCAAATCGCTCGCCGGTGCGCAATCGGAATCTCCATCGGACGCGCCCTCGCAGCCCGAGAAGCGCGAGGAATGGCTTCTGGTCTACGGTCCGTCGCCGCGCAGCGCAATCGCTGCGGGAGCCACACCCAGCACGCTGGCAGCCGCAGCGCCTACCGATGAGCAGGAGGAAACCGATCTCGTTACCGGCAGCACCGCGCCAGGTATGGATACGGGAACCTCCGCCAAACAAGCCCTCCCTGCCGTTGCTGGGTGGGTCCTGGCCCGTTTCATCGAGTTCGATCTGCCGGAGACCCTGCGGGATTACGCTTCGTCCTCTGGCGTTCGGCCCATCGCTTGGTTTGTGCTCAATCGCGTGCCCGATCCGGGCGGAGCAAGGGCGCAGTACTTGTTGGCCGCCATGAAGGGCTCCGAACCGCAATCGTGCGACTTCAATTCCTTGCGCGCCTACACCTGGGATCACGCGCGGCAGCAATACCAGACCGCCTACGTCGAAGGAAATCTTTGCGGTTATTTGCCGGTTCGCATCGGCAAGCAGGCGGTCACCGGCGATCCCGAGTTTCGCTTCAAGGGCGTTTCGCCCGATGGCGCGAGCGACGAGTGGCTCTATCGCATGAAGCAGACGACGGTGCGGCGCGTCCGCGAAGGCGAAACGGTTCGAAAAAGCCGCCGGTAAGTTGCGCCGGCTTCGCGTTTCCTCCGAAAATTTCTCATTGCCGAGGGTTCGCGGTGCTCTTCGTGTTACGCTTTTCGTGGCCATGCTTCGGCGCGCGAAAACCTCCATCGTGGTGGCTCTGTGCTGCATCGCCTTTTCGCTCAACGCGTGCTCGGTTCCTGCCACAAACGGCGCGCCCTCCACAAGACCGGTGCCTCCACGCATTGAGTACGTAAGCGCCTGGGGAACGAAAGGCACCGGCCCCGCGCAATTCGAAGATCCGCGCGCAATCGCTTCCGACGATTTCAACAACATTTACATCGCCGACGCCGGCGCCGCCACTTCTCGCATAGATAAATTCTCGGCCGATGGCCACCCGCTGCTCGGTGTGATGCTTGTGCATCGGCTCACCGCGCCTTGCGGCATGACGGTCGACTCTGGCGGCGCGATCTACGTGCTCGATTGCGGCGCAGGTGCGCTGTTGATTTTCTTTCCGGATGGCAGCTTGCTGCGCGAGATTCGCTCCGGACTGGCCGGAATTCGCCCCAGCGGACCGGCCAGCGTCACGGTAGACGATCACGGCCGCATTTGCGTCGGTGAAGGCCGCGCCGCACACATTCTGCGGTTCAGCACCGCGGGGCGCATCCTCGATGAACTACCCGCGAATCGCACTGTCTCAGATTCTCTTGGCGCGATTGACCAGATTGCCGCCGGCGATGTGGGTCTGTATGTGATGAACGCCACGCTCCGCCAGGTGACGCATCTGGCGGATGACGGTTCTGCAATTGCGAAGTTGCAGTGGAACTCTGATGCCGCGCCTACCGGTTCGCAAACTCTCTCGTTCTTGGCGGTGACGCAGAAATATGTGATCACTTTGACCGGTTTGGCGTCGTCCCCGGTCTTGCGCGTCTGGACGCCGACGGCCGAGCAAAAATTTGATGGACCTTTACCCGTCGACCCCGCATTGGGCAAAGTGAATTATTCCGGCCTCGCGGCAACGCCGTCCGGCGAGTTGTTGATCCTCGACACCGCCGGCACGCGCGTGCTGCACTTTCGTCTAAACTTTTGACCACACTTGGAGCTGCGATGCCCCTGCTATTGAGTGAAAAAGATGTTGCCGATCTGCTGACCATGCCGGATGCGATTGACGCCGTCGAGCGGGTCACCCGCCGCCAGGGCGAAGGGCTTGCCATCGTGCAGCCGCGCCACCGGCTACAACTTCCCGACAAGGGCTTCCTGCATTACATGGCGGGGGCGGATGTGGAAGCCGGCCTGGTTGGCATGAAGGTGTACACCAGCGTACACGGCTCGTTGCGTTTTCTCGTGTCTGTCTATCGCTCGACGAGCGGGGAACTGCTCGCGCTCGTCGAGGCCGATCAGCTTGGCATGATGCGTACAGGTGCGGCGAGCGGCGTGGCTACGCGGTACGTGGCGCGTCTAGACGCGAAAATTCTGGGCTTGATCGGCACAGGCCACCAGGCTCGCGGCCAACTTGCCGCCGTTGCCGCGGTCCGGAAACTGGAGCTCGTCCGTGTTTTCGGCCGCGATGCCGCGCGACGAAATGCCTTCGCCGATGAAATGGGAAAGAAGCTCAACCTCGCCATCGAGCCGGTGAATTCCGCCGAGGAAGCAGTGCGCGGCGCGGATATCGTCACCACCGCCACCACCACCTCGAAGCCCGTGGTCAAAGGCGAATGGCTCGCACCGGGAATGCACATCAATGCCATCGGCGCAAATTTTCCCCAGAAACGCGAACTGGATGACGCCGCCATCGCGCGCGTGAACCGCATCGCCGTGGATTCGCTCGAACAATCCAAGCTCGAATCGGGCGACTTGATCCAGGCATTTGCCGATGACGGCGCACGTTGGGCGCGCGTTGAGGAGCTTGCGCCGATCGTGGCGGGCAAAAAGCCCGGCCGCGAACGCGCCGATGAGATCACCCTTTTCAAGTCAAACGGGCTGGCGATCTGGGACGTCGCTGCGGCCGCGCGTGTGATCGAATTAGCGCAAGCGCAAGGCCGCGGCCAGAAAATCTCGATGTGGGGTTCGTAGAGTCGGTACTTCGGAAAACTTGGCGGGAAGCTGATCAGCTTGATCGCCGTTCGAGTTTCTTCGTAAGCGCCTCGTGCAGGCGATTGCGCACGTCTTGCGGCAACGCTACGGGCTCGGAATTGCAGAAGATATCGATGGTTTTTCGCGTCGTGTCGATGATCAACCGGCAGTCGTGACATTTGGCGAGGTGAATTTCGAGGTCGGACTTCACGCCCGTACCGAGATTTCCATCCAGGTATTCGGATACTTCGCGGATCACGTCTTTGCAGTTCAACTTTTTGTACTCGCTTGAAAGTAGGGATTCAGCAGCTCGCGCAATTTCAACCTTGCGCGCAACAGCCGCGACTTCACGGCGGGAATGGAAATGCCCAGAATCTGCGCGGTTTCTTCAGTAGAGACGTCGCCCACGTCGCGCAGCACAAAAACGCTTCGATAGATCGGCTCAAGCTTGGCGATTACACGCTCGAGAATGGAATTCAGTTCGGTTTGCTCGAAACGCTGTTCGGGTGATGGTCCCCAATCCTGTAGTTCGCGTGGTATCAGGCTTTCTTCGCCCTCCACCGGCTCATCGAGCGAAATCTGATTCGGCCGGCGGCGGCGCAGGCGCATCAGCGATTCGTTTACGGCGATCCGCACCAGCCAAGTGTAGAAGCGCGAGCCGCCTTGGAAATCGGAAAGGTGTTGGTAGGACTTTACAAAGGCGTCCTGCATCGCATCCTCGGCATCTTCATCGTTTTGCGTAATATGCCGGGTGATGCGGTAAATCTTGCGTTCATAACGGCTTACAAGCTCTTCAAAGGCCGCGCGGTCGCCTGCCTGGGCTGCCGCCACAAGCTGCGGTTCGTCCTCTCGGACGATGGCGGAAGGCCGGGCTTTGCGTTCGGGCGCGCTCAAGGAGGAGATGGTGTCCGGGCCGCGCGAAGTCCACGGTTTTGCGGCCAGCGGAAAGGGTAACACAAGCGACGGCGTCACGCCGAATCATCCTCCTGCAGAGATTGGACGATCTGAACCGGACGCGAGATTCAACCTCCGCGACCCCGATTTCACCTGAAAAGTGACAGCGCCAAAAGTTTCCAGAAAGGTACTGCCCATCTTGGACACCAAGCCGGCTCCATTCGTTCGGATTGTGCGCCGATTAGGTTAGAATCCCTAGGTAATGCGCACACTTCCGGACTATCTGCGCCGCGGCATGAAGCTCGTAATTGTCGGCTGCAACCCCGGCGAACAATCCGTTCGCGTCGGCCACTATTTCGCCGGGCGCGGCAATGTGTTTTGGACGCTGCTTTTCGAGTCGGACGTCATCGCCGAGCATCTCACGCACAACGACGATCGCCGCGCCATCGAGTTTGGCATCGGGCTGACGAATCTGGTGAGCCGGCCGACACGCACGGAAGAGGAGCTTACGCGCGAAGAATTCGCCGAAGGCCGGATTTTGCTTTCGCAGAAGCTCGAGCAGTACGCTCCCCGCATCGTGGCCTTCAGCGGCAAGACCGCCTACGAGAAATTCTCGCAGCGAACTTGCTCGTTCGGCCTGCAGCCCGAAACGATCTATGGCGCGCGTGTCTTTGTCCTGCCCTCCACCACCGGCAAGGAAGCCACCGTCCGCGGGACCAAACTCCGCTATTTCAAGGAACTCGCCGAATTGCTCCACGGCCTGGATTCGCAATAATGCCGGATGCAGGGCAGCAAGAAGCAAATCAATCGCAAAACCTCGTCCTCGAAACGCGATCCGGCGCCGTCGTCACGCTGACGATGAACCGGCCTGATCGCCTCAACGCCCTCGATATCCCTTTGACCCAGGCCTTGCGCGATGCGCTGCAGCGCGCCGGCGATGACCCTGCCGTTCGCGCGATTGTCGTCACCGGAGCAGGCCGGGCTTTCTGCGCGGGTGGCGACCTGACCGTGCTACGCGAGGCCCGGCGGCATAATGCGGCTCAGGAGTTGCGCGGCTTGGTGGAAGCGGGGAACCAAATCGTGTTTGCCATCGCGCAAATGCCTAAACCCGTGCTCGCTTCCGTCAATGGACCGGCTGCCGGGGCGGGGATGAATATCGCGCTTGCCTGCGATCTCCGCATTGCTTCCGACCGCGCAAGCTTTGGGCAAAATTTTGCCAAGATAGGTCTCTTCCCGGATTTCGGCGGCACCTATCTGCTGCCTCGCCTCATCGGTCCGTCGCGTGCCGCTGAAATGTTCTTCCTGGGCGAGATGATCGGCGTTGCACAGGCGGCTGCGATCGGCATCGTGAATCACGTCGTGCCGCATGACGACTTGGTCAAGGAAACCTCCATACTGGCGGCCAAGCTCGCCGCCGCGCCGCCGCTTGCTGTCCGTACCGTGAAGCAGACGGTCTTTGGCTCTTCACTGGGAGAGTTGCGCGCCGCTCTTGAAAACGAAGTCCGGCGACAGGTCGAATGTTTTAACTCCGAGGATTGCTCCGAGGGCCTTGCCGCCTTCTTCGCCAAGCGCGTCCCGGATTTCAAAGGCCGCTAGCCGGACGCAAGATTCATCGGCCGCACGCAAGCCTTCGCCTTGGTTACCCTACCGCAGTTGCGCGTTGCGCAGTCGCATGATTGAATACTCTTCCCGCAGTCTCCCGGCACTTTATGGGCGCTGCTTTCGCACGATGGCGACTCCTGCATATACGCCAGGCGAGTTGATGGTCGCCGCGGCGGCTCGGGAAATTCATGATGCCGAGATTGTATTCGTGGGAATGCGCTTGCCGCTCATTGCATTTACCGTCGCTAAACGCACCCATGCGCCGAACGCGATCGGTCTTTTCGAAAATGGCGTGATCCGCGAAACGCCCGCGCCCGAATTGCTTTACACCATGGCCGATCCCCCCAATTTGCGCGGCGCCACGCAGACAGGCACGATGCTGGACGTAATGGGGTTGCTCCAGCAGGGCCGAGTTGCCGTCGGGTTTCTGGGGGCGGCCGAAGTGGACCGCTTCGGGAACCTCAACACCACCTGGGGCCATCGCGACGCCCATAGCGTCCGTTTACCGGGTTCGGGCGGCGCCTGCGACATCGCGTGCCTCGCCAAGCGCACGGTAGTGCTGCTGGCGCATGAGCGCCGCAGGCTCGTCGAGCGCGTGAACTACATCACTTCACCAGGGTTCGGCTCGGGAAATGGTTGGCGGAGCGCACAAGGCCTGCCCGGAAACACGGGCCCGGCTGCCGTCATAACGACCCTCGGCGTTCTGCGTTTTGGCGAGGACGGCGAAGGATATCTTGCTTCGGTACACCCGGGTGTGAACGTGGAAGACGTGCTCAGCAATACCGCCTGGACATTGCAAGTCTCGAGCGACTTGGCGGAAACTCCACCCCCCGCGGTCGAAGAACTCGCTGCCATCCGCACCGTCGACCCGCAAGGATTCTGGACGCACGCATGAGCCCCGATACGCATTCCCGCGAAACGATTGACCTGCGCACCGAGGGCCGCACCGCGTGGATCACGCTCGACCGTCCACCGCTCAACGTGCTGGATACGGTGATGATGAAGTCGCTTTCGCGCGTGCTAGCACATGTGCTCGATCCAAAAGCAGCCTCCTGCGATTTTCTAGTCTTCCAGGGCGCGGGCGCCAAGGCTTTTTCCGCGGGCGCCGAGGTTGCCGATCACGCTCCCGACCGCATCGGCTCCATGTTGGCGGCATTTCACCAGGTATTTCGCCAACTCGCGCGGGCCGAGTGCGTCACGATTGCGGCCGTTCACGGCCATTGTCTGGGCGGCGGCATGGAGTTGGCTATCTTCTGCGACTTCGTAATTGCCACGGAGTCCGCCGAATTCGGCCAGCCAGAAATCAAGCTCGGCTGTTTTCCTCCTGTTGCGATGATTACTCTGCCCGCGCTGATAGGGCCTCGCGCCGCGATGGACTTGATCCTGACCGGCCGCACGATCGCCGCGCCGGAAGCCCTACGCCTGGGCCTGATTTCGCAGGTTACGGCCGACAAAGCGCTCGACGCCGCAGTGCGCGAATTTATCGCTTCGCAGCGCGCGCTCAGTCCCGCGGTGCTCAAGCTGACGGCCCGTATGCTTCGCCGCGATTGGCAGCGCGAATTCGAGGCCGAGCTGGGCAAGATCGAACAAGTCTACCTCGGCCAATTGATGAAGATGGAAGACGCGCGGGAAGGTGTGCGCGCTTTCCTCGAAAAGCGTCCTCCAGCGTGGCGGGGAAGGTAATACCTATAGAAATGGCTCAGGCTTCCAAGATTGTTTCCATGCAGCAAGCTATCGCGCGTAACATCACGCGCGGCTCGATGGTGCTGATGGGCGCGCAGCTCGAGCAGATGATTCCTTTTGCCGCGGGGCACGAGATGATTCGCCAGGGGTGCCGCGACCTCACGCTCGTTGGCCCTATCTCGGATATTCTGTTTGACCAGATGATCGGGGCGGGCTGCGCGGAGCGCGTTTTCGCCGCCTGGGTGGGAAACGTTTCGGCGGGTCTGGGCCACTGCTTCCGCCGCGCCGTCGAGCAATCGCAGCCCCGCGCTATGCAAATGGTGGACTACTCGAATTTCACCCTGGCGCTGGCGCTCCACGCCGGCGCGCTCGGTGTTCCGTTTATGCCCACGTATTCCACGCTCGGCAGCGACCTGCTCAAGAAAAACGGCAATCTGCGCGAGTTTTCTTCGCCCGTGAACGAAGAAAAGTTGATTGCCGTCCGCGCGCTGAAGCCCGATGTTGCGATTTTACAGGTGCAGCGTGCCGACCGGTATGGCAACGCTCATCTCTGGGGCAATCTGGGCGTCGCCGTGGATGGAGCGCGAGCCTCGCACCGCGTCATCGTTGTCGCCGAGGAAATCGTCGAGCCGGAAGTAATCGCTTCCGACCCCAATCGCACGCTCATTCCCGGATTTCTCGTTTCCACCGTGGTTCATGAGCCCTGGGGCGCGCATCCCTCGCCCGTGCAGGGATATTGCGGGCGCGATCACGAATTCTTCACTGAGTATCATCAACAGACGCAATCCGCCGATGGCTTTGAGAAGTGGCTTGAGCGCTGGGTCACGCAGGTGCCGGACCGCGCCGGCTATCTGCAACGGCTGGGCGCCGCGCGCCGCGAACGATTGGCCGTCCGCGAGCACGCCTATTCCGCACCTGCCGATTTTGGGTATTAAATCGCGCGCAGCACAAGGAACACGGAGACGACAGCATGGACGACATTCAGATTGCGCCGCAGGAGCTGAAGCAAAAATTGGACGCCGGCGAAAAGCTCCTGCTCGTGGACGTGCGTGAGCCTTGGGAAAACCAGACGTGTGCGATCGAAGGCGCCAAGCTCGTGCCGCTCAATTCGATTCCGTCGAATCTCGCCGCGTTCGAGGGTGCGGACCAAATCATCGTCTTCTGCCACCATGGCGGACGCAGCTTGAACGCCGCCGCCTTTCTCCGCAAGCAGGGCAAGAATGGCGCGCGTTCGCTTACCGGGGGGATTGACCGCTGGTCCGTCGAGATCGATCCCAAGGTCCCACGCTACTGAAAGCCAGAGGGTTACTCAGCCGGGTTTTGTTGGCGAAGAAAGTGACCGATGCCGAAAGCAAAAGTAAGGCTTCGTTTCCTGCAGAAGGCAACTTGCACTACGTGCCGCAAGGCCAAGGCCTTTCTCGAAAAGTGCGGCGCGGAGCTGGACTCGCGCGATCTTGGCAAAGAGCGGTTGAGCGCGGAGGAAATCGACACATTAATTGGCGACCGCGACTACAAGCCATTTTTGAATACGCGCAACGAACTGTATCGCAGTAAGAAAATGGCGAAGAATCTGCCGTCGCGCGCGGAAGCCATCCGGCTAATGGCCGGCGAGCCGAACCTAATTCGGCGTCCCGTGGTAATTCGCGGGAAGCGCATCGTGCTCGGATACGATGAAAAAGCGCTCAAGGAAATTGCAAGTTAGGGCCGGATATGTCCGCTGAATCTCACGAAACGCTGAGCCGCACCCCGGGGAACTGATTGACGCCCATTATCGACATTCACATCCACATCCAGCCGCTGCACCTCTTCAAGCCTGATGCTCTGGCGCTGATCAAGCGCGGCCGCGCCAATTTCTCCGAAATTGAGCGTTACTCCGCCGATCCCCGCGCGTTCCTCGGTTTCCTTGATTCCGCGGGCGTCGAGCGCGCCGGAATCATCAATTACGTTGCGCCGGACGTGATCGGTTTTCCCAATGAGGTGAACGATTGGTGCGCGCGATATTGTGCGGCTGCCCCCGATCGCTTGATCGCTTTTGGCTCCGTACACCCGCGTTACGTCGCAGACGCCGGCGCCGAGGTCGATCACCTCGCGCGCATCGGCATTCGCGGCCTGAAGGTGCATCCGTCGCACCAGGAATTTTCGCCCAATGCTTATCGCGATGGCTTCGGTCCCCTCGCTGCGATGTATGAGCGCGCACAAGCCAACGGCCTGCCGATCATGATCCACACAGGCACTTCCATCTTTCCAGGCGCCAGAAACCTTCACGCACATCCCATGCTGGCGGACGACGTTTGCGTCGATTACCCGCACCTCGTGGTGATACTGGCACACGGTGGTCGCCCGCTCTGGATGAACGACGCCTTCTTTCTCGTGCGCCGCCACAAAAATATGTACATGGATATTTCCGGCATTCCCCCGCAAAAGCTCCTCGAATACTTTCCGCGCATCGAGGATATCGCGGACAAAGTCCTTTGGGGCACGGATTGGCCCGGCCCCGGCGTGCCCGATGTGCGCGGTAACATCGAGAAATTCATGGCGCTGCCGATTGCCGAACCGGCGCGGCGCAAAATTCTCTATGAAAATGCCGCGCGCCTGTTTCCTCTGCGCCGGTAGCCAGCCGCCGCGAAATTTGTCACACTCAATCGGAGGCCAAACAGCATGGAAGTGAAGACCATCAGTGTGATTGGCGCGGGCACCATGGGCCGCGGTATCGCCTACGGCGCCGCGTTTGGTGGATACCGCACGATTCTTGAGGACGTCTCGGCGCCCATGCTCGAGCAAGGGCTTGCGTACATTCGTACTTCACTGGACGAGGGCGTCGCGCGCGGCAAAGTCACCGCCGAGCAGCGCGACCGCGCCGTGGGCCAGCTCGGCTCGGCCAGCTCCGTCGAAGCCGCCTGCCGCGAAGCCGATCTGGTGATCGAAGCGGTGCCAGAAGATATGGAGCTAAAGCTCGAAATCTTCACTCTGCTGGATAAATTCGCCAAACCTGGGGCGATTTTCGCCTCAAATACCTCTTCGCTTTCTGTCACGGAAATGGCCACGATCACTTGCCGCCCCGAGAAATGCGTCGGCCTGCACTTTTTCAATCCTGTCCCGAAGATGAAGCTGCTCGAAATCGTGCGCGCTCTCGAAACTTCCGAAGAAACGCTCGCGGCCTGCCGCGAAGTCGGCACGCGCATGGGCAAGGAAGTCGTCGTCGTAAAAGAAGCACCCGGTTTCATCACCAGCCGCATTAACGTGATGATTGGCAATGAAGCGTTCTACATGCTCGAAGAAGGCGTGGCCACGCCGGAAGATATTGACAAGGCGCTTAAGCTCGGCCTGAATCACCCTATGGGGCCGTTCGAATTGGGCGATCTGGTCGGACTCGACGTGCGTCTTTCGATTCTCGAATACCTGCACAAGACGCTCGGCGAGAAATTTCGTCCCGCGCCGCTGCTGCGGCAATACGTGAAAGCCGGCCGCCTGGGCCGCAAATCAGGCCGCGGCGTCTACGATTATTCGAACGCTAAGAACGAAACCAAGTCTTAGGGCGAGAAGGACGGGGAATCAAGCGCCACCGCGAACGACGAAGAATCTCGGCGCTTGCCATCAAAGCCTAGCCTATGGAAACTCCGTACTCCAAAATTTACCTAAGCGTCGGCGACCTCACCGAAAGCTCCGACGATGCTATCGTCAACGCCGCAAACAATGATCTACAACTCGGCGGTGGCGTGGCCGGTGCGATTCGGCGCAAGGGCGGTCTGCAAATCCAGCGCGAATGTGACGTCATCGGGTCGATTCCCATCGGCGGCGCGGCGATCACTTCGGGCGGCAGGCTTCCCGCGCGCCACGTAATTCACGCCGCCAGCATGCAACTCGGTGGCGAAACGACCGCGCGCGCGTTACGCTCATCCACCGCGCATTCCTTGCGCATCGCGGCGGAGAGCGGTCTCAAGACGATTGCCTTTCCCGCGGTGGGCACCGGCATCGCCGGGTTTCCCACGCGTGAATGCGCCGAAGTCATGCTCCAAGAAGCCGTGAAGCATCTACAAAGCCCCACCACCATCGAGCGCATAGACTTCATTTTGTACGACCAGCGCGCCCTAGACGTATTCGTGGAAGTATTCGCCAAAATGCGGGCTGCGGCCGGCGCAAACGCAGCGGGTCTCGGCTAGGGTTATGCCCGAGGCCAATATGGAAGCGCTCGCTGCCAAGGTTCTCCACGAGCTCACGCGTTACGAACACCCACTTTTCGATTTCTCCGCTGCTGCGGCCCTAGAAGGCGTCGAAGTTCAGATTCGCTTCAAGCCCAAGGACGCCGAAGTTCACACGTACATCTTTCTGCTCCGCCCACGCGAGATCGAAAACTCACAATTTCCCTGGACCTTTCAGCGCCAACTCTACGACTGCCTGCACGACTGCGTAATCGAGATGTTCACGCGGAATCCGCAATGCACCGACCCGTGAACCGCGACGCACCCGCAAGCGAAACTCCCCTTGCTCGCGAGCTCGTCCGCCGCATCGCCGGTCACGGACCGCTCACCTTCGCGGAATATATGGAAGCATGTCTCTACGATGCGCGCCACGGTTACTACAGCCGAGCCGAAAGCACGCGCTTTGCCGATTATTACACCAGCGTCGACGTTCACCCGGTTTTCGGCCGCTTGTTGGCGCGCCAACTCGCGGAAATTTGGGAAGTGCTCGGCGCTCCGGACGAATTCACGGTAGCCGAGCCGGGCGCCGGAGGAGGGCGTCTCGCGGCAAACATCCTCGATTTTGCGGTGCTCCGTCTGCCGCGCTTCTATCGTGCGTTGCGTTACGTCGCCGTCGAGCAGGGAACCGCACGGCGCGCTGCTCTTGAAGCCACGTTGGCCGGGCATCGCGCCGCCGGGCACGCTGCCTCGAGTGCCGAACTACCCGCCGAAATTCCGGTGGGCTGCATCTTCTCCAACGAATTCTTTGACGCTCTGCCCGTCCATCGCGTCCTGCATGACGGCCATGAATTGCGCGAATATTATGTGAACGCAATAAACGGACGGTTAGCCGAAGAGACCGCCCCGCTTTCCTCTACCGCCATCGAGGAATATTTCAGAAAGCAGGCAATCACCCTCCAGCCCGGCCAACAAGCCGAAGCAAACTTGGCTGCCTGTGATTGGATCGCAAATGCCGCTCAGCGTCTGGGCCGCGGCGCAATCCTGACAATCGACTACGGTCACGCCGCCCGCGAGCTTTATAACGAACTACACATGCGCGGCACGATGCTGGCCTACCGTGCGCACCGCGCGAGTGAGGATTATTATGCGGCGCCTGGAGAACAGGACCTTACCGCGCATGTAAATTTCACTGCGCTCGAATTGTGGGGAGCCGAAGCCGACCTCGAGACGGTCCGCCACGTTTCCCAATCGAGCTTCCTGCTGGCCCTTGCCCGTGCTAACGATTTCGCTGACTTGTACGACCCCGGCCAGTCCGCAGCGGAGCAGACGCGCGCCCGGCAGCAATTCACAACGCTAATCCACCCGGAAGGCTTGGGCGAAACATTTGAGGTCCTTATCCAGCAGAAGGGAATGCCAGGCGCGAATCTAACTGGCTTAAGCGACCTGTAGCTTCAGCACAGATCTCAACCGAATACTGCTGTCTTGAATTGTCATTCTGAGGAGGCCGCCGAATTCTGGCGGACGACGAAGAATCTGAAGCGTTTGTCACCCACTCGCCACGGAGGCGCGGCTCGTCGGCCCTACATTCCCTCTTTATACGCCTGGCTCAAATACTTCTGCGCCTCGGCCTGCGCACCGCCGGTATCGTCCTTCAAACGGATCGCCTGGTTGTACTCGTTCACGGCGCGATCGCGCTGCCCGGTCAAATCGTAAATCTTGCCCATGTAGACGTGTCCCCACACCTCAACCCACTTGGTGGAGAGATCGGTGGTGCCGCCGATGGCCCCTCGGAACGAATTGGCCGCCGCGGCATAATTCTTCTGGTAGAAAAATGCCTCGCCCATCCGGAAGAGCGCCAGCGCATTATTTGGCTCGAGATCGAGAGCCTGCTGGTAATCCTGCACGGCCTCGAAGAATTTGCCCTGTTCCGCCAAATTCTCGCCCTTTGCCACCACCGCGCGCACCCTCAGATTCGGGCTCGATTTCAAAATGTAATTGTGCGGGTCAAGATGAATTCCTCCCGGCTTCGGCCGGCCAAAGGTGTCCACCGTGAAGGACGATTCGGTACCCACCACGTCGATGATCTTGTACTCGGGATTGCCTTCCGTTTCGATTTCCAGCTCCACCGGCATATTAAACGTGTCGAGGTTTTGCTTCACTTTGCCGAGCACGCGAAAGCCCTTGGGATTGCGAAACACCGTGTATTCGAGTGTAAACGTCGGCGTTCCCGTGGAATCAAGCCATTCTGAAAAGAAGGGCGTCAAACTCTGCACCCCCGTGCCTTGCGCTGCCCCATCGGTTGCCGCGGTCTGGGAGCGATGCGCAAAGTGCGCCTGCGCCATCTGTTCCATATCACTGTCGCTGGCGTTCTTGCCCGCGTACCGCGTATAGAAGTCCTTCAACATGCTGCCAAACGCGTCCGGCCCCATCAGGCCGCGCAGCATGTTAAAAACCGCGGCGCCCTTGTCCTCCACCACGGAGACATATTGTGCGGTAAAGGGCTGCAACTGTCTTGCTTGCGCCACCGGGCTCGCGTTCTCATACATCAGCGCGCCCACCGCAAAGTCGTCCACGGCACGATTCGCCGCTTCCTTACCCGCATCCTGCTCCGCATAGAGCGCTTCGCAAAAGCGCGCCAATCCGTCAGTGACCCACACATCCCCCGTGCTCGCAGGCAGCACCTCATTGCCAAACCATTGCGAAGCGATCAGGTGAGAGAGCAATCGAATATTGCCCTTGGGATCCCATTGCCGCTGGCTGACGAGCACCAAGCCCGGCCCCGCATAACCCGATACGCTGCCGTCGGGCATCTCCGCAATGGTCAAATTCGGATCGGGCAATGCGCCAAAATCGTCGCTAAAGGTTGAGATAATCTTGCCCGCGAAATCGCCATAAAGCTGACCGGTCTGGTCGGACGCAGCTACCGTTAACACCGGCAGTTTTAAGCCGTCGGTATTCACCACGCGCGTTTCGAGCGCGCTCGCGACAAACGATCCGGAGGGTTCCGGCCGGTCATTCTTGAATGTATAAATCTTCTGCTCGGTTGGCGGCGGAGGCGGCGCACCCGGCTTGATCACCGTGGGCAGCGCGGCGGAGCCGGAAACGGTCTGCACCGGTCCCGCTTGCCCGGTTCCTGCGACCGTGAAATTTCCCGGTACTTGTATCTTGAAAACACCCGTGTAGCGATTCGTTGGGTAGCCGGTAAGCGGAAACCATCGCGACGGCAGCAACAGGTAACATCCGTCAGGCGTGATGGATGCCAGCCGCACGCCCGGAATAGGGCTGCTTTCTTCGTTTCCCAGTGGGCCCGCATACGTAAAAATCAGGGTGATTTTTTGCCCCGTCGGCACCGCTTGCGCGAGCTCGACGCGCACGCCCAAAGGATTATCATCCCGCTGGAAGCTGACGCTGTGCCCCGACGCATCGGTCACCGCGCTGATTCGCAGGCTCGGGTGCAGCTCCGCCACCACTACGCGAGAAGTGCCCGACGCTTCGAAATCCACCGCGGCGCGCCCATTCAGCATCTGGTGCGCGGGATCGAGCGTCGCCGTCACATCGTAGTGCACGGCGCGAAACCCGCCCCCGCTCACGGTCGCGTGCGGGATCGGTCCCGCCCCTTGCGCCTGCATCGGCAGCGCATAGCCACACGACAGCCCAGCAGCGACCAGAATGGCCGCTATCGAAGTCCTCAGCCGCAAACCGCCCTCTTTTCGGTGGGAGACCACATTCGCTTTCTGTAGGATAGCAAACTGCCCTGTTTGAGTTGCCAGCCCGCCTAATAGCGTACCATTTCCGCGATGATGTCCGCCGCCCGCTCGATCGCCCCGCCCGGCCCCAGGCGTTTGCGAACCTCCGCCAGCCCCGCCTGCATTTCTTCGCGCGCCACGTCCGATCCCAGCAGCCGCAAAACAGCCTCCGCAATGCGTTGCGGGCTGCAATCCGCCTGAAACAGCTCCGGCACCACCTTCCGCCCGGCAATCAGGTTCGGCATGGCAAAATAGGGCGTCGTCACCAGGCTTCGCAACACCACCGACGTGACCGGCGCCACGCGATACACCACGACCATCGGAGTGCCCAGCAGCGCCGTTTCCACCGTCGCCGTGCCGCTCGCCACAATGGCCACATCGGCAGACGAGATGCAGTCGTAGGTCTCGCCCCTCACCACCGCAATCTTTGGATTGGCCGGCAGCTCGGGCAGGGAAGACGCCCCGGCGAGTCCCGGTGCCGCAGCCAGCACAAACTGGCAGTCCGGCTGCGCCTGCGCGATTCGTTCACAAGCGCCCACAATGGCCGGCCAGTTGTGCTGGATCTCGTTGTGCCGGCTGCCGGGCAGCAGCGCTACCACCGGCCGCGCTTGATCGAGCCCATGTCGTGCCAGGAACTCGTTCTTCAACATCGAGGGACGCACGAAATCCACGAGCGGATGCCCGATGAAGGTCGCATCCACTCCCGCCTTCCGATAAAACTCTTCTTCAAACGGGAAAATGCACAGCGCCTTCACAAACCGCCGTTTCACGAGCCGCGCACGCCACGGCCGCCAAGCCCAAAATTGTGGTGCTATGAAGTAAACGCAGCGCACGCCGTGCGCCTTTAGCATCCTCGCGAGGCGCAGATGGAAACCGGGGAAGTCGGTCAGCACGGCGATCTTGGGCTGGCGCGTCTCAGCCGCACTCACCAGTTTGCGCAACGTGCGCCGCAGCGCTGGCACCTTGCCCATCACCTCGCTCACGCCGCTCACCGTCACGTCGGAAGCATGCGCGATCAACTCCACGCCCGCCGCTTCCATGCGCGGTCCGCCCATGCCGAAAATCTGCCTGATGCCACGTTGCTTCAGCGCTTCCACGAGCCTCGCCGCATACATATCCCCGGAAGCCTCGCCGGCGGAGAGCAAAACCTGTGTGGGATTCATCGGAAAGAAGGGCCGCGCCGCGGGCAATCGCGCGCGATCAGTCATTCGCGGGCAAGGAAGCACCCGCTGTTTCGCTCGCGGGCGCCATGGAGAGGCGCAACTCCTGATCCTTGTATTGAAGCTGATAGAGGCGGTAGTAGATGCCGCGCTGGCCGAGCAATTCCTGATGCGAGCCTTGCTCCCGCAGCCGGCCTTTGTGAAATACCAGAATGGAATCGGCGTGCTGGATCGTGCTCAGCCGGTGCGCGATCACCAGCGCCGTGCGTCCTTGCAGCAAGCGGTCCAGCGCCTCGCGGATCATCAGCTCCGTCTTGGTGTCCACGCTTGACGTGGCCTCGTCCAAAATCATAAAGCGCGGATCGTGCGCCAGCGCGCGCGCGAAACTGATCAATTGCCGCTGGCCGACCGAAAGCGTCGCTCCTCGTTCGGTGACCTCGGTCTCCACGCCTTTCGGCAGCGACTCGATCAGCGGTCCCAAACCGACTTCCCGCAGCGCGCTCTGCACCCGCTCCGGCGTAATTCCTTCCGTCCCCAGCCTCACGTTCGAAGCAATCGTGCCGGTGAAAAGAAACGGATCCTGCAACACGATCCCGAATTGCCGGCGCAGGTCCTGCACATCGAGCGTTCGAATATCCACGCCATCGAGCAGAATTTCGCCCTTTTGTATGTCGTAGAATCGGAGCAGCAATTGCACCACGGTCGTCTTGCCCGCGCCGGTGTGCCCCACGATGGCCGCCGTCTGCCCCGGCAATAGCCGGAAAGACACATCCCGCAGCACCCAATCCTGCTCCGTGGGATGCTCTCCGCCCGTGTAAGCGAACCACACGTTGCGAAACTCGATCTCGCCCCGCGGCTGTTCGATCTTCTGCGCGCCCACCGCGATCGCCGGCAGCGGCTCGTCCAGCAGCTTGAAAATTCTCTCGGATGCCGCCATCGCGCTTTGCAGGATGTTGAATTTGTCGCTCAAATCCTGAATCGGCCGGAAGAATCGCTGCGAGTACTGCATAAACGCGATGATTACGCCGATATCCATCAGCCCGATTAATACGCGCCCGCCGCCATACCAGAACACCAGCGCGATCGCCGCCGTGCTGAAAAACTCGACCGCCGGATAAAACAGCGCAAAGGCAAAAATTACGTCCTTGTACGCTTCCATGTGGATACGGTTCAGCTCGATGAACTGGTCTTTCGCTTTGCGCTCGCGGTTGAACAGTTGCACCACCGCCATTCCGCTGATGTGCTCGTTCAGAAACGCGTTGATTCGCGCGATCGCGGTGCGGATTCTCCGGTTGCCGTCGCGCGCCTTGTTCCGGAAGAGCCAGGTGGCTACCACGATAAAGGGCAGCACCGAGAACGTCGCCAGTGCCAGCCTCCAGTTCATCCACAGCATGATCACTACGAAGAGCGCCAGCAGAAATACATCGTTCAGCATCGCCACGACGCCCGATGCGAATAGATCGTTTAGCGCATCCACGTCCGTCGTTACGCGCGTGACCAGGCGGCCCACCGGGCTGCGATCGTAGTAACTCATCGGCAGCGATTGCAGGTGCGCAAAAATTTCCTTGCGCATGTCGTACATCGTCTTCTGCCCAACGTCCTGCATCACTCGCACTTGCACGTATTGCACGCCGAAGCTGAAGAGTAGCGCGCCCAGAAAAATCAGCGAAATGATGGCCAGCCCGTGTACTCCCGCCATGCGCGCGATCGAGCCTTGCGTTGCCGGCACGATATAGCGGTCCACCGCCACTTTGAAAAGGTAGGGGCTTACGGCCTCGAGCGGGGCCACCACCAACGTCAGCACCAGCGCGAAAAACACCATGCCCTTGTACGGCCGCATGTAACGCAGCAGCCGCCGCGTCAATCGCGCGTCGTACGCTTTGCCGAGCGCCTCTTCTTCGCGGAAATCGCTCATGCGCGTTCCAACTCTTCCTCGAGCAACTGCTTGTTATACAGATCGTGGTAATAGCCGCCCTGCGCCAAAAGCTCTTCGTGCGTGCCGCGTTCCACGATTCGTCCTTCGCGCAGCACCACGATCTGGTCGGCGTCTCGCACCGTCGAGCAGCGATGCGAAATCAGGATCGTCGTGCGTCCGCGCATCACTTCGCGCAACCCGCGCAGGATGCGTTCCTCGGTGTCCGTGTCCACGCTCGAGAGCGCGTCATCTAGGATCAGGATTCTTGGATCGCGTAAAATCGCCCGCGCGAGCGTGGTCCTTTGCTTCTGCCCACCCGAAAGCGTGATTCCACGTTCCCCCACGAGCGTTTCGTAGCGCGCCGGAAATTCCTGGAATTCGGCGTCAATGCTCGCGATCCGCGCGGCTTCGATCACTTCCTCCTTGGTAATTTGATCGACGCCCAGTCCGATATTGCCTTCCAGTGTTTCCGTAAAAAGAAACGGATCCTGCGGCACGAACCCGATCGCTCGCCGCAAAGGCTCAAGCGCCCATTCCCGGATTGAACGTCCGTCCAGCAGCAACGTGCCCTCCGGCGCTTCCCACAGCCGTGCGATCAACACCGCGAGCGTCGTCTTGCCGCTTCCGGTGGGGCCTACAATCGCGAGCGTGGACCCGGCCGGAATGTCGAGCGTGATGTCTTCGAGCACATTCACGGGCGCGCCGGCTCCATTTGTGCCGCTCCCTTTCGCGGACGCGGCTCCGCCTTCGGGCTTGGCCGTCGGGTAGGCAAATGTCAGCCGCCGCATTTCGATTTCGCCACGAATCTCGTCGTGCGCAGCGCCGTTTGTCGCCCGCGTGTCCGTGATCTTCGGCTCCGCCTGCAGAATGTAATTGATGCGCCCCATCGAGGCCGCGCCACGCTGAAAGATGTTCGTCACGAAACCGAGCGCGATCATCGGGAAAATCAATTGCACCATGAAGGAATAGAACGCCACAAACTCGCCCAGCGAAATCCTGCTCAGAATGACCAGCCGGCCGCCCTGCCAGAGCACCAGCAGAAACGTTGTGCCAAAAAGCGTCTGCAGCGCGGGCATGAACATGCTCCACGTGCTGATCAACTTTAGGTTCCGGCTGACGTATTCCTTATTAGGCGCATCGAACCCGCTCTTCTCGGCAAGCTCTTGCGCGTACGCGCGCACCACGCGCACGCCCGCAAGGTTTTCCTGCGCCTTTGCCGAAAGCACCGCGAGCGATGCCTGAATCCTTTCGTAAAGTTTGTGGATCACTTGCCCGAAATACCACACCACTACCGCCACAATCGGCACGGGAATCAGCACGTAAAAGCTCAGACGCGGGGAGATGTAAAGCATCAACACGATCGCCAGGATCATTGTCACGACCGTGGTGGCGCTATACATGATCCCGGGACCCAGCACCATGCGCACCGCGTTCAGATCGTTCGTGCAGCGCGACATCAGCTCGCCCGTGCGGTTCCGGATGTAAAACTCCGGCTCCTGCTTCAGCAGCGCGTTCAGCAAGTCATTTCGCAGGTCGAATTCGATATCGCGCGATAGCCCGATCAGGATTTGCCGCGACCAGTAGGAAAAAACGCCCTTCACGATCATCACGGCGATCAGCGTCACGCAAAAAATCGCCAGCGTCCGCTTGCTGCCGGGCTGGTAGTAGCGCAACAGCGGTCCCAGTCCGATTTGCGCCGTGCGCCCGAGTTGCGCGAGCGGCACCGCGGCTCTTGAAAGCACGTCGAAAATCGCGCCGGTGATTAGCGGCGCCAGAATTCCGGCGAAACCCATCCCCGCCACGGCCAACATGCCCAACGTGATCTCGCCCTTGTAGCGGCCCACGTACGGCAATAGCGCCCGTAGCTGTTTCGCCGTGGGCTTTTTGCGCGCGGTTTGCGGTTGCGAGACGGCTTGGGCGGCGGCGCTCATTGCAGGTGTCGGTGAATCTCCTCGATGTTGGGCGTTTCCCCGATAAAATTACCATCCGAAAAAGTTTGATACCGCTTGGCCTTCGCATTCCAACGCACCTGCACCGTCATGGGGTGGGCCGTCGGGGACGGGTCATAGGGCATAAAAAAGAGCAGCAATCCATTTTGCGGGTCCTGATCGTATTGCAGCTTCCACGCCGGCACGGCGGCGATCGGCGCGCCTCCCAGGAAACCGCTGGGATTCTTCAGATGCTCGTCGCATAGCAGTATTTGCTTCCACTGGCCCTCATCATTTTCCAACACGGTGCTGCGCGTAACCAATGTTCCCGAGACGGGCCCGAGCCCGGCCTTGTGCAATTCGTTGACGACCAGCACCTGTTGCTTTCCGGTATGTGCCAGATCGCCGTACACCAGTACCTTGGCTTCAGAACCTAGTACGCCTTGCGCGGCGTCCTGAATATCCGCTGGAATCGCCGGCTTCGCGGGCGCCACCGGTGCCGAGCGATCACCGCTCGCGCCATTGCTGCTTCCGCCGCAACCGGCGCATCCTAGCGCGCAAGCCATCCCTGCTATTGCCAACCAGCGCAAGCTTTCCTCGCTATCCAGCGGATCCTTACAGGCTCGGAAAAGCCAGAAGGATTTCCACCACACGCCCCGTCGCGCGGTCGCAGGAAATTTCCATCACCTGTGGTACCTCCGACCCCGCCCAATCAAATGCGTAATAGAGCAATTCTAGCTCGCGTCCGTCTTTCATGCTAGGTCCGCTCGAACCCGGACGCCCGTAGATGGCCAGCACGCGCTCGCGCGGATCGCCCAGACGCAGACCGTGACCGGTGCTCCACACGCGCGCGTGCGGCGCGTCTTGCAGTTCCTTGCAGTTGGCCGCCGCGGCCCCCGCGGAAAGATCGATGTTTTGAATCACGCCATCCTCGTCCGATTCGAGCGCGATCTTCCGGCCCGTGCAGCTTTCCTGCCAGGTTCGCGTCCCCTGATTTTCCGTCTTCACCGGAGAGAGCAGGGAATCGAGCCGTTTTTGGGCGTCTTCAACGGTGTCATGCCCAGGCCGCAGCCCGGCAATGGAGAGTTCGTTCGCGCGCGACGGCTTCCGCGCGGTTTGCGCGGCAAACGCCATGCTCGACGCAAGCGCCAGCGCGCACGCCGGCACGATCAAGCCAGGCAAAATCGCTCTCTTACCGCACCGCGAGAATCTCATCCAGCCGCGCCTCAAAGTTTTCTTCTCCCTCGGACCACAGCCGGTAGCGCTCGAGCGGCACGGCCGCTTCTACTTCCCGCAACCAGCGAAAGACCGTTTGGATGTTTTCCTGTGTTTTTTCGTGGTATTCGCGCAACCGCTCCGGCTCGGACATCGCCGCCAGGAATGCCGCTTCGTCCGGATGCGGCGTGGCGTGTTCTTCGCTTCGGTTTGCCGCTCGCGTCCCCAACAAATGGCCGTGTCCCGTGAAAAGGTGCTCGAATCCCAGATCAATCAGGTAATCGCCATCCTGCTCGGCGATTCCACCTTCGAATTCCTCTCCGTAACACGCGATCTCCGCCTTCTGTGGTCCACGCGTCCATTGATTCTTCTCGGTGTCATACGTCCACAAGTCCCACAACGCTTCGACTTCATATGCGACGTCAGCGCCATCCTGCTCGCGGACCAGCTCGATCACTTCTTCGGCGCTAAACGGACGGCTTCGCAGGTCCCATTCCCGCAGCGGCGTTTCCGCAAGCTCCACCGCGCGCACTACAGCCCCGGTAAAACCCTTCCACGTAGCCGAAAAGGGAAACGTTTCGAGCAGCCGTCCGAATTTCTCGATCCGCGGACTTTCCGAATCCGCCTGCGCCCAGGCACTCACATAAGCACGGTTCGCCATCGCCACATTATAACGTTTTGATCGTTTTCCGCTTTACCCCCGGTCCCGATGCGGGCGCCCCGATTTCCCCTTGTCAGACTAGGAGAGCGACGATACACTCCTAGCCTGCCTAGGAGGCAGACGGAATCGTGGCCAAGACCGCGGACTTACTCCCAGGCACACTCGATATGCTCATTCTAAAAGCGGTGTCTTTACAGCCGCTGCACGGATACGGTGTCTTGCTTCGCATCCAGCAGATCTCTGGCAACGCGCTCGAGATTCCACAGGGGTCTCTCTACCCGGCGCTTTACCGGCTGGAGCACCAGGACCTGATCGCCGGCAAATGGGACCAGAGCGAAAACAACCGCCGCGCCAAGTACTACAGCCTTACGCCGGCGGGGCGTCGCCGCTTGCGTGCAGAGACGGAGGGATGGAATCGCCTCACCTCCGCCATTGCTGCGGCCTTGAACACGACATCGGAAGAGGTCTGACATGTGGAAGCGCGTTCGGTCTTTCTATCGCGGCTTGATCCGCCGCCGGGGTTTCGACGATGGCATGAACGAGGAACTGGCCTTCCACATTGCACGTTACGCAGATGACCTTGTCCGCTCGGGTGTCTCGCCGGAAAAAGCTGCCCGCTTGGCGCGTTTGGAACTTGGCGGTCTCAACAGCGTGAAAGAGGACTGCCGAGAGGCTGGCGGGATTCACTTATTTGATGAGCTGTTCAGGGAGCTGAACTATGCCGCCCGTTTGCTGCGGAAGTCGCCGGGATTCACGGCTACCGCTCTTCTCACACTCGCAATTTGTCTCGGCGCCAATCTGACGATTTTTGCTGTAATCGATTCCGTCCTGCTCCGTCCCCTGCCATTTCCCGATTCCGGCCGGCTCGTGACGATCTTCAATACTTACCCGAAAGCCGGCGTCGAGCGCGACGGTTCTTCGGTGACGAATTATTACGAACGCCGCGGCCATATCCCCGCCTTTACTTCGCTCGCGATCTACCGCTACGGCTCGGCGATTATCGGCGGATCCGGTTCCACGGAACGCGAGCGGATCATGCGCGTCACCCCCGACTTCTTCGCGACCCTGGGAGTTGCTCCCGTGATGGGCCGCGTGTTCACAGAAGACGAAACCTCTTATCAGGGCGATAACGTCGTGATCCTCTCGGATGCGTATTGGCGCCAACGCTACAAACTCGATCCACACATCATCGGCACGCAAATTCGTGCGGATGGCGTCACCAGGACCGTGATCGGCATCATGCCTCCAGGCTTCCGATTCCTTTCCTCCGACGCCCGGCTGTACTTTCCCCTGGCGTCGCTTGCGGCGGATCGCGTGCCCGCGCAGCGCCATTCGGGTGGCAACGTCATCCAGATGATCGCCCGCCTTAGACCGGATGCCACGCTCTTGCAGGCTCAATCTCAGCTCGACGCGCAGAACGCCGCCCTGGAAGTGGACGACCCGCAGGCCAAAATGATCGCCGACGCCGGATTCCGTTCCGTCGTCGTGCCGCTGCAGGCAGATCACGTCGCCGCGATTCGGCCCACCCTGCTGTTGTTACAAGCGGCCGCGCTCGTCCTTTTGCTGATCGGCGCCGTCAACTTGGTCAACCTTCTTCTGGTCCGCGCGAGTGGCCGCGTGAAGGAGTTGGCGGTTCGGCGGGCGCTGGGTGCCAGCTCGCGGCACATTGTCACCGAGACGATTGTCGAGACCACGGCGCTCACTTTCGCCGGAGGTCTCTTGGGTCTCGCCGTTGGTGCCGGCGGGATTCGTCTGCTGCGCGTGTTCGGCGCCGATCGCCTGCCTTTGGGGAGTCGCATCGCATTCGACGCGCGGCTGGCGCTGGTAGCCTTGATCGCCGCCACCCTGCTAGGCGCCTTGCTCGCGATGCCGATTGCCTGGTTCAACCTTCGCCGTCAACTGGGTAATGCGCTCCAGTCCAAAACCCGAGGCGGCACCGGCAGCCGCACCGCTCAAATTCTGCGCCACAGCTTCATCGTCTCTCAAATTGCCTTGGCGTTCATTTTATTGGCCGGTGCCGGTCTGCTCGGGCTAAGCCTGCAACGCGCCATGGCTATTTCTCCCGGTTTCGAGCCCGAGCACGTCCTCACCGGCCAAATTTCGCTGCCGGTGCAAACTTATCCGAACGCATTTGCTCGCGTTGCCTTTATTGAGAGATTGATGGATAACGTCGCCCATTTACCGGGCATATCGTCCGCTGGTGTCGTCAACAACGTCCCCTTCAGTGGAGACACCGGCAAGAGCGCGGCCACGGTGCAAGGATACGTCCGCCGCCCGGGCGAATCGGCGCGAGGGCACTATTCTTACGGCGTCGCTGGGGACTATTTTCGCGCCATGGGTTTTTCGTTGCAGCAAGGACGCTTTCTTACAGACGCCGATTCTCGCACGGCGAAACGCGTCTGCGTTGTTGATGAAGATTTTGCACGGTATTACTGGCCGAACGAATCCGCGATTGGCCGGCGCTTGTTCGAAGGCTCCGACGCGAGGAATGACGCTGAAGCCTTCACTGTTGTCGGCGTTGTGGGCGCTGTGAAGCAGGCGGGACTCACCGAAGAAGTGGCCCAGGGTGCGATTTACTATCCCTACGCTTTTCGCACCGACAACTCCATCTTTGTGGTCATCCGCGCGAGCGTTCCGCCGGAGTCGCTGGGGCTCACCCTGCAAAAGGCCGTCCGGCAAGTCGACCCGAACCTGCCCGTGAACGACCTGCGCTCGATGGAAACTCGTATTTCCGATAGCCTCGTCGCGCGCCGTTCGCCGGCTGTGCTGGCCGGGCTTTTCTCTGGAATCGCCCTGTTGCTCACGGCCATCGGCACCTATGGGGTTTTGAGCTACGCCGTGACCCAGCGTCGCCGCGAGATCGGCGTCCGCATGGCGCTCGGCGCCCAGCCGGGGCAGATTCGCCGCCAGTTTTTCTCTCTCGCCGTGCGACTGCTCGCTATTGGATCGTTGTTGGGCCTCATCGGAGCTTGGCTCGCCGGTGAAATGATGCAGACGATCCTGTTCCACGTGCCGCCTCTTGATTTTACGATTCTCGCGGGTGCCGCTGTCGTCATGGCCGTGGTGACTCTCGCCGCTTGCCTGCTGCCCTCGCAACGCGCCGCTCGTGTGTCCCCGCTCGAGGCGCTTGCCGAAGAGTAGGAGATCAGTCCGCCAAAATAAAAAAGCCCCGCGATTCCAACGGTGCGGGGCTTTCTCAAAGATTGAGTTGGCGGCTGCTATTCGGAAGTCTTGCCTGGCGCCGGTCGCATCATTCCCGAAATATCCAGCGGCCGCTCGCGCAGCAGGTTCCCCACATTCATAAACACTTGCGCGAACACGTCCTTCAAACGTTGTTCCGCGTCCCGCGCCAGCGTCTCGATCTGTTGCTCGGCTTGCTGGTTCAGCGAAGCCGCCGTCGAGAGCAGCCACGCGTTCGACGTATTTTCCAGCCGGCTCTTGTACGCTTCGAGCGTTTCCGTCAGCGTGCGTTCGAGCTGCGCGCCGAACTCGCGCTCGTGCGTCTCGCGTCCGCCGCGCACCGATTCGAGCGCCGCCGCGGCGTTTTGTTCGAGCTGCCGCGTTGCGGCCGCCACATTCTCGCGCGATTGGTGCGCCAGGTTCCGCTGGAAATCTGCCAGCAATTGCCGCGCGTCAAACGCGATCTGCGATTGCACCTGGGCCGTATGCGCCTCCAGGTGTGCGGTCGTTTGATCGAAGGCCGAACGCAGCCCGGTGCTGAAGCGCTCGAGCTCCTGCTGCGCAACCTCGCGCGCGCGTCCCGAAATCTGCGCCCCCGCGCCTTCCACGGCGTCTTGCACTTTCTGCTCGACTTTGGCCACCGCGTTCCGGCCCACATCGTCCAGTTGATTCTGCGCGTGGTCCACGAAGCTGCGGCTGTAGTGGTCGAGTTCCGTGGCGAAGAGGCCGGATACCTCGCCGGCCTTGGCTTGCAGCGACTCGGCCGCCTGTTCGAGCCCTTTCTCCATCGTGGCCTGCATCTGTGTTTGTACTTTGCGTTCGTACCAGCCTGCGGACTTGTACAGCGCCTCGATCGTGGAATGGGTCGTGTCCGTTGCGCGCGTATCGATTTCCGCCAGCCACTTATCGATCGTCGCCCGCGCCGCCTCCTGCCAATCCTTTTGCACCTTTTCTGTGCTCTGCTGGATGCGTATCGTGGTTTCGCGGACGGAGCGTTCCGCCGCCTGCCACAGTTGATCCTGATGGCTGCGCAGCGCTTCCTCGGCGCGCCGCTCCGAAGCTTCGATCCGCCCGATTGCTTCCGCGGCCTTTTCGAGGTGCGGCGCCAGATCCTGTTCGAGCTTCGTGTTCAGCCACGCCACCGACTGCGCTTCCGCTGCCTCCACCACCGGCAGAATTCGTTCCGCCGAATCCACGATGGCTGCTTCAAGCCGTCCGTCAAATTCCTGCGCGGCGGAATGGGCCAGATCGCGCATCCGCTGTTCGAGTTCTTGAGTGGCGCTGCGTTGCATGGCGCCGATGTGTTCCTTGAATTGCGTTACCTCAACTGCTGCTTTCTGCACTTCCTCCACGGACGCCTTCGCGCGCTCCGCTTCCTGCCGCAGTTGCGTTTGCAGTTGATTGAGCGTGTTCGTCGCTTGTGCCTGCAAACCTTCCATCTCGTTCCGCAGTTGCGTCAATTGTCCTTCGGCTTCTACGCGTAGCCGCCCAACGTCCTGCCGCCCTTGCGCCGCGATCCGCGCCGCCGCAAGTTGCACGGCCTGTTCGAGCGACGTCGCCACCTGCTGATCCCAGATCCTCTGCGCATCCGCGCGGTGGGTCTCGAGCCGCCCGCGCCAATCCTGCTCCGATTGCGAAATAGCGTCCTGCAACCGGCTGGTAAGCGCATCCACCTGGGATTTGAATTCGTCCACCCTCGGAGCGATTTCGCGCGCGCGCTCCACCACGATCTGCTCGATGCGCTGGCTCGCCGCGTCGAGCGACTGAGCGAGTCCTTGCCGCCCGTTTTCCATTTGCGCGATCGCTGTTTCCGCGCGCACCGAAGCAGTCTCGGCGGATTCACGCGCCCGCGTGAGCAACACCTCGAAATTGGCCTTCGCCGCCGTTTCTTCTGCGATCCGGTTTGCCTGGCGTGCCGTTTCTTCCGCGAACTGCTGCTGCGCGCGCGCTAGTTGCGCCGTTACTTCGTCCGCACGCCGCGCCGCTGCCTCGGCGGTTTCCTCGGCCCTCGCGAGCGCCGCTTCAAAGCTCGTGTGTTTTGCGGCTTCTGCTTCTGCCTGTGTTGCTCGTCGGTTCACGTCCTCCGCAAACTGTTGCTGCGCCCGTTCGAGCTGCGCCGTCACCGTCAACGCGCGCGCGATTGCCGCATCCGCCGATTCGTGCAATTTGGTCAGCGTCGCTTCCACATTCGCGTTCAGTGCCGTGTCGGACGCGATCTGTCCCGCGCGTAGGTGCGCCTCTTCGAGTGATCCTGCCATCTGCTGCTGCATGCTTGCGATTTGCGCCGTTGCCGCTTCCGCTCGTGCTGCCGCGGCCTCCGCTGCTTCCCTCAACTGGGTCAGCGTGGCCGCCACTTTTTCCGTCTGTGCCGCCCCAGAAGAAATCTGCGCGGTATGTTCGCTCGTTTCGCGCACCGACCGCTCCATCTGCTCCTGCATCGCGGCCAATTGAGCCGTCGCGCCTTCCGCCCGCGCCGCCGCCGCTTCGGCTGCTGCACGCAACTGCGTCATGCCAACCGTAACGTTTTCGCTCTGTGCCGCCTTCTCGGTCGCGTCGCGCAGGGACCGCTCGATCTGTGCATGTACCCCATCCAATTGCGCCGTCGCCGCTTCCGCCCGCGCGGCCGCCGCTTCCGCGGCCTCTTTCAACCGCCGCCACTCGGACTCCATCTCGGCCCCAAACGACGCGGCCACCTCCTGATGCTTCATGCGCTCTTCGGCTGATGCAACCAACGCGCTGCGCGCTTCCTCCACCCGCGCATTTGCCTCGCGCCGCAACTCCTCGCGCATCGCTTCAATGGCTGCCCGGCTATGTTCCTCGACCCGGCGTTCGGCCCGCTCCTGCCAGCCCTTCGCATGCGCATCCAACGCATCCTGCACCGCGTGCGCCGCCGCATCGTTCACGTGTGCGCCAATGGCCGCGAGCGCCTGCTGCACGTCGTGAGAAATGCTTTTCGCAGTCGCCTCGCGCACCGAAGCCTGAATCTGTTTCCGCGCCTCCACCACCAGTCGCGCCACCTGCCGCGCCAGGCTCAAGGAAGCTTCGGCTCCGTTTCCTTTGCCCATCACCACCAGGTTGTCGCCCTGCGCCGTGTCGGGTTCCGCGGACCAGTCTGCATCCTCGGTGGACGCCTCGGAGCTTGCCCCGGTAGCCTCGGCCGGTTGCGCCGCAGCCGGATCGGGGAAGGGAAACCAGTCCGGCGGCGGGAACGCAATCCCCCAGATATTGCCGGGAATTTCGAGTTCCACCCCAACCTGAAACAGCTCCCGCACTGTCCGCGGACGCTGAATCCAGGTTACGCGTCCGCGCACCGAGCGTGGCCCGCGGCCCGCCTCCGGATGCGGCGTTTCGAGCGTAACCCACATATTCTTAAGGACATAGTGCTTCGATTGGTAACGGCAGCCGTGGCAATTGATGATCAAGCTCGAGGTGCGTTCCTGGAAGGGGCGCCCCAGCGCGTCCACACCCGTCACCGAGAGCGGCACTGCCTGCACGATGCGCGTGCTCCGGCGCTTACGGACGTCCGGCTCGTGATGAGGAGACGATTCTGCCACCATAGATTCCCCCTATATCCCCATAAAAACCGCAAAAATACACACCTGTCCCTGAACGGACCAGAAAGCGTAACACTGCCCCATCTTTGCACTACCCTATGGATAAGATGCCAGTACGAAAAGGTTAACGCTAGGTGAGGGTAATTTTGGTGCGGCTCCCGGCTTCTACAGCTCCCGCCGGCCTTCCATGGCCTTCATCATCGTCACTTCGTCCGCATACTCCAGGTCTGAACCCACCGGAATCCCGACGCCGATTCGCGTTACGGAGACCCCCAAGGGCTTGATCAATTTCGAAAGATACATCGCCGTGGCTTCGCCTTCGGCCGTTGGGTTCGTGGCGATGATGATCTCCTCTACGCCGCCGCCCTTCAATCGCTCGATCAGGCTCTTGATCTTCAGTTGGTCCGGTCCCACGCCCTGCAGCGGCGCGAGCGAGCCGCCCAGCACGTGATAGAGCCCGCCGAATTGCCGCGTCCGCTCGATCGCCTGGATATTCACCGGTTCTTCCACCACGCAGATAATTTTGCGGTTACGCGTTGCGGAGCTGCAAAAGAGGCACGGATCGGTGTCCGTGATGTTGTTGCACACCGAGCATTCGCGCATGTTGAGTTTTGCTTCACGGATGGCATCCGCCAGCGCCAATGCGTCTTCGGTCTTGGCGCGCAACAGGTGAAACGCCAGCCGCTGCGCCGTTTTTTGCCCGATGCCCGGCAAATGTTTCAGCTCGTCGATCAATCGTGCGATGGGAGCCGCAAAATCAGGCATACGCCACGACCTTTGCGCGGGCAAACTTCGGCCCGCGCCACAAAAGAAGGGAAGTCAATTGGTTCACGGATCGTTTCAGAAAAGGCCGGGAATTTTCATCCCCGCCAGGCCCGGAAGGTTTGCGCTCATGCTCTTCATCTGGCGCGCCAGTTCTTCATCCACGCGGCGCCCCGCATCGTTCACCGCGGCCCGCACCAGATCCTGCAACATTTCCTGGTCTTTGCCCGCGAACACTTCGGGCTCGATGCGCACGGAGGTGATCACCTTCTGCCCGTTCATCTGCACTACCACCATTCCGCCGCCCGCCGAAGCCTCCACGTGCACCGCGTCCACTTGCTTCTGCAGGCTCTCCTGCATCTGCCGGAACTGCGTGAGCATTTGCTGCATCGCTTTTACTTCCATGGCTTAATCCTCGCCCCGCCGCCGCACTTGCGAAATCTGTCCGCCAAACCTTTCGAGCATCGCGCGCACGATCGGATCCTGCTCGATCTGCGCGCGCATTTCCTGCGATTCGTTTGGCGCGCGTGTTCCGCGGCTGGTTCCCGCGGCCTGTGCCGTATCTAGCTTAACACACACACGCACCGGCGCTCCCAACACTTCACTCGCGATCGTGCGCAGTTTCTCAATCGGGCCTCGCGCGTTCAACATGTCCGCGAGCGTGCGGCTCTCCGGCGCAAAATAAAGCCGCAGGTCCGCGCCGTCGAGTTCCCAGCGCCGCACATGCTCCACAATTTCTGCCAGAAATTTCTGCTGCCGCAGGATCGCGGACTTGATTCCTTCCACCTGTGCGGCGCCCAATTCGCCCGCACGCTTCGTTTCCTGCGATGTGAGTTCGTATGCACTCGGCGCCGGCTCTGCCGTCTTGGTCTGCGTTGCCACTGCTGGAGCTTCGCTTCGCGCCGCCACACCGCTTCGGATCGCTTGTGAATCGCTACGATCGCCATCCATTTCCGCGCCCGCCGCGAAATTGCCAGTCGCAACCGCGGTACCGCCCCTGGCAGTCGCCGCTCCGGACTGCGGAGCCACCGTTGTACCGCTCGCAACTGCCCCCGCTGCCTGCGCTTTCGCATCGGCGGGCCGCACCGCGCCAGCCGTTCCCAGAGCGCGACGAGCTGGCGCCGCCGTTCGTGCGCCACCTTCGCCGCGCATCTCTGCCAGTACTTCCTCGAGCGGAGCCAGTCGCGCCGCGTTCACCATGCGTAGCAGGCCCATCTCCAGATGCAATCTTGGATCGGCCTTCCGCCGCAAATCGTCATCCGTATCGAGTAAAATCTGAAAATAGCGCGTCAAATCTTCTTCGCTGAACGCCGCGGCGGCGCGCTCGAGTCCCGGACGCTGTTCCGGCGTCGCCGCAATCAAATCGGACTTCGCCCCGCACACGCGCGCGACCAGCAAATTGCGGAAGTGCCGGATCGCCTCGCGGCAAAAGTGTTGCAGGTTGCGCCCTTCCGCCTGAAACCGGTGCGCCAGCCCCAGCACGCGGCCTGCGGATTGCTGCTCGATCGCGCCCACCAGCTCTTCGAGGATTTCCTCGGGCACCACGCCCAGCAGTTCGCGCACCTGCACGTCCGTGATATTCGTGCCGCAATATGCGCGCGCTTGCTCGAGCAGCGACATCGCATCGCGCAAACTGCCCTCCGACGCTCGCGCCATCACCGCAAGCGCGCCCGGTTCCACTTGCAAACCTTCTTTCGCCGCGATTCCCGAAAGCGCGTCGGTAATTTCCTGGAAGAGCAGCGCGCGAAAGTGAAAATGTTGCGACCGCGAACGAATCGTCTCCGCCAAATCTTCCGGCTGGGTGGTCGCCATCACGAAGATCACCCGGTCCGGTGGCTCTTCGAGCGTTTTCAGCAGCGCGTTGGAGGCTTCATCCGTGAGCATGTGCGCTTCGTCGAGGATCACCACTTTGTAGCGTCCGCTCGCCGGGGCGTAGCGCACCATGTCGCGCAGTTCGCGGATCGAATCGATCCCGCGATTCGAGGCCGCGTCAATTTCGATCACATCGAGCGATCCGCCCGCCGTAATTTCGCGGCACGCATCGCATTCGTTGCAGGGAATTGCGGCAGGACCCTTCACGCAGTTGAGCGCCTTCGCCAAAATGCGCGCCGTGGTGGTTTTGCCCACGCCACGCGCGCCGGAAAAAATGTATGCATGCGCCACGCGGTTGCCGCGAATTGCGTTCGCGAGCGTCCCCGTCACGTGCTGCTGCCCCACGACGTCTTCAAACGTCTGCGGTCGCCACTTCCGCGCAATCACCTGATAGCTCATGTTCCGCCTAAACCGTCATCCTCAGACCGCCTGCCGCATCGCGCCGCGCCTCGGCGGACGCGCTGTTCCGGCGTCCTGTCCCGTTTTGCCCCATAATCCCTGCTCGAGGCATTCGCGCTCGCCCCGCAGAGTTCTTGCGGTGTCATCCCGAACCGCCGCAGGCGGCGAGGGATCCGCTTCTCGTGTTCTCGGCGCCCCAAAATAAAAAAACGATGAGAGGAACTTCGGGTACTCTGCGGCACACGCCGTGATCCCGGTACCGTTGCTCCCTTCCGGGCCTGGCGGGGTTCGCGGGGCGTCGTTGCACAAAGCCCGAAGTTCCACGCATCGGCGATGTTGCCGGCATTCAGCCGCGCAGCATCGCAAAGCCGCAGTCTAGCACACGCACCACACCCGAGAAAGTACGCGCCTCTGATGGCTCTCTGACGGCCGCACGTTCTACGTTGCAGCCTGAGCACAAGTACTATTCGCGGCCGCAAATTCGGCCATCAAACTTGATCTTGCCGGCGCTAAATCGCCGCGCAACCACACGTATGAGTGCTAAACGCATCGCTACCATCTGCGTCGCCGGAATATTGCTTGCTGCTGCTCCAATTCTGGCGCGGCAATCCTCGGCGCCACAACAAATCGCGCCAGCGCCGTCGCAACCGACATCAACAACATCCGCGACGCCGGCGACGAAGCCGCCCGCAACCTACGCGAAACCTCCCGGCAAGATCTACGCCGGCCACGACCTCAAGGCTTTGCCTCCGGGCGGCGTCTCGCTGGTAGGACCCACCGCAACTCCGGCGACATCGCCAAGCACTGCTGCGGCCGTTCGGACCGCGCCGCCACGCACGCCTGACAACACAGCAAGAATCGCTGCCCAGTGGAAAGCGCGCTTCGTTGCCGCTCGCAACAATCTCGCGCAGGACCAGAAGGCGCTTCCCATTTTGCAGAGCCGCCTCGAAGATGAGCGCGTCCAGCAGGAATCGGTGGACGAAGACACCGGTCAGGTGAATTCAGATTGGTTTGTGGAGTTGCAGCAGCAGATCGCGGCCACCCGAGCCGCGATCAAAAGCGATAAGCAGGCGTTGAGCGATCTCCACGAAGAGTTCCGCCGCGCCGGCGGACTGCCCGGCTGGATTCGCTAGCGCCCGCAGGCAGCGTACATCTGCAAAACCGCAACAGACCCCTCTTGACCCCAGCGGCCATCTAATCAACAGCGCGCCCACGCCACCCATATGTAACGGTGCGCAGTGATACGCCGTCGTCCCGCGCAGGTCCAAGAAAAGAGGAGAAACGCCATGTCCTTCACGCTTTACTCGCTCGGCTTCATCCTCGTGATTGCCGGACTCACTTACGGCGCGCACCTCATGCGCATGCCCACGCACTGGATCGTGGTGCTCGATGTGGTGCTGCTGGGCATCGGCATCCTCAGCGCGGTGAAGGCCACACGCCCGAAAGATCCCGCCTAGCTGCTCGATTAGCAGACTCGTACTTGGATCCAGCCCGTGGATTTTGCCTCAGGTAGGGTCGACCTTCAGGTGTGGGGAGTGACCAGTTTGTTGGCTCGTAGTGCCGTGCGTCAACTGTGATTCACCACAATGCACGTCTCATCGCCGGCGTTTTCGGGACATGGCCCGCTCGTAACTCCTTTGATTGCTGCATATCTATGTAGAACGTACAAAAGCTGTAATTTGTAAGTGCCGCCGATGCAATCGGTTGCGCACATTCGTTTCTGTAAGTTCAATTGGTGCCGTATTTACATAAAAATACCGGGGGAGGGGTGCTTCCACTACGTCCCATAATCGCGCACCACGAAAGCACGCGACGCAGCGCCGGTCGGGCAAGCAACCGCACGGCGCCGCACGTAATCTCACTGTCCGGGTTGTCCGGGGCGTAGCACATAGGAACGGCGCCGTGCAGTTTCTCCTGCTCTACCGCAGGTCCCCGGAGTATCTTGGTTTGGGTGCATTTCCTCCACACCTTCCCGGTGCGCTGTGCTCGCAGCGCGCGCCCGGGATCCGCGGCGCCAGCGGCACGCCTCCCGTAAAGAGGCCACGGAGGATTTCATGAAGAGAAGTGTCTGCGTTTTAGCGGCGCTGTGCCTTTGCCTCGCCGCCGCCCTTGCCACACATGCCCAGGATCTGAACCAGATCACATCGGGCACCGAACTGCATCTCGTCCTACAAAACAGACTGACCACCGCCACCGCGCACAATGGCGACCGCTTCTACGCCACGGTTGCCGAACCCGTTTACGTCAACAGCTTGCTGGTGATACCGGCGGGCGCGAAGGTTACCGGCATGGTGGGCGCGGTGATCACCCCAAAACATTTTCCTCTCTTTCGCGGAGAATCGGCCATGAGCTTGAGCTTCCGCAGCATTCAGATTGCCGACCGCGAAATTCCCATTCCGATGAGCATCATCTCCGTGAAGAAGCCGGCGTGGCACAACAACGGCACCTCGCGACACGACATTAAGCTCGAAGAGGGCCAGATCCTGCAGGAAAAGGCCGACGTGAAGGGCTACGTCCTGGACGCGGCCATCGGTACCGGCGGCGGCACGCTTGCTGGCGCCGTTTTCAGCCACGTGGTGCGCGGCTTTGGCCTCGGCATGGCGGGCAGCGCCGTTTACATCCTCGAACGCAAAGGCAAGGACGTAAGCTTGCCGACGGAGACGGGATTGATTGTGCGGCTTGATAGCAAACTCCTGTTGCCAACCGTGGGCGCGAGCGCCGATACAACCCCGGCAGTCACGAAAGCGCCCGACGGGCCGGACTCACAATAAGGAGACGTCCGCCCGCTGACGCCAGCTCCATCGGCCGAAGAATCAGGGTGCGAATTCGCCTGTGCGGGTCGTGAGGGTCGCGAGCAGTTCGAAGCGCGGCTTCACGCGTGATCGTTCCGTTCGCCGGAAACCTACGCCGGAAAAGCAAACGCGCCGCACAGGGGGTGTACTGCGCGGCGCGCTGTGGTTGGCTGTTGGTGGGAGGGTCCGTTACGGGGCTCGTTGAGGAAAGATCATGTGCCACACGTCGGTGGGCTCGATGATGAGCGCGCCGACGATCCAGTGATTTGTCTTTCGCAAAGTCCAGACCACGCGAAATGAGGAAGGACCGCGGACCGACCGCCGGACCTTGATGGAAACGGCGTCGCCGGGGACCAAGCACCGTGACAGCTCGAAACAGCAACCTCGTTCGCTGACGTTGATCGTGCGCGTGTGCTCGGCGAATGCGTCGCCCGTAGCAGAAAATCCAGACACCTGAATCTGGTGAACGATCACCACGCGCTTGGGCGTGTGGCGCCGGCTGGTTACCCGAATTTCGATGGGTTCGAGATGCGCTATCGTGCTCATTGTATTTTCCGTCCGGCGAACCTGTGGAGCACGCCGGGCGCCGATCGGGAAATGGGCGGACACGTTGAAGATCAGCGGGTTACGCTGAGGCGGTTCTGGATAAGGCGTTCCGAAGGAGTGCATACGTTCGATTCTGGCGCAGACGAGCCGTGAAACGGGCGCCGCAAAGCTGGATTTCAATTCGCAGTTTGGCGCTAATGGGAAGCTGATTTGGCGGCGCTATTCTGTTTTGCTTTTCGTGCCTCGGTGCGTTTCAGGTGGCGATAGAGGCTGGTACGGCCGATTCCCAGGAGTTGCGAAGCGCGTACGCGGTTGCCGTCACATGTTTCGAGCACACGTTCGATGTGCACACGCCGGACTTCATCGAGTGAAACGGGATGCCATGGCTCGGCGGCGCTGCCCGGCGCGCGCATGGCGGGGCTTTTCAGTTGCTCGGGCAAATCGTCCAGATCGATGAATTCGCTGACGGCGCGAATGCAGGCACCGGAGATTACGTTTTCAAGTTCGCGAACGTTGCCGGGCCAAGCGTGTTGCAATAGGGCAGTTTGCGCGCGGCGGGTGAGCCCGTGAATCTGCTTGTGATAGGCCTCGTTATATTTCTTCAGGAAGAATTGTACGAGCAAGGGAATATCCTCGAGACGCTCCGCCAAGCTCGGCACGCGAATCTGGATGGTGCTGAGACGATAGAACAGATCCTCGCGAAAACGTCCGGCGATCACCTCCGCGCGCAGATCGCGATTGGTGGCCGCCACCAGGCGCACATCGACTTTGCGTACTTCGGGTGAGCCGACGCGCTGAATTTCGCGATTCTGGATGACGCGCAGCAATTTCGCCTGCATGGCCAGCGATGTCTCACCCACCTCGTCAAGAAACACCGTGCCCCCATTGGCATATTCAAAGATTCCCGGCCGCGTATCGGTAGCTCCCGTGAACGCGCCGCGGACGTGACCGAAGAGCTGGCTTTCGAGCAGCGTATCCACCAGCGCGGAGCAATTGCATACGGCGAAGCGTTGCTGCGCCACGGGGCTCATCTGGTGGATGGCGTGCGCGACGAGTTCCTTGCCGGTGCCGGTCTGCCCGGAGACGAGCACGTTGGTGTAATGCTTGGCCACCTTGCGCGCCAGGTCGAACACCTCAAACATGGCGAGACTCTTGCCAATGATGCCGTGGAAATTCAGATCGTCCAGCATTTGCGATTCGAGATCGCGGATGCGGCGGCGCTGGTTGTACGTGTCACTGATTTCGTCGAGCGTTTTCTTGAGGCGCGCGCGATCGAGCGGCTTCGAGAGATAATCATATGCTCCGCGCTTGATGGCCTCGACGGCGGAATCAATGGAGTAGTAGCCCGTCATCAAAATCACGTGAACGCCAGGGTCGATCTCGAGGGCCTGCTCGAGAAACGTCTGGCCATCCATGCCCGGCATCTTGAGATCGGAGATCACGACGCGGCAGCGGCCGGCGCGGATGTGGTCCAGCACTTCCTGCGGATCGCTGGTGCCGACGGCGTCGTAGCCGAGTTGCTGGAGGGTGGCCTGCATCATTTCGCTCATGGACGCGTCATCGTCCAGAATGCAGATCATGAATCCGTGCGTAGACGGACTCGTGGCGCTTGGGCTTACCATTGCCTGGCTCATGCATTTCTATTGGCACGGTGTGGGCCAGACGGAAACGCTGGCAGGAATTCGCTGGAAAGAGGTGCGATCGCGTAGGACTGCGAGATGAGAGTTTTCTCAAGCGCTGTGGAATGCGCGAGTTGCGAGGGGCGGGAAATTTGTGTGTCGGCTTCCGCGTGGAAGAAAAGCTAACCGGGCCTGCGACCGGCGTCTGCAGCAATCCCCTTTTGGCGTTGATTGGGAGGGTTGATGTGCCAGGGTGGAATTGGAATTTGTGCCGAGTAATGAAATCGAACTGTGAATGGCAGTTGGCGCGTAGTTGCGAGGGTTACGGTGAAGACAAGCTCGCGCGATGTAGACGGTAGGCAGAAGACCCGCTCGAAATGGCGTAGCGCCACGCACCCTTTGCCCAAGGCGCAAAGGGATGCGGCACCCGTAAGAGAGATGCGGCATCGCCAGATGGCGCGTACTCCGCGTACTAGGTGGGCGAAATGGCGTCGGGCCCGGGCGGCCCGTACCCGGACTAAGTTCCTATGTGTTTGCGGGCTACGCGGTGCTAGAATGCTCTGCGGGTAAGGTTGTCTACAATCACAATAGAGTGATCGGAAGGTTTCGGGCTCGGTCGAAGACTCTTTCGGAGGTGGTCCCTTGCGCGTCCAGTCTGCATTTCTAGTATCTTCCTTTGCCATTTTAGCGGCCGGTGTTGGCGTGCCGCGGGCGTCTGCGCAGATGACCTATACTCCGGGCTCCGTGGTTACACCGATGGATGTGAACTCGGCGATGATCCAAGCGAGCGCCACGGTTGTGGTCCACGTGCAGGAAGTCAGCGGGAGTCCCCTGGCGGTCCCGGTCAAGGTAATGCTGGTGGAGCGCACACAGGCGAATGCGCAGGATCAGGCTCGCGCGTTGGATATGGGGAGTCTGGGCAGAAGCGACTATAGCGCCAATGTGAAAAACGGCGTCGCGCGTTTAGACGGCGTGGCGGGCGGCGAATATCTCGTCGAGGTATCCGCGCCGGGATTTCAGACGGCGCATGACACAGTAACTGTGCTAGGCGCTTACAGCATCACCAACAGCTTCATCAAGCTGCATGCGTTTGATGGCTCCGAGGAGACGATGCAACTGGAGCAGCCGGGCGCGCCGGTGATCGCGATAAAGGCGCGGAAGGAACTCGAATTGGCCTTGAACGCGCTCGCCGCGGGCAAAACAGCCGACGCAGGTACGCACGTGCGCAATGCGCTGAAACGCGCGCCGGACAATCCGGATGTTTTGTTCATAGCCGGTACCTACGCCGAGCGGACGAAGGATGTTCCCGAAGCGCAGAAGGAATATGAAGCGGCGGTCACGGCGTTCCCCACCCATTTTGCGGCGCAATTGGCGCTGGGCGGCCTGTTGCTCGAGGAGAAAAACTCGAAAGACGCGATTCCGCATCTCGAGAAGGCGCTGACGGTGGGCCCCAATTCGTGGAAGGGCCATTATCTTCTGGCCGAGGCGTATCTGCGTCCAGACACGACCGATGTGGAAAAAGCAAAGTTCCACGCGACGCGCGCGATCGAACTCGGAAAGGGAAAAGCCACCGAAGCCGAGATCACGCTGGCGCTGGCCGATGCTGTGGGCGGCGACCGCGACCTCGCGAAGGCGAAGCTCGAAAAATTCCTGCAGAATCACCCGAAGGATCCAGGTCTCGATCGCGCCAAGAAAAGCCTGGACATTCTGACCGCCGCCGGTTCGCCGAAGGCTTCGGCTTTGCCTCTTTCGTCCCACCTGAGCGGCAGCGACGACCTTGCCGCCGATATCCCACCGGGCGCGATGCTGCGGCTGCCCGCGGGGATTGACGATGCAGTGCCGCCGGTGACGGCTGGCGTAACTTGCTCGGTCGAGCAAGTACTGGACGGGGCGGCGCGGAGATCGCAGGAATTTGCGAAGTCGCTTGAAAGGTTTTCCGCCAAGGAAACCGTCATTCACGATCAGCTCGATGCCGCCGGCGTGGCGCGCAAGTCGTCCGAGCACACCTACGATTACATCGCCGCGCTCGAACACCCGCGTCCGGACCTGATCGTGATGGACGAAATGCGCAACGGCAGCTATGGCGTGGACGATTTTCCGGGAGCGATTGCGACGGAAGGCATTCCGGCGGTCGGATTGATCTTTAATCCGGCGTTTTCCAAGGATTTTGGATTTACCTGTGAAGGCTTGGGCGAATGGAAGGGGCAGGCGGTGTGGCAGGTGCGCTTCGAGCAGAGAAGCGATCGTCCCGCGCGCATCCACGATTGGGTGGTGAATGGTTCGAGCTATCCGACGATTCTCAAAGGCCGCGCGTGGATAGCCACTGACTCTTACAACTTGCTGCACGTGGAAACCGATCTGATGAAGCCCATCAAGGACCTGCGGCTCGATTACGAGCATATGTCCATTCAATATCAGCCCGTGAAGCTACCCAGCGGAAAGGCGTCGCTCTGGCTGCCCTACAGCGCGGAGGTCTTCACGAAATACAAAGGACACTTTTTCCGGCAGGAGCATGACTTTAGCAAATTCACGCTCTTCAGCGTGGATACGAACGAAACGATAGGAACGACGCCGAGGAAGAAGAAAGACAAGCAAGATAAACAGGACCACAACTAGTCACGAAGAAATAGCGATAGCTGGCGGCGCGGACGATCGTTCGCGCCGTTTTCTTTTGGGGTTGTCAGCCCCCCACCGCCTCGCGTCATTGCCAAGTGGCGATTCCGCGCGCTCGCCAGTGAGGCAGTTTCCTTTTCCTGAGCATGATTTCCGCCGCCCAGCGTCCCAGGTAAACCGAAAGTGCAACGCCATGCCCGCTGAAAGCGCCGAGCACGAGAGCGTCAGCGCTTTTCGGATGCGCCGCGAATACCGGCTTCCATTCTTCAGCAATGAGAATCGGCCCACCCCAGCGATGCGTGAATTCCGTCGACTGTAGGGCCGGATGCAAGCCGCGCACGCGGCGTTCGAGGCGAGCGAAAAGTTCGGCGGGCTCGCCTTGTGAGATATCGAGAGTTTGTAAATCGCGCCAGTCGTTTAGATGAACGAGGCCGCAGCCAAAGATGATGCGGTTTCCGTCGAGCAGACGTCCCCACAGGTAGGGCAGGTCCACGGTGTAGAAGGATTTTCCCGAGGCGAGGCCCAAGGCTTCGATTTGCCCGTGCGAGAGAGGAGCCGTGGCTGAAGCGAGTGTAAATTTCGGCTCGGCACGGCCGGCCAAGCCATTGAGCTCGAGCGATTGCGCATTGGTGGCGATGAGGACCCGGGTTGCGCGAACTTCTTTTCCACGGACAACGAGCTGCACGCCTTTTTCGAAGGCAATCTCTTCGACGCGGGCGTTTTCGAAAAGCATTGCGCCACCCCGATCGGCTGCGCGCGCGAGGCCGCTAACCACTTTTCCAGGGTTTATGCTGCCGCCGGGAACCTCGCGGACGGCGCGCAAATCGCCAGAGTCGCTCCAGGCGATCGGGGAGTTTGCGAGGCCTTTTTTGTTGTGGGCGATTTCCCAGGCTCCGGGCAGCGTGAGGTCGCCATCCACGGCGAGCGTTTGTAAGATCTGCTGGTAGCCAACGAGGACGTCGCCAAGACCGGGCAAGTCCCCCGCTGCCGTTTCGCCGAGGGCCATACCGCCGGTGTGGCCGCTGGAGCCGGTGCCCAGTGTCTCGGCCTCAAAGAGCGCCACGCTCTTCGAGGAATCGGCATGACATAGCCAGGCGGCCGCCGCGAGTCCGGCGAATCCTCCGCCGACGACCGCAAAGTCCACTTCCGCGGGAATCTCGCGCGGCGCTGGGTGGAAATCGATGTTCCACGGGGGCTCGCCCCAGCGTTTGTGCGGCGCGCTATCAGGCACACATCCCTCCTTGTGTTTATGTGATGAGCATGAGCTCGGAATGATTCGATGCGTACCGGCTACTTCCTGCGATCGGGATGCTACACAGTTGCCGGCTTATTGCGTAGTGCTGGGGACCGAGCGGAGATAGGCGATCACGGCTTCGGCGTCAGCATGCGTCATGTGATAAGTGTGCATGGGCGGCTGGATGGCTCCGCCATTGGCGGCCCGGCCCATCTCAAGGATTAGCTCACCTTGCGCTTGCGTGTATCCAGGAAATCCCGCGAGCGCGGGAGCGCGGTCCGCCCAATTGGTATCGGGATGCACGGGAGTGATCCAGATCGGGGCGCCTTGCAGCCAGCGCGAGTGGTCCAGATTGCCCTGCGCATCGCGCGGGGAATGGCACTCGGAGCACCGGGCGACCTCTTCCACGATGTACTTGCCGCGAGCGATCTGCGTCTGGGATGCAGCGCCTGCCGCTTGCGGGGCTGAGGTTTTTGCGGTGGCTTGGCGGGCGCCGGTCTGAGACGAGGGTTGCGATGAAGTGGTTGAGACGGCCAGCAGCGCAGCGACCAAGGCAAAGGCCATTGCGAGGGATGACGGACGAGGTGTCATGCGATGCGATCCTGTTCTTGCCGGCTTGAGCGACAATCTCGAAAAGGGAAGCTCACGGGCATACGAATCTCTGCCGAACGACGGTTATAGTGAGCCGGAACGCCAGTTTTGGGCAATCGGGTCTTTCAGAGGGTCAGCGCGAGGATTTGCTGTATTGGCGCGAAACTCCACGACCGCTTCGCCTTGCGCCGCCAAAAGCGCTGGGTTATAAACAACTTCCGTAGAAGAAAGCGTCACCATGGAACTTCGCAAAGACCCCATCACGCGCAGTTGGGTAGTGATCGGCCATCCGCCCGATCGCGAAGTACGGCTGCCGAGCGGCTGTCCGTTTTGTCCGGGACATGAAAACGACCAGCAGACGCTGTGGGCGCAACCTGCGAGCGGGCCTTGGCAGGTTCGCGTGATCCCGCATCTCGACCCCCTCTATCACATTGAAGGGGAGGTGGCCCGCGAAGCCGAGGGTATTTACGACCGCATGGGCGCGCTAGGCGCTCATGAAATCATCGTGGAAACGCCGCACCATGATTTGCAGCTTCCGCGGATGAGCGACGAGCAGATCGACCAGGTGCTCACCGCTTACGCGCAACGAATCGCGGACCTGAAACGCGACAACCGGTTTAAGTACGTGACGATTTCGAAAGACCAAGGAACCGTGGCGGGCGAGGATTGGCCGCACGCGCATTCGCAGGTGATGGCCACGACGTTCGTTCCGCGCAGAATTCTGTACGAGTTGCGTTCGGCGCGGGCCTGGTATCAGGAAAAAGAGCGCTGCGTTTTCTGCGACATCGTGCACCAGGAAGAAAAGCGCGGCAGCCGTATCGTGGATTCGCAGGGAGACTACGTTGCATTGTGTCCTTATGCGTCGCGCGTGCCTTATGAAATCTGGCTGCTGCGGCGCAAACACAATCACCTGTTCGAACAGCCGAAGCCCAGCTCCAACCGGCGGCACCTGGCTTCTTTATTGGGACGCGTGCTGCGGCGCGTGGGGAAGGTGGCGCAAGGTTTCCACATGGTGGTGCATACCGCGCCGAACACCGCGCACAGTAAGGGTGAGCTTTCAGAATATTGGACGACGCTGGCGGAGGATTACCACTGGCACATCGAGATTTTGCCGCTCGTGCCGGCCAGCGGGAAATCCTACAAGTTGAAGGAAATCTACCTCAACCCGCTCGAACCCGAGCTGGCCGCCGAACGGCTGCGGCAAGCCGATCCTGCGCTATGAACGCGTCGCGATTCTCGCGGGCGCGTAAAATCAGAAGATGAGAAACGGCGCTCGCGGCGGGATTTTCTTCAAACTAATCGTTTTGATATTTCTTGCCGCGATTCTATTCTGCCTGTATTTGGTGCGAGTCCCGTTGCTCCGCATAGCCGGGAACTTCTGGATCGTGGACGATCCGCTGGTGCCGGCCGACGCGATTATCGTGTTGAGCGACGACGATTTTCAGGGGGATCGCGCCACGCGCGCGGCGGACCTCTATCACGCGCATTGGGCTGCCACCGTGGTAGCTAGCGGACGCATGTTGCGTCCCTATGCCAGCATCAGCGATCTGATGAACCGCGACCTGATCCAGCACGGAGTGCCGCCCTCCGCGATTACGATTTTTCATCACAATGCGGCCAACACGCTGGATGAGGCCAAGGCCCTGCGCATGTTGATCGGCGAGAATCATTGGCATCGCGTGATTATTGTGAGCTCGAACTACCACACGCGCCGCGCTCGCTATATTTTCCGGCGCGTCCTGCCCTTGGATGTGGCCATGGAAATGGCACCGGCCCGCGATTCAGAATACGACCCAAACGATTGGTGGCAGCACCGCGAGAGCGTGAAGATTTTCTTCCACGAATTTGGCGGGATGTTTGTGGCGATGTGGGACTTGCGGCGCACGGCCGCGCCCGCGGGGATGGCCCTGGAGCTTGCCTGGCCTGCCTATCATTCAGGTCGCTAGTCGAACAAGCGATCGCATGGTGCGAACGGGATCTCAGGTGCCGCCGGACGTGGCCGTTCGGGCAGGGTAACTCTGACGTACGTTTTTCGGCAGCAATTCGTTTACAGCCCCTTACGGCCATACTATAGTTCCGCTCTCTATTGCAGTGACCCGCTCCGGGAGCAGCCCCTCCCAGGTCACATTTCATTCATAGGAGGCTCTATGTGGAAGAAGAAAGAAGAGCCGAGACCACCCGTTCCCCAGCAGAATCAGCCGCCGTTGCCGAACGCTCCGGCCTATACACCGCCGCGGGCGCCAGTGCCGCCGCCGGCGAACCCGGTCGCGGCGCATCAGCCGGCACCGGTGGCCCCGGCAGCGCACACGCCGGTGTCGCACGTGCCGTCCGCGCCGCCCGAGCTACCGCGCGAAGCAGCGCGCCCGCCGCAGGCTGTGCTTCGGCCGCAGGAGACGTCCGCGAGCGTGATCACCAAGGGCATCGTGATTTCCGGCGAGATTTTGGGTGGAGAAGACCTGCAGATTGATGGCGAGGTGAAGGGCACGGTGCTCGTTCCCGATGCACGGGTGGTAGTGACCACCGAGGGCAAGGCTTCCGGCAGCATCGAAGCCCGCGAAATCGTGATGCGCGGCAAGCTGAAGGGCAATCTTCGCGCGAGCGAGCGGGTCCTGGTGGGGCAAACCAGCTTCTGGCAGGGTGACTCGATTTCCCCGCGCTTGATCATTGAAGAGGGCGCGGTGGTGCGCGGCAAGTTTGAGGTGGCGCAGCCCAACCTCAAAAAGCCAGCCGGCAAGAACGGAAAGCCGGTTGAACCGGTGGCCGAGGAGCACTTGGCCCTGCGCGTCTCCGAATCAAAGAACTAGGATTCCAGGGCCTATCGGATTTATGATCTTTAAGGGCTTCTGCGGGGGGCCTTCCGTAAGGGTGTCCCGTAAGTGGCGTCAGCTATGAGCCTTTTGGACCGATGGAAGAGCGGTAGCCTCCGGGCGACGTCCGGCGTGGTGGCGGAACGTCCGTCTGCCCGGCCAAAGGCGGCTCCCGGGTCGCCTGCATTTTCGCCACATGCGACGCGCGCCTCGAATAGCCTCAAGGATTTCCTCTGGCACCTGAACGGAATTGGCAAGGGCACGCTACTCGATTTAGGCCCCGTCTATCAATCGACGGTGACCTTCTTTGGGGAACGCGGCTTCCGGGTCTACACCGAAGACTTGCTTACGGGCTGGAAGCGGTACCTCAAGGAGCAGGACGAGCGCGATCTGGCGCTGGAGCCGACCGCCGAACGTCCGAGCCGCGCCCAAATCGCCACGGAATTCCTGAAGACGAGCCTCGATTATAAGCCGCGTTCCTTTGACGCGGTCCTGGTATGGGACCTGCTCGATTACCTGGAAGACGACATGATGCGGCAATCGGCCGAGCGGCTGGGGTCACTGCTGCGTGATGGCGGCGTGATTCTAGCCTTCTTTCACAGCAAGCGGCCGGAGCGTTTCCAGCGCTTCCGGGTGTTCGATGAGACGACGTTGGAAGTAGTGCCGGCGCCGCCGGTAGCGCCGATGGGCCGTATCCTACAGAATCGCGAGATGATGGACCTTTTCGCGCGCTTTCACACCTCGAAAACCTACCTCGGCAGGGACCAGCTCCGCGAAGCGCTGTTTATTAAGTAGCAGGGATGGATGTTCTCCAGTTGACCGATGAACATTTTGAATTTGCGCTTGATTTAGGCGATGCGTAGGCGTAAGTAGGGGTAGAAGCTCCGGATCACTGGAGGAGTATTGACCGCTCCACCGGATACTGATCGAGGGTTTCACTAAAAACGCACACCGCGCACGCGGTGCGGGCCAGCCGAACCCGAGGGTGCGGCGGCCTCAAACGAAAGTGACGAATCGGGGAGCCGCCAAGCTCCCCGATTCGCTTTTTATGAGGCGGGTTCTCATATCTTTTGATGGCTCGGCGCCACAACGAAGCCAAAAGTCAAAGACCCCGCCCCTACGAAACGGGGCGGGCTACACAGGCATTGCCTAGAGGGGTGGCGCGAAGTTAGGTGGATGCCGGTAGAAACAAAGGCGAAGGCTCCACCTCACCCTTCGTTCCTCTGGGCAAGCACAAATCGGGCACGCTACACAGAACCGCAAACCGACTAGAAACTGGTCGCCGCGCGCCTAGGCGCCGGTGTGGTGGCGGCGATGGCGGCGATGATGACGCCGATGATGCTTTACGTTGGAATGTTGCGCCGCGCGAGTGCGATGGCGTGCGGGCGTGCGCGCCGGGGTCACCGCGGGAATGAAAATCAAAGCCAGCAGAAAAGCCAAAATGCGGCCATACGACTTCGTCATAAATTCCCCCAAGCCCTTCCTTGCAATGAATCGAGGCGCGTTTGCGTAGCGTCAACCAAAAAGCGCGGCCCGCAACGGACGGTTGCCGAAGGGCTAATCAGGTGACTATAGAGAATCTGGTAACGGCGAGCAATAAAAAAATCCGCGAGCCCCGGCAGAATTCGCAGAAGTGCGCAAAGTATCAACGGAGATTCAAGAATTGATGGCCGAGTCGGGCGAGATAGAAGTTCGAAATTCGCGAGGCCGTGCCCAACGGCCCCGCCTCCGTTATATCTTGCGGAACGCGTGCCCGGGCAGAGCACACCTTCAAAAACTTCGCCTGCCATTGAACCTTATCCCAGATGCCCGCCGCGCAATGTCCATAGCCAGCGAATGAGGTCGCGTTGCTTTGAGATGATGGCCCCCTGCCACAGCAAGCCCCACAAGAGAAAACTCATCACCGCAACGGACATGGCCAAGGCAAGCGCCAATTGCGATTCATTGGCAGGAGCGGAGAGCCGTCGTATCAACGCACGCATGTTGTCACCCTCGTTCGCGAACGGACGGAAGACAACGATTGGCCGGCTGGGCTTTGGCGCAGTGTCGGCTCCCGCTCAAACTGCCTGGCGTCCGCATGCTGGGCATCAGATCGCCGTTTATATCACGGCAAGCCTGGTACCATTTGATTAGGACGTTGGCGTGTCGCTAAGGCTCTTATTTGCAATACGATGCAGTTCAGCGTGCGAAGCTCGAGCCAGTAGCAATGAGCAAACACTTTCCCTTAAGCAACACTCGAGCGGCACTCTCGAAGGACTAGGAGTTCTGAATCCCATCATTTCGCACTTGTCGCCGATTTAAGCGAAACAGCGTTGGTATTGCCGCCGCAAATCAATACTCCTACGCGCTCGTTGGAGGCTGGCGCGTAACGCCCCGAAAGGAGTGCTGCGAAGGCCGCCGCTCCGCCGGGCTCCGCGACGATGCGCAATACGTCCCACAGCGCAGCTTGTGCGTTGGCAATTGCGTCGTCGGTCACCAGCACAACTTTGTGCACGTTCGACTGCGCGATGGGGAACATGAGCTCGCCGACGCGGCGGGGCGCGAGCGAGTCCGCGGCGATGCCTCCCGCCGGAGCGTCCACTGGACGGCCGGCCTCGAGCGCATTCGCGAGCGTGGGAGCAGCTTCGGGTTCGACGCCGACGGTGCGTGTGCGGCCCGCATACCACGCGGCGATGCCGCCGATGAGCCCGCCGCCACCGACGGCGACGAGCAGCGTATCGAGCTGCGGGGATTGCTCCTCAAGTTCGAGTCCTACGCTGCCTTGGCCTAAGAGCGTCTCCAATTGATCGTAGGCGTGGATGGACAGCGCGCCCGATTGGACTGCCCACGCCTCGCTTGCGGCCAAAGCGTCGGCATAGCGATCACCCTGTACGACGAGTTCGGCGCCGTAGCCGCGGATGCGGTCGATCTTAGCCTGCGAGGCTACGCTCGGAACAAAGATGCGCGCGGGTTTGCCAAGCTTCATGGCGGCGAAGGCTACGGCGGCTCCGTGATTTCCTCCGGAAGCGGCTACGACGCCCGCAGGCGGAACCTCTCGCAATAAAAGGTTTGCAAAGGCACCGCGCGCCTTGAAGGAGCCGGCGTGCTGAAACAATTCGAGCTTGAACGCGATTTCACCCGCGCCGAGGCCGAAGTCGCGGCCATCCACCTCGATCACCGGAGTACGGCGAATATGCGGGCGGATCAACGGGTAGGTTGCGGAGATTCTGTCACGGTTGACCACGGCGTCGGACATGGCCCCAAGCACCCTTTCGAGATCGCTGCAAAGCTTGTGATTCTACTTGAGCCGCGGCAGTGAAGCCTAGTATTCGCTCTCTGAGAGTCGCCACGCATCGTTTCGAACGTATAATGGCGAGCGCCGATGGACTGGACGCCAAGGTCCGTGATGCGCTGGCTGCTCGATTCGGGGTGGGGCGCGTCGGACCGCTTGATCGCGCGTTGGATCGTCTTGCGGTCGCTGGGACTGATTTATTTTTCTGCATTTTTCTCGCTGCTCTTTCAAATTCGCGGGCTGATCGGCCCGCAAGGCATCTTTCCCGCCCGTGATTATCTGAGCGCGATCGCGCACTCCTATGGAACGGCGCGGTTTGTGATGGCGCCCACGCTACTGTGGTTTTCGACCGGGTCACACGCGCTGATGGCGCTGTGTTGGGTGGGTCTGGCCGCGTCCGTGCTGGCAACCGCTAACGTCTGGCCGCGGGCAACGCTGCTGGTGTGCTTGCTTTGCTTTCTTTCGTTCGTGCATGCAGCGGATGAATTTGCGAATTACCAGTCGGACGGGATGCTCATCGAGTTCGGCTTCATCGCGCTCTTTTTTACGCCCTCCGGGTGGTTGCCGGGCTGGGGAGAAAAGCATCCGGCATCGCGCGCGAGCCTCTACCTGCTGCAATTCGAATGGTTCCGAATTTATTTCGAATCGGGAGTGGCCAAGGTGATGGGCGGCGATCCGGAATGGCGCCACTTCACGGCGATGGACGAGTATTACCAGAATGGACCGTTGCCCACGTGGATCGGCTGGTATGTGCAGCATTTGCCGCACTGGTTCCACGCCGCGACGGTGGTGGCAACGCTGGTGATGGAGTTGGCGATCGTGTGGATGATGTTTCTGCCGCGCCGCTGGCGGATCGTGTGCTTTTTGATCGTGACGCCGTGGGAGATCGGCGTGATCCTTACGGCGAATTACACGTTCCTGAACTACCTGGTGCTCGTGCTGGGATTCCTGCTTTTGGATGATGGCTTCCTCGAGAGATTTGTGCCGAGGCGATGGAGAAAACCATTTCTTGGCGCTCCGGAGGCAGCCTCCGTCGCGGAACGCGTGGAAGTGGCTCCCGATGCGCGGTCGATATTGGGCGGAATCGACTCGCCTGCGGAGACAACGCGGGTCGCGCAACCTGGCAAGCGTGGCTGGTTGGAGGATTTTCGACCGCATCTGCACGCGCTGAAGCTTTCCGTCAGCGGCGTGGTGTTTGCGTGGGTCTTCTATGCAAATGCGGCGCTGCTGCTCTGGATGTTCGCCAGCAGCATTCCGCTGCCGGTGACCCCGGTGCAGGTGTTGGCGCGTTGGCGCATCGCGAATGAGTATGGCTTGTTCGGCAGCATGACGCGGGCGCGCTACGAAATCGAATTCCAGGGATCGGATGACGATGGGAAGACCTGGCGGACCTATCCTTTCAAATTCAAACCGCAGGACCCCGCGAAAGCTCCGGGAATTTATGCGCCCTACCAGCCGCGCTTTGACTGGAATTTGTGGTTCGCGTCGCTCGGCACCTGGCAATCGGATTCGATCACCACGCGCACCGAAGAGCGCCTGATCGCGAATGACCCCGACGTGCTTGCTCTGTTTGCGGGAGACCCGTTTCCAGATAAGCCGCCGACGCAGGTGCGCGCGATGATTTGGCAATACTGGTTTACATCAATGGCGGCAAAGCGCGCTACGGGAATGTGGTGGCGGCGCCAGTTGCTGGGGCTGTATGCGCCCGTGCTGGAACGCAACGCGGAGGGCCAGATTGGCGTTATTCAGTGGCCTTCGGGCGGAACGCCGCAGCAATAGCGGCGGTGTAACTTCGGCCCGCTCAAAGCACGCCGCGGCGGCGAAGCTCAGCTTCGAGCTGCTTGCGATCGCGGAACTGCACGGCTTGAATGCCGATGCGTTTTGCGGCGGCCACGTATTCGGCAACGTCGTCCACAAACAGAATGTTTTTCTTGGGAGCCTGCGCCGCGCGGATGGCCTTCAGAAAAATTGTCCGGCTGGGTTTGCTGGCGCCCACAGCACATGAATAAATGCGCGCGGAAAAGTGGCGCATGAAGCCGAAATTCGCTTCCATGTGCGCGACGTGAATCGGGTCGGTATTGGAGAGGAGCACGAGCCGGCAGCGTTTCGCCAGCCGCGCAAAAAGAGATTCGGGAAGAATAAGCTTCGGCGGGATCGTGCTGCTCCACGCTTCGCTGAATTCCTGAAAGCTGAGATTCAAACCGAAGCGGCCGCAAAGATTCTTGTGCCATTGCGCCGGAGTGACACGGCCTTCCTGCCAGCCCTGCCAGAGTGGATCGGCCTGGATGGCCTGCCAGAGCTCGTCTCCCGTCATGCGACGGGCACGCTGCGTGCGAGCTTTCGCGCCGGGGGCGGCTGCGGCGAGCTTGGCCAGCGCGCGCTTCGGCTCGACGCGCACGATCACGCGGCCAATATCAAAAATGATGGCTTGCAGAGATGCCGCGGAGGAAAACGCACGGCGGGCGCGCGGCATCAGTCGCGTTCCACCTGCGGGGCAGCGATCGGCCCTCCTGCCGCCGGAGGATTCCTCGATGCTCCGCGGGCGCGCCACGCGCTGATCCCCGCCGGCAGTAGGGAAACAAACACGACCGCCAGAATCACGTAATGGATGCGCGTGCCGATGCTGGGCACGAGTTTACCAACGCCATAGCCGCCCAGGATCATACTGCTGATCCAGAGCGTGCCGCCAATCACGTCATAGGTGAAATACGTTCCGTAGGTCATACCGGCTGCACCGGCCACCGGCGGGCAAAAAGTGCGCACGATGGGCACATAGCGTGCGAGAATCACGGTCTTGCCGCCGTAGCGCGCATAGAAGTCGCGAGCGCGCTCGAGATGTTTACGCTTGAAGAGGAACGAATTTTCGCGATAGTAGAGAGCTTGCCCCGCGCCGCGGCCCACCCAGTAGCCGACCTGGTCTCCGGCGATGGCGCACAAAATCGCCGGAATCAGCAGCGTCCACAAACCGAGATCGCCATTCGCGGCAAAAATTCCGGCGGTCACCAGCAGGGAATCGCCCGGCAGGAAAAACCCCACGAAGAAGCCAGTCTCAATAAATACAACGATGCAGACCAGCAAGGCTCCGCCCCAGCGGATTAATCCCTGGACGTCGTAGAGATGTTGGATGAGGTGTTTAACAGAGTCGAGCACGGCGCCGCAGATTCCATAGCAGAGGGACCTCGACGGCGGGTCCACAACTGCCAACCTACACGGTAGCAGAAAACGCCAAAATCCCCGTGGCTTTCTTGAAGCGGCAGCAGCAATGCGATAAGGGCGGAGCCGATTACGGAGCGTGGCGCGGAATTGGCGTCTCGGATCACTGCAACTCTCCTGCGAACTCCGCCACCGGAGAGGCATCGGCGCGGCAGGCGCGTGTGTGTAAGGGACAAGGCAAGGTTGATTGTGGCTACGAGGCGCAAAGCGAGCAATGAAGCGCAAGGACTAAAGAGGTGGTACGAGCGTACTCGCAGTACCAGAAGATTAGGACGCGCCCGGGAATTATTCGTGGCGCAGGGCGATCATGGGGTCCACACGCGATGCGCGCCGCGCGGGGATCATACACGCCACCAAAGCCACACATACGAGCAAAATGACCGTTGCGCCGAGCGTCAGCGGATCGAGCGCTTTGACACCGAACAAGAACCGTTTGACCAACTGCGCTGCTGCTACGCTGCCGGCGAGGCCCAGGAGCGTCCCGACCAAAACCAACTTCAGGCCGTAACGCAAGAACAGGTAGGAAACGTGCCGGGGTTCGGCGCCCAACGCCATGCGCACTCCAATTTCGGCTGTGCGCTGCCGGACTGTATATGCCACGAGCGCGTAGAGACCAACCAGCGCGAGACACAGAGCGATCCCAGCAAACGACACCAGCAACAGGGTCTGGAATCGGCGTGTTGCAGTCGCTGCGGTCACCAGATCGTCCATGGTGCGTACATCGGCCACGGCCACGGCGGGATCAATCTTGCGTACGATTTCGCGAATCCGCGGCGCGAGCCTCCCCGGCTGAATCGAACTGCGCACCACAATGTCTCCTGCATTCCAGGGGCGCTGCCAGAACGGCATGTAGTACTGCAGTGGGGGTATCTGTTCCAAGCTCCAATAATGGATGTCCGCCACGACGCCAACGATAGTGGTGGGCTGGCCCTCTCGCGGGGTGCCGTCCGGGTGGACGGGATACACGTGTTTGCCTATCGCGCCGCCATTCGGAAAATACGCGCGCTCAACGCTGCGACTGACAATGGCTACCAGCGGATGACCTGTTACGTCGTCTTCCGTGAAATATCGCCCTTCCAGCAGCGGGGTGCCCATTACCTCGAAATAGCCTGGAGTGACGGCTCGATTTTCAAACGCGGCGTCCTTATTCAACGCATTGCCTTCGAGTTTCCCCCAATTCGAGAGCGATTCGAAGCCGTTCAGCGGGACTCCGCTGGTCGCTGCCACGGCGCGGACGCCCGGCAGGGCGGCAACTTGTCGCAGAACCTCTTGAAAGAATAGCGTTCGCTTTTCAGGCGAGTCATAACGTTGCTCATCGGGAGCGATATGTGCCGTGAGGGTGGACTGCAGCTCGAATCCCTTGTCCACGATATCTACATTGAGCAGGCTACGTATAAAAAGCCCCGAGCTGGCCAGTAGCACGATGCATAGTCCGACTTCAACCACCACTAACGAATGCTGCAGCCGATGCGAGCCCTTGATGTTGCGTCCGCCGGCTTGCGCCAGAGATGCGGCTAAATTTATGCGGGAAGCGCTCAGTGCAGGCGCGAGGCCGAAAAGAATGCATGTAAGTAACGAAATCCCAAGTGCGAACAGCAGCGCTGCCAAGTTCGGCGACGCATGCTCGAGGCGAGGAATGATACCGGAATTGAGGCGGACGATGGCTCGGGTCGCGGCGTACGCTGCAGCAACTCCCAGTGCCCCACCTCCCCCGGCGATCAGCAACGATTCCGTGAGTAATTGCCGCACCAGACGCAGGCGCTGCGCTCCAAGCGACGCACGGACACTGATTTCATGCACACGGCCCGCAGCGCGCGCCATTAGTAGGCCGGCGACATTGCTGCATGCGATCAGCAACACGAGCGCTGCTGCGGCCACTAACAACAACATTGGTTTCCGCGGTTGTTCGTTCATCGTACCAGTCAGCGGCGTGATCAGGGCGTACAGGTCCCGGGAATCCGGCTGGTGTTGCAATCGATTGCGTTCGAGGATGGCATTGGCTTCGGCTTGCGCTTCAACGATTCTGACACCCGGTCGCAATCGCGCAATTGCAACACCAGAATCGGCAACGGCCCCTTCGTGGTCAGCACGCTCCTTCGGCGTGTGTGCAAATGGGATCCAGACTTCCGTAGGCAAGTTAGCCTGGTGACTGAAGATGTCGTTCGCGTCGTGGTCGTGCGGAAACTGAAATTGTGGAGGCATCACGCCAATCACGCGGTAGGGGACAGAATCGAGAAGCAATGTTCTGTTCAGGATGTCGGGCTCACTGCCAAATTGCGAGATCCAAAGCGCATTACTGATCACCGCAACCCTTCCGAGGCCCGGACGATCCTCAGCGTCAGTGATAACGCGCCCAAGTTGCGGTGTAACTCCCAAGATGGAGAAGAAATCTCCTGTGACGACTGCGGTCTGTGCACGGATGGCAAGCGAGCCGGCAACAAGGTTTGACTGCTTCGCCTCGAACATGGCCATGGAAGCAAACGAGCGATTCTGTGATTGCAGATCGTAGAAATCTCCGGCCATCGGGCTGAAAGCCTCGAAGGACATTTCCTGATTTGTGCCAAGAACCGAGGCCACAGCGCTCACGATATGTGGAGACGGGGTCCACACGAGAACGAGATGCTTTGCATCCTTGTATGGCGCCGTGCGAAGGAGCACGGCATCGATCAAGCTGAACACCGCCGTGCTAGACCCGACGCCCAGAGCTAGGGTGAGTACCGCGGCCGCAGTAAAGCCGGGACTCTTGCGCAGCATGCGTAGGCCGAAGCGAACGTCTTGCCAGAAGTCTTCGATCCATGTAAAGGCCCACATGCCCCGCGCCGTTTCTTTGAGCAAGGTGGCGTTGCCGAATTGACGCAGCGCGGCATAGTGGGCATCGCTGGGTTGGACACCCGCAGCGCGGAGCTTCCGCTCGCGCATCTCGAGGTGCAACGCCAGCTCGTCATCGAGGTCGCGCTCGAGTTGGCGGCGCCGCAATAGCGCCAGCACTTTGAGCCGTACTTGCGTAAGCCGTTCTCTCAGCATGGTCATCATTTGCATCGTAAATCAGCTACTCGTGGCGCAGCGCGATCATGGGGTCCACACGCGAAGCGCGGCGCGCGGGGAGGTAGCAGGCGACGAGGGCTACGGCCATGAGCAGCAGCGCTACTCCGCAAAATGTGGCGGGGTCGGTGGCGCTTACACCGTAGAGCAGGCCGGACATCAGCCGGGCGACAGCCAATGCGGTGACGAGGCCGATGGCCACGCCAAGCAGCGCGGTCCGAGCGCTTTGGCCCAGCGTCAAACGCAATACGTCGGCGCGTTGCGCACCGAGCGCCACCCGAATGCCGATCTCGTGCGTGCGCTGCTTCGTGGTGTAGGAGGTGACGCCGTAAATTCCGACCGCGGCAAGAACCAATGCCAGCGCCCCGAATGCTCCTACGAACGCGCCGGCCATGCGCTGCACAAACGAAGAGGTCCCGATCCACGCGCTCATCAGGATAATGTCCGAGACGGGCAGGTCAGCATTTAATTTGTGGAGCGACTCCGCAATCACGGCTGCATACGTGGCCGGGTCACCCGCGGTGCGCACGTGCAGCGTGACGCCCGCGCTGTAAAACTGGTAGAGGGGAAGATACAGGAATGGCTGCGGACGCTCGTTCAAATCGAAGTAGTGCGCTGTGCGCACCACGCCGATCACCATCGCGGATTTTTCTTCCACTTGTATTCGTTTTCCGAGGGGGCTTTGGTTGGGCCAATAGCGGTTGGCCAGGGTCTGGTTGACGATCACCACCGGCTGCGAACTCGCGGAATCCTGCGGAGAAAAATCCCGGCCACTGACCAGCGCGATGCCGAGCGTCGAAAAATATCCCGGACTGACGTGCGCGACACCGGCGCTCACGGATTCGTGCGGTCCGGCCTGATAGCCTTCAGGAGCAAAATCATCGGAATTGGAGCCGAACCCGAGCGGAACCCAGTCGGCGAGGCATGCGGACTGCACTCCTGGCAATGCTTCGATTTTATCGATGGCTTGGCGGTCAAACGCGACGCCCCCAGCTTCGCTATATCCGTTCGGCCTGAGATCGTAGGACTCGAGGATCACGTTACGGGGACTAAAGCCGGGATCGAACTTCTGCGTGGCGTGGAAGCTGCGCACGAAGAGCCCCGCGGAGACGAGCAGCACCAACGACAAGGCAACTTGCGCCACCGCCAGGCCGTTTGAGAGCCGCGCCTTGTGCCGGCCTCCGGCGATCGCTCCAGATTCCTCCTTGAGCACAGCGGCCGGGCTGACGCGCGACGCCCGCAAAGCGGGCAGGATGCCGAACAGCATCGCCGCGAGGATCGTAATCGCGAGCGTGGCGGCGAGCACATTGCGGTCGACGCTCGCCTCTATCCAGATCGGAAGATTCGTCGTTGGCGCGAAAGCCATCAGAGATTTTGAACTCCACACCGTCAGCGCCAGGGCAATCGCACCGCCCGTGAGGGAAAGCAGCAGGTTTTCCACCAAAAGTTGCCGGATCAAACGCGCTCGGCCGGCACCTAGCGAGCGCCGAACGCTCATCTCCTTTTGCCTTCCGACGCCGCGCTGGAGCAGAAGGTTCGCGACATTCACGCACGCGAGCAGCAGCACGATCCCGGCGACGCCCATGAGGATCGGCATCAGCCCAGAGAAAATAGCCTCCGCTCCATTGGGCGCTCGCCACAGCGGGTACACGGTTACCTTGTTCAAGCCCTTGTGCGAAGCGGGATACTGCCGCGCAATCCCCTGCAGCAAGCCGGTCAATTCGGTTTGCGCTTGCTCGCGGCCGGCACCCGGACGCAAACGTCCGATCAGGGTCAGCCAGGAATTGTTTCTATTTTTCAGGAGATCGCCGCGATCGTCGCCGAGTGCCGCCGTTGCCGTCACGGGCAGCCAGAGGTCGAAGCGCAGGCCGCTCGTGCTGCCCTGAAATTTGGCGGGCGCCACGCCTACAATCGTGAAAGGATGCGTATTCACGTGAATCGTCTGGCCAACGATCGCGCGGTTGCCGCCGAAGCGGCTTTGCCAGAGGCGATTGCTGATCACCGCTACAGGCGCTCCATTCGGGGGCTCGGCGTCACCTGCAAGGAATCCTCGTCCGAGAGCAGGTTTCACGCCCAGCACGTCGAAATAGTTTGACGAAACCAGCATCGTCCATGCGCGCTGTGGATCGCCTTCGCCGGTCAGGCTGACTTCGCTAAGCGAAAAAGCGGTGATGCCGGTGAAGCTTTGATTGGAATCGCGCAGATCGGCGAAATCGGCATAGGAAAACGATCCCGTGCGGCCATTTTCAATGGCTACGCCCTCGCTCGGCCGCGCCATTCCCGGAATCGGATCGAGCAGCGTCGCGTTCATCCAACTGAAAATCGTGGTGTTCGCACCGATCGCCAACGCGAGCGTTACCACCGCGGCAATCGTGAACCCGACGTTTTTGCATAGCACGCGCGTTCCAAAACAAATGTCCTGCCAGAGATCCTCGATCCAGCGAAAGGTCCACATACTTCGAGTTCTCTCTTTGAGCGTGGTCGCGTTGCCGAACCCCCGCAGGGCAGCATAGCGCGCGTCGCTCGATTCGAGCCCCGCCAAGCGCAGTTTCTGCTCGCGCATCTCGAGGTGCAACGCCAGCTCGTCATCGAGGTCGCGCTCGAGTTGGCGGCGGAAGAGAAGGCCCTTTAGCTTCAAGGCTACTTGTGTGATCCACCGATTCAGCATGGCGCCTCCGCTCCGCTCGCCAGGACCCATAAGCGCTTTAGGGGACTCTGGCACAACCCTACCCGCAGCGCAAGGAAATCCTGCGCTACCTCGGTTCGCAGCTCGGCTAGCCGCAAGCATTCCGCGCCGCTGCCGACCTGCCACTAAAGGAACGCGGGAGTCCGGCGGGAAGTTCCCTTCGGGATGCGCCTTCGCGAAAAAGGCAAACGCGCAGGCCGCGCGCGACGCTCGACGAAAAGTGCCGAAAGAATTACGAGCCGTGTGCAATCGGTTCGCCGAACGTATTGCAGTCCTGGAACTGTGCTGGAAGCCAAAACAGTACATTCGTTCCAGCCAAAACAGTACGTTCTTGCCATTTTGGTCCACAACCGCGCTCTCCAAAATGCTCTCAGCTTGCACATCTTTACTGGGGGGAATCGAAATGCAAAGCGCCTACGAAACCTGGATCAACGCGCCGGTGATCCTGCAAGTGATCGCCGGAGAGCTTCGAGTCCCCCTACGCGGCACGATCGTTCGCGAAGAAGCGGACGCGATCATCTTCCGAGTAAACGACGGCTGGGAACTGGAGATCTACAAGTCCATGGTTCTCGCCGTGGAAGAAGAAAACTGGGTGACCAGCATCACCTAGACGCAAGCGCGAATTTTTTCCGGCCCTGCCTCTGTCTCAACCCCTGGCCCCGGATTGTCACCCCCCTGACCAATCCGGGGTCATTTTATTTCCGCACGCCTTTCGAATTTTTCGCCGCCATCGCATAAGCTTTCGAAATTGTTGAAATGCTCCATCGCCGAGGCTGCCAGTCTCAGGCAACTCGCACACGCTGCCGTTCATCAGTTCAAACGACCCGGCACGGGTGTGGGTTGGCTCAACGGGTACCGCTCTGTTATCTTCTTGCGGGTGCATTGGTAAGCGACTGGGGGAGGGTGTGTGCCGTTAGGGCGTAAACGGGGTACGGGCGGGCTCGGTTTTCTGGGGACTCTTTGTGTTGTAACGCTTGTGGCGCTAGCCGGCTGCGATAACTATATCGGTCCGAACGTGACACAGGGTCCGGCGAACAACAGCGTGGAAATTATCATGACTCCAGGTGGAACGATTCCCGTAGACATCGGAAAATCGATCCTGATTGTTGCGGCGTTCACTGCGGACAGCACGCCCCCGGATGGAGTGACGTGGACGATCAATGGTCCCGGCACGCTCAGTAACATCACCAGCTCTTCGGTGGTTTACAACGCGCCGAGCACCCGAAATATACCAGCCTCCTCGATTACCGCGACTGCGGTGGCCGACCCGACGCAATATTTCACGTCGATTATCAATATCACCGCGCTGCCGAGTTTTGTGACGACGAGTTTGCCGAACGCGACAGTCGGCACCGGTTATGTGAGCTCGGTTGCGGTGACCGCCGGCGCGCCCCCTTTTGTGTTTAGCATCGTGGGAGGCGCGTTGCCGCCGGGTTTGACGTATAGCAGCTCAAGCCTGAACTCGGTGGAGATTTCGGGCACGCCGACGACAGCGGGCAGCTACAGCGTCACGTTCAAAGCGACCGACAGCACAGGAGGTTCAGCAACATCGGCGGCCATCCCGATCATGGTGCAAGCCGCGGCTTCCGGTAGCGAGCGCAAGGCCGATCCCGGGGTGCAGCCAGGCTCGGTGCTGGCAGGCGACCAATCGAACGACGCGTTGCTCACGGGCAACTATGCGTTTCTTTTCACCGGCTTTGACGGAGGGAACGCCACGGGCGCGGCGGGCAGCTTTGTAGCGGATGGGCAGGGCAGCATCACGGGCGGCCTGGCGGATCGCAATGGCTCGGCAGGTGCCCAAACCAGCTTACCGTTTACCGGAACCTACAACGTCGGCGTGGGCCATCTAGGGCTGATGACGCTCGCTTTCGCCGACGGCTCGAGCGCGACCTATGCCATTGGCGTAACCGCTGAGGGGGATGCGCGGTTTATCGAGTTTGACGATACGACGGGAGCAGGCTCGCATGGCTCCGGCGAAATTTCGAAGCAGGATACGTCCGCGTTTTCAGCTTCGAAACTGGCTGGCAATTACGTTTTCGAATGGAATGGCGCGGACGCTTCTGGAGGCAGGCTCGCCATGATCGGTGGCCTCACTGCCAGTGCGTCGGGCTCAATTAGCCAAGCTACCTTCGATGCGAATGATGCCGGGCGCTCGGTAACCCTCGAGCCTGCAACCGGCAATTTTTCTGTGAGCGCCTCAGGACGTGGAAATGGGACGCTGGCCATGGCCCCTTCTGGAACCTTCAATCCCGGTACGCTTAACTTTAATTTCTATGTGGTGTCAGCCAACGAGTGGTTTGCCGTCGAGACCGATCCCGCGGGCCAGCCGCTTCTTGCGGGTGAATTCCTACGCAGCACCGGACGTACCAACCGTATAACCCTGGCGTCCGGGCGAAATTCGGTGACACAAATTTCGTCGAACCCTACTGACGGCGTTCAACTAAGGGTCGCGAGCACGGTCTCCGCGAGTGTATTTCATGGGGCTCGATCCACGTCTTTGAGCGCCGGTTCGTTCAGCGGAACGCTCACAGGCGCAAGCCAAGCGCCGGCGAGCGCCACCTCTACAGAGATGCTCCTAGCGCTTTCATTTGATGGCGCCGGCAATGTCATATTGAACGGGGCCTCCAGCGGGCCGGGCGGGTTGCAGATTCTTGCCCAGCAGCCGGGAACTTATGCCGTGAGCGTGAACAACCTCACATTCTCCGGCGTCAGTATAGGGAGCGCGGCGTTGAGTGTGAGCTCGGTGGTTTCGCCGGCGGAAATGGTGTTGTCGCCGCCCGATGTGGCGTCTCCGGCAATCGTTCTCCAGCAATAGCCGCAACGAATCGCCTGACGCTTCGGAGTTGAGCTGATGCGAATCTTGCTGCAAGACCTGCGTCACGCATTGCGAATGCTGGCGAAGAGTCCGGCTTTCACCGCGATTGCCGTGCTCACCCTCGCATTGGGCATCGGCGCGAACACCGCAATCTTCAGCGTGATTCAGACCGTGCTGCTGCGCCCGCTTCCTTATCCGCATCCCGAAGAGCTTGTCGAAATCTCAAACACTTATCCTCCGCAAATTCCGAAGATCGGATTGTCACCCGGCGATTTTAACGACTGGCGCAGGGAAAATCAGAGCTTTTCCGAAATGGGCGCTTACTACGAAATTACGCAGGGCTTCAATCTAACTGGGGATGGAGATCCCGAGCGCGTACAGGTTCGCTATGCAACATCGGGCTTATTTCCCATGTTAGGTACTCGTCCGGTGGTGGGGCGGCTTTTTCTGCCGGAGGAAGATCAACGTATCGGTACGCACAGCGTGGTCCTCGGTCACAAGCTTTGGCAGAGCCGTTTCGGCGGCGATCCAGCAATCGTAGGGCGAGGCATTACGCTCGATCAGCAGCGCTATCTGGTGGTTGGCGTGCTGCCCTCAAGTTCGGCAACGATCGATTCTCCCGATTTGTGGATGCCGATGAGCCAGTTTCAGGACGATCTAAACGAGCACGTGCATCACGGGATGGCCACCATTGCTCGGCTCCGGCCTGGCGTAACGCTCGCACATGCGCAGGCCGAAGTTACCACCTTGAATCATCAGGAAACGATCGAGTTTCCCGCGAGCCACAAGAACATCGGCGCCGAAGTGCAGCGCCTCGAGGATCCATCTGCTGCCAAGCTGCGGCGCACTCTGCTCGTGCTTTTTGGAGCGGTGGGGCTGGTCCTGCTGATTGCCTGCGCCAACATTGTGAGCTTGCTGCTCGCGCGCAATGCGGCGCGCGAAAAGGAAATTGCGCTTCGCGCCGCGTTGGGCGCAAGCCAGGCGCGACTGATCCGTCAGTTGCTCACCGAAAGCATTCTGCTTTCGATTTTTGGCGCCGCTGTTGGGCTGCTCTTGGCTGCCGTGGGCATCCCGATTCTGAGCGGACTCGCGCCTGCGACGCTGACCGTCGTGCGGGAATCCGGCTTGAATACCCCGGTGTTAGTGTTCGCCGCCGCCATTTGCCTATTCGCCGGCGTGCTTTGCGGATTGCTGCCCGCCATCCAGGCGCGGACCCGGCACCTTTACGATGTGCTCAAGCAAGGCGGGAAGGGCAGCAGCGGTCTTGCGCGGCAAAGACTTCACAGCGCGCTTGTGATCGCCGAAATTGCGCTGGCGCTGATTCCGCTGGCGGGAGCGGGGTTGCTACTGCGAAGTTTCCGCCAACTGATCGAGGTTTCGCCCGGCTTCGAAACCGCGCACGTGCTTACGATGCAGGTGGCGCAGGCCGCCGTGCCGCCCGAGCAACTCGCGCAACTGTCGAACGATCAACTTACCGCGCTTACGCGCAAGCAATCTCTGCAATTTCAGCAAATGGCGGAGCAGATCGAAGGCCTGCCCGGAGTTAAGAACGCGGGCGGCATCTCCACGCTCCCGCTGGGCACGGAAACGCGCGAGGTCTCACGATTTCTGGTCGAAGGCCAAACTGTGGAGGCCAACAAACTGCTGCCCGTTGCGCAATTCCGCACCGCAAGCCTCGGGTACTTTTCCACGCTGGGCATCCCACTGATTTCCGGACGGGAGTTCGCGCAGGAGGATTGGGCGCTGCAGAATGTGCTGGTGAACGACACGATGTCACGCCGTTTCTGGCCGGCGAGCGGCGCCGTGGGCAAACGCATCAATTTGTGTTCGCTCGATCCTAAGCCGTGTTGGCTGACGATCGTCGGCGTGGTGGGGAACGTGCACCAGATGGGTCTCGACGGCGCGCCGACGTATGACGTGTACTTCACGGGAGGTTGGACCAACTCTCTTGTAATTCGCACCGCTGGCGATCCGCTGGCCATGGTGAGCGCCGCGACGGAAGTGATCCACAAAGCCGATCCCACTTTACCGGTCACACGGCTGATGAGCATGGAAGAGCTATTTTCGGACGTGGTTGCGCCGCGCCGTTTTTCGGCGGTGCTGATCGGAGTATTTGCCGCGCTCGCGCTGTTGCTCGCGGCCGTGGGAATTTACGGCGTGATGAGCTACACGGTGGGCCAGCGCACGCGCGAAATTGGAATCCGCATGGCGCTTGGGGCGCAACCCGGCAACATGTTGCGGTTCGTAATGTGTCGCGGCGCCCGCTTGGCGTTAGCGGGGATTGTGCTAGGACTGGCGGGGTCGCTCGCTTTAACGCGATACCTGGCCACGTTGCTCTTCGGTGTACAAGCAACCGACCCCATAACGTTTACGGGGGTCGCGGCGTTGCTGCTGATCGTTGCGCTGCTCGCGTGCTACATGCCCGCGCGACGGGCAATGCGTGTAGATCCCATATTGGCGCTGCGCCACGAATAGCAATTCGGATGATGGAAACATCGTATTTTTCGCAGCTTCGGCGTCGCTAACAAAAAAGTACTATCGCCGCAACTTCCCCGGGACCAATGGGTTTCACCACTAGCTGCATAAACCGGTTCCTAGAATCCGGTTTGGTCTTAGCCACTTACCAGCGAGGAGTTTATGACCACTCGAAGACTGTCTCGATTGATACCGCTCTTATTCGCCGGCGCTGTCCCTTTCATTTTCGCAGGCTGCAACGGCAGCGGCTTTTCCCTGCCGGTGAACAATCCCACGCCGCAAAACGGCGTGGTGCCCATGATCGTACAGGACGCTTCGACCGAAGACTGGGCGACCATCGGCGTAAAAATATTGAGCATCTCGCTGAACCCGCAGGGCGGGGGCACGGCCGTGCCAGTCTACAGCGCCCCAAGTCCGGCACCGGTGATCAATCTGGTGCAACTCGATCAACTCGGCGAAATTCTGGGGAACTTGAGCGTTCCGGTGGGAACTTATACGAGCGCGACTCTTACGATCAGCGCCAATCCCGGCGATTTGCTTCTGACCGTTGCCTCTGATCCTGAGGCTGGATTTGCCGCTAGTGCCGGCGCTACGATTCCTTCCAACCAGATCCAGATTCAGGGCGCCAAGGGTTCGAGCGGAAGCATGGCGGTCTCCGTGAATGTGAATTTGCTTTCGCCATTGGTGGTGAGCACCACACAGAACAACGCGCTCGACCTTGAATTCGATCTCGCACATCCGACGTTTATCGTGAATCATGTTCCGGTGGGCGGCGGCACAACGCTCTGGGCCGTCAATTTCAACGGTCCCGTACGGCACCATCCCTTGGCGGACCTGACGCGGCTCGTGCTGCGGCACCTTTATGGCAGCGTCACGTCCGTTTCCTCAGATAACACCGCGATTAACGTCACCAAAGTCTTCCCGGTGGAACCGCCGACGAATCCAGAGACGTCGATACCTTCGACTCAAAGCTTGTCTATTCTGGCGGACTCGGCAAATGGCACGCTGCTTTATGACATGGACGCAAAGACGGTTACGACTGTTAAGGACTTTTCCTCCGTCTCCACCACGCTCGCGAGCAAATTTGTGCGCGTTGCGGCTCGTTACCAGGTGAACGGCACGCTGGTGGCGGTGCGGGTCTGGACCAGTACCGTTTTTAACTCCGTGTGGGTGAGCCCCGAAGGGCATGTGCTGCACGTAAACGCGTCAACGGATATCGTCACGATCCAAAACGAAAGCGGCGTTGGCGTACCTCTCACAGTGAACTCAAACACGGAGTTTTTCTTCCGAGCTCCTTGGAACGCGGTTGCGGATGCAACCGCCATCGGAACAGGCACCGGCTTTTTGACCAACAAGGATCTGGTGCGCGGATTCAAGGTCCATGCCAGCGTCGTTGATCCCCTGGCTACGCCACTCGTCGCGCAGACGATCGACATCGAAATCGCGAAATATGACGGAATGATTTCGGCCGCGAATCCGACAGACTTCCTGTACACACGCAACTTCGCAACGGGCTCGGACGATTACAGCGTCACGCTGCCGTACATTTCCAGCACCACGGCCAACGGCAAAGATAGCGGCGGTAATGCGATCACCGGCTTTGATTGGTGGAACCTGACGTTCCCCACTCTGCTGAATAGTGGCGCCAACGCCATCACCAATTTTGTTGCGGCCACGAACGGTTCGGCGAATTTCGGCGGCACCGCAGGATCGGTGGCCGCGCGCGGGGTGAGTGCTTCGCTCTGGAACGATCCCGCCGCCGCTAACACTTGGTCCGCTGCAAACGCAGTGCTCACCATGAGCAACATTCCTTTGGGGACGGTTTCTGCTTCATGGACAAATAATTCCACAGGCGGCAGCTTCTCGATGAGCGTGCCGGGCGGGCAAACTTCGGTAGTCGTGGACGCCTCAAGCGTATCGGGGTCCGCAACGCTGGTCTATCAAGTGGACCGCACGAACGGCATCGTGACGATTACCCCGCAGGACCTGACGACGGCGGCCGGTCTCATGAACGTGGGGAATAGTCTGGTGACCGGGACGCCGGTGAAAGTGTTCGGCATTCCGCAGGCAGACGGAAGCATCAAGGCTTATGTGATCTTCTACTATACCGGCACGAAGTCAACTTCCTAGTACGGCGCCGGCTTTTCCACTACGAAGGCCATTTCATCAGACCGCCCTCCTACAAGGGGGGCGGTTTTTTTGCCGGCAGTCACTGTGCCGAGGTAATCCAATTCGTTTTCAAGGTGTGCACATCCCTTTACTTGGGTGGTGCTGGCGATCAGCTTTCACGCGGCACGCCACATTTCCACGCCGGTGGCAACAAACCAAATGCCTAGTGTGAGTACGAGCATGCCAAAACCATGGAGTCCCAGGCTCAGCCAACCTCCCGCAGGCACGCAGCATGACGGCGCGGCGTCGCAGCGCCCTGTCACATGCGCTGGCGGGAGCATTGCTGTCATGGTGGATTGCGCGCGGCACGGAAGTTTCGCCCGAGCAGATGGATGATGCTGACCATCACTTGGTTTGGTTCGGAGCGGGTACGGCGGTCGTGAGGCCCGGGGGACGAGGAACCAGAGACTTGTTTTAAGAAGGCTTCGAATCCGGCCGATGAAATAAAAAAGGGCGCGAAAGGAAGGCTCCTTCGCGCCCTGATGCTTTACGACCTAGTTTAGGGGCTGGCCGGCGGCTACGCCTTCGGCCCATTCTTCTTCCTGGATCACTTTGCAGTCTATCAAGCCAGCGAGTTCGGAGAAATCCTCTTCGCCTCCGGCGAAGCTATAGAGTTCGCGCATCTGCTCGGCGCTGCAGCCAAATTCGCGGCAGAAACCGTCCCAGTTTTTCAGCACTTCGGTGGAGTTTTCGGTGCTGGTTGCGGCAGTATTGAGGTTCATCACAACACCTCCTCTTTCTGGGTTTCGATCGAAAGCAGCTCTGTCGTTCTCGTTCTCATTTGCGGATTCATTTGCCGGAGCGACACGGCATATGTGTTTTGATGCTCGCTACGGTCTATTTGAATCGCTTCGAAGGCCACGGGGTTGCTATTGTTTTGCAGCGGAGTTCCTAGTAACCGGATGAAGACCATGGCACCCTCACGTATGGGATGCTGTAGAGAGACCTTTTTCTCCCGCGCACGCCATTCGAGGTCCGCTTTTTCGACAAAGAAATTTTCATCCGCATCCCAGCCGGAGACCTCGATGCGGTAACTGGCCGGATCTACGCGTGATAGCATGCCTATACACTCCGATGCTGTTTTGAGCAGATTGGGGGCCAAATCTCATTCACTTGCAATCTCTTATCCATCAGCGGTTTAGACGTAACCGAGCAGCCTTTGTAAGTCCCATTTGGGCGCATTCCTTACACAATCGTTTCGGATTGACTCACTCACGTTCGGTACTAGAACCAACATTCCGCCGCGCAAGTCATTGAAAATGTAAGGCCTGACTCGCGTCGGTGTGACGGGTTTGCGGTATTTCCTTCGCAGTTGACCTGGACGATCCTCCAAGCTTAAACCGGCAGTGAACGGGGAAACGTGTGAATTTCGCCGAAGCCACGAGAGATTACGAAAAATGGATGCGCACGTGCGCTCCCGTGGTAGAGAGTCACCTACGGGCAAAGCACGCTCTCATGAAAGAGGGACCGTTTGACTTTCTGCGCGGCAGCTACTACCGCTGGGCTGTGTTGTGGAGAGAGGTGTGCCGCGAGTGCGTTCATGCTCCCAAGGTAATGTCCGTCGGCGACCTTCACGTGGACAATTTCGCGACGTGGCGAGACGGGGAAGGCCGGTTGTGCTGGGGCGTGGATGATTTCGACGAGGCTGCGCTTTTGCCCTATACAAATGATCTGATTCGGTTAGCCGCAAGCGTGAAGATCGCCAAGAAGCTCGGATGGATGGACGCGAAGACCAAGGTGGCATGTGACGCAATTCTGGCCGGCTATCAGGAAACGCTGAAACAAGGCGGATGTCCCATCGTACTTGCGGAAGAGCAGACACACCTCGACAAATTGGGGATTGATGCCCTGGAGCCACCCGAGGGCTTCTGGGAGGAACTCACCGCATACCCGGCTATTCGCCGAGGCGTACCACGCGAAGCCAAGTCCAGACTTGAAGAGGCGCTCCCTAATCCCAGGCCCGATTATCGCGTGGTGCAGAGGATGGTGGGAGTGGGGAGCCTTGGCCAGCAACGGTTCGTAGCCATCGCGAAGTGCGCCGGAGGATGGATCGCGCGGGAGGCAAAGCGCATGGTGCCTGCCGCAAGTGTGTGGGTTGCGGGGCGCACCGGCCATCGCCAGTCTTATTACGCGCAAACCATCGGGGGTGCCGTGAGATCCCACGATCCTTATCAAAAGATTTCGGGGCAGTGGCTGATCCGGCGTCTTTCGCCCGACTCCAATCCGATCAAAATGGAGGAGCTTTCGGGGAAGCGCGATGAAGAAACGCTTTTGCAGGCCATGGGGACGGAAACCGCAAACGTACATCTTGGCAGCAAGCGGCAGGTGAATCGGATACAGAAGGATTTACGCAGCAGAAAATCCCACTGGCTGCGGTCCGCGGCCACAAAGATGGAAAAAATCACGTTGCGAGAGTGGAAAGAATATCGGGTTTAGGCAGCGAAGCGTGCTCGCAGCGCGAATCAATGACACCGTTTTAGCCGGTCGTTGCGATCGCCCCATCGCGATCATCAGGGAGCAATTATCAATTTTTCGTCCCCCGTGGAGGGAGTAATGAAGGCAGAGCAGAAGCTTCGCAAGGATGTGCAGACGCAGATCAAGGTGATTGAAAGACGTGCCGGCACGCTCGAGCAAGAGGCCACAAGACAAGGCAAGCAGCCGGTGGGGAAGATGCTAAAGGAAGAGGCGCGAAGCTTGCGGAAAATTGCGAAGGCACTGAAGGGAAATGCGGGCAGTCGCGGCAGGAGTTCGCGGAAACGTACGTCCTCCAAGCGTGCCAGGCGCTCTTCCCAAGCTGCCTAAGCCCGCACCCCAGCGCCTAATCTTTACCGTTCACGGCAATGCAGCGATGAATCGTCGAGCACCTTCTTGAGGCGAGGACCCTCGAGCACTCCGGTTTGTACATCGGCGTGCCAATCTTCCGTTAGCAATAGCGTCTGATGCAGGTCGTAGTACGCGACGTGGAGCGCGGGGCCGTTGAAGGAGAGGTTTGCGTAGCCATTGTAGCCGACGTCTATTTTCTCTTCGGACGGATAACGCCGATTGTCCCAGGCAAGCCATTTACAATCGAGAATATCGGGAGCCACGCCGCGTTCCACGGGCATACCGCCATGGCCGATACACCGGCCGAAATTGTCGATGCCTCGATCGACGCGGAACTTATCGTAAATGGCGAGGCGGTGTTCGTGGCCCCAAAACCAGATGACCGGGCGGTGAATGATTTGGGCGAGTTGCCGCGCGGGAATTTGATACCAATCCTCGAAGCAAGAATGCGGGCCGTGATGGGACAGCAGGATCAGTCCGCGTTTATCGCCGTCCGGATTCACATCATTCTTCAACCAGGTGAGCAGTGGCTCCGGCAGGCTGCACGTGGGCTTGAGCGAAGTTGTCTTGCGAAGCCACTTACTGCGATGGAGTACCGGCAATTTTCCCCAGTCAAAACGCGTGGAATTGTAGCCGGTATCAAGCGCGATGATGCGCCAGTGTTTATTTTCGAGGCAGAAGAAGCTGGCCCATTGTCCCGCGCCCCACTCACTGCCGCATTCCGTTAGCCCCATGCGCGGCAGGACCATTCGCCAGTAGCCGTTCCCATCGGCATACATTTCGTGATTGCCGTTCAACGCAAAACCGCCCTTTGCGCCCATAGGCCACTTGACGGCGGAATAGGGGCTGGTTTTTTCGCCAAGGAAATTTTCACGAACCTCGTTGCTGTCGCCAACGTAATACACGTCACCCAAGTGAACTGTGAAATCCGGCTCGGACCTCTGCATGGCGGAGGCGACGATGCGTGCTTCGTCGGTGCCTGTGCCCCAATCTCCCACGACGCTTATTTTCACGCGATCTTCGATGGGATAGATTCCGTTGCCCTTATCGTGAGCGGTGTAATCGCGGAACTTGTGCCGCTTGTGAAACCAGTATTTTGCGACACGCGCGATCCATACAAAGAACTTGCTGGGAAGAAAGGACGAGATGGGGTCGTAGGTGGACGTGGAATAATTCGCGCGCACGGAATGGAAATGAGACGCAGTGACGGAGTGCGCGAAGCCGGTGAAGTTACCGAGATCCTTGCCGGAAGGCGCTTCGCCATCGGGACCGCGCGGGTGCTGGGAAGCTTTTTGAGATTTGGCGCGCATGGCTGGCAATCTTAGGTTAGATGGGAGAAATGGCCAAGTGAGCGGAGAGAGTGGCAGACGCGGACAGGTCAATGCTCAATTTGCGCTTGTTAATGGTAGCCGAGGCCGGGGTAGAGGAGGCGCAGGCCCAGCAGGAAGATAGGATTGAAGAGTTTATCGAAGAGAAACCAGGCGACCAGCAGGCCGAGCATGCCAAATCCTCCGGCGCGGGTCCATTCGGTGAAGCGGAGCGCGGCCGATTCGCTGAAGAGCACGGTGATGCCAAGATTGCCATCAAGCGGCGGAACGGGAAGCAAATTGAACGAGCCGAGCAGCAGGTTGAGCACGAACATGATGCTAAGAAAAGAGGTGAGGAGGTTGCTGCCGCCCCCTGCGAGTTCGGTGATGTGCGCGGTGTTGATGCGCTCCGGAGCCTGAAGGTATCCCGTCGCAACGCCGGCGTGGATGGCGATTGCCGAGAGCAGCACGAGCAAAAAATTCGCCGCAGGTCCTGCAAGGGCCATCCAGGCGGCGCGGCGCGGAAACATCCTGCGCCAATCGGGATTGTAAGGCGCGCTGGCCCAGCCGATCATCCACCCGCCGAGCGCGTAGGAAATGATGGGCACGAGTACGAGTCCAAACGGTTCGCGGCGGATGTGCGGAATGGGGTTGAGCGATACCTGGCCGCCGTGAAACGCGGTGAGGTCGCCACCCCATTTGGCGACGAGAGCGTGCGCACCTTCGTGGCACACCGTGGAAAAAAGGAAGCAGATGTACCAGAGAATGCCGAGCGTGATCGCATCCGCTGTGACGGGCTGCATGCCGAGGCGCAGAGTATAGCGTGGCGCCGAGAGAGGCAAGACTACAAATAGACAGCACGCGGGAAAATTACTTGCGGCGGTTTCGCCAATCCTTCGTGGAAGCTATGCCCCGCCGGTGAAGCGGAAGAAAGACCGCAGGTCCAAGGACCTGCGCTACACAAAACCTGCTCCATGGCGGGCGGAGTAACAACAGTTCTAAGCCAAGTTGGTGCGGAACTTGCGAGGGCGTGGCGTGCTTTCGGCCAGGACTTCCATGGGATGGAAGACCGGCTTTTGGAGGCCGGAGTGAAGCTGCTCCTGGCAAGAGGTGCCGCTGGCGACGAGCGTGCGCGGGCCATGGGATTCGGCTTCGAGGACCTGGTTGAAGAGGTCGCGGCCGACGGCCAAGCTGAGATCGTAGAAATCTTTTTTGTAGCCGAAACTGCCGGCCATTCCGCAACATTCGACGCGCGAACTTACCACGTCAAAACCTGCGGCTTGCAGCAACGCCAGGGTGGGCGCGTCCGCGCCGATGGATTTTTGCTGGCAATGGCTGTGATAGAAGAGGCGCGTGCCGCGAGGGTAGTCTACCGCGGGGAAGATTTCGGCGGCATTGAGGCGATCGCGCTCGATCAGGCGCCACACGTATTCGGCGGGATCGAAGCAGCGATCTTGCAGCGTAGCGAGCAAGGCGGGCGCTTCGGGTCCATCGAGCAAGTGCTTGTAGTCCAGCCGGAACATGGATAGCACGCTGGGCTCGACGACGATGATGTCGCGGCCATCCGCCATGTATTTTTGGAGTAGTGCGCCGGTATGTTGCGCTTGCTTGGCGGCGGTGGCGATGAGTCCTTGGGAGTAGGCGGCACGCCCATCGGAGGCAACTTCACTGACGCAGACATCCACGCCCAGAGTTTCGAGCACGCGCAACGTGGCGAGGCCTCGGGCGGGCGAACCATAGTTGGTGAAGACGTCGGCGAAGAGCACGGCCTTGGCGCGAGGTGAGGCTGAACCGCTGACACCAGGACGCGCATTGCCATGATTCGTGCGTGGGTTGCGCTGACGCTCACGGGTTTCGGCGGTTTGGACGAGCGTGGGGCTGGCAATGGGAGGCAGGGTTCGCCGGTGATCCAGACCTACTAATTTCTCCATGAGCTTGCGATTCACGCCGAGATTGGCGACGGCGTTCGCGAGGCGCGGAGCTTTTGCGGCCCATTGCGCCAGCGCATCGTAATGGCCGAAAAAGAGCTTCTGCAAGGACGCGCCCGCATCAGCCTCCGGCACATTGGCGAGTAGCGGCGCAAAGAGCTGCGCGGCCGGCGAAGCTTCGGCACGGTTGATGCGTTGCCGCAATACGGTGTTGAGCCAGGGAATATCAATTTGTACCGGACATTGCGGCACGCACCGCAAGCAGCCGGTGCAGAGTTCGCTGAAGCGCGCGTTGAGCAGAGATTTTGTACCCGCCTCCCAGGCACCGCCGATGCCTCCGGAATACGTTTCGCCGCCAAAGGCGTGGCCGCCCACCGTTTGAAAATTGGCGCAGGAATTCAAACAGGCGCTGCAGCGAATGCAGCGCAAGGCTTCACGCAAAACAGGGTTTTCGCGCATCTTCATGCGGCCGTTGTCCACTACGACCAAATAAAATTCGCGTTGCGGCGCGGCGCCATCGGAGGCAACCGGCGCTTCGCGCATGGGCGGCTGGATGATGCTGACGTAAGAGCTCATCAACTGGCCGGTGGCGCTGGCCGCGAGCAGCTCGATAAACGGCGAGAGCGACTCGCGCGTGGGCACGATTTTCTCGATGCCCGAGATGGCGATGTGCAGCGGCGGCACGAGCGAGGTCATGCGGATGTTAGCCTCGCTCTCGACGAGCATAAGCGTGCCGGAATCTGCGACGACGAAATTCGCGCCCGTGATGCCGGCGTCCGCGCTCAGAAACTTTTCTCGAAGACGCTTGCGCGCGAAGGCGGTCAGCTCCTCGCCGGTATCGAGCGGCTCGCCGGTCTTAAACACGCGCCGAAAGAGATCGGTGATGCGCTCGCGGCTGTAATGAATAGCTGGACCGATGATGTGCGAGGGCTGCTCGTCCGCATATTGCAGGATGAATTCGGCGAGATCGGTTTCGGCCACCTCGATGCCCGCCGCTTCGAGCGCGGGGTTCAAGTGGATTTCCTCGGACGTCATGCTCTTGCCCTTGACGGCGAGCTTCACGCGCGACCGTTTGCAGACGGCGGTAACGTAGGCGGAGGCATCGTGCGCGTCACGCGCCAGATAAAAATGGCCGCCGTTGCGCGCCACGCTTCTTTCGAGCGTGGCGATCAATTCAGGGAGCCGGGCGATGGCATCGTCTTTTATTGCGCGAGCTTGATTCTTCAGCTCGAGGTAATCGGGGATGGTCTTGATGGCGGCATAGCGTCCGCGATTGAAGGTTTGCGTGTTGTGGCGAACGGCGGGGCTTTGAATGCGCAGCGCCATCCGAATCGCGGCGGCCAACGCCGGTTTGCGAGATTTGTTCGCGACGGCGCGCGGCGAGTCGATCCCGGATAAGTCAGTAGCGGTGGGCGATGTGGACATGTGCGGTGCGGGCCTCGGTTTCAATCCGACGTAGGCAAAGCCGACTCACTCCAGAAGCAAAATGTGCAGCCAGTGCGGTCCGTGAACGCCGCGAACGAGCGGTCCCATATCGGCGGTAGCACTGGGTCCGGTGATGTAAACGAAATTGCGCTTGAGGCCCTTGCCTTCGAGACGGTCGCGGCGGAAGAGATCATTGGGCCGCTCGACGATATCTTCGGCGGCGAGAAGGGCGACATGCGTGCGTGAAAGCAGGCTGATGTAGCCCTCATATTCATGATCCACGCAGACGCAGACTGTACCGGTGCGCGCGATGCCCGCGAACGCTTCGGTGACGCCGACGTCGGCGTGGGCAAGCGCTGCTTTCGTGCGGCCCGTGAACGCTCCCGGAAGTTGGCGGCAGGCGTCCAGGAGCGGCTGCGGCAAGTCATGCGATGCGGCGACGGCAACGCGAGGCTCGCGAGCATTGTTCGATGCCGGCTGAGAATTGGTGCTTTCGATTCGCAGCTCGACCGTTTTTGCGGCGACGCGTTGCACCGCGGCGGCGATGGCTTGCGGTGAACGCGAGAGGCGTTCGACGGTGGCGGCGGCCGCGCGAGCTTGTCGCTCGAATTCCGCGACGCGATCGAGCGAAATGAGGCCGAAGATGGGCACGAGATTCGTTGGTGCATCGATCGCGCGAGTCGTGAGATGCGCGAATCGGACTAACTTTACACGATTTGGTGAGAGGGTGAAGGGACGATTGGCGGGATGCTGCGATTTTGGCAAATCGTCGCGTACGCTAGGTTACTCCCCGGAAAGATATGTTACGAGAAGCGCCAAAGAAAAGCCGCAGGTCTGAAGACCTGCGCTACAACGGCGAGGCCGAAGGGCACACAGGCAGGAGTTCGCCCGCGCTAAGTAGTCCGATGCATAACCGAGCGCAGCTTAGGCTTTTGGAGTCTGCAGATTTTCGCGGACGACATTGGCTACCTTCTTCGATAAGTCGAAAGTGGCGCGGAGATTGCCGCCGAAGAAGCGGACCTTGCCTTCGAGATCGTGATCGAGAAGAACGTGACCGTCATGGTTTTCGACCTGCATCTTCACCTTGATGGAAGTCTTGCCGGCGATGGTGGTGACGGCGCGCTCGCGTTCGCTACCGTTCGTAAAGCCGACGACTTTTGTGCGCAAGACGACCAGACCGGGCACGTTTGCGGCATCGCGGTCGCCGGTTCGGTACACGTGCTCAAAGAGCCCGCTCTTGGTGAGTTGCTGGATCAGGTCTTCGTACACGGCCATGCGAAATTCGGGCGGAAGCGCCACATCGCCGGGATCGAGCTGCAAAACCTGGATCGACGAGGCAGAGAATTTTTGTACGGGTTGATCGTCGCGCGACGCGGGGGCGGCGGAAGCCTTTGGAGGCGCGACAGCGTTACCCGCCATGCAGAGTGCGACGGTGAGAACGGCAACTCTAAATGGCGCGAAAGATGCAGAGGCTGGGCGCGTCATGGCTTTTTCTCCTGTTTGTTTTCCGGCGTGGAGGCTTCCTCGGGCGGGACGCTCGCGTGCGCGCCCTCCGCGACGAGCTGCTTCTTTACCGCGGACGCTTGTCCTTTGTGCAGGATGAAGATCACGTCATGCTCTCCGCCGTTCGGGTCCTGATAGACGAGCGTGAGCACGTCAATGCCCTCGGCGAAGAGGCTCACCACGCGGCCCCCTCCGTAAGGGATGGCCATCTTGGCCAGCGTGCCGGTGGTGCCGCGGACATACATGCGGCTATCTTTATCAGTCAAAATATCCTGAATAGCAGGGATGCCGATCTCCGCGTGATGCTTGCCGTTGACGAACTGGAGCGCGGCTGGCGCCACCGTGAGGCCGCCTTTGGCCCCGCGCTTCACGTTTTCGAAGCCGAGCACATGAACGACATCGAGCGTAGTGCCGGGCGCGGCGGCGGCCGTGCCGGTGCTGCTGTCTGTCTGCTGCGCAAAGAGCGGCGGCGCAAGCGTGAAAACAGCAAACGCGATGGCGGCGCCGGCGGTGCTAGAGAATTTGGTCATAGTGCTCCCTCCGAATCCAGGTTGCTGCGACGCACGTACAATTCCGGGACGAGTGGGTCCTGGTAAAGCTATTCAGTGCAAAGAGAAAGCAGTAAGGTGTTACCGGATGGCGGGAGAGTATCACTAACGGAGCGGAAAGGCACGTTCTCGTTTGCGGCGGGCCGCCCGGCACGAGCGAGGCTTATTCGTAACGCAGCGCGAAGATGGGACCTACATCGCGGCTGCGAAACTGTGAGCGCAATCGCAGCGGTGTCGTGTAGAGCCAGCGCCTTGGCCGCATGATTCCGATCCTTCCTATTCGTGGCGGAGAGCGACCATTGGGTCCACACGGGTCGCGCGCCGCGCGGGAATGTAGCAGGCCACTGCTGCGACGCCGGATAGAATTAGCGAAACGACGATCAGCGTCAGCGGGTCCGTGGGTTTCACTCCGAAAAGCAAGCTCGACAAGAAACGCGTGAACCCTAGCGCGCCAATGATTCCGACGGCTAGGCCCAGCAAAGCCGGCCTCATTCCTTGGCCAACTACACGCCAGAGCACGTCGGCCCTTTGCGCGCCGAGCGCTATTCGGATGCCGATCTCGTGGGTGCGCTGACTAACCATGTAGGAGATCAGGCCGTAGATTCCGACGGCAGCGAGCATCAACGCTAACGCTGCGAACAGACCGACGGCTGTCGTCTCGAAACGCTGGCCAGCAGTTTCCCCGGCAAGCAAATCGTCCATCGTGGCAACGTCGGAGAGCGGGAGTTCCTTATCGATGGCCAGCACCTGCGAGCGGAGCGCAGACACAACCAGGCGCGGATCGGACGCGGTACGGAGCAAAACCACTATGTCGGTGCTCGCCGATTGGGCGAGCGGCAGGAAGACTTGTGGCAGCGGCTTGTCGCCGGGTCCAACACGCCGAATGGCGGCAGACACACCGACGATGGAGACCGCCGTCTGGTCGGACGTGCCAACCGACATGATGATGCGCTTGCCGATGGGGTTTTCGCTATGCCGAAGAAAGCGGCGAACGAACTCCTGGTTCACAACCGCGACGTTTACCGTGTTTGGCCCGTCCCGGTTGTCGAATCCGCAGCCCGAGAGGATCGGAATTCCGAGGGCGCGAAAGTAGCCATCGCTCACCGAGTCAACCGGAACGGACGCTGTCGGATCGTTCAACGCGGGAGCCGGGTCGCCCTCGATTCCGACGCGCATTTCGTTGGACAGCGTGTTTGGAAGGCTGGTGGAGAGGCTGGCGGCGCGAAGTCCGGGAAGAACGCTGATGCGGTCGAGAAGCTTCGAGGAAAACGCCGCCTGTTGCGGGGCGGTGGAGTACTTATCGAGCGGAAGGAAAATTTGAGCAGTTAGGAGATTGTGAGGGTCGAATCCGGCCTCCACATTCGTCAGACGAAGAAAACTTCTCAGTAGCAGGCCCGCAACGACCAGCAAAACCATGGCGGCCGCAACTTCCGCGACAGTGAGCAGATTTCGCAGAAATGCGTTGCTCCGTGAGCCCGTGACCCGCGCACGGCGCGTTTGGACGGTATCGGTGAGGTCCGGGTTGAGGAGAGCCAAATTCGGCGCGAAACCGGAGATGGCACCGGCCAAAGCAGAAACAGCGATCGTAAACGCCAGTACGACGGCGTCGATGTGCACATCTTGGATGTTTAGCAAGCCGCGGGGCACGAAAGAACGAAGAAACGCGAGGCCCCAGAATCCGCCGATCAGTCCGACGAGCCCGCCCGTCGCTGATAGAAGCATGCTTTCCGTCAGGAGTTGCCGCGCGAGGCGAGAGTGCGCGGCTCCCAGAGCGGAGCGCAAGGCGAGTTCGCCCGTGCGGATAGAGCCGCGCGAGAGTTGCAGGTTCGTGATGTTTGCGCAGGCAATCAGGAAAATAAATGCAACGGCGGCCATCAACGTCCAGAGGGAGCGCGGACGCTGCCTGTCAGATGGTCACGCAGGGAAACAACGCTCAGATGAACTTCTTGGGTGTAGCGGCTGAAGAACTTTGGATAAAGTGGCATCGTACGGCTGTCAATCAATGAAAGATCGGCTGCTGCTTGAGCGACCGTCACGTCCGGCTTCAGTCGCGCGATGACACCGAGAAACCAAATCGCCGAACTCGCATCAGTCGGTGCCGCGAGGGGTACGAACACCTGGGGCTGCCTGCCTGAGGTTGGGAATGTGAAACTCGCGGGAAGCACTCCGACTATGGCGTAGTCTGCGTCATCGAGCGTAATCGGCCGTCCGAGGATTCTCGAATTGCCTGCGTAGCGCGACCGCCAAAGTCCGTAGCTCAATATAGCCGCACGCCGGCCTCCCTGACGATCCTCTTCTGGAGTAAAGCTTCGGCCACGTGCCAGGTCTACGCCGAGCACGGAGAAACAATTCGCGGACACGCCCATGCCCCTAATCCTTTCCGGAATGCCTGCTCCTGTAAGCGTGAACGTCCGCCCAAGGTTTGTCGCGGCAATTCCGGAAAACACGTCATTCTGGTCGCGCCAGGCGAAATACGTTGGATGGGGCACAAAGGAACTGTGCATATCCGCTTTAGGGAACTGAAGTGTGGTCCACAGGAGGCGCGCTGGGTCTTTGTATGGGAGCGGCCTCAATAACACCGCATCCACGACGGAGAAGATCGCGGTGTTCGCGCCGATGCCGAGCGCGAGAGTGAGGATGGCGACGGTGGTGAAACCGGGATTCTTGCGCAGCATGCGCAGGCCGAAGCGCAAATCTTGCAGAAAATCCTGAAGCCAATTGACGCGGCGGGTGTCGCGGCATTCCTCGGCGACGCGAGCGACGCCGCCAAGTTCCAGGAGCGCCGCGCGGCGAGCCTCGGCCGGATTCATGCCGGCGGCGGAGTAAGCAGCCGTTTTTTGCTCAAGGTGATCGCGGAGTTCGGCATCAAGCTCGCTGTCTACATCGAGCTGGCGAAACAGCGAGCGCAATCGCAGCGGTGTCCTGTGGAGCCAGCGCCTCGGCCGCATGATTCCGCCTTCCTATTCGTGACGCAGCGCCACCATGGGATCGACGCACATCGCCCGCCGCGCGGGGATGTAGCACGCCACGAGCGTAACAACCGCAAGTGTTACGCATACGGCAACAAAAGTGATCGGATCCGTGGGGCGGATCCCAAAGAGAAGGCTTTGCAGGTATCGTGTCGCTCCGAACGCGATCACCGTCCCAACCAAGACCCCAAAGAAAACGAGCGAGAGTCCTTGCCCGACAACCATGCTTAGGACATCGCGCCGTTGCGCACCCAGTGCCGCGCGGATGCCGATCTCCCTCGTGCGCCGTGCCACTTCGTAGGACAGCAAGCCATAAAGCCCAATGCAGGTGAGCAGAAGCGCCAAAAATCCGAACAGAGAAGAAAGACGCGCAACGAGGCGCTCATTGAAAAGCAGACGATCGATCGTCTGTGATTGCGTGCGCACTCCAAAAATGGGGAGATTTTCGTCCACCTCGTTCACGATGTGCCTCACCGCGGGAATCAGGGTAGTCGGGGCAGGCGCCGTGCGTAGGGCGAACGTCACTTCGCCGCTTTTTAGAGGAATGTAAAGTGTCGGCTCATCCTCTTTCTGGAGGCGGTCATACTTTGTATCGGCCACTACGCCGACGATTTCCAGCTGATGATCGTTCCACATCAGATTTAGCCCAAACGGGTCTCCTGACCCAGTGAATTTGCGCGCCAGAGCTCGATTTAAGACAGCTACTACCTGCGTCGAACGCTCATCCGTCGCGCGAAACGTGCGGCCTTTCAGCAGGGGAATCCGCATCGTTTCGAAAAAATCCGGCCCCACGGCCAACATCTGCACGTCGACCCTGGTTTTCTCGGCCTGTCCTTTGAGATGGACATCCGAGGACCACAATCCACCGTCCAAAAGTGCGCCCGAGGAATAGCTGGCAGAAACCACACCCGGTAACGCTGCGAGCCGCCGCTCGAGTTCGTTATACACGTTCTGGATATTCTCCTGCTTGTATCCGGCCAGAGTTGGGTCAACCGAGAAAAGTAAAATGTTTCGCGTGTCAAATCCCGGATTGATGCTCTTCAGCTTCTCCAGCGTGCGCAACAAGAGATCTGCACCGATCAACACCACGATGGAAAGTGTCACCTGTACAACCACCAATGAACTGCCCAATCCGAAGCGCCGGCCGCCCGCATGCGTTGCACTCGATAGGCCTCCTGAATTTTCTTTGAGTGCTGGACCTACGTTAATCCGCGTTCCGCGGAGCGCCGGCGCCAACCCAAAACCGATTCCCGTCAGCAGCGTCAACCCGACGGTAAAAAGCAGCACGGTCGCGTCAGGGCGCAAATCCAGTTCCATCGGATGATACGAATTGGCCGAGAGGAAGGCGGCCAGCCCGGTCGCGCCCCAAAAGGCGACGAGGATGCCCAGTGCTGCTCCTGCAGCCGAGAGCAATACGCTCTCCGTCAAAAGTTGCCGAATCACCCGCCCGCGCCCCGCGCCCAGCGCTAGCCGCACCGCAATCTCCTTTTCGCGTGCCCTCGCGCGCGCCAGCATTAACCCCGCAACGTTTGCGCACGCAATCAAAAGCACGATCCCGACCGCTGTCATCAATAAGTACAGCGGCTCGCCAAAGTCGGCGCGAAATCCAGCCAATCTTTTCTGCGCGGGTAGAAGTGAGACTCTTGGATCATCGGATTCTTTGAACGCAGGTTTTTCGTCGTGTAGCGTTTCGTTGCGTAAGAGCAAACTCATCGCAGCTTCGGCCTGCCCTGGTTTCGTACCGGGCTTTAACCGCCCAACCAGGGTGAGCCACCAGTTTCCCGCTTCCAAGGATATGCCGCCCCAATGGAGTCCAAGCGGGACAAGCTGGGTAAGTGGCAGCCACATGTCCAATGACTCCCCGGGGGTTAGTCGTGTAAATCCCGGATCGGTCACCCCTATGACAGTGAACGCGACACCATTCAGCCGAATTGCTTTTCCGATCGCCCCGGCAGACCCGCCGAATGCGCTTTGCCAATACGCATAATTGAGCACCACCACCGGCGCCGCGCCAAGCTGTTCGTCATAGGGTTCAAGCACCCTTCCCATCGCGGCACGCACACCTAGCGTTTGGAAGTAATCACCCGAAACGAGTTCGCCAGAGACCATGGTGGCCGTGCCATTACCGCTCAGGTCGAGTTGCGCCGGCCCGGCGAATGCCGCGACGCTCGAAAAGAGCTCTTTCTGTGCACGAATCTCTTTGAACATGGGATAGGAGAACGAGCAGAGGCCGGAGTTCGGTCTCGGCCCTCCGCGGTCGACGCAGTCGCCGAAGCTGCTGGTTCCAGCTTGTGGCCATTCGTGCGATGACCATCGGGGCACGACCAATTGCTCGGGATTGCGCACCGGCAGGGACTGCAGCATAACGGCATTCACTAAGCTGAAAATGGCGGTGTTGGCGCCGATGCCTAGCGCGAGCGTGAAGACGGCAACCGTGGTGAAACCGGGATTCTTGCGCAGCATGCGCAAGCCGTAGCGCAGGTCTTGCGCCGCATCTTGAATCCAACTGACGCGGCGGGTGTCGCGGCATTCCTCGGCGACCCCTGTGATGCCGCCAAGGTCCATGAGCGCCGCGCGGCGAGCATCGGCCGGATTCATGCCCGCCGAGGAGTAAGCAGCAATCTTTTGCTCGAGGTGATCGCGGAGTTCGGTGTCAAGCTCGCGGTCCACATCGCGGCGGCGGAAGAGTGAGCGCAGTCGGAGCGGTATCGTGTAGAGCCAGTGTTCGGGCGGCATCGCTATCTCCTCTCGACGCTACGCTTCCTTCAGCTTGACCACGCGCGAAATGGCGCTCGAGAGGCGCCCCCAGTTCTCCGCTTCCTTCTCGAGGTGCCGGCGGCCGAGGCGCGTGAGCGAATAGAACTTTGCGCGGCGATTGTTCTCCGTGGTGTGCCACTCAGCGGTGATCCAGCCTTCTTGCTCGAGCTTGTGCAGCGCGGGGTAGAGCGAGCCGTCGCTCACCTGAAGGATATCGCTCGACACCTGCTTCAGGCGCTGGCTGACGGCAAAGCCGTTGAGCGGCTCGAGCGCGAGGATTTTCAGCAGCAGCATGTCCAGGGTGCCTTGGACGAGATCGGAGGGTTTGCTCATTTGTTTGGCGTTCCTTTGTAGGACGGCAGCTTACGCTCGGTAACCGAGGTGTAGCATACGCCTGCTGCACTCGGTAAGCAAGGGGAATGTACGCTTGGCGCGCCCCGTGGTGACCAGGATCAATTCCTCGACGACGGGACGCCAAACTGGATTAGAATGCCGCCGTTTCCAGACACCGCAAACGAAACGACAAAACGCTTTGAGCGTGATGGCCTCGGTATGTGCGAGGTATTTAGACTGGAGGAGGGAAGATGGACGCGACGGTCGCTCTGCTGCTCATTCTAGCTTTCATCGTGGGAATTTTTGTGCTGAGCATCGTTTTCGGATCCTTTTTCACCGTGGAAACTTCGCAGGTGGCGATCGTGCAGCGGCTGGGGAAGTTTGCCCGCGTGGCCGGTCCGGGGCTGAACTGGAAGACGCCGTTTCTGGAAGCTGTGGTGCGGCGGATGAGCCTGAAGGTGCAGCAATTCGATTTGCAGGTGGAAACGAAGACGCAGGACAACGTTTTCGTGCAAATTCCCGTATCCATTCAGTACAAGGTGATACCCGAAGCCGTCGAGGCGGCCTTTTACAAGCTTTCCGATCCGGTGAAGCAGATCGAGTCGATGGTTTACAACGTAGTGCTGGGGCACGTGCCGAAGATGACGCTCGACAATACGTTTTTGAATCAGGCGGATATCGCCTCCGATTTGCGCGACAACCTCGACGCTTCCATGAAGGAGTATGGCTACTCGATCGTGAAAGTGCTGATCTCAGATATCGTGCCCGATCCGAAGGTGAAGGCGGCGATGAACGATATCAACGCCGCGCAGCGCGAAAGGGAAGCCACCGTTTCGCGCGCGGAGACGAACAAGCTTCTGCTGGTGAAGCAGGCGGAGGCGGAAGCTGAGTCCAAGCGGCTGCAAGGCGAAGGCATCGCCAACCAGCGCAAGGCGATCATTTCCGGGCTAAAGGATTCGGTGGAGGATTTTGCGAGAGCCGTGGCAGGCTCGACGCCGCAGGACGTGATGCAGCTCGTGCTGATGACGCAGTATTTCGACACGCTGAAGGACATCGCCGCGAACGATCACAGCAATACCGTGCTAATCCCGCACACGCCCAACACGCTGACCGATCTCTTCAGCCAGGTGCGCAATGCCATCGTCACGGGTGTGGAGTTGACGCATCATTCGGACATTACCGCCGCGCCGCCATCGGGAACGCAGCAATGACGCAAGCCGATGCGATGAATGCTGCGCGGCCGAGCGCTTTCGGCGCCATCCTGCGAATCGGGTTGATTGCCGGAACGCTCGATATCGGCGAGAACCTGATCTTCAATTCCTTTCGCGGCGTCACGCCTTCCATGGTGTTTCACTACATCGCGGCGGGATTGATCGGGGCGCAAGCCTCCGCGCGTTTGGGCATGGAGGCCTTTGCGCTGGGCGTGTGCATTCACTACGCCATCGCGCTGACCTGGACGGCGATTTACTTTTTGGCGAGCTACAAGGTCGTGGCGCTGATCCGCTGGCCTGTGGTCTGCGGCATCCTGTACGGCGGGCTGGTTTATATCATCATGAACTTCGTGGTATTGCCGCTAACGCGTGTGCCGCATTCGCGCGCTCCGATGACGCCGGCATCGCGCGTCAGCGGAGTGCTGGCGCTGCTGTTTTGCATCGGGCTAACGGTGGCGCTGCTGACGCGGCGGGAGAGGGCAAAAGCGACGCGGTGATCGGAAGCACGATGGGCGAAGGTCAGGGCGAAAGCGTGCCGTGAGGGCGCTCTCCTATCGGGCTGCTTGGTTTCTGTACGGCGCTTCGATCAACTTCTTACTATTCAGATGGTACGTTTCCTTCGCCTATCCGTTGGGCTCGTCGAATCGCTCCGTGGTCAACCACCCACTCACAAACGTCTGTGCCGTTGTGTTGCCGGGTCTGACCGTAAGTTGGTTGATGATGCGTCTTCGTGCAAGACTCAAGAAAGTTCCGGCAAATCGCAGGGGAATTGTCATTCGCGGCGGTTTGTACGGTATTCTGGCCACGGTGCTGGCGTTGGAGATATTTTATTTTGCCTGCGCTGGTTACGCAGCTGTTCGGTTTGGCGCGTGGCAGCCCGTTTCAGCTACGCTCTGGAATAGTCTGGCGTTTTTGGTCGACATTCAAACATTTGGAATGGAACCGATCATTCGGTGTGTGCCATTTGCGTTTGCTTATGGCGCCTTGGCTGGAGCGTTCACTCTCAAGATTGTTAGGCGGGAAGATGCTGCTGCGGCGTTATAACTCTGACGCGAGACAGTGGCTTGCTCGGAACTGACGAAAGAGCGCTATCGCAGCGTAATCTCCCCCGCCCAGAGGTGTGCGGCGAGTTTGTACTTGCCGGGGCCGTGTTTTTCGAACGAGCGAAACATGCCGCTGTGATTTTCGCCAAAAGGTTCGGCGGAAATGTCGCCGGTGGTGACGGACACGCTGACGCGGGCATAGTCCGCGGCGTTGCCGACCGCGATCGTCAGATCGCCGGCGTGCAGCTCCACGTCCTTGTCACCCGTCACGTTTTCAATTTCCACGTCGCCGGCGGGCACACGAACCAATAGGCCGGAGAGCTTCGGCACCTCAATCGTGATTTGCAGGTCATGATTCGGCCCGCCGTAGATGTGCAGATCGGCGTAAGTGCCCGAGCGGTCGAATTTGAGCGTGACGTCTTTATCGGAGTCGGAACTGCCGCTCACGCGTACGGTGATGCGATTATCGTCGCGGCCCACGATCTTGATACCGGCGGAGCGGATATCGGCGCGAATCTGGCCGCCGGAAGGGAAGTCCACCGAGAAGGGATGCGCTTCAAGGTCGCTCACTCTGCTGGTGGTGCTGCTAAACGCGGCCGGAGCCAGCAGAGCAGCGAATAGTAAGGCCGCAAAAACAGGACGCATTGGAAGCTCCTCGGAACCGCTGCTGGAGGATACGCGAACTTGGCCCCAGATGTTCCTGACAGACCTTCAATGAGAAAAATCTGCCGATCGACCTGTAGCCCAGGGCGAAGTCATAGCCCTGGGGATGGCCTCAACGCTCGGAGCTAGAAATCTCCTCCCATGGCGTGAGGCGGGTGCGTGCGGCGATCGGCCTTCGGTTTCGGGGTTGATTGATTCGTGCGCAGAGCAAACGCGAAGCCCAAGGCCGAACGCGGCGATCACCCGCCTCACTTCATCGGTGACGCGCGGCATGCACGGCGTTGAGAGAAGCCCCAGGGCTATGAGGGCGCCCTGGGCTACAAAAGCGCAAGCTACAAGGCCGCCGGGGAGTTGCGGCGAAACGCATGCCGTGAAAGAATGCGCGCCATGCTCACCCTGAAAAAGTACGTCCTGCTGCTGATGGTGTGTCTCGTCCCTTGCTTTGCTATCGCCGTGCGCGCGCAAACCATGCGTCCCGAAGCCGAGAAGAAACTTGCGCACGATATCTACAAGGAGTTTGTCGAAATCCAGTCGGGCTACACCACCGGCGCGACGACTCCGGTGGCGGAAGCCGCGGCGGCGCGGTTGAAGGCCGCTGGATTTGCCGACTCGGATATTTTTGTCGGTGGCGCAAATCCCAGGAAAGCGAACATCGTGGTGCGCTATCACGGCACCGGAGCGCGCAAGCCGCTTCTGCTGCTGGCGCACGAGGATGTGGTCGAAGCCAAGCGTGAGGATTGGAGCACCGATCCTTTCCAGTTCATCGAAAAGGATGGCTACTTCTACGGGCGCGGCACCGGTGACGACAAAGCGCAGGCCGCGGTGTGGATCGCGAATTTGATCGCATACAAAAAAGAGGGATTCCAGCCGGATCGCGACATCATCGTGGCATTGACCGCAGACGAAGAGGGCGGCGGCCCTTTTAATGGCGTGGACTGGCTGCTGAAGAATCACCGCGACTTGATCGAATCCGATTTCGCGTTGAATGAAGGCGGCTGGGGCGAAGAAGCCGGCGGTAAAAAGATCGCGAACGACGTGCAGGTGAGCGAAAAGTACGTGATCAATTTCCGCTTTGAGGTGCGCAACAAGGGTGGGCACAGCTCGTTGCCGGTGCCCGACAACGCGATTTATCACCTGGCGGGAGCGCTCGACCACCTGGCGAAGTTTGGTTTCCCGTTGAAGACGAATGATGTGACCTCGGCGTATTTTCGCCAAATGTCGCAGATTGAAACCGGCCCGGTGAAGGACGATCTCGCCAAAGTTGCGGAAGGTTCGCAGGAGGCTATGCAGCGCGTTGCGGCCGGATCGACTTCGTGGAATGCCACGCTGCGGACCACCTGCGTAGCCACCATGCTGGAAGGCGGGCATGCTGTAAACGCCTTGCCGCAACTCGCGGCCGCGACGGTGAATTGCCGTGTGTTGCCGGAGGACTCGGTCGACTACGTCAAAAGCGCGCTCGAGAAAGTGGTGGCCGACGACCAGGTTAAGGTTACCGTGATGGGGAATCCGGCGAAAGGCCCGGCGTCGCCGATGCGGTCCGATCTATTGAATGCGATCCAGGAGGCTACGAACCGCATCTGGCCAGGCGTGCCTACCGTGCCGATCATGGTGATGGGCGCTACCGACGGACGCTATCTTCGTATCGCAGGCATCCCGTGTTACGGCGTGCAGGGCTTTTTTATGGATCGCGATGATATTCGGTTTCACGGACGCGATGAACGCTTAGGCGTGCAGTCGTTCTATGAAGGACAGACGTTTCTTCATGAGTTGGTGAAGAAGCTGGCCACGGCGGGGAATTAAGCGTCCAGACAATATCGCGGGACTCACCCCGCACAGATCGTACCGCTGCCTACGAATCCCTTTGTGGCTTGAACGAGTAACGGTTTTTCGTGGCCTTGGGCGCATGCGCCATCTTGTAATCATCCAGGTCCGCGTTGGTTACCGGGAAGTCGGTCTTCGAGGCGTGATCGGCATTCGAATCCAGTTCGCGCTGTAACTTCAAGGAACAAACGTCCGGAGCGTCCTGATACCGAATAAGGTGCGAGACAAAAGCTTCGCACGGGATCGTGAGCGTGAACTCGCGCGTGTCTTCCACCGCGTAACGCACCTGGAATTTGTATTCGCGGCCCAGGCCTTTGGTGTCAAACCCCAGGTATTGCATAAGGCGCGTGTCGCTCATCTTGCGCGCCCGCAAATTTGCAGATTTGTTGGATCGCAAGCTTGAGAATGACGGGCCGCACGACTGCCGGGGCATCGTTTTGGGTTCATGTTGTTCAGCGAGAACCGGATGTAGACGCGGTAACTCTGTCTATAGTATCTCACATTTAGCGCAGCGGTGCCGATTTTCCTGGGCCGGCGCTTTCTAATACGGTTGGCTCGCGCGAGATTTCACAAGGAATCGCAAGCCGGCCTGCAACGAATACGAGTGACGGCGAATCGCGCTCGAATCGGCCTGTTCCCTCTGCCAGTGCACACCTTGGCACCACGCGCCGCAGCCGGTTGCTAAAAGTGTTAAGATAAGGTGTGAGCAAAGCCTACCGAGTTGTTTTCGAATGCCCCAAGGGCGGTCATTACATTAACCTTCAGCGTAAATGTTCCAAAGCCTCGCTTTCCGAAACGGAAGCCATGGAAATGTTCGCAGAGGAAGAGATCTCCTGCGCGAACCCGAACTGCGGCTGGCACGGAAAAGTCTCCGGCATGAAGCTGCTGCGTATCCTGCCGTTCAATTGGGTACTCGCGCCCGCGACCTAGGTGCGACCTATCTAGGCGAGTTTCCGCTGCTGCGAAACATCGCAAAGGGAATTCCGTCAGGATAGGCCGCTACCGCCATTTCATCGCCCTCCGGTAGTGTCTGCGGCGGAGTCACGATGTGCGCGCCCAAGTGTTCCGCCTTCGCCGTATAAGCCTTCACATCGTCCACGCGAATGAAGAGTTGCACCATGCTGCGCCCCTCTTTCTCCGAAATCGGCCAAAGGCGCCCTGGATTCCTTCCTTGCTGATCGTGTCAACCCTCCGGTAGCCAAGCGGGTTGTCACCGCATATTTTCCATTCAAAGAGCGTGGCGCGCGGCCTTCATGCCCGGGAGATTAGCGGCCGAACCTCTGGAAGACAACGAATATGTTCCAAAAGTGGGCAAGCTCTTGCCCCATTTTTGAGGAATTTGACCCGGTTCGCTCAGATTTGAAACACGGCGACCGCCAGTGCGTATCTCCTCTATGGGTCGCGAAATGCTCATGCGCGATCGCCGGAGGGAAGCCGTGTTACGAGCGATACTTTGGGAAGCAAGGGCAATGGGAGTTGTGCCTCGATTTCCAAGCTGCGAAGTCGCTTGCAGAATCGGGAAGATCCTGGCCGTGTTTGCGATTTGTGGAGCGATGAATATGGGAGCTTCGGCCCAAGCAGTTCGCGCACAGATCGTCCCAATCGTTCAGCAAATCCAAAGAGCCGATTACGAGGGAGACCGTCCGGCGCTCAAGAGTCTCTATGACCATTTGGCTCCTTTTGCGGGCGACACCGAACTTGCCTCGCGTGTGCACTATTGGCGCGGGTTTGCGTCGTGGCGCATGGCCATCAATGGTTTCAATGACTCCGCCGATCCAGCGGAGCTACAAGAAGATTTGAAGCTGGCGCTCAATGAGTTTTACGCCTCGGCAGCAAGCGACCGCAGCTTTACGGACGCCAAAATCGGCGCGATCTCGTGCTTGGGCTACCAGGCCTACATGAATCGGAAAGACCCCGCCCGCGTGAAAGAGTTGATAGACGCGGCCACTCCCTTAATACAAGAAGCGCAGGCCGCCGATCCGCAGAACCCGCGTCTTTTGTGGGTGCTCGGTCCTAAGATTTGGAATACTCCACCTGAGCGTGGCGGAGGGCAACAAAAAGCGATAGAAAGCAATCGAACAGGCCTGGAAGAGGCGCGCCGGCGGAAAAGTACTTCGAGCGATCCGCTCGATCCTTCCTGGGGTGAGCCGGAACTATTGATGTCGCTCGCGTGGGACAGCTTGAGCGAAACTGTTCCCGATCTTCCTGCTGCGGAGAAATACGCGCGCTCGGCGCTTGCGCTCGTGCCTTATTGGCACTACGTCCGGGATTTGCTGATTCCGCAAATTCAAGCTGCGCGATCGGCAAAGACACCTGTTGGCAAATTGTAGAATTGGCTCCGGGGCCTGGACTCGAACCAGAATTCTCAGATCCAAAGTCTGATGTGCTGCCAATTGCACCACCCCGGAGCGGTTTGGGCCTAAAGAGTTTAGGATACCTTTCCCAGTGCCGCAACCCGCGACGGCAACGGAAGTTCGCAAAAGCTTTTGCCGTTCCGGACGACGCGACGCAGCGAGAGTCCTGGCAACTATTCTCGCATCCGGTTTCGCGGTTTGCTGCGATTCTGTTAAATTGATGTAACTTGCGGAGAGGTGTCCGAGCGGTTTAAGGAGCACGCTTGGAAAGCGTGTGTTGGGGAAACTCAACCGTGGGTTCGAATCCCACCCTCTCCGCCATTTCCATAACCGCACGCATCGCATTCACGCAATCACAGCCTTCACGCCACCCTGTTCAAAACTCAGTTGTCAATTGTAGCGGGCTGAAATTTCACTGGATACTGTGGGCTGTTACATAGAGGCGCCGTGTGAAGTGTCAAAAGGACTTTGGCGCAAGTTGTTCAATCTCCCGCGATGGCCGCGGCTTCCATGGGGATTCTTGCGGTGACAATCGTACCTTCCGAAGAGGAAGCAACTTCGAGCGTTCCCCCGAGCTGTTGCATGCGTTCGGTCATGCCCCGGAGACCCACCCCCAAAGATCCCGAGCCATTCCCGTTCGATTGCTGCGCCCCTGCGGGGCTCATGCCTTTGCCGCGATCGCTTATCTCAAGAACGATCGCTCTATTCTCATGGAGAAGACGGATCGCTGCTGTGGGACTGCCGGAATGGCGATGAATATTCGTCAAGGATTCCTGCAGAACGCGGAAAACAGCAAGCTCGGCATCCGCCGAGAGGCGCCCAAAATCCGCGGCCGCATCGAAAGTCGTCGCGATGCCGCTGCGCTTCGTAAAGCCATCCAGATACCAGGGAATGGCGCACTTCAGCCCCATCTCTTCCAGCATCGGAGGATACAGTAAATACGAAATCGTGCGGACTTCCTTGATCGATTCCTCGGCAAGTTGAATGCATTCCGTGAGCAGTTCGTGAACGCGATCCGCGCCGGCCAGGAACTTTCCGGTATCGATGGATTCCATCTTCATCTTTAGCACGGAAAGGTATTGGCCCAGACTGTCGTGCAGATCCCGACCGATGCGCTTGCGTTCCTCATCCTGCGTGCGCAATAAGTGCTGCGAAAGGCGGCGCAAGGAACGTTCCGACTCGCGCAGCGATTCCTGAGCCACCACTTTCTCGGCGATTTCTTTTCGCAGCGCTTCGTGCATCCGCATTCGCTCGGTGAAATCACGCGTTACTTTTCCATAACCCAGGATTTTGCCGTCTCGATCCCGCACGGCGGTGATCACCACGCTCGCCCAAAACCGCGAGCCGTCCTTGCGCACGCGCCAGCCTTCATCCTCGTAACGGCCTTCCCGCGCGGCCACTTCCAGCGCCCGGCGCGGCTTTCCATTTGCCAATTCCTCTTCGGGGTAAAAAGTTGAAAAATGCCGGCCGATAATCTCCGACGCCCGGTAGCCCTTGATTCGCTCGGCCCCGCTATTCCAGGTGCTCACACGCCCTTCAGGATCGAGCATCAGAATCGCATAGTCCTGCACGACGCCCACGAGCATGTGAAGTAACTCTTCGCTAGGATGGATGGCAGACTCGCTCTCGGCGGCTCCGGCCCCCTGCACTAGATCGAGCCCTAACTGCGTTCGCCCATCGCTCGAAATGATCAGCGAATGTTGTCCGCAGATCTTCAGGAAATCCTCGTTATGTTCTGCACTGGAAAAATTACTGATCGGATAGGCACACTGCAAACTAAAGGATTCTGTCTGCGCCAATGCGTTCCAAAATTGTTCGACCTGAATAGCTTGCTCCGGTTTTCCGTCCGCGCAGAGTAGCGCGACCATTTCACCAAACACAGCAATCTTGGGATTCGTATCGTCTGCGGCGGAGCGCGCGCGACGAATGAGCTCGCCGACCACTTCCATGAACCGTGCCCGATCGGGCGCGCCATCTACCACGATTCGAGAAAGCGTTTCGGCGGCATCGGCCAAAAGGAGGCGGCCCTGCCGGATCAGTCGTCCGGTATTCAGCCCGCGATCCTCCAACTGACCCAGCAGCTCATCTCGATGCCGCCGGGTGCCAACGCATATACCAGCGCCGCCCGCAACCAGCGCCGCAGCAATGGCCTTGCTTAAAGTCTTCAAGAGAGAACTATCGTCGGTATAGAAGTGCGCGATGTGGCGGGATTCCTGGTCGGAAATTGGATGGGTCGGCGGCGTAGGCACGCTCGCGACAGGGTCTTGCCCCTCAAATGGCATCTTCAGTCCCATCCCCGGTCAGACTGCTGATTCTAAAGCATTCAAACGGATTTACAAACCGCGCCAAGCCTTGGGTCGTAGTCTTAGGGAAATATCATGATGAGATGCGGCCGCAGAGGCTATCGGCAGAATACTGTATGCATCGAAGAATTAAGTATTTTTGCTTCCTCCATTCGCATATTTCGCCTCAGGATGCCCCCGCTTGGGCTACTTTACAGGCCATTAAAAGCACAGATTATATCCGTCCGGGTCATGCAGGTAGAGCCGCTTCATTCTGTAATACGTCACCTTCGGCACTCACGCCTTTGGTGCGTAGGTTATCGATAGACGCAAGTCCTCGAACGTCTATGCTCATGCGCGTCCTGCTGGGGTCGTCATGGGGAAGTACCCGATCCAAATGAATGAACGGATGTCCACAAATCAATTTCCGTTTTTCGCGGCAGTTCGCTTCGGAGGCGCCGACAATTTGCTCAGTGTATCCAACGCCGACTGTTTGTAAGGCGTATTGAACGAAGCCGCCTCGGTCAACGCCGCCTTCGCTTCCGGAATCTTTTTTTCCAGCGCCAATGTGTAACCCAGGCGATACAGATTTCGCGCATAGGTCGTTTGGTCCGATTTGAGTAGCGGGCTGGCCTTTTGGAAAGCGGCGACGGCGCCATCAAGGTTATGCCGGTTCACCAGGATTTGTCCCTCCGCTGACCAAGCCAGTCCCATTTGCAGTTGAGTTTGCTTTGCCCAATCGGGATCGCTGACGCCTGCGGGCTTCGTGGCCTGTGGCAAGGTCGCAATCGCCTTCTTGGCAAGCTCGTCGGCCTTATCCAGCTCCTTTCCGCTCGAGCTGTAATAATCCGCAAGCAGAATTAGCATGCTCTCGGAGTTCGGATCGATCGCGAGCGTTTTTTCGGCGGCGGCGATCATTTTTGGATTGTCCTGCAATTGCGAATAGATTCCCGCAGCGAGGCTTTCGGAGGAAGCCGCGTACGGCGAGTCGGGAAACGCCGCAACAAACCTCTCCGCCAGTCCAGCCTTCTCGGCGGGCGCCTGCGTCTGATAGACCACCTGCAACATGGCGCGCTGAATGTAATCGATTTCGTCATGCTGGTCGGCGAGACCCTGCTGGTGTTGCGCAGCCCAGCCCGCATCGGCGCCGGCGGGCGGCGGTTCCGCTTTGTACGCCGCGATGATCGCACCTGCGCGCTCGCCGGCTTCAATCAGCTTGGCAGCATCGTGGCGCTGGTCTTCGGCCCGAAAAAGGCTGTCGGCGGCATAGAAATTGTGGGGATCGGCCGTGAGTTGCTTCTCGGCGTAGTCCGCGGCCTTATCGTAATTTTTCGCATCCATGTAAAACGTGATGTACAGCTCGTTCGCGAGGATCGCATCGTTCCCCGATCCCAGATCGGCTTGGAACTTATCAATCAGCGCCAGCTTCTGCGTGGGGTCCGTGGCTGCGTTGATCTCACGCACGGCATTTCCCTCGGGTGTGCCGGCCTGCACCGGCACAAAGTGCATAAGCTGCGCCGCAGCCGGCGCGCTCAACACCAGGAACGCGGGCAGAAGCATTAGGCTCTTGCGCATAGAACCTCCTGGAAGGAACCGTCCGTTGCGCGGAATATACCACCGGCGCGGCGATGTGGAGCAAGCTTTTTGGCGGACTCCTGGCGAGGCTTGGCAAACGCAATCGCCAAAGCTGGCTAGACGCGTCGAGCGGTCGATCGCCGCGGCAAGAACCGCGGAACCCTCCGGCAATAATCCGCGTAGGCTTGTCCAAACCGGCGGCGCATTTCGCGCTCTTCCAGCAAAATGCTGATCATCACCAAAGCCAGCCACACGCCGCTCGTGATGGCAGCGAATCGTGTGCCTGCCAGGAGACATGCGCCAACCACTGCTGCGATCATTCCTGCGTATCGAGGATGGCGAACGTAGGCATAAAGCCCGTTGCTGATCATTTCAGGCTTGCCGGTCAACTCGCTATGGCCGACCAGGGTTCTGTGCCCAAGTTCGCGGCCCGCGCGGCGCAAAAGAATCACGTCCGCGGAGATCAACAGAATGCCCGCACAGACGGTTGGAATCGTCGGCGCCCCCGGGGCCGTCAGCTTGCGCCAGAAGCCGCCCACGAAGATACCGCCTATAGCCCAGGCTCCCAGACCCGCCGTCCAAAATGCAGCGCGAATGCGTCCCTTCCAAAAGGCATGGAATGGGTGCAGGACGAACCAGTAAATCGGAACCGGAAGGTCCAGAAAAAAGACTCCAAGCGCCAGGTAGCGAAACCACCGCATGCACGCGCATCTTAGGGAAACGGATCTCCTTCGGCAAGAACCCCTTCCACCATTGACGGCGCGGCCGTTTCATTGGACCATGCCTTTCGGACGTAACCATCCATTTCCTTTCGGGGGCTAGCCGGAATGCCGCAGAAAATCGCTTGGGAGAAAGTCGAAAACGAGCAGCTCAATCCGCTCATCTCGCGCCGCATGTTGAATAGCAAGAGCGCTACGGTTGCACGCATCTATCTGAAGAAGGGCGCCATCGTGCCGCGCCATTCGCACGTCAACGAACAATTCACGATGATCCTGGCCGGGGCGCTCAAGTTCACGTTTGACGATAGCGAGTTCGTATTGAACGCCGGGGAGGTGCTCCTGATTCCTTCAGGCGTGCCGCACGCGGCCGAGGCCATCGAGGATACCGACGATCTGGACGTGTTCACACCGCCACGCCAGGACTGGATCAACAAAGAAGACGGCTATCTGCGAAATGCGCCGAAGCGGTAGCTGACTTCCCCGTGCCGCTAAGCTCCTCCGTCCCTGTGCCGCGTCCTCGTGCGCTTTCCAGACGCGCGCTTGCCACGCTCGCCCTTTTGCTGGGCTCGATGCTCGGCGCGGCCACGATCGGTCGCGCCGATGAGCCTTACGCGCGCTCCCGCGACTACGATTTACAGCACGTCCGTACCTCTCTGCATTTTCAACTCGATGACCGGCGCATTCTCGGTGAGACCACGCAGAGCCTGGTGGCGTTGCGCGATGGCCTCACGCGTTTCGCGTTCGATTCGGCGGCGCTCGAAATAAAAAGCGTCACGCTCAACGGTCAACTAGCCAAATTCGATTCGGCCTCGACAAAACTCTTCGTGTTGCTCCCGCACGCCACCCACGCCGGCGAAAAGTTTGAAGTCACTATTCGCTATACCGGGCAGCCGAAGAAGGGCATTTACTTTGTGCTTCCAGACAAGAATTATCCGGATCGCCCCGCGGAAGTCTGGACGCAAGGGGAAGCCGAAGACACGCGCTACTACATTCCTATCTACGATTATCCGAACGACCGCGCAACCTCCGAGATGATCGCCACAGTCCCGAAGGATTGGATCACCATCTCCAATGGCAAATTGTTGAGCGTGACCGATGCAAGCGGCGGTGAAAAAACGTGGCACTGGCGGCTCGATCAGCCGCTTTCCACCTACTTGATCACGCTGGTCGCGGGTCAATTTCGCGAGACGCATGAGACTTGGCATAACATCCCGGTGACCTACGAAGTGCCGCGCGGCATGGAAGACACGATCGCGCCCACCTTCGCCCGCACCAAGCAAATGCTGGAGTTTTTCTCGGACCGCCTGGGCGTCTCCTATCCCTGGGACCAATATGCGCAGGTCTCCGTAGACGAATTTGTGGAGGGCGGCATGGAAAACACCAGCGCCACCACCCTCACCACGGATGGCTTGCTCGACCGCCGTCTGGCCGCCGAGACGCACGAAGGCTCGGACTTTCTGATCTCGCACGAGTTGTTTCACCAATGGTTCGGCGATCTGGTGACGTGCAAAGACTGGTCGAATCTCTGGCTCAACGAGGGCTTTGCCACCTTCGCCGAATTCTGGTGGGAGGAGCACAATTTTGGCCCGGATGAAGCGGCTTACACGCGTTGGCGTGACGCTCGCGCCTGGATGGGCAACTCGCGCCTCTATACCCAGCCGATTGGTACGCGCGATTTCGATGATTCGCTCGAATATTCGGGGAACACCTACGAGAAGGCCGGCCTTGTGATTCAGATGCTTCGCCAGCAGCTCGGCGACGATGGCTTTTTTCGTTCGCTACACGCTTATCTGGAGGCGAACCGGAATCAAAACGTGGTCACCGCGGATTTGGTGAAAGCCATCGAGAAGACCACCAACGTGAATGTGGATCGGTTCGTGCACCAATGGATTTACGGCGCCGGCGCGCCACGCTTTCGCATCCGCGCGAACTACGAAGCGGCCACGCGGCAGGAGCACGTCACCGTATCGCAAACACAGCGGCTGGAAGACCGCGTCGATCTTTTCGATGTCCCCGTGGAAATTGAGATTACCACCAGTTCCGGGAAAACGAGCCGCACGGTAAGCGTCTCGAAAGCGAATGAGACCTTCCTTTTCGCCGCGGACGAGCCGCCGCTGATGGTGCTCTTTGACAAAGGCAACAAGATTTTGAAATCCGTGGCCTTCGACAAAAGTTCGGCGGAATGGATCTACCAGTTACGCCACGCGGATACCGCCCCCGATCGCGCGGATGCCGCCGTGGCGCTGGCTGGTCTGCAGGGCGATGACAATGCCGCCGCGGCGCTCGGACAGGCGGCCGTGCAGGACCCCTTCTGGGGCGTTCGTGTGGAAGCGATTCGCGCTCTGGGCCGCCTCGGCACGCAAGATGCCGCCCAAAAAATCGTGGCGGCGCTGGGCGCGAGTGAGCCGTGGGTTCGAGAACCTGCCGTCGCACAACTCGGCAGCTTCAAGAGTGAACCGGAACTGGCCCCCCGCCTCACAGTCATCTACGAACAAGATTCGTCATTTCGCGTGCGCGCCGCTGCGCTCGAATCGCTGGCGCGTTTGCGCGCGCCGAACGCGTTTGACATGCTCACCGGCGCGGTCAAAGTGGAGTCACCGCGTGAGTTGATCCGTAAGGCCGCATTTGCCGGCTTGGGGTATCTCGGCGATGAACGCGCCCTCGCGCTGGTCCTCGAATGGTCTGCGCCCGGCAAGCCGCTTGATGCGCGACCTGCGGCGATCGAGGCTCTCGGTTCTCTCGGACCGCAAGATAAAGATGTGGAAGCCCAATTGATCGCTTACATTGCCGAGCCATATCCGAGCGTGCGCACCGCTGCGCTTGAGTCGCTGGCTGAGCGCGGCGATCCGGGGGCGATTGCGCCGATTCAAGCGCTGATTCGCAACGGTTCCTTTGCTGGTGACATGCTGGCGCTAGCGCAGTCCGTCGTATCGCGCCTGCAAAGGAGCAGCAAGCCGCCCGGGTGACGCTCGCTAGCCTTCGCATTCCTTCCTCTTGACAATCCAGGGGAATAGCATATCCTTGCCGTAGATTGCCAAGAGGAAGCTCCCATCTCGATGTTTCCCAACGAAGAAGAATTGGTTCCCGGCACGCTTGACATGCTTATCCTGAAGACCCTGACGCTTGAACCCATGCACGGTTACGGCATCACCGTGCGCATCGAGCAGATCAGCAAAGGCGTTTTTCGCGTGAATCCAGGTTCGCTGTTTCCGGCGCTGCGGCGATTGGTGCGGGCGGGTCTTCTTCATGAAGAATGGCGCGCCACGGAGAATAATCGCCGCGCCAAATACTACTGTTTGACCGCTGCGGGACGCCGCCGCTTAAAGGACGATCGGCGCGATTGGAGCCGCCAAATCGCCGCGATCGACCGCATTCTTGCAGCGTCATAAGCCGGTGAGACGATGCCGTTGTTCAAAAACATTCGCGATGGCCTCCGCAACTTCTTCCGCCGGGAACAGGAGGGCCGCGAGATAGATGACGAACTGCGCGGTTACCTCGAAGCATCGGTCGAGGAAAAGATGCGCTCGGGAGATACCAGTGAAGCCGCATTGCGCGCGGCTCGCCGCGAATTGGGCAGCGCCGAGGCCGCGAAGGAACACATCCGCGCCGCAGGGTGGGAACACTTGCTCGAAAGCGTTTGGCAGGACCTTCGTTACGCAGCCAGGGCCTTGCGCCGCAGCCCCGGCTTCAGCGCCGTCGCCATACTCACGCTCGCCCTCGGCATCGGGGCCAACACCGCGATCTTCAGCGTCGTAAGCGCCGTCTTGCTGCGCCCTCTGCCATATCCGCATCCTGAACGTCTCGTGTTCGTGCGCGGAACCAGCCCATTTCGCAATGAGCCGCATATGCGCGCGCATATGGAACCGGCCGATTGGCTCAGCCAAAATCGTTCGTTTGAGAGAACAGCCATCTACGTGGGAGGCGAGGTGAATCTGGCCGGTGCGGATCATCCTGAACGCGTAAAAGCCGTCGAGGTCAGCGATGGTTTTTTCCCCGCGATTGGTATCGCTCCTTTGGGCCGCGCCTTTCTGCCGGAAGAAAGCATCGCCGGCCGCGATCAAGTGGCGATCTTGAGTAGCGAACTGTGTAGCAGATTCGGTGCGCCCCAGGACGTAATCGGCCGGACCATCACCGTGAACGCCAAGCCGCTCACGGTTGTTGGCGTCATGCCCGGCGGCTTCCGTTTTCCCGGCCGCACGCAGATCTGGTTGCCGCTGCCGTTGCCGTGGAGTCCAGATAAAGATGGCGTCGTCACCACCGCTGCAATCTATTCAACGATCGTCGCGCGGTTGCGCCCAGGCGTGAGCTTGTCGCAAGCGCAGGACGAGGTGATCCCTGCCGCCGCACAGCCGCCCGGAAATTTGCAGGATGCCCGCGCGTCCGTTCACGTAACGCGCATAGACGCAGCGCTTCTCAGTAGCTTTCGTCCTGTGCTGATGCTGCTGCTCGGAGCGGTCGCGCTGGTGCTCCTGATCGCCTGCGCGGACGTAGCGAACCTTCTGCTCACGCGAGCCGTTTTGCGCCAGAAGGAAATTGCCCTTCGCGCGGCGCTGGGCGCTGGGCGCGCGCGCCTGATCCGGCAGAATCTCACCGAAAGTATTCTGCTGGCGGTGCTGGCCGCGGCGGCCGGCCTCTCTCTCGCGGAGTGGAGCCTCCGCACGTTGCGAATCCTGATTCCGCCCAACATGCTGCTCGCAGGGCAGATTCAACTCGACGGCCGCGTGCTTGCCTTTACGCTCGGCATATCCCTAGCCAGCGGCATTCTCTTCGGATTGTTTCCGGCGTTCCATTCCTTTCGCTTGGATTTAAATCAATCCTTGAAGGAAGCGGGAACAGGATTATCCGCCGACCGAGGCCTACTTGGACGCGCGCGTTCCGTACTCGCCATCTCGGAAGTCGCGCTAGCGCTCACGCTACTAATCGGTGCCGGTCTGGTCTTAAAGAGCTTCTCCCGGCTCTCTGCCGTGAATCCCGGCTTCCACGTCGAACGCGTGCTCACCTCTCGGATCAGCCTGGGCGAAGGCCTCTATCGCCAACCGGAAAGGAGAGCGCAATTTTACGCGGAAGCGCTGCGACATACCGCCGCACTTCCGGGAGTGCGCGATGCGTCCTTCGCGAGCGACCTGCCGCTGAGCGGCGCCGTCTCCGCCGCATTCCAGTTCGACGTGAAAGAGAAAAATCCCGCCCGCGCTACCGGAGATGCGCAGCTTGCGTTGTACAATGCGGTCAGCTCGGACTATTTTCGTGCGATGGGCATTCCGATGCTCGCTGGCCGCGCCTTCACGGACGCCGACCGCAGCGGCGCGCCAAAGGTCGTGGTCGTCAGTGAGTCCCTGGCCAAAGCCTATTGGCCCGGTGAGAATCCGCTCGGAAAGCACGTCAATGTATCCTCATCGTTGCCGAATCCGGAATGGAGTGAGGTCGTCGGCGTCGCCGGCGATACGCGTCACTTCAGTCCTGCGGCCGAGCCATCAGAGGAGCTTTACGCCCCGCTGCAGCAAGAACCGCCCTTGGGCGCTTATCTCATCGTCCGTTCCGTCGGCGACCCGGTTACGATCGCGGGCGCGCTGCGTGGGGCCATCGCTGGTGTGGACTCCAACGAGCCTGTGTCCGAGTTGCTCACCATGGAGCAGCGCCTTTCGACCTCCATCTCCCCGCAACGCTTTCGCACTATCCTACTTTCCATTTTCGCGGGACTGGCGCTGCTGCTGAGTGCCGCCGGCATCTTCGGCGTGATTTCTTATTGGGCCACGCAGCGAACGCGCGAGATCGGCATCCGCATGGCGCTCGGCGCGAAACGCAGCGATGTGCTGCGTTTGGTCCTCGGGCAGGGAATGCGTCTCACCGCGATTGGCGTTGGGCTGGGCCTCGCCGCCGCTTTCGCGTTTTCGCGTTTCATCGCGAGTTTGCTCTTTGGAGTGGGGCCGGACGATCCACTGACGTTTGCCGGAGTGACTCTGGTTTTGACGGGCGTTTCCGCTCTTGCCTGCTGGATTCCCGCGCGCCGCGCTGCGAGAGTCGATCCTATCGTGGCGCTCCGCCACGATTGAATCGCCGCCGGTCACCGCCCTCACCGTCGCGAAGCAGCTTCCGGTCATCCCGAGCGATTTTTGCGAGGGATCTGCTGCTGTGCCGCTCCTCAGTGGCGCGGGGCGGAAAGCAGCAGGCGCAAGTCTCGTAGATTATTCCCCGTAGGGCCCGTAACCACAGTATCGCCGAGCGCTTGAAAAAACGTATACGAATCGCTGCGGGCGGCGAATTCGCGCGGATCGAGCCCGAGGGCGCGCGCCCGTTCGAGTGTTGAGCCATCCGCCACCGCACCCGCTGCGGGGCTGACGCCGTCAATTCCGTCCGTGCCAACGCTCAACACCGCGATATTTTGTCCGGCCAGCCGCTCGACACACTCCAGCACAAACGCCGAGTTGCGCCCACCAACGCCGTTGCCGCGTACCGGCGAACTGACTTCGCCGTCGGAGATGATCGCCACCGCACGATGTGGATTCTCTGCATGCACCTCCTCGAGTTGCGCGAAGAGATATTCGCGCGCGCGATCGAGCGGCCAATCATCGGTGGTGTCGTCGCAAATACAGATAAATCCTGCGCCTTCCGCGGCGATGTGCGTGTGATGAAACAGATCGTGCATTCCCAACAAAAGTTCAAAATGCGCATGTTGAAAAGCTGGGTCGCCCGCCTTCGGAGTCTCGACAAGGCCTGCACGATGCTCGAATTTCGCCCGAATGGAAGCAGGCAGTCTTGGCAGCAAGCCGTAGTGCGAGATCACTTTGCAAGCATCCTCGACGGTAGTCGGATCGGGAAGCGTCGGCCCCGAGGCCAGCGCCGACTCGCGCCCCGCGGGGACGTCCGTGATGCCCAGCGTGATTTTCATGGCGGCGCCTGCGGCTGCGGCCAGCCGTCCGCCTTTGATCGCGCTCAGGTGCTTGCGGACGCAATTGATGGCCTCGACCGGCGCGCCACATCCCACGAGCAACTGATTCAACGTTTGCACGTCCGAAAGTCGAATGGCAGGATCGAGCGGCAGTTCCACCAGTGCCGAACCGCCGCCAGAGATTAGGAAGAATACGAGCGTGTTTTCGTCGCAACGCGAAAGGAGGTGGAGAATCGCGCGCGCCGCAGCGAAGCTTTGTTCTGTCGGGACCGGATGCCCGGCAAGAAACAGTTCAAATCCATTGGGGAGACGGGTGGTTTGCGGCGCTGCGTCAGGGGTCGTCGGCGCGGGCGCAACAAGGATTCCACCCAACTCGAAATCGGGCGCGAGCAAATTCGTCAGGCCATTCACCATCGCCACGGACGCTTTGCCCATCGCCACAGCGCAGATTCTTTTGTAGCGAGAAAGGTCGATCAGGGCGCCGTTGCAACAGATGCACGGGCCGTCCCGAGCCAACTTGCGGCGGATCGTTTCGGCGATGTCAATTCCGGCGAGTGTTTCCGCAAAGATTTGCCGCGCGGTGGCTTTCAGATCGAGCGGGGCGGCCACAAGATCTCCAGCTTACGCGCTGCAAGCGCCGCAGCACCAGCGCTCGCCACGTCCACATCTTCGTCTTCCGTGCCGTTGCTCGCGCCGATTGCGCCCACTACTTCTTCGCCAACCAGCAGCGGCACGCCGCCGCGAATCGGCGTTTGCTTCGCGCCGCTGCCCACCGCGAGCGCCATGGAAAGCATGTGATTCGGCTTCGCATCGGTCAGTGAGGGTCCCGTGGGCTTGCGGCGAATCGCCGAGGAGTGCGCCTTGACGATGGCGATCTGCACGGAAGAAAGCTTTGCGCCATCCATCCGCAGGAACGCCAGCAAATATCCGCCGTCGTCCACCACAGCGATGTTCATGGGAACTTTGATCTCCACCGCGCGTTTTTCCGCGGCGGCGAGCACTGCCCGGGCTCCCTCCGCGGTTAACTTGGCATGATTGCGAGTGATTAAAGCCACAAAAAGCCTCCTCAGAGCGATATCGCGCCAACTCTACCGGCCGGCCAGGTCAGGGTTCAGCGCGTTGGGCGGACGCTGGCCCTCAAGCGCCGCGATCAACATTTTCCGCGGCCGCACTTAAAAGTGCAATCCACGAACCGGAAAGATCTGTCGATATGCAGATTTACTCACTGTCCGAGGTGACTCTTGGAGACTCCAAATCTTCTGCGGGGGACTATCCGCGCGCTGAAGATCGACAGATACGTTGTCCACCGCCCTCCGATTTCTACTGGTTGCCAGGATGATTGGTTGTCCCTCCAAGGTCATGGGAAACCTTCCCCGACCCATCGCGCAGCACCTCTCCGACCAACCATCAACATCGTCAAGATCAGGCCCCGGCGGTGCTTTTGTTAGATCAATTTGGTTTCGTTCCTCTTCAGTTAGACGCACGAATCTTGTATCCGACCATCTCCAAAGCCCTTCATCATCGCCCGAGTAAATGCTACCTCGATATAAAGTAAACGTCGTCAAGCAACGATCTCCGTTCTCATACTTCTCGCTTTTGTCCCGTGTGACTCGCAACACGACAATGGAGCAATTCTTGTCATCGGGCAATGCGGCGGCTCCGAGCATTTCGCGACCCACGTTCGTAACATATGAAAGAGAATTGAATCGTTTGCCGGAATTCATTACTGTGACGAACAGCAAAGCCTCGTCAGAGCTCCAAAACAAAGTTCCCCCCGCCCCTTTTCGAACGACATATACATGTAGAGTTGCCAGCAAAGCAAGAAGGATGGCTGTCGCAAATAGAGCAATAACAAGTTTCTTCAACATTGTGTCTCCTAATTACACGAAGAGGATTGACAAACATTATTCGAAATATAGCGGTGAAACGGAGCTACCGGGTTCCACACGGCCTTCACGACGTTGTATTGAGGAATACCTGCATTGTTTACTTCCGTCACGAGATCACGATTGGGCGCAAAGCGCTTTGATCGTATAGCATAAGCTTAATCTATGAGTTAATCGAATTGCCAACGTGATCGGTTCCCAGCTAACAATCTCCCGTCACGACAATAGCAGGCATGCGTTGACGCCGCGCCGCAGCGCCGACTATAGTGGATTTGCGCCTGCCAATTTGCGTAATTCACGATGAACGCTGCGCTAATCCACGAGCTGACCGCGTTGCTGGGCCGCGATGCCGTGCTCTCCGCTTCCGAAGACTTAATGCTCTACGAATATGACGGCTCGGTCGAGCAGGCGCAGCCCGATTGCGTTGTGTTTCCGCGTTCGCGCGACCACGTCGTCGGGATCGCCCGCCTCAGTGCGAAATATAGAGTTCCGTTGGTAGGCCGCGGGGCCGGCACCGGACTTTCCGGCGGCGCATTGACGCGCGAAGGCGGAATTCTCGTCGTTTTCTCGCGCATGAACCGCATTTTGGAAATCGATGCCGAGAATCGCCGCGCCGTCGTCGAGCCCGGCGTCGTCAATCTCGATCTCTCGCGTGCCGTCGATCATCTCGGTCTCTACTATGCGCCCGATCCCTCGAGCCAGAAATCCTGCACCATCGGCGGTAACGTATCGGAAAATGCCGGCGGTCCGCACACGCTCGCATACGGCGTGACCACGAATCACGTCACTGGCCTTGAACTCGTGCTTCCGGATGGCGAAGTCTTTCGCGTTGGCGGCAAGACCGCGGAAACCCCCGGCTACGATCTCACCGGACTTTTTGTCGGCTCCGAAGGCACCTTCGCTCTCATCACGGAAATCACCGTCAAACTTTCGCCCAAGCCCGAAGCCATCAAGACGCTATTGGCGGTGTTTGATGTGATTGACGACGCTCCCGAAACCGTTGCCGACCTCACCGCGCGCGCGATCACTCCCGCCGCCTGCGAAATGCTGGACGGCTGGACGCTGCGCGCCATCGAGGATTTCGTCCACGCCGGATTCCCGCGCGATAGCGCCGCGGTCCTGCTGATTGAAATCGAAGGTCTCGCCGAAGCGGTGGAAACGCAGGCCGCCCAAGTGATCGAGATTTGCAACTTGCATCACGCCAGAGAAGTGCGCTTGGCGCGCGATGCCCACGAGCGCGATCTGCTTTGGAAGGGCCGCAAGAACGCGTTTGGCGCGGTCGGCCGTCTTTCGCCCAGCTATTACGTGCAGGATGGCGTGATCCCGCGCACCAAACTTCCCGCGGCGCTTAAACGCATCCAGGAAATCGGCGAGAAGTACAGCTTTCAGATCGGCAATATTTTCCACGCGGGCGACGGCAACCTTCACCCCATCATTCTCTTCGACCAACGCGACCAAGCCCAATTCGAACGTGCGGTGGCCGCCTCAGGCGAAATCATGCGCCACTGTGTGGAATCGGGCGGCGCGCTCACCGGCGAGCACGGCGTCGGCATGGAAAAAAACGAGCTGATGCCGCTGATGTTTTCCGAAGCCGATCTCGACCTGATGCGCCGCATGCGTCTCGCGTTCAATCCGGAAGGGCGCCTCAACCCCGGCAAGCTCTTTCCGCTCGGCAAAAGCTGCGGCGAAATCCGTGTGATGCCCGGCGCCGCCGCATGAGCGGCGCAGCCACGTCCGTCGCGGATAGGCTCTCGCAGCGGTTCTCGATCCTGCCTTCGGACGCCGGCGCCGATCTTCTCTCGCTCTACGAAGTGGATGGCCTTCGGCCTTCCGCTGTTGTCCAGCCGGCCGATGCGCCAGAAATTTCCGAGGTCCTTCGCTTCGCCACGCCGGAAAAGCTCGCCGTGATTCCATGCGGCGGACGTACCAAGCTACACATCGGCGCTCCACCCGCGCGCTACGATCTCGCGCTCGACGTATCGCGCATGAGTCGCGTACTGGCCTACGATCCGCGTGATTTGACGCTGGGCGTCGAGCCGGGAATCTCCTATCGCGCGCTTTCCGAGACTCTCGCCGCGGAAAAACAATTCCTGCCGCTTGCCCCGCCCTTTGCGGACCGCGCTACGATCGGCGGCATTCTGGCGGCCGATTCGGCAAGCCCGCTGCGCCAGGCATATGGCGGACCGCGCGATTTTGTTCTGGGGATGGAATTTGTCACCGGCGAAGGGATTCCATCCAAGAGCGGCGGCCGCGTCGTAAAAAACGTGACCGGTTACGATCTTCACAAAGCGCTGATCGGTTCGCTCGGCACGCTTGCCGTAATCACACGCGTAAACTTCAAGACTTTTCCGCTGCCGCCTGCCTCTGCGGTTTTCGTCGCGGAATTTGCATCGTACGCGGGCGCGCATGCTTTTTGCGGCGCGATCGTTGCTTCGCCGCTAAGCCCGCAGATCCTTGAGCTGGTTTCGCCGGAAGCTGGGAAGCTGCTTGCAGGCGTCAATCTATCAACAGAGCAATGGTCGGTAGTGGTTACCGCTGCGGGATACGAAAGCGTCGTTGCGCGTCACGCTCGCGATTTGCAGTTGTTGGCCGCGCAATGCAAAGCGGCCGATTTTGCAATACGCGAGGGTGCGCCTTCTGCCGCGTCATCGTCGTCGCTCATCAGCGCGCTCTTCGAATTTCCTCGGATCGCGCGGCAATCGAGCCCCGCAGCGACGCTTTTTCGCGTCGCCACGCTACCCGCCGCCATGCCCGCGCTCGTCGAACGCATCCACACAATCGCGCAACGCTGCGAAGTCCCGCACGCCGTGGTGGTACGTCCCTACGGACTCACCTATGCGGCGCTTCTGCCCGTTAGCACCGATGATGCGTCGATGAGCCAGCTCGGTCGCGCCGCCGAGGAAATCTTCCTCGCCGCTACCGAACTCGGCGCCGGCGCTCGCATCGAATCCGCTCCCGTGACCCTCAAGCAGCGCATTTCAGTTTGGGGACCGCGCCGCGACGATTTCGAGCTGATGTCGCGCGTGAAAAAGGTCTTCGATCCCGCCGGGGTCTTGAGTCCCGGCCGATTCGCGGGAGGGATTTGAGCGCGTGGAGAAAGCCTCTACACGATCCCGGCGCGGCCGGCGGCTTTCGTGGCCCGGACAAACCCAGTTACGACGACTACGCCCGCTGCGTCCACTGCGGCCTCTGCCTGAATCATTGCCCCACGTATCGCCTGTGGGGCCTCGAAGCCGATTCGCCGCGCGGCCGCATTCGCCAGATGCAGCTTGTGGATCAGGGACGTCTCGCGCTCGGTGACTCGTTCGTGCACCACATGGACACTTGCCTCGATTGCCGCGCCTGCGAGACCGCGTGTCCTTCGGGAGTCGAATACGGCAAGCTGATCGAATCCGCGCGCGGCCAAATCGCGGAAAATTACCGCCGCCCATTTTTCTCTCGGCTTGCGCGCAATTTCGTTTATCGAAAGCTTCTCCCGTATCCTTCGCGTATCGCCATTGCGGGCCGCGTCGCACGCTTCTACCAGCGGTCTGGCTTGCAACGGCTTGCGCGTGCCACCGGCGTGCTTCGCTTGCTCGGCCTTGCCGATGCCGATCGCTTGATGCCGCGCGCGAGCAGTGAGTTCTTCTTCTCGCGTCTCGGTAAGACATTTCCCGCCCACGGACTCCGCCGCGCCCGAGTAGCGTTTTTTGCCGGCTGCATCGCGCAGGTCAGTTTCGCCGAATTGAACGATGCGACGATTCGCGTCCTCCAGGCCAATGGCTGTGAAGTCGTCGTGCCCCTTGGGCAACTCTGCTGCGGCGCGCTGGCTGTTCATGCCGGAGTGCGCGGTGTCGCACGCGATCTTGCTCGCGCAAACATGGCGGCATTCCTCGCCGAGCCTTTTGACGCCATCCTCACGAATGCCGCCGGCTGCGGCTCAACGCTCAAAGAGTATGCACAACTTTTTCCTGCGGGCGCACCCGAACAGGCGCAAGCCGAAACCTTCCAGAACAAAATGAAAGATGTAACGGAATTCCTCGCCGCAATCGGCCTCACCTCGCCGCTGCAACGCCTTCCGCTTCGCGTCACCTATCAGGATTCCTGCCATCTGCTGCACGGCCAGAAAATCGCGGAAGCTCCGCGCAAGCTTCTGCGCGCCATTCCGGGCGTGGAACTAATCGAGATGCCACTGTCGGATCAATGCTGCGGCTCGGCCGGCGTGTACAACGTCACCGAAACGAAAGCCTCGCTCGATTTGCTCGAAATCAAGATGCGCTACGCAAAAAGCACGAATGCCCCGGTGATCGCCACCGCAAATCCGGGCTGCATGCTCCAACTTCGCGCCGGCGCCGGCATACACGACACGGGCCAAGAAGTCTTCCACGTGATCGAGCTCCTCGATCGCGCCATAGCTTCGGTATGATTGTTTTTACTTCGGTGTGGGACAACGCGATCGGATAGGGTTTTTACCCGCCCTCGCCAGGTCTTGGCCGATACATCTTCGCCACCGTCCGTGCCACCGTTCGTCGCGGCGCCAGACGCTCACTTTGGGTGGCGAAATAATTCCTCAGCCCCGAAATCACGGAGCTGCGTCCTTGTTCGAGCGCGCGCAACCCCTTGTGCGCCACCTCTTCCGCTGTTTGCTCGTGCCGGAATGCGCGCTTCGGAGACTTCGCCACGTCAGCGAACTCCGATTCCGTCGAACCGGGACACAGCGCACAAACGTTGATCCCATAAGAAGCGGTTTCTTCCGCCAGGCCTTCGGCGAAAAGCAGGTCAAATGCTTTCGTCGCCGCGTAAACGGACAAGTAGGGCACGGCCTGGAATGCCGCCACGGAAGATAAAATCAGCACGTCGCCACTTTGTCGTTCAACCATCGGTTGCAGATAAAGGTGCGTCAGGTGCACCGTCGCCGCCACATTCACCTGCACCATCGCCAGCTGCCGGCGCATGTCGATTTTCCGGAACTCGCCGTAGGCCCCGAAGCCCGCATTATTCACCAGCAGCTCGATCGGAATGCCTTTTTCCTCCGTGAACGCAAAGATTTCGTTTGGCGCTTCCGGTTTTTCCAGATCGATGGCGACCACCTTTGTTCGAATGTTATGTTTTTGCCCCAAGAGCGTCGCTAGCTCGGCAAGCCGGTTGCGTCTCCGCGCCGCCAGCACCAAATGTGTTCCGCTGGCCGCCAACTCCACCGCTATGGCGCGCCCGATCCCCGCGCTCGCCCCCGTCACGAGCGCCCACTGATCGCGCCATTTCGTTACCGTGTGCCGAGTCACAATTTGCCTCGTCTCGATCCCGCCAGATTCTAGCAGCCGCATCCGCGCTTCGCTGGTCACCCGCAGGCCGGCGCGCACGGGAACCCGTTTATGTCATCCCGAGCGAAGCGAGGGATCTGCTTTTCGCTGCCCAGCGAGCGAAGCTGACGCTAGATCTCAGCGCCAATGCCCCCCGCCATTACCATCCGCGCCGCATACTCTTGTACCCGCGCGTCACCGCCATTAGAATGAACGCTCCTCGCCGCGGAGAGGTGTCTGAGCGGTCGAAAGAGCTCGCCTCGAAAGCGAGTGTTGGGGGAACCCAACCGTGGGTTCGAATCCCACCCTCTCCGCCATATCTCTATCCTAGGCATGGCTTGCAAGCATTTTGGCATGCTGGTACTGTCTTGGTGTCTGTAAAACGCACAGAATAGACACCAAGGACCCCAGTGGAACAGCACTCGAAGGAAAGCTCCAAGCGGCCTGCTCCCTACAACGCACGCCTCTCCGGAACCGCAAAGAAGCGCATTCGTGTGATCAAGAAAGTGCGAATCGCGCCCGGAGTGTGGAAATTCATCTCCCTCGATCACGTGGGCAACAGGTACGTGTGGGATAAGCGGGAGGGCTACTATTTCCTTGAATGGTGGGAAGGAAAAAAGCGTCGCCGAGAGCGGGCAGGGCTAACGCCAAGTGAGGCGCTTGAGGCGCAGCGGCGGAAGCAGCATGAACTTGTTGGCGAGCTCATCGCGGGAGGCAAGACCCCTCCCCCGCTGCCAGACGATGGCACCGCAACTCCGATCCAAAACGCCATCGAGATGTTCCTCGGACACGTGAAAACCCACTCGCCTGCGAAGCCCCTCACCGTCCGCCGATACAGAGCGGTGCTGGAGCACTTCGAACGCCTCTTCGGAAAAAAGAAAAAGTACGTAGAGGCAATCACGCGCCCGGACATAGACGACTACAAGATCAGGCGGAGTGAGGAGACCAGCGAGCGGATTGGTCGATCCATCGCACCGCGCACAATAAATTTCGAGGTCAGTACTCTACGCACATTTTTCTACTACCTCATAAACGAGCGTGTGATCCCCATGCAAAATCCCTGCGCGCGTTTCAAGCTCTTGAAAGACGAGAAGGAGAAAGCAAGGCGCAATCCCCCGACGTATAACCAGGGCGAACTCAACCAGCTATTCAGGAAATGCGGCAGCTTTGAGAAAGCGGCGTTTGCCACCCTTCTCCTGACTGGGATGCGTGAGCAGGAGCTCTGTCATCTCGACTGGTGTGATGTGGATCTCAAGAAGGAGACGGTCAGAGTCAGCGGCGAGGGCAAGGAAGGTTTCTCGCCCAAAGACTACGAAGAGCGCGTGATCCCCATTCCTGCAGACCTCGTGGTGCTCCTGAAACAACTCTCCCACAAATCCGAACGGGTCTTTCCCAGCGCAAGGGGCGGCAGAGAGACGCACTTGCTGCGAAGACTCAAGGCGGTCGCGAAAGGTGCTGGCGTCCAGCACGCTACTCTGCACAAATTCCGGCATACCTACGCAACACGCCTCCTCGAAAAAGGCTGCGACATCGTCACCGTCCAGCACCTCATGGGACACTCCGACCTCGACACCACGCTTCAGTACCTCAACCCCGACGACACCCTTAAACGCAAAGCCGTGAGGCGCCTATCTCTAACAGGTTGAACGATCAACTGTTTTCTAATCAAGTTTTCGGCAAGAGGATGAAAAAAAGACAAGCCTGAAATGGCTTGTCTTTGCGGATGGCTACATCTGCGAGTTGTGGTTTGCCTCAAGGAATGGTGCCAGTTTCGCGGTTGCCCTGAATTGCGGAATTGGATCAAGTTCCTTGAAGGCGGATGTGAAGGCGTTTGTTAGACTCCATTGTGTCCTGGGTGCGAAATCCTCGATTTGCGGGTTGAAGTAAAGGTCGTGGACAAGTCGCGTGAGATGCTTGGGAGCTTCAAGTTCGCCTTCGACAAACGCTTTATAGATGATGAGCTTTGCGCTTTCGTCTGCGATAAGACTCTCCCGCCAGATGCCGATCTGCCGCCGCATCGGTTCGAAGCTGCGCTGTATACGATCCACGCCAACCGACAATGCATCGATGAGGCTGAAGTGTTTCGTATGCTTGGCGAGCACTGGAGAAAAATCTCCTTGAAACGCCATGTTGTCGCAGACGAAGACGCGATAGCCGACCGTCATCGCAAGACGCATAGATTTATCGTTTGCATTCCGAATGCCGATCGAAAAGCGGCATCCTTCAAATGCGGTTTCTAAGTCGACGACCCCAAACATCTTCATACCATCTTGAGAAACAGCATACTCGTCTCGGACGACGGAGATATGCCGAAACGCTAGCGTTTCGAGCAGGGCTTCGACAATGAGATGGTGGGCGAGTGGGTGGTGGCTGAGAGTTCCCTCGGGAGTCGGAATTAATCTCAATTGTTCACGAGTTAGCTTGTTGCTTCCACAGTGTGCAAGCAGTTGACCTTGCTCCATTTGACTTTTCTCCTCGTTTTCAAAGTGCGAATCGAAAGGCATAAGCCCTTCCAACGGCCCCGTATGTTCTGGGGCATAGAACCGCAGTTGCGGATTCACCCCGGGGGCCGTTGGAAAGGCTTATGTAGAGCCTATTGACTACGAAGGAGCCGCTGCGGCCCGATGAGCGAAATACGCGATGCCAACCGCGGCAGCGTCAAAGATCGTCATCCGGTAGTCCTCGCTTTGCCAGAGCCTCCGCTTGGGAGGCAGAATCGAAAAAAGTTCGGGGAACTGCTCAGCGATGGCTGAGGCAATTTGATCCTTGTTATCGTTATGGCCGGGGAAGATTCGTTTCACCGCTTCTGGAGAGAGCATCTTGATCCGAACCTTGTGAATCCGGATGTGCCGTGTGATCTTGTCGACGCTTCCCCTTGATTCCTTGGTGTTTGGCCGTCTGAAAACGATTATCGTGGGCGCGTATTCGACAATCAACTTGGCAACTTTGGGGCCTAAAGGCAGTCCTATGGCGCGATTGTTTCCGCGGGCACTCTTTGCTCCCCAGTCCAGGAGCCTTGTCGGTCCTTCAAAAACCACGAAGCCGAAGCTCTGCGGATGGACATTCAGAGCAAGTATTCTTGGTTGAACGAGTTTTGGCATGGATTAGGCCTTGGAAGAAAATGCGCGACCGTGATTTTTGGACAGCCAGGTCAACTTTCTCGTGGCGAGCCGCAATTGTCTTCCTCGGCCATTCTCTTTTTGAAGATCCGCGCCGAGCTTTCCGATTCTCGCTGTGATATCCCGATCAACAGACTGGCGGACTCCCGAAAAAAGTTCTGCAACGGGAATTCTGAAAATCGCCTCGCAGGCGAGCGCGGTGCGAAGTGGGGGAAGGCGGTGGCGCCTCTCGTAGCGTGAGAGTTGCTCACCTGCTTTCCAGCCAAGCAGAAAGGACACCTCGCGTTGGGTGAGGCCAGTTTTCTTACGGTATGCTTTGAGATAGTTTTCGAGACGCCGTGAGTTCATGGAAAAAAAGGAAGGATAGAAACGGAGCGACTACTGTACTGCAGGCTAAACGATGCCTAACCAAAACTAAAGACGGGCAGACTTGCCGGCAGCGGCAAGTCCCGGAATACCTTAGAGGTATTCTCTCCGGCTGGGCGCAATTGGGAAGGAAGAACCGGCCATACTAAAGCATACCCTTCTCCATATGTCAAGTTAACGCTAGCGCTTTCATATAGTTGCGGCCCCAACATTGTCCGGTGTGGGCTAAAAAAAGTGCGGAGAATGCTCCGCACTTGGTGAACGAGATTCCTTTCTGGGATTTATGCTTCCTCCCGGAGCCTCTCTTGAATTGTCGCGAACTCTGTGGGGTAGCGATCGCGAACAAAGTCCCGTACTTCTTCGTTCAGTCTCTCCCACATTTCACAGGTATCACCGTCACCTAATAAACAGTCCCAATCAATAAGGTAGTAGGCACTGGGCGGTTGGCCGTCTACTTCAACGTGAGAGACCAAACCGCTATTGACCTCGATAAGAATCCCATCCAGTTTTGCTTTTGGTTTCTTTGCCATGGTTCAAACCTCCCGAGTCGCCGTGCAATTGATTCGCTCACACAGCGTCGATTTCTTTGTTGCTAAGAGGAACTCCAGACGTCTCCGCGATGTCGCGTAGATCGCCTCTATTGTGTTCATCAGCCTCTTGCCAGAGCCTCAGAGCCGCAAGAATCGTTGCGTGTTCGCGTTCCGTAATTGAAATATGCAAGCTCGGTCCTTTTTGCTTCGACATGTGTTGTATTCCTCCATCAACTCTGAAGTAATGAACGTTAGATTTTCTTCGCAGTAGCATCGCAGCGGCACTGGAGGCCGCAAGGCGCGCCTTTGATTCGGTAGCGTTTGCCCGTGCTCTGATCCGTGACCACCCCTCTGACCCGGAGCGTGCCACGGTAGCGGTTCGCAACGGCCCAATCCACGTCATTGAGCATCAGCCGCAACCGCTCGCCGGTATCTTTGAGCCGGGGTGTGTAGATGTGCGTGTTCGTTTTGTGAATCATTATTCGCTCCTCTCTATCCCGTGTTTCGTCTCTGTGACTATTGGCCGACCACACCAACGGCACACACGGGCATCTTTTGCTGCATCCAATGTCGCCCTCATGATGTCGGTGTCGTAGCCAGAGTTTTTCCAATCATCGCCGACGAACCCGCAACAGGAATCGACGTGTCGCCACGTCTCCCCGTCAAAGTATTCGCCGATGATGCCCCACACCCCATTCGCGTTGACTTTCTCTATGAACTCCTTGCGCTCGCGTTCCAGCCTTGACGCGGGGATGTCGGGGTTAGCTTTGGGGTTGAAGGTGTCACCTTCCAAATCTTCGAGGCGACACGTTTCGTCTGGCACCACGCTGAGCCGCACATGGCCACGTTTCGGATCAATCGGCTCCCCGCTGGAATACTCGGCTACTTCGTGTTTGTCCCATTGGATGCGAGTGCGGGCATTGGACAGAGCCCACTTGGCCTGAAAGCCTCTGGCCCGCTCGCGCTGATACAGCCGAAATAGTTCCTTCTTGCGTTTCACCATTCTCACGACTGCACCTCCAAGGTGTGGTTAACTGCGATAGTGGAAACGGAATCGAGAGCTGGTGCTATGCGCTCTATTTCTTCCCAAGAGACGACATGGCAGCCCGCCTTGGCCGTTCCGTCAGGCTCTATGCGGTCAATGGCGTACGGCCCGAGGTGGATGGTTTGTCCATTGCGAACATAGGCTTGCCCGGATTCGCGGACTTTCCTGACAAAAACCAGGGCTCGCTTGGCGTGGGAGATAGGGAAACGCGCTCCCCGGCTAGTCACCAGTTCATCCCTCTCGATGCGCAGCATGGCAGGAACGTCGTAAAGACGACCGGAGTACTGCCCAACCTTCCATTGGGTGATTAGTTCTTCCTGACGGGCGATCGCTGCTGCCCGCTCGCGTTTGGTTTGCTCCGCCTTCTCCGCCGCTCGCTTCGCTTCTCGCTTGCGGATGGTGGTCAGTGTGTCGGAGTCCAGTGCCGGGACTTCGGGAAAGTTCGGAACGGGCAGAGAGAATAATTCCGCATAGGCGATCACCTCCGCCCGCAGAGATTCCGCCCGTTGGTGGGAATGCTCTTTCTTCCAGGAAGAGTGGGCACGGGCACTGGCTGTAACTTCGGTATCTACCCGCTCCGCATACTCGGCCAGGTTGCCTGCGTGATCGTCCGCCGTTAGCTCATTCCCGCTGTACCGCCCCTGACATACGTTGGGAACATTGAAGACGGGGATGCCCGAGGGAATCGCCGCACGAACGGCAGAACAATGGCCCGACGTGGTAACGCTGTAGCGGGCCGTGGTGAAGAGGACGGCTCGTTTGCCGGCACCGTTCGCCACATGACGAGCGATGGGGAAATGCGAGCCGTAGCTGTAGATGGTGTCACCTAAGAAGTACAGATTGCCTTGCTTGTTCCGAGCACAGTCTTGCGTGCGGTGAGCCCACAGGTGTGGAACCTCTCCGGTGTCGAAGACGTGCTTCTGTCTCTTAGCCATTGCGCCTGTCTCCTTGCTGTTGAGTGACTGCGTGTAGACACACCGCGGCTGGTAGTGCGTTGACTGCTGTGGAATCGGGCGTTGAGAGAGACTGAGGGGGCTTACAGGTACGAGGTCAGAACTACGATTGGCGGGAAGAAATCCTGAGGGGAGAAATTACTTGAGTTATTCTGCCGGAATTTAAAATTGACACGAGTGTCGCTCCGGAATTTGAGTCCGCCACGGCCGCGAGCTTGTAAACATCCGTCCATCTTTCCTCGCAGTTGTGGCACGAGATTCTCTGAGCCGATTTCACCCGCGTTGTAGTTTTCCGCCGGTTCCGTGTTGGGGTGCGACTACTCGGTGTCGCAGTCGAACTGGTGAATGATTCGATCGATAGGGCGGCTTGCCAGGTCGCAAGCGATTCTCTGCACCTGCGACAAGGTGGCAGCATCCGCGGCGATGACGTAAGGGCGCCGTTCGCAAACATGGGCTACTGCATCTGCTGCCGTCTTTGCCACGACGTAATCCCAAAACCATTGCTGCTGATCGTCGTCGTAGCTCACTACTAAAAATCTCTGCATGGTCATCTCCTCCTACGCCTTACGAATTGCCGTAGTCTCCGTTTTTTCGTTGTGACAATGTGCTGGTGTGGCTCAGAAGTCGGCCACTGTGTCAGTGTATTGATCGCGGCAGATCGCAAAAGACAGGTGGACTTGAGCGACCAGGCAAGTCCGCATGTCTTTCCAGGACCGTTTCACCCTCTTAGAATTGGTGGCTAAACATGGATCACTCCTCTCCCATAGTGCGCAGCAGCGAGAACAGGAAAGTTACGATCCGAGACCTGTATCCCAGCCTTTCCGAAGATCAACTGAAAGAGGTCGAGGAGACGCTGCACAATTATGCTGCCATCGCATGGCGCATTTGCGAGCGACTCGAACGCGAGAAAACCTAGCGGTTTTTGACGTTCGCCGACAGCTGTCATAGGATGAAGTTAAAGGTCGATTCCCCCAAAACTATTGATTACCGAATTCATGGAAAGACTGTATTTCGCCTACACTCGTGTTTCGACGGCGAGGCAAGGCGAGCGAGGAGTGTCCCTGCAGGAACAGCAGGACGCGATTCAGAGGTATGCCCAAAGGTTCGGACTGAAGATCAAAGAGTGGTTCGAAGAGCGCGAGAGCGCAGCCAAGCGAGGTCGCCCGATCTTTACGCATATGCTCAAGCTGCTCCGCCAGGAGAAGGCGCAGGGCCTAATCATCCACAAGATCGACCGCAGCGCGCGAAACCTCAAAGACTGGGCGGACCTGGGTGAAATGATCGACGCCGGTATCGAGGTGCATTTTGCAAACGAGAGCCTCGATCTCCACACACGGGGCGGACGGCTCTCCGCTGATATTCAAGCAGTGGTGGCTGCAGACTATATTCGTAACCTGCGCGAGGAAACAAAGAAGGGATTCTATGGACGGCTAAAACAGGGTCTCTTCCCGATTCCCGCGCCCGTAGGCTATCTCGACTGCGGCAAAGGCAAGCCTAAGGAACCCAACCCAGCGATGGCTCCGCTCGTCGCCAAAGCCTTTGAACTATATGGCACCGGCAGATACTCGCTGCACCGGTTACTTGAAGAACTGCAGCGGCTTGGCCTGCGCAACCGGCGCGGAGGCAACGTCTCGCTCAATGGCCTATCCACAATTCTAAACAACCCGTTTTACATCGGACTGATGCGCATCAATACAACCGGCGAGTTGTTTCCCGGCCAGCACCAGCCTCTGGTCAACAAGACCCTCTTCGAGCGAGTGCAGCGAATCCTGCAAGGAAAAACGGTTGACCGCATGACGCGACATGACTTTACCTTTCGACGATTGATGCGATGCGCGAGTTGCGGATACTCGGTCATCGGAGAACGGCAGAAAGGCCATGTTTATTACCGCTGTCATACGGCTGCTTGCCCCACGACGATGGTTCGAGAGGAGAGCGTCGAAGAGGTGCTCACCGCCTCTTTCGACCGGTTGGAGCTGGACCCTTCAGAATTGGATTACCTTCGAGAATGGGTGTATCAAACCCGTCTTCAGCAAGGCAACCTGCGGGAGCAGGAGCTGGCACGCTTGAGGCTTCGGCACGATGCTATTCGCACCCGGTTGAACCGGCTCACCGATGCCCTGATTGATGGCGTCTTGGAGAAACCTCTTTTCGACGATCGAAAGAACGCGGTCCTTCTCGAAGAACGAGAAGTCAAAGACCAGATCATCGAATGGGAGCGCAATGGCGGCCGAGGCTTGGCGCGCCTGGAAAAATTCCTCGAACTCGTAAAATCCGCGTCAATTCTATACAAGACAGCTCACCCTGCCGAAAAGCGTGATTTGATCCGCGAGCTCACCTCGAACCTGAAAGTAAGTGGGAAGAACGTAGTCGTAGAGCCAAAACTTTTCGTTCAGCTAGTCACAGAACGGCCAAAATCTCCAAAGGGTCGCCCCTTTCGGGGCGTTCCTCGAACCTGGGATGCGATCTTGGTACAGCTTTTGAAGCATTTCACTGCTGAGGTTAGCGCTGGCTGATCGACTTTCGCTCCATTGTACGACATGGACTCATCCGCGCAAGATGGGCGGATTTGCTGCGGGCGGCAAGATGATGCTCCTCTTGTGGAAACGCGACCGAAGTCCAATAATCAAAGCACCTCATGTTCAAAGCCAAAACTGACAGAATCAAGAAGCTTACAGAGAAATATCCCGACCGAATTGCGGAGCTTGAGACGATCTTCAATGCAGCGACGAATGTTTATATTGATTACGCAAATGTCAGACCGTGGTCAGAAAAACTAGGGTGGCATATTGACCCTAAGAGATTGAAGCAGTTTTTGGACTCCTTCGATACCATCGGTTCCATCAAGTTTTACCACGGCACTCTGACGGGGGACGCAGAATCCGAGAAATTCATCAAAGAGGTGACAGATTTCGGCTACGAGGTGAAGACAAAGCCAGTGAAGATAATGCGGCTCCCGATCAATGTATCGAGCATCCCCTCGGATTCTCCGGATATCCTGAAAAGCTTTATCCGCAGGCCACTTCTCAAGAACTTGAAGCTTGAGGCCATCGAATATCTGAACAATCAGTTGAAGGAACTCAACAAACAGGGGCAGCTTCACCTTGAGGACCGCAAGTGCAATTTCGATGTGGAGATCGGACGAGATATTCTGCTTGATTATGGGAAACAGGGTGTCGAGTGCTTTGTCCTCTGGAGTGGCGACAGCGATTTTGCCGATCCTCTTGACCAGCTTCTCTCTAACGGCAAGAAGGCGTACCTTTTCGCAACAGCCAGGAAAGTGGCGACCGAACTTAATGCTCTGAAAGTAAAAGGGTTGTTTATCTTTGACATACAGAAAATTCGGGACTTCATTTGTTGGAAGAAGGAAATCACACAGGCCATGTAAAAAGCAAAGAGGGCTCTTTACAGAGCCCTCAAGCGTTAGAGTCCGTAGATCTTTCGATCTACAAGTCATTATAGTCAGGTCTTCAGATCTGTCAAGCCCACTTACGTTCTTATGATCCCGGTTTCCCATAATGAACCGGTAAAAACGGATTGATTCGAACTGCCCTAAGCATGCTGCGTGTGACGAGGTTGCCGCTGCCGCCTACGAAAACATCACGACACTGGCAGTTGATCGGATTGAAGACCTCGAAGTGTCGGGATGAAGGGAAGGACCTACTCAATAACAGTTGACAAGGAGGGCTCTCGTTTGCGGTTTGCCCTTGTTATTTTGCTAGGACGGCCATTTTTTGGGGGCCGCCGGCCTCGCCGCCGAATCTGTCTGAAATGCTCCCCCAGGCATTTTTCCATCCGTCGTCCCAATATTTCCTTGAGAATGTCGCGGGCCCAGTCGATTACCGTCTGAATGAGAATCTGTAACAAGGTCATGGGTGTGATGATCGCAGTGGTATTCGGTGTGGAACGGCGAGCGTTCTCTCGCTAAATCCCAACTCCTCAGGCTCACACTGCGCCAGCGTCCTTGTGCAGCGCGCTTGCCCTCTCGCCGCGCATTTGTTCACCTTTCCTTCATGGAAGACGAGTGCACAAATTGTCGTAGGTGGAGAGCCCCACTGATTGATCGACTTTGACTCTATCCTACTGCATGAACTCAGCTGCACAAGATGGGTGGATTTGTCACGGGATTCGTAGGCTTGTATGCGGGAGGCGAGATGATAGGCCAGAATGACAGGATGACGAAGCTGGCAATTCCGCTCGTCTTTTCAGCATTAAACGCGAGAGTTATCTTGGCATTACCCTCGCCAGGTGAACCCAGCGTCCTGCTGATGACGTTACCGTAGCGGATACCGCTGCGCCTAATATCGTGAAATATTCCTGCACCTTGCTCAAGAGCCTTCCAGGTTTCGGCGCGGCTCCTATTTCTCGCGTCGTTCGGTTCTTGGCGGTGGGATTGCGGTTCCTTACGGAGCCAAAAATGATATGGCCAATTTCTTCAAACAACTCATTGCAACGATCAGCAATTACCTCCGCTCGTGGAGGTACGAAGCGCGCGATAAGTCTGGGAGTCTCGATTTAGGTTTGCGCGTCGTCGACGATCAAGTCACGCGTCGCCATGTTGCGCTTAGCAATACGCAGCGAACGACGCACCTGGCAGTCCTCGGGAAATCGGGGAGCGGGAAGAGCTCTCTTTTGAGGTATTTGAGCACGCAGGACATCGAAAGCGACCGTGGGTTCGTCTACTTTGACCTCCACGGTGATGCGACGCCATTTCTGCTGCGGGCAATTAACGCACGCGAACGTCGGCTACGCCGTCACCTGAGCGACAAGTTGGTTGTTATTGCCCCTGCAGACCCGGAGTTTTCGGTGGGTCTCAATCCGTTGGAGCAAGAGTCCCTAGATTTCGTCCGCATAGCAGAGTTTGCCGAGCTCCTTAAGCAACGCTGGCATCTCGACCATTTTGGCGCACGCACCGATGAACTTCTTCGAAATGCACTCTATGTCCTGTCAGCAAATGGGCTCACCCTCATCGAACTTGCGCCGTTCCTAACGCACAGCGGCTTCCGGGCTGGCTGTCTGAAGCATGTACCCAATCCTGAAATCCGACAGTACTTCGAGCTTCGCTATAACGAAGCGAGCGAGGCCATGCGAGCCACGATGCGGGAGCCGATTCTGAACAAGACATCCGCGTTCACAGCCGATCCGCATTTCCGACACATCGTCGGCCAGCAACGCTCGACATTCTCGGTTAAGGAAGCGATGGATAAAGGACATTGGGTAATTATCAACCTCGAAAAGGGCCGGTTGGGAGAACAGGCACAGACGTTGGCAAGCCTTATCTTCACTATCCTCAAGAACGCAATATTCACCCGCGAAAAAAGGTCGCTTTATACGATCTACTGCGACGAGATTCAGAATCTGATCGCTTTCAGGAGCGGCATCGAGAACGTGCTCTCTGAAGCCCGTAAGTTTGGTGTCTCGATCGTCTCGGCCAACCAGTTCCTGGACCAGTACCCTGCGGAGGTGCGCGCGGCCCTGCTCTCCGTTGGTACCCAGATCTCTTTTCAGCTTTCGAGCGCCGATGCCGGCTACGTCGCGCAAGCACTCGATAGCCGCAAATCGCTCGCGGAACGCCTAAGGAATCTGCCGCAGCGGCACTGTATTGTGAAAAGCGGTCCGGAACATTGGGTTGAGGTTCGGGTGCCCACCGTGCACGATCCTGTTGTTGACTACACCGATCTTCTCAATCGGTCTCGGTATCAGCGTGCTCGCGTGCGCGCTCATATCGAGCGTGACATTGCAAAACGACAGGATATCTCGCAGCGCGGTACCGATGATGTACTCCATGAGTGGGAATAACTATCGCGGAGTCGTGATACAGGGACGCGACCGCCTCCTGCTTCAGGAGATTGCAGTCATGCGCGTCGTTAATCGCGAGCAAGCCAAGATCGTTGCCGGGTTCGGCTCAACCACTCGCGTGAATGCCCGGCTTCTTGCCCTCACGCGCGCGGGACTGCTACGACGATTTTTTCTCGGTGCAACCTCGGCAGGGAGAAAAGCTCTCTATTCTCTATCGACAAAGGGTGCGGACTTGGTCGGCGTGCCCGGTCGGGGGCCGCGGCGCCGGAAAGACGAGGTGCTCGTAGCCGATTTCTTCGTCTCACACCAACTCACCATAAATCAAATTTACTGTGCGCTGAAGTATAGTGATGTATCGATTCCTGGGGTCTACTTCCAGCGCTGGATCGGCTTCTATGAGCCGCTTGCTCCCGGGTTGCGCCTTATCCCGGACGGCTATGTCGAGCTCAAAACGCTCTCAGGCCCTGTCGCTGCGTTCCTCGAGATTGACCTTGGACATGAGCGCCTCACGGCGTGGAAGGAAAAGATCCGAAACTATCTTCAATTTGCCTTGTCTGGCGATTCTTGGCACCAGTTCGCACAGGCTCGCTTTCGAGTGGTCATAATCGCCAGTTCCGAACGAAGACTGTTCTGGATCCGGAAGATAGTAAGAGCTTCAACTACAAAGATTTTCTGGTTCACGACCATCGAGTCCATCAACGCTCATGGCTTCTTTGGCCCCGTGTGGCTTCGTCCCTCAGATGGTGATCGGAAGCCATTTTTATCTGAAACCACATGAAATATTGCTACTCGTGCGGCCGAACCACCCCCGGTGAACCGCGATTCTGTAATTTCTGCGGTCGAAGCTATGACGTAAAACTCTGTCCAAGACTTCACGTGAACTCGAGGTTCGCTGAAGCTTGCTCTCATTGCGGAAACCGTGACCTCTCCTCGCCGCAACCAAAGATTCCCCAATGGCGGAGGCTCTTCGGGCTTCTCTTCCTACTATCGTCTGGGGTCTCATTGGCTTATGCTTCTTTCTTCATCCTTCTCGACTTCCTCCAAGACCTTGCAACACATACCCACGTTCCTATACGACCCCTCGTCCTCGTCTTTTTCCTTGCCGTGCTATGGTCCGTTTGGGTCATGCTTCCCGATTGGTTCCGCAGAGCGACCCGGCGTTTCGTTTTGCGCAGGAAATGACTACGTAAGTCCGGTTCAAGTCCGCCGGCCGAGACGATATAAATCCTTGCTTCGCGTCCCATAAGGCTAGGGCAATGGTACCCGTAGCGTTGCCCTACTCCAACAACCCTCGAATTCCAGTTCGCGGGAGGATCTCCGTCGGATTGCGGCAAATAGAATTCAAAGCGATGCCGGCTTTGAATTCGTCTCAGCTATTGCGAGTTGAACTCGTTGTAACACAGCATGAACGCCAACGCGTCAAGAAACACCTATCGTCGGAATGTCTTTTCGAGATGGCGTCAAACTCGCTTTTGCCGACGATTGCTTTGGTTGTGCGAAAGCCTTCAGCGGAGTCGGTGTACCGAAGGTTGCACCCGGCGCAGGTTGCTCTGCAGTTGCAGCAGGTTGTCGTGCAGGCTGCGGGTCGAAAGCTAATATCGAAGACTTCCCGCCGCAAAGATTGACGGCGTGCTTGAAAGCCTTTGTGAAACGGACACCATAATCGGCCTGCATCTCGAATACGATTCCATTCTCCGTGGAATCGGCATCACCCCATGACGTCTGCAGGTTTATTTTCTTGGCGTCGTTTTGGACCCCTGCGGTGAAAATACCAAAGCCCTCTCGAACGTGGTTTTTCGGAAACTGATGAAAGAGGACATAACCAGGGTCGATGTCTGCAAGGCTGAAAGACTCATCCATACGGGTGTTTCTCCCGTTTCTTGTCTTCGTGTAAGTGAAGTGAACCTGGCATTCGGAGAAACTGGTAAGACGGACGGACCGCACTTCGTCGTTTATGTATTCATTACCGTTGTCATCGAGGGTGTTCTGTATCCATTCCAAGGTATCTTTCAGGCTTGGCTGAGGCTGTTTCGTTTGCGCGGCAGCCCCGACTGATGCCGCCAGCACCAGAACTGCGAAAACACGTGACCATCTCATTTGATTGTTCAATATGTCCATGTTCATCTACATGTTTTGCTTTTCCGAGGAGCGTCGGCGAGCTTTCCGCCAGTTGGCTGGCGTAAGTAAGCGCCGATCCTTTTGTGCATTCGTTGTTATGGGACTGCTTTCGTCGGTTGTCCTCAGTGCAATCGTTTTCCTGCAAAACGCCTTCTTGTAACGAAATACTCAGAACACTCAGCCTAATTATTCTTTGCTTGGCTCTTGATATTTTGTGAAATCCATCACAAGCAACTGTCTACAGCATTGAACACGACACCCAGATGGCTCATCGCCATGACCTCATCGTCTCCCCATGCCCAAAAGCGAAGGTAGACGGCGCATCCTTCTTTGTTGATGGCGGTGAAATGGTGTTTCCACTCTCCATCTTAACCACTGCTGGAATGTTCCCCACGCTCGCTTGCAAACACCGTTGAAGATTCTTTTTAAGCGCGGCAATGCTGGGCGGGAAAGCGTTCCAGTTCAAATCTCGAAAAATAATCGTCAATCTACCATGCACGACAATAGGATCGGAATCGAAGGTGGCCCTGATGATATCCGGAGCTGCATCATCTCGCTTCGGCGGACACAATCCGCAATCATTCGACTCGAAGATTGAAGCACTTCCATTGACCCAGGTCAGCAAATCGTAAAATCGTGTAATTGCTGGGTAGTGACTCCAAGGTTTGAAGTCCTCCAGAACCGACGGAATTTGCTCTGGGTGAGCTTTGAAATCACAGTATCTTGATTCAGGATTTGCTTCTGCCACGGTCCAGGGATGGTCGCGGCCGGGAGGGATTTCAGGATCAAATTCTACGAACATTTTCTGTCTGACCTCTCTCGATGTCTTCCCATTGGGGCCAAGCAATGCGGCGCGGGTTGTGGAATACCCTTCCGGTGACGAGAAGGCTGCTCCCGAAAACATGCGACGCAGAAGGCCTTAATCTCTTGACCGCCAGTCTTCAAGATACTCAAGGGCTTTCGCCGTGCGACGCGCTTTCAACTTTCCAGCAGTCCATTGATACCAAATCCACCATCGTTGCTTGTTTGAAAGCGGGCGTCGATACTTCCGCGCTTGCTGACCGTTCAGAATTGTGATTTCTTCGTGATGCCGCACACATAGGTCTTTCGTGACCTCTGGCTGATAGGTGATGTGGTGCTGATGAAAACCGAGTTCTCGACAGTTGGGGAAGACGCATGGGGTTGGCTGCGGCAAGTTCATCGCTGGTCGATGTGAACTTCGACTTTTCGCAGAGCCGACGCGTGGCAACCCTTGGGCCGAACCATCGCGGTTCATGCTAGTTCGCACTGAGTTTTTCGACATGATCGACCACGACCATTTCGATGGGAGCCTGCTGCTTTTCCAGCTTCAGACCTAACTCTCGAATGGCGGTGAAAGGGCTAATGTCGCCCGGGTGAGCACTCCTGATGTAGGGCATGGCAACAAATTTGAAATCGAAGGTCCCTACGAGGCCGGTTCGGTCCAAGACCGGCCGATCAACGACGCCATCGGAAAGAATTCGCACCAGATCGCCTATGTCGCAGCCCACGAAGGAGTAGCCCTGTCCGCCCTCCGCCGGAAAGCCGCGCATGAAACATTTTTCGACGGTGGTATTAGTCTTCAGTTTGGCTCCGTTGTCAGCAAGGGTCAGCGCGTAAACGGGCGTTTTCTTCGTTTCGTGGTGAAGAGAAAGCTTGAAGCGCTCCAACAACAGCGTCCTTAACATTTCGCGGAACTGTTCCTTGGTTAGGACGCCTTCGCCCGGCGCTCGGGCTACGACGTCATAAAACACGTCATCTATGTCGTCGCGGTGCCGCAGAGCCGCAAATGAAAGTTGATAACCCTTCAGGTTGTAAGCTTCTTCCACGAGCCAACGAATGTTGTAGCCTTCCATCGAGACGAGCGTCCCCGAAATCGTCAGTCGACTCGCAGCGCGAAACGAACCAGTGTCCTCACGGATCGACGCCACATCGAAGGCCGGTGGGGCGGGGACTTGACCGTGAAGCACGAGCGGCATCGATACAATTGTCGCCGCCACGGTTGCTAGAAACCCGTAACGACGCAAAGAATTATTTTTCACATTTCGTTCCGCGTTTGGGTTGCGCTGGCGTTCTTCCACAAACAGCCTAAATTGATCGGACCAATCGGCTGGTATCAGCATGTACCCATATTATAACTTTGGGAAGGCCGGAACCCAGTTTGCGCTTATCTCAAATGGCGCTACCGTGGCGGTTGTGCTGGCGGGTCGGCTGGCGATCCGAGTGGATACTTCCCGTCCGCGAGGGGCAGCGCGATTCTATTCCTTCATGCCCTGCGCGTATCGTAAGGATTGTTGTATCGCTTTCCATTGGTGCTTCGCTGCATCGGAAGTCATCGGGCCCCACCCAGACCCGTCGTCGAATACCACGAGATCAACGCTGGCTGCTGAATTACTGCCCTGAACCTTGTCAGCGGCGATTTGTCCTGGAAATAGTAAGTTGAGCGTGCCGTCGGTTCGCATTCTTAAAACTGCGTGTGTCCGTCCTGGGCGTGGCTTTCCTGTACTCGGATTGACCCCTGTTACGCGAATGGTGTAAGCGAGTACATTCTTGCTAGAAATGTTCTGAATCTGCACGAGGCTCGCAGGTACTCCGTCGGCAAGTTTCGTTGGACTAAGCGTAAGGTCCAGAGGTGGCGGACCGTCATGGGATGGCATGGTTTTGACGGTAGGCATAGTTGTAAGTGGCTCGAACTTGACCCACAAATACCAAGCGCCAGGGCGATCCACAACGGGGGCGTCGCATGAAATCGAGAATAGGTCATTGCCACTATCAAAACGCACCTCGTTGTCTTCGGCAATTGCTTCGAGACGGTAGCCCGGTCCAGGTTCGGACGATAGCGTGAAGCGACCCAACATCGGCGCTTCAATCGAAACTTGTTGGCTCGAAGAGACCGATTCTTGCTGCGCCATGGGCAATGGCTCGTAAGCATCGTAAGCGAGCCGCGGGTGACTCAAACGGAGAGTTGTCTTCGCCGGAATCATGTCAGGCACGTTGTGGGTCGGCAGCGGCAATTCGGCATGCGGTGTGTCATCTACAACAACTTCGAAGGTATCGAATACCTTCTTGCCGGTGCCGACCTCCTGAAGAACGTCAAGAAGAACGCGATCTGCGTTATGAACTCGTCGAGGCTCTGGCGCTCGGGAGAAGAACGGAAGGTCAGGGACGGCTGAGAAAGAAATGTCGAAGTCATTCGAACCCGGCACTTGGTCAAAGTGAATGTCGAATCCGAGCAGAGGTGTTCCGTTGAGATCGCGCAATGTTCGTTCGACGACGTTATCGGCTAAGTGTACGTCGCTGAACGCTTGCACCCCACGTTGCAACTCAATACCGCTCCAAACTTGGTAGTACACTTCCGCGCCATTACCCAACGTAAAAAACCAATCGCTTCGAGTTTGTGCTGAGACTGGCGCCCCGATGAGAAAAAGAACTGCGCATAGAGATTTCATGGGCGTTCTCCCTGACTCACAACTATGAGTTTCGGTTGACTAACAATAGTGTAGGTGTGCTGAAGCTCCGGTGATTGGAACGCTCTTGAACGAATGAAGACAAAAATAGCCGTCGCGAAGACAAATACCCCGACCAGAACGGGCATCCAGAAGCGCAGAATTCGCCGACGTACAACAAACCGTCGACGGTAAGCGCTCATCACGACATCGTCAAGGTCGCGCGATGGAGGCGGTATCTGCCAATGGCGCGATAACTGCTGTAGTTCCGGATCGCGACTTTCATCGTTCATGTTCGGTTCCGTGCAAGCAACATCTTCAGACCTTTGTTATCTCTCAAAATCTGTCTCCCACGATGCAATCTTGCCTTTACGGCATTGGCTTCGATTCCAAGGACTTCGGCGGTTTCCGCAAGACTCAATCCTTCAAACTCGAACAATACGATGGCTTCTCGCTGAGCGGTCGGCAATGCCATCACCGCCTTGCGTATGACCGTTGCAGCTTCGTTTTCAATAAGAGTCGCCTCCACGTCTAGGCCCGGAACCGGTGCATCACGACGTACCTCGTTTTCAGACGCCCCGCCGCGCGTGCGTCGATAGCAAACATTTCTGGTGATGCCGAGTAGCCAAGTGCGAAGACCCGAGCGCTTTGGATCAAACTTCAAAGCTATCTTGTTCAGAATGAGGAAAGAATCCTGAACAACCTCTTCGGCGTCAGCCTCGGACTTGGTCATGACGTATGCGAACCGATAAACGGCATCACGATGACGTTGATACAGAACTTCAAATGCCGATTCGTCACCGACGGTCGACCTTTGAAGTAGCTCCGCATCATCCATAGTGCGTCATCCATTATTCAGCACGTAGCCGAAAAAGGTTACGCCCGCTTTTCAGGACCTCCGCAAGAACCCGGACCAGTCTGTCAATTTTGGACAGTAGCAGATGCCGCCAATTTCTTATGCTTCACAATCATTATCAAGTGATATAATTTACAGGCTCTTCTTACGTGGCTAATGACAGCGGCTCGAATTTGTGCTCTCGTCGCGATGTGCTTGTTCTCAAGCAATGTCAGAAGTACGTCTGAGCCGAAAGAGCGGTTCGCCCGTGGTACTCAGACAGCAACTACCGAAACGCGACAAAATGACGAACACCCCCAGGGAAAAACAGCTCAAATCTCCGGTCACGTTTACAAAGCAAACTCCGCCGAACCGATTGCTCGCGCTATCGTTAGCCTCAAGACAGAAAATCAAGCCAGGTACCTAACCAAAACTGATGACACCGGTGCGTATCACTTCTCTGATCTGCCGCCAGGAGACTATGACCTACAAGTTGAGCGCCACGGTTTCATTACGGCCTCATATGACGACCCAGGACAGGATGGCGAGGCGAACTCTCTGACCGTAAAGGCTGGGCAAGAACTTTCATCTATTGATGTATCCCTCGAATTGGCAGGCGTGATCTCGGGCACGGTACTTGACGAAGATGGTGAGCCCGTGAGAGGTGTGCCCGTAAGTGCATTACATCCCTTCTTTCGGCCCGGGGGACAGGAAACCCTGGAAGCGACAGAGACAGAGCTAACAGACGATCTCGGCAACTTTCGGCTTTCTGCCCTGGAATCAGGCTCCTATTACGTTCACGCCGGTGGCGACAGACAAGTAGGTGGTCGCTACAGACCTGAGGGTGTCACTTACAGCGATGTTTATTCAGGCGGCGCTTCGCTCGACGAAGCTCAACTCATACAGGTGACGGCTGGTTCGGAAGCTCATGTTCAGCTTGCTCTTAAAGCGCGATTACAGACTTATACCGTCAGTGGCATGGTAATCAGTGATAGTGCCACCAACAACATGGATATCGGGCTGCGCCGTAGTTCAAGCCGCATCATTTCACCAATCGGATCGGTAGGGCAGCCGCTATTGTTCCCAGGCGGACGGTACATGATCTCAGGTGTACCACCGGGCGAGTACATTCTTTCCGGAACAACTTTCCTTAATGGTGCAAAAGGCTCAATGGAGTTTAAACCGGCTGGCGCTGGATTCGCGTCCGTCCAGGTCACTGACGCCGATGTGAAGGTCGATCTTGTGATTGAGTCTCCAGGCGAAGTTCGTGGAAGGGTTATGATGAATGCCACCGCCAACTCGCCCGACAGCAGAGTGCAGGTCGTTTTGCTTCCCTTGGGTCGGCGGGATATGTTTCCGACCGAGGCTCCGACCGGAGGGGTCAGTCAGAATGGAGATTTCGATATCAAGAACGTTCCGGTCGGCCCCTACATTACGGAGTTGGGCGGACAGAATTCGGCATCAGAGGTGATTGGCAATTTTACTTGTGCAGGAGTTGACTATACATATGCTCCGATCACCGTAAGTGCGAAGTCCGCGTTCAGCGATTGCCTCATTATCCTGGCGAAACCATCTTCGCTCCACGGCCAAGTTTTAGAAAACGACAAACCCGTGAAAGGGCTGGTCGTGGTTGCTATTCCTGAAAGACACGAATTGCGCCACTTGATGCGCTACACGAGGGAAGCGTCGGCTAGAACTGATGCACAAGGAGGGTTCAATTTCCCCGGAATACTCTCTGGGGATTACCTGCTATTCGCCGTGACACCCGATCCGCAACAGACCTATTTCTCTCTCGATTTTGCCAACCAAAATGAGAATAGCGCCCAACACGTGACAATTAAACCGGGTGACTCTGCAACGATCACTTTGAAGCCGACGAGAATCCCCTAACGTTAAGCGCACGGGGTTCTATCTTATCTCGCCAAACAAACCGTTAAACTTGCTAGGACCGATCATTCAGCATAGGGGCTTCGCTTTTATCCTTTCTCGCGAAACGATGTACTCCGTTTGCCGACAATAACTACCGACGGCATGAGGCCAGCATCATTGCGGAATATCAGAAGCTGCAGGGTACCTGGACATGAGTCAAGGCAAAGGCGAATGAAGGTTCCAGTCATATCGACTGGGCAGGAACAGCGTGCAAGTTGCGGAGGATTTGAAGATCAAGCCGCCGCACGTACGTATCATCCTGTGGCGTTTCAACAAAATCGCGGAGAGACCGCTCGCGACTGCCGCTGCCTGAATGCTGCACACAAGAACACTGCAACACCATCAGGAAGACCCATAATTCGCTTGCGCTGCCTGCTACCAAAACCTATCCCCAGGGAATGATTTTCTTGATGCCCTTCTTTTTCTTGCTTGAGGACTCCTTGGAAGTGTCCTGTTTGCAAGGAGGAGGAGGCGTTTTTCCGTCGGTCGATGAGCTCTGCTGGCTGCTGCTCGCAGCGGTACCGGAAGCTGCAGGCGTGCAGGGTTGCGTTTGCACGGCATTCGGATCGGCGGTGCTGGATGGCGTTGCCGACGCCCCGCTGCTGCTGGAGGCGGGCTGGTCCGCGCCGGTCGCTCGACGAGGCACTGCGGCTGGAGGTGCTCCCGGAGCGGGCGAAGTTGTGGCTGCCGGACCAGGCGTAGGCTGCGTTCCCGGCGTGATCAGTTGCACAGCTGCCGCGTTTGGCGGAGTACTAGTCGCGGCGCCACCGGTTTCGCCGGAGCTGCTTGACGATTCGGATCCAGTCGTTCCCGTGGAACCCGTAGAAGTGGCACCGGAGGACCCACCGGTCGCTACGCCACCCGAAACACTGAGGTTCGCGGTGCGGACCAAGGTCTCCATCTCAGATGATTCATCCGGCGGGGCCATCTGCGGTTGTCCTACGCGAGCTGCGGCAGACATGTCCGGCTTGCCCTCCAGTGGACCTTCGAGGCGATGGAGTAGCCCCTCCCGTGGATGCGGCATTTGTTGCTCCTGCTGCATGCGCGCGAGCGCGACAGGATCAGCTTGTGGTACGGGAACGCCTAGCTTCTGAAGTTGCTGTTTTGCCTGAGGCACCAAGGGAGAAAGCGGATAGTCCCTCACGATCCTGGCATAGAAAGCGCCGGCGTATTGGGTCTTTTCATTTCTCTGGTAGATGTTCGCCAGCATGAAAGATGCCTGGTCTGATTTGCTGTAAAGCGGATACCGAGCAACTACGTCGAGTAGACGCCCGGCCGCCGCGCGGTAAGAACCCTTGGTGTTGTAATACTGCGCGATGCGGAAGTCGCCGTCAGCCAGAATCTCCTGGACGTTGCGAAGCTGTTGCTGCACCTGCGGCACCAGCGGGCTCTGCGGATACTTCTGCAGGAAAATCTGAAATTCCTGTTCGGCGGACTCGGCCTCACTGCGATCGCGGTCCGGTTTTTCCACGCGCTTGTAATGCGCCATGCCAACCTGCATCTGCGCATAAGCAGCCTGATCAAGGAAGGGGAAAAAAGTGATGTAATCCTTATATTCATTGATAGCTTGGGTCATACCCGAGGTACCGCCCTCTTTATAATACGAATCGGCAATGGCCAGCTTGGCGTCCGCTAGATACTCGCTGTCAGGGTAAGTGTTGATCAGCGCCTGCAAGGAAAGACGCGCCACTTCATAATGGCCTTTGTTCATATCCTGTACAGATCGCTCATAGAGTACTTTATCTGGGGCAACCGAATCGTTCGCTGCTGGTCCAACCTGCGTGGCTGCCGTGGCCATTTTCTTCTTGCCGACACAACCACCAAGCACAAGGCTGCTGATCACGGCCGCAATTCCAAGGATTCTGGTAACTCTCAATTCCAGTACCTCAAACTTTCTCCCACGGCATCGCGGGCCGACGTATTGCAACAATTATTGGACAAAATACGACTTCTTCGCCTAACCACGTGGCGTTTCGGGATGACAAACAGGAGGAGCATTTTCGACTCGCGGAAACATCAAATCCCCGAAGAATCATATCACACGAGTTTATTAAATGCGCTTCAACTTTATCCTTTAACTGATCGAGAAAATCGCCTGATGTTGAGAGGCGGATCGTTCAAGCGAAAGCCTTTTCCTTGAGGAAGAGTCGTACCGCGAATAATTGTGCGCTCCATTTCTTCCTCTTATAAAAAGTGGGCGGCCCCCACCGGCGCGCGCCAGCGCTAGATGTGTCTTGCCCGTACCGGACCGTCGTTGCGGAGGGTCTCGGTGAATTTTGTTGAGTAAGGACGTTATCTAAGTTTCTGTGGGTGGTAGCACGATGCTGACGAGGTACTTAGGGCTCTACTGGCAGCAGTTAATAAATCGCCCGGTCTCTACTCACGGGATATACTTCCATCCAGAGTCTCAAGACAGCGCAATGATCGAACAAAAACGGTATCCGAACATTATCGGTCGCTTATTAATTTATAATGTGCTGGTCCTTGTAGCCTTCGCCGCGCTAACCACCTACCATGTGGTAACTGTCTATCCGGCCGCCGTTACAATTTTCCCGGTGCTCCTCCTTTCGAACTGCTTTGTCCTTTGGCGAGCGTTTCGCAAGGGACAGATGCCGCCCAGCAGCCCGGACCGCTTGCGCTTAGCCCTCAAGAAACTACGGGGAGTTGCGATCATATTTAGTGCTGCCGGACTGATAGAAATTGTGGTTCTGACCAGACAGCGCAATTTCGAATCAATGGCTGGTGCCGCTTTTGGTTTACTTATGGTTGCCGGTCTGTGGTTTCTGATTTATCGCTTAGGCAAACATTCCAAAACGCACGCGCAACAGAAGGGCTGATCTTGCATGGGCAAATGCGCATTTTCTTAGGAAATAGTTTCATCCGTGCGGACGAAGAATCGAGCTGCAGCCAGGCGTTCATTTGAAAATAAAGAAGTGGCGTATGGGGCAATAGCCCTCTGGCCTACCAGCGGGGTCTGCTTTTTCCAAAACTTCCTATGAGAAATATTGTTTAGATCTTAGCGGGCCTTGCGGTGGCGTAGAGCCTGATATGCTTGCTGCAACAAAAAACCAATCGATAGAAAGCTCAAAACGCCAAGTAGAAACAGCAAGGACCCGGAGACCCAGCTCGGCACGTTAGGAATTCTGAAAACAGCAAATGTCACGACAAGAACCATAAGCGTGACGCTGGCGCACCGAATGAATTTATCGCCTCGGTAACTCACAAACCACCGCCACCCCAAATACAACGCGGGTATTGTAAGAAGCAGCGGAACGTTCGTAGCGACAGAAGGCATCGACGCACTATAAACATAAACCGGTCAAAGTGAGTGAAAAGATGCGCCGAACAATTTTGTGTCCTTCGGACGAAAAAATCGACCTCCTGCCACGCTAACATCCCTAAGGTACCATCCAGGCCTGGGGGACCTTGCGGCTCCCTCCCCGGCGGGTCTGCTTTTTCAAAAACTTTCCTATGAAAATGCTTTTCGATCTCAGTAGGAAAATAGCGGACGACACTTGATGCGATGCCCAGCTTCGCGGTCTCTGGTTGCGGTCAGATGCGAAATCAATTCTGACTCGGCGTTTGCGCTTGCAAATCGATGTTGCTTGCCAGAACGATGCGGCGAACTGTCGCTGGGTACCACTTGCCGAGCGAACGCGTCTTGATGCCGTCCACGTTTAAACGGTTCGCGATGCTCTCGTAGTTCCCGCCGCTTCGGCGCAGTTCCAAGATGCGATTGCGAATTTCACTCTCACCCTCGTAATGGGCGAACGGCTTCCGCCCTTCACATCGTCCTGTCTGCGCCTTCCTGCGATTGCGAGCAGCGCGAAGTTTTAGCACGATTGTCTTGCGGTCGAGTTCGGCGAAAACACCCAGCATCTGACGCATTGCTGAACGATACGGGTCAGAGCTGCACAGATCGGGTTCCGACACGGAAATTCGCAGGTATCGACGTTCTGTTATTCGGCGTTTTCTCTGCAGTACTTTGCCTCGTTCTCTTCCTATGGCTTCGCCGACGCCTGCTAAAATCCAGATACTAAACGCCCACAACGTTTAGGAATGGAAGCAACACCAAGTACGGCACTCAGAGCCGGAGCCGTGGGTAGAGGTGCTGCTCAGGGCTTATTGGTTGTAGACCATCGTCATCGTGAATTCACCTTTTTCATCGACAACGGTATATCCGGGAGGCGGTTGGAATAGACTCGGGTCTGGTTCGTCGCGACTGATATTGGTCAGGCGGGTGATTTGTTCTCCAGTTCGCGGGTCCGAATTCTTTATAAGAACGGAGAGATGAAGGTCTGGCGACATCCAGAGTTCGTTCACAGTAACAATTGGCTTATCATTCCCTGCAAAACCTATCGGGATTGTTCGCGTCATCCTAGTCCCATTTGCGAGAACTCCCTCGATATTCTGCGTGCCTAAATCCTCACTTTCTGTTTGAGGCTGGGCCTGGGCTTGCTCGGGAGGCAATCTCTTGACGATGATTGTTGACGGAAGGTTCGGGTCATTCTTTGGTGGTGGCGTACTTCGCAGAGGCATTCGATGGGCGACTCGGCTCTGACTGTCAAAGATATAGCTATATCCCGCAACCGGGTCGCTGATTTCGACAATCATTGGCATGTTGGTTGATTCATCGCGGGTTCTAACCGCCGGACGCTCGATGCGCGTGCGCCCAGCGGAATCTCGCCAACGCTTGTTAAGCTTTTGGTTTTGGACAATGTGCGTTCCGTCGCCAAGTGTTTGAGTCTGCGACGAAGACTCTTCAGCAAAGTACGGTGCGCCGGCGATAACTTTCGCAAATCCAGACTCCGCTTTGAAGAAAAGCGTCGTGGTCATTTGCCCGTCGGCCTTGCGGGTGGTGCTACCAGAGTACGGCATCTGAGCTGAAGATGCGTTGACGATAAATGCACCAAACACTAGGAACAATGCGGGTCGTTTGAAGATGGCCATGGAGGGCCTCACCCAGCAAAGATAACCCTTATGGTAACCTGCGTCAATGTCCCGAGGCTGGCGTAAGCGTGCAGAAAACCGATTCGCATCAAAATTAAAAGAACCCCGCTTAGGGTTCACGGGGTTCCGACTTTCGACGCCTACGGAGCGTCACTCAGTGGCGCGATAGTATCATGCGCCCTGCCATTCAGCCGCTAATCGTTTTCCCGCATCGACCATCTCGGGGAATTGTTTCGACTTCCATTGAGTGATGATATCGCCGACTATGTTTTCGATACTACCGTCGTGGCAGACTTTCGACACTACTAGGAGCGTCGCGAAATCTTCAACGGGGATATTGGCAGCCAATAACATTTTGTGAGTTCGGAGTGCCTTTGTCATGCCGGAATGATTTCACAGGATTGTGACGGGTGTATTAAAAAGCGATGGCGTCCGACGAGACCATGCGTCAGGGACGAGTCAGGGCGAATACATTTACGTTCGCCACCGCGAAAGTTGTGAGAATGACATAGCCAATCATCGAGGAAGCTATGGATGCCAAGCCAGCGTACTCCATTGTATGGGACCGCCAACCTCGTGTCCGTTTGGATGTATACCGTCACAATTCTCGATTACGTCAGGAATCCAAAATAACGTAGTAAGCCGACCAGCCTCTACGTAATAGTTTTTCGCATCGAAGGTTCCATCATTGAGCGCCGCTAACACGACGGATGCTTTCGCCTTTACCGGGCGACCACTTTGATTAAGCAGCGGCTCACCAGTTTCAGGATCAGCCAGCTTCATGCCTAAGAGCTTTGGAAAAGTTCGCTCTAATACAGTGACGACGTGACCGTGATTGTCGCGAATTTCTCGGTTCTTTAGTTCCGCACAAAACTGGGCATACGCATCGGCAATAGCGAACCTGGTAATATGAAGGGGGTTTTGGCCGAACCAGACCGGCTTGAACAAGTGCTGTTTTAAGATCAGTCATACCAGTGTTAAAAAGTTTTACTTCTCACTAAACTGTTACGTTCTCTTTGTTTGAAGCGGACCGGATAACGTGCCATCGTTTACTTCCTCCGTGACTCTCGCCGACATCCGCTAGCGGGCGGTTGATTGGATTCAATGAACCGGAGGAACGACACGCTTCTGTTCGGCATCTTGAGCAGCCTTGATGGTCTCGTTTAAATAATCAACGGGAATAACCTCTGCCAATCCGGAGTTCTCTTCAGACAGCAATCTAGCCTCGCCGGTCTGACCGCTGAACGCTACATCTCGATAAGGCAGGTAACTCCTGACCATACCAATCAAGTAAGCGCGCTCTTGGGGCTTCGTACCTTGAAGGAAGTTGACGTTAGTAGCTAGCACTACTGGGCCACCACTATTACCCGGAAATACGAGAGCGTCGATCAAGAAAGTACCCCTTGCGACATCGTCAATTTTAGCGATGCTTCCACGTCGTGCGATCACATAATTTCTATCGATTTTATCGGATATTCCCATCGGAAAGCCCAGAACAAAAACGTCATCGCCGATTGAAACGCCAATCTCTTTCATTTTTGCCGTGTCGGCAACAAATTGGTCACTTGCGAAAAATGAAGACTGTAGATGTTGCTCACGCAAATATGCGCCGTTGATAGGCATGACCGACACGTCTACACTGGTGTTGGGATGTGATGTCCAAAGTTCGACGCCATGTTCGTCCTTCAAAGCAACGCCAAAAGTGCGGGCCGGATCGGTTTGTTGTTCTGGATTAAAGCGAATAGTAATCGCAGTATGGTTTTCGAGAACATGGCGGTTTGTGACGAGGTAAATCCGATACTGATGTTTGAGCGGGTCGGTCTCTTTATCAATTGGGACGCCGTATAAGAACCCCGACGCTTCGGTTTTCCATTGCGGCGGTTGTCCGACAATTTGCTGGAAGGAGCCCAGCGCCACAACCGACTCGATAAATACACTGGGGATTTGCGACGCTAGAGATATCACAGCGGAAAATGTCAAGACTGAGAAGAGAATCACCAAAGCCTTAAAGGTACGCATTCATAGATAGTAACTCAAGCGGGGACAGAAGCACATCTGCTCTGGCGGCCTTATTGGATGTTGAAATCAAACCTAATCGCCGTCATCCAATTCGAGATTCGGCGTCACGGCTGGTCTACGTACATGCAAGACGGAATTGTTCGCCCTGGCTGCAGCGTTTGTCAGGTGATGATAAACACCACGAATAATTTTACCGAGCACATGGCGCTGGCGATTCCTGCATTGATTGACAGGCTCTCGGAACAGAACGCGACGACGCTCAAGAGCAATCTCATAACTGCGGTACAACGTGAAATTCAAAGACACGACTTGGATTCGTACATGAAGGACGGAAAGCTCCGGTATGGATGTCCTAGGTGCGATGTCCAACTCAATTCCACGAACCAGTTCATCGAGCACATTGCGATGGCGATCCCAGCATTGATTGACCGACTATCGCCGGAGAAAGCCGCTGGTGCCACTTAATATCAGACCGTCTCCTTCACAACACTCCGCGGGTCTTTGTCGTCTCGTAAGCCCGCGAACTTCGAATGACGCAAGTGGTTCGCTTCAGTCCACTCCAGATACTCGATTCGCGCAACAATCTTGGGCTTAACCCAAATACATTTCTCCATTTCTTGAGTAGTGGGCCCCCGATGTTATCAGGGAGCAAAGAAGAGTTTGTGCCAGTCGTAACATGGTTGAACTCAGCGTGACCGAAAGGATTTTATGACTAAGCCGAAGAATGAACCACCCAGCGTAATGCAAAATACTGCCGAACCACCCGAACTGAAAGGCCTTCGCTACGCTCCCGTGCGTACTGTCGGCGAAGTAATCGAGGGCGATGTCGCGCCCGAGCTTCGCGGACTGCGGGTCATACCTGCCAAGCCGAAGGGAAACGACGCGGAGTAGAAGCCACAACTCAGTGCGGTTGTTAATGATCTACGGATTCAAATTGCTGTTCTGGAGTCGTGGCGATATTTGGAATTCTGACACAGCGCCCGGACTCATGGATCGTCGAATTAGAGCCAGAGTCTGCACCGGGGAATTCTAATCGAGTGTCTTCGATAAATCTTCCTGTGGAATGCTGTAGTCTGAATCTGTAACCCATTCTTACTTGGCTGGGCGTCAACTTTCCCCAACCCGCTTCTATTTCGATGTCTCCAGAAACCCATTTAAAAACATCAGTTTCGTGGCTTTTGTCGACACTATTTTTATAGTCGTAAGAAGTGGGTAGGTCGGCGAATATCCCTTGTTTGGAGGAAAACGGCTGCAGCTCTCCCTCAAATATAGAAGGGCTGTCTCCTACCACGCCATCTGTAAAATCGTTCATGCGAGCTTGCATGGTGTGTTTATCCAGAAGATTGGCGCTTATCACAAAGAATTTCTTGACCCTCTCCTTGCTGTCGTAGAAACAGGCATAAATCCCCGTCTCTATCGTAAGATCGTTTGCTTTTAAGAGTTCTTGGTACTGCCGATACGCAGGTGAGTCTAAATCCCGGCCCGCTGACGGGGGCGCTGGGGATTCTTCAGGTGGTGCTTCCTTCGGCTCCGCTTCGTTAGGTAAATTCTGCAGCATTGTGGACTGAGCTGAGAGCAAGCGCTTGGCATCGTTGACGGGAATCGCAAAGTTCAGATTTTCGCCGCCTTCTAAATACATCGAATTGATGCCGATCACTTCACCGAGCATACTCTCATGCTTCGACTGTTAGTTTGTTTTGCCAACGTTTGAAAATAGACGTTCTTCTTACGTCTATCTCTGTGAGAGCGGAAAAGCCAAGCCTCCTGCGGCAGGCTAGACCGGCTCAAGCGGACACCCAAGCAGCCTATCGGCGCGCACCGCCATGGGGCCGCACAAAGGGAGTCCGGCAGCCCTCCCGGAGACATGGTGGGAGTCCTACCACCCTCGGCAGCGACGGCATCCGAGGAAATCCCACAGATGCCCGGTGCCGATGCGCAAAACACAAAGGCACCGGGGTCTCCGGGCGGACTGTCCTGGCGAGCGGAGGTAGATCACGTGAGCAGAGAGAACAAGACCTTTGGCGTCGCGTCCGATGGCGGTGTTCAACCATCGGACTATCCCACCCGGCCGTTGATATTTGGTGGCACACTAGGTGTGAGTCGCGAACAGATAGCTTCAACCTCGGATCGGAAATGCACATTAGAAACGGAAGACGGCTTCCGGCCATCAGACTATCCAACGGAGCCCTTATTTTGGCTGGGGCTAACTCACCTAAAGCTGAACCAACGCCCTCAACAGCAGATCTTGGAGGAGCGAACAACAATTTTTCGTGCAGAACGAGGAATGGGCAAAAAATCTTCAATTAGCTGCGTCTATATAGTTGAAGCCAGCGACGTCGCAGGTGTGATGGCGGGCCGATCTGGTTGAATCGAACCCATGCGGCGGCAAAGATTGCCAACGACTCCAAGATTCGACGACATCCCCACCGGGGGAACCTCCGAGCGGACTCCAGACCTCCGTGGCATTCGTGCCCGAGGAACAGCCCCACGCGGCTCGAGGCCAAAGCAGTCAACGCCCTTGCGCCATCTCCCGGTGGGGCATCAAGAGACGCCTAGGCCAAATCGCTAGATGATGTTCTCTTTGGGAAACCTGGGAGTGTAGCCAGACGGTCTATTAAGCTAGCTGGGAACTAGGACCGAAATGATGCGAATGTCCGTAGCTCCAAGGGTTTGCCAACACAGTAAGCCGTCCCAACCTTTAAATTCCACACCGACTTACTTTTATTGGGAATTAACTTGCCGTGGGTCAACCTTAATGGAGGATCACTCGCATGCGAAACAGCGCGTCGCGCGGGCACCCGATAAGGGAAGGGTTATCTCAGAGAGATAGGGAACTGATCCAACTTGCAAGGTCAGGCGACGATGGGGCCTTTGAACGCTTGCGGCGATTTTACGAGCTGTTTGTATCCGGCTTGATTCTCCGCGTGCTTAGTTGGCCAGATGAAAAGGCGGACGTGGAGGATGTTGAACAGGAAACCTGGAAGCAAGTCCATGCGTCTCTTAGGGGTTTCGAAGGACGAAGCAGTTTTGGGACGTGGCTTTCCAGGATCACAACAAATAAGTGTAATGACCATCTTCGGAAAAAGAAGCAGCGGAGGATTTTCGTCAGCATTTCAACGCTCAGAGATGAAGAGATCCAAGACTGCAAAGATTCGGTCATCAAACACCCTATTAAAGATTTCGACGATTATGCGGAACAGGTACGCCCTATCGCAGACAAATTGCGTGCGGATTTGGTCCCTCGTGAGTCCACCGTTGTCAGCGCTCTTCTCAACATGCTGCGTCCCAGAGAGATCGCAATTCGATATAAGATCCCGATCAGGGAAGTCCGTCGAATCCTTAACAAGTTCAGAAACAAATGTCGCAAGATGCGCGTTGAAGGCATGACACTGGCAGAACGAATGCGTGTTCCCGGCAAGGTGCGAAGACGGAAGCGAATTGCCTTAGGTGATACGGAAAGAGGAGAACCAGAATAGGAACAAAACAGAAATAGAACGCTTCCTTATTGTTATCGCTGACCTTTTGCTTGAATAGGGCAAAAAAAAAACAGAAGAGGGCAGTGATAATGAATACAAAAAGGCAGAGAAGAGGCATTTGCAGTAAACCCGCGATCCGCGACCTGATCATCTTCTACTTGAATGGCGACGTCACAGACAGTCAACGCAAGATAATCGAGCTGCACATGTCACATTGCTTCGATTGTCAGGACGAATTTAGGTTCTTCTTGGCGCTACAGCATCTTAGCAAGCAAGCCGTTGAGAAGGCAGCCAAACATACTGTGTCTGAGCTTTAAACCAAGGTCTTTCACTGCTCCTTTCCGCTAGACAAGACCGCGCTTGTAAAGTATTTGGAACTAGTGACTACGAGTTTCTCCCGGTTGTAAATGTTTCCCCAGGCTCTTCGTCTGCGCATCATCCATGCTGCCCACATTGGCGAGTGGTATTAAGCGGCAAACGACGCAATGAGGTCCAGGTGTACAACACAGTGTTATTTCGTGGGACGGATCGGCTTAAATTCACAGCCAACGAGCAAGATCTGATCCGAGGCGCCGAGCGGGCGCAGGGGTATCGGCGCGAGGAGCCAACTGGCAACCACCTTGTACGCATGTTGGTGCGGCTTCTTGTGTGGACGCTCGGTGCCATGTTCCTGGCGTTCTTTTTTGTTGCCGTCATCGGAGTTTCATATGGCGCTCTTTCGCTGGCGCTCGGCGTCCTTGTCCAGGAGCCGGCAGCTGAAGTCGAGCGTTTCGCCGCCCGCTAAGGACGGCCGTGCGCCAACTATCCCGGACCGACAAGGAATGGATCATCAGCCCGTTTCCAACGCCGAAACCGAGCCGGCGGCTTCGCCGCCCCGAAGTGGAAGTCGTTGCCGGGACTTTCGAGGAACAAAAGCAAGAGTCCCAGACGACTGACCCGGAATCGTCGCTCCGAGGACAAACTCCAGAACAAGTAGAAGGAGAAAGGAGAGTCGAATTCGCAACCATGAAGCAGGCCGTCGCCACCATGAAGGAGAGGGGACACATCGATGAGTTCGTGGGGCACATCCAAGAGCAAGACTGGACGGAGAGTCGAAGTTGACAAGGAAACGTTATTGCTGGAAGAGCCGCGATTCGACGCGCCCATTCTCGGACGCCCTGCTCCTGGCATCCGTTATTCGGTCATAGACATGCAGCTGCAGTGTAGCCAGATTGCTGACCTCACGTGGAAACTTGCCCGTATCAAGGTCACGAGTACCATTCAACCGGAAGGTCTTGTCTGTCGCCCGAAGCGAACTCCGCAGAGTTCTAAATTCAGGTTTAGTGTCTTTCACCGGCCCAGATGGTGGTCTCATTTTCCGAATAGCCGCTGATTCCATCGCAGCATGCCAACCAGGTCCTGTCGATCTGCAAGAATATCAGGGCGTTCAACTTCAGAATAATTCTTCTGGCGGTCCGTACAAGTTAGTCCACATGGCCAGGGAGGTGTTTCGGCGCCGATCGCACCTTCCTGGTCAACTCCAACGGTCGGCTCAAACTCGCGAAAGGAGAAGATCAATGAACGTCAATAGCATTTTCGGTCCCAACAATACGAACCGAGTCCGCGTTCCTGAAATCGAGGTACAGGGAGACAGACTAAGGGTCCAGCAGGATCAGCCGGAGCAAGATGTCGAAGAAAGCGCGCCGAATCCTGAAAACCGTACGATCCGCTTGCCCAAGACGAAATGGTTCTGAACTACTGCGCGGCGGGGGCGAAATCCTAGCTGTATCGCCCCCGGTGCAGTGCTCGACGAAAGGAGGATGCAATGCTTACAACACCGCGGTGGGAGGCCGAGTGCAGACTGATGCACAATAACTTTCCACAGTTTGAGCCCTTTGCCGTGCCCGGGCGGGAAGCCGGGTTCCGGGGTCACCTGATTGGACCGCGAACCGGCATTCCCTACGAAGTGACCATCATGGTTCCGGTGCGGGACTATCCGGCGAAGGAACCTGGCGTTTATATGACCCCGCATCCGGAATCGCACCACTGGATCATTGATAACCGTCTCGCTACCAGCGACAGGGGCATGTTTGGAACGCGGCTGAAGATACCTTCGCGCAAGCGCTCGCCTTAGCGGTGAAGTACGTCGCGGAATTTGACGGCAAAGGATGGAGACCATGAAACAGCTTCTCATTCCCGAGCATGTTCTTGCCGAGATCGTTTCCTCAGTGCGCGAAACCCCTTCTGGTTTCGAAAAGGAGTTACGCTTTTCGGCAGCTCCATCTACGGTTCTCCAGATACCAAGTACGTCGTGCTCGCGATCGCAGGTCCGGGTCGGAACGCCACCTATGAACCGGCGCATTACTCTGGCGACGACAATCATACGAATGAGATCTGCACGGCGCTGCGGTGCGCCATGCCCACTATCCTCTGGCTTGGGGAACTGCCACGTTCATCCGAGGGGAATGACATCGCTCTCGGGCGGCGATCTCCGCACCGTTCGGCACATTCTCACGGGGACCGATGAAACAGTGCATCCGGAAGAGTTCATCGCCGGGGTGATGCAGCGAAAAGACCGGACCCTCGATATTTACCCTTACCACTTCACCCGTGAGCGGTTGCGGGGCGCCGCCATGGACATGATTGTTGTGGATTCTCATTCACGCGAAGTGCAACAAGCACGATGGAGTGCTATCCGGAAAGGAGATGGAGATGATCGACCCCGTGTTTGCACGGAACCCAGAGGAAGCCGAACGACTCGCCCAGAAATACGTGGCCATCGTTGGCTGCGGGAGTGGCGGAAGCGCGCTTGCCGGTATGACTTCGAGAGCTGGCATCGGTAGATTTACGCTCGTTGATCCCGATGTGCTCGCCCTTGAAAACATCGGCCGGCACATGCTTTCTCGCTCCGATCTGGGCCAGCCCAAAGTCCTGGGGGTCAAGCGCATGATTCAGGAGCTAAATCCTCGCGCTGAGGTTGAGGCCATCAACGGCAGGTTCACGGACTTGGCCGCGAAGCCCGATCTTCTCATTGCCGCCACGGACTCTTTTGCGTGCGAATCGGCCGTGAACGACTATTCGCTCCGGCATAGTATCCCTGCGGTCTACGGCGGCTGCTGGGGCGAAGCTTCGGTGGGCGAAATCCTGTATGTCACGCCGGGAAAGACGCCTTGCTATGAATGCTATGCCAGCTTCAGACGGAATACCGTCGACATTCCCGCTGATCCCATGAAGTACACAGACCCGGATTTTGATGCGACCAAGTTGCCGGGGCAAGCGGGGCTGTGGGCGAATATCCTCGTGATCACCGGCGTGATGTTCCAAGTGGTCCTCGGTCTCCTCGATGCGAGGAGCAACAGAAGCGTACTCATCGATTTCGAACATACGCTCTTCCTCGTGAATGTGTCCCAGTATGGTTCCGACCTTCAACCGCTCGCGGTCACGTTTGGCAAGGTGAAGAAGGGCTGTGCCATCTGTGACGCAAGCAAATGTGCAGAACTGGGGAAGAACCTCCTGCTGTAGGGTGTGCCTTTCAATCCCGCGTAGCGCCTCTAACGACCAACATGAACCTCAAGGACCTGAAACCCGAAAACTTGGTACGGTTCGCCGCCTATCCGTTGGTCGTGCTCGTTGCCGGAGGAGCTTTCGTCGCGCTCCTCCGCCAACTCGGGACGCGCGGCCTCTTCCTGGTGTTTCTGCTTTTCCTTCTGGCGAGTCCTGTCGCTTACCTGATTCGCAGGACGCGTCACGGCCCTTCCCATCGCGAGGGCGCCCGCCGCGGGGCGGAACGAACACCGTCACTCCCGCCGAATGAGGACGTGCGATGAGCAACCTCGCATGGCTTGCAGCAAAACTGTCTCGTCGGCGAGTCGAGTGTGATACAACTCGCCATCTCACCACGCTTACGCAGCAGCCGACCTTGCTTTCGCAGCGTAACGTGCGCGAGCTTCTGCTGCGCCTTCGAAGCGAGTCCGGACCCAAGGTACATCTCGGCGAGACCACGTGGGGAGAACCGGTCGTCGTTCCCCTGAGTGAACTCGTCCGGGCGTGCGGCGTAGCCACTGGCGGTATGGGCTCGGGTAAGACCATGGCGGCGTGCGTCGTCCTTGAGGCCATGATCGAGTGCATGCCTGACCTCCAATCCATGTCGTTCGGATGCCTCGATGCGAAAGGAGAACTCTTCGAGCGCGCAGCTTTGTTGCTCGCGCGACGCGTAGAAAAGCTCGAAGGCCATGCCAGAGAAGAGCTCTTGAACCGCATTGTGATTATCGATTTCTCATCACAGCAAGCAGTCAGCTCTTACAACATCCTCTCTTGCTGGCCGTATACGGAGCGAGACTTTTTCGTGACGAGCCGGCTCGAGACTCTGCGCGAGCTTTTGCCCGCAGGCGAGAAGCTTTCCCTGCGCGGTGCGGTCGTCCTCAAGAATGTCCTCGCGCTGCTCTCCGAATTCGGGCTGCCTCTCACCTACCTAAATCCTGTGCTTGAGTCACAGACGCTTCGCGCGAGACTCCTCGCGCGGTCAAAGAACTCTGAGCTCCGGCTCTATTTCGGGCGTCACTTCGCGCAAGAAGGAAAACAGACCGTCGGCGCGCTTCGCGCACGTATGGAGTCGTTGTTTTCTTCTGACGGAGTCCGGCTCGCGCTCTCCGGCTCTACGGCACCTGATTTCCGGCGTTTGCAGAACGAGGGAAAAATTGTGCTCGTGAACTTTGCCGGGCAATCAATCACTCGCGGGGTACGTTTGCTTCTTCAGGGGCTGGTCCTTTCCGACATCCGCCAGGCAATCTTCTCGCGTCCGAATAACCCCGCGGTGAGCTACCTCTGGCTTGCCGATGAGGCCCAGAATTTTTTCCTCACTCGACAGCAGCAAGAGAACATGGCCGACGTCCTCACGATGGCGCGTTCCTTTGGCAGCTATTTTTGCTTTCTGTGCCAGAACATATCGACCGCCATCCCCGACGGACGGATCCTCGAGACGTTGCACACGAACATCCGCTGGTCGCTCACTTTGCGGGGCACACCCAGGGATGCGCAGTTTTTGCGCGCGGCGCTCCCGGTCACCGGAAGACACTCGCGTCCTGAGCCGCACCCGTTTCGCGAGCGGACATGTTATTCGCCTGAGGAGGAACGCTCGCTCGCATTCGAAGGAATTGCACACCTTCCGGACCGGACAGGATTTCTGTGGCTCAAAACGCGTTCACCGGAAGCAATCAAGATTCAAACAGCGACGGTCGACTTGCCAGAGGGAGAGGAGTTCCGAACGATCGTTGAGGCGCTCCGCGAGGAGCCAAATCTTGGCAAGCGCATCTCCCGGTCCGCCTACGAAAAACTCATCATGGAACGGGACCGTGAGTGGCTTGAACCCAAAGAAGACTCTTCCAACCTTAGGGAGCGCATGGAGAAGAAGTACAGCGAGGAGCGCGCAGCATGGCGGACATGAAAGGGACTTGGATCGACGCCGCACTTTTTGTACTCGCAAGCCCCGTGCTTCTAATTTCTGCCGCGCGCCGCGTCTTTGAGCGGTACCGTTTCTTTCACCTTGCCATGCAGCCGGCCATTGCTTGCGAGTGTGGCGCGATGGTCTCGCTCGTCGGCATGTGGAAATGCTCCTGCGGATTCACCTACCGCGGGCATCTCCTGCGTGCGTGCCCGGTGTGCAACACGATCCCCTGCGTCGTGCGCTGCTACCAGTGCGGCGTGACCACAAAATTACCCGAGGCCTCATGAATGACCGCGCGAGTAACCGAGCGCGACGTGCGGATTCTGGCCAGATTAGCCGTTGCCAGATGGCTCACTACGGCCCAGATTCATAGAGCCTATTTCCCAGAAGCAACGCTTAACGCCGTGCAAAAGCGGTTGCGAAGACTTTCAGACGCCGGCTTCGTGCGGTCCTACCGGGAACACCCCACCGCCGTGGCCGTTCATGCGGTCGGTCCCAAGGGCAAAGCTTTGGTTGAGGAGAAAGGGATTGAGGCTGCGCTCGGAGAAGACGTTCCCCGGCAGCTTGAACACCTTTTGGGGGTCAATGAGATACGCATAGCGATTGAGTCGAGTGCGGTGCGGATCGCCTTTTTCTTCACGTATCTTCAGCTCCCTAGTCTTGGATGGCGGCACCCGGTAATTCCCGACGCGGTATTTGCCGTCGATGTCCCCGCGAGGCGCACCTTTCTCCTCGAATACGACCGCGGCACGGAGACCCTAGGAAAGCTTCTTCAGAAGCTCCAGTCGTACGACAAGGGTGTTGAGGGCTTTTCGTTCGACGCGGTGTTGATTGTCGCCGAGCGACCACGGCGGTTCGATGTTCTGTCGCGGGAGTTTCGAAGGAAGGCCGGGCAGGCTGCGGTGGTGTTCGCGGCGCTCGATGAGGTCAAGGAAGCAGGTTTCTTCGGAACGGAATTCGCGGACCTTTCAAGCGGCAGGAAGCGGACGCTTCTAGAACCGCCCGAATCCGAGGAGGCCATACTCTAGATTGGAGCCTCTCCCTTCAGGGTCTCCTCAGGAGAGGAGAGGCGTAAGGCTGTAAGTCACTTGTTTACAGCGGCTTGTGTGTTCAGGGCTCATACCACTTAGGGGCACGAGGAAGGTATGACACCTACTACTGATTTGGAGCTTGACCTGTCCCAGATCGAAATCGTGAAGGCAGATATTCCTCTCAAGGATAAAACCTCGGCGGAGCTTCTCGAAGACGAGAAAAACGTGACGACGCCTTTGGATCGTCCTTCACGGGGATGATGGAAGATGGTTCTCTAGAGAGCCGCCATAAAGGCGGCGGCGACGATACTGTTACCGGAAATGTGGTTTCGTGAGGCTTTCACGCCGGGGCTTGCGCCCCTGCGGGCTTGCGGACCGTCTGCAATGCAAGGATGAGACGAACATGAGTAACACGACACCAAGAACCCAATTTCTCTCTTCGCAAGAGAATGGTGTCTCCGAAATTGGCAAAGGCCGGCAAGTAGCCGCCATCGGCCACGCTGCCCGTTCGGCAGATATATCCGACATGCTAACCGCCAGGGAACTTGAACAGCTCCTCAGGATCGATGTAAAAACGATTTATGCGTACGTGCAAAAAGGACTCATCCCGTACGTTCGCATCCAGTCGAACATAAGATTCATACGCGACGAAATCCTCGACTGGATCACTCAACAGAGTTTTCATCCGCGAGGTCCAAACGGAAACACGCGCAAATAGGGCCGCTAACCCTGTAGAAGAGTGGATTGATCGTATACCTCAAAGGCACCATGACGTACGCCCAGAGCCTCGACGGCCAGCGTTTTTCTTGTCATCGCGGCTGCCCCCATCGTTTGCTTGCACGAGTGTACGTAAAGCCTCTGAATCTATGCCTAATCGGACAGCCGGCGACCATGAGCTCTCGCATGCAGATGAGGCTCGCACCCTACACTTTGCAGATTATGCCTCTCTTTGAGTCTTTTTGATTGGTCTGTTCCGTACCAACAGAGGCCATCACAAGCGACGCGACGAACCAGAAGGTCGTGGGTTCGATCCCCACCGCCCCTACCAACTCTCACCTCCTTGATCCTGCATCAGTTAACAACAAGGCCATTTCCGCGTGCCAGCTGCGTGCCAATAATCACCGGATCATTTTGCCAAGCACGGCTGAGGATCTCTTCAAGCCGCGCTAACCGTTCGCGCGTCCATGCCGCGTAATACCTCTCGGTAATTTTAATGCTGGCATGGCCTAGCGCGACTTTGACATCTTCGAGCGTGGCACCCGTAAGCAGTAGACGGGTGGCGAAGGTGACGCGGAACCTGTGTGCGTGACCGCTTGGGACACGCGCTAGCTCGAACAGCACCTTAAGTCGACGTTGCCACTTGCCCGTCGCGCTATGCAATGTCGAGCGGCCAGTCCAGAACCAATGCCGACCCACAGCTGTTGTCGGCAGGTGTTCAAGGGCCTGAAGAGCGATTTCTGGCAGCACGGACGTTACAGGAATCTCCGTTTTCTCCATCCGCAGGAATAGCTTATTGCCATCAAGATTGTCGGCACTAAGCTTAACGGCATCGCCAATTCGTAATCCAGAGTACAAGAGCACGAGCACGAAGGCCCTTAACCGTGCTGCGCTGCCCTGGCCAACGTTTTTTCCATAGTCCTCAACGGCGCTCAGTATTCTCTGAACCTCCTCGTCGGTAAATGGCATAGTCGGTTTGGGCTTAAGCTTCGGTAGTGTCAGTTGCAGCGCTAAATTTTCTGTAATCCATTTGCGCTGATGAGCGAAGTTGAAGAACGCTCGCAACCGCTCCAAGTCCTTGACTCGCGTGAGCGGTCCATGAGGCAACGCACTATAGAAATCGCCGAGCATTTCCAAACTGAGTTGGGACAGGGATTGCACGTCGTGCTCTTTTGCGAACCGAATCATCCTCCTACTGAGGAGCTCGTACTTTTTTACGGTGGACGGACTCAGGTTTCGGTCCCTTAGCTCGTGAAGAAATTTTTCCCAATGAGCGGCGACCGACGGTTTTTGTCCCGTTGGGTCGATAGTGAACAAGCAAGGTGTCGGCTCGCCCAGCCTCTCGGGCCCACGGGAGCCGCCATGCCAGCCGTCAAAGGCAGCACGGGATTCCATGTTGCTCACCAACTCGCGGGCGACTGCCTCATCCGCAGTTTGGAGGGACTTCCGAATGCGGTCGCGCTGACCGCGTAAGAACCCATAAACCCAGAGCGGGCAGCCGCATTTTTTGACATGCATACCCTTACGGCGGTGACGGCATCGTCGCTGATGCCTGCAAACAACCCGTAACACTCTCTTTACCTCTCGTTTCGATACGAGAAAGCCGAACAGCATACACAGCATGGTATTAACTTACAAGGAACTACGCCCAGCGATTCGAACAGCGCGGCTGAGCAGTCGTCGCAATGCCCTACGCACGGTTCCGTTTGCTGTCTACGGGGTACCTCGCACACGGCTGGCCTGGCGGAGCCCACGCGCGAGTTGATGCGAGGGCACAAGTCCGCTACTGCCGAGCCCAACATTGATTTTGGATTACGCCCCGAGCCGCTCGCCGAAGGACAGTTGCAAACTGCCCCTAACCCGCGGAACCCGTACTGGGAGACGGAGGCGGTGCCTTGGGAAGGCACCCTAAAGCTATCGCGAAGAGCCGAGCAATTTTTTGTGGGCGCTCGTCTCCCCGCCTGTCCGGCTAGGGGGAAGGAATACGGTCGAATGGTCGCTCAGTAAAAAGCGTTTGTCAAGCACCGGCAGAATTGACCTTAGGCCAAATCGATGACGCCACCGACGTGCACAAATGGGAACACACCAAGTTTGGCCCAATTTGCACCCGTTGGGATCGTGGCCGAAACCATATCCGCAATCCGTCGCGGAACAAACGCTCCTCTCCCAAATTGCTCTTGAACCAGGTTGTTTGCTCTCGGAACTTATGCGTGTTCGCAATTCAGCATTTCTGACTGGATCACAGTGGCCCAAAACGATTCCATGGTGAAGAGTTCTAGATGTACGAACACGCACCAGATTCGGTAGGGAACCCACTTCTCGTCCAGAAAAAAACGGTCACGATCTCTGCAGTTGGTTCTTCCACGATACGGACGGTCAAGTCGTCTCACTCTCTTTTTGCTATCGTGCGACCCTAGCGGGGCACCGGTGTCGACATGGGTTCGCTGGACGACAACAAAACTACTATATACTGTTCCGCACATCCCATCCCTCGAGAACCATGCCAAACTCGTGTTCAGGCTAACCAGAGCGAGCAAATATGAGAGGGAAAAACTCTTGTCGGCCGCTCGCGAGGCTCCGCTTTCTAGCCCTTCCTTACTGACGTTGGCTGACGGTCCGATCGGAACTCCGCCCAGAGGATTTGTGCATGACCTTTCCCAGAATTATATCGGTCGGGGGCAGCGCGCTTTCGCAGCCGCGCGTGAGGCATTCGAGAGATGGGAAGAATTCGACTTGGGATGGCTGCAGATCGCAAACCCGGTTCCGAAGATCCTTCCGGGAGAACTAGTGGCTGTAGAGGCTTGCACCGCATGCCTCTGGTCGATAAGCCTGAATAAGATCGTTGAAATTGTGGACAGCCCGACTCGCTTCGGTTTTATGTACACCACCACTGTCTTACACGTTGAAGAAGGCCAGGAGCGTTTTGTCGTCGAGTTTGATCCCGATAGCGAGTGTGTGCTTTACCTGACCGAGGCCATATCTAGACCGAGGCATATCCTGGCTCGCCTCGGCTATCCATTCTCGCGAGCTATGCAGCATCGATTCGCAAGAGATTCACACGGACGAATGAAACGCTGTCTTTTAAGCCCAAATCCGCGGAACGGGGTGGCGAACGAATTCCCTCTATAATCGGTTCGGACGACGCCGCACGCGTGGACCCCAGGGCGGGCTGCGGACATGGGTCACTTATAGCTCAGATGGCCAGGATGTTCCCCAGAGGAAAGGGCTAGTTGCGATGAACAGGAACAAGTCGTGGTTGGCAGGCTGCTTGTGCGTTCTAGTGGTCGCAATTAGCGTTGCGTCGAATGCAAAGGCCGATGCCGCCGATGAAATCACACGCTTGGCCGCCCTGATGGGCTGGCAGCTTCTATCCCAAAGGCATGAAGCCGGAAGAGAGATTAACTTTTTACGCCGAACACTTCGATACGGTTGAGGTAGACAGCACCTTCTACGGAATCAAGACCTATCTGGTCCGAATCTGGTTCCTGCTGTCGCTTCGCTGCTCGGCCTGAATGATGGTTCTTCTGGGCGCAAAAACATTTGTATGTGGGCGACCGTCCGAGCCAGGCCAACACTCTCAAGAATATCGGTGTAGCGTACGGAAATCTCGGGACCAACTCAGAAGCGCTGAAGTACTATATTCAGTCATTGGCCCTGCGGCGCGACATGGACGATAAAGTAGGAGAAGTCGGCGTTCTGAGGGCTATTGCATTCGCTTATAACGCACTCTGACAGCAACAACAGGCCCTGACTTACTACGGCGCGAGCGCTTCACACTGCAACGCTGCTGACCGATGGAACAGTTCTGTTTGTGGGAGGACGCGACACTAGTTCTAAATCATTGGCAAGCGCGGAGATTTTCGACCCATTGGCATCGGCCTTCGTCAGCGTCGGCGATCTCAATGTGGGACGCGCTTCCCAGACCGCGACTCTGCTGAACAATGGTCAAGTATTAGTGACCGGCGGATATGACATCAACAGCAATGTCCTGGGAAGCGCGGAACTTTATAACCCTGCCACGGCCTCCTTTGCGCTCACGGGCAGCCTCGGCAGCGTTCGCGCGTCGCATACAGCGGTTCTGTTAAACGATGGGACAGTCCTCGTAGCGGGGGGCACGAGTCTCGTACGATCTGGACGAACTTTCATACAAGAACCAATTGCCAGCGCCGAACTTTATAACCCCTCCTCCGGCTCTTTCAGTTCCACCGGATCGATGACGCATGCACGCATATACCAAACCGAGACGCTTTTGAATAACGGCACCGTACTGATTGCAGGTGGGCGCGACAACTCAAATGATGTATTTGGAACAGAGGTCTACGACCCAGTTGCCAAGACTTTCGCTTCATCGAACGGCCTTAACTATGTTCGGTTTTCTCACACAGCTACTCTTTTGACCGATGGCACGGTCTTGGTTGCGGGCGGCGAAGGCAGCAGTTTCTCCGTTATCGCCAGCGCCGAACTCTACGACCCGGTTTCGTTCACGCCTGCAAATCTCACTTCTGTTGCCGTAACGCCCGATCCTTCGATCCCTATGGGCACACCGCAGCATTTCATCGCTACGGGTACGTTCCGTGACAACAGCACGGAAAATCTCTCGTCTGTTACGTGGACATCCTCGGATTCCACGGTGGCGACAATAACGAACGATGCGACAAATCGCGGCACAGCCTATGGCGTTGCGAGCGGTTCCGTCACGATTGGTGGCTGTTCAGGCTCTGTTTGTGGCTCGGTGCCGCTAACAGTAACCGCTGCCGCTTTGACCATCACAGGACTGAGCCCCGCAGCTGGGAATATCGGTGCGCCAGTGATCATCGCGGGCACAGGCCTTGGGGCAACTCAAGGCAGCAGTACGGTCACTTTCAGCGGTACGCAGGCGACCGTCTCTTTGTGGAGTGCGACCGCAATCGCCGTGACCGTGCCATCAGGGGCCACAACGGGGAATGTCGTGGTGACGGTCTCAGGATCGAACAGCAATGGTGTGCCGTTCACGATTTCGTCAGGTCCTATAATCAGCAGTCTGTCTCCGACATTGGGGCTCGCCGGAACACAGGTGACAATCAACGGTTCAGGCTTCGGCACGAGCCGCAAGGTTCCAAGAAAATCGACCAACCAGCCCACGCGTTAGCTATCAGAACATCTGGATTGATTAGGACCGACGGAATAGCATGGGGAAATGCATATGCATCGAAACGAGCGTGTTTGGATCGCGGGCTGGTAAATCAGGGAGGTTAGAGATGGACGTTACGCGGCGTCACATTCTTAAAGGGCTTGGTTGTGTAGCGGTCGCCGGCGCTGCAGGATCAAAGGCAAGCGAGCTTGGATCAAGGGGAAAGATCGCGGGACGCGAGGCGTCCTCGGCGTCATTTCCTAGAAAGACAGACTTCAAACTCCGCGACGATTCCACGTACATCAATTGTGCGTACACCCATCCAATGCCCACAGCGGCAGCGGAAAGTGCGCGTCAATGGATCCTATCGCGATCTCAACCTGACCAGCCTGGTCCCGCCCCCGTCGATCTCAAAGCGGAATATGCCTCGCTCATCAACGCGAGTCCAAGGGAGATTGCTTTCATTCCGAACACGTCTACCGGCGAAAACCTGGTGGTAAAAGGCCTTGGCCTACCGGAAAGCGGTGGGAACGTTGTAACGGACGCGCTGCATTTCGAAGGCGCGCTCATCCATCTACAAGAACTTCAGAAGCGAGGGCTGGATCTCCGGATCGTCATGCCCCGGGATACACGCATTGAAATTCGCGACCTCGAACGGGTAATCGATCGCAGCACAAAACTGGTAGAGATATCGCATGTTGCCATGTTTACCGGCTTCCAGCACGACCTTAAGGCTGTTTGCGATCTCGCGCATGCGAATGGTGCCGTGGTCTACGCTGACGTGGCCCAGTCCGCAGGCTGCACGCCCATTGACGTCAAGGCCACGAAGTTGGATTTCTGCGCATGCTCCAGCTTCAAATGGCTCATGGGTGACTTTGGGCTTGGATTCCTGTACGTGCGCGAAGACCTGATGGATCGCGTCATTCACCGCTCCGATTGCAGCTATTATCAAGCCTCAAGCGTGGCCTCGCATTTTCTACCTTACGATGAACCTGGAATTTCACCGCTAACTTACGAATTAAGCCACGATGCGGCCGGTCACTTCGAGGTAGCTACGCTCGGATATGCCGCCCGCGCTGCTCTTGGCAAGTCTCTGCCGTACATCAGGGACTTGGGCGTCGCCAACATCGAATCCTATCGCCAGCCCATGCTTCAACGGTTGCACAAGGAAATGCCGGCTCTGGGGTTCGAACCCATGACCCCGCCCGAAAGCAAGTCGGCCTTGATTTCATTTGCTTGCAAAGATGTCACGTTGTACGCCGACCGGCTGAAGAAAGCAAATGTCAACGTGAGGCTAGGGCCACATTTTATCCGTCTTTCTCCGTCGGTCTTTAATGATATGTCTGACATTGAGAGATTTCTTGAGGCAGTAGCCACACGGTAAACGAATCTTCGAACGGAGTGAGAGGCGGACTGCGAAGTGGCGACTTGTCGAATGCGTGCCTCGCCAGCCTGTGCGCCCAACATGAGGCTGCTCCCTTCGCTCGTTCCCTGTGCTGATCGGTAAGGCCCGCCCGGACAAACTATCAACATATACAACCTGTTTGAACTTGAGACGGCTGTTCCTATCCTCGGCCGCAAGTTATCACTGAGTTCCGCAACCTTTTTTGGCGAAAAGCTGCGTGGATGCGCAAGCGGGCTAAGTACCTAAGGGGGAGTCCTCGTTTGGTGCGAAGAATTCGGCTGGTGTCTCTTGCTTCGTAAGGGATTAGAGGTGCCGCAAACGAACCAAACGATATTTTAGCTATTCGTGACGCAGCGCCACCATGGGATCGACGCGTGTGGCTCGCTGCGCTGGAATGTAGCACGCCAGAAATCCCACGGCTGCCAGCACGCCGGCCGCCGGCCCAAAAGGCGGTCGGGTCCCATGCGCTGATGCCATAAAGGATTCCGGCCACGACACCCAGTCCGATCCCCGTAATGACAAGCGCCATTCCGCCGGTGAGCACCAAGCGAAGCACACTGCGGCGCTGCGCGCCGAGCGCCATTCGAATGCCGATTTCGCGCGTTCGTTGCGCGACTGAATACGACACGACGCCGTAAATTCCCACGGCAGCGAGGATCAGACCCAGCGCGGCAAACGCGCCGAGGAGCCAAGTACGAAAGGCAGGCTCCGCGACCTGGTTCGCGAAAACCTCGTCCAGCGTTTCCACCTCCGTTACCGGGCGCGTGCGATCCACGTTCCTGATCGCTTGTTTCACGGAGGGCAAGACCGTCGCCGGCGACACGTGCGTGCGAACGACGAAGGAGAGGTACGGAAAATTTAACTGCTGGAGGAGCGGCGTGTAGAGCTCCCCGCGAGGTGGCGTCTGCAGATTCGTGTCGCGGGTATCAGCGACCACTCTCCGATGACGGTCAACCAAATGGGCTGGCCTTTTTCGTCGGAGTCAAAACTAACCCGCGTGCCGATCGGATCGCGCTGGCCCCAGAGTTGTTCCACGATCTTCCGATTGAGAATGGCGACGCGTGGTGCTCCCGCAACGTCTTGTAAGGTGAAGCTGCGCCCTTCGAGCAGGGAACCCTGAAACCGCCCAGGGCGTGGGAAACATCGAGCTAAGCGACGTGACGCCGGGCTTCTTTTTTCTTGACTTACGCCATTTACTCTATATTATGGAAGATATGCGACGCGAGCTACCCAACCAACTGGAACTGGTCCTCATGCTCGCGTTAATCCGCCTTGGGCAGGATGCCTACGGTGTGCGCATCGCCCGCGAAATTCTGGAGCGAACAGGCCGGGAAATCCCGGTGGCCAGCATCTACGCCGGACTTACTCGGCTTGAAAAGAAGGGGTTTGTTGCCAGCCGCCTGGGAGAGCCAACTCCCGAGCGTGGTGGAAGAGCCAAGATTTTCTTTCGAATCACTTCCAAGGGTGTACGCGTCACGCGAGACGCGCACTTTGCGCTGAAACAACTTTCCAACGGGATACCTCAACTGGAAGGAGCAAAAGCATGAGCTCATTTCCCTCCCCCGGAGTTCTGTGGCTATTGAAGCGCTTTGGCTCCAGCCCGAAGAATCGGGCGCTGGTAGGCGACATTATCGAAGAAGGAAGCCAGCGGCGTTCGAACATCTGGTGCTGGCAGCAAGCGCTCTACGCTTCGGTCGTCGGCTCACTCAACGAAATCCGTTCTCACAAGCTTGCGGCATCGCTCGCCGTTCTGACCGGATGGGCTAGCCTTATCGCGTGTTATTCGGTGTTCTATGCAACTCGCAATTTCATGCCGCCGTTCCTTCACCTTTCTTCCGGAGTCCCTCTCGTTCTCGCGCTGACCATGGGTTGGGTGTGTTCGAAAACATTAACCATCTTCGGCTTTGCGATGAGTGGATGGCTCGTTGCGAGATTGCACCGGGGCAGTCAGCTCGCGATGGTTCTTGCGTTTTTGTCTTCGGTATTCCTGCTAGATTTTCTAATGATAGGCGTTCTGGCGTTCGCCGCCATCGCTACTCGATCGCCTCTCGTGATAAACAGCCTCTCCATCTTCTCCCTGACTGCAATCTGCAAGTGGTCAGCGCTTCTGGCTGGCGGCCTGATTTTCGAACCTCCGGAGCCAGCTCCGGTTCCATCGGTCCGCTTGAGCAATTGAGGTAGTTGAGAAGCGGCGTCCGCCGTCGCATCAGTCTCGTTTGGAAACCTGGAGTTCCAAAAACGCAGAATCTGCGCATTTGCGCCTCGTGAAGCTACTAGTTCCTAATTTCCGCTTTCTGCGACTGAAATCGGTTCCGAGAAGGCCCGTTTAGGGCCCTTTGCGGGCGCGAGGGCAGATGATCGCCCTAGAACGCCCTAAGCGACAGTCACGGCGTGATCGTCCATTAAAACGCCGGGCGTTTTGTTCCGCGTGCGAAGCCGAACGCGACGGTTTCGTTTCAGCGACAATGTTATTGGCCAGCCTCCCGGTAGTGTGAATTGCGGGATTCTTAGATTTTGCACGAGTTCCGCAATCTTTTTTGCCAAAAGCTAAATAGATGCACAGGCTGGCTAAGTACCTAAGGAGGAGTCCTCGTTCAGCGCCAAGAATCCGGCTGCCCCGAATCTGGCGTACGAAGAACCCCGGCTCCAGGCTAAAATGACCGCGCGTGGCGAAACGAGAATGTGTGGAGCGCCCTCCAAAAATCAGAGAATGATTGGGTTGTAAAAAGAGTGTCGCGGGGCGCGGCAATAGCTAGAACTCGTTGGTTTGTGTGTGCGGGCAGAAAGCAATAATGAAATGACAAAAATCGACATGCGAATTCTGCGCGGGCTGTGTGCGCGGTTCGAACTGAGTGATGCAGCTATTGGCCGACGTCTTGGAGTTACCCGAGAGGCGATCCGCCTGGCACGCAATCGTATCGGAATCACGGGACGAGGGCGAGAACGACTTCGGATAGTTCAAGAGCGGCAAAGGCGACAATCTGAGAAACGCCGTCAGCGACGGCCCTATGTACGAAACCCTCTGCTGCAAGAGATCAAGCGCAAGGCTGCAGGGCAAGGGGTGGCCTTTCAGATCCTGATGTGGCGGCCGATAGGACGCTGGATACGCCTTGCGGAACGAGTGTGTCACCTGTCGCGGGCTGGAACTTACTCGCCTAAGAACACTAAGCTGTCCTATGTAGTGTTTGCGCGACCAAGGATTCGCCGCGACTTCGATGTGGCTATTGTCAAATTGCGCCGTGGATGGATGGTCTTTCCTCCCGACAAGCTTCCTAGACTCAACACGTTGTTCGTCGTAGGCCGCAAGAAGAAGAATCCCGGCAAAAAATGCAATCGCCGCGACTGGGCGAACTATTACTATTCAGGCTGGGATTGGTTGCGGGAGTTTTCGGATCCACAGCCCACCTCACGGTGAGTTTTGCTGCTTGGGTTACTCGCATTCATTGTTTCGTTGACGCGTTCGCGGGACGATTATTGGCCGTTTTCACCGACGACAATTTACTCCCCCCATGATTGTGTTAAATTGTCCGGCGGAGGATTCATGAATATTTTGGTGGCATTGCGGCAGGAAGAGCAGAAGTTTGAGAGACAGATGGAAGCGGCGCAGCAGCAGCTGGAAACCATTCGCGCTGCGATCAAGGTCCTAAGCCGTCACGGGACCAATGGTAAGGCGGTCGAAGGGAAGAGACGGCGGCTGTCCGCATCTGCCAGAGCGAATATATCGAAGGCAACAAAAATGCGATGGCCAAAGTATCGGGCAGCTAAGGCAAAGGGCAGAAAATAGAATCCCTCGAATTGCTTCGGTCAACTGCTGCAACCATCTCCCTGCAGAATTACTCGCCTTCCCCTCAATTCGGGGCTGTGAGTATATGCGCGAATGTGTTCCCAAAAACGTCAAATTGTCGCTTTTGCGCCTAGTGGCACTCATGGTCGCCAACTTAGGCTTTTCGCTGCCGGAAGCGCTTGCGAGAGGCCCCATTTAGGGCCCTTTTCGGGCGCTAGGGCAGAAGATCGGTTTCAAATGGCCTAAACCACAATGGCGGGGTGATCGCCTGCGAGAACGCCCGGCATTTTGTCTGGCGTATGGAGCGCCATGGTGAGTACCGGTCAAGAAACTAAAGGTTGGCCCGCTTGGTCAGACGAATTCCGAGGCTCTTTTGCGGCTGATTCGCTAGCATCGCGGTCCCCGTGATGACATCTCCCTGCAGATTAGCCGACACGTCCATCTCGTAGTCGCCCGATACGCCAAGGACGCTCTCAATTGAAGGGTCGAAGTGGTGGACAGCAATGCGCGCTTTAAGCACCCGCTCGCTTACTTCATACGTACCGACCCAAGCGAATCCGCTGTCGCCGCCAAAAATCTTACCCTTAATAAAAATCACGACCCCGCCGCTAGTAAGTTCCGGCCTTTGAACTTGAAGAATCCAGAATCCCTCCAACATCTAGTTCGCTCCTCAAAACTAGCGCTCGTCCCCAAACACTGCTTGCATTGTAGTATTATCTACCTGTCAATCAATACCTATGTTCCTCGAAATCAAGCTTGAAACGTGGCTAACGATCGCAGCGATCATCCTTGGTCCATTGCTCGCTTTTGAAGTGCAGCGGCGAAGGGACAACAGACGTGAGCGACGGAACCGGAAACTAGAAATCTACCGCCGCTTGATGATGACTCTCAAGGCTTCGATGGCGCCCAGCCATGTTGACGCCATCAACAGCATTCAGGTGGAATTTCACACTGACAAGAAGGCCGACAAGTCGGTGTTGGCCGCTTGGCGGCTATACAGTTCGCATTTGAACGACAGGCAACGGCGGGTGGGCGCTGAAGCTATTCGGTGGCAGGAAAAGAAGTTCGACCTGTTAGTCGACCTCGTATATCTGATCGGTCAGAGTCTTGGTTATAGGAATATTGACAAAGCGGCCCTTCGAGACAACACCTATCTTCCGCAGGGCTTTGTTGATGTAGAAGAGGAAATGCATAAGATTAGGAAGGCATGGTTGGAGCTTCTCGATGGCATGCGTCCACTTGCGATGACCATGGTCGGCCGGGTGCAGGTCGAGGAGCCGATTAGGCGTATAGACGAGATTGCGGGGCCCGCCCAACTCGCTCTTCCGGACGTGCCTCGCGACGATGAAAAGTAGTTGCGTGGACCGGCAAGTCCGTTTAAAGCTCTAAGAACGGACGGAATTACTAAATATCACACAGTCCACCTGCTAAGTGAACAGCTCAAGGAATTCCTACAAGGAAGCCAAGGCGATCTTTTCGAAGAAGACATCGGATACGCGCTAAAGCCAGTCTGCCGTTACACGGATTATAGGAGGTAGGTGGCGGAAGTATATCCGGCCTTATGGAGCCACATTTTTCCTCGAGAGGGCCGCAATTCAGACCAGCATGACGCTTACTGTGTTTCGGAATGGCTGCGTCGAGCTGATGGTGACGGCAGCTTGGAGCGATTCTTCAGCCCAACCCTGAATTCCAATGAGAGAAGGGTAGCCGAGATCGAGGGCTGGATTCTAGGAATCGCCTGAAGAACGCGTACCCTGGTGTGCGATGTTGCTTCAACAACGGCGCGAGAAATGCCCAGCAAGGTGCGCGGGTTCGGGAATCTTTATTGCAAAAAGCTCTTCATGGCCGAGGGCTAGTTAAGGGAGCAGGGAGTACTCTTCAGCGCACGAGAATCCGGCCCGCAACCATCGTCTGGCGCCACTGCCAGAAGTACCTGTGCATTGCGACTTGCGAACCTATTCCTTAGTATCGACGGCGTTCACGATCTTGTTGTAGGAATCGGGGTATTGCTCTTTGATGAATTTCCGCGCCTGTTCGTCTGTGCGTTTCCACGTTTCGATCGGCTCGCTATCAAAGCTGTCCCAATCAAGCACGATATAGGTATACCGAGGAAGAAGGTTCTGCACTGTCTGCACCACACCACCGGAGACTTCGACATAGATCATGCGAGGTTGTGCCAGGAGTTCGGCGCTTCCAATCCTGCATTTGCGGCACAAGGTCTTAGGCTGTCCGCCTGGATCGAATGCGGGCTCAAGAGGTGCTGCTACGCCAGTCCGATTTGTGGCTCCGCACATTTCGCAATGAGTCTTGAGTTGCAGTGACGCCAAAGGCCCGGCTTTCTGACTCGCTCGATTCATGTTCTCTCCTTTATCTTGGCGCGAATACACTTGGATATTCGGCGTTTGGAAAACTGAAGATTTAAAAACGCAGAATCTGCGTTTTTGGGCCTCATAGATTCAGTGACTTGCACGGACCCGGCGAGGGGGGATTTCCAAACGCCCTTTTCGGGCCTCGCAGTAGGCAGTAGTTGCGGAAATTCCAAGTTCGACCCCGATCGCTCGCCAGGATCGGCCCTGGTGCCGGAGACGTGTAATCGTGCCAGCGTCCGAGACCTTTCGAGGCCGCCCGAGCCGCCTGCCTTTGGCCTTTGCGTTCCTGAGGCCCGCTCGCACCCGTTCTGTGATCAGGCTGCGCTCCAGCTCCGCTACAGCCCCTAGAACTGTGAAAACCATCTTTCCGGTGGGCGTCGAGGTATCGACTTGCTCGGAAAGCGATACGAACTCGATGCCCAGAGAACGGAACGTCTCGAGCGCCCGCAGCAGGTGCGAAACAGACCGGGCAAAGCGGTCGAACTTCCAGACCACAACAGAATCAAACTGGCGGCGATGAGCTTCGGCCAGCAGCCGATTTAGTTCTGGCCGCGAGTCTTTGGCTCCAGATACTCCTGCATCCACAAACTCGGCCATAATCTCCCAACTCCGGCGCTGGCAATACTCACGAAGCTCTCGCAGCTGCATCTCGGGATCTTGGCCGTTGGTGGTGCTAACGCGAGCATAGATGGCGGTTTTCATGTTTGGTCTCCTGCGAGCGGTCTGCTAACTGATCTTTGCTTTAAAACCGTGAGGAAGTTTCTCTTGGACAGCTCGCCGGGCAAGTTCTTCCATCTCGCGGAGATGGCTTTTGCCGAGAAGCTTGTGGATGCGGCGATCCTCGGACTTTGAACTGGAACGAGGTCCCACGATATCGACGCAAAAGGCCCAATATGTGATCTGTTTCGGCTTTTTCACCGTTTTAGCCTTTTTCCGTTCCGACGGCCCTCGAGAAGGGTCGTTAATGCTGTTCTCGCACCCTGAGGCTGATCTGAGGTTCGGAACGCCCTAAACCACAGGCGGCGAGCGATCAGGGCTCTAAACGCCGCCATTTGCTCCGACCGCTCCTCTATAGAGCGGGTTCCAAATCGAATCAGGTATCCGTATGTAAAGCATACTTTAAGTAAGGGGTATTGACAGCAAGAATCTGGACTCATAATCTGCAGGTATGATCGTCTGCAGGCTCAAGGAATTGCTCGCCAAGAAGCGCTGGTCGCGTTACAGGCTCCAGAAGGAGTCAGGCGTCACTTATCCAACGCTGCATGCGCTCTATCACAATAAGAGCAAAGGCTACCGGGCTGATGTCTTGGATAAACTCTGCAGTGCACTGCGTTGTGACCTTGGGGAACTGCTCCGGTGGGAACCTAAGCGTTCTTCAGGAGGGAAGAAACACGCGCGCCGTCGAGGCTAGCCAGCATCGATTCGTCAATCGACCTCCAGATCGCCTAACTCACTTATCGTCTTGCCGAGGTTTCGAGAAAATAGTTTGGCAACTTTGCGGGCGAATTCGTCGTCCTTGGTCGCAAGATCGAAGGTGAACAGGTGGCCTCGGTAGGACGCCGTGAAGCGTACAAGACTGCCTTGCGTCGGAACCAACTGTTCGATGCCGCCTTCGTTGTAGCCAAATGGTCGCTTGAGACTCTTATCCAAACCGCCTGGCATCGGCGGCCAATCTATCACGTGCGAGTGCATCCTGATCTTCATCGCGCCGATCATGCGCCGTCCAGGACTAGCTGAGCGCTTCGAATCGCGCTGCTTTGTTTACCAAGCAAGAAGCAATTCCGCAAGTATGCAATGTGGCTTACGTGTAGGGTTGCGCCGCCAAATCGTCCAAGACCAGCGACGAGTCCCAGCCGCTGCCCTCGATACAAGTGTGCCCAGACGTATCCTTCGACTTTTGTTATTTGTCCCGCCGGTTTGCTTTGCGCGTATAGCTGCATCGTAAACAATCTGTTAAAATCATCAGATAGTACCATAAATACCTTGACAGTGTCTTAGCGACGATCTATAAGCGTCCCGTTCCTCCAGCAGCTCGGAGGTGGGCTTACGCCACCATTGCCCGTAACTCCTTGTGCAACTGTGCCCGCTCTTTGTTTTGGTGCTCGACGTGACGGTTGGTGCCCTGCTGCGTGGGCGCTGAAGGGATTGTGCGGCAGACCCCGTTTTCTGAATTGGTTGTAAATAGTTTTTCGATCCGGTGACAAATTGGAAGCTGGTTGTAAAGCAGATCAGATTCCAACTTCTCCCACTGGAGACCTTCGATGATGCGCCGTATCCTTCTTCCGCTGCTGATGTTTCTTGGGACCGTCGGTTGCTCTGGATTTCTGTCTCGCGATACGGTGGCAGTCAATAAACGACTGTTCGTTGGTCGCTGGAAACCCACAAACCCCGGCACTCATGGAATTGTTCGCGTCGACGTCCGTGAAGCGACAAACACATTATTTGTGCATGAGTGGGGCAAGTGTTCACCATCCGATTGTGACTGGGGTGAGACTCAGGCGAGAGGCCTCGGAGATAAAATTTCAGTTAAATGGATATTTGCATTTGCGGAGGAAAGTCAACAATTAACCCTTGATCACGAAGGTGTTCTGAAGCTTCTCGTACGGCGTCGGTATACAGACAGATCTGGCCGAGCTGATGTAACAGAAACTAGTTATTTCGTTAAAGTTCCATTAGAGCACTGAGCCCAAAATTCCCATGGAGGTCGATTGGCATGGATCGGGCACATCTTTGGGTCACAAAGGTTCGTATGCCGATGCTGGCAATCGCATGTCTGGTGGTGATGGCGCTAAACATAGCCCTCGTCATCCAAAACCGAACATTGAAAAGACAGATGGGTTCCGGCATACCCTCGCAATTGCCACCGGTGGGCCTCACGCTACCGCCCGTGGAGGGCACCGCCCCTGGCGGTTTAAGAACCACGATGCCATATGAAAAGGGTGGTAAGAAAACTGTGCTCTTTGTCTTCTCGCCAAGTTGCCACGTCTGCACTCAGAATTGGGCTAATTGGACGTCAGTCGCTAACTTAGCGGACCCACATTCTACGAGATTGGTCTACTTGAACATTTTGCAAGGTGGCTCGGACGAGTCTTTCCGACAATATGCTATGAATTCTGTTCTCATAGAAGCAGACCCGAAAACGATAGAGGCGTACAACCTCCGTTACACTCCGGAGACTATTTTAATTAACCCCGAGGGTAGGATCCTGCGTGCTTGGATTGGATTTCTCGACCAGCGAGCACTTGCAGAAATAGGATCCGTTCTCAAATCTAATCAATCTGCCATCCGAAGCGACCTCGGCGGCGGAGACCAGATGATTTATTACAACCTGGCTTCTATAGAAGCATCGGTCGTATTTTGAGGACCGAAGTCCCGAGTTATGGAAAAAGGAGAAAAGATGAAAAAAGCGTGGAGGCTCGTACTTTTTTCAATTGTACTGTTTTGTGCCATGGGCGTGTCGGTTCGTCAACTGAAAGCCCAGCCGGCAACCCTAATGGGCTGTACGACGTTGTCGTGTACCCAGGACAGCAACTGCGCGTTTACCTTGTGTCCGGCGTGCAGCTTCGCCAACCACTGTACGAACATTTACGATAATGTACGATAATTACCTATAACCGTGTCTTCTGGAGGGTTCGGCCGCTCGCGGCCGGGCCCATCCAGAAGGCTAGTGACAAAAAGCTTGGCCATGCTACCGTTGTCCAAGGTCTGGACAGTTACGACGCCAATGCTGCTATGCGCTCAAATCCCTCAATCCCCATGAAACGTGTTGCGGGTAAGCCAAGCATCTCCTTTAATCTGCGTTTCTTGCTTGCAGGCATGATTCTCTGTGCGGTGCTCTCGGCTCGACAACGAATCGGCTCTGACGAAGTTCGGGTGAGCAGCCGTCCGTACATGCCCAGCCAGCCGATGATCCGCGTACAGACATCCGAGGTGCCTATTGCGGTCGTGGTTCGAGACCTTGCGTTGAAACCGGTGAGTGGACTGCAGAAACAGGATTTTGATATCTATGATGAAGGGCGCAAGCAGGTCATTTCAGGCTTTAGCATCCTAACCGTTAGTGGAGACTCGGCTAGCGGTGCGGTTTCAAACCCAAGCCGTTCCAGGACGGCTGACGCTCCCATTCCGGTCGATCAGCCTAGGCGCTACATCGCACTTTTTTTCGACGACGTAAACACGGAGCAAGGCGAGCTTGCTCGCACGCTCGTCGCCGCGCGCGGATATGTGGCGAATGTCATGACACCGCGCGACCGTCTAGCGGTCTTTACTGCGTCCGATACCCAGACTCTCGACTTCACCGACGATAAGGGGGCGCTGCTCGCCGTCTTGGAGCGAATCCGCCTTCATCCTCGGTACGCCTTTCGGGGCGAGGGCGCATGCCCGCTTATCACGGTTTACGAGGCATATCTCATCTCTGAGCTAAACGACCTGAATGAAACGCAAAACGCTGCCCGTTGCTACGCTCCCGGCGCCTCGGATGCCCCCGGTGTACTTGTCGACCCCAACGTCGTGCAGGCGCGAGTTCAAGCTGACCAGACCTGGGGCCAGGCCAGAGAGGCGTTCTTGGACACGCTCGATCGCATAGGAACCGCCATCGGTAGCCTGAGTAACGCGCCGGGGACCCGAATTCTGTTGATAGTCTCCGATGGTTTCATCAGCGGGCCTTTCGAGCGCGAAAAAGACCATATAGTCGAGCGAGCGATCCAATCGAGTGTTGTGATAAATTCCCTCGATGCCAAAGCCCTTTATGCAGAGGCACCGGGCGGACCAATCGGTGAGATAGATGGTGAATTGACCTCGCAGGCTGTGCATCGAGTCCAAAGCTTGGGTCCGAAGATCCAGGCCAACAATGCCGTAATGGCAGAGTTCGCCGACGCAACGGGGGGCCGATTTATTCATAACACGAATGATCTGTTGGGGGGACTCCGCGAGCTTGCGGTGGCGCCGCAAATTTCCTATCTACTGACATTCATACCTTCCAGTCTCATTGATGATGGAAAATTTCATAAGCTGAAAGTGCGGGTACGGGAGAAACGCTATGACATTCAGGCGCGGCCGGGCTATTTCGCTCCGGCCAAGCAAGAAGCTTTGCGAATGAGCCCGGAAGAAAAGCTGGATCAAGAGATGCGCGGCGTGGACAAGCTCTCTGCCGTTCCTATCCTGGTTACAACGTCGCCTATAAGATTATCCGACGGCATGCGTGAACTTCCCGTCCACATTCATGTGGATCTTAGACCGCTTCAATTTCAAAAACAAAAGGATCGTGAAGTACAGCAACTAGATTTCATTGTTGCTTTGTTTGACGACAAGGGAGATTTCGTTACGGGCAAGCAAGGTGAAATGGACCTGGCGCTCCGAGAACCGTCCTATATCCAACTTCAGCAGACAGGTGTTGAAGCGGGCCTTATACTACAAGCTGCCCCCGGTCATTATCGCCTCCGTACGGTGGTGGAAGAAGGCGTTTCCAATAGGCTGGCTGCGGTGGCCCAGCCTGTTCAAATCCAATAGCGGACGATCTGGAAGCAATGGCTAAGACGTTGGAGTTGCTGTGATCTTTGTGTGATCGTCTTCTTTTATCCGCTGACACATGGAATACCAACGCTAAATGACCTGACGCCAGCGTTCCAAACATTTCCTCGGAGACCGATTAGAGACCAGTAAGGATCAAAATCCAGCAAAAGTGGCCGAACAGCAGCAAAGAGCAACGCTCCGGTAAGCGAATGCAAGAACAAGTTATTGCACTAAGATTGAAGGACTTCCGCGAAGAGACCGGACCGCCGTGTCAAGGTAGCGCTCTAACCAACTGAGCTACGGGCCTACTGCGAAGAAACTACAAAAGATCCATCTGCAAAAATCTGCGCTGCTAAACCCGCTCGGGACTGATAAGGGTCCAGTGAGAATGAAAGACCATCGAAAAACAGCCTAATCGAGCCTCGCTACAGCCGCGATTTTGGCATCACTTGCCGAATGCGCGTAACGAGCGGTCATGGTGATTCTAGCATGACCCAAAAGCTGCTGCACCGTGATCAGATCAACACCGGCCTGAACCAAACGGGTAGCAAAAGTGTGGCGCAGATCGTGGAATCTGACGTGTGGTATTCCGGCGATGCGAACCGCGGCGCCAAAACCCTTCTTCAGATCCAGAATTTGGGCCCCAGGTTTACGGGCGCTGGGAAACAGCAACTCTGTGTCTCGCGTTTGGCCAAGCTTGGCAAGAAGTGCGTGAATCTTGCTGTTCATCGGGATGATTCGCTCCGCTGACTTCGACTTCCCGTTGAGCAACCGAATTCTCCGGCGATCCAGATCGATCTGCACCCATCCCAAACCAAGGAGTTCGCTCTTTCGCATCCCGGTGTTCAGAGCGAGCGTGATGACGTCTTTCAGATATGGTGTTCGAACTTCGCCGCAAGCGCTCAATAGCTTCTGCTCTTCGTCTAGCGTTAAGACTCGCTCGATATGACTCGGGACGCGAAGATAGCGCACTCCCTTGAATGGACTCGATATCAAGAGATCCCACTCCACTGCCTTACTGAACATGCTCTTCAGCACCGTCAATTCACGGTTCACCGTGGCAGGTTTTACAGCGCGCGCGCGGTTCTTGAGCATGCTGCTTTCGGCCTTCTCCAGACTCGCGTTGCTCCTCACGCTGGTCGGCACATACGCATTGTTGTCTTATGACACAACGCGTCGTACGCGAGAAGGCGGCATTCGTGTGGCGCTTGGTGCGACGACGGGGCGGGTTCAGCGAATGGTCGTGTTGGGAACGGCGTATCCGATCCTTGCGGGAGTCGTCCTTGGGCGCTGTAGCTACTTATGGGTTTGCCAAAACTCTGTCATCGCTGTTGTACGGCGTGTCGGCCGCACTTGAAACCCGCCTCCGACGAGGCTGCGAGGCACGAGAACCCACGGCGCATCCCCTTTCAGGAATAGAAGGGAAACGATGCGGGATGCCGCGACAAGAGAGAGGAGAAGCCAAAACCGGGCAGTTTTCATGCGTCACCGTGGTCGTTTAGGGTGCGCCAAGTTCGCAGGCTTCAAGAGCAGTGCGAACATTCCAGATCGCAACACTCGCACCGCCGTTCACCATCGCTGCAGCTAACCACCGACCGTCAGCACTGAGTGCGACGGTGCCATTGCCAAAGTCGTCTTTGTAACAATATTGCTTGCCGGTTGTATCCCAAACACCGAAACCGCCCGCTGTATACGTAAAAATTAGTGTCCCGTCTTCGCTAAAAGCGGCGAAGTTCGTATACCCCTGTCCCACCTTCGCAACTTCCTCTCCAGAACTAAGGTGTACGAGCCGCGCATTCTTAGAACCGCCTACGACTGCGAGGTCCTTCTCGGGAAAAGCCGCAATTTGCGTCACGTAGTCGGGGCCGTTCGGTACATCGCTGACCTTGGTCCAGTCCTTCGTACTCCATGCAATTAGGTGCTTGGCGTTGCCCCCAACTACGAACGCGCCGTCGCGCGAAAACTGCCCCTGTTGTGTGCTTGTGAGGGCGGCGACCAGCTGCCCGGAAGAGACGTCGAACACTAAATCATTTTCGCCGTTTGACGAGACATCTAAGAGATTACCGCGCGGATTGAACTCTAGTTTTTTTATCGTTCGTTGCACGCCCGACGTGGAGGTTGCGAGGGACCAGGGAATTCTCTCGATCACTTTGCCAGTCGCTGCGTCGCATATTTCAATGCCGTTGCCGTCTTTCGCAACAAGGCGTCCGTCCGAGCTCAACGCGACCGCGGTGCCCCCCGCCAAGGTGAGGAGCTTCGTACGCTTTTCGACGTCCCAGAGGTCGACGTGCCCCGGCGTACTTCCGACCGCCAATATCTTTCCGTCGCTGCTGAAGGAGAGACTTCCCACCTGAATCAGAGATGGGCCTCCATATACGGCAAAAGGGCCCCTCGTTCCTCCCTTGCCGTCGCTCTCCATCGGGCCCAACACGACGCCGCTTTTCTGCGGTGTTGTGTCCTTTTCGCGGAGCACGAAATCGGGTCCGGGAAATGAGCTGGCTGCACCTTGCGATCGCGCCGATTGATTTTGGACGATCAGCAGGGTTGGTAGAAAAAGCATCGCGAGAGCGAATCCTCTGTTATTCATAAAACGGTAAGATACAGAAATCCTATCGCTTTTACCAGTTCAGGCTTGCCGCACATCTGGACGAATTTGACGCGGTGCCTGATTAACGCTAGAGCTTTATCGGACGCGCGTTTGCCGAAGCGGTAGAAGTGGGCGTGGTGCTCTTCGCGCGTTCGATAAAGCCGTTAGAGGGAAGCCGCCCGTGGTTGCGGCGGACTCGATCAACCGCCTAGCAAAAAGTGAAGAGCGATTATATTCACAGCGCAAAGAGGTCACTCTGGCTGGCTGTCCTGTTTCTGTTTCTCTGTTCCGGAATTGCGTTCGCTCAGGCTGGGCAGAAAGCCGCCATAGCTGGGAAGTTCGTCAGCGAAAAGCACCAGCAATGGTACATGGTGCTGAAGTCAGACGGCACTTTCTATTTGGTGCGGGACGGAAACCAGTACAAGGGAACGTACACCGTGAGCGACAAGGATGTCACGTTCAGTTTCTATATGTTGTCATCAACAACCGCTGAAATGAAAGGTGATTCGCTCGTATTTAAAGGCCAAGACAAATGGACACGAAAATAAGAACGCGATCCTTCTCCGCCACCCACTTGTGCGGATCATGTCCGAGTCTCACCAACACGCGTCCTTTGAGGCTGTGTCTGAGCCCGGAGCCCCCGCACTCCCGGCGCTAGCGGCAAAATCCGGTCGGAGCACATGGTAACCGTTAGCCAGAACGATCCCGTCGATTGAGTGAACGTTGTACCCCCGCACTTTCCCGAAATCGCTGAACGTGTCGTATACCACCGTCACACGCTTACCGTCCTCGGACAACAGATCCTTGTGAAGTTCCGGTGAATGAAAGAGGTCGAAGCAAATCACGCCGCCGTGCCCGGTTCGGTAAAGCACCACCGTGTCGGGCGGGTCCGGCAATGGGGGATTGATGGGACCAAATGGCTCTTGTCCGGTCAATGCCACGTATGCCTGACACGTTCTACGACTCTGTCTGTCAACAAACGAAATATAGCCAATGAAGACGGACGCCATCAGGCCGGCGATCAACATGCGCAGCTTAGCTTTGAGTTTCATGCCCGCATTCTGCGTCAGCGCTCCATTTGTTACAACCGTGATCATATGGGGTTTGTAACCCTTGCGGGAAGAATTAAGCGTCGTTCTCACCTGATAAACTTGCTCGCAGAGCAGCGGACTTGTCCGATAAGCCGACTTATCTGGAGCTAAATGCTTCTGATCGGGGTGCTCTGACCCAGTGGACGCCCGACCACACCAGATTTCTTAGGGAGATGACAAGCCCCAGAGGCCAGAACGCCATTTCGAGCAAACTCAAAAATCGCGAGTGGATCGTCATGGCTGGCCCATAGTTGGAAGCATTAGCTACGAGAACCGTGGAAATACCAACTAGGTTCATCCAAAGTGCGGCGCGCATTGCGCGCTCGCCCAGCGTTCCTCTGCGCGCCAGCTTGACTTGACCCAAATTCATAACGCTCACAATCACTCCAGGAATGAGAAGGGCCAGAGAGCCGGGGGCTCTACCGTCGCTGGTGAAAATCGACTCGTATCCATTTGCGCACCAAAAATGAAGGAACGCAGAACCCCAAAAGTAAAGGACGAAGGTCAATACTGCGTAAGCGCCTAGCGTCGCGCCGACTAGCCATTCGTCGGAAATTCGTGTCTTGGACATTTGCTATCCCATTAGACTCAGACAGCGTGGAGCCATTCTCTGTTCCCGAACAACTCGTTAGCATGGCGAACGCGCGTCAGTGCCCAGGAGAGGTCCGCCAAGGTGGAGTACTGTCTGGAACTTCCCCGATCAGCTGGCTTACCAGGAGTTGTGCAATGCTTGGTTCCTCCTATTCGCCCAAGACGACATCGGATCTGACGAGTGTTATGGATTTTGTTACTCGTCCTTTGTAGGACTCCTCTAAGAGATCGACGTCAGTCGTTGTTTCCAGTCCATTAGGGAGTCGCTTTTCCTTGATGAGAAAATGGATAAGGTACTTATGCTCGACGTTGTCGGCGCGAGGCAAAGGTTCGACCCAATCGCCCAAACCACGGGGTTCGAATTGGGAGTAGTCATCCTCCAAGCGTTCAATCTCGCGCGGCACAGGGTTTTCTTGTGATTTGGGTATGGTCCAATCTATGAGTCGCCGGGGTTCTTGCACTACGATCCCATGCTCGATTGCAAATGGTAGCCGCGAAAGATGGTCCGAACCGTCTTCCCGGACGAGCAATTCCACGCCCCACGTAGCACATTTCATTCCCAGTACGCCGTTGCCCGTAGTGGAGATTGTTTGCTTCTGTGCGATGCCGCTGGGACCGATGGGTATGACAACGAGCGCAGATGGAGCCGCCAATGGCATCATCGCCGCATAAGGCCCCGCGTAGCACATCCTGGGGACTTGGGTAAACAGTGGTTGCTCGTTACTTGTTTGTGCGAAGAAGTCATGAGGCGCTATCAGTTGACACATCAAGACCGCAAGAGTTGCAGCTAATCTATTCCGCATTTGCCGTCCACGAGCGCAGCGCGACTGTCAAGCGCACTACGAATGTCCCTTAGCTCCTTCACTCTTGTCTATAGCACCGAAGTAATAAGAGTGCTCGATTTGTGGGGTAAACGGGGCAAGTTGTCCGAAATAGCAATCAGGGTTGGGCCGGAAGTCATTCAAAAGAAACGGCGCGAAAGTAACGCGCATAGGGGGCGATTCGCGAACTCTGCGGGATGAGGAATCTGGGCCAGAAAAGCTAAGGGATCTGAAAGCGATAAGAGGCGTCGCGCTCTAGCGCTTTTCCTCAGAATTCTTCTCGCTAGTGATCCGACGCTAGATATCTGTAAATTGAGATTCCGACATATTCAGCTTTAGATCCAAGTGGCTTGGCAAGTTGTTGCCGCGCAGTTCGGTGGGCGAGCTGAGAAGGTTGTTTACCGGAAACACCCGTTTTAAGCGTTATGGTAATCTGCGCGCCTTGCAAAGCAGAGTTGGTAGGGATCGCCAGGAAGTTAATCCGTGTGATCCGTCGTTGTGAAATGCAAGAGGGCGAGCCGCGAAGATCGCATGGCAACGAATTTCGGCGTCAGCTCATAGACAGGAACTTTCTTCCCTGCAAATTCAGCCGCCAGTAGTCGAGCTGGAAAGCCGGGTTGTCGCTGGCGGCCTGGCGGGTTAGCTCGGCGAGAAGCTGGTGGCGCAGGGCGCGATCCGGAATGCGGTCCAGGTGGTTGCGCAGGATTACGCTTTCGACGAACTGCTGAAATTCTTCCGCATTCGGAAACTTGGTAGGGGCCTCTTCGAGGCTGGTTTCGATTTCTTCGAAGCCTGCGTGGCTCAGGCGTGAGGCCGCGGTTTCGGCATCCGAGAATTCCCAGGGGTCCGGATATCCAGCGAAATATTGGGCGTAGGGCTGGGCGGCGATGAGTGTGTGCACACGCCCCAGGAAACGGCCGAGGTTCTTGCTGCCACCGCACTGGGCGCACAGCCAGGCACCGGGTCGAAGAGCACGATGCAGGTTGCGAAACAGGCGGTTGTGATCGAGTACCCAGTGAAACGACGCCGTGCTGAAGATGCCGTCGAATCTCTGCTCGAAGGGCATGTTCAACAGGTCGCAACAGACGAATTCGACGCGACCTTCGAAATCCGGCTCGAGATAGGCACGGGCGGCGTCGAGCATGTTCTGGGAGAGGTCGAGTCCCACGACATGTCCACGCGGCAAAGCCTCCAAAAGATCGCGGGTGAGACGGCCGGTGCCGCAGCCGGCATCGAGGACGGTTTCATCTCCGCGCAGTGAAATCCGCGCCAACACTTTCTTGCCCCAGCTGACCTGCGGGGCGGAGATCTGGTGATAAAGCGCGGCATTCCACTCGCGGGAGTCGGGGTTCTCGGGTATGGGAACACCTCAGTCGCTGGTCGTTCGTCGTTGGCGAGGGCTCATGGTCATACGTAACTCGTTATTCAGACAGATGGAATATACCCTGGAGTTCTAAACGATAAGAAGGATACTGCTACAAGTTCTTGAGAGCAAAAGTCAAAGAAGTGGCGCGCCCAAGGCGGCGATCCTAGAACTTTTCTCGGAGAATTCGTGTCAACCCTGCCACAATTAGACCCCTCCCTTCCGTTAACGGGGCACTGGAGCGAATCGGTGACATCGTTCCGGTGGGCTGTGGCCGCCCACCTCGGCTAAAATAGAATAATCGTTGTGGTCACCCGTACACATGGGTTCTCTGGAATGAGCTGCCGTAGCATCCATAACGTCCTACGCGCTGAATTGCTCGCATTGGCCCTGTCCGTCGGTCTTTGCGGCATCCTAGAAGCATCCGCGGACGAATGCGAGCGGACTAGCCAGCTGCGAGTTTATTCGAATGCGTCTTTCATCAAAGAAGCAGGTGATGTCGTTGGATATGAGTTAGCTGTGCGGCAGACTGATGGCACTTCGATTAGCGCGTTGTTGTACTTTTACGAAGGCACCCCAAATGACGAAGGAATATATGTGTCTGGGCACATTTCTGCCGGAAAACTGGTGATGGAAGGCGACTGGGTAGAGCACCTCACGGAATATCCCTCAAAGAAGGAAATCGTTAAAACGCACCATGTGACAGTGAACGGCACAATTGACCGGGCTAAGTTTCGAGGGGCGATAAAAATGGAGGGGGTTAATACACAAGTTAACGTAAGATTGAAACGCGTAGTCCATATCTGGACATGTAGAAGCTAGAAGGCACTTCTCACTAGCTGATTAACTTGGCACAAGAAGTATGTCTTGAAAGGGAAGTGGGACACTCTTGCGCGACGCTTTGGAAGCGAATCCAGTGAAGAAGATTCTTTTGGTCTTGGCTATTTTGTCGACTGCTACGTTGTCTTTTGCCCAGGATTCATACTTTCCAATCAAAACCAAGGGCGGGGCTGAGGGTATAACGGCGTTCGAGGCCAAGTGGTATGGAAAGTCTTTGGAACGAATGAACGAGCCCCGATTGCCCGAAGTCGCAAAGGATGTGAACGCTGAGGTCTACCGCCTGATGATCCTCCCTACCTGGGGGAATTCTATTTCCGTGCGCGTCCAGAAGCATGGCAAATTTTACAGCCTGTCAGCTCGCCGACTCGACGGCAAAGCAGGATATGACCCCGGCAAATTGGTTGAGTCAAACGACGTTGAACTGGATGCAGACGATTCGAAAACTCTTGACGTGCTAATCCAGGAGCTGAGCTTCTTCCGGTTGCCGACTGACAATGACAAGGACGTCATTGGATTTGACGGCGATCAATGGATTATGGAAGGCGTTTCACAGGGAAAATACCATGTTGTTCAACGATGGTGTGCGGCCGACTACAACCCCGAGAAACGCGGACTGAAACCATTCCTTGCTCTGTCTAAATTCTTGATTGATAAATCCGCGCTATCAGACAGGCCAAGAAACAAGGGCCACAAACTCATCTGAACATCACGCTGTCTCCCAGGTCAAAAGGCGAACTTCGCAGGGTTGCCACCAGGCGGGAAGCCAGGGAGGCCCTTCAGAATTTAGTCGCTGATAGGGCGGACGTATATGCGGCATCCGCAGCCCTTATGGATTGTGGTGCCGCAACAAAGCGGGCCGTTCAGAAGCTTCGACCACCCTTTAGGATGGAGGGAATTGAGCCAGATGGTCGCCTAACCGTAGCCTCGGGCTTTGGTATCAGAGATCATCTGTCAGCCTTCCTCTCGGTGCAGCCGCGGATGGAAAACAAGCGGTGCCAGCGCCACCTCGACACCATACTATGCGTTGGCCCGGCATTTTTGACAGGATCACAGTGGCCCAAAACAGATTCCTGGGGAAAATTGCTGGATTTACGAACAGGCACCAGATTCCGTAGGGAACCCACTTCTCGTCCAGAAAAAAACGGTCACGATCTCTGCAGTTGGTTCTTCCACGATACGGACGGTCAAGTCGTCTCACTCTCTTTTTGCTATCGTGCGACCCTAGCGGGGCACCGGTGTCGACATGGGTTCGCTGGACGACGTGTACTTTGCCGATTCGCCGTCCCCATTGGTAAGAGACTTCCGCACGGTCGCTTGTGGGTCGTGTACCTTTTGTGGTTAGGAATCTCAGCAATAAAGGGATCAGTCCAGCGCAAAGTGCCGTCACATGTGGCAGACTGGGCCGTATAAATATGCCTGACCACCCACTTGTCGAACTTGCGGCCAAGTCTGACGAGAAACAGCCGGTCAGGACGATTTACAGAGTCCTCTACGACGGACAGTGCGAAATTTGTCAGGCTTGTGTGTCGTGGCTAAGAGCCCTCGACCACGAGAACCGGACGGTATGTCTGCCGATCAGCGCTGAGGTCTTATCCTCAGTGGACTCGCGGCTCAGGATGGAGGATTGCCTACGGCAGTTGCATATCGTCACTCCTCAGGGTGAAATTCTTGTCGGCTGGGACGCCGTCGCGAATCTAGCTCTCTTATTCCGACTAACTTGGCTCATTGGTATACTCGGAATTCATTTCCCATTTCGAAGCGCAGGACGGCTGCTCTATGGATTTGTCGCCACCAACAGATATTCCCTCAGCAAGTGCCGTGGCGGCGCATGCCGCGCCGCAAAACCAACGGTAGTGCGGCGACAAGCCCGGCTAGGTGCATTTTGGTCGTGCTACACGCTCGGGTTCTTCATTCGGTTGCCCCTTGTAATGTGGTCGGGGATCGCTTCTGCGGGGCAAAGAGCGAGCATTTTCGTTCGTACCTACGGTAAGCGGCTGGAACTACTGGACGGCAAGCTAACCATACTGTTTCTGAATGGCATGTTGCCAAACATGGTCCCACTATTGTTCGGTGAACTGTTCACGACAGTACTCTACGATGGAGTCGCAGTCGATCCGGGCTCGCCGAAGATGCGACGATCGCTATCACGGCACCTTGTCCGATTGAAGCCGAAGATTATAAAAATCGTCGCGACGCATGCTCATGAGGAGCATGTCGGCAATCTCAATTGGCTATCCGACCTCAGTGGCGCTCCCGTCTATGTTTCAGGCATGACCGCGCAGTTCCTAACGCCATTCAAGAAACTACCTTGGGTACGCGCCATGGTCATCGGGCAGCCACCCGACTTGAAGCCGCCTTACCACCTGCTGGGTGAGAGTGTTGACACCGAATCCGGCCGGTTGCTTGTGATAAGCGCTCCCGGCCATTGCGATGACCACATCGTTCTTTACGATCCCAAGGAAAAATTGCTCCTGGCGGGTGATGCTTTCATGGGCAGCTACTTTGCGACGCCCAATCCCGACGTAGACAGCCGGAAGTGGCTTGAGAGTCTCGAGCGTCTCATGGAACTCGACATCGAAATTCTGGTGGAAGGGCACGGGCAGATCCATACATTGAGAGCGGACATCCCCGATTTTCCGGGTGTCGTTGTCCGCCAAGGCCCGAAGGTCGCGCTATCGCTAAAGTTGGACTATTTGCGATGGCTGCGGGCGCAAATCGAAGCCGGGTTGCAGGAGCAGCTTCCGATGCGTGTCATCGAAGCTAGCTGTTTTCCCTGGGGCAGACGCACATCATGGGAGAGTTGTGCTTCTGATGAATGCATCAGGCTTCTGAGTCTCGGTCACTTCTCTCGCACTGAACTTGTGCGGAGCTTTGTTCGCACAAACTCAGACGTGCTTCCGACCGTCTATGAGGTTCGCCTGCGCGGAGGAAAATGACATCCAGGCCGCAGAGCGAATCACAGGACACCGAATCCGCTGAGCCTGCGCGACGCTCCCAGTGGATTGGCTGGATTCCGATCTCGGTGTTGCCTCTGACGTCAGTCTGTTGCCGCAATCTGCTGCCAGCTTGGGTGTTCATGTGGACGCTGTCATTCGCCATCTTTGTCAGCCTGAAGTGGCTGACTTGGTGGAGGGCGCGAGCCCACGTTTCTCATCCGGCTTGGCGCTCAGTAGGGTACCTGCTCGCTTGGCCGGGGATGGATGCAGATGCGTTCCTGGATGCGAGCCAGCGCGTTCCGCCGCCTCCGCCGACCGCCTGGGTGTGGGCGACACTCAAAACAGCCCTTGGTGCGACCCTGCTATGGATTGTGGCACGGTCGTTTCCCGAAGGACAACCGCTCCTGCGCGGGTGGACCGGAATGTTGGGCTTGATTCTGCTCCTTCACTTCGGGTCCTTTCAGATTGTCGCTCTTCTGTGGCAGAGGTTTGGTGTTAAAGCAAAACCCATCATGTCGGCTCCGCTCCGCTCGACGTCACTGGCGGAGTTCTGGGGAAAGAGATGGAATCTAGGCTTCCGCCAGCTTTCCTATGAGTTGATCTTTCGTCCGCTGCATCGAAGGCTAGGCACGGCCGGGGCCGGCTTGTTAGTGTTCCTCGTGTCTGGATTGATCCACGACTTGGTAATCTCGCTGCCCGCGCGCGCAGGTTACGGGCTACCAACAACCTATTTTCTGCTTCAAGGCATGGGAATAACGATTGAGCACGCCACATTTGGCAAACGGATCGGACTTGGACGGGGAGTGCAAGGCTGGCTGTTTATGGCAGTGGTCGTTACAGGGCCAGTCTTTTGGCTTTTTCATCCATGGTTTGTCCAGCGTGTAATACTTCCCTTCATGCATGCTATCCACGCGCTATGACAACCTCACTCGCGGCGCGATTCTTCGACTATGACCTGTGGCTTGCTGGTGCCGCGCATTTTGTGATTTTGTTTGCCAGCTTTCAAGTGCCATACCGGCTGAATTGGAAAGCGGACCTGCAGCAGTTGATGCCCTTCAATCGCAAACTGCTTTGGGTACAGAGTGGATTCACACTTTTGACGATCATTGCGTTTGGCACACTGACGCTGGTGCTGCACAGGGAACTGCTTCGAGGCGACCCTGCTGCCTTGGGGCTGGCCTGCTTCATCGGTCTTTACTGGACTACGCGGATTCTCGTGGATTTCCTGTATTTTTCGCACGCTGATTGGCCAAAGGGGACGGCATTCGTCGTCGGCCATTTCCTGCTGACGCTTCTGTTTTTTGTGCTTGCGGCAAGCTATATTAGTTTACTTGTCTGGCATGTGCGGCTGGGTGTCCACAGGTGATAAGAACGAAGCTCGGACTTGAATACATCCGAGTGACGGGCTCCCGAAACGTGAGATTCGCGCGAATTCGCATGCGTAGCCGTCTCAATTTCCGGCGATGTACTCTTGTTCTCTTAGGTTTGCTGCTGCCTGCGCGCGCCGTGGCGATGAACTTGCCTTACTACCCTTTGGATTCGCTGGTCTACTTGAGCACTGACATCGTCGTCGCTGATCTATCTAAGGACGCCTGCGGCAATTTCACAGCAAATGTTACAGAAGCTTTGTTCGGCTCTCTCCAGCCTGGGACGAAGCTCGACACGCTGACTCCGTTTCTGACGTTTTTTGAGCCCCTAAACGATGGGCAGAGGGTCATTTTGTTTCTTGATCGGCGTCCTCACCAATATGATTTCCTTCATCAAGACGCGGCCAAATCTCCATTTGCGGTGCCTCCATCCGGTGTTTATCTAATCGATGGCTACGGACACGTTCACGAGTTTGTTCAGCAGATGAATCCCGGGCCTTACGTCGCCCAGGGCTACATGTTTTTCCCCCAGCACAGGGTTCCAACAGAAAAGGCTGACTTGGATCTCCCGCCGGTTGACGACGTTAAGGCGCGGATCTCAGCGGCCGTGAAATCGGTTATCCCTATTCGTAATTTCCTGGACCACAACGCGACGGCGGCCAATCTCCCCGCCTTGATGAAACTACTCGTCGCCAGACCTCGCATTCCCGAGACATGTGAAGTAGGAATGAATGATGCGATAGCTGCGGCCATTGTCGAAAAGATTCGTTCTCTAAACGACCCCGAACTCTTGCTGGAAATCTGGCATCTGTACGGAGCAGTTGTCTCTGCTCCGGCATTCGTCCAGGACGAGAACTCCATCGTCGACGCTAACAACGGTTTTACTGCAACTCGGGTCAACTTCTTAATACAAACGCTGGCTGACAGGAAAAAAGATGTTTCGCTGAGGATTGCGTCCCTGCAGATCCTCTTGGAGCTCAGCGCCTTTCACAGCGGACCTCAATCAGGGCCTTCGAGACCTCTGCCGATCGACAATAATTGGCTGGCGTCCTCAGCCGGTCGCATCGTCGCAACCGCGAAAGCAATTTTCAATGATCCCGCTGAGTATGACGAACTGCGCGCACTCAGTCTGCCGTTTCTTGATCTGGATAATCGGGACAATGTGGAGGACATCCGGCTTGTTTACGGACAGACTCGTTCGCCAGAACTTCAATTCGCGATCGAACGAGCCTTCCTCCAAGTAAGCGATGAGCTATACCAAAGCCTGCACTCGCAGAGCGGACCTGTCGCGAGCCTTGTTCAGCTCGCGCCCGAACACGGATGCGTGCAACCGCCCAGCAATCAAATCGTCTTCCTCGCGCGTTTCTACTCCACCAGAGCCTTTAATCGTGAGGGTGCGGCAGTCGCCGCAGGCCACGTTGTCTTAAGGAATTCGCAAACCCGGCAGCGTTTCGAGCTTAGGAACCATCAAAACCTTGAGTTAATGGGTGGCTACTATAGCATCTTCGACGGAGTGCTGATCTTCGCGTTGGACCAACTGTCAAACGTCCCGGCCGGAACCTACACGCTAGGAATGGAATACCAACACGATAGCAAGAAAGTTCAAAGTGTAGGTCACCCAATTACCGTCAGCATAATCGACTCGCACGACGGCAAGCACCTCTCAATTCCCCCCAGCGACAACTTAAAGAAACTCTGGGGAGCGGCGGTAAACGTGCGCAGATAGGCTCTCGGAAACAAGCGACGTCTTGAGCTGGGTTCTGGGTACATGCGGGGCGCAAATTTCGGAAACTCACTTCTTTGTTAGCGTTTCGGGGTTAAGCGATTGTCGATTGCCTCAACATCGGCCTCGTATTGCTTCGCCTCTTCTACTCGATTCATCCTGCGTAGCAACCGCGCATAATTTCTCATGACGATGGCCCGATTGGAATTTATAAGACTTTCGCCTTTCGTTTCCGTGCCGTCGAATTCAGCGAGAGTTTCGGTATAGAGTTTATCGGCCTCGCCAAATCTCCCACGCCGTTCGCAGAATTCTGCCAGGTCGTTTAGGCTTGCGATTTTTGCCAGATGGCCATGGGGAAGCACTTTCTGATCCGTCTCCACCAACATCCGATATAGGCTCTCTGCCTCTGCAAATTTGCCTTCTTCTTCATACACAGGCCCTAAGCGTTCGACTGTGCCCAAAAGAAGTCCCGAGCCAGGCGCCTGGGATTTCAATTGCGCCGTCAAGACTTGCTCATAAATCGCTTCAGCTTGCGCGTGATCCCCTTTTCCGTCGTAGAACTGCCCTAGCTCTGAAAGCGTTTGAAGATTTCCCGGACCATTTGGTCCCTGCGCCTTTTCTTGCATTTGCAGTGCCCGTTTGTAAAGCCCCTCCCCCTCGTCATAATGCTTTTGGCCCGTCGCCAGCCGAGCCAAGGTTACGAGCAGGCTCCCAATGGCTGGATTTTCCGCGCCATAGAGCGTCGTCTGAATGTCTATAGCTCTTTTCGTCACGGTTTCGGCGTCACTGTATTTGCATTCGGCACCATACAATTCAGCGAGGAACACCAATACCTGCGCAAAGTTGGCGTTTTGCTCACCTTCCAGCTTTGCTTCAATACCTAATTTTCGAAGCATCAATGGCTCGGCTTGCTCTGGTTTGTTCATGTCACGGTAGAGCATGATGAGATCCGACAGGGGTTTAACTAAGGCGTGGTCATCTGGTGGATACAGCTTTTCGCTGATTTGGAGCTCCTCTTGAAACAATGGTGCAGCGTCGCCATACTCCCGCCGACCTTCATAGAAAGAACCCAGAGCCCAAAGAGCCTCGGCAAGTGCCGGGCTATCAGGATTGGAGTTTCTCGCCTCGTCTACGGCACTTATGTAAATTTCTGCTGCCTCGGCGTCTTTGCCCTCTGCCTGAAAAATCCGTGCCAAAATAGTGCGGTTGTATTTCCATTCAGGTGAATTGCCTTGCCCTGCCTCCAGGCATATCTCGATTGCTCGTCTGATCGACGACTCTGCATCCGAGTACCGGCCATGTCGAAGATAAAAAGAGCCTAGGTTTTTAAGCGCACCTGCAAGTTGTAAATTTACCGGCCCAAGCGCTTCGGCCTTGTTCACGGCGACCAGATAGAGCTCTTCGCTTTCCGGGGTTTGAGGCTGGGAAGTTACTACTTGCGCTTCCGCATCAGCCTGCGCGATAAAAGCGCAGCCGCAAACGGTTAGGCAGAAGACGACCGCTAGCAGTTTACAGAGTTGCCCAGGTAGCATGTCTCTTTGTTTCCCCAGTACACTCGTGTGCGAGTATATCCTTAATCTAGCCGATGGGATTCCAGAATTGATGGCCTTACGTGATTCGGAGCGTTAATTAAGCTGCCCTGTACCTACCCTGCTGCAGCTACCAAGAGGACATTGCCCTGTGGTACACCTGATCCTCGCCTAATTCGCCCGCGGCTTCTCGACGTGATCAATTACAGTCACTTCTGCCGAAATAATCACCGGTTCCAAAAACAGACCCAGCTGATCGACGATCGCCCAGGGGAGAGTGTCTTTGGCCTCTTCGAGATGTGTTCTCACCCACGTGTCAGGCGTCGTCCTGAATTGCAGTGTGACCACATAGAAGCCATTGAGACCAGTCTTGTCGATCACCGGGTGCCTCAGGAAAAACTTCAAGCTGCCTCGCAGGGTGTAAATTCCACTTGATTCGCAATGTATTGTAGCGATCGCTCCGAGTTCCGATATGTAGCACATGCCGTTGGGATATCGTGGGTCTTTAGCCTCCTCATGAAATTTCGGCCCGCCTTCCGCGACAACAAGGTTGTAGGCTGCAATCTGTCTGATTTCTCTATGAACTTCTAGTTTGAACTGGTCCGCAAGTAGCGCCTGCAGCATGTGCTGGCGCGCAAGCTTGCGGTCATCCGTACTGAGTTTCTCAAGCGCGTCCGCTGTTGCAGCGTCCATCTTCGCTTCAAAATCATACGCTTGGGCGCTCAGCCAATCCGGCGCGCCAAAGACCTCGCCGATGTCGCTTCCATACGCCATTTGAATGATTCCCAGCGGGTCGGCATTCCTTTCGGACAACCCGTCGCGAGTCTCGCCTACGGGTGTCTGATGTTTCGCATATGCCGGATCTGGTTTGTAAGGCCGAACGCAAACGCTGGTGTATAGATATCCGTCGCCTTTAGCTTTGGTCGCAGCAACATATTGCGGCATCGCATTTTCGGCACAGTCCTTCGCCGCACTGGGCGAAGCGCTTTGCGCGTTGCTCGGTCGCGCGCTGGCCAGTGCAATCGTGCCGAGTAGCACGAAGCAGACAATCGAACTAGCTCGCACTTTTGTCCTCCGTGAAGCGGCTGCTGGCGAAGCATTTGGTTTAGCTTTCCAACATAGATGTGAGTCCCCTAAGCAACTGAAAGCGCGGCGCTTTAACTCGTTGATGACAAAGCCCGAATGCCTTCGAGGCGATTCAACGCATGCACGGGCTGATGTGGCTTATCTCCTTCACCGCCGCGTGGTGTATCGTTTATCGTGAAGTGAAGGGGCTGTACTAGCTCGCTAGCGAGGGAGGACGCGAACTATAACAGGCTTGGCTGAAAAACCGACCCCTTTCCAACCGACTTCGTATATCCCTGGCTTGTTGAAATACTTTCCCATTGAAAGCGCTTTCCCCAATATGAATGACCCGCCCGCGGGCAACGTCCCCCATCCCCCGGTTGGCTCGGGTCCGTTTCCAAAAATAAAACCTGATTCTGCAACCTCCTCACCATTGATTATGATTTTCCACGACCCAGTCGTCGCTGTTTCGTGCCCATCATTGACCAGCCCAAATGTGATGTTCAGATTGTGGTTAGCATCCTCATAAACAAGAGGCTCGGAAACTCCGACGACTGCCCACAGCTTTGGGTCATTTCGCTTCTGCGACCTGCTTGAGAAGGCAAGTAGGCTGGTAGCAAACAGCAGAAGCACAATTCTGATCTTCATCACGCACCTCTTTACAAATCCGATCAATTGGCCACCAAGAAAACCGAAACCGTCTCCAGATTAGGTGTGGGTTCGATGGTAGCTTCTCGCGGCAAAACCGGCTACTTGTTTAATAATGATCGCGCCCAGCAAATAGTAGCCGCCGTTCAATAGTGAGGTGTAAATCAACAGCGCGATGTTTCCAGCTGACGATGTTGGATTAGCCTCCCATACGGTAATTGCAGCTGGACAGAGCGCACCGTAAATATAAGGAAGAAAAGGTGGATCAATGCCCAGGTGATCGAGAAGGATCGACAGCCCAAACACACCCCACATTATGCAAGCACCTGTTAGGAAAAAGGCCCACTGCCATCGCGTCGGATGCCACATCCTACGAGCTAGGCGAGTTGGACTGATAGGCATAATACTTAGGTTTCTGGGGTTTATACTTGCCCCTTAACATAACCTCACTTCTTCCCGCAGTAGCCGAAATGTGTCGCCGCTTATCATTAGCAGGTTATTTCAAAGGTATCACAAAGGAGTAAATGTGACACGTCAGACTGCGCGCCGCTGAATTGCCCTGAGATTTCGCTCCCGCACGAAGGCGATCAGTGCAAAGATCGCAAAATAGAAACACCACGAAAACGGTATCGCTAGAATCCAGAGTTTATACCCCAAACGCACGCGAAGTAAGAATGGCACGTGCTCGAGAACCCACGCCGATGCAAGTATGCCGGGCATCAGTAAGCCACTGATAAGACCGGCGACAGGGCGATTGTCATCGGGCATCACCATGTTTACCTCCGGGAAGTAGCGAGTTGACCGAAACGTTGCGACCGATCCCACCGCGACAATAACCCCGGCCAAAAGCGCGGCGTAAAAATAAGGAAGTTTGGTGTTCGACGGCACTTCTCCGAAGGCCTCCGCCCTACCAATTCGAGTTGCCTAATATGGTTGTCACTACAAGCAGCCTTGCGGCCATCGGAAGATGCTTACCTTCTTAAGCACGTCTGAGTCGTAAATGTCCCTTATTCCGTCGTGGTGTTCGGCAGCGGCAAATTGAAACGCTATATAGATTCCTTCATTATCGCAAGGGAAACCGGCTCGCTCTCGTCCCATTAGTACCAAGTCAGCCATTGCAGAGTGCTCATCGATGCAGCAAAAGTGCTGAAACGTTGTGCTCTGATTGCGAAGATATCCCTCAACTTGCTTGCGGGTCATGCCGGGGATCGTGATGTTCGAATAACGCTGGAGATTCATTTGGTAGGTTTCTTCACGTCGTTGATGTGCTCGCTGCCTGGACACGTACCACGCGTCAACGACACAGGCTATCAAAGCAATCGTAACGATCACGCTGACTATTCGGATGGGCCATTTCATCTTGCGAGTATCCTGGCGTTCCAATCTACGCGGGAACCTAGATCACTTTGTCCCGTCTCGATCCTCTACTTTAGGGCGGCATTCATCAAGCTGATGTTTTTCACGCCTGGTTGGTCAGCGGCTAGACCGATAATCGCTAGCAGGGAGGTGTCAGCAAATGTTTGGGTTTGGGTAGTCGGCAAATTCCTGCGAGAATCATTTCCCACGAGGGCGTACGCTTATGCCTGGCAAAATCACCGTGCTCGGAACGCACCACGAGATTCAGGGTCTGGAAAACCGCCAAACACCAAATGTTGATGATCCAGACTACGCCAAACTGATCAGAAACCTGACGCGTGGAGAAAGCATTGATCTCCTATTCGAGGAGGCGGCTGGTTTAGGCCCCAGCGTCGCATCCAAAATGATGCCCGATCGCTATGTGGACGTCGATCCCAGCGCTGCCGAGAGGGTCCGGTTGGGAATCGACGTCGCGGAGGACAGTGAACCTGTTGATCATTGGAATTCAAAGGAAATGTTACATCGGCATAAGTTAGAGGGACAAGAAAGGCGTGAGCAATTCTGGCTCGAGAAAATTAAAAATGAGAAATTCGACCGAGGGCTGCTGATTTGCGGCATGAACCATTTGCTTAGCATGAGCTTTCGGCTCCGGGCCGAAGGGTTTGAGGTTGCGGCGACATACTACGATCCACGGGGCAAGATTTGCGACGGCTTGAGGGAGCAGGGATTCGAGCTCTGATGTTTGCCAGCAAGATGGTATTCACCGTCTGGCCGCCGTTGGCGTTGTCGGGTCGGACTAGTTCCAAATGCTGCCAAACCTTCGCGAACACTGTGCGCTATGAATCGAGCCGGAGTCTTTCTCTGTACGAAGCGGGAAGTTTGAACCCCCAGGATTCAGCAAGACGATCGGCCGCATCTTCGTCACGATTTCCCACAATCTCTGCTTGCCCGAGAGGCATTGATACTTCGTCGTGGCCCAGAAAGACGTGCGCAAGCTCATGCGCGATAACACCTCTGATCTCCTCAAGAGGCGCCGATAACAACTCAGGCGAAAGATATACGATACAATCGTTCTGTGTTCGAAGGGGGAACTTGCGCCCCCAGACATTCTTGTCAGGTGCGAAAAAGGCGATATTGCAACCGGGCATGCACTTTTCGCTGTTACCAGCCAGGCGCTCCATGGCATTGAGAGGAATTCTCTGGAGTACGAAACGTACGTGCTGCAGGAATTCTTGTCCCAGCCATATAACTTGCATGTCATCAGTCAACTGATCAATGAAATCGCCTCGGGCTTCGGTATCAGACATCATCTGCTAGCCTTCCTTGAGACTTGATCTCTCGGCGCAGCCGCGGTTGGAAAACAACAGTTCGAGCATTAAGTCGAGACCATTTTAGCGTTGAGGTAGCCCCCAAACCGATTCTTTGGTGAAAATTTCTAGATGTACGAACGCGCACCAGATTCCGTAGGGAACCCACTTCTCACCCAGAAAAAACGGTCAGGATTTGGCGACGAGCCTGCGCCGTTACACCGAAATCTTTGGCGACTTTCGTTTTGACCACTGAGCAATGTCGAACACATCTTGAATGGACATCACTTACAATTCAGCGCGTCCCCACCCGGTAGGTTGAGGGTCGCCTCGTATTGATACTTTTGATCGTCTGGTCCTTCGATTTGCAATTGAAATGTCAGGGTCTGTTCACTCTCGTGCGGCTCAATACGCTGTCTGACGACGACTTCGTGCATATTGAAAAAGACGCGTTCGAGTGAGACGTGCGCATCGCCGTCGTAGGCACTGGAATGAAAACTGCCGCGTTTGCGCATTCCACTTGGACCAAGCTTGAAATGGAGTGAACCGGCCCCACTTCCGCCAAGAAATCCGCGCTCCCGCGCTTGCTTGCGCATTTCTTCGAGTTCAGGAGGCAGCTTTCGGGGAGGAGTTTGCAGGTGCTTGAGGTTTCTTAACGCCATCTCAGTCGATTCTTCTGGTAGGGTATCAACTAAGGCGTGCAGTTCTTCTCTTGAAGGCATGGCAACCACTCCTGTAACCGGATCCACTAGCGACCTACCATCTTGCTCACCATAGCAAGTAGCACGGCTCGGTCGCGTTGATCCCCTAAACCGTGAGGCTGGTTTCGTTGCGCCACAGCCGTGGGCGCAGCGATACAGCCGACCCGACCTTCAACTTGCGTTCAGATACGGACGAAACATATCTCTTTGGCGATAGTCCTACGACGGCCATCGCGAAAAGGCCAAGTACAGAAATACCGTTGCGAATGTTGCCCAAGCGGAAATCCTAGGTCCATATTTCATCGGTGGTCCCGGAATACCGTGCTCTGCGCGGTAGCTCAATGTAAATAATAAAATCGACACAAAAACAGCGATGAACCCCACAACCTCGACCACAGGCAAATGATCGACAAAGGCAAGCGAACACATACCAGCATTTACAACGATCCATGGGAGATAAGCCGATAGAGACCGCTTATTGCTGAACATCATTATCTCCTTTGTGCGCGGCTTTGCTCTAGTTTCACCGAGCATCTGTCATTCGAGTCCCAGCACAGTAAGGCAGCCCCCCGAACGTAACTGCGGGTGCCCCATCCTTCGTCTTCTGAAGGGTGGGCCTTTGCTCCGCCTTCGCTGAGAGTGTCGCATTCGAGTCCGCGCGCCGGCGCCCTAGCGAGCTTTACTTTATCCAAAATATCGTCTCTAATGCGCACACTAACGCTTTGAGTACGGTAAATTTTCAATGCTGGGCCACCCGCCGATAAACATGGTGCACTACAGGAAGGATCCCTGCGACCGTATATGCCACTGCGTCCGCGGGTTTCATCGCAGCGTTGCTGGGCCACGGCAAATAAACAATCGTATAGAAAGCAATCAGAAACCCGACAGCTCCAAGCAAGCCGTCTTTCACCAAACCCTGTATCTTCAGCCTTAAGAGTAAGCAAGTCCCCGCGTCGACGAGATTGCATTCGAAAAAGGCGTGCGGCTGCATGTTCGCGGCGAAGAAGTCCGCTCGAAACGGGCGCTGATCGCCACCAATGCCGAATCGCTCGAACTGAACGGCCTGGCAGGCCGGGCGGAGCCAAGGTTCACCCTTGCTGCAGCCACAGCGCCCCTGGAGGCCGTGCAGATCGAAGCGCTGGGTCTCGCCTCGAGAAAATCCTTCTACACGGTGGATTTGCCGTATCTTTGGGGGCGCCTGCTCGGCGCGAACCGAATCATTTTCGGCTGCGGCCTCGTTCATCTGAATACCTGGCGCGATTTGCAAACGCTCGATATTTCGCAAGGCGAGCCCGCCGAACTTTTCGCACGCCTCGAACGCCGCGTGCGCGGCCTGCATCCGGCGCTAAGCTCCGTGGAATTCACGCATCGCTGGGGCGGACCGATTCTCATCGCCGAGGAATGGCAACCGGTGTTTACCGCGCACCCGAAGAGCCATGACGCGCTGGTGCTCGGCGCCTTCAGCGGACATGGCGTCGCACTTTCCGTTTACCTGGGACGGTGGGCGGCGGAAGTCATGCTCGGGAAAAGAAAACTGCCTCGCTGGTGAGCGCGCGGAGCCGTCACTTAGCAGTGCCGCGAGCCGCTTCGGGTCTGAACGCCGCAAAAGAAAACGGCGCGAACGATCGTCCGCGCCGCCAGTTGACTAATTCTTCGTGACTAATTGTGGTCTTGCTTATCTTCCTTGTCCTTTTTCTTTTTCCTCGGAATCGTTCCGATCGTTTCGTTCGTGTTCACGCTAAACAGCGTGAACTTGCTGAAGTCATGCTCCTGCCGGAAAAAATGTCCTTTATACTTCGTGAAAACCTCCGCGCTATACGGCAGCCAGAGCGACGCCTTTCCGCTGGGCAGCTTCACGGGCTGATACTGGATGGACATATGCTCGTAATCGAGCCGCAGGTCCTTGATGGGCTTCATCAGATCGGTTTCCACGTGCAGCAAGTTGTAAGAGTCGGTGGCGATCCACGCGCAGCCCTTCAGGATCGTCGGATAGCTGGAACCATTCACCACCCAATCATGGATGCGCGCGGGACGATCGCTTCTCTGCTCGAAGCGCACTTGCCACACCGCCTGCCCCTTCCATTCGCCCAGCCCCTCGCAAGTAAATCCGAAGTCCTTTGAAAACGCCGGATTGAAGATCAACCCGATTGCGGGAATTCCTTCCGTCGCGATGGCTCCCGGAAAATCATCCACGCCGAAGCTTCCATTGCGCATTTCGTCCATCACGATCAGGTCCGGACGCGGATGTTCGAGCGCGGCGATGTAATCGTAGGTGTGCTCGGAAGACTTGCGCGCCACGCCGGCGGCATCGAGTTGATCGTGAATTACCGTTTCCTTCGCGGAAAAACGCTCGAGCGACCGCGCAAATTCCTGCGATCGGCGCGCCGCCCCGTCAAGTACTTGCTGGATCGAGCAGGTCACTCCCGCCGTCACCGGCGGCACCGCGTCGTCGATGCCCGAGGGCAACCGCAGCATCGCACCGGGCGGCACATCCGCGGCCAGATCGTCGCTGCCGCTCAAATGCGACGATAGAGGCAGAGCCGAAGCCTTCGGTGAACCTGCCGCCGCCAGCATCTCCAGACTCTTCTTGGCGCGATCGAGCCCGGGGTCCTTGGGATGATTTTCGACGAATTTTTCCAGCTTGGCTTTCGCCAGATCGCGGTCGCCTCCCACCGCATCGGCCAGTGCCAGCGTAATTTCCGCCTCGGTCGCTTTTCCCCTGCCCAGCCCGATCGCGCGGTTCGCGTGGAACTTTGCTTTTTCGACATCGGTCGTGCCTGGACGCAGATACGCCTCGGCCAGAAGATAATGGCCCTTCCACGAATTGGGGCCTACCGTCAGCGCTTTCTCGAGATGCGGGATCGCGTCCTTGAATTGATTCAGACGGTGCTCATATATACATAGTGAGCAACGGACAGCTATCTTGTAATGACGTTGTTGGATTCGCAGCAATTGGAGTCGGTCGGTGGCACGCCAATTCACAATTCATGTTTAAAGGGCACAATCGCAACCGTCCGATTCCTGAAACCCTATTGTTAGCGTTTTCCGCTAAGAAGCGGGCAGAAGCCGCCCCTGGCGTTGGGCAAGCTACGGACATGTTTACAATCGGTCCCGGACCGGGCACTCATAGCGTATTACCAGAAGAAATAGTTCTCAAGTTAGAAGAAATCGATAAAGCAAATCAAAAAAGAATACTGCGAGCGGCCAAGAAAGCGGAGGAGAGTATAAATGAGTTCACGAATCAGCTTGCTGCGCCGAAGGCTGTTAAACCCCAAGAAAGCAGTCCAGCTGGATCAGGGACAAGTATTACTCCCGCCACTCCAACAACCTCTCCTGAAGGGAACGCCTCCACTAATCAAGAAGAAGCCCAAGAAAAGTGAATCTTAGGCGATGAGCCGAATTTCTCCTAAAGGATACTACCCCCCTGAACTTGGTGATGCCCGTCAGTGCCTCCGCTAGACTCACCGTGGGGGCATCGTTGCATCCACAGAATCTGGTGGGCGCGCGTTCACTGCGCAAAACTCGTCAACGTGCGGTCGTCAAAAACGTCAAATTGACGCTTTTGCGCCTATTGGAACTAACAGTCGCTAACCTAAATGTTTTGCCAACCTGAATCGCTTTCGAGAGGCCCCATTAAGGGCCCTTTTCGGGCGCGAGGGCAGACGATCGCCCCTGGAACGCCCTAAACCACACTCCCGGAGTGATCGTCCACTAAAACGGCTGCATTTTGTTTGGCGAAGCGCGATTTACACAGTGGAGCAGTTTTGAATCTGCACGAGTTCCGAAATGTTTTTTGGCAAACGCTGAGTGGATGCGCGGGCGGCCTGCGTTTTGAATCACACATAGAAAGAAAGTTTCTGGTGATTGAAGTGAAGGTTAGTCGGCGGGTGCGCGGGGCTAAACCAACTCTATAACCGTTGTTAGATAACTTCTGGAAGCGCGAAGCGTTCGTTCGTTGGCTGCCGAATAGACTCGAACGGTGCTATGCTTTGCTGCTGAAGAGGTGCTCGATGGCTGTCTTCCTTGTTAATCGCAGATGTGAATGCCAAGGCCAACTCCAACTTACCGTTGAAACAGCTGACGGTTGTTCTGGTCACGCTCCAATTTACTGCCCAAATTGCAGAAGAGAGCACGATGTGGGGCGCAAGATACTCGCCGCACGTTACATAGGGCTCGATGGCATGCAGCTCCATGTACCCCTCATAAGATCTTTGGCGCTCAGATAATCATTCACAATCGAAATCAGTCCGTTTGAAGTCTGCGATTCTGCTCCGCGTATTCGCCAATCCTCTTGACCCTGGTAGAATCTTCTCCGAGCTAAGACCGTGGTGGACCGGAACGAATTCGGCAAAATAGAAACGCAGCTGGAAAAAACCCTGACCAAGCTTAAAGAGACGAAAGATCCGCACGAAAGGCGCGTGCTGCTTCAGGAAATGAATCGCCTATTGTCTGAAGCCCACCGAAGCCTTGATACGAAAAGGTAAGAACAGGGTCATACGGAGGCGGAACTTGGAAAAGCCAACCTCACGATAGTTGGAACGAGGGAGTTATAAAGGTCCATCTTATCGAGCAGAGCGTCCGAGCCGTAACTTCGTGCCAATTCCACTGCCTCGTCATCATTCGAAATCGACATCGTAAGTAGGCGCGACCCCGATGCGTCAGTCAGAGCGCGTCTAACATCTTCGCTCACGATTCGCTTCGTCATATATAAATCCATCACAATCACCTGCGGTTTCAACCTCCAAGCCAACTCAACTGTGTCAGAGAAATTGGCGGCTTCCGCAATGACCCTGACCTCATCAGAATGCTCGGCCAGCAGTAGGCGAATCGCTTCCCGCATTATCGCAGAATCATCAGCTAGAAGGACTGTGGCGCGTACCGCAGATGGCGCGGACATACCCCCCCATCGGGAACGACTGTCTCAGCCAAAGAGGCTTTGACGAGGTTATTTAACGCGCGCGATAAGAGGGTTGTCAAGAACTGTATATGTACGGTACAGTACAAATGACGTTGGCTGCGAACTAGCGACCGTGCGGTTTATAAATAAAAGATTTGGCGCTAGTCTGTTTCCTTCTTCCAGTTTCTCAGTTGCTTCTGCACAATTCCATAACAATCGCAGGCGGCGTCTTCGAGCCTGGCCCTATCTAGGATCGTTACGCTGCCCCGCGTATAAGAAATCAATCCAGCCTTCTGCAGTATTCCTGCGGAAATCGTCACGCTCGCACGCCGGGTGCCCAACATATGCGCCAAGAACTCCTGCGTTAGCGGAAAAGTATTCGAAAGAATTCGGTCCTGGCTCATGAGAATCCATCTCGCCAATCGCTCTTCTACTCCGTGTAGCCCGTTGCAGGCGGCAATCTGCATCGTTTGCATTGAAAGCCTATGACTGAAGCGGTGCAACTGCCGCTCCAATTCCGGTGACTCCTCTAGGAATGCTTGAAGCGTTTTTTCATCGCATCTGTAAGCGGTGGCAGTGCCTTGAACAATGGTTCGGGTCGGGCTGCTGCGATAACCCACGACCAGCGGCAAGCCCACAAAGCCTTCCTTGCCAATTAGGCCGATTTCGACGGACTTTCCGTCCGGCTGAACCGCAAGGACCGAAACCAATCCGTCATTTACGAAATATCCTGACTTAATCGTTTCGCCTGCTTCGTGAAGGATTTGATGAAGTGGCAGTCGGACAAATTCTGTTCTGGAAAGGATGTCGTTGCGTTTCTTGGCGGAAAGGCGCAGCAGTATTTCGTTACCGACTGTACTTCCGTGTGTAGGCGGTCTAGCGGGAGGCACACGAACAGATTGTTTCTTCATAACTTGCTCCTTGAGCAGCGAGAGCGTCTGATTTTCGCAAGAGACCGACGCCCAAGAATGGGCACGGCGGGCGATGCTAGAGGAGACTCAGCTCCATCATACGCGCATTCGGTCGGATGCTACGTGAATTCCGGCCTTCGCGCCCGCATTGTACGGCAGCAACGCACATAAGCGCGGTACCGTACACTGTTCTGGGTATTGTGCTTCAAACTTATAGAGGGCATCTTGACCTTGCCCTTTCTTCGCCGCCGACCCGTTACCCAACAATCTGGCCAGCAGCCTTCCTGGGGCTGGAGGAGTTTTGTCTCTTCGGATTCTGCTGGTTGACGACAATGCACTCGTTCGCCGGTCTTTGCGCGATTGCATCGAGGCCCATACCGATTGGAAGATTTGCGGAGAAGCAGACAACGGTGAAGTCGCCATTCAAAGGGTGCAGGAGCTTCGACCCGATATCGTAATCCTCGATTTACAAATGCCGGTGATGGACGGTTTCGTAGCCGCACGTCATATCAGGCTAATGGCTCCGAACACCGGAATCGTGATGGTGACGCTGCACAGTTGCGAGCAAGTGATAAGAGACGCGGCGCAGATAGGGGTGGAACACGTTATTTCGAAGTACGACTGGAAACCCGAAGAGCTAATTGCATCTATTAGAAAAGTTGGTCCACAACGGTCAGATCGCCCATCCAACCCTCCGTTACCCCTCACTTTTTAAGATTGGATTTGCGTGGAGAGCCTCATGGAAGGCTGACGCCACCGCAGCAACGTCGTAGTTTGGCCGCTAGCATTCGTGCCCACCAGATGCGGACTTTAATTCGCAGCGCCCTCTGTTTCGGATGTGATTGCCATGATCGTGGGAATGAGTTCTGCGTAGAGATTTGCTTTGTCGAGCAACCGAACGGCGCCAAGACTTACGGCCAATTCATTAGCTCTATCATCGTTGAAAATGGAAATGGCGATCACCCGCGCTCGCCCGACTTCTAGACGTGGTTGTAAACCAAGCGACGGGAGATCTGGCATGTACAAATCCATCAGAATGATTTCTGGCTTTAGCTCGGTCGCCATCTGAGCCGTTTGAGCATAGTCACCGGCTTCGCCCACAATCTCCAATCCAGGTTGTTTCTCCAGTAGCCTGCGAATCACGCGGCGTATCGTTTCCGAGTCGTCCGCGAGAAGGATTGTGATGGGCATTCGTGCACGCAAGTCCCTGGAAGCGGTATATAGCACGATTGCAGATCAACTGAAGCTCACTTGTGAACAGTTGCCCCCGAGCGCGAGGCCAATAGTTGCAACTTAAGCCGGTCGCTATCGAAAGCGGTTGCGCGAGGGACCATTTAGGTCCTTTGCTAGGCTCTCTAGGGCTGATGATCGCTCTCGAACGCCCTAAGCGACAGTCACGGCGTGATCGTCCATTAAAACGGGGACATTTTGTTCCACGTGGGAATGCGAATGTGAGCGGGTTCGCTTCAACAATCTTGCGGCCGATTCTACAGGCGATCTTAAGTCTGCACGAGTTCCGCAATCTTTTTTTGGCAAAAGCTGAATGGATGCAGAGCCGGGCTAAGTACCTAAGGAGGAGTCCTCGTTTCGTGCGAGGAATCCGGCCGGGCGCTGAGCTACTCGTGCCGCAATGCCACCATCGGGTCAACGCGCATGGCCCGTCTTGCAGGAATGTAACAGGCCGCCAGCGCCACGATTGCCAGCACCACAGCGACACAAATCACCGTTAGCGGGTCGTTGACCTTCACGTCGTACAACATGCTGGCTATATAACGCGTCACGCCCAGCGCTACTGAGATGCCTAGCACAGTTCCGCCAATTGCCAGGACGATTCCCTGAACGACAATCAAGCTCAACACATCGCGCTGCTGCGCGCCCAGAGCCATGCGAATGCCAATTTCGCGCGTACGCCGTGACACTTCGTATGAGAGAAGTCCGTACAATCCGATACATGCCAACGCCAGAGCCAGCACGCCAAAAACTCCCGCCAGCCGTGCAATCATCCGTTCTTGTGACAACAATTCATCGATTATCTCTGTCTGGGTACGGATGTTGGACAGCGGCAAATTGTTGTCGACCTTGGCGGCCGTGCTTCGAACTGCGGGAATGAGCACGTGCGGATCCAGCGCAGACCGCAGTTGGAAATATGTCCCGCCGCTCGTGAAGGGGACGTAGATGATCGGCTGAATTGTTCGTCGCAGGGTATCGTATTTTGTATCGTTCATGACCCCGATGATTTGCCAATTTCTGGCTTTAGGACTGGTGTCGAAACTCTTGGTTGACGCACTGTGGCCGTGTGTGTGCGTAATGCGTTTACCGAGCGGATCCTCACTTGGGAAATATTGACGGACGAATGCTTCGTTGACCAAAACTGTGACAGACGCTGCAGGAGTCCCCGCACTGCTGGCTGATGCGGCCGACCGGATAGCATTAGTCTGCTGCGCTGCTTGCTCGAAGTCGGTAGGTGTGAACGTGCGGCCTTCGAGCAAGGGGATGCGCATTGTCTCAAAAAACTGAGGCCCAGCAGCGAACATGTCAACTTCGACATCGCGCGTTTGCGGCTGCCCTTCGACGTGTACCGTCTCGTTCCACCGTCCGCCATTGAGGAGGGCGCCCGACGAATAGCTGACTGATGTAACGCCCGGAAGAGCGTTGAGCTGTTCGCGCAATTCATGGTAGAGGTTTTCGATTTGCGTATCCTTGTATCCCAAGAGGCTGGGGTCAATTTCGAACAACAGAACGTTGCGTGTGTCGAAACCCGGATTTATATCGCGAAGATTCTGGAGCGTTCTCACTAGCAGGCCTGTACCCATGAGCACAAGTACGGACAATGCTACCTGCGCGACAACCAACGCACTTCTCAGATTCAGTCGCCGAATTTGGGTCGCGCTGCTCGGAGCCGTCGAAGCACTTTCCTTGAGCACAGGTGCCAAATCTACGCGCGTACTTCGAAACGCCGGCGCAAGACCAAACCCAATTCCGGTCAGAATAGACACCCCAAACGCAAACGAGAGAACTCGCCAGTCCGGCGCAATTGCGTAGCGAAAGCTCCTGCTGGAACCGCCCATCATCAGCGCCGCGATGGCGTGTACACCCCAATATGCGAGGACGATTCCAAAAATGCCTCCCAAAAGGGAAAGTAGAACGCTCTCCGTGAGAAGTTGACGCACAATGGTCGCGCGGGCCGCGCCAAGCGCCAATCGCACGGCGATCTCCTTTTGCCGCCTGGCCGCACGCGAAAGCAGCAATCCAGCGACATTCGCGCAAGCAATCACCAAGATTATTCCGACGGCGAACGTTAAGAGGTAAAGGGTTTTCGAAAGCTGCCCGCGTTGTCCGACCAGCCCCTCCTGCGCGCGTGTAACGAAAATCTTGGGATCGTCCGATTCTTTGGAAAGCGGCTTTGGCCCGTACAAAACTCCGTTCCGAAAAGCTATGCTCGTTACCGTCTGCGCCTGAGCGAGAGAAACGCCAGGCTTGAGCCGCGCCATGATAAGCAACCACCAGTTTGTTGATCCTTCGATCTGGCTTCCCCAACTAATTCCCAAGCGCGGAACCATTGAAATCGTCAGCCACAAATCCTGCGTTTTTCCCGGCGATAGGTTGGTGAAAGTCGGATCGGCCACGCCCACAATCGTGAATTCGACTTTATTCAACAAAATTGTACGGCCCAGAACCGAGCGGCTGCCCCCAAACTCAGTCTGCCAATATGCGTAGCTGAGCACAGCCGCGGGTGGGGCCGAAAGCGAGTCGTCGTCCGGACCAAGCGTCCGGCCGATGGCGGAGTTGACGCCCAGCGTCGCAAAATAACCGCCTGAAACGATTTCTCCTTCCACGATGCTGGCTGGTCCGTTACCGCTTAGGTCGAGTGCAGCAGGACCGGCAAATGCCGTCACTCCCGAAAACACATTTGTCTGCGAACGGATCTGCTGGAAGATAGGAAGCGGAAAAGAACAGCCGGAAGGCCCTGAAATACCCGATTCGCCACAATCGCCGAACGAACTGTACTCATCCGCTTCGGGTGAGTTGTGAGCCCTCCATTGCAGGATGACTAGCTGATTCGGATTCCGCACCGGCAGTGAACGCAGCATGACCGCATCGACCAGGCTGAAGATTGCTGTATTCGCGCCAATGCCCAACGCCAAAATCAGAACGGCAACCACTGCGAAACCCGGCGCCTTCGTCAACATCCGGACGGCATAGCGCAGGTCCCGGCTAAGGGTTTCCATGTTGCCTCCTGCTTTTCAGTCAAAGCAAAGTGGCCCGATCGTACTGCAAGAGAATGTAGGTTTACAATTCCGTAAGTGTCGCCCTTTGTGTTTGCAAACCGAACAGTTCCAAAAGCGCAGAATCTGCGCTTTTGCCGCCAATAGGTTGCTAGCTTAGGCTCTTGGCGATTCGAAAGCGCTTGCGACAAGCCCCGTTTAAGGGCCTCCTCAGGCCCTAGGGCTGATGATCGCCCTCTAATGCCTTAAACCACAGTGGCGGTTGGATCGTCCATTAGAACAGCCGCAGTTGTTTAGCGAAGCGCGATTTACACACCCGGGCAGTCTTGGATCTGCGCGAGTTCCGGAATCTTTTTTGGCAAGAGCTGAATGGATGCGAGGGGTGGTTAAGTACCTAAGGAGGAGTCCTCGTTTGTTGCGAAGAATCCGGCCCGTTACCTACCTACTTCATCCCCAGCGGATATTTCTTACTCGAATGATTGCATATTTGCGTTGGCCTCTGCCGCAATCTCTGCTATTTGTCACCAAGCCAAATTACTGTGCGTCGCGTACAATTTATCGAACTCCATGAACAACCATGGTTCCCTTCGTCTCTTCGAGATGAGACTACGGACGCGCTTCAGTTTGGGTTAAGTCTCTTACGGGCCTACGCTCCCATTGCCTCGCTGCTTCAAAGCGCGGTTGTCTTTGCACAGAGCCGGTCGATTGTTGACATGTGTTCGGGTGGTGGAGGACCTTGGTTAGACCTTTCTCAAATCATCCAATTTGATTCACGACCCCTACATATTTTGCTGACAGATAAGTATCCAAACCTCAGTGCATTCCAAAATGTCAAAGGGCCTTCTGCGACTCGTATTGTTTTCTATCCGCAATCGGTTGATGCAATGAACGTTCCTCGCGGATTGAAAGGGTTCCGAACGATGTTCTCCTCGTTCCACCACTTTTCGCCGGAAGAGGCTCGTGCCGTACTCCAAAGTGCCGTGGATGCTGGCGAAAGCATTGGCATATTTGAAATAACGAGGCGTGCTCCGTTAACCATCTGCCTCATGGTTCCTTGGGCTTTGATGCTCTTCATCTGTACTCCGTTCATTCGTCCGTTTCGCTGGTCACGGCTGCTCTGGACGTATTTAGTTCCTATCATTCCCTTCGTGTTGCTCTTTGATGGAATCGTGTCTTGCCTTCGGACGTACCGGCCACAGGAGCTGCGTACGATCGTCGACAAACTGACCTCAGCTGGATACCAATGGGAAATTGGCGAGCATTCGAGAGCGCCTCGAAAAATGGCGATTACTTACCTGATTGGTATCCCACGACACTGAAAATAAGGCCAGCGGCTATGTACCGCGAGAGTGCTCTCGAACAATCAGTAATGCGGCTAGCCTTCGGCGGGTGAACGTATCGCCAAACGACACACACGAAGTCTAACAGCTTCAAAAACGCAGAATCTGCGCTTTTGCGCCTCGTGAAGCTAATACTTCCTAACTTCCGCTCTTTTCGCCCGAAAGCGGCTGCGAGAAGGCCAGCTTAGGGCCCCTCTCGCACGCTAAGGCTGATGATCGCCCTAGAACGCCCTAAACCACACTCCCGGATTGATCGCCATTAGAACTTCGGCATTTGTTTCGCGTGTGAAGCGGAACGTGAACGGTTTCGTATCCGCGGTAACATCAGCGTTTATCCTCTTGGCAGTGATTGTAGGAATCTTAGACTTGCGCGAGTTCCGCAATCCTTTTTGGCAAAAGCTGCACGGATGCGCACCCACACATTCCGATAATCCCGTTCATCAGGACTTGGGAGCAACGGGCTACTCATCGCTGCCTTTTCTGATGTAAGGTCGGTCTTAGATACCTGCATGGAGGTTGGCGATTCGACACTTGCCCATCGGGCTTTATTCTCTACTTGCTAGCCTATGCCTGCTCGCAGCAGTCCGGTGTGCTTCTTCATCAAGGTTCGAGTGGCAGAACGATCAGGACGTGAAACTCGAAATCAAACTCTCTCCACTGAAGAATGTCATTGCTTCGGGGGAAACTCTTCAACTTAATGTCGAGATTTGGAATGAAGGTTTGGCAGACGTGTACGTCTGTAAGGATTTTGAGAGTCCGGCTGGGCCTCTCTGCCACTTTACCCTCTATCTGGAAGATTCTACTGGACGACATGGTTCAAAATATGGATTAGCAGCCGATCTTGACCCTTGGCATAAGGAGCCACTATCGGCTGCGTTGGCCCGAGATTGGACTGCCCTTCGTCACCATCACTATTACGGAGCGGTTGTCAGAGTAGACTCAGATTCCTTTCCCGGACTCCGGAAACCGGGCACATACCGCGTCATTGGCACTTTTTCCTCTGGGGGATTGCTGGCTTACCCTCCGGATACCATCTTGTCCGATCCCGAGGAAGTTGCACATCTTCCAGCAAAATTTTGGAGGGGCAAGATAGATTCAAACTCTGTGGTCGTCCGCGTCACTGCAGGGAATGAATGAAACGGATTGGTAGCTGCCGTCAAAGCGTTATCTACTTCCTGCCGCTAACCGAGTTTGCGTAGAATTGGGCCACCATTGGCAATCCATCCGCTGATGGATTTGGCATTAGGCTACGGAATGTCAACGAAGCTCCCACTGCAACGCCGCACTCGGCTAGACATAAGGTAATTAGTTATACGGGACCATTCCAATGCCCGGAATGCAAAAGAGATCTTGTAATTTCTCGTGGACACAACCAGTTGTTTGGTTATCTCTGCGCGGCTGTCGCGGGCCTCTTTGCTTTTCTTCTGGGACTCCGAGGTTGATCCTTGGTGATCGTCTCGGCCGTACTCTTTTTTCCTGTATCCATATTCGTCGGATGGTGCGTCAGACGATTCACTGGCCCTCGCCTGGTTGCGTATCGAGAGAGTGAAGGAGCTGCTCCGTTTCCTCCAAAATGATCTCTGTACCTCGCCAAAAGCAATTCCATTTCAGCTCCATACCGCATATTAAATTACGGGCCGCGAAATTGGCGGGCAGAGCCACGAAAAGTGACGTACGCGGTCAAGTATCCGTCGCGGCCGCGCCTCAGGCGTGAATGTCGGGATCCTCGAATGTCCACTAGTTCCGAAGTCTCTTTTGGCAAGAGCTGCGTCGATGCGCAGGCGGGCTAAGTACCTAAGGAGAAGTCCTCGTTTCGTGCGAGGAATCCTGCGCGGCTTAGCAAGGACGCGAGCCTACCGCCTGAAGAGCGCGTCCTCCGCTGAACGTCCTCTTTGGGAACAGCGAAAGGAATTAAAAAGGGAAGGGGATTTAGAATTTCAGCCGGGAATTCACTTATTATCTTAAACGAACACATCCTTCGAAGGATCGCTCTTTAATTTCAATAAGCGCGAACGAAACCTATCATAGCCCTGACGCACTGCTTCACATTTTCTCTCGTGACTTGGGCCGCCGAGCGCTCCCAGTGCCGTGTCCAAGTATCCCATCGGCCCTTCCAGCTTTAGATGATGCGCCACCGATCTAGCCAGATACTCGTCCTCCCCTTTAACTTCCAGGTCGACAGCCTGCAAGCTCGAATATGGTTTTGGAAGATCTTTCTTCCTTTGTCCCCCATAGCATACAGGGATTATCACCATGTTTCTTGTCCAAGCGGCGCCAGCCTCGAAATTCACCCACGGCCGCTCGACGGATTGTTTGCTTAGCATCAAAACCACGACCTTGGCCTCGCCGAGCTCCTGCATGATCCGGTCAAGCCATCTTTTGCCCGCATACACTTGGAATTTGTCCGACGACATGAAGGGCTTAATTTCATCACCCATAACTCCTGCAAGAACACCTTTACCGCACCAGCGTGCCCGGTTTCCTCGTGGATGAAGCTGATGAAAATGTCCGCCATTTTTGTCGCCTCGATGATCGGCAGAGTAGCACGGCCAAGTGGCGAGCAAAAGGCGAATATACTATTCTTTCGCCATCATGTCCGTTCACTCGTGCCGCGTCAATACAAATGACCTTGAGGGCGTCGCAGACACCGTTCAAGTGACGGCGGAAACGTTCTATGAAGCCGTGGCGTTTGGACTCGCGGCGACCTGATGTCCCTGACCCATTAACCAAATAAGCAAAGTCCTATTGTCGCGCTTCGCGTCCGTCGTGCATTTTCTAATGGCGGGATCATACACCCCGCACGACGGAGTTTCTTCAAATGAGATGCGTAACAGCAATCTTGACCATATCAGCTCTTACGTTCACCCCGGCAACCCTCGGCAGACCCCAAGCTAAGGACAAAGCACACCAATACTATTCTGAGATTAAGGTAATTCCTGACCCATTCAATAAGGTCTGTTTTCCTCAGGAAACCGACGACGATGGATTTTTCATGCTACTTGGAATGCGCGGAGAATCCCCGAAAACATTGTTCGTTCAACGATACTTCAACGGTGTCGGCGACCCGGTGTGGGAGCTAACCAAGAGCTCGAATGCAAATAGCTGGGCCACAGACCTCACCAAAATTAATGATCCGAAGAGCAAGCTCCATTGGGTATTTTCTATAAACAGTGAGACCGGTCGCTACAGAGTCACACTGAGTAATAAAGACAACATACTTTTCGAAAATGGACGGTGTGATGACATCATCTTTGACGACGCCGCTGGGAAAAAATGAAAGTGATAACCGTCCAGCGCTAAAGCTTCCACGCCTTGAGAACCGCCTCTTCGACCTCTGCCTGTCGTTCGGCGATCCAATGTGAGTAATGTCTTTGCGTCAGGCGGATATTTTCGTGACTCAATAGCTTCGTCACGATCTCCGTCGAAACGCCTTTTTGCAGAAGCTCGGTAGCGAAGGTATGCCGGAACCTATGCGCCGATCCTTTCACCCCGGCGAGCTTCAATAATCTTGCGAGCGACCGCTGCCAATCGGCAACGCAGCTCTTAGCCAGGCCTTCGCCAGACCAAAAGTAATAGCCGTGATATTTGTCGATCGCTTCGAGTTCCGCGATAACTGACTCCGACAACGGTACGAAGACGGGGCTTCCCGTCTTCAGGCTCCGTATCCGAATCCGGTTTCGGCCAAAGCTTTCCCGCCGTAGTTGGACGGCGTCGCCGATCCGCAGCCCCGAGTACCGTAAGACGCTCACGAAGGCCTTTAGTTACTTCCTACGGCCTACAGGACGGTCAGGATAGACATCAACAGCCCAAAATATCTTTTCAAGCTCCCCAGCCGTGAATGGCGTCTTTTCGATCTCTTTTGCCTTCGGGGTCTTGAGCGCGCGCGGTAGCTAGTGTCCTAAATCACTGCGTATCTACCACGATCTGGCTGGGATCAGATGCAACAATTTCCGGCGATCCGCGATACGAAGTGATGTCGCCGGTGACGCAGACGCTCTTGTCGCGATATGTTTCTTCTGGTGTTCCAAACTTCGCGCGATTCTCTCCCCAGATCAGAATCGTGAATAGGCTGCCCGGATAAGGCTTATCTAAATCGAGGAATGTCGGTGCGCCGCGTGTCTTGGATGCGTAGCGCGAGCTAACGACTTTGCCGCATACGGTAGCGCGCTCGCCAATGTGATCTCTTGCCTCCGAAACCGTAAGCTTCTTCGATTGCCCGAAAGTAGCTGCGGTGATGCAAAGCCAGCAGCCCAGCAGAAAAACCAAAACTGGATAAAGATATTTCACTCGACGTTTTGTCATTGGCCTGTCCTTGACAGATGCTTTACCGAGGGTGTTTACTTCGCGTGATATACACTTGTTCTGAATAGCCGGTCAAGACCTTTCAGCGAGCACTAATCTTCCTGCGATTCGGAGGGATGAATGCAAACGCTTCGCCGATTGCTTGCTCTTATAGCATGTGGTGCCTTAATCGTAAGCGCACAAGGAAATTCCTTCGACAAAGTTCGCTATAACGGCGGAAGCGTGGCCACAAAAGTTAAGCCAGATGACTGGGACAATAAGCTCACCGTATCGCCAGAAACCATCACCCTTGCCTTGAAAGACGGCCAATCAATCGCGATTCCGCCGAAACAAGTGATCGGCCTCAGCTATGGAGAAGAGGCGCATCGTCGAGTAGGTATGGCAATCGGCTTGGCAGTGCTTTCGCTCGGGATCGGTGCACTCAGCGCCCTACACAAGACGAAATTGCATTACATCGGAATCAGCTATGCCGATGCGGACGGGAAGAAGGAAGGCATTTTGTTGCAGGGTGACAAAGGCAATTATCGAGCCATATTAGTTGCATTGCAAGGCGTCACTGGCGTTCCGGTAGCGGTAGGGGAAAAAGATAGAGAGGAGATTCCTGTAGGCGTCGCGACGCAAGTCTCAAGCGACTCGCAGAATGGAAAAGAAAAAGGACAACAAAGCTCGGGCAGTGCCCCGATACCTGCCTCTGATTCTTCTGCCCCCGCGTCAGCAGCCGCCGCAACCGTGTCAGTCTCATCTACTCCAGACGGCGCGGATATTTATTCCGACGGAGCGTTCGTAGGCAACGCTCCCGCGACTTTGAAGCTGGGTGCCGGGAAACACACGATCAAGGTTTCGATGGCCGGGTATAAGGACTGGTCTCGCGAGATCACAACTCAGGCCGGGTCCGACGTTCGCTTAACAGCGATCCTTGAAAAGGCGAACTAGCGCGCTCAAAGAGCCATCCCACAGCGATCAGAAGTGGAACTTCAGTTGACTTTCTTGATCTTGACCTGCGTCTCTGCCTTGATTGGAGCAATTTTCTTCCGGACCGCGTCTTCGTCCAGCATAGAACGCGCCACCGATGCACTGAAACGCTAACAAGGCTTTGAGGAAGGGTCAGAGAAACACCGTTGCGAATACTGATCCAGCTTGCGCGTCTGGGGTTCGTTTGAAATAATCCCGCCATGATAATAGGTGATCGTCTCCGCTCTCTCCGCGAAGAAAAGAAACTCTCGCAAGGTGATATCGAGAAACGCACCGGCCTGCTTCGGTGCTACATTTCTCGTGTTGAGAACGGCCATACAGTCCCGGCAGTTGAGACGCTCGAAAAGGTCGCCCGAGCGCTGGAAGTTCCTCTCTACCAACTGATGTATGACGGCGACAAACCGCCCGCACCGCTCAAGACTCGCATGGGCAAGAAAGCACAGAAAGATGAATACGGAGGTTTTGGCAAAGAGGCTCGTGTCCTGGATAAGTTCCGCAAATATCTGGCGAAGGTAACCGACCGAGACCGGCGCGTGTTACTGAACATGCTGCAACAGATGGCGAAGCGCTAGGTCGCCGGTAATGTAATCTTTGGCCGCTTCATTGGAAAAGAATCCACCGCACGCATCAAGTGGCCAAGACATGATTCAGGACAAACGCCAAGCGATATCCAGCTAGCAGGACTTGAGCCTCAGCCACTTTGCGGGCATTGTCATGGTATTGCATGTCCGGAATGCCAATCGGGCTGCCGGGCTCATCGGCAGAAATGGGCGGTCGATACACGTCCTTCTTGGCAAGTTCGAGTCCTTCAGCCACCCATGCGTGAACATCAGAGTTGTTCGCACCGTCGGGCTGAGGGCGCTCATTGAGTTGTTTCCCCAGGCTTATGGCTCCCTCGAGATTTTCCGTGCCTAAAATGTCATCCCAGTAGGCGTGAAGTTCTTGTCGGCAGTTCGCGCTATCGCAGATTGGCACGAGATTCCCGCCAGCGTCCCCGTCTGGATAGTTCTTGGTAAAGCGACTCGTGTCATGGAGCGGCTGATGAACATCGCCGACAAGATGCTCAACCCAAACCAGGTCGTATGACTTCAAGTCTTCGGATTCCCCGGAGGCCAAGGCTGTCAGCAACTCGGGAATTTCTGTCAGAACGTTTGGTTCAGCAGGTGGCTTCGTCGGGGTTCCATCCGTCGAGAACGGCATATCCACAAAATGCCAGTATTTGTGATGGTGCGTATCGTCGTACCCGATGTTTTGGCTCGCCTCCGGGCCGCTCGGAGGTTCGTCGCCATTGCGGGCTCCATCCGGACCAAAATGGAGGTCGGGCTGACAATCGTAGTTGTTTCGCTTGATGTCATCGGGCCACGTTGCTGCCAACATGAACAGGCCGACCGGTCTCTCTGTCTCCGGTAATGTGTTGACGGCCGAAACCCACTCGCTGTAGCAAGGGTTGCGCTTCAAGAGTTCGTCGACCTTATTCCGCGTGGCTGTATCGAGATGTTGATAGGCAATGTAAGCCACAACTTCATGCCCTTCTCCGTTCCAGCACCAAGCCGGGGCCGCCATCGACGAGAGAGAATGGCTGAAAGCGCAACCTTCTTCACTTGTTTCACGCCTCCTTAAATGGTGCAGGCATCATAGCCGTGGCTGCGACGTTTATGATTGGGCAAATTTCGCGGCCGGACAGCTTGGAAGCTCGGAGTCCGCAGTATACTGTTATGTAGTACTAGTACTATCTCATGCGAGGAGAATGCGCTATGAAATGGACCTCGGTCGCGGCGCTGCTCATTTTTGCCGCAGGCGTTTCGGCCAAAGAGCACGATTATCAGAAGGGCACCCTGCTGCAAATGACCTCAATTAAGTGCGGATCGGCAGAGAACGGCGGCCACAGCGTGGCAGGGGAGATTCTCGGCACCGACGGTGAGCACAAGAAGATGCAGGATCTTCTTTGCCAGGAATATGTGCTACAGACGGACCGGATCGTCTACCACATCCGTCCCAAGGACGATAAACATCCTGTTCTTTTGCCCGTTGGCGAGACCGCCGAATTTCGGATGGACAAGGACAAACTGGTGCTGCGCGTGCCCGAGGGTGACGGCAAGGAGCGGGACTACCTCGTCGTCTCAATGACACCGAGAACAGATGCGCAGGGTTCGCAGGCTACAGCAGCCAAGCAGTAGACGTTGCGTCAGTTCGCGTTGAAGTCGTATAAGGCCCCGTCGCCGCAATCCGGCTGCAGGGCCTTTCCTTTTTTTGCGCGCAATTGCTGCCAGTCTGCAGGTACATACGTCCGACACTACGATTGAGTACGCCGAAACAGGACGGTCGGAGAAGCGAGAAAACTATAAGCCGTGCGAAGTTGCCCGGGTTCCGAAACTTTCTTGCGAGAAATTCTGCAAATACAAGCACCGCTCAAGTGCTTGGGAGAGTGCTCTTCCGCAATCAATAATCCGGCTAGGTTTCAGTCGGCACGGGCAGCTTCTTGCGGCGAGATGCGGAAAACGTTGCTCAGTATCACGCCGTTACTGCATCGCGGTTGTGGTAATGATTCCAGAAAGTCTCCGTGAGCATACGATCACTGCTCTGGAGCCTGACAACAGACCCCGTGGTGTTCTCTAGGAGGCGAAGGTGTCCCAACTTGGGATGCTCAAGGCTGTATTCCATCTTGTTTTCGAACATGCGCCACAATAGATCTGACACATCGGAAAGCGTATCAGTCACCATTGCACCGACCGCTACCCCGGTGTCGAACTCGATCAGGCGACTCAAAGGGTGCACGTCCCTGTAAAATCGGCGGCGTCGCTCGTGATTGCAGTAAAAGACCACTGGCTTTCCGAGGCTGAGCGCCATAGCTGCCTCAGCATCTTTGCCATAGCTTTCGTGTTCACCAGCGCAATAAACAAGCGCCTTCGCACACTTCACCATCAGGCACTCAATGAGACCTTTGTCTTCATGTCCATCTGCGGCGCTCAGGGTAGGATCAAAGTATCGCAAGTTCAAGGACTTGAGACGCTCGTCGGCGAAGATCTTGTCACAGGTCGATGCCATGTCCCGAAAGTCTTGACGGGAGCGCATGCTCGTCGCGACGTATACGTCAAGATCGTTAACCATTGACAGATAGAGTTCCGTGTTGGCCAACGCCATTTGCCGTGCACTTGCGAACCGCAGAGCCAGGCGTTGGCAGCGTTCCTCGAGATCCTCTACGGAAGAAACAGCTTCATCAAGCACATCATCAGCGGAAAACATAAGTTCGCTTTGCCGATTCGCGAACTCCCCCGTCAGGAAGGCAGGATCCAGGAGACGCCGAACAGGAATGGCACCGCCGCCCCTGGATATGTGGACCGCCATTGCGCCCAGCAGTGCCGCTTTCAACGCCCCGCCATCGGCATTTTCGCCGTAAGACTTGCAGGCCATTTCAGAAATGAGATAGCGATCATCTTTCGGTATGGCTGTGAGGGGAAGCGACGGTCCGCGAGCCTTAATTGCCTTCGTATCGAATCTTCGCTTCCCAAAAAAGGCAGTTAGCTCCACATCGCTGAGCGTTCGCAGTTTTCGGTAACCTGTCCGGACATTGCCGAAATAAAGAAGTCCATCGGTGAAAAGCCTATACAAACCCCAGCGTAGATGCGCGAGCGAAGCAATAGCGTTCGAAGCCAGCCACTCTTTGTCAAAGTCAGGGATACCTGTGACATCGTAGGGGTGAAGAGTCGGCGCGGACAACCAGTAATAGCGGAAGAAATCGTCAGACACGGGGGCCTCATGTCCAAAGGCAAGGAGCTGATTCAATTGGACTTTCGCGAGGGGCTCTCGATCGACTCTATCGAGCCTATCGAACACGCGGTTATCTGTATCCGGCCCCAGCCATCCTCCGATGCCGTCCGTGCCCAATGTGAAGAGTTTGAATTGATCTAGTATGCGGTTTTTGGTCATCCGGCCTCCAGGTTCGGGAGAGCATACCACTCCGAAGAGCAGCGTTAATCAGCAGAGTCGTCTCGAATCTGCACGAGTTCCGGAATCTTTTTTGGCAAAGACTGAATGGATGCAGAGACGGGCTAAGTACCTAAGAGGGAGTCCTCGTTCAACGTGAAGAATCCGGCTGCTGCGAATCCGGGGTACGAAGAACCCCGGCTCCAGGCTAAAATAACCGCGCGTTGCGAAACCACATGCGTGGAGCCCAGCAAAAAATCAGAGAATGATTGGGTTGTAAAAAGAGTGTTGCGGGACGCGGCGACAGCTAGAACTCATCCGTCGTTTGCGGGCAGGAAGCAATAACGACATGACAAAAATCGACATGCGAGTTCTGCGTAAGCTGTGTGCGCGGTTCGAACTGAGTGATGTAGCTATTGGCCGACGTCTTGGAGTTACCCGAGAGGCGATCCGCCCTGGCACGCAATCGTATCGGAATCACGGGACGAGGGCGAGAACGACTTCGGATCGTTCAAGAGCGGCAAAGGCGACAATCTGAGAAACGCCGTCAGCGACGGCCTTATGTACAAAACCCTCTGCTGCAAGAGATCAAGCGCAAGGCTGCAGGGCAAGGTGTGGCTTTTCAGATTCTGATGTGGCGGCCGATAGGACGCTGGATGCGCCTTGCGGACCGAGTGTGTCACCTGTCGCGGGCTGGAACTTACTCGCCTAAGAACACTAAGCTGTCCTATGTAGTGTTTGCGCGACCAAGGATTCGCCGCGACTTCGATGTGGCTATTGTCAAATTGCGCCGTGGATGGATGGTCTTTCCTCCCGACAAGCTTCCTAGACTCAACACGTTGTTCGTCGTAGGCCGCAAGAAGAAGAATCCCGGCAAAAAATGCAATCGCCGCGACTGGGCGAACTATTACTATTCAGGCTGGGATTGGTTGCGGGAGTTTTCGGATCCACAGCCCACCTCACGGTGAGTTTTGCTGCTTGGGTTACTCGCATTCGTTGTTTCGCTGACGCTTTCGCGGGACGATTATTGGCCGTTTTCACCGACGACAATTTACTCCCCCCATGATTGTGTTAAATTGTCCGGCGGAGGATTCATGAATATTTTGGTGGCTTTGCGGCAGGAAGAGCAGAAGTTCGAGAGACAGATGGAGGCGGCGCAGCAGCAGCTGGAAACCATTCGCGCTGCGATCAAGGTCCTAAGCCGTAACGGGACCAATAGTAAGGCGGTCGAAGGAAAGAAACGTCAGATGTCAGCATCCGCCAGAGCGAATATATCGAAGGCAACAAAAATGCGATGGGCAAAGTATCGGGCAGCTAAGGCAAAGGGCAGAAAATAGAATCGCTCGAATTGCTTCGGTCAACTGCTGCAACCATCTCCCTGCAGAATTGCTCGTCCTCTCCTCAATTCGGGCCTGTGAGTATATGCGCGGATGTGTTCCCAAAAACGACAAATTGTCGCTTTTGCGCCTTGTGAGGCCAATAGGAGCAAACTTCTGCTTTTTCGACCCGAAAGCGCTTGCGAGGCGAACCATTTAGAGCCTTTGCTAGGCCCTAGGGCAGATGATCGCCCTCGAACGCCCTAAACCACATTCCCAGAGTGGTCGTCCATAAAAAGGGCCGCAAATTGTGCGCGTGTAAAGCCGGACAGTGTGGCTTGCCCGAATCTTGGATTTGCGTAAGTTCCGAACCCTTTTTTGCCAAAAGCTGCTTCGGTAAGAACAGCGGCATGAGGACAACCGAGCAGCGCATGCTGTCAGAATCGAACCGAAACAACCGGGAGAAACTGTGAAGGCGAGACGCAGAACGAATTTCAAGACGGACAAACGGCGGAAGCACCATCACTATCAGGTCACCTTCTTCTACGCTGACGGCGAGCATTTTGCTCGCACATACACCGATAAGAAGAAAGCCCGGAGCTTCGCCGACCGGCAGAAGAAGTCGCCGGTAGTCCGTTCGGTCTGCGTGGCGCGCGTCTCCTAGGCGGTGACGATCCCCCCTCGGCTCCTGCTCTAACAGCCACCTTGCATATCATGGATCCGGTTGTCGCGGTTTCACGCAATAGGCATCATGATTCTGGAGTGCAGTCAAATTCGCTGCCCAACCCTTCAAGCCATCCGGGCACACAAGTTTTTCGCCGCTCCAGACGGCTCTGACAGTCGTGCCTATGCAATAAGCATCAGAGTCAGACTTCCATACTTTGGTTTCCGGGGGACAGACGAATTCCTCACCATTCCACGTAGCATGAAGCAACGGCTCCTGTTTAGCTATAGCCCACGGGTCACGAGTAGTCGCTTTGTTGTACTGCGACTCCCTGGCGCGGACGTGATCTTCGTGCCAAACGTAAAACAACAATCCGAGCATCGCTAGCACACCTATGATACTGATGATGCCGAAGGCCCTTCCAAGTGTGCCCCAACGATTGTGTCGCTCGATCATCCAAAGTAAGAAGATTATGACAAGACAGATTCCGAGGGCCATCGTACTTCTCCTTCACTCCCGATAGTCTGACACATGCGCGTAAATGCCGTGCGCGAGAACGCCAATCAATGTCAAAACAGCAAACACACCAAGCTCTACCATTCCTATGTTGCCCTGACCACTGATCCGTGCTAAACATAAGTTCTGTTTGCGCTGTTCCTGATTCGCAAACTGGAATTCGTTAATCGGCGGAATTGCCCTACTCCAAGTGATCGGGTTCAAAATCAGGGCTTGGAGCCGAGAGCGGCAATCAAAAATTCCGAGAGAATTCGCCAACTCTTAGTGCTGTTCTTCTGTTTGTCATTGGCACGACCCCGTTCAGCGTCTCGGTTAGCTGAAATCAGGGGTTAGGTGTGGCCGATGAACAAGCGTCCCTCAGAACTTTCAGCGAAATTGATCCGTTACGATGTTGTTATCGTAGGCAAACGACAGGACGACCTCCCATGCCACGAGTGCGACAAGTACAAAGACACTCTAATCGTCAAGGTTTCGGAATCCACATATGACGTGTGCCACCACTGCGCGGCGAAGCTCGGGCTTATGTGGTGAGAGCGAACGGGCGGCCATCACGGGAGTTTGCGTTTCACCGCGATTGCAATTGGCAATTCTGGCTGACCTACCGAAGACGATGAGACGATCTGCCACTTTTCTTCCGGGGATCGATCGGGGGAGCACTAGACAGGGCAATCGCTGGGATGCACCGCTACTTAGTGGAGTGGAATAAGTCTCCTAAGCATAGAAAAAGCTGCTGCACGTGGGGGAGCGAATGGCACTTCTTGTAACCGCTTCGTCGGCATCCCAATCACCTCACCCATGTTCGGTCCGCCGCGCAACTCGCGGAAAAGGTGCATCGCAGACAAACATCTGCCGAATCCCGAGTGTTATGCGATTCGCAGCACGGTGCCGGAGCATCTTCGCGCCGGTTGGTCTCTGCGGGTCGTCGCTGAGTGTGGCGGCGCTAAGATGCTGGGTGTGAAACCTGTGGTCAAATTGGTGCTGGTGGTTTCCGTCGTGAGCTTGATCGGTTGGTGGATGATTCGAGCCTTTTCGGGAGCAGCAAAGATGAAACACCTCCGCAAACTGCTGGGAGACGAATGGATCGAGCGGAACGTCGTGGACGGCGAGCCGAAGCATGCGCTAGGTCGTTGGTACCAGAAGAGTCCCGAAAGCTCCGTGATTCGATACACGGAAGACCTGGCGGATTTTGTTCTGAACAACGACGCCCTGAAGTGCGACACGGCGCGGCTCGCCACCAAACTGAAGAGTGAATTCGTCGATACGATCGTCGAATTGGGTTATGCAGTTTTTCTCGCAAAGCGAGGATGCGCGGTAACGATGGAGCCAACCGCCCCAAAGGCCGGCCCAGACCTACTCGTCGTGAAAGACGAAAGCCACTATGTGGAGGTCCGAAAGGTCGGCCTGGATGAAGATCATCGCACCGTGGACGCTGCCACGGAAGACGTGTTTGGCCGATTATGCGATACGCCATCACGATACAGGATCGTACTTTCTATGACGAGCGACTACACTGCGTTTTCTCCGAAATTGAAGCAAGCGTCCAGGCGAGTGGCAAGCGTGTTGAGAGATTTGGAGGAGAAGAAGTTGCCGAAAGCCGTGCTGTACTATCACGGCCCGAACGACTGGATCGTGCGAGAGTACGATTTGCGAGACATGCAGTTTGACTATGCGGATGGTGCAAAGCTAGCGGTGCAGATGCAAGAGTTCGAGTGGGCGGGAGGGGCGCATTTTGTCGCGCGCTTTTGCGATTCCGGGGAGCGGCAAGATCGAACGCACGTGGCGGTCCTTTCTCTCGGCGCCGCCCCGCGACCTTTGCAGCCCGACCAGACCTACCTAAGGCTCCGTGGCATATTGAACAAGAAACGGGAGCAAATCCCGAAGAACTCTCGTGGAGTGATTCTGCTCGAGATATCGGCGCTCGCGAAGCTCATGGTGGACGAGTTCACTATTTCGAGGACTCTCTACGGCGATGTTTTGGTGAATCCCGTGGCCGCGGCGGGAGGGGTGAGCTACGATTGGGACATGCGCCGTGCGCCCAACGGTTTCTTCCTTGGAACATCGCGTGTGTCCGCGGTGGTGGTTGAAACAGTGAACGTGGGCTCCGAAGACGTCACTTTCAGTCACACAGTTTGACCGACCAACAATCCGCAAGCACGCGTCCTCCAATTGGAGAAGCTAAAGTTGTTCGGTGAGATCGCGGAAGGATTGGGGAATTTGTGCCGCGAACAACTGTAGCGATCTGTGAGCTACCGGGCCCCTCTCGCACCCTAAGGCTGATGATCGGTCTCGAATGCCCTGAACCACAATCGGGTAGTGGTCGTCCATGAGAACGCCGGCAAACTGTTCCGGGTGTGAAGCCCGCTGTACCGGTCCCAGGATGGCTTCGAATCTTCACGAGTTCCGCAACCTTTTTTGGCAGAAGCTGAATTGATGCGCAAACTGGCTAAGTACCTAAGGAGGAGTCCTCGTCCGGCGTGCAGAATCCGGCTGGCGCGCTTCGTTTCCGGGGTCGGGGATGCCGCAAGCAAACCAAACGCTATTTAGTTATTCATGTCGCAGCGCCACCATGGGGTCGACGCGCACTGCCCGGCGCACAGGCAAGTAGCACGCTCCCAACGCAACCACAGCCAGCACGGCCGTAACGGTTACGAACGTTGTCGGATCACTTGGGCTGACGGCTAAAACACTCCCAACCACCTTGGAAGCCGCGAGCGCGCAAGCGATCCCAATTGCCAGGCCGGCGCCGACGAGCAGCCCTCCCTGGCGGAGCATCATTGCTATGATCGAAGCTGGCTGGGCGCCTAGGGCAATGCGGATCCCGATCTCCTGCCTGCGTTGGCTGACCGAATAGGAGAGCACGCCGTAAACGCCGACTACCGAGAGTAACAGCCCTAGACCGCCGAGCGCACCGACCAGCACGGCGCCGAGTCGAAACATCAGGAGTCCGTTCAGTGTGTCAATCGCACGCAGCATCGGCTGCGCGTCGAATATAGGCAAGTCGGGCGCGAGACTGCGCACCAAGCCTTCCAATTCCGGTACCATGGCTGCCGGATTGCCGTTCACGCGCACGACCAGCGTCTGCAATGAAACTAGGCCGCCGGAATAGTGCTGCTGGAGTGGGATATAGAAGCTGGGACCGATATTGCCGGTGACGCCCATAACGCGCGAGTTGCGGGCCACACCCACGACCTCGATGGAGTGCTTCAGTTCGCGGCCCATGGTGAAGTGTCGGCCCAGGGGATCCTGATTCGGCCAGTAGCGCTGGGCCATGGTCTGGTTAATGATGGCAACGTAAGTCGAGTTAGCGCTGTCGGCATCACCAAAAGCGCGCCCACTGACAAGCGGAATCCTTAACGTTTCCAAATACACTGGTGTTATTACACTGAACATTGCATGCGGCAGCGGCTGGCCGGGCGCAGGATGGTAGCCGTCAATGGTAAGCGAGTCGGCGTCGTTATAGTAGCTGAGCGGAATGGCACTCGTGAGGGCAGCACGCTCTACACCTGGCAGAGATCGCACGCGGTCGAGCAGGGTTTTGTAAAAGGCAACGCCCTGGACCTCGTTGTAGCCGATTTCGCCGGGATCCATGCTGATATCCGCCACGTCGTGGGGGTCGAAACCAAGATCGCTGCGTTGGGCAACCTTGAGGCTGCGCAGAAACAGGCCGGCGATGATCAGCAACGTCAGCGAGCCCGCGACCTGCGCGACCACCAGACTGTTGCGCAGACGATGCTTCCCGCCGAGCATGCCACGCCCAGCCTGGTGCAGCAGCGTGTTCACATCAGTCCGCGAGACGCGAAACGCCGGTGCGATACCGACGACAATCCCTGTTATGAGCGTCGCTCCGAGCGCGTAGGCAAAGACCCGCCAGTCAAAGCCGAAGTCGAGGCGCAGCAGAGATTCGGTGTGCAGGTCGAGATTGCTGATCATGTAGCTGGTCCAACGGCCCAAGATCACGCCAACCGCTGCGCCGATCAGGGCCAAAAGCACGCTTTCTATGAGCAGCTGTCGGATCAGCGCACCGCGTCCTGCGCCGAGCGCGGCGCGGATGGCCATTTCACCTTCACGGATGGTGGCACGTACGAGCAGCATGTTGGCTACGTTCAGACAGGCCAGCAGAAGCACCATTATCCCCAAACCGAGAAAAAGGCCGGAGACCAGCAGCATGGTATTGCCAGGGTCGAGCGTGAGACGCGCCCGCGTCTCGGGAAGCAGCACCAGCCGCATATTCTTTTCCACTGCGGGATATTGCTCGGACATGCGTTGCGCCACCACGGAGAGCGCCGCGCTCGCCTGCGCCACGGTTCGTCCCGGCAGCAACCGTGCCCCCAGTGACATGTTTCGCAGCGTGCGATTCTGCATAAAATCGGGGCCGGCTCCTTCGAGTGTTGACATGCCCAGTGGCAAATAGGCCTGGGTATTGAACAGGGAAATGCCATGAAACTGTTTCGGGGTTACCCCAATAATGGTGACCGGCTTGCCATCAACCAGCACCTTCTTGCCGACGATTGAGAGGTCGGAATTAAAACGCGTACGCCAGAACTCGTACGAAAGAACGATGACAGGGTCGCCGTTCGGCGTTTCGCCCTTGCCCGGAACTATGAAGCGCCCCAGCAGCGGCTTGATTCTGAGCGTCGAGAAGAAATTCCCAGTGACGTAGTTCGTCATGATGCGGTCGGCTTGGCCGTTGACGCTGAGGCCATCTATGCCGAACTTATCGCCGAAGACGCCCGAAAAAGCGCCGGGCGTCTGGCTGGCAATGTCGCGATACTCGGGTACGGAGAACTGACTGCCAACGTTGCTATTTCCCGACTGAAAACCAAGCACGACGATCTGCTGCGGGTCCTGCACAGGAAGGGGGCGCAGGACCAGCGCCTCCAACATGCTAAAGATCGCAGTGTTGGCGCCGATTCCGAGGGCTAGCGTGAGCACGGCCGTGGCCGTGAAGCCTGGATTCTTGCGCAGCATGCGCAGACCGAAGCGGACATCCTGTTGGAGCGAGTCGAACGCGGGAAGACCGCGCTGATCGCGGTAGCTCTCTTTCGCCGGTTCTACACCACCGAAAGTAAGAATGGCCGCTCGGCGGGCTTCGTCCGGAGACATGCCGCGGCGGGTGTTTTTCTCGGTGAGCATCGCGATATGCGATTCGAATTCATCGGCCAGTTCGGCATCTCGGTTCCGACCCGTAAAGCTGCCGACGATTCTGTTCCACACGCGACGTAAAGCTTTCATCGCGACTCTTCTTCCAGCGTGAAAAAACGGGCGATGATTTCCGTGGTCCTCTGCCAGTGGCGCTTTTCCGAACGCAATTCCTTCTTACCGCCTTTGGTAAGGCGATAGAAGCGCGCTTTGCGATTGTTCTCGGAGACGCCCCACTCGGAGGTGATCGAGCCCTCTTGTTCGAGCTTGAGGAGGACGGGGTAAAGTGTGCCGTGGTTTACGGATAGAAGGTTGTTGCTGATCTGCTCGATACGGCAGGCAATGCCGTAACCATGCTGCGGGCCCAGAACGTCCAGAGTCTTGAGGACCATGATAGCCAGCGTGCCCTGCCAGACTTCGGTCTTCTGGTTCATCGCGCCCCTCTGTTGGGTTACCCACAAGAGGGTAGCACGGCGTTTCTGGGATAACAACTATCTCGACGGATTGTCACTCTTCGCAAACTCTGAAGTTTCAAAAACGACAAAATGGCGCTTTTGCGCCCGCGAAGCCCATAGGCGCTAACTTAGGCTTTTGGCTACCGAAGGCGCTTGCGACACGGGCCATTTAGGGCCCTTTGCGGGCGCGAGGGCAGAAGATCGCCCTACAACGCCCTAGACCACAATCCCGGAGTGATCGTCCACTAGAACGCCGGCATTTTGTTTGGTGCGTGCGAAGTGCGATTTACAGATCCGAGCAGTCTTGGATCTGCACGAGTTCCACAATCTTTTTTGCCAAAAGCTGAATGGATGCGCAGACTGGCTAAGTACTAAGAAGGAGTCCTCGTTTGATGTCAAGAATCCGGTTGGGCTATCGACCTGCCATCTTTTTCGCAGTCGCCAACAACACGTTTCGCTCGCGTTGATCCATCTTTCCTAGGAGCCTGCGGAATTTGTCCAGCAAGCGAGCCTGCTTACCCGTGGTCCCGTATTCGTCTTTTCGCTTTTTGGAAGCATGCCGGTTTATGCTGGCCGGAGGTGGTTGGTCGCCGTCATAGAAGAGTTGATAGATAGGCACCTCTAACGCACGAGCAAACTTTTCAATGGTCTCCACCGCCGGCACCGTGTGACCATTCTCAACGCGAGAAATGTAGCAGCGCAGCAAGCCGGTGCGCTTCTCAATATCGCCCTGAGATAACTTCTTTTCTTCCCGCATGATTCGCAATCTGTCGCCGATTATCATGAACGGATTATTTCAAATGGTGTTTGGTCATGCAAGCATCGGCACAAAACAAAACGGCCCGGTGAAAATCAACCGAGCCGTCAGAATTTTCTGGGTAGAATTTGATTAGAGACGTACTTTGCGGCGCAATAGGCCAAACAGACCGAGCAAGCCCGATCCAAACAATGTCAGTGTTCCCGGCTCCGGCGTCGAAATGTCTGTAATCGTGACCATGGTGTCTCCGGCAGTGTAAGTGCCAGGTGTACTAAAGCTCGGGGGACTACCAGACTCTTCATCCGTAGATCCGGCGGACGTGGCGGCCCAGCAGGGACCGCCGAGAATGTTGCCACCCAGGACGCAAGTCGAGGAATCACCACTGATAGAAAACCCAGTCAAAGCCTCGCCATCGAGGGTGCCGGAAACGAATGTGGTCACGTCATTAACGGTAATCTCGAAAGTCGGCAAGTCAAATGTCACGCTAAGGGGCCCGAAGGTGCTTGTAACTTTAGTATTCGTAGGTGTCGCCCTTGGCCGCAGGAAGGCAAAACAAAAGCAGGGCACATGCCAGAGACAATCGCCATAAGAGCTTCATACTTTCTCCTAGCCAGGGACGTGCGAGAGTATATACATATTGGCCAGCGATTACCACCCCGCGATCCGCATCTTCCCGACACTTCCGGCGGAGCCGTATTGATACCTCTTGTCGTGGCGCGTAGGATTTTCTGATGTTGAAATCGAACCTAATCGCCGCCATTCAATTCGAAATTCGCCGCCACAACTGGACAACCTACATGCAAGACGGAATCGTTCGTCCGGGTTGTAGGGGTAGCCCTGCAAGGCGATTGATGGCCAGAGCCTGAGCGACAAGCAGGAACACGGCCACCTCGATAATGGCCAGCTCACGCGGTTTGGAAATAATCCCGAGGGAAACGATCAGTGTCGTGGCGCCGGCTGGGGGATGACTCACATCGAGAAGAACCATGCACGCGCCTGTAGCCGAGAGCGAAAGAGCCGCTGCCAGGATTCTTGGCCAGAAAATTCCTGGATGCACTCCGAATGGTAGTGCTCCGGCGCCGGTGGCAACGAATGCCACATAACCGCAGATGAGGCCAATAGCATGGCCGAAAATAGTATGTCGCGGGCTTGAGGTCCTGCCAAGAGGGCTAAAGAATAGCAGATACGCCGTAGGTCCGAGCGACGGAAAGACAAAAGGGTTCCGGCTCACAAGCGCCAGTAGCGCAAGCACCCCGATCGTGACGAAGCCATTCACAAACACGTAGACGGAGCGCACAAGTCGCTGCGGAAAGTGACGCAGCAGCCAATCGAGCCGCAGCTTTCGGAAGAACGAAGAAATATGGTCCGCGCTCGCATGTTCCTGTGCGAAGGAATCGCGCTTCTGCATCAAATATTGGGCAGCAGGTCGAAATACTCATCGTCTTCGTTTTTGCCGCCTTCTCCTTTGCCAAGCGATTTTTCCGATTCAATGAATTCGATCCGCTCGATCCATTTAACCATCTTGTAGCCAAGCTGGTTTTCTATTCGCAGTCGCAGCGGTGCTCCGTACACCTGCGGAAGCGCTTGCCCGTTCATCCGCGAAGCCAGCAGACATTGCGGCTTTTGCACATTCTCCAGGCTCTGCGTGTCGTAATAGGGTCCGCCGTAAAGAGCTTCGCCAAAAGAGAAAAAGGCGACAACTCTCGCCTCCGGTTTTGGCTGCACCACCTCAATGAGCTTCTGCATAGGAATCCCACCCCACTTGGCAATACCACTCCATCCCTGGATACAATGATGCATTGTGATGTGTTCGGCCTCACCCAAGCGCTCCAGATCGGCGAGAGAAAGCTCCACCGGGTTTTTGACCAGCCCTCCCACCTTCAGTCTGAAACCCTCAAATCCACCCTCTGCCAGGCGCTTCCAGTCATCGCGGATTGGCATCTTTCCATTGGGCCAGAAATACGGAGAGATTTCTTTCTCCGTATAGGTCTGCTGAGGCAGCAGCCGATTCAGCGTAAGAAGCTGCATTGGATACGTCACCGACTTGAGGGCGTGCTGCACTCCACGAGGATGGTGCCAAGAAATGTAGTGCGCCACGATCCACGAGAGCACGACCACGCCGATTCCGACGAATCCGAAGTACATCCCGATAGGCCTCTGATCGTCGGTGCCCATCACGATGTGGTTCATGTTTCTCGCGAAGCCTGTCATCACGATCAGAGTGACATGCACCACCAAGAACGCAAGGAAACTAAACATGGTGAGGAAGTGGATAGAACGCGCCGATTGCCGGCCTCCGAATATTCGCGCGTACCACGGAAACCGGTTCACTACCGCCGGGGACATGGCTATCCCCGTAGCAATGGCAAGTGGGCCGAACACGAACACAACCGTGAAATAGGCGATCTGTTGCAAAGCGTTATAGCCATAAAACCCGTTTGGCTCCGGCGGCAAGTGGAATGTCGCGTAGTGAACCCAGGTGTTCCACGCTTGCAAGAGCACGAGATGCGACGGTGGCACTATGCGTCGCCACTGCTCGGTATCGAACAACATAATGATGAAAACAATGCCCGTAACGATGAAGCCGTGCACATCGATAAAGTGCCAAACTCGCGCGAGGCCAATGGTGTGCCGATAGCCCGGCGTGCCCACAAGAGGCGAAATGTAGCGGGCATCATCTTTCGCGGTCCAGATGCGGTCGCGCGGAACTTTCAATGGGGTAAAGCGAATCCATTCGCTGCCAGGTGTGCAACCATCGTTGAAGTAGAGACGAGGGTGGTCCATCAGGATCGAAAGCCCGCTCCGAATCAGCATCATCACAAAAAGAAAATTAAAGAAGTGGCAGTAGCGTACCCATACGGGAAAGCCGTGTGGCCCTGCGAAGTTGTTTGGATATATTTGCGGAACAGCCGGAACACGGGGCATTCCGACTACTGCTCCCTCGATCCAAGCGGCCACGATGACGCAGAGAATCGCGATGCCCGCCCCGATCAAGATGGATGGTCGAATCCAAATGCGAAAACGACGATCAGGCGGATAATGAACGACTCTGTGTGCATCATCGAACCGAATCATCCCACTCTCCACGAACTGCCGCTCAGTCTAATTCGTTCGTCAGACCCGCCTTTCATGCAGCAGAGGCTTCCAACTCCACCGCGCGAGGGAAAAGGACGTTGTTCTCTAGATGTATATGCTGGTGAAGGTCTGCTTCGAATTCTCTGAGAGCTCCGTACAGCGCTTTGAACTTAGTGCAGGCGTCGCCAGGAGGCGTGTACTCCGAACTCAAAACGCGAATTTGCCTGACCAACTCTCCCGCAGCATCGTGCTCCTGCATCATGGCATGGATGGGATTCTTTACAGTCTGAAAGAAGGGCGGTTCAACCGACCTGCGTGAATTCACTGCCCGCTCCATCGCATCTATGTACGGAAAGAGAACTTGCTCTTCCTTCTGCATGTGCCCGATCATCTCTCGGCCAACCTCCGCGAAGAGCTTCGCGATATCTACTAGCTCAGCATGATTCCGCCCGTGTTTTGCGGCAACTTTGTCCGACAAGACTTGCGTGCGCGGGATCGCTTCGCGAACGTACCGATGGTGCTTGTCATGAATATGCTGTGTCAGTTCGCACAAAGGCGAGGCCATCCAGTTCAGGTCTTCAGGTCCGGCATCTTTAGCATTTTCTTGCAAACGGTTCAATATTTCTTCCGACGAGACATTCACATGAATGCACGCCTCGTGAAGTGACTTACCGCCGCCACAGCAATAATCCAGACCGGCGTCCTCCAGCACTTGCCTAGCTGCCGGATTAACAAGCGCGATGTCTTTCATTTTAGTTTCGTTGTTGAAATCCATGATGACCTCCGTCACGGTCAACATTGTCTATTCCTCACGAACTGTTGCCAGTGACTAAAGTCACTTGCTTCCTGGCTTCACAACGAGAGGGTTTCTGTGGGCTACTCCGACGTGATCTGTTCTCGCTTGAGCTCGGACAAGTCTTTTATGACGATCGTACGGCCATCTACTTCCAGAAGTCCTTCGGCTTGGAGTCGACTCAGGTTTCGGGATACGAGTTCCCTCACCGTTCCCAATTCCGACGCCAGGTCTTGATGGGTGGTTGTCAATTCGACCCGGACGCCTTGGTTTGTGGCAGTTCCGCTTCCTTGGGCCAGTCGCAGCAAGAGCAAAATCAAACGCTGCCTCACAGTTGTGAAGGACAGATCTTCGATTATCCCGACCAGACGTCGCAGCCGAGAACCGACAACCGCAAGAACCTTGAGCGCTACTTCAGGATGTTCGCGGCAGAAGGTCTGAAAATCCTTGCGCGAAATGAAGAGCACTTTAGCATCCTCCAACGCAGATGCCGACGCAGGATAATTACCCCCATCAAACACCGGAAGCTCTGCGAAAGAACTTCCTGGTCCTTCGACCGCTAACACCTGTTCGCGACCAGATAGAGACAATTTGAAGATCCGAATTCTGCCGGACGCCACAAGAAAGAGTCCGGTGCATCGATCGCCCTCGTTGAATAGTAACTCGCCCTGGCCGAAATACCTCTTGCTCACCCGGGCACACAATGCATGCATCTCGGCTGCAGTGAGGCTCGCAAACAGAGATGTTTTTCGAAGGATGGGTTCGTTCTCGTCCTGGATCATGTGGCTCAACCGCACTCCGTACAATCATATTGCAAAGCGAACATTCTGACGAGCCGGAGGAGTTGGGCAGCGCAATTGTAACCATCGAACGAAGCGTCGGGAGGACGGTAGCTGCAAATTCGGACCTTCATACACTGATAACGAAGTCGCCTCTGGTAACGTGAGCCTGTCTGTCGAGGGTTCCTCTTCCTCTCCCTATGCCGGGCCGCAAGCTTTTGCGCGGTCACAGCTCGAAAACGCAGAATCTGCGCTTTTGCGAGTCGTGGATGTCAGTAGTTCTGCTCTCACAACTGGACGCTGATGTCGAACGAGCCATTTGGGCCTTTCTCCGGCGCGACGAGGATCGATGATTAATCTCGAACGCCCTCGACCCAGCCACGAAGTGATCATCGCTCAGAACAGTCTGCTGAAATGTTGCAACAAATGGCGAAGCGCCCAGTGGTGATGTAATCTTCCTCCGCTTCATAGGAAAGAATCGACCGCTCGCCTGAATTGGTCAGGACATAATTCAGGACAAAGGCCAAGCGATATCCGGCTAGCAGTACTTGAGTCTCAGCTACTTTGAGGGCATTGTCGTGATATTGCGCGTCCGGAACGCCAATCGGACTACCGGGCTGCAATTGTGAATAACTTTACGCGTTGGGCCAGTCAATGCTGATCTCGCGACATTACAGTCGTTTCTTCCACAGTTATAAACGACCCATTGTCATGGAATCGATACGATCCGACTATGAAGGTGCGGGCCAAGAGGATTGCTCAAGCAACGCCAGATCGAGCGACCACGCGACTAGAAAAAGGGCACCATGAACCTCCATTCATCTCGACACAGGAACGCTACAAACGACCGGAACTCCGGGTCAGCGATTGCAGGTGTGATGTTCACGACGGCGCTCTAGCTGAACGCACCGCATTCGAGTTGCGTTGCCCAGTGAGGGGAAGGAGCATGACGATGAAAGCGGGACCAGCAGGAGAAAAGGAAAATGCAGGCACATCCGTGACCTTTGTTCCAGCCGATATGTTGGAGCAAAGGAAAACGGAGATCCAAAACATGATTGCTCGACGCGCATATGAGCACTTCGAGCATCGCGGCCATGTCCCTGGTCATGAAATTGAAGATTGGGAGCAAGCGGAAACAGAACTTCTAATATATCCGTGCCGCCACGATTTGAGGGAATCGGCAGAGGCCATCATTCTTCACGCCGAACTTCCGGGATCTTTCACTGCTGACCAACTCAAAGTGAGTGTGGAAGCACGCCGCTTAATTGTGAGTGGTGAGAGAGAAATCAATGTGCTGTGTGGAGATGCAAAAGGCACACATACGGAACTGCGATCGCAGCATATCTTCCGAGTGCATGACCTTCCGGTGGATGTGGACCCATCCAAGGCAACGGGGACTCTAAAGGGCGCTATGGTTGAGATTGTGCTACCAAAAGCATCTCCCGACAACAAGCCTTACGAAAAAGCAGTCTCAGCGTCGTCTGGGAGATAGTTTCATCACTCGTTGGCAGTCTCGAGACCGCATCTCGGACCCCTAGGAGATTTTAGGAGGTTGAACGACTTGTGACAGATAACGAAAGAGGTGAGTTCTCACACGGAGAGATGCTCCATGGTAGTTATGTTCGGAACGGATACGCGGTTACCTTGGATCCAGAGGTTGATGACATCAGTCGCAGGTGCTGATAACGACGAGGTGATTTTTGCGCAGCACAGTCGTCAGTGTGGTGTCTGTTTGGTGTCTATTGCTGGACGGCACCAGCGAGACCTACTGAAAACAGCAAGACCTGACAGACGGCCGCTAAAGTGCTTATGAAAATGCGGTTACATGCTATCTGCCCTAAGTTCAGTGAGATGCCGCTTTGCCTGGAAGAGAATCCCACCCTCTCCGCCACCCGAACCGTCATGTATTGCCCAATTCCAAAACGCCACGCGAAGCGCCGCTACGGTGGTTACCTGCGCTACATCGATCGCCTGTAGCAGGTAAGGTATGCTATCCTTACTATCAAGGAGGAGAGTAAAGATGGCTCGCTCCAGCACGATCAGCAGCAAGGGTCAAATTACGGTCCCACTCGAGATTCGCAAGCGTCTCGGCCTCAAGCAGGGCGACCGGGTGGAATTTGTGGTCGATGGCGGTCACACCACGATGCGGCCCGCGCGGCTGGCCGGTAATCCGTTTTTGAAATATGTAGGAGCGCTTCCTGCTTTGTCGAATTTGAAGGCGATTAACACCTGGGTGCGAGAGTTGCGCGACGACAAAAAGCTGGCTCCATGAGAACGGCCGTTGACACCAATGTGTTCTCGGCTCTTTGGTCGGGCGAGCCGCTGGCCTCGTCGGTTGCCGGAGTTCTTTCCGACGCAAAGATGGAAGGCGGATTGGTGATCGCCGCGCCAGTCTATGCAGAATTGCTTGCTTATCCAAACGCCACAGAGTCTTTTGTGAACGGTTTTCTCGAGGAAACAAGCGTCAGCGTGGATTTTGATTTCAACGAATCGATCTGGCTCGAAGCCGGACGTCGTTTTGCGCGTTACGCTAAGCGGCGCCGCAAATCGAAAGCGGGCGGCCCGCGCCGCCTTTTTATTGATTTCGTAATCGGTGCGCACGCCTTGGCACAAGCCGATCGCTTGATGACTCTCGATCCAAATCAATACAAACGCGATTTTCCCGAACTACGCATCGTCTAAGGTTTGAGCGATGCCGTCCATGAAAGCCTGCCTGCTACATTCTCCGGCTCCCATCGAGACCAAGCCTCTCGATTTTGCCGACGTTCCCGCCCCCGAACCCGCCGCAAATGAAGTTCTCGTTCGCGTCTCCACCTGCGCCGTGTGCCGCACCGATCTGCACGTTGTTGAAGGCGAATTGCCCTCGCGCAAGTCTCCAATAATTCCAGGACACCAAATCGTCGGCGTGATCGAAAAGCTGGGGCAGGGAAGCACGCGCTTTCGCATCGGCGATCGCGTCGGCATCGCCTGGCTGCACAGCACCTGCGGAGTCTGCGAGTTTTGCCGCTCAGGCCGCGAAAATCTCTGCGAACGCGCCACCTTCACCGGCTACACCGTAGATGGCGGCTACGCGCCATACGCCATCGGCTCGCAGGATTTTATCTATCCGATTCCCGCGAATTTTGCCGACGATCAGGCCGCCCCGCTGCTCTGCGCGGGAATCATCGGCTTCCGGTGCCTGCGCGTTTCCGGCATTCAGAAAGGCGGCAAGCTGGGTTTTTATGGGTTTGGAGCAGCCGCGCATGTGGCCATTCAGGTGGCGCGCCATTGGGGAGTTGACGTGTACGCCAGCACCCGCGATGAGCGGCATCAGAAGCTCGCACTCGAGCTCGGCGCGAAGTGGGCTGGCGGCACGCTCGCGGAACCGCCCGTCAAACTCGACGCCGCCATCGTTTTCGCGCCCGCCGGCGAGATCGTGCCCGCGGCGCTAAAGGCGCTCAACAAAGGCGGCACGCTCGTCCTCGGCGGCATTCACATGAGCCCGATTCCATCCTTCAGTTATGACCTGCTCTACGGAGAACGCGTGGTCCGCAGCGTTGCCAACAACACGCGTCAGGACGGCGAAGATTTCCTCCGCATCGCCGCCGAAATCCCCATTCGCACGCAGGTGCAGGATTTTCCCCTCAGCGAAGCCAACCAAGCTCTCGCCACGCTAAAGAACGACGCCATCCGCGGCGCCGCGGTACTCCGCATCCCCTGAGGCGCGCAGAAGTGCGAGCGAACGCCGCAATACCTTATTTGCCTCTGTCCATCACTACTCGCGTCTTGTACGGTGATGTCAAGGGCGCTTTTTCCACCGGCTATCGTCGCGCTTCAAAAAATGCCTGAATCGTCCGCAGGCACTCCTCGCGCAGTACTCCTTCGCTTACTTCCACGCGATGATTCACCATCGGATGCTCGAACACCCAAAAACACGACCGTACCGCCCCGCCCTTCGGTTCCGCGCACCCGTAAACCAGCCGCGGAACTCGCGCTTGAATCATCGCTCCAGCGCACATCGCGCATGGCTCGATCGTCACGTAAAGCGTCGTGTTTGCCAGCCGATAATTTCCCAGCGCCTGGGCTCCAAGCCGCAGAGCGATCATCTCCGCGTGCGCGGTCGGATCGCAATCGGTAATCGTGCGGTTATACGCGCGCGCGATCTCACGGTTGTCCTGCACCAGCACCGCGCCGATCGGTACTTCGCCCCGCTCCGCCGCGACCTGCGCTTCGGCCAGCGCCTCGCGCATCCATCGGACGTCATCTTCCAGCATCATGCGAGCATATCAGTCCCATAGAGTGCAGTTCCAGATCAGCAATGACGCGCGCTTGGCTACGAGTGCAGTGGGCGCGCCGGGTGCCCCACACGCCGCACTAGCGTGTGGGGCTTTTCTGAGCACCGTCGCAGAGCTGCCAATTATTCTTTTGAATCGCCTTCAGCAGGGAAGAGGTACTCCACCACAATCACATCGCGGAGTTCATCGAACGACGGATCGTGCGCCTGATGCCGTCCCACTTCGCGCCAGCCCGTCGTTTGGCACAATCGCAAACTGTCCCAATTGTCCGCGAGCACGTGCCCGATCAGCTTGCGATACCCGCCCACTTTTGCCTGCTCTTGCAGGGCGCGCATCAATTGCTGTCCAACGCCATAATTGCGAAACGACCGCCGCACGTAGATAAACACTTCCGCAACATCCGCAAGCTTCGGACGCGGATCGGCCTGAGCCAACGCTCCCCACCCCAGCAGCCAACCGCGTAATTCCGCCACCAGGATAGGACGCCTTCTCTCCGCGAGCGCCGCCGTAACCTGATCTCGAAGTTCGTCCCGGCCGCGCGGCTGATCTTCAAAAGGAATCAGGTGATCCTGCACACCCTCAGCAAAAATCTCGCGCATCGCGGCGGCATCTTCTTCCGTTGCAGGACGCAGCGAAAGTTGCGGACGTGGCTCGGCTGGGGAGGACACGCGCCGGATTCTATCACCACCAGCCGCGTTAAACGCATCGCGTGCCTTAGCGTGTGTGTCAGACGACAGCGTCAACAGGTGTGCCAAACCATGTGCCCAGCATTCACGGCGGCAGCTACCGCCGCAATCCGCACCCGGCTTGACAATCGCGGCCCGCCGATTGAAACTACGGCACATATGAAACAATTCTTGCGCCGCATTTTTCTGGTGGACTTGATCAAGGGCATGGCGCTGACCTTCAGCTATCAGAACCCGAAGAAGATTTATACCGAGCAGTACCCGCTCGAACGCCCGATGGTGGCCGAGCGTTACCGCGGCGCGCCCCGCCTCAATATGAACCCAGAAACCGGCGAAACGCTTTGCATCGCTTGCAACCTGTGTGCACTGGCGTGTCCGGAGAATTTGATCGTGGTGGGATGGCATCGTGACGACGCCACCCGCCGTAAAGTCCTTACTCACTTCACTTACGACACTTCCCGGTGCATGTTCTGCGGTTTATGTGAAGATGCATGTCCCACGGACTGTTTGGAGCTTACGCAGGATTTTGAGATGGCTTACCTGACGCGCGAGGGTGCGATTTGGGACCGCCATCGGCTCGAAGCTGGCCCGACGCCGACACGTTACGTCCGTTAAGCCCACATAATAATAGAGTTAGTAAGGCTGCAGGGGTGGTGGGGTCTTTGCTCGACTGCAGGAGACGCCGAACGGTATCGAGGAACACATCCGCTTTTTCAAGTCCACGCCGCTTGAACCTGACGATCCCCCGGAGGTGACCATGATGGTGAAGAGTGTCTCGCCGAACGAGATGGTCTTCGAGAATCCTACCGGAAATTATCCCAAGCGCAGCACGGTCACGCGCAACGGCGCGAATGCGTTTCATTCACACATCGAGCTGATCGACGCACAAGGAAAGTCCGCCTTCATTGACGCGGATTGGACGCGCGTGCAGTGATGCACGTACGGCCAGCGAGGATTGCGAGCTGTGCTGTTAAAGTCTCAGTAATTTCCGCTGGATAGGGCACCCGGCTCGGCTGTGCTTTCCAAGGAGTGCTAGATGAGAGCGAGAGGCTTGATCTGGGCGCGCATCGGTGTTGGGGCAGCGTGTCGGAGTCTTTTGGTCATTTGCAATAGATGCCGGCGATTACGCGCAATGGCCCCACTATTCCGGAGAAATGGTATGCGCGGAGCACCCGTCCCTTCATACCGCTCGAAAGTTTAGGCAATTTGGCAAACGTATCCGTTCCGGTAAATTTAACGCATTGACTTACGGATTGGTGTGCTGGTGTATTCTTCGTTCAATTCGTTCGCTCAAGACGTAGGCGGGTGGCCATTATTGAAATATGGCCCTAGTCAGGCCTCGCGTTAGCCTCCGCGTGATAACAGTATTACGTTGGGTAAAACCGCGAGGGTGCCCCGCCCTTTGCCGTGCAATGGTGGAAATTCTGCTGAGGAGGACCGTAAGATCGATGACACCGTTGAAGAGTCTGGAGTCCTGGTATCGGAAGGCGTGCGACGGAATATGGGAACATTCCTACGGCGTCACGATCGAAACTTTGGATAACCCTGGATGGCGTGTGCAGATCGATCTGGCAGGCACCTCTTATCAAAAGCTCGGTCCTCGTGAGATTGACGTTGAGAGAAGTGACGCGGACTGGATGCGATGCCGGGTAGAAGGCGAGAAATTGAAGGCGTGGGCGATCCAGAAAAGTTGGAGCAGATTCTTCAGGTCTTCGCGGAGTGGTCGATCTGGGTGAATGAGATAGGCGGGTGCCCCACCCTTTGTCGTGCAAGGGTGGGAACGCGGTGTGCGATGAGGGAGAAGCTTCGGCGCTACTCGAGGATGCAAATCAAATGACGAGGTTAGTTGGAATTCGCAATCTGGAGCAAGCGCAGCAAATGATTTGTATCGACGCGCCGACGAAGCCTGGCGGCGCGGAAGGTTTCGGCCGCGTTCTGCTTGTTCCTTGCTGCTGCCGAGGCTGGCGTGGTTGCCGCGTTTGTAACGGTCGGCCAATTCTACGACCGTGGAGACGGCGTCAAGGCCGATGAGAACGAGGCGCTCTACTGGTATCGTCGCGCTTCTCAGCATGGTTCGGATTCCGCCGCCAACAATATCGGATGTATTTGGCGTGATCGGGGCGACCTGGCCCGCGCACTGCACTGGTTTGAGCGAGCAGTGGTGCTCGGCGATCCAGAGGCAAATTTGAACATTGGCAAGATTTACCTTAACAAAGGAGAAGTGGCCAGGGCGCGTAATTCGCTCAGCAAGGCGAACAGGTCGCCATGGGTCACCGAACAATCGAAGGAGCAGGCTAGGCTGCTGCTGAAGGAGTCGAAGAACGTGAAACAGGGACGCTCTGGTCGCAATATGCGAGTGAAAAGCGCCACGGCCCGCATCCGTTCTCGGTAGGCGAGCGACCCAGTCTTTGCCTAGCAGGGCGACAATACGGCGTACGTGACGAAGAATTTTCGACGGTAACGGAAGCGATGATTCTGCAGTTACCATCAAGTGGGTCGCTCTGTCCGCTGAGGGGACGCGCATTTCACACGCTCAGCGAAGCGGCTGCAAAGGACACGCCCTTCAGAAAACGAAAGATGGGGCCCCCGGACTCGAATGTCACACCTAAGCGAAGCTGGCGCAAGGCCCCACCCTTCAAAAGGCGAAGGGTAGAGCGCCCGACTGCGAGCAGCGTCGAAATGCCACTAGACCAAAGCAGGACCTTCGATGTTTGGTTCGATTTGCTCCTTCCGCTAGCTCTGGGTGCATTGTGGCTTGCGCTAACGTACTCCGTGGAGCGTGCGATCTTTGCAGGGCGGCCGATAACACCCTTCCTCAAGTCTTTCAATCTCTACGGCGGTCTGTTCGTCGTCGGGCTTGTCTATTCCATGAGCGTGACCGCTTGTTCTTGGGGTTTTCCGGGCAAGCATTATGGATCGCCGTACCGGCTTGGATATTTTTGTTTATATTGTTTGTTATGTGGCGACTCAAGAAAACCAACACTCGCTCTGAATGATAAGGTCACCAAATGCGGTTGATATAGTTGGGGGGCTCTCGTTCTTCGCGGGTGGCCCAGCATTGAAGTGTGGCCGTAGTAAGGGCGGTTCGCGTTAGCGTGCGCGTCAGGAACGACATTCAGGTAGAGACAAACCGCGAGGGTGCCCCACCCTTTGTCGTACAAGGGTGGGAACGCGGCGTACGATGACGAAGAATCTTCGGCGGTACTACGGCAGCGGGCATCTGCATTTCATCACATTTAGTTGTTATCGCCGGATGCCGATGCTCGCCTCAGTTCGTGCAAAGAATGAGTTCGTGCGCATTCTCGATCAGGTACGCAAGCGGTATGGCTTTGCACTTGTAGGCTATGTGGTCATGCCGGAGCACGTGCATCTATTGATTGGCGAACCGCCGCAGAAGACGCCTTCGGTGGTGCTGCAGGTTCTGAAACAGCGAGCATCGCGGCAACTCCGGCGCAAACCGCGCTCGGCGGGACAACTGATCCTGCCATTTGTGGACAGGACCAAAGAGATGCGGTTGTTCTGGGAGCGGCGTTTTCACGATTTTAATGTGTGGAGTCGCGAGAAGAAAATCGAGAAGCTAAAATACATGCATCGAAACCCTGTGAAACGCGGGTTGGTGCGCGACGTGAAGGATTGGCCGTGGAGCAGCTATTCATTTTATGCGGGAGAAGAGGCGGTTTTACTGCGGATCGATACGACGGAATGACGGTTCGAGGTGACGCCGGATTCAAAGGCCCCACCCTTCAGAAACCGAAGGATGAGGCACCCGCCAACCAACGATCCCAAACAACCACTGGGGAATAGGCATGGTGATGAATTACACGCAATTCCATGATGGTGCGCTCGAAGGACTTTGGATAGATGGCGAGACTGTTCACTTGTTCTTGGCGACGGAAGACCTTCAACGGTTTGTAATTGTCGCGGAAGGAGTGGCAGCTTTAACGGCAAATGGGTTCAGGGCTGGAAATATCCTCTTCGAGGTCCTAGCGCGTGACGCAGCCGTGGCGACTCCTGAAGACATACAGTATTTATACGATCTCCGCGAGGGTCCTCCCGGGGAGGTCCAAATGGCCAAGCTTCTGGAAACAATTCGCTCAGGAAAGCAAGAAATCCTGGAGTTGAATCCATCCTATGGTGCAAGGTGCCTACTTCTCGCTAGCTCGCACGGCCTCTTTAGGCGCGAGGAATGGCTTGGGCGATGCGTTGCCGGTCAACCAAGCTGACTCCCCGCCGGCGGGCGGGTGGCCCAGCATTGAAATATGGCCATACCAAGAGCCGTTCGTGTTAGCGTGCGCGTCAGTAATGACATTCAGGATAAAGTAAAATACAAGAGGGGTGCCCCACCCTTTGCCGTCTAAGGGTGGGATGGCGGCTCACGGACTCGAATGTCACCCTCTCAGCGAAGCCAGAGCAAAGCCCCACCCTTCAGAAGACGAAGGATGGGGCACCCGACGGTGTTACCGTGGATCGACGCAACGGAATGACGTTTCGAGGTCACACCGGATTCAACAGCGCTGCCCTTCAGAAGACGAAGGATGCGCCCGACCGATTTTCTGGAGGTCTGCTTCGCGGTAACTTCATCAAGCGCTTCAGAATTGAAATATTCATGTTGATCGTGGGTCTGTCGGTTGGTGCCCTGCTTACGTGGGCTTATAAGTTTTTAGACCCGCTTCTGGAGCATCATAGATTCGCAGCAGACTTTTACCTGATCTTGTTTCCAGGATCATTCGGTGCGTGGGAAGGGGATTGGAATTCGCCTGATTGGATCTTTTTTTGTTCGTATGCAATCGTGCCAAACGGAATCATCTATCTGGTGGTCGGTACGCTCGGCCGTTTTATGTCGGGGGCTGTCCGGCCATCCGTGAGAAGGCGACAAGGTAGCCGAGCTTGACGGGTGTGTTAGGATTTGGCTTGGCGATGCCTAGCGCTTACATACCGATTTTTCTGTTTGCGATTCTGGCGGCGGCGTTTCCTGCCGTCACCATTATCATTTTCAAGATGATCCGGCCGACCTCGACCTCGTATGGGGCGAAGCTGAAACCTTATGAGTGCGGGATTCCGGCGGAAAGCGACGCGCGCGGACGTTACTCGGTGCGGTTTTACATTGTGGCGATCCTCTTTGTGATTTTTGACGTGGAGACGGTGTTTCTGTTTCCGTGGGCGATCGTCTACGCGCACACGCATACCGGCGTGTACTTCACCTCGCCGCTGTATGGCTTGGTGACGATGTTCACCTTCCTGGGAATCCTGATCATTGGATACGTGTGGCTTTATCGCAAGGGCGCGCTCGAGTGGGTGTAGTTTTGCCGGCTGAGTCCGCAGCCGTTTGCGCGACACCGTACCTTCCTCTCTCCAAGCTCTTGGTAAATAAATTCTCCGGATTCTCGCAGAAAGCGTTGACGGCCTTTTCCGCCATGTGTTAGAAACTATCGCCTTTAGATTGCGGTTGCTGGGCGTGTGTCCCGGTTGGGATGCGAACGCTTGGCGAGGCGCCCCAGTTCTACGACATGGCCAACGAGCCCGAGGAAAAAAAGCCACCGATTCCCCCGCAGGGAGAGCAGCCGGCCAGCAGTGAGCCGGCGCCGAAACCTGTTTCCGCCGCTCCGGGCGACAAACCGCCCGTGCCCAAGCCGACGGTGCCGGAAGGCAGCGTGGAAGCGGAGAAGAAGACGGATGTTGGCGTCGGCGCGGTTCCAAATCCGGCGGAGGCTGGCGCACGAGAGTCTGCGGAGACGCAGGCGAAGCAGCCTGCGCCCGTCACGCCGCCACCAGCGGCGCCCCCAACGCCAGCGCAGACGGCTGCTGGCGTGCCTCCTGCGAAACCGGCTGCTGCGGCGCCGCCGAAGCCAGCCGCTCCAGCAGCGGCGAATCCCGCCGTGGCGGCAGGGAAGCCGCCCGCGCCCGGCACCGCGTCAGGCGCTCCTGCGGCCCCAGCGAAGCCCGCAGCGCCCGCCAGCGCTGCCGGAGGCGCTGCAGCGCCTCCCAAGCCCGCCGCGCCGCCGAAGGAAGCTCCGCCCAAGCCCGAGCCTTTGGATAATCCACTCGTGCAGCGCTTCAAAAAGCGCTTTGGAGAAGCGATTCATGAAGCCTGGCTCGATCGTAAGCAGGCGATTCTGGTGGTGGAGGCGGCCCGGCTGCGCGAGATTTGCCTTTTCGTGCGCGACGACGAGAAATTCAATTATTTGTGCGACTTAACGGCAGTGGACTGGCCGCGCCGTGAGAAACGCTTTGACGTGGTGCTGAATCTCTATTCGTTTTCGAAAAACGAACGGCTACGGATCAAAGCGCACGCCGCGGAAAACGAAATGGTGCCGAGCGTTTCGAACGTGTGGCCGACGGCCAACTGGCTCGAACGCGAAGTCTACGACATGTTTGGCATCCGTTTCGAAGGGCATCCGCACCTGACGCGCATCCTGCTGCCCGACGAGTGGCAGGGCTACCCGCTTCGAAAAGACTACGACATTTTGACGCAGGATCAGGCATGGGTTCGCGAAAACCTGGGCATTGAGAGCGGCCAATAGGCGATGACTGAGACGATCCACACCGGCTTTTCGAACGTCGAGACCACCGTGCTCGGCGCCGATGAGCTGATCATCAACATGGGGCCGCAGCACCCGTCCACACACGGCGTGCTGCGCGTGAAGCTCAAGCTCGACGGCGAAAAGATCGTCGGTTCCGAATGCATCATCGGCTATCTGCACCGCGGCGTGGAAAAGATCGCCGAGCACCGCAGCTACCAGCAGTTCGCGCCGTACGTGGATCGTATGGACTACGTGGCGGCGGTTTCGAACGGCCTGGGGTATTGCGAGGCGGTGGAGAAATTGATGGCGGTGGAAGCGCCGCCGCGCGCGCGGGTGATTCGCACGATCCTGACGGAATTGCAGCGGATCGCGTCGCACCTGGTGTGGCTGGGGACGCATGCGCTGGATATCGGCGCGTTGACGCCGATTTTTTACTGTTTTCGCGAGCGCGAAGAGATTTTGAAGATTTTCGAAAAGTATTGCGGCGCGCGGCTGACGACGCACGCATTTCGAATTGGCGGGCTGCAATACGAGGCGTACGACACGCTCGAGCATGACGTCGAGCGCTTCTGCAACGATTTCCAGCACAAGGTGGACGAGTACGAAACGCTGCTCACGGAAAATCGCATCTGGGTCGGGCGAACGAAGGGCATCGGCGTTCTGACGGCGGATGAAGCAATCGCGCTGGGAGCGACGGGTCCGGTGATTCGCGCGAGCGGCGTGGAATGGGACATTCGCAAGGCGATGCCTTACGCCGCGTATAGCGACTACGAGTTCGATATTCCCACGCGCAAGAACGGCGATACGTACGACCGGTATATGGTACGCATGGAAGAGATGCGCCAGTCGGCGCGCATCTGCCTGCAGGCCATACAGAATATTCCTGCGGGGCCGATCATGGCGCGCATCGGCAAGGTGCTGAAGCCGCCGGCGGGCGAGGTGTATCACGCGATTGAGGCGCCGAAGGGCGAGTTGGGCTATTACATCGTCAGCGATGCGACGACGCAGCCCTATCGCGTGCGCATCCGGCCGCCCTCACTGATCAATTTGCAGGCGTTTGACACGATGGTGCGCGGACATTTGGTGGCGGATGTGGTGGCGATCATCGGGACGCTCGACATCGTGCTGGGGGAAGTAGACCGTTAGATTTGAGCATGACTCGCGGCGCGGGAATTGGCGCGGCGGTTGAAGCGTAGGTATTTTCAAGACAGGGACGATGCTGCAGAACCTGATCGACTTTTTTCGGCCGCACGTGTGGCCGCTGCTCTTTGCGCTGGTGATCGTGGCGGTGGTGCCGCTGCTCGCCGGCTACATCGTGCTGCTCGAGCGCAAGGTGATGGCGGACATGCAGGCGCGGCTGGGGCCGATGCGCGTGGGCCCGCATGGATTGCTGCAGCCGATCGCGGACGCGGTTAAGTTGCTGCTGAAGGAAGACATCATTCCCGAAAGCGCGGACAAGTGGATCTTCTGGCTGGCCCCGCTGCTTTCGGTGACGACGGCGATGCTGGCGATGGCGGTGATTCCGTTTGGACCATTTTTCCAGATCGCAGACCTCAATATCGGCATTTTGTTTCTTCTGGGCGTCGGTTCGCTGGGCGTTTACGGCATTGTGCTAGGCGGATGGGCCTCGAACAGCCATTACTCATTGATGGGCGCGCTGCGCAGCTCGGCGCAGTTGGTGAGTTACGAGACGGCGGCCGGGATGGCGGTGGTGAGCGCGCTGATGTTTGGCGGCGCGCTGAGCACGCGTGCCCTGGTGGAAGCGCAGTCGCAGAGCCACATGTGGTTCATTTTTCTCGCGCCGGTGGGATTCTTTCTGTATCTGGTGGCTTCGATTGCGGAAACGAACCGCGCGCCGTTTGACCTGCCCGAAGCGGAATCGGAACTGGTGGCCGGCTACATGACGGAATACAGCGGCTTCCGCTGGGCACTCTATTTTCTGGCGGAATACGCGAACATGATCGTGGTGTCGTCGATCGCGACGGTGCTGTTTTTGGGCGGATGGCTGCGGCCGTTTCCGAATACGCGCGCGCTCGATTTTCTGGATTACGTGCCGATGCTGCTGATGCTGCTGGTGGGCGTCTACTCGCTCTATCGCGCGCCAAAGCAGCCGGTGGCCGTGCAGAAAATGTTCATGGTCGGCGTGGCCGGGCTCTGTTTCTTGCTGGCCATCGTGCTGGCGTTGCCTGTGTTTGCTCCGGCAGGGAGTTTGCTGGCGAGCATGAAGCCGGGACTGCACGGGGCGTTCTGGTTCCTGGCGAAAGTAGCGGCGTATCTGTATGTGTTTCTGTGGCTGCGATTCACGTTTCCGCGATATCGCTTCGACCAGTTAATGGCGCTCGGCTGGCACTTTCTGATCCCTGTTTCCATCGCGAACGTGCTAGGTGTGGGCATCGCGCTCTATTTGCACCGGTCCGCAGATGATGGCGGCAAGGGATGGCCGCTGGCGGCGGCGCTGGTGCTGACCACCGCGATGACGCTATTGCTGGCGGGGTGGCTCGCGAAAAAGAGCGACCTGCGCGAGCACGTGCCGGCAGGCGAGAGGTTTTGAGGCAAGCGGATGCTTGACTCCATCTTTTTCTATTTTTTTGGCGGACTCGCGGTGGTCTCCGCGATTCTGATGGTGACGCGCCGTAATGCGGTGCATAGCGCAATCTTTCTGGTGACAGCGCTGCTGGCCACGGCGGGAATCTTTCTGCAGTTGCACGCGGAGTTTCTGTTCATCGTGCAGGTGATTCTGTATGTGGGCGGGATCATGGTGCTCTTTATTTTCGTGATCATGTTGGTGAACCTGGACGTGGCGGTGCGGCAGATGCGGTTTAACCGGATGTGGGTGGTGGGTTTGCTGCTCACGCTAGCGCTCGGAGCGCAGGTTTACATGGTGTATCGCTACGTGCGGATGGGAGACGCGCCGTCGCTTTTCAGCATGGCTCCGGCGCCGGCAGCGCAACTGGAACCGAATACGCAGCTCATCGGTCAGGCGCTATTTTCCGATCCGTATGTGTTGCCGTTCGAGCTGGCGTCGATCCTGCTGCTCGTCTCCATGATCGGCGCGGTAGTGATGGCGAAGCGAAAGGTATAGAGGCGGAATCGCGGAAATGCTTTCGATCAACCACTATCTGGTGCTGAGCCTGGCGCTCTTTACGATCGGCGTGATCGGCGTGGTCACGCGCCGCAACGTGATCATCATTCTGATGAGCATCGAGCTGATCCTGAACGCAGTGAATATCAACCTGGTGGCGTTTTCGAGGCTGATGGGCTCGGTGAATGGGCAGGTCTTCGCGATTTTTGTCATTACGGACGCGGCGGCGGAAGCGGCGGTCGGCCTCGGGATTATTATCGCGTTTTTCCGGAATCGCGAGACGGTGCTGGAAGACGAGATGGATTTGCTGAAGTGGTAGCGGCGTTTCAGGCGGGCGATGAATAACGGATTCTTTCTCGACCACATCTGGCTGATACCGCTGTTTCCGGCGGCCGGCGCGTTGCTGATGTTCCTTTTCGGCAAACGCCTGGCAAACGCGGCGGTCAATGCGATCTGCGTCGGCAGCGTGATGACTTCTTTCGTATTTGCCGGTGGCGCGGTGTGGCAATTGATCGCGCGCCCGGCGGAAGACCGCTTCGTGCAGATGATCCTGTTCGATTGGGTGCCGGCGGGCTGGATGCACACGGCGGCGGGGCATTTGTTCTACTTCGACGTGTCCTGGGGATTGATGCTCGATCCGCTGAGCGCGGTGATGGTGATGGTGGTCACCGGCGTGGGCATGTTGATCCACATCTATTCGACCGGATACATGGCGCACGAAGGCGGCTACTACCGGTTCTTCGGCTATTTGAACCTTTTCATGTTCTCGATGCTGACGCTGATCCTGGCGAACAACATGCTTTTGCTATTCGTCGGCTGGGAAGGCGTGGGGCTCTGCAGCTACCTGCTGATCGGATTCTACTTCCTGCGCAAGTCGGCATCGGATGCGGGGAAAAAGGCTTTTATCGTTAACCGCGTGGGCGATGCGGGCTTCATACTCGGGCTCTTCCTTACGCTGGCGACGCTGGGCACGATCAATTTTCACCAGATTCGTCCGGCGATTGCCGCGGGACATTTTCATGTAGGCGCGCCGGTGATGACGGCGATCGCGTTGCTACTGTTTATCGGCGCGACGGGAAAGTCCGCGCAAATTCCGCTCTACATCTGGCTGCCGGACGCTATGGAAGGCCCGACGCCGGTGAGCGCACTGATTCACGCGGCGACGATGGTGACGGCGGGCGTATACATGGTGACGCGCCTGAACGCAATTTTCCAACTCGCGCCGCATGCCATGGATGTGATCGCGTTCGTCGGCGCGGGCACGGCGATTTTCGCGGCTTCGATGGCGCTGGTGCAGAACGATATCAAGCGCGTGCTGGCCTATTCGACGATCAGCCAGCTTGGGTACATGTTCCTCGCGCTCGGCGTGGGCGCGTTCAGCGCGGGGATCTTCCATCTGATGACGCACGCGTTCTTTAAGGCGCTGCTCTTCCTCGGCTCGGGCAGCGTGATCCACGCGATGTCCGGCGAACAGGACATGCGGAAGATGGGAGCGCTTTTCAAAAAGATCCCGATCACGGCGTGGACGTTTCTGATCGCGACGCTGGCGATTTCCGGCTTGCCGCCGCTCGCGGGATTTTTCAGCAAAGACGCTATTTTGGGCGCGACGTTCAAGCGCGGCCTATCACTCTGGATCGTGGGGTGGATCACGGCAGGGATGACGGCGTTTTATATGTTCCGGCTCGTGAATATGACGTTCTTCGGTAAGTCGCGCGTGTCGCACGACGTGGAGCACCACATCCACGAATCGCCGAAGTCCATGACCGTCCCGCTGATGATCCTCGCGTTCTTCTCGATCATCGGAGGATGGATCGGCTGGCCACCGGGGCTGGGCGGGAGCGACCGGTTTACGGCGTTTCTCGATCCGGTGATCGCGCATGCCGTGGAGGTGCCTGGCGCGGGTGAGGGCGCCGAGGGACATAGCATTGAATATTTGCTGATGGCCGCGTCTGTGCTCGTGGCGCTGATCGGTATTTTCCTGGCGTGGCAGTGGTACATCAAGCGGCCGGAAGTGCCGGAGCGGATCGCGGAGAAGGCTCCGGGCGCCTATCGGCTGCTCTATCGGAAGTATTACGTGGACGAAATCTACGACGCATTGTTTGTGAATCGCACGAAAGATCTGGGCACGGCGCTGTGGGCTTTCGATCGCACGATCATTGACGGCGCGGGCGTAAACGGAGTGGGCTGGCTGACGCGGTTGATTTCGCGGATTTCGGCGCTGTGGGATGCCTGGATCGTGGACGGCATCGTAAATCTTTCGGCCAGGATCGTGTGGTTTGCAGGATCGCTGATGCGTTTTATTCAGACAGGGGTATTTTCCGGGTACGCGCTATTTATTGTGGTGGGCGTGATCGCGCTGTTGAGCTACTACCTGCACCTGATTCACATGCCAGTGCACTGAAGGCGAGGGCAGAAGAGATGGAGTTCTTTCACAGTCACGCGCTCAGCATCATCCTGCTGACGCCGTTGGTCGGCGCAATCGCCGCCCTGTTTGTTCCGGGCAAGTATGAGAACTTTCACCGCCTGTGGGGCAACCTGTGGGGCATGCTTGGTCTGGTGGTGGCGCTGCCGCTGATTTGGTGGTTCAACCCGGACTCGACGCAGCGATTCCAGTTCATCGAGAGCGTCGACTGGATTCCGAGCATCGGAGCGCGTTACACGCTGGGGATCGACGGCATCAGCTTCCTGCTGGTGATGTTGACGGTGCTGCTCGGCGCGATTTCGATCCTATCGGCGTGGAGCGCAATCAAGCCGCGAAAGAAAGAATTCTACGTGCTGTTCCTGCTGTTGCAGGTGGGCATGTTGGGCGTCTTTATGTCGCTCGACTTTTTCCTCTTTTACGTTTTCTGGGAAATTACGCTGGTGCCGATGTATTTCCTGATCGGGATTTGGGGCAGCGACCGGCGGCTTTACGCGGCGATCAAGTTCTTCTTGTACACGCTGGCAGGTTCGGTGCTGATGCTGCTGGCGATTCTGGGCATGTACTTCAAGTATCACGAGATCAGCGGAGCGTATACGTTTGACGTGCAGACGCTGATGGCGGCAACGCCGATGTTTACGCTGGTGGTGCAGAAGTGGCTTTTCTGGGGACTCTTCTTCGCGTTTGCGATCAAGGTGCCGATGTTCCCATTCCACACTTGGCTACCTGACGCGCACACCGAAGCGCCGACGGCTGGATCGGTGATCCTGGCGGGCGTCTTGCTGAAAATGGGCGCGTACGGCTTCCTGCGCTTTTCCGTTCCGATGTTGCCGGCGGCGACGAAGACGGCGGTATGGATCATCGGCGTGCTGTCGATCATAGGAATTGTTTATGGCGCGCTCGTTTGCATGATGCAGAAAGATATGAAAAAGCTCATCGCGTACAGCTCGGTGAGCCATATGGGTTTTGTGACGCTGGGAATCTTCGCGCTCACGCCGCTCGGAATCGCGGGCAGCGTGCTGCAGCAGGTGAACCACGGGATATCGACGGGTGCTCTGTTCTTGATCGTCGGCGTACTGTACGAACGGCGGCACACACGATTGATTTCGGAATTCGGCGGACTTTCCACGCCCATGCCGAACTTTGCCGCGATTTACATGATCGTCACGCTGAGCTCGCTGGGGCTGCCGCTACTGAACGGCTTTATCGGTGAATTCACCATCCTGCAGGGCGTGTTCGAAGTGAACAAGCAATGGGCCGCCTGGGCCGTGCTCGGCATCATCCTCGGCGCGGCGTATCTACTATGGCTTTACCAGCGCGCAATGTTTGGTCCGGTAACGAATCCCGCGAACGAGCATCTGCCGGACCTGAACCTGCGCGAATACTGCACGCTCGTGCCGCTGGTGCTCCTTGCGTTTTGGATCGGCCTTTATCCGAAGCCTTTGTTCCGGTACCTGGATAAGCCGGTGCAAGAGATCGTACAGGCGGTGAATCCGGATTATTACAAGACGGCGAGCGCCGTTGGTTCCACAACGAGCGCAACGCCGCTACACGGGCGAGTTGCCTCTTCGGCGGATGTGGCTGCAGCCAATCACGCGCGCGATAACGCGGGCGCGACTTCCGCAGGGGCGGGGCGATAAAGGCCGCATGGGCGCACTCCAAAGCCACCTGAATTTCTTGCAAGGCGAGATCGGATTAATCCGTCCGCAAATGCTACTGGCCCTGTTTGCGGTTGGCATTCTGCTAACGGATTTCCTGCTGGAGCCCGCGCAGAAGGTCTTCAACGCCGTAATGGCGATGATGGGCGTGCTCTTCAGCGGCTACGTGGTGTGGCAACTCCATCAGACCATTGCCGTGCGCGGCGATCAGATGGGCTTTCCCAACTCGGCGAGCCTGCCGCCGAGCTTGATGATCGACAATTTCTCGCTCTTCTTCTGCATGATTTTTCTGGCCGCGGCCGCGATGGTAATCCTGCTCTCCGTGAAGTATTTCAATATCGAACACGAGCATCACGGCGAATACTACGCGCTGATTCTTTTCGCCACGATCGGCATGATGTTCATGGTCGAGGGCTTCGATCTGATCGTGCAGTTCATAGCACTCGAAACGATGGCGATCAGCTTTTACATCCTTGCGGGATTTCTGCGGCATGACCGAAAGTCGAACGAGGCATCGCTCAAGTATTTGCTGCTGGGTGCGTTTAGCTCCGGCATTCTGGCTTACGGGTTTTCGATCCTCTACGGCTTGACGGCGTATGGAGACGTGCCGGGCGGTTCGACCAATCTGGTGGATATTTACAACACGCTGAGCAATCGGCCGGCCTCCGACCCGCTGGTGATGCTGGCGCTGGTGACGGTGGCCGCCGGGCTTTTCTTCAAGATCGCGGCCGTGCCGTTTCACCAGTGGGCGCCGGACGTTTACGAAGGCGCGCCGACGCCAGTGACGGCGTATCTAAGCGTGGCGTCCAAGGCGGCGAGCTTCGGGCTCTTTCTGCGGCTTTTCCAGACGGCTTTTTGGCCGGTACGCGATCACTGGCAGTTGCTGCTCGGTGTCGTGGCCGTGGCTTCAATGACCGTGGGCAACCTCGCGGCCATCACGCAGACGAATATCAAGCGCATGCTGGCCTATTCCTCGATTTCGCATGCAGGCTACATTTTGCTGGGCATCGTGGCGGCCGGGACTGGTGAAGGGAATCGCACCGGGCTGCAAGCGGTGGCGTTTTACTTGTTTGCGTACGCGTTCATGAACTTCGGGGCATTTGCGGTGGTGATCGTGCTGCGGCGGCACGGACTGATCGGCGACACGCTGGAAGACCTGAACGGGCTGATTTCGCGAAGCCCCGTAGCGGCCGTGTTACTGCTGATCTTCATGCTTTCGCTCGCCGGAATTCCACCGACGGTAGGGTTCGTGGGAAAGTATTACATTTTCCTGGCGCTGATCCAGACCGGGCATTATTACCTGGCGCTTTTCGCGGCGCTCTATGTGGTGCCGGCGCTCTATTATTACTTCCGCGTGATCGTGCACGCGTGGTTGCGTGAGGGCACGGACCACGTACACTTGGCGGTATCCGTGGGGCAGCGCGTGGCGCTCTCGGTGGCGGCGTTCATCGTGCTGTTCGCGGGAATTTATCCGGAGCCGTTCATACGGCTGGCTTCGGGCTCACTTTTCTTGCCACCCTTCTTCCTTGTCCACTAAGCCGCCAGATCGGCTGGGTCCCGGCTCGTCCGGATCGCTGCGTGGAGTGGCGCTGGCGATGGAATTGCCGGTTATTCTTGTAGGGTGCATTGCCGCGGGCGGAGGACTGGGCTACCTGGTGGACCGCTGGTCTCATACGAAGTCGTTATTTACATTGCTCCTTGGCGGCCTCGGCTTCGTGGCGGGGATCACGGAGGTGATTCGCCGCTTGTCGGGAGAAGAAAAGCGCGAACAGGATGGCCGCTAGATCCTCGCAATGACAGATGCTCCTTATCACCATGCTGAGCAGCGCGTAGAGTACCTTACGCTGGCGTTCGGCATTGGGGGCGCCGTAGTCGCTCTGGCTCTACGAGGCTGGCGCTTTGGATTGGGTATGGCGATCGGCGGCTCGCTTTCCTGGTTGAATTACCGCTGGCTTAAAGGCGGCATTTCCACGTTGGCGCAGCTTTCAGACCAGAAGCCCGATGAACCGGCGCCGCGAACACCCCCCGGCGTCTACCTGAAATTTCTAGGACGCTTCGTTTTGTTGCTCGCGGTGGTCTATGTTATTCTTTCGCGGCCATTTGTGCCCGTCGCGTCCGTCTTGTTTGGTTTATTTGCGGCAGTTGCCGGTGTGCTGTTCGAGATGGTGTACCAACTGGTGCGCGGTTGGGGCACGGCGGACGGAGCCTGAGCAAAGAAGCGAGATATGGAAGAACACGTCCTAGGAATTACCAAGCTGATCAACTGGCTGCTGGGCAAGCCTGCTACTGCTTTGCTGGCTCTCCTGCACATCCAGCCGTCGCGTCCAGACTACCCGATTCCGAATCATGTCTCCGTGGAAATGCTGGCCTTTGCGATTTCGGTCGTTTTCTTCTCGTGGCTGCGGAGTCGGTTGTCCGTGGAACGGCCCGGAGGTGTACAGCAATGCATGGAAGCCGTGCTGACGAACCCGATGGGCATAGGAGTTTGTGACCTGCTGGAAGAAAATGCCGGGCATGGTGGTCTACGTTACGTTGCAATGGTGGGGAGCATCGGACTCTTCGTGCTGTTTTGTAACTTGATCAGTTTGATTCCGGGGTTGGAGTCGCCGACGGCTAAAGCTTCGGTGCCGCTCGGCTGTGCGGTGGTTGTCTTCCTCTACTACAATTGGGTAGGCGTGGTGCATCACGGACCGCTGCGCTACGGCAAGCATTTCCTTGGGCCGGTTCCGGCGATGGCGCCGATCATGCTGCCGATTGAAGTCGTGAGCCACCTCGCCCGCTTGCTCTCGCTGACGATACGTCTTTGGGTCAACATGTTGGTCAGCGAACTACTCTACGGATTATTCCTCGGCTTGACGGTTGCATTGTTTGTTTTTGTGAGGCATCTGAGCGCGCTTGGCTATCTGCTTGCACCCGTGCCGCTGCTCGTACCTGGCGTCTTCATTCTTCTGCATATATTTGTTGGATTTCTGCAGGCGTTTGTTTTCACGCTTCTGCCCGCGATTTACGTGGGTGGCGCGGTGGCGGAAGAGCACTAATCTATAGAAGCAAGCGGTCCAAAAGTCATCGAAAGAGAGCGTTTTCATACGGCATCAACGCTGGCCAGTGTGATCCCGGCTGCAAGAGGATGACGGGAGCCACCGCCTGGCAGCAACTTCATAACGGAGGGGATTATGAGCAAGAAGTATGCAGCAGTTTGTTTGTTCTTGATTGCCGTGGCGTTGGTGGCACCGGCGGCATTTGCGCAGGATACTGGCGCAGCATCTCACACAAACTGGGTGCACATTACGCCCGGTTTCGCGATGGCCATCGCGTCAGGAATATGCGGATACGCCCAGGCCAAGGCGACGGCCGCGGCTTGCGAAAGCATGGCGCGCAACCCGGGGGCGATCGCGGCGATCCGATTCGCCTTGATTCTTTCGCTGATTTTGATCGAGTCGATGGCGCTCTACACGTTTGCGTTGATTTTCCTTCGCGTCGCGTAGCGGCGAGAAGACAGCTTCTGCCGCCTGACTGCGCGCGGCAGAATCAGGAAATGGGCCCGGTGCTCAGGTAATTTCCACGGCACCGGGCTTTTTTGCGCTCAAACTGCGGCGCAACGCTTCAGCACGCGCAACTTTCCGATTTTCGGATCGTTAAAACCTAGTGCAGCAGTGTGGCGGCTTGCGTGGCCAAGTCCATGATGCGGTTGGGGAAAAGGCCCAGGTAGAGGATACCCACGACGGCGAGCGTCAGCACCGCGGCCACACCGGCAGGAATTTTCTCCGTGCTGAAAGCGCGCTTGGGCTCGCGCATGTACATCGCGACGATCACACGCAGGTAGTAATACGCGCCGATCACGCTGTTGATCGCCAGTATGACGGCGAGCCACACCAGATGCGAGTGCAAGGCCGCATCGAAGATATAAAATTTGCCTAAGAAGCCCGCCGTGACCGGCAAGCCCAGCAGCGAAAGCAAAAAGATGGAAAGACACGCGGCCGTGACGGGGCGCGTATGCGCGAGGCCGGCGTAGTCATCAAGATCGAGATAGCGTTCGCCGGAGCCGCCAAGCCATGCGACCGTGGTGAACGCGCCGACCTTCATCAGCGCGTAGGCTGCCAGGTAGAAAAGCACCGCGGCCGTACCGATTTCGTTGCGCGCGGCAAAGGCCACCAGGATGTAGCCCGCGTGCGCGATCGAGCTATAGGCCAGCATGCGCTTTACGCTGGTTTGTGCGATGGCCGCGAGATTGCCAGCGAACATCGTGATTACCGCCGAAATCCAGATCACCCAGAACCAGATGGCTCCCGCGTGCGCAACGACCATCAGGATGCGCAGCAAGAGCGCGAAGGCCGCGGCCTTCGGTCCGGTGGACATCATGGCGGTGACAGGAGCGGGCGCCCCCTCATAAACGTCCGGCGTCCAGAGCTGGAAGGGCGCGGCGGCGACTTTGAAGCCAAGGCCAACAAAGATCAGCGCGAGGCCCAAGGTCAGCAAGGTGGGGTGCACGAGCGCAGTGTCGATTTGCGGCAGGACGCTGGTGCCGCTGGCGCCATAAACCAGCGCGATGCCGTACAGAAAAAATGCCGACGCAAAGGAGCCGAGCAGAAAATACTTCATGGCCGCTTCGTTTGATTTCTTTGATTCACGGCGATAGCTGGCCAGGATATAGCTCGAGATCGAGCTGACCTCGAGCGCGACAAATGCGGTGATGAGTTCCTGCGCGGTAGCCATTACGCCCATTCCGGCGGTGGCAAAAAGCACCAGCGCGAAGAATTCGCCGTGAGGCAGACCTTCGCGGTCGAGATAAGAAGGGGCGCCCAGCGCTACGAGCAGCGCCACGCTGCAAACCACGATGTGCAGAAAGACGCTAAACGGATCGATCCGCAGCAGGCCAGAAAACGCCGTACCCTGATGCATGGCTGGCAGCGCAATGGCGGCCAGCGCTCCCGCGGAGCCCAGCAGTGCCAGCACGTCCGCTACACGCCGCCCGCTACTTCTCGATCCGGTCTCGGGCGAAACAAGAAACGGGTCGAGCACCATGATCAGAATGCCCGCGGCGCACAGCACCAATTCCGGCGCGACGCACATCAGGTCTTGTGTGCTGGGGAACATTTAGCGGAGGGGCGCTCCTGGTGGGGTTTGCAGTTCCGCGACGGGCGACGTACCGGGACGCGCTGGCGCTAAATTGCGTCGTGCCTCAACCGGCGCGTTTGGCGACGGGCGATTCATCTGCTGCAGCACACGCTGGACGGACGACTCGGTGCGACGCGTGAAGAGCGGTGAGGCGACGCCCATAAATAAAATGAACGCGGCCATCACCCACAGCAGGGAACGCTCGCGCGTATCAGCATCGGCCAGCGAGCGATTTTTGTCATTGGTGACATCGCCGTAGAACACGCGCTGGTAGACCCAGAGCAAATACAAGGACGAGAAGATCACGCCTACCGCCCCGAGGCCGGCCCAGAGTGCGTGCTGCTGCCAGGTGCCGTTCAAGATCAAAAATTCGCCGACGAAACCATTGAGCATCGGCAGGCCGAGCGAGGAAAGGCTCACAAACAAAAAGAACCCGGCATACACGGGCATTGGCGTGGCCAAGCCGCCATACTGGCGAATTTCGAACGTGTGCCGGCGGTCATAGAGCATACCGACCAGCAGGAAGAGCGCGCCGGTGGAGATTCCGTGATTCAGCATCTGGTAGAGCGCACCCTGCACGGAAATCTGGCTGAAAGCAAAAATTCCGAGCACAACGAAACCGAGATGGCTCACGGAGGAATACGCCACCAGCCGCTTCAGGTCCGTTTGCACCATCGAGACCAGCGCACCGTAGACGATTCCGATGATGGCGAGCACAGCGATGTAAGGAGCGAGCCGGTGCGCGGTGTTCGCGAAAAGCGGCAGGCAGAAGCGCAACATGCCGTATGTGCCGAGCTTCAGCAACACTCCCGCCAGCATGATCGAGCCGGCGGTGGGCGCTTCCGTGTGCGCGTCCGGCAGCCAGGTGTGGAACGGGAAGAGCGGCACCTTGATGGCAAAGGCCAAGAAGAAGGAGCCGAAGAGAAGCAGCTCGGTGCGTTGCGAAAAACTGACGCGCCCAGATTGCAACAAGGATTGAATTACCGGCAGATCGAAGGTGCCGGTGGCGTTGTAGAGCCACAGGATGCCGACGATCATCAGGATCGAGCCGAGCATGGTGTACAGCACGAATTTCATGGCGGCGTAGATGCGATGTTTGTGTCCCCAGAGGCCGATCAGAAAATACATGGGGATCAGCATCACTTCCCAGAAAAGGAAGAAGAGGAAAAGGTCGAGGGAGAGAAAGACGCCGATCACGCCGGCTTCGAGCATCAGCAGCGCGAAGAAGAAGCCCTTGACGCGCTCGTGAATGGATTTCCATGAGGCCAGGATGGAGATGGGCGTCAGCAACGTAGTGAGCAAGACCAGAAACAGGCTGATGCCATCAAGCCCCAGGTGGTAATGAATCGGCGGCTGCGCGATCCAATTCCGCAGCTCTTCGAATTGGTAGCCGGTGGCCGCGGCGTCAAAACCGCGCAACAGCAGCGCGGAAAGCGCCAATTCCGCCAGCGAAATCGTGAGCGCCAGGCGGCGAATCCATACGTGATCCTGCCCTTGCAGCAGCAAGAGCGCTGCGGCGCCTGCCATCGGCAGGAAGATCAGCACCGTGAGCAAATGATTTCCGTTCACTTAGCGCACCGCCAGCCAAAGCAGCAGGGAAGTGAAAACAACGGCACCGGCCACAATCCATGAAGCGTAACTTCGCGTGTTGCCCGATTCCACGTGGCGCACCCGGTCGCCGGTTTCGCTGGTGAGATGGGCCACGCCGTTTACCGTGCCGTCGATCAAGCCTTCGTCGAGGCCATGCCATAACACGTTGGTGGAGCTCCACACCAGCGGACGTACGATCGCGCCTGCGTAAAGCTCGTCTACGTAGTACTTCCTCACCAGCAGGCGGTAGGGCGCGCTGAAGGTTTCCGCAAGCGCATCGCGCAACTTGGGGTTCTTGATGCATAGCCACCAGGCGATGAAGAATCCGAGGGCGGCCAGGAGGAAGGCCACGAGGGTCAACTGTTGCTCGATCGAATGCGCATTCATCGCGGAAGTGGAAGGCTCCATCGCCGAAGCAGCATCCGCGAAGACCGGTGCGAGGTAGTGGTCGAAATGGTTTTCGCCGCCCCACAGCGCGGGGGCCGCTTGCCAGCCGCCGATCACGCTCAAGACCGCCAGAATCACCAAGGGCACGAGCATGTTCGCCGGCGACTCGTGAACGTGGACCTTGTGCTGGTCATATTCCGCGTTGCCAAAGAATGTAAGAAAAATCAGGCGAAACATATAGAAAGCGGTCAGCAGCACGGTGAAGGCTCCAAGGCCCCAAAGAACCTTGCCGCCATATGGGCTCAGGAACGTGGCCGAAAGAATTGCATCCTTGCTGAAAAAGCCGGAAAAGCCCGGAACGCCCACGATCGCGAACGTGGCGATGAGCATCGTCCAATAGGTCCACGGAATTTGCTTTCGCAGGCCGCCCATCTTGCGCATGTCCTGCTCGCCGCCCATGGCATGGATCACGCTGCCCGCAGCCAGGAAGAGCAGCGCCTTGAAGAAGGCGTGCGTCATCAGGTGGAAGATGCCCGCCGAAAAGGCGCCCGCACCGCAAGCCAGGAACATGTAGCCAAGCTGGCTGACGGTCGAATAGGCGAGCACTTTCTTGATGTCGGTTTGCACTAGCGCGATCGTCGCCGCAAAGAGCGCCGTAACGCAGCCGATCACGCCGACGACAGCCATAGCGATGGGCGAATGCAGAAAAATGATGTGCGAGCGCGCGACGACGTATACGCCGGCCGTCACCATCGTCGCGGCGTGGATCAAGGCGCTTACCGGTGTGGGACCTTCCATGGCGTCCGGCAGCCAGACGTAGAGCGGAAGCTGCGCAGATTTGCCGCAGGCACCCGTCATCAGCGCGAGCGCGATCCAGGTGAAGGTGCCAAAGTGCCCCGCAGGATCGGCAGGCGCGCCCGCCGCGGCGGGGAGCACGCGCGTGAAATCCAGCGAGCCAAAATTGCGGAAGATCATGAACATTCCGAGCAAGAAGCCGAAATCGCCGACGCGATTCACCCAAAACGCCTTGTTGCCCGCATCCGTGGCTGACTTCTTGTGGAACCAGAAGCCCACGAGCAGGTAGCTACAGAGCCCGACGCCTTCCCATCCGACGAAGAGCAGCACGTAATTCGCGGCCAGCACCAGCGTCAGCATGAAAAACATAAAGAGGTTTAGGTAGCAGAAGAAGCGCCCGTAGCCGCCGTCATGTTCCATATAGCCGGTGGAATAAATATGGATGAGGAAGCCCACACCGGTGACGACCAGCAACATCACCATAGTGAGCTGGTCCACTTGCAGGGCATAGTCGGCGCGAAAATCGCCCGCCCAAATCCACGGGAAGAAGCTCTTCACCCACGGGATGCTCGCGGGGGCGAGCGCGGAAAATTCACGGAACAACTCGAGCGCGGACGCGAAGGCCAGGGCCGTCGAGCCGAGCGCAACAGTATTGACGACGCCATGCGCTTGCCGGCGCAGAAAAATCCCGTTGAGCGCGGCGCCCAGGAGCGGCAGCGCCGGGATGATCCACAGATGTTCGAGCAGGAACATGGATTAGAGCTTGAGCAAGTTTACGCGCTCCACGTTGAGGGTCTGGCGGTTGCGCGCGATCAGAATCACGATGGCCAAACCCACGGCCGCCTCCGCCGCGGCCACGACGATCACAAAGAAAACAAACACCTGACCCTGCAATTGGTTAAACGCACGGCTAAACGCCACGAATGCGAGGTTCACCGCGTTGAGCATCAGCTCAATGGACATGAACATGGTGATGATGTTCCGGCGAAAGAGGAAGCCGACCACGCCCAGTCCAAAGAGGGCTGCGCTCAGCACGATGAAGTAAGAAATCGGAACCATGGCTATTCGGCGCCGCCTTCGCGTTTGGCAAGCGTCAACGCACCCAGAATGGCGATCAGCACCAGGATTGAAGTTAGCTCAAAAGGAAACGCGTATTCCTGAAAGAGCATCATGGCGAGTTGGCGCGTGGGAGTGACCTCGCCCGAAAGCGCGGACAGCGATTGCGATCCGGAAGCCACCCACCACGCCAGTCCAGCCGCTAATACCACGGACAAGGGCAAGCCGACATATGCGGCCATCCGGCTGACATTGGTGCGTTCTTCGGCTCCGGCATTGAGCAGCATGATCACGAAGACGAAAAGCACCATGATCGCGCCGGCGTAGACAATGACCTGCACTGCCGCGATGAATTGCGCGCCCAGCAGCAAATACAGTCCAGCGAGCGCAACCATCACCACGATCAGCGAAAGCGCGCTGTGGATCGGATGCCGCTGCACGATCAAGCTGACCGCACCGCTGATGGCGATCAGCGCCAGCGCAAAAAAAAGGATCGTGACGATCACCGGTGTGCCACCAGAAGAGCAAGGCTCGTGAGCACCACGTTCGCAAGCGAAACGGGTAGCAGCACCTTCCAGCCAAGTCCCATCAACTGGTCATAGCGCAGCCGTGGGAGCGTGCCGCGAACCCACACATAAACGAAGAGAAACGCGAGGACCTTGGTGAGGAACCAGAATGGTCCCTGGGCGTACCAGATCGCAAACGGCATGGCGACGAAAATGCCCACGGCACAAAGGACCAGCCCCAGCACCGGCAAAACAATGCGGCCGTAGACCGTGGTGTAGCGAATGCCATCCACAATCAGAGAAATGCCGGCGATGATAAATACGGCGGTGGGAATAAAGCGCGTCCACCCCCAGGCGCCAGACGTAGGGAACGGTGAGAGCCAGCCACCGAAGAAGAGAATTGTGGCGAGGCAGGAGACCGTGATCATGTTGGCGTATTCCGCCATGAAAAACATAGCGAACTTCATGCTCGAGTATTCGGTGTGGAAGCCGCCGACCAATTCCTGCTCGGCTTCGGCTAGGTCAAACGGCGCGCGATTCGTTTCCGCGACCGCCGAGGTGAAGTAGCAGAAGAAGCCCAGCAATTGCGGCAGCGGCCCAGCAAACAGGTTCCAGCGCGGCAAAAAGTGAAGCTGCCAGCCTTGTTGCGCGTTGATGATGTCGCGCAGGCTGAAGGAGCCCGCCATCAGCAGCACGCCGACGACGGAAAGCGTGAGCGAAAGCTCGTAGCTCACCATCTGCGCGGAGCTGCGCAAGCCGCCGAGCAGCGGATATTTGCTGTTCGAAGCCCAGCCGGCAAGCGCGACGCCGTAGACGCCGAGCGAGGTCAGCGCGAAAAGAAAGAGCAGGCCGAGGTTAAGGTCCGTGATGCCGAGAGGCGTGGCGCGGCCAAAAAGCGTGACGGTCTGCGGGCCGAAGGGAATCAGCGCCAGCGCCGTCAGCCCCAGGCTCAGCGCGAGAAACGGCGCGAGCAGATAGACGAATTTATCCGCGCCCAGGGGCATGGGATCTTCTTTGGTGATGAACTTCAGGCCATCGGCCAGCGGCTGTAACAAGCCGTGAGGTCCGGCGCGGTACGGTCCCCAGCGCGACTGGATGTGCGCGACGACTTTGCGTTCGAACCAGGTGAGATAGGCTAGCGCCGTCAAGACGGCGAAAATCATGATCACGGCCTTGACGACCGATGAGAACAAGAGCGAGTGCTGGGCGAGAAAATCACTCACGGTGTTCGATGCGCCTCGGCAAGTTGATTGATGAGCGTGAAATAAGGGCTTAACGAACCGCTGGTGAACATGTTGTCATGCGCAGAAAATACGGCGCCCGCCGGAACCTGGTGGCCATTCATGACGGCGCTAGGGATCGTGGCGGGTGCGCCACCGGTCAGAAGCTCCGGGACGTTAACGTCATAGCCCGCGACGTTCTTTCGAATTTCCTCAAAAACGGCGTCGGCAGACCGGCTCGTCAGCGCCTTACCCAACCCGAGTCTCGCGAGTTGATGCGAGAGAATGCGCAAAAGGTCAAAATCCGTGCGCGGTCCCATAGGATCGAGTGCGGGTCGCAGCCGCTGGACTTCGCCCGCCGTATTGGTAACGGTGCCGCCCTTTTCATAAGCGGACGCTGCCGGGAAGACGATATCGGCGAGCTTCGCGGTTTCCGTCAGGAAAAGTTCGTGAACGATCAGCAGATCGAGCTTGCCGAGACGCGCATCGGCGCTGACGCCGAATGTTTTTACCGGATTTGCGCCGACCACGTAGAGCGCTTTGAGCGAGCCGGATCGTGCGGCGGCGAGCATCTCGCGCGCCGTCATGCCAGGCTTCTCGGGAACCGAGGTGCCCCAGAGTTCAGCGAAACGCGATCGAGCGGCTGCGTCCGTAACGGCTGCATAGCCCGGCAAGCGATCGGGAAGAACCCCCATATCCGCTGCGCCGCGCGAGTTGCTGTAATCGCCCAGGGCCATGTAGCGCGTTTGGCCGCCCAGCATGGAGCCGTACTCGACCAACTGGCGAATAGCCACGCCGGTGATTGCCGCACCAAATACGATGAAGACGTCTGATTCCTTGGCGAGCCCTTCCTTCAACGCGACCAGCTCGGGCGATACCTGGCCCTCGCCTTTCGCGAGCCAGCGAATCGCCTTCGTTTCACCGTCTTTGCCAACCACCGCCGCGTGCGACGCCTTGGCGTGAAATTCGTTTGCTTCCGCATTGATGGCATAGATCCGGGCTTGCTTATGACGCATCGCCGCGCGCATCTGCCAGGCCACCAGCGGATTTTGATTCGTGGGATCGTCGCCAATCAGCAGGATGGCGCTAGCTTCGGCGAGTTCGCGCATCGTGGCCGAAGCGGCGGCCGCGCGATCACCCAGCGCGGTAACCAAGCCGGTGTAATCTGCCGTTCGGTGATGGTCAATGTTGTTGGTGCCGAACGCGCCTCGCGCCAGGCGTTGCAACACGTAATTTTCTTCGTTCGAGGTGCGATTCGAACCGATGAACCCGGCGCTTCCCACTCCGGATTTTTTGTGGATATCCGCGAGGCGCTTCGCGGCTTCGCCGATAGCCTCTTCCCAACTCACCGGTTCGAGCTTTCCGTTGCGGCGTACCAAAGGCTGCCGAATGCGATCGGGATGCTTCACGAAGTCATAGCCAAAACGGCCCTTGGCGCAGAGAAAATCGCCGTTGATCCCGGAAAGGTCGCGGTTGTTGGCGCGCAGTATTTCGTTATTTCGAACGCTGAGCGTTACCTTACAGCCATTCGAACAGTGCGCGCAGGTGGTGGGCTCGTAGCTCATTTCCCAAGGCCGCGTTTTGTAGCGATAGGTGCCGCTGGTGAGCGCGCCCACCGGGCAAATATCGATACACATCCCGCACTCGACGCAATCCAGGTGATTTTCCACGTTGGGAATAATGACGGAGTTGACGCCGCGCGATCCGACGCCCAGGGCTTTCACGCCCATGCCTTCGTCGCACACGCGCACGCAGCGGAAGCAGAGGATGCAACGGGGCGCGTCGTAATAAACGGCCTCGGACCATTTTTCCTCGGGGACGTGGAGCTTTTCCTCGATGAAGCGGCTGGTTTCCGCGCCGTAGCGAAACACCATGTCCTGTAGTTCGCACTCGCCACCCTTATCGCAAACGGGACAGTCGAGCGGATGATTGGTGAGCAGAAATTCCAGCATGCCCTTTCGCGCGACGTGGATTTGCGGCGTATCGCTGCGGACAACCATGCCCTCGGTAGCCACGAGCGTGCAAGCTGTCTGCATCTTGGGCATTTTTTCGACTTCGACCAGGCACATGCGGCAAGCGGCCTGCAGCGCCAGCCCGGGGAAGTAGCAGAATGAAGGCACCTCGACCCCGGCGCGCCGCGCGGCTTCGATCACCAGCGTTCCGGGCGCGACGGTCAGTTCGCGGTCATTCAGCTTAAACGTGACTTGTTTCTGCTCGGGCATCGTTTCTCGAGATCTAGCGCGCCGCCAACATTTCGGCGGGCTTGTAACGGCACTTGCCGGTCAGGTGCTCTTCAAATTCATGGCGCCACTTTTTCACAATGCTGATCGTGGGCATGGCGGCAGCATCGCCCAGCGGGCAGAAGGTGCGGCCCAGCATATTTTTCGAAAGCTCGTCGATTAAGGGGATGTCTTCCGCGCGGCCTGCGCCGTCGTGGAAACGGTCGAGGATCTTGCCCAGCCACGCCGTTCCTTCGCGGCACGGAATGCACCAACCGCAGGATTCGTGGGCGTAAAAGTGCATGATGCGCCGCGCCAAGTCCACCATGCAGGTGTCTTCGTCAATCACCACTGTGCCGCCGGAGCCAAGCATCGAGCCGATTTTTGCCACGGAATCGAAATCGAGTGCAACGTCGATTTCATCGCCCGCAAGGAGCGGGCAGGAGCTACCGCCAGGAATGACGGCCTTGAGCTTCTTGCCTCCCAGCACGCCGCCGGCGATTTCTTCAATAAAGCGCTTCAAATTGAAGCCCATCGGAAGTTCGTAGATGCCAGGGCGATTGACGTGGCCGGAAATCGAGAAAAGACGCGTGCCGCCATTCTTGGGCGTGCCCAAATTCGCATACGCTTCGCCGCCCAGGCGGATCACGCTCGGCACGGAGCTCAGCGTTTCCGCATTATTGATTACGGTGGGGCAGCCGTAGAGCCCAACCACGGCTGGGAAGGGAGGCCGGATGCGCGGGTAGCCGCGCTTGCCTTCGAGCGATTCCATAAGGGCGGATTCTTCGCCGCATTCGTAAGCGCCCGCGCCGGTGTGCGTACAAACATCAAAATCAAATCCCGAGCCCCGAATATTCTTGCCCAAGTAGCCGCGCTCGTACGCTTCTGCGATGGCTCCGTCCAAAATGTTCTGCACGTAGCGATACTCGCCGCGAATGTAGATGTAGCCTTGATGTGACCCGACCGCTTTGCCGGCGATTACCATGCCTTCGATCAACTGGTGCGGATCCATCTCCATCAACGGGCGGTCTTTGCAGGTGCCAGGCTCGCTTTCGTCCGCATTGGCGATGATGTATTTCGGTTTGGGATTGTCCTTGGGGACAAAAAACCATTTCATCCCGGCAGGGAAGCCCGCACCGCCGCGTCCGCGCAGATTCGATTTCTTGGTTTCCTCGATGATCTGCTCCGCCGTCATTTCCTTCAGCGCCTTTTCAAGCGCCTGGTAGCCTTCGTTTTTTAGATAAACGTCGATCTTATTCGAGTTCGGGATACCGAAGCGGCGGCTGATCAGGGGCACTTCGCCAGGATGCCGCTCGTGCACCGAACCCGAGGTGCGCGGCGCGGGCGCGGGTTTTTCGCCGCGATCGAGTGCGTCAATGATCTGATCGGCGGTTTCCGGAGTGAGATTCTCGTAGAAATCGTAGTTCACCTGCATGGCCGGGGCTCCGGTGCAGGCGCCGATACATTCGACTTCTTCAAGCGAGAACACGCCGTCTTTGGTGACCTGTTTATTGCCGATCTCGAGCTTGCGCTCGACGTGTTCGAGAAGCTGGTTGCCACCGCGCAGCATGCAGGAAATGTTCGTGCACACCTGCACGTGATGTTTGCCCATCGGCTTGCGATGCAGCATCGAGTAATAGGCCAGCGTCTCGACGACTTGGATGACCTTCAAATCCAACCGCCGCGCAATTTCCTCGATCAATGCGTCGCTGATTTCGCCGAACTGGTCCTGTCCGTACAGAAGCATGGGGATCAGCGCAGAACGCTTCACCGGGTAGCGCGCTTGCAGCGTTTGGAATCTCGTTTCGAGTGCTTCCGGCAGCGTCATCAGCGATCCACTTCTCCCAGGACGATATCCGTTGTGCCGATGCAGGTGACCACATCGGCGATCAGGCGGCCTTCGATCATCTTCGGCAGCGCCTGCAAATTCACAAACGAGGGTGTGCGAAACTTCACGCGATACGGCTTGGGCGAACCGTCGCTGGCGACGAAGACGCCCAATTCGCCGCGCGGCGATTCAATGCGGTGGTAGACCTCACCCGGAGGCGGCGAGAAGCCCTCGGTATAAATCTTGAAATGGTAGATCAGCGCTTCCATTTCGATCTTCATCTTCTCGCGCTGCGGTGCAATGATGCCGGGCGCGTCCGCCTTGATCGGGCCTTCGGCGGGAATCTTGGCCATCGCCTGGCGCACGATCTTCAAACTCTCGCGGACTTCAGCCACACGCAGCACGTAACGGGAGTAGCAATCGCCGTCGGTGCTGACGGGCACATTGAAGTCAAATTCTTCGTAGCGCGAATAGGGGAAGTACTTGCGAACGTCATAATCCACGCCGGTGGAGCGTAGCGTCGGCCCGGTGACGCCCAGCGAAATAGCGTCTTCGGCGGTGATCACGCCCACGCCCTTGGTGCGGGAGAGCCAGATACGATTCCGCGTCAGAAGATCCTCATATTCGTCCAAGCGGGAAGGCATCAAGTCCACGAAGCGCTTGATGCGGTCCAGGTAGCCGGGCGGCGGTTCGAGCGCCAAGCCGCCGATACGGAAGTAGCTCGTCATCATCCGCTGACCAGAAACCATTTCGAAGATCTTCAGCACGTCTTCGCGTTCGCGGAAGCAATACAGGAAAACGGACATTGCGCCGAGATCGATCGCGTGCGTCCCGATCCAGACCAAATGCGAGGCGATGCGCGTCAATTCCGTGAGCAGCACGCGGATATACTGCGCACGCTTGGGTGCTTCGATCCCCAACAGCTTTTCTACAGCCAAGCAATAGGCCAGGTTATTCGAAAGTGGCGCGAGATAATCGATGCGGTCGGTAAGCGTGACGGCTTGGGAATAGGTCAGCGCCTCGCAAGATTTCTCGATTCCCGTGTGCAGGTAGCCGATTTCGGGTATCGCTTTCACAACGGTCTCGCCGTCGAGTTCCAAGACCACGCGCAGCACGCCATGGGTCGACGGGTGCTGCGGTCCCATATTCAGGACCATGGTCTTGCCGGGACCTGTAAGCGTGTTGATCGTAGTGGAAGCCATCAGCGGTAGCCCTCCACGGGATAGTCCTTGCGGAGCGGATAGCCTTCCCAATCCTGAGGCATCAGCAGCCGCTCGAGATTGGGATGCCCTTCAAAACGTACCCCGAAAAGATCAAAAATTTCGCGCTCATGCCAATTGGCCGTGGGCCAAATCGGCATTACGGACGGGACCACCGGATCGGCGCCGTGCGCCCGTAGCCGCAAACGCAGCGTCGCCCGATGGGGAATGGACAGCAAGTGATAGTTCAGCTCGAAGCGCGGCTCAACGGGGAAGCGGTCCATGCCCGTGACGTCGGAAAGGAAATTAAAGCGCAGGGCGGGAGAATCGCGCAGGAATTCGCACACGCGGCGGAGGTGCGACTTCGGCACCACCAGGGTCGACTCGCCGCGGTATTCGATCACCTCGGCAATGGCATTCGCGTCCCAGTCACGCACACGCTGGGCAATCCGATCCTGTTTTGATTCCTCTGTTTCGCCCATTGACTCGGATCTTTTTTCGAGGCGGGCTGCCCAGTTCGACCAGTCCAGCGCGCCTTTTTTCCAGAGATAGATGTAACCGGCCAGCAAGATCGCCATGTACACCATCATTTCGATGAAACCGTGCCACTGAAGGGCGCGAAAAACATAAGCCCAGGGATACAAAAAAATGGCCTCAATATCAAAAAGGATGAAAACCATCGCCACCAGATAGAACTTTACCGTGACGGGTTCGCGAGCGTCGCCCGTGGGCGTGATTCCGCACTCATAAGGTTGCTGCTTGACTCGCGACGGCCGCCGCCAACCGACCAGGGACGACAAGGTTACCAGGGCCCCGGCCACAATTACCGCGCCGAGGAGGTATACCAAAAGCGGCGCGAAACTCTCTAGAGGATTTCCGCCCATAACCCAAGCAGCTATACTATCTTTGCGTTGCCGCCCGGTCAAATCCGCGCGGCGCGGTGTGGGGAGTTTCGCGGTTCAGCGAAAGCAACTTGGGTCTAGGAATTCAAAGCAGTGTGCCGATTGGCGAGCACACGTTTACCGTGGAAACGGAAACGCGTGCCGCCGACCATCCGCTGATCGATACAACCGTATACGCGCAAGGCCGCGTGATGTATCGCCGCGTCAAGAGCTATCAGGATCTACTGGGTGATAGCGGTGGGGAAGCCGAAGTTGAGGCGCTGCGCGAGCGTATCTCCACGCAACATCGTGGCGTCATCGATGATTTGCGCTCCGGCGTATTGCGGTTTGAGTTGCCCGCCTCGCAAATGCCGCCGGCTATGCCGGCCACTCGCGGCACTATTGAATTTCCCGCCGGCATCGAGGTGCGTCTGCTCAACGCGGCTTCCTGGCTTACGTCGGGAACGGCGTCTTTGGAAATCGAAGTGCGGGGCCGCGCCACGCTGCTCCCCGCCGTGGGCACAGCCGTGGAAGTTTTATTTGAAGGCTGCGATCCGCAGATCAGCATGCGTGCCGGAACCGATCCGCGCGGGCGCGTGGCACTCACATTTCCGCTGCCGAAGCTGGGGCCCGATGGCGGCCAGCTCGTGATTCGTGCGTCCGGCCCGGCTGGGCAGGATGAGTTGCGTTATCGCCTGAAGCCTAAATTTCGCCAACCGGATACCGGAAAGGCGCAGACGAAGTGAGCGGCGAAACACCCCAGGCTCATCCTGCGCCCGACAGCTTGCAAATCACTGTCAACAACGTAGCCCACGCGGTGCCTGCCGGAATAAATATTCGCGCATTGCTCGCGCATCTGGGAATTCGCGCGGACCGTGTGGCGATCGAGAAAAATCTGGAAATCCTGCCGCGGGATCGTTGGGAAGCTACACAGGTGGCCGCGAACGACCGCTACGAGATCGTCCACTTCGTTGGCGGTGGCTGAAATATCCCTCGACGCCTACAATCCTTCCAGAATGTGTCCCATCTTCGATTGTTTAGTTCGCAGGTAGAACCGCGTGCGCGGGCGAACCGTTGCCTGGCAAGGCACGCGCTCCACGACTTTGATTCCGCCGGTTTCGAGCTGTTTCACTTTGTCCGGATTGTTCGAAAGCAGGCGTATCCGGTTCGCGCCAAGCAGTCGCAGAACTTTAGCCGAGAAGGCATAGTCCCGCGAATCCGCTGCAAAACCGAGGTGTTCGTTCGCTTCCACGGTGTCCATACCGCGATCCTGGAGCTCATAGGCGCGCAGCTTATTCATCAAGCCGATCCCGCGGCCTTCCTGCGGGAGATAGAGCAACAGGCCGGACGGCGCTTCCGAAATTTCCTTGAGCGCCAACTCAAGCTGATCCCGGCAATCGCAGCGCTGCGATGCGAAAACGTCGCCCGTAAGACACTGTGAATGCACGCGGACGAGCGGGGCTCGCTTGCCATCCACTTTCCCGTGTAACAGCACGGCTGCCTCTTCGTTCGCGCCCGTTCCGCGAACTCCTAAGATTGTGAACGGGCCGAAGAGCGTAGGTAGCGTTGCACGCGCGACAATCTGCACGTCCGCGGAACGCGGCCTCTTCTGGGAACGCTGCTTCGCTGCCGTTTTTCGCTGCATCGGAATCCGCCATTATAGCAGGTGCTCTACCGGGCCCGAGCACGTCTGGCGTTGTTCGCGGCAGGACGAGCTTTACATCGCTGCGCCGATTGGCTACCGTAGCTCGCATCGCAGCGAAACGGCGCGAAGTTCCATGATCACCTTCACCGGCTGGGCCGGCCTGCTCTTCACCTTATTGCTGAAAGTAAGTGCATCCGGCGCGCTTGCCGCGTTACTGGTGCGTTCTTCTACGTTTCGAAAAGTTCTGTACACGGAAATTCGCGATTCCGATCTCAAAGTGAAGTTGATGCTGTTTCTCACGCCACCTTTAGCGATCGGCATCATTCTGCGATTGGTAGGCGTGGGTGGCACGTACCGCTTCGCGGACCTGATGCTCGAGGGTTCGTTTCTGCTGGGGCTACTCGGAGGCCGCGTGGTCGGTCCAATCGGCGGGGCGATCGTAAGCCTGCCCGCGTTCGTACATCACGAGTGGCTTTCGGCGCCGGTAGCGGCCTCGGTGGGCTTGATTGGCGGGCTTGTGCGCCAGGCCATGCCCAATAAGGAAGACATCTGGAGCTTTGGGCCCTTTACGTTCCTGAATATTCCGAAGTCGCTGGTGCGGTTGGTCCGAAAGAGAAAAGTACCGTGGGAAATGCTGCCACCGACCGTGTGCGCGTTGCTGGAGGTTGCGCGGCTGCTCCTCGGACATGCGACCCACGCGCGATGGATTTTCTATCTCGATGGGGAAGGCGTTTGGCAAAACCTGCTGATTCTCTTTGGTACGACCATGTCGGTGGCCGTAGCCATCAAGATCTGGAACAACACGCGCATCGAAATGAATCTCGAACAGCACCAGCGCCTATTGCTCAAGGCGCGTATGGATGCGCTTTCCAGCCAGATCAATCCGCATTTCCTTTTCAATACGCTCAACACGGTTTCATCGCTGATTCGCTTCGATCCGGATATGGCGCGAATCGTAGTGATCAAACTCAGCAATATTTTGCGGAGGCTGTTGCGCAAACACGAGACGTTTGTGCCGTTGCGCGAAGAACTCGACTTTATCGACGACTATCTTGATATCGAGGTGGTGCGTTTCGGCCGCGAAAATTTACAGATCTACAAAGATGTGGAGGATCAGACGCTGGAGGCCTTCGTGCCCAGCATGCTGCTGCAGCCGATCGTTGAAAACTCACTGAAGCACGGCCTCTCCGGAAAAATCGAAGGTGGACACATCCATATTCGGACCAGCTTGTCTGACGGGCGGCTGCTCATTGAGGTGGCCGATAACGGCGCCGGCATTCCCGAAGGCCGCTTGCCGCAGGTATACGTCGATGGCATTGGGATCAGCAACGTGCACGAAAGGTTGAAGGTGCTCTACGGCGGCGATTTTCGGATGGAGATCAATAGCCGCGAGGGCGAGGGCACGCGAATCCTAATCGACGTGCCGGAAGTGGTGCCCACATTTCCAGCTGCGACTCTGACCTAAGCCGGCAATGCGTATAGCCCGTAGGGGCGGCCCTGCGCGTTACATTTTCACGATTTCGACACGGCGGTTCTTCGCGCGGTCCTCGTCAGTGTCGTTATCCACCAGCGGATTTGCGGAACCCATTCCCTGATACGCCAAGCGGGCCTTATCCACCCCGTGGTCTACAAACCACTTCACGACGCCTTCGCCTTCCTTGCGGGAGAGCGCCAGATTGTCTGCCGCCGGCCCAACGTTGTCCGTGTAGCATTCCACACGAATCTTCAGCGTGGTGTCGCTGCGGAGCAGCTCGAGAAAGGGTCTGAGGACGCTATCTGCGTTACCTTGCACCGCGCCGCTCGTGGGATCGAAATCGAGTCCATAGAGCACCGCGTGTCCGGCGGACTCGAACTCCGCCGTGGCAGACGATGTTTGAGGCGTCGTCGTCCCCGTCGTTTCACTGGCTAAGAGAATTGTCTGTGTGTAAGAGCCGTCTTTATTCTCCAGCAGATACCAGTGGTCTCACCGTGTGGCCGTCAGCCGGTTGGGCGAGTCTTCAAAGACGATCGTGAAGCCGGATTCCTTCAAAAGCGTCTCGATCGATTGAAAGGCCTGGACGCCGTTCATGCCCTTGGGTGGCTGATACGTCCACGACTCGCCTTCGCCTGCTACCGATTTGGTGAGGATATTGCCGCCGGCATCTTTCCCCGTAGGGATGCTGATCCGCTGGTTCCGGTCATTGTGGCAGGCCGTAAGCGTGCTGCCGGAGATGCGTGTGATCAGTGGAGAATCGGAACAGCCCTGCGCATCGGCAGGATAAGCTTGCGACGGTGGAGAGACCGTCACCCCGAGCAGAGCGAATAAGCCAATCCCTAAAGCCAACCTCTTCATGGCAATGCCTCCTTGCGGCAAGTCCTAGATAGCGCGAAGGGAAGCAAAAGGCCATCCGGCTTTGACGGTATTTCCGCGGAAAGGGGTTGGGAGGGAATCGAAGGCTAGCGGTCAAATAGGCACGCGGTTGACATCAGACATTCATAGCAGTATATTCTGTCATGACAGAACAAAGAGAAAGGCGTTGCCTTTGCCCAACCTAACCTCCGCGCAGCAGAAGTTCATCCTCCACTGGGGCGAGATGGGTACACGCTGGGGCATCAACCGCACCGTGGCCCAGGTCCACGCCTTGCTGTACCTATCGCCGCGTCCGCTGCATGCGGAAGACATCGCCGGCACCCTGGGTGTGGCCCGTTCCAATGTGAGCAACAGCCTGCGCGAATTGCAGGGCTGGGGCATCGTCCACGTGACGCATCAGCTTGGCGACCGGCGCGATCATTTCGAATCGCTCACCGATGTGTGGGAAATGTTTCGAATTATTCTGGAAGAACGCAAGCGGCGCGAGATTGACCCCACCTTAAAGCTGTTGAACGAATGCCTCGCCGATCTGAAGAAAGACAATGCGGCGGACACCTATACGCGCGAACGTGTGGCCAACATGGTCGAGTTCATGAGCTCCATGGCTGGACTTTACGACGAGGTGAAGGCCATCTCGCCCGGCGCGCTAAAAGGTTTGCTGCGATTGCGAGGGAAGTTGCGCGGCGTGCTCGGCGAGAAGAAGAAAAGGGTAGACGCTGGGAGTGAAGGCTCCGGCGACGACCGGAAATGAAAATGCGCCGCGTCCTGGAGTGATCTAATGATCTCGCTCGCTTCCGAATTCACTGACGGCAAGGGCAGGCACGCACGCGGCTGGCTGTTTTATGACGCCGACTGCGAATTTTGCACGCGGCTTGCGCGATGCGTAGCGCCTCGTCTGCGCAGGCGGGAATTCGACGTGGCGCCTTTACAGGATCGGCGCGTCAGGGAACTGCTGGGCTTAAGTCCCGAAGCGCTGATGCGCGAGATGCACGTCGTGCTCGAAGATGGCTCGCAATTTGGCGGTGCGGACGCCGCGGTGGCGCTGGCAGCGCGCGTCTGGTGGGCCGCTCCGCTGGCTTGGCTCGCGAAGTTACCGGGAATGATGGCGGTGCTGCGTACGGCATATCGCTGGGTGGCAGCACACCGGAAGTGCGCGGCGGTGAATTGCTCGAACGTTCACGCCGCCTCGCGCCCCTGATCGAAAGCTGGTGGACCAGGAAGCCAAGATGCGTCCACAACTGCTGTCTCTGGGATTGCCGCAACGATCCAAGTCGTTTTTGCCTTTTCAGCGATTTACATTGTCCGCCCCTGCAGATGTTCTACTTGGATCCTGCAATACGCCGTGAGAACCGGGCCGGAGACGTGGGGTGCGGCGCTCATCGGCGGAGGTTAAAGCCGCCAAGGGCCACGGCGACGGGGCAAGAAAATCGCTAGAGCTTTCGCGCCGTTGGATATAGTATCCAACCTTCCGGCCCTCCCTGCTCTGCGCCGGATTCGCCGCAAAACTTTTGTTACGTGAGGTTTCGAACGATGTTCAAACGTGATGGCATGCTGCGCGTTGCAGCTGCTTTGCTGATCGGGCTGGCGCTGCCATGGGTCGCCAGCGCGCAGGGTACTCGCGAGGACTACGAGCGCGCCGAGAAATTCCTGCCGGGCAATCTGCAGCATTCCGTCTATGTGGCCAACGTCGTGCCAAACTGGCTCAACAAGAGCAGCCGCTTCTGGTATCGCAAAGTGGGTCCAGGCGGCAAGGAATTCATCCTTGTGGACCCCGCGCAAAACTCGCAGAAGCCCGCGTTCGATCATGCGCGGCTGGCTGCGGCGCTCACCCACGCAAGCCATCAGGAGGTCAGCGCTACCGATCTGCCCTTCGATACATTTGAGTTTCAGGACCATGATGGCGCGATTCGCTTCACCGCGGATGAAGTTCGATGGCGATGTACCGTGAGCGATTACGTCTGTGAAAAATCCGCCGGCCCAGCCGACGACATTACCGAAGCGTTTTCGCCCGATCACCGCTGGGCCGCATACGTGGATCGCTACAATTTGTATTTGCGCGACACTTCAACCGGACAGGTGATGCAGCTTACGCGCGATGGAGAAAAGGAAAACGATTACGCCACTCCGTTACCCTCGCTGCGAACGATGGTGGAGCAGGGTACGGAGACGCCACGCCAGCGCCCCGGCGTTTTCTGGTCACCCGATGGGACCAAGCTGATCACCTATCGCATCGATTCGCGAAACGCGGCACGCTTCACCAGCCTGCAATTTGTGCCGCCCGACCAATTGCGGCCGAAGGCGTATCGCTACGCCTATTTTTTGCCGGGCGAACCGCTTCCGATGGCATCGCTGACGATCTTCGACGTTCCTTCGGGGCGGCGGATTGATGTGGATACGGCGCCCGTCAGCGTCTATTACTATGGCGGCCCGCGCCTGACCTGGTTCGATGACAGCAATCGCTTTTATTATCTGCACATCGAGCGCGGCTATAAGGATGGGCAATTGCGAGAAGTGGACGCGCAGACCGGCAAGCAGCGCGCCGTAGTCTCCGAGCACTCGGATATCCGCGTGGATGAATACGAGACGCTCTTTAATTTCACCAGTGACGGCAGCCAAGCCGTATGGGCCTCTGACCGCGACGGCTGGAATCACCTTTATCTCTACGATGGAGCCACGGGGGCGCTCGAAAAGCAGCTGACGAAGGGCGATTTCGTGGTACGCGCGCTTGTTTATACGGACGGGAAAGCGCACCAGACATATTTCCTCACATGTGGTAAAGAGGCGGGCGAGGATCCGTATCAGAACCATTTGTATCGCGTGACTTTCGACGGCACTGGGCTGACATTGCTGACACCGGAAAACGCCGATCACGCCGTGGTGTTTTCGCCGGATGGCCAATATTTTGTGGACAATTTCTCGCGCGCCGATTTGCCGGGTGGAACCTCGCTGCGCCGCGCCTCGGATGGTTCGATCGTGCGCGAATTGGAGAAAACCGACGTAACTGCACTGACGAAAATGGGCTGGAAGCCGCCTACTCCCTTTGCAGGCAAAGCCGACGATGGCAAGACCGATATTTATGGGTTGATCTGGCGGCCCTCAAATTTCGATGCTTCGAAGAAATACCCTGTGGTCGAGTATGTGTACACGGGCCCGCACAATTTCTTTGTGCCGAAGAAATTCAGCGCGTGTTGCGGCACCCAGCAGCAAATGGCCGAGCTAGGCTTTGTGGTGGTGATGGTGGATGGCCGGGGAACCGCGGGACGGTCGGAAGAATTCCACAATTTCTCTTACCACAATCTCGGTGGATCATTTCCGGATCACGTCGCGCTGATCCGTCAGATGGCCGCGAAATATCCTTACATGGACCTCACCCGCGTAGGCATCTACGGCACTTCGCACGGAGGATTCGGCACGGCGCGGGCGATGCTGACGTTCCCCGATTTTTACAAGGTGGGCGTAGCGACCTCAGGCGATCACGATCCGCGCCTGGACAAGGCAAGCTGGAATGAGGCGTACGAAGGCTATCCGATCGAGAACGATTACCTCTCGCAATCGAATTACACGTTGGCCGACAAGCTTCAAGGGCACCTGCTGCTCGAACACGGCGATGTGGACGACAACGTGAACCCGGTCGAGACCATGCGATTCGTCAGCGTGCTGATGAAAGACAATAAGAACTTCGACATGCTTTTTGTCCCGGGAATGTTCCATGGAGAAGGGAATAACCCGTACTTGTTCCGGCGCCGCTGGGATTATTTCGTGCGTTATCTGATGGGGGTTGAGCCACCGGCGAATTTCGAGGTGAAAGACTACGAAGCGCCGAGCGCGGCGACGAGTTCGCGCGCGCGAAGATAGCATGCCGCCTACAGGGTAATGACGGCGCTGGGCCGTTGCGACGACGTCCAGCGCGTCGAGCCCATTCAGAGTAATATCGCAGTAAGCCAAGCTTCACGGCACGTCAACCGGCTCTGCGGTTGCCGGACAACGCCCGGTTGAGTATTATCGCCGCGTCGCGTGACCATCTCTCCTTTCCCACGCTTCGAGGCCCGATGAAATTCACAAGCATGATCGTGCGGGCTATGCCTGCGGTTGCGTTGCTGCTTGCACCGCTGGTAGCCGCGCAATCACGGCCAGGACGCAGCCCCGCTTCCACAAAGCAGAGCAACTCTCCATCCATTGCCATCATTCCGCTGCCCGTGTCGGTGAAGCAAGGGGTCGGCGAATTCACGCTAAACGCCAAGACACGCATCGGCGCGGATCGCGGCACGCGCAACGTTGCGGAATTGCTCCAGCACTATCTAACGCCTGCCACCGGCTACGCGCTGGACGTCGGCGGCGGTGTGGGCAGCAATACCATTGCGCTCTCCCTCGATAAGAGGTTGAAGCGCCTGGGACCCGAGGGCTACCGCTTGGAGGTGAAACGGGATTCCATTCGCATTCGTGGCTACAGCGCCGCAGGGATTTTCTACGGAGTGCAAACGCTGCGCCAGCTTTTGCCGCCGGATATTTTTCGACGCAGCCCGGTGGACGAAATGCGCTGGACGGTTCCGGTGGTGGAAATTGAAGACACGCCGCGATTTTCCTGGCGGGGCGCCCACATGGACGTGGCACGCCACTTCATGCCCAAGGAATTCATTCTAAAATTTCTCGATTTGATGGCGTTGCACAAGCTCAACGTCTTTCATTGGCACCTGGTGGATGACGAGGGCTGGCGCGTCGAGATCAAGAAATATCCGCGTCTCACCTCCGTTGGTGGCTTGACGGACTACACCACATTCAATCCGGTGCAGCCCATGCAGCTGGTGAGCTTGCCGCAAGGCGGCTATTACACGCAGGACGACATTCGCGAAGTGGTGCGCTACGCGGGCGAACGCTTTATCACCGTGCTGCCAGAAATCGAGATGCCGGGACATTCCTCCGCGGCGATCGCAGCGTATCCCGAGCTTGGGAATCGTATCGAAATCGTACAATCGGGCGGCGATCCATCCGCATTAGGCGCGCGGGATTCCGTGCTGAATGTGGAAGATTCGACCGTACATTTCATGCAGGACGTATTGAGCGAAGTGCTTACGCTTTTTCCCTCGAAATTCATTCACATCGGCGGTGACGAAGTCGAAAAGCGACCCTGGCAGGCAAACCCTCGCGCGCAGCAACGCATGCGCCAGCTAGGGTTGAAGAATGAGGAAGAGCTGCAGAGCTGGTTCATCCGGCAGATGGATAATTTTCTCACTTCACGTGGACGCCGCCTCGTAGGATGGGATGAAATTCTCGAAGGCGGGATCGCCGCCGGCGCCACGGTGATGTCCTGGCGCGGAGTAGAAGGTGGTATAGCGGCCGCACGCGCAGGGCACGACGTGATCATGGCGCCTACGCAATTCACCTATTTCGATTACTACCAGTGGCCCATGGCCAGCGCCGAGCCGCGCGCGATCAGCGGATTCCTGCCGCTCGAAAAGGTGTACAGCTTCGACCCGATCCCGCCCGATCTCACCGCGGAGTCCGCGAGGCACGTGCTTGGCGCGCAATCACAACTCTGGTCGGAATGGATTCCGCAACGGCAGGAAATGGAGTATATGGCGTTTCCGCGGCTCTGCGCACTTGCGGAGGTGGTCTGGTCGCCCCAAGCGGCGCGGAATTTTGCCAATTTTTCGGATCGCCTGGCCACCGATGTGATGCGCCTGGAAATTCTCGACGTTCATTTCCGGCGAATAACACCGCTTCCTGCACCCGTAGCGCAATGGCAGATTAGCCCGGGACCAGCGACGGCTGCGAGCAGCGCGGCACCTCCCGCCGTGCCGCCCACGCAGGCAGCCGCGCCGCTTGCCGCTAACGTCACACCGCGAACGCCGGCCCAGACTCCGCCCGCCGCACCGATGACACCTGTTCCTGCCCCGCTCCCGCCGGGTCCTTTTTCCGTGCAGGAATGGGATATCACAAGCGCCGTGAAGGTGCCCGGCTCCTACGTGGCCGCATTTATTCAGTCGGCGGGAGGTGGGCAGGCGGAAATCGAATGGGTCGAGCTGCTGGAAGATGGGAACCTGATCGGCCGCGTCACGCATCCGGGCTCAACGGATACGCGGTACAGAAATAATGATTACGACTTTGCGCTGGCAACCATTCGCACTGGCAGCAAGTACACCTTACGCGCTAGCTTGCGGGCCATCGGCTTGCTGCCGTTACAGTTGGCGCCTTCGGGAGACGTGTACCTATTGAAGTGAGGCGGCCACGGAGTAACTGTCCGGTTGACTCCGTTCGCCTAGACGTGGGGGGCCAGGTACCGCGGACGGATTGGGTGGGGTTGGCGCGCCATCTGTCCGCGGCAGTTCGTCGAAGAATTGCTTTACTGTGCGCCGCGCACTTGCAAGTTGTCCGTCACCGAGAAAACTCCCGGTACGCTATTGGCGCGGATATTCGCCACGTTCTTGTCCGCCTGATTATCCACATCGCCTTCGAGCGTGACGTGCCCGTTGTTCACGATGATGTGAATCCCCTGGACGGCGTTATACGCGTATTTGCTGAGCTGCGATTCGCTATAGATCGCGCGATATTCTGCGCGACGAATGCGGTCGTCGTCGGACGATGGGGGCAGGACGTTAATGTTGTCCACCACACTCGTGACGCCCTTAACGTGCTTAGCGGCTGATTCAGCGTCGGATTTGACGCTAGGATTCACCACGTCGCCCGAGAGCGTCACCGTCGTTCCGTTGACAGCGAACTTCAAGTCGTCAAACACGCTGTAATACGGCAGCATACGCAGCTCATGCATCACTTCGCGCTGGATGTCGTTGGAATCTTGCGCCCAAGCCGGGCTGCTGTTCGCCATGAGACCAAAGGCCACAAGCAGCGCCAAGGGGGACAACTTCTTTACCAGTTTCATAAAAACTCCTTTGTACATGTGATGCGCCACACCGCCGGCCGGAATCCTGTCCGGTAAATACGCGTTCGTTTGCCCCGGAAACGTCACAGCGCGCGCGGTGAGACAACCACCTGGGCTGCGACGTACCTCAAAATGGTGCGGGCATACCGCGCGGCCCGCACAGGAGTAGCTAAGGCGCCACGCGCCGGCCTCCAAAGAGAAAAATCAGCAGCACGATCAGCAGAACCAGTCCCAAGCCGCCGCTGGGGTAATAGCCCCAAGCATGGCTATAAGGCCACGCGGGGAGGGAGCCGAGCAGCAACATGATCAACAGGATTATCAGCACGAGTCTGAGCACTGGGCATTGCCTCCTGGGCCGCACTGGATGCGCGCAAACCCACAACCTGACCGAATCAACCCTATTCTGGCGGATATTATGAGAGGGCGTAATCGGGTCAATGCTGTAGCGCAAGCCTGTAAGACACTGAATATAGGAAACTAGCCGGACTTATCGTTTGGTGTGGAGGAAGCGGCTCCGATGGCGCTTATTCCCATCGCTGCGGTGTCAATTCCCAGAAGATGAGCGATGTTCAGCGCGTTTGAGCGTGTCAGCAGGCCATCATGGAGGCGGTAATCAAACTGTAATGCGCCGGCTTCGCCCGAGTCTTCGAAATATACGTTGCGGCCCGGAAGGCCGCCCGAGGCAATCTCGGTGAGCGCAAGATCGTGGGTGGTGATCAGGCCGATGGCGTTGCGTAGCATCAGCGCGCGGACTACCCATTCGGCGGCAATTCTGCGGTCGTGCGAATTGGTTCCGCTCATGATTTCGTCGGCGAGGAACAGCACGGGGCGCGCCGTGGCCAGCTCGATCATTTGCCGCAAACGTTCCATTTCCGCGAAGAAGTGCGAGCGGCCATCCACCAGGGAATCCTCCACGCGAATCGCGGCGACGGTTTCGAGCGGGGAAATGCGGAGCTTCGCGCATCGTACGGGAGACCCCATCCACGCCAGCACCGCGGTGACGCCCACAGCCCGCAGAAACGTGCTTTTGCCGGACATGTTCGAACCGCTCACGATTAGGAATCGCAGGTCACCGCCCAATTGCACATCGTTTCGAACGCAGGTCCGCCTCGTCGAGCAGCACGTGGCCGAGCGACTGCGCTTCGAATATGGGGCCTTCGTTTTCAACGATCTCGGGAAATACATCTTGTGGGTGTTCGAAACTGTAAGTGGAGAGGGAAAGGAGGGCTTCGAATTCAGCCAGCACGTCGAGCCAATCGAGCAACTCCGCTCCATGGCGCCGCCTCCAGCGGTCGATCGCCATCGCGAATTGCGCTCCCCACAGCACGGTATAGCTCGGGACCGTGAGCCAGCCGAACCAAGTGCCGTCGCGGCCCTTTAGCAGGCTTACCAGCGTCTGTAAGCGATGGATTCGCTGCGAAGCTGGAGTCCCGCCGCGCTTTAGTCGCCCCGCTAAACCAGCAAGCTTGGCGGATTGGAAAGTCTCGCGCTCCATGGTGCGCAAGAGTTCGCGGAGAACGGGAAGTTCCATGGCCAAAGGTGCGAGCGAATCGGAAATCCCGTTGACGCGCTTGCGAAATGCCAAGCCAAACAGCAGCGCAATCGGCAACAGAATGCGTGCATCCAAAAAAAACGCGTGCCAATCCATGAGTCGGCTGCCAAAGAGAATGGCCAGCGCTGTCACGCAGAGCGCCAGGACGAACGCCACGGGCCCGGCCCACACCGGAAATGGCGCGGAGGCTTCGGAAAGCCAGGTCTGCCAAGTGGACGTCTGCACCTCCGATCCGGCTTTCGCGCCGGCCGCGGCAATCGTTTCGCGCAAATCATTCCGCGGAAGCAATTCAGAGATAGCCGCCTGGCGAGCGCGCGCCTCGTCCAACGTCGCCGCCGCTTTCATCCAGCTTGCCAGCCGTTCGCGGCCCGCTTTGGTGCGAGCTGAACAGAGCACTTGAAATACGGAGCCGCGTCCAAAGAGGTCCAGATCGGTGGCATACAGATGGCGTGGATCGATGAAGTCGCTACCTTCATCGAGTGCGTCCCACGCGAGACCAAGCCGCGCAACGCCTTTGGCGTAATAGTCGTGCAGGCTTTGGAGTTGTCTCAGACGATCCTGATAGCGCTTGGTTTGATATGCGGTGTAAGCAACCACAGGGATTGCCACCGCCACGGACCATACCGGCCAAGCTTTCGTTACGAAGATTTGGTAGAGCGCTGCGAAGGTGAGCACCAGGCTGATCGCCAGGACCATCCGCGCGGTGTCATAAGCGCGGCGCGCGTCATCGGTCCGAACGCGGATTTCCAAACTCCGCCGCCGATAAAACTCCAGCGGCTGCGCTTCTTGCACCAGCGTAGGGTCTGTGATCACCTGGATGCGCCATGCTACCATCCGCGATCGGGATCGCGCGACGTGTTAGACTCGGCGATCTGAGCCCATGAAAATCTACTTTCGAGGAATCCTTTATACCGCGGCCGTGCTCGGCCTTGCTCTTGCAGGCTGCTCTGGCGTGCCCAACGGCGCTAGCCACGACGGCGGCCCCTCCGCTGATGCGATCGATCCGCAAATTGCCGAAGTGATCGCGCAGACCAAAGCCATCGATAACCACGCGCACCCCGTGCTGGCGCCACCGGAGTTCGATAAAGACCGCGATTTTGATGCGTTGCCTGTGGACAACATGGAGCCGGAATCCGTGACCCCGGCGCTTCGCCCGGACTATCCACCGCTCGCCGATGCCTGGAAAGCGCTCTTCGGCTTCGACGGAACGCCGCCGCTCGACGCGAACTCCCTCGCGGCGCTGAACCAAGCGCGTTCGCACGTGCGGGAGCAGCAGGGATCGAATTATTCCAATTGGGTGCTCGATCAATCGGGTATTCGAGACGATGCTGGCCAATCGCGTGGCCATGGGCCCAGGCGTTCAGCCGCCGCGCTTCCGCTGGGTTCCTTATGCTGACGCGCTGCTTTTCCCGGTGGACAATTCGAGCCTGGCGCTGCAATCGCCGGATCGGAAGCTTTTCTTCGCCGACGAAAACGGCGTTCGCGCGCGGTACCTCAAGACACTGGGATTGTCCGCACCGCCGGCGACCCTAGCCGATTATCTCTCCCGGGTAGTGACGCCCACGCTCGAACACGAACGCGCGGGCGGCGCCGTGGCGGAAAAATTCGAGATGGCCTACCTGCGTTCGTTCGACGTGAGCGATCCGAGCGAGCAAGACGCCGCGCGTATCTATGCCAAATGGGCTGCGCACGGCACCCCACCCGACGCCGACTACAAGACGTTGCAAGATTTTATTTTTCGCTACATCGCCGCGGAATCCGGCCGGCTCGGGATGGCGGTGCATCTGCACACCTTTGGTGGCGATGGCAGCTATTTCCAGATGGCCGGCGTGAATCCCATGCTGCTCGAACCGGTGCTCAACGATCCGCGGCTGCGTAAAACGAATTTCGTGCTGATCCATGGCGGCTGGCCATACGTGCGGGAAATGGGCGCGCTATTGCTCAAGCCCAACGTCTATACCGATGTTTCGGCGCAGTCGTTGACCTTCCCTCCACACATGATGGCCCAATGGTTGCGCGAATGGCTCGAATATCAGCCGGAAAAAGTTCTCTATGGCACGGATGCGTATCCCTACTCGCCGACGATGGGCTGGGAAGAATCCGCCTGGCTGGCCAACCGCAACGCACGTACAGCACTCGGCATGGCCCTCACGGGAATGCTGCGCGATCACGAAATCACGGAAGCACGCGCCAAGCAACTCGCCATCATGGTCCTCCACGACAACGCCAAGAATCTGTACCACTTCTAACAACGAATAGCTCGCTGATCTACGACGGTTGTGTAGCCCGCCCCTGCGGAACGGGCGGGCTACACGACCGCCAGGGATGTCATCACTCGTAGGCGCCGATCAAGCGGTCCGAACCAATGCAATCCTGCTGGGCTAATGCTAAAGTGACCGCTCGAACGAAGGATAGCACGCAACACGGAGGCGGCGGACTTGGCTTACAAGAACCTGCGGGATTTCATCGCGAAGCTTGAAAAAGAAGGCGAACTGCGCCGCATTTCCGCCGAAGTGGACCCTGTTCTTGAAATCCCTGAGATTGCCGACCGCGCCAATCGCGCCGGAGGTCCCGCGCTACTCTTCGAACGTCCCAAAGGATCGAAAGTGCCGCTGCTGATTAACATGCTGGGCAGCGAGCGACGCATGAATCTGGCGCTCGAGGTTGGCGACATCAACGAGGTGGCCGAGCGTATTCGCGGCATGATCGATTTCCAGTCCCCGCAGGGCATTTTCGAAAAAATCAAAATGCTACCCAAGCTCGCGGAGCTAGGATCGTTTTTCCCGAAGACCGTGCGCAGCGCGCCTTGTAAAGAAGTGATCCACAAAGACGATTTTTCGCTCGCGCAATTCCCGATCCTCAAGTGCTGGCCGCAGGATGCCGGACGCTTCATTACTTGGCCGTTGGTGATCACGCGAAATCCAGAAACAAGGAAGCGCAACGTGGGCGTCTATCGCATGCAGGTGTATGACGATCGCACCACCGGGATGCACTGGCAGACGCAGAAGCACGGCGCGGAGCATTTTCGGCGCGCGCGCGCACGAGATAAAGATGGCCGCATCGAAGTCGCCGTCGCAATTGGCGCCGATCCCGCCACCTGCGTCGCGGGAATTCTGCCGATTCCGCCCGACCTGGATGAGTTTATGTTCGCAGGATTTTTGCGGCGCGAACCGGTGGAAATGGTAGTGGGCGAAACCGTCGATCTGGAAGTCCCTGCCAATGCAGAAATCGTGCTGGAAGGCTACGTCAATCTGAACGAGATGCGCACCGAAGGCCCCTTCGGCGATCACACTGGGTTCTATTCGCTCGAAGGCGAGTTTCCTGTGTTTCACATCACCTGCATCACGCACCGCAAGGATCCGGTTTACTTAACGACCATCGTCGGCCCGCCACCGCAGGAAGACTATTGGATGGGGCACGCGGTCGAGCGCATCTTTCTGCCGGTGATGAAGATGCAATATCCGGAAATTGTGGACGTCTCCATGCCCGCCGAGGGCATCTTTCACAACCTAATGATCGTTGCCATCCGCAAGTCATATCCCGGCCACGCACGAAAAATTATGAATGCGATTTGGTCGCTCGGGCAAGCGATGTTCACCAAAGTGATCGTGGTGGTGGATCACGATGTGGACGTGCAGAATTATCGCGAAGTTGTGTGGAAAGCATTGTGCGCGATCGATCCCGAGCGCGACGTGCAATTCAATTTCGGACCGGCGGACACGCTCGATCACGCTTCGCGCATCCAGGATTTCGGCTCAAAAATGGGCGTAGACGCCACGCGCAAATGGCCTTCGGAGGGTTTCACGCGTCCCTGGCCCGATGAAATCATAATGGACGCGCAAACCTGCGACCGAGTGGATGCGATTTGGAATTCGCTGGGCCTGCCGAAATATCCGCGCCGCCTTCGCTGAGGAATGTGTGGCCAGCGATCTATTCCAGTGTGAAACGCCGTTTGATGAGCACTAGGCCGAAAACGGCGCTGTCCGTCGGTACGCTCGGCATGAAACTTCGATCGTGAAAGTTACTCCCAAGGCACAATTTTGCCGGCCGGCGCGCAGACAGAATCTCCGCGGTTTATCTGCTTGATTTCAAGCATTCTGGCGCTTTTTGACCCTCCAGGAAACACCTAGAACTACCCAAGAACTACCCCATTTCTCACAACAACTGTCCGTTAGGACAGCTTGACGCTTCCAGGAGCGAATGGGATAACCGCACACAGTGGACGCTACTCCAGAGCCGTGCTGTGCAAACGGGCGGCAAGTCCAAAGCGAATTTGAGGAGTGAGTCAATCAGACGGTGAGCGAGGCGCGCGAAGTCATGAATCTGCGACAGGCTTCGAGCTACTTGGGAGTCTCACCGGACACGTTGTATCGGTACATCAGCGACGGCGTGGTACCGGCTTTTAAGCTCGGCAATCGTTGGAAGCTGCGCAAGTCGATTTTGGATCGTTGGATGGAAAGCAAGATGAGTCAGACCCGGCCAAACGGCCGGCGTTAGCAGAACCCGGAAGGGGGCTGAAGCGATGTTTGGCGGCAGTAAACAAAAACAACTCGTGGGCCTCGACATCGGCTCGAGCTCGATTAAGGCCGTCGAGCTCAAAAACGGCCGGCAAGGCTATGAACTGGTCAGCTATGGCATGGAGCCGCTGGCACAGGACACCGTGGTGGACGGCGCCATCATGGACGCCCCACTGGTGGCCGCAGGCATCTCCAACATTTTCGAGCGGCAGAAGATCAAGAACAAAAACGTCGCGACTTCGGTCTCTGGCCACTCCGTAATCGTGAAGCCTCGCGTTCCGCTTCCGTTGATGACGGAGGAGGAGCTTTACGATCGCATTCAGACCGAAGCGAGCCAGCACATTCCGTTTGACATCGCGGACGTGAACCTCAGCTACCAGCATCTGGATTCGGTGGATTCACAGATGGAAGTGCTGCTGGTGGCGGTGAAGAAAGACAAAATTCTCAACCACACGAACGTGCTTGCGCAGGCCGGCAAGACGCCATCGGTGGTGGATATCGACGCCTTCGCGCTGCAGAATTGCTTCGAATATAACTACGATCCCGATCCGGCCCAGACCTCGGCGCTGCTCAACGTCGGCGCGAGCGTGATGAACATCAATATCGTCCGCGGCGGCATCCCGCTCTTTACCCGCGACGTTTCGGTGGGCGGCAATCAGTACACGGACGCGCTGCAGAAAGAACTTGACCTGAATTTTGACGACGCGGAGCGTTTGAAGAAGGGCGAAGCGCTTGCCGGCGTCACCGACGAGCACCGCGGCACAATCGTTCGTTCCGTTTCGGACATTTTGATACTGGAAATTCAAAAGACCTTTGACTTCTTCCGCGCCACCGCCAGCGGCGAAAGCATTCAGCGCATTTACGTGGCGGGCGGCACGGCGCGCGTTCCGGGGATGATGGACCTGTTGCGCGAGGAATTCACCGTTCCAGTCGAAGAGATTTACCCGTTCCGGAAGGTCGTGATTAATCCGGCGCGGCACAACGAGGACGAGATCCGCGAGCTGGCTCCCCGGCTGGCAATCGCGGTCGGTCTGGCTTTGAGGAGCTTCGACCAGCCATGATCCGCATCAACCTACTCGGTCAAGCACGTCCGAAAGCGTCCCGCAGTTCGGTGCCGCTCGAAGCGACATTCCAGATCGGAATGTTCGTTCTCGCGGTGGCCGTGGCTGTGGGCGCGCTGACCCTGGACTGGTGGCAGACTAACAGCAAAGTCCAGGACGTTCAGAAACAGATCAACTCGCTCAAGCAGCAGAAAACCGAACTCGACCAGATCAAGCAACAAGTGGACGATTTCGAAAAGCAGAAGGCCCTGCTGCAACAGCGCATCAACGTGATCGAGCAGCTACAGCGCAACCGCAATGGCGGCCAGGAACTATTGGACGCCGTGGCGAATACGGTCACGCGCACGGAAACGCTGTGGCTCACCTCCTTTGGGCGCAAGGGAGACAGCATCACCTTGATCGGCACCGCCGGCTCCATCAATGCGGTGGCCGAATTCATCACGCAACTCCGGCGCTCCGGCTATTTTCAGCAGGTGGATATCAAAGATACCCACCAGGATGAGAACCCTGCCGTGCAACTTTACGATTTCACGATTAACGTAGTCTTTGCTCCTCCCGGCGGACAGACGGCCGGCGCATCCGGTCCTGCGCAACAGCTTCCGATGCAACAGGCGCCCGTAAAGGCTCCGGCGACGGCGCCAGTTTCGCGCGCGCCGGTAACTTCGACGAGGAAGGGATAACGGCGATGGCGACCTCCTTCCGCGAAATGCCTTGGTACTTGCAGGTGCTGATCTTCTTCGGTCTCGCTGTGGTCATCGTGGCGGGTGGCGAATGGCTGCCGATCTCCCCGGTGAAGAGTGCACGCGCGCAACTCGTAACCTTGAACCAACAGCAACAGACGCTGACCCAACAAGTGAATTCGCTCGAAGTTTACCGGCGCCGTTTTGCCGAGTTCCGCGCCGAAACCGATGCCATGCAGAAGCAGCTCGAGACCCTGAAGGCGATTGTTCCGGCCGACAAGGATCTGGACGAGTTCCTCCGCATGGTGCAGGGTGCAGCCGCCTCTTCCGGGATCGAAATCCGCAAGATGGCTTCCGGCAACATCGTGCCGCGTGACTATCACTACGAGATGCCGTTTGCCGTCGAACTGGACGGGCCTTACTACGGCGTTCTCGATTTCTTTGGACGTCTGAGCCGCCTATCCCGCGTGATCAACGTCGGCGACGTTGCGTTTACGGGTTTGGCTCCCACGGACAAGACGAAAGTTCCGGAACGTCCCGGCACCACGGTGAAGGCGACCCTGACGCTGGTGACGTTCTTTACGAACAATGACGATGCTCCTGCTCCTACGGCTCCGGGAAAAACACCCCCCGTGCCGGTGAAGCGTTAAAGGTGAATAGATCCATGCGACGCGTCACATTGAAGCACACACGATATGCGGCGATTGCTGTGCTTGGCGCTGTCTGCGCCATGCCCGCGACTCTACCGCTGATGGCCCAGACGAATCCCGTTACCGCGAAAGCCGCGGCGCAGACCGGCGCGCGAACGGTGCAGAGGCCGATGGCTATGCCGGCCCCGAATCCCGCTCCGGCGCCCGCTCGTCCACCGAAGCCTTCTCCCCGTGCGGCAGCACCGGCGCCAGCAGCACCCGCCATCTTGCCCGTGGAGAAGCCCGGTACTTCCGCAGCGCGGAGGGATCCTTTCTCGATTCTTGTGAACAAAGAAACGACTGGGGGCGTGATGCCGCCAGTGAATCTGCCTCCCGGTAAGTCCGGTCTGCAGGTACAGACTTTGAATATCGAAGGAATTGTCGGCGGTCCCTCGGGCATGATCGCCGTCGTTGCCAACCCGCAGCAGCGCGTCTATTTCCTGCGGGAAGGCGACCAGCTATTTGACGGTCGCGTGGAACACATCACGATTTCCGGTGTGACGTTCCACGAGATCGGCAAAGACGCCTTCGGCAAGCCCTTGGAACGCGAAGTGACTAAACGGATGAGCCCCAGCTCAGGAGAACAGCCATGAAGATGAAATGGCCGGCCTTCGGGCTTGCCTCCCTCGTATTGGCGAGCGGAACCTTGCTCGTCAGCGTGAGCCAGGCAGGACCCGGCGCAAACTCGCCAACGGTGCGCGTGGTCGCGCACGTGGCGCCCGGCGCGGTACGCATTGATGCGCAGGCGACGTCCGCCTTTACGTATACAACGTCGCGGCCCAGCGACAGCCTGCTCGTCGTCGATCTGCCGGGAATGTCTCCGGCCGAAGCGCAGCGCGCGCAGATTCTGGGATCAGGCGCGGTCGCGAGCTATCGGCTCGTCGCTTACGGTTCCGGAACGGCTTCAGGAACACGCTTGGAAATTTTGCTCGATGCGCCGGCCCGCCCTCGCTTCGAGCGTTCCAGTGCGCAAGAACTCTCGGTCGTCTTCGATTCGCCTGGGGGCTTCACGCCCGTGTCGAATCGCGGAGCGGCCGTGGCGCGTTCGGCGAGCAGCCGTATCTCACACGTTGAAGTTACCAACGTGGAGGACGAGCCGCTGTTAAAGATCGAGGGCATAGGCGAGCTGCACTATCACACCTCGCGCTTGCATAATCCCGATCGCCTCGTGCTTGATTTCGCGGACACCACTCTGGACACTAACTCGGCGGCCGTACCCGCGAATGCGGACCCGATCCGTGGCGTGCACGTAGGCGAGTACCAAGCCGGCGTAGCGCGCATCGTGGTTGATCTGGAGCGCTGGACGCGGTTCACGATTCTGGAATCGCGCGACGGTGTGACGGTAGCGTTCTCCGGTTCCTCCGCTGCGGATTCCGTGCAGAGCGCGTCACGTCACGCACAGGGAACGCCGAAGCCGGCTGTTTCCGAAGCTGCCGGAGTAAAGGCCGTCTCGTCTGCGGTGACCACGGTTCCGGCGATTGCCGAGACCAATGTTTCTCTCCCCGGCTTCTTGACGCAGAGCTCCAATGCGCTGGCCAGCCCGGCACAGTCTTCTCCGGCACCGCAGAACTCGCCGCAACCGCAACAGCAAACGCAGATGGCGTCGGCGGCCATACCGAGCGCGCCGGCTCCCGCTCCGCGTTACTCGGGCGAGCCGATCAACGTCAACTTCAAGGATGTGGACCTGAAGGACTTCTTCCGCTTGATTCACGAGATCAGCGGCTTGAACGTCGTGCTCGATCCTTCGGTAAAGGGCAACCTCACGCTGGTGCTCGATCAGGTGCCTTGGGATCAGGCGCTTGACATCGTCCTGAAGAACAACAATCTCGATAAGCAGCTGGATGGCAATGTGCTCCGTATCGCCAGCCAGGAGACCATGAAGGGTGAGGCGCAGGCCCGCGTGGACCTGGAGAAGGCCGAAGCCAGTGCCGTTGCTACCGTCACCATTACCCGCACGCTCAGCTACGCCAAAGTCGGCCTGCAAAATGGAGGAGGTGGTGCCGGCGGAGGCGGGGGCGCTGGTGCCAAGAGCATCGAGCAAGTGCTCAAGCCATTCTTGACCAATCGCGGCGACATCGTCGCGGACACGCGGACCAATACGCTGATCATCCGTGATATTCCGTCCGCGATCCCGACCATCGATAACTTGATCCGGCAGCTCGATCGCAAGTCGCCGCAGGTCGAGATCGAAGCGCGCATCGTTGCCGCCACGCGACAATTTGCCCAGGATATCGGCACGCAGTTTGGCGTGTCCGGCATTCAGAGCAGCGGTGGCCAGCAAAACATCTTCGCCGGAGCGCCCATCGTGGGAACTAGCCCGGTTTCTTACCCGACGGGAACGATTCTTCCGTACTCCGTTGGCGGCACCACATCCAATCCTTTGGCCACCAGTTTTCCGGCCACGGGTCCGACTTCTGCGTTCACCTTTGCCCATCTTTCCGGCAACTTCGCACTGGACTTTATTTTGACGGCAGCGGAATCGAAAGGCGCCGGCAAGGTGCTATCGCGTCCGAAAATCATGACGCAAAACAACTTCAAGGGCCAGATCAAGCAAGGCGAAGAGATTCCGATTCAGACCACGATCAATAACACGATCTCGGTCCAGTACATCGACGCCGCCTTGATACTCGAGGTCACGCCGCAGATCACCGCGGACGGCACGATCATGATGGTCGTACATCTGGAAAACACACAGATCGACAGCGGTATCCCGTACATTCAGGGGACACCCGCGTTGCAGACCCAGTCCGTGGATAACCAGGTCCTTGTCGCCGACGGCGGCACGGTGATGCTTGGCGGCGTGATGATTTCGTCGCAGAGCACGCAAGTCAACGAGGTTCCGCTGATCGGCAGCCTGCCGATCATCGGCAACCTGTTCAAGGAGCGGAGCGTGAAGGTGAATTCATCCGAGCTGCTCTTCTTCTTGACGCCGAGAATCATTCAGGACTAACGGGAACACTAACCCTCGACACAAAAGTCAGAGTACAATCAGCGCCGAAGGAGGAGACGATGTCTCCTCCTTCGCTTTTATGACCAGCGAATTCCGAGAGCGGCTGAAACGACTGCGGAAGAAACTATCCAGCGCGCATGCTGACGCGTTGATCGTCACGCACCCGGCGAATATCTATTATCTCTCAGGATTCACGGGTTCCTCCGGCGCGCTCGTCGTGGAGCACGGCAAGACCACCCTATTTACCGACGGCCGCTACGCCTTGCAGGCGCCGGCGCAGACCGCATCCGCGGGCGTAAGGGCGCAAATCACCAAGGAGTCGCTCCCGGCTGCTGTGGGTAGCTACCTGGGGTCGTTACGCAAGCGCGTAATGGCCGCCTACGACCCTTCCCGAGTGACTGTGGCGGCGCAAAGCAGCCTCGAGAAGGCCGCAGGGCGTAAGGTCCGCTGGCAGCCCGAAACCGGCTGGACCGAAGAGCTCCGCGCCATTAAGTCTCCGGCCGAAATCGCCCAGATGCGCAAAGCAGCATTGCTGGGTTCCCAGGTGTTCGAACAGACTTTGAAGGTGGTGCGGCCCGGTGTCGCGGAAATTGAGGTCGCGGCCGAGATTGAATACCGGATGCGGAAGCTCGGAGCCGAAGGTCCATCATTCGAAACGATCGTGGCATCCGGCCGCCGTAGTGCGCTGCCGCACGCGCATCCCACGACTAAACGCCTCAAGCAAAATGAATTGGTAGTCCTGGACCTGGGTGCTATACTCGGCCGCTACTGTTGCGATATGACGCGCACGGTGTTCCTCGGGCGCGCACCGGAGCGGGTCCGGCGGTGGTACCGGGCTGTTTTGCAGGCGCAACAGGCCGCCTGTGAGGCTTTAGCAGTAGGTGCGAAAGCCGGCGCGCCGGATGCTGCCGCGCGTCAAGTTCTGGCAGCCTACGGCCTTGGGGGATATTTCATCCACAGCACAGGCCATGGTCTCGGCTTGGAAGTCCACGAAGAGCCGCGACTGGCAGCCAGGCAAGAGCGGCGATTCGAAGCGGGAAATGTGGTTACGATCGAGCCGGGGATCTACGTCGAAGGTGTGGGCGGGATTCGAATTGAAGACGATGTGGCAATTCACGCTGGCCGGACCGAGATCCTGACAAACGCATCGCGCGAACTGTTGGAACTCTAATACTTTCTACCACTTCATGGCGCCCAAGAAAAAGATACCCAACCATAAATTGGCGGGCCTTCCGGGGCTCGATCTAGATGAAATTGAGCGCGTCTTGGCCTTTATGTGCCAGCACAACCTCGAACAATTTGAATTCTCGCTTGGCGATCTGCACATTGCGTTGAAACGTGGCGCCACAGGAGCGGCTCAGACTTTGGCCGGGCGTCCCGCTCCCGTAACCGCCGCGGCAGCCGGACCGAGCCAACTCGGTGAACCAGCCGCCGCACCCTCGAAGCCTGCTCCGGCGGCCGCGCCGTCGGCTCCCGAGGACCACGTCGTTAAGTCGCCGATCGTGGGCACGTTCTACACTTCGCCGAGCCCGGATGCGCCCTCCTTCGTCAAAGTGGGCGACCACGTAAGCAAAGGGCAAATAATCTGCATCGTGGAAGCAATGAAGTTGATGAACGAGATTGAAGCCGACGTGACCGGGACCTTGACCCGCGTTCTGGTGGAAAATAACCAGCCTGTCGAGTATGGGCAGCCGCTGTTTGCCATCCGGCCGAACGGCAAGGCCTAGCCAGGTTCCCGCTTTTCCAGACCCATGTTCCGCAAAATCCTAATCGCGAATCGCGGCGAAATTGCTCTGCGGGTGATTTGCGCCTGTAAAGAGTTAGGAATTCCTACTGTCGCAGTCTACTCCGAAGCCGACCGGAACTCCCTGCATGTGCGCTTTGCGGACGAGGCCGTGTGCATTGGTCCACCCAGGAGCAGCGAGAGCTACCTCAACATTCCTCACGTGATTAGCGCCGCGGAAATCACGAACGTGGACGCGATTCACCCGGGCTACGGATTTCTTTCCGAGAACGCCAATTTTGCCGAGGTCTGCGAGGCCTCGCACATCACGTTTATCGGACCCAGTCCCGAACTGATCCGGCTGATGGGCGAAAAGGATCGGGCGCGCAGGGAGGTGGCCGCTGCAGGCCTGCCGATCGTTCCCGGCAGCGACGGTGTGTTGGAAAACGAGGATGCGGCGCTCAAAGCAGCGAAAAAGATCGGCTATCCTCTGATCGTAAAGGCCTCGGCGGGCGGGGGCGGCCGCGGTATGCGCGTGGTTCGCAAACAAAGTGAACTAGCCACCGCATTCGAAACGGCGCGATCCGAGGCGCAGCAAGCCTTCGGCACGCCGGACGTCTACCTCGAAAAATTCATCGAGCATCCGCGCCACATCGAATTTCAAGTGCTCGGCGATAAATACGGCCGCGTGATCCACCTCGGCGAACGCGAATGTAGCATTCAGCGCCGGCACCAGAAGCTGATCGAGGAGTCGCCTTCACCGGTCATGGACGAAAAGACCCGCGCCGATCTCGGTGGGCGCGTAGTCGAGGTCTTGCGGAAAATGGGTTACACCAATGCGGGCACGGTGGAATTCCTGCGAGATGAGGATGGCAGCTTCTACTTCATCGAAATGAATACCCGCATTCAGGTGGAGCATCCGGTGACCGAGATGGTCACCAATGTTGACCTGATCAAGTCACAGATTCGCTTAGCGGCTGGGGAGAATCTGGAAACGGCCGTCGGCAAAGTCGAGATTCGCGGACACAGTATTGAGTGCCGTATCAATGCCGAAGACCCAGAGACGTTTGTGCCCTCAGCCGGGCGCATCACCACCTTCCACATTCCCAGTGGTACCGGCGTGCGTGTGGATACGTTTCTCTATTCGGACAGCACGATTCCGCCCTACTACGACTCCTTGATCGCCAAGCTCGTCACGCGAGGCCGGGATCGCGGTGAAGCGCTGGCCCGCATGCGGCGCGCGCTAGAAATGTTTATTGTCGAAGGCGTAAAAACCACGATTCCTTTGCACCGGCGCATCCTCGCCGATCCCGCGTTTCAAGCGGGGACGATCGACACCCATTTTCTCGATCATTTGGGAGTCGGCGCGGCACGTAAAAAGTAACGCGCTTGCCTGGTTCCAGAAACATTCCGCGCCTTTACGCCATCCTGGACGCCGCTTTTGTCTCAGACGCAGAGGAGAAGATCGCGGCAACCCTGGCCGAAGCAGGCGTCCAACTGATCCAGTACCGTAACAAAAAGGCGACTTCGCGCACCTTTTTCGACATTTCGAATGCCATCTGCGCCAGACTTTCAGGATATGCTGTGCGCTTCATTGTGAATGACCGGCCTGATATAGCCGTGCTCGTGGGCGCGGGCGGCGTGCACGTAGGTCAGGATGACCTGCCGGTAGCAGACGCGCGCCTCGTTTGTGGCCCAGAGCGATGGGTCGGTATCTCCACCCATAATTTGAAGCAAGTACGCGCAGCAGAGGAGACGACCGCTGATTATGTGGCGTTTGGCCCGGTCTTCGCGACGCTTACGAAAGAGCGCGCCGATCCGGTGGTCGGATTAGAAATGCTTCGCCGGGCCAGGCAATTGACGACAAAACCGCTGGTGGCGATCGGGGGAATCACTTTCGACAGTGCCAAGGAAGTATATGCGGCCGGCGCCGATTCGCTCGCGGTGATTCGTGATTTGGCGGTGGCTTCGGATCCGGGTGCGCGAGCCCTTGAGTATTTGGCGTTGGCTCGCGACGTTTTTCCGACCTAGCGCGAAAACGCCGCATTCTTGAATTTCTTGCAGAGCAGAATCAGAGTACTATCGGCTCCGTTTGCACATCGTGAAGCGGCTGGGCACCTGAAGACAGGAGGAACACCGCATGGCGAGTTTGTGGGTCAGAAAACCGATCAACTTGATTATGGAGGAATCCAGTGAGACGGGAGAGCATTCCCTCCGGCGGGCGCTGGGCGCCGGGAACCTGATCTCCTTGGGAATTGGGGCGATCATCGGCACGGGAATTTTCGTGCTTACCGGCACGGCAACGGCGAACCATGCCGGCCCGGCGATCCTCTTGTCTTTTATTCTCGCGGCGATTGCCTGCGTTTTCGCCGGATTGTGTTACGCGGAGTTCGCCTCCATGATTCCGGTGGCCGGCTCGGCTTACACCTACGGCTACGCCACGCTCGGCGAATTGATCGCCTGGATCATTGGATGGGACCTGATCCTCGAATACGCTCTTGGAGCGGCGACGGTTGCGAGCGGCTGGAGCGGATATGTCCTCAGCTTTCTTCAGGATTTCGGCATACATCTTCCGCCCCGGTTGGCTGGCGCGCCGGGCACCGTCTTCGTGGAATACCCGGCGGGTTCGGGTCACTGGGAGCGGCTCAGCGCGCAATTCCACAAGGTGCTCGATGCCGCGAATGTCGACCCCTCGGCGTTGCTGCACCAAAATTCGTCGTTCAACCTGTTCGGCTTCCTGGGGATCCTGTTCGTAACCGTCGTACTCATCATCGGGATTAAGGAATCCGCGAATTTCAACTCAATCATCGTGGTTGTGAAAGTCGCGGTCTTGCTGATTTTCATCGGGCTTGGCGCCAATTACATCTTAGGGCATCGCGCCGAAGCCACCGCGAATTGGACACCCTTCTTGCCACCCAATACTGGCACCTATGGAAGCTTCGGGTGGTCGGGCATCGCAACTGCCGCCGGCGTGATCTTCTTCGCCTACATCGGATTTGACGCTGTCTCCACCGCGGCGCAAGAAGCCAAAAATCCGAAGCGCGACATGCCCATCGGTATCCTGGGTTCGCTGGTGGTCTGTACCATCCTTTACATCCTCGTAGCCGTCGTGCTCACCGGACTGGTCAAGTACACCCAGTTGGACGTTCCCGACCCGCTCGCGATCGGCATCGATATGACGGGCGTGAGTTGGGGAAGCAAGCTGGTCAAGCTCGGCGCCATCTGCGGACTCAGTAGCACGATGGTCGTTATGCTTCTCGGACAGACCCGCGTCTTTTTCTCGATGTCCAATGACGGGCTGCTTCCGAAGTGGGCCAGCAAAATTCACCCGCGCTTCCGCACGCCGTACATTTCTACCGCGCTGGTTGGCATCCTGGTGGCCACGGTCGCCGCGCTCACACCGATTGACGTGCTCGGCGAAATGGTTTCCATCGGCACCCTCCTGGCCTTCATCATCGTCTGCGCCGGTGTTTGGGTGTTGCGACGCCGCAGTCCGAATTTGCCGCGCGCCTTTGTCACACCTTGGGTACCGTTCACACCAATCATGGGTATCCTGATTTCCGCGCTGATGATGTACAGCTTGAGCGGCTTGACTTGGCTCCGCCTGCTGGTCTGGCTGGCGATCGGACTAGTGATCTATTTCACTTACAGCCGGCGTCACAGCCGCGTCGGTAACGCTCAACCGTAAAGCAGCGATCCTGCGTCTTGAGAAGCCGGGCATTCGCGTTTCGGGTGCTCGGCTTTTCTCTTCAAGCCCGCAGTTCTCCGGCATACCTCTACTCATTCTTACCGCGCTTGTGTGATAACTTGGTGTGCAGATGGCGTCCCCCGACTATCGCAGACTTCTGCGCCGTATCCGGCCTTTGGATCGCGTGGCCTTGGGCATTGTTATTGTGTTCCTCCTGGTTGCGGTCATTCAGGTCGCCGGTTACACGGTTCCGTTGGCAGGAATCGTGCAATTCGCGTTTTTTATCACTCTCGGTTACCTCATCTATCGCTTTTTTGCGTGGGCCCGCACCAAGTTGTTGTGGAGCCTGCGTAACCGGCTGATTGTGGCGTTCCTTTTTTTCGCAGGCGTGCCGGTGGTGATGTTGCTGGCGATGGGCGCCATCACCGCGCGGATGCTGTTCCAACAGTTGGGCGGATACCTGCTCGTGCAGGACATTCAATCTCGCATCACCGAAGTGGCCAATGCCGCGGATAGCGTCGCGTCGGCCCTGGCGATGGAGCCGCCGCCGCAAGCCAAAAATGCCGCGCCAATGGTCCCGGCCGTTCTGCAAGCGCATCTCGTACGAGTGGAAGCCGGTCTGCCCGGGCTGGAACTCGATCTGAAGTCCGCGGGGAAATATCTCGCATCGAGTGCCGCCAGTTCAGGCAATCGGTTCGCCGGAATTGTCCAATCGCAAGATCAGCTTTGGCTGGTCGGGGAGGTGCGCCGGGGCCAGAGCACGGTAACCGCGCGCGCGCCTGTAACGCCGGAATTGCTCGACAAAATCGCGCCCTTCTTGGGATCGATTCAGATGGTGATGACGCACCCGGCCACGGATCAGGACCCGTCGAATACCGTTTTGCACATCGGGGGATTGCGTTACGGCGCCGGCAGACGCATCGCGACCTCCCCGAGAAAACTGCAACGCTCGACTTCCTGGATCGATTTTCAAGTAGACGGAGTTTCAAATCTCGATGCGCAACTCGAAACCGCGAGCGGTTTGGTTCCGGGCCCGGTATTCGCTTCGTTCTCGACCCCCGCTTCACAATTGTATGGAGTTCTCTTTAGTTCTCTGGGCGACCTTAGCGGCTATTACCTGGAGGTACTGATTGCCGTAGCGTTCGTGTTCTTGTTCCTCGAATTTGCGGCCTTCATCACCGGAATCGTGCTCACGCGTACCATTACACATTCGGTGTCCGAGCTGTACGAGGCCACGCAATACGTGCGGGCCGGAGATTTTACTCATCGCGTGCGCGTGGAGCGCGCGGATCAACTGGGTGCGCTGGCCGATTCGTTCAATTCGATGTCTGGATCGGTAGGCACGCTGATTGAGGAGCAGCGCAAGCGCCAGCGGCTGGAGAATGAGATTTCCATCGCGCATGAGGTGCAATCACAGCTATTCCCTCGCAAGCTGCCGGAGGTTTCCGGCATCGAGCTGGACGCCTCTTGCCGTCCGGCCCGCGGCGTTAGCGGCGATTACTACGATTTCTTTCCGCTGGGGACTTCATTGCTGGGTATCGCATTGGCGGATATCAGCGGAAAAGGCATTTCGGCGGCCCTGCTTATGGCCAGCGTGCAGGCCGCGCTGCGCAGCCAGTTATTGCTCGACGGCAACATTCCGGCCAGCACCGCCGATATCGTGAGCCGCATCAACCGGCATCTCTACATGAACACGACGGAAGATCGTTACGCGACATTTTTCTTCGCGCTGTACGATTCGTCGAACGGCGTTTTGCGTTATACCAACGCAGGGCACCCACCGCCGTTTTGCATTTCCGGCAATCAAGTCCATACACTGGAGGAAGGCGGGACCGTGGTTGGCGTATTTGACGACTCCCATTATGACGAGGGGTCGATCCAGGTGCAGCCGGGCTCGCTACTCGTCGTTTTTAGCGACGGTCTTGTGGAGCCGGAAAATGTCTACGGCGAGGAATTCGGCTCGCGTCGGCTTGCCGAGGTGGCCTTGCGCAACCGGCAAGCCAGCACGCATGACATTGTCGAGGCGCTGCTTGGTAGCGCGGAGGAATGGGCCGGCACGGCTGAACAGGCAGATGATATGACCGTGATCGTCGCCAGGCTTGGCAAAGTAAATTGATTTCGAGACCTCCAGGGACGGGGAAGGCATCACCGCAATTCCCGATGGCCACTGATCGGGCAAATTTATGAAGATTCTTACCCCCGCGCAAATGCGAGAGGCCGATCGCGTCACTACCGAGCGCTACGGTATCCCGAGCCTACAGCTTATGGAAAATGCCGGTGCGGGCGTCGCCGAATTTGTGCGGAGCGAGGTGCCGGATCTCAAGAAGAGGCGCATCCTGATTCTGTGCGGCAAAGGGAACAATGGCGGCGATGGTTTTGTGGTTGCGCGGCGTCTGCGCGAAATGGGCGCCGATCCGCAAGTTTTGCTCTTTGCCGCGCCGGACTCGATGCGCGGCGACGCCGCCACAAATCTGAAGCGCTGGCAGGCCGATGGTGGCGCCCTGCGTACCGTCAGCGATTCCGCTGCGTGGGAGGCCGATCGCGAGGACTTGCTGGATGCGGAATTCATCGTGGACGCATTGCTGGGCACCGGTTTGTCGGGCGCGGTGCAGGGGCTGCTCGCGCAAGTGATTCAGGATGTGAATTCGCACGGCCCATGGGTCCGTGTGATCGCAGTGGATACGCCTTCCGGTTTGCCGTCCGAAGGTGAAGCCGCCGCTGGACCGGTGATTCGTGCGGATTGGACGGTCACTTTCACGGCTCCAAAGGTTGGCCAGCTTCTTTCGCCGGACTGCGATTGCGTTGGGAAGCTCGTGGTTCACCGCATCGGCACACCGCCGGGATTGCTTGAGGATGACGATCGCTTGCAAATGAGCTGGCTCGAACCCGGCGAATTTCGAGACTTACCTCTACAACGTAAAGCCGATTCGAATAAAGGCACGTATGGGCACGCGTTGATTTTGGCGGGTTCTCGCGGAAAGGCTGGGGCGGCCGCACTATCAGGCTGCGCAGCGCTGCGGGCCGGAGCCGGGCTCGTGACTGTCGGCACAGCAGCGGACGCGTTGGACACCGTCGCGTCATTTCTGCCGGAGCTAATGACCGCGCCGCTGAAGCAGACCGCCGCGGGCACCATCAGCCGCCGCAACTTCCATGATCCTCACTTTCAAGAGCTGGCCAAGGACAAGAGCGTGATCGGCTTTGGCCCCGGCCTGACGATGCAAAAAGAGACGCAGCAGTTTGTGCTCGAAGTCTTGAAGAACTGTGAGGCGCCCCTGGTGCTGGATGCCGACGGTTTGAACGCGCTGGCCGCCGCGCCGAAGCCGATTCTCAAGCGCAAATCACCTGCACTGGCACTAACTCCGCATCCCGGAGAAATGGGGCGCTTGCTCGGCTCCTCCACCCAGCAGGTGCAAGCAGATCGGCTAGCCGCGGCGCGGAAAGCTGCGGCCAAGTACTGCGCTCACGTGATCCTCAAAGGGTTTCACACCATCGTCGCCTCGCCCGGCGGCCGAATTTTCATCAACTCCACCGGAAACCCCGGCATGGCGACAGCGGGAACCGGCGATGTGCTGACTGGGATTCTTAGTGGACTCACGGCGCAATTCGGCATCAAAAACTGGAATGCCGTGCTGGGGTTCGGCGTTTATCTTCACGGTTTGGCAGGGGATTTGGCCGCGCAGCGCTACGGCGAGGCTCCTATGACGGCCTCCGATCTGATCAACGCGATCCCCGCGGCCTATGCCCAGGTGCTCGGCGAATGGGAAGACCTACGTGGCCGCCGCTGAGGAAATTGTTACCGCTTCCGCGGAAGAAACCATGGCTGCCGGCCGCGAGCTGGCGGCGCGGCTGGAAGCTCCGGCGCTGGTCTTGCTAAAGGGTGAACTTGGCGCCGGCAAAACGACGTTCGCCAAAGGAATCATCAGCGCGCTGGGCGTGGCTCGGGAAGAAGACGTCACCAGCCCGACCTTTACGCTCGTGCACGTTTTCCAAGGGCGGGGGAACGATGTTTCGGCAGGGGACCGCATGGCGGCGCGGGCGGTGTCTTCGGCTACCTTCAAGGTCTATCACGTGGATCTTTACCGCATCGAAAATGCTCACGAACTCGAAACCCTCGCGCTGGAGGATGTGCTCGGCGATAGCGAACCGAGTATCGTGATCGTGGAGTGGTCCGAACGCCTCACCTTCCGAAGCGACTGGCCGGTGATCCGCATCGAGCTAGAGCATCTGGGCGGCGACGTTCGGCGGATTCGAATGAGGGGCCTCTCAGATCGCTAGACCCAGCCTATAACTGCCTGTAAACGCTGGCGTTATGTAACCCCTACCGCCTTACCTTACCGCAGACCGGCTGTTTACAGGTTGGCTCCCGCCACACTCCCGGTCCATTGTTGCGGGCATTCTCGCTTGCTAGGGTGAAATGAGGCCGTCCGCTCTTCCGAGATGCCAGAACACATCAGCGCGGCAACGCTCACGCGTGTCGCACGATCAAACCTGACCCGCTATACGGCGGAGCTGTCGCTCGAGTCGCTCGCCGTCGGTGTGGACAACATTCACCACGACGTATTTCTCAGCCCCAAGTTTGTGGAATCCACGCGAACGTTTCTTTATGACGTAATCCGCCAGATGGTGAATTTTGCGCCGTTTCCCGGATTCGAACGCAAGCACGCCCGCGCGCCGGAGCTGGCTACGTTTCGAAAGATGCTGGGCGAACTGCTGCAATCTTCGCTGACGCGCGCAAAGTATGAGAAAAATATCGAGCGCGACCTGCTGTTGCGGGTGGCGTTGCTGCGATTCTTCACGCAGGAAATCGTCACGCAGTTCGCAGATTTGCTACTTGAGTCGAAAGAGGGCATACGCAATCGCGGCGCGTTTTTCGAACGCAGCGAACAGGCGCACGTCCTGAAATCGCGCCTCGCGGAAATTCAAAGCGGGCGCCGTGAAGTGTTCCGGCAAATCGGTCAGCAGCTTCACCAAATTCTCACGGACCTCGAGGAATCGTCGCTCGCCAAGGCACGCAAAGCGCTTTTCGGCGACGAATGCGCGGATTCCTACGAAATGTTGAAAAACCGCCTGGTCTTCGTAGAAGGCGGGCGCGATGACCGGTTGTTTCTCGATCAATACGTGCTGCTCGGCAATTACGTGCGCGATCCGGACCGCTTCGAAGTCTTTGACCGGATGCTCGTAGATCTTTTGCGCGATCGAATTCTCCCCCGCGAGCAAACGGCCAAACCGGCTGGCGAGGTTTTCGAGGCGCACGAAGCGCTGGTAACTTCCGCACTGCGCATGCGCGAGGAGTTGGCACGGCTCGAATTGGAGCGCGAAGATCTGTTACACCGGCTCGATCGCAGCGAAGATTTACTGGCGCGTGTGTTGCGCCGGGACGATCCTGCCGAACTGCGTGCCGCGCTCACCGACCTCGACCGCCGCCGGGCATTTCTCCAGCAGAAGACCGATGCTCTGACGCCACAAGTCGAAGCGGCCCGACAAAAAAGTGGATTTTTATCCGAGCAGACGCGCGCGGACCTGGACGATTACCTGAACGAGCCGGAAAACGCACGGCGGCTCTTTGCGGCGGATGGCGCCGATCCAAGCGACGCGCGAGCACAGCTCCTCGAGGAATGGATCGAGCGCCTCGCACAGCACGAAGTGCTCTATCACGTGCTGGCCAGCTATGAGATTCGCAATCTGCACCTAGACTACTGTCCGCCGGTGCACTTGCAGCAGCTACGCAAAGCCCTGGTCGTTCGCGAAGAATTGAAGCGCGTGGAAGATATTCTGAATCAGTTTCCCGCGCGCCAATTTTCCATCAAGCGGCTCGACGAAGCCTCAAAGCGCTTGCGGCGTTACACGCAGCCCGAAGTTCGCACCATGGCGCTCCGTTTCTGCGAGGACCTGATGCGGCTCCGGCGCGATTTGCGCGATTATCAGAAGCTTACCGGCGCGATGGAGCGCGTGAACCTGGTGCGTGCCGAGCGCACCCGCGAGCTATCGCAAATCAATCGCACTCTTTACGAATATTTGCTGCCCGAGGAAGACCGGCCCGCCGAGGATTACGTGGTAAGCCACGTGGTGATCAAGGCCGATATCCGTGGCTCGACGAAATTGACCCAGGACTTGCTCGCGCGCGGGCTGAATCCCGCTTCGCACATGAGCCTGAACCTCTACGAGCCCGTGCAGCGCGTTCTCGATCGTTATGGCGCGTCGAAAGTGTTCGTCGAGGGCGATGCCATCATCATGGCGATCTATGAGACGCAGGCGAATCGCACGCGCCAGCGTTCGGTGGCCAAGGCTTGCTTGCTGGCGCGGCAGATCCTCGGCATCGCGCAGGCTTACAACGAACGCGCGGCCGGCGGGGAATTGCCGCCGCTCGAATTGGGCGTCGGCATCGCTTTCCAAAATTCACCGCCCACCTATTGGATGGATAAAGACTCGCGTATCATGATTTCGCGCGCGATCAATTTGTCCGATCGCTTGTCAAGCTGTTCGAAAGCCGCGCGCCGCCTGCTCGGCCAGCACCGCTCACCCTTCCGGCTATTTTTGTTTCAAACGGCGATTGAAGGCACTACCGAGGAAGAATTGGACGAGTTTCTGCTGCGCTACAACCTCAATGGCGTAGAGCTGAACGAAGAAGGCTTTTTGAAGCTCAGCGAGGAAATTTCGTTGAGCGCGTCCGAAGCCAGCGGCATTTTCCCCTGGGGACGCGAGCGCGTCACTTTTTACTCCGGGCTCGTCCCCGTGGGCGACACGCTCGAACCGTTGCTGATTCGCAAAGGTTATGTGCGCCAGCTTCTGCCGGACGGAAAAATCGGTGCGGCCGGCAGCCGCGCTTACTATGAAATCTGCCCTGAATCGGTACTGCCCGATTCCGCCGGAGCCAACGGAAGCAGCGAGCCGCGCAAATCGTAACGATTCTCGCGGATTTCGCGCCAGCCGCCTCTCCCCGTATAATCCCCCCGGAGGCGACAAAGGCCCGGTGGTCTTCCCGGCCTTCAAAGCCGGCGTTCCGTACCTTCGCGGTGCGGATGGTGGGTTCGACTCCCACACGCTTCCGCCAATTCTGATCGCGCGCACGCTTACTTTTGTGAATTGTCTTTCAGCGTATCGGTCTTCAGGCTGGGCCAGTCGTTAGCAGCGTCTGGATGTTTTCGACTAACCTGGCGATACCATCCGACTTGGAGAGCACTGCATCCACATGGGTCGCGGAAGTTAGAGTCGTGCTGACAGCTTCAGGGTACAGGGTCAGGAGCACGATGCGAACCTGAGGCATTGTGTGTTTCAAGATCGCTGCCACTTGTATGCCGTCGAGCCTAGGCATTCTCACGTCGAGGATTATCAAGTCGGGCGCAAGGCTCGCTGCCTTTGAGATCGCCTCGACGCCGTCAACTGCCTCACCGCAAATCGTAAAGCCCACGCTGAGCAGCGAACGGCGGACGATTCTTCGCACACTTTCACTGTCGTCGGCGATGAGGATGGTCGGGGGCATATCGGCTGGGGGCATTCAAGCTCCGACCTGATGGGGCGGGGCCAACATTGTAGTTCATCCCACGGAACCTGAATCAATACCGGGATGTATGTATGAAGAGAGGGGCTTCGGCATAGTTCGTTTAACTGGTGGCTCTCTCTTGAGAAAGGGACTCCATCGGACGCCTGACGGCCCACTGACTTTACGGGGTTTTCGACGGACGCCGGGTATACGTCAACCGGCCCTGCCTTGGGCTCTAGTTTTGTGGACGGGAGCGTAGCCCCGCAACTCGTGGACCGAAATAGTGCCGACACGGTTGGATTCGGCTTTACCCCTCGGATGCGACAAAGGGCGATGGTCCTCCGGCCTTCAAAGCCCGCGTTCCGTACCTTCGCGGCGCGAGGGTCAACGGCCGCCAGATCTGGCCTACAGGTTCTCCGGGGCCGGAATCAGCGTTTGCCGCACTTTGCTGTAAACCGGGCTTAGCGGATGATGCATGATGAGGAGGAATCATCTATGCGCTCATTTCTCAAGCTGCTCGCCCCTCTTTTGCTCGCAGCCGCGCTCGCTTGTCCCATCGCACTGACCAGCGGTTGCGGGAATGACAATGACGATCCTCAGTACGTTCAATGGGAACACGAGACCCATCGCGACCACCAGGACTTCAATAAGCGCAGTGATCCAGACAAGAGGGAATACCAGGACTGGCGCCAAAAGCACGGACAGCACTAAGTTCTGAGATGCCGCGAGCGAGACTCGCCCCTTAAGCGTTTATTGCCACGCTGAGATGCTGATTCGACGGTCTACCCCCGGCGTCAGGTACGGGCCGTGCGAACCGAGACCAAACGCTTTCCATCACCGAGCCGGCCGGTAGATCAGGCCCATGGCGATGCCGGTGAGCGTCCACTCCACGAAGTAAGCGACCGCCTGCTGCGCGGTGCCCCTTAGCCCAATATTCAGATTCACGTAGTTGTGCACCACAAAAGCACCCACTGAGAAGACGCCGATCAGCGCGCCAAACCGGGCACCCTGGGCCGCCCCCGAACCTGCGCGATAGACCATGGCATATATCACCGCCAGCGCGAGCATGGACACGAACATTGCCACCATTCCCGCCGGAAGGGGGCTCATCTGTCCTTGCTGAGTGCGGTAGATCTGCGGGTACTTCAGGAACTCATTCTTCAGTGCGGGGAACGCGCCAAAGGCAGCACCTCCCAGGACCAAGTACGTCACGAAGCCGCCAAGCGCGGCGAGAACGATGCGTGTGGGATTCATCGCGATGCTTGCAAGGGTGGAGGCGATTTATCACAGATCGCCGCGCGAGCGAAGCATAATCTCGTGCGCAGTCAGCCGAGCTAGCGGATTTAATAGAGGCGTTCTGTAACGGAGATGTTGGCCAGCCGGAGCACGTGGGCCACCTGCGTGTCGCGGAGGCGCGAAGCGTCATATTCGAAACGGATTACGCGCGCGGTCTCGTCCACGCTGAAGCGGCGCAGGCCGTAAGTATTCGAAAATTCGGCGAGATCGCTCATCTGCCGGGGCGTGAGCGGTGCCTGAATGCGGAAGCGCGCTTCCATCAGCGTCATCGATTGCCATTATAGCAGGCAATGGTTTGTTAACATGTTGAGAGATCATGGCGAATTTGGAACGCGATCCCGTTTGTGGAATGCAGGTTGATCCGGCGCGCGCCACGGCGCAGGTGGAGCACGGCGGCAAGACGTTTTACTTTTGCAGCCGGGGCTGCGCGCAGAAATTTCAGGCTGCTCCGGAAAACTATCTTTCGCTTGGCGCAGCGACCCAGATTTCCATGACGCACGGGCGTGCCGCCACTCCTGCGCCGGGCCAGCTCCTAAGCGTTCAGCCCACGCGCTCCGCGACCGAATACGTCTGCCCAATGCACCCGGAAATCATTCGCGATGCTCCGGGCGATTGCCCGATTTGCGGGATGGCGCTGGAACCTCGGGCCGCAACTCTGGGCGAGACGCCGAATCCTGAGCTAATGGATATGACGCGGCGGTTCTGGGTCAGCGTTGCGCTCAGCGTGCCGTTATTGCTTCTGGCCATGTCCGATTTGCTGCCGGGAGGGCCGGTGGCGCGCTGGCTGGGCATGCGCACGATAATCTGGATAGAGTTTGCGCTGGCGACCCCGGTAGTTCTGTGGTCAGGCCTGCCGTTTTTCGAGCGCGGCTGGAATTCAATCGTACGCTGGAAGCTGAACATGTTCACGCTGATTTCCATCGGCATCGCTACTGCCTATGCCTACAGCGTGATCGCTGCCGCCGCTCCCGGAATATTTCCTGCGACTCTCCATACGGAGCGCGGCGCGGTACCCGTCTATTTTGAAGCTGCCGCCGTAATCACCACGCTCGTGCTGCTTGGGCAGGTGCTCGAATTGAGCGCGCGAAGCCGCACGGGCAGCGCGATCCGAGCTCTTCTGGGATTGCAGCCGAAAATGGCGCGTTTGTTACACGATGACGGCAGCGAAACTGACGTTCCTATTTCTGAAGTGCGCGTGGGCGATCGCCTCCGCGTGCGTCCCGGAGAAAAAGTTCCCGTCGACGGCATCGTACTGGAAGGCGCAAGTGCCGTGGACGAGTCCATGCTCACCGGCGAACCAATGCCGGTGGAAAAACTGCCGGGCGATAAGGTGACGGGTGCTTCACTGAACGCCACGGGCAGCTTCGTGATGCGTGCGGAGCGCGTCGGCAGCGAAACCATGCTGGCGCAGATCGTGCGGATGGTCAGCGACGCCCAGCGCACGCGCGCGCCGATTCAAGGCGTGGCAGACAAGGTGTCGGCATATTTCGTGCCGGCCGTGGTGCTGGCGGCTATCGCCACCTTTTTGGTCTGGTTCTTGGTGGGGCCGCAGCCGAGGTTGGCGTATGCGATTGTCAATGCAGTAGCGGTGCTGATCATTGCTTGCCCATGCGCTCTTGGTTTGGCCACGCCGATGTCCATCATGGTCGGCACCGGGCGTGGAGCGACGGCGGGCGTGCTCGTGAAGAATGCAGAGGCGCTCGAAAGGCTCGAGGCCGTCGATACGCTAGTGGTGGACAAAACCGGAACCCTCACGGAAGGCAAGCCAGAGGTGCTGAGCCTGACGGCTCTTTCTGATCTCCATGAAAATGACATTTTGCACTTGGCTGCGGGGCTCGAAATAGGCAGTGAGCATCCGCTCGCCTCGGCCGTCCTGAAGGCCGCGAAAGAGAAGGGAATCGCCCCGGCAGGCGTAGCCAATTTTCAAGCGCTCAGTGGCTTTGGCGTGACAGGCGAAGTGGATGGCCGCGCGATAGCGCTCGGTAACGCACAGCTTGCGGACAAACTCCACGTGGATGTGGGCGCTGCGGTCGAGAAGGCTGAAGCCTTGCGACGCGATGCGCAAACGGCGATTTATTTGTTGGTGGACGGGCGCCTTGCCGGACTGCTAGGCATCGCCGATCCAATCAAGGCCACCACGCTCGACGCGCTCGAGCAATTGCGGACGGAGGGCCTGCGCATTGTAATGCTCACCGGCGATAGCCGCGCCACGGCGGATTCGATCGCTAAAAAGCTGGGCATTGTAGAGATTCATGCCGAGGTGTTGCCGCAAAATAAAGCCGAGGTGGTGCACGAGATCGCGAAAGCTGGCCACAAGGTCGCGATGGCTGGCGACGGGATCAACGATGCGCCAGCTCTGGCTGCCGCCGATGTGGGAATTGCCATGGGAACCGGCACCGACGTGGCAATGGAAAGTGCCGGAATCACCTTGGCGGGCGGCGATCTGCGCGGGATCGTACGCGCACGCAAGCTAAGCCGCGGAACGATGCGAAATATCCGCCAGAATCTGTTCTTCGCGTTTGTCTACAACCTGTTAGGGATCCCGCTGGCCGCCGGGGTTCTCTATCCGGTTTTTGGATTGTTGCTCAATCCTATGATCGCCAGCCTGGCGATGAGCTTAAGTTCTGTAAGCGTCATTGGAAATGCGCTGCGCCTGCGAAAGCTGCAGCTCTAAGCTGGTGCGGTCCACACTACCGTCCGGCGCTCCGTGTTGCTTTGGCGCGCAAGCTCGATGGCCCGAATGACGCGGAAGGCTTGCTCTGCCGTGACCGCGAGCGGCGCGCCCAGTGTAATCGCGTCGCGCACGTTGCGATAGAAGCCGCGATAGTCCCCGGGCTCTGTTTTCACTTTTCTCGAAGAATTATTTGTTCCATCACACGACGTGAGCGTTCCCCATTGTTCTTCGGAGTCCTCGCCCCAACCGTCTGCGGCGATCGCTTTTGTAAGGCGGAGTTTTTCTTCCTGCGGATCCATTCCGTATTTTACGAAGGAGCCGCGCGTACCGTGCAACACATAACGCGGACCGGATGCACAGGCGAGCATCGAACAACACAGCGCGGCGTGCAGACCGGGGTAGTGAAGCCGGACGTCGAAACCGTCGTCTACTTTTGCCCCCTCGCGCTGCAGGAAGAGTTCGGCAGTGACGCTTTCGGGATCGCCGAACAACACGAGCGCCTGGTCAATCATGTGCGGGCCAAGGTCATAAAGCATGCCGCTGCCAGCCGCGGGCTGTTCGCGCCAAACGATACCCGGCTTGAGCTGCGGGCGATAGCGGTCATAGTGCGATTCGTAATGGACGAGCCGGCCCAGCGCCCGCGAGTCGAGTAGTTTCTTTACCGTAAGAAAATCGCCATCCCAGCGCCGGCTCTGAAACACGGAGAGCAACCGCTTTTCCCGAGCCGCAAGCTCGATGAGTTCCGAAGCTTCTCTTGAAGTGATCGTGAAGGGCTTGTCCACGACAACGTGCCGTCCGACGAGCAAACACTGGCGCGCTATCGCAAAGTGCGATGTGTTCGGTATCGCCACGATGCACAACCGAATCGAATCGTCGGCGAGCAATTGTTCCACCGAGCGGACGACACGTGTGTCCGGGTATCTTTGCTGCGCGAGCGAGCCACTGCGCTCGACGATACCAGCCAGCTCAAGCCCCGCTACAGCGCGAATCGTGGGCGCGTGAAAGACTTGTCCCGCCAAGCCGAAGCCGATCAGCCCTACCTTCACTGGCCGGTCTCTGTTAGGAAGCATTTACTTGCTGCTGCGCGGGATCAAAGACTCGATATAGCCTGCGAGCTCGGGGCTATCCCATTCCTGTGGGCCGATGATTTTGCGAACGATGCGGCCATCGGTTCCGATGATATAGGTCTCGGGATACATCACTGTGCCGTAGCCTTCGGCGATCTTCTTGGAGGGATCGCGATAATTGGGAAAGGGCACATTGTGTTCGCGAAGGAATTTCTGGTACGCATCAGCATCTTCATCGACGCTCACCCCGAGCACCGTGGCTCCCAGCGGCGCGAGTTTTTCTTGGAGCGCATTCAGGGCGCCAATCTCTTCGACGCACGGCGGGCACCATGTCGCCCAGAAATTCAGCACCACCACTTTGCCGCGTAGATCGGAAAGATGTGCTGGATGCCCGTTGAGATCGAACGCGAAATCTTCGGCGTGGCGGCCTGCGATGCTTGGTTCCCCGTGCCGGTACGAGGGGGCCGCGAAAACATAAACGACAGCAGCGGCGACGATCAGAACCGCGGTGGTAAAGAGTTTGCTCGAGAGGCCGTTCATATTCTTTGGCTTTGCGAAGCTTCGTTCACGGAAGGCGATGTGACTTGTTGGTAGCCGCGTTCCAAGCCTTATAATACCTGCTTCCGCCGCCGATTGCGCGAGACAAGCGTAACCGCCCTATTCATGACGAAACATGCTAGTGAGTCGGCCGCACTGATCTCGGCGATTGTTCCCGCGCGAAATGAAGAGGATAACATCGGCCGCTGCGTGGAATCCCTTGTCGGACAGGCACCTATCGGTGAAATTATCGTGGTCAACGATCAATCGACCGACCGCACCGCCGAAATTCTCGCGGAGCTTGCCTCGCGCACCCCTCACTTGCGCGTACTGGGCACGAGCGAGCTGCCTGCCGGGTGGGTAGGGAAAAATTACGCGCTTTCCATCGGAGCGGCGCTGGCACGCGGGACTTGGCTATTGTTCACGGATGCGGATGCGCAGCACCTTCCAGGTTCGGCCGAGAGAGCCGTTGCCGATGCGGCGGAAACGGGCGCGGCGCTCGCTTCCTATTCGCCCGGCCAGGAAATGCGCACCTGGTGGGAGCGCGCGCTGATCCCTTTCGTGTTTGTGCGGCTTGCGGACCGCTTTCGTTTCGGGCAAATCAACGATCCTGAGTCTCCGGCGGCTGCGGCGAACGGGCAATATTTGATGATTCGCCGTGATGCGTATGATGCGGTCGGTGGGCACGATGCCATTGCCTCTGAAGTGCTGGAGGATGTGGAGTTGGCGCGGCGCGTAAAACGCGAGGGCTACCGGATTTTCTTTGCGCCGGGGCCCATGATCGCACGTGTGCGCATGTATGCCACGTTTAGGGCGATGTGGCAGGGCTGGACGAAGAACCTCTTTCCGCTGATGGCCGGCTCGCGCGCTCGCGTAGCGAAGGAAATCATGCAAGTATTTCCGTGGATTCCGCTCTTGTTGCTTGCCGCCGTGCCGGCTGCTTGGAGGTGGACACACTTCGCAGGATTGACGCTGCTCTTTTTGAGTTTGGGGCTGCTCGCGGGACGCCATGCGGCATACGGCGCGATGTTGCGCGCGAGTCATTTTCCGGTTTCGAGCATCCAATTCTATGTTCCCGCTGCTGCTCTTTATTGCGCTGCGCTATTTGCCTCGGAGCGTATGTACGCACGCGGTAAGGTGATTTGGAAGGGCCGCGAATATCCCGTCGGCATGGCGGGCCGTTAAACGATCATCAATCAATGGTCACCCTGACACGCAAAATCGAGTTCGCTGCTTCGCACCTCTACCACAATCCAGCTTTTACTGTCGAGGAGAACCGGCGCATTTTCGGCAAGTGCAATAATCCGCATGGGCACGGACACAATTACACGCTCGAGGTTACTGTGGAAGGGAAGCCCGATCCGAAAACCGGGATGGTGCTCGATCTTGGCGAACTGAAGAATCTGCTGGAATGCGAAGTCATGCAGCGGATGGACCACCGCTTCCTGAATTTCGAAGTGCCGGAGCTGAAGGGCCTGATTCCCACGTGTGAAAACATCGCAATCGTAATTTGGAACCTGCTCGCGCCCAAAATTCCGCAGGGCCGCCTTTATCGCGTGCGGCTCTGCGAGTCGCCTGACCTGTTCGTCGATTGCTACGGTGAGGAGGCGCGAAAGTGAACGTACAACTTTCACGACGATACACATTCGCGGCGTCGCACCGGCTACACAACCCGGCATTCAGCGAGGCGGAAAATCAGCGGATCTACGGCAAATGTAACAATCCTTACGGGCACGGACATAATTACACGCTCGAAGTTACCCTCTCGGGCCCGGTGGACCCGGCCACGGGAATGGTGGCCAATTTAGGCGATCTCGATCCGTTTGTTCAGCGCACCGTGCTCGACGCGTTCGATCATCGCAATTTGAGTGAAGAGGTGGAAGCGTTTCGCAGTGTGGTGCCAACTACGGAGAACCTGTGCATTGAGATTTTCCGGCGGCTGCGCGATTTTCCAAAGGCGCGATTGCTACGCATCCGCATCGAGGAAACCAGCAAAAACAGTTTCGAGTATTCCGAGTAAACGGCTCGCTGTCGATTACGAGCTACGCATCAGAACGGCAGAAAGGAATCAGGTTTCATGCCAAAGACGACGGACGACCTAAAAATCGAGGATCGCAAGCCTGGCATCCCCGGACCATCGATCGCCGATCTCGCGCGGCAGATGATCGTCAGCTTGGGCGAGGACCCAGAACGCGAAGGTCTGCGCCGCACGCCGGAACGCTTCGAAAAAGCGCTACGCTTTCTCACCGGTGGCTACGCCCAGGATCCTGAGAAGCTCTTAAACGGCGCGATGTTCGCGGTGTGCTACGACGAAATGGTGGTAGTAAAAGACATCGAGATGTACAGCCTTTGCGAACATCACATGCTGCCATTTTTCGGTAAGTGCCACGTAGCTTATATTCCAAACAAGCGCGTCGTGGGCCTTTCGAAAATCCCCCGGCTGGTGAACATGTACGCCCGCCGTTTGCAAATTCAGGAACGATTGACGAGCCAGATCGCTCACGCGATTGAGGATAAGTTAAAGCCGCAGGGAGTCGGCGTAATCATTGAGGCTCGGCACCTTTGCATGGTGATGCGCGGGGTGGAAAAGCAGAATTCCAAGGCGGTGACGAGCGCGATGTTAGGCGTCTTCCGCGAAAATAAAGAGACGCGAGACGAGTTCCTCTCACTCGTGAACGGAACCAGGGCCTGATTCTCGGCTATTCGCAGCGGAGTGCTACCAACGGGTCCACCCGGGTGGCGCGCCTCGCCGGAATCAAGCAGGCGGCCAGTGCTACGAAAAGCAACAGCGCTGTAACGCCGGCAAGCGTTATCGGATCGCTGGGCTTCACATCGTAAAGCAAGCTGCCGAGAAAGCGCGTCACTCCGAACGAGGCGGCGACACCAACTGCGGCGCCGATCACCGCTAGTAAGATTCCTCTCCCCACCACGCTACGCAGGACGTTCCCTGCCTGAGCGCCAAGCGCCATTCGGATTCCAATCTCGCTCGTACGCCGTGCGACTTCATAGGAAAGCAGGCCATAGAGCCCGATGCAAGCAAGCAGCAGGGCCAACAAACCAAAGAAGCTCGATAGCCGCGCGATCAGCCGTTCTTGAAACAGCAGTTCATCAATTTGTTGCGATTCGGTCTTGACGTCGAAAAGCGGAAGATCGAATCCGGAGTGTTGCAAGACGTCGCGGACGGCCGGGACCGCGCCTGCCGGATCGCCGGCGGTGCGCAGCTCAAATATGCCGCGATCCCCGTCGGGGACATAAATCGTCGGCTGAATTTTTCTGCGCAAGTCGTTGTACTTCGCATCGCCCACGACGCCGACAATTTGCCAGCCCGGGTCCTTGCAGTGATTGGGATCGGGGTTTTCCGGGTCCTCACCCCCGCCAAAACGCTGGCCAATGGGGTTGTCGTCGGGAAAGTTGATGCGTACGAAGGATTGGTTCACGATTGCGGCGACAGGTGTCTCTGATATGGACGCGTTTGTACAGGGCGAGCCTGGGGCCGGCACCGTGGCGATATATTCAGGGGCTGTAAAGTCCCGCCCCACGATGAGAGGTATCTTCAGTGTCTGAAAGAAGTCCGGACCCACCGACATCTGGTCCGCGTTCGAATCTTTTTCGTCGGGCTTACCGTGCAGATGGAAACTCGTCGCCATGAGCCATCCCCTTAGCAAGGGCATGTCGGAATAGCCCGCGGATTGCACGCCCGGTATTTCGCTAAAGCGACCCCGCAGCTCTCGAAAGAACTGGCCCAGTTGCTCGCCCTTGTATCCCGTCAATGTAGGGTCCACGCTGAAATTAAGAATGTTCCTGGTGGCGAATCCTGGATCGATACTTCTGAGGTTTTGCAGGGTACGCACCAGCAAACCCGCGCCGATCAACACGACGACGGTAAGGGCCACTTGTGCGATGACCAGCGCATTGCCGGTATTGAGCCAGCCTCGGCTGGCCCGCCCCAAGATGGAGGACTTGCCGCCTTCCTTGAGTGCCGGCGTCAGGTCCACACGCATCGAGCGTAGCGCCGGCGCCAACCCGAATATGATTCCGGTAAGGATCGAAGCTGCGGCCGTGAACGCGAGCACCCGCATATCAATTTCGGCTGAAAACCCCGTCGGACGCGAAGAGGTGCTGGTAAGAAAGGCGAGCAGAGCGCGGGCGCTCCAAAATGCCATCGCGACACCGAGCAATCCGCCCAGAAGCGAGATCGTGAGGCTTTCCGCGATCAACTGGCGGGCAATCCGGCCTCGGCTCGCCCCGATCGCGAGCCGTACCGCCATCTCCTTTTGCCGCGCGGTGGCGCGCGCAAGCAGCAGCCCTGCCACGTTGGCGCATGCAATCAACAGCACAATTCCCACGGCCAGCATCAGCACGTAAATGGGTTGGGAGAGCTCGCGCCGCGATCCGGTCAGCCCCTTCTGCGCAGGCAGCAGCTTGATGGCAGGTTCATCTTCTGCTTTCGAAAGCGGCTTCTCACCGTGGACCAGATCGTTAAAGAACAGCAGGCTCACCGCGCTCTCTGCTTGTGCGCGAGACACTCTGAGGTTTCAGGCGCGCGACCGCGACAATCCACCAGTTGCCGGCATTGTCCATCCGTGGACTCCAGTGCGCGCGTAGACGGCGGCGTTGTGCAACGGGAATCCAGAGATCAAACGTGTCGCCCGGCGTCAGATTGACGAATCGAGGCTCGGCCACGCCGACGATAGTGAACGGTAGATTCTGCAAATGGATCGTTTTGCCCACGGCCGAGGGATCACCGCCAAATGCACTTTGCCAATATCCATAGTTGAGCACCACAACCGCAGCAGCGGACAACGTGTCGTCGCCAGGCTGAATCGTGCGGCCGATCGCGGCACGGACTCCTAGCGTTTCGAAATAATCGCCGGAAACGTAGAGGGGGGACGTCTGGCTGGCAGGTCCATTACCACTCAGGTTGAGATGTCCTGCATCGGCAAAAGCGGCTAAACCTGAGAACACATCTGTTTTCGAACGCACATCGTCGACAAAAGGCTTGGACAACAGACATCCGGTCGATTCACCCTCCCCGAAATTTGTTGCGCAGTCTCCGTAAGAACCGTTGCCGGTGGTCTTGGGCTGATGGCGCGCGGCCCATTGCAAAAGGACGAGCTGCTGAGGATCGCGCACCGGCAGCGCGCGCAACATCACGGCGTCAATCAGGCTGAAAATCGCAGTGTTGGCGCCGATTCCCAGGGCCAGCGTGATCACCGCAACACTGGTGAAGCCGGGGTTCTTCCGCAGCATCCGCAAGCCGTAACGGGTGTCTTGTAAAAAATCCGAAAGCCAGCGCCAACCCCACATGTCGCGAGTGATCTCCTCTGCGAGCCCTACGTTTCCAAATTCCTGCCGCGCGGTTAGCCGTGCCTCTCTTCGCGGCTGACCGGATTCCATTGCCTCGCGTTCGGCGAGCGTTAAGTGAGCCTGGACTTCTTCATCGAGCTCGTGGTTGCGCCGCTCGCGTCGCCAGAATGGGAGTCTCATGTCTCGCTCTCCTGCTTTGCCGGATTCATGATCGCGGCGATGGCGGTGGTGATTCTTTCCCAGCGCGACCGTTCGGTGGCCAGTTGCTTCTTGCCGGTCTTCGTCAGGCGATATATACGTAGGCGCGGACCAACTTCCGAGGCTTTCCACTCCGCGGCGATCCATCCCTTACGCTCGAGCCGGTGGAGCGCTGGGTAAAGAGAGCCAGTGTCCACTTTCAGAATTTCGCCGGAGTTCGTGCGGATAGCCTTGCTAAGTGCATATCCGTGCCGCGGGCCCCATTGAAGCGTCTGAAGAATAAGCATATCCAGCGTACCTTGTAAGATCTCCGTGCGATTTTGGTAGCGATCCTTTGCGGCGCTCATAACGATGGTAGGTAGAGAATCTTCTTAGCTGTAGGTAAGACGTCTACATACCACAAAAGGTTAGCGGCCGCGAATCATTTTTCCGGGATATGCCGCAGGCGGTCCGCTCTGGTCTCCGCGCCCTGCCGCTCCGAATAGCCGCCTCCCGACGCAAACTCGGGAAATGCGTAGAGAATTTCCAGCATACCGTAAACACTTTACGCACCCTCGGGCCTGTGGTACGCTTCTACCGTCGAAGAGAAGACGAAAATAGCGCTGACAAAGGGCGCGATGGGAGAACGGCTTGAGAGAGGCCAAGTCAGGGTTGATCGAAACGTACCGCCAGCACACCAAAGACACCGGCTCACCCGAAGTACAAATTGCGTTGCTGAGCGAGCGAATCAGCTATCTGACCTCGCATCTGAAGCTGCATCTAAAGGACCACGCATCGCGGCGCGGTCTCATCATGATGGTAAACAAACGGCGCCGCCTGCTCGATTATCTCAACCGTCGTGACCCGGATCGGTACCATCAGATTGTGGATCGCCTCAGTCTGCGAAAGTAGTTCAGGCAGTTCCCGGCCAGGGGAAATCGGTCTGCCGGGTTCCGCAGCTTACCATCGTCGCACGGACCTCGCGCGACCGCGCGGTTTTTGCCGCCCGGTCGTTTTTTTCGTTTAGAGGGCCGCGTCTGGGGCGTTTTGCCGTCGTCTGTCTCTTCCAAAGCAACAAATCTCTACAATCAAAACGAGCGCGCTGACGCGATTGCATAGGGCCTCGAGCCCCGCGGTACACGCGCGCAAAAAAGGAATCCACGTATGTCGCAGCAAGAAGCCCCTTATCAGGTAAAACTCGACCTGGGTGGGCGCACTCTCATTTTGGAAAGTGGAAAGATCGCCAAGCAGGCCAACGGCGCCGTAGTGGCGCGTTATGCGGATTCGATCGTTCTCTGCACGGCTTGTATGTCTAGCAGCGCGAACGACAGAGATTTTCTGCCCCTCACGGTGGATTACCGTGAATACACCTATTCGGCCGGCAAAATTCCCGGCGGCTTCTTCAAGCGCGAAGGGCGCCCCTCCGAACGCGAGATTCTGATCTCGCGGCTGATTGACCGGCCCATGCGTCCTCTTTTCCCGGACGCCTGGCGTAACGAAACGCAGATCGTCGGCTTCGTTCTCTCCATGGACGAAAACGATCCCGATGTGCTGGCCGTTACGGCGGCATCCGCAGCCGCGTATTGTTCCGACCTGCCATTCACGACGCCGATTGCGGCGGTTCGCGTCGGCATGTTGGAGGGCAAACTGGTTGTGAATCCCACGGTCGCCGAACAAAAGGCCAGCACCTTCAACATCGTCATTGCCGGCAGCGAAGAAGCGATCGTCATGGTGGAAGCGGGCGCGCTCGAAGTTTCTGAGGACAATGTCGCGGACGCGCTGGCGTTTGGGCACGAAGCCATCAAGCGCATCGTCGCCGCGATCCGCGAACTCCATGCGCAGATCAAGCCGAAGAAAGTGGAAGTACCGGCGCTAGCGTTTGATGACAAGCTTGCCGCGGAACTTGAACAGCGCTACGGCGCGCGACTGCGCGACGCGCTGAACACGGAAAAGCATCCGAAGAAGGAGAGCTACCACCACGTTTCGGAAATCCGCAAAGAGATCATGGATGCGATTCCTGAGGATCAAAAGGAGAAGCGTGTCCTGGCCGGACGCGCGTTCGAGCGGATGCGCGAGAATTATTTCCGCGAGGACATTTTGGTCCACCGGCGGCGTCCCGATGGCCGCGCTTTCGATAAAATACGCCCGATCAGCTGTGAGGTTGGGCTATTACCGCGCGTGCATGGCTCCGCACTCTTCACGAGAGGCGAAACGCAGGCTTTGGCAACCGCGACCCTTGGCACCAAGGAAGACATGCAGCGAATGGATGTCTTGTTTGGGCAAGAAAACTTCAAGCGCTTCATGTTGCATTACAACTTCCCGCCATTTTCCGTCGGCGAGGTGAAGTTCCTGCGGGGTCCTGGCCGCCGCGAAATCGGCCACGGGGCACTTGCAGAACGTGCGCTTATGAACTTGCTGCCGTCCGATGTGGATTTCCCGTATGCGCTGCGCTTGGTTTCGGACATTCTCGAATCAAACGGGTCGTCCTCAATGGCCACGGTATGCGGCGGATCGCTCGCGTTAATGGATGCGGGTGTGCCATTGCGCGCGGCCTGCGCGGGCATCGCGATGGGTTTGGTGTTCGACGATGAGAATTCCGCGATCCTAACCGATATCGCCGGCGCGGAAGATCATTACGGCGACATGGATTTCAAGGTGGCGGGCACGCGCGCCGGGATCACCGCGCTCCAAATGGATATCAAGGTCGGCGGCGTGAGCATCGCGCTCATGCGCAAAGCGCTCGAACAGGCCCGCCAAGCGCGCATGCAGATCCTGGATATCATGGATAAGACGTTGACCGAGTCGCGCACGACGATGTCGCAATATGCGCCTCGCCTCTACATGTTGAATATTCCCACCGACAAGATTCGCGATCTCATCGGTCCGGGCGGCAAAAAGATCCGCTCAATCATCGAGGCCACCGGCGTGAAGATTGACGTGATGGATGATGGACGCGTCAATGTGTTCGCCACCAGCGGCAGCGCCGGTGATTCCGCGATGCAAATGATTCGCGACGTCACCGCCACCGCGGAGATCGGCAAGACGTACCTCGGCAAAGTGGTCCGCTTGGCTGATTTCGGGGCTTTCGTCGAAATCTTTCCGGGGACCGACGGTTTGCTGCACATCAGCGAAATTTCCGAGCAGCGCATCCGCGATGTTCGCGACGAGCTGAAGCTGGGCGATCAAGTGATGGTGAAGGTGCTCGCGATCGAAGGTAACAAAGTCCGCCTTTCGCGCAAGGCTTTACTGCGCGAAGCGCGCGACAAGCAGCGCCGTGAGACTGAAGGCGGCTCCGCGCCGGCAGCTGTTCCTGAGGCGCCTACGCAGGAGTAATCGCCTGGCATTTGCGTCTCTGAGCGAAAAAGGGCCCGGAGCATTCTGGGCCCTTTTCATTCCCGGTCTCGGCGCCGAACGGGGCGGTTTCAGTGGAAGGGTAGCAGGAGTTATCGACCGCGCCGGATACTAGCGCCCAGTGCGGAAAGCTTTTCTTCGATGCGCTCGTACCCGCGATCGATGTGGTAAACGCGATCGATGAGCGTCTCGCCCCGCGCCGCCAACCCTGCAAGCACCAGCGACGCGCTGGCGCGCAGATCGGACGCTATCACGGTAGCGCCCTCGAGCACGGTGGGCCCCCGGACGATCGCTTTGCGTCCATCAATCGAAATGTCGGCGCCCATGCGCATCATTTCGCTCGCGTGCATGAAGCGATTTTCGAAAATGGTCTCCGTAATCACCGAGGAGCCTTCCGCCTGCGTTGCCAGCGCTAGATATTGCGCCTGCATATCGGTGGCGAAGCCGGGATACTCTTCGGTGGTCACGTCGGATGCCGTAAGCTTGCCCGGCACGCTGACCTGCAAGCACTGCGGTCCGTTGCGAGCCACTTTTACTCCCGCGTCGGCCAATTTTGCCAGCAGTGACTCCAGGTGTTTCGGCTCGCAGCCACTAATTTGTAGGTCGCCTCCGGTAATCGCGCCCGCGACGAGAAAGGTGCCTGCTTCAATGCGGTCCGGGATGATGGTGTGGTCGGCGCCGTGCAATTCGGAGACGCCTTCCACACGAATGGTTTCCGCCCCATCGCCCGAAATCTTTGCCCCCATTTTCCTCAGCAGATCGGCCAGATCGCCGATCTCCGGCTCTCGCGCCGCGTTCTGAATGGTGGTTTCGCCATCCGCTAGCGCGGCCGCCATCAGGATATTCTCGGTACCCGTGACGGAGATCTTCTCGAACGTCACGGTTCCGCCGCGCAGCCGCCGGCCCGGCGGCACACGTGCCTCGATGTAGCCGTGCTCGGTGACGATCTCCGCGCCCATTTTCGCCAGTGCCTTGACGTGCAGATCGACGGGCCGCGCGCCGATTGCGCAGCCTCCCGGGAGCGAGACACGCGCTTTGCCGAAGCGTCCCACCATGGGGCCTAGCGTCAATATTGACGCACGCATCGTTTTTACGAGTTCGTAAGGAGCTTCCGCGCCCCTGATCGCTTCCGCACGAATCGTGTAGTCCGAGGCGGGGAAGGAAGGCGTCTCCACGTGCGCGTTCATATACGCCAGCAATTGCGCCATGGTGATGATGTCGCGCACGCGCGGCACGTTGTGCAGATGCACAGCGTCTGGCGTTAGCAACGCGGCCGCCATGGCCGGAAGCGCTGCATTCTTCGCGCCGCTGATCTGTACCGTGCCCGATAGCGGACGTCGCCCTTCGATGTAGAATCGTTCCATGCGGCTATCTCGCGGTTCCGCGGCGACGGTTCGCTGCCGCTCGTGGGCCGCTTCTTTTCTTCGCCGGTACGGCGCGGGCTCGACGCTGCGCTCGACGGTTTTCTCCAAGGGCCTCACGAAGATCGCCTTTCGTTTTTCGCAAGCGTTCGCGTGCTTCCTTGGCGCTCATTCCGGTCTTGAGTGTGATGAGCGCCACCCGCAAATCGTGTCCGGATTGACGCAACGCCCGTGCCGCCCGTGACACGCTGACCCCGGCGGCCTCTTCCAGAATGCGCAATCCGCGCTTGCGTAACTTCTGATTCGTCAACGCCACGCCCACCATCCAGTTGTCGTAGACGCGGCCCAACCGAACCATCGCGGTGGTAGAAAGCATGTTGAGGACCAGTTTTTGCGCGGTCCCGGCCTTCATGCGCGTTGATCCGGTGACGGCTTCGGGTCCAGTTTTCACCGCAATCACAATTTTCGCCGCACGCGCGATCGGCGAGTCTCGGTTTGCCGTGATAGCGATCGTGGTGGCGCCGCTGCGCGTTGCTTTTTCCAGGGCCCCCAGGACGTACAGGGTTCTGCCCGACGCAGCGATGCCGATCACGGCGTCTCGATCGTTGATATGTTTGGCGGCCAGGTCACGTACGCCTTGTGTCGCGGAATCCTCTGCGCCTTCGCTGGCATGCGTGAGCGCGCGTTTTCCGCCAGCGATCACCGCCTGTACGCGCCGCGCGGAAATGCCATACGTCGGCGGCAATTCCGCAGCATCCAGGGTGGCCAGTCTACCGCTCGTGCCGGCCCCTACGTAGAACACGCGTCCACCGGCGGCGAGGGTTTGCACCATCGCGTCCGCTGCGCGCGCGATTGCCGGAATCTGCCGCGCCACGGCACGTGTGATGGTGGCGTCCTCCCGATGAATCGCTCGCACGATTCCTGCGGTTGAAAGCAAGTCGAGCCCGCGCGTGCGCGGGTTGCGTTGCTCCGTGGCCGTCGTTTTAGAGGAGCGCAAAGACACAGCGGGCAATTATAACTGGTGTGAGGAGCAGGCTTCGTGCCGCGCTGCGTACTCGCCAATAGATGAGGGAAAGATTGTGAGCCGTCTCTAGTTTTTCTGGTCCAAGCCCAGATCTTCCACGATCGCATCATGCACGGCGGGCCGGATCTGCGTGAGCTTTTCGTTTTGACGTGTTGGGTGGACGCGATTCGTCAGCAACACCACAAAAAGTTGCTTCTCAGGATCGATCCAAAGCGATGTGCCGGTAAAGCCCGTATGGCCATAGCTCTTCGCTGAAAAAAAATGTCCACTTGAGGAATTCTCCGTCGGCACAACCCACCCCAGCGTGCGGGTGTTGTGTGAAAGTGGGTGCGGCGCCGTGAAGGTCCGCACGGTGGCCCGGCGCAAGATACGTTGGTGTGCGTAGATCCCGCCATTCAGCATCATCTGCGCGAAGACTGCCAAGTCGCCCGCCGTCGAAAATAGTCCGGCGTGCCCAGCAACAGCGCCCATCACGAAAGCATTCTCGTCATGGACTTCGCCGCGAAGCAGCCGCTTGCGCAACGTGCGATCGTCTTCCGTCGGAGCGATTTGGGCCCGGAGTATCTTTGGCGGCCGAAACATCGTGGTCTGCATTCCAAGCCGCTGAAAAATGTGCTCTCTCGCGAGGTCGTCGAGGCGCTGGCCGGTGATCCGTTCGAGAATTTCACCCAGCAAAATGAAATCAAGGTCTGAATATTCGGATTGGCTACCCGGCTCGTAGACCAGCGGCTCCTCAGCAATGCGCCCGAGCAGTTGCGCCTTTGATTTGGCGGCCTTGAAATAGTCTGCGTGCCGCGGAAGCCCGCTCGAATGCGTTAGCAAGTGCGCGATCGTTACTTTGTCGCGCCACTCGCGATTCGGTCCGAGGTTCCATTCCTGGAGATAAACGCCAACGCTAGCGTCGAGCGCGAGCCTTCCGCCTTCAAATTCCTGCGCTGCCAATGTCACGGTGACCACGGGCTTTGTCAGCGAAGCCAAATCGTAAATCGTTTCGGCGCTGACCGCCGGCGAGCCCGCGTCGTAACTCAGCCGTCCAACTGCGCGAATGGTAAGCTCACCTTCGTGGCCGACGGCCAGCACACCGCCCGGGAATGCGCGATCCTTCACGCCGCTCTCCAATACTTTAAGAGTCCGCGCCAGCTCCTTCTCCTTGCGCGGGTCGCTAGAAACCAGTCTCATCGGGTCCGCCGCGAGTTTCAGACCGGCCCCGGCGGGGATTGCAGGTTTTGCCCCTGGAACGCTCACCGGCAAACGCCCGCCAATGGGTATCTCGCCGAACAGCGCGCGGCCCATGGCGACCTCTGCAACGTCGGCGGTGCTGAAAGCCGCCAGCCAAGTCGGAGCCAGCGGAAAACGTTCGATCAGATAAGGACTCCCAAAGCACGCCACGATCGCCGGTCGGCTGCCCGATAGGATTTGATCCACGAGCGCTGCCTGCTGCGGCGGCAGTCCCACGCTGCCTTTGCGATCGGCCACCCGGACAAACAGCGCCGCAATCGCCACATCGTAGCTTTCGGGCGGAGGCATTTTCGCGAGCGCAGCAGGGAAGAAGCGCGTATCGCAACGCACCACGTCCGGTGAATCGCAGCGCCAGCGGATTTCACGTTCCAACTCCGCGGCAGGGGCGCGATCCGGGTCGCCCGCAATGGCAACGAGCAAGACGCGCAGCGGTTGCGCGGCGCTCAGTGGCAATAAGCGTCCGGCATTCCGCAGCAGCGTAATGCCGCGGGCCGCGATGTCCTTGGCGGCACGCTTGAAATCGGGCTGGCCGACCACGCGTTGGATATTTTGCACGTCGACAAGCCGTTGCTTATGCAAGCCGAGCGCAGCTTTCGCGCGTAGCACTTGGCTAGCCGCCTGATTCACCCTCGCGATCGGCAATCGGTCCGATTCCACGGCGTCACGCAGTCCGGCCAAAACCGCCTTTGGGGAAGGGGGAATCAACACGACGTCCACGCCCGCGGCGATCGCGCAAACGGCAGCCTCGCCGACCGGATAGCGTGCCGTCACTCCCGCCATGTCCATCGCATCGGTGACGACCAGCCCGGCAAAGCCAAGCTCTTCTCGCAACAGCCCCGCGACAATGCGGGGCGAAAGTGTCGCGGGTAAGTCTCGATCGGGCTCAAGCGCCGGCACGGCCAAGTGACCTGTCATCACCGAGCCAACGCCGGCCTTCAGCGCCGCGCGGAACGGCAGCAGTTCTATATTTTCAAGCCGCTCGCGAGTTGTGTGGCTTACCGGCAGGTCCAGGTGCGAATCCACACTCGTATCGCCGTGCCCCGGAAAGTGCTTTACCGTCGCCAGCGCGCCGTTTTCCTGCACGCCACGCACAAAGGCGGTGACAAATTTCGCCACACGCTCCGGATCCTCGCCAAACGATCGCGTGTTGATAATAGGATTTGCGGGATTGCTGTTGATGTCCGCGCTCGGCGCAAAAATCCAGTGAACTCCAACTGCGCGCGCCTCAATCGCTGAGATACGTCCCACTTCGTAAGCATCCTCGGGCCGGCCGGTAGCGGCAACGCCCATGGCCTGCGGGAATGACGTTCCCTCCGCCAGGCGCATAGCGGTGCCCCGTTCGAAATCCGCGGCAACGATCAACGGAACCTGCGCCCGCCGCTGCAGTTCGTTGGCCAGGATCGCTGTCGGGTATACCTGACTGCGCTCGAGGCCCAGTGGCGAAATCCGCGTCGCCAGCATCAGCCCGCCGATATGATGCTCTTCCACCGCTCGCGAAAGTCGGCGGAACTCTTCGCTATCCCCGGATGTAAACCCGCCAAAGAAATTCACCACCAGCAATTGCCCGAGCTTTTCCTCGAGAGACATTCCGGCCAACGTACGCTGGACCCAGCGTTCGGCATCGGAGCGCGCCCTTATCTTTGCTGGCGTTTTGCGTGATTGTCGGGTTTTTGGCATCTGTCGGCGCACTACTCGGAAAAATTGCGCCGGTTACGTTCTGTGGCGCCGCGCGCGGCAAGGTTGACGCTTGCATCGCTCGGCTGTATATAGCACACGGCTTATGCGCACTCAACGAAACGTCCGGTTGCACGCACACCGGCGATTAACAGCGATTCGAGCTGCGATCCGGTCGATCAACAGGGTCGGCCTCGCTGATTTGCTTCCAGCCGCCCAGCGCACCCTTTCGTGTGTTCTGGCTGTGGCGATCTTGTGCGCGCCCGGACAAGTGCTTGCGGCCAAAGTTGGCAACGATTCAGCGCAGCAGGCGCCAGGCCGATTGCGCACAGCACCGCATCAGGCATCGTCTCGTTCCGCGAACGATTCCCGGCTCGCGGCCCTCGATGCCGTCGTAAACAGCGCCGTGGATGCGGACCAAATTCCTGGCGCCGTTCTCCTCGTTGGCCAGCGCGATCGCATTCTGTGGAGGAAGGCCTACGGTTCGCGATCGTTACTTCCGCAACGCGAGCCTATGACCGTGGACACCATCTTCGATCTTGCCTCGCTCACCAAGATCTTTGCTAGCACCGCTTCGATCATGAAACTTGTCGAAGCTGGGAAGATTCGCTTGAACGACACGGCCGTGCGCTACATCCCGGAGCTCGGCACCGAAGGCGCCACCGCCGAGAAGAATCAAATCACCATCCGCCATCTGATGACGCACACGTCGGGATTCGCTCCCGATCCGGACGACTCCAAGATTCCGGCTGGATGGTCCGGCGTCGCCCCGCTTCTTGGCGAGATTTACGCCGAGCCGCTCACCGCCCCGCCGGGCGCGCGCTTTCTTTACAGCGACACCAACTTCATTCTGCTGGGCGAAATCGTCCATCGCGTCTCCGGTTTGGCGCTCAACGAATTCGCCGCGCGTGAAATTTACGCGCCGCTCGGTATGAGCCACACGCGCTTCCTGCCGCCTGCGGACTGGATTACGGGCATCGCGCCCACCGAAGAGATCGATCTGCCTCTAGGCGCAAAGCCGGGTTCGGGCAGGGGGCGGGTGCTGCGAGGAGTCGTCCACGATCCGCGCGCCCGGCAAATGGGCGGCGTCGCGGGCCACGCCGGGCTTTTCTCTACGGCCGACGACCTGGCGATTTACTGCCGCATGATCCTTAACGGTGGAGTAGCACCCAACGGCAAACGCATCTTCGCTGCGGCCACGGTTCACAAGATGACGACGCCGCAACAGCCGCCCTGGGTGCCTTCGCAGCGTGGCCTCGGCTGGGACATCGATTCGGCCTATTCCGCGCCGCGCGGCGATCTTTTTGGTCTCACTTCTTTTGGCCACACCGGCTTTACCGGCACCTCGGTCTGGCTCGATCCCGCGAGCGGCACGTACATCATCCTGCTTGCCAACAGCGTACATCCCTATCCGCGACCCGCGACGTCGAGCCTGCGGGCCAAAGTGGCCACCACCGTCGCAGCCGCGCTGAACATCGGGGATACTTCGCATCAGACATCGGCTATCGAGCGCGACGTCAGCGCGGCGGATCGCCCGTACAACGAAGCGGGTGTTTCCGCGCCCGGTGAAACGCTCACCGGCATTGACGTGCTGGAAGCGGGAAACTTCGCATCGTTGGCGGGCAAGCGCATCGGACTCATCACCAATCAAACGGGAAAAGATCGCCAAGGCCGTAGCACCATCGATCTGCTTGTGCGCGCGCCCAACGTCAAGCTCGTCGCGCTTTTTAGTCCCGAACACGGCATTCGCGGCATGCTGGACGAAAATGTGGCTTCTTCCACGGACGCTGCCACTGGCCTGCCAATCTACAGCCTCTACGGCCAAACGCGCCGTCCCACAGACGACATGCTCCAAGGGATCGACACCCTCGTTTACGATATTCAGGATGCCGGCGTGCGCTTCTACACTTACCTGACCACAATGGGTTACGCGATGGAGGCTGCCGCGCATCATCACATCGCGTTCTATGTGCTCGACCGGCCCGATCCCCTTGGAGGAGACGCGATCGAAGGGCCCGTTCTCGATCGTGACAAGCTAAGCTTCGTCGGCTATTTTCCGATGCCGGTACGAATTGGTATGACCACGGGCGAAATGGCGCGCATGTTCAACGCCGAAAATCACATCAACTGCGATTTGCACGTGATTCAGATGCGCAACTGGCGCCGCAGCCAGTTCTACGAGGACACGGGGCTGCCTTGGATCGCGCCATCGCCGAATCTGCGCTCGCTCAACGCTGCCATCGTTTACCCGGGTATTGACATTCTGCAGGACGCGGATGTTTCCACCGGTCGCGGCACGGCCACTCCGTTCGAACTTTTTGGCGCGCCCTGGATCCATGCCACCGAATTTGCGGATTATATGAACCGCCGCTTCGTCCCGGGCGTTCGCTTTGTGCCGGTGACCTTCACCCCCGATTCTGCCTTGCACAAGGGCGAACTGTGCGAGGGCGCAGCCCTGGTGGTCACCGACCGGGCGTCCGTAAACTCAATGTTAATGGGTCTCGAGATTGCGGCAGCGCTGGCGAAACTCTACCCGGACCATTTTCATTTCGAAAAAATGATCACGCTGGTGGGAAATGCGGCGGTGATCGCGCGCTTGCAGCATGGGGATGCACCCGCACGAATCATGGGCGAAGAAGACCCTGAGCTGCGGTCTTTCCTGGCGATCCGCGCCAAGTATCTGCTCTATCGCTGAAAAGCTCCGCGACATAACCGCCTTCACCGTTTCTGTTACGTGCCCGGCTCGTGTGTTACGCTAACCGCGATGCGCATTTGTTCTCTGCTGCCATCATCTACGGAGATTGCCTTCGCGCTCGGGCTGGGCGATTCGATCTGCGGCGTCAGCCATGAATGTGACTTCCCGTCGGAGGCGCGCCAAAAGCGCGTCGTGGTCCATTCGCGTTTGCCGGTTGGCGCCAGCTCGTCCGAAATCGATCGCCTGGTTCGCGAATTTACCGAGCGTGGCGAAAGCATCTATAGCGTCGATGCCGAAGCCCTCCGCGAGATTGACCCTGACATCATCCTCACGCAGGAGTTGTGCCACGTCTGTGCGGCCTCGCCCGACGATTTGGCCGCCGCGCTGAACGGCCTCCCGCGCATGCCCCAGATCATCTCCCTCAATCCACATACGCTCGAAGACGTGTGGGACGACGTTCGCACTGTCGGAACTGCAACCGGGCGTGTCTCAGAGGCAGAGAAACTTGTGTGCGAATGCCAAAGCAGGATCTCGGAAGTTGTCAAGGCGGTCGAGCCGCTTACACAACGCTCAGGGCGTCCGCGAGTGGCCTGCCTGGAGTGGCTCGACCCGCCCTATTGTGGCGGCCATTGGGTACCCGAGATGGCTTCGTTAGCAGGAGGGAGGGACGTGCTCGGCGCGCAAGGCAAGCCGTCGTTTAGAATCGATTGGCAGCAGGTCGCCGATGCGAAGCCCGAGGTAATTCTGATCTCGCCATGCGGTTTCGATTGCGAACAGGCCAGCGCGGAGTTTGCCCGCCTCGAACTACCCGCGATCTGGGCAGAGTTACCCGCGGTGCGCGCGGGAAGGGTCTTTGCTGTTGACGCAAACAGCTACCTCTCGCGCCCTGGTCCTCGCTTGGCGGAAGGCGTTGCCATCTTAGCCCGCGCAATCCATCCGGAACTCAAAATCGCGATCCCCGAAGGCTCGCTTCACGCTCTGCCCCAAATCTCACGGGTCTCGGCCTAATTTCCAGCTGACGCCACGCTCAGCTTTCTCCGCCAGTACCGGTAAAAAATCAGCCCGCTAAACATTAACGCCAGCCCAATCGAGCAGCGGAGTGGCCGGTCCAGCCACAAATTGATCGTTAATGCCGCCGCGCCCAATACGAAGAGTCCCGGAACCCAGGGATAGCCCCAGCACCGATACGGACGCTTCAAGCCAGGTTCCTTGTAGCGCAGCCGGAAAAGCCCCACCGTCGCCAACCCATAAAAAATCCACCCCGCAAAAATGAAAAGGGAAGTCAGGTCTTCGAACGTGCCGGAAAGCGCCATGATGCTCGCGAGAATGGCCTGAAAGAGCAGCGCACCGCCCGGCGTTCGAAAGTTCGGATGGATTCCGCCGGCCATTCGAAAAAAGATACCGTCGCGCGCCATCGCATAATCCACACGGGCCCCGCTCAGGATCGAGGAGTTCAGCGAGCCCAGCGCGGAAACGATCATCGCCAGAGTGACCCACTCGGCTGCTTTGCTTCCCGCGAACCGCGCCATCACATCGGAAGCCACGTGCTGCGAGCCGGCGACCGCCGCAAATGGCAGCACGTAAAAACACACCGCGTTGAAAAACAAGTAGATCACCGCGACGATTACCACCCCACCCACCAGCGCGCGGTGAAAATTCTTCTCTGGGTTTTGTACTTCGCTGCCGACCAGGTTCAGGTCTTCCCAGCCGTCATACGCCCAAAGAGCCGCACCCATCGCCGCCAAAAATGCACCGAGCGTGCCCATGCCGGGTCGGCCCGAAAATAACGGATGAAATGGCGTGCCGCCCCCGCGCGAAAAATAAAATCCCGCGACAACAATGGAGATCACGGCGCCTACTTTGATCACCGTCAGCACCACCTGCACGCGCCCCCCAAACTTCACGCCCAGATAGTTGACGCCACTTACAGCAAAGAGAGCAACCACCGCCAGCGGCTGCATCCAGGTGAACTCAAAATGAAAATGGCGCGCCTGCCCAATAAAATGGTAATTCCCGTCGAAGACCCACAACGGCGCCGCGACCGCCGGTATCAGAAACGCGCAGAACCGCATCAGCCCGGCCGCAATCGAGGCTGCGGACGCCGGCCGCGCCACGATCGAATGCGTCCAGCCAAACAGGAATCCCGTGGCCGGATTAAAGCTCCGGCTCAGATAAGCGTACTCGCCGCCAGCCTCTGGAATCGCCGCGCCAAGTTCCGCATAGGCCAGCGCGCCAAAAAGCGACAGCACTCCGCCCACAATCCAAGCCGCGTAGACGATGCCCACGGACCCGGCGTCGCGCGCCATTTCGCTCGGCTTCAAAAAAATGCCGGTGCCGATCATCGTGCCCACAACGATGGCTATGGAGGCCGACGCGCCGAGTCCCCGCACCAAATCGAGCCGTTGTTTTGTCTGCGCCATAAGGGAGTGCTGACTAACCAACCGGTTCGGCGCGCTGCGGATCGCTGCGCTCGAGCAAGCTTGCCAGCGAGCCGGCTGCCATCGTCACCAGTGTGCCGACCAGCACGTACCACGTCCACAGAAGGTTCGTGAAAAGTATCACGTAAAGCATCACCGCAAGCCCAGCGGCCATCCCCACCAGCGCGCCTTTGGGCGTTGCTCGCCGGTTGTAGAACCCCAGCAGGAAGAGGCCCAACAAGCTTCCAAACGTCACGGAAGCGATCTTCAGCCCCGCCACCAGCAGCGGGCCCCAGTTCCTCGTGCCCAAGACCAGCAGCACTGCGCCCCACCCCAGCGTCATCCAGCGGGAGAGGCGCAGCAGCCGTGACGGATCGGTGGAATCCAAGCCGCGCAGCGAGCGAAAATCCACCACGCTCGAAGCCGCCATTGAATTCAGCGATCCGCTCGCGTTGGACATCGCGACGGCAAAAATGGCCGCCAGTACCAACCCTCGCAATCCGGTCGGCATAGCGGTGACGATGAAGGTAGGGAACACCGCGTCGTAACTTTGCCCGGGCACAATATGTGGCGCGCCGTTGTACACGAAGAGCATCACGCCCAGCACGAGGAACAAGCCAAATTGCACAAGAACCACGGCGGCGCTACCCAACAATGCCGCCTGGCTCTGCCGCTGCGAGCGCGCAGCCAGCAACCGCTGCACGATGGTCTGGTCTGTGCCGTGGCTCGCCATCGTTAGGAACGTGCCGCCAATCACTCCGGCCCAGAATCCATACGTATGCGCGGCGTTCGTAAGACTGAAGTGAAAATCCCACACTTGTAACTTATTTCCCGCCGCAGCGGCCACCGCGGAAATCTCACTCCAGCCGCCCGGGATACGGTGGAGCAGCAAAAAGAAAGCCGCTGCCGATCCGCCCAGGTAAATAATCGTCTGGATCACATCCGTCCAGATAACTGCTTTCATCCCGCCTTCCCACGTGTACACGAGCGTCACCAGCAGGATCACGATCACCGAAGTGCGTCCGCCGGTGCCAAACGCGATGTGCACCACCGTCGCCACCGCGGCGATCCGCACGCCCTCCGCCAACGCTCGCGTCACCAGAAAGGTCAGCGCTGCGGCGGACTTCACACGCGCGCCGAAACGTTTTTCAATCAGTTGATAAGCGGTATAAAACTCGCCGCGAAAAAACCTCGGAATAAAAACGGCCGCCAGAATAATTCGCCCCACCACATAGCCGAAAACCAGTTGAAGGAACGTGGCGTTCCCGGCATACGCCAGCGCGGGCGTGCCGATGATCGTAAGCGTGGAGGTTTCGGTCGCCACGATTGATAGCGTCAGCGCCCACCAAGGCGCCGTGCGGCCGCCGAGAAAATAATCGCGGATACTATGCTGCTCGCGGCGGAATCGAATGCCGAATATCGTGATGCCCGCCAGATAGGCAATGAGAAGAATCAGATCGATGGGGGCCAAATGCATCGCGGCGGTGGCGCGATGATAGTGGCCGGACGGAAACCGCGTCAAGACCGCTCCTAAAACTTAGCGCGGTTTTCATGCAAGATAGCAGGGCGTGCTCAGGTGAAATGTGGAGCGCTCGCACGCGGTCGAAGTGAAATGCCAAACGCGAATATCTACATCGGTTTCGACGGTGGCGGCACTAAGACAGACTGCGTCGCGGTGGACGCCTCCGGCAAGATGATTGGGCGCGGCGCCGCGGGCCCCTCGAATCCATTGCGCGTTGCCTACGAGTCTGCTATTTCTGCGCTCGAAACCTCAGCTTCCCAGGCGATTCACACGGCCGGCACCGGGCGCGGATCGGTAGCCGGAGTTTGCGCCGGCTTAGCAGGAACCGCGGGCCCGGCGGTCGCGGCACGCGTCGCCGGGTCGCTGGTGGAGATGTGGCCGCAAGCTACGGTTCGCGTGATCACGGATGCGGAGGCTGCCTTGTCCGCAGCCGCTACCACCGGTCCCGCCGTAGTGCTGATTGCCGGCACCGGCTCGATTGCCATCGGCCGCAATGGGCGCGGCGAGGCTGCCCGCGCTGGCGGGTACGGTCCATGGGTGGGCGACCCGGGCAGCGCCTATGAAATTGGCCGCCGTGCTGCCCAAGCTGCCGCCTTGGCCTCCGATGGAGATGGTCCGCCTACTTCGCTTACGCAACACATCCTCAAGGCGTTGGACTGTAAAGGTTGGGCCGAGGTCGCCCCGAAGATTGCAACTGGTCCTGAAGCCGTGTTTCCGCGGTTGTTCCCGATTGTTGTGGCCTGTGCCGATAAAGGCGATTTGGCCTCGCGGAGCATCTTGTCGCGCGCCGCAGTGGATCTTGCCAAGCTTGCTTTGGCTGTAGTAGGGAAGCTCGGCCTAAAGGATGAAAGGTTTGTTTTGAGCCGCACCGGGGGTGTTTTTCGCCGCACAATTTTGCTCGACCGCCGCGTGGAGCGCCTGATCTCTCATGTTTGCGCGCGCGCGCAGATCGGTCCACTGACGATTTCCCCGGCATTGGCAGCCGCCCGCATGGCGATCCACTTGGCTCATCAACTATGACCACAACCCCCAACGATTCGGACGCGCACCTCGCCGGCCAGGAGTTGCCGCCATCAGCGAATCCATTTGTTGTGTCCTTGGCACTCGCTCCTCTCGTGGATCTTCCCGCGCTCCTGAACGACCCGCGTCTCGAAGAAGAAGGCCTCCTCGCGCTGCTAGCCAGACCAGATCTTCCCGGCACGATTCTCGATGAAATCGTGAGGCGCCGCGACTGGCTCCGGAGCTATGCAGTAAAGCGCGCCATTGTGTTCTACGCGAACTCGCCCCGCCCGGCCCTGCCACGATTGCTCCGCGATATTTACCTGATGGATTTGGTGAAGCTGGCCAATGCTCCCGCAACTGCTGCGGATGTCCGTAGGGCCGCGGAGGAACAGTTGATCCTGCAACTGCCTCAGTTGCCTTTGGGACAGAAGATCGCCTTGGCGCGCCAGGCGTCCGCCCGCGTGCTCGGCGCTTTGTTAATCGAAGGGAATCGTAAGGTCGTACCGCCCGTGCTGCAGAACCCGCGCCTCACCGAAGCGCAATTGCTCAAAACGCTCGCGCGCGAGAGGCTTGGCGCCGCCGTCGTCCCGGCAATTGCCCGCGATGCGCGCTGGTCTTCGCGCCCAACCGTTCGCCTGGCGCTGCTTCGCCACCCACAGCTTCCGCTTGAGACTGCGGTGCCGTTTCTCGCCCAGCTCTCATTCCAGGAGCTGCGGACGCTTGCTTCGCAGCCCAATCTGTCGGGTTCGCTACGAAGGCATGTCGCGCACGAAATCGCCAGGCATTCAGGCGCGGCCCGCGATTAGCGCTTTGCGAAAGGCTCCGGCGCCGGGGCGCCCAGCATGCGCAAGTATGTCATCAGTTGCGCACGATGGTGTATCTCGTGTTCGTTGATGCCAAAGAGAATTACGCCGGCCTTGCGCCGAAAGCCGAGCGCTTCCTGCACGCGTTCCTCTTCCCAACGCTCGAGCGGAAAGCGGGCTACTGCGTCGAGCGTCTCCGCATGCACCCGATCAAGGTCCTTCAGTTCTTCTGCCAGCGTTCGCGGCTTACCGACCACCGCTTCCAGCCCGCCGGGGATTCGCTTTTCGTAATACGCAAAATCTCCGTCGATCGCCACCCTCCTTACGCCTTCTTCGGAGACCCACATGTGCCGCAGCATTTCGCCAATCGGGAGAGCGCCGGGAACCGGCCGCCAGGTCATATGCTCTTCGCGAAGCAGGGAAGTGACTTGGCGCGTGCGTTCTCGTCCCGCCTTCTTCTGACTGGCGAAAAACTCCACAAGATTCATGCCGGAATTATACGCTGCTCCCTCCAATTCCGGGGAGTTCCACATTCACAGGCTTGCCAATAGTGTTCTCCTGCACGTATCCAAGCCTCCGGTTGACACGTTCACACGCGGCCATTAGCATCGCTGGGGGAAAACCAATCACTTGAGCCCAGACCAAGATCGCTCCGGTAAACAGGGTGCCGAACGGCGAACCGCACCCCGCTATCCTGTGGATTTGGATGTTGAAATCGAGTGGGGCTCGGCTACGCTCAAGGGGCAGGGCCGCGATATCGGAATCTCCGGACTTTTCATCGCTACACCCGAACCTCTCTGGCTGAACGCTCGCTTTGCTGCCAAGTTGCTCGCAGAAAGCCCGATCTTGCTCGATTGTGTGGTGCGGCGCATCGAACCCGGTATCGGTATGGGTGTGCAGATCGCGCCCAGCAACGACGATGCGCGCCTGCTGCTCGTTGCCTTGATTGAGTCCCTGGCTGCCCGGCTCGCCGCCCGTCCATGACGTATTGTCAGGATTGCGGCGCTGAACGCGAATCGGATCAGTGCCCGGAGTGCGGGCTCACTTCCATAGCTGCGCAGCTTCTTCTCCGCCGCAACCTGGTGCGGCGCACCGGCTGGCTCCTCGTCGGCGGCTTGCTGTTCGTCTTCGCCAGCCAGGCCTTTCCGGCTGTTGATCTCGACATGATCTGGATCTTCGTTGGCATCCTGTTCTTTGGCGCGCTTGGACTTGTTTTCTTCGTGGACTACCGCGCTCGAAGCGGCGGTTACGTCGAACCGCTAAAGCGCGTTTTTTACGGGTTGGTTCCGCTTCCCTGGATTTTTGCCGCCCTTCTATTCCTAAATGGCAAATTTGATACCGCTCCGCCGCTGCAGCAACCTGCCCGAGTGGTGAGCAAATTCTCAATGCCCGGACTGCTGCTGCGCTCGCGGCGTCTCGTCGTCACCTCCTGGCGCGACCGCCACGGTTACGAGCGCGTTCCGGTGGATAGCATAGACTTCACCCGTTTCCGGCCAGGCGATTACGTAATTGTCCGCATACAGCCAGGCATTCTCGGCATCCCTTGGGTTTTCGGTGTATATCGTGACGATTCGCACCCCGTGCGTTGATACTATGGCCTGCCAGAGCGCCGTTTGCCCATGGAACGTGCCGGACGCAGGGCCATGGCCTTTTTCGCTGCAGTCGCGCGATAATATTTCCCGAGCGGGAAGCCACGATGAAGCCTGACACTCACGCTTCTTTTTTTCGCTTTGAGCGCGGCAATCATGTCTGCGTTTTCTACCGGGATGAGGAGCACCTGCTAAGCGTTCTTACGCCTTATGTCGCGGAAGGTCTCCGCAAGGGCGAGCGTTGTTTCTGCGTGCAAAAACCCCACGTGGCGAAAAAGCTCCTATACGATCTACGGTTTCTCGGGATTGATACGGATAACGAGATCAGGCGCGGCGCGCTTGAACTTCACCTGGCGGAGGGCGTCTATTTCCAAACGGGAAAGTTCGAACCCGATGCGATGATGAAGCTGCTTGAGCAGGCCATCGAGACGTCGGTGCGCCGCGGCTTCACCGCATTCCGCAGTGCGGGCGAGCTTTCCTGGGCCGCGAAAGGCCGCCAAGAATGCGACCAGGTGGTCGGTTACGAGAAGCTCGTCGAAGCCTACTATCCGGAGCGACCGGCAATCGGTATGTGCCAATATCCGATTACGGAATTTCCCGCGGACGTGCTGCAGTCCGTCCTTGATGCCCACCAGCTTTCCCTCCGCGAAGCCGCGCCGGGATCGCGTCACAGCAGCCTCTACGTTTGCCAGGGAGAATTCAGGTTAGAAATCGTGGCGGATACACGTACCGAGAGTTCCCAATTCGATTTCGTGGTCCAGCATCGCTCAAAAGGGCTCCTCGGATGGGGCGCCGAGCGCGCATTTGACGCCGCCAAGGCCCGCGCGTCGGCGCTCATGTCCTAAACTCAGTCGCATTTCCAGTCCCAAAACTTGCCCCGTTACATGAACTGGCGTTTCGTGTGGTACTGTGAATTATGGCCAAGCGGGTCGTGATCCTTGGCTGCGGTTTCGCCGGCATCCACGCGGCCACCGCGCTCGCGCATGCCGCCCGCGGAGCCAATGCGCTGGAGGTTCTCCTCGTCGGCAACCAGAACTACTTTCTTTTCACGCCACTGTTGCCGCAAATCGCTTCGAGCCGCGTCGATCCGCGCCACATTGCGCAATCGATCCGTGACATTCGTGGCAAGCATCCCTTCAGATTTCTCCGCTCCGATCTTCGTGCAATTGACGTAGAAAGGCGCATCGTCGAAACTTCGGAAGTCAGTCTGCCTTACGATTACCTCGTCGTTGCTCCCGGCAGCCAAACCAATTACTTCAATATCCCCGGGGCCCGGGAAAATACCTGGGATTTCAAGTCGCTCGAAGACGCCGTTGTCCTGCGTGAGCGCGTTCTGGACCTTTGCGAACACGCCGATCACACGGTGGACGCGCAAGCTCGCCGCCGCTTGCTCACCTTCGTAATTGCCGGCGGCGGTTACACAGGGGTCGAAATTGTCACCGAGTTGCATGACTTTTTATTCGGCTATGTGGTCGATCGCTACCGCGGAATCGCCGCGGAGGATATTCGACTGGTCGTCCTCGAAGCTACGGCGGAAATATTGCGCGGAGTGCACCCGAAGCTGGCAGAACATTCCGCGCGGTTGTTAAAGCGAAAAGGCATCGAAGTGCGCACGAATTCTCCGGTGGTCCGCTGCGCGCCCGATGGCGTCGAGATTCGTGGCGGCGAATTCATCTCGTCGCCGACGGTCGTCTGGTCTGCCGGTGTTCGCGCGCATCAATTGGTTGAATCGCTTCCCGGCCCGCACGATCGGGCCGGGCGTGCCATCGTGAATGAATTCCTGCAGCTCGAAGGTCACCCGGAAGTCTTTATCGCCGGCGATGCCGCCGCCGCAGCGAACGCCCCCGGAGCGCCGTTTGTCGCGCCAGTGGCCATCGAGCAGGGAAGCTTGGCTGCGCGCAATCTGATTCACCTGACGCGTGGCGAAGCGCTCGAAGGGTATCGCTATGTCTCCGAAGGTATGCTTGTTTCGTTGGGTATGAACTACGCCGTGGTTAATATCGGCAAGATTCGTTTCAGTGGCTACCTGGCTTGGCTTTTCTGGAACGCCGTGCATCTTTTCAAGATTGTCGGCCTGAAAAAGCAGGTGGAAGTAGCTATTGATTGGACGCTTGCCACGGTGTTCCCACGCGACGCCATGATCATCCGCCGTCCGCGCCGCTGCCCATTGTGTGAACCCTCGCAATCCGCATCGGCACGATAGCAACAAGTTGCATTGGAGCCGCTTCTCTGGCCCTGCAGATTTACTCAATACGTGACGGCGCGATTGATCCACTGCGGCAATTCAATCGTGAAACTGTGGTTTTCCGCATCCAGCCTGAAAAGGATGCGCCGCGCCGCTCCCACGTCGCGCACGCTCCAGGCGCTGCTGGGAATGGGCTTTCCGTCCTTTTCCCCGCCCGCATTCACCAATGTCTCCTTACTTCGTGTTACCGATGCTGGATCGATCTCGCGCACTTCATGTTTCTTTGTATCCAGCAGCAGATATCGCGCCCCGAACTGCAGCAATAGCACATCGCTCTTTCTGTCGCCGCGGAACATATTCCAATCCTTCGGCGGCCGGTCGTCCACGCGCAGGATCGCCTCCACAGGTTTCCAGACGGTTTTGCCCGACGCGCACGCGGCGCCGCTCGTGAGGAGCGTCAGCATCACGAACGCGGCGGGGCCGAACCGCCGTGCCTGGCATCGCGCGGGCGACCGCCGCAAAATTCCGTTAGTAGATATTCGTCTGCCGCTTCTGTCCGGTATAGTCAATGTAGACGGCCTTCACTTCCGTATAAAAATCGATCGCTTCTCGCCCCATCTCGCGCATGCCGATCCCCGTCGCTTTCATCCCGCCGAAGGGAAGCTGCGCCTCGCCTCCTACCGTCGGCGAATTCACATGCGTGATGCCGGTCTCGATACGGTCGATAAAATCAAACATGCGCACAGCGTCGTTTGTATAGATCGAACTGGAAAGTCCATAGCGCACCGAATTTGCCACTTTCAGCGCTTCTTCAAAATTCTCCACGCGAATGATCGAGAGCACTGGCCCGAAAATCTCTTCCTGCGCAATCGTGCTCTCCGCGGAAACATGGTCGAAGACGGTCGGCGCCACAAAATGCCCTTTATCATAACCGTGCCCCTTGAGCTGCCCGCCCCCTAGCAACAGGCGCCCTTCACCCTTGCCGATTTCCAGATAGCGCAGCACCGTTTCTAATTGGTTCTCGTCCACCACCGGGCCGACATCGATTCCGTACGCCAGGCCGTCGCCCACCTTCAGCATGCGCGCCCGGTCCACCAGCATCGTTACGAAGGGGTCCGCCACCGACTCTTCCACGATCACGCGGCTCGTGGCCGTGCACCGCTGGCCGGCCGAACCAAACGCCCCAAACACCGCCGCCTCCACTGCCAGCGGCAGATCCGCGTCCTCCAGCACGATCACCGGATTCTTACCACCCATTTCACACTGGCACTTCTTCGCGAGCCGCGCTCCAGCGGAATAAATCGCAGTGCCCACGGCGTTCGATCCCGTAAAAGAGATCGCCCTCACATCCGGATGGCTCACCATCTCGTCTCCGATCTCCTCGCCCGCTCCCAGCACCATGTTTAGCACTCCGGCAGGCGCGCCCGCTTCCTCAAAAATGCGCACCACGGCGCAGGCCGTCAGGGGCGTCAATTCCGCCGGCTTCAACACTGCCGTATTGCCCGCCACCAGCGCCGGAGCCAGCTTCCACACCGGTATGGACACCGGAAAATTCCACGGCGTGATCGCGCCGATCACCCCCACTGGCTGCTTGATCGTGTAGGCGAAATTGCGCGGCAATTCACTCGGCAGGGTTTCTCCTCCCATGCGCCGCGCCTCCCCCGCCATAAACTCGAGGATATTGACGGACTTCTGCACTTCGCCCAGCGATTCACGGAACGTCTTGCCTTCTTCGCGGGTCAGCAGCCGTGCCAAATCTTCCTTTTGCTGTTCCATTAGCGTGGCCGCGCGCGAGAGCACGCGCCCGCGAATGGGGGCCGGCGTATCTCGCCAACCAGGAAACGCGCTTTTGGCCGCTGCCACCGCCTCGCGCAACTCCTCGCGTGTCGAGAGCGGTGTGGTGGCCACCACCTCATCCAGATTGGCGGGGTTCCTCCGCTCAACATAATGGTCGTGGCGCGAATCTACCCACTTGCCATTTATGAAGTTACGCGCTCTTTGCGCCGAAGGGGTTGCCGTAGCCATTCCCGAAGCTCCTGATGGTGACTCCGTGGCCCGCTATTCGATCAGGTGTGGCGAGCAATGCGGAAACAATCATGGTGCGCCCTGCGGCCCTGCCGGTCAAGTGTGCCCGGCCCGCTGATACCTTCGGGGCTGCACGCCGTTGCCGCACGAACTGCTTCTGCGGTAGCTTGTTCCCGATGGAATATTCGTTTACCTGCCCCTATTGCGGCGAGGAAATTTCCATGGTGCTCGACCTTTCGGCGAGCCAGCAGCGCTATGTTGAAGACTGCGAAGTCTGCTGCAAGCCGATCGAGCTCAGTTTCCTGGTCCAAGAGGGGGAACCGGCCGAATTTTCCGCCCGAACCTTAGACGAATAAGCCGCATCCCACACCATAAACGCATCGGCGGCCGCGCAAAGCCCCACCGCTCCGCTGCGGACTGCGGTATATTGTAAGTATCGACGATATCGAATTCATAGCAGGGTGGGCTCGCATTTTTCAGTACCAGGACGAGAGGCACGAAATACATGGCACGAACAAATGGTTCCGGCGTGGATAAGGTCAGGGATGATGAGCAGGAAGTTCGCGAGTGGCTCGAGTCGCTCGATTCGGTGGTCCACGGCGGCGGCGTGCAAACGGCCAGCCGCATTCTCTCCCAGCTTCGCACCCACGCGCAGGTCACCGGCATTCGCGTTCCGTTTACGGCGAACACTCCATACGTAAATTCGATTCACGTTTCCCAGCAGCCTGAATTCCCTGGCGACCAGGAAATTGAGCGGCGCATCAAGAGCTTTCTGCGTTGGAACGCGTTGGCCATGGTCGTCCGCGCCAACCGCGAAGAACACGGCATCGGCGGCCACATTTCCACGTACGCCTCGGCTGCCACTCTCTTCGAAGTTGGCTTCAACCACTTTTTCCGCGCTCGCACGCAGGAATTTGAGGGCGACATCGTATATTTCCAGGGCCACGCCTCTCCTGGCATTTATGCACGTGCTTTTCTCGAAGGGCGCCTCTCCGTGCAGCAGCTCGAGAATTTTCGCCGCGAGCTCAAGCCCGGCGGCGGACTTTCCTCCTACCCACACCCCTGGTTGATGCCGGATTTCTGGGAATTTCCTACGGTCTCGATGGGTCTGGGGCCCATCTCCGCCATCTATCAGGCGCGCTTCAACCGCTATCTCGAAGCGCGTGGCCTAAAGCCCGCCACGAACGCCAAGGTCTGGGCGTTTCTGGGAGATGGCGAAACGGACGAGCCCGAAGCTCTCGGCGCCATCACGCTTGCTTCACGTGAAAATCTGGACAACTTGATCTTCGTCGTCAATTGCAACCTGCAGCGGCTCGATGGTCCGGTCCGTGGCAACGGCAAGATCGTGCAGGAACTCGAAGCCGCCTTCCGTGGCGCCGGCTGGAATGTGATCAAGGTCCTTTGGGGCAGCGATTGGGATCCGCTGCTCGATCGCGATCCGGATGGGTTGCTCGTCAAGCGCATGGGCGAAATGCTCGATGGCGAATTCCAGAAGCTCGTCGTCGAATCGGGCGCCTACATCCGCCAGCAATACTTCGGTTCCGATCCCCGGCTTCTCGATCTGGCCAAAAATATCTCCGACGATCAATTCCGCAAACTGCGTCTCGGCGGTCACGATCCGCGTAAAGTCTATGCGGCCTACAAAGCTGCCACCGAGCACAGGGGCGCACCCACGGTGATCCTCGCCCGCACGATCAAAGGCTACGGCTTGGGCGAAGCCGGCGAAGGCCGCAATATCACGCACCAGCAGAAGAAGCTCAACGAAGACGAGCTGCGCGAGTTCCGCACTCGCTTCAACATTCCCGTCAACGACGATCAGATCGCGGAAACTCCGTTCTATCGGCCCCCCGACGATAGCCCGGAAATTCAGTATTTGCAGGAGCGCCGTCATGCGCTCGGGGGTTACGTTCCGCAGCGCCGCGCTCGCTCGAAACCGATCGTCGCCGATCACGACGAATTATTCGCGGAATTCGCTGGGGGCAGTGAGGGCCGCGAAGTTTCCACCACCATGGCCTTCGTCATGATGCTGCGCAAAATGCTGCGCGATCCGGAAATCGGTAAACTGATCGTGCCCATCGTGCCCGACGAAGCCCGCACGTTCGGCATGGAGTCCTTGTTCCGCCTCGTCGGCATTTATAACAGCCGCGGCCAGCTCTACGAACCCGTCGACGTCCATACGCTGCTCTATTACAAAGAAGCAAAGGATGGGCAGATCCTGGAAGAGGGAATCACCGAGGCGGGCTCCATGGCGTCCTTTACCGCCGCCGGAACCGCCTATTCCACCCACGGCATCAATACCATTCCATTTTTTATTTATTACTCGATGTTCGGTTTCCAGCGCATTGCGGACCTCATCTGGGCCGCTGCGGATATGCGCTGCCGCGGTTTCCTCTTAGGAGGCACTTCGGGCCGCACCACTCTGGCCGGTGAGGGTTTGCAGCATCAGGACGGCAATAGCCACGTGCTCGCGCTGCCCGTGCCCAATCTGCTCGCCTACGATCCTGCCTATGCCTACGAAATAGCCATCATCATCAAAGACGGCATCCGCCGCATGTACAAGGAAGGCGAAAGCATTTTCTACTACATCACGGTGATGAACGAAAATTACGTGATGCCGCCGATGCCGGCCGGGGCCGAAGAAGGAATTCTGAAGGGGATGTATCGCGTGCGCGCGTCGCAAAACAAAAAATCAAAGCTCCACGCTCAACTTTTCGGCAGCGGCGCCATTCTTCGTGAAGCCTTGCACGCTCAGGAAATTCTCGAGAATTATGGCGTTGCCGCGGACGTCTGGAGCGTCACCAGCTACAAAGCCCTCTACATGGACGGCATCGAGACCGAACGCTGGAATTTGCTGCATCCCGGCCAAAAGCCGCGCATGCCGTACGTTTCGAAATGCCTTGCCGATGCTCCCGGAGTGCTCGTCGCTGCTAGCGATTACCTGAAGGCTCTCCCGAATACCGTTAGCCAGTGGATGCCGCGCCGCCTTTCCACCCTCGGCACCGATGGCTTCGGACGCAGCGAAAGCCGCGAATCGTTGCGCGATTTCTTTGAGGTGGACGCTCGCTTTATCGCCTTGGCGGCGCTGCAGGAATTGCTGCGCGAGAAGAAAATTCAGGCTTCCGTCGTGCGAAAAGCCATCAAGGACTTGAAGATCGACGCTGAAAAGCGCGATCCCGTCACCACTTAAATAGGAACTGGTCGTCTCTCGCCTTGCCGTCTGTAGCCTGGCGCCACCCCGCGAGCATTTCGCCGGGTGCCCCGGGGCCTTTCGGCCGCATGCTTCCAGGGCTTCACGTCACGAGCACCCATTCGTCTTCAACTCATCCAGCTTCTGCCGCGCGGTCGCATTCCCTTTGTTGGTCGCGGCCGTCAACAAGATCCGCGCCTGCTCGCAACTTTTCTGTACGCCTTCACCACGCGCGTAAAGGCCCGCCAGTTCTACTTCCGCGTTCGTGTTGCCTTTCTCGATGGAAACCCACAAAAGTTGCGCCGCCGTCGCCGTATCCGCCGGACTCTGCGCATCCCGCAAATATTTCCTGGCTAGCGCCAGTTCGGAATCTCCGTCCGCGCCGCCCGAGGTATCGGCCGCGGCGCCATTCGCTGCAGCCTGCGTTGCGCCCGATTCGGCGCTCTGTCCTTGCGCAGCCTTCAATGGCGGCTTTCCGGTTTCCGTACCCTGCCCAGCACCACGGGATTCCTTCATCGGGATATGAGCGGGCCCGGATAGACTGGCCCCAGCCGGCGCGGCCCCACCAGAAGCCGCCCCTGTCGTGGACCCTCCAGAAGCGCCGCCGGCAGCGGTAGCCGGCGGCACAGCCGGTGCCTCCGCCGGAATCGAATTTTGATCCGGCGTCTGAACCGCACTTGGCTCATTCGGCGGCGGTGAGCCGGAAGGCGCACTCTTAAGGACGTTGCTTTTTTCTCGCCCAGAAATTTTCTGCCCTAGCCAGACCAGCCCGGCCCCGGCATCCCCGCGATAGGTATAACTCAGCGTAACCGTGGCCACCACGCACGCCAAAACAACAATCGCTGCCACGATGCTGAAGCTATGCTTTCGCGCCACCGGTTCGCGTTCGATTTCGCCGGATTCTGCGGGAAACATGGAAAGGGGATTGCGCAATGCTGGCGCCGATCCGGTCGGAGCGATCGGGCTCGGCTCCGCGGCCTTCATTTCCGCCGGTGCCACTCCAAACGTGAACATCCGCGACACGGTCGGCTCTTTGCCGGTCTCCGCGCTAGGCTCGTGCGTCCCGCCACCCAGCGTGAATGGCTCGTCGAGCCCGGTCGCGGACGCATCCGGCGCTAGCTCTAAACTCGGAGCTGCGGGAGCCATAAGCAGTGCATCTGTAGCGGCCTGAGCCTTCACTTGCTCGGCGCTCTCCGCAATCAGGTCCGGCGCGGGCGTCATTACCTCAAGCAACTCCGTAGGGACCGCCGCTACGGTCTCCGGCGGCTTATTCTGTTGGCTCTCTTGTGCCGCCGGAGAATTTCCCGCACGCACCCAGTTCTCAATCTGCCATCGCATTTCCGTCGGCACGCTGGTGAACTGCAAGCCCCCGGACTTTCTCGTGGAATCGAGCCAAGCCACGCTGGCGGTGGCCTCCAGATGCTTGATCGTTCCCACAGCCAGCCGGAAACGAACCACATCGGTTGCCTCGATCGGCACCGCGGAATGGAAAGACAATCCGCCCTCTGACACGTCCAACACGATGCCACCATTGGCGGCAGGTAGATTTATATAGGCAAGATGGTCCAGCTTGATGCGCGTGCTCTGGCGGCGTTCGAGCTGCATTACAGGCGCGATCTCCCTTCGATCCGTCGATCGGGCGTCTCTTGGTGGCTTTTGTGCGTCGGACCGGCTGGGAGGAACCGGACGAAGCATCACCTGGATGAAAACATTGATGCTATGTCCATCGTATATAAGATGACGAGCAATGTCTCACCGGATGTGCGCAAAAGTGGATTGGGTGGACTCCCCTTGCTTTCAATGGCTTGCGTGCAGCAGGAAGGCCTTCGGTCTTTTTTTTTGACGTGTCTCGTGGCTATCTCTAGAATCGGAGCCGCCATTGTACTCCGCTAGCTGACGCTCAAACTTCTCAGGATAGGGGTGAACCGATGAAGGATTTGTACCGGTATGCAGGCGCGATTCTGTTGTGCCTGGGCCAAGCTGTAAGCATCGCCGCGCAAACTCCCGATGCCAAGCCGGCCGATGCCAAACCCGCAGCCGACGCGGTGCCTCCAAAAGAAGAAACCTCCGTCACCGACCACACCACTCACATCGGAGGCCAAGCAATTGCCTATAAGGCTACCGTGGGTACCATCATGATCCGGAATGAAAAGGACGAGCCGACCGCCCTCATGTTTTATGAAGCGTACACCAGGAGCGACGTTAAGGACGCCAGCCAGCGTCCGCTCGCATTTTTGTACAATGGCGGCCCGGGATCATCCTCGCTGTGGATTCAAATGGGGGCCTTCGGTCCGCGCCGCGTGGCCACTTCTGATGCGATGTACACACCTCCGGCGCCATACCAGCTCTCCGACAACCAGTATTCGCTCCTGGATCGCGCGGATCTCGTTTTTATTGATCCCGTCGGCACGGGCTTCAGCCGCGCCGTGGGCAAGTCCCAGGACAAGGACTTCTGGGGCGTCGATCAGGACGTGCACTCCATGGCGCAGTTCATTAACACCTACGTCACTCGGAACTCGCGTTGGAATTCGCCGAAGTTCCTGATCGGCGAAAGCTACGGCACTTTCCGCTCGGCCGCGCTTTCCAACTATTTACAGTCGCACGACAACATGGATTTCAATGGCATCGTGCTCGTCTCGAGCGTTCTTGACCTCGGCACGATTTCGTTTCTGCCCGGTGACGACCTTTCCTACATTCTCTATCTCCCGAGCTACGCCGCCACCGCGTGGTATCACAAGGTTCTTACCGACCGCCCCGCCGATCTGGACACTTTTCTCAACGAGGCGCGCCAATTTGCGGCGGGAGAATATGCAGATGCGCTGATGAAGGGCGGCAAATTGACGGACGCGGAGAAAGCCGCCGTAGCCAAGAAGCTTTCGCACTTCACCGGCTTAAGCGAACAATATCTGATCCAGGGCGATTTGCGCATCGTGCTGCCGCAATTCATGGCCGAGCTGCAGCGCAGCCGTGGACTGAACACCGGCCGTCTGGACTCGCGCTTTTCCGGCCCGATGTATGACGCGCTTACCGAATACGGCGAGTCCGACCCGCAATCCGATGCCATTAGCGGCGCCTTCACGGCAGCCTTTAACACTTACCTGAAAGACGAGCTCAAATTCACTCAGGAGCGCCCGTATCTCCCGGAGAGCGGCACCGCCAACCAGCAGTGGGATTGGAAGCGCCAGGGCCAGGGCGGCTTCGGCTTTCCCGGCGCACCCAACACGGAACTCGATCTCATCCAAGCCATGCTCCGCAATCCGCACTTACAGGTCGAAGTGGAAAACGGCTATTACGATCTGGCCACGCCGTTCTTCGAAAGCGAATACACGATGGACCACCTTGGCTTGAAACCAAATCTGCGGAAGAATATTGACCTGAAGTATTACGAAGCGGGCCACATGATGTACGTCCACGACGAATCGCTGGCAAAGCTAAAGACCAACGTAGCCGCCTTCATCGACCGCGCCTCAACCAAGCAGTAGCAGGCACGCAGTTCGCGCCGCCACGAAAAAGGGCACGGCTATCCGCCGTGCCCTTAATTCTTTCGGTCGTGTAGCGCAGGTCCTTAGACCTGCGGATTGTCCGCGGCGCTACTCGCGGGTGACAATTCCCGACCGAACCCGCGTTACCAGCCGTCCCCCCCCGCTAATTCGTTCGAAACACCAGCGTCCCCGCGATAAAATCGTGCAGCGCCTGTTTCCGCTCCGTAATCCCCGCCAGGATGTAGCCGATTCCCAGCGGCACCAGCCCGGTTATGATTTTCGAGAAGTAGCGTCCGGTGGCGTGCCCGAAACTCAGCCGCTGTCCATTCTTGTCCGTCACGCGCAATGACATCACCATTTTCCCGAGCGTCCCTTGTTTCTCCGAGCTTTCCATCAGCGCATAATAAAGCCACCCAACCACAAACCCGCAGAGCGCGATCACCAGGAAAAAGCCAAAAAACGCACCCAAGATCGCCATCATCGCCCCCTGATCCGGAGGATTGCCCTGCGGAATGCCCGCACGCATGGCGGCCAAGCCGCCCATCGCCCCAATGATGATGAACGCAATGATACAGAAGGGCACTCCCAGAATCAGCGAGTCGATGAAATAGGCAGCCACCCGCAGCCAAAAACCTGCATACCGCAGGCCGGGTACCGCCATCGGAGACGCTACCCCGGGCTGCACGGCATATGCGGCAGCTGACGCAAATGTCACGGCTTGCCCGCACTTGGGGCAAAACTGATCCGCTGACTGAAGCGGTCCACCACATGCGCTGCAGAACATGCTGCACCTCCTCGGCCCGCGTGGGATGCGGCGGAGCGATTCGCTTCGAATGCACAATTGCTGAATTACGTTTGCGGGGTCTTATATCCCAATCGTGGGGAAGCGTCAATCAAAGCCGCAGCGTGCCGCTGACGCAGAGTACGATACGGGATGTTCGGGTTGCGGGACTAATCGCTGGCCGATGCGGTCTTCGCGAAATAGCCGGTACGCGTGCGCACGCTGAGCTTCCCGTGCCCGCGCGGCGGCGTCACTTCCACTCTTACGCTGCGGTAGGTGCCATCCTGTTTTGCATTGGAGGGATAATATGCCAGTGTGTATTGGTTGCGGATATCGTGCGCGATTTGCTGGCAAATTTCCTGCGTATCGCCCACTTCCTCGGGAAAGAAAGCCACCCCGCCGGTGGCTTCGCTCATATCCTGCAGCGCCTTCTTGGCTTTTCGCACGGTGCTGCGGCTCTCATCGCTGCCGCCCAGCAGCCCGATCGTATAAATCACCGCATCCGACCGTTCCGCGTCTTGAATCACGTCTTCCAGTTTCTTGCGGCTCTCATTGTCTTCGCCGTCGGTTACCACTAGCAGCACTTTCTTGTCGCGGTGCGCCTTCTTTAGATGGTCCAGCGAACCGATCACCGCGTCATACAGTGCCGTGCTTCCGCGAGCATCGATCCGCTCGAGCGCTTCCTTCATTTCGTTGATGTCGTTCGTAAAATCGTGCTCCGTATCCAGGTAGTAGTCGTCGTTGAAATTCACCACAAACGCTTCGTCCTCGGGGTTGCTCGATTGCACCAGCGTCAGCGCCGCGGCGTTCACCTTCGCCCGCTTCTCGCGCATGCTGCCGCTGTTGTCGATCACCAGCCCCATGCTCACCGGCACGTCTTCCTGTTTTGCGATGGAAAGTTTTTGTTCCACCTTATCTTCGTACACGTGAAACGCGTCCCCCGGGAGGCCGTTCACGAAGTCGCCGTGCGAATCGAGCACCGTGGCGCGCAGCACCACCATCTCCACGTTGCTGCGCAACGTATAGCCACCTTGTGGCGCTTTCTTTTGCGTGTCTTCAGGAGGCGGCGGGGGTTTCTGCGGGTTCGTTCCTTGCTGCTGCGCGTTCGCACGTCCGGCCCAGAGCGCCAGAACGGACACGAGCGCCAACATCGTGCCTGCTGCCGTAACGCGCTTTAGCCTGCTGCTAGTGGTCCGGTGCAAAATATCCCGTGCGGGAATAGACGTTGAGAGGCGGAAGTCCTCGGGGCGGCCGCATCTTGACTTTGATTTTTCTCCAGCGCCCATCTTTGGTTTGATCGCTCGGCCTATATCCCAGGACATATTGATTGCGCAGCTCCATACCGATTTTCGTCGCGATATCCGGCAACGCATCCAGGCTATCCACCGGGAACACGCGCCCGCCCGTCATATCACACAGCTCGCTCAATAGCGTGGGACCTTGCACTTCTTCCGTCGTGCGGCGATATCCCGCAGGATCGAAAATCCCCATCGCGTAAAGCTGCACATCCGATTCCTTCACAAAGCTTCGGATGTCTGTTTCGCTGTACCTGCTGTGATTATCGCCCCCGTCCGATATGATGAGCAAGGCACGTTTCGCGTTGTGTGCGCTCTTCATTTGCGTCAGACCCAGATAAATTCCATCCAGCAAAGCGGTCCTTCCATGCGCCGCTGTATACATCATCCGCGTCTGCAAATCTTCCACGCTCGCGGTGAACCGGCTCGTCAGCTCCGCCCGGTCGTTGAACGTGATCAGCGAGAATTCGTCCTGCGGATTTGCCGTCTTGAAAAACTCCACGGCCGCCTCGCGCGATTTGCTCGCTTTGTCGGACATGCTCCCGCTCATATCGAAAATCACGCCGATCGAAGTCGGCACATCCTCGCTCGAAAAGTAGGCCACTTCCTGTTCGTTTCCGTCTTCGAAAACCCGGAAGTTATCTTTTTCAAGCCCCGTCACGAGCCGGTTGTATGGGTCCGTCACGGTCACGTTCACCAGGACGATGTTCACGTCCATGCGAATTTGCGGAGCGCTGCCTTTGGGACTTGCGGGTTTGTGTGAAGCAGGTTTCTCTGGACCTTGCTGCTCTTGCGCGCGGATGGGCGCAAGCATGAACAAGCACAACGCAGACAACACTGCGGCGACTACCCAAAGCTGGGTTGTTCGTTTCATCACCGCGCCTCCACCGCTCCCGATCAGCGGCTGCGGTCCTTGCTCGGGCGGAACGGCTCTGGCGACGATTCTACCATGTCCCGCAAACTTACAAGTGAACCAAATCGCTGGGACCCCCAAGCTCTTTCGCCGGCATCGCCTGGCCAGGCTCTAAGCAGGAAATACGTCAAATCTCTAAAAGTTGGATGAGCACGACGCCCCAATGGCGTCGTTCCGAATGTCGTCCACCTTCGCGATTGATCCCGCCCGGTAACCAGCGACCCGGCCTGTGTATGGCCGGGTACCCCGGGGCTTTTGCGCTCTGCGGTCTCTTTTCTCCAGCGCACTCACTTTTGCTACGGTGCTCCCGTCGGGTGCCCCACACGCCGTATCTGCGTGTGGGGTCTTTGTCCCACGAAAGGCACCGCGCGAGACTTTCCTGCCACTAGTGCGGCTTTACCTACGCACCCCGAGGTTGGTAGCATCTGGCAGAAGCCGCGACCCCGCATTCCCGTCGCTCGGCTTCCCAAATTGAGGTAAGCGCCTTGCCCGCAAAATCCCGGATCTGGGCCGTGATCCCCGCCCGCTACGCCGCCAAGCGCTTCCCCGGCAAGCCTCTCGCGGAAATCGCTGGGAAATCCATGGTCCAGCGCGTTTGGGAACAGGCTCGCCAGGCGCAGAAAATCGCTCGTGTGGTGGTTGCCACCGACGACGAGCGCATTCGCGCGGCCGTCGAAAAATTTGGTGGAGAAGCCATCATGACGCGCGCCGACCACTCCACCGGCACCGACCGGATCGCCGAAATCGCTGCTTCGCACGACGCCGAAATCTTTATCAACGTCCAGGGCGACGAACCTCTCGTCTCTCCCGAAGCCATTGACACGCTTGCCGATGCGATCTCGTCTGATCCCGAGGTCCAGCTAGCCACTCTCGCCGTGCCCGTGAAGGTGCCCGCGGACATCATGGATCCGAATATCGTCAAGGTCGTCCTGGATTTCGATGATAACGCCCTCTACTTTTCGCGTGCGCCGATCCCGTGGGTCCGCGACAACGGTTCCGCCACGCACGCTCGCCACCTGAAGCACCTCGGCCTCTACGCCTATCGTCGGTCAGCCCTCATCGAGTACAACACGCTTCCACCCGGCGATCTCGAACGCGTTGAGCAACTCGAGCAGCTCCGTTGGCTCGAAAATGGCTTCAAGATTCGCGTGGCCGAAACCCAACACGACTCCGTGAGCGTAGACGTTCCCGAGGACGTCGCCCGCGTCGAGTCCCTCCTTCGCGACACAAACAAATAGGCTTTGCCTGGCTTGTATTGACGGCGCTTCAGTGTGCGCCCTTTGCGAGAGCTAGCGAACTCCGTTGCGATCGGAAGGGTGCCCCACACGCCGATTTTGCGTGTGGGGTCTTTGCATTGCCAGGGATTAGCGCGACGAATTGCGAAAGTCTTCGGCGCGCCTCCTCTTCACCACTGCACGCCGGGATATAAGCTTGGCATTCGAAAGCCGCGATACACATAGCTTGTGGGAACGTTCATCTGCCAAACCACTTGTGGCGTCGCGGTTTGCGTTACCTCAAGGATCGTCCCGGCTGGGGGCGAAGTCGAAATCGCGCAGGCGTCCGCCTCCACGTTCCCGTTAGCGAGCACCTCAGCATTTCCGCCAAAAAATGAGTAGAGCGGCGTAAGCCGGTCATCAAACACAAGAGTCGCAGTCTTTGCTGTTTCGTCCAGTTGCAGGATGGGCACCGCGCTGTAGAGGCAGGGCGGTGCCCCTGATGCGCCGCACGTCACTCCCGCGGGAAAGGTGCGGCTATCGCCGTCATCAAAAACCACCAGCGAATACATCCCGGAGGTCTTCGAAGTAACGAAGGAGGGCTTGTGTTGCGCGGTAAACCAGTCTGTTGGATCGGTGCCGTTCAGCAGCGTGAAATCTCCACCCTCGCCGAGGCGCCATACCACGTCGCCCGCGCCGGTTCCATTGTTGTAATCGATCTTGAGGATCCAACTTTGATTCCGCATGGAAAGCAAAAGGTCGCCGTCGTCGGGTGAGTAGAGCACCGCATTCGAGTGTGTCCAGTCCGGAAAGGAGATGGGGTGACGGTTCACGTCCAGGTGGTCAAACGTATTCCAAACCCAAACGGGATTCAGGTTGGTATCCAGGTCGATTAGGACATCGCCCTGTACCGCAATCGTACCCGGATAGCCTGGTAAATCTGTGAATTGCTTCGTCGTGTCGGCGATTACAACCCAGTGCCCGTTGGGCAGCGGTTCGATGTCGTGGTGCATGGCATTGATCACTACGTCGTAGCCCGCTGCCGCCAATTCCGCATTCAGGGTGCTTGCCGAAATTTCGCGAATCGTATTTCCCGCTAAGTCGATCTCACGGGCCACGTTGATCGTGCCGGGCGGGACCGTCCCATTGTCTATATAGATGGATGATGTCGCGCCGATCACTACTAGGAAGTGTCCGTTGGGAAGAGGTTTGATCGGTTGTATGTTGTCGACCGGGCTTCCCACATAGGTGTACGTCCAAATGACATTTCCCGCCAAATCCGTTGCAGCCACCTGGGTCGCCGGACCATCCACGGACAGGTTCAGCATTTCGATCCCCGGCTGCGGCGTCATCCCCGGCGTGGTTGTCACCGTCCACTGCGGTAACTGGTTCGCGGGCAGTGCGCCCGTCGTAAAGACGTGATCGGCATCCGTGAATTGCGCCCCATTCGCGAACTGTACGATTGCGCGCATGTGATATGCCGTGGAGGCCCGCATGCCCGCCACGAAAAGGCTGGCGGGGGTTCCGCCTGCCGCCGGTTGCTCCCATGTAGTCAGTCCGTAGGTTGTATCCGTGCCGAATTGTACCGAGACATTCGCCGCGGCTGGCGGGGAGATGGTATAGAGCGCCACTTGTGGGTTGGCCGTGGGCGCCACCCGCCCAGCCGCGACCACGAACACGCTCGCGGAGCTCGATTCAGAAGGCGTTCCCGCCGTGGTGGCGGTTACGGTCGCCGCCAGACCATTCGTGGTGTTCGGAGCCGTATAGTTGCCCTGCGTGTCGATTGTCCCGACGCTCAGGTTTCCGCCGGAGATCGAGTTCACGGACCACGTGACGCTGGCGGGCGAGGCTCCGCTCACCACGGTAAAGAGTTCGCGGGCTCCCGGCGCAATTGCTACGGCTTGCGGAGTGATAGAAATTGGAGCTGTAACATTGCCGCTGGAGGAAGCACAGCCACCGCACCAACCTGCGAATAAAAGTAGCGCCACACCAGTCCAGATCTTTGCGGACATGAACAGGAGCTCCAGAGGGGGAATTGTGTGCAAGAACGGTGATGGCTAGAATTCACATAGACTACTAACAGCGGCCCGGCAAAAAAGTTCCTGTAAAACTATACGGTAATCTCTATAGGGAATAGCGAGACTGCTAAACCTGAATGAATCGGCCCGAGGCCGGCATGGAACCGCCGACACACTCGTCACCCTAGCGCGGGTCGGGCAAGGTGCGCGCTGTGCATTTTTCGAAATCCAATCTTCAGATTCGCGACACATAGGCAGACCTAAGTCTTCTGCTTGCAACATTCGGCATCAAATCCAGGAAAACCACGCTCGGATAACATCTGTCGTATCAGCCGGTTATGCACATCGGATTCTGTAAGTCTATTCGCTGCCGTATTTGCATCAAAAGCCGGGGTGGGGAGGTACCTTTGCGGTTAACAGAAGCACAGATAGGACGCGGCACGTTTTGTCTCGCGTCGCGCCCTATTATGAATGGATCGGCGCGGCGGCCGGCGCTCGCTCCTTCTAGTGTGGAAATTTCAATTAGACTTCTTCCGCGGGACTTTGGCGCCCTTTTTCCGCGCTTCCGAGAGTCCGATGGCGATCGCCTGCTTGCGGCTTTTCACCGTGCCGCCTTTGCCACCTTTTCCGCTCTTCAACGTACCCTTCTTCTCCCGGTGCATCGCGCTCTTCACGCTCTTGCCCGCTGCTTTTCCGTATCGTGCCATCTTAATCTTCCTCCGATTCAGATTTCACCGCGGTAGTCTTCAGCAGAACCAATCACAACTATCCTCTACGTCATCAGTCGCAATGAATACCCCGATCCACCGACAAGCTACAAAGTGTGGCTGTATCGCCGTTGGATTCTCGCCAACCACTCGGCGCTGCGCAGAGGCGTGCGGCGTGTGTCCGATAGTGAATAGCGCGCGGCGCTCGAGTTGTGTTATGGAAGCAGCGTTCTACAGAGCCGATCACTCGAGGTTGGTGGGGAGCGCTTGCGATGCCCATCTACGACTACGACATTTTCGAGAAGCTCTCCGACGACAAGCCCGTTTGGCGATGCTGCGTTCACGGCCTGGAAGCCGCACAAAAGAAGGTCGGGGAGCTCGCCGCGCGTACCGAGAACGAGGTTTTTGCCATGCGGCTTCCCACCCGCGAGGTCATCGCCCGCGCAAACGTGAAGGGCGCCTGACTCAAGCGATCTCCAGCCCAAGAGGAGCCCTCGGAGATCCAATTCAGCTCTCTTCCGCCCGCTAACCTTCCAGCTCTTACCTCTCGCCCGCGGCCTATGTGTCCTGGGCCGGACGGTTGCCCAACTGTCCGCTTGCGCGAGCCGCCGGGACTGTGGTTGTATGCGTGATCGGTATTTTGCGGAAGTCCGTTCCCGACGCTTACTCAAGAGCCGTTCGTAGTAGAAAGCATTGGCAGTAGGTGTGTGGATCGATTGTAGGGAGGCCTGATCCTTGGATCGCCGTGACTTGCTCCTGAGACTTCAGCTCAATAGCAATCCTGAGATCTTGTGCGTGGTGCGTAGCGCGGTGGCGCAGCTTTCCGAGGAGATGGGCTTTTCCGCGGAGGAATGCCGCGCGGTTACTCGCGCCGTAGACGAAGCGCTAACCAATGTGATTCGGCACGCCTATCAGGGCAAGCGTGGGAAGCCCATCGAGCTTTCCTGCCGTCGCGTCGAGGATAGTTCCGAAGCGGGGCGCCGCGGTGCGCTCGAGATCGTGCTCGAAGACCACGGCGCGGCCGCCGATCCCAAGAAAATGGTCGGCCGTCAGCTGGACGACATTCGGCCCGGGGGCTTGGGTCTGCATTTCATCCAGCAGAGCGTGGACCTGATGGAATACAAGCGAATTGCCGGTGCGAACCGGCTTCGGTTGCTGAAATATTTGCAGCCGATGAAACACGAAGTTTCGCGTTGAAGGAGAGTCGGAACGTGAAAATATCGGCCCGTCGCATGGACAAGATCACCATTTTTGATATCACCGGGAGCATCGATCTCTCGCAATCGCCCGAGGTGCGCAAAGTGCTGCTCAAGGAGATGCGCGACGATAAGGTGCCGCGCGTGGTGTTGAATTTGACGCAGGTCAATTACATCGACAGCTCGGGTATCGCCTCGCTGGTCGAAGGGCTGAAAGCCTCGCGCGAATTGGGCTCACGATTCATCTTGTTCGGGTTGACCACGAATGCGCGCGAGGTTTTGCAAATTTCACGGCTGCTTTCGTTTTTTGAGATTTATGACAGCGAAGAGCAGGCCCTGGCGAGCTGAAGCGGCAGGGTACCTGGAGCGGGCATAAAGTGGAATTGACGTCACAAGTCGGGGGGACGGTTACCGGTGGACTCGCCTATGTGGGCGAGTTGGCGGCGCTTGGTGGACGCGCGGTCTACGTAACTCTGGTAGGACCTTTTCGCGGCCGGCCGATTCGTCTGCAGCGCGCGATCGCACAGGCCATGGCCGTGGGCGTTGGCGCATTGCCTATCCTTTCGCTGATCACTTTTTTTATTGGCCTGATCCTGGCGTTGCAAAGCGCCTACGAGTTGCGCAAGTTCGGCGCATTGAGCTATGTCGCGGGCGCGGTGGCGCTTTCGATGACGCGCGAGTTGGGGCCGCTGATCACGGCCATTTTGGTGATCGGGCGTTCGGGCTCCGCCTTCGCCGCCGAGCTGGGCACCATGCGCGTGACGGAAGAAATTGACGCCATGGAGACGATGGCGATCGATCCCGTGCACTTTCTGGTGGCGCCGAAGTTTTTGGCGATGATCATCATGATGCCGTGCCTGACGATCTGGGCCAACGCCATGGGCATCGTGGGCGGTGGATTATTTGGCGTAGCGCAAGCGGATTTTACCTGGCCGCGCTATCTGCAGGCTTCCATGGATGCGCTGTATATGCGTGACATCGTCACCGGCCTGATCAAGAGCGTGATGTTCGGCATCACGATCACGGCGGTGGGTTGCCACGAAGGCCTCGCCACCACGGCCGGACCAGAGCAGGTGGGGCGCTCTACCACGCGCGCGGTGGTAATTTCGATTTTTCTGGTGATTGCGGTGGACCTGGTCTTCACCGCGCTGTTTTTCTTTCTAGGTGGAAACTGAAGCATGGCCCTGGTGGAACAAACCACGCCGGATACCACGCAGAACGAGCCGATGATTTCGGTGCGCGATCTGCGCGTGAACTACGGCGAGCGCGAAATTTTGCACGGCATCAGTTTTGACGTGCAGCGCGGAGAAACGATTGCGATTTTAGGCGGGTCTGGCTCGGGAAAGAGCACTTTGCTGCGCACCATGGTCGGGCTGGAACGTCCCACATCGGGCCAGATCTGGCTGCGAGGAAAAAATATCGCGGTATTGTCCCGAAGCGAAATGGATGAGGTGCGCAAAAAGATTGGTATGTCGTTTCAGGGGAGCGCGCTCTTTGGCTCGATGACCGTCGGCGAAAATGTGGCCTTGCCTCTCCGCGAACACACCCAACTCGAGGACTCAACGATCGAGATCATTCTGCGGCTAAAGCTCGATCAGGTGGGCTTGGCGGGATTTGAATATTACATGCCTTCGGAACTGAGCGGCGGCATGAAGAAGCGGGCGGCCGTAGCCCGGGCGCTGGCGATGGACCCGGAGATTCTATTTTTTGACGAGCCTTCGGCCGGTCTCGATCCGATCATCGCCGCCGGAATCGATCATCTGATTTTGCAGCTCAAGAAGGCGTTCCGCATGACGATCATGGTGGTCACCCACGAACTGGCCAGCGCATTTCTGATCGCCGATCGCATGGTGCTGATTGATAAGGGAAACATTGTGGCGATCGGCACGAAGGAAGAAATGCAAGCCAGCCGGCAGCCGCGCGTCCGCCAGTTTCTGGATCGTGTTGCGGAGCCGGAGGTCGAGCAGGAAATGGATTATTTGCAGATGCTCACGGCGAGCGATCGCCCTGGGCGGCGTTCGCCAGATCGGAAGAGAGGTTAGCCGTGGGGAGCAAAAGCCAAAGTGCCATGGTGGGAATTTTTGTATTGGTCGCGGCGGCCGTCTTGATCGCGATGGTTTTTGCGATTGGAGGGGCGTTTCACGGTGACGTGAAGAAGTATCACTCCGAGTTCGCTTTCGCCGGCGGCATCGAGCAAGGGACCACCGTTCGCTACGCCGGAGGGCCGAAGGTGGGCCGCGTGGAACACGTACAGATCGATCCGCAGAATCCTGCTCTGATCGATATCACCTTTGACGTGCAGTCGAGCCTGCCGGTGAAGACCGATAGCCACGTGAAAATCCTGAGCATGAGCCCGCTCGGCGACAATCACATCGAAATTTTCCCGGGTACTCCGCAGGCGCCGCCCGCCCCGGCAGGATCGCTGCTGCCCGGCGAGTCCTATCTCGATTTCAACGCGCTCGCCGAGAAAATCAACGACCTGGCGCCGCAAGCGCAGCAATTGCTGGCGACCCTGAATGACCGCGTCACCGAACTCAAAGTGACCATCGATCGCGTGAATGGCCTCCTAAGCCCGCAGAACCAGGCCAACCTGAGCGCCACGCTGGCCAGTACGCGCGCGATGCTCGACGAAGACCGGCCCGAGCTGAAAGCCACGCTGCAGCACGTGAACGAAGCCACCATCAAGCTGGGACCGCTGCTCGATAGCGTCAAAAAGACCTCGGAGCAGGCCAATCAAACGCTCGATCACATTGACGCCATGGTCGGCGAAAACCAGCCCGAGATCCACAAAGCTGTGGAACAGTTGCGCCAAGTGCTGGCCAATACCACGGAGCTGACGGGCAAGCTCGATCAGACGTTGGACGTGAACGCGGAAAATATTGACGAGCTGCTCGACAATTTGCGCCAGGTGTCTGAAAACATGAAAGAGTTCACGGACACGATCAAGGCGCGTCCCTATTTGCTGATCCGATCCGGAAATCCGAAAGAACATAAACCGGGGCAACAGCGATGAAAACCATTACGGCCATGAAGCGGCGCAACTGCGAAGTGGGAGGCGTTTCAATGCGAGCGAAGACCGCGGTGATTTTCCTGGCGCTGGCCGCCATCGCGATGGGCGGATGCGCCGCGGTGCCGGCGACGAAGTTCTACCAGTTGACGGTTCCGGGTGATATGGGCGCCGGCGGGCAAGGCAACGGCATTGCCGTGACGCTGCTCGTCGGACCGATCGGCGGCTCGCATGTTTATCGCGATGACCGCCTGATCTACGGGAACGGCACCGAGGAATTGGGGTCCTACGAATACGAGCGCTGGGTCGAGCCCCCCGTGGAGATGATTCAGGAAATGTTACTGCGCGAACTACGCATGTCTGGCCGCTACCGGGGAGTGTATACGCTGGGCAGCGCCGCGCATGGCGATTACGTGCTGCGAGGCAATTTGTACGACTTCAAGGAAGTTTCCGGGAATCCGCTCTCGGCGCGCGTCACGCTGGACCTCGAACTGCGCGACACCAAGGGCGGCACGGACGTTTGGTCCCACCACTACACGCACGATGAGCCTGTGAACGGCAAAGACGTGGCGGCGGTGGTCTCCGCGCTCGATCGCAACGTGCAGGAAGGCATTCGGGAAGCGCTGGCGAGCCTCGATCAATATCTGGCGGCGCATCCGACCTCGTAGCGTGCAAAGCGCAGGCGATCGAGTAGAATTCATTGTTGCACAAGCTGTTTCCGCAGCTCGCGCAAACGGTACGGTTTCTTCTTCAGGACACCCCATGGACGAATTGCTGCCGGAATGGGTCGAACAGGTGGGAGGCATCCTCGAAACCCTCAATCAGGGCGTGATCATCGTAGACGATTGTCCGCGCATTATTTTCGCGAACGCGATTTTCCTGGAGATGATTGAATTGGGCGCGGACGACGTGCTGGGTCACGCGGCGGAAACGTTCTTTCCGCCGGAAGACGCTAGCATAATCATGGAGCATCGGCGCCGCGGACAAGAGGAAGGGCACAGCCGATTCGAGTTTTATCTTCCGAAGGCTTCGGGTGGCCGCCTTCCGGTGGTGATCAGCGCCAAACAATTTGAAGATCCCGATGGCCGCACGTTTGCCGTGATTACTTTCACCGATATCAGCGAGCAGAAACGCGCCGAAATCGATCTCCGCCAAGCCAATTCGCTTTTGGAAGTGCGGCAGGCAGAAATCAATGAAGAGCTACTCTTGGCGGCGCGCGTACAGGAAAGTCTTGCGCCCAAAAACCTCGTGTGGGGAAACGTTCACGTGGAAACGTTCTACCTGCCGGCGCGCACGATCGGCGGCGATTACGGGCTTGTGATTCCGGGAGACGATTGGCTTACGTTGCTGGTGTGCGACGTTTCCGGGCACGGCATCGGATCGGCGCTGGTGGCAAACCGGCTGTACACCGAAACTCTTTCGCTGATGGAAAGCGGGAAGGAGTTGGTGCCAATGTTGCGGCACCTGAACAGCTTTGTGATTCAGAGTCTCGCTGGTTCGGCGTTTTACTTGACGCTAGCGATGGCGCGCTTGAGCCGGGATGGCCGGTTGCTGGAGTTCGCGGGCGGAGGCCATCCGCCGGTAATGCTAGTGAGGCCAGGGGAAACGGTCCGGCTGATCGAGTCGCAGAGCATGGCGATCGGGCTTTTCGACCAGGCGGTGGCGGAGGACGGAGCGTTGCGTATGTCTCTCAAGCCAGGAGACCGGCTGGTGATGTATACCGACGGTTTTACGGATAATTTCAACACGGAAAATAGAATGCTGGGGGTGGCGGGTCTGGAGGAGATCGTGGCGCAATCGGCAAGTTTGCCGTTGGCGGCGATGAAACAGCGCATTCTCGATTGCGTGGGCTCGTGGCGCGTGGGCGCGGCGGCGGATGATATGTCGCTCATTTTGGCGGAATTGAAGTAAAGCGACGTGCTTCATGGGCCGAAGCGCGTTTGGCGTCGCGGCAAAAGGCCATGCCATACGCGAAACCTAGCCGAGCGCGGCACGTGCCTGCCTCACGTGAGTTTATACGCCGCGGAATGCTTGGCTTCGAAGATGGCCCCAGGGCTATGACTTCGCCTGGGCTACAAAGGCGTTCTGCTTACAAAACCTGCTCGAGCCACTTTCTTCGCTTCTCGCAGCGGACCTAGCATGGTATTAGTATGGGGCGCGACGACACGACGAAGCGATAACGACGTCGCGCGAAGTGCTGCCGTCCGAGCCTGGATTTGCCTCGCCCAAAGTTGCATCGTCCGATCACTGGTTGCGCAAAGAGGATTCGAGGAAGCGCGAACGGAGTTGGTGCGTCAAATAGGGAAGGAGGCTGGGAACGGACAGCTGCTTCTCGACGGCGCGTCGGCCGGGCAGGCAATCCGCGAATACTAAGTTTGGAACGTTGATCGGCTGAAAGTTGCTGAACGGAAAGCAGATATTTTGCTCTTTGCCCTGGCGCTGGGCTTGGCAATCCTGCGGCGGACGGATCACCTGATGGGATGCCTGCAAAAGGCGCTGGAATTGCGGCAGGGGATCGTGGCCGTGATGGCCGGGAGACGAGCGGTTGGGGAAGTAGAAAGACCTTGGGGAAGGCGAAGAAAAAGTGCAAAAACGACGCATCTTTCGAGCCAATCAAATCATCGAACACATTGGCGGGTTTCTTGAGGCACTGGCGCGGCGGGTTTAATCTAGTTTTCCCCTTATATATCTGTGGGTTATGGCTCCAACGGCAGGTTGGGCCTTACTGACATCATCGCGAGAAGCGCGCCCAGACGGTTAACGGGTTACAACCATGAATACAACAAAGCTGCTGGATACGGAGACTTACCCCGGTTTCCACCGGAGCCCTGCGGAAGCAGAGGAAGAGACGATCCATCTCTTCGACGAAGAAGCGTCCGCGGAGCCTTCGGCGGCTACCGGTGCGGTGTTTGACGAGCCGGAAGTGGAGCCGATCGCTCCGGTGGAAGAGACGCACGACCCGGTGCAGAAGTATTTGCGCGATATGGGTGCGGTGCCGTTGCTGACGCGCGAGGGTGAAGTCGTCCTGGCGAAACGGATCGAGCGCGGGCAGAACCTGGTGATGAAGGCGCTGTCGCGCTCACCGGTGGTGCTCCGCGAGATCCTGAACGCCGCGGCGCAACTCCGGGAAGGCAACCGCTCGATCGCGGATGTGGTGGAAGTGGATCGCGAGGCGGCTCCGGAAGACCGGCCCGAGTTGAAGGAAACGCTCGAGGCGGTCGATAAAATCGCGAAAGTGTATGCGTTGGCGACGCGGCAGGCGGCGAAATTCGGCGGAATGCGCGAATCGAAGGCGCGGCCGTACGTGCGCGCGCGGCGCTCGCTGGTGCGGACGCGTGTGGAGCTTTCCCAACTGGTGCGGGCGATCGAGTTCACCTTTCCCGAGAAAAAGCGGCTCGTAAAATTGCTGCGGAGCACCACGGAGCGGTCTCTGGTGGCGCGGCGGGAATCGCAACGGCGAGGCGGTTCGGCGCGGAAGAATGCGGACGTGCTGGACGCTGATATCAGTACGCTTGAGCTCAAGCGCACGATGCGGCTGCTCGCTAAGGGCGAAGCGGATGCCGAGCAAGCCAAGAAGGAACTGACCGAGGCGAACCTGCGATTGGTGGTGTCCATCGCCAAGCGCTATATGAACCGCGGGCTGGCATTTCTGGATTTGATCCAGGAGGGCAATATCGGCTTGATGCGGGCCGTGGACAAATTTGAGTGGCGGCGCGGCTACAAATTCTCAACGTATGCGACCTGGTGGATTCGCCAGGCCATCACACGAGCGATTGCCGATCACAGCCGGACGATTCGCATTCCGGTGCACATGTTTGACAACATCAACAAGTACATGCGTTCGCAGCGCGAGCTGGTGCACGCGCTGGGGCGCGAGCCTTCGGCCGAGGAATTGGCGAAGAAGCTCGAGCTTCCGGTGGCGAAGGTACTCGAACTGCGCAAGATCGTGCAGCAGCCAATTTCGATCGAGACGCGCGTGGGCGCGGACGAAGAATCCCGGCTGGGCGATTTTATCGAGGACAAGACCTATCTCTCGCCGGCCGACGCGATGGTGGGGCTCAGCTTGAAGGAGCAGGCCAGCGCGGTACTGAAGAGGTTGACGCCTCGGGAAGAGCGTGTGATTCGCATGCGTTTCGGGCTTGAAGACGGTAACGAGCATACGCTCGAGGAAGTGGGGCAGGTGCTCGGCGTAACACGCGAGCGTACGCGGCAGATCGAGGCGAAGGCCTTGGCGACGCTGCGCTCCGATCCACGGGCACGCAGCTTGCACATTTTCCTCGAACGCGCTTCATAAAGAAGTGCGATCGATTCTGAAATAGATGAGTGGGCGGGGTTCGTCCCCGCCCATTTTTATTTGCGGAGTGGCGCTAGCAACCATTCCTTACGTCCGCCGTTCTTAGTCGGCTGTGGATTCCCTTAGAATGCCTGTAATGAAAACGTCGCGAAGGTTTGGGTTCAGCCGGATCGCAATTCTCACGGTAGCGGCGCTGCTATCCGTGACGCTGCTGGCGCCATTGTGTCCGGCGCAAGATCAGGACCAGGATCAAAGCACGATCCGCGTGGACGTGAACCTGGTGTTGCTCGAAGCAACGGTGAAGAACAAGTCCGGGCAGATCATGAGCGGGCTGAAGAAAGACGATTTCATCGTGAAGGAAGACGGCGCGACACAGAAGATCATGCACTTCAGCCAGGACCAACTGCCGCTGGATGTGGCGCTGATTCTCGATGTGAGCGACTCGATGAAGCCGTTTCTGGGGCCGCTGCATGACGCCGCGTCGACCGCGCTCGACACGCTGAAGCCGGAAGATAAAGTGACGTTTTACACGTTCTCGACGATGCCGCAGCGTTTGGTCGATCTGACGAGCGAAAAGCGCAAGATCGCCGAGCGGATCGATCTGGTCACCGGGGAAGACATCGGCGGCAGCACCAATATCAATGGAGCGATCTTCGAAGCGGCGCAATATCTATTGCAGGAAGCTCCGCGAGGGCGCCGGGTGATCGTGGTGATCACGGATACGGTGGCGACGGATAATGGCGGCGTGGCCCCGGTGGACGTGGTGCAGGAATCACTCGCCGCCGATACGGCCGTCTATTGCCTGAAAGTCCCTGGCGATAATCCGCTGAGCACGCGAATGGCGGCGGCGCAGATTCCAGGGCTGATCAATATGGATAAGGTGGCGCAACAGACGGGCGGGGAGGTGTTCGACGTGGCGAAGCTTGGTTCGCTGGCCACGGCGTTCAGCGCGCTGATCGAGCGGATCAAGACGCGTTACACGATAGGTTACTATTCCTCGAGTAATGGCGCCCAAGGTAATTTGCACAAAATTGACGTGCGGCTGGCGAAGTCCTTCGGCTCGAAGGGGAAGGATTACACGCTGCTTTCCAAGACGGGCTATTACTACATCCCACGAGCTGCGCAATAAACGAATTCTGTCCACGCATGCGGCCCGCTAGTTTGTTTGCCGGAACAAATCGTGGCGGATGTCCGGCCAAAATTCCTCGAAAATATTGAAGACGCCGTCGAAGCCCATCTGCAGCACCCAGCGTTGGCCGGTCTTGGTCCAGGTGCGCTCCTGGCTCGGATAGTAGAGATCGGCCACCCCGGACGCGGCGCCATTACCGACAATTTCCGAAAAGTTAAAGCTGCGGCCATTCGAATCGGTTCTGGTGATAAAGAGGCGGCTCGCGGCATAACCCGCGCGGCGAAAAAAACCGCCAGAGCCGAGCGTATAGAAGCGGGGGTCTTCGTGGGTCAAGGAAGGGACGATCGCCTCCGCGAAATAATTGCCGACGGCCTGGTCCGTGAAGGTGTGCCAGTAATAGCGGCCATAAGCTGAAGCGCCCTCGTGAAATTCGGGATACGAGTTTTCCATCATGCTGCCGCCGGCTAGGATTCCCGCAAAGATAAAGGCGGAGTAATCGAAGCTGTCCTTGGTGGCGAGAAGGAATTTGCTCCTGGCCGAAAGAGGCGGGAGATTCGTGTTGGCGCTCACCGCGTGAAAATTCGGAATGATGTGGAGGATGCGCTTGGTTTGCTTGGCCTGTGGGCCGGAGCCAGAGTTGCCCGGCGTTGCTGAAGATTGCGCCGAACTGGCGGACTGTGTGTCGATCTCGGAGCCTGGCGCGGGGAGCAAGCTTGTGGCCGCAGAAATTCGCAGAGAGGCGTTGTCAGGAAGCGGCGCGATGGCCGCAGGGTCAGGGCCGGGCACTTGGCCGCAAGCTACGCTTGCGGAAATTGCCAGTACCAACATCACTACAAGGCTTCGAGACATGCGGGTTCGATTCGAAGGATCTCGATTTGGTTGCAGATAGATGCGGTTAGCATGCCCCGGCAATTACCGCGGCGGGCACAGCAAGTGTTACGCCGATTGAATGCGTTGCAAGGTTGGCGCAAGATGGTGGGCATCGAAGCCATGAGCAGACCGCGCAAACGATTTTCCGCTGCCAAGGAAGCGCGACGGCGCGCTCGCGTGCTGGCCGGAGCGCCCCCGGCGGCTCGCGTGATCCCCGACAAGCGCCGCAAGCCGCCAAAACATAAGAACAAGATCGCGGAAGAATAAGCAGAACGAGCGGGGGCGAAACCTCCGTTTCACTATCTAAATACCTCGCACATCACCATACGGCCAAAGAAGGCGCTCGCCGATATACCGTTTCTATCCACTCCACGCACCGCCGTAAATGAAACACGTTTCGTCTACGGAGCCGATGTGGATGCGGCCGTGGCCCGGAAAGACGGATGCGAAGCGGTAATCGAGCAGCTTACGCATCGAACGCGTCTGCATCGACCAGGAATACCAACAGGCGTCGCGGAAGGCGATGAGCGTTTCGCGCTTAGACGCCCTCATGCTCCGGGCGCCGCAGCAGGTAAGACCGCGCACCAAAGCTGGACTCAGCAGTGAATCCGCAAAAGTAGATGTTTTCGAGGATGGGCTCCGGAAATGCGTCGGCGGCCATACGGGCGCTTCCGCGCGATTCGGTGCCAATGGATGCCGTGGGGCAGGCCACGAGCGCCATGAGCGCGCGAAGGCGCTCCGCAGGGCTTGCAGGTTGTTGGCGGACGCTTGACTGGCCGCCGTGGTCGGCCAATATCACGGGAGCCATCTGACGGCAAGCATCACAATCTATGCAACTTGCGTCCACAAAGAAGTCGCCCGGAGCGTTCTGCGCCAGCCGCTTTGCACTTTGCGTCATACCGTTTAGATTCCTGGCCAAGCATCGAGTCGCTTGTCCGGGCGCGGAGTGGGAATACACCTAGTCCCAAAGTAGCACTAAACAGGGCTATAGGCCGAAAGTTCTGCTGCCTGATCGGGCACAGTTTCATTAGAGACCTCTAACGGTACTAGTAGTACTGGTGCTATAGGTAGAAGGCCCGCTGCTGAGCGGGCTTCGGTGTCGGGGTCCGGCCCGGTGGTCCGGATTCACAGCCGCGACTCCCAGCAATCTCACCTGGCGGTCCACGGCTTCTCACGCTCCCACCCGAACGTCGAGCCCAGGTCCCGATGCATTGAGGAATTGATCGCGCGGCTGGAATCTCCCAGCCAATCCCAGCGGCGAGAGTGGAGCTATGGTGGCCAAGTCCCAGACCAAGAGTTCAGCAGCGAGCAGCGCGGCGGTATGGGTGGGTTGCGCGCTAACGATACTGTGCCTTCTATCGCCCGGCCTGGCGTCGGCGGCCAATAACCCTGTGCCGTATATCGGCAGCATATCGCCGGTGGTTGTAGCGCCCGGCGGGGGCGCGTTCACCGTGACGGTGAACGGCGTGAACTTTGTCTCGACCTCGGTGGTGAGCTGGGGCACGACGGCGCTGGCGACGACGTACGTCTCGGCGACGAAATTGACGGCGCTGGTGCCTGGGGCGCTGATCGCGGCCGAAGGCACGGGTTGGATTACGGTTTCGACGCCCACACCGGGGGGCGGCGTTTCGAACCTGATGTTTCTTCAGGTGACCGCAGGCACGTCTTCGTTGAACTTTGCGGCGACGAATTTGGCTGCGGGATCGGCGCCGGTATTCACCGCGCAGGCAGATCTCAACGGCGACGACAAGTTGGATTTGGTAAGCGTGAACTTCAATGACGGAACCGCTTCCGTCTATTTGGGCAACGGAGACGGGACATTCCAGACGCAGAAAACCTACAACGTGGGATCGGCGGCCAGTTCGGTCGCCGTTGGGGATTTCAATGGCGATGGCATTCCTGACTTAGCGGTAGGGCACGATAACGGGGTAGACGGAATTTCCATCCTGCTGGGAAACGGTGACGGGACGTTTCAAGCGGCGCAAGCAATATCCGCGGGAACCGGAACGGACGACATTATTGTCGGTGATTTCAATGCGGACGGAAAGTTGGATATCGCCGTAACGAACTATGAAGACAGCACGGTGACGATCCTTTTGGGAAACGGGGATGGAACCTTTCAAACGCCCGTGCCCTATACGTCGGGCACTGGGTCGGTTAACGGAAACGTAGTCGGATACGTAGTCGAGGCGGACCTTAATCGAGACGGGATCCTCGATTTGGTAGCCAGCAACAATGGGGACGGAACGGTATCGGTTTTTCTGGGCAATGGAGACGGAACTTTTCAGGCACAGCAAATCTATACGGCCGGGCCAGGCGCACTCGGTTTGGCATTGGGTGATTTGAATGGCGACGGTTTTGTAGATTTGGTGGTGGCGAGCGACCTCGCCGATACCAGCGACACCTACTATTCGCTTTTTATTTTATTGGGTAATGGCGACGGCAGCCTTCAGGCCCCCACTGCCGTGCAAATCCCGCCGGTGGCCGGGGTCGGTCCGTTGCCGGGAACCAACGAGGTGGCTATAGCCGATTTCAACGGCGATGGAAAACTGGACGTTGTTGCGGCGTATCAGTCGAACGGCGTGGCCTTGCTCCTTGGCAACGGGGACGCCACCTTCCAAACGCCAGCCGTTTTCGCGGGCACGGATTACGCATTCGGATTGCCGGTGGGCAATTACCGGGCTACGGATGGACTGGGCATCGCGGGCAACAACTACGATGGGAATACGACCGATGTGTTGCTGCAGTCGGTCACGATTTCGCCGATCACGTTGAATTTTGGAAGTGAAGCAGTGGGTTCGAGCACCACGCCGCAGCCCTTCACCATTTCGAACACGACCGTGGCAACCGTGACGCTTTCGCCGGTGACGATTACGGGAACGAATGCCGGGGACTTCGTGCTGAACAGCAGTTGCGGTGCATCGCTCGCGCCGGGCGCGTCTTGCGGCGTGACCGTCGCCTATGCGCCGCTCGGCGCACACGCCAGTGTGGCGGCCTTGACGTTCACCGATAGCGGTGTGGGCAGCCCGCAGACGGTCCCACTTTCCGGAACCGGCACAGGACAATCGGCGGCGAGCCTTTCCTCGAACGCGCTCACGTTTACGAGCCAGTTGGTGGGCAGTACGAGCGGCACGCAAAGCGTAACGGTGACGAACACCGGAAACCTCACGCTGAACATCACCTCCATCGCGCTTACGGGCGCCAACCCCGGCGATTTTGGCGAATCCAGCACTTGCGGCAGCACGCTTGCGCCGGCGGGCATGTGTTCGATTACGGTAGATTTCGCGCCGATCGCCACGGGTTCGCGGTCGGCCGCCGTGACGATTACGGACGATGCGCCGAATAGCCCGCAATCCATCGGATTGGCGGGGACGGGAATTCAGGCCGCGGGATCGCTTTCCGGGAACAGCCTGACGTTCACGAATCAAAACACCGGCACGACGAGCGCACCGCAGCCGGTGACGCTGACGAACAATGGCTCCGCGCCGCTGACGATTTCGAGCATTTCCGCGTCAGGCGACTTCGGGGAAACGAACAACTGCGGCGCGAGCGTGGCGGTTTCCTCGAGCTGCACGATCCAAGTCACGTTTACGCCCACGACCGGAGGCACGCGCACGGGGACGCTGACCATCAACGATAGCGATCCCTCCAGCCCGCAGACGGTCGCACTCAGCGGCACCGGCGTTGCGCCGCCCGCCAACCCGGTTCCGTTTCTCACCGGACTTACGCCTGCCACCTTTACTCCCGGAAGCGCGCAAACGACCGTAACGGTCACCGGCACCGGCTTCAACGGCAGCACGCACTTCTTCTGGAGCGGCGTAGCCTTGGGCTCGACGACGCTTTCCGCGACGCAAGCGAGCGTCACCATTCCGGCGGTTCTGCTCGCGGCCCCGGCCAGCGCCTTCATCTATGCCGAAGTCGGCGGCGGCGGGACATCGAACCCGATTCCCGTGCAGGTCGCGACGCCCAACCAGAGCATCAGCTTTGCCAGCACGAATTACGCTGGCGGCACCGCCCCGGTATGGGTCGCGCAGGTCTCTCACGGCACGATCGAAGATCTGGTGATGACGAATTACACCGACGGCACGCTTTCCTATTACAAAGGCAATGGCAACGGAACGTTTCAGACGCAGCAGGTAATTTCGCTGGGCTCCGGTTCCGTCCCGGTCTCCGTCGCGGTTGGCGACGTAAATAACGACGGCAATCTCGATCTCATCGTCGGCCACGACGATCCGGTCGGCGGCCTCAGCATCCTGCTCAGCAATGGCGACGGCACTTTCCAGTCGCCGATCAGCGTGCCCCTCAGCTCGGCCGGCGACGCCACGTATGACATTGTGCTCGGCGACTTCAATGCCGACGGCAAACTCGACATCGCCGTGACGAACTACCTCGCTAGCACGGTGACCATTCTGCTCGGCAACGGCGACGGCACGTTCCAGACCGGCGTGCCGTACAGCACAAGCTCGAATTCGTTGAATACCACGTTCTATCTCGCCGGTGCCGATCTGAATGGCGACGGCAAGATTGACCTGATCGCCAGCAATGAAGTGGATGGCACCATCGCCGTGCTGCTCGGCAATGGCGACGGCACATTCCAGGCAGCCGTTCCATACCACGTGGCGACCCACCCGGAAGGCATCGCGGTGGCAGACCTCAACGGCGACAACAAGCTCGACGTCCTGGTAGCGGACGCCAACAGCAACTTTATCGGTGAGCTAATCGGAAAGGGCGACGGCACATTCCAGCCGGTGGTCGGCCTGAACGTGGGCACGCCCACCAACGCCGTATCGCTGGCCGATATGAACGCGGACGGCAAGCTCGATATGGTGGCCGCGCCGGTCAACAGCGGGTTCCTGTTTATTCCGGGCAACGGCGACGGTACGTTCCAGCCGCCGCAAGCGATCCCCGGCGCGACCAGCGTTTACAACGTTGTGATCGGCAACTTCGATCCGCCCTTCGGCTTCGGCATCGCCGGCAACGACTACAACAACAACCAGATGAACGTACAGCTGCAGACGATGGTGGTTACGCCCCTCTCGCTGACATTTGCGTCGCAGGCTGCGGGCACGGCTTCCGTGCCGCAGACGATCACGTTCACCAACAGCACGGTTGGCGCGGTGACCTTCACGCCGTTCTCGATCAGCGGCACAAATAGCGGCGACTTCTCCGACACCACCACCTGCTCGACCACGCTCGCTCCGGGCGCTTCCTGTACCGTGACGGTCACCTACTCTCCGCTCGCCAGCGGCACCAGTTCGGCAACGCTCAATATCGGCAGTACCGGTCCGGTTTCTCCGCAGAGCATTCCGCTCAGCGGCACGGCCACGGCGGTTTCGGCGGTCGGCCTCTCCTCGTCGAACCTAGTCTTCAGCGGAATCAACATCGGCGTCACTTCTCCGGCGCAGACGGTTACGCTGACCAACACCGGTTCCGCGACGCTTAACATCACCAGCATCGCAGTCGGGGGCGCGAACGGCGGAGATTTCTCGCAGACGAATAATTGTGGCGCGACGATCGCCATCAATGCCACCTGCACCATCAGCGTGACCTTCACGCCCACGGCCAGCGGAGCGCGCAGCGCCTCGGTGGCGATCACGGACGACGCGCCGAATAGCCCGCAATCGATTACGCTGACGGGCAATGGCCTCGCAGCCACGGCCACGCTTTCGGCTCCGGCGATCGCGTTTGGCAACCAGAACGTGGGTGTTACGAGCACATCGCAATCCGTCACGCTGACCAACAACGGCAACACCGCGCTTTCCATCACGAGCATCGGCGTTACCGGGACGAACGGCGGCGATTTCGCGGCGGCGAACAATTGCGGCGCTTCATTGGCCGCGAGCGCGATGTGCACCATCAGCGTAACGTTCACTCCTACGGCGACGGGTGCACGCAGCGCCAGCATCGCCATCGCGGATAGCGCTATGGGCAGCCCGCAAGGGGTGACGCTGACGGGCACAGGCACGGCTTCGGCGGTGTCGCTATCGGCGACGAGCTTGGCCTTTGCGGCGGAAACCGTGGGGGCGACGAGCGCGGCGCAATCGGTGACGCTGACGAACACCGGTAACGTGGCGCTGGCAGTAACCAGCATCGCGGTGGCCGGCACCAATCATGGCGACTTCGCGGAGACGAACACTTGCGGCGCATCAGTGGCCGGCGGTGGGATGTGTACGATCAGCGTGACGTTCACACCCACGGCGGGCGGCGCGCGAGCGGCCTCCATCTCGATCACCGACGGGGCGACGGGCAGCCCGCAATCGATCGCGCTCACGGGCACGGGTGAAGATTTTGCTCTGACGCTTTCGAGCCCGATGATCGTAATCAGCAGCGGCTCGGCAAATATAACGGCGACGCTGACCTCAAGCGGAGGCTTCTCGCAAGCTGCGGCGTTGAGCTGCACGGGCGCTCCGGCGTTTGTTACGTGCAACGTTTCGCCTTCCATGGTGACGCCAACGGCCTCGGGTGCGACGGCCACAGTAAGCGTCAACGTGGCGAGCGGCTCGACTGCAACGCCACTCCGCGCGCCCGGTCCGGGCAACACGCCATGGAATGGGATGCGGCTGTGGGCGGAACTTGCGGCACTACTGCTGGCGGGCACATTGCTCGCGTGGCAAAAGCCTGCGCTGGCGCGGCTGCGGCCAAGCACCGTGCTGATGGGCAGCGTGCTGCTATTGGCAGCGGCGGGGATCACGGCGTGTACGAACGGCAGCGGTGGATTCAGCACTGGTCCGGCGCCGGGTACCTACACGATTACTGTGACGGGCACCTCGGGCACAGTGGTACATTCCGCGACGTTCCAATTGACGATTAACTAGATCTCTCCTCAGAAGAGAACCGGCCCCTGGCGCGGCGCAATATGCCGATCCGGGGCCGGATTTGCGTTGTCCCGATGCGAGAAGCAGATCCCTCACCCGATGAAGACGGGTTCGGGATGACAATCGTCCCGCCGGGAGACAGGGGGTCTCACCGCAGAAAAACCGCAGGGCCAAGGCCCTGCGCTACACAGACCCTTCTGCGTATGGGCGCGGGGAGAAGATCTTACGTAGGAGGCTGCCGGTCTCCTGTTTGTAGGTTCGCCCGGAACCTAGTTTTTGGAGCCTCAACCAGGTTTTGAGGCGGGGACCACTTCGCCGGGCATGAAGAGCGGGACTTTGACGGCGTGCGTATGATCGGCCAATACCGCGTCAATCTTTTCGAGCTTGCCTTTGTGGAAGCCTACGGAAGAAACCGTCGCGGTGCCGTCCTGCTCGATCAGAAAAAATGTGGGAACGTTGGTCAGCCCATACAGGTTCGAAACCGTGTAGTCGTCGTCATCGAGCAGCACGGTGAACGTGACGCCGTACTCCTCGCAAAACTCCTTCGTGTCGAGAGCGCTATCCTGGGAAACGCCCCAAAATGTGGCGGTCGAATCCTTGTACGTTTTGTAAAGGCGTTCGAGAAAAGGGAAGGTAAACTGGCAGACCGGGCAACTGATTTTGAAGAATGCCAATACCACCGGACCCTTCTTGAGCGCGTCGGCGAGCGAATAGAGTTCGCCGGCCGCATCGCGCAGCTCGAATAGGGGCGCCGGCTGTCCGGCGAGGATTTTGGTCATAGGCGCAGGCCCAAAAGTGCAGCTTTCGGGTACCCTTCCATGTTAACGCATGCATGAGCGCCCGCCAACGGCGGAACGCGTGTGGTTGCGCTGATGCGCACTGGAATCCGCAGGCCAGGCGTCGTATTCTGCTGGCGGCGACTGCTGGCGGCGCGACGCACGCAGCAAGGAGCGGAATGGCAGGCTGGATCGAAATCGCGGACTACGTTTACCCCGGCGGCTGGCAGGGAAGCGGCGTCGACCGCGCGCGCGCGTATTGCGAACGGCTCGAAGCAAACGCGATTCTTTACTTCTCAAGACCACCCTTCGCATTTGCCGATGCCGACCGCGAATTTCTGGTCTCGCAGCGAAAGGCGGACTCGGCCGTACACAAGAACGTCTCCTATCGCCCAAGTGAAGACGCGCTGCGCGGATTCGAAGGCACCGCGGAGACAAAGCAACGTTTGCGCGAGGTGCTGCGCCGCTATTCGCAGAACGTGACCGCGTTCGTCCGCGCATTTCTGGCGCCGTATGACGGCCATTACGCCCTTGATTACGCGAGCTTTCGCCCCATTGAGGAAGAGCGCCGCGATCTGCCGCTGCACAAGCGCAACGATCTGCTGCATGTGGACGCGTTTCCCAGCCGGCCCACGCACGGGGGCCGGATTTTGCGCGTCTTCACCAACATTCACCCGTCGAAGATGCGTGTATGGAATGTAGGCGAGGATTTCTCCACGCTAGCCGCACGCATGGCGAATGGGGCAGGGCTCGATAAGTTTGCGGCCGAGGGCGGCACTTCCTTCTTCGGGCGCACTCTTGGCGCGCTGGGCGCACCGATTCCAAACCGCTCGGCTTACGACCGCTTCATGCTGCATTTTCACGATTATCTGAAAGAAGATGCCGCCTACCAGGCCGACTCACCGAAGACGCGTCTTGAGTTTCCGCCCATGGCCACCTGGCTGGTCTATACCGATGGCGTGCCGCATTCGGTACTGAGCGGGCAGCACGCGCTCGAGCAGACATTCATCATTTCGCGCAAAGGATTGGTCGCGCCGCAGGCTTCACCGATCGGAGTACTCGAGAAGCTTTGCGGGAGACCGCTCGCGACGGTGTGATGATGATTCGACGAACCTAACGGGATCCGGTCAACTCGGCGGCGTTGCGCAAGCACGGTTCCAGCCACAGACCAACAGCGTCTTGCAGCTTATAGATAGGATCTCCGCCATGGTAGAAACTCACATCTTCGACGGTGGTCACTCTTCCTGCGAACGCTAGTTGTCCCGGCTCAAGTTTATGGTGATATTTCCACGTCGTCATAAACTCCTCAAGGAAAGGTCGATCCGCGATCTGGATTCTGGATCCTCTCGGGAATTTCTCTTTGTACGGTATGGAGTCTGCCATTCTTACCGATACCTCAGAGCTATTCCTAATGGATGTGCTTCGTTTTGCGAGACATGAAATCCATTAGCAGATATTGGCCCAGATTGTAGGGCGTGGTGAAGTAGGCTTTGCCGCGGCAGAGCTGCGCGACCTTCTGGACGAAATTTACCAGGCTGTAGTCGCTCGCTAGCATGAAGGTGTTGATCAGGATGCCGGACTTGCGGCACTTGGCGACCTCGTCGAGCGTTTGCGAAACGACGAGCGGATCGAGGCCGAAGGCGTTCTTGTAGATGCGGCCGTCTTCGAGCGTCAGCGCTGAAGGCTTTCCATCGGTGATCATCACGATCTGCTTCATGTCTTTCCGCTGGCGGGCCAGAATGCGCTGGGCCACGCGCAGGCCTTCACGCGTATTTGTGTAGTAAGGACCTACCTGCACGCGGGCCAATTCACCCAGCGGAACTTCCTCAGCGCTGTCGTGAAAGAGCACCAAATGCAGCGAATCACCGGGATACTGGGTCCGTATCAAGTGGGAAAGCGCCATCGCGACGCGCTTCGCCGGCGTGAAGCGATCCTCGCCATAGAGAATCATGCTGTGCGAACAATCGAGCATCACCACCGTGGCGCAGGAGCTTTGGTATTCGCACTGGTGAACCATCAAATCGGGGTAATCGATCGGGATGGGAACCTTGGCGCCTTCGCGCCGCACGGCGTTAAAAAGCGTGGCGCTGATATCCAAATTGAGAGTGTCGCCGAATTCATAGGGCCGCGAAACGCCGCCGGATTCGACGCCCGTCGCCAGATCGCGCGTGTCATGGCGTCCAAAGCTGCTCTTGCCGAGGGAGCCCAGCAATTCCTGCAGCGCCTTGAAGCCAAGAAAGTCGATGGTCTTATCGGTGATTTCGAAACGTGTTTGCGCTTCTGCGTCACGCCCCGTCGCGTCACCCACCTGGCCTCTGGGCGATTTGCCCGGAGGAGGCGTAATGTGCGGGGGCTGTTGCGGGTTGATATAGCCCTCGTTGGTCAGCCGCTCGACGAGCCGATCTATCAACTTTTCCATTTTCTGCGACTGGTCGAGTTCGTTACCTTCGAGCAGATCGGCGAGAACGTCGTCGGGCAGCAGATCGCCTTCTTCGAGCGCGCGTCGAATGGCGTCGCGAAGCTGTTCCATATTCTGCTCGCGATCCATTTCGGAAATGCCGTAATACTGATTCTCGAAGCCGCTCTGCAACAGGAAATCGGAGAGCTGGTTGACGAGATCGTTCAGGTCAACGCTATCCGCCGGCTCGCCGGTATATTTTGTGTAGCGGGTATATTTCACGATTTCACATAGCCCTTAAATCGGCTGCGGCTGGCGCTTGCCCATCATTAATTGAACTGGCGGCGCGGCGAACGGTTGATCGGCTCGCGCGGCTCCGGCGTCTTTTGCCGCTCCGCATGGTAGCCGCGTTCCTCGCTGCGGCTGATGCGCTTGTGGGCCCACAGGCCCTCCAGGATGAATTCGGCCGCGGCGGCTACCTGCGCTGCGCCGGATTTTGCCGGCACGCCCAGACGGTCGGTGTGCTCGAGCAAACCCTGAATGCGCCGCAATTCCGCCAGCGATTCCACGGCGGTGGCGTCTTCGCTTACCTTGAGCTCGCCGCCCATCTCAAACCATTGCACCACCGGCTGCATGCTGACGTCGTTGAGATACTTGGTGAATACGCGCCCGACCGCGCCGCGAATGAGATCACGCGCGATGTGCTCCGCGCCCTTCAGCTCGCCTTCGTATTCAAGTTCGAGCTTGCCGGTGAGCGCTGGCAAAGAAGCGTAAACGTCCGTCACGCGCGCTACCGTATTTTGCTCGCCGCTGCGTGCCCCACGCTGTTCGGCGTTGCTGACGGCGGTTTCGAGGCACGCGATCGGAAGCCGTTGGCTCACGCCGGAGCGCTTATCCACGCGCTTATCTTCGCGCGCGAGAAACGCGATCTGCTCGATCACTTCGCGCAGATATTCCGGCACGGTAGCCTTCTGCCCGTTGCGGGAGACCCACGCTTCCTGGTGGGTGATGGCCATGGCCTCTTCCACCTTGGCGGGGTAGTGCGTGCGAATTTCGGCGCCCATGCGATCTTTGAGCGGCGTGACGATCTTTCCGCGCGCCGTGTAGTCCTCCGGATTTGCGGTGAAGACCAGCATCACGTCGAGCGGAAGCCGGACCGGGTAGCCTTTGATCTGGATGTCGCCTTCCTGCATGATGTTGAAAAGACCTACCTGAATTTTGCCAGCCAAGTCCGGCAGTTCATTTACCGCGAAAATCCCTCGATTCGCGCGCGGCAGCAAGCCGTAGTGAATCGTTAGCTCGTCGGAAAGCGAATGTCCGCTGCGTGCGGCTTTGATGGGGTCAACGTCTCCGATCATGTCGGCGATGGTCACATCGGGCGTAGCCAGCTTTTCGACGAATCGCGCCTCGCGCGGGAGCCAGGCGATTGGCGTATCGTCACCGGCCTGCGCGATCAGCTCGCGGCAGGCGCGGCATAGGGGTCGCAGGGGATGATCGTGGATCTCGCACCCGGCAATATAGGGAATTTCGGCGTCGAGTAAATCCGTGAGGCCGCGGAGAATACGGCTCTTCGCTTGGCCGCGTAGCCCGAGCAAAATAAAATTGTGGCGAGCCAGGATGGCATTGGCCACCTGCGGCAGCACGGAATCCTCGTACCCGTGGATGCCGGGGAAAAGAGGCTTTTTCTGGTGGATCGCATCGAGCAAATTTTCGCGAACTTCGTCTTTCACGGTGCGGTTTGCTTTGCGTGCGTCTGAGCTGGCCACACGCTTTAATTGGCCAAGCGTTTGAATGCTGGAGGCAAATGATGGCTTAGATGTCATGGAGTTCTGAAGCAACGTCCTTTCCGGGAAGGCTCTCGAACATTATAGATGATCGCCAGCGCGGAAGGGTTATCGCGGTTCGATAACGGTGATTTTATTCCTGCGAGTGGCCGTTGCCGGCAGCTTTCGCGCGAACGCGAGCGTTGCGCTCGAATCGCGGCAGCCATTCTTGCAGGATATCGATCAATCGAGAGCGGCGTCGCATTTCGGAACGCATCTCGAGCAACTCCTGCTTGTAGCTAAGGTCCAGCGGGAGTGTGGATGCGAGGCGGTAGGTGAGATTGAGATCGCCACGGTCGCTGCCACCGGGCTCGCCAAAAACCCGGGTGTGACATTCCCGGAAGAGGTGGAGAAGCTCTTCCCGCCGGAAACTCGGGTCGGAAACAGGTTCATCTTCCAGATATTGGACGAGCCCTTCGAAATAGGGCTTCTCATCGATCATGCGGTCGATCTGGAAAACGTCGCGCCCCATGGCGAGAATGTCCATCCGCCCATCCGAGTGCGTGCGCAATACCTGCGATACTGCCGCGGTGCAACCCACCGATCGCAAGCCTCCCGAGGGAGACAAAACCATGCCGAACACGATCGGTTCCTCGATGCAGCGCGCGATCATGATTTTGTACCGCGGCTCGAAGATATGGAGCGGGATGAGCGTATCCGGAAAGAGGACGACGTTCAGAGGAAAGAGCGGGATGCGGTCAGGCTTCATCGCGCGTTAAGCGCTCCGGCGTGAGCATATCAGACCTGAGGGGCTTTTTGGCTAGGTAGCGGGCAACGCCGCGAGCGCGGCCGAAATTTCGTCGCGTGCGTGAGCGTCACCGGTTCTAGAGGCTGCGGCGATACCGTCCGTCAACACCCTGCGGGCCTCGGCAGTGCTCCCAATGCGCGCCAGGAACTGGCCAAACTGGAAATAACCGGTTACATAATCGGGATGCGTGCCGAGCAAAGCTCGAAACTGACCGATCGTGGCGGCGTGATTATCTTCCTTGGCCAGTTCGATGGCCAACCCGTATTGCGCGAACGCGTCCTTGGGGTGCGCGGCCAGAAACTCTTCCAATTTTTGCCGCCGTGATTTTGTAGGTTGGGTCATAGTTTCAGGAGCCGTATTATATGCGCCGGAAGCGGATCGGCAAAACGCGCGGAGATTGAGAAAGCCATGGCGACGGACGACAGCAAAGCTCACAACAGCGGCATTTCAAATTTAGCCGGAAGGCCGGTGAATGCCTCCCGTTCAGAGATGACGGAGGTGGTGCTTCCGCAAGACGCCAACCCGCTGGGCTATATCCTTGGCGGCCGCGTGATGCACCTGATGGATATCGCCGCGGCAATTGCCGCGCACCGGCATAGTCACAGCCACGTGGTGACGGTCTCGGTGGACTACGTGGATTTTCGCAACCCGATTCGCGTGGGCGAACTGATCGTGCTGAAGTCCAGCGTAAACCGCGTGTTCAAAACTTCGCTCGAAGTCGGCGTAAAGATCTTCTCGGAGAATTTCATTACCGGCGAACGCAAACACACCACCAGCGCGTACTTGACGTTCGTAGCCGTTGACGCGAATCGCCAGCCGACGCCCGTCGCCCCGCTGATTTTGGAGACGCCGGAAGATCACCGGCGTTTCAACGATGCGCTCGAACGGCGCGAGATTCGCCTGGCGCACCGCTTCAAGCGCGGACGGTAAGCTCGCTAGTTGGGACTTTGCGCGATTAATGACGTAACCGTAGCCGTTCTTTACCCCAGCGGGCCTACCCAGATCGGCTTCGACGTTGGCTGCGTGCTGCCACCGTCCGGTTCTTCGGTGACCGCGAGCGCTGCGCCGTCCGCCATATTCGAGGGAACGCCGGCAACCGTGAGCACGTGGCCGCCTTTATCGGGCATATACATCCCCATGCTCACCGGTGCGCCCTTGCCCGTCTTCGGCACCATCCAAAGTTGGAAGGCGCGACCCGCGGGCGGCATGGGCACATTGCGCGCGTCAATCACCACCCCCATTTTTGCGTGTACGTAGGCGGAAAGCGCGGGCATATCCGGAGCGGCGGACTTCAGCTCCACCTTTTGCGTGCCGGGCGCGGCGATGATAACCATGGCGCGGGTGTAGCGTTCGCGCTCCACCTGCAACGCGTGCTGTTCGGCCTCGGCAGAGTGGAGCGAAACGTCGAGTTGCGCGATGTCCTGCTCGAGCTTGCGATTTTGGTTCATCGTGTAAACCGCAAACAGAAGAGCAGCCGCGAGCGGGAGCCACACCCACGCAGGGAAGGAACTGCTCGGCCGGGCGGCGGGCTTGGCCTCCCCGCGTACCGCTTCCATCAGACGGGCGCGCGCGGCCGCCGGTGGATCGTGCTGCGGCGCCGCAAAGGCGAGCTGCGAAGCGAGCCAACGCGCGCTTTCCACCCCGGGGGTACAAACCGGGCAATTGCGCCCGAGGTGCGCTTCGAGCTCGGCCAGCTCCGGACCTTCGAGCGCGCCCAGCGCGTACGCCTCGTAATGTTCGGCGAGTTGTGCACAGTCCATCATGTCGCCGCTTCCAATTCTCCCTTCAAGCGTAAGAGCCCATTGCGGATCCAACTCTTTACCGTGCCCAATGGTTCGGACATCGCCGCAGCGATCTCGCTGTGGGTTAACCCTTCGAAATAGGATAGTTCGATGGCGCGGCGCTGGCGCTCCGGCAGCGCGTTCATCACCGCGCGCACCATCTGGGCTCGGTCTTCCCGATCGGCCAAAGTCTCCGGGTTGGGGGCGGAGCAGACCATATCTCGAAAGTCCAGTTCACCCTCCTGATGCCGCTGCTTTTCGCCCTTCAGCCGCAGCGTATCCAGGGCGCGATGGCGGGCTATGGTGAAGAGCCAGGGGCCCAGCGGACCGCGCGAGGAATCGTAGCGGTGCGCGTTTTTCCAGAGCTGCAGAAAAACATCCTGGAGCACCTCCTCGGCGTTCGCGGCTTGTTGCAAAATTCGAAGGACGAGCGAGTAGACCTGGCGGCCATATCGGTCGTAGAGCGTTTCGAGAGCGCTGGAATCTCGATGGACGAGCCGCTCCATCAGGGCGGCGTCGTTCGGCTGCTCGGGCACGGACTTAAATTGTACGCCCGCGAAAAGCACGGCGGCTAGGATACATGGTCTCCATAAGAAATACGACGATCTGGGAAGAGCGGATGTAAGGAACTGCATTGTTGCACCGGATCGGCAACGACGCACGGGACGGTAGCGTACATAGAACGGGCGGCTGCGCGGTGCCTCACACCGAATCGCTGTTCGTCGGGACCTTACCTGCGATCTCGTCCGCCACTGCGAAGGCTCTCTCGATGCAAGCCCCGAAGGAAGGGCCGCTAAGATAGTTGCCGGCGACGAAAAGGCCGGGAATCGAGTGGCAGGCTTGCTCGATAGCGGCGATCCGCCCGGGATGGCCGAGGTTGTATTGCGGCAACGCGCGGTCGTAGCGCCGTACGCTCTGCAGGACTGGCGTACCGCGAATTCGCAAGACGCGCGCCATCTCTGCATGAACGGTGGCCGCGACCTGGTCGTCCGGCCAGGCGGCGATTTCGGGATCGGTGGCGCCGCCGGCAAAGCTCGTCATCGAAACATGTCCGGCCGGCGCGCGTTCCGGAAAAAGCGAAGAGTTCCAGATGGTGCCCAACGTTCGCAAGCCTTCCTTGCGCGGTACGAGAAATCCAAAGCCTTCGAGCGAATTTGCCACATCTTCGCGGCGGTAGCCTGCCGTAACCATGGTGACGGGCGCCATGGGAATAGCTTGGAGTGCAGCGGCCGCTTGCGGCGCAAGGGGCCCGGCCAGTAGCGCCGCTGCATCTGGTTCGGTGGCGATCACGGCGCTGCTGGCAAACAGCGTTTTTGTGGCTCCGCCGCGCTCGACTTGTAGCTTGAAAGCTGCGCCTGCGCGAGGGTCGTTTCGCGAAAGGGAAATTACGGAAGCGCCGTACTGCATGCGATCCCCCAGCCTTGCCGCCAGGGCCTCCAGCAAGGAGGTGACTCCGCCGCGAAACGACACCAGGCCTGGCCGGCCGCCGCCCTCGCCAGATTTCTTGCGCATCTGCCGGATCGCTCCGCGCAGCACGCTGCCGTTCTCGCATTCCCACTCATGCACTTGCGGAAACGCAGCGCGCAAGCTCAGTAGTTCCGGGTCGCCCGCGTAGACTCCCGAAACGAAGGGCGCAACGATATTTTCCAGAAGGCTTGTCCCGAACTTGCGCCGCACAAATGCGGCCACAGATTCGTCGCCTTCGGGAGGATACGTGCGACGCAGAGGCTCGGTCGCCAGCCGCCACTTGGTACGCGCATCGAGCAAAGGACTGCGCAACAAAGCGAGCGGAGACATCGGGGCCTGCACCAACTTGCCGCGATGCAGGATGAAGCGAGGAGCGTGTGGATTCGCGCGAATCATCTCGCCGGTCATCCCCGAGGCTTCGACCAGTTCGGCAACCGGGGCGGTTAGCAGGACCCCCTGCGGACCAAATTCGAAGAGGAAGCCATCTTTCTGTTCCGCGGAAATCACGCCGCCAACGCGGTCTGACTTTTCGAAAAGGATGACGCGGATCCCTCGCTGCTGTAAGCGAAAGGCGCAGGCGAGACCCGAAATGCCCCCGCCGATCACCACCACCGGCGCGGGCGTTGCTGGGGAGTCGGGCATGACGAAAGAGATTTGTCGGCAGCGGCCTGTTTACAACGTTTTCGAAAAGAGCGGCTTGCTGTCTGCTTTTTGCCGCTCGAGATAGCTATCGAAGGCCATGGCTACATTGCGGATGAAGATGCGGCCCAACCAGGTGACGCGGATTTCGTTGCGATCGAGTTCGGCAAGACCGTCGGCCACGAATGGGTCCAATTGCGCGAGTTCCGCCGCAAAATATTCGTCGAAGGCGATGCCGAACTCGCTTTCGATTTCGCGTTTTCGAATGACGGTATGGCACAGCAGGCGGCTGATCACCGCGCGGCGCAAACGGTCGTCTTCGGAAAGACGGTAGCCTCGCATCGTGGCCAAGCCGCCGTTCGCGATGGCCGCGGAATATGCTGCGACCTCGCGCTGATTCTGCGCGTACGCCGTTCCGATGCCGCTGATCGCGCTGACGCCCATGCCGTAGAGGTCGGCGCCGGCTTTGGTCGTGTAACCCTGAAAATTGCGGTGCAGGGTGCGATTCGCTTGTGCGACGGCAAGTTCATCTCCTGGCCGTGAAAAGTGGTCCATGCCGATGTAGAGATAACCGGCGTCGAGAAAGGCCTGCAGACCGGCGCAGAAGATGCCGAACTTTTCCATACCCTCCGGCAGTTTCGTGGCGAACGCGCCTTGCTGCTTGCGCAGCCACGGCACGTGCGCGTAGCTGAACATGGCGATGCGATCGGGCGCGAGCGTCAACACCTGCGCCACCGTGTCGCGAAACCGCTGCGCCGTCTGGTGGGGCAGACCATAGATTAGGTCCACGTTGATGCTGGTGAAGCCGAGCCCGCGTGCCGCTTCGATCAGATCGCGCGTCTGTTCGTAGGGCTGCACGCGGTGAATCGTCTCCTGCACTTCAGGATGAAAATCCTGGATGCCTAGGCTCAACCGGTTAAATCCGAGGCGGTGCAGCGTTCCCAGATGCCGGTGCGTGGTCACGCGGGGATCGACTTCGATGCCGATTTCGGCGTCGGGTGCGAACGTGAAACGCTCGCGCGTGAAGCCGAATAAGTCCTCCATCTGCGCGGGTTCGAGGTACGTAGGTGTGCCGCCGCCCCAATGAAACTGTACGACCTGCCGGTCGCGCGAAACGTTGCACGCGAAGCGCTCGATTTCATTGTGGAGCGTGGCGAGATAGGGCGGCAGCACGGCCTTATCTCGCGAGATCACCACATTGCACGCGCAGAAGAGGCACAGGCTCTCGCAGTAGGGCAAATGCATGTAGAGCGAGAGTGGCGTACGCGCGGCGTCTGCATCAGCAAATGCGTGTTCGAGGTCGCGCGGGCCGAAATTGTCCTGCCAGACGGGCGCGGTGGGATAGCTGGTGTAGCGCGGTCCCGGGCGGTTGTAACGCGCGAGGAAATCCTCCGTGATCTGGAACCGTTCGCTCGCGATCTGAAATTCGGCGTTTGGCTGTGCCATGGTCGGTCAGCTTACCTGCGGGACAAATGCACGGGGATTTGCCGCCATCGGCCGGTATTCCTGGCCGGCACGCACGAATGTCTGCGCATTTTCCACGGGCGTGGCGGGCAGGATGCCATGGCCGAGATTCAAAATGTGCCCGAGGCCACCCGTCTGCTCGATGGACTCCACGACGGAGCGCTTGATCAGCGGCTCTGTTCCCAAGAGCACGCAGGGATCGACGTTACCCTGTAGCGCGATATCCGGCCCTACCATGGAACGCAATTGGGCCAGGTCCACGCGCCAATCCACGCTCAGCACGGACGCACCCGACCGCGCAGCGTCTGCAAGAAAGTGGCCGGAAGCCTTCGTATAGAGGATTATCGGCGCCTCGCTTGCCGCAAGTTCTTCGATCAGCAACTGTGTGGCGGGCAACGCAAAATCTCGATAATGGCCGGCAGAAAGCTCGCCCGCCCAAGTATCGAATAGCTGCACCGCCGCCGCTCCCGCAGCAATTTGCGCTTTCAGATAAGCCGCGGTGGCCTTTGCGGTTTTGCGCAGCAATTCGCGGAAAAGTTTCGGGTTGGATAGCAGCATCGTTTTCGTGACGGGAAAGCCGTCACTTCCGCGGCCATCCACCAGGTAACAAGCCAGCGTCCAGGGAGCCGCAGCAAAGCCGATCACCGGCACATCCGGGCCGAGTTCGCGGCACAGCATGCGGATGGCGTCACCGACGAATCGCGTCTCGACCTCCGGATCGAATTCGCGCAGCCGCGCTACGCCGGCGGCGTCCCGAACCGGCTCGGGCAACACGGGACCGCCATCGTTCAATTCGAGGTCCAAGCCCATGGCCTCGGCGGGGATCAAAATGTCTGAAAAAACGATCACGGCGTCCACGCCGAGCCGGCGAAAGGGTTGCAGGGAGACTTCGGCGGCAAGTTCCGGCGTCTTTGCGACTTCCAGAAACGCATGGTGCTTTCGAATCTCGCGATATTCCGGCAAATATCGTCCGGCCTGGCGCATCATCCACACCGGCACTCGGTCGACCGGTTCGCAGCGACACGCGCGTAGCAAGAGTTCCTTGCGTGTGACGGAGGGCATGGTAGCGCGCGAATTCGGCTGCACGGACGGCATTGGGAAGCCTCATGATAGCAGAATGGGCTCGTAGCGGGCACGATCTTAGGCCGCAGAATCCGCTATAATGGCGCTTGGAATCCACATACGTATAGGAAACGAAAGATCGGCACGCTCGATTTGGCCGGCGCCAATTATATGGTGCGCGCGCGGCCATGGCCTTACGCATGACCACACTGGTCCTCGCCACATTATTGCTCTACGTCGCAAGTTTCGCGGCGTACGTCTGGAATCTCTACGTGGAACGTCCAACGATCGGACGCGTGGCCAGCCTGTGTCTCGCGGCCGGGCTCGTACTGCACTATTACGCGCTGCTCGAGCGGGCGCATGCCATTCATGCCGTACCGTATGAAGACTTGTGGGGCTCGCTTTCCTTATTCGCTTGGCTTTTGGGCGCGACCTACTTAAGCCTAGAACTCGTGCATCAGAGGCGCGGTGTGGGCCCCTTTGCATTGCCCTTTGTGATCGTGCTCTTTGCGCTGGCACACTTCCATCGTCCGGTGGTGCATGAGACTACTGCACGCGGCCCGCTTTTTGCGCTGCATGTCACGCTGAACATCCTGGCGTATTCGGCGTTTGCGCTGGCGTTCATCCTGAGCGGAATTTACCTGCTGCAAAATCGGCTCCTGCGTGACCGCAAGCTGGGGGGCATGTTTTGGCGCTTCCCAACGCTCGACTTCCTGGACCGCATGAGCCGCAGCGCGGTGATTGTGGGGATTATTGCGCTCGGGCTGGGCGTGACGTTTGGCTTCGTGTGGGCGCACCGCCTTCATGGCGTTTACTGGAGCGGCGATCCAAAGGAAGTGGTTTCGCTGCTGCTCTTTGTGATCTACGCCGCATATCTCTTGCTGGGACACACGCCCGCGTGGCGCGGGGCGCGCGCGTCGGCATTGTGCGTATGCAATTTTGTGCTGGTGCTTTTCAGCTACAGCATCGTGAATATCTATCTTTCCGGTTACCATCGGTTCTACTGAGCGTAGACGGCTCGCGGAATCGTCTGATCCGCTGGCGCGAAAGGAGCGAGATTTGGCGGTACAGATTGTCCTCGTGGGATTGAACCACCGGACCGCTCCGGTCGAGCTGCGCGAACGCGTGGCTTTCAGCGCCGATCAGGCGCGCCGCGCCGCCGCCGAACTGCGCACGCAGGGAATTCTCGAAGAGACGCTAGTGCTGTCCACCTGCAATCGCAGCGAATTATATGGCGTGCCGCCCGAAGCGAACACGAATGGCCTCGTTCGCTCGAAGAGTTCCTGGTTTCGTTTCACGGTCTCGACCGCACGATGCTCAACGGGAGCCTGTATCGCCACCGGAACGGGGATGTGGTGCGGCATGTGTTTCGCGTGGCGGCGGGTCTGGACTCGATGCTGCTGGGCGAAGCTGAAATTCTGGGGCAATTGCGCGATTCCTATCAGGCGGCGCTCGAATTTGGCGCCACCGGGCCGGTGCTCAACCGCATGTTTCAAGCCGCGCTTGAAGTAGGCAAACGCGTCCGCACGGAGACGGAAATCGGCACGCGGCCGGTTTCCGTGGCGTTCGCGGGCGTGAAACTCGCCGAGCAAATCTTCGGCAAGCTGAAGAATCGGAGCGCGCTGATCCTGGGGGCGGGGGCGGTCGGCGAACAGGTTGTGGAGCGCCTGCGCGACCGCGGCATCGCGCACGTGTTTGTCGCGAACCGTTCTTACGATCGCGCCATTGAGTTGGCCGCGCGCTGGGGCGGGGAAGCGGTGGAATGGAATGCGCTCGAACAGGCGCTAGGCCTTCCGGATATGGTGGTGAGCTCGGTAGGAGTCGAGGAACCAATTCTCACGTGCGCAATGCTCGAGCGCGCCATGCAAGCGCGCGAGAACCGCGCCTTGTTGCTGATTGACCTCGGCGTGCCGCGGAATATTTCGCCGGCTGCGGCCGAGCTTTACAACACCTATCTCTACAACATCGATGATTTGAGCGGCATCGTGGAGCAAAACAAACAAGCGCGCGCCGGAGAGGTGCCGCGCGTGGAAGCCATTATCGACGAGCACGTGGCGAAGTTCGAGGCTTGGCAGGCCGGGGTCGAATTGTCAGTCGTGATGCGCGAATTGCGCGAAAAATTGTCGCGCGAACGCGATGCGTTTCTACAACGGCGCTTCGCTGCCACGCCCGATCTCTCCGCTGTGGAGCGCGAGCGTATCGCGCAGATGGCAAACGAGTGGATCGAGCAATTTTTACTGGAACCGGTGGATCGTCTGCGTAATACACGCGATCTGCGCCGCAAGCTGGCTGATTTGGATGCGGTGCGAAACCTCTTCGGCCTTGACCGGGACAAATCGTGAGGACGCTGCGCATCGGCTCGCGCGGCAGCGCGCTGGCAAAATGGCAGGCCCAACACATTGCCGCGCGGCTGGCCAAACTAGGAGCGGCGACGGAGATTTTCTATATCAAAACTTCCGGCGATCGTGCACCGCAGGCGGGTATCAGCCAGTTTGGCGTAAAGGGCGTGTTCATCAAGGAAATCGAAGACGCCCTGCTAGATGGCCGGATCGATCTCGCCGTGCACAGCCTGAAGGATGTGCCCACCGAGATGCCGATCTCCCTTGTGTTTCCGTCCATTTGTGAACGGGAAGATCCGCGTGACGCCTTGATTTCCGCGAATGGAGCGAAGCTGGAGAAGTTGGAGACAGGCTCGCGAGTGGGCACCAGCAGCTTGCGCCGCCAGGCGCAACTTCGCCGCGCACGGCCCGACCTCGAGTTCATCGAGATGCGTGGCAACGTGGATACGCGTCTGCGGAAGCTCGATGAAGGCGAATACGACGCGATCGTGCTGGCCAAAGCCGGACTCGACCGGCTCGGTTTAGGCGAGCGAATTACTGAGATACTCTCGCCCGATGTGTGCCTGCCTGCCGTTGGGCAGGGAGCGCTTGCGATTGAAGCGTGCGTTGCAAAGGAAGATCTGCTGGCGTTGCTCGCGCAGCTCGACCACGCCCCGACGCGTGCCGCCGTAACCGCCGAGCGCGCGCTCCTACGCGAGGTGGAAGGAGGCTGCCAGATTCCGCTGGGCGCGTGGGCGCGGGTGGAAGGTGGCGTATTGGTGCTCGATGCACGCATCGTTTCACTCGACGGAGAAGATTGCGTTCGAAAGCAGGTTTCGGGCCCGGTGACTGATCCGGATGGCCTGGGCGTGCGCGCCGCGCGCGAATTGCTCGCGGCGGGCGCCGGGCGCATTCTGCGATCAGCGCGGCGAGAGTCCCCCGCGATGGAGAGCGGTTTCGCGGAAGGGCAGCCGCTGGCGGGCTTGCGGATCGTGGTGACGCGCGCACCGGAGCAATCGCGTGACCTGACGCAGCGGCTTTCGAATCTAGGCGCGAACGTAATTTCGCTGCCGGCTATTGCGTTCGAAGATCCACACGATTTGCAACCGCTCGACGCTGCGATTCAGCAGCTTGCGAGCTTTGACTGGCTGCTCTTTACCAGTTCGAATGCGGCGCGCTTCTTTGCCCGGCGGTGCCGCGCGCTCGGTTTCGAAATATCGGCCCTTCGAAACCGTGAAAGGCCTTTATTTGTGGCCGCAGTTGGTCCTGCTACCTCCGAAGCGGCGGCCGCGGAAGGCTTCGTGGTGGGTCACATGGCGGAGGAATTTCGCAGCGCCGAGCTGGCGCGTGAGTTGAACGATCAACTGAGAGGGCGCAGCGTGTTGCTCCCGCGCAGCGATTTGGCAGCGCCCGATTTGGCCGAGGCGCTCCGCAACGCGGGGGCTGAGGTGACGGAAGTGGTGGCCTATCGCACGGTGCCAACAAGCACGGCAGCTCCCGAAGCGCTGGAACTGGCGCGTCGCGGCGATGTGGATGTGATTTGCTTTTTTAGCGCCTCGGCCTTTCATCATCTGGCCGATAGAATTGGCGATGCCGCCATGCGGCATATTACGATTGCCGCGGTGGGTCCCGTGACGGCTTCCGCGATTCGCGCGGCGGGATTACCTGTTGCGGTGGAAGCGCGCCAGGCTACGGGGGCGGCTTTTGTTCAGGCGCTGGTTCGTTATTTTTCGCGCATTCCTAAAGAAGGAGTTCGCACGCCATGAGTTTCCCCGTCCACCGTCCGCGCCGCTTGCGCCGCTCGGAATTGCTGCGTTCGTTTGTGCGCGAGACACGGCTTTCCACGCAGGGCCTGATCTATCCGTTGTTTGTGTGCCCTGGAAACAATGTGCGCAACGAAGTGAGCTCGATGCCCGGCGTGGCACAGCAATCGGTGGATCGCATCGTCGAGGAATGCCGCGAGGTCGAACAGCTTGGGGTTCCGGCCGTGATTCTGTTTGGCCTGCCGGAGAAAAAAGATGAGATCGGATCGGAGGCGGTGTCACCGGATGGCGTAGTCCAGCGCGCCATCGAAGCGATTCGCAAGGCTCGGCTCAAGCTGCTGGTGTTGACCGACGTTTGCCTATGCGAATACACGAGCCACGGGCATTGCGGCGTCCTGAAGGGCGAACAGGTACAAAACGACGCGACGGTTGACCTACTGGCCGCGGAGGCGCTTTCGCACGCGCGCGCCGGAGCAGATATTGTGGCGCCCTCGGACATGATGGATGGACGCGTCGGAGCGATCCGCCGCAGGCTCGATGAACACGGTTTTGAAGATGTGGCGATACTTTCTTACGCCGCGAAGTATTGCTCTGGATTTTACGGGCCGTTTCGCGAAGCCGCGCAATCCGCGCCGCAATTTGGCGACCGGCGCAGTTACCAGATGGATCCGGCCAATGCCCGGGAGGCGTTGCGCGAGGTTGCGCTCGATCTGGACGAAGGCGCGGACATGGTGATGGTGAAGCCAGGGCTGCCTTATTTGGACGTGATTCGCCAGGTACGCGACCGCTTTGACGTGCCGGTGGCGGCGTACAACGTGAGTGGTGAGTACGCCATGGTGAAAGCGGCCGCGCAAAACGGCTGGATCGACGAGCAACGCGTGGTGCTCGAAATCATGACGAGTTTTCAACGCGCCGGCGCAAGCATGGTGCTCACCTATCACGCCAAGGACGTCGCACGCTGGCTGAAGGGCTGCTAAGCTCTTGAATTCTTTAGTCTGAATGTTGCTCTCCACGTTGTTGCCGTGTGATTGGCGTTAGGACACGGTTTTAGCCGTGCCGGAGTCATGTTGACCCTTAAACGCGATCGTTCTAAGGAAATATTTCTGCGCGGGGAAGCGCGGCTCGTGGGCGGCGTGAATAGCCCCGTGCGCGCGTTTCGCTCCGTGGGCGGCGCGCCGCTGATCGCAAGCAAAGGCGAAGGCGCGCGCGTTTGGGACGCGGACGGCAATTCCTATCTCGATTACGTTGGCTCCTGGGGCGCGTTGCTTCTTGGACACGCGCACCCCGCGATTGCGGCGGCGGTGGCCGATCAGGCGCGGCGTGGCACGAGCTTCGGGATTACCACCGAGCTTGAAATCGAATTGGCCGAACGCATCGCACAAGCTATACCCAGCATCGAGAAGATTCGCTTCGTCAGCAGCGGCACGGAAGCGACCATGAGCGCGGCACGGCTGGCCCGCGGCTTCACGGGGCGCGATCTGCTGCTGAAATTCGAAGGCTGCTATCACGGGCACGGGGACAGTTTTCTTTCGCAGGCAGGTTCCGGGCTGGCTACGCTCGGGATTTCGGCTAGCCCGGGCGTGCCGGAAGCAATGGCCGCGCTCACGCTCAGCGTGCCTTACAACAACGTAGCAGCCGTCGACAAAGCCTTCACTTCGCATCCGGGAAAGATCGCGGCGATTTTCGTTGAACCGGTGGCCGCGAATATGGGTGTCGTGCCGCCTACACCGGGGTTTCTGAAGGCGCTGCGGGAAATCGCTACCCGCTCGGGCGCTTTGCTGATCTTCGACGAAGTGATTACAGGTTTCCGTTTGTGCTATGGCGGCGCGCAGAAACTCTTCGGCGTTGCGCCCGACTTGACGATTCTTGGAAAGATCATCGGCGGCGGATTGCCGGTCGCGGCCTACGGAGGCCCGGCGGAAATCATGAATCGCGTCGCGCCGCTCGGCAATGTCTACCAGGCGGGCACGCTCTCCGGCAACCCGCTGGCGATGCGAGCCGGGATTGAAATGTTGCGGCTTTGCGAGGCGGCCGGATTTTACGACGTGCTCGGCAAACGCGCAGCGCGTCTGGCTGAGGGGCTTCGCTCGGCCGTCGCCGCCTCCGGGGTTGCGGGGCAAGTGCAATCCGTGGGCTCGCTGATGACGCTATTCTTTGCCGCGCAGCCGGTGCGCAATTTCAGCGATGCGAGCCGCTGCGACACGGCGCGGTTCGGCGGATTCTTTCGGGCGATGCTCGAACGCGGGATGTTGCTCGCGCCATCGCAGTTTGAGGCGCTCTTCGTATCGGCCGCGCATACGGATGCTGATATCGACGCGACCATCGCCGCAGCCCGCGAGAGCTTGGCGTAGCGGCTTGCACGGCCCGAAACCCCTCCCCAAAACGTCGCGTCCATAGGGCTTGGCGTGGCGTTTCTCGTGTGGCATGATCCGCGCCGTAGCACGCGTCCGTCATTTTTGAAGTTATCGATGAGCATTGATTCAGGGGGATAACACATGCGAACCAATCTGATTGCCGCAATTTGTAGTCTTACGCTGGGCCTGTGTCCGTATGCCATTGCGCAGAGCACCAACGGAGCCGCTCCGGCGCAGGCTGAAGCTGCCACCGACCCGGTGCAAATCCTGGCGGGGAGGCTCGATTTGGAAAAGTACAAGGCCACCGTGAAGGGTCTGACGCAGTTTGGCGACCGCCGCCAGGGAACCGATCGCAATCGCGCGGCCGTGGATTGGATCGAAGCGCAGCTCAAGAGCTACGGCTGTTCCGATATCCAGAGAATCAAGTACAACTACGAGCCACCCCCGCCGAGGCAGCCGGGCGCTGCAGGAGGGGCGGGGCGAGGAGCCACGCCGCCTACGGTGGCGCAGGGCGGCGGCAGGCCTCGCGGCATTCGCGCGCATACCGGTGTGAACAACGATCCTAACCTGCAGCCCGATCCCAAGCTGCGCGAACTCGATTCGCAGCCATCGACGCCTGGAGAACGGGAAGAAGTCTATTGCACGAAGATCGGCACCACGCATCCGGACGAGATGTATATCGTTGGCGGCCACATGGACGGCATCGGCTACGGGGAAGCGGCCAACGATGACGGCTCGGGTACGGCTTTGGTGATGGAAGTCGCGCGCGTGCTCAGCAGCCCGGATGTGCAGACGGATCGCTCGATCCGTTTTGCCCTGTGGAACAACGAAGAGACCGGCCTGAATGGCGCGACCGCTTACGTCGAGCAGCGCAAGGACTTGCAAGGCAAGGAAGATCCGCCGGGCTCGGGTAAGTATCCGGAACCGAGATGGCTGGGCATGATCCAGCACGACATGATGATGTTCGATCACGGGATGCCGCGCGCAGACGGCACCGTGAGCAAGGAGCAGCGTCCCGAAGCAGACGTAAACATTGAATTTCAGGTGAGCTCGAAATTTGCCGCCGAGGCACAGGCGCTTGCTTGGCAGTTTGAACAAGCCAACGAAAAGTACGCCTCGGATTATCCGGCCGCCGTTAGCAGCCACATGACGAATACCGATTCGCGTCCATTCCAGGACTTGGTGGCCGCGATCAGCCTTCGCGAAAACGAGCGCGGCACGCAAATCGGCAACGGCTGGGACCCGCAATGGCACCAGCCCACCGATGTGTTCGCCACGTACTCGGACAAGGATTTCCGGCTGGGCCTGAATGCGGCGCAAACCACGCTGGGTGCGGTGGCGACGCTAGCCGGGGCAAAGCTGACGAAGTGATTGACGGCGCAGCAAACTCGAAATGAAGTGTCGATCTCTCTTTGTCCTTTTCATCGTGACGCTGTCCCTTGCCGTCGCGTTAAACGGGCGTGCTAGTCATCGGCATTCGCAGTCCGCAAAACCGCACACCGAGACACTCGATTTTCTGCTCATCGGCGGGCAGGTGGTGGATGGCACGGGGAGCGAGCCGCGCCGCGCGGATATTGGCGTTCTTGGAGAGCGAATCGCTTTCGTCGGCGATGCGACCGCCGCGCATGTGCAGGCGAAGCAAACGATTTCCGCGGCTGGATTGATTGTCGCGCCCGGATTTATTGACCCGCACACACACGCGGATGCCTACCTCGGGAGCCTCGCACACCGCAACAATCTGAATTACATCATGCAAGGCGTGACGACCGTCGTTACTGGGAACGACGGCGGCGGGCCGATTGCCATCGCGGCTACGCTGGATAAATGGCAGCAGCAGGGAATCGGCACGAACGTGGCGCTGCTGACGGGCCATGGCACGGTTCGCAAGCAAGTGATGGGCATGGTGGATGCCGATCCCACGCCGGCACAGCTCGAGCAAATGCGTGGCTACGTGCGGAAGGCGATGCAGGAGGGTGCGTTCGGCATGTCCACCGGGCTTTTCTACGTGCCCGGCAGTTTCGCCAAGACGGAAGAGGTGATCGAGCTTTCGAAAGTGGTCGCGGAGTTCGACGGCTATTACGACACGCACATGCGCGACGAGGATTCCTATTCGATCGGGCTGCTCGGTTCGATTGACGAGACGTTGCGCATCGGCCGCGAAGCGCGTTTGCCGGTGCACATCTCGCATATCAAAGCGCTCGGTCCAGCGGTTTGGGGTAAGAGCGTAGACGCGATCGCGCGCATCAATGCGGCCCGCCATGCGGGGCAGGACGTAACCGCGAGCCAATATCCCTACACCGGATCGGGCACGAGCTTGCCGGCGTCGCTGCTGCCACCATGGGCTCAAGAAGGCACACGCGAGCAAATTGCGGCGCGGCTGGCCGATTCGGCGCAACGCGAACGGCTGCTCGCGGAGATCAAGAACAATTTGGCGCGTCGCGGTGGCGCGGAGACGTTGCTTTTTACCTCGGCGCGCGTGCCGGAATTCTATGCGAAGACTCTCGCGCAAATATCTACAGCGCGCAAAACCGCCCCGGTCGAGACCGCTCTGGCAATTCTGCAAACCGCTGCACGCGACAAAACCTGGGATGAGCTAGGCCTGATCTCCTTCAACATGAGCGATGGTGATGTCGAGCGCTTTATGGCGCAGCCGTGGGTGATGACCGACTCCGATGGATCGCCGGGGCATCCGCGGCTCTACGGTACGTTCCCGCGCAAGCTGCGCATGTACGTCTATGAGAAAAAGCTGATCACGCTGCCTTTTATGGTACACGTCAGCAGCGAGCTGCCTGCGGAAATGCTTGGGCTGCGCGACCGTGGCGTGCTGCGCGAAGGGACTGTGGCGGACGTGATCGCGTTCGATCCGGCCACGGTGGCGGACAAAGCGACCTACGAGCATCCCGAAGTGCTGTCCGTAGGAATGAAATACGTGTTCATCAACGGGGCGCTTGCCGTGAAAGCCGGCGAATATACCGGTGCGCTGGCGGGAAAAGCACTGCGGCATAAGGCCCCGCCGGGATGATCCGCATAGTCACGCCCCGTTTACCGGCGAATCGCGTTTCTCCAGTCTTGGGTCTATGATGTGATTCGCCGCGCAAAGCAATTGCGGCGATAAGAGACACTTTCACCGCGCATGGCCACCACCACGTATCGTCCCGGAGCTGAACTACGGCCGCTCGGCCTGGGCGAGCTGATCGACCGCACGTTTACGCTATATCGGAATCATTTTTGGCTGTTCTGTGGCGTGATGGTTGTGCCGGAATGCTTCAGCGTATTAGTTACGGTCTTGTGGACGCTGTCACCGGCAGCGCACTCATTTCAGACCATGAGCACAAAACCGCCGGCCGATCCCATAACAGCACTCTCCGCAATGGCCTCTGGGTTCAGCGTGCTCTTTTTCGTGTATCTCGCACATATGCTAATTTACGTCGTGGCCATCGGCGCGGTCACCTACGTGGTGGCGGACGTCTATTTGCGGCGTCCGGCGTCGATTCAAACCGCATATCAGCAGGCGCTGCGGCGCGCAGGCGCGGTCATCGGTTTGTGTCTGTTGCTCGGAGCAATTGCCTTTGTCTTATATCTGGCGGCCGCGATTGTGGGTGCGCTCATGGGAGTTATTGTCGCCGGCCTGGGCGGGGCGGTGCTAGGGGGCGCCGTAGGACGCATTATCGGTCCGATTGCCGCCGTTTTACTGTTCCTGACGATCCTGCTCGGTGGACTTGCGCTGGCCGCTTGGGTGCTATTGAGATTCGCGGTCTCGATGCAGATTCTTTTGATTGAAGCACGCGGGGTGTTCGATTCTCTCAACCGCAGCGGGCAACTCACTTCCGGGCACCGCTGGCGGATTTTTCTGGGAGTCCTGATTACGGCGCTGATTGCCGTGGCGCTCTCAGCGGCGCTAACAATGCCGCTGATCGTCATGACCACGATACACGCGCTGCGTTCGGAGATGATTCCGATGTGGTTGCAGCTGGTAACGGCGGTCGCGAGTGGCCTGAGCGGGGTGATCACCGGGCCGTTGCTCGCGATCACGATGGCGCTGATTTATTTTGACCTGCGCATTCGCAAAGAGGGATTCGACATTGAGGCGGCGATGATTCAGACGCAGACAGCGCCGGTTGTGGGTGGCGAGGTGGCGCCGCCCGCGCTTTGAAACTCGCTTATTGCATTCTTTCGCTCCCATGAGGCTCCGAATGGCGGCGCTTTCCGTTCCGAACATCAATAGGGCGTCTACTGCCTTCATGCTGTGCCTGCTGTTTTGTGGAGTGGGTATCGCGCGGAGCACGGCGGCTCTTACGCAAGGCGCAACCTCGCCGGCTGGCGACGACACAAAAACGCTCTCCCTCAAGGAATATCGAGCGGAACTGGACCGGGCAATTGCTGAGGTGCACAACGCCACACTCGCTTCGGGCAGCGAACACGATGCCGCACAAGCAATCCCCCCAGCGTGGATTGTCGAGAAGGATGGCCAGCGCTACCAGATTCCAACAAATTGGCTTCGCGAAGCGCTCGATACCAGCGAGAAAGACGCCAACCTCCGGCGACAGCGGCTGGAAGATGCCGGGGCACGCTTGGCGCTGTTGCGTGCGCAGGCGGAAAATTTGGGGCAGGCGGAGGCTCGGCCAGGCGCTGATGGTGCAAGCGCCGCCCAAGCACGCCTGGCCGAAATTCTTCGGCGGCGCGAATTTCGTCGAATCACCCAGCAGAAAAGTTGGATCGCCGAACTTTGGGAACGGATTCTCGTCTGGCTTGTGCGATTGCTGGCTAAGATCTTCGGCAGCGCCGAGCGCGCCGGCACGGTGAAGAATCTGATCCTTTACGGCGCGATTGTGGCCGCGTTTATTTTGCTGGCCTGGACGGTGGTCCGTGCGCTGCGCACGCTGGCGAGAAGCGAAGCCGCGCTGCGGCTTTCGGGGGCGCCGCCGGCCGGCAAAACGTGGAATCAATGGGCGCGGGAGGCGCTCGCTGCGGCGGGACGCGGCGATTACCGCGAGGCGATCCATGCAGCGTATTGGGCGGGCGTTTACCGGCTGGCCGATCTCGGTGTGTGGCAGCTCGACCGCTCACTTACGCCGCGCGAATATTTGAGGTTGCTGCGCCAACCGGCAAAGACCACGGCGTCACGCGCCTCTGCGGTGACGTTGGCCGATCCGGAAACGCGCGCGCGCCGGGTGGACGCGCTGGGTGCGTTGACGCGCACGTTCGAAACTGTTTGGTATGCCGATCAGCCCGCGACGCAAGAAGACTTTCGCGCCGCCGTGACGCAATTGGAGAGTCTGGGATGCCAGTTCCCCTCGAACGCGCAGACCGCAAACTCGTCATCGTAGCGCTCGCGTTGCTCGTGCTGCTGATTGCGGCGACCGCGATCATCGAGCCGCCGGAAGCCGCGCCGGGTCCCGACGCTTCGAGCTATTCCGCAGCCGAAAACGGCGCGAAGGCAGCCTATTTGCTGTTGAGCGAAATGGGCTATGCGATCAAACGCTCGGAGGTGCCGCTCACGGAATTGCCGCACGATTCGAAAAATCTCGTGCTCGTGTTGGCGGAACCGGATAATTCGAGCCTTGGGCAGGGAGATCGCGATAGTTTGGAAGCGTTCCTTCGAAATGGCGGGCGTCTGGTTGCCACCGGGCCTTCGGCGGCGCGCGATCTGCCGATCGAACGCAAAATTCCGGCCGACGCGCGCGATCTTTCCCCTGCGGGCACGGCCGACGTAAGCCCCGTAGCTGCGATCACGCAAACGTATCCGGCGATTGCTGCCAGCCCGATCACCCGCGGCGTGCCGGAGATCACTATGTCGGCTGCGGTGCGCTGGGTGAATTCGCGCGAGCTGGGATTGCCGCTTTATGGCAAAGAAGGCCGCGACGTCGTGGTGGAGTATCCGCTCGGCGAAGGGGAAGTGATTTGGTGGGCAGGCTCGACGCCGCTGCAGAATTCGGGCATTGCGCGCACGGGGAATCTCGGTTTGCTGCTGAATTCGCTGGCCGCGTCGAAGGATACGCGCATTCTTTGGGACGAGTACTATCACGGCGAGCACAAGTCCCTGGCCGGGTATCTGGCGGGTACGCCGGTGGTTTGGGCGCTGGCGCAGGCCGGATTGATCTACATTTTGATGCTGGTGGGATACGGCCGCCGGACCGGGCCCCGACGCAACGCGGTGGTGGAATCGAGGCTCTCGCCGCTCGAATTCGTGGAGACGCTAGGGGCGCTCTATCACCGGGCGCATGCGGCCTCGGGCGCCGTGGAAACGGAATGGCAGCGCTTCCGATACCTATTGACGCAGCGGCTCGCGTTGCCAATCTCCGCGAGCGTGCAAGAGATGTATGATGCGGCGCGCGAACGGCTGGGCTGGCGCGAACCCGGTCTTTACGATGCGCTGCAACGCGCCGAGCGGGCGTCGGCCGACCCCACGTTGAAAGACGACGACGCGCTGCAAGTAGTGGACTCGCTCGAACATTACACCGGCCTGCTGCAACTGGCTCGCACGGGCTCCCAGGAGAGAACTTCATGGCAGAGCAGGTAGCACGCCTCGCGCGCCACTTTCGCAGCGAAATGGCGCGCGTGATCGTTGGGCAAGCGGAGCCGGTGGACCAGTTGTTGCTGGTGCTGCTGTGTGGCGGACACGCGTTGATCGAAGGCGTGCCCGGCCTCGCGAAGACCCTGGCCGTGAAGACCCTGGCGCGGATTGGGGGGCTCGATTTTCGCCGCGTGCAATGTACTCCGGATTTGATGCCCGCGGATGTGCTGGGCACGAACGTTTACAACCTGCAGGCGGGCAGCTTCGCGTTGCATCGCGGGCCGATTTTCACGGATCTGCTGCTGGTGGACGAAATCAATCGCACGCCGCCGCGTACGCAATCGGCCTTGCTTGAGTCCATGGAAGAGCGCCAAGCCACGATTGACGGCAAGACGCATGCGCTTTCGGGTTTCTTTACCGTGTTTGCCACGCAGAACCCCATCGAATTTGAGGGCACGTATCCGCTGCCGGAGGCGCAGCTTGACCGTTTCCTGGTGAAAATACGCATCGGCTATCCCACCGCCGAGGAAGAAACCACGATCCTCGAGCATCATCACCAGGGATTCGACGCGCACGCGCTCGATCGCCTGGCGTTCGAGCCGCTTTCAGAAGCCTGGCTTGCGGAAGCTCGCGCTGAGGTAGCGGCGGTGCGCGTCGAGCCGGCGCTGCTGCGTTACGTGGCTTCCATCGCGCGGCGCTCCCGCGAATGGCCGTCGCTTAGCTTAGGCGCGAGCCCGCGCGCGGCCGTGAACCTGCTTATTGCGACCAAAGCCACAGCCGCAATGGATGGCCGCGACTTCCTGATTCCTGACGATGTGAAGTCCGTGGCGCCTTCCGTGTTGCGCCACCGTTTCCTGCTGAAGCCCGAAGCCGACCTCGAAGGAGTCTCCGCCGACCAGATCGTTACGGAGTTGCTCGCCTCGGTCGAAGTGCCGAAGTAATCGCGAATGCATATTCTTTCTTCCGTCACAATTTCATGAGCGCTCTTGCCAAACCGAGCCTTGCGGTACCGGGACAGCTCGTTCCGCCCACGCGCTTGGCACAAGCCGAAAAGGGTCCGGGCTGGAGCGCTGGATTTGGCCCGCGTTTTTATCTAGTGCTGTTGCTTGGGCTGGTTTGGCTTGCGCCGGCGTGGTGGGAGCCGCGATTTATCTACGCGATGTTTGCGTGGGATGCACTGGCCATCGTGCTGTGGTGCTGGGATCTTTGGCGACTGCCGCGCGCTTCGCAACTTGCCGTTTCGCGGAACTGGACGGCGCCTGCCGCATTCGGCACGCAAAGCTTGATCTCGCTGGCCCTTGAAAATCATGCCGGCGCCGGCATCTATGCGCGGCTCGTGGATGATGTCCCGCCGGCTTTGCGCAAGACCCCGCCGGACGTGGAGATCCACGCCGATGCCGGCCTCAGCGGCCATGCGGAATATGCCCTGCTGCCAGGCGAGCGGGGAGACGCGAATTTTGGCCGCGTTTATCTGCGTTACCAGAGCGTTTTTCGAATCGCCGAGCGTTGGGCCACGGCAGAGCTTTCGCAAACCGTGCGCGTCTACCCGAATTTCGAAGAGTCCCGGCGCGCCATGCTCTATCTGATTCGCAGCCACCAGGTGCAGCTCGAAAAGCGGTTGAAGCGACACCGGGGATTCGGTCGCGAATTCGAAAGCCTCCGCGAGTTCCGTCAGGGGGATGAGTATCGCGATATTTGCTGGACCGCTACGGCTCGCCGGGCACACCTGGTGACCAAAGTTCATCAGGTGGAGCGCAGCCAGACCGTGTGGATCGTGCTCGATACCGGGCGCTTGCTTCGCGCACGCGTCGCCGGCCCGAGCAAGCTCGACTATGCCGTGAATGCGGCGCTGAGCTTGGCGCAGGTGGCTCTCTATTCCGGGGACAACGTGGGACTGATCGCATATGGCCGCCGCATCCAGCAGCACGTGGCCGCCGGCCGTGGTTCGGCGCACTTGCGCGCAATGATCGAGCGGCTGGCCATGACGCATGCCGAGCCCTTTGAGGCCAATCACCTGCGCGCCGCAGGGTATTTGCTTGCGCACCAGTCACGCCGCAGCCTGATCGTCTGGCTCACCGATCTTTCCGAGACGCCTGCGACGCCGGAAGTGATCGAGGGCGCGATGCAGATGTCCGGGAAGCATTTGGTGCTCTTCGGAGTGATTGGGCAGCCGGAACTCGGAGAGCTTGGCCGCACCGCGCCTGCAAACGTCGAACAGATGTACGAACATGCGGCCGCGCTCGAGATGATTCACCGGCGCGAGCTTCTGCTGCGGCGCATGCGACAGCAGGGAATTTTGGCGCTCGAGCTAGCGCCCGGCGGTCTCAGCACCACACTGGTAAATCATTACCTGGAAACGAAGGAACGCGGCCTATTGTAAGCGTTCGAAAAACTGAAGGCCGCTGTGTTTCGAAATCGCCGGCCCAAGTGATTAACACCACGCGACTTATTTTTGTTTCACGTGAAACACTTCTGGCGCGGCCGCTGCCGGTGGCTTGCTACGGCCAGTACGGAAGAGATAAAGCAGCAGCATTGTGAAAAGCGAGGCGGCAAAGACGTACTTCAGCATAGGCGGCAGGTGCGTGGGCGAAAGAAAGCCCTCGATTGTCCCGGCAATCAGCAGTAGGGGGATCACGCCCAGCACCAGGCGCACGCTTTCGCTGCCCGCGAGCGCGAGCGATTCGCGCCGTGAGAGCAGCCCGGGAAACAGCAGCCCGCGCGCGAGCACAAAGCCCGCGCCGCCCGCGATAAAGATCGCGGGAAGTTCCAGCACGCCGTGCGGCGCTACAAAGCTCCACAACGGTCCGGACATTCCTCCTTCGTAACACGCCACGCCCACCACACCGATCATCAGGCCGTTGAGCAGCAACATATAGACCGTGCCGATTCCGGCCAGGATGCCCAAGGCGTAGGTGGTAAAGGAGACGGAAAGATTGTTTGTCATGATGGCGCTCGACGCCATGGGCTGAATGGTGAGCACCGACTCCGTCCACATTTTGTGTGCCTGGATGCTTTCGATCATCTGCGGTGGCAGGATATAACGCTCGAAAGTAGGGTCGTGGAAACACAGCAGCGTACCCATCAGGGCGGCCATCACGAAAAGCACGGTGGCCGCGAGCGTATACGGAAATGTCTCGCGAAAAATTCGGGGGAAAGTGTCGCGATAGAATTCCACGATGCCCCAGCCGGAATGCCCACGCCCCGCGTAGAGCAAATTGTGGGCGCGCGCGAGCAATTGGTTGAGCGAACGGGCCAGGTTCTCTTCGAGCGCATCTTCGCGCACGGCGGCCAAATCGGAAGCGGCTTGCCGGTATAATAGACCGAGTTCCTGCAATTCCTTGTGCGACAGCGCGCGGACCCCGCTGCGCCCGGCGCGCTCGACCAATTCGGTCAGCCGCGTCCAGTGGGGACGCCGTTTATTGAGCCATCGAGCGGAGGGCATCGGTGTCGTCGGACCAGTGGCCCGGTTCCTGGGGCGATAAGCTTACCATCGAAACGCCGGAGCAAACGGCGCTGGATTTTCCGCTTGCCGGAGTGGGCAGCCGGTGTCTGGCGATGGTGCTGGACACATTGCTGCAGATCGCTGCAGGTTTGGTTCTTCTGTTGATCGGCGCACTGCTCTTGAACTTCACGCGCGCGATCGTGGCGGCGCTGGGCTCATGGGTCGAAGCCGTGGTGATCTTTGCCGCTTTTTTTATCTACTACGCCTATTTCGCGCTGTTCGAAGCGCTGTGGAATGGTCAAACGCCCGGGAAGCGCTGGATTCACATCCGCGTGATCCATGATTCAGGGCGGCCCATCGGCGTGCAACAGGCGCTGGCGAGGAATCTCCTGCGAATCGTGGACCAGCTACCCGCGATGTACGGTGTGGGACTGGTGACGGCGCTGATTAGCAAACAGAACCGGCGTGTGGGCGATTACGTCGCGGGCACGATCGTAGTCCACGAACGCCCGCTCGAAAAGGCGAGTGCCAGCTGGGCGGTCGCGGCGCCGGCCGTGAGTGTGGCGTCTTCGGGATTTCTAGCCGGCGCACGTTTGAGCCGCGAAGAGGTTTTGCTGATCGAGTCGTTTTTGCAGCGGCGCGATTCGCTGGATTACACGGTGCGCGGGCGCATGGCGCAGCAATTGGCCGAACGCTTCATGGCAGTTTTGCATGTGACGATGGAGCAGCGCTTGGCCGCAATGGCCGGGGGCGACGAGACCTTCCTCGAGATGCTGGCGCGAGACGCGCGGCAATCTCATTCGGGCTAGCAACCGCGATCCTTACCTTGGTTCCAGGCCTTGCCGCAGCGCCGCGAGGTCGCGCGAAAGCTCGTTTAGCTTCTTGAGCAGTTCGTGATGGCGCGACTCGTCTGGTGCGGGCTTTTTTCCACTGAAGGAAATTGTGCCGCCGGGATCGAGCACAGCCTTATCAACCTCCTTGAGACTGCCGAATCCCTGGCGGTGAGCTGCCGCGAGCAGCTCCGCCTCAGTGATCAGGTTTTTATCAAGGCGATCCTTGTGAATCTTGCCTTTGCTGAGTAAAACATCGGGATTACCCTCCACAAGCACATCAAACTTTTTGTGCGAATAGAGGAAGCGCACGAAAAGGTAATTGATCAGCAGCAGCGTCGACGCTCCCACCAGACCGCCGGTAACGGAATTGTCGTCGCCGATGATGGCGTTCTGAACCGTGTTCGAGATCGTCAGGAGTACTATGAGGTCGAACGGGTTCAGTTGCGCGAGCTCGCGCTTTCCGGCGAGACGAAACCCCACCACGATGAAGAAGTAGACGACGATGGGCCGCAAGATTTTCTCGAGGACAGGAACCCCCAGGTGAAACATATTCGTCAGCGTGACGGAATGCATGCGCTCTCCTTGCGTTGGGTGGCCGCGGCCGCCCGGCGATCGTGCGCAGCGAAGTTAACATGCGAACGCAGCGCAAAAAAGTGGCGTGCCACGTGTGCATCGCGAGGAAGGCACGCGCTTGACGGCGAAACGCGTCTCCGGTAAAGTCAGCTGTGGAATGAATCTCCGTCCGCATCGGCATCACCACCATCACCACGTTACGCGGTGCGCGCGGAGTCTTGAGTAGCCGAATCTAGTTAGCACTCATTGGCCCGCCACCCGCGAATTTGGGGTAGGCGGGTTTTTTGTTTTTGGAGCGAATATGCAACTCGATTTCGAGAAAATGGACGGTTTGCTTCCCGCCGTGGTGCAGGACGCGGCGAACGGCGAGGTGTTGATGGTGGGATTTATGAACGAAGAGGCGCTACGGGAAACGCTGGCGACCGGGGCGGTAACGTTTTTCAGCCGATCGCGCAACAAACTTTGGCGAAAGGGCGAGACCAGCGGCCATCGCCTCAAGCTGGTGCAGGCGCTCGTGGATTGCGATGGCGATACCTTGCTCGTGCGCGTGCAAGCGCTTGGCCCGGGCGCCTGCCACGAAGGGTATCGAAGCTGCTTTTATCGCCAGTTACAGGCCGACGGCTCCGCAAACGTGATCGCGGAGCGCGCTTTCGATCCGGCAGCGGTCTATGGAGAAGGGCGCTAGCATGCCGCAGCTTCGCCTGGGATTGCCAAAGGGCAGCCTGCAGGATGCCACCCTGCAGCTTTTCGCTCGCGCGGGCTGGCGAATCACCGTGAATTCGCGCAGCTACTACCCGGCCGTGGACGATCCGGAAATTGCTTGCGTGCTGGTCCGCGCGCAGGAGATGGCGCGCTATGTGGAGACGGGCGCGCTCGATGCGGGAATCACCGGCTTTGATTGGATCGAAGAGACGGGCGCAGACGTCGCGCAAATCTGCGAGCTGATCTATGCGAAACAGAGTCTCGCTCCAGTGCGCTGGGTGTTGGCGGTACCGGAAGAGTCAACCATACGGGGGCCGCGCGACCTTGAAGGCAAAGTGATCGCCACAGAGGTGGTGCGGCTTACGCAAAGATATCTGGCAAGGCATGGCGTGACGGCGCGTGTGGAGTTTTCCTGGGGAGCGACCGAGATCAAGGTACCGCAGCTTGCCGATGCCATCGTGGAAGTGACCGAGACGGGGAGCTCGTTGCGCGCGCACCGGTTGCGGATCGTGGATACGGTGATCGAGTCGTCCACGCGCTTTGTCGCCAATCACGCGGCGGTGGCCGATTCGTGGCGCGCCGAGAAAATCGGCAATATCGCGCTGCTGCTGCAGGGCGCGATCGCAGCCTACAAGAGCGTGGGCTTAATGCTCAACGTGCGCCGTGAGAACTTGGCGAAAGTGCTCGCCTCATTGCCGGCGCTGAAGAATCCCACGATTTCCAACCTAACCGATCCGGACTGGGTGGCGGTCAACACGATTGTGGAAGAATCGGTAGTGCGTCAAATCATCCCGAAGCTCAAGGCCGCGGAAGCGCAGGGAATCGTGGAGTATCCGCTGAATAAGATCGTGTTGTGAAACGCGAGATGCGCAATAAAACCCAACCGCCGATCCTGCCAATGAATGGTACGAACACGGCGCGATTCTTCGCGGCCCGCGAGCGCGGTAGCGTGGACGCAACACGAGTCGCGGCGCGCATCGTGGCCGATGTGCGCAAGCACGGCGATGCTGCGGTGATTGCGTGGACGCGAAAATTTGATGAGGTCGCGTTGCAGCCCTCGCGATTTTGGGTGTCGGCAAAAGAGAGTCGCGGCGCGCGGGCCAAAGTGGAAGCCGAATTGCTGCGCGGCATCGAGCATGCAGCGCGCAACATTCGCCGCGTTGCCGAACGGCAGAAGCCGCGCGAATGGAGCGTGCAGGTTGAGCCGGGGGTGCGCGTAGCGCAGCGTGTGACTCCGATCGAAACGATCGGCTGCTACATTCCCGGTGGACGCGCGTCGCTCGTTTCGACATTGTTGATGACATGTATTCCTGCGCGCGTGGCCGGTGTGCCGAGAATCGTGGTGGCTTGTCCCAAGCCGAATGCGGCGCTGTTGGCCGCGGCTGAGATGTTGGGCCTGAGGGAGATCCTGCGTATCGGCGGCGCGCAAGCCGTTGCGGCGATGGCTTACGGAACGAAGACGATTCCCCGCTTGGATAAGATCTTCGGCCCCGGCAATCGTTGGGTGGATGCCGCGAAACGCATCGTGAGCTGCGATTGTGCAGTGGATTTGCCGGCGGGTCCCACGGAGGTGCTGGTGCTGGCGGAGCGCGGAAACCCTGCGTGGATTGCGGCCGATTTGCTTGCGCAAGGCGAGCATGATCCCGACGCCGTCGCCGTGTTCGTAACTACCTCAGCAAAGCTGGCGCACGAGGTTGCGGAGGCGATCGAGGTGCAACTTGCAGATTTGCTGGCGTCTAACCCCGCGCAGAAATCGCTGCGAAAGCCGGGCACGATTTTCGTGGCTAGAAGTCTTAGCGCAGCTTGTGAATTCGCCAACCGCTTCGCGCCGGAACACTTGGGCCTGCCGGATCGCACGGCCGTGCCTAAAGAGATTCGCGCGGCGGGTAGTATCTTTCTTGGGCCCCACGCCGCGCAATCCATTGGAGACTACGCTAGCGGCACGAATCACGTGCTGCCGACAAGCGGCTGGGCACGAGCGCGCGGCGGGCTATCTACCGCAGATTTTGTAAAGTGCACTACCGTGCAGCATGTGACGCCTAGGGGGCTTCAGCGGCTGGCTCCCGCAGTGCGCGCTTTGGCCCAGGCGGAGGGGTTAATAGCGCACGAGCGCGGGGTCACGCGGCGGCTGCGGACGGTCGAGCCAAATTCGGGGGAGCTACGGTGAAGCTGCGAGTACCCGTTCCAGACACGATTCGCAATTTGCACAAATACTATGCGCCCCAAGAGGGCCGCGGCGACAAACTCCGGCTCGATTTCAACGAACACACCGTGGGCTGCTCGAAGGCGGTGCTCAAGGCGCTGCGTAAACTCAACGCCGGCCAAATCGCGATGTATCCGGAATATGAGTTAGTGACGGCGCGCTTGGGGCGTTTCTTCGGTGTCCACGCCAATGAGATTCAGCTCAATAACGGGGCGGACGGTGCGATCCGGCAGATTATCGCGACGTTTGTGGAACCCGGGGACACGGTGCTCACCGTAGAGCCCACTTTCCCGATGTATCGCTTCTTTGCGGAGATTGTTGGCGCGCGCGTGGAATCACTGCGCTATGGCGGCGATATGACGTTTCCGGTCGATGCGGTGCTGCGAGCGCTGAAGAAATCGCCGCGCGTATTATTTTTGGCAAATCCGAATAACCCCACGGGCACGTTGCTGGACCGCGCGGCCATTGCGCGGATGATCGAAGCGGCCCCGCGCACGCTTTTCGTGATAGATGAGGCGTATTACGAATTCTCGAATGCCACCGTTGCTCCGTGGACCCGGCGCTATGCCAATCTGGCGATCGTACGCACGTTCTCAAAAGCCGCGGCGATGGCCGCGTTGCGTCTGGGCGTGATTCTGGCAAATCCGGAGGTGATCGGCTGGCTGGCGAAGACACGCGAACCCTTTGAAGTGAACGTCGCGGCGCTGGTAGCAGCAGAAGCGGTGGTGAAAGATCGGCGCGCGGTAAAAGCTTATGCCGATGAGGTGCGCAAGAACCTGAAAATGTTGGCATCCGCGCTCGGCTCAATGGGCGTTAAGACCGTTCCAAGCGCGGCGAACTTCATACTGGCCGACTTTGGCAAGAAGGGTCCCGCCATTGTGGAGGCCATGCGGAGCAAGGGCATTCTCTTACGGAGCTTCGCCACGAGTTTTGGCGATCCCGGCTATGTACGTATCACGGTAGGTACAAGCGCACAGACGCGGCGGCTGCTCCGCGAATTGCAGGCCCTTTTGTGAAGAGCAAAGTTGCGACATTGATCTTTGACGTGGACGGTGTGTTGGTGGATGTGCGCGGTTCATTTCACCGTAGCACGCTGCAGACGGTGCGCCATTTCACGGGAAAGCGGGTACGCGCGGCGGAAATTCAGGCGTGGAAGTCCAAGGGTGGCTATAACGACGATTGGCGTCTGACGACCGACTGGATCGCCTCGCTCGGCGGGAATGCGCCGTATGAGGAGGTAAAGAGCCGATTCATGAAATTTTATTGGGGCGAAAAGAACGATGGCAATGTGATTCGCGAACGCTGGCTCGTACCCGCGGCCCAGTTGCGCCGGTGGGGGACGCGCACAAAGTTGGCGCTATTTACCGGGCGTACCCGCCGCGAACTGGATTTCACGCTCGAGCGAAATCGCGTGGCGAAATACTTTGGCCCGGTGGTTACGATGGACGACATTGCAAACTTGAAACCGTACCCCGATGGGCTGTTGCGAATCCTGGGCGGGGACGATCCTCGGGCGGCTCTTTATCTGGGAGATAACGTGGACGACGCGATAGCGGCGCAGCGGGCGCATGTACCGTTTCTGGGTGTACTCCCGCGAGGAAGTCATGCCCGCAAGCAGCGAAGCGAGGCGCTGCGGGGCTTGGGAGCGCTCGCGATCCTGCAAAGCGCCCGCGAGGCGGAAAAATGGCTGTGAAGCAATCGAAACGTGCGCGGCGGGCGCGCGTGCACCGAAAAACCACGGAGACCGATATTCGGCTTGCGCTGAATCTCGACGGCCGCGGCAAAGCGAAGATCGCCTCGGGCATTCGCTTTATCGATCACATGCTGGAACTTGTCGCACGGCATGGCGCACTCGACCTCGAAATCGACGCGAAGGGCGATCTCGATGTGGATCAACACCATACTGTGGAAGATCTGGGCATCGCGCTTGGGGAAGCGGTGAATGAAGCGATCGGTAGCAAGCGCGGCATTCTGCGCGCGGGCTTTTTCGTGATGCCCATGGACGAGACGCTCGCCCTGGCCGCCATCGATCTGAGCGGGCGCCCATTGTGCCGGTGCGACTTCAAAATTGCGGCGCCACATGTGGGAGATTTTCAGACGGAGTTGCTCGAGGATTTCTTTCAGGGTTTCGCGCAAGCGGCCCGGGCAAATCTGCACTTGAAGCTGCTTGCTGGAAGATCTTCTCATCACCAAGTAGAGGCACTCTTCAAGGCGTTTGCGCGCGCCCTCCGATTTGCCGCTACGCGGGATCGCCAGATGGCGCGCTTGCTTCCGAGTACGAAAGGCTTGCTGTGAAGGAGTTTAAGCTCACCTTAGTGGAATATAGCGCCGGCAATTTGGCATCCGTTGAACGCGCGTTTGCACGGCTCGGCGCTTCGAGTTCGCGTGCAACGCAGGCTGAAGAAATCGCCGCCGCGGATGCGCTGGTGCTGCCGGGCGTCGGCCATTTTGGCGCCCTGCTGCAAGCGTTGCGAACCGTGCGCCTCGATGAAGCACTGCGCCAGGCGATCGCTGCAGGAAAGCCCTTTTTGGGGATCTGCGTCGGATTGCAAATGCTTTTTGCGGGAAGCGAAGAGGCGCCAGACACGTCTGGGCTCGGGATTTTCCCGCAGCAAATTTCGAAACTCTCAGATGCCGTGAAGCTTCCGCACATGGGCTGGAATCAGCTCCGGCGCGTGAAGCCAAGCCGGCTGCTGGCCGGCATTCCGCCACAGGCTCACTTCTATTTCGCGCATTCCTATGCCGCGCTCGATGCCGGCGATGCGACGGTTGCATATTGCGACCACGGGCGGCCGTTTGTGGCAGCCGTCGAGCGAGAAAACGTTTTCGGCGTACAATTTCACCCTGAAAAATCCGGCGATGTGGGCGAGGCCGTCTTGCGCAACTTTCTGAATATCGTTGGCGGAAGTATCGCGGCTGAGGCAGCCTGATGCCGCTGGCATTCCGTTTGATCCCGTGTCTCGATACCGACGGCGAGCGCGTGGTCAAAGGGGTGCGATTCCTCGATTTGCACGATGCGGGCGATCCGGCGCAACTCGCAGCGCGCTATAACCGCGAGGGTGCGGACGAGTTGGTGGTGCTCGATATTGCCGCGTCGCGCGACCGGCGTCCCACCTTTCTCGCAACCATCGAGCGCGTGGCGGAGCAACTCGCCATTCCGCTGATGGCAGGCGGCGGCGTGCAAAGCGTCGCGGAAGCCCGTGCGATCTTGCGCGCCGGCGCCGACAAAGTCACGGTAAATACCGCCGCGCTGCGGCGCCCGGCTTTGCTAGCGGAAATGGCCGCGGAATTTGGCTCGCAGGCGGTGATTCTTGCGATTGACGCCAAGCGTACTGGCGGCCATTGGGAGGCATTCATCCGCGGAGGGCGCGAGACGAGCGAACGTGATGCCGTCGAATGGGCGGCAGAAGGTGTGGACATGGGAGCGGGAGAGATCCTGCTGACGTCGATGGATCGCGATGGCACCCGCAGCGGCTTCGACTGCGCGCTCACCGCCGCAGTATCTTCGCGCGTGCGTGTTCCCGTGATCGCTTCGGGCGGGGCGGACCGCGCCGAGGATTTTCTGGATGTTTTCCGAGAGGGGCGAGCGGATGCAGCCCTTGCCGCGTCGATTTTTCACGAAGACACGCTTCGGCTTGCAGAGCTCAAGGCCTTTCTGGACGCGCGGGAAGTGCCGGTGAGGCAATACCTGTGATTGTGCCGTGCATTGACCTGCAACACGGCATGGCAGTACAGCTCGTGCACGGACGAAAACGGAGACTCGCCATGCGTGACGTTTATAGCTTGCTCGACCGTTTCCGCGCATACCGGCGGCTGCATCTGATTGATTTGGACGCTGCGCTCCGGCGCGGTAGTAATGGCCGCTTGCTGCGCGATCTTTGCCGCCGCGCCACGAAGCAGGGAATGAAGGTTCGCGTTGGCGGCGGCGTGCGTTCGGTGGCGCGTGCAAAGCGAATCGTAGGCTGGGGCGCGGAAAAGGTCATTATCGGCAGCGCGGCGTTTCGGCACGGCCGCGTCAATCATGCTTTTCTGGGCCGTCTGGTAGAGGCAATCGGTCGAAAGCGCCTTATCCTGGCGCTCGATACCGAGTCCGGCCATATTGTGGTGCGCGGCTGGCGCGAAAAATTAAAGCTGCGGCCGGCGGATGTGCTTGGCGAATGCGGACGCTATGCCTCGGGCTTTTTGTGTACTTACGTGGAAAATGAAGGCTCAATGCGCGGGACCAACCTCGCCTGGTATCGAGAGTTGCGGCGGGGAACCCAGCTACCCATTACGGCCGCGGGCGGCATCCGCAACAGACGCGAGGTCGCCGCACTCGATCGTCTGGAAATCGACGCAGCCGTCGGGATGGCTATGTACCTAGGAAAATTGCGCTAACTCCAGAGACGGACGCGCGGAACCGCATAGGAAGAGGCTTCTTTGAAAAGGTTTCATCGCAATCTTGGCTTCTTAGCCGCAACATCTTGTTTGCTGGTGACTGCAGTTCTCGGCGCAGCTCAAATCCCTCCGGCCACCGCTCAAGCCAGCCCGCGTGAAAGCTCTCTGCCAGGCGTTGCGAAGGTAGATCGCAACGTCATCTACGGAATGTACTCCGGTCTGGCACTGCTCATGGACGTCTATCATCCGGAAAAGCCCAATGGCTACGGCGCAATCTTTATTGCCGGGAGCGCATGGAGCGCACCGCTGGAATATGGCGCGTCGCCGCTCAAGGATGATCCGGGCCAGGTTCCGGCATTTGTGTTGCCGTTGGTGGCGGCGGGCTACACGATTTTCGCTATTGATACACGCGCCACCCCACGCTTTCACTATCCTGCCCAGATCGAGGACGCGGATCGCGCCGTGCGCTTTGTGCGTTTCCACGCCAAGCAGTTTGGCATCAACCCGGCACGCATCGGCGCAGTAGGATATTCCTCTGGCGCGCACTTGGCGAGCTTGTTGGGCCTGATGCCGGGTGCTGGAATTGCATCGGATCGCGATCCGGTGCAACGCGAAAGCGCGCGCGTGCAATGCGTGATTGCCGGTGGTACGCCTGCGGACCTCGAACACGTAGGGAATAACCCCGCTGCGCTGGCCATGCTCAGCGGGTTCCTGGGGGAAGTGGTACCGGCCGATCCCGCGTCCACCAGCGCCGTGTTCAGGCGTTTGGAGGACGCCTCTCCAATCCATTTTGTGAAGGCGGGCGTAGCGCCCTTCCTACTGATTCACGGAGATGCGGATGAACTGGTACCCATCGAGGCGGCGCAGGAACTGGAAAAAGTGCTCCAGAATGCTCATGTGCCCGTGAAGTTGATCACTGTTAAAGGAGGGACGCACACCTCCGTAGTTGCTTTGGAGAGCGATGAATATGCTCACGAAATGGCACAGTGGTTTGACGAATACCTGCGGAAGCCCGGCGGGTCCGGTCGCTGAGGCCTTATAAAACCTTCCTTATCAGCGATATAGATAGACTTGGGCGACGCTCTACATTTAATGACGATGCAACACCGCGTCTGCTAAAATGAAGCTTCGGGGTTTGCTTCGTCCTGCAGTTTAACTCCGCATTTTTTCGAGGGGCCCCAGCTTTATGAAGCGGTATGGTGACCATCGTTTCCCTGGACGCCTGTTCATCGTCGAGGGTATAGACGGCTCAGGCAAGTCGACCCAGCTTATGCTGTTGCATCGCTGGCTACGCTCTGAGGGTTATGGGGTGGTGTTCAGCGAATGGAATTCCTCGATGGTCGTGAAGGATACGACCAAACGCGGCAAAAAGCGGAAACTGCTGACTCCCGCCACGTTTTGCCTGATCCACGCTACCGATTTTGCGGACCGCATGGAGCGCAATATCATCCCGCTGCTGAAAGCGGGAGCTATCGTGCTTTGCGACCGCTACATCTACACGGCTTTTGCTCGCGACGTGGCGCGCGGCTTGGATCGCGCTTGGGTTCGGGATCTGTACTCCTTTGCCGTGAAGCCTACCGTGGCGTTTTACTTTCAGGTACCGCTCGAAGTTTCCATGGAGCGCCTGCATGGCGCCCGTGCGGGATTCAAATTTTACGAAGCGGGACTCGATCTGGGCCTAAGTGAAGATCCGGACGAGAGTTTCCGCGTGTTTCAAGGCCGGATTCTCGAGGAATACGAGCAAATGGTGCCGGAGTACGGCCTGACGGTGATCGATGCCACGCAGCCGATTGAGGCGCAGCAGGAACAGATGCGGCAAGTGGTGATCTCCAAGCTCGAAAAAGCGAAGCAATTGCGGGTGGCCCCATGAAGGAATCTTACGGCGTCACGCTGCCGAACATGCGCGTGAATGACCTGGTCGGCAAGCTAATCGTGATCGAGGGCACCGACGGCGTCGGGCGGTCGACGCAAATTACGCTGCTGAAAGATTGGCTCGAGGAGCGCGGCCACGCCGTCCTGAACACAGGGCTTTCGCGGTCGGGTCTGGTCGGAAAGGGTATTAAGCGCGCCAAGGAAGGCCACACGCTTGGGCGCATCACGCTCAATCTATTCTACGCCACCGATTTTGCCGATCGCCTCGAGCACGAAATTGTTCCCGCGCTGCGCGCCGGATTCGTAGTTCTGACCGATCGCTACATTTACTCCCTGATGGTGCGCGCCATGATCCGCGGGCTGGACATGGAATGGATCCGCAACGTCTACAGCTTCGCGCTAAAGCCCGACGCCGTGTTTTATCTGCGTATCGGCGTCGACGAACTGATACCGCGCGTGGTGTTTTCGCGAGGCTTCGATTACTGGGAATCCGGGATGGACATTCACTCGACCGAGGACATGTACGAGAGTTTTCGGCGTTATCAGAGCGCGCTTCTCGAGCAATTCGATAAGCTTGCCGAGGAATACAAATTCAAGGTGATAGACGCCAATCCAGAGCCGCGCAAGATTTTTGAAAAGCTTCGCGCGGGAATTGCCCGCGTGGTCGAAGGCGAGCCGGCCAAATCCGCACAGATCGCCGAGGGGACTGTTCCTTTCAATCCCGAGTCGAGGCCTGCCGAGGCGGAAGCACCGAAAGAAAAGGCGGAGACACCGCTGGCCGCCAAGCCGCGTGGCGAATCATCCTCCACGCCAGTGCCGCCCGCGGAGCCTGCGGCTGTTCCCGTCCGCGACGGCGACTGACGCATCAAATTACCGCACGTGAGTAAGCCTTCCTGAGAACGATGCCTGCCAGACGCGGTTCCATAGCGCCAAAACCCCAGCGGGGTTTCAAAGACTGGCTGCAGCGCGTCCTCGAAAAAGCCAAGGAAGTCCAGAACGGCTTTGATCCCGATGCCGTCCACGACTTGCGCGTCGCCGTGCGCCACTGCCGGGCTGTGGCGCGGAGCATCGAACCGCTCGACAATGGTGCGAAATGGGGAAAGATGAGCCGCGCAGCTAAGAAGCTGCTCGACGCCATGGGTGATTTGAGGGATGCGCACATCGTAAAGAAAACCGTCACGAAAGTGGGCATGAAGAAAAGCGCATCCGGCGAAAGTCTGATCGCTGCTATGGATCAGCAAGAGAAAAAAGCGAAGCGCCGCGCCCGAAAAAAGCTGCAATCTTTTGATCGCAAGCGCTGGCGCGATTGGATGCACGAACTGCCGAACCGGGCGGGGCACGTGCGTCCGGATGGATTGGTTGCCGAGCTCTTGGTGCTGGATCAGTGGAACGATGCGTGGGCACGCCATCAGGCGGCTATGAAGTCGCGAAGCCGCGTGGAGATTCACAAGCTACGCATCGGAATCAAGCGTCTGCGGTATGCCACTGAGAGCTTCTTACCGGAGCGTTACCGGAAATGGGCCAAGGATCTGCAGAAGCTGCAGGATTTGCTCGGCGACGCGCACGATATGGACGTGCTGCGGCAGGAATTGGCGGAGATCCGGCCGGCGCCTTCAAAGGCGGAGCGAAAACAGTGGGCAAGCAAAATACAAGAACATCGCGCCCCAAAGCTCCGCGAATATCGCCAGCTTAAGGGGAAATGGGCCACCTGGCGTGCCGAATTGCCGCAAGGAGAAAGGCTCGATCGAGCACGAGCCGAATGGCTGGCTGTTTGGGCGGGCTTTCTTGACCCTGATCCCAACGCATCGCGCCGCGTCGCCCGAATCGCCCTAAGCATGTATGACGGTTTGGATGCCGCAGGGCTGGCTGCGACACACATGGACAGCGGCAGGGGGCTGCTCGAGGCTGCGGCTTTCACGCGGCACGTGGCAAGCTCGCCGGGTAAGCACCGTCGCAAGGCGACGTACAAAATGATCCTAAGGCACGACCCCCCTCCTGGCTGGACTTCCGGTGACATGGAAATCATCGCGCAGATCGCGCGGCTTCATCACGGGGAACTGCCGGACCGCAAGCACGGATTCCGGGCAAGCATCGCCCGCCAACACTCCGGTGAAATCTCATTGCTAGCCGGGATCCTGCGTCTTGCGAGCGCCTTGGGATGGCGCGACGACCCTCCGGTTACCCAACTGAAGGTGAAAAGCCGAGATGGATCCGTAATCCTTTTGGCGACCGGATATCAGGAAGTGGAGCCTATCGCGTCTCACGTTGCGTCGGCGCGACATTTGCTGGAGTTGGAACTCAACCGCCCAATCCTTGTTGAGCCTGCGTCAGGGCGGACGCCCGAATGAGAACGCATTCGCGAGCCTAATCCAGATCACGCAATGCGCGCGCCGTCAGCAGCCACAGCAAGCTAGCATCTGCGGGTGCTACCGAGTGCAGGTCCAGACACGCCACTCCCGCTTTCTTTATCTCGGTATAGGCCTTCGGTGCATGGGTGGCGAAGGCAATTAATTCGTCCACGTTCGGGCCGTGGCCGAAGCAAATTACTTCCTGCGCTTTGGACTTCGTTAATTCCTCGAACAGCAGCCGCGGCGGCGCTTCGGGTTTTAGCGCTTCGGTCTTCTTGATACGGCTTTCGGGCAATCCCAGAGCCGTGCAGAAAATCTCCGCCGTTTGCACTGCGCGCACGTACGGGCTGGCCAGTGCATGGTCCGGGCTGATATCCATCCGGCGCAGGCCGCGGGCGGCCTCACGGGTACGCTCCACGCCTTTCGAAGTGAGATAACGCTCGGCCTCCGGCGGACAATCCGGGTCGTCGCGATCGATCGCAATACCATGGCGCACGATATACAGAAGCATGTTGGGTTAAGGCCTCCGATGAGCCTTCGTCATCGCCGCACTGGGACGCACACTTATTCTAGCAGGAGACGTCCGGCTGCCCTCACGTTTCCACGTTCTGCTTAAAAAAGAAAGACGCGGAACGAGCGCGCGAAATAAACTACGCGGAAAGTGTCCAGACCGCGCCCGCGGGCGGCTGTTTCCAAGACTTGAGCGACTTGGCGGAGCGCCCCGCGGCGGGGCCGGTACGGCCGATACGTCCATGGGTTCGCGTAAACTCCAAGCGGACGCCAAACTCCTGCTCGAAGGGCCGGGCTTTGAGCCGCATAACCGCCAGATCGGGTGCAATCCTGCCGCCCATCCGCAGTCTGATGCGGACATGTTTACCCCGGACGCGCGCCTCCACGTCTTGCACAAGCTGCACGCCACCTTCATCGAGTCCGGCGGCAATTCGCAGGATTGTGCTGAGCTCGCGAACGCGGCGGCGTTGCCGCTGAGTCAGAGAAGCATAGAGCTTGTGGTGCAGTTCGGGTTCGCTCTTACCGTGGTATCGCACCAGGCACGCGACGATGGTTTGTAATTCGTCGGAGATGGCGCCCAGCGCGGCGTTGCGCACGATATATTCGCCATGTTTGTGATGGCCCTTGAAATTGACGCTCATTCCGCAGTCGTGCAGCAGCGCGGCCATTTCGAGCGGCAGCCGCATCTCGGGGGGCTGCGAATGAACGCTCGATAGTTGATCGAAGAGGGAAGCAGCGAGGCGACGCACCTGTTCGGAATGCTTCAAGTCGCAATGCATGTGTCCGGCAAACGCGCGCGCCTGTTCAATGAAAGTCTCGGCACGATGTTTGTCCGCGCCGGGCGAGCGAAAATGCTCCGCGGCCAGATCGTAGAGGATGCCTTCGCGAACGCCAACGCCGGGAACGAGCGCGTTGTCCATTTGCGTGTGCTCCGCCAGGCACAAAAAGACCACGGCGGCGATGCCGACCACTTCCGCCCGATCCCGGCGCAGCCCGAACACGCGCATGCGAGTGCGGATGTCTCGGCGCAGAATCTCCCACACACGATCGCGCAGGAGCCGTAAATTGATCGTGGGAATGCCGTGAAAGCGGGGCCCGGGCGAAAGGCGTGCTAGCGTTTCGGCGTTGCCTCCGGAAAGGACCGTCAATTGGCCGGCAAGCGATGGCGGATTGGGCCAAGCGCTGCGCAGCAGGGAAGTCAGATAGTGGCGCAGGCGCTCGCACTTCTCCTCGCTTACCTCGCCGGTCAGGTCCATCGTTTCCATCAAGCGGACCGTCCCCAACGGCAAGGCGAGCGACTGCTCGAGACGCCGCTCGCGCAGGAGACTTACTTCAAAGCTGCCGCCGCCCAGGTCCGCGATCAGCCGGGGTTTCAGGTCGCCGAGCGCGGCGTGAACGGCAAGACGCACGAGGCGCGCCTCTTCGGCGGCGTCAATCGCTTCCAGGCGAACTCCCGATTCGCGGAAGACTCTTTGTAGCAGCAGATCGCGATTTTCGGCTTCCCGGACGGCGCTAGTGGCTACGGCGCGGAACAAATGCACGTCATGTCTGCGAAGCATCGTGCGGAAATGGCGAAATGTATCGACGGCGCCGGCCATGATGCGGGGGGCGAGCCTGCGCCGGGTGAAAACGTTGTGGCCCAGGCGCACAGCCCAGCGCTCGCTGGCCAAAAATGAAATATCCGTGGCGGAATCGGCCCGGGCGACTACGATCCGAATGGCGTTGGAACCAGCGTCTACGGCGGCGATACCGATGGGTCGGGCCAATCCTCGATCCTCGGGTCTGGGAGTGGTGTTTCCGGCGCTGTGCAAGCGGCGTGCACGCTACCGCACGTCGAGGATACCATTGTGCGCAACATCCGAAGATGAAATCTTGATGAACTTCGGAAAAAACTCGGAAATCCCGGAAAGCGGTGAGGCCCGCGAACTTCCCGTATTAGCTCTTGTCCTTTTTAGCTGAATCTACATTCAGCGCAGCCGAATTGATGCAGAAGCGCAAGCCGTTCGGACCGGGACCGTCGTCGAACACGTGGCCCAAGTGCGCGTCGCAGCGGCTGCAGAGCACTTCGGTGCGAGACATCCCGTGGCTCGCATCGCTGGAGAGCGTGACGTTCTCCGCCTCGACCGGAGCCGTAAAGCTGGGCCATCCGGACCCGGACTCGAACTTGGTATCCGAGCTGAAGAGCGGTTGGCCGCAGCACACGCACACAAACGTGCCCTTGTCGTGAGAATTGCAATGTTCGCCGGTGAACGGTGGCTCCGTGCCTTTTTGCCGCGTCACGTAATATTGATTCGGCGTCAACTGCTTACGCCATTCGGCGTCATCCTTTTTGATCTTCTCGGCCATGTGATTTCCTCGATCTCACTTTACCGCAAAGGCAGCGCAATTCTCAAAAATGTCTCGCACAGACGGCAAGCACGCGGACCTTCGCCTACTCGCGGGCATCTTCCCCCAGCTTCCAGACAATTTGCCGCAAAATGCCGAGCCAGGCGATCGTATCCTCGGCGGGAATCCGCAGGCGTCGAACGAGCCTCCGTACGCGATCTTCCACGTCGCGGATGGGCCGGCGATCGAGGTACCCGCTCCGACGCATTGCGTCGATCACCGCGAGAGTGAACCGCTCCAGGTCCTTTGCGGGCGCCGGCTTCGATTTCTCCGCCGTGCCGGCCGTTTTGGCTTCGCGAATTAGCTCGTAGAGGCAAACCGCCACGGCTTGCCCCAGGTTCATGGAAATATTGGCTTCGCAGGTCGGAATACGCATCAGCCATTGGCAATGGCTGAGGTCTTCGTTGGAAAGCCCGAATTTCTCGGAACCGAAGAGCAGCGCAACGCGGCCAGTTTGGAGCCGCTTGCGTATGCGCTTGGCGCCGAATTCGAGCCGGTGCAGCGGGTGATGCAGGGCTCGATGGCGCACCGCGGTGGTGCCGACGACGAGAGAACAATCCGCGACCGCTTCGGCCACGCTGCCTAATTCTCGCGCGCTGGCCAATAGGTCCGCCGCCCCGACGGCCGACCGCGCTTCGCGAAACGATGGCTCGAAGGGATGGGCTACGCGAAGCCGGCGAAAGCCAAAATTGCTCATCGCGCGCGCCGCAGCTCCGATATTGAGCGGATTGCGTGCCGCGACGAGCACGACTTGCAAATTGTCGAATTGTGCCGATCCGGGCAAAGTGGCGTCTAAATGGAACGCGCCGTCTGGCTAGCCGGGGCGTGGCTCACTGCTCGTCCGGTAACACCGGTAGCACGAGCGTGCTGACCGTCTTTGGATCGTCCCGCAGCTTCACATAAAGAATCGTGCCATTGGGGCGCGGCACGCTCAGCGTGGAATCCACAAACCCTACCGGCACGGGCGTGGTGTGCGTAAACTGCGGATCGGACGCCACGGAGTCAATCAGAAAGAGATTCGTACCTGTAAGCGTGCAGGCCTTGTCGGGGCTATCCGGACAGCGAATTTCTTTGAGCGCAGGGATGCGTACGAGCCGGGCGAGAGGATGCCAGTCGCTATTTTCGCCGTCGGCGCCCGCGGCGCGAAACCGAAGCTGGCCGAATGCGGAAGGGCCAAAGCTCTTGAGCGGATCGAATAACGCGAGCACGCTCTTCGCATCCTGCAGGATCAACGTGCCGTCGGCGACGCTGAGAAATGTGTCGAAGGTGCCATCCGCGGTGCTCACTTCGATTTTCTCACTATGCGGAAACTCTTCGGGCATTACGCTCCGCACAAAAAACGAGATGCGCCCGTCCTGAGGAAGTTCATCCTGATTCCCAAGGCGCACCGCGGCAAGCGAAGGACCGCCCTGCACGCTTTTGCTTACGAGCGTGATCTTTGGACGTGGCTCGGCTACGGTGGTCTGCAGGTCGAGCACCCGTCCGTCCTTAAGTCCTACGTGCGCCACCAAAGTCTCCTCTGGCTGCAGAGATGCAATCGGAGCTTCGGCGGGAGCGGTTAGGGCCAAGGCGTCACTTTGGTTCTCGCGCGAAAGTTTCTCGGGCGTGAAACGGACGCCCTTGAGCTCAAAGCTGTCCACTTCGTCGAGACGCGTTCCGCGCAATACACCCTCGCCATCGCCTGCGGCGATCGTAAAGCGCTCCAGATGCGCCGCCTCCGAATACGACCGCAACGCGATTTCGTCCGGCTTGTTCATCCCCCATTGCTTCACGAAGAGCTTCACCGGCCCGGCGGCTTCCTGTTTCAGGGGAATCTCGATTTCGATCTCGTCGGGTTTCGCTAGCTTCCAGGTAGCTGCCAATTCTTTTCCTTGCGCATCATTGGCCTTGATTCCCTGCACGCAGGCAGCGCATCCGGCGTCCAGGTGCAGCGCATCGTTTCGGCCGACGACGAGAGCGCCTTCATCGGCGATGGGTATCGTCCACTTATCCGGCTGCGCGATGCGAAGATGGAAGCTCGGTCCGCCATACGGCTCAAATCCCCAGTATCCGCGGATGGTTCCTTTCACCTCAGGGTCGAGCTTCGCCGGATCGAGCGAGTGCGTATTGATCACAAACCCGCCGCTCGCCGCATCGGCGACCGCCGGCAGCTCTATCGCGTCGCCGGATTTCGTCGTTACATGAAGCACGAAATCGTGCGCGATATCGGTGGAGAAAACCAACGGCGCGCCATCCACCGGCAGAATGAGCGGCGATTTCTGCAAACAGAAAACAGCATCGGCGCTTACCGCGCGGAGCGGCGGCAATTGCGGCGCTTCGATGGCCGGCAAGCCCACCACCAGCACGGATTTCGGGTTGTGGAAGGAAGGCGGATTGTTCAGCTTCAAATTGAGCTTCATTCCCGTAGGCAACGCCAGCGCGGGAATGTACTGATATTCGGCCGTGTGCATGGTGCTCATCAGCCGCGCGAGATCGACCACCGCGCCCACATACGCGCTATAGAAGCCGCCTGCGGCCATTGGCGAGGCGCTCACGGAGCCGATGAAATCGGACCCCGGCCCAGTCGTCAGCGCCGCCACCATGGATTGGCTGTGGCCATCGTTGAGCACAAGCTGGTCGGTGTTTTGCGTGAGGCAAGCGCCTTGCTGTTCGATCGGACGGTCAAAGCAGCGCTCATCGACCTTAATATTCAGGGTTCGGGCCAGCAGCGTCGAACGTTCCTGCAGTTGCTTGGGATCGAGGTCCTGGGCTTCGTGAATATCGGCTAGATATTTTTCCAGCCGCGTGCGGTCCAGGCTGGCCTGGTTCAGGTCCTGCGATGCACGTACGAACGCGCCGGGTTTTCCCTGCACCGCGTTGCGCAAAGTGCTGAAGTCGCCACCGGTTTCCGGCGCGAGAAAAATCAGGGCCTGCTGCGCTTCTTTCGGCACGATCACATCCGCGCCTTCGTCGCGGACCTGCTTGCGCCACGTCTCAAGCTTGATGAACCAGTTGTCCGGAGGCGGGTTGGTCGAGCCCCGCAGGAACACCACGATCAGCAAATAGCGCGCGGATTGTGTGTCGGGCAAATCAGGATGCACCCAGAGCTTGTCGCCGGGTTGAAGATTCGCCACCTCCGAAATGGGCAGCGGCTTGCCATTTCGTGAAACCTTCACTTCCACGCGTGGACCGGAAAGATCGAATGCGGCGGTTTCCGCGCGCGCGACCTGCGGCCCCGTAATCACCGCAAGTCCAACGGCGAGAATCACCGCCCCGATTCCGCGAACCACGCGAAGGCAAACTCTTTGCTTTGCCAACGTTCTTTCGCCCCCGTTTCTTAATTCCGTGGATTTGCCAGCACCTTGTAAGCGACGCAGACCCAGCTAAAATGATACCGCGTGGAAGTGCTTGCGGCACACTGAATTCCAAAATGATCGTCGCTGTTTCGCATGTTAGTAGCAAAAAAATATTAGATGCGGCGGTTTCTAACTTTGCCGCCGCAGAGCCTCGTATCAGTCACTAGCCGGCCGCGTCTTTGCCGGAACGCTGCATCACCAGAGAGGAAATTATGACGCTCGCGCTCGACTCCGCCCGCACGGCCGTTCTCAGTATGGATTGCCAATCTGGCATCGTCGCCGCCTACGCCAAAGATCAGGGAACATTAGTCGCGCGCGCCGCGAGCGCGCTGAAACACGCTAGAAGCCGGCGAATGAGTGTGATTCACGTGCAGGTGGGCTTCCGCCCGAATTTCCCCGAAATTGGCTCGCGCAATCTGCTCTTTAGCGCGATTAAGACTTCACCGCAGTACCAGAAGATGTTTCAGGGTGCGGCGGCGGAAATTCATCCTGCGCTGGCTCCCGAGCCGGACGACATCGTCATCACCAAGCATCGCGTCAGTGCGTTCCTGGGGACCGATCTCGAGATGATTTTACGCGCGAAGGAAATCGATACATTGGTCCTGTATGGTATCGCCACAAACGGCGTAGTGCTTTCCACGCTGGTCGACGCCGCCGACCTCGATTACCGTCTCGCGGTAATCAGCGATTGCTGCGGCGATCTCGATCCAGAGGTGCACGCGTGCCTGATGGATAAGGTGTTTCCGCGGAGGGCGACGATTCTCACCGCCGCGGAATTCATCGCAACGGGCGCGTAAAGAGCTATTCCAGCCGGAGCGAGGCGAGCAGAGGTGTGAACTGCACCTTAGCGCGGCGCCCCGGGTGGCGGCATCGCGGCGTGGTGCGGCAACGCTTCCGGAAACTCCGACACGTTCCACGCCCAGCCGGCCAAAAAGGCCGCGCCTTCGTTCACCTGCTCCGGGATCACCTTGTCAAACGTGTCCGTCTGGCTGTGGTGCGCTTCGCGATAGTGCGCCGGCTCCTGAATGCAGAAGTAGGTCGCCACGCCCGCGCGCAAGAACGCGACGTGATCGGACGACCCGAAGTACCGCGTGCTCAGCGGTTGCAGATCAAACACTTCCTGCAAAGGGCGATAAATTTGCGACATCATCGGCGCGGTGTCATAGAGATTTTCGAGCGCAATGCTGAAAACGCGGCCCGTACCGGTGTCGTCCACCAGCACCGCGTCCATCTTGGGAATCTCCGCGGCGTGATTCTTCAAATAGGTTTGCACGCCGACGCCGCCTTCCTCTTCACCCGTAAAAAGGATGAACGTGAGGGTACGCTTCGGCTGCCACCCGAGAGCCTTCAGCGTGCGCGCGGCTTCGAGCACGGACATGGCACCCGTGCCGTTATCCACCGCGCCTTGGCCTAAATCCCACGAATCGAGATGGCCGCCGATAATCACGCGCTCGTCGGGAAACTGGCTGCCCTTAATTTCGGCCACGGTGATCGAGGCCGGCTGCGGCTGCTCGCTAAAGGTTCCGCGTAGCGCGATTTTCATGGTGACGGGACCGGTCTGCGCCAGCCGGTAAATCAGGCTGTAGTCTTCGTGCGTTAGAAACGCCATGGGCACAGAGGATGGCGAATAATTCTGTCCGCCTCCGCCCATATTGAAAAGATTGTCCGGCTTGCCGCTATCGCGCAGCAACACGGCGGGCGCCGCTTGGGTGATCGCATCGGTAGCGCCGCGTCCTCCGGCCGGAGCTCCGCCTGCTGCGGGCACGCCACGCGAAGGTGGAATCACGGCGTCATAGGCATTTTCGGGCGTCGGCTGTGGATTCAGTACCACATTTGCAGGTTTGCCAAAGAGCACGAACGCACCTTTGATTTTGTCGCGCGCGGCAGCGACGGCATCGGCGGAAGTCGAATCGAGCACGACGATTTGCGCGGTGACCTCGCCTGCCGTAGCTTTGCTCCAGCCTAGCGAGCGAATCTCGATGCGGCGCTGAATGGGGCTCGTTATCTCGGCCGCATCCGCGCCCCGGTAGAAGGCATGCGCCACTTGCGCGGTCTCAAGGTGCGCGTCAATGCCGTAATCCTTGAAGCGTTGCAGCGTCCAGTCGCTCGCCTTCTGCATTTGTGGGCCACCGGTCAGCCGCGGACCGATTTGCGTGGTGAGGTATTCCAGATTCTTCATAAGCTCGGAGTGGGCTTGCTCTTCCGCCTGAATCTTCTGGTCCGCGCCCTCCATCGCGGCACGATAATCGCGCTCGGCGGCGCTTTCGGCGTTGCCTTGCTGCGCCTTGACATAAGCGCTCAGCCCCACGACAAGAACCAGGATTGCGGCGGCCAATGCAGCGCGCAAGATTTGCGGCGCCCGGCCAAAAGGACGGTCAGAAAGGGTCATTCATATCTCCACTCGCGATATTTCAAGCGGCGCCGATTATAACGGGTTGCGGAGGCAAGTTTGCAACAAATGCTCGCACTGAAGCAGTATGGAGTGTCGGAGGCTCTTTGCTGCGACTCGTCTTCTGTGTGCTCTACGCCGCTAGCGTGATGGCTTGGGTTGACCTGCACACGTCCGCCGTGACATTGTTTCCGCGCTTTCATAACGCAATCCGGTGAAAAGTCGAGGAGGAATTCGATGCGTCGCGAGAAACTATCCTTCGTAGTAGCCCTACTGTTGGCGACCTTCGTGCTTGTCAGCGCGACTCTGCTCGCGCAAGACCAGAAGCCGCAATCCGCCGACGAAGCCGCCAAGAAAGAGACGCTGCCGTATCAGGCGCTCGAATGGCGCTTAGTCGGTCCCTTTCGCGGGGGACGCGCCACATGCATTACAGGCGTTCCTTCGAAGCCGTTCGTCTATTACATGGGCGCCACCGGTGGCGGCGTGTGGAAAACAGACGATGGCGGAAGCAATTGGCACAATGTGAGCGACGGTTTTATGAAGACGGGCTCGGTGGGTGCGATCGCCGTCGCCGATGAAGATCCGAACGTGGTCTACGTCGGCATGGGCGAGGCGCCCGTGCGCGGGCAATCGTCATCGTTTGGCGACGGCATGTACAAATCCACCGACGCGGGCAAGACCTGGACGCATATCGGCCTCGAAAACACACGGACAATCTCGAAAGTATTGATTCATCCGCGAGATGAAAACCTGGTCTACGTCGCGGCACAAGGCTCGCGTTGGGTGCCGAATGACGATCGCGGCGTCTATCGCTCGAACGACGGCGGCAAAACTTGGAAACGAATCCTCTTCGTCGATGCCACGGCTGGACCGAGCGACATGGTGATGGACCCGACGAATCCGCGCATCCTCTACGTCGCCTTTTGGCAGCACCAGCGCACGCCGTGGCAGATTCGTTCCGGCGGGCCGAACTCCGGCATCTGGAAGAGTACCGACGGTGGCGATAACTGGACGCGGTTGACCGAAGGCCTGCCGAAGGAAATGGGCAAGATTGGCATCAGCGTTTCGCCAGCGAATCCAGATCGCGATCTACGCGAATATTGAAGCGGACGACGGTGGAATGTACCGGTCGGACGATGCCGGCAAGACCTGGAAGCGCACCAGCGAAGATCGCGTGATCCGCGCACGCGCTTGGTATTACACCGTCGTCACCGCGGACCCCAAGAGCCCGGACGTGGTCTACGTGATCAATGCGCCCATCGAGAAGTCGATTGACGGCGGCAAGACTTTCACGACATTGCCCGGTCCCCACGGCGATAATCACGCCCTGTGGATCAATCCGAATAATCCTCTCAACATGGCTAATGCCAACGACGGCGGCGCAAACATCACGTTCGATGGCGGAAAATCCTGGTCCACGCAAATGAATCAGCCCACCGCGCAGTTCTATCGCGTCGAAACAGATGACCTTTTCCCGTATCACCTCTACGGCGGCCAGCAGGACAACACCACCGTGGTGATCAAGAGCCGCTCTTTTGGACCGGGCATCGCGGAGGGTGATTGGACGATTCAGGCCGGGTGCGAAAGCGCCCATTTTGCCTTCGATCCCAAGGATCCGCGCTACACCTATGCCACCTGCTATCAGGGATCGATCGCCGAATTGGACACGAAAACAGAGGTCGAAAGAAACGTGGAGGAATGGCCCGCGCTGGGGCTGGGAGAACCGAGCGATCAGCAAAAGTATCGCTATAACTGGAGCGCCCCGGTAGCCACCTCGCCCTTCGATCGCCACGTGCTCTATCACGGCGGCAACGTGCTCTTCACATCGAACGATCGCGGCAACACGTGGACCGCCATTTCGCCCGACCTGACGCGGAATGACAAGGCGCACCAGGGACTCGGCGGCGCGCCGCTCACCAATGAAGGCGCGGGCGGCGAGGTCTACAACACGATTTATTACATCGCGCCTTCGCCGCACGAGCAGGGCACCATCTGGGTGGGCACGGATGACGGATTGGTGCAGCTCACCCGCGATGGCGGCAAGACGTGGACGAACGTCACGCCGAAGGGTTTAGCCGAAGGCTCAACGAACGAAATCGAGGTGTCGCCCTTTGACGCCGGAACGGCGTATGTGGCATTCACGCGCTACAAGTGGAACGACAACACGCCGCACATTTTCAAAACCACCGATTACGGCAAGTCTTGGAAAGACCTGGCCGGTGGATTGCCACAAGACATGCCCGTGCGCGTGGTACGCGAGGATCCCAAACGCAAGGGTCTGCTCTTTGCAGGCACGGAAAATGCCGCGTGGTTTTCGCTCGACGACGGCTTGCACTGGCAGACTTTGCAATTGAATTTGCCGCGCGTTCCCGTCACCGATCTGAAGATTCACGATGGCGACTTAGTCGCGAGCACCGAAGGGCGCGCGTTCTGGATTCTCGATGACATCACCCCGCTCGAGCAGCTCAACGACGAAGTCGGCAAAGCCAGCCTGCATCTCTTCAAGCCCCGCGATGCCTATCGCCTCGAAGGCGGAGGCTTTTCGATTCCCTCCGGCGCAATGGGCAAGAATCCGCCCAGCGGCGCCATTCTTCGCTATATCCTGGCATCCAAACCCGAGGAATCGCAGGAGCTGAAACTTGAAATCGCGGACTCGAGCGGTGCCGTCGTACGAACCTATTCCAGCAAGCCGAAACCCGAGCCTCCCATCCCCGGCGCGGAACCGGGCCAGGGCGGCCCGAAGGGATTGCCCACAAAGGCGGGCATGAACCAGTATATTTGGGATTTGCGCTCCGAACCGCCGGTCCGCGTGCCGGGGATCCTGACGCAAGGTGCGCCATCGGGCTACCGCTTGCCTCGAGGCACGTATACCGCGCGTCTCACGCTGAACCGCAAGACCGAGACGCAGACGTTCGCGCTGGTGAACGATCCTCGCGAATCGCAGAGCGCTGCCGAAGAGTCGGCGCAAGTAGCCATGGCGAAGGCCATCACCGCCCGAGTGAATGAAATCAATCAAACCGCCATCAGCATCCGCGCAATTCGCGAGCAGCTAAACGCGCTTACCGAGCACGCCGCCGGCCGCGCCGATCAAAAAGAAATCGAGACATCGGCGAAGTCTATCGTGGACAGCATCAACGCCTTGGAAGAAAAACTCGTCCAGCCCAAGCAGAAGACGTTCCAGGACGTGATCAACTTCCGCAACGGCATCGCCTCACAGTACATGAACCTGCAAGGCGCGGTGGAAGGAGACGGCGGCCCTATCACCGCGGGCGAGCAACAGCGTTTCGCCGACCTCGAAAATCAGTGGCACGATCTGCAGGGCAAAGCGAACGCCGTGCTCTCTGACGTCTCGGCCTTCAACGCAAAAATGAAGGAAAAGGGCGTGGGTGCAATTCTGGTCCCGTCAAAAACACCTTAGCCATTTCGGCTGGATAGCGGAGGCTTCCGGCCTTCGGCCGCTCTGTAGCGGGCCGAGAAACGACCGTGCCCTGCCGGCCCATGCGCCTGCCATCCTGCTATTGCAACAGACCGAGAGGCGGGCGCGTATATCCATTCGTATATCGCGGGGAACGAAGCGGTTGCCAGTTTGTCACTTGTCCGAACGGGGCACGCTCGTATACAGTGAAAATGGGAGGCCGAGCCAGTGAGCAACCGTGTGGTTTGCGCGGTTTGCGACAAGGCAGAAATGGATTGCAAATGCGACCGCTATTGCTGCATTTGCAAGGGCCAGCACGGCATCCGCCTGTGCATGGACGGACTCTATTACTGCCCCGATTGCCGCGAAGCCTGTGAAATTAGCGTGGTGACCCATCTTGCCAACTGAAATGGGGAAGGTCGAACTCTCGATCTCGGGGAATTCGCGGCTCCTGGTGGGTGTGGCGGGCGCGGTAAACCATGTTGGAGAGGCCGCAGGCTTAGGCGACAAGGCGCGGGGCGACTTGGTGGCGGCTGTCGAACAGGCCTGCCACGAGGCCCTCGATCAGGCCGCCGATAAGCAAGCACGCGTCGCGTTATCTCTCGAAGTGCTGCCCGGCAAAATCGAAGCCGTTCTTCAGTATCCTACAGCCGCGAGGCCGGCAGGCGTCTCGGAGCGCGCTCTCTTGGCGAAGCTCGACGATGTGAAACGGGAAGTGAATGGCACTAGCACCCGCCTAACCTTGATTAAGAAAATCTAGGCGCAAATCGCCATCTTAAACGCCCTCTGCCTCAGTGTCGCTACTGCTTCATGGCAAACGTGTTACTGCGAATCAAGCTTGCGATCTGGTCGTTCGTCATGCTGAAGGAGACGTCAAGCTTGTCGCCATTCGGAACGATACGCGCTGCATCGAGCAATTGTGCCAATTGAGGATTCGATTGCCCGGCCTGATATCTGCGTAGCAGCACCGCCGCCTGAAGCAACTGTGCCAGCGTCGAAGCATCTTCACCCGAAGCGCAAACCGCGTTGAAATCCGTCTGCAGCTGCGACGACCCAAAATTCTGCACGCTGATCAGCAGTGCCGTGACCTTGCTCATCAGCTGGCCGGCGGCAGGGAATTGACTGGCTTCCGGCATCAACTGCTGCAGGGCAAACTTCGTATATGCCTGATTCAGTACGCCCCAAAACACGCCTTGCCCGTTGGCCTGGGCGATCAGCGGCGCCATTGTTTCGTTGGCATTGAGGTTTTCTTCTAAGCCGTCGCGCGCATTTAACATGTGCTCCAGCATGGATTTTTCGCCGAACGCCGCCGTGTTCGAGTCGATAAACACAAAAAACAGGTCGCTGGCGCCGCTTCCGCTGCCGAACGCATACATGGTGTAGTTGTGTACCTGTGCGGTCGCCAGCTTGTGCGACTTGAAAAATTCGTCGGTCGAATCGGGGCTGTACTGGCCTAACGCCACGCCCACAATCTCATCCGCGCTGGGCGCGGTTTTCTGCACGGTTCCGTCCGGAGCCACGGTAGCGGCCGGCGTTAGTACGGCCCAGACCATTTCCTGCACCTGCGTATCTGGATTAATGCCCGCGCTCGAAAGAAAGTGTTCGAATTCCCTGAAGCGTGTGGGGAGCACTTGCTGCTGGAACTGCGCGAACCAAGGAAACTGCCGTGCCTGGCGCAGATCGGCGTAGGCAAATTCGCCCACGTTCTTGGGAAAAAGCCCAATCACCGCCGGATTCACCGATCCGGCATGAAGCGCGGGGGCCAGCATGGCCAGTAAGACCGGAAGAATTACACGTGCTGCATATTTTGGTTTCATTGTGCGCCCTCAGGGAACGTCGATTTTTTTCTACTACTTAGCTGCAGCCGCGGGGCGAGGGGCCAGGCGAGCCTCAACGGCGGCCGCGCGCGATTGGATTGTGGCGACATACGCTTTGTCGTTCAGCGTATCCAGGTTGATCTGTACGTTGGCCAGCGCCCCTGCAGCGGCGGCGGAAGCCATCAGTTTGCCTACGCGAAGGTCTGAAGCCATAGACGCCGGGGTGATGCCTTCCAGTTGTCCAAGGCGTTCGAAAACCTCGGCGGCGAGCTCGGCCACGCCCATGGGCACCTCGGTCGCGCCTTTGGTGGCGGATTCAATGGCCGCATCGCGCCGCGACTGATCCTCGGCGCTGTCCTTTGGCATTTTGAAAGCAGCCAGCACTGCATCATAAGATGCGGCATCGCGGTCCATCGCACTTGCTAATATGTCCGCCCGCGCTTCGAGATCGCTGATAGCCGCGCTCAGCGGTTCCACGTATTGCGCGTGAGACTTCTTCTTCCGCGCCAGTCCCGCCACCATTTGCCCCAGGGATGCCGCCAGCGCGCCCGCCAGTGCCGAGACGGAACCGCCGCCAGGGGTGGGCGTAGCTGCCGCGACGGCCTCCAGCAGAGGCTTGGCGAGCGCAGCGAACTGTCCCGGCTGCTCGGTTTCGGTCGTAGAGCCCGAGAGGGCCGCAGCCAGCCGGTTTTCGAATACCATCTCCGGCTTGAACCCTTCGAGTTGCAGGAAGTAATCCGCGGACATTTCCAGCGCCTTCTTCGGCACCAGGCCCACAATTTCGCTCCCTACGATTTGCGCGCCGTACCTTTCCGCTTCGCGCCGCACCATTTCGAACACCCGATGCATCGGTGTTTGTTCGAAATCGGTCAGGTTGATGGAAACCTGTGCCAGGTTCCGGGAACGCAGCTCCACGCCCATGGACTTGACGTAACGCAGTCCACCGGAAGAGAACCGGATGGCCTTGGCGATCCGATTGGCGATCGTGACGTCGGGCGTATTCAGATTCACGTTGTAGGCGATCAAAAACTTGCGCGCGCCCACCACGGTGGCCCCGGCGGTCGGATGCACGGCCGGGTCGCCGATATCCGGCGCGCGCGCGGGATTCTTCGGCACTTCCTCGCGCAGCCCTTCAAATTGCCCTTTTCGAATATTTTCAAGGTTCGTGCGCTCGGGACGTTGCGCGGCGGCTTCGTAGAAATACACGGGAATGCGATAACGCGCCCAGATTTCGCGTCCTACGCGGCGGGCCAGTGCGACGCAATCCTCCAACTCCACACCTTCCACGGGAATAAAGGGTACGACGTCCGTCGCGCCCATCCGCGGGTGTGCGCCCGAGTGGCGCGTCAGGTCAATCAGCTCGCGCGCTTTGCCCACACCCAGCAGCGCCGCTTCGGCCACGGCTTCCGGTTCGCCGGCCAGCGTCACCACGCAGCGGTTATGGTCGGCATCCGATTCGCGATCCAGCACGGCCACGCCCGGAACCGAGCGCATCACGGCGACTAGAGCCTCGATTTTGAGCGGGTCGCGCCCTTCGGAGAAATTGGGAACGCATTCGACGATCTTTCGCATGGCTTACTTAAGTGCGGCGGAAGTCAGCTCAGGCTGCCTAGGCGGGAATAAATCACGTGCCCGCGCTTCATGGTCAGGACGCAAAGATTCACACCAAAATGGTAAGGGATTTCGCGATGATCGGCCACATCGAAGGCGGCCAAATCCGCGTACTTGCCAACCTCGAGCGATCCGATCGAGTCCTGCCGGCGCAGAGAATAGGCCGCGTTGATCGTGGCCGCGGCGATGGCCTCGGCGGGCGTCATGCGAAGCTGCGCACACGCCAACGAAAGTATCATGGGCATCGAAAGCGTCGGGCAGGTGCCAGGATTGTAATCGGTAGCGAGCGCCACGATCGCGCCTGCATCGATCAGGCGCCTCGCGGGGGCCGCGTGCTGCGCGCCCAGGTGTAAGCCGCAGCCGGGCAGGAGTGTTGCCACCGTATCGGACGTTGCGAGCGCGCGAATGTCCGCCGTATTTGCGTGCTCGAGATGATCGGCGCTGGCCGCGTGCAGTTCCACGGCGAGCTTCACGGCGCCCGTGCGCGCCAGTTGCTCGGCGTGCATGCGCAGACCCAAGCCGCACACCCGCGCCGCCGTCAATAGTTTCCTCGCTTGCGGCACCGTGAAAGCGCCGCGATCGCAGAAGACGTCGCAGAATTCGGCGAGATCTTCCTTCGCGACTTTCGGAAGCAACCTGCGTATGAGGAAGTCTATGTAGGCGTCACCGCCGTTGCGGCGTTTGCGGTATTCCGGAGGTACTACATGCGCGCCCAGAAAGGTGGAGACGATATTGATGGGCTGCCGGGCGGCGAGGGCGCGATGCAACCGCAGAGTTTTTAGTTCCGACGCCGCGTCTAGGCCATAGCCGCTCTTGGCTTCGATCGTCGTCGTGCCGTGTTCGGCGAAGCGGCGCAGCGCTTCGAGCGCGCGTTTTTCGAGCGTAGCGAACGACGCACTGCGCAATTTGCGCACCGAGGAGAGAATCCCACCGCCTTCCCGCGCGATCTCCTCGTAACCTGCGCCACAGATCCGCCGCTCATACTCATCGGCGCGGCTCGCGGCAAAAATCAGGTGAGTGTGTGAATCGACGAAACCCGGCATCACGACGCGGCCGCTAAGGTTCAACTTCTTGGCCTTCCGCGCGAGGGCGTAGCGTTCGATTTTCCGGCGCGGCTCGGCCGCGACGATGCGCCCCTCGTGAATCAGCAACGCGCCGTCGCGCACGAGTCCAGGATCGCCAAGCGCGCGCCCTCGGCGGGGAGCCGCGCCGCGCATCGTCAGCAGTTCAGCGCATCCGGTGATGAGAAGAGTTTCGGGCAAGCGCGGCTATTATGCCGCAAATCATACTCTCAGGCGGAAACGGCTTTGCCGAGATAGGTAGGGGCGATCACTTTCGCGGCAAACTCCTCAAAGATGGTGGGCGTGGTGTTTTTGGCATTCCGTGGCTCAAGGGGAGCGAGGCGATGGTCATTCGTGGCCACCGACAGCTCCACCACTTGCTCGACGAAATCCGCGGAAAGCCCACTGCTCCGCATGGCGGGCTTGGCGATCATCAGCGGCACTTTGTGATAACGCAGGGTGGGCTTGCCGATCAGTGCTCCGACGATCTTTGCGGTGTCATTCATGGAGATGTCGCATGGACCGTGAAGCTCCTGGGTCTTAACACCACTGAAATCGCAAGCGCGCAAAGATTCCGCGGCGCGTACGCCGATATCGCTCGTGGCGATCATCGGCATCCGCAAGTCTCCGCTGAGCAGTCCGGCGAAAATGCCCATCGCGCGGAGCATGCCGAGCCAAGCGAGCAGGTTTTCAAAGAAGTGCGCCGGACGCAAAATAAGCAAGTTCATGCCGGGAACCCCTTGAAGGCGCCGTTCGAAATGGTGCAGCCCACTCACCGGGCCAGCGCCCTCCGCAAGCTGTGCGCCAATACTGCTGAGCGCCACCACATGAGTCACGCGCGCGCGTTCGAGCGCGGTAGCCAGCGATTCGCTTACTGCCTCCTGATATTCACGGCATTTGGGTGTGGCCACATCCAGGGGAATCATTACGTATGCAGCGCGGACGCCGGCGAATGCGCGCGTCATGGCTTCTGAATCCGTCACGTTACCCGTAAAGGGTTCGGCGCCAAGCGCCACCAGGCTGCGCATCTTTTCGGCATCGCGTCCAATTACGCGAATGTCTTCCTTGGCGTCGAGGAGGGCAGAGGCAGCCGCTGAGCCTGTGTTCCCGGTCGCACCTACAATGGCGATCATGAATCGCCTCGATTCTTCCGATGGAGCTACAGCATCGGCACTTTGATGCCGGACTTCCGGGCAAAGCTCTTGGCTTCCGAGTAGCCGGCATCCGCATGGCGAGCCACGCCGATGCCGGGATCGTTGGTAAGAACGCGTTCAATTCGTGCCGCCATTTCCTTTGTGCCGTCGGCGACGGTGACCTGGCCGGCGTGTTGGGAATAACCGATGCCCACCCCGCCGCCGTTATGGATAGAGACCCACGAAGCACCGCTGGCCGTATTGAGCAGGGCGTTGAGCAAGGCCCAATCCGCTACGGCATCTGAGCCGTCCAGCATCTTCTCGGTTTCACGGTACGGCGAAGCCACCGAGCCGCAATCGAGGTGGTCGCGCCCAATCACGATCGGGGCTTCGATCTCGCCTTTTGCCACCAGCTCATTCAACGCCAAGCCGAATTTCTCTCGCTCGCCGTAGCCCAGCCAGCAAATCCGCGCGGGCAATCCTTGGAAGCGCACGCGCTTCTGCGCCAGCTTGATCCAGCGGCTCAAAATTTCATCATGGGGAAACATCTCGAGCACGAGTTGGTCGGTGCGATGGATGTCCGATGGTTCCCCCGAGAGTGCCGCCCAGCGAAAAGGTCCGCGGCCCTCGCAGAAGAGCGGCCGAATATACTCAGGGACGAAGCCCGGGAAATCGTAAGCGTCCTTCACGCCGCGTTCGAAGGCAAACGTCCGAATGTTGTTGCCGTAATCGAACGTGACGGAGCCCAGCTTTTGCAGATCGAGCATGCCGCGCACGTGCGCGGCAATGGAATCCATCGACCGGTTGCGATACTCATCGGGATTCTTGCGCAATTCGTTTGCTTGCTCGACGGTGCAACCTTGCGGGATGTAGCCGTTGAGCGGATCGTGGGCGGAGGTCTGGTCGGTGAGCAGATCCGGCACGACACCACGGCGCGCGAGTTCCGGAATCACGTCCGCGCAATTGCCGATCAGGCCCACAGAAGCGGCTTCGCGTTTCCGCACGGCATTCTTCAGGATGCGCAGAGCCTCGTCCAGGTCATTGACCATCACGTCGCAATAACCTGTACGGACGCGCCGCTTGATGCGCTCAGGGTCGACGTCAATTCCGAGGAACGCGGCGCCGTTCATGGTGGCGGCCAAGGGCTGCGCGCCACCCATGCCGCCCATCCCCCCGGTGACGACTAATTTACCGGCGAGGTCGCCGCCGAAATGCTTCCTGGCTGCGGCGGCAAACGTCTCATAAGTCCCCTGTAAAATGCCCTGCGTGCCGATATAGATCCAGCTTCCGGCCGTCATCTGCCCATACATCATCAGGCCGGCGCGTTCGAGTTCGCCAAAGTGTGCCCAGTCGTTCCAGTGCCCCACAAGATTCGAATTCGCGATCAGTACCCGCGGTGCGTAGGGATGCGTCTGAAACACACCGACGGGCTTGCCGGACTGTACGAGCAGCGTCTCGTCGTTTTCGAGGGCACGCAGCGAATCCACGATCGCGCGAAAGCAATCCCAATTCCGCGCAGCTTTCCCGGTGCCGCCATAGACGACCAAATCCTCTGGACGCTCGGCCACTTCGGGGTCGAGGTTGTTCATCAGCATGCGCAGCGCCGCCTCTTGCTGCCAACCTTTGCACGAAATCGACGTGCCGCGCGGCGCGCGTACCGGCTGATAGCCCGTTTCGGTAGTGGTATTTGTGGGTGCCATGATGATGTTCCTGCCGCTATCTTAGCGCAAATCGCTGCGTGCGAAACACCCACGGGACGCGAATCCGCGCCGCAGCGCCTCCGCGTTGCGCGCTCGCGCCGCCTGGGTTACAGTGCGAACTGGACCCAGCCATGAGTTATTTGACCCTCCCTCGCCGCTTTCTGGAAGCCGTCCAGAATTTCAATCAACCTCGCGCACAACTCTTTCGCGCGGCCGACGGCTGGGAAGCCATTTCCGCGGACGAAATGTTGCGCCGCGTTGCCGGGCTGTCTCGCGCACTTTTCGAACTCGGCGTGAAAACCGGGGATCGCGTCGGTCTTTTTGCGCCTAACTGCCCCGAGTGGCACATCGCCGATCTCGCTACCCTGGGACTCGGCGCGGCCGATGTCCCGATCTATTTCCGCGAATCGCAGGAACGCCTCGTCTACATCCTGAATCACTCCGGCGCGCGCGTTGTTTTCGTAGCCGGCGGCGAGCAAGCCGAGAAGCTGATGGCCTGCCGCGACCAGTTGCACCAGGTCGAGCATGTGATCGTGGCGCGAGCTGAAACCGACTATGGCTCTGACGCGCTGCGCTGTGAAACGTTGGTGGGCACCGCAGGCGATGCGGACGTCGCGGCTTACCAGTTACGCGCTGGCGACGTCAGCGGCGACACGCTGGCGACGATCATCTATACCTCGGGCACCACCGGCGACCCCAAGGGCGTAATGCTCTCGCAGACGAATCTTTCTTCGAATGCCACCGATTCGCTCACCTTATCCGACTATGGTCCTAGCGATGTAGGGCTTTCCTTTTTGCCGCTTGCACACGTTTACGAACGCACACTCGACTACGTCTATCTCTTCAGCGGCGTCTCGATTGCTTACGTCGACGCCCCGGAACGCCTGCCGCAGGCGCTTCTCGAGGTAAGACCCACGATTTCGGGCGCGGTCCCCCGCATTTTCGAAAAACTCTACGCCAACATCATGCAAAAGGGACGCGAGAACACGGGCGTGAAGCGCCAGCTTTTTGATTGGGCCATCGGCGTCGCCAGCCGCGCGAAGCAGTGGAAGGGCTACGGCAAGGCCCCCGGCTGGGCGTTAAAATTGGAATGGGAAGCTGCCGACAAGATCGTCTTTTCGAAAGTTCGCGCCGGGCTGGGCGGACGCATTCGCGAGTTTATCTCCGGCGGAGCGCCGTTAGCCCCGGAGCTAGCCGAATTTTTCTGGGCGATCGGCATCCCCGTATACCAAGGCTACGGTCTGACGGAAACTTCCCCGGTAATTGCCGTGAATGTGCATCAAGCCAACAAGCTCGGCACCGTGGGCCGTCCCATCGCAAACGTTGAGGTGCGTATCGCAGGCGACGGTGAAATTCTCACGCGCGGCCCGCTCGTGATGAAGGGCTACTACAAGGCTCCTGCGGAGACCGCCGCAACGATTTCGCCGGATGGCTGGTTGGCCACGGGCGATATCGGCCTCCTGGATAGTGACGGCTATTTGGTGATCACGGATCGGAAAAAGGAACTGCTCAAGACTGCCGGCGGCAAATTTGTGGCGCCCCAGCCGATTGAAAATCGCCTGAAGATGAGCCCTTACGTGCAAAGCGCGGCGGTGGTCGGAGACCGCAGAAAATTCGCCGTCGCGCTCGTCGTGCCGAATTTTTCGGCGGTTGCGGCCGCAGCCGAAAAGCAGGGAATGCACTTCACCTCCGCGCCGGAGATGGCCAAATCGCCCTGGGTTCACGACCTGATCGCGAAAGAGGTCGCGGGCGTGAACGCTCACCTGCCGCAGTACGAGACCATCAAGCGCTTTGCGCTGCTCGATCAGGATTTCAGTTTCGAAAAGGGCGAACTCACCTACACCATGAAGCTGAAGCGCCGCGTGATCGACGACCGTTACAGTGACGTTATCGAGCGCCTCTATTCCGAAGAAAAGGAAGAGCGCCCGATTCCCGCTCATCCGCGCCAGGCGGATTAGCCCATTTGGCGGTAGAATTTCTGTGGAGATATTTTGATGAAAGATGAATTGGTCATTGCCGGACGCGTGTTTCGTTCACGCCTGATTGTCGGCACCGGGAAATACCGCACCTTCCCGGAGATGGCGCAGGCCATCGAAGCTTCGGGGGCCGATATGGTCACCGTTGCGGTGCGTCGCGTAAATCTCACCGACAAGACCAAGGAATCGTTGCTTGATCACCTCGACCGCAGCAAGTATTTCTTGCTGCCGAACACCGCGGGTTGCTATTCGGCCGAGGAAGCCATTCGCGCGGCGCGTCTCGCACGAGAGGTAGGACTTTCCGATTGGGTGAAACTCGAAGTAATTGGCGACCAGCAAACGCTTTTCCCGGATACTGCGGAGCTTTTGCGAGCAACCGAAATTTTGGCCAATGAGGGCTTCCGGGTGCTTCCTTACACAAGCGATGACCTGATCGTCGCGCGCCGCCTGATTGACGCCGGGGCCGCCGCCGTGATGCCGCTTGGCGCGCCGATCGGCTCCGGTATGGGCATTCAAAACGAAGCCAACCTCCGCATTCTGCGGGAGCGTATCACCGAGGTGCCGCTGATCATCGACGCCGGAGTCGGCACCGCCTCCGACGCGGCTGTGGCGATGGAATTGGGCGCGGAGGGCGTGCTCATGAACACTGCGATTGCCGAAGCGCAGGACGCAGTATTGATGGCCGAAGCGATGCGCGCGGCCGTCGAGGCCGGCCGCAAAGCCTATTTGGCGGGGCGCATCCCGAAGAAGTTATACGCTACCGCATCTAGCCCGCTGGCAGGCGTGGTGCGCTAGCTCGGAAAGCTCATCTGTGGGATTTCGCTTTCTAGCGAAACAGTGCGTGCCACGTGACGTCCACCGCGCAATGCACGATCGCCGATCCGAAGATCGAGCCGGTCTTGCGCCAAGTCCAGCCGTAGCAGAATCCCGCGAAGGTTGCCAACACCGCATACTTCCAGTTCCAAAATCCGCCGTTTCGAATATGTGCTAAACCGAAAATCACAGACGCAAGAATCCAGCCTCCGGTCTCGTTCTTCGTGGATTTCGAAAGCAAGTTTTGTAGCAGCCCGCGAAACAGAAATTCCTCCGGCCACGCCGTGAAGAAGTAAATCGCTAACGCCCAAAGTGGTAGGGAAGCCCACCCCGCGCGGCCGGGCGCCCAATGCAGAAACCCTAAAGCTCTTCCCGCCGGAATATCCACGGCGGCTACGGCGAGGAAACCGGCGGCCATAAACAAAGCCCAGTTTTTGCCCCAGCCGATCCAATAGCCGACACCGTCAAGCCGGCGCACAAAGAGAAAGGCGGCAATCCCCACATTCATCGCCAGCAGCATGCTGAAGGTGTAAGCAAGTTGCGCCTTCGGATATGGCCACAGTGGCTGCAGAAGCAGAAGTTTCACGGGGAGCGCTAGAGCTAGCAGCGCCACGTAGTCGAGCGGATTTGTTCCGGGTGTACCCTCGCTGAGGGAAAGTACGGCCAACGGGACCAGCACGTAAGCGCAAACGATCGCCGCATTCCAGGCGGAGAAGCTTTTCGTATTGAAAGCGTAGACCGCCCACGCCAGCAAGATCGGCACCGCCAGCAGCCATGCGATCGGCGGCGGCAAAACGCGCCGCACCGCCTCCATTACGCCCCGCCCCGCCGGGAGCAACGCTCCCGCGAAGAAAATCGCAAACGCGATCACGCAAGCAAAGAGCGCCTGGCCTCCGTAGCCTCGCCATCCGGCGTATAAGGCCGCAGCCAACGTACAGGCCAGCACGACGATCAGTGCGGCCGCAAAACTGAGCTGCCGCTTTTGTCCCTGAGAGGGCACGGTTGGCGATTTTACAGGAACCCGTGGCGTTTCAGTTGCCGGTCGAGGCGGCTTTGTCTTTCTTGTGGTGGAAGTCGAGGCCGTAGCTGGGATGCTTCACATCGCCGGTGATCTTGATCGGCAGGACGGTGCCATGGCCATTCTTGGAGAAAAATGGATCGACGGCCCTCAGAAAAAATGATTTCACGCCGCTCGTCATCTGCGAGAGCTTGGCCTGCATCGCGATTTGTCCGTGCATATCCAGTACTTCGCCATCTAGGGTATAGGTTCCATCGAGATTGATTTGTGCGCCGGGCACACTGAACGCCAGCCCCTCGAACGTGAGCACGCCGCTCTTTAGCAGGAATTTGCTGTGCATCCGCGATGCAACGTTTTCGTCGGGACTTGGGGGCTGCGTGTCGCCCTGGCTTTTATTGCTCAATGTGTCCACTTTGTCTCGAATATTAGTACTGGTAAAATGAGCCGACTCAATATTGAAATTCCCATCGAGAAAAAGCTTACCGGAGACCGGGAATGGTCCTGGCGGCAATACAAACTTCATCTTCAATTGGATATCGCCGGTCAGCGCCGGTTCATCCTTCACGGCGAGCAAAAGAAGATCCTCGATGCGGCCTTGGGTGGCCGTTACGTTCAGCGTAATGGTTTTGCCCGGCTTGCCGGGTGTTCCTTCCACCGAACCCTGCGTGACCAGCACGGTCTTGCCGAATCGCGCGGTGACCGGCTGCAGGTAGGTGTCGCCATTGGTTCCATCCACGACCGCGTGATACGTCGTCGTCAGGTGGACCTTATGATTTCCAGACAGGACTCGAAAATCCGGCACGTCCGTCGTGCCGTCCACCGTCAGATTGTCGAGCTCGCCTTTGTACTGACCCTTCGAGGAAAGAATTCCGGCGATGCCCTGGAAGTATCCAAGGTCGGCATGATCGTAAGTGTAAGAGCCGGAGACCGGGGTTGATCCTGGATCGTCACCTTTCCACGGCCCAAAATTGCCTGACGTAAGAATGTCCCCGGGTGGGACCGGGTTCGAAAGCGTCGCGCGAAAGTTCATGCTGTCTCCGCCATCCGCGCGCATGGTCAAGTGTGCGACGTCATAGTCCTGCGGTTCTTTCTTGGCCAGCTTGGGCAGGATCATCAGCACCACTTTGTCGGATTCGATCAGGTCGATCACCACCGAGTTCCCGGCATTAGCGCTTTTCGGCTCGCCATTTGAGGGTTTCAGGTTCGGCATTTCGCCCTCTCCGCGGGGCGGGATATTCACTTGCATTCCGTCCAGATGTACGCGCTCCACGTGGCGGGGGGCATGCAATAGTCCAAGTACGCCTGTATCCACGGAAAAGTGGCGAATCGCGATAATGGGAGGGATGTCTGTGCGGCCTTGAAAATGCAACGCCAGCCCGGCACCCTCAATATGAATTCTCGGGTAGACGCGGATTTTGAAGCTCTGCAAATCCACCTGGCTCTGATAGCGGTCTTGCATCCACTGCACGACCCAGTTCCGGGCATAGGGCGAGACGTCCCGCACCCCGATATAAATCATGGCGGACATCGCAAGGATGATGACGCCGAGTATGCTGAGAAGGATGATCCAGAGGGTCGAAGGTCTTTTCATCGTTGGGCCGGCGCCGACGCGCACAGCATCCTGCAAGGTTGCGGTCCTGCCGCTGATCCTGGCAGGTTCGTTCACCATCCGGGGCTGCGCCGCTAAATGGCGATATGCACCTTGCTTTGAGCAAACCGCTCGGCCATGCTATCCAGCTTTGACGCTCGAAAAATGACGATCCCACCCAAACAGCGGCTCACGTACATCGATTGGATGCGAGGCCTCGCCTGTTTGGTGATGTTTCAGGATCACTGTTACGATTCCTGGCTCACCGAGACCGCCCGCCAATCGAGGGTCTACCGCGCGTCGCAACTCGGCGGCACCCTGCCGGCCCCGCTCTTCCTCTTCTTAGCCGGAATTTCCTTCGCTTTGATCACCGACCGCTGGCGGCGTCGCGACATCACGGCCGGCAGGACGGCCGCGATCACCATTCGCCGCGGCGCCGAGATTCTTGCCCTCGGTCTGCTGTTTCGTCTGCAGGAATATGTGCTGGGCCAACCGTGGGCGCCCTGGACGGATCTGCTGCGCGTGGATGTGCTCAACGTGATCGGCGTCGCGATCATGATGATGGGCGTACTGTGCTGGATCGTTAACGCCGTATCGAAAGGCAGTGAACTCAACGCATGGCGCGCCTGGAATGCCTGGGCCGCGGCCGCTGTTGCGCTGGCCATTTCGTTGCTCTCCACGCCCTTGTGGACGAACTGGCGCCCCGATTGGCTGCCCTGGTACCTCGAGTCCTACATCAATGGTGTCCACAACCTCGGCGTCCCCCAGCCTTGGATTTTTCCGATATTTCCTTGGGTGGCTCTTGCGTTCGCAGGCTTGGCGGCTGGCTTTCTGCTTCTGCGGGACGGGGCGCGCTTGCACGAGGCGCGAACGGCGGTATGGTTCGGCATAGCGGGGGCGTTGCTCGCAACTGTGGCGCTGGCTTCCGCCTACTACGGTTGGCCTGCCTATTTCGTCCGCGACTTTTGGCATACCAGCCCTGACTTCTTTCTGTTTCGCGTCGGGCTGCTGCTGGTGATACTGCTTGTCGCCTACGCATGGTGCCGCTGGGGAGGTCCCAGCAGGCGCTTCAGTCCGCTGGTGCAGCTCGGCCAGACGTCACTACTCGTCTATTGGGTGCACATTGAATTTGTCTATGGACGGCTTTCGATCCTGCCCAAGCGAGCTTCCACCGTTCTTGAAGCTACGCTGGGACTCTTGGCCATTTTTGTGGGGATGCTGCTGCTTTCGATTGTGCGCACGCGAACGAAGGGCCGCGGCGGCGAAATTCTGGCGCGGTTGAAGAGGCGTCCCGCACCAGTGGCGGAGGGCTAACTGGAGCTTCGCCGTCCCGCAGTCTTAGTGCGATGTTGAGGGTGCATTCTGCGGTTGCGAATCCTGCGCCGCAGGCAGCTTGAAGATATATTCGCCCGGCCGTGCGAGCCCCATATCGTCCCGCGCGATGCGCTCGATCGCCTTAGGATCCGTTTTCAGCGCATTTACCTGATCTCCCAGCGAATGGTTCTCGTTGTCGAGCTGCAGAATTTCTTGCCGAAGTTCGGCGATTTGCCTCTGCGTGCGTCGCATGGCCAGAAAACCGTGCGAGCCAAAAATGTCGTGGATGAAAAGACCCAAGACGGCAACGGCCAAAATCGTCCGTAGGTTGCGTTGTAGAAACGACGGCGGCTCTTGCGGTGCCGCATTTACCGGAATGCCCACTGATTCAACCCCTTTTCGCTGCCCCAGTTTGGTAGATCCAATCTCGCGCATCATCTGCGAGTTTGCTCGAGGCTTTCTCCGTGCTCGCCTCCGTGTAAACCCGCAAAAGCGGTTCGGTGCCGGAAAGCCGCATCAGTACCCACGAGCCATCTGCAAATCCCAGCTTTAGGCCATCCGTGCGGTCCAGGTTCTGCACCTGGCGCCCGGCAAATTCTTTGAAATCCTGCTTCAAACGATCGACGGTTCGTTGCTGCACAGCTTCTTCCAAATGGAGATTGGCGCGCATCGGCCAGAATTCCGAACCGACCCGCTTAAACAAAGACCGAATCTGCTCTCCGAGCGTCGTGCCGCGTACCGCCGTCATCTCCGCCACCAGCAGGCAAGCGAGAATTCCGTCTTTCTCCGGCACGTGGCCGCGGATCGAAAGACCCGCGCTTTCCTCACCGCCGAGCGCAATCTTATCCTGCTCGATCAGCTCTCCGAGGTATTTGAATCCTACCGGTGTTTGCAAAACGCCAAGGCCATGGCTTTTCGCCACGGCATCGATAAAGTGCGACGTGGCCACGCTACGCGCCGCAGGCAGATTCCACCCGCGGGACTCCACCAGGTAGTCGTAGACCAGCGCGAGAATGTGGTTCGGCGAAATCCACGTGCCGTCCGCGTCGATCACACCAAAGCGATCCGCATCCCCGTCGCTCGCCAGGCCGAGGTGGGCATTCGTCTTCTTCACCGTATCGCGCAACGGCGCCAGATTTTCCTCCGAAACATCCGGCCCCGTGCCGTCGAACAACACATCTCGATGCGCTCGGATCGTGTTGCACGCAATACCGTGCTCTTTGAGCGCGCCGTCCAAATAACCCGCGCCACACCCGTGTAGCGCATCGTAGGCGATCCCAAGCTTTCCCTTGGCAATCTTGTCAAAGCCCACGAGTTCGCCGAGCCGGCGAATATATTCCTCCCGTGGCTGGATCGTAGGCTGCTTCGCGCCGCTCGGGCTGTGCGCTTCGGGCGGCCGCGAAAAGTCGCCGCCGGCAAGTTTCGCAGCGCGAGCTTCGATATCCTTCGTCACTTCCGGCAGTGCGGGACCGCCGTCCGGCCCTGAAAATTTGAGCCCGTTGTACGCCCAGGGATTGTGGCTCGCGGTGAAATTGATCGCGCCATCTACTTTGCGCCGGCGAATTTCGTAAGCTACCGTCGGCGTAGGCGTGGGCCCCTCGCACAGAAGAAAATCCACTCCGTTCGCGGCGAGGATCTCCGCGGCTGCCAGTGAAAATTCCGGCGAAAAGAATCGTGGATCGTGCGCGATCAATAAAACGGGTGTTTTCTTCGAGAGCGCGCGAACGTGTTGTGCAATGGCCGTCACCGCCAGCCGCACGTTGGGAAACGTGAAGTCTTCGGCGATGATGGCCCGCCAGCCGGACGTCCCAAAATGTATGGGGGAAGATGGCATTCGTATGATCCGCCGGGTATTGTATCCTGCCGCGCAAGAGGACGCGCCAGCAAGCGTTCCGGAGAAATTAGATGGCCGCACCCACTCATTCGATCATGGTGTTTGTGACGTGCAAATCGCCGGCGGAAGCGAAACGCATCGCGCGTGCGGCGGTCAAGAAGCGCCTCGCTGCGTGCGGAAGCGTTTTTGACGCTACCTGCACATCCGTCTATCGATGGAAGGGAAGAATCGAACAAGCGCGTGAAACGCAGCTCTTGCTAAAGACCACGCGCTCGTTGTTCCCCAGACTCGAAGCCGAGGTTCGCCGCTTGCACAGTTATGACGTCCCGGAGATCGTGGCTGTGCCGATTGTTGCCGGGTCGGTGCCGTATCTCGCTTGGTTGCGCGAAAACGTAGAGGTCCGCGCCGTGCGTCCGCGAGCAACACGAAGAAATCGCAGACAGTAGCTACTGCCCGGCCTTATCGCCCGCGCGAAATTCCGTCCAAGGCCCCGCCTTCATATCGTGCAGGATCGGCGCCGTCCACTGATACTCCGGGTGCTCCGCCAGAAAGGGCGCCGCAAGAAAATCCGCGCCGCAAGGATGCCCGATGCGCGCGATAAAGCTCATAGATTGCGCCATGCGGCTATCCATCACTTTGCCTTGCACCGCGCCGCCGGGATAGTGCGCCGCCCATTCCCATTGTGGAATGCCGCGTGACGAAGCGTCCGTGTGCCCGCAAAGCGTCCGCTCGTCCGCCTCTTCCTTGCCCAGGAAGGTATCCTGATGATCGGACAAGAACGCCTCGGCCGCCGTGGTGTCAATCTTCCCTTTGGCCCCGCCAAGCAGTTGTTCCCAACGCACGCGCCGCGCGTTCGGCGAACTTCCCGAATCGGCGGGATCGAAGTTCGTCTCTTCCTTGATCAGCTTGGGATCGCTTGGAAAATTCGAGCCATCGAAGTAGCCGTCCCGCGAACGCCACAGCCTGTGATTCAATAGCCCTAGCTCCAGCCGCGCGATTTCCCCGGTCTTTCGGTCTCCGATCAGCCAGTCGTTCGCGTAGCCGCCATTGTTATTCTGAACCATGATGCGCGCGTAGTCGTCGATTGAGTTGGCGTACTGAAGCGCCTTGCGCGAGCGCACGAATTCCGGCACCGCGTTGGGGTCGAATCCGTTGAATTGCGTGATCGTCGTTTCCGTCACCATAATTCCGGCTGCGTTCACCCCAAAGTCATCGTCGCTGGTGATCACTCCGGGGAATCCGTCCAGCAACATGCGGCTACCGCGCGACGGCGCCATATCGAAAATAATTCTCCAACGTTCTCCCGCCCAGTAACTGGTCCAGTTGTTATGTGCCATCACGATCCCGCCGTCTCGTGTATAGCTTCCGGTGGCCACGAACGCGCTGCAATTGCCGGGGCTCGTCAGCCGAGGGGCATTTGCCGCGTGCTGCTTCGAGTCGAGCCACGGTACGTAGTAGCCGGGAATTTCCTCGAACGCGTTGAGCGACACGATGTCATTCAGATCGACGGCCACGCCATGCGCCCGCGCACCGTCTACGATTCCTTGCAGCTCGTCGAGATATTCCTTCTCAATGTGCGGCAGCAAAACCTTCTGCGAAGTCTCGCGGAAGAAATTCCAATCGCGATGCGTCGTATGCGTGGCATCCAGCTTGTACGCCGTGAGCGCATCCGCAATCTCCGGCGCCAACAGGTAACCGTGCTGGAAGCCCATTTGCGAAGGGCCGCCTTGCAGGTGGACGTAAATCCATCCGCCGCGCTCAAACCGGTAGGAACCCGCCAGCCGCGGGTCATCTCCTGCCGCGGCACGCCCCGCCAACTCCAAAGGCGCAGCCACGAGTATCACGGCCGCAAGCAGGAAAATCGCGCCGCCCAGGGCGGCAAAACCGTTTCTAAAGGACGAGGGATTACGCGTGGCAACCTCCGCGAGCGAGCAGAAAGGCCCGGCTCAAACCTTGGAAAGCGCCGAATCCAGATCGGCGATCAAATCTTCCTTATCCTCGATTCCCACCGAAAGGCGCACCAAGCCGTCCAAAATTCCCACGCGCTGGCGCATTTCTGCGGGGACGGAAGCATGCGTCATCGAAGCCGGATGCGAAATTAACGTTTCCACGCCGCCGAGGCTTTCCGCAAGCGAGCAGAGCTTAACATGGTTCAGCAACCGGCGCGCTGTCTCGAGCGACCCCAGGTCGAACGAGAGCATCGCGCCAAAACCCGTTTGCTGTTTTTGTGCAATTGCGTGCTGCGGATGCGACGCCAGTCCCGGATACAGCACGCGCTTCACCTTCGCATGTCCCTCGAGAAAACGCGCCACCGCCATCCCGTTTTCTTCGTGCTGCTTCATCCGCACCGCGAGCGTCTTGATTCCCCGGGACACTAAAAAACAGTCCATCGGCGCAAGCCCCGCTCCGGTCGACCTTTGCAGGAAATAAATCTTGTCGGCGTCTTCCTGGCGCGTCAGGATCACCGCGCCACCCGTGCAATCGCTGTGGCCGTTCAGATATTTCGTCATGGAATGGACCACAATGTGCGCGCCCAGCGCGATAGGCTTCTGAAAGTAGGGACTCAGAAAGGTGTTATCTACCACCAGCGTCAGCTTGCGCTCGTTTGCCAGCGCCGCCGTGGCCGCCAAATCGGTGATGATCATCGTTGGATTCGTCGGCGTCTCGACGTACAGCATTTTCGTGTTCGGCCGGATGTTCTTTGTTACTGTTTCGATTGACGACGTGTCCACGAAACTGAATTCCATTCCAAATTGGACCAAGAATTGCGTAGTCAGCCGGATCACCCCGCCATAGACGGCCTGCGAAATAATGGCATGATCCCCGGGCCTCAGCAGACGAAACACGCAATCAATTCCAGCCATTCCCGACGTGAATACAAACGCCGACTTACCTCCCTCAAGTTTGGCCACGCACCGTTCGAGTGCCCGCCGGTTCGGATGCGCCGTCCGCGCGTAGTCGTAACCTTTGTCCTTCCCAAGCTCGCTTTGCACGTACGTGGAAGTCTGGTAGATCGGCGGCACAATCGAGCCGGTGGCCGGATCGGGCTCCTGCCCGACGTGAATCGCATCTGTCGCAAATCCCATGAAGCCTCCAAGGTCCATGCCCACGCGCCGCACACCAGGCGCTGCGCTGTTGAAATTCGTTTGCAGAATTGCCGCGGCAGGCGTATGACTGGGATGAGACCGCTACTGGCCGGCGCGCTTCGAAGCACGACGTTAGCGCAGGAAGCAAGGCGAGTCAATTCACAGACTTGCCTGCTGGTTCGATTTCAAAACGTCGTGCCGGCAGTTCACCAGGGGAAACACCGAATGGCCGCATCGTACCGCGACAATTGGATTTCTTGCCGCCAGCCAAATTGGCGTTTCTTGTTCACTTTCGCTTTGCTCGTGATCTCTGCGTTTCCCGCGGCCTTAGCCCAAACCAAGGCCGAGGAAACCGCCGGTACTCGCCTGCGAATCGAAATCACCGGCGGTGATAAGTCCGTACCTGTGGATATGGCCAGCGTCTACGTTCGCTTCGTAGTGCACAAGCAAATGGGCAAGGACGAGAAGCCGGAGCTCGACGTGAAGACCAATAAAGAGGGAGTCGCCGTCGTGCCGTTGGTGCCCCGCGGTAAAGTCACCGTGCAAGTCGTCGCCGATGGTTGGAAGCCTTACGGTGAATCCTACGTAATGACGCAAGAGGAGCAGACCGTAAAGATTCACCTCGAGCGGCCGCCCAAGTGGTATTGACGGCTTCCAAAAACTTCCTGACGCCAACTTTGCCAAGGTGTGCCGAGTTGGCGCATGCATTGCGTTCTCTCGCCGGCAGAAATGGCTCGGAAAAACAAGCGCCTGTGCACCATAGTTGTGCAAAGAGAACAAAGAGCCATAGAATCGCGCAATTCTTGCGTGCGGCGATTCCTTTTCCACACGCTTTTCAACACTTCTGTTGAAATCGTTCCGCGAGAAACTTTTGGCGGTCAGAAGCGCAATGGCGGTTTGCTCCGGTCGCGAGGGTTCAACGTAACGCCTTTTTTGTTATACGCATCGAAGCACCAAGAGTGCCGCCTCACCGCAAAGGCGCTCTTGGCGGCGCGTAGCTTTTCGACTGGCGCCGGGACATGTAAGATGACTTCGGAAGGAAATCAGCAGCCATGGCTGAAATGCCCACGAAGCGGATCAATGGTTGGCACCTGGCCTGGAGTAATCTGCAAGCTCGCCCGCTGCGCTCCGTCTTGAGCGTTGTGGCCATCTCGCTGCAAGTCTTTCTGATTTTGCTGATCGTGGGACTCACTTCCGGAATTTTGGCGGATATGGGCGAACGCGCCGAAGGCGTCGGCGCCGATATTATGGTGCAGCCGCCTAACTCCTCCGTTTTTTTCGCCTTCTCGAGCGCCGTCATGCAGGAATCGGTCGCCAAACAGATTGCCAGCCTGCCCGGAGTGGATGAGGTTGCGCCGATCCTCATCGTTGTGGATAGCGCGAACCTCGGTGTGGTCTACGGGATTGATGAACCTCGTTTCGAAGGCTTGAGCAAGGGTTTTCGCTTCATCTCCGGCCATGGACTCGAGCAACCGAATGACGCCATTGCCGATGACCTCGCCGCGCGTTCCAGGCACTTGCACGTGGGTGATATGGTGACGCTTCTAAACCACCAATTTCATCTGGCCGGTATCGTTATGCACGGCAAGGGCGCGCGCTTCTTTATTCCGTTACGCACGGCTCAAGATATTGCCGGCGCCGATAATCGCGTTTCGATGGTCTATGTGCGCAGCAGGGGCGACACTGAGGCCACCCGCGCGGCCATCGTGAATTTGCTGCCCAACTATCGCGTTCGGTCCATGGCCGAGTATATGAGCCTGATGACCTCTTCGAACTTGCCGGAATTGAAGCCTTTCATCCGCGCATTTGTGATGTTAGGCGCCGGAATCAGCTTCCTCGTGGTCTTGTTGACGATGCATACCATCGTCCTGGAGCGAACGCGGGAAATCGGCATCCTCAAGGCTCTGGGGTCCACGCGGCTCGGCGTTCTCCGGCAAATCGAGGTCGAAGCCGGGTTCATGGCGGTGCTTGGTGCCATTTTGGGTGTGGGCATCACTTTTGGCACCAAAGCGCTTCTGCATTACATCTCACCCACCTTGCAGATTCGCATCGGTTCGGATTGGGTGGCGAAGGCGACGTTGCTCGCCCTGGTGGCGTCAGCGATTGGCGCCCTCTACCCGGCGTTTCGCGCGGCACAGGCCGATCCTATAGAAGCGTTGGCATACGAATGACGCCCGCCCGATACGGGAGCGAGCCTATGCGCGAACGATTCATTCCCGAGACGCCTTGCCAATATTCCATCGTGGTGCCCATGCACAATGAGGAGGGTAATGTCGAACCTCTGGCGGTAAGGCTCTTGCAAGCCATGGACGCGCTCGATGAATCCTACGAGCTGATTTTCGTGGACGATGGTTCGACGGATACCACCTTCACCACGCTTTCCCGCCTCGCCCAGCTTCATCCCGAGATTCGCGTAATCAAGCTGAAGCGCAATTTCGGCCAAACTCCGGCGCTCGCCGCGGGCTTTGATCATGCGGCCGGCGAAATTATCATCGCTATGGATGGCGATCTGCGTAGCGACCCGGCGGAAATTCAGGTCCTACTGAACAAGCTCGAAGAAGGCTATGACGTCGTCAACGGGTGGCGCCGCGACCGCGAGCACGAAGGTCTGCTGCGCACCTTTCCGTCGCGCGTGGCGAACCGCTGGCTGGCCCGTCTCTCCGGAGTCCCGATCAATGATTTTGGCACCACGTTCAAGGCTTACCGGCGTGAAGTGATTGAAGGTTTTCGCCTCTATGGCGAACAGCATCGCTATCTGCCCGTCCTCGCGGCCGCGCACGGTGCTCGCATTGCCGAGGTGCCCGTAAGCGATTCTCCGCGCAGCTATGGAACTTCCCACTACGGCATCGGACGCATGTTCCACGTGCCCTTCGATTTACTGAGTATCAAGTTCCTGCGCCATTTTCGGATGTCACCGCTGCGATTCTTTGGCGTGCCGGGATTGCTCGGTATTTTCTCGGGTGTGCTTGCCTACGCGATTTTGGCCGTAGGCTGGGTCTTCCATCGTCCAGTGATATTGAGCCACATGGGCACAGGCGCAATCCTGGGAACCCTATTCCTGGTCGGCGGCGTGCTCCTCACGGGCATGGGTCTGCTCGGTGAGTTGGTGGCCTTGGCGCATTTTGGTCCGCAACGCGAAACCATTTATCACGTGGAAAAGGTTGTCAGCGGCGCTGAGGAAACGATCCTTCCGGAAGCCGCGCGCGCAAAATCCGCAGGCCGCTCCTGACTTGTGCAACTTTTTCTTGCGCCCTCCCGTTCTTCCCGCTATACAAGGCGCTGGCATCGCTGAGTGGCCGCGAACCGGCCCGAATCACTCCAGTAGAGGGTATGCATGCGAATACGAAAAATAAGTTATTGCTTCGCTGCGTTGGTCGCCGTTGTGGTGGCCACTGTGGCATTTGCCGCCGACGTCTGGAAAGATAAGCCGTACGAGAGCTGGGATCAGAAGGATGTCCAGAAAGTGCTGGACGATTCCCCTTGGGCCAAGCGCGTCGAGTTTGCGCCCATGCCCTCCGCGCAGGATTCCGCTGCAACTGTCGGGCAGGAAGGCGGTGGTGGCAGCATCGCCGATCGAAGCGGACGCCGCGGCGGCGATCCGAATGCGCCCTCTCCCTCGGGTCGCGCTTTGGTCTACATCGCCCGCTGGTATTCTTCGCGAACGATTCGTGAAGGCATGGTCCGCGCCGCCGAATTGCAGGGAACTGCCGAAGCGGAGGCCAAGAAGCCTTTGGACGCCGCCCCCGCCGGCTACGAGATCATGCTACTTGGGGGCGATCTTTCCTCCTTCAATCAGGCTCCGGGAGAGCTGCAAAAGCTGGCCTATCTGGAAGCGAAGAAAACGAAGCAGAAGCTTGCACCCGCAAACGTCACCGCCCTTAAGGACGACACCGGCAGACGTATCGTCGCGGTGGTCTTCGCGTTTCAGAAAAAGTCTGCCGATGGCCAACCCACGATCGCGCCGGACGAAAAGAACGTGGACTTCATTGCGCAGGTGCCGAAATTCACGCTGAAGTTCCACTTCGATCTCGCGAAAATGGAAGATAAACAGGGCGCTGACTGGTAAGCACCCGAACTCGTGCCGCCCAATGCGCGCATCGAGCTTTCTGTTAGTATGTCGTTCCGTACGCCACTCGTTTTTTCGGGTGGTTTCTTGATCACCCAAACAGGAGCGGTCCATGCCACGAGTGTTGCGCGGTGCACTGTCTGCGGTTTTGCTGCTTGCGGCAGCCCCTCTGTTCGGGCAAATGGGAATGCGTCCGCCGCAATTCAGCGGTGTGTGGAATCCCGTGGTCGGCGCCGGAGCCGTCTACGAGACCTCGAACGGGCAATCGAACAAGACTGAAATCAGCATCGCAGTGGTGGGCAAGGAAGATTCCAATGGCAAGCCGGGCTATTGGATGGAATTTGGTTTCGCTGCTCCCGACGGCCAGCCGGGATATATGCAAAGCCTGGTCGTAGTGGACGGCGGCCAAACTCACATAGACAAGATGGTCATGCAGATTCCGGGGCGTCCTCCGATTGAAATGCCGGTCGGCATGATGAACCGCGGTGGGCAGGCTCCAACCACTTCAGCGGACATTCGGCAGGACGCGGAAAAACTCGGATCGGAAACCATCACCACCCCCGCCGGCTCCTTCGACTGCGAACACTGGAAGACCAAAGACGGAAACGATCTATGGATTTCTACCAAGGTCGCGCCCTGGGGCTTGGTGAAAATGACCGGCCCGAAAGCCAGCATGACCCTTACCAAGGTCATCACCGATGCCAAATCCCACATCACCGGAACGCCGATGAAGTTTGACCCCTCCATGATGGGCCGCGGCCGCGGCTAACCTCCCGCTTTCGCGATTAGCGCTCAAAACAAAACGAGGCGCCCGCGAAGAGCAGGCGCCTCGTTTTACTTCCGCTACTAAATCCGCGTCTTACTCACCACTACTGAATCGCGACTGCAACACGCTGGTCGCATCGTAAACGGCGCGCAGGGGCACCCACACATTCACGTGCTCCTCGTCCGTTTCCACTTCGACCTTTATGCCGCCCCCGGCCTTTTGCACGTGTACGTGATCGGTTCCGCTCCGCACTTCCACGAACTCGGTATCCGGCAGCTTGTTCAGTTCTTTGAGGACCTCACGGATCATCGGCAGATAGGGCTGTACTTGGCGCTGCATTTCCCGTAGGTGCCCTGGCGGCGCGAAGTGCGCCGCGATGGGAGCGGCCATCGCCGGCACGATCAGGTGCAGGTGCGTGCCGCCGGGACGGAATTCATCCACACCCACGTGCACGAATCCATCCTGCACGAGGTAGCCGGTACCCACCGCAACGGTGGCGCACAATCCGAGGGCAATCTTAGCGAGGATCATGGTCTTGCATCCTTTCCTAGCACGTACTGACGTTGCGCTTTACGCGCCGGTGTTGCTCGAATCGAGCCAAACGCGAATGGTGTTGTCGCGGTCCTTCACGTTCACCAGCTCGGTCGCGCCGCTCGCGGCCAGCGCGCGAATCGCGCCCACCAGGTCCAGCTCGTTATTGCCCGGGGCGAGCAAAGCATCCACCACGGTCAGCGGCACGCGAATTTCCACGTTCTGGCCGTCATTGCTGTCTTTGCCGTCTCTGCGTTCCTTGTGATCCACCACATGCACGAGCAACAAGCCGCCCTGTTTTGCCACGCGCACGTCGTTATCGCGGCTGTTCACCGTCACAAATTCGCCGTCCTTCGCGTTGCGAATGGCTTGTAGCATCGCATGAAGGTCCGTCCCATCGAGATCGTTATGGCCGATACTGATATGTCCGTTGTGGAGATGATCGTGGTTCACGTTCCCAATTACCGCGATGGCCAGCTCCACCGGCACATTCACATGCACCGTGTCGCCCTTCGCATCCGAGCAGTCCACGCGCACATGCAGCCAGCGCTCGCTCGATGATCCCTGCGTGCTCTGCGCCCGCACCGGCGCAACCACCAGCGCCGCCATCAGCATGGCGCTCCCCGCCAAACCAAATATGAGCTTCCGTGTATGTGTCTTCATCCGTAGGCCTCTCCTCGGGCCCCTTTGCCGGGTTATACGTAGAGGCCTACGCGAAAGTTCCGTAGCTGCTGGACAGGGGATCGTGTTGACGGGAGAAATTCGCTCGCGGCGGTACTTCAGCCAGCAAGAGAGGAAGGGAAGCGGCTACGCGGAAGGCTTCAGAATCAGCACGGCCAGGGGAGGCAGCCGCAGATTGATCGAGCTTTCGCGTCCGAGCCACGGAATCGGCTCGGCATTCACGCCGCCAAGGTTGCCGGTATTCGTTCCGCCATAGGTGCCCGCGTCGGTGTTCAGCACCTCGCGATAATGGCAGGAGCGCGGCACGCCCACGCGATAGTTGTCGCGCACGATCGGCGTAAAGTTCGCCACCACGATCAGCGCGTTATTCGGATCCTTGGCCCGGCGGATAAACGAAAGCACGCTGGCATCGGCATCGTTGCAATCGAGCCATTCAAAACCGTGCCAATCCACTTCGGCCTCATGCAAGGCCGCCTCCGCCTTGTAAATCAGGTTCAAATCGCCAACCAGTCGCTGCAAACCGGCATGCTCCGGAAAATTCAGCAGGTTCCACTCGAGTTGCTGTTCGAAATTCCATTCGCTGCGTTGCCCGAATTCGCTGCCCATGAAGAGCAGCTTCTTGCCGGGGTGCGCATACTGGTAGGCGTACAGCAGCCGCACGTTGGCAAACTGCTGCCACAGATCGCCCGGCATTTTATTCAGGATGCTTCGCTTTCCGTGCACGACCTCGTCGTGCGAAAGCGGCAGCACAAAATTCTCCGTGAACGCGTACAACATCGAAAAAGTCATGCGGCTATGTTGGTATTTGCGATGGATCGGGTCGAGTTCGAAATAGCTTAACGTATCGTTCATCCACCCCATATTCCATTTGAAGGTGAAGCCCAGGCCGCCCAGGTAGGTCGGTCGCGAGACCATCGGCCAGGATGTCGATTCCTCCGCTACCACGGCGGCGCCCGGAAACCGTCCGTGCACTGCTTCATTCAGCTTCTTCAAAAATGCAATCGCCGGCAGGTTCTCGCGCCCGCCATATTCGTTCGGCACCCACTCGCCGGCTTTGCGCGAATAATCCAAATAGAGCATGGACGCCACGGCATCTACGCGCAGTCCATCCACGTGATATTTGTCCAGCCAGAAGAGCGCGTTCGAGAGCAAAAAGTTTTGGACTTCGTTGCGCCCGTAATTGAAGACGTTCGTGCCCCAGTCGGGCTGCCGTCCTTGCCGGGGATCGGCGTGCTCGTAAAGATGCGTGCCGTCAAATTCCGCCAAACCATGCGCGTCGGAGGGAAAATGCGCCGGCGTCCAATCGAGCAAAACGCCGAGCCCTTCCTGGTGCGCGCGATCGATGAAGTACATCAGATCGCGCGGGCTGCCGTACCGGCTGGTGGCCGCGAAGTACCCGGTCGTCTGATAACCCCACGAGCCGTCGTAGGGATGCTCCATCACCGGCATCAGCTCGAGATGCGTGTAGCCCAATTGCTTCGCGTAAGGAATCAGTTCCGCGGCTAATTCGCGGTAGGTAAGCCAGCGATATCCTTCGTTCGTCTTCCGACGCCACGAACCCAGATGCACTTCATATACGGAGATCGGCGACGCCAGAGCATCCTTCTGTTTCCGCTGCGCCATCCACGCGCCATCGCCCCACTGGTAACCCCCGAGGTCGTACACAATCGATCCCGTGCGCGGCCGCAGCTCCGCGCAAAACGCAAACGGATCGGCTTTCAGGATCGGCAGCGCGGAATGCCGCGGACGAATCTCATACTTATAAATTGCGCCTTCGAGCGCTTCCGGCAGAAACAGCTCCCACAAGCCGGAATTGCCGCGCGGCTGTAACGGATGCCGCCGTCCATCCCACTGGTTGAAGTCGCCGACCACGCTCACGCGCAGCGCGTTTGGCGCCCACACGGCAAAGTGCACGCCGCGCACGTGCGCAACTTCGCGAATGTGCGCGCCCAGCTTTTCGTATTCGCCGTGATGCGTGCCTTCGCCGATCAGATAAATATCGAAATCCGTCAGCAGCGGAGGAAAATTATAAGGATCGTGCAGTTGCGCGACCGACCCATCGTCATATCGCACGCAAAACCGGTAGCCTCCCGGTATGGCGCGGACCGCCGCCGCAGCGGGCAGAATTGCCTCAAAGATTCCCGCGGAATGGATACGTGTGGCCGCAAACTCCTCGCCGCCCTCTGTAAGCTGTACGCGCACCTCGATGGCGGTAGGCTGGATGGTACGGATCGCCAACGCCTTATCTTCACCGCGATCCACCGGATGTGGCCCCAGCACGATGCCCGGCTGGCTCAACTCCGCGCGCGCCAGGAGCTCCAAAGGTTCGCGCAGTGGGTCCACATAAACGGCCGGAGCGGGCCTTGGCGCCGCGCTCGCGCTTTCGCGCGGCTTCGTAGGATGGATGCTGCTCGTTGAGGTCTCTTCTGTTTTCGCCACGCGCGCTCCGGATCGTCACATCATTCTAGCCAATTGGATGCGCCGGGCAAAATTCCGCGCATCTCTCTAGCGAGAGCGTTGTATTCGCTCCCACTTCACGCTACAGTCTCGCCGAAATGTTCTTCGCCATTTTCCTAAGGAGTTCGCCAAATTTATGCCGCGCCTGCACATTTTCACGAACGCATGTCGCACCCTGCTCCTCACCACTGCCCTCACGCTGGGGTTGGCGATGACCTCGGCCGAAATCCACGGCCAGGACCGCGGTCAAGGCCGCTCCATGGTGATCACCCAAGGTGGCGTCGTTGCCGCGGAATCGCCGCTGGCGGGGCAAGCGGGGGTAGCCATACTGCAAAGCGGTGGCAACGCGGTCGACGCCGCCATCGCCGCCAACGCCGTGATGGGCGTCGTCGCGCCCATGTCCAACGGCATCGGAGGCGACCTCTTCGCCATCATCTACGACGCCAAATCCGGCAAGCTCTACGGCATGAACGCCAGCGGCTGGGCGCCCGCCGCCCTCAACGCCGAAATGCTTCGGCAAAAAGGCTTTCGCGCCATGCCGCTGCGCGGAATCTACAGCGTCACCGTTCCTGGCGCCGTCGATGGTTGGCAGAAAATGCTCGAGCGCTTCGGACACAAAAAATTAGCCGACGTCCTCGCGCCCGCGATTCACGTCGCCGATCAGGGCTTCCCCGTCACCGAGTGGGTCAGCAACACCTGGACCGCGGACGCAAATGTGGTTCGGGGAGACGACGAAGCCGCGCGCGTCTATCTAAACAACGGCCAGCCCATGAAGGTCGGCAAGGTCTTTCGCAATCCCGATCTCGCTGCATCTCTCCGCCAAATCGCCACCGGTGGCCGCGATGCCTTCTACAAGGGCGAAATCGCCCGTCGCATCGTGGACGCCTCGAAGCGCCATGACGGCGTAATGACGCTCGAGGATTTGGCCGGCTATTCCGCCGAATGGGTCGAGCCGATCTCCACCACCTATCGCGGTTGGACGGTCTACGAAATGCCGCCCAACGGCCAGGGCGTCGCCGCGCTCGAAATGCTCAACATTATGGAGACGTTTCCGCTCGCGGACTTTGGCGGCCCCACGCAAACGCGAACCCTCCACGCCATGATCGAAGCCAAAAAAATCGCGTACGCCGACTTGCAAAAGTACATCGGCGATCCGCGCAATAATCCGCAGGTGATGCACGCGGCGATGGGAATGCTGTCCAAAGCCTATGCCGCCCAGCGCGCCAAATTAATTGACATGAACAAAGCCAATTGCGAAGTCTCCGCCGGCGATCCCAGTGCGCTTCCTCCCGGTGGCGACACGATTTATCTCAGCGTGGTCGATGCCGAGGGCAACATGGTCTCGCTGATCCAAAGCAACTACGAGCATTTTGGCTCGGGACTCATGGCCCAGGGCACCGGCTTCATCCTCCACGATCGCGGTGCGCTCTTTAATCTCGATCCCGGCTCGCCCAACGAACTCGCCGGCCACAAGCGTCCCTTGCACACCATCATTCCCGCGTTCATGGAGAAGGGAGACACGCGCATCGCCTTCGGTATCATGGGCGGATGGAACCAGGCGCAGGCTCACGCGCAATTCGTTTCGCACATCGTGGACTACAAGCAGAATATCCAGCAGTCCATGGAGACGGCGCGCTTCACCAAGGGCACTTTCACCGGTTGCGACGTGCTGCTCGAAAATCGCATCCCCGGCAATGTCCGCGCCGAACTCACCGCCAAAGGCCACATCCTCGATATGCACAACGGCTTTTCGGATTTGTTCGGCGGTGGCCAAGCCGTGATGCGTGATTTCGCCACGGGCGTGAACTATGGCGCTTCCGATCCGCGCAAAGACGGCGCCGCCATCCCGCAGCTCAAGTTCTAGGCTGCGCCACTTCGGAACGCAGCTTGCTGCACGCGCGCATGCTAATCGGGCCGCCGGCGACGGGGACGAGCGCGTGATTTAAGCGAAGAAGGCGAAGGAAGTTCCAGAAGCGGGCATCAAAGGGTATTTTGTTTCTCATCGCCACACCCAGCCGTCTTGCGGCGCCGGCCGGGCTCGAAATCCAAAGCCGCATCGCCAGCATTGTCAACCACTTAAACCCCCGGGCAGATTTCACCCTTAGCCTCGATTGGCCCCCCGGTTGCCTTTCTCAGCCCTGCAGCGTCACCACATACGCTCAGCGAGGCGAAACGCACATGCTCTCCACGAACGACCCCCAGGAAGAGTTGATCGCGGAACATCGGCTCTGGACCGCCGTCATTGCCCGCACCATTGACGAGTGGATCTCCGGCAATCTGCGCGCGCAACGCGAAGCCGAACTCTATCTTTTTGGCGATGGCGAGGATTTCAAGCTGGTTTGCTATGCGGCTGGCCTCGACCCGCGATCCCTGCGCAGCAAGCTCCTGCGCCTGAAAAATGCCGGCTCCGGCCCCGGCGCCGCGCCGTCGCGCATCATGGGCCGCCACCGTGTGGCTTATCGTACGCCCCGCAGCAACCAAATCGCCGCCATGGCCTCGTAGCTTCCGTCAGTGTTTCTCGCGAGCCGCTGCGGGACACCCCGTCTCGCCGGACGCTCGCCGGTGCCTCGTGATAAGTACGTATCAACGAAATCGCCTAGTCTGCCGATAGCCCACCGCGAGTTGCCGGCGTCATCCCCGAGGACACCTCTACAGAGGTGACGGGGCCTTGCCTGCGCCCGTATGACTATGTAGTATCTCACCATCACGGTGAAAGCGAGAATCTCAAACGCCTCGCGCAGGAGCCCCGAGCCTTGCCGAGCGTAATAACGCGCGTACTCTTCTTTGTGAGTTCATATTTCCCCCTGTCCTTGATCTTTTTCGTGATCTTGCTAGCGAAGCATCTGCGAATTGCAATCGTCATACTCGTTTGTGGAGCGATTGGCTCTGTGTGGATGCTCTTATACCTGAGAGCAATAAAGAAATTTGGCGGCCAAAAGGTCACCGTTGCCGGATTTCAAAAACGAGACGCCGAAGCGATGGCATATATCGTTACATACGTGATCCCCTTCCTGGCAATCCCTTTTAGTGATTGGCGCGAGAGTACGAGCCTTGTAATTTTCTTTGGAGTTCTGGGAATTTTGTACATTAACTCAAACATGATTTACATAAATCCGATGCTCAACCTATGTGGCTATCATTTATACGAGGTTACACTCGACGACGGGAGCGTGCACTCCCTGATCACGCGTCGTCGCATCTATCATGGAATAACCGTTACCGCAGTTCGAGCAGATGACGACATTCTCGTGGAGAAGCCCGATGCCAACCAATGATGCAGGTGCGGCCCGGCAGCAATTCGATGAACTGATGGCTCTCCCAGTTGACGACTCTGAGTTAACCGTCTATCTCGGCTCTGTACTGGGTGACGCCGCCGTACCTAAAATCGAGCAGCTAACTCTAGGCCCGGGATTGCTGGAGGAATTCACAAATGTCGTCCTCCGGATTCAGCGCCGTGGGGCAAAGCTAATGCAAAAGAATGATCTGGTGTTTAACGCCTATGATGGTGGCAGTAAACCTGACGCACACGAAGTCGAATTCATCAAGCTTAGTCAGCATGAAGAGATCAGTTCGCAGCTGAAGCCCCTCGACTCTAGTGGGAAAGTTCAACTATTCAAAGCCGATGCTGGCTTCGTTGCTGGCCTTCGCTTCTATGTAATTGCTTTGCGGCCTCCAAAAGGCAGGGTGGTTCGTTGGTTTCGCGTCTACACTCCCAAAAAACAACTGCAGCACTCTAGTCAATTCGCTGCGATGTTTGGCAAAGGGGTCTTTGACCGCGTCCTAGAGCCGATGTTTCTTTTCGACCATGAGGTGGACTGCGTGAGCCGGGGGGACGTGATGTTCATTCTTAGCAAAGCGAACTTCGAAAGGATTTTCCAGTTCTTTGAATTGGTCAAGAAGACCGCCAATGACACCCTCGATACAATTGAGAAATATGTTCCGATCGCAAATTTCAGCGATTTCAGGGCGGCCTGCGCTGGCCACCTACAAATGCAGATGAAGCTAAAGAACATTTCGTCGAAGCCATATTTATCGAGTCTTGCTATGACCCACATCAAGAAGATCCTTAGCGAATTTCCGAAGCTTGGCATCGAGATAACGAAGCAGCGTGGCGTAGAGATGCTCGTCTTCGATGCACAGAACAAGTGGGCCTTGCTTCGTCTCCTGGATGATGGCTATCTTAGTTCCGTGCTAACTGGGACGAAGTATGAAGTGAGTGGTAAGCGCCCATATGCCTCTGGAACGCCGTAGGACTCGGCGTGGCAGAGATGAAAAAGATTCGCATCGAGGTTTTGCAAAATGATGAACTTCGCAGAGCTGGACGAAAACACTCGCCGATACATGGCGACAGAATTTGATCTCGAGCAAGCCTCGGATAACCCTTATTGCGGCGAGCTACTATCGCCAAAGGGAAGTGATTCCTGGCCGGGACACTTCCGTTATGCAGTGCAGCACGGCAATGAGGAATCGCTCACGCTTGCCTTAAATGATGCCAGCTATTGGAATGCAACTGAACCGTACGAGCGAAATGGAATCGTGCGTGATCGAGCAATTAACATACTGCAGGCCGCCACTCGCTTAAGCCTCAATGAATTCAACACTTGGTATGTGAGAGGATTGGCCAAGCGTCTACTTGACGAGGGCGTGATGCAGTGCCAAGCCTACCGTGGCATGATGCCGAAGTGGGAGCCGGGCGAATGCGCAACTCACGAGGGTCAAATCTTCTCGGTCGAAGAGATTTATGCGGGACACCGCGCGAGATATTGGCCGAAGCCAGGGAACCCACATGCGGTCTCGATCCCATTCACGCCGGGCTGCCATCACACCATCCGACGTGTGCCAAGAATCTAGTTTCCCACCAATACTACCGCGTCACCGGCATGCCCAGCAGCGCGCGAATCTTCTGCCGCTGAACCACGTCGCGCGGGGAACCGCCCTTCCTCTCGAGCCAGGTCGTAAAATCCTGCAACTTCACCTCGTGCTCCACGCGCACGTCCGTCACCGACACGCGCACCACATTCGTCCCCTGCGCGAACCCCGCCACCCACTGGCTGCTGCGAAACGCGGAAAGCGCCTGCGCCACCGCCTCATACAAACTCCCCGCCGTAACCTCCACGGCATGCGAGATCCCGTCCAAATCCTGAATCGTCACCCGGCAAGTACGCACGGCCATAACCGCAAAATATCATATTCGCCTTATCTTCGCCATGCCGTTTCATGCGTCCCGGTTGCCAGCCGCGCGCTGGGGAGCAGAGAGCCAGACCGTCATTCTGCCTCCACCACGCCCGATGTCATCCTGAGCAACGCGAAGGATCCGCTGTTGGTGCCAGCCAAATCTAAAGATAACTATTGACCTAACAAAGTCTAGTGTACTAGTATATGAACAATGAGGGAACCGACTTCGTGAGCCTTCTTCCCCGAATTTAGACAATAACTAAGAGTTTGGTGATTCGTGAGAGGAGTTCTTCCGTGAAATATCTTCGGCTCAGCCTCCTAATTGCATTTGTTTCGACGGTAGTTTCGACGGTGCACGCGGATGTGATCTACACGTATTCTGGTAATGACTTTACAACCTTCTTTAGCGCCTCGTGCCCTTCCGTGTGTGCTATTTCAGGTCATTTTGTTTTGCCCAACGCGCTTGCGCCTAATCTAAGTACGCTTACCACCATCATGCCGTCGTCATTCAGCTTCACAGATGGAGCAGTGACGATCGATTCGGCAAACTCGGCTCCCGGGCCTTTCGGGTCGACCTACTTTGGCGTGACCACTGACTCTTTGGGTTCGATCACCGGTTGGAACAACCAATACTTTTCGGCAATGGATTTCATGTTCTCCTCGACGAATCCCCCAGGTTGCTCGGGATGTACGGTTACAGACCAGTCTGGAGATTTTGCTTCTACATATTTTGCCGAAAATCTGAATAACCCGGGGAACTGGACAAGTACTAACACTCCGGAGCCGTCGGCTATGTCCCTCTTTGCGATAGGTCTTTTCGGTTTCGTCCCATTTCTTCGCCGATTCCTGGCTGCTTTTGTCGCTACGAGGTTGCGACAGTAATTACCCAAGATTGGCCTGGCAGACGCCCATAGCGTTCGCGCGGGCCGCACATTGCAGCACAAATACCCCGCATTCGTGTACATCACGCTGCCGTAAGCCCTCTGTTTGCAGCATTCGAGGTCCGAATTAACAGAATGCGCATTTTTTAAGTTGCCTGTTCACAGTAAGTTGCGCACATCGGAGGCTGTAAGTTCAATCTGTGCCGTATTTACACCAAAACCGGGGTGGGGAAGGGGGACCAGCCCAATTTGGGAAAGTCAGGCCGGCACTCGAAAAGCACCGGCCCGATTGCTGCAGGACGTAACGCGCGTTTCAGTGCCCGTTTACGCCAAGCTGCCAGTAGAGGAACGTCATCATGCGCACCGCGTCATCCGCTTGCTTGCTCGCGGGAGTTCCGCCGGAATGGCCGCCATGCGTGTCGTAGAAGAGCAGAATCGGCCGGCCGGGAGCCACCTCCGCTTGCATCAGCGCCGTCATCTTGCGTGCGTGCAGCGGAGCTACCCGCGTGTCGGCGTCCCCGGTGATGAAGAGCACGCCCGGATACTTCTCGCCCTTGGTGACGTGCTGGTACGGAGAATACTTGTAGAGATACTGGAATTGCTGCGGATTTTCCGCCGAGCCGTATTCCGGCACCCAATAACGCGCCACGAGGAATTTTTCATAACGCAGCATGTCCAGCAGCGGATATTCGCAGATGATCGCGGCGAAAAGGTCGGGCCGCTGCGTCATCGCTGCGCCCATCAGCAGGCCGCCATTGCTCATCCCCATCGCGGCCAGCTTGCTCGAGCTCGTGTAATGCTGCGCGATCAGGTATTCGGCGCCGGCGTAGAAGTCATCGAACACGTTTTGCTTTTTCTCGAACATCGCCGCGCGATGCCATTCTTCGCCGAACTCGCCGCCGCCGCGCAGCACCGGCAGCGCAAACACACCGCCGTTTTCGATCCACGCGAGCACCATGGGCGAGACGGGAAAATTCGCAAAGGAGGGCTGCACGTTCAGATTGAATCCGCCATAGGCGGTCATCAGCGCGGGATTCGAGCCATCCATCTTCAAAGTTTTCAGATGCGCGACGAACATCGGTATGCGCGTGCCATCTTTCGAGTTGTACCAAACTTGCTGGATCGTGAAGCGCGCTGGATTCACGGCAATGTTCGTCCGCGCCCACACCGCCTGCGCTCCGGTAGCCACGTCGTAGCGATAGATCGTGTCCGGCACGAAGAACGAGCTGAAGGAATAAAACGCGACGTCGCTGTCCCATTCGCCAACCAGTCCCGAAGCCGTGCCGATGGTCGGCAGATTTACGTCGCGGACGGGTTTCCCATCAGCGCCAAAGATCTTCAGTTGCGAGCTGGCATCGCGCGTATAGAGCACCGCGATTTTGCCGCCCCGCAGCGCCATGGACACAATCGCGACATCGCTTTCCGGCACGACCGTCGTCCAGTGATCCTTGCTCGGCTGCGAAATGTCCGTGACGAGAATCTGCCCTTTGGGCGCGTTCCAATTCGTATGAATGTAGATTTTGTCCCCCGCAATTTCCGCGCGGAACCGGGCCGAAACGTCATTTACCACCGGAACGAATGGCTGATTCGGCGAAGTTTTCTGAATGTAGACTTCGGTGCGATCCGCGGCCGAACCGTGCGAGACGTGAATCAGCAGGTAGCTCCCATCCTCCGAGAGGGAAGAGCCGATCGAAATTTCCGGCCCGTATCCGTCGCCAAAAAGTTTCCGGTCCGCGCTTTGCGCCGTACCGAGCTTGTGCCAGAAAATGCGCGGACCTTCGGAGGTCTGCAGCGTGTAATACAGTGCGGAGCGGTCGGCGGTAATGGCGATCCCGGAATAGCGCCCGCTGGGGAACTCGTCGGGCAAATTCTTGTGCGCATCCACATCAAAAAGGTGCGGCACCACTTCATCCGCGCCACCGTGGCGCACGCCGTAGACCAGCATCTTGCCATCGGACGAGACATTTTGCAGCGCGATGGTGACGCTGTGGTCCGCGCTCATCGGCAACGGATCAACCAGCATTACGTCTTTGCCTTCGACTCCCTGGCGCATGTAGAGCTTGGCCTGGTCTTCGGTTGCCAATCGCTTCATAAAGAACAAGCGCTTGCCGCGCTCGACCGGCAGCCCCGTCTCGTTCACCTGATAAAGAGCGGAGAGCTGCTTGTGCAAAGCTTCCTGATCGGGAAGTTTTCCGAGGACCGAGGCGGTGTAGGCGTTCTGACTATTGATCCACGCGCGCGTCTCCGGCGAATTCTGATCTTCCAGCCAGCGATAGGGATCGGTGATCTTTGTGCCGAAGTAGTCGTCAACGACGTTATCCGTGCGTGTTGCCGGCGGTGGCGGAAACGCATTGGCGGCCGGCTGCGTGCCAGCTTGGGCGAAAAGGTGGGTCGCGAGCGGCGCAAACAGCGCGGCCACCGCCACTACCAGCGTTAAGCGCCATGCGCGAGTGATGGTCGCAGCTCTTTGGTTAGTCGCTTGATCCCTATTTGCTAGATGCATTTCGATGATTCCTCCTGCGAGTCCGTTAAATTAAGGTGAATCGGTCCGTTGTCGTAGGCTCCGAACCAACGCGCGGCGCGCGATTCATTCCGGCTCTCTTAATATCCGGTGACGCTCCATTTGTAAACAAATCTTCACAGGGAATTGATGTCGGCGAGTTCTTGAGGGGTGAGGATGGCTCTGGCAATCCAAGCGCGGGAGCAATTCAGCTAGTCGCGCGCTCCGGTCCGGGACCGCAACCAGAGGTGATGCCAGGTAAAGCTCTTTTGTCGTTTCTTCCGAGGCTCGCTCTTAGCACGTCTTGTGTGTTGCTATGCGGCGCAGCGGCCCTGTTTGCGCAGGATTATCGTAAAGAGGTTTGTCCACGCCCGATGGCCGGAAGTGAAGTACACGATCCGGAAAGTCTACAGAGCAAGAATGGCGTTCTGAAAGTCTCCTTTACGTACCGAGATTTCCGCGATGCCCACGGGAGCATGCGCTACTGTTACCTCTATAAGGACGGCAGCGAATCGCCTACGTTGCGGCTGAAGCCCGGCGATTTGCTGATCCTGAGCCTGAAGAACGAGCTTGCGCTTCCCGTGGCAGGCGGCGCCGTAGCGATGAATGGGATGCATATGGCGGTCAGCGGACCGTGCGCGAGCGGAATAATGACGGCGTCCTCGACGAACCTGCATTTCCACGGAATTTCCGTGCCGCCGGTGTGCCATCAGGACGACGTGCTGAAGACCATGATTGAGCCGGGGGATCGTCCCTTTGAATATCGTTTCCGCATTCCCGCGGACGAACCGCCGGGGCTTTATTGGTATCATCCGCACGTGCACGGATTTAACAAGCCACAGGTGGCCGGTGGAGCGTCGGGCGCGCTGATTGTGGAGGGAATTGAGCGGGCCAATCGCGAGCTTGCGGGATTGCCCGAGCGAGTCTTTGTGATTCGCGACCAGGATTTATTGAATCCGCAAACGGAGCCCCTGAAAACTTCCGCCGTGCCGCCGATCGTGCTGCACGATGCGGAAGGAGACATTTTGAACACGGGTACCGGCGCCGGTAAGCCGGCGATGGATCTTTCGATCAATTTTGTGCCGGTGCCATTTCCGGACTACGCGCCGGCGGTGATTGCGGTGAAGCCGCTCGATCGGCAGTTCTGGCGCGTGCTGAATGCTTCGGCGCTGACGTATCTCGATTTGCAAGTGTTGGCCAACGGGGTTCCGCAACCGCTGGGAGTAGTTTCGCTCGACGGCGTGCCCATTGATGAGAGCGGAATGGGCGCCAATCGAATTCTGTGGGAAAGCCATGTGGCGATGCCGCCTGCGGGCCGTGTGGAATTCATATTGAAGGGCTTGCCGCTTGGAACGAAGGCCAGCCTGGTGACGCGGAGCGTGGATACAGGTCCCGCGGGTGAAAACGATCCGACGCGCCCCTTGGCCAACATTGTGGTGAACGCGAGCGCCTCCGAGGACGAGCCGAAGCTCGCGGAAAACCCGGCACCGCTAGCGCCGGAAAGCGCCGTTTGGCTGGGCAATGTAAAACCGGTTCGCGAACGCCACCTTTATTTTTCGGAGAAGCCGCAGGATCCGAAGAACGCTGCTGGCCCCACAGAGTTTTACATTACGGTGGAGGGCCAAACGCCCCGCGTGTTCGATCCGGCGGCCACCGCGCCGAACATCATCGCTCACCAGGGAGATGTGGAAGATTGGGTGATCGAGAACCGCTCGCAGGAACTGCATGCGTTTCACATTCACCAGATTCGCTTTATGCTCCTGCAATGGAATGGCGTGCCCGTGGACGAGCCTTTTCTGCGGGATACCGTGAACGTGCCTTATTGGGACGGCAAAAGTCCGCAATATCCGAGTGTGACGCTACGTATGGACTTCCGCGACCCGAACGCGGTGGGGATGTTTGTCTACCATTGCCATCTGCTCGATCACGAAGATGGTGGAATGATGGGCACAATTCTGGTGGAACCTGCGGAGAAGAAATAGGCGGTCGCAAATCCGAGCGTTTCCGATTCGTGAAGTAGCGCCCCGCAAACCAAGCCGTAAAAGTTGCACATCAGAAATATTTCGCGCGCAAATAATTTACTCGCGCGTTATTCGCCTTTAACAAGCGAAGTGTATCTCCTGTGTGCGCGGCGTGAATCCCGCAGACTCACCGTTCACGTCCAGAGTCTTGAGCGTCGCTGAACAGCCGCGCGGATTCTGAGCGAGAAACCCCGACAAGGAGATTCCATGATCTTGAAGTGTCTTCGCGTAGTGACAAGTGTCTTGATGGCCGCCGCGGTGACGGCTGCCGGTCCAGGCGGCGCTTGGGCGCAGCCCGCTCCACAGGGATATGAAGCAGGCGTTTACACCACGACGCCGATCAAGCACGTGATCGTGATTTTTCAGGAGAACATCTCGTTCGATCACTACTTCGGCACCTATCCGTACGCCGCCAACTCGCCGAATGAGCCCCAGTTTTACGCACAACCCAACACGCCGCAGCCGAATAATTTGCTGAGCGGCGGCTTGCTCGACCAGAATCCGAACTCCGTGCAGCCGTTTCGCCTGGACCGCACGCAAGCGCTGACCTGCGATCAGAATCACGACTACACGCCGGAGCAAATGGCGGTGGACCACGGGTTGATGGACAAATTTCCGCAGAGCACCGGCGTCGGCAGCACCACCGGCTCGCCCTGCAATGATTACGGCCACGGGCCGGGATTGGTGATGGGCTATTACGACGGAAACACGGTCACCGCGATGTGGAATTTCGCTCAGTATTATGCGGTGAGCGACAATTTTGCAGGGACGATGTTCGGGCCGAGCACGGTGGGCGCGTTGAACCTGGCGACCGGAACGACGGCGAACGCGACGCTGAAGAACGGCAACGCGAGCGGGACGATTGCCAACGCCGCCTCCTCGGGCGCGGTGATCGGCGATCCGGACCCCGGGTATGACGATTGTTCAGCGGCGACGAAGACGCACGTAACGGTCACAGGAAAGAACGTGGGAGACCTGTTGAATGTGAAAGGCATCACCTGGGGATGGTTTCAGGGCGGCTTTGCACCCACGGCGGTGAGCGCCACGGGTGTAGCCACGTGCGGGAGCACCAGCACAAGCACGATCGTGCCCGCGCTAGGAACCGTGAACGATTACGTGCCACACCACGAGCCCTTCCAGTATTTCCAGGACACCGCGAACCCCCATCACCTGGCGCCACTATCGGTGAACGCCATCGGCCAGACGGATCGCGCGAATCATCAATATGACCTGAGCCTTTTCTATACGGCGCTGGCAGAGAACAAGCTTCCCTCGGTGACCTACCTGAAAGCGAAGGCATTTCAAAACGGCCATCCGGGAAATTCCGACCCGCTCGACGAGCAGGCATGGCTGGTGAACGTGGTGAACGCGGTAGAAAAGAGTCCCTATTGGGCGGATACCGCGATCTTCATCACCTATGATGACTCCGACGGCTGGTACGACCATGCCATGGATGCGATCGTGAACCAATCGAATGCCAGCGATGACGCGCTGGCCGGCCCCGGGAATTGCGGCATCACGCCAGCGAATGATGTGCCCGGACGCTGCGGATATGGCCCGCGGCTGCCGCTGGTGGTGATCTCACCCTACGCGAAACAGAATTACTTCGATCATCAGCAGACGGATCAATCCTCGATCCTGCGGTTTATCGAAGATAACTGGAACCTGGGAAGAATTGGCGGCGACTCGAGCGATGCGAAGGCAGGAGTACTGACCAATCTCTTCGATTTTAGCCGGGACGACGCCCGGGCGGCGAAGATTTCACTCGATCCGGCAACGGGCCTGGTGATACGGTGCAACAGAACGACTAACAGTGGAACGGATGCAGTTCCTGGCTCGTTTCGCGCACGGTGCGAAGCGAGCCAGATTCATTTTTAGGGGCGACTCTTCTTGGCATCAAGCGCTAGAACTATTTCGTGGCACATGCTGAGAATCCTGGCGACGGCAACGACACTTTTGTGCCATCCTGTCGTTTGAAGTGGCCACCTTCTTCGGCCTTCGAGTTACTCCCCGAATGCGCAAGCGTGGTTGCGGTTTCATGACTTCTGAACCTAAGATTGACTCATTCCTATGAACTCAAATCCGTACGACCTGGTCGTAATTGGCAGCGGTCCAGCAGGACAAAAAGGCGCGATCGCGGCGGCGAAGCTCGGTAAGCGCGTGGCCGTGATCGACCGGCTGGATATGCTGGGCGGCGTATGCATTCACGGCGGGACGGTGCCGAGCAAGACGCTGCGCGAGGCGATCTTGCACCTGACCGGCTTTCGGCACCGGTCGTTTTATGGTGCGGATTACGTGGTGCGGGATCGCATCTCGATCCGCGACCTGGCCAGCCGCGTGGCGCAGGTAACCGCGCGCGAGATCAGCGTGGTGAAGGACCAACTCCGCCGCAACAACGTGGATTTCTTTAGCGGCACCGCTCACTTCACCGGCCCACACACGGTCGAGGTGGAAGGGCACGACCAGGTGCATGTTGTCCGCGGAGAATTTATTCTGATCGCCTGCGGGACCCGGCCGGCGCGCCATCCGGACATTCCCTTCGACGGCAAACAAATTCTGGCCAGCGATCAATTCTTCCAGATGGAAGAGATTCCCAAGGAAATGATCATCGTGGGAGGCGGCGTGATCGGGCTGGAGTTCGCATCGATGCTGGCAGGCCTCGACGTGGTGATCACGCTGATCGAGCAACGCGGCAACGTGCTGGATTTCGTGGACGCCGAAATTGTGGAAGCGTTGTGCTACCACATGCGGCGAAACGGCGCCATTTTCCGCCTCGGCGAGAAAGTGGTGAACGTGGAACGCGACGCGCGCGGGCGCGTGGTGGCGAATCTGGAAAGCGGCAAACGGATTCACGGGGCCGCGCTGCTCTATGCGGTGGGGCGTCAGGCGAATACGGACTTGCTGAATCTCGATGCGGCGGGGTTGAAAGTGGGCACGCGCGGGAAGCTCAGCGTAAATGCGGGTTTTCAGACCGATGTGCCGCATATTTATGCCGCAGGCGACGTGATCGGGTTTCCGTCGCTGGCCTCGACGTCGATGGAGCAGGGACGGCTGGCCAGTTGCCAGATGTTTGGCGTGCCGGCGCAGGCGGCGCAGGGCTTGTTGCCTTACGGAATTTACACGATCCCCGAGATCTCGATGGTCGGACAAACGGAGCTATCGCTCACGGCAGCGAAAATCCCGTTCGAAGTCGGGGTTGCGAAATACGAAGAGTTGGCCAAAGCGCAAATTGTGGGCGATCACACGGGGATGTTGAAGATTCTGTTCCATCCGGATACAAAGAAAGTGCTGGGCGTCCACGCGATCGGCGAGAGCGCCGCGGAAATCGTGCACATTGGGCAGGCGGTGCTTAGCTTCGGCGGCACGATGGATTATTTCCGGGATACGGTGTTCAACTACCCGACGTTTGCGGAAGCGTATAAGGTGGCTGGACTGAACGGGTTGAACAAGCTGCAGTAACTATGGGGCATTTTCGTTTTCTTCTGGATGCGTTTGCTGCCGATCTTCCAGCAATGTTGCTTACCTTCCCGGAGGATGGAGTAGAATCCCGGCGGCTATTTTCCCTGAGGAGGTTTTCGTATGAAGGCGCTTCAGCCGTGGTGTGCTCGAATCCTAATGGCAATGTCATTTTTCGCACTGGTTGCCAGTGCTGGCGTTTCCGCGCAGACGCTCGACAAGGATTCGCTCGCGGGAATGAAGTGGCGGCTGGTAGGCCCGTTTCGCGGTGGGCGGGCCGAGGCGGTGACGGGCATCCCCGACAATCCGTTCGTCTACTATTTTGGAGCGGCGGCGGGCGGCGTTTGGAAGACGACGAACGCCGGCGTGAGTTGGACGCCGATTTTTGATGGCGAGTTGAATCCTTCGATCGGCGCGATCGCCGTGGCGCCCTCCGATCCCAATGTGATCTATGTAGGCACCGGCGAACCCTGCCTGCGTGGGGACATTACGTATGGAAACGGGATGTACAGGTCACTCGACGCGGGAAAAACCTGGACGCACATCGGGCTGGAGGATACGCAGCATATTTCGAAGGTGCTGATCAACCCTCACGATCCGAATATCGTGTACGTGGCGGCGATCGGGCATGCGTTTGGGCCGAACGAGCAGCGCGGCGTGTTCCGGACGACGGATGGCGGCAAGACGTGGGACAAAGTTCTCTACAAGGATGACAAGACCGGGGCAGTGGATTTGACCTTTGCGGGCGGCAATTCGAATGTGCTTTATGCGGCGCTTTATCAGGAAGTGCGCAAGCCCTGGGATATCGTGAGCGGCGGCCCGGGAAGCGGGCTTTATCGTTCGGGCGATGGCGGAGTGACGTGGAAGGAAATGAAGGCGCATGGGCTCCCGGAGGGAGTGTTGATCGGGCGTATCGGGCTGGCTACTTCGGCGGAGGCGCCGGAGCGAGTTTACGCGCTGATCGAGGCGGAAAAGGATAAGGGCGGCGTCTACGTTTCGAATGACGCGGGCGATTCGTGGCAACTGGTCACCGGCGACCATCGTTTTCTGCAGCGGGCATTTTATTACACGCATATTTTTGCCGATCCGAGGAACGCGGACACGATTTATATTCTCAACGTGAATTTTCACCGCTCGACCGATGGCGGGAAGACGTGGGCAACGCTGCGTCCGCCGCACGGCGATAATCACGCGCTGTGGATTTCGCCGGAAAATTCGAGTCGCATGATCACGGGTGATGATGGAGGTGCGGCAATTTCCGAGGATGCGGGGCTTACGTGGACCCCGCAAGATAATCAGCCGACCGCACAGTTTTACCACGTGGCCGCAGACAATCAATTTCGCTACTACCTCTACGGCGCGCAGCAGGATAACTCCACGATGGCGATTGCCAGCAGCACCAATCACGGCACCATCGGCCGGCAGGATTGGTATCCGGTGGGTGGAGGCGAGAGCGGATACATTGCGCCCGATCCGAACGACGCGGGAGTGGTATACGCGGGAGGGAACTACGGAATCATCACGAAATGGAGCAAAGACACAGAGGAAGAAGAACTGATCACGCCGGCCCCGGTGATCATGGATGGATCGGGCGCGGCGGATCAGAAGTACCGGTTCCAATGGACGGCGCCGATACTGATTTCGGCCTACGATCCGAACACGATGTATATCGCCGCGCAAGTGCTCTTCAAGACGACGAATCATGGGCAAAGCTGGACGGTGATCAGCCCGGATTTGACGCGTAACGACAAAACGAAACAGCAGGTGCCAGGAGGGCCGATCACGCACGACAGCACCAGTGTGGAATTCTACGACACGATTTTTACCGTGGCGGAATCGCTAAAGCAGCGCGATCTGATCTGGGCGGGCAGCGACGATGGGCTGGTGCACGTTACGCGGGATGGCGGCAAGAATTGGGAAGATGTGACGCCGAAAGGGCTGCCGGAATGGAGCAAGATCAGCTTGATCGAAGCTTCGCCCTTTGATGCCGGCACGGCTTACATCGCCATGGATCGGCATATGCTGGACGACATTCAGCCCTATGCCTACAAGACCACTGATTTCGGAAAGACGTGGACAGAGATCATCAACGGCATTCCCGCGGCGGCTTTCGTGCACGCGGTGCGCGAAGATCCTAAGCGGAAAGGGTTGCTCTATGCCGGGACCGAAGCGGGCGTGTTTGTCTCTTTCGATGACGGGACGAAATGGCAATCGCTGAAGCTCAATTTGCCGGTGGTTCCGGTACACGACCTAATCGTGAAGGGCGACGATCTGGCAATTGCGACGCACGGGCGGTCGTTTTGGGTGTTGGATGATCTGGCGTCGCTGCGCGAATTGGGAGCCGATACGCTGGGTGCGGACGTGCATCTCTTTACCCCGGCGCCGGCCTATCGTACACATGCGCGGGGAGGCTTCGGCGGCAGGGGCGGCGGGGCCGTGGGGACCAACCCTCCGTCGGGTGTGATCGTGGACTACGCGCTCAAGGCGGAGCCCAAAGATGACGTGGCGATGGAAATTCTGGACGCGAAGGGGCAGGTGATTCGTAAGTATTCGTCGAAGGAAAACAAGCCGGGTGCGGGAGAGCCGGCGGGTCCGCCCGAGCCGGTGTTGCCGAAGAAGGCCGGGTTGAACCGGTTTGTGTGGGACATGCGATATGCGGCACCCCACGAAATTCCCGGGGCCGTGTATGACAACGGACGCCCCAGCGGGATCCTGGTGCTGCCGGGGAAGTATCAGGTGCGTCTGACCGTGGCGGGAAAGGCGTCCACCGCGCCGATCGAAATTATGACCGATCCGCGCGTGAAAATCTCGGCGGCCGATCTTGAGAAGCAGTTTGCTCTGGCGGCGCAGGTAAAGGACCTGATCGTGGAAGATCACGAAATGGTGGTCCAGATGCGCGACCTGCGTGCGCAAATGACGGCTTTGCAGAAGCGGATCGGACAAGACGCAAACGCGAAGCCGTTAAATACGGCGGTGGAGGCGATCAATAAGAAGATGGCCGCTATCGAAAGCCAACTGATCGAGCCGAAAGCGACGGCGGATCAGGATCAGTTGAATTACGGCAATATGCTGAACAGCCAGATGTCTTACCTGCAGAACAGTATTGACGAAGCGGATGATGTGCCGCCGCAGCAGGATTACGAGCAATATGAGGTGTATCGAAAGCAGATGGCACAGCTTAGCGCGGATTGGAAGGCAATCCAGAACAAGGATGTGGCGGAGCTGAACGAGCTGATGCGCAAACAGGGTGTGCCGGCGATCGGAATAGCGAAGGCTGCGGATCAGAAAGAGGGCGGGACCGAACAGTGAACATTGCTGGATGCTGGAAAATGCTGCGATAAAAGCGCGGCGGGACGAAAGCTAAATCAGCGGGAAGAAGGTTTCATCATCGAGCACGGCTCGCGCAGCGTTGACGAGCTGTTCTTCCAGATTCATTTTGGTGACGTAACCCTGCACGCCGATCTTGCGCGCTTCCTCAACGAGTTGGCGGCTATTGTGCATGGAGAGGATCAAAATCGGTACGAGCGGACAAAATTTTCGGATCATGCGCGCGGCGTCGAAGCCGTTGAGGACCGGCATGGTTACGTCAAGGATCAGCAGGTCTGGTTGCAGCTCGCGCGCCTTTTCGACGGCCTCTTGTCCATTCGCGGCTTCGCCGCAAACGCTATAACCCGCGCGCGATTCGAGGAGCAGGCGCACACCTTCGCGGATCAAGTTTTGATCGTCGGCGACGAGGACTCGCACTGTGCGTCTCACGATGGCGGCAGAGGTGGCCGTATCAACGCCGGGATTTGCCATGTCGATGCAGTTATAGCACTCCCCGCCCTGCATGTAACTCCAGCGAATGCTGTAGGCCGAGACGATCTTCAGCCTTGGCCCTAGCGAGTCGCTCTTTATCGAGTGCCTTGGGACGCAGAACTGACCCTGGGCCGAAACGGGAGCGGGAAAACTTGAGGTACGAGGGGTCCCATTTTGGTCTATACTGCCGCTGCAATTTCAATGTGAACCCGGTATTCGTGCGCTATAGCACGAATATCGCCGGGACTTGCGATTTCTCCGAGAGACTGCCATTCATAGCGAGGGTTTTCGATGACACGACAAGGTGTGAGCCGGCGAACTTGGTTTTTGATACTACTGGCGCTAGGAGTTGCGGCACTTCCGGCGTTTTCACGGCTGAAGGCAGGCGGAAATGGACCCACCGCGGCGCCGGCACAACCGGCGATTAGCGCGTCCGATCTGGATAGCGCGCTGAAGAACCTGGAATTTCGGAACATTGGCCCCGCGATTATGGGCGGACGCATTGACGACTTCGCCGTGAGCGAGCATGACGCCGATACGATTTATGTCGGCACGGCAGGAGGAGGCGTCTTCAAAACGACGAACGGAGGGACCACATGGACGCCCATTTTCGACCATGCGATTTCGTCGTCCATAGGCGCGCTGGCGCTGGCGCCCTCGAACCCGTCGATCCTATGGGTGGGGACGGGCGAGGCGAACAATCGGCAGAGCGCCTCATGGGGCGCGGGGATTTACAAATCGCTGGACGGAGGGGCGACCTGGGTTTTTGAGGGACTCGACAACACCAACTCGATTGGACGGATCGTGATCGATCCGCGCGACCCGAACACGGTGTACGTGGCGGCGCTGGGCGATCAATGGGGGCCGAGCCACGATCGCGGCGTTTACAAGACTACCGACGGCGGCAAGACCTGGACGCAATCGCTTTTCATCAGCGAGAACACCGGCGCTTGCGATATCGCCATCGATCCGTCAAGCCCGAACATTTTGTATGCGGGGGCGTACGAGCGCCGGCGCACGGTGTGGGGATTCAACGGCGGCGGGCCCGAGGGCGGGATCTACCGCAGTGTGGATGGAGGAGCAAACTGGACGAAGCTGACTGACGGATTGCCGTACGCGCAAGGTGGTGACGTAGGCCGCATCGGGCTCTCCGTATATCGCCGGAACTCCAACGTTGTTTACGCCCGCGTACAGCACGAAAAGGGCGGAATTTTCCGCAGCGACGACAAGGGCGTGACCTGGACGAAGATGAGCGATTTCGATCCGCGTCCGAACTACTTCGGGCGTGTGGACATCGATCCAAATAACGATCTTAGGATTTGGGTAGGAGGCACGGACCTCTTCCTTTCGGAGGACGGTGGCAAGACGTTCAACATTCGCAGCGCGAAAGTTCACTACGATAACCACGCTTTGTGGATCGATCCCAACGATTCCAATCACGTGATCGCCGGTGACGATGGCGGCATCTTCATGACGAACGATGGCGGCCGCACCTGGGCGCACGACGACGTGATTGCAGTCGGGCAATTTTACGAAGTGACCGCAAATAATGAGCGGCCTTACAAGGTGTGCGGCGGGCTGCAGGACAACGGAAGCTGGTGCGGTCCGAGCAATTCGCTGCAAACGCGCGGAATCGTGAACGCGGATTGGCAGGAAGTGAGCGGCGCGGATGGGTTTTTTAACCGGCTCGATCCGGTGGATCCGAACGTCGATTACGTGGAAACGCAGGATGGCTCATTACAACGGCGCGATTTTCGGACCACGGAAACGCACAGCATTAAGCCGCGGGAAAAGCCGGGCGAGGCGCCTTACCGGTTTGAGTGGAATTCGCCGATCGAGATTTCGGCGCACGATCACAAGACGATTTATTTTGGAGGCAACTTCCTTTTCAAGTCTACGGACCAGGGCGAGACGTGGAGCAAGGCGGGTCCGGACCTGACAAACGGCGAGGATCGCAGCAAGCTGGAAATCCTGGGCAAGCTGCCTTCGCCTGAAGAGCTTTCGCGAAATGATGGCGTGGGTGCGTGGCCTTGCATTACGACCATCGGGGAATCGCCGATGAACGCACAGGTGATTTACGTGGGCACGGACGACGGAAACGTGCAGGTGACGCGCGATGGCGGGAAGACCTGGACCAATGTGATCGGCCATTTTTCCGGAGTGCCAAAGCAATCCTACGTAAGCCGCGTGGTGGCCTCAAAGTATGCGGAGGGCACGGCCTACGCGACCTTTGACAATCACCGCAGCGGCGACTATCACGTCTACCTTTTCGTGACCACCGACTACGGCCAGAGCTGGAAGCCGATTTCGAATGGGATCACAGAGAAGGACGGCAGCCTACACGTGGTCCGCGAAGATCCCAAGGTGCCGAGCATTCTGTACGCGGGGACGGAGCGTGGGCTCTTTGTAACGTTCGATCACGGCGCGAACTGGATGCGGATCGGCGCGAATCTGCCGACCATGCCGGTGGACGACATCCTGATTCACCCGCGCGATAATGACATGATTCTCGCGACGCATGGCCGCGCGCTATGGATTCTCGATGATATTTCGCCGATCCAGCAACTCGCGCCGCAGGTGCTGACTTCCAGCCTGCATTTATTCGAGGTGCGCCCGGCCTATCTTTTCCGGACCGAGAGCGACACGCCCCCAGGGTTTGGTTTTGGCTGGAAAATGTTCCAGGGTCCCAATCCGCCTTACGGAGCGCTGATTAATTTCTATCTGAAGAGCGCTCCGGCGGAAAACCAGCGCGTGGCGATTACGGTGAGCGATTCTTCGGGGAAGACAATCCGCGATATTCGCTGCCAAGCACCACGGCCGGGAGCGGAAGAAACGGCGCCTTCTTCGGAGACGTTCGCCAGCGAGTCGGTTTGCACGCCGCGAGCGGGAATCAATCGCGTGGCGTGGGACCTACGATATAACCCTGCGGTGCCTCCCGAACCGCCGGGAGCGGCCGGAGCGCGAGGCGGGGGTGGCGGTGGATTCGGCGGTGGCGGTCGCGGGCCGCTTGTGGAACCTGGTCCGTACACGGTGAAAGTGACGGCCGGTTCCGAGACGCAAAGCCAGACCGTGGAGGTGGACGAAGATCCGCGGGTACAGATTTCGGCGCAGGATCGGCAGGCGCGGCAAGACGCCATCATGAGGCTATATGCGTTGACGCGCACAGCCACGCTGGATCAGCGCGAGATTAATGCGCTGAAGACGGCGCTGGATGCCGCGATGGCCGGCTGGAAGCGTCCGGGCGCACCGAAGATTCCGGACAACGTGCAGAAGGCCGCGGACGACTTTTCGAAAAAAGTAGATGAAGTACGAGCCAAGTATCAGGGCGCCGGACCGGGCGAAGGCGGTGGAGGCGGCGCGCCGCCGGTCCTGCCTACGCGTGTCACCCGGCTAATGGGATTGCTCGAAAGTTATACGGCGGCTCCGAACGCCGAAGAGATGGAAGAAATTTCCGTTCTCGAAAAGGAAGTTCCGGCGGGGCACGAGCAGGTGCAAAAGCTGGTGAGCGAAGACCTCGAGAATTTGAATAAGATGATGAACGAATCCGGAGTGCCGCACATCGTGGTGGTTCCGGCGGCAGGCGGCGGACGTAGGGGCCGCGGGTAGGAGAATCGGGGGATGTCCTTCGAATGCGATTTTTGAAAATGGCAGTCGTTGCGGCAACTACGCTTGTGTGGATCGCGCAAAGCGCGGCACAAAAGCAAGGGCCGGCGTCATCGACAAATTCGAACGCGGAGAGTTCCACGCCCGACGGATCGAAGGCCTGCGCAAGGTCGCATGTGCTGGATTTTAAGGTCAGCCGCGATGGGGAGACAGCGGGAGATATTCCCGTGTGGCAAACTTCGGGCAGCGCCGCATTCTTCTACGAATCCGGAATGTACATTGACGCGGACGGTGCGCCGAATGCATACAATCCTCAGAATACCGGGTTAGATGATCTCGCCAATGCCGGGGAACCGGGGCATTGGTCGGCGCTCGCGCACGACGACAGCGGCGAACCTTACCTTCAAGGGCCCCGATCTTCATATCCCGGCTACTACGTTTCTACGACGGCGCTTTCGGATCGAGCGAAACGCAGCGACGACCCCGCCAAATATGTGGACGCGACCAGCGTGTCTTACATTGTGTTGCCGCGCGGATTTTCACGGCAAATGGGCGCGCGGCTCGGAGACTTTGCGATGGTCCTGAATCTTCGCAACGGCAAATATTCCGCGGCTATTTTTGCGGATATCGGTCCCAGCGACTACATCGGTGAGGGCTCGATGGCTTTGGCGGAGAACTTATCGGTACGGTCGAGTCCACGACGCGGCGGTACGAGCCACGGAATTGTTTATCTAGTCTTTCCCGGATCAGGAAACGGGCAGCCGCGCACGGTGGAAGAAATCACCGAGCAATCCACAAAGCTTTTTGACGATTGGGGCGGGCCCTCGCAACTGACGGCCTGCGCTGCGAAGTAAAGCGCCGGACTCAATTTTCGCGGAAGATTCAAAAAGCGGATTTAGCGGTTGCGAGACTTCGCCTGTGGGTGGTTCGGCGTCCAATCGTCCGGCGGAAAAGAGACGTGCCAGAAGGATGGATTGGGAACGGAAAATTCAAGGCCAACCTGGCGGCGGCCTTCTTTGCGATCGCCGATGTAGGCGATGATGCACTCCTGGATCGCTTCCGTCTTCAGGTTTTCGAGCGCGATTCGCTGACTTTCCTTTACAGGCGTTTTCAAAAGCACCAAGGCGCCGTGCGCGCTGATAGCCAGCGTTTTGGTGTCCTCGCGCGTGAAAGAACCGGGCGATACCTGCACGGACATGCGCACCGGAATTTCCAGCAGAATGCGGCGGCTGCGGCGGGTGGGCGAGGAAAACCAGGAACTTTCAAATGAGGAAGCGAGCCACGCCTCGAGCGTGCGGAGTTGCTCGTTGTCAGCGGAGGTGAACATGACGCCCATGCCCGTTTTTTCCTGGGAATAGACGATGCGTGCTTGAGCGTCAAAGGTTTTGCTGCTCTTGGAGATGCGCAGCTTCACGGTGGTGCCGACCGGGAAGGGCTGATTTGTTTCGACGTAACAGCCGCGCCGGCCCAGGTCACTGACTTGTGCCAGAAGCGTTGCGCCATCCGCCGCATTGATGAGCTCAACGGCGGCCGTGAAAGGATAACGCTGCTGTGTGCGGCGTTCGCTGACGGATGTTGCTGAATGGCTCGGAAGCTTTTTCTGATCTAGCGCCATCGAAGTTCGGACCGTTGACTTCCCATGCCGCCCGCCCGATCCATGCCTCTGAATGGGAGCGACGTTAGAATGAGTTTGTTGGACAGTGCGCGTCTGGACAAGGCCGGGGTACCAATTTGTGCTCGATACGCCACGGTGCGGAAGGTTTTATATTCGCCGATCACGCGGCGGCGCCATAGCCGGTCCACGGGCCGACCCAGTGCTGGCGCGCCTGGAGACCGGATAGTTTAGCCTTCCAGCCGCATACACATCGCACATCGAAAAGCGCGGCATCCACGTCCTCCAAGCTGCTCATATGCTGAATCGTTGTCACTGGAAGGGGCAATGCACACCGTCCACAGGCAAAAGCGAGGACGTGGAGAAAGAGTGGTTCCGTCATCCAAAACCCCCTTTTCGCATCGTTACTTAGCTTATTCTTGCCCGAACTACACGAGTTCACAAAACAGCAATGTAGGCTCCAGACCGGAGACGCGGCCCGGAGCGGGGGCCCTGCCCGCGACCAGAGTCCCCGCTCTACAATCGCGGTACGATTCGCCCCTTGAGTGCATTTGCACATATCGCTCCATGGCTCCTGCCGGGTTCTTTTATAAGGAAGTAATGCGTAATGTGTGAGTTCCAGATACCCAGCAAAGGTTAGCGGGCTGGTCCCAGTACGAGCTTCTTACACGAGCGGGAGCTTTCTTCGGTGGGCTTCGGCCTAATCCTGGGCTTCGAGAGCTGTTGCCATTTCAAGGAGTTTGAGCACGGTGTTCCAGTTCCGGCCTGTGCTCGAGATTTTCAAGGTGCGATCGAGGACCGGCCAAGACAACTTTGGGCGCCCCATTCCATTCGGAAAGTAGATATACATTTCCCGCTGGTCGAGATGCAGTTCTTCGGGGGCGATCTTGATTTGCAAAACCTTTTCGCGAATATCTGGAGCCGGGACGCTCGCCAGGAAAGCGAGAAGGAACTTGTTTGGCTCAACGTCGCGCCTGCCAGCGAAAGGGTTTCTCGAGATGGCATCTCTTAGTTCCGCGGACGTGCGCAGGATGACTTCAGGGCGAAATCCGGCGCTTCGCTCGATGGCGTCCTGCAAATCGGCGCCCAACTTGACGAGATTCTTTTGTTTCGCGCGAAAGATGATGTTGCCGCTCTGGATGTAGGTTTGCACATCGCGCAGGCCAAGAGATTCGCAAAGCGCGCGTAAAGCTTCCATCTTGATCTTGTTGTGTCCGCCGACATTGACGCCACGGAGCAGGCAGATCAGCACAGGCATCGTGAGGCTGAGTATACCCTCGTACCGGGCGCACCGAGATGGCAAACCAGCTCGGACGGCTATGCAACCCGCCTGACTCACAGGACTTGGGAATTCTTGCAAATATCGCTGCGCCATTGATCCCGTTGAACGCGGTGGGGCCGGACGATATACTCGCGAATCAACGTTCAGCCGAGGACAATGATCATGGATCCGTTTGAGACATTCAAGGCAGCGCAGAAGCAAGGATGGGCCTACTTTGCGCCGCTCGAGGCCATTACGACGGGCCCGGCGGCACAGTTGGTGAAGCACGCCGGTATTCGCGCGGGCCACCGCGTGCTGGATGTGGCTTGCGGTACCGGCGTGGTGGCGATCACGGCTGCACGGGCGGGGGCGCGCGTGACGGGTTTGGACCTTACGCCCGAGCTGTTGCAGCGTGCTCGCGAAAATTCGGCGATGGCGCGAGTGGAGGTCGAATGGCACGAAGGAGACGTGGAGAAATTGCCGTTTGGCGACGCTGCGTTTGACGTGGTGGTCAGCCAGTATGGGCATATCTTTGCGCCGCGTCCCGATGTCGCGATCGCGGAGATGCTGCGCGTGCTGAAGCCGGGCGGGACGATCGCGTTTTCCACTTGGCCGCCAGATCTTTTGCTGGGACGGGTTTTTGGCCTTGTAGCGCGGTACCTGCCGCCCCCGCCGCCGGGAGTATCGCCGCCAACGCAATGGGGCGAGATGAACGTGATTCGGCAGCGGCTCGGAACGGCAGTGAAAGACCTTGTGTTCGACAACAAAACGATGAAAGTCCCGGCGATGAGCGTGCAACATTTCCGGGCGGCCACCGAAAAGACCGCCGGACCGATGCGGAAGGTGGTCGACGCGTTGACGGGCAACGACCCCGCGAAGCTTGAGGAGTTTCGCCGCGAATATGAGGCGCTGGCGTCACAATATTATGAAGACAACATTATCCGGCAAGGCTACCTCATGACGCGCGCGACGAAACTTTGAGCGCCAGCCGCGAAGGTTAGAGTCCTATCTAAAATAACGTCCGGGCGTCTTTCCAAGCTGTTTCCTGAACATGGAAATGAAAGCGCTGGTGCTATTGTAGCCTGCCTCCAAGGCCGCAGAAGTGACCTTCTCTCCAGAAGCAAGCAACTGCATGGCATGAAGGAGGCGAAGCTGTTGGCGCCATTTGGCAAAGGTCATATGTGTTTGCGCGACAAAAAGCCTTTGCACGGTCCGCTTGCTTGCACCGCAATCCTTGCAATGTCTTGCGAGGGTCTTCTGCAGGCCAGGTTCAGCGATTAATCGATCGACGATGCGCGCAGCGCGACGATCACGCGGCTGGGGAAGTTGCAGGGGAACGGAACTCGCGATCGCCAATTGATCCACGATCATCTCGATCAGCCGCCTCTCCGCAGGAATCTTTTTGTGTAACCTCGGTGAGTGGCAGGCGTGAAGGAGGAGCTCTCGCAAGAGAGGCGAAACGTTCATGACAAAACACATGGCGGGCACTTTGCGAGCTAGCGCGGGAATCAGATACAGCGTTCGCATTGAGACGGCGCCGGCGGTCCGGATCGAATGGCGCATGCCGGCGGGAATCCAAACAGCGCGCAAGGGCGGCACCACCCAGATCCCCTGGCTGGTACGAACCGTCATCACCCCGGCGGAGGCGAAGACGAGCTGATCCTCGGGGTGCATGTGCTCGGGGATCGCGTGGCCGCTCGGGAAGTCAAAAGAAAGAGTGGCGACTTCCGAAAGCAGATTGCCCCTGCGGTCCAAAAGGATGCTGTGGCACTTTTGCGACATTTCTTGGCACAGTAGCGAAGGGAAAGCCCTGAGGCAAGTGCTATGTTCTGGCCCAACGGACGAGGAGGAAACGATGCTAGCAGCCAGCAAGATGATGGGCTTTGTGCCAACGACAGATGCCAAGAAAGCGCGTGCTTTCTACGAAGGAAAACTGGGCTTCGAATTTGTCAGCGACGATCCATTTGCGCTGGTGGTAAAGGCGGGCGACACGATGATTCGCGTCGCCAAGGCGCAGAATTTTGCGCCGGCCCCGTACACCGTTCTCGGGTGGGAAGTCGCCGACATCGGCAAGGTGGTGGCGTGGCTGAATCAACAGGGAGTGACTCTTGAGAAGTACCCGTTTATCCAAGACCAGGAACTGGGAATCTGGACTACGCCCAACGGAGACAAAGTAGCGTGGTTCAAAGATCCGGATGGGAACGTTCTATCGGTAAGCCAGCATACCTAGCCGCACGGTCGTTGTAGGTGAAGCGAGGAGGCAAACGATGCTGAAGTCTTTGGTGCTGGGAACGATTCTCGGTGGGCTGGTGGCGTTTGCCTGGAGCACCGTATCCTGGGAAGTAATCGGGTGGCACGAAAAGACGATGCTGAATTTTCACAATGACGACGAAGTGGGCGCGATCATCGCTTCACACGCGCCAGGCGACGGCACGTATCTCTTACCGGGCGAGCCGCCTACCCAGGGAATGACACCGGATCAAAAGAAGGATGCGGACGACGCTCTGATGGCGAGAATGACGCGCGGGCCGATCGTGGTTGCGGCGGTGCGAGTGCGAGGGTTTCCGTCGTTCGGCAGGGCCATTCTCCTGCAGGTACTGAGTCTGCTGGCGGTGGCATTTGTGTTGACGGGGCTCCTCTTGCAAACGAGCGGGTTGAGTTATGCGCGGCGTGTGGCATTTCTGGCGGTCGCCGGTCTGGCGGGCGGCTTGATAGTGGATCTGCCGAATTGGAATTGGTGGGGATTTTCGGGAGCTTACACGGCCGTGGACATTGCCGACGCGATGATCACGTGGATGCTGGCCGGGTTGGCGATTGCCGCAGTGGCGGGGAAGAGCGTCACCTTTAATAAGAGTGAACCGGCGTTGTAAGCCTCGCTTTTTGCGGGACGTGGCCCTGTGGCTCGATGACGACCATCCTGAAATTGCTCGAAGGCGGGGACCGGCGGTCGATCGGTCAGGACGTTTGCGCTGCAAAGGGGCAGACCTGGCGCTACAGGACGCCAACTTACAGCCCAGGGTGCTGGAGCTCCTGCGTGTGGCAACGCGTGACGGCACGGCGGCAATGAAAGCGCGCAGTCGTAAGCTTCTAACTCGTCTGGAACGAGGCTAATTATCGGCGGTTCGCGGCTGATGAACGAGTTCCGGCTATTCGGCGCGCAGGGCCTCAACCGGATTCACCGCGGCGGCGCGGCGCGATGGCAGATAGCTTGCGAGCGAAGCGGTCGCTACGAGCCCCACGCAGACGGCGAGGTAAGTGAACGGGTCGACCGGGCTTACGCGAAAAAGCAATGACGACATGAGGCGCATGACGGCGAACGCCGCGCCCAAGCCGAACGCCACGCCAATTCCAGATAAGAGCAAACCCTCGCGCAGAAAAACATGAGTCACTGTCCGCGGCTGCGCGCCTAGCGCCATGCGAATGCCGATCTCGCGCCTGCGCTGCGAGACGGAATACGCGATCACGCCATAAATTCCGATCACACCGAGCAGCAGCGCCATGCCGGCGGCGACAGCCAGCATGATCAGGGTAAACGACGTTCTGGCCATGGATTTTGAGTAGAAGTAATCCACGGTGTGAATGGCGTCGAGCGGAACGTTTGGGTTCACCGCCCAAACGGCCTGGCGAATGTCGTTCAACAAACTGGCGCTGCCTGCGCGCGGACTGCGAATGGCAAAGGCTACGCTGCGTTCGGCCTCCGTGGGATTGCCTTCGAAGTTGTTCATCAATACGGGCCAGTAAACGGAACTGGAGGGCTTTTCGCTTACGCCGTCGTCGTAAACGTTAGCCACCACGCCGACAATTTCGCGCCAATCGTCAGTGGTGGCAACGCGAATGCGCTTGCCCAAGGCGTTGCGCGCATCTCGCCAATATTCCTTGGCGAAGTTTTCGGAAACGAGGGCGACGTTGAGCTTTTGGTAGGTATCCGTCCAGGTCACGTCGCGACCGGCGACGAGCGGTGTGCCCATCGTGGATAGAAAACCCGGCGTCACATGCTTAAATTGGCGCACAGGGGGAAGCTGGCCCTCGGCGTAGACACGGTCTTCCGCGAAAACAGGATCAAAATTTCCGTTTCCATCCATGGGGATTTTCGTGGAAAACGCCGCCGCGGAAACTCCGGGAATGGCGGCGAGCTTATCGGAGATCGCTTGTTCCATGCGGATCACGCGCTCCGGTTCTTTCACTTGCGATTCCGGGATGTAGATTCGGAACGTTTGTAACGAGGCAGGCGAGTTGAAGCCCGGGTCGACGTGGGTCAAGGCGCGAAACGTGCGGATCATCAGCCCGGAACAGATCAGCAGCACCACCGCCAGCGCGACCTCGATCACCACGAGCGAGTTTCGCGCGCGATGTTGGCTGCGGCTTTGGCTCATGCCGCGGGCACCTTCGCGCAGGCCGGTGTTCAAACGCACTCCGACGTATTTGAAGATGGGAATCGCGCTGAAGAGCAAGCTTGCGAGCAATGCGGCGCCAAGCGTGAAGAGCAGGACGCGAGCGTCAATGGCAACTTCACGGATTCTCGGCAAGCCGGTGGGCGCGATGGCCGCCAGAACCCGCAATCCGGCATAAGCGATGGCCAGGCCAAAAACGCTGCCGACCAGTCCCAGGAAGAAGCTTTCGAAGAGTAACTCTCCGGCGATGCGTGCCCGGCCCGCGCCCAGTGCCGAGCGGACGGCCAATTCCTGCCGGCGTCCTTCAACCCTGACCAGCATCAGGTTGGCCACGTTGGCGCACGCGATCAGCAAAACCATTCCGACCGAACCCATCAGGACCCACAGCACGTTTCCGATGTCGCCGACAACGTCTTGCTTCAAGGGGTACAGGATCGGCGCCATGCGCGCGGCCTCAAAGAGTTTGATGCTGAAGCCGGAAGGCGCCGGGAAACTGCGATTGACGATGGGAAGCATCCGCGCGATGTCGGCGCTGGCCTGCGGAATCGTAACCCCGGGCTTGAGCCGCGCCAGGCCGTCATAACTAAAATTGCCCAGATGCTGCTTTTCACGGTCGAATTGGAACGGGATGATTAGCGCGGCATCGGGCCGATCGAGGAAATGGAAATCTTGCCGCAAAACGCCGATGATCTCTCGAGACTTCCCGTCCACAACGATGGTCTTGCCGAGAACGCCCGGTGATCCGCCGAATTTGCTGCGCCAGTATGCGTAAGAAAGCATCGCCGTTTTCGGGGCGTTTGCGGAATCATCTTCGTGAGTGATCATGCGGCCCAGGTAGGGCTGGATCCCTAGAATCGGCAGCGTACCGTCCGTGACGAGCAAAGCGCGGACCTGTTCGGGCTCGCCGATGCCCGTGATGCTATCGGAGTCATTCCCATAGATGCCGATATCCTCGAACGAATGGTTCTGCTCGCGAAAGACGAAATACGTGGAGGGCGAAAGCTCCAACTTGTTTATGTTTACGCCGGGCGCGGTCAGCCAGACGCCGATCAATCGATCGGCTGCCGGATAGGGGAGAGGCTTCAAGAGCACGCCTTCGACCACGCTGAATACGATGGTGTTTGCGCCGATGGCGGCGGCGATCGTAATCAGGGTAATCGCGGTGAACATCGGGGCGCGGCGAAGTCTGCGCAAGATTTGCTTGAGTTGTGTGCCCAACGAACCCATGAATCGGTCCCCCTCATGCGACGTCCGCGCATCTTGAACGGCAAACGCGAGCCCGCCATGCCTTTACCTGAGATACGCGTTGCGGGGGAAGAAGGTTCCCTTAGCGGGAAGATTGCTTGTCGCATACGGCGCGAGCTCCGAGTGTCTCCGCAATACAGCCGCTTACTTGCTCGATAGCACGAACTTGTTGCCGTCCACGTCCTTGAAAATCGCAGATGTACCCCAACTTTCTTTCTTCGGATCCTGTTCGAATTCCACGCCGTTGGCCTTCATGGTTTTGGCGGTGGCGAAAACATCGTCGCACCAAAACGACATGGGCTGGAAATCGCCGATGCGATTCTCGTGCCCCGTGGGTGTGAAGAGTACAAGGCCGGTTTGCGCGCCAGGGATCAGCAACTCGATCCAGCGCTGCTTTGGCGTGAAAGGTTGATCTGTGGCCACCTTAAACCCGAGCTTTTCGGTAAAGAACTTCAACGACGCGTCCTGGTTATGCACGGGAATACTGACGAATTTCAATCCGCGGATCATGTGCGGCCCTCCTTGGTGGCCGGGCCGAGAATAGCGCGGGGGAAATTCGGATTGCAATCAGCCAGCAGGTGCTATACTAACTGTAGGTATAGCGATGCTGCCGCTCGATCCCTACATTACCGATGTATTGATGCGCGACCTGGTGGGGCACGATCGACGGGCGGTGAGTTTTCTAGTCTATTTGTGGCTTGCGGTAGAGCAACAACAGAAGGGCGCGGCGGTGCAGATCAGCTATAAGGCGCTGGCGGAGTGCGTGGGCGTTTCGAAAAGCTCCGTGCAGTCCGCGGTCGCTTGGCTCGTCCGGCGCAGGCTGATTGCGGCGAGCAAAGCGAACGCGACCGCTACGCCGACCTACTCGGCGCTCAGTCCGTGGAAAGACCGGAGGCAAGCCGGCAAAGGCCGCAGTGACGCGAGGTCATGACCCCGGCGCTGCGGGAAGCGTGTATTCGAAATCGTAGAAATGTTTGCTGTCTTTGATGATGATGGTCATGTTTCCGGCAAGTCCGGTGATCTGGCCCGTACCGGAGTCGGGAACCACGACAATTTCCTGCTGCGGCGCCCCGCGCGTAAGCGTGGCGTTATGCTGCAAGATGAATGTGCCGGCGCGGCCTTGTAGTGTCCCGGTGACGCGCTCGATGAGCACATAGCCAGCGGAACCTTTCACCGCCGTGCCAGCGGTGAGCATCTCGCCTTTGCTGGTGGCCTCAAGATCGCCATGAAATACTTTTTCGTTGGTCATGCGTGAGATGATCGAGCCTTCGGCTTTATCCTCGCTCACGGGCGTCATCTTTACCTCGAAAGTACCTTTGGCGTTTGTGCTCATGATTTTCCCTTGGCCGTTCGCAGAGGCATGCGTCTGACGGGCGGCCATTGACGGCGCGAAGCACTCGACGAAGGCGATCGAAACGCAGAAGAACCCGGCGTACCGACAAACCGGGTTCTTCTCCAACCCTGGCGATAGAATCGTCAGTTCCTGGCGGAGGCGGCGGCCATGCGCGCCTGCATCTCGCGAGTGAGATGCGGCACGATGCCCAACATGCGTTCGATCAGCATGAGCTGGCCGCGGTGGTGCATTTCGTGTTCCTTTACGGAGAGAATCATTTCGAAACGGCTCTTCGTGGCCGGCACTGCACCGGGCGGCAGGGTGACCTGCTCACCCAAAAACTGATCCGTAAGACCCTCAACCCAGGTAGCCCACTTTTCGCCGTTGACTTGAAGCATTTCGATGGTTTGATCCTTGCTGCGGGACTGTTTTTCTTCCGCCACCAAGCGCTTCATCAAGGAAGGAAAATCGAAACCGACGAGCGTAGTTCTGCGCTCTTCAGCATGGATTTTGTATTGGAAGCTGAATGAAAGCGCGATGTGTGCAAGCAGTTCTCCCACGCTGCGCGTGTCCGACGCGGGACGAAACGCATAGTCTTTCTCGGGGATTTCCTGGGCAATCGTGATTGTGTTTTTGCGAACGGTTCGGAAACTTGCGGCCAAATCTTTCGGTCCGTAGTAGTTCAAGCGGCTCTCCTTAGAGTCAGGTAATTTTCTCGCATCCTGCGGGATGCCTAGAAGTGTAGCACTTTCACTGCCCGATCGGGACTCGCCCTGGCTCCGACCGCCGGAGCGCAAGGAACGTGCTTCGCCGTGGCATATCGGTGATTGTCCGCTTAAGCACCCGAAGCCCAAAATACGCGCGGGACAGACAGGCATTCGGGCAGACTTAGGAGTGCGGTACCGAACGTGGCTGTCATTCCCTAAATAGGAATTTCTCTCTCGATGGCTGGAGCTTTGTCAGATTGCGCTAACCCAGGGCGGTTCAGGCTCTTGCACGCCGCTTGCAGGATCGCGGCGGCCCTTGTGGTGGCAGTCGGAGCTTTGGTTCTTTTTGGTTGGGCGTTCCACATTGAATCATTTGTATCGGTTCTGCCGGCGCGCGATTCCATAAATCCGAACATGGCGTTGCTGCTGGTTCTTTCGGGGATTTCCTTGTGGCTTCTGTTGCCCGGGAATGCTCGAACGCCTGCCCGATATCTCGCGCGTGTACTAGCCCTTCTGGTGGCCCTAGCCGGTGCGGCGACGCGGCTGGAATATCTTCTTGGACTGAATTTCGGGATCGACCAGATTCTATTCAAGGAGCCTTTGGCATCGTTAACGACACCGTTTCCGGGGCGGATGTCGCCTACCCTATCGGCCTCATTTCTGGCGATTGGCTTGAGCCTTCTCCTCCTGGAGTGGAAGACGAAGGGTGGCCGCCGGCCCTCGCAAGGCGTGGGGTTGTGGCCTGCGGTGGTCGCGCTGATGGCAATTACCGGTTACGTCTATCACGCCACCGGGCTCAATCGCATATGGCTGTACACGCGGGTTCCGATTCCCATGGCGGTCGCGCTGTTTTTGCTGAGCGGCGCGATTTTCTTTGCACGGCCCGGCGGCGGCATTACAGGCGATATTACCGGCGAGGGTTCGGGAAGCGTGATGGCGCGTCGATTCCTGCCGGCTGTATTCATCATCCCCCTTCTTCTGGGCTGGGTTTGTCTGTACGGCTTGCGGGCAGGATGGTACGCGAACGCATTGGGACTGGCGATCTACAGCGTGTCGAACGTGGTGATCTTTGGCTTTCTGGTGTGGTTGAACGCCCGGAAAATGAACGTCGAGTACGCGCAGCGCAGCGCAGCGGAAACCGAAATTCGTACGTTGAACTCGGAACTCGAAGCCCGCGTAACGGAGCGCACGCAGGCTCTGGAACAGCAGACGATTGCGCTACGGGACAGCGAAGCACATCTGAGCCATTCCGCCCAGCATGATTTCCTGACCGGTCTGCCGAATCGGATGCTCTTGAATGACCGTGTGAATCAGGCCGTGATTTACGCTCCCCGGATCAACAAAAAGGTGGCAGTGCTATTTTTGGATTTGGACGGTTTCAAACACATCAACGATTCGCTCGGGCACCCCATCGGCGACAAGTTACTGCAATCCATCGCAAAACGGCTGGTGAAGTGCGTGCGCGCCACGGACACCGTGAGCCGGCAGGGCGGGGATGAATTCGTGGTGCTGCTTTCCGAAATGTTTGCATCGGAGGACGCCGCCATTTCGGCCAGAAGAATGCTGGAGGCGATCGCGCAGGCCCATTCGATCGACCAGCACGAGCTGCACGTAACGGCGAGCATCGGCGTGAGCGTCTATCCCGACGATGGCACGGATGCGGAAACGCTGATCAAGAATGCCGACACGGCGATGTATCAGGCGAAGGAAAACGGGCGGCAGAATTATCAGTTCTTTAAGCCGGCGATGAACGTGCGAGCCGTGGCGCGGCAATCCATCGAGGAAAGTTTGCGGCGTGCGCTGGACCGGCAGGAATTCACACTGGTTTATCAGCCAAAAGTTAGCCTCAAGACCGGAGAGATCACCGGCGCGGAGGCTTTGCTGCGGTGGACGCATCCGGCGAAGGGGCCGGTTTCGCCGACGAAATTCATTCCTGTGGCGGAAGACTCCGGACTAATTTTGGGGATCGACAAATGGGTCCTGCGCCAAGCGTGCCTGCAAGCGCGTGCCTGGGCCGATGCCGGGCTACCGCCGGTAACCATGGCTGTGAACGTCTCGGCCATGGAGTTTCGAAACGAGAGGTTTCTGGACGGCATTTTCGAAATCCTGAAAGACACGGATTTCGATCCACGTTTTCTCGAACTGGAATTGACGGAAGGGGTGTTGATGAAGCGTCCGGAGGCTACGCAATCGATCCTGAAGATGCTGCGGGCCAGGGGCGTGCAATTGGCTGTGGACGATTTCGGCACCGGTTATTCGAGCTTGAGCTACCTGCGAAAGTTTTCGATGGATGTGCTGAAAATCGACCAGTCCTTCGTGCGGCAGATCACAATGGCGCCGGAGGAAGCTTCCATCGTGAGCGCCATGATCAGTATGGGCAAGAGCCTGAATTTGCGCGTTGTGGCGGAAGGGGTCGAAACACAGAAAGAGCTTGAGTTTCTGCAGAGTCGCGAGTGCGACGAAGCGCAAGGGTTCTATTTCAGCCGGCCGGTGATCCCTGCAGAGTTTGCCAAGTTGCTTGCCACGGGCATACAAGAACCGGTCTCCGCGCGGCGTTGAGACCGGCCTCTCCGATTCAGTGCAGCCCACGATCTAAGAATATTTTTCGATATCGCGAAGATTACATTGTGGCAAGCTCTGCATTACCGACGGCTCAATACGTAATAGATGCCCGCGCCTATGGCTGCCGCGCCCGGAATGGTTAGTAGCCACGCCCAAACGATGCGGCGTGTGACCCCCCAGCGCACGGCGGTGACGCGTCGCGCAGCGCCCACGCCCACGATGGCCCCGGTAATGGTGTGCGTGGTGCTGACGGGAATACCAAAATGCGCGGTGCCGATCAATGTCAGCGCTCCCGCGGTTTCCGCCGCGAAGCCGCCAAACGGAGTGAGCTTGGTAATGCGTTGGCCCATCGTTCGAACCACGCGCCAACCGCCGGCCATTGTGCCGCAAGCCATGGCGAGGTGGCACGAGAGGATCACCCAGAAGGGGACCGAATAGGTGCTAAGCAGACCTCCGGCCACGAGCGCGGTGGTGATGATGCCCATGCTCTTTTGCGCATCGTTGGTGCCGTGTCCGAGACTGTAACCGGCTGCGGAGACAAGCTGCAGGCGGCGGAACCACCGATCGACTTTGGACGGCGCCTGTTTGCGGACGGCCCAACTGGTGGCGATGGTCACCAAGATCGCGATAATCATCCCGATAAACGGCGCGACCACGATGAAGATGACGGGTTTGGTCCAACCGGAAAGAATGAGCGCACCGAAACCCGCTCGCATAACGGCCGCTCCTCCATATCCGCCCATCAGAGCATGCGAAGAGCTGGTGGGCAAGCCGAGGACTAAAGTCAGAAGGTTCCAGAGAATTGCGCCGAGCAATCCGGCGATCAAGACCCGCTCGTTGACGGATTCGAGGTGGACGAGTCCGGTGCCGATCGTTTTTGCCACGGCGGTTCCAAAGACAAATGCGGCGATAAAATTCCAAAAAGCAGCCCAGAGGACGGCCAGTCCGGGGCTTAGAACGCGAGTGGAAACAATGGTGGCAATGGAGTTTGCGGCGTCATGCCAGCCGTTGGAAAAATCAAACGCGAGCGCGATGGCGACGATCAAGATAATGAGGTGAAAGCTAGTCAATGGGGGGCTCGAATCGGGCTAGGCGTTTTTTAAGGTCACGGTTTCGATTACGTTGGCAACGTCTTCGCACTTGTCGACTGCGGCTTCGATCACCTCGATGATTTCCTTCCACTTGATGATCTGGACGGGGTCTTTTTCCTCATCGAAGAGCTGGCCGATCAGGAGCCGGGAAAGACGGTCGCTTTCATTTTCGAGACGATTGATTTCGATGCATTTATCGAGCACGGCGTCGCGCTTGCCGAGCGCGCGCACCACCACGGTTACCTGACGAGTCGCGTCATAAAGAACCTCCGCAAGTTGTGCTATGCCCGGACGAGTACGCGTAATTTTGTAAGTCACCATGCGGCTAGCCGCGGCGTCGATCAGGTCCAATACATCATCAATGCGGCTGGAGAGCGCCTGGATGTCTTCGCGGTCGAAGGGGGTAATGAAAGTCTGATTCAATCGGGTGAGCAGCGAGTGCGTCAGGTTGTCGCCGGTGTGTTCGAGGTCCTTGATGCGTTCGGCATACTTTTCGGCGCCATCGTCCTTCTGAAACATTTCAACCAGGACCTTGGAGCCCAAGTGAACGTTATCGGCCAACGCGATGAACATTTCGAAGAAATTATCATCGCGGGGCATCAAACGTCTTAGAAAGCTTGGCATGTCCTAATGGGACTCCTCGCAAATCGCACTTTGAGCGCCTGACTATAGCCGAAGTATCAGTGGGCAACAATGAGCCAGGGCAGACCGGTACGGCGAGGAACCCGATCCGGGTATCGCTGAGAATGTGGACGAGGATTTCGCTAACGGTCTAGGATGGGGCAGATGAAGACGCGCTCGAAACTAGCCCAAAGTCAAAGGTCGCTCTCACCGGTGACAGCCGATGCGGCCTTCAGCTTCTTGAAGGAGATGAAAGGCGAATCGACGTGGACGCTTCGCGACCTTGCGGGAACCCTCAAGCTTACTTTGCCGGAAGCCAAGCAGGTTGCCAGCGTGCTCGAGATCCAGGGTTATGCAAAGCAATTTAAAGGCAACGAATGGATGACGACTATTTCGGGCGAGCAAGTGTCCGGCGCGAAAACGCCACGGTTCACACCGGAAAGGGTCGAAGAAGCTTTGTCGGCACTCAGCGAGCGAATCGCAGCAGCCAATAAAGACCCGAAAATCGGGTTTGCGATTACAGAAGCGGTTGCGTTTGGCGATTTTCTCGATAGGCGAAGCCGTGCGCAAGCGGCGGATGTGGGTATTCGGTTGGAGCGGCGCGGCCAGGAGGATTGGGCGGCCACAGAACGAGAATTCCTGAAGAAACTTCGCAATAAATCGCAAATGATCAATCTCGTGCGGTTCGGCGGATGGATGGCTGCCAGAAAACATCGGGCGCTGATTCGCTCCAAAGCCTGACGCCCAAAGGGGCGGACGGCCGTCCTCACGGATACTCTCTTCTGCGTAGCCAGATAATATTTTCGTTGATTCGGAGGAATGAAAGGGATAATGCTCGTCACGGAGGCACACGTAAATGCGAAATCGGGTACTCACGGTCCTAATGATGGCAGGACTGGCCGCAGCGGCCGTTGCTTGTCTGGCGGCACAAGAGGCGTCAGCACCGGCGGCACCGCCGATGTCAGAAAATGTGGCGGGCTATCATCTCGTCAATAACATCTCGTTACCCGACGAAGGCTTCTGGGATTATCTCGGGATTGACGAGCAAAATCATCACCTGTTCGTCTCGCACAGCAACGAGATTCTGGTTATTTCCACGGAGACGAATCAGGTAGTGGCTAAGCTTTCCCCTACGCCCGGCAGCCACGGCGTGGTGATCTCCCATAAGGATGGTCATGGCTTCACCAGCAACAGCGGAAATAGCAGCGGGCAGCAGGGCGTAAGCAGTTTCACGGAGTTCGATCCAAAGACGCTCGAAATCATCAAGCAAGTGATTTTACCCATCGGAGGATCCGACGGCATCGTCTACGATCCCGCGAGCGATCGCGTGTTTGGGCTCACGCATGGCAAGAAGGATGTCGCCGTAGACGCCGCTACCGGCGAGGTTGCAGGGGTGGTGGAGATTCCCGGCGCCGCGGAGTCGGCCGCGGCGGACGGAAAAGGTCATCTTTATAACGTCATGGAAGACCTGAACGTACTGGTGGATATCGATACCAAGTCACTGAAGGTGGTAAATCAGTGGCCTCTCGCTCCATGCACCGGCCCCTCGGGGGTGGATATGGATACCAAGACACGCCGCATTTTTATCGGGTGCCATGGTGGGGGGGACAACACAGGTGTGATGGTGGTGTTCGATCCGGACGCCGGCAAGGTGGTGGCTACTTTGCCGATCGGGGGAGGGGAAATGACGCGGTGCGGTTCGATCCGCGCGCGAAACTTGCCTTTGCCTCAGAGGGTGAAGGCGACATCACGATCGTAAGAGAGGATTCGCCCGACAAGTACACCGTTCTCGGCAACGTGAAGACCCAGCCGGGGGCACGCACCATGGAATGCGACAGCTCCACCCACACACTCTATTCGGTCACTGCAAAATTCGGTCCACCGCCTCCTCCCGACCCCAACGCCCCACCGCCGGGCGAGGGGCGTGGAGGGCGGGGACGCGGACGCGGCCAAATGGTTCCCGGAAGCTTTACGCTGCTGGTAATCGCAAATCACTAGCCAGTCCAGGCGCAGGGCGCGCAACCGGTGTATCACTCAATAGGCAATCCAAAGGCAGGCGATCAGGCAGAAGCATTCCGAGCGATCGAGGCATAACACGTAGCTGCCCTTCGTACGAGCACGATTTGTGAGGCCGACCGCAGGCAAGAAACTTTGCGATGGTTTTGTTGCCGGCAAGCCAGCTACTGCGCCGTTGAAACCATCTTGGGAGTCACCCGATGGCACGCAGGCCGCCTATTTTGCGGCGGCGTTCGAGAACATTGCTACCCGTCGTAGTCATTAACCCTAGTAGTCACAAGGCGGGAGACAATCCATCCGGATCGAACGCGTGGAATGTGCCAGTCACGGCTCGGTCGGCGAACGACAGCTCACCTTGGGATGTGTCCATACCTAAGGTAACGCGCGCGCATGCGGCTTGTTCCGCGGAACTACTGCAGCTTCGCGTACTCCGCCTTGGCTTCCTTCAATACGGGAACGTCCGGGTCGGCGTCTTTCCACAGCGCGAAGAAATCCTGATACGCGGTGCGTGCGCTGCCCGAATCGCCAGACGCTGCGTATGCGCGCGCCAACCCAAGCTGAGCCAGAGCGTACTCACGATTGAAACCCCTGGACTCGCGGCGCGCTAGAAACTTCTTAAACTCCGTCGCCGCATCCGCTGGATTGCCAGCTGCGATATGCGCTCGGCCGCGAAGAACGTATATCGTGACCGCCCCAGCCTCGTAAGGAGTAGCTGCGGTAAGCTCTTGAATTGCCGCCGACGGACTTTTGTGCCGCAAGTCTAACTCCGCCCGCAAAGCAGGCAAATCCAGCGACTGGACTAGCGTATCCAAAGAGCGTTCCTTCGCAACCTCCGCCGCTAACGCCTGCGCCTTTTTTTCGTCGCCGTCGCGCGCCAAAATAGACGCCACATCCAACCTCACGTCCCACGATTGATCCAATTGAAGCGCGGCGTTCACCGCATCTACTGCCCGCTGGGAATAGCCGAAATCAGATTCCAGGCCGGCAAGGGTATTCAACTGTCGAGCTGCGAGCGAGCCCAGATCCGATCGCTTCATTTCTTCTATCAATTGCGTGTTCAGTTTCCGCACGCGGCCGATTTGCCCCTGCGCCCCGGCCATTGAAATCTGGACCTGCATGACCCTCATTTCTCCTTGGGGACTTGCCTTGGCCGTTTCCCATTCCCGGTCTGCCGTGGCCATGTCTCCATTCAACGCGGCGGTACGTGCCAATGCCAAATGGATTTGCGTTCCGCCAATCTTGCGTTGCACCGCCTGGTTCAGCAAAGCCTTGGCCTCGTCAAATCGTCCCAGCGCCCGGTAGTTCGCAGCGCCGGAAAGATAAGCATTGATCGTATCCGGATCAAGGCGAATCGCCTCGAGTTGATTATCAATCGCCTTCTGAAACTCTCCGATGAGCCCCAGAACGTCAGCCTCATTGACGTATGCCGGGCTCAGCCGAGGGTAGCTTTGCTTCATCAGTTCCCATGCCGAAATCGTTTTTTCCACTTGCCCGGTGTCGAAGTAATAGAAGGCGGCTATATAGAGCCGCTCGTATTCGCTCGATCTTTCGCGAAGATCAAACGCCTTTTTCACTTCCTCAGCGGCCAGAGTGAGTTGGCCGGTATTCTCGTAGACAATCCCCAGCCGCAGGTGCGCCATCGCGAAATTCGGATCGAGCTCAATCGCTCTTTGAAAGAACGGTACCGCCTGAAGGTCTTCGAGCTTGAGGTGCTGAACATCACCCAGCGAAAATGCCTTAAGCGCCTCAAGCGAAGAGGTCGTCACTTCATCCAGCGGGCGATCGAATTTTTGCACCGATGGCAGCGATTCGCCGAGCTTCTCGCGCAAGGTGGCCGCTGTTTTTCCCAGCGAGTTCAACACCGCTTCTTTATTCGCCGCTTCCCCTTCCGCCTTACCGAGTGACTCACCTGTCCCAGCGTTGATCGCCTCAAGAGCGATCACGTACTGGCTGCCCAGCGTCGCGATCGACCCGGTCAGCATCGCCTTGATTCCGTCTCGCTGGCAGATTTCGCGGCCCACTTCGCTCGTTAGGCGTTCATCGGACGAACGGCCCATAAGCTTCAGCGTTTGCTGAATTTTCTGATCCGGCACTACGTTCAGAAATGGCGATTGCTCCAAATCCACCGCCAGCGCCTTCTTGAGAGTGCCGTCAAAAACGGAATCTCCCGTCATATTCGTGAAGTCGGTCAGCAGAATTGAATCGCGCTCGGTCAGCGCGCTCGCCCGCCGAAAATAAAAGATAGCGCTCACCGCAATCACGGCGATGATCGCTGCTGCGGGTATCACAATCTTCCAGATCATCCGCATCCGGCTTGGTGGACCGGCTACCGCAGATGTGCCACTGCTCGCGGTCGCCACGCCAGCCGCCGAGGCCGGCATCGCCGCAACCGCCCTGCTCGACGGCGCCCCGGCCTGCTGTTCCGCCGGCGACTCAACCGGCCGATAAGCCGCCGAATGCGACGAATCCGACTCGCGCTTCAGCCGCTTCAAATCCGCGCGCATCTCCGAAGCGTGCTGGTACCGTAGATCGCGATCCTTCTCGAGCGCTTTATTGATGATCTCTTCGAATTTCGCAGGCACTTCCGGATTCAACCGCACCGGCGCCACTGGCGCCCGGCTCAGAATCGCTTCGAAGATTACCGCGGAGGTGTCTCCGCGAAACGGCATCGCTCCCGTCGCCATCTCGTACAGCACCGTGCCAAACGAAAACAAATCCGTGCGCGCGTCCAAATCTTTTCCGCGCGCCTGTTCCGGCGACATGTACGCCACCGTGCCAAGCGTCGTCCCGGGACTCGTCAAGTGCTCGGCGTTGGCGGCTAACGTAGCGAGCCCGGAAACCCCGGCGGCCGCGCCAGGGCCGCCTTCAATTTGCGTCAGCTTGGCCAGCCCGAAATCCAGAATTTTCGCGTTGCCGCGAGTGGTGACGAATAAGTTCGCTGGTTTGATGTCACGATGGACAATTCCTTTGGAATGCGCCGCATCGAGCGCGTCCGTGATCTGAATGCTAAGCTCGAGCACTTGCTCGATTTCCATGGGTTTGCCGCCGATGATATGTTTGAGCGTCTTCCCCTCGAGCAACTCCATGACGATGAACGGGTGTCCGTCAACTTCATCCACTTCGTGAATCGTGCAGATGTTGGGATGATTCAGGGCCGAGGCGGCGCGAGCCTCGCGTTGAAATCGTTCCAGCGCCAGAGAGTCTTTGGCGAGTTCATCCGGCAGGAATTTTAGAGCTACGAACCGTCCAAGCTTCAAGTCCTCAGCGCGGTAGACCACACCCATCCCGCCACCACCGAGTCTTTCGATGACGCGGTAGTGAGAAATTGTTCGGCCGATGAGAGGTTGCGTTTCAGACATGCTTCGAGCGCATCTTAGAACGTGCTCACTCGCGAGTCAACGCGCGCAATCGCAAGTTGACTTGCCACCATAATTCCAGAGCGCGGAGCCTTGCTACTCTTGTGTTCGATCAGCCAGACATTACGAAGCCAATCCGATAAGCTCATTCTCATCTCCGAGGATGAACAGCTTCTTCTGGCGCAGGACACTCTTCAAGAAATGATTCTTCGCTTCCACCGAAAAGAACATCGGTCAGATTCGCCCTAGGTTGCTGCGTTCTCATAGCGAGTACGATTGCACTCACATTGGATGCGAGCTTTATTCGGTCACTGCAAAATTCGGTCCACCGCCTCCTCCTGACCCCAATGCCCCACCGCCGGGTGAGGGGCGCGGTGGGCGGGGTCGTGGACGCGGCCAAATGCTCCCCGGAAGCTTTACGCTGCTAGTGATACCAAATCACTAGCCAATCGAGGCATAGCGCGGACGCCTCCGGTTCTATCACCCAATGGACAATCCAACGGCAGGAGAGCAGGCAGCCGGACACAGGGAAAAGAAATATCGCGGCGTTAAGGTTCGGAAAGCTGGGCAGTTAGCAATTTCGAGGTCAGCGGGTGGCGCGAGATTGCAATTCTTGCGACAGGCGGCGCCACACGCGCGCCCAGGCCTGCAGGCCGAGGCGGAAGCGCTCAGGACGGTAGAATTCGTTGGGCGCGTGGATGTTCTCGTCGGCGGTGCTAAAGGAGAAGAAGACAGTGTCTACGCCGAGAACGTCGCGGAAGGTGGTCACGATCGGGATCGTGCCGCCCATGCCGACAATCTCCGCGGGCTGCCCAAAAACTTCGGTGAGCGTCTCCGCAGCTACGCGCACCACGGGGCTTTCGGGCGAGACGCGGTACGCTGGGGCACCTTCGTGGCCTTCCTCGATGGTGAGGGTTACACCGGGCGGGCAGTGCCGCTCGAGGTGCCGCCGCACTTTGGCAATGACGCGATCCGGGCGCTGGTGCGGGACAAGACGGCAGGTGAGCTTCACGTGGGCCTCGCTTGGTAGCACCGTTTTGCTGCCTGGTCCCTGATATCCGCCGTAGAATCCATTAACCTCGAGCGTAGGACGATACCACTGGCGGGCCAGCGTGCCGTAGCCCGGCTCGCCGAAAGCGCTTGGCGAGCCGACCTGATGAAGATACTTCCGCTCATCGAAGGTTAGCCGCTCGAGCGCCTTTGATAATGACGGATCGATCTCCTCGACATCGTCATAGAATCCTTCGACCGCAACTTTCCCTTCTTTGTGTAAGGAAGCGACCAGCTCCGCGGCGGCGTGGAGCGGGTTGGCTACACCGCCGCCATGGCGGCCGGAATGCAGATCCTGGCGCGGCCCTGTTACCGTAAACGAGAGTGACGCCAAGCCTCGCGAACTTACCGTGATGCTCGGCGTTTCCGGCCGCCACATCCCACCGTCGGCCGAGAACACCACGTCGCAGGCGAGCGCATCGCGCCGCGCGCGAACAACCGCAGGAAGATCGACGCTGCCGATTTCCTCTTCGGCCTCGAAGAGGAAGCGGAGGTTCACGGGGGGTTTCTCGCCAGACAGAAAATACGCTTCAGCCGCGAGGATCGGCTGGAGCATCGACGCTTTGTCGTCGCTGACGCCACGGCCATAGAGCCGGCCGTCCCGGGCAGTCAGCACGAATGGCGGCGAAAGCCATCGGTCGAGCGGCTCGGCGGGCTGCACGTCCACATGGCCGTAGATCAGGACGGTTGGCGCACCGGGCGCGCCGTTCCAACGCCCAAAGACGACGGGATGACGCGGGGTTTCCCACGTCTCGACCTCGATCGGGCCAGCCTTACGCAAGCGCGCGGCGACCCACTCGGCAGCACGGCGGACATCGGCGGCACGTGCGGGATCGGTGCTGACCGAGGGAATGCTGACGAATTCGGCGAGTTCGCTAAGGTACTGGCTTTCGTTGTCAGCCAGCGTGCGGAGCGCGGCGTCCATCAGGCACCCACGGCCAAGAGCGGGTCGCCATTGTTGATGGCCAGCGACGAGACGATGAAGAGCACGATTCCATCGGTGGGGCTAATCGCTTTTTGCAGCGTGCGCCCTTCGCAGTCCAGAATACTTCCTAAGTTTTGGCCGGCACGCACCTGCTCGTTCACAGCAACCGCCGGATACCAGAACGCTGCGTGCTCGCTGCGCAGCCAGAGAAAGCGCTCGAGCAATGTGAACGGCACGGCCTCCGGAGCGCCGCCGGAAATCATGCCAAGGTGGCGCATCAAGCGGTGGAGGCCGTTCGTATGCAGTGCTATGTCCTCGGGCGTCCAAATCCCTTGGCCGCCTGATTCGGCAAGAATCGACGGAATGCCGGCGCGCGACGCGGCGCAAAACGTGGAACCGGGCGTCTCGCTGCACACCAAAAAATGAATGCCGAAGACCTTGGCCATCTCGAGCGACGTTTGATCGACGCGATCGTTGCCGGACCGGAAGAAGATGGTGAAGGGGACAAGCGCCTCGATCAGATCGCCGCCGTGCAAGTCCACGTAGTATTCGGCCTGCGAGATGACGTTGCGGAACACCCAATCCGCAATCTGCTCGGAAGCAGTACCGTGGGCATTGCCGGGAAAGACACGGTTGAGGTTTCGGCCGTCCAAAGGGCAGACGTAGATGGAGCGCGCAGTGAAGGAGGGCATATTCATCACCGGCACTACAATCACCCGGCCGCGAAGATTGGCCGGAGCGAGAGAGCGGCCCAGGTCGAGCGCCGCCGCAATGCTTGCGTACTCGGCGGCGTGGACGCCGCCCGTTACGACGAGCGTCGGGCCGTCGGCATTGCCATTGATGAGCCACAGCGGAAGCCGGTAGGGCTGTCCTTGTACCGGAAACTCGCACACGCCGTAACGTTTTTCTCCGCGTGCGGCGGAGAGCCCACCGACTTCCAAAGACTTACTTGACATGACCGCGCTCCCTTATTTTGTTCTACGCCACTAAGCGACGCCCGCATCCAGTTCGGTGACTCACCGTCCGCCATCGATAGACAGCGTCTGGCCGGTGATCCAACCCGCATGCTCGCTGGCGAAGAACAGAACGCCGTCGGCAATATCCTGCGGCGTACCGAGGCGCTTCAATGCGATGTTCTCAATGAGCCGGCGCTGCCCATCTTCGCCGTATGACTGCCACTGTTTCTCAGTGGTCGGATTTGAGCGGACAAAGCCGGGCGCGACGTTGTTCACGGTGATGCCCCAGGGTCCAAGTTCGTGCGCGAGTTGCCGCGTCAGCCCGATCTGACCCGCTTTAGCGGATGCGTAAGCCTGAATCCCGGTGAGGCTGATGCCGAGGCCGGCGCCGCTTGAAATGTTAACAATGCGCCCATAGCGCGCCGCCTTCATCGCAGGCGCCACCCCCTGGCTGCAGTAAAACGCGCCATCGAGATTTACGGCGAAAATGGCGCGCCAATCGGCCTCCGTAATATCTTCGATCGGACGGCCGACTTGGCCCATTACGCCGCCGGCATTATTCACCAGGATGTCGATGCGGCCATGGGCCTTCAGCACCCCATCGGCCAGAGCTTGCACCGCCTGACGATCTCTTACGTCCAGTACGCGAGCTTCGAGTGGCGCGCCTTGTTCGTTTGACAGTTTCGCTGTCTCGTCGAGTTCGCCCGCCAATACGTCGCAGGCCACCACGCGCGCACCCAGATTCGCGAAGCTCAGCGCGATGGTGCGGCCGAAGCCGTGCGCGGCCCCGGTCACGATTGCTGTTCGACCGTCAAAACGAATTTGCATCGAGTTCAGCGTTGCAGCGATGTGCCGTACGGCTTGTTCCCGGCGGTGAAAGCCATGCTAAACATCCAACTGTGCCAAGTTTGCCAGCTCTTGCGGGCGAGCACCGCTTTCAACCTCCCGCATAAGCGATACCAGGCGCTTTAGGTGCGGAATAGCGACTCCAGAATGGCACGCCACTTTCAAGATAGGTGCAAACTGCGCATCGCACTCGGTCTTGCGGTGATGAATTGCAATGTCACGCCAGACGCCGCTGTGCGTTTTTGCCGAGCGGCGATTGAATGCGACCATGGCGTCAAACGAGGCGTCGATCGCCCCGTCGGATCCGTTCGGACCGAAGGCCACGGGATCGTAACCGTTGAAGCCCATCGGAGTAACGCCCTCGGCCGCGGCAACCGCCATCACTTCCTGGGCCAGCGCCGTCAGCATCGGCCGCGCATCCCGCGAGTCGAGAACATCAACGATGCTGGCCGGTGTGAGGGCGCTGGCGAAAAGCAGGGAACCGTAGCCCATTTTGCCCCAAAGGTAGCCCCAGATATTGTCCGTGGTGATGGCGTTTGGCTCGAAATGCTGGAGCGCCGAATGCACGCGCGCCAGACGCTCGGTTTGGCGGCCGTCCAGTTCGCCGATGACGACCGCGCCGCGGCCGCCGAAGTGCACCACGCCGGGCTCCAAAACGTCAGCGCCGAAATTGATAAAGGCGCCCATGGTGCGCGCCCGGCCGGCCACATCGGCGATCGTCATCTCGTTGAAACCATTCTGCAGCGACACGACAACACCGTTCTCGGCGAGATGCGGCACAAGCTGCCGCGCAGCCGTTTCGGTGTTTAGGGCTTTGACGCATAAAAAGATGGTGTCCCATGCGCCTGAGAGGGCGTCCGGCGTAAACGCCGGCAGCGGCTGGGCAAAATTCTCGATCGGGCCGGTAATCGCCAGGCCTCGCTCCCGAATCGCACGCACGTGTGGCTCGTTCGAGTCCACCGCCGTTATGTCCAAACCGGCGCGCCGCAAATATGCAGCCACGGTGCCGCCGATCGCTCCCGCGCCCCAGACCAATACCCGATCCGGCGAAACGGCTGGGTCGGTGTTCACAGCCAAGGCCCCTCGAGCGCTTCGCGCGTCTCCTCGACGCCGGCGCGCCACATCACCATCATTTGCTCGTCGGGCTTTTGATATGCCCCGCCGAAATTGCCGTCCCCTAAGTAGGAGCGTACCCCTGCGGCGTCCATCATGCGCATGCGCGCAATATCAATCATCGATTTTTGGCCTGCGGGAAGCTTTACATTTGCCAAGCGTGTCCACGGAAAATTTTCCATCCACGATGCGTGCGACGCCACAGAATCGATAGCCGCGACGGCCGCGGCCGTTCGCGGCGCGTTCCACCAGTTGTGCCACTTTACGGTGATGCGCGGATGCTCGTTCATCCACTCCTGCAGGATGGAGCCGCCCGGCGAATTGCCACCATGGCCATTCACAAAAAGGATGCGCTTAAAGCCGCTGCCGGCGAGGCTTTCCAGGATGTCCGCGACGATGCGCTGGTAGGTGTCCAGCCGAAGGCTGATGCTGCCGGGATATGCGCGAAAGTAAGGCGTGATTCCGTAGCTCAGCACCGGGAACACCGGCACGCCAAGCGGTTCCGCGGCCTCGCAGGCGACGCGCTCGGCCAGAATGGCGTCGACCGCGAGTGATAGGTATCCGTGCTGCTCGGTGCTACCCACCGGCACGACGGCGCGGCCGTCGCGCTGCACCGCTTGTTCCACCTGCATCCAGTTCATGTCAGCGATTTTCATTTATGTTATCCCGAAAACTCTAAGCCCGGCCGAATATCTTCGTCAAGAATGGTTCGCATCGCTGAAGTTTCGGCGAGTACGAAGGCGCAGCAAAACGAAAATCACAGCCGTGCCGTTATCGTCTCCAAGCCGTGCGCAGAGGGACCCGTCTCCATCCGCCACAAAGCGAATGCGCTGAAGACGGCGAGCACCGCGATCCCTGTGAATATCAACAAGCCTGTATGGTATCCGGCGGCGTTGGTTGCGCTGGCCAGCCAACGATCATTCACGAAGCCGATCAGCAGGTTAATGATTACGAGCCCGAGCTGCTGCACCGTGTCCAGCATGCCATTGGCCAAGCCGAGCCGCGACTTATCCACTACGTAGACCAGCGCCGGCCACATCACCGCCGGCACCAACGCAAACGCCACGCCCATCATGGCCATCGGAATCGCCGGAGGGATGTTGGTAAAGCCCAGCATCGGGAACACCGGCACGATCAGGAGCGAGCCAAACATCATAAGCAACGACCGATGTGCGTAGCGATCGACGAGCAGACCGAAGAGCGGCATGCCGACCAGCGAGAACAACGGCTCCATGCCCACCAGCAGCGAGGCCGTCTGCGGCGTGACGTGCCGCGCCTCAATCAGGAATTTCTGGCCGAAGGTTTCGAAAGGGAAGATGCAGCCGTAAAAGGTGAGGCACAGCAAAGCGATCAACCAAAACGAGCGGTTGAACCGGAATACCTCGCCGAAGGAAATCTTAGACGTTCGCGGGGTGTGTCCCAACGTAAATCGCGGCTCGCTGCGGACGTCCAGAATCCAATAGAGCGCCGAGCCCAACACGCAGAAGCCGCCGAAACCTACGCCGAGCAAAAGAGGCCAGCGCCAATACGTATAGGCGCGAGGAGCCCACGCGGGTGAGACTTGCGCGCTCAGCGACCCGAGGCGCGCCGCGGATGCGCGCAAGCCGAACGCTAAACTCAACTCGTCATGCCAGAACCAGCGGGCCACCGCAACGTTGGCGGCCAGTGCCAGCGCTTCGCCTCCTGAACCCACCAATAAGCGGCCGGCGGCCATCACGCCGAGCCGCTGGCTGAGCGCGGTGATAATGAGTCCGAGGAATATGAGCACGCCGAAAATCGAAAGCGATTTCCGCGTCCCTAGCCGGTCAATGACTACGCCGCAGACGAGCATCGCGACGATATTGGGCAGGCTGTAAACCGCTTGTAAGAACCCGATGTCGGTATTCGAAAAATGGAGCTGGCGATTGAGCAGGGGAGCAAGCGGGCCGATGTAATCGAATGCGTAGTACCCGCCGTAACACAGAACCCCAATTGACGCGAGCACCAGCCAGCGCGCTGCGCAGGATGGCGCTGGCTTGCCGATCGTATCCGCTTTCACCGAAGCGTCAGACATTGGCAGCAGCTTCTCCACGCGCGCCGGACTTCAAGACGCCGGCGCCGGCTGCATAGTCTCATAGAACGGCACGGATTGACGCGCGCGCAGAGGATGGCCGGTTCGCCGCGAGTCCGGTTCCGCAACGCATGATCCGGGCGAGTGATCCAACTAGATCATTCCTTCCAGGCGCACGTAGCTCGCCTCCATTCCACGCTCCATTCCGATGACTACCATGGCCTCTCGCGTCTGCGCATTGGGTAGCGTCATGCGGATCGTCATCAAACTTCCCTGGCCGTCCGGCTCAAACCGGGTCTCAACGTGGTCGTCCGGCATGGGGTCCGGCATGGGGTCCGGCAAGTGCATCCGCTCGACATGCACGATCCTGCTGTAAGGCTCCAGATCCACATACTCGCCAGTCAGGTGGAAGCCGGCGCCTTTGCCATTCGTCCACTCATAACGGATCTTGCCGCCCGGCTTTGCTTCAGCGATGCAAACGGGCATGCAGAATTTGTCAAAGCCTTCGCTGAAGTGCTAAGGTTCGCCATATTCGAGCGGTCCGAGACGCTTCGTTTCATGGTTTCATCCTGTCGGTTGCTTGTCAGTCTAATCGGACAAAGGAGGCACTGTGAGCTTTCTTGAATGGATCGTCGTCGGGCTTATCGCGGGTTGGCTTGCCGGGCAAGTGATGAAGGGCGGCGGTTATGGCGTTCTCGTGGACATTCTCCTGGGCATCGTCGGCGGCGTCCTGGGAGGTTGGATTTTTGGGATGCTGGGGATTTGGCCCGCCGGTGGAATTATCGGTTCGTTGATCGTCGCTTTTATTGGCGCGGTAATTCTGGTCGCCATCACGCGAGTCATCAAACGGGCGGCTTGATCGGTTTCTCACCGAGAAAAACAGGGGCCGCCGCGAATTTTTGGCGGCCCTTCTCTTTGCACATCACGTACTATAAGAAACCGATGCCCCTACAGGATTGCGCGCCCCGGCCCGCGCACATCAAATGGCTACTCGATTCAGACCCGGCCATCCGCTGGCAGGTGATGAGGGACCTCACCGGTGAAGCCCCCAGCGCGGTTGCAGCCGAGAGGTCGCGCGTCGCAACCGAAGGCTGGGGAACCCAGCTTCTCGCGCGACAATCTCCTGCCGGGCATTGGGGCGGCGGGCCGAAGTGGGACCTTATTACGCTTTACAGTCTTGCCGTCTTGAAAGACCTCGGCCTCGACCCCGCCAGCAAGCAGGCTCGCAAAATGATCGGGCGCGTCGACAAGCGGCTCATGTTTAAGCCGCTCAACAATCGGCCTTACCTTCGCGGCGAAACGGAACCCTGCATTAACGGCAGAATCCTCGGCGTCGGTGCGTATTTCAAGGAGCCGAATGACGCACTGGCAAATCAACTCCTGGGCGAGCAGCTCGAGGATGGCGGCTGGAACTGCGAAGCATGGCCCTTCTTGTCGCCGAAACGGCCCCCCAGCCTGCGCTCTTCGTTCCATACTACGATCTGCGTGCTCGAAGGATTGCTCGAATACGAACGAGCAGGGCGGAAATCGGCGGCCGTCACCAGGGCCCGCAAGCGTGCCGAAAACTATCTGCTCGAGCGCCGCATGTTCCGCTCGCTTCGAACTGGTGAAGTCATCGACAAACGCTGGCTGCGCTTCTCGTTCCCGACGCTTTGGCACTACGACGTGTTGCGCGGTCTCGATTATCTGCGAAACGCGGGAATCAAACCCGACAGCCGCGCCGGTGACGCCATCAAAATCGTGATAGAGCGCCGCCATCAGAACGGGCGTTGGCCGCTCAACCTCCTTCATCCCGAACATATTCCATTGGAGATGGAGACAGGTGTCGGCAGGGCAAGCCGCTGGAACACTTTGCGCGCTCTTCGAGTTCTGCGTTGGTACAACAGATCAACGAAGTAGTTGCGACTGGGGCGGGCCGGCGTTCTGGCTGGGGTCAGAAAGTTGCGGCGCTGAAACGGTGAAGGGAAAGGTCGATGGCTATTCCTACGCAGGCCCAGATTGCTCAAAAACTCCGTGGCGAGGATCTCGACAGGTGGCTGGAGCTCTGGCGGACGGAGCAAGGCCCGGCCAAACACCGTTCGCTCGAACTGATGGCGGCAGCGATTCCGTCTCCCGCCGAAAATAACTTGCGCGTTCTAGATATGTGCTGCGGCCCGGGCGATGCGGGTCGCGCAATCTTCTCGCGGTTTCCAAACGCATCCATTGACTTCGTGGATCGCGATCGATTCTTTGCATCGTTGTGCTCGGCGGTCAATCAGCGCGATCGTGTTCCCGGGCAGACGTTTGTGCGCGACCTGGCGGACCGCGACTGGCATCGTGATTTCACGAACAACTATGACGTCGTAGTAGCCGCCAACTGCCTGCACTGGTTCAGCATGAAGCAAGCGCCGGGGCTTTTTGCGGATGTTCGTGAGTTGCTCCGCCCTGGCGGCAGCTTTTTATTCATGGAGCCCACGAGCCCCGAGATTCCCTTTGCGCCGGGTTTCACCATGTGGAAGCACACGCAGCCAAGCCAGCACAAACACGATGACTGGGTCCGGTTCTGGTCGAGCGTCAATAACCTATTGGGCTACGAGCACATGGACGTACTCAGCGAGCCTGGCGAGGACCACATCGGTGACAAACTATCTGTTCTGGGGTGGGTCGGGCTGCTAAAGACGGCAGGCTTCACCGCGATCGATGTATTGCTCAGAGATACTGAAAAAGTGGTGGTGGCCGCTCTCAGGCCGTGAACCGTCAGGCAGTCCGGCAAAGAGAATTAGCGAGCAAGAGCCGGAGTTCCATCATTTGTTGCGTTTTTGTACTTTCGTTCGCTTGGGCGCAGACGCTTTGCTCTTCAATTTGACCTGATTGTAATCAACGGCGGCACGTACGAGATTTTTAAGAGCACGATCATTGACCTTATCACCCTCGAAAAGATCGATCGCTCGCCACGCGTTGCCACCGAGGCCGGCGTTGAAAAGCTTTTCAGGATCCGGGAGGTTCGCTCCGTGGGAGAAGGTAATCTTCACCTTATCTTTGTGGGCGTTGCCGACCGCGATCATTCCGTCGTGAGACCACACGGGGCTTCCCATCCATTTCCATTCCTCGATTATCTCCGGGTCGGCCGCAAGGAAGGTCTTGCGGATGCTGGCGAGGGTCTTGCCACGCCAGTCCGTGAGCTTGGCGATCAACTGGTCAATCTGTTCCGATGGATTCATTGGATCTTTGCCTCCCGTTTTCATGCGAGTAGTTCTATTGAGTATCCTTTAGGGGAAAGTAGTGCAAGCTCAGAACGAGACCTACGCGCCAACCGCAGCATGGTTGCTATGCTTCTCGGTTGCGGTATTTGGCTTTCCGAACTCCTGTCGGTGACTATCTGGATTCACTGAAATGATTGTTCGATCCGCAGGCCTGAAATACCACGATATTATCGTCAGGGCCAGAAGTAACAACGCAGGAATATTTTCAATCATCGGATCGCCCGATGCGATGTGCGAAAATACCGCCCCCGACATCGCAAAGAAGAAGCCTGCATAAGCCCATTCCTTCAGTAAAGGAAATTTGGGAATCAGCAAAGCTACAACCCCCAAGATTTTCCAAGCTCCTAGTATGATTAGAAAATAGACGGGATAACCTAAATGCGTAATGCCATATACCCCTGGCGGCGCCACGGCGCCTTCCGCTTTCGCTCTGAATAACTGCAATGTTCCAGTCGATAGCATTCCTGACGCAAGCCAGAGAGTGGAAATCCAATAGATGATTTTGTTTCTCATTGGCATAGGTCCTCCTCGATTCACGGCTTTTGAGTGGCCTGAGGCGGCCAGTTGAGCGTTTCAATGCCGAACTGCTTAGCGTATTCCGCGTTCAGCCGTTGCCAGGCGCCAAATTTCATCGCCTCGGGGCCGACGATGCGTCCGATGGGAGCTCCGCCGAGCAGGCGATCCAGGACATCGAAACAAATGTGCCATCCGGCCGCACCCATGGAGACGAAGCGATGACCGATGTTGGTCCACAGCGTCAGGCGCGTCTGGCCACCGAGGGCTTCGAGTTCCCAGCGGATATCGAAGCCGCCCCAGTTGTACTCAAGCGCCTTGGGAGGGTCGGCTCGCGTCACTGTTGTCTCGGAAACATGCTGCGTGGGAGCTCCCACCGTGGTGAGCTTCACCGAGGTTCCAACCGTACCCAGGCTCCCGTCGGCGTCGAAGGGAGCCCACTCGCGCAGTTGCGCCGGGTCGGTAAGCGCCTGCCATACTTTTTCCGGCGAATGGCGCAGTTCTCTGACGAGAATGAGCGTCCACTTCTCGCCGTCCTTTCGTACCTGCGCTCCGCCGGCCGGACCCGGTACGTAATGCTCGCGATCGTTCACGTTGTTCTCCTTACCGCGAATAGCGTGCCAGTTGTGTGAGCTGAATCACGTTGCCGCAAGTGTCCTTCAGCATCGCAATAGTCGAGCCGGTCACGTCCGTGGGCGGCATGGTGAACTCGGCGCCACGAGCCTTGATCCGCTCGTAATCGCCCTTGACGTCGTCGGTGAAAAACATGGCCGCGGGCTGGCTCTGTTGAAAGATCGCCTGCTGATATGCTTTGGCTGCGGGGTTGGTGTTCAGCGCCAACTGCAGCTCGGTGCCTTCCGGCTCCTCGGGCGAGGCAACCGTCAGCCAGCGATATGGGCCCTGACTGAAATCGGTTTTTTTAACAAAGCCGAGTACGTCCGTATAGAAACGCAGGGCCTTCTCCTGATCGTCCACGTACAGGCTGGTTACTTTGATTTTCATTTCGTCTCTCCTTTGCCAGGTTCGCGGTTTGGGCCGCGTTGTCTTCCCGTCGTCTTCCTTTTCGTTATTGTTGCCTTTGCTGGTGATGAAGGTTCCATGCGGTCGAGGTGACGTTCCAGAGCATCCACGTGAGCGGACCAGAACCGGCGGAACCTAGACAGCCAAGCATCCAATTCCTGAAGTGGTTCAGGTCTCAGCCGGTAGAGACGGCGCTGTGCGTCCACCGTGGATTCCACGAAACCGGCCTCGCGCAACACACGCAGGTGCTTTGACACCGTCGGCTGCGGCATATGAAGTCGACGCTCGATCTCTCCCACCGACTGTTGTGACGAGACCAGGAGGCTCAATATCGCGCGGCGGTTCGGCTCGGCAATGATTTCGAAGACAGATTCCATTCCCTTCGTATACCCCAAAGGGCATATACGTGTCAAGGTATATAAAGGGGGGACAAGCAACGGTTCGGTCGGCTGCGGGGATGCACCGTCCGATGCGTTTTTAGGCGGGTACTATTCAGAACGCTGCGCGGTGGCTGATCTCCATGCTCGTGGGTCCCTGATCGCTCTCCGAATCGACTTCCCGAAAGTGCGCCTTATGGAACAGACATCAAAGGGCCGACAATGCATTACTGCTCGCCTGGGAACTCCAAACTGGTCGACATACGTCTAACGTCGGCCACTCGGAGACGCAAAATGGGGATCCGACCTAATGAGAATGAGCCGTGAAATCCCGTTCGAGCGAGGGCCCCTTCTGGAGGTTGTGAGATGATGCAACGGACTGCAGGAGTGTCGCCGAGCCCCAGGGCCAGAACTATCGGTGTCGTCTATTTGCTTTACTTTCTGACGGCGGTGTCCGGCGAGGTCTTCGTCGGCCGGGGACGACTTGTTTTGTATGACGCCGTCAATCTCATCGCGCACGCGTTGTACATCGCCGTTACGCTGCTCTTCTATTACTTGTTTAAGCCGGTAAACAGAAGCCTATCTTTGCTCGCGGCATTGTTTGGCCTAGCGGGATGCGCCAATGATGTTCTTGGTCTCTTTCATCTGGCTCCCTACAAAATCAACGCTGTGGTATTTTTCGGGCCTTATTGCCTTCTGATTGGCTACCTTATTTTCAGGTCGACCTTCCTGCCTCGAATTCTGGGAGTGCTGATGGGGTTCGCCGGATTTGGTTGGCTGATCTTTATGTCCCCGCTCGGAAACCATCTATCCACCTACCTTAAGGTTCTCGGCTTCCTCGCGGAAATGTCGCTGATGCTATGGCTTCTTGTGAAGGGTGTGAACGCTCAGCGATGGAAGGAGCAAGCCAGCACCGCGCGTTCGAATGACGAAGCGTCCGGAGTGTTGATACCGATGAACGGCGTGGACCGACAATAATCCTGCCAGGTTATCTCGACTGAATACTCCGCAGGGTGTCTGCGAAATCTAAGATGCGTTCACTTTTGTCCGCCGCTTCAGCGATCCTTCCAGGGCCTAAGCGGCCTTCTGGTATACCGCGCTGCGCGAAATGGCTCTAGAGCAACTTACAGGTACGCGCCGAGGCTACGGCCTTGTCAGTCCGAGCAGTTTTGCAAGCTGGGCGTCGAGCATCCTCACAGGAAGAAGTCTGGGCAAAGTCCAGTTCTTGAAACGCTGCGGAACGACCGCGTAGCGTGCCTTCGGTTTCGCCGTAGACCCCGGACCACGACATCTTTGCCGAAGGTCGTTGGTTCAAATCACGCCGCCACAACCAGGAGCAAAACAATTTTGAATTGCGATGCCTTAGGAAGAATGCCGTTGATTTGTTTCACTCCTGCACAACCTTCATCTGCTGTTCGTTCATCCGGCCACCATGAACCTTGAAATCTGAAAGAACGTTGTCGATCTCTTTCAGGTCTCCTGTCGAAAGATCCAGGGTAGTGGCGTCAATGTTCTCTTCGAGATGCTTGACCTTGCCGGTTCCTGGGATCGGAACGATGAACGGCTTTTGCGCCAGCAGCCATGCGAGCGACAACTGGGCGGTTGTCGCATTCTTCTTTCGTGCGAGTCGGGTGATCTGATCCACGAACGGCTTGTTAGCCGCGATTGTTTCCGGTTGGAAGCGGTCGAAGCTTGAACGAAGATCTGTTTTCGAGTCGAACGCTGTGCCCGCGTCGAGGGTCTGTGTCAGATAGCCCATGCCCATTGGTCCCCATGGGACAAACCCGATCCCCAACTCTTCACAGATTTCCAGCAATCCGTTTTTTTCAGGATCGCGGTTCACCAGCGAACACTCTGTTTGGAGTGCTGACACGGGCTGAACGGCATGAGCTTTGCGAATGGTCGATGGGCTCGCCTCCGAAAGTCCAAAGTGCAAAACTTTACCTTGCGCCATGAGCTCCTTGACCGTCCCGGCAACGTCCTCGATCGGCACGTTCGGGTCGACTCGGTGTTGGTAAAAGAGGTCGATGTGATCGGTCCGCAGACGCTTCAGACATCCGTCCACCATCCATTTGATGTGCTCCGGCCGGCTGTTCAGACCGCCCTTCTCGGTCAGGTCGAATCCGAACTTTGTCGCAATCTTGACCTCGTTGCGGAACGGTTCAAGCGCTCCGCCGACAATGGTCTCGCTCATATAGGGGCCATACACTTCAGCCGTGTCGAAGAAAGTCACGCCTTTGCCGAAGGCTTCGCGAATCACCTTGATGGCATCGTCGATAGGCGCAGCGGGGCCGTAGTTTGCGGCAAGGTTCATGCAGCCAAACCCGAGTTCTGATACTTCCAGTGTGCCTAGCTTTCGCGTCTTCATATTTTCTCCTTCAAGAGTTGTTGATACTGACCGAGCTAGCGAGCCGACTCAAAGCTACAAGGACTGCCTGCATATGCGGTAGCCCGATCCGCCGAAATGATTGCCTAATCGACCGAAGCAGCTTGAATAGTCGTGAATTGTGTTCAGCCGTAGGCTATCTTTACAGAGTCGAGGTGATTCAAATGCCGCTTGTAAAAGCTCGGGAGAAGAAGGATACGCGCTGTGCTCAGGCGCTCGATGACTTGGCTGGAAGGATTAGCAAAATGTTAGGTACATCCGCAGAACTGGCAAGCAATGTTCCGGGCCTTATGCTGTACCGGAATACGGCCCCAACAGCACCGAATCCCTGCTCATATGAGCCGAGTCTTCTCGTTATCCCGCGAGGAAAGAAGCGCATTGAGCTGGCGAAGAAGAGCTATATATTCGGCAAGGACAAATTTCTTCTTACGTCTGTCGAACTGCCGATCATCAGTCAAGTGATCGTAGCTAGCGCTAAGACGCCGTATCTAGCGTTTTTTCTTAAGCTCGACATGGGAATTGTTCGCGATGTACTCCACACAGAGGAAGTGGAGATTCCTTCACCGCCTGTTGGAACACGCGGCATGGTGCTGGGCAATGCAACAGCCGAATTGCTAACGTCATGTTGTCGAATGGTGGATCTTCTCGAAAGACCGGAGGACATTCCATTCTTCGGCAAGCTGCTACAGCGCGAGATCATCTACCAGCTCCTCCAAGGAGCGCAGGGAGATCGCCTGCGTTCGGTCGCGACTCTTGGCGACCAAAGCTATAGAACGGCAAAGGCTGTCACGTGGCTGCGCGAGAACTTCGACAAACCGCTGAAGGTGGATGAACTGGCAAGCATGGCGGGAATGAGCAGATCGACGCTGCATTACCACTTCCGTGGACTCACAGCAATGAGCCCGCTTCAGTTCCAAAAGCAGCTGCGCTTGCACGCCGCTCGGCAGAAGATGCTTACCGACGAACTCGACGCGGCAAGCGCGGCTTTTGAGGTCGGATACGAAAGTCCCAGCCAATTCAATCGCGAATACAAGCGCTTTTTCGGAAAGCCACCGATCCGGGATATCCAGTCTCTGCGCGCAAGCGCGTAAGGGGTGATAAATTCGTATTGCGCAGGCGCGTCCCTGTGCCAAACGTGTGCCAGAATGCATTGTTTTTGACCTCTTGGGTTTAGCTTTGAGCGAAAGCAGATCCCCAATCTAATGAAAACACAGAAGTAGAGGATTGGCTGGTGGGGACGTTGGAGTCGGTTGGTACGCCCAAGGCAGGCGTGCATCCACGTCAGGCGGCTTTCCGTATCAATTCAAAACGAAAGGGTAGCACTAAACAATTCGGATGGTTGCAGGGCGCCACAACCCAAGTTGCTTCTCTTTCTACGGTACTTCCGCAAACCCCACGACCATCCGCGATATTGAAAGGTGACGGTCCGATGTTTCAGCGTTCTAGGCGCTGGCCAGTAGAAGAAAAAAGGCCGGGCTCTGGCGCCCGGCCTGTGAAATCTGAATTTGGTTGCGGGGGTTGGATTTGAACCAACGACCTTCGGGTTATGAGCCCGACGAGCTACCAGGCTGCTCCACCCCGCGCCATAGATACTACGCGACTTGCCGCTCTTCTGCAACCGCACCCACGTCAGGTGCCCGATAAGTGCCCAGAATTCGAGCACGCTGACGTTCAAACTGCTCCATGTGCTCAGCCAAGACGTGTGCGTAAATGTTCAGAGTTGTTGAAATGCTGCCGTGCCCCAGAATCTTGGACACCACAGTCACTGGGACCCCAGCTTGTAGCTGCCGCGTTGCGAACGTGTGTCGGAACATATGCAAATGACCGTTCGTAACTTTCAGCTTCCCGCGCAGGTGTCTCTTCAACACAAGGTCAGAATTCCACGGCGTGCCGTTCTTCGTGGTAAAGACGAATCCTTCAGCCCGGTTTCCAATGTGGGTTTTGAGTTCATCCACGATCTGGAATGGGATGGGGATATCCCGAATTGCGTTCTTCGTCTTCGGAGACTGGACCTTGCCGCGCCATACGGCTTGACGGACGCGAAGCAGTTTTCTGTTTGGGTCAACGTCACAAACACGAAGCCCGCACAGTTCACCCGCCCGCATCCCGGTTTCAACGGCTAGCCAGTAGAACAACCTCACCGCTCCCGTTGACCTGCTGAGAATGTCTTCCACTTCAGCATCCGAATAGGCGCGTACTTCTGTTTCCGACTTTCCAATTTTCTTGGCTGACTCCCAGATGTTCTCCCGCACGTTTCCCCATGCCCGGCCTTGCTTCAGGATGAGTTTGAGCGTGCTGAAGATGTTCTTCTTGGTCTTACGACTGACAGCCAACTTCGATAGGAACGTGTCAATGTCCCGTGTGGTGATTTCCCGAACTTGCCGCTTGCCGAAGAAAGGAAGCAAGTGATTCGCGAGATGTCCACGCATATTCAAAACCGTGGAAGGTTTCATCTCTCGGAACGCTTGGTCGCCCCACTCTTGAGCAAGAGCCTGAAACGTCGTGGCTGATTCGGGGAGATATCCGGGGTCGTTAACGCGGGAAAGGATGCCGTCGAGCTGCCTCTTGGCCTGCTTCTCTGTAATTCTTCCGACGATTCCGAAGACCCTGGAACGCTTTCTTCGGATGATCTGGCCATTCGACAGACGGAAATCCTCTTTCCACCGTCCCATATAGCTGTCATGCGCTTTGCCGTGCTTAACCACTATTTCTCCGTACTGGTAACGTGTGCGAGCCATGTCCCTCCCTTTCGTTGGGTCATGGCTCTGCCGGATTCGGGGAGGAATGTTAGCACGGACTTCTCCTCCCGTTCCGCCGAAGGATTCAGTTTTCAACTGGTCTTGTGGGATGACAGACATTTCGAGTCCTATGCAGTCATAGTGCCAGGCTGGTTTTCGAGCGTTCTGAAGTATTTCGCAAACCGTAGGTTTTCTTTGCGTGAATCGGATCCTTCATACGTGGTCCTGCTCGGCCAAGAACAACGTTACGTGCTCGAATAGGTCAGCATCTGGGTCGTATTTGTTGATGAAGAGAACTTCGGAGATATATTTGCGGCCAGGTCGGCGCTCGACGTGGATAACAATATTGAGCGAATCAGCAATGTTGTTCTTAATCGCTCGATACGGGAGTTCAACACCGCTTTGTAGAACGCAGCTCGTGAATCTTGAGATAGCTTGTTGAGCGGAACTGGCGTGAACTGTGGAGAGTGTCCCCGAGTGTCCTGTATTGAGGAGTTGAAGTAAGTCGAAGGCCTCTCCTCCGCGAATTTCACCAAGGATGATGCGGTCAGGCCGGTGCCGAAGTGACGCCTTCAGCAAGTCTCGGATTGTCACAGCGGCAGACCTTCCTGTGCTTGGCGAGCCTCGAAGCGAACGAGGTTTGGCTTTTCGAGCTGAATCTCCGACGTGTCTTCAATCAGGAGGATCTGGTCGTCGTCCGAAATGAGCTTTCCCAAGGCGTTCAAGAGTGTTGTTTTGCCTGTGCCGGTTCCGCCGCTAATGAGGATGTTTTGACGCCTTTCGACGTAGGCTTTCAAACGTTCGACGAGAATCGCGTCGATACTTCCGCATTTCACCAAGTCTTCTATCGTGAAATGGCGACTGTTGAACTTACGGATTGTAAGTGTGACGCCATGAATGTGCACGGCGGAATTACGGCTGCGACGCGGCTACCGTCAGGCAGCCGGGAGTCCAGGATGGGCTTCTGTTCAGAGATGTCGTCGCCAAGCCGACGTGCGATGTTCTTGACGGCTACCATCAAAGATTTCTCGCTCAAGGTGACGTCAGGCACTTCCTGAAGTACGCCAGCCCGTTCAATAAAGACGTGAGCCGAGCCGTTGACCATGATTTCGCTTATGGAGTCATCGCGGATCAGATGCTCGATGGGCCGCAAGAATGGGAGGATAGTTTCAAAACCGAGCATTAGATTTCTCCACTGGCGAGTTGCTCGAAATACGAACGGTTTACATCGTTGTAGTAGGGCTTCAAATAGCAGAACATCGGCGGCATTGGATTCAGGCCGTCATATGCGATGGCGATTGACTGCGCGTTCTTGAGTTGCGTGAAGGTCTTCATGTCAAAGCGGTAGTCCGTGTGGGTGTTGTAGCTTTTCGATGCCGTTACGTTGGCGCGATTCGAGATAGCTTTCCCTGAGAGAAAGCTCACGCGGGCATCGTGGCCACTTTCGGAGAAGTTGTAGCTGACCTTGAGTCGATCCTCTTTCCCACACAACTCGCTTGCCGTTTGTGCGGAGAAGTCGTCTGACAGTGCTAGAAATATCTTGGTGCGGAAGGTCTGAAGCAAGGAGCGCCAGGTGTCTCCGGCAGCGTGGAGTGGAGCGAACTGATGCTCTGTGTCGCCACGATGGGAATGCACCTCGGTTGCCGCGAGAGACTGAAGAACTTTTCGTCGCCAGTGGGCTCGTTCTCTCCGACGGTGGCGAAGTGCTGGTATTCGTCGCAGATGAAGAAGACTTGGCGGAATATCGCTCTCGGTTCGTTTCCATCTCTGGAACGCGATTGAGTACTGCCCTTTGAAAATCCAATTTCATCATCACGCCGAGAGCCTTGGCGAGACCGGCATTCATGCCGATGGGAAAATTCAGGGCGCATACTTTGCCAGTCTCAACAAGCCATGTAAACGAAGGCATAGGCTTCCCGTATCGGTGATCCGCATTTGCTACCGGGTCATAGCACTCGACGGCGGACAGAACGTCCGCTTCACGTCGGGATTGTCATCGAACAGAGAAAGGAAGACGGAGATGCCTTCCACAATGACGTGCGCAGCGTCGGCTCGATACGTTGCCAGTCGTAATGAAACCACCGCTTCACGGCTTCGAGCTGCTCCCACTTGCGAAAGTCTCGGTCACTGGATGAATCTGCATTGAACTGGAATGGAATCTTCTTGTTTCGCAGAATGTCGCACAGTTCGGTGATGGCCTTGGCCCGATAAACATTGTTCGGTTTGTCGAGTTCGAAAGGAACGCCTTGAGGTCGCTTACCCATGCCGTGTAGGTCTCCGGCGTCACTTCGATGAAGAACTTCGAAGCTTCTTCTCCGCTTCCTCAATCCGCGTTTCCAGAACTTCGGGTGAGATCGCGCATTCGTACACGTCGAACAGCGTTACGTAGTCGTAGGCGACTTTGTGAAGCAGGATGATGAATTTCACCAGGTTCGTGTAAGCCTGCTGCCAGAACGGTTCTTTGCCCTTACCGAAAAGGTTGTTGAGAAGAGCCGCGATACTGTAGGCCAGGGCATATGCGTCCAGATCGTTGTGCAGGGGTTGTAACGGTACTCCGAGTGCAGGCTGACTTCGATGTAGTCTTCGGCTCGCTGATACCTTTCCAGGATTCCTTTGACCTTGTGGCAGAAATCGCCTTTCACTTCGAGTACGAGGCCGCCTATGCGCTTCGCTTCGTCCTGGGCCTTGTAGGCGATGAGTTGCTCGGCGAAGGGATACATGCAGCAACTCGTCTTGCCAGTGCCCACCGCTCCTAAGATTGCGATGCCGGTGTAGAGGCCACGTTCCGGGATCGTAAGCCAGTGCGGGTTCTCAGCCGGGACCGGCTTGCGCTGGTCGTGCACCTCACCGACGACGAGGAAGAGCTTATCCCGGTGTCGTGCCTCAGGATAGGCAGGCAATCGTGCCGGAGAGACTTGCTTACGGATCTTCAGGGTGAAGATGTACAAGCCGGAAAGAAGAATCGAAAGGATGATGTAAGGCGTCGTAAACAGCATTGACGATGTAGCTGTACTTCGCGCCCGAATATACGAGTGGGGCCCTGACGGCGATCAGGCGTAAGAAAAAGTTCCCCTCTGGAAACGGCAACAGGAAGTAGAAAGTCATACCTGTTGCCGAAGCGAGAAGGAACGCAATGAAGTTCTTCGAGTTGAGAATGCGTTGAATCACGACTTCTTCGCCGTGCGAGGCGTCGCTTGGGAGTCAGATGAAGTTTTGTGAGCGGAGCCAACGCTTGAAGTCGTAATCCTTTTTGAAGACGAGCCGGAGAGCGGATGGACGATGTGCTCCCGGCTCGTCCCGATAATTCCGCGTAACGGTCGAGTGTGTCGAGAATGGGTTGTTCAATCTGGACTTCGAGCGAGACGATTTGGGTGGCTCGGCTGGCTTTTTGATGATGGACATCATTGATCTCCTTTTCTGAATGTTTTTCGAACGGTTCGAGGGACGCGGGCAAGAGCTTTGGGCGAAATGGAGAAAGGAGGGAGCGACCCCCGAAGCCCGAAGGGACCAGGGCCGCGAAGCGGTCCGTTAGGCGGGGTCGCTCCCGCCCTTTTCGCGATTTTTCCCGCGTCCCCGTTCTGTGCTCGGGACTTCGTTCCCGTTGGTTGTTGGTGTCTTAGGGTTGGCGGGTGCGGAAAACCGAAAGGAAAACCGTGAGGAAAACCGTTTTCAGCACGGTTTTCCAGTGACTTTGGAGTTCTGCCAACAAAGAATAGTCACGAGGAAGCAGGCAGGTCTTGAATTGCACGTCCTGCCTG